>OY968772.1:0-2668118 GCA_963695275.1 uncultured Solirubrobacterales bacterium
CTTCCACACCCGCATCTCTCCTTGGGAACAGAGCTTCTACTGGCAAGGACTGCCCGGCCCGCCGTCTTTTGTGCTCGCGATAGGCGCTGGTTTAGATCTCCTGATTTGATACGAACTCTTATTTGAGCGGCTGGTTGCGATGGACCCTTTCCTCATGATGGCGCCATTCTGTGGGCATAGATTCTGCCTCTCAGGGCAACATGGAGCAAGACGAAGTTGACACTAGTAGGCCGATCTGTTTAACTAACGGCTGCGCCGTATACGACCTTCAGCCAGGTGAGGGGATCGTTGGGACTACGGCGTTCGGTAATTGCAAAGGGATCAAAGGGACAGAGCCTCCGGGGACTGCGGGGAAGCGGTTGGCATGGGGCTCATGAGGAGAGATGTCTCGTGAGGACAACTGATTTCGAAGGTAACTGGGGTCGTTCGCCAGATACCTCCAGACGAGTCCCTGGTCCGGAGCGTCGGGGATACACCCGCTCGAACGGCTCCACCACAACATCCACATCGAATCTGATCGGGCCAAGGAAATGAAAACTCGCCGCAACGAGACCAAGCACCGCAAAGACGCCATTCTCGGTCGCCATCTCGGCGGCTCCCTCATCGCGGTCGCACTCCTTTTCGTCTCCCTCGTCGGTTCAGCCCAGGCCGTGCCGTTGCACACCACTCCCTTCCCGCCGATCACCGGCTCAGGCATCGGCACCTCCTTCGTGGCCCCGCTGAGCGTCGCCGTCGACGAAACCAGCGGCAACATCTTCGTGCCCAGCGGCAAGAGGACGTTCGACCAGGACGACAACGTCATCTACATCATGAATTCCGAAGGGGGCGTGCCCGCCGGCGTCGCCGCCCCCTACAAGATCGACCCCGGCATCGAATTCGGAATCGACTACGCGGTCCCCGCCGTCGACAACGCGCCGCTCAGCCCCAGCAAGGGGGCGCTGTATGTGCCGGACCACCACGGCGAAAAAGTATTGAAGTACGAACTCAATCCCACCACCGAACAGTATGAACTGGCGGAAACGCTGACGGCGGTGCCCAACCTCGGCGTTCCAGAAGCGGTGACGGCCGACGGCCAGGGGAACGTCTACGTCGCCTCGCCCTTCAACGGCAACGGTGTGAGCGATTTCGGGGCGATCACCAAGTTCAGTCCCAGCGGCACGCAGCTCGCTCAGATTAAGATGACCGAAGCCACTCGAATCCCAAGAAGCATAGCTGTTAACAGTGTCGGCGACGTATTTGTAAGCAACTCCGATCAAGTTTTTAAGTTCCCGGCCAACGGCCTTGGTGAAATCGAAGCGAGCAACTTCATCGAAATCCCATTATCGCATCAGTCTGACGGTATTACGGTCGACAGGCAGAGCAACACCCTGTATGTCACCGCCGGTAAGGTGAGCGCCGAATTCGACGCCACCTCGCTGATCGAAAAGGGAAGCTTCGAATTTCCAGCAAGCGTGGGCGAAGGTGATTCCCACTACCGTGGCCCCATCGCGGTGAACCACGCGGCGGGGCTGATCTACTCTCAGCGCCCGTTTGTTGAGAAGGACCTTCCTGTCCTCACGCTCGACGGCCCAGCCCTGCCCGACGTCGGCACCACCGCCCCCACGGAAGTGGGGGCGACCAAGGTCACCCTGAACGGCCTCGTCAACCCCCACGGCCTCGCGGTCACGGAATGCAAGTTCACTACCGAAAAAGGCGATCTGCCCTGCGAAGGCGCGCTGCCGGCCGACAACTCACCACACACGGTCAGTGCCGTACTTACCGGCCTCAGCCCCAATCACCGCTACTCCTATGGCCTCAGCGCCACCAACGCCAACGGGACCAACCGGGCTGACCGGAAATTTGTCGACACCGACCCGATCGTCAAGACCACGGCGGCCACGGGGATCAGCGCGAGCGGCGCCACCCTGAACGGCATCGTGCACCCCGAAGGGGCGCCGATGAGCGAATGCAAATTCGAATACGGCCCGACCGCGGCCTACGGCACCACCGTCCCCTGCAGCCCCGAAGCCAGCGCGATCCCCGCCGACTTCACTCCCCACACCGTCAGCGCCACGCTCGGCGGCCTCACGGCCGGCGCCACCTACCACTTCCGCGTCGTCGGCAGCGGCGGCCTCGGCGGCGAAAACGGAGAAGACCTGAGCTTCACCACGCTGGGCCCGACGATCGGAGGGACGTTCGTCAGTCTCGTGGGCGAAACCACGGCGACGCTGCGGGCGCGGGCCAACCCCCACGGCAAAGCCGCCACCTACCACTTCGAGTACGGCACCGAGCCCTGCGGCTCGGGGTCTTGTGAAAGCGTGCCGGTGCCCGACGCGAGCGCGGGGTCGATCGACGCCACGCAGGTGACCTGCAGCGAACAAGAAGAACACAACAGTCACTGCGTGCCCTATTCGGTGGTCTCCCAGCAACTCCAAGGCCTGGCCCGGGACACGACCTACCACTACCGGGTCGTGGTCACCAACCCCGACGGCACCTCGGTGGGCTCCGAAAACACCTTCACGACCTTCGACGTCGCGCCCAACTTCGGGGCCTGCCCGAACGACGCCTTCCGCGCCGATCGGCCCTCGGCGAAGCTGCCCGACTGCCGCGCCTTCGAGCAGGCGACGCCGATCGACAAGAACGGCGGCGACGTCGGCGGCGACATCTTCAAGATCCAGGCCTCGCTCTCAGGCGACGGCATCACCAGCCAGACCCAGGGCGGCATCCCCGGCGGCGAAGGCGCCCAGGACTTCCCGCCGGTGCTCTCCCAGCGCGGCGCGACGGGCTGGTCGACCCAGGGCTTTTTGCCCCCGCCGGGCTTCGGCGATCAGGTCGCGATCAACGGCTGGACCCCCGACCTCGCCTACTCGGTCTCGGTCGCCAGCCTGCGAGGCAGCAACCAGACCGGCGAAACCGACCGCAGCCTCTTGCTGCGCTCCAGCGCGACCCACGAAGTGCAGCAACTCACCCCCTACTTCGACGGCGCGGGCTACGGCTTCGCCGCCGCCTCGACGGACGATTCCAAGTTCTTCTTCGACGTCCACGGCCCCGCCCTTGCCGGCGGCGCCGCCGGCAAGGACAACCCCTACCTCTACGATCGCGTCAGCGAAGAAATGAGCCTGGTCGGCGTCCTGCCCAACGGCACCACGCCCCCCGGCGGCTCCTTCTTCGGCCCCTACGATTGGTGGAGGGGGATCGCGGAAAGCAGCGAGCACACCAACGGCCTCGACTACGGTGGCTCCTTCAACGAAGGCTTGGGCACCGGCTTCTTCCTCCAAGAGCTGCACGCGATCTCCGCCGACGGCGACAAGGCCTTCTTCACCACCGCCGGCATCGGCCAGCTCTACCTGCGGAAGGGCCTCACCACCGAAAGCCCGGAAACGGTCCAGGTCTCGGCCTCCCAGAGCTCGACGCCCGATCCCAACGGGCCCAAGCCGGCGATCTTCATGGACGCGGCCGTCGACGGCTCGACCGCCTTCTTCACCTCTTGTGAGAAGTTGACCGACGACTCCACCGCCCACTCCACCGCGGTCAACAATTGCGAGACCGAAAGCCAGGGCCAGGACCTCTACGCCTATGACAGCGCCAGCGGCGATCTCAGCGACCTCACCGTCGATCCCGACGATCCCAACGGGGCCGACGTCAAGGCTGTGCTGGGAGCGGCCGCGGACGGCTCCTACGTCTACTTCATCGCCAACGGCGACCTCGACGGGTCGGGCCCGGCCAAAGCGGGCAATTGCCAGCACGTGGCCGCTAATTTCTTCTACAACGGCGTCTGCAGCCTCTACGCCTGGCACGGGGGATCCTCGACCTTCGTCGCCAGGCTCGAAGCGGCTGGAAATTCGTTTGGAGACGTCACCGACTGGCTGCCCAACCCGAACCTGGTTGGCGACGCCGCCAAGGGCGAACGAACCGCCCGCGTCTCCGCAGACGGCCAGGTGGTCGTGTTCCACTCGAGCGGCAAGCAGATCGACTGCGGCAACACCAACTCCGACTGCGAAGGGTTCTACCGCTACCGCTTCGGCGATCCGACCCCCACCTGCATCACCTGCAACATGAGCGGGACGCCCGGGAGCAGCGCCAGGGCGCGCAGCATCGTCCCGGCGGGCCTCGGCAACCAGGGCCGCGGGGTGCTCACCCGCTTCGTCTCTGAGGACGGCTCGCGGGTCTTCTTCGAGACCCGCCTGAAGTTGGTCGGCGCCGACACCAACGGCGATCAGAGCTGCCCCAACGCCGGCCCCAGCAGCGTCGACTACCCCGCCTGCCAGGACGTCTATGAGTGGGAGGCGCCGGGAGCGGGCAGCTGCAATGAAGCCAGCAGCGCCTATTACCCCAAAAACCACGGCTGCCTCTACCTGATCTCCAGCGGCACCGGCTCGGCGCCGACCTTCTTCGCCGACGCCTCCGCCTCGGGCAAAGACGTCTTCATCTTCACCCGCGAACAGCTCGTCCCCTCCGACCGCGACCAGCTGGTGGACGTCTACGATGCCCGCGTCGGCGGCGGCCTCGCCTCCCAAAACCAGCCGCCGCCACCCACGCCGTGTGAAGGGAGCGCCTGCCGCGGTGTCCCCACCGCTCCCTCGGGCGGCCAGTCGGCGGGCTCGGCCAGCTTCTCGGGCCCCGGGAACCCACCGCTCAAGCGCTGCCCGAAGGGGAAGGTCTCCAAGCGCGGCAAGTGCGTCAAGCAGAACAAGAAAAAACCCGATCACAAGGGCCACGCCAAGCAGCGAGCCGGCGGCGGCCAAGGAGGCGGCAAGTGAGCGCCCATCGAACCCATGCTCCAGTGAGTCGCTTCCTCGCCCTCGCCCTACTGACCGCGCTCGCCCTGCTGGGCGCCACGGCGGGCACGGCAGCGGCCGCTCCGGCCGCCCCCGCCTGGAAAATGACCCTGGTGCCGATGCCGACCAACTTCGCCCCCGGCGCCACCGGGGACACCGGCCGCGGTCCGATGTTCCTGGTCGTCGCGACCAACGTCGGCGAGGCCCCCGCCAGCGCTCCGATCACGATCACCGACACCCTGCCCGCCGGCCTCACTCCCATCGAATTGGATCAAGGTTGCTCGGCCGCGGGGCAGACGGTCACCTGCACCTTCTCTGAAACGATCTATCCGGGCGAAGACTACTCGCGGCGCTTCGGGGTCGCGGTGGCTCCCGGGCTCGAAGATCCCTCGACCCTGATCAACGAAGCGACCGTCTCCGGCGGCGGCTCCTCCCCGGTCACCACCCGGGTAACGACTCCGATCGGCTCCGAAGAGGCCCCCTATGACTTCCTCCCCGGCGCCGCCGGTCTCGACGCCTCGCTGGTCGAAGCCGACGGCTCCCCGGCGACCACCGCCGCCGGGCACCCCAACTGGCTCACCGTGGGCCTCAACTTCTCCAGCGTGCCGGGAAATTACGGACTTGGAAACGTCGGCATCTTCGGCTCCGGCGGCGGCACCCGCGACATCCGCACCTACCTGCCCCCGGGCCTCGTGGTCAATCCCTCGGCGGCGCCGGTGCGCTGCACCGAGGCCCAATTCGAGAGCTACACCTGCCCCGACGCCTCCCAGGTCGGCACCGCCAACCCGACCATCGGCGCCCTCGGTGAGCCACTCTTCTTCCCCGACCCCATCTACAACCTGGTGCCGCCGCCGGGCTCGCCCGTCTCCTTTGGCTTCGATGCCGGCAACGCCGGCATCTTCATCCACATCCTCGGCGGCCTGCGCCCCGGCGACTACCGCCTGGCCGCCTTCACCAACGACATCCTCGCCGTCGGCCTGCACCCGCTGATGGGGGCCCAGGTGCAGCTCTGGGGCGATCCCTCGAGCCCCAGCCACGACCACAAAAGGGGGCAGTGCGGCCCGACGGCGACCTGCCCCGTCGCGCCCCAGGACGCGCCGCTGCTCACCACTCCGACCTCCTGCACTGACTCGATCGCGGTCGCGGCCGAAGCCCGCAGCTGGGCCGCACCCGCCAATTGGCACACCCGCAGCGCCCCCTTCACCGACCTCGAAGGCGGCGAGACCGGGGTCTCGGGCTGCAACGCGGTGCCCTTCAAACCGAGCCTCTCCGCGCAGCCGACCACCAACCTCGCCGACAGCCCCTCCGGCCTCGACGTCGACCTGCGGATCCCCCAGAGCGAAAGCCTCAAAACCGCCGCCAGCGCCCACCTGAAGGCCGCCACCGTGACCCTGCCCGAAGGCCTGGTCGTCAACCCCTCAAGCGCCAACGGCCTCGCCGGCTGCACGCCCGCCCAGGTCGGCATCGACGCCGCCACCGGCCTCGCCAACGGCGCCCCCGTGAGCTGCCCCAGCGCCGCCAAGATCGGCACGGCGGAGATCGAAAGTTCGCTCCTCGCCCAATACGACGCCGAAGAAAAGATCCAGCACGACGCCGAAGGCCATGTCCTCGCCGAACCGATCCCCGGCTCCGTCTACATCGCCAGCCCCCACGACAACCCCTTCGGCTCGCTGCTGGCGATCTACCTGGTGATCGAAGACCCCGCCCACGGGATCCTCGTCAAGCTCGCCGGCAAGGTGACGCCCGACCCGGTGACGGGAAAGTTGACCACCACCTTCGCCGACAACCCGCAGCTGCCCTTCGAACACTTCAAGCTGCACTTCTTCGGCGGCGCCGGGGCGGCCCTGCGCACGCCGCTCACCTGCGGCACCAAGACGATCAGCTCGACCCTGACCCCCTGGTCCTCCCCAGAAGGCGCCGACGCGACCCCGTCTGACTCCTTCCAGACCACCGCCACTCCCGCCCCCGGCGCCTGCCCGAGCTCCGCGGGCGCCGCGGTCAACACCCCATCCTTCAACGCCGGGACGATCTCCCCCCAGGCCGGCGCCTACTCGCCGCTGGTCCTCAAACTCGCCCGCGAAGACGGCACCGCCCCGATCGCCGCGATCGACACCACCCTGCCCCCGGGCCTGACCGGCAAGCTGGCCGGGATCGCCTACTGCCCCGAGGCGGCCCTGGCCGCCGCCGCGACCAAGAGCGGCGCCCAGGAGAAGGCGAGCCCCTCCTGCCCGGCCTCCTCTGAAGTCGGCTCGGTGGTGGTCGGCGCCGGCGCCGGCCCGACCCCCTACTACACCTCCGGGCGGGCCTACCTATCAGGCCCCTACAAAGGCGCCCCACTGAGCCTGGCGATCATCACCCCGGCCACCGCCGGCCCCTATGACCTCGGCACCGTGGTCGTCCGCACCGCCCTGCAGGTCGACCCCGAAACCGCCCGCATCCGCGCGGTCTCAGACCCGATCCCCCAGATCCTGGCGGGGATCCCGCTCGACGTGCGCTCGATCGCCCTGCGCATGGACCGTCCCAACTTCACCCTCAACCCGACCAGCTGCGACCCGATGGCGCTGATCGGCTCGGCCACCAGCCCCTCCGGGAGCCTCGCCCCGCTGAAGAGCCCCTTCCAGGTCGGCGGCTGCTCGGCGCTTGCCTTCAAGCCCAAGCTCGCCCTCAGCCTCAAAGGCGGCACCAAGCGCGGCGACAACCCGGCCTTAAAAGCGGTCCTCACCTACCCCAAACCCCCCTACGCCAACATCGCCAAGGCCTCGGTCGCCCTGCCGCACTCCGAGTTCCTCGACCAGTCCCACATCAAGACGATCTGCACCAGGGTGCAATTCGCCGTCAACGCCTGCCCGCCCGGGAGCGTCTACGGCAAGGCCACCGCGATCACGCCGCTGCTCGACGCGCCGCTCTCAGGCCCGGTCTACCTGCGCTCCTCCAGCCACCCGCTGCCCGACCTGGTCGCCGACCTAAACGGCCAGATCCACGTCGTCTTGGTCGGCCGCATCGACTCGGTCAAGGGCGGCATCCGCAACACCTTCGAAGCGGTCCCCGACGCCCCGGTCTCCAAGTTCGTCTTGGAAATGCAGGGCGGCAAGAAGGGCTTGCTGGAAAACAGCACCAACCTCTGCACCTCCACCAACAGGGCAACCGTCCTCTTCGACGCTCAGAACGGCAAGACCGCCGACTCCACGCCGAAGCTGGCGGTGAAGTGCCCGCGGGGGAAGGGCAAGGGTCGGGGGAAGTGAGGCGACTCCTCGGCGCTGCCGCCTGCGTATTCGCCGGGTTGTCGCTGTCGATCAGCTGGACTGCACCCGCTCAAGCCGCGGGCCCCCCGATCGTCGAATCCAGCTGGGTCACCGACGTCACCGCTACCTCGGCCAACCTGCACGCCCGGATCAACCCCAACGGGCTGCCCGCCAGCTACCGCTTCGAATACCTCACCCAGGCGGCCTGGGAAGCGAACGGCTTCACCGGCGCCGCGCTGGCTCCGCCCTCGGGCGCCGGCGCCCTGGGTGCCGGTAGCGAACCGATCCCGGTCACCCAGCACCTCTCCTCGCTCGCTCCTACCACTGCTTACCGCTACCGGGTCCGCGCCAGCAACGGCACCGTCGTCTTCGGCACCGAACGGGTCCTGACGACGGAGGTCTCCAGCAACGTCGTCAAGCTCCCCGACAACCGCGCCTGGGAGCTGGTCTCCCCGGTCGACAAAGAGGGCGGCGCGATCGCCGCCCCGGAGTCGCTCTTCGGTGGCGGGGCCTTCCAGGCAGCCGCCGACGGCGCCTCGCTTACCTACGGCTCGGCCTTCTCATTCGCCGGCGCCGCCGGCGCCCTCGGCGCCAACCAATACGTCTCCACCCGCGGCGGGGGCGGGTGGTCGACCCAGAACATCACCACCCCGTTGATCTCCGGCTCCTACGGCGACGAACCAGACGGCACCCCCTATCGCCTCTTCTCGGGTGACCTCTCCAACGCCCTGCTCTCAAACGGGGTGCGCTGCCGCTCGGTCGGCACCCAGTGCCCGGTCGCAAACCCGCCGCTGGCGGGCTCCGGCGCCCCTGTTGGCTACCACAATTACTACCTGCGAAACGGCGGCGGCTTCACGGCGCTGCTCGACAGCGCCGACCTTGCCACCCTTCCGCTCAGCTCCAGCGAATTCGAGCTGGCCCTCGCCGGCGCCACCCCCGACCTCGCCCACCTGGTCCTCTCCAGCTGCGCGAAGCTGACCGCCAACGCGACCGAAGTCCCCGCCCCCGGCGGCTGCGATCAGGCCAAACAGAACCTCTACGCCTGGAGCGGAGGGGCGCTGAGCCTGGTCAACCTGCTGCCGGCTCAGGTGACCGGCACCCCCGATGCCGAGCTCGCCGCTCAGAGCGGAGCGATCTCCGCCGACGGTTCCCGTGTTTACCTGAACATGCCCAAAGGCGGCGACCTCTACCTGCGCGAGGCCAGCGCGACCAAACAGCTCGATGATGCCCAGGGGGGAGGAGGGGTCTTCCAGGGCGCCTCCGCGGACGGCTCGGTCGCCTTCTTCACCAAAGCCGAACATCTCTACCGCTACCTCGCCGACACCGACACCGCCACCGACTTGACTCCGGCCGGTGGGGTCAAAGGCGTCCTCGGCACTTCGGCCGACGCCACCTACCTCTACTACCAGGACGCCTCCGGCCTGCAGCAGTGGCACGAAGGAACCACGAGCCAGATCGCCGCCGGCGCGGCCGCCACTCTGCCGAGCGACTACCCGCCGGACACCGGTACCGCCAGGGTCTCCGCCGACGGCAGGAGCCTCACCTTCCTCTCCAAGGGCGAACTGACCGGCTATGAGAACCTCGACGCCAACACCGGCCTGCCCGACACCGAGCTCTTCCTCTACCGCGAGGGAGCGGGCCTGATCTGCGCCTCCTGCAATCCGACCGGCGAACGCCCAGAGGGCTCGGCCTCGATCCCCGGCGCGGTGGCCAACGGCACCACTCAGATCTATAAGCCCCGCGTGCTCTCCGCCGACGGCGCCCGCCTCTTCTTCGACTCCGCTGACCGCCTCGCCTTCATCGACACCGACTCGGTGTCCGACGTCTATCAGTGGGAGGCGACCGGCAGGGGCGATTGCGTCCGTGCTCCGGGCTGCGTCGGTCTCCTCTCCGAGGCTCGCACCCAAGGCGCCTCCTTCCTCGACGCCTCCGCCTCGGGCGATGACGCCTTTTTCCTCACCGGGGAATCCTCACTCGGCCTCGATCCCGGCTCGATCGACGTCTATGACGCCAAGGTCGGGGGCGGTCTGCCCGAAGCGGGAAAGCCCTTCGTCTGCCTTGCCGACGCCTGCCAGGCGCTGCCCTCCCCGCCCGACGATCCGACCCCGGGAACCCTGGTGCCCAACAGCGGCAACCCGCCGCTGCAGGTCGTCAAACACAAGCACAAGAAAAAGCGCCGCCACCGCAAGGCGCTGCGATGAGGATGCGCCTGCTGATCCTCTGCCTGGCGGCCGCGGCGCTCTTGACTCCTGCCTCCGCTCAGGCGGCCTTCGACTTCAAGCCCGGTGCCGAAGGCTTCGATGCAAAACCCCTGGCCGAGGGCGCCCAGCCGGCCACCCAGGCCGGCTCGCACCCGGTCGCGCTCGAGTTCAACCTCAACCTCGAGCCCGGCCCCGAATCCCCCGGCCAGCCCGGCACGCAGTTCAGCGAAGGCGACCTGCGTGACCTCTCGATCTCGCTACCGCCGGGTCTGATCGAAAACCCCACCGCCCTGGAACGCTGCTCTCAGGACGACTTCCACACCCCCCGCACCTCCCCCTGGGAACAGAGCCTCTCCGGCGAGGACTGCCCGGCCCGAACCCAGGTCGGGACGCTCGAAATTCGCTCCTCCCACGGCGGCGGAGATGCGCGGACCTTCGGCCTCTTCAACCTCACCCCGCCCCCGGGCGCACCATCTGAGCTCGGCGCCAACCCCTACGGAGCCCCGATCGTCTTCGTTCCCCAGATCCGCCAGGGAGAAGGCGAATACGGCCTCACCCTCAAGACCGCCGACGTCCCCCAACTGGTTGACGCGACTGGCCTCACCCTGAGGATCTGGGGCACTCCCTGGTCGGTCCTGCACAACGCCCAGCGCGGTGACTGCCTGAACGAGGCAGAACCTGGCTTCGGCTGGGCCAAATGCTCACCCGGCAACCCCAAACAGAACCCCCCGGTCGCCTATCTGACGATGCCGACCTCCTGCGACGGCCCCCTGCAGTTCACCGCCACCGCCACCGCCTGGGGACAGCCGGGCGCGGTCAGCCGTACCGTGAGCCTGCCCGCCATGCAGGAATGCGAGACCCTGGCCTTCGACCCCCACCCCTTCGGCCAGCTCTCCGACCCGCGCACCACCTCGCCTTCGGGCTATGCCTTTGAAATCGCGGTCGATGACTCTGGCGTCACCGACCCCGCCAAGCGCTCGCCCTCGGCGGTCCGCAAGGCCGTCGTCGCCCTCCCGGAGGGGGTGACGATCAACCCCTCCGTCGGTGCCGGGCTGGGCATCTGCGAGCCCGCCCAATATGAGGCCGAGACCCCCACCTCCCCACCGGGGGCCGGCTGCCCGAACGAGTCGAAGATCGGCGACTTCCGGGTCAAAACGCCGCTCTTCCCCGGCATCGTCGAAGGCTCGCTGTTCCTCGCCGCGCCCTACCGCAATCCCTTCGGCACCCTGATCGCCGTCTACCTGGTCGCCAAGACGCCGGAGCGCGGGATCCTCGTCAAGGTCGCCGGCCGCATCGACGCCGACCCCGCCACCGGCAGTCTCACCGCGATCTTCGACAAGCTGCCCCAGCTGCCCTACTCGAGCCTGAAGATGAACTTCCGCGAAGGCCAGCGCAGCCCCCTGGCGACCCCCCGCAACTGCGGCAGCCACTCGACCGCGACTGACATGACCGCCTGGCGCGATCCGAACCTGACCCGCCACACCGACTCGGCGGTGGCGATCTCAGCCGGGATCGGCGGCGGACCCTGCCCGACTCCGCCAACCCCCTTCGTCCCCCGGGCCTCCGGCGGCATGTCCAACTCTCAGGCCGGCGCCTACACCCCCTTCTACCTGCACCTCACTCGCACCGACCCCGAGCAGGAGATCACCTCCTACTCAGCGACTCTGCCGCCGGGCCTCTTGGGCAAGGCGGCGGGCATCCCCTTCTGCCCCGAGGCGGCGATCGCGGCGGCAAAGGCGAAGACCGGAACCGATGAGCTCGAACACCCCTCCTGCCCCGCGGCGAGCCGGATCGGCCACACCAACGCCGGCTACGGGGTCGGTCCGGTGCTGACCTATGCTCCCGGCGGCCTCTACCTCGCTGGCCCCTACCACGGCTCCACCTTCTCGGTGGTGGCGATCGACTCGGCCCTGGTCGGCCCCTTCGACCTCGGGGTGGTGGTGGTGCGCTCGGCGATCCGGGTCAACCCCCGCTCAGCTCAGGTCTCGATCGACTCTGCCGGCTCGGATCCGATCCCCCATATCATCAACGGCATCCCGATCCACCTGCGCGACGTCCGCATCTACATCGACCGCCCCCAGACCACGATCAACCCGACCAGCTGCGCCGCTTCGGCCCTGGTTTCGACTCTGAGCGGCTCGGGAGAGCGCTTCGGCGATCCCGCTGACGACACCACGGCGACGGCGAGTGCTCCCTTCCAGGCCTTCAACTGCGGCGCCCTGGGCTTTTCGCCAAAGCTCTCCATGCGCCTGCGCGGCAAGACCAAGCGCGCCGACAACCCCTCGCTGCGGGTCGAGCTGAAGCCCAAGCCCGGCGACGCCAACATCGCCTTCGCCCAGGTCGCCCTGCCCTCCTCGATCTTCTTGGCTCAAGACCACATCCAGACGATCTGCACCCGCGGGCAGTTTGCTCGCGAAGCCTGTCCGGCCGGCTCGCTCTATGGCCACGCCCGCGCCTTCACGCCGTTGCTCTCTGAGCCTCTGGAAGGCAACGTCTACCTGCGCTCCTCCGATAACCCGCTGCCCGACATGGTGATTGCCCTACGCGGCGGTGGCTTTGGCCTCTCGGTCGACCTCGTCGGCCGCGTCGACTCCTACAAAGGTGGCCTCAGAGGAACCTTCACCGACCTCCCCGACGCCCCGGTCTCCCGCTTTGTGCTGGCGCTCAAAGGCGGCAAGCACGGACTCCTGGTCAACGCCGCCAACCTCTGCGCCAACCCGCGCCGGGCGCTGGCGCGCTTCATCGGCCAGGCCAACAAGGGCACGCAGTGGACGCCGTTGGTAAAGAGCAAGTGCGGGGGCGGCAAGAAATCCCAAGGCAAGCAGGGCAAGCGGAAAGGCGGCGGCAGATGAGGACGGCAAGGGGCATTCGGGGGTTCCTGCTGGCGGGTCTCTGCGCGCTGGCGCTGGGCGCCCTGGCAGCGCCCGCCCAGGCGGAGCGGGCGCTGCTCAACGCCGAAGTGCTGCATCCGAACCCCGACCCCAAAGGGCCGCCAACCCCGCCGCCCGACGGCCAGGTCGAAGCCGCCTGCGGGGTCGCGCTCCTCGGCGACAGCATCTACGTCCCGGAGTACTACCGCGCCCGTGTCGACGTCTTCGGCTCCGCCGGTGTCTTCGGGGGCCAGTTTGCCGCCCCCAATCCGACGGACGGCGTCTGCGGGCTGGTGTCCTCCGTCGGCGCCCTCTATGGCAACGAATGGCATGAGGGCGTGGTGCGGCTGCTGCCGAGCTTCAAAGCCTTCGACACGGGACACAACTCGACCGGGGTGGCGGTCGACTCCGCCGGCAACGTCTACGCGCTCGACCGCACCTACGTCGCCGTCTATGAAGCCTCCGGAGCCCCCGTCCTCGATGAAGGCCAGCCGCTGAAAATCGGCCTCGGCGCCCTCGGCGATGCCTACGGGATCGCCGTCTCGGCCGGGCGCGTCTACGTCGCCGACGCCGCCTCTGAGAGCGTCAAGGTTTTCGAACCGGCCACCGACCCCGACACCCCGATCCTGACGATCACCCACGACTTCACTTCGCTCGTTGACAGCGCCCTGGCGATCGACCCCACCAACGGCCACCTGCTGGTGCTCGACAACCTGCAGCCCGGCTACACCTCCCCTGAAGCGGCGATCGAGGAGTTCGCCGCCGACGGCACCTTCCTCGATGAGTCCAAGGGTACGGCCGAAAGCGGGCCGATCGTCCACGGTGGGCCCTCCGGCCTGACCGTTGACGCCAGCGGCAACCTCTTCGTCACCACCGGCAACAGCGAAGGCTCGAACGTGTTCAAGTTCAGCTCCTACTCCGCACCCGTCGGCTTCTCCGCGCTCAGCGCCCCTGGCTCGACTCCGCCATCTCCGGTGTCGGCCGCCACGGCTCCATCGGGCACAGCGCCCTCCGCCACTCCCGCCCGCTCTGCCCGCCACCCTGCCGCCTCCGCCTCGGAGGTCTCCCAGCACGGCGGCGTGCGAGTTGCGGTGCAGGCCAAGCTGACCCCCAAGAAGCTGCCGCGCACCCGCCCCGCGCCCGTCCACTTCTCTCTCTCGGCCAAGATCGGCTCCGCCGGTGAGGCGGTCCCGCCGCAGCTGCGCGGCATCAAGATCGAGATCAACCGCTACGGCCGGATCAACCCGGCTGGCCTGCCCGTCTGTGACCTCGACCAGATCCAGCCTTCCACGACCCAGGGCGCCCTGGAAGCCTGCCGCGGCTCGCTGGTCGGCGAAGGCTCCTTCTCGGCCAAAGTGCTCTTGACCCAGCAGGCGCCCTTCCCCTCCGACGGGGAAGTCGTCGCCTTCAACGGGCGCTGGAACGGCAGGCCGGCGATCCTCGCCCACATCTACGGCACCAAGCCCGTCCCCACCTCCTACACGCTGCCCTTCACGATCGCCAAGGTCCGCAAGGGCACTTACGGCACCGCGCTCGAGGCCTCACTGCCGCGCTTCACCAGCAAGTGGGGGTACGTGACCGGGATCTCGCTCTTCCTCGGGCGCAGCACCTCCCGCGGCGGCTTCCTGACCGCTTCCTGTCCAGCTCCGAAGGGCTTCGGCGGCGCCTCCTTCCCCCTCGCCCGCGCCAAGCTCTCCTTCGCGGAAGGCGGTCCCAAGGCGGTCGAGCAGACCCTGAACCGCAGCTGCGGGGTGCGATGAGGGGGCGCCTGGCAGCGCCCGTTGCCGCACTTGGGCTGACGCTCGTCCTCGGCGCCTGCGGGAGCGGCGGCGGTAAAGACACCTCCTCGGCCCCCGTCCCGGCCGTCGTCAAGGCCGAAGAAGCCAGGCCACGGGTCGCTCCGCTCAAGGTCTCCGGCGGCGGCTCGGCTCAGTTCCACGTCAACGGCGCCGACAACTCGATCCAAGAATACGGCGAGGAAGCCTCGAGAGGGGAACTGAGGCGGGCCGCCCGAGTCGTCCACGATTACCTAGCCGCTCTTGCCACCGAGGACTGGAAGAGTGCGTGCTCTTACCTCAGCCGCAAAGAGCTGGACAGCCTCGAGCGCGTCGTTGCCACTTCCCTGAAGATCAAGGGCTGCCGACCTGCGCTGGCGAAATTGATCGGCAGCGTCACCGCTGCGGAGGGACGCGAAGCCACCGTCGTAGATGCCGCCAGCCTGCGCCGAGAAGGGGACCAGGGTTTCCTGATCTACCGCGGAGCTCAAGGCAGGCCTTACTTCGTGTCGCTGCGGCGCGAGGGTGGGGAGTGGGCGCTCGCGGGGCTAAGTCCCGCGGCGCTTTCCTAGCGTCATTCCGCTGCTGTGGAGCACGAGTAGTGGCATGGATCGTCGAGACGTAGGGCAGCGTTGTCGGCCATCGCCCACGAGACAATTTGACCAGTTTCGCAGCTGAAAAAAGACAAATTGGACGCACGCAGCGGTGGCTTCGCGGCAAGGCTATCCGACAGGAGACAGTGTGACCGCAACAGCGGGCGAGCGCCTTCGGGCAGGGGGTTGATCCAATGTCAAGCAAAGCGAGCGACTTGAGGCGATGGGGGCGATTTGCGCTTAGCTGTGCGGCTCTCGCCATTGCACTGGTGGTGTCGATCCTGCCCAGTGCCGCCGGGGCCGCAGGGAAGACGCCCGCAATTGACGCCAATGGCATCGAACGCTTCTCTCGCAACCCTTCGGGCGAGCATCCGTACTTTGCCTGTCCACCGGCGACTGGGCTGGAGGCGACCTGTCAGGCGGTCGTCGTGCCTTCTGGCGCCACCCCCGCGATCCGCAAGGAGCGAAAGGAGCTCGGGATCGTCGGACAGGGTGCCAGCCCCGCCCTTGAAGGAAGCGGGGTTGAAGGCGGTTTTTCCCCCGCCGACCTGCGCTCCGCCTACAGCTTGCCCGAAGCCGGTGGCAAAGGCATGACGATCGCGATCACCGGTGCCTTCGGCTATCCGAAAGCCGAGTCGGACCTGAAAACCTTCCGGGCCCAGTATGGCCTTCCGGAATGCACCACCGCCAACGGCTGCTTCCGCAAAGTGAATCAGAAAGGAGAAGAAGCCAACTACCCACCCCTGCCCACCCCCTTTGACGGATATTGGGACATAGAGGCCGCCCTCGACCTCGATATGGCTTCAGCCATATGCCCTGAATGCAAAATACTGCTGGTTCAGGCAGACGACAACTTCAACAACAACCTCGGCGCCGCCGTGAACAAAGCGGCCGAACTCGGCGCCACCGTGATCAGCAACAGCTGGGGCGGAGGCGAGCGCGCCAAAGAGATCGAAGAAGACACTCTTTACTTGAATCATCCGACCATCCCGACGTTCTTCTCCTCCGGAGATGCCGGCTACGGTGCCGGCTACCCCGCCGCCTCCCCGAAGGTCGTCGCGGTCGGGGGGACCAGCCTCTTCAAAGACAAAAGCAAACGCGGCTGGCACGAGAGCGCCTGGTCGGGAGCCGGCAGTGGCTGCAGCGGGTACGAGAAAAAGCCGGAATGGCAGACCGACACCGGCTGCGCCAATCGCACTATCGCCGACATCTCCGCCGTCGCAGATCCGGCGACGCCGGTTTCGGTCTACAACTCCAGGTTCACCGAAGGAGGTCCGCCTGGGTGGCTCCGCCTCGGTGGCACCAGCGCTTCGGCGCCGATCCTCGCTGGAGTGATGGCTCGGGCGAACGAATCCGAACGTGCTAAAGGCGCGAAACTATATTGGGAGCAGGGACCTGAAAACAAGCTCTTCGATGTCGCCGAAGGCTACAACGGCACCTGTTATCCCGAACCGGCCTATCTCTGTGCCGGTCGGGGCGGCTATGACGGGCCGACCGGATGGGGCACCCCTGGCGCCGTCAGCCCGGGTCCGCCGATGGTGGGCACCTACGATGCGTCCGGGGTCGGTCCCGGCAAGGCAACGCTGAACGGGGTCGTCAACCCCAACGGGAAAGGCGCCGAACCCTACTTCGAAGTCGGAACCACTGCCGCCTACGGAAATACGATCGGTACTAAAAACCTGCCCGTCGGGACCACCCCGGTGGAAGTCTCGGCCGTCATGACGGGCCTGACTTGGGGCACGACCTACCATTATCGGCTGGTTGCCAGCAACGGCGCGGGCAAAACCTACGGCTCCGATCACACTTTCGTTGCCTCACGTTGGGCGGTGCAGGAAAACCCGGGCAAACCCTATCTGCAGTACCTCGAAGGAGTGTCCTGTGGCGCCGCCGCTTTCTGCATGTCCGTCGGGTTTAAAGAGGTGCAGTACGAACGGGACGGATATCAGAAAGAACTGGAAGAAGTCGAAAAAGGCGAACTGCCACCGGGCTTCCTGGGCAGCCAATACCTCTATGGACACGCTCCATACGCTGAACGGTGGAATGGCACCGAATGGCTGGCAACGTCTCCGATCGTGCCTCACGAAATCGACGACGGGATCGTAAGCGAACTGAACGAAGTCTCCTGCACCTCGTCTTCGTTTTGCATGGCCGCGGGCTGGAACGACGCTGAAAGGAATGCAGGGGAAGAGGGGAGTGTCCCCCTGCTCGAGCGTTGGAACGGAAGCGCATGGTCGGTCGCCCCGATCGCGCTTCCCAGCGACGCCTACGTCTATGAAAAAGGCTTCCGGAAAATTGCCATCAATGCAATCTCATGCACGTCCTCCACCTTCTGTCTGGCCGCTGGATCGTATGCAGTCAAAGGACCCACCGGCGAAATAACCAACAAGAAGCTCTCCGAGAGCTGGAACGGTACGGCATGGCAAATCCTGGAAACCCCTTCAGTGAAAACATTCAATGGTAGTAAGCAACACCTTTCGTGCATCTCAAAAACCTGGTGCATGATGACGGGAACCGAAATCGAATTTGCGAAAAACTATTTCATTGGCAATACGGCGGTCTGGAATGGAACCAGTTGGATCGCGGGCGCCTCCTTCCCAGGCTATTCCTTGCAGAGCGTCTCCTGTACGTCGTCGACGTTCTGTGCTGTCGCGGCCTTCATTCCCCGTGAAGCATCAGAAGACCAGGGGATCGCGTTGACCTGGAATGGGACGAAATGGTCGTCGCAAACCCTCGACGGCGCGCTGAGAGGTGTTTCCTGCCTCTCAGCGAACTGGTGCACGATGGTCGGGTTCACCGGCGGCTATTCGACCTTTCCTGAAAACAATTTCTCCTATGTCGCATCGGGAGCGCGCTGGAATGGCTCTACCTGGACCCTTGAGACCCCGCCAATGCCGGCCCAGGCGATATTCCCACAGGAATCTGAATTGAAGGACGTGTCCTGCCGAGAAACGGGCTGCACTGCGGTGGGTTCCTTTGGATCTCCAACGGGTGACGACGGATTTTCCAGCGGCACGGACCCGCTTACCGAGCGCCTTGTCTTGCCTCCCGAAAACCTGACGCTGCCGACGGTCGCGGTGGAATCAAAATATGAAGGGAGCATGGCCTACCAAGGGGTCAGGGAGCATGCCACCGTTGGTACGTGGGCCGGCGAGGAAGGGAACCCCTCCTTCCAGTGGCAGCGCTGCAATGTCAGCGGTGGAGAATGTTCAAATATTTCGGGAGCGACCAGTGAAAGCTACACGCCGGCGGCCGCCGACGTGGGCAAAACCCTGGTGGCGAAAGTTACGGTGAGTGGACCGGCCGGCATCAATCCAGTGAGCGTCTCCTCCAAAGCCACCGGGGTGGTTGCCCCGATCGGCCAGGTCAGTGCTTATAAAGTCACTGCGGGGAACAGTCCGGGTGCGATCACCACTGGCCCCGATCGCAACCTCTGGTTCACCACTTGGAACGGCAAGATCGGCAAGATGACGACCGGTGGAGCAGTCATCGAATATTCCCTGCCTGCTGAAAGCAATCCCAGTTCCATCACCTCCGGTCCTGACGGCAAAGTTTGGTTTACCAACCAAGGGTCCACCGGCAAGATCGGAAAGATCAACATCACCACCGGCGCCATCACCGAATACACGCTTCTCTCCACTGGCAGCAAACCATGTGGCATCACTGCCGGGCCCGATGGCAAGCTCTGGTACACCAACAGCACTCTCGACAAGGTCGCGAGCATTACCACGGGCGGGTCGCGAGAAGAATATGCGCTGCCCGCCGGAAGCTACCCGTGCGCCATCACGAGTGGTCCCGACGGCAACCTCTGGTTTGTCGAGCAGAATCGCCAGAAGATCGCCAAGGTCACCACTGCCGGCGCCGTCACCGAATACGCGATCCCGAGCGGAGCCAGTCCCACGGCGATCACCGTCGGTCCCGACGGCAATCTCTGGTTTACTTTGTTCGGCGCCGACAAGGTGGGCAAGATCACTCCCACCGGAACGGTCACCGAATACTCGCTGCCATTTACCGGCAGCCTTCCCGCTGGCATCGCCACAGGTCCGGACGGAAACCTCTGGGTGACCGAGCTTGGTGGCCACAATAAGATCGCCAGGGTTACCCCTACGGGTACGATCACTGAGTATCCGGTGCCGGCTGGAATGAAAGACATGAGGGGTATCGTCTTCGGCCCCGACAACAGGATGTGGTTCACCGCAGAAGAACTGGCAAGCGGTGGAATCGATGAGATCGGGGCGATCGTCCCCTAGCCTCGATTCACCGATAAGCGCTGAGGAACCCTTCGGGAGCGTCCTCTTTCAGGACACTTTGGCATCCTTATCTTGCCGTTTGGTGCCACTCTGGACAGGCAGCGCTCGCCACCATCCGAGAGGATCATAGTTCGTCTATTGCTACCGAAGGGATGACTGCGATGTCAGGATCTACCATTCGCCGAGCGCTGCTGCTGTTGGTCAGCGCACTCGGGGTATTTGCGATCTACAGCCCTGTTGCGCTTGCGTCAGGGGCTCCGATCATCACGAACACCTCAGTTGGGGATTTGAGGCTGAACACCGCTATGCTTCATACGGATGTGAATCCAAATGGATTGTCTACGACCTATAAGGTCGAATACGGGAAAACCAAACTCTACGGGAAGTCGACGCTCGTGACCGGGCTGAAATCGGCTTCGACATCAGAACATTTCGATATCGAACTTCCCGGTCTCGAGGCGATGTCGACCTATCACTACCGGGTCTCGGCTACCAACAGCGCAGGTACTACTACTACCGCGGATACCGAGTTTGAAACTCTTCTCGATTGGAAGGTTGAAGGAACGCGGGCGACGGAAATGGCAAAACCCGTGAGCTTCGAAGACAACTACAAATCCAAAGCCGGAGAAGGCGGATACGTGGAATTTCGTGGCACGATCGGCATCACGAATGTGCGCTTCTACTGTGGCCAAAGTGCGCGAGTGAGCGGTCTGCTGGGAGTAGAATATTCAACGTTTGAGTTTAAGAACGGATGCTACACCCAGCTCAACGGCGTGAAAAACGAAAATTGCAAACCAAGCGAAGGCATTGAACTAAACTTGGACGGCAATCTCGCGCTGCCAGCTAAAACCACCATTCTAACGAGCATTGAATGTGCGATTGGGTCCAAAGTGCCGTTGTTTGGTGGAGGTTACGGTATCCTCGCACCAGTGGGGGAAGCCAGTGAAGTGGCGACGACGTTGGAAGGAACGACCTACTTCACGGCCACGAAGCCATTTGAAACCACGCTGTCGATCGATGGCATTAAATCGCCTGGAGCATGGAAGCTCACTGGCTTGAATGCTGGTAAAAAATTGGGTATCTCGTAGTCGAAGGAGTCATGAAGGGAGGGGTCAAATTCGGCCCCTCCCTTTCTTCGCCGGAGCAGTGCCGCATGCTGCGCTGGGGCTCGACGAAGTAATCCCTATTCGGGTTCGGGTTCTTCGGCCATTTCGAACAGCATCGCCACCGCAAGCGCCCTGAAGCCGCCGCCACCGCTCTCATCGAGTCGTTTCGCACTCCGCGCCGCCGCCGCCAGGACGGAGTCAAGGGTGTTCACATAGAGGTCGCGGATCTCAACCCAAGCCTGCTCGTCCACATACAGCGGAATTCGGGCCATCTGCACATCCGCTCGTGAGCTGAGCGTCCCCGACTCCACCGCTAGGGCGGCGTCGGCAATGATCAGATGCAGCCCTTGACGGGCGAGCATCGCCCGTTGGTCGGGATCCAGGCGGCCGCTCGCCTCGTCGTCGATGGTTGTCGCGAGGTAAAAATGCTCGGTGGCACCACGGCGCTTTTTTTCTTCGACCAGCATCACCATACCGGCCTTTTTGAGCTCCCTGATGTGGTAAGTGACGTTGCCGATCGGCTTGCCCACCGCGGCGGCGATTTCCTTCGGCGAGGTCGGCCGCTCGGCCATCATCGAGAGGGCCTTTGCGCGCACCGGATGCGCGGTTGAACGCACCATCCTCGCCTCATAGGCGCGTTGGGCCGCCTTGGGATCGCTTTTGCCTTGGCTCACCTCTGCATTGTCTCTTGAAATTGCCACCCCCGTTGGCTCAGGCGGCTGTGCCGCCGACGGGGATCTTCTTGCCCAGCTCCACACCCCCCGCCTCCTCGAGCAGCAGGGCTGCTTCGAGCTCTGCGCTGCAGCTGCGGATGTCCCGCCCCAGGGCCGCTTCGACCCTCTGGAGTCGGTTCCTCACTGTCTGCCTGCCGATCGCGAGAAGCGCAGCGGTCGAGGAGACGTTCCGCTCCGCCGCGAAATAGGCGCGGAGCGTCTTTCGCAGACAGCGGCCCCCGTCGCGCTCGCGTTCGAGTGGATCCAGGTAGAGCTGCCTCAGCGAACTTGAGAGGACGTCATCCTGAAGGACCGAGGCGGCGAGGGCGACCTCGCCGTAGCGGACGACGGGAGAGTGGCGAGGGCGGGCGAGGGGGAAGGCCATGCCGGCTTGGCGGTGGCTGAGCTGCCAGCCCGCTCGGCCTCTGGCGGGCTCTCCAACCGCCAACCGCATCTCCTCGGGCCACTCCGCGGCGATCCGCCCGTAGACCTCTTCCTGATCGACCTCCCTGCGGGCACCGAGCCAGCACCAGACGGTGCCGTCGTCGCGGCGGATCAGGAGCGGGCGTCGGTCGAGCGAGCTCGCCAGCTCCTGCAGCGCCTCCGCTGCCCCCTCGCCGGCGGCAATCGCGCCGATGTGCCAATCCTCGAGCTCGTACGCCAGGTCGGTGGAGTCGATCAACTCGCCGGCCAGGAGCCGGCGCACCCGCTCGGCCCGCCGCTGCTCTTTGGATCTCAATCGCCCCGATGCCTCTCGCCGGTATTCGCTGCTGACCTCGGCGATCAGGCGCTCGAAGACCACTCCCTGGCCGCGCAGCAGCTCGCGCAGGGCGACCTTGTCGAGCAGGCCGCTGGCGTCGGCCTCCTCGATCGCGTAGTCGACCAGCAGGGTGTAGCCGGCGAAGTAGCGCTGCAGGACCGTCTCCAGCCCGACGTCGCTGCGAGCCGCGGCCCGCGCCTGGGCCGGCAGCTCGGGTGGAACCGGCGGCGAGCGCCTCTCGCCCACCTCTAGAGCAGCGAGCCCGTATTCGATCGCGGTCCTGAGGGCGGCGCGCAGGCCGCTGGCGTACTCGGGATCGGCGGTCTCCGCAGGGTCCGCCAAAGCGTAGACGCGGGTGGCGACCGCGGCTTCGATTTCAGGACTGCGCGAGCGAAGCCGCGCACAGAGCTTGCCGCGGGCGATCTCCGTCTTCACCTGACACACCCCTCCTCATCACTGGTCCCCGACTGGAGCATCCACATCTTCGGCATCCGCAACCCCCCGATTGC
Source organism: uncultured Solirubrobacterales bacterium (assembly GCA_963695275.1). Lineage (GTDB taxonomy): Bacteria > Actinomycetota > Thermoleophilia > Solirubrobacterales > 70-9 > VAYN01. Next base: position 22,774 of record OY968772.1, read on the forward strand.
CTGCGCGAGTGCCCAGGGTAACAAGAGTTTCGCAGACGGTAAAAAAAGTTTACCGTCATTCCTTCACAGCGTTGAAGGTGCTTTGCAATATGTCGTTGTTTTCAATAGGTGGCATTGACGAGCAGTCAACGTCACCTATTGATTCCCCTGCGGCCTTTTACTGTGCCTTGACAACTGTAGGCAAAACTGTCTATCTTCGACGTGGGAGGGATGGGATGAAACTGCGAAAGAAGCGCCTGATAATCGCTGCCGCAACTGCGGCGCTGCTGCTTGCCGCCGGCAGCGCCTACGGCCTCACCATCCGCGCCGGAGACCTCGTCATCAACGCCGACGGCGGTTTCGCGCCGAAGTCGCTGCCGAAGACCGAAGACGCCCCGATCACGCTTCACGGCGGCGGCAAGATCGGCACCGCCTCCGGTGCCCTGCCGCCGATCCTGCAGACGCTCGACATCGAATTCGACCGCCATGGCTCGGTGGTTACCACGGGACTGCCGGTCTGCACCAGGGGCAAGTTGCTGGCGACGACGACGGCGGTCGCCCGGCGCAAGTGCGCCGGCTCGATCGTCGGCGAGGGACACGGCTCGGCGGTCGTCAAGTTCCCCGAACAGGCTCCGATCCCCACCTCCTCGCCGATCACCCTCTTCAACGGTCCGCCCGACCACGGCGACCCGACCGTGCTCGCCCACGCCTATCTCTCGGTGCCGGCTCCGACCACCTACATCGTCCCGGTGGTGATCGAAACGATCCACAACGGCCTCTATGGCTACCGCACCAAAGCGACGATCCCGAAGATCGCCGGCGGGGCCGGGGTGCCGATCTCCGGATCGCTGAAGATCGGCAAAAAATGGACCTACAAGGGCAGGCAGCTCAGCTACATCAACGCCCGCTGCGAAACCGGCCGCCTGCAGGCCAAGGCCGACTTCACCTTCAACGACGGCACCTACCTCACCGGTACCTTCCTGAGGCCCTGCACCGTGCGGCACTAGCGCGGTCGCGGGCAGGAGTGTGGGGAGGGGCGAGCTTGAGCAACAGCGATGCTCTGGGATAGGGCTCTTTTTCTACCAGAAGCCTGGTAGATCCAAGTTTCAAGCAATAAATATGGCTAAATGAATATCCGGAAATAGCCGTGCTGCCAGCTTGACAAGGTAGGTCACCATGTTTATCTTTTTGGGCACGACTGAGCTCCCTACCCTGGCTCTGTCAATCAGGCCTCCGTCTCCCTGCCGGATGCCAACTAGCGCAGGCACTCCCGGGTTCGCTGGTCTCTCCTTGACTGGCGCTCGGATTGCCTGTGCGCGCAGCCATGGCCCCCCGCCCAAACCATCCGAGATGCCGGCCCGAGAGGGAGCCGGCGAGGGGGCATCCGGGTCCCGGCCGCCAGATCTTCTCCATGAGCCAACGCGATCGCCTGAGCTCGGTGGAGAGCAGCTGACTTCGTGGTTGCCGCCGCCGGTTCTGGCCAAGCCCCCGACTCAAGCCCGTCTGAGCCCGACGTCGACTACCCGATGGACCCTGCCCTCGCCCGCCTTCCTCGGGGCCGCCACGGGCTTCCGCGGGAGTTCGTCGAACACAATCACCGTAACCGGCTGCTCGCGGGCGCGATCGAGGTAGTCGCCAGGGAGGGCTACCTCGCATGCACAGTTGCCGACATCACCAGCGCCGCCGAGGTCTCACGCGGCACCTTCTACCACCACTTCGACGACAAGCAGTCCTGCTTCCTCGCCGCCTATGACCTCGCGGTCGAGTGGATCGGTGGAGCGATCACCCGGGCGCTGAATCCGGGCCAGAGCTGGGCGGAGGCGGTGAGAGCCGCCGTGGCCGTGGCACTCGAGATCTTCGCCGCAGATTCGCGTCTCGGTCGCCTCTGCACGATTGAGATCTTCTTCGCCGGCCCTCCCGGCCTCGATCGCTTCGAGCAGACGCTGCAACGCCTCGCTGTTCCCCTCGGTGCCGGCCGGGCCGAGTGTCCATTCGGCGCCGAGCTGCCGTGCCACCTCGAGCCCACTTTGATCGGCGGCGCGATCTCGCTGGTGTCGCGCTGTCTGAATGCCGAGGGGAGCGATCGCCTCCCCGGGTTTGCCCCCGACCTCACGGAGTTCCTCCTCGCCCCCTACCTCGGCACCGTCCGGGCAGCGCGGATCGCCGCCGCGCAATAGCGCTCTGACGTTCCTCCGGATTCGGCGTCGATAGAATCTGGCTCTGTAGTGCCTCGGAGGGGTGCCGGAGCGGTTGAACGGGGCAGTCTCGAAAACTGTTGGCGTCGCAAGGCGCTCGTGGGTTCGAATCCCACCCCCTCCGCTGCCGCCGCCACGGCGGCGCCGGGCGGCGTCATCGGTCGCTCACGTGCAGAGCACGCTTCGCTCCCTGCTTCCTTGCCCGGCTTGCCCTGGCGGCGGCAGTTAGCGTCGCGCAACTCCCCAGATCGCGAGTGGGGGAGGGATGAGCAGCAGGGCCAGGGTGGCGATCTCGGCCACCGCGTCGGCGGTGCGGAAGCCGGCCAGGTGGCCGGAGTGGAAGATCAGGTGGAGCGTCGCCGCCAGCAGCCAGGCGACGCAGACGGCGCGGACCAGGGTGCGGTCGAGCGTCCAGGCCGCCCAGGCGAAGAGGACGGCGAAGCCGAGGTAGAGGCCGCCGACGTCGGTGACCAGGTGCTCGTTGTAGGGCGGCAGCAGCTCGACCCAGTGGGCGACGAAGGGGAAGTCGTCGTAGAAAGTCTGCGGCAGCACCGCCGCGGTCAGCCCGATCACGAGGGCGGGGACGAAGAGGAAGCCGAGGGCGGCCCGGGCGCTGCGCGGCGAGTTCACGGGCTGAGCTTAAGGCTCAGCCCGACACCGCCAGCTCCTCGCTGGCGGCCTCCTGGCCCTCGAACGGCAGCACCAGGAAATACATCATCGAAGGCAGGAGGGCATCGAGATCGTCGGTCTCGCCCTTGTTGAGTCGGGAGTAGAGGAGCGCTTCGACGCCGCCAACGATTCCCGCCGAGGTAATCGGCGAATAGGTGGGGGCGTTGGGGAGCAGCTCACGGACCTGGGTGTCGATGCAGGCGGCGAAGTGGTCGAGCAGGTCATCGCGGCGCATCACGGCGTCGACGCTGGCGGCGCGGGCCTCGACGATCAGGGTGCGGGCCGCGTCCGGTTCGGTGGCAGTGAAGTGCAGCAGGGTTTCCAATCCGAAGCGCAGCCGGTCGCGCAGACTGTCGCCCCCCTTTTCCGCCGCCGCCCCGACCCGGTCGCGCAGCCGCGTCGCGGTGGCGTCGAAGGCGGCGAGGAAGCAGGCTTCTTTGTTGGCGAAGTGCTCGTAGAAGGTGGGGCGGGAGACGCCGGCTCGCTCGATCACGTCCTGGACGTTGGTTTCGCGGTAGCCCAGCTCCGATGCCGCCCGCAGCATCGCCGCCAGCAGGCGCTCGCGCTGAACGGCGCTGACCAGGTCGGAGGGCAGCTTGCGAACCCCGGAGGGGAACTTCCCGTCGCTGCTGCTGAGCAGCTGCACGGCAGCGTCGATCTCGGCCGAGGGCCAGTGGTCACCGATGGCCGCGACCAGCTTCTCCTCGCTAAGTTGAATTCGATCGATTGGCACTGGGAAACCCCTACGTTTCCAAAAAGAACGCCTGAAGTTCCCTCAAGGTACCAAAAGGGTTGGTGCCGTGCTCGCATTTTTTCGCGCCGCGGCTATTGTTCACGTCATGCTCCCACCCCCAAGCAGGGGAGCCCAGGTGAAGCCGACTCGGCCCGTGCTTCCAAGAGAGTTCGTAGCAGTGCGTAAGCGTCGCCGCATTATGGATGCGATGGCGGAGTTGACCGCGGAACAGGGCTATGAGGCAACCAAGATCGCCGACATCGTTCGGCGTGCCGGGGTAGCCCGCAAAACGCTGTACGACAATTTCGACGGCAAGGAAGAGGTCTTCCTCGGTGCCTTCGACAGCGCCGTGACAGAGGTCGCAGCCCGGATCGAGGAGTCCTGCGTCGACATCGGCGACGAGTGGGTCGACCGCATCGCCGCCGGCCTCCGCGCCTTTCTCACCTTCATCGCCGAGAACCCGGCGACCGCACGCATGTGCCTGATCGAGGCGGTCTCGGCGACCCCGGCCGCGTCGGCCCGATACGACGACGCGATGGGGCGGTTCGTCGATCTCCTGCACGCCAACGTTCCCGCCGACACCGGCCTTCCCGACACGATCGAGGAGACCCTGGTGGGCGGAGTGGCCTGGATTCTCAACCAGTCAATCCGCCGCGGCGAGGCCGAGCAGGCACTCGATCTGATGCCCGAATCACTCGACTTCATTCTTTCTCCGTACCAGGGTGTAGCCAAACTCAACTCCTAACCGCGAGGCGAAAGCGACAGTACGGTGACAGACTCCAATAGGTAATGGAGCGACTTCCCCGCGGACGACACGGCCTATCTCCCGAGTTCGTTGCACAGAATCAGCGCGAACGACTGATCGCCGGGCTGACCGAAGTTCTCTATGAGGTGGGGTACCAGAAGACCACCGTTTCACTGATCGGCGCCCGCGCGTCGGTCTCCAAGAGTGACTTCTACAAGCACTTCCAGAGTAAGGACGAGTGCTTCTTCGCTGCCTACGAAGCGGCGATCGAGAAAATTCGCAAGGTCGTCGTCGATACCTGTGTGGCCCAGAAGAAGGCGGACTGGGCGCTCCGGGTGCGCGACGGGATTTCCGCGCTGCTGGTCTTCCTCGCCGCCGATCCGGCGCTGGCCAGTATCTCCTTGGTCGAGGGACTGCGGGCCGGCCGCGGCGTCTACGACCGCTACCAGGCCGCGGTCGAGAGCTTCGTTCCCTATCTGCGAGAGGGCGCGCCGGTGACGCCGGACGGCGATCCGGTGCCGGAGGCGACCGACGAAGCCGTGGTCGGCGGCATCGCCTCGCTGCTCGGGCGGCGGGTGCTGGCGGGCGAGGCCGAGCGGATCGACCAGCTGTTGCCGGACGTGCTCGAGTTCGCGCTGACGCCTTACCTGGGCGCCACCGAGGCAAGGCGAATAATCTCTGCTGGATGAGTGAGCCGACCCCGGGCGTCTTCCCCTCGCAGGAGCTGAACCGGGCGATCGAGGCGGAGTGGATCAGCTCCGGCGACTACCGGATCCGGCCCGAGGCCGTGCAGCCGGCCAGCATCGATCTGCGCCTCGGCGATTTCGCCTGGGCCCTGCGCTGCTCCTTCCTGCCCGACGTCGACTCCACGGTCGAGGAGAAGACCGAGGGGCTCGCCTTCCAGAAAATCGACCTGCGCGACGGCGCTGTGCTCGAGCGCGACCGGCCCTACCTGGTGCCGTTGATCGAGGAGCTGGCGCTGCCCGAGGACGTGCGGGCCAAGGCCAACCCGAAGAGCTCGACCGGGCGCCTCGACGTCTTCACCCGGGTCATCACCGACCGCCACCACCGCTTCGACGACATCCGCGCCGGCTACCGCGGCAAGCTCTACCTGGAGGTCGTTCCGCGCTCCTTCGCGATCCAGGTCAAGACCGGGCTCTCGCTCAACCAGCTGCGAATCGCCCGCGGCGACGTCCGTCTCGACGACGGCGCCATCCTCGACCTCCAGGACGAGTCGCCGCTGCTCTACGTCGACTCCGAGCCGGTGCCGCGGGCGGACCTGGGACTCTCCGATGGCCTCTTCCTCAGCCTCGACCTCTCCGGGCCGAGCGACCGCACCGTCGGCTACCGGGCGAAGAAGAACAGCCTCCCGGTCGACCTCTCGAAGATCCGCGCTTACCGCTGGACCGACTTCTGGGACCCGGTCTTCCCCGAGGCGGGGGGGAGGGTGGTGCTGGAGCCGGAGATCTTCTACCTGCTGCTCTCGGCCGAGGGCGTCTGCATCCCGCCGCAGATCGCCGCCGAGATGATGGCCTACGACCCGACCGCCGGTGAGCTGCGCACCCACTACGCCGGCTTCTTCGACCCCGGCTTCGGCTACGACCCGGCGGGCGGGCGACCCGGCAGCCGGGCGGCGCTGGAGGTCCGCGCCCGCGACGTCTCCTTCATGGTCGAGCACCGCCAGCCGGTCTGCAAGCTCGGGCTCGAGCGCATGGCCGCGCCGGCGGAGCGGCTCTACGGCGCCGGCCTCGGCTCTAACTACCAAGGCCAAGAAACCATGCTGAGCAAGCACTTCGAGGAGCAGACGGCGGGGGAGGGGGAGGTGACCCCTCTCAAAACGCGCGGCTAGCGCCGCGCTTGAGTGTTTTGAGAGGGGTCACCTCCCCCTCCGGGCCCAGCCGCCTTCTCTGGCTCTCGGAGTAGTTCACGTACGCGCTTGCGCCGGGCCAGCAGCTCGGTCTCGAGCTTGGCGATCTCGTCGCGGCGGTGGCGAAGCAGCTGCAGCTGGTTGGCGATGTGCTCGAGTGATTCCTCGAGGATCTGGCGCCGCCGCACCGGGTCCTCGACGCCGCCCTGCCACTCGCGGCGCAGCTCGGCGCGGGCGCCCTCGGCCTCGACCAGCTCCTTCAGCTCCTCCAGCGAGACGCCGAGCAGCTCCTTCAGCCGCAGCAGCTCGATCAGTCGCTCGATGTCGGCTTCGGCGTAGGTGCGGTGGGCGCCGGGCTCGCGCCCGCTGGCCGCCTCCAGCAGCCCGATCTCCTCATAATAGCGGATCGTCCGCGGCGTCGTCGCGGCCAGCCTCGCGACCTCGCCGATCCGCAGTTCGCGCGCTTCGCTCACGGCGTCGCCTCGATCTCCTCGCGGATCGCCTCCTCGACCGAGCGGGCGCGGGAGCCGCCGCGCTCCGGCGCGCTCTCGTCGCTCGGTCGCAGCAGCGACACCCCGGCGCCGACGACGGAGATCGCGGCCAGCACCCACAACGCCGTGTGCATGTTGTGGATGAAGGGATCGAGCTGGGCGCTGGTGAGGCCGGAGGCGAGCCCGGAGAAGATCTTGAAGAGGACCGGTTTCGGCACCGCCGCGGTGACGATCGCCAGCACGAAGGCGATCGAGATCACGGCGCCGGTGTTCTGCAGCATCGTGCGGGCGCCGGCGGCGATCCCGCGGCGCGCGGTCGGCACCGTGCCCATCATCGCTGCCGTGTTCGGCGAGTTGAACATGCCGGAGCCGATCCCGACCAGAGCCAGCCAGAGGCCGCCCTGCCAGTAGGCGGTGTCGGCCTGCAACGTCGTCATCAGGGCCAGGCCGAAGGCGGTGACCAGCATCCCCAGCGCGGCCAGGGTGCGGGAGCCATGGCGGTCGGCCCAGATCCCGGCCAGGGGCGAGGCGACGAGCATCCCGATCGCCATCGGCGCCAGCTTGACGCCGGCGATTATCGGGTCGTCGCCCTGTGCCCCCTGGTAGTAGAAGACGAAGATGAAGAGCAGGGCGAAGCGCGAGAGGCCGCTGATGAAGGTGGCGGCGCTGGCGGCCGCGAAGAGCCGGTTCTGGAAGATCGAGAGGTCGAGCATCGGCGCCTTGCCGCGGTGCTCGATGAGGACGAACAGTGGCAGCAGGACGACGGCGACGGCGAGGCTGGCGATCACCAGCGTGTCGTCCCAGCCGGAGATGCCGCCGCGCGAGATCCCGTAGACCAGCCCGGTCAGGCCGACGACGAAGGTGACGGTGCCACCGAGGTCGAGGCCGCGGACGGTGTCGCGGGCGGAGAGCTCGCGCAGGATCAGCCCCGCCCAGAGCGCGCCGCCGAGCGCCGATGGCACGTTGAACCAGAAGACCCACTGCCAGGAGATCGCGACCAGGGCGCCGCCGAGGATCGGCCCGAGCACGAGCCCGACCGCGGCGACCATCGTGTTCGTCCCCATCGCCAGCCCCAACTGCTCGCGAGGGAAGGCGTCGGTGACCAGGGCCGGGCCGTTGGCGAAGATGAAGGCACCGCCGATCCCCTGCAGGATCCGCCAGAGGATCAGCTGGGTGCCGTCGGCGGCGAAGCCGGCGCCGAGCGAGGCCGCGGCGAAGATCAGGAAGGCGCCGACGAAGGCGGTCTTGCGGCCGAAGAGGTCGGAGAGGCGGCCGGCGGTGAGGACCAGCACGGTCGAGGAGATCATGTAGGCGAGGATCACCCAGACCAGTTCCAGCAGGCTGGTCCCCAGCGCCCGCTCGAGGTCCGGCAGGGCGATGATCAAGGTCCCCGAGTTGGTCGCGACCAGCAGCATCCCGAGGCTGGTGCAGGAGAGGGCCCACCACTTGTAGTGCTCGTGGTCGGCGTCCACCCCGGCGCGCCCAGTGAATCGATTCCTCACGTTCACGTCAATTAGCGTAACAAGGACCACGCGTCTGCAATTAGGCGCGTATAGGAAGCCCAATTGCAGACGCGTGGGCTGATTTAGAGTCTGGGGATGGCTGAGCGCACCTGGCACGTCTATCTCTCCGGAGAGATCCACAGCGATTGGCGCGAGCGGATCGAAGCGGGGGCGCGTGAGGCCGGGCTGCCGGTCGTCTTCTCGGCCCCGGTCACCGACCACCCCGCGTCCGACGCTGCCGGCACCGGCACTCTGGGCGAGGAGCCCGACTCCTTCTGGCGCGACCACAAGGGCGCTGGCGTCAACGCGATCCGCACCCAGACCCACATCCGCGAGGCCGATGTCGTCGTCGTCCGCTTCGGCGACAAGTACCGGCAGTGGAACGCGGCCTTCGACGCCGGCTTCGCCGCCGCGCTCGGCAAGCCGATCGTCACCGTCCACGACCCCGAGCTCGACCACGCGCTGAAGGAGGTCGACCGCGCTGCCCAGGCGACGGCGCGCGAGTCCGAGCAGGTCGTCGACGTGCTTCGTTACGTGATTCGCGGCGAGCTTCCCGATTAGCGGGTTTCACCCAGGCGCCCCCAGCGCATAGGGTGGAGGCATCTCCGCCGAGCCCAACAACGCGACGATCGAGCGCTTCTACGCGGCGTTCGGCGAGTGCAACGGCTCGGCGATGACCGCCTGTTACGCGCCCGGTGCCCACTTCCGCGACCCGGCCTTCGGTGATCTTGAGGGCGACGACATCGGCGCCATGTGGCGGATGCTGACCGGCCGCGCCACCGACCTCAAGATCGAGCTGCACGAGCACGACGTCAACGAGGAGAGCGGTCGCGCCCACTGGATCGCGCGCTACACCTTCTCCACCGGCCGCGCCGTCGTCAACGACATCCAGGCCAGCTTCCGCTTCGACGAGGCGGGCCGGATCGTCGACCACGTCGACGAGTTCGACTTCCGCCGCTGGGCCAAGCAGGCCCTCGGCGCCAAAGGCACCCTGGTCGCCTTCCTGCCGCCCCTGCGCGCCAAGGCCCGCGCCCAAGCCCTCGGCCAGCTCGAGGACTTCAAGCGCGACGAGACCGGCTCCAGCCTCTAACCCCGAGCAAGGTTGTCGAGTTGACCCCACCATGGGTGGGTCAACTCCTCAACTTTCCGCCGAACGTGATGCGAACGTATGTTCGTGCGCTGGGACGAACAGCGGGTGGAGAACGACTTGCGGTTGCCGGGTGTCGGCGACGGCACGGTCACCCGCACCTTCGACGCCCCGGAGGCGATGGGAATCAACTTCCACGAGGTCCACGCCCGCTCGGCGCTGAATCACGTGCCCGGGGGGCGCTATGGGTTCAGCCACACGATCAACCAGTACCGAGGCTGTACTCATGCCTGCATTTTTTGTTTTGCTCGAAAAACTCACACCTATTTAGATTTCAACGCCGGTCGCGACTTCGAGCGCGAGATCGTGGTCAAGGTCAACGTGCCGGAGCTGCTGCGGGCGGAGTTGGCGCGGCCGAGCTGGAAGCGGGAGCTGGTGGCGCTGGGGACGAACACCGACCCCTACCAGTGGGTCGAGAGCCGCTACCGGATGATGCCGGAGATCCTCGAGGCGCTGGAGGCGGCGCGGACGCCGGTCTCGATCCTGACCAAGTCGCCGCTGGTGATGCGCGACGTGAAGATCTTCGAGCGCATGGCGAAGACGCTGCCGGTCTCGGTCAACCTCTCGGTCCCGACCCTCGACGAGGACGCCTGGCGCGCGACCGAGCCGCACACCCCGAGCCCCGCCGCCCGCCTCGACGCCGTCGCCGAGCTGCGCCGCCGCGGCATCGACTCCGGCGTCCTGATCGCGCCGCTGATGCCCGGCATCAACGACCACCCCGACCAGGTCCGCCCGATAGTGGAGCGCGCCCGCAAAGCGGGCGCGACCTTCCTCGGAGGAGTGGCCCTCCACCTCCGCGACGAGGTCAAGGACGTCTTCTTCGCCTGGCTAGAGGAAAAACGCCCGGACCTCCTACCACGCTACGAGCAGCTCTATGGCGACCGCGCCTACATGCCCCCAGAGCAACGAAAACGCACGACCCGAGCAGTCCGCGGCTGGGGCCGCAACCGCCTCCGCAGTGCCTTGGCTGACCGTTCCTCCCCGTCTAGCACCGTGGGGGATGCCGCACGGACAGGACCCGCCGGCCAAGAACCTCTTTTCTAGTGACCTGAGTCGTTAGTCAGCAGGCATAGCCCCTTCCGCGTCGAAGTCGTCGCCATCGCAAGCGACGATGGGAGGCCTGATGCCCCGACGTGTGGACGTGACGCTGAGCGAGGAGGACCGCGAGATCCTGGAGCGCTGGGCACGGCGGCCGAAGAGCGCCCAGGCCCTGGCGCTGCGGTGCCGGATCGTGCTGGCGGCGGCCGAGGGCGCGCAGAGCAAGGAGATCGCCGAGCGCCTCGGCTGCACGCCGCAGACCGTGGGAAGGTGGCGCGGTCGTTTCGCCGCGCGGGGCCTCGACGGCCTCCACGACGAGCCCAGGCCGGGCCAGCCACGGAAGATCACCGACGAGCAGGTCGAGCGGGTGATCGTGAAGACCCTGGAGGAGAAGCCGACCGACGCCACCCACTGGTCGACCCGCTCTATGGCCGCCGCGACCGGCCTCAACCAGACCGCGGTCAGCCGGATCTGGCGTGCCTTCGGATTGAAGCCGCACCGAAGCGAGCACTTCAAGCTCTCCCCGGACCCGCAGTTCGTCGACAAGGTGAGGGACGTCGTCGGGCTCTACCTGAACCCGCCCGAGGCCGCCGTCGTCCTCTGCGTCGACGAGAAGTCCCAGATCCAGGCGCTCGACCGATCGGCACCGATCCTGCCGTTGATGCCCGGGGTGCCGGAGCGACAGACGCACGACTACGTCCGCAACGGGACAACCAACCTCTACGCCGCGCTCGACACCGCCTCCGGGAACGTGATCGCCGAGATGACCCCGAGGCACCGCGCCGAGGAGTTCAGGAAGTTCCTCAACCTGATCGAGCGCTCGGTGCCCGACGGGCTCGAGATCCACGTCGTCCTTGACAACTCCTCGACCCACAAGACGCCTCAGATCCGGCGGTGGCTGAAGAGCCACCCTCGCTTCACCTTCCACTTCACGCCCACCTACAGCTCCTGGCTCAACCTCGTCGAGCGCTGGTTCGCCGAGCTCACCACCAAGTGGCTGAAGCGGAGTGCCCACCGCTCGGTCCGCGACCTGACCGCCTCGATCCGCACCTGGATCGCGAACTGGAACGACCAACCCCGGCCCTACGTCTGGCACAAGGACGCAGACGAGATCCTCGACGGGCTCGCCGCTTACTGCCAACGGATCAATGACTCAGGTCACTAGCCGCCCTCGTCCAGCTGCTCGAACAAGCACTCCGCTGGTGCCTTGTCGTCCCTAAATCGGTGAAACCTCGCCCCGTGCCGTATCCGCCCGCTAGCCGCATGGTCGTACCCCACCTCGATCACCAGCTCCGGCCTCAGCTCCACCCACTCGAGATCGCGCCCACCCGTCCACCGGCTCGGCTCCGCGCTCCCGCTCTCGCCCGTCTCCAGCGGCGCCAGCATCGCCCGCATGCTCCGTTTCGCCGCCGCGCTGAAGCCGGAGATGTGGCCGACCGAGCGCAGCTCGCCGCCGTCGTAGAGGCCGAGGATCAGCGAGCCGACCGTGCCCTCCTCTTTGCCCGGCCGCCAGCCCATCACCACGCAGTCGATCGTGCGCTCGCGCTTGACCTTGGCGAAGCCTTTGCGCTTGCCCGGCAGGTAGGGCGCGTCGAGCTGCTTCGCCATCACCCCCTCGATGCTGCCCAGCCACTTCTCGGCCTGGGCGGTGTCAGGGGTCAGCGGCGTCAGCTCCAGCCCGGCGCCCGCGGCGATCGCCTCCAGCCGTGCCCGCCGTTCCGCCAGCGGCGCCTCCAGCAGCGACTCGTCGCCCTCGGCCAAGAGGTCGAAGACGATGTAGCCGGCGGGGATCTCCTTCGAGAGCAGTTCGATCCGCGACTGGGCCGGATGGATCCGTTCCTGCAGGGCGTCGAATTCGAGGTTGCCGTCGCTGTCGCGGATCACCAGCTCGCCGTCCAGCACCCAGCGCCCCGGCGCGAACTTCAGCTCCGGAAAGTAGCGGGCCAGCTCTTTGCCGCCGCGCGACTGGATGTAGGCCTCCTCGCCGTCGACGAAGACGATCGCGCGGAAGCCGTCGAGCTTCGGCTCGTACGCCCACTCCGCGCCGACCGGCAGCGCTTTGCGGGTCAGCGCCAGCTGGGGCTTGATCGGTGGCGAGAGCGGCAGGGACACGCTGCCAGCAGAGTAAGGCTCAGCTGGCGGAGGCGGCACGCTGGCGCCGGGCCCGGCTCTCGCGCGGGTCCGGGATCGGCACCGCCGCCAGCAGCTGCTTGGTGTAGGCGTCCTTGGGGTGCTCGCAGACCTGGTCCGCCGTGCCCTGCTCGACGATCTTGCCGTTGTGCATGACCGCGATGCGGTCGGAGATGTGGCGGACGACACCGATGTCGTGGGCGACGAAGACGTAGGTGAGGCCGAGCTCGTTCTGGAGGTCGTCGAGCAGGTTGACGATCTGGGCCTGGATCGAGACGTCCAGCGCCGAGACCGGCTCGTCGGCGACGACCAGCTTCGGCTTCAGGGCGATCGCCCGGGCGATCCCGATCCGCTGCCGCTGGCCGCCGGAGAACTCGTGCGGGTAGCGGTCGTAGTGCTCGGGAGCGAGGCCGACCCGGTCGAGCAGCTCCCGCACCTGCTTGCGCAGCTCCGAGCCGGAGGCGACGCCCTGCAGCTTCAGGGGCTCGCCGACGATCTGACCCACCCGCTTGCGCGGGTTCAGCGATGCATATGGGTCCTGGAAGATCATCTGCATCTGCCGCCGCAACGGCCGCATCTGCCGCCGCGAGAACCCGGCGATCTCCTGCCCCTCGAAGCGGACCGAGCCCGAGGTCGGCGCCAGCAGCTGCAGCAGCACCCGACAGGCCGTCGACTTGCCGCTGCCGGACTCGCCGACCAGACCCAGCGTCTGCCCGCGGGCGACGCTGAAGCTGATCCCGTCGACGGCCCGCACCTGATCGACCTCGCGGTCGATCAGCAGGCCCTTCTTGATCGGGAAGTGCTTGACGAGGTCGGTGACCTCGACCAGGGGCTCGCCGGCAGCCATCAGGCCTGAGCCTCCAGTCCGATCTGGCCGCCGACCTCGCGCTTCGCCCGCTTCTGCTCGGCCCCGAGCCAGCAGCGGTCACAGTGGCCGGGAGCGTCCGGCAGCCGCGCCTCGAGCCCCGGCATCTCCCCGCACCTGCCGAACTCGTGCGGGCAGCGCGGCCGGAACGAGCACCCCGCAGGCAGTGAGAGCAGCGACGGCGGCGCGCCGCTGATCTGCGGCAGCCGTTGTGGCCGCGGCCGGTCCAGCCGCGTCAGCGAGCCCAGCAGGCCCCAGGTGTAGGGGTGCTGGGGGTCGTAGAAGATCTCGTCCAGCGTCCCTTCCTCGACCACCCGGCCCGCGTACATCACCATCACCCGGTCGGCGACCTCGGCGACGACGCCGAGATCATGGGTGATCAGGATCGTCGCCACCCCGCGCTCGCGGTTGAGTTTCTCCAGCAGGCGCAGGACCTGGGCCTGGATCGTCACGTCGAGCGCGGTCGTCGGCTCGTCGGCGATCAGCACTTCCGGTTCCAGCGCCAGCGCCATCGCGATCATCGCCCGCTGCCGCATGCCGCCGGAGAATTCGTGCGGGTAGTCGTCGACCCGGCGCTCGGCGTCGGGGATTCCGACCGAGTCGAGCAGCTCGACCGCCCGCGCCCGCCCCTCGGACTTGGAGACGTCGCGGTGGGCGCGAATCGCCTCGACGATCTGGCCGCCGAGCCGGTAGACGGGGTTGAACGAGGTCATCGGGTCCTGGAAGACCATCCCGATCCGCTCGCCCCGCACCTTCTGCAGCTCCGAATCGCTGGCGTCCAGCAGCTCGGCGTCGCCCAGCTTCACCGAGCCGCCGATCTCGGCGTTGGGCGAGCGGGTCAGCCCGAGGATCGTCTGCGCGGTGACGCTCTTGCCGGAGCCGGACTCGCCGACGATCGCCAGCACTTCGCCGGCGGCGAGGTCGAAGCTGACCCCGTCGACCGCCTGCAGCAGGCCGCCTTCGGTCGCGAAGCCGACCCGCAGGTCCCTGGCGGAGAGGAGCGGCGCCGGGCTCACTGGGCCGAGGTCCCCAGCCGGATTCGCGGGTCGAGGTAGGCGTAGACGACGTCGGTGAGGGCGTTGAAGAGGACGACGAAGAAGGCGCCGAAGAAGGTAATCGCCATCAGTGGCGGCAGGTCGAGGTTGGTGATCGATTCGCCCGCGTACTGGCCGACCCCGCCGAGACTGAAGATCACTTCGGTGATGATCGCGCCGCCGAAGATGGTGGCGCCGAAGTCGAGCCCGAACAGGGTGATGACCGGGATCAGCGAGTTGCGCAGCACGTGCCGGGTCATGATCCGACGCTCGTCGAGGCCCTTGGCGCGGGCGGTCCGCACGTAGTCCTCGCTCATCACGTCGAGCATGTTCGAGCGCAGCACCCTGCTGTAGAAGCCGATGTTGAGGATCGCCAGCGTGAACCAGGGCAGGATCAGGTGGTAGGCCCACTGCATCGGGTCTTCCTCGATCGGCACGTAGCCGCTGGCCGGGAACAGTTCGATCTTGTAGGTGAGGAAGTAGAGGAAGACGGTCGCGAGCAGGAAGACGGGGATCGAGATCCCCCCGACAGAGGCGATGGTCAGCACCCGGTCGAGCCAGCCGCCGGCCCGGGTCGCCGAGAGGTAGCCGAACAGCACCCCGAATAAGAGCCAGATCACGGCGGCGCCGATCGCAAGCGAGAAGGTCGCGGGAAGCCCTTCGACGATGCGGTCGATGACGTTGAGCCGTTCCCCGTAAGAGATCAGTTCGCCGGTAAAGAGCTTCTTCATCATCGACCCGTACTGGACCCAGACCGGTTCGTCGAAGCCCCAGTCTTCTTCGATGCTCTTGACCAGGGTCGGCGTCGCGTTCTTGCCAGCCAAGCGCTGGGCCGGAGGTGAGTTCGGGATCAGGTTGAAGATCGCGAAGACGAGGACCGAGACGGCGAACAGGACCAGCACCATCCCGGCCAGGCGCCTGACGACGAAGCGGCCCATCAGATCGCCCCTCCGGCGGCCGACTCGGCCGTCTCGGCGCGCGTGAGCCGCACTTTCGAGCGGGGGTCGAGGGCGTCGCGCAGGCCGTCGCCGAAGACGTTGAGCGAGAGCACCGTGAGCATGATCAGGATCCCGGGGGCGAAGGCGAGCAGGGGCGAGGTGTAGATCGATTCGGACCCGAGCGAGACCATCTTCCCCCAGGAGGAGTTGGGCGGCTGCACGCCGGCGCCGAGGAAGGAGAGCGAGGCCTCGAGCAGCATGTTGTTGGCGATGTTGAGGGTGAAGAAGACGATCACCGTCGACCAGAGGTTGGGCAGCAGCTCGCCGAACATGATCCGCAGCGAGCCGGCGCCCTGGGAGACCGCGGACTCGACGAACTCTTTCTCGCGCATCGCCAGCACCTCGCCGCGGATCGGCCGCGCCATGTAGGGGGTGTAGACGACGGCGATGATCAGGATCGGGATCCAGATCGAGTTCCCGGACAGTTCCAGCGGACCGATCTTGAGGCCGCCGACGGCGAGCGCCGTTCCCAGCGCGATGCCGAGGAGGACGACCGGGAACGACCAGATCACGTCGAGGGTGCGGGTGATGATCCCGTCGGTCCAGCCTTTGTAATAGCCGGCGAGCAGCCCCAGGATCGTCGCCAGGATCGTCGTGATCAGGGCCGAGGTGAGGCCGATGAAGAGCGAGGTGCGGCCGCCGTACATCAGCCGCACCATCTCGTCGCGGCCGAGGCCGCCGTCGGCGCCGAGGAAGAACTTGCCGCCGGCGCCGAACCAGACCGGGCCGATCGGCTTGCCTTCGATGTCGACGACTTCGCGCTGTTCGCCGTCGACGCTGATTTTCTCCGTCGTGTGGGTGGTGTTCGGCCCGGTGTGGGCGACGTGGTCGGCCCAGAGCGGTGCCGCCAGGACGAAGACGACGATCAGCGCGAAGAGGCCGAGCGAGGCCAGCGCCAGCCGGTTGCGCAGCAGCCGCCGGTAGGCCAGGTACCAGGGGCTGTGACTCTCCGTCTCCACGGGCCTATTCTGACCCGGCGCTCGGCCGGCTACTTGAATTCGAAGCTGGTCAGGTACTGACCGAAGGTCGAGTTGAAGATGACGTTGTCGAGGTTGATCGCGCTGGAGACGAAGGTCGAGAGCGTCCGCGTCCCGTACGGGGCCCAGGGCGCTTCTTCCATGTATTCCTTGTCGAGCGCTTCGTACGCCTTTTCCTGTTCGGGCCCGAGCTGTTCTTCGCCGAGCCTGGAGATTTCCTGGTTGAACTTCGGGTTGTCGATTTCGGCGAAGTTGCCGTTGTTGGTCGGCAGGATGCTTTCGCCCGACAGCAGCGGCTGGAAGAAGTCGTTCGGGTGCGGGTAGTCCTGGAACCAGTCCGACCAGCCGGTGTCGAGATCCGGCGTCGTCTGGTTGCCGATCACCGTGAAGTAGTTGTCGGGGTTGACGATCTTCAGCGTCGCCTTGAAGCCGAGCTGGGTCAGCACGTCCTGGTAGTAGGTCACGGCCGCTTCGTTTTCGGCTTCGCTATCGCCCCAGACAGTTACGTTCATGTCCGAGGGGTGGGCTTCCTTGATCATCGCCTTGGCTTTGGCCAGGTTGTGCGGGTAGAGCTCGAATTTCTTGTAGCCGGGCATCCCGGGGGGCAGGATCTGCTGGGTGCCCTTGAGCGAGCCGGTGTAGATCCGTTCCAGCGCCGCCGGGTCGATCGCGTAGTTGACCGCCTGGCGCACCTTGAGGTCGTCGAACGGCGCCCGGTTCGTGTTCATCCAGAAGTAGTAGGTGCTGATCGTCGGCTGCGGCCGGTACTGGGTGCCTTCGTATTTGCTGCGGACTTCGGCGTAGCGATCCGGCGGCGGCTGCGTCTGCATCCAGTCGAACTTGCCCTGCTCGACCCCGTTCACCTGGGTCGAGGGGTTGCGGATGATCGAGACGTTGATCTTGTCCACGTGCCCGCTGGGGTATTCCGGCATCGCCTTCGCGTTGGCCTTGGCCCAGTAGGGGTTGCGCTCGTATTCCCAGCCCTTGCTCTGGTCGACCTTGGTGATGATGTACGGGCCGGTGCCGGGGGGCGGGTTGGTCGACTGGTTGGTGTCCGGCGTGTCCGGTGGGAGCGGCGCCACGAACATCAGGCCGAGCTCGTTCGTGAACGTGCCTCGCGGTTTGACCAGATGGATGACGATCTCGCCGGTCTTGTCGTTCGCTTCGATGCCGGGGATACCGCCGGTCTTCGTTTCCGCGAACTTTTCGGCGCCGACGATGCTGGTGTAGAAGGGCGAGCCGCCGGAGTCGACCTTGAAGAGGCGTTCGACGGCGAAGGTGAAGTCAGAGGCTTTGACCGCGGTGCCGTCGGAGTACTTGAGGCCGGGCCGGAGCTGCATGCTGTAGGTCTTGCCCCCGTCGGTGATCTTCGGCATTTCCTTGGCCAGGCCGGGAACGACTTCACTGCCCTCGACGCCTTCCGCGTGCTTATAGGTCAGCAGCGGGATGTAGGTCTCACCCATCGCGTTCCAACCTTCGGCGGTGTAGGAGAGGCCGGGGTCCAGGTAATCCGGGAGACCAGCGAAGGTGGCGTTGAGCGTGCCCCCCTCCTTGCCGCTCGAACTACTGCTGCTGCTACCGCAGGCAGCCAGTCCAATTGCCGCGACCGCTGCAAGTCCGAGCACCAAAAAAGAAACACAAAGTTTTCTCAACGTATACCTCCGGGTCGGACTGGGCGGGCCTGCTCCCCTGGCAGCAACTCCAGCACAACGTCGTTACCCCCGTCAAGTTGGTTTGAACCAGACGTTGCAATGCGCTCAGGCCAATTGCCGCCAAGAATGGGGGTGACGACAGCGACGATCGCGAAGACTCCGAGGCCCGCGATGAGGAAGGCCGTGCGGGGGCTGGCGGTGGCGGCGATGACGCCGCCGACGATGAATCCGACCCCCGGCATCGCGGCGCCGATCGACTCCAGCACGCTCATCACCCGGGCCTGCATGCCCGCCACCGTCATCTCCTGCACGGCGCTGATCGTCGACACCCACTGGACGCCGTTGCCGGTGCCGCCGAGAACCGAGGCGGCGCAGGCCAGCGCCAGGGTTGGCGCGACGGCGAGGCCGAGGTAGCCGGCGCCGACCGCGAGGGTGCTGATGAAGAGCAGCAACGCCAGCGAGGCCCGCCGCACCGCGGCGAAGACAAGGCTGCCGAGGACCATCCCGACTCCCCAACTGGCCAGCATCAGCCCGTAGCCGGCGTCACTGGCGCCGAGGGTTTCCTTGGCGTAGACGACCTCGACCGGGATCACGGCGGCGAAGAAGATGAAGGCGGCGCCCTGGGCGACCAACAGTCGGCGCAGCACGGCCTTTTCGCGGATGTAGCCGATGCCGGCCTTGACCCGATCGCGCATCCGTCCCTCTTCGGGCTCGGCCCGCGGCATCGGCCCGGCCGTCAGCAGGATGCAGGCGATCACATAGAAGGAGACCGCGTCCAGCAGCAGCGCCGTCTGCACGCCGAAACCGGCGACGACCAGGCCGGCGAGGCCGGGACCGATCGCGGCGCCGCCGGTGAAGGCGACGTTGAGCAGGGCGTTGCCGGCGCGCAACTCGCCCGCCGGCTCGAGCTGTGCGGCGACGACCGCCCGGGTCAGCGAGCGGCCGGTCAGAGCAAGGGCGCCATCAATGGTGGCGAGCGCGATCACCCCGGCCAGGGAGAAGTTGGAGACGAGCAGGGCGAGCCCGCCGAAGGCCGCCGCCTCGCCGCAGTAGATGACCGGGAGCGCGAACCGCGGCGGCGGGCGCTCGGCGCGGGCGACCAGGATCGGCGCCAGCAGAGCGGGGAGGAAGCGGGTCCCGAGGAAGAGGCCGGCGGTTGCCAGGGCGCTGTCGGTGCGGTCGAAGACCAGCACCGAGAGGGCGATGATTCCCATCCAGTCGCCGAGCTCGTTGACCGTGTACGTCGTCGCGAGCCGCCTGAAGAGGGGCCGACGGAGGGGGTCGATCAGGCGTCGTTTACGCATTGGTGGGTGGTCGAACTACTGCATTTATGCACAAGATTTCCTGCAGTTGCACAAGTTTCGGCGAAGTTGTGCTACAAAGTTGCCAGGCAATTTGGAAGTTCATTGGATGCAACGCACAACGTTGCGGGCTTCAACCAAAAAAGGAAGGGGACCAAACATGGGTTACCGTCACTAGATCTTCCTAACGCGAGCACTCAATTGCTCGCACCAGTCTTCAACGAAGGGCGTCCCCAGCGGGACGCCCTTCGTCGTATTTCGGGGCAGCGTGCGCCGAACCTGCGCGCCCCGCGCATTTCGCCCGGCGCGATCAAGGCGCACTTTGGGCACTTTGCAAAAGACCGGCCATCCGGCCACGCAGGCTTGAAGCTCCATCTATATGGCGGTAGCTTCGAATGCCGCACGTAGCGTTCGTTTCAAGGCAATAGGCCCTGGCGAAGGGAACGGCGGGCGGCCGCGGAATCTCCAACCAGAACCGCGGTCCCAAACCCAGTCCCCCGTCGAAGATGAGCGGCAACCGCCCAACCAAGCTAGTGATAGGCGCACAGGTCGTCGGCCTCGCCGTGGTCGCGGCGGTCGCCGTTTGGCAGGCGCCGCAGGCCGACTGGAACCTGCCGCTGTTCGCGATCCTGCTCGGCTTCTCGGTCTTCAGCGACCTGACCGCGATCTCGACCACCTCGAAGGTGAAGATCTCCGGCAGCTTCCTGGCACTGGTTCTGGCGATGGTCTTCCTCGGCGGTACGCCGGCGGCGCTGATCGGCGTGATGACGATCTTCACCGGCTGGCTGCGCTGGCGCGACGCCGGCCACTTCCTGCTCAACAACCTGCTGACCTACGCGACCTTCCCGCTGGTCACCGGGATCGCCTTCCACGCCGCGGTCACGAACAAGGTCGCCGACAGCGAACCGGCCTTCTACGCGCTGATCTTCGCCGTCTTCCTGGTGGCGCTGGCAATCAACTTCACGATGATCGCCTCCTACTCCTGTTACCTGGACCGCAGCTCCTTCTTCGTCAAGGTCCGCACGGCGCTGATCCCGCTGCTGCCCTCCGAGCTCGCGGCGGCGCTGATGGCCTGCGGCATCGCCTACCTCTACGTCCAGGTCGGGCTCGCCGGCGTCGCCCTCTTCGGCCTCGTCCTCGTCACCTTCCAGTACCTGCTCGGCGCCCTGCTCGTCTCCCAGCAGCGGGCCGAGGAGCTGGAGCTGCGCAGCAAGCAGCTGGCCAGTTTCCAGGTCGGGATGTTGAGCGCGATGCTGCGCACCCTCGACCTGCGGGACCAGATGACCGCCCGCCACTCGGCCGCGGTCGCGCGCTACTCGCGGGCGATTGCCCAGCGCGCCGGCTACTCGCGCCGCGAGGAGGAGCTGGTCCACATCGCCGCCCTGCTCCACGACATCGGCAAGTTCATCCTTCCCGACCGCATCCTCAAGGCCAACGTGCCGCTCACCGACGAGGACTGGATGCTGATCCGGCGCCATCCGCAGCAGGGCGCCCGCGTCGTCTCCTCGCTCGACGGCTACGGCCCGGTCGCCGAGATCATCCTCGCCCACCACGAGCGGATCGACGGCAAAGGCTATCCGCGCGGTCTGGCCGGGGACGAGATTCCCGAGCTCTCGCGGATCATCTCCGTCGCCGACACCTATGACGTGATGACGGCGCGCGATTCCTACCGCACGCCGATGTCCAGCCACGATGCGATCGTCGAGCTGCGTCGGGTCGCCGGCAAGCAGCTCGACGCCCGCTTCGTCGAGGTCTTCATCGAGCTGCTCGAGGGCAAGGACGTCTCTTTCGCTCATGGCGAGGCGGCGGACTTCGAGAAGGAGCTGGCGCTGGAATCGCGGATCGCCGAGACGGCCAGCCCCGACGGAGAGACGAGCCGCTTCCAGGTAGCTGGCGTCAGCGCTTAGGCGGAAGTGGGGGAGGGTCGGGTCGGACTCGCCTGCGCGAACTGCGGGGAGGCTTGGCGAGTCCGACCCGACCCTCTCTCGCGAGCGCATATACGGTGAGGTCCATGCGCGCCGTCACGTTTCAGGCCCCCGAGCAGGTTCGGATCGAGGAGAAGGACGACCCCGAGATCGGTGCTTCCGATGATGCTGTGATTCGGGTCGAGGCGAGTGGGATCTGTGGGTCGGATCTGCACATCTACCACGGGCGGGTGCCGGTCGAGCCGGGGTTCACGATCGGGCACGAGTTCGTGGGGACGGTGCTGGCGCTGGGGGACGACGTCGACCGGGTGGCGGTCGGGGACCGGGTGCTCGGGACCTTTCACACGGCTTGCGCGACCTGCTCGTCTTGCCTGCGTGGCGATTACCACCGCTGCCGCAGGGGGCAGACCTTCGGGCACGGCGCCAACCTCGGCGACCTCCAGGGTGCCCAGGCGGAGCAGCTGCTGGTGCCGCGGGCCAACCTCACCCTGCGCAAGGTGCCGGATGGGATGTCGGCCGACGTGGCTCTCTTCGCTGGCGACGTGATGGGGACCGGCTACCACGCCGTCGCCCACGCCGGGATGCAATCCGGCGACACCGTCGCCGTGCTTGGCCTGGGCCCGGTCGGGCTCTGCGCTGTTCAGGCCGCGCTCGCCGGCGGCGCCGTCGAGGTCTTCGCGATCGACACGGTGGCGGAACGACTCGCCATGGCCGAGTCGTTTGGGGCGACGCCGCTGCACTTGACCGAGCAGGAGCCGAAGCGGGCGATCCGGGCGGCGACCGGCGGGCTCGGCGTCGACGTCGTCGTCGACGCGGTCGGCGACCCCGGGCCCCTGGCGCTGGCGATCAGCCTCGCCCGCGACGCCGGCACCGTCTCCGGGATCGGCGCCTATGCCGGCAAGGGCGAGGTGCCGCTGGGACTGGCCTGGCTCAAGGGCCTCGACCTGCGCCTCGGCCTCGCCAATGTGATCGCCCACGTCGATCGCGTGTTGGCGCTGCTGGAGACCGGCAAGCTCGACCCGGCACCTCTGGTCACCCACCACATGGCGCTCGACGAGGCCAGCGACGCCTACGCGATCTACGACCGTCGCGAAGCGCTGAAGATCGTCCTCACGCCCTGACGAGTTGCGTGGTCCCTGGTTAGCTGTGCTAGTTGACTAGGACAGTGATGGGAGCTACTGTGCCCACCGATGGCACAGCAAGACGTCGCCGCGCGGGCCGCGCCCAACCCCTTCGCGATTGATCCCAGCGACGAGCTGCCGGTTGGGCTGCAGTTGACATGGCGGCTGCGGGCACTGATCGCCACCGGTCAGCTGGCGAGCGGCGAGCGCCTGCCCAGCTTCCGCCGCCTCGCCGAGTGGGCGGGGGTCAACCTCAACACCGTGCGGGCGGTCTACGAGGGCCTCGAGTCCGACGGGCTGGTCGTCAGCCGTCAGGGCCAGGGAACCTTCGTCGCCGCTGGTGTCGTTCCGGCTCCCGAGCTGGAAGAGATCGCCGCCGACGCTCTGCGTCGCGCCGCTGAAGCAGGCCACGGCCCGCGCGAGCTGGCGATCGTGGTGATGGCCTGCGCGAGCATCCCCGGCAATGTTGGGGGGGAGGCACCGGCGCCGCTGCCGCCGGGCCTCCCCGATTTCGCCGAGGAGAGCGAGGCGATCGAGGTGCGGCAGGAGCTGCGCCGCCAGATCGGCCGGCTCGAGGCGGAGCTGGCCAGCTACACCCGCTACCTCAGTGCTGAGGAGTTGCCGACGGCGCCGCGCCGCGCCGTTGCCCATGTCGCCGGCGTCGAGGAGCTGGAGGAGACGCGCGACACGCTGATCGCCCGGCTCTCCGAAGCGCAGAGGGCGGCGGAGCGCCGGGTGCGGCGGGAAGCGGAGACCCGCGGGCCCCTCGGCAGGGCGATGAGCTGGTGGCGGGCGAAGCCGTAAGCAGAAGCCTCGGGTCCGCCTCCGCCTTCTTCGTTGAGGTGGGGACGATGATGATCCTCACCGTCAAGACGATCGTCTCCGCGGTGAGGTCTCCCTACCCCTATGGCGAGGAGCTGGTCTGGCAGTTCCTCTTTGTGCTGAAGCTGTCCTGGTTCCCCCTCCTGATCTCCACCTTCGCCCTCAACCTGGGTGCGCCCGGGCTGCAGGCGGCCGGAGTGCTCTCGCTGTTCGGAGCGCTCGATCGGCTCGGCGGTTTCTTCGTCGTGATCGCGATCCGTTGGATCGCGCCGCTGGTCACCGCGGTCGTGGTGGCGGGAGTGGCCGGCACCGCGATCACCGCCGATCTGGGCGCCCGCAAGATCCGCGAGGAGCTCGACGCCCTGCAGGTGCTCGGCGTCGACCCGGTCAAGAACCTGGTGGTGCCGCGATTCCTGGCGCTGATGATCGTCACCGGCCTGCTCGACATCTTCGCGATCGTCTTCGGCCTCGGCGCGGGCATCGCCGCCGAGCTCCTGTACCACCAGCCGCTCGGCGGCTTCTTCGCGACGCTCTTCACCAACGCCACCATCACTGACCTCTGGTCCTCGGTGCTGATGTGCACGATGTTCGGCGCGATCGTCGCCGTCGTCTGCTCCTACAAGGGAATGTCGGCTTCGGGTGGGGCGGCTGGGGTCGGACGGGCCGTCAACCAAGCCGTGGTCATCTCACTCGTCGCCGTCTTCTTCTTCCAGTTCGTCGTCAGCTCGATCCTGCTCGCCACCAATCCCGAGCTGCAGGCGGTCCGGTGATCGGCTGGCTCGACGTCCCGCGCGGTTGGCTCGACTCCTTGGGGGAGATCTGTCGCTTCGGCCTGCAGGTCTCGGGACAGGTCTACTCGGGCCGGGCGTTCAAGTTCTTCGGTGAGAGCCTGCGCCAGGCCGGGATCCTGATCTTTGGGTCGGGGCTGATCATCTGGGCCTTCGTCTTCATTCTCGGCCTCCAGTGCGGCCTCCAGGGCGCCTACTTCAACCGCTCCATCGGCGCCCCGTCGCTGGCCGGTCTCTTCTCGGCCTACTGCGATCTGCGCGAGGGGCTGCCCTACGCCTTCGGCTACATCCTTGCGGCCAAGGTCGGGACCGGGATCGTCGCCGAGATCGGGGCGATGCGGATCTCCGACGAGATCGACGCGCTCGAGGTGATGGGGATCCAGCCGATCACCTTCCTCTGTGCGACCCGTCTGCTGGCCGCCTGGATCGCGATCCCCTTCCTCTATCTGGTCGGGATCGTGGTCATCTACCTTGCCAGCTACCTGTCGGTGGTCAACCAGGTTGGCGACGTTTCCTCCGGCGGCTATCTGTTGATCTTCTGGATGTACCAGAGCCCTCCCGACCTGATCTTCAGCCTGATCAAGGGGATGGTGATGGCGACGACGATCATCCTCGTCGGTTGCTATTACGGCTACACCGCCTCGGGCGGGCCCGTCGGCGTCGGCACGGCGACGGCTCAGTCGATGGTGGTGAACATCGTCATGGTCCACATCATCGGCATGCTGGGAACGGTGGTCTTCTGGGGCGCCAACCCGAGGGCGCCGATCGGGGGGTAGCGCCGGCTCAGACGCCTTTGGCGAGGATCGCGGCAATCACACCGATGAGGCTGCGGCCGACCGCGCCGGAAAGCGATGGCGGCGGAACGTCTCTTCGACCCAGAGGCAGCCGGGGTGGTCTCTGAACTCGCCGTCGCCGGCCGCCAGCTCGGCATCGAGTCGGTGGCAGGGTGATGCTCTCGCCGCGGGTGAGGGCGAAGGCGATCGGCATGTGGGATCCCGGCAGCGGCGAGCGGCGCACGTGCGGGACCTGCTTGTAGTCGAGTGCCCAGCGCACCTTCTCGCTGTAGTGCGAGATGTCGAGCTGGATCAGGGTCGGTTTGCCGTCGTTCATTCCGCCTCCTCGGTCTCTGTCAGCATAGGTCCGATGGCGCTCCTGAGCGATTCCGAGATCGAGGCGAAGCTCGCCGGGCAGCCCGGCTGGGCGCGCGCGGGCGCGGCGATCGTGAAGGAGTTCGAGCGCGGCGACTTCGCCGGCTCGGTCGCCTTCGTCTCCAGCCTGGTCGAGCCGGCCGAGGCGATGAACCACCACCCCGACCTGGAGATCTCCTGGGCGACGGTGAAGGTGACGATCTCCACCCATTCCGAGGGCGGTCTGACCGCGGCGGACTTCGAGCTGGCGACGCAGATCGACGCCCTGGCCTAGGCGCGGTCGATGGCGAAGCGCAAGAAGCAGCGCAACCGGCAGAAGGCGCCGACCTTCGACTACGTCGACCCCGACGGCAACATGCTGACCCTGCGGCAGTCGCTCAGCGCCGCCACGATCGCCAAGATCGGCGAGCCGCCAGCCGGCGACGCGGCCTCGCTCGAGGACGCCTGGCGGCGGCGCTCGGAGGCGCTGTTCGAGCGCCTGGCGGTGCGCTGGGAGATCGCCGGCCTGCCGCTGACCGAGCAGAAGATGCTGCTGGGTCGATACCGGATGGCCGATGCCGAGACCCAGCGCTGGGTGCGCCAGACGCTGACCGAGCACGTCGAGCGCCACATCCCCGAGCTGGCCGGGTAGCCGTGCCGGACGAGCTGCGGATCGACGAGCGCCTGGCGATCCCGCTGGCGGAGATCGAGCTGCGCACCAGCCGCTCCTCGGGACCTGGAGGTCAGCACGCCAACGTCACCGCTTCGCGGGTCGAAGCCGTCTTCGACGTCACCGCTTCGACGACGCTGGACGAGCGCCAGCGCGAGCGCCTGCTGGCCCGGGTCGGCGCCACCGTCACCGCCGTCGCCCAGGACGCCCGCGGCCAGTCCCGCAACCGGGAGCTGGCCCTGCAGCGCCTGGCGGGGAAGATCGCCGCCGGCCTGGCAACCCCGCGCCGCCGGCGCCCGACCAGGCCGACCAAGGCCTCCCGCCGCAGGCGCCTGGAGCAGAAGCGCCAGATCGGCGAACGCAAGCGCGGGCGGCGGCGGCCGGGTGGGGAAGGGGAAGGTTGACAGGACTTCTGACTGGAGAAGGCGGCTCGACTAGGATGGCGCGGTTCCGAAGCTGTCGAATGAGGTCTGAGGGAGGCGCGGATGCCGGTCAACGAGGACGTGCGTAAAGACGGGATCGAACGAGCTCTCGCAAGCCTGCCGGCCGAGCCGGAGACGCACCGTGTCCCGTGGCGGGGCAAGATGGAGCGGTTCCCGGTCGTCAGGATCCCGCTCGAGTCGCTGGTCCTCAACCCGACCAGCCACCGGATCAAATCGCAGCTGGAGTCCGCGCCCGGCGCCCGTAAGGCGATCGAGGAGGACCCCGACGGCGAGAGCGCCCAGTCCGCCCTGACCGACCTTCTGCGGGCGACGATCAGGTTCGAGGAGCTGAAGCAGAACCTCGACGACGAGGAGCAGCGTGAGCCGGGGATCGTCACCCGTGGGGGGCGACTGATCAACGGCAACACCCGTGCCGTGGCGCTGCGCGATCTCGGCGAGGAGCACATGGACGTCGCGGTGCTGCCGGCGGACGCGAACCTGGGCGAACTCTACGACCTCGAGCTCGATCTCCAGGTCGCCCAGGACTTTCGCCAGGACTACTCGTTTACCAACGAGCTGCTGTTCGTCGACGACCTCATCTCCTACGAGGGCCGTGACGAAGCGGAAGTCGCCGAGCGCCTGCGCTGGGCGACCCCGACGAAACCGTCCTCGATCAAACGCGGCGCCGAGCGCGTTCGCCGCTACGTCCGGCACCTGGCGCTGATCCGCGAAATCCAGGAGATGAGCGGCGGGGCGATCCCGCTCACCGACTTCGACGATGCCGAGCAGGCGTTGCAGGAGCTCGACAAGGCATACGAGTCGATGCGGGACAAGGACCCGGTTGCCGCCGAGCGGATGAAGACGGCACGGACGCTGGGCCTGCTGGTCGAACTCGGCTACTCGCGCCAGCGCGCGGTCGACGCACGCTGGGTGGAGGAGTATCTCGACGAGGCGCTGGACCAGGACCCGATCCTCGGCGACGTCTCGAGGGCGGTGGCCGACCGGGGTGGCGGTGAGCCCGAGGACGGGGGCGGCGGCTTCGAGGCCTTCGAAGGGGATGTGGAGGCGGAGCCCGGCCCCGCTGTCCACTCCGTGGTCGGCCTGCTGACCGAACGCCTCAGCCAGAGCGCCGACGAGGAGACGGTGACGCTGCCGACGCCCGAAGGTGAGAAGGAGTTCGAGCGGGAAGCGGTCCGCGAGTCCATCTACCAGGCGATGGGAGCTGCCGTCGAGGACAAGAAACGGACGGAGAAGGCCGGTGACGAGCTCGACCGCCCGGCTGTTTTCACGAACGACGCGGCGCAGCGCCTGACCAAGGCCCGTGAGGCCTATGAGCTGGTTGCCGGGCGCTCCGGGTTCGACGAGCCGGCCCTGCGCGCCGCGGTGGAGAAAGCCGCCCGCAGTCTTGACGCCCTGAGACAGAGCATCGACGGCTGATTTGGCCGGCACCCTCTCCTTCGTCGCGGTCGAGGAGGGTCGGCGCGTGGAGGTGCGCCGCGACGCCGACGTCCCGGACGATTTTTGGCGCCGCGTTCGCGCCGAGTGGGGTCAGGCAGGGAGCGATCCCAACGTCGCCGTTCTGGTTCCGACCGAGCTGTTCGCCGCGCGCCACAGCTGGCTCCCCGGGGTGGGCAGGCGCTACGGGATCGCGGTCGACCTCGACCCCGACGTCGGCCAGCTGCTGACCGAGGCCCGGCTCGAGCGTCAGCGGCTGCGGGAGATCCGCGCCAGCCCATACGTCGAGGTGCCCGGGCTGATCGAGGAGCGTCTGGCCGGCGGGCGCTTCATCCGCGATCTGCTCCCCTTCCAGGAGCGCGACGCCGGCAAGCTGCTGTCGATCGACAACGGCGCCAACTTCAGCGTGCCGGGGGCTGGCAAGACCACCGTTCAGCTCGCCGTCTACGAGGCGGAGCGGATCGCCGGACGGGCGCAGCAGATGCTCGTCGTCGCGCCGCTGAGCGGGTTCGACGCCTGGATCGAAGAGAGCGGCCTCAGCCTCGACCCCGTGCCCCGCATCCACCGCTATGCGGGCGGTGACGTCCCCGCCGAGGTGGAGGTCCTGCTGGTCAACTACCAGCGCCTGATCATGTCCTACGAGACCGTCGCCGACTGGGTCGTGCAGCGACCCACCGCGATCGTCCTCGACGAGGCCCACCGGATGAAGCGCGGGCGCGACGGAGAGTGGGGCAAAGCCTGTCTCGACCTCGCCTTCCTGGCCGCCCGCCGCGACGTCCTGACTGGGACCCCGGCGCCACAGCACCCATCTGACCTGGTCGCCCTGCTCGACTTCCTCTGGCCGGGGCAGGCCCTGCGCGTGCTCCCCGATGCCGCTCTCGGCGCTCAGCCCGATCGCCGCAGCGTCGCCCAGGTGGCGGAGGAGATCGCGCCGCTGTTCGTGCGTACGACCAAGGCCGAGTTGAACCTGCGCGAACCGATCAAGCGGCTGGTGCCGGTACCGCTGGAGGATCTGCACCGGGAGATCTACGAGAGCCTGCGCCACCGCTTCTCCGAGCTGACGCGGAGCCAGCGTGAGCGGGTCGAGCTGAGCTCCTGGGCGAGCACGGTGATGTACCTGCTGGAGGCGGCGACGAACCCGGCGCTGCTGCCGGCCGGGTCGTCCAGCGGCGATCCGATCGAGTTCCGCCACCCGCCGCTGCCGATCCCACCCGACTCCTCCCTGCATGACCTGATCGCCGAATACGCCCAGTACGAGACGCCGGCGAAGTTCGTGCAGCTCGCCGCCCTGGTGGACAGACTCCGCCGCGAAGGCCGCAAGGTGCTCGTCTGGTCGAACTTCATTCGCAACCTGGAAACGCTGGAGCGGATGCTGGCGCGCCACCGTCCGGCGCTGGTCCATGGCGGGATCCCCTCGGAGGTGACGCAGCCCGCGGCTCCGCGAACTCGCGAGGGGGAGCTCGACCGCTTCCGCGACGACCCCGAGTGCGGCGTCCTGCTGGCCAATCCCGCGGCCCTGGGCGAGGGGGTCAGCCTCCACCACGTCTGCCACGACGCCGTTTACCTCGAGCGGACCTTCAACGCCGGCCAGTACCTGCAGAGCGTCGACCGGATCCATCGCCTTGGGCTCGAGCCGGGGGTCGAGACGACGATTCATCTGCTCGTCACCGAGGGGACCATCGACGAAGCCGTCGCGGCCCGGATCGAGTTGAAGGCCCAGAACCTCGGCGTGATGCTGGACGACCCGGCGATCGCGACGATGGCCCTCCCCGACGACGAGGACGTTGGCAGTCCGGTCGACGTCGGCGACATCGCGGCGCTCTTCGAGCACCTGCGTGGCGATTCCGATGGTGGGTGAGCCGGTCTTCTGGAACCGCCGCCTCCTGCGTGCTGCCTACTGGGTCACGAGGGTCTTGGGCCGTGACGGGCGGGATGCACAGGAGGCGCGGGACTCTTGGGTGGCGCTGCCGCTCTCGGGAGAAGTGGATCTGAACGAGCTGAAGGCAGCGGAGACCGGCCTCAGCGAGGTGGAGCTGCTGCGGAGCGAAGGGGCGCTGCTGCTCCCCGAGCAGAAGCTCTTCGACGTCTGCGAGCTGGGGCCGCCGGCGCCGCTGGAGCTGTTGCTGGGGCTCCTGCTCGAGGCATCGCCGCCGCTGTGGATGCGCGCGGCCACCGCTGACGGAACGCGGCTTGCGTCGGAGCTCGTCCCGGAGGAGGCCGAGATCGCGATCGGCACCGTGATCGAAGATCCGGCGCGGCGGGAGGCGTTCCTGCTCGCCAGGGCTCGCACCGTCGACGCCAGGGAGCGAATCGAGCTCGGAGCGATCGGCGAGAAGGCGGTCGTCCAGGCCTGTCAGGAGCAGCTGCGGACACTCGGGAGCAAAGAGAAGGCGGCCCAGGTGCGCCGGGTCAGCACGATCTCGGACGAGCTCGGCTACGACGTGATCGCCCCGCGGCTGGACGGCACGACCAGGCGGCTCGAGGTCAAGGCGAGTCGAGCGACCGGGACCGAGGTGACCGTGTTCCTCACCCGCAACGAGTTCGAGACCGGGCGCGCCGATCCGGACTGGCGGCTGGTCGTCGTCCACGCCGATCGCTCTGGCGAGAGCACCGTGCTCGGGCATACCGGCGGCGCCGCGCTGGAGCTGCTCGTCCCGGCCGATCGGTTCGACGGCGGACGCTGGCAGGTGGTGCGATTGCGCCTGCTGGTCGGCGCCCTCGAGGCGGGGCTTCCGGCCGCCTGAGGTTCTACTGTCGGGGGGTGAGAACTGCTGAGGTATCCGACCCCGTCTCGACGGTCATGGAAGCGACGAGGCGGGACACGCTGGACGACGCGATCGCCTGGCTCGCCGAGGGGCATCCGATGCCGGCGAAGACCAGCTGGACGGGTTTGCTGCAGGCGCTGGTCGAGCTTGGCGACGAGGTCGATCCGGCCGCGCTGCGACGGGTGACCAGCAGGGTCGCCGGTTCGGATCTGGACACTTCGCGCCTGGTTTTCAAGGCGAGTGAGCTGCCCACGCCGGAGCAGTTCGAAGCGGCGGTGCGGGCCCTGCTCAGCCGCAGCTCCGACGGCACCTTCGGGGGGTTGAAGCCGCGGGAGGTCCTGCGTGCCCAGCGAGTGAACGAGCTGGCGATCTCGGCCCTCTGTCTCGCGGCGGGTGTGGTCGAGAGCGACGCCAGGGGCTGGTTTGGGGTGTCCAGGGTGTGGAAGGAGGAGCAGCTCTCAGAGCTGCTCGAGTATCTCGGCCAGCTCGTCGGCGGCAAGGTCCGGACCGCGGTTCCGGACGCCGCTCCGGCTCGGGCGCTGGAGTTGATGTCGGGCGGCGACGGCTGGCAGACGGTCGACGATCTCAACGCCAAAGGCGCCCCCTACGGTCTCCTGCTGGCGCAGCGGGCGGTGGGAGGCGTTTGGCTGGCGCATAAGAACAAGACTTCGACCGTGCCGAATCGGTTCGCCGCCGGCGAGGTGTGTGGGCAGCTGGCAGAACGCGGGATCGAGTTCCGCCGCTCGAGCACGGTCGGTGGCTCGGTCAAGCAGAAGGACCTCCAGGAGCTCTCCGGGATCGAGGACAAGCGGGTCGCGGTGGTGGCTCTGAACTCGGCCGGGAAGCCGACGTTCGCGATCACCTTCAGCGCCGCCAGGGACGGTGGCACCGCTCGCGCCAACGGCGATGGCCTGTTGCAGATCCCGACGACCGCGCTGCCGCACGCGATCGTCCTCACCGGCGTCGGTTGGGCTGCGCGCCACGAGACCGATCGGCTCGCCTCGAAGTTCGGCGGGCGCCTGTTCAGCGATCGCTCGATCGACGAGCTCGTCGCCTGCGTCGAGAAGGTCACCACTTGACGCCCGGGGGTTCCGCCCTGGCCTGGGCGGAGCGTGGCGACGAGGAGAAGGCCGCCGCGTTGAAGAGCATCCTCGCCGGGATCGATCCGGTGGACGTCTCCGAGAAAGCGCGCCGCGAGAGCCGCAATCGCGAGGTGCATCTGCCCCCGCTCAGCGTCTTTCGCTGGTGGGCGCGGCGAACCGGCTCGGTCAACGCGGCGGTCCTGGAGGCCGCCGAGGAGGCACTGGCCCGGCCACGGCTCGACGTGCTCGACCCGTTCGCCGGCGGCGGCACCATTCCCCTGGTGGCGCTGCGAGCTGGCCACAAGGTTCAGGCTCGCGACGTCAACCCCTGGGCGGTCGAGGGAATCCGGCAGATGCTCGACCTGCCCAAGCCGGAGGCGCTGGAAGCGGCGTACGAGGCGCTTGGCGAAGCCGCCGAGGAGACCCTGCGCCAGGCGTACGCGACCGCGATGTCCAGCGGCGAGCCCGGCACCCTCGCCCACACCTTCCGGGTTGCGGTTGCCGACTGCACCGCCTGCGGCGCCCGTCAGAGGCTCTTCCCCTACGCGACCCTGACGCTGCTGCGCCGGCGCGAGCGCAAACGCCCGGAGGCCTATCTCGCCTGCCCGAACGGGCACGTCTTCGAGGGACGCGAGGGCGAGCTCCAGGACTGTCCCGAGTGTGGCCACTCGACCGACCCCAGCGCCTTCTACACGCCACGTCGTTTCGTCCGCTGTGCCGAGTGCGATCACGAGGAGCGGCTCTCCGATCGCGCTGCCGTCGAGCCGCTGGACTGGGAGGTGGTGCTGGTCGAGCGGGCTGGGGAGGAGGGGCGTGAGTTCGCACTCCCGACCGCCGCCGAGATCCGTCAGGCGACCGCGGGATGGAAGCCGACCGTCGAGCTGGGGGCGATCCCCGCCGGGGCCGAGACCAAGGTCCTCGTCCGCCACGGGTTCGAGGCCTGGGAGGATCTCTACCCGGCGCGTCAGCGCGTGGTCACCGAGACCCTCTTCGACCTCGCCACCAAGGTGACCGACGACCCCCAGGTCGCGGCGGGTCTGTGGATGGCGATCCTCGGCACCGCGGAGTTCCCGGGGCTGCTCAGCCGCTGGGACCGCTTCTACCTGAAGTGCAACGACGCCACGGCTGGCCACCGCTTCAACTTCTCCACCTTCGTGCCCGAGCTGAACGTGTGGGGCGCAGGGTCGATCGGCAGGGGCACGGTGACCAGGAGGGTGCGCTCGCTCTGCCGCGCGGCGGCCTGGGTCGAGGAGGAGATCGGCGAGCACGAGGCGGCGATCGAATGGGGCGACTCGGCCGAGCTGCCCAACGATCACGACGTCGACCTGGTCTTGACCGACCCGCCGTACCACGACGACGTCCACTACGGGGAGCTCTCACTCCTCTTCCGCGGCTGGGCGGGCCTGCCGATGGAGGATCTGGAGGGGGAGGCCGCCGCCAATTCGGTCTCCGGCCTCAACGCCGACGACGAGTCCTATACCGGCTCCCTCGCGCGCGTCTTCGAGGCCTGTCACCGCGCCCTGCGCAGCGAAGGTCGGCTCGTCTTCAGCTACGCGAACCACGAACCGAGCGCCTGGGTGGCTCTCTTCGCGGCGCTCCAGCGCGCCGGCTTCACGGCCGTCGCCTGCGTCTCCGTCCACAGCGAGAATGAGACGGACTTCAAGAAGCGGGGGATCCGGTCCTGCACCGACGACCTCCTGCTCGAGCTCAGCCCCGCCGCGTTCGAGGGCGAGGCTGAGTGCTTTGCACCGCCCGCCTCCGGCACCTTCATGGCGGCGGTCACCCAGCTCTTCCTGGAGGTTGGGGCTTTGCAGGGAGATTGGGAGGATGCGGCGCGCCAGGCCCTCCGCCAAGCGCGCGATGCCGAGTTGGCGATCGGTTGACCTCCGATCTTCTAATAAGAATCACTCTCCATGGACATCGCCGAACTAGCGGACAAACGCCACGAGCTCGAGCAGGAGATCGCCCACACCCAGAGCGCGATCGAGGAGATCAGCCTCGAACAGGAGCGGATTGCCCGTGAGCAGCAGGAGCTGAATCAGCAGGCCCAGGATCGCGCCGACACCCAGGGCCTGCGCCGCTCTGAAGTACAGCGTCAGCTCGGCGCCATCGACCCCGAGAGGGTTGCCCGCCTGAAAGCCCTCG
Source organism: uncultured Solirubrobacterales bacterium (assembly GCA_963695275.1). Lineage (GTDB taxonomy): Bacteria > Actinomycetota > Thermoleophilia > Solirubrobacterales > 70-9 > VAYN01. Next base: position 56,419 of record OY968772.1, read on the forward strand.
ACGCCGAGGAAGCGGCGTGGACGGCCAAACAGCAGCGAATCGAACGCGACTTCGATCTGCCGCCCGAAAGTCGCCGCTACACCAGCGATCGCGACCGCAACGTGGCCCTGCAGGAGACGAGGACCGAACTCGACGAGATCCCGGCCAAACGGGCGAGGGTCGAAGAGGAGTTTTCGCGGCGCGCCTCTGAATTGCAGGACCAGGTCTCCGGTCTCGAGGTGGAGGCGGCGCAGAGCAACGCCGAGAACAGCCGCCCGATCCGGGCATTGCAGGAAGAGGGCGCCCGTGTCGCCAACCGGCTGAACGCCAACCAGCGCGAACTCGACCGCTTGCGGGAAAGCCTCAACACGCTGATCGCGGAGGAGAAAGCCGCCGAAACCAGCTCGGAGGCGGAGCGCATCGCGACTCAGAAAGCTCGTGAGGTCGAAGGGCAGCTGACGGCGATCTCCGAGGATCGCGATCGCCTCGAACGGCAGCTGAAAGAGATGGAGCCACTCGTGAATGCCCAGCGCGAGGCGACGAGCGGCCAGGGTGGCGGGGAGCTGGCGCGGTTCTATGCCGAGTCGGCCGACCAGCACAGGGCTTCGTGGCGTAGGTGGCTGGCAGCGCTGATCGTCGCGATCGTCGTTGCCGGTGGCCTCGGCTTGCTCGTCGTCGACGCGGTCGCGCCGGGGAAGGACCCCGAACCGCACGAAATCTTCCACTCCGTCGCGATTGCCGTCCTGGCGGTCGGGCTGCTCCTCTATCTGGTCCGGATCGTCTCCCTCCAGTTCCGGGTTCATCGCAACCTCGAGGCGGTGGATCGCAGCAAGGCTGCCGCCCTGCGCACCTACAACCGGATCGTCGCCGGAGCCACCCCGGAGGTTCGCGGCGTTCTTGTCGCGACCCTGGCCGAGGCCGTCTTCCGCACCGTCGAGAGCGGCTTCGTCGATGCCTCGTCGGACCACATCACCCTGATCGAGCGAATGGCCGGGTCGATCTCGCGGTCGCCGACCTGACCGGTTTCTGGCGGCGGGGGAATGGGCACGGCTGGTTTCGAACCAGCGACCTCTCGCGTGTGAAGCGAGCGCTCTCCCACTGAGCTACGCGCCCGGGAGAGGCGGATCTTACGCGGATCGGGGGTCGCTCGGCGTAGGCGTGGGGAGGGGCATCGATGGTCCACCACCTAGAACGTTGGTCCATAAAACTAGGTATGAGAGTTGAGAATTTTAAGTAACCGGGTTCTATGGATTGAGAATCCTGCATGGGCAGGGGACCAACGAAAGGAACTCCATGCTTCAACTTCTCAAGACTCCATCGCGTTCGGCGCTCGGGCTCTGCGGGGTGCTGGGAGCGGCTCTGCTGATGCTGCTGGGTGCGGGACAGGCCAGGGCCGCAGATGTCCATCCGGCTGGAGCCGGGACCTTCAGCGGCGGCGCCCAGGGCTGGCAGGTGACCGACGCGAGCTGCAACATGCCGCTCCTCTGCAGCGCCAGTGGGGGCTATGACGGGGGAGATGGACAGCCGCCCGGCTCGATCGCGGCCAGCACCTCGATCCTGCTCAACCTCGTCGGGCTGTTCAAATCGACGGTCACGCTGCAGTCGCCCGACTTCACGGTCGCCGACGGCGGCGCCGCGACCCTGCATCTCGACCGCCAGTTCGCGCCGGGAAGCCTGGTCGACCTGGCGCCGCAGTCCACCTACACGGTGACGCTGCTCGATCGCACCGCCGAAAGGCGATCGGTGCCGTTGACGGAGACGATCGCCGCCGCCTCGGGCTTCATTGGCAAGGACGCCACGGTCAGCGTCACCGCCGGCCACACCTATGCGATCGCGATTGCGACCGAAACCAGCTCGAGTATCGCCGCCACCGGGTTGCTCGCCGGTGCCACCAGCACCCGCTTCGACAACGTCTCGCTCTCGACCTCCGGCGGTGGAGGCGGCAACGGGAACAATGGCGGCAACGGCGCCGGCGGAACCGGCGGCCTCAGCGACCGGCTGCTGCTCTCCACGATTCAGGGCAACCTGACGGCGCCGGCCACCCTCAAAGGCCACCGTCTCTTCGTCAAGGCGAAGTGCCCGGCCCAGGTCGGCCGTGCCTGCCGGGTCACCCTGCAGGGCCTCCTGAAGAAGCGCAGCGCGGCTACCGCCACGCGCGTCGTCAAGGTCCCCAAGGGCAAGACGAGGCGGATCGTTCTCGCGGTGAAGCCGAAGGCGCGCAGCAAGGTCAGCACGCGCAGGAAGCTCCTCTTCAAGGAGACGGTCAAGGCCGGCGGCGCCAAGGCGACTCTCTTCAAGCACCTGAAGTTGATTCGCCACTAGCCGCCCGCGGGTCAGGCCAGGACGGGTCCCTCTCCAAGCGGAGGGGGACCCTCGTCCGGCGGGTCCGGTTCGGTCGCCTCTTCCTCGGAGCCCTTGCGCAGGGCCAGGCCGACGAAGGGGAAGACCAGGGTCGAGAGCATCGCGGCGCCGACCAGACCGGCCGCGGTCGAAGTTTTCATGTGGCCGGTCTCGGTCGCGATCGTGGTGATCGCGACGACGAGCGGGAGCTCGGTCGCCGAGTAGAAGGCGAGCGCGGCGCGGTCGCGGGTGCTGAGCACACCGCGGTAGAGCAGCATCGCCGGGGTGCCGCGGACGACGAGGAAGAGGGCGAAGAACATCACCAGCTTCGCCACCGCTTCGACCGAGCCAAGCGCGGCGAGGTCGAACTCGATGCCGCTGGTGACGAAGAAGAAGGGGACGAAGAAGCCGAAGCCGACCGCGGTCAGCTTCGACTCGAACACCTGCAGCTCGTGGCCCTGCAGGGCGACCCGGGTGATCATCCCGGCGACGAAGCCGCCGAGCAGGAGGTCGAGGCCGAGCTGGTTGGCGAGCAGCACGAGGCCGAAGACGAGGACGACGGTGACCCTCACCGCCAGCTGGCTGCTGGCCTCGAAGGTCCGTTCCAGCGCCGGCCAGCCGCGCCAGGCGTAGCGCACCGAGAGCAGGGCGAGGAACAGCGCCAGGGCGATGAAGGCGAGCAGAATCACCGACTCGTGCAGGGGGCTGGCGGTCGAGAGGACCAGGGTGACGAGCAGGATCGGCCCGAACTCGCCGGCGCCGCCGGCGGCCAGCAGGTAGGTGCCGAACTTGGTCTTTAGCTCGCCGTTGTCGCGCAGGATCGGGATCAGGGTGCCGATCGCGGTCGTCGCCATCGCCGAGCCGGTGTAGAGGAAGGAGAGGACGACCCCGGCCGCCGCGAGGGCGCCGCCGATCCCGTAGGCGAGCACGACCGAGAGCAGCCAGCCCCAGGCGCCGAGCTTCATCGGCCTGCCCTTGATCCGGTTGAAGTCGATCTCGTAGCCGGCGAAGAAGAAGAGCATCCCGAGGCCGAGGTTGGAGAAGAATTCGATGAACTCGTCGGAGTGGGCGAGGCCGAGCAGTTCGGGCCCGACGACGATGCCGAGCATCAGCTCCAGCACCACGACTGGCGGCGCGAAGCGTTTCGGCACCACGGCGACGGTGACCGCCGCGACCGCGGCGACGACCACGATCGTGAAGAAGGATCCGGTGTCGACTTCGATTGCGGCCAGGGGCAGGGCGGTCACAAGGAACGTGATCCTACGGCCGGCAGGGTAGGATCGTCACTGGACCGTGCTAGGCGGGGAATTAGCGGTGCCTTGTAACCCGCAATCCGCTCTAGCGGGGCCGAATTCCGTTCTGAGGGACTGGCCGTCGGGGTCAGTGCGTCGCGGCGGCGTTGACGGTCGGGTCCTGCGCGACGTGGGCACGCGAATCAGGTCAGGTCCGGAAGGAAGCAGCCTTAAGCGGATGCCGCGGGTGCCGCAGGTGAGCCCGGCAAGAGCCAAAAACGACGGACACGCCCGGTAACCAGCTTTCGAAGGCGGTGCACGGTCCGTTTTCTTCTCAGTCGATCAGCCGCTTGGACATGCGGCTGGTCGCTATGCGCCAGGTCAGGATCGCGACGGCGACGAGGAAGGCGAAGCGGGCGACGTCGACCGGCTCGTAGCCGAAGGCGCCGCCGCGGACCAGTTCGACCAGCTGGTGCAGCGGGTTGACCTGGGCGACCAGCTGCACGCCCTCGGGCAGGCCGCTGATCGGGAAGAAGGTGCCGGCGACGAGGAAGAGCGGCGTGATGCAGAGCGCGGTCACGTAGTTGAACTGGTCGATCTTGGCCACGGTCGCCGCCATCGCCACCCCGAAGCCGGCGAAGCCGAGGGCGGTGACGAAGCAGAAGAACGGCACCAGCAGCATGCCCCAGGCCGGGTCGAGCCCGAAGGCGAAGGTGACCAGCAGCGGGAAGCAGCCGTAGAAGCCCGAGCGCAGGGCGATCCACAGCATCTCCGCCGTGACCAGCTCCTCGACGTCGACCGGCGCCGCCAGGATCGCTTCGTAGGTGTTCTGGAAGCGGTGCTTGACGAAGGTGCCGAACATCGCCGGCAGGGCGCTGGAGAAGATCACCGCGGTCGCCACCATGCCGGTGCCGACGAACTGGATGTAAGGGACGCCTTCGACTTCGTCGACCAGGGTCGCGCCGAGGCCGAGACCGAAGGCGAGCAGGTAGACGAGCGGTTCGAGCAGGCTGGAGAAGGTCGTGCCTTTCCAGTAGGTGCGGAAGTTTGCGAGCTCGCGGCTCATCACCCCGGCGATGGCCGCCGGTTCCAAACGCCGCATCTCGCGCGGCGTCGCTTGCGTCTCGGCGCTCACTCGGCCTCCTCTCCGGTCAGCAGGACGAAGACGTCCTCGAGCGTGGCGGCGCGGATGACCGCGTCCTCGGGGACGATCCCGTCGCCGGCCTGCTCGGAGCCGACGATCGCGATTGCCGGGCCGGCGGGGCGGACCCGCAGGCCGCTCGCCTCGGCACGCTCGCGCAGCTCGGCCAGCCGCTGCGGCGGCGCGTAGACCTCGGCGGTCTCGCGGCCGGCGTGCTCGGCGATCAGGTCGGCCGGGCGGCCGCGGCTGATCACCCTGCCCTTGGCCATCACCGCGATGTCGTCGGCCAGCCGCTCGGCCTCCTCGATGTAGTGGGTAGACATCAGGATCGTGGTGCCGCGCGATTTGAGCTCGCCGATCAGGGTCCAGAGCTCGGTTCGGATCTGCGGATCGAGGCCGACCGTGGGCTCGTCGAGCAGGACCAGCTTCGGTTCGTGGACGAGGCCGCGGGCCAGCAGCAGGCGCCGGCGCATCCCGCCCGAGAGCTCGTCGACGGCGTCCTTGCGGCGGTCGCGCAGGCGGGCCAGGCCGAGGCAGCGGTCGACGGCGGCGCCGACGTCCTTGACCCGGTAGAGGCGGGCGTAGACGGCGAGGTTGTCCTCGACGGTGACGTCGACGTCGAGGTTGTCGAGCTGGGGGACGACGCCCATTTCGGCCCGGGCCGACTTCGATTCGCCGGGCAGCTCATGGCCCAGCACCCGCAGCTCGCCGCCGTTGGCGATCGCCTGCCCGGTCAGCAGCCGCATCGTCGTCGACTTGCCGGCGCCGTTGGGGCCGAGCAGGCCGAGGCAGATGCCCTCGGGCACGTCGAGGTCGAGCCCGTCGACCGCCGTGATCGGGCCGAAGCGCTTGACCACGCCGCTGAGTTCGATCGCTGCCATGCGCCGATGCTTTCATGGCGGCGACGTCGGCCCGTGTCTGCCGTGGCTCAAGCCGGGCGAGGGCCTTGTCGATGAGCCGGCATGCCCAATCGCGCGCGTCTCCTCAAGCTCGTCCCGCTGACCCTGGTCGCCCTGCTGCTCGGCGCGACCTCACTGGCTATGGCTCGGCCGGCGGGACCGGTCTCCGCCCAGAACGGCCGCTACGGCGGGCTCACCGCCGGCGGTGCCGAGCTGATCGGCTTCAAGCTCCGCAACCGGGTCGTCAGCGACCTCTTCTTCAACATGCACATGGAATGCCACAACACCGACACCAACGAAGACTACGTGCGCGATTTCGACGCTCGTGGCATCGGCGGCGGGCGGATCGATTCCAGCGGGCACTGGGAAACCCGCTACACCTCGGAAAGCAGCGGTCGCTACGGGGAAGGGCTGGTCGAAATCAACTTCCACCGCAACGGCAGGGTCTACGCCGGGGTCGGGGTGACGGTGCCGGGTCGGGGCGCGGACCTCGAGGTCTGCACCGGCTTCCTCCATCTGCGGATGCAGCTCGGCCCGCTCAGCTGACGGGTGGCCGCGGTGCTCGATGAGCGCTGGCTGCGCTCCCTGCACGTGGAGTCGATGCGGCGGGCCGACCTGCACGCCGAGCGCGACCCGCATGTCCTCTTCCAGGCCTCGACGATCGGCGCCCTGCTCGACGGCGCCTTCGACGGCGACCTCAGCTTCGCCGAGCTGGCCGAGCACGGCGACCTCGGGCTGGGGACGCTGAACCGGCTCGACGGCGAGATGATCGCCCTCGACGGCGAGTTCTTCCGCGCCGACGTCGACGGGGCGGTGAGCCCGATCCCCGCCGCGGCGAAGACGCCGTTCGCGGTGGTGACGCGGTTCGAGCCCGAGGTCGAGGAGCGGATCGAGGGCCCGCTCGCGCACGCGGATCTGCTGCCCCGCCTCGACGAGCTGATCCCGGCCGGCGCCTCCTCCTGCGCGATCCGCCTCGACGGCCGCTTCGAGCTGGTCCGCGCCCGCTCGGTCCCGGCCCAGAGCCCGCCCTACCGGCCGCTGGCCGAGGTCGTCGCCGACCAGCACGTCTTCGAGCTCGGGGACGTCGCCGGGACGATGCTGGGCTTCCGCTTTCCCGCCTACGCCGAGGGGATCGAGGTCGGTGGCTACCACCTGCACTTCATCAGCGACGATCGTGAGCGCGGTGGCCACGTGCTCGACTCGCGCAGCGCCGGCGGGCTGCGCGCCCGGCTCGACCCCTCCAACGACCTCCACGTCGAGCTGCCGCCGCGGATCGAGCTGGCCGACCCCGACCTGGCGGCTTCCACGCACGCCGCGATCAGGCGGGCCGAGGGCGGCTGATCCACGATTCTGCATTTGTGTTCGCTATGCGGACACTGGAACAGACTTGTGGCTTGGCGGGTGACCTCTTGCATCGCTCAGGTCACTGTCGCGGTCGCCCGATAGAACCGTGTGCGCCGCTCCCTCGCCATCACCGCGTTGCTCATGGCCCTGATCGCCACCGTGGCCGCGGCGCCGAGCGCCAGCGCCCGTCGCACCACCGCCGTGGTCCCCAACGGCACCTACGGGGTGCTGGGGCCGCGCGGCGAGTACGTCGTCTTCAGCGTCCGCGACGCAAGGTCCGCAACCTCAACTTCAACATCCAGATCACCTGCCAGGCCTCCGACTCGCCGATCAGCGAACAGCGCTTCTTCAGCGGTGGTGCCGATGCCCCGCAGGGCCGCACCATCCCCGCCAGCGGGAAACTGATCCTCAACTGGCAGGAGCGGGCCGGCGGCCGTCTCGGCCAGGTCCACGTCGAACTCAAGTTCGGCGTCCGCGACGTCGCCAACTTCGCCGTCATCGTGCCGGAAGAGCCGGGGCCGGAACCGGTTCCCGACGAAGCACTGGAGAGCTGCGATGGCGTCAGCGCCCAGCGCTTCCACCGCGGCTTCGAGCTGACCCCGCCGCCCTCCTATCGGCAGCGGCGGTAGACCCGCCAGGACTCGTTCGCGGCGACTTCGTGGAAGCCGTGGGGAACGGCGAGGTCGAAGTCGGTGGGGTCGTTGGGGTCGAGGATGAAGTTGTGGATCACGAAGGGGCTCGCCGCGGCGACGAAGTAGCCGCGGCGGGGGATGCCTTCCTCGCTGGCGCTGACGATCTGCGTCGGCTTGACTTCGAGGCCGAAGGCAAGGCGGGGGATGGCGCGGTGGTTGGGGACGGCGACCTTGCCGCAGAGGGGCTCGAAGGCGCCGGCGTCGACGAGGTCGGTCAGGTCCGACTCGATCCGGGCCTGGTTGGTGAGGTCGGTGTCGACGCGGGAGTCGAGGTCCCACTGGTTCGGCAGCCAGGCGATGAACATCAGCGCGACCAGGGCGGCGAAGAGCTGCCAGGCGCGGTGCCAGCGGTGACCCGGCTCCAGCAGCCGCCAGCCGAGCAGGGCGAGGGCGACGAAGATCGCCAGGATCGCCGCCGCCAGCATCGTGTAGCGGGCGATGATCGCCAGGCCGGCGGCGCCGAGCAGGGCGAAGGCGCCGAGCGCGAGGACGGCGGCGGCGATGCCGAGCGCGGAGCGCCGGCGCAGGAAGGCGAAGCCGAGGATGACCCCGCCGAGCGCGCCGATCATCCCCGGCCACTGCAGCACTTCGCCGAGCGCCCGCGGCCCGTAGAGGAGGACGTCGACCGGCCCGGTGTGGCGCTTCAGCGTCTCCACCGTTTCCTGGGTCCCGGTCAGCGAGTAGAGCGGGTCGCTGGCCGTGATCGCGTCGAAGAGCACCCAGAGCACCGGCCCGGCCGCCGCGAGCGCGGCCAGCCAGACGAGCTCCGAAAGCGACCTCTCCCCCCTCAACAGCCCGCCGATGGGCCGATTTCGGGACGCATGGTCCCGTTTTCGGCCCATCGACCCCCAGTCGAGGGCGAGGTAGAGCCAGTAGACGCCGGCGAAGAGCCAGGCCTCGGGGCGTAGCAGGCCGGCCGGGACGAGCAGGGCGAGGACGGGCCAGCCGGCGCGGGGGCGCTTCGCCTCGACCGTCAGGGCGGCGAGGCAGAGGGCGATGTAGGGGAGGTCGATGTAGGCGCGCAGGCCGTTGGAGAGGAAGGGTGCGCGGGTGAGGACGATCGCGGCGGCGACGGCGCCGATCCAACGGTCGAACCAGAGGCTGCCGAGGCGGTAGACGAAGTAGCCGATCAGGCCCAATGAGGCGTAGGCGATGACCATCGTCACCGTGATTGCACCGTCGCCCAGCGGCGTCGTCACCAGCCCGATCAGGTCGGTCAGCGGATGTGGCGTGGGGGGGAGGGCGGAGCCGTAGTCGGGGCTGACCCCGTGCGCCAGTTCCCGCCCCCAGACGAGGGCGTAGATCGTGTCGTAGTTGGGGAAGCCGACCGGGAAGACGAGCAGCAGCGCCGCCGTCACCGCGGCGACCCAGGCGGCCGGCGTCAGCCAGCTGGAGACCCTCGATGGCACGCGCGCACGGTATCGGTGGTCCCTCCCGGAGGGGTGTCTGAGTTCGACGCCTGTATACGGCGGGTAAGCTCAGACACGCCCCTTGGGGGTGCCGCCGGGGCGTGGATACACTGGCTCGACTCCCCGATGACCGAGTCGACCTCTCTATATAGACGCCATCGCCCGGGCTCCTTCGACGAGGTCGTCGGCCAGCAGCACGTGGTCCGCACCCTGCGCAACGCGGTCGAGCAGGACAAGGTCCACCACGCCTACCTCTTCGTCGGCTCGCGCGGCACCGGTAAGACCTCGATGGCGAAGATCCTCGCCCGCTCGCTCAACTGCGAGCGCGGCGGCCCGACGGTCACGCCCTGCGGCGAATGCGAGTCCTGCGTGACGATCGCCGCCGGTACCTCGATCGACGTGATCGAGATGGACGCCGCCTCCAACCGCTCCGTCGACGACGTCCGCGACCTGCGCGAGCGGGTCGCCTACGCACCGGCCGGCGGCCACTGGAAGGTCTACATCCTCGATGAGGCGCACATGCTGACCAAAGAGGCCTGGAACGCCTTCCTCAAGACCCTGGAGGAGCCGCCGCCGAAAACCGTCTTCGTGCTCGCCACCACCGAGTCGCACAAGGTGATGGCGACGATTGCCGACCGCTGTCAGCGCTTCGACTTCCAGCGCCCCTCGCTGGAGCAGATCTCAGAGGTGCTGAACCGGGTCGCCGTCGAGGAGTCGATCGAGGTCGACGCCGGCGCCGTGGCGATGATCGCCCGCTCGGCCTCCGGCAGCTTCCGCGATGCGCTCGGCACGCTCGACCAGCTGGTCGCCTTCGGCGGCAGCAAGGTCGGCCTCGACGAGGTGCTGGAGATGCTTGGCGCCGCTGACGCCGAGCTGCTGTTCGAAGCCGTCGATGCGGTCGTCGCCGAAGACCCGAAGGCGGTCCTGCTCGGGGTCGAGAAGATGGCCCGCTCCGGCCGCGACCCCTCCCAGTTCGCCCGCGACCTGCTCGCCCACCTGCGCTTCCTCCTGGTTACCCAGACGACGGGTGAGGTGCCGACCTCCTTCGTGGTGACCGCCACGGATTCGGCCCGGCTGCAGAGTCAGGCCGCCGCCGTCGGCACGGCGTCTTTGATTCGCACCATTGATGAGTTGGCGAACGCTCTCACCGCTGTGCGCGAGGGCGACGATGCACGGATGGCTGTGGAGATCGCCCTCCTGAAAGCGGCCCGCCCGGATCTGGATCCCAGCACTGAGGGACTGCTGCGTCGCATTGAGCGGTTGGAGGGACAGCTCGCGGACGGTGGTAATCGGGCCGCGGGTCCTGTCGCGGCAGATTCGCCGCCGCGGGATGAGGCGGCTCCGGTCGCGGAAGAGGAGCCGGAGCCTGAGGAGCCGAGTGCGCCTGGGGACGCGGAGGTGGATAGGCCCGAGCCGGAACCGGTGGAGCCGGTTGTGCAGGGCGAGCTTGATCTCGAGAAGCTGAAGCAGGTCTGGCCAGCTGTCCTGGACCAGCTGGCGACGGCGGCGCCGGCGCTGGCGGCGTTCTTCGAGGAGGCGCGGCCCGCCGGACTAGAGGGTGACGTCGTCGAGGTCAGTTTCCCCGCCGGCGCCACCTTCAACAAACGCAAGGCGGAGACGCCGGAGAATCGGGAGCGGGTTGCTGAATCGCTACAGACGGTCACCGGCCAGGCACTGAAACCAACATACGTCCTGCTCGATGGTGAGAGTGAGGCGCCGGTGGAGGCCCAGGCGCCCGCGCAGGAGGCCGAGGACGAGGCACTTGACGAGGAAGAGCTGCTGGAGCGGCTGAAGAGCGAGTTCGATGCGGAGGAGGTCAGTTAGGTGGCACGTGGAGGCGGTCCCGGTGGGTTCGACGTGAACGCGCTGATGAAACAGGCGCAGCAGATGCAGGACCAGATGCTGGAGGCGCAGGAGAAACTCAAAGACGAGGTGGTCGAGGCCAGCGCCGGCGGCGGCATGGTCAAGGTGAAGATGGGCGGTGACCTGACCCTGCGCGAGATCACCATCGACCCCGAAGCGGTCGACCCCGAGGAGGCCGAGATGCTGGCCGAGATGGTTCAGGCCGCGGTCAACGAGGGCCTGCGCGCGGCGCAGGAGCTGGCCAGCTCGAAAATGGGCGGGATCGCCGGCGGCCTCGGCGGCCTGCCGGGAATGTGAGCACCGAGGGTCCGGCGCCACTCGCGCGCCTCGTCGCCGAGCTCTCGCGACTGCCGGGGATCGGCCAGCGGACCGCCCAGCGGCTTGCCTTCCACCTGCTGCGGGCGCCCGACGAAGAGGCCTTCGCGCTCGGCGACGCGATCCGCGAAGTGAAGGAGAAGGTCGGGCTCTGCGAGGAGTGCTTCAACCTCGCCGAGGGTCCGCTCTGCCGGATCTGTGCCGACAGCAATCGCGACCGCACCCTGATCTGCGTGGTCGAGGAGCCGGCCGACGTGATCCCGATCGAGCGCACCCACGAATACCGCGGCCTCTACCACGTGCTCGGCGGCGCCCTCTCGCCGATCGACGGAGTCGACGCCGAAGACCTGAAGATCGCCGAGCTGCTGACCCGGGTCGGCCGCGGCGGGGTCAGCGAGGTGGTGCTCGCCACCAACCCGACCACGACCGGCGAGGCGACCGCACTCCACATCGCCGACCAGCTGCGGGGCCAGGTGGCGGCGGTAACCCGCCTGGCAAGCGGGCTGCCGGTCGGGGCCGACCTCGAGCACGCCGACGAGGTAACGCTCGGCAAGGCACTCGCCGGTCGCCGCAGTCTCGATTAGCCCGCAAATTGGATATCTGTCCTGGACGGCTGTCGGCCCGCAAATAGCGAGTTTTTCCGACGCCTACGTCCGCCGCTTTCGCCAAGGTCACGGCGTGGCAGGCGATTCGCACCCAGGCAACGGATCGGGAGGCGTCTCGTCGGCGGGCCGGATCGCCCGCGAGGTCTCCTCGCTGCAGGCGTCGCTGCTGGCCTCGCTGCGCGAGGAATTGGGGGCGGACAGGCCGGAGCAGTTCGCCGAGGCCGCCGAGCAGCTCGCCACCGACTTCGGCTCGGTCACCGCGACCGCGGTCGATGCAGCTCACGAAGCGCAGGCCGGGGGGGAGCCGGAGCCGGCGGCGGTGCGCGGCGCGGCGGTCCTGGCTCCGGAATACCGCGAGCTGGCCAGCCTCTACCAGCCCGGTCACATGCGCCGGCGGCTCGACCAGATGGCCGAGACCAACCGCCGCTACGGCCACCCGTTCGCCCTCGCCGTCTTCGACGCCTCGGGCCCGGACACGCGCAACGGCGCCGGCGGCGGCCAGGAGACGGTGCTGGCGATCCTCGGCGCGGCGCTGCGCGACAGCATCCGCATCGTCGACGAAGCCTTCCGCCTCGAGGAGGACGCGATCTGCGTCCTCGCTCCGAACCTGAAGACCGTCGAAGCGGTGCAGATGGCGGAGCGGTTGCTCGCTCAGCTCGACGAGTTGGAGCGGGCGGGGGGGCTGCGAATCACGGTCTCGGCCGGCGTCGTCGCCTGCCCCGACCACGGCGCCGACGTCGAAGCGCTGCTGCGCGAGGCCGACGCGGCTATGTGGCGCGCCCGTGCCGTCGGGCAGCCGCTGGGCGTGGGCGCTTTGCAAGATCGCTGACAGATTCCGGAAATTTGTCCATAACTGATGTAAACCCGCACAAGCGGTGGGAGACTGCCGTACGCGCGTCGAATCAATTGCGCAACCAACCTTCCCCCTCTATGCCAGGAATCCGAACCAACGCAGCGGCCGAAGTGCTCGGCGTCAGTCCCAACACTCTCCGTAGTTGGGAGCGTCGCTACGGCTACCCGGTGCCCAAGCGCACCGTCGGCAACCACCGCAACTACGAGCTGATGGAGCTGCAGACCCTGCGCGACGCCCTCGCCCAGACCGGCAACATCTCCTCGGCGATCGAGCTTGCCCGCCAGCGCCAGTCGGCGCCGGCCAGCGGCGGCGACATGCTCGCCGCCCTGGAGAGCTTCGACGAGGCCGCCGCCGACCGCGCGATCGAGGAGAGCATGGCGCTGCGGCCGCTGGAGCGCACGGTCGAGGAGCTGCTGCTGCCGGCGATCGACGAGCTCGCCGCCGACCCCGACCGTGAGGCCGAGCTCGAGTTCGCCGCCCGCTGGGCGACCGGGTGGCTGCACGGCGCCCGCCGCCTCGCCTCCGCCGCCTCGCGCCCAGCCGGGATCCTGCTGCTCGACTCCAACCATGGCCAGGGTGCCGAGGAGGTCCACACCCAGGCCCTCGACCTCGCACTGCGCCGCGCCGGCTTCCGCGTCCTCGTGCTCTCCAACGAGCTCGGCGACGAGCGCCTCGAGCGCGCCCTCGGCGCCCTCGACCCGACCGCGATCGTCCTCTGCGGCCCCGGGGCCGAGACCAAGGACGCGGTCGGCCTCGTCCGCAAGATCCGCGAGCTCGGCTTCGTCGCCCCGCTCTACGGCTTCCGCGCCGACGGCCTGATCGGCGCCGCCGTTCCCTCAGCGGGCGAGAAGCCCAGTCAGGTGACCGGCATGCTCAATGCCGACCTGCGCCGCCGTGCCGCCCAGGCTTTCGCCTAGGCGGCAGGCAGCACAACTCACTTAGAGCGAGGCGATTGAGCCTTTCGCTGCGGTGAGGACGACCTTCGGCAGGGGCGCGAAGTCGAGCGCCGCTCCGTAAGCCTGTCCCTTGGTGATGGCATAGCTGAGGAACTGCTGCACGAAGCCCTTCTGGGGCGCGTTGTGCGGGACGATGGCGTAGGTGAAAGTCGAGATCGGATACGCCGTCGAAGCCGACTTCGGCGGGTTGGTGATGTTGATTTCATTGCTGGGCGGCACACTCTTGACGCCCGAGGCTGCGCTTTCGATGTTTTTCAGGTTCGGCAGCTCGTAGTTGCCGGCCTTGTTCTGAACGGCGACGGCACCGAGGCCGGCGGCGATCAGGTAGGAGGCCGAGATGTAGCCGATCGCACCCGGGGTTTTCACGACCGTGGCGGTGATGCCCGAGTTGCCTTTGGCGCCGACACCGGCTTTCCAGCCGACCGTGGTCGCGTAACCGACTTCGTTGCGCCAGGCGGGGCTGATTTTGGAGAGGTAGTTGGTGAACGTGTAGGTGTCACCGGAGCCGTCGCTGCGGAAGACCGGCGTGATCGCCAGGTTCGGCAGTTTTGCTTTCGGGTTGATCTGCTTGATCTTCGGGTCGTTCCAGTTGGTCACCTTGCCGAAGTAGATGCCGGCGAGGAGCTTGCCCGTGAGGTTGAGTTTCTTCACCCCGGGGATGTTGAAGCCGAGGCCCGTGGCGGAGAGCGCCCAGGGGACCTGCACGCAGCCGTTGCAGGAGGCTGCCTGCTGCGGCGTCAGCGGCGCGTCGGAGGCGCCGAAGTCGACGGTGCGGGCGGTGATCTGGGCGATTCCAGCCCCGGAGCCGACGGCCCCGTATTTGACCGGGATGCCTTCTTTGATTTCGAAGCCGTTGATCCAGTTGGCCATCAGCGGCGCAACCAGCGTCGACCCGGCTCCGGTGAGGCCAGCTGCGGAAGCGCTGGCGACCCCCGTAGCCATAACCAAGACGGCCGCGATGGCCACCCCAAGCAACCTGATGCGATTCAAGGGAATTCCTTTCGACTTGTTCTATGTCTGGCGGGCGCAAGAGGTGCAGCCCGGGCGCGGCATAGCATCGGGGGCGGAAATCACACATATGTGTCAATCCCGTGAAAGACGGCCTGTTACAAAGATGTGACAGTAAGTGTGAAAGTTCGTAACAAATAGCGGTGCTGGATTCACTACGGTGCGGCCCGTGAGCACCAGCGCGAGCCCGGCCGTCCTCAATCCTCCAGGTGCCTCCCGTGCCCGTTCCGCGCGGCGCCGCAAGCAGGCCGACCGGATCGGCGACCGCGCCCTTTACGCGATCTGCCTGCTCGCCGCCCTGATCTGCGTGGTGACGATCGTCCTGATTGCCTACCAGGTGGTGCATGGCGCCAGCCCGGCGATCTCCAAGTACGGGCTCGGATTCCTCACCGAGACGACCTGGCAGCCCAACTTCGGCCAGTTCGGCGCCGGCTCGCTGATCTTCGGGACCGCCGTCAGCTCCTTCTTCGCGCTGCTGCTGGGGGCGCCGATCGCGATCTCGATCGGCCTCTACCTGAGCTTGCTGGCGCCCTCGGGGGTGCGCGGGGTCGTCGCGCCGCTGGTCGAGATGCTGGCGGCGATCCCCAGCGTCATCCTCGGCTTCTGGGGGGTGCTGGTGCTGGCGCCCTTCGTCCAGGACACCCTCGAGCCTTGGCTGCACGACAAGCTGGGCTTCGTCCCGATCTTCGGCGCTCCTCAAACCACCGGCGCCAGCATCTTCACCGCGAGCCTGATCCTGACGATCATGGTGGTGCCGATCATCGCCTCGATCTCACGCGACCTCTTCCAGGCGGTCCCGCGCGACCTCCAGGACGGCGCCAGCGCCCTCGGGGCGACTCGCTGGGAGGTGGTCCGCGGGGTGGTGCTGCCCTCGACTGCCTCCGGGGTCGTCGCTGCCTCGCTGCTCGGCCTCGGGCGGGCGCTGGGCGAGGCGATCGCGGTGGCCCAGGTGATCGGCGCCGGTTCGGAAATCCAGGCCTCGCTGTTCAAAACCGGCGACACCCTGGCGGCGCGGATCGCCAACCAGTTCCCGGGGGCGCTGACCGAAATGCACAAAGCCTCGCTCTACTACCTCGGCGTGATCCTGCTGGTAATCGGATTGGCCTCGAATCTGATCGCGCAGTGGATCGGCCGGCGCTTCAGCTACCGGGGGGCGACGGCGCGATGAACGAGGGGATGTTCGATCCGATGGCACCGCTGACCCCGAGCGGCAACCTGCGCCGGCGGCGGCTGGTGAGCCGGGCTGCCGAGTACGGCGCGACGGCCGCGGCCGCGCTCGCCGTCCTGGTGCTGGCGATCGTCATCTACACGGTCGTCTCCCGCGGCGCCAGCGCCCTCAACCTCGATTTCCTGATCAAGGGCGCTCCCGACGGCATCGGTCCCGAGCTCGTCGGCACCGCCATCATCGTCGGCATCGCGACCGTGATCGCGATGCCGATCGGGGTGCTGGTCGCCCTCTTCCTGACCGAGTTCGCCGGCAGTCGGGCGACCCACCTGGTGCGGCTGACGCTGGACCTGATCAACGGCCTGCCCTCGATCATCATCGGCCTCTTCATCTTCGGTCTGCTCGTCAACCACCGCAAACCGTCCGGCTTCGCGGGCTCGGTGGCGCTGGCGATCATCGAGGTGCCGCTGATCGCCCGCGGCAGCCAGGAGGTGCTGATGCTGGTCCCGTCGAGCCTGCGCGAAGCCTCTGACGCCCTCGGCGTCAGCCGCTGGCGAGCGGTGCTGGGGATCGTGCTGCCGACCGCGCTCGGCGGCATCGTCACCGCCACCGTGCTCTCGGTCGCCCGCGCCGCCGGCGAGACCGCGCCGCTGATCTTCGCCAGCTTCATCTTCGACCCCAGTAGCTACTCGCTGAACCCGTTCGAATCCCTGCCCAACGTCCCGGTGCGGATCTTCCAGCTCTCCGAAGAAGCGAACCCGGAAGGCTTCGCCGAAGCCTGGGGCCTCTCCTTCGTCCTCGTCTCGCTGATTCTCTTCGCCAGCGTCGGGGCCAGGGCCCTGCTGACCCGCAGCCGCCGAAAGCTGGCCTCGTGAGCGACCCGCGACAGTTCCAGGACCTCGACCCCCTCGCCGTCGCGGTGCCGTTGCGGGTGCGAATCCGCGACGGGGCGCCGTCGCGTCCGGCGAGCGCGACCGCCAGCGCCAGCGGGCAGTTGCGAGTCGCTCCCGAGGTCGTCTTCGACGCCCAGGACGTCTCCGTCCACTACGGCGCCAAACAGGCGCTGCGGGGAGTCTCACTGCGGATTCGGCGCGGCCAGATCACCGCCCTGATCGGTCCCTCCGGCTGCGGCAAGACGACCTTCCTGCGCAGCCTCAACCGCATGAACGACTCGGTCGCGAGCTTCAAGATCGACGGCCAGATCCTCTACCACGGCCACGACCTCTACGGCGGCAACGTCGACCAGGTCGAGGTGCGACGGCGGATCGGGATGGTCTTCCAGAAACCGAACCCGTTCCCGAAGTCGATCTACGACAACGTCGCCTGGGCGCCGCGCAACCTCGGCCTCAAGTCGGGCCTGGACGAGCGGGTGGAGCAGGCCCTGCGCGGCGCGGCGCTCTGGGAAGAGGTCAAGGACCGGCTCAAGGACAGCGCCCTTGGGCTCTCCGGCGGCCAGCAGCAACGACTCTGCATCGCCCGTGCGATCGCGATCGAGCCCGACGTGCTGCTGCTCGACGAGCCGGCCTCGGCGCTCGACCCGATCGCGACCGGGGCGATCGAGGACCTGATGCACAGCCTCAAAGGCCGCTTCACGATCGTCATCGTCACCCACAACATGCAGCAGGCGGCGCGGGTGGCCGACCGCACCGCCTTCTTCAGCCTCGACTCGGGTGAGGCCAAGCCGGTCGGCACCCTGATCGAGTACGACGACACTGAGACGATCTTCGGCCAGCCGCGCGACCCGCGCACCCGCGACTACGTCAACGGCCGCTTCGGCTAATCCCTCCCAATCAACCGCGCAGGATCGAGTCGCCGGAGACCTGCGGCAGCAGCGAGTTGCCGCACTGCCAGCAGAAGGTGGCGCCGCTGCTGTGCGCGGCTCCGCAGGATCCGCAGGAGCCGGAGGCACCGGTCTCCTCCATCCGCACGATCCGTTCGACCTCGCTCAGTTCGGCATCCGCGTCCTGCAGCTCGACCGCCCGCTTGACCAGGACCTCGACCTTGACGCTGTTGCGGATCGTCATCTCGTAGGCGAGCCCGCCGAGGTCCCACTGCAGCTCCGCGACCCGGGCCACGAGCTGGTCGCGGCGGCGCTGCAGGTCGACGACGTACTCCTGGCCGTAGGCGGCGCTCAACTCGCCCCGCGGGGTCGGGGTCGTGGCGGGCCCGGGCGCGGGGGGCACGGGACCGGCGCTCTTGCGTTTGGGAATTCCGAGTTTCATTCGCCGAAGAATTCCCCGGTGAATTCGCCGTCTTTGCAGCCGGAGGCACCGCTTTCGCACTTGCCGCCGGGCTTCACGGTCGGGGGCGGCAGCTTCACGTCACCGGCCGGCTTCAGGATTTCGGCGGCGGCTTCGGAGGTGCCGCTGCTGTCGACCGCCTTCTCGGGAGCCTTGGCCTGCTTCGCCTTGCCCTTCTTGCCGCCGACTTCATCGCCGCTTTCGGCGCTCGACGCGGCCGCGGTTTCTTCGCCGCTGCCGCCGACCTTGATGATCTGCGGTGCCGGCGCCGAGGCAACCGAGCTGCCGTTGTCGCCCGACTGCCCGATCATCACGCCGACGCCGATCGCCAGCACCAGCGTCGCCACCCCGGCGATCAGCGAGGCGTTCGCGGTCATCCGCGAGCGGCGCTCGGGTGGGGGAGAGGAGGAGGGTTGAGCGGCCGCGGCGGGGCGCTTCATCGCGTCCATGAAGACCACCGCGTCCATGAACGGTAGGCGGGGGTCACCGCGGCGAAGGCCGCACTCGAGGCAGTAACGCTGGTCGGCGGCCATATGGGCGCCGCAGGACGGGCACTGTTCGCTCACCGGCGCATCTTCGGACCCTGCGTCCAGCTCAATGTTTAAGAGTTGTGAAGAGCTCGCTCTCCCGGGTGAACTCAGGATGTTCACAACTGGGCGGGCCGGTGAGGCGAGTATTGGCATGCGGCGTGACCACCTCCAGCAACGACGAGAGCCTCGACGAGACCGGCGCCAAGGCTTGCGCGGGTTGCGGCGCGACGATCTCAGGCAAGCGGGACCAGTGCCTGGAGTGCCGCTTTATGCCCTCGCCCTGGGCCGCGGCGGTGGCGGTGATGGGCATGCTTACCCTCGGCGTCCTGCTCGGCTCGGCGACCAGCCAGGTCGCGCAGAGCGCCGGTCTCACCTCGATCGTGCTCGAAGTGCCGTCGCCGGCGCCCCCTGCGGAAGAATCGGTCGAAGCCCCGGTCGCGGAAGCCAGCACCGCACCCGAACCGGCGCCGCTGTTGCCGGCCACGACCTCCACTCTCCCGGTTGCTCCACCGGCGGCCGAAGAACCGGCGCCGGCCACGACCCCTGAACCGACTCCGCCACCCGAATTCTTCGAAGAAGAAGAAACGCTGCCGCCGGTCAAGCACGTGTTCATGATCGTGCTTGGGGAAAACGGCTTCGAGGAAGCGTTCGGGGACGGCTCCCCCGCCCCTTACCTGGCCAAGACGCTGGCCGCGAAAGGCGAGCTGCTCTCGAACTATTACGCGGTCACCAAGGGCGCGCTCGCCAACCAGATCGCCCTGCTCAGCGGCCAGGGGCCGACCGCGGAAACGGCTGCCGGTTGCCCGACGTTCGCCGACATCGTGCCGGGGACGATCTCCGCCACGGATCAGGTCGAAGGAGCCGGCTGCGTCTACCCGGTCGACACCGCGACGCTGCCCGGTCAGCTGGCGGAGAAGAAGCTGAGCTGGAAGTTCTATACCGAGGATCGGGTCACGCCCTGCGTCCACGAGGAAGGCTCCCGCGACCCCGTCGTCTACTTCCACTCGCTGACCGCCGCGGCGGAGTGCGCGACGAGCGATGTCAGCCTCGAACAGCTCGCGCCCGACCTCAAAGCCGCCAAGAAGACGCCGGCGCTCTCCTACATCGTCCCCAACGCCTGCCACGCCGGCGCTGAACTCCCATGCCAGGAAGGCCAGCCCACCGGCGCCCTCGCCGCCGAAGCGTTCCTGCAGCGGATCGTGCCGGCGATCGAAGCATCGCCTGCCTACAAGGAAGGTGGCCTGATTGCGATCACCTCGGCCCAGGCGCGTCAGACCGGCCCGACGCCCGACGCCAGCTCCTGCTGCATCTCCCCGGTGTACGCCAACCTCCCCGCCGAAGCTGCGCCGGCGGAAGTCGCGACCGGCCCGGTCAAACCGAGCGGCGGCGGCGGCCGGGTCGGGCTGCTGCTGATCTCGCCCTTCGTCGCCCCCGGCACGGTCAACGAGAGTGGCTACTTCAACCACTACTCGCTGTTGAAAAGCATTGAGGAACTGTTCGAACTGGAACCGCTCGGCTATGCCGGCGAAATCGCCCTGACCGGATTCGATTCCAGCGTCTACAACTACGAAGCGTCGAGCAGCAGCGCCAGCTGCCGCGACTGTGCGAGGAGGACGCCGTCGGCGGACCAGAGCTCGCCGTCTTCGTCGAAGAATCCGTGGCGGGCGATCTTCGAACGGAAGGCGATCAGGTAGGGATCCTCCGCCGTCGCTCCGGGCGGCGGCAGCGGCGAGCGGAAGTGGACCGTGTAGTCGATCGTCGGCGCTCCCGCCGGATGCTCGAGGCGGACGAAGGGGGCGGGGAACCAGGTGTCGAGCAGCGTCGCCGCCAGCGGCGCGTCCAGCAGCCGTGGCTCGCGGGTGCGGATCCAGGCGCCGTTGCGGGCCGGGCCGCCGGAGAACGCCTCCTCGCCCAGGGCGGGGCGGAGGCGGTAGTTGTGAAGCATGTTCGGCCGGCCCTTGGCGGCGGGGTCGATGGTGCTCAGCTCGCCGGGCTCGCCGGCGTCGGGCATCTCCACCTCCGCAAAGCCGTCGTCAGTCCAGTCCTCCGAGAGCACCGCGAGGGCGGTCGCGCAGGTCTCGCCCTCTTGCTGCAGCCGTGCCGAGAGGAAGGTCGTCCTGCCGCCTTCGCGCTCGACCGCGACCATCACCTCGACGGCGCCGGCCCGCGGTGCCTTGAGAAAGTGGACGGTCAGCGAGCGCGGTGCCCGCGCGGGGCTGGCGCGGGCCTGGATTGCCCGCAGGATGATCGCGGCGACGTAGCCGCCGTTGGGCCCTTTGCCGACCCACCAGCGTTCGCTCATCGCGGCCGCGAAGCGCCCGTCGCCGAGATCCTCGACGGCGGTGTCGGCCTCGAATCCCGGCAGGGCGCCCGCGCCGGCCTCCTTGCTCACGCGCCCTCCGGCTCGGGCTCGGAGGCGACGGGCGACCCACCCTCGCTGATCCCGATCCGTTCGTGCAGGCGCCGCAGTGGGCCGGGCGCCCACCAGTTCCACTTGCCGAGCAGCTCCATCAACGAGGGGACCAAGAGGGCGCGGACGATACTGGCGTCGATCAGCACCGCCAGCGCCGTGCCGACGCCGTTCTCCTTGATGAAGATGATCTGGGAGGTGGCGAAGGCGCCCATCGCGACCGCGAACAGCAGCGCTGCGGCGGTGACGATCCGCCCGGTCCGCTCCAGCCCGATCGCCACGCACTCCGACTCCGAGGCGCCGTTGTCGCGCGCCTCCTTTATTCGAGAGAGGAGGAAGACCGCGTAGTCGGTGGAGAGGCCGAAGGCGACGGCGAAGAGCAGGATCGGCATCGTCTGCTCGATCGCTCCCGGGCTGGTGTAGTCGAGGAACCCCTCCAGCCTGCCGTCCTGGAAGATCAGCACCAGCAGTCCGAAGACGGCGCTGAGGTTGAGGAAGTTCATGATCAGCGACTTGATCGGCAGGATCACCGAGCCGGTCATCAGGAAGAGGATGACCAGGGTGGCGACGATCACGATCGCCAGCGCGATCGGCAGGTGTGAGCTGAGGCTGCTCTGGAAGTCGATGAAGTCGGCACTGGCGCCGCCGACGAGGACCGTCGTGCCCGGCGGTGGCTGGATCGTCCTGATCGCCTTCACCGTCTCGTGGCTGGCGTCGGAGACGAAGGGGTTGGCGGACACGACCTGGATCGCCGCGACACCGCCCCGCAGCCGTTGTGGCGGCAGTACTTCGGCAACTCCGGGGACGCGTTCGATCCGGGCCGCGACGGCCGTGGCCGCTCTCGGCCCGCCGCCATCGACGTCGACCCAGATCGGCGTCTCGCGGTAAGGCGGGAACTGCTCGCTGACCGTGTCGTAAGCCTGGCGGGCACTGGCCGACTTCGGCAGCACGGTCGGGTCAACGGTGTTGAACTTGATCCCGAAGAAGGGCAGCCCGAGCACGATCAGGAAGAGGGCGCTGAGAGTGGCGATCGGCAGTGGCCGCCGCATCACGAAGCGCGAGAGCCGGTACCAGAAGCCGTTCTCGTCGACCGCGGTATCGGCCTCGGCGCGGCGCCGCAGGAACTTCGGCGCGCCGGCGTTGACCCGGGTCCCGAGCATGGTCAGGACGGCGGGCAGGACGGTCAGCGAGATCAGCGCCGCGAACAGCGCCACCAGCGCCCCGCCCAGCCCCATCGAGTAGAGGAAACGCTGGGGGAAGACGAGCAGCGAGGCGAGCGCGGCGGAGACGGTCAGCGAGGAGAAGAAGACGGTGCGCCCGGAGGTCGCCAGCACCCGCCGCATTGCCGCCAGCCCGGGCCCGCTCCTGGCAATCTCCTCGCGGTAGCGGGAGACGATGAAGAGGCTGTAGTCGATTGCCAGCCCCAATCCCAGCGCGGTGGTCAGGTTGAGGGCGAAGATCGAGATCGAGCCGAATTCGCTGGCCAGGCGCAAGATCAAGAAGGTGCCGACGATCGCCAGGCCGCCGATCATCAGCGGCAGCACCGAGGCGACGAGGCTGCGGAAGAACAGCAGCGAGAGCAGGAAGAGCAGTGGGAAGGCGAGCAGCTCGGCCATCCGCAGGTCCTCTTCAACCTGCTTGTTGACCTGCTCCTGAGCGACGGCAGCGCCGCCGACGACCACGCCCGGATGGACCGAGAGCTGCTTGGTGATGGCCGCGCCCGCTTCCTGCCAGCGCTTGTCCTCGGTCGGCTTCAGGGTGACGGCGAAGTAGCTCGACTGGTGGTCGCGGGAGACGAAGACGGGCGAGTGGGTGTCGTAGTAGCCGCTGACCGACTTGACGTCGGCGCGGCGGCGCACGCTGCGCTCCAGCGACTCGACCCGGGCCCGGCTGGAGGCCTTGGCGACGGGCGCGTTCTCGACCACCGCGATCACGGCCGGCACCCGCAGCCCGGCGTCCTCGAGCTGTTCCTTTGCCTTTACCGTCTCGGTCGCGGGGTCGTCGGCCCCGTAGGGGTCGAGGCGGCTGGCGACCGAGCCGCCGATCGCCGCCGCGAGGACGAAGAAGAGGATCGCGAAGATCCCGATCCGGCGGGCGTTGCCGTCGGCGAAACGGGCGAGGGCGTCGAACATCAGCTGCTCCTTTTCTCGGGAGCGGAGTCGAGGATCTGCTCCTCCATCCGCTCGCACCAGTCGGCAAACCAGGCGGTGAACTCGATGCCGCCCCGCAGCACCATCAGCGGGAACGGGTCAGGCTTGGCTGCCGCCATCGGCTCCATGGCGGTCAGCTGCTCGTGGACAGAGCGGCGGTAGTCGCGCATCGCCCGCAGGATCTCCACCGCTTCCTCGCGGGGCAGGGCGTTGGCGAAGAACAGCTTCAGCAGCCCTTCGTCGCGCATCTCGTAGGTGCCCGGCGGCTGGCGCAGCCAGGCCTTCAACTCCTCCTCACCGTCGTCGGTGATCTCGTAGACGGTGCGTTTGCGACCGCCCGTGGGAGCGTCGACCCCGGCGATCAGACCCGCCTCCGAAAGCCGTTTCAGCTCCGGGTAGATCTGCCCGTAGCTGGCGGCCCAGAAGAAGCGCGTGGTCTCATCGACCACCGCCTTGATCTCGTAGCCGGACTTCGGTGCGCCGCGGATCATTCCGAGGATCACGTAGGCGGTTGCGCTCAGCTGCTCCATCGCCGCAATATATATCGCTCCGATATATCTCCAAGTGTGATCATGATCACTTATGGTCGTCGGGCAGGGAGTGTGTCCACAACTTCAGGAAGGAGCTCAGAGATGGCGCTTGACCAGAGCAAGATCGGCCGGGTCGTGGCCGAGCAGATGGAGGCGATCGAAGGCGACTACGGCGACGACTGCGAAATCGGCGACGTCTGCACGATCGTCGAGGTGGTCGGCCCGCACGGCTCCCACGT
The DNA here is from genome assembly GCA_963695275.1 of uncultured Solirubrobacterales bacterium. Taxonomy (GTDB): domain Bacteria; phylum Actinomycetota; class Thermoleophilia; order Solirubrobacterales; family 70-9; genus VAYN01. The sequence continues at coordinate 80,319 of OY968772.1, forward strand.
CCGCGTGCGCAGCAGCGATATGCGCCCCCACAGCGGCCTCGGTCTGGTTCGCATGGCCGAACAGGCGATGCTCGGCAACCTCGGGGGCGGCAGCTGAGATTGACGTTCCTGGTGACTCGCCGACGCGCCAGGTACGGAGCGTGCGATCGCGAAAGCATTCAGTCAGGGGTTCGCTGCGGTCGTCGTCGCCGGGGACGGCAGCACCCGGATCATGCGCCCCGAATCGCCACCGGCTGAGTAGTCCTCAGCCCAGCTCGGTTACCAGCGCCGCGACCACCGCGGGGTCGAACTGGGTGCCGGCGTTGGTCTCCAGCTCCCGGATCGCCGCGTCGTGGCCGATCGCCCGGCGGTAGGTGCGGTTGGAGGTCATCGCGTGGAAGGCGTCGCAGGTGGCGATGATCATCGCCCCGCGCGGGATCTCGGCGCCGGCGAGGCCGTCGGGGTAGCCGCCGCCGTCGAAGCGCTCGTGGGCAGAGCGGACCAGCGGCGCCACCGGGGCGAGGAAGGGGATGCGCTCGAGCATGCGGGCGCCGATCGCGGTGTGCTCGTCCATGCGCCCGCGCTCCGCGGCGGTCAGCGGGCCGGGCTTGCGGAGGATCTCGCCGGGGATGCCGATCTTGCCGACGTCGTGGAGCAGGGCGCCGTAGCGGAGCCGGTCCAGCTCGGCGCCGCCGATGCCCATCCGCCTGCCGACCGCGGCGGCCAGGTCGGCGACCTCGTTGGCGTGGTCGGCGGTGTAGGCGTCCTGCAGCTCGACCGCGTCGGCGAGGACGCCGACGGTGGTGAGGAAGGCGCCCTCCAGTTCTGTGACCAGCTGGCAGCGGTGGATCGCCGCCCCGACCTGGCTGGCGACGACGTGGGCCAGCAGCAGATCCTCCTCGGCGAAGGCATCGGGCTGCTCCTGCTCGAGGTTCATCACGCCCCAGATCGAGCCGGCGACCGAGATCGGCAGCGAGAGCTCCGAGCCGGGGTCGGTGCGCGGGTTGCGGGTCAGGTAGTCGGAGTCGAGCCGGGTGTCGTTGACCATCGCCGCCCGGCCGCTGCGGGCGACGCGGCCGTTGACGCCGACCTCGACCGGCTGCTCCTGAGCGAGGAAGTCGGTGAATTCCTCGGCCAGTGGCCCGGCACCGGCGACGACCCGCAGCGAGCCGTCGGGATCGAGCCGCTGGACCACGGCGAGGTAGTAGTCGAAGGACTCGTGCAGGAGCCGCACCGCGACCCCGGCGACTTCGGCGACGCTGTGGGCGCCGGCGAGGTCGGTGGCGAGACGGGAGGCGACGAGCAGGCGCTCGGTCTGGACGGAGGTGTCCTGAACCGCCCCGGCCACCGGCAGGTTGCTCGTGTTCGGCTCCATGCTCGTGCTTATCGGCCGGCCGAACCGTTGCTTTAGGCGCCGACTATCCTCAGACACTCATGGGCGGGAGCAATTCCGACATCGTCGTAATGAAGTTCGGCGGCACCTCGGTGGCCGGCGCCGAGCAGATCAAGCGCGCCGCGGGGCGGATCGTCGCCGCCCGCGAGGCCGGCAGCCGGGTCGTCGCCGTGCTCTCCGCCCGGGGCAAGACGACCGACGAACTGGTCGCCCAGGCCCAGGAGATCTCCGCGCGGCCGGTTGCCCGCGAGATGGACATGCTGCTCTCGACCGGGGAGCGGATCTCCTGTGCGCTCTGCGCGATGGCGATCCACGACATGGGTCACGAGGCGATCTCGCTGACGGGGTCCCAGGCGGGGATCGTCACCGACTCCTTCCACACCAAGGCGCGGATCGTCGACGTCCGCGCCGACCGCATCAGGGAGGCCCTGGGGGAGGACCGGATCGTCCTCGTCGCCGGCTTCCAGGGGGTCTCCACCGAGAGCCGCGACGTCACCACGCTCGGCCGTGGCGGCTCCGACACCACCGCCGTGGCGCTCGCTGCCGCCCTCGAGGCCAGCGTCTGCGAGATCTACACCGACGTCGCCGGCGTCTTCAGCGCCGACCCGCGGCTGGTGCCGGACGCGCGCAAGCTCGCCCGCGTCTCCTTCGAGGAGATGCTCGAGATGTCGGCCTCCGGGGCCGGGGTGCTGCAGCTGCGCTCGGTCGAGTACGCCCGCAACCATGGCGTCCGCATCCACTGCCGCAGCAGCTTCGAGGACGGTCCCGGTACCCTCGTGGTGGCAGAAGAGGAGACCGTGGAGCAACCGTTCGTAACCGCCGTGACCCACTCCAACGCGGAGGCCCGTGTGACGCTGACCGGCGTCCGCGACGAGCCCGGCGTCGCCGGCCGCATCTTCACCGCCCTCGCCGCGGCCAACGTCAACGTCGACGTGATCATCCAGAACGAGCCGGTGGGCGGCGATCAGCTGGCCGACCTCTCCTTCACCGTCGACCGCGCCGACCTGCCGGTCGCCAAGGACACGATCGCCGCGCTCGGCGACGTCTCGCTCAAGGTCCGCACCGACGAGCAGATCGGCAAGGTCTCGATCGTCGGCGCCGGCATGCGCTCGCACCCGGGCGTTGCCGCCAAAGTCTTCGAGGTGCTCGGCGCCGAACGGATCAACATCGAGATGATCTCCACCTCGCCGATCAAGATCTCATGCGTCATCCCTGCCGAGCGGGTCTCCGACGCGGTCAACGCCCTGCACAAGACCTTCGAACTCGGCGGCGACGCGATCCGTCCCGAGGACGCCACCGGGCCCCAGCACCGGCCCACGGTCGCCGGCTGAGCCGCCGTTCATAATCGGGTGATGGCGGGCGACGGATACAGAGTCGGAGTTCTGGGTGCGACCGGGCTGGTCGGGACGACGATCCTCGAGCTGCTCGCCGACCGCGACTTCCCCGCCGCCGAGGTCGTGCCCTTCGCCTCCGCGCGCTCCGCCGGGCGCGAGCTGGAGTGGAACGGCTCGGCGATCGTCTGCCGCGAGCTCTCCGAGGAGTCGATCCAGGGCCTCGACGTCGTCCTCTCCTCCGCCGGCGGTGCGATCAGCGCCGAGTGGACGCCGCGCCTCGTCGCGGCCGGTGCCACCGTGGTCGACAACACCAGCCACTGGCGCATGCACGACGACGTGCCGCTGGTCGTCGCCGAGGTCAACCCCGAGGCCCTCGACGGCCACAACGGCATCATCGCCAATCCCAACTGCTCGACCATGCAGATGGTCGTGGCGCTGAAGCCGCTCTACGACGAGGCCGGGATCGAGCGGCTGGTGATCTCCACCTACCAGGCCGTCTCCGGCACCGGCAAGGCGGCGATCGACGAGCTGATGGAGCAGTCGCACGCGATCCTCCACGGCCAGCCGGCTGAGGCCTCGATCTACCCGCAGCAGATTGCCTTCAACGTGCTCGCCCAGGCCGGCAGCTTTCCCGACGGCGACGACCACACCGACGAGGAGCGCAAGCTGATCAACGAGACCCGCAAGATCCTCGGCGACCAGGAGATCAAGGTCTCCGCCACCTGCGTGCGGGTGCCGGTCGTGAGCGGGCACTCCGAGGCGGTCAACGTCGAGACCCGCCAGCCGCTGAGCCCGGAGCACGCCCGCGAGCTGCTGGCCGCGGCGCCGGGCGTGACCGTCGTCGACGATCCCGCTGCCGGCCGCTACCCGATGGCGATCGACGCCGCCGGCAAGGACGACGTCTTCGTCGGCCGCATCCGTCGCGACCCCGGCAACGAGAGCGCCCTCGACATCTGGGTCGTCTCCGACAACCTCCGCAAGGGCGCGGCTACCAACACCGTGCAGATCGCCGAGCTGCTGGTCGAGCGCGACCTGGTCGCGCCGCGACGCTGACCGCACGGCGCAGCCGACCTTTGCCCCACCAGGGTGGGGTCTAAGTCGGATGCGCTGAGCCGCTCAGCCGCCGCAGGGCAAACGGTGCGATCAGCGTGGTCAGGATCGACATCCCGACCACGACCGCGAACAGCTCGGCGTCGACCACTCCCTCCGCTGCCCCGATCGAGGCGACGACGATGCCGACCTCGCCGCGCGGAACCATGCCGACGCCGACGATCTTGGCTTCCTCCCGCCCCAGTCCACGCGAGGCGAGGTAGGCGGGGATCAGCTTGGTGACGACGGCCAGCGCCGTGATCGCCGCCAGCAGCAGCAGGGCGTGGACGCTGAACAGGGAGTCGAGGCTGAGCTCGATGCCGATGAAGGCGAAGAAGAAAGGAGGGAAGAAGGCGTAGAGGGGTTGGACTTCCTGCTCGATCGAGCTCTGGTCCTTGGTCTCGGCGACGATCATCCCGGCGAGGAAGGCGCCGATCAGCGCCGCCAGCCCGATCTGGGCGGCGAAGGCGGCAAGTCCGAGGCAGAGAATCACCGCCGGCAGCAGCGGCGAGTCGGCGAAGCGCGGCGCGTCGAGCAGCTGCGGACGGCTCTGCAGCAGCCGCGTTCCGCCCAGGGCGACGAAGGCGACGAAGGCGACGGCGACGGCCAACGCCAGGGCGATCTTGCTGGCGTCGACGCCGCCATCGGCGGCCATCCCGACCGCGACCGAGAGCAGGATCAGGGCGAGGATGTCGTCGACCACGGCGGCGCCGAGCACGGTGCGGGCGGCCGGGCGCCGGGCGATCCCGAGGTCGAGGAAGGTGGCAGAGGTGATGCCGGCGCTGGTCGCGGCCAGGGCGGCGCCGAGGAAGACGCTGGTTTCGGTGCTTTCGCCGAGCGCCAATCCCAACCCGATCCCGGCCAGGAAAGGAAGGACGACGCCGGCGCTGCCGACCGTGACCGCGATCCGCCCGACCGCCCGCATCTCCGAGAGTCGCGTCTCCAGCCCGACCCAGAAGAGCAGGAAGACGACGCCGAGCTCGGAGAAGACCCGCAGCACCTCGTTGACCTCGACCAGGCCCAGCACCGAAGGCCCGACCAGGACCCCGCCGAGGATCTCGCCGACGATCGCCGGCTGCCCGATCCGCTTGAAGACCTCGTCGCCGAGCTTGGCGGCGACGAGGACGACGAAGAGGTCGGTCAGGACTCCCGCCGTGTCGCTGGCGGAGGCGAATGGGAGAAAGAAGGGCGTGATCGCCCCAGGCTATGCGCTAGGCCGGTACGCCGGCCAAACGATCCTCGACCCAGCCAGTTGAGGCGATGTGCTTGCTCATGCCCAGCTCCTTCGGCTCGGCGCCGAGCGCCAGGCCGACCAGCTGGGGGAGGTGCAGGACGGCGAGGCCGAGGTCGCGGTTGACGACCTTGGCCGCCTCCGGCTGCTGCATATCGAGGTTGAGGTGGCAGAGGGGGCAGGGGGTGACGAGGCAGTCGGCGCCGGCATCGATCGCGTCGCCAACATGGGTCCCGGCCTGCTTCAGCGAGGTCTCGCGGTTCATCGTCACGAGCGGGAAGCCGCAGCATTTGCGGGCGCCGTCGTACTCGACGACCTCGCCGCCGAGGGCGACGATGACCTGCTCCAGGTAGACGTCGCGGTCGGGGAACTCGCCGTAGCCGAGCCGCTCCTTCGGCCGCACGATGTAGCAGCCGTAGAAGGGGCCGACGCGGAGGCCGGAGAGCGGGCGCACGACCTGGGCTTTCAGTCGATCGAGACCGTAGTCCTCGACCAGCAGCCAGAGGAAGTTTTTGTTGTTCCAGGAGCCGTCCTCGGACTTCTCGTAGGCGAGGCCCTGGCCGCTCAGTGCCTCGTTGACGTGGGCGCGGTAGCTCGAGTCGGCGTCGAGCCGCTGCTGGCACTCCGACTGGGCGCCCTGGCAGGTCGAGCAGATGTTCATCATCGAGAGCCCGGTCTCCTGGGCGAGCGCGAAGGTGCGGGCGTTGAGCGTGTCGGCCAGCTCCTGGTTGTGCTCGGCGATGACGCCGGCGCCGCAGCAGTTGGCGCGGTCCAGTTCGACCAGCTCGATGCCGAGGCGGTCGGCGACCAGGGCCATCGAGCCGTGCAGCTCCGGCGTGAACCCGCGCGAGACGCAGCCGGGCCAGTAGGCGACTTTGATCTGATCAGCCATTCGAGGCCTCCTCACTCGGCGTGGCGGCGGCGGTCTTCTCGTGGGCCTCCTCGGCCTCGATCTCGGCCAGCTCGCCCTCGTCGCCCTTGATGTACAGGTTGAATTCCTCGTTGTGCTCCTCGGCGTGGGCATAGATCGCCTTGACGTCGCTCATCGCGTCGCCGGGGAGCTTGTGGTGCGTGCCCGGGATCGCCTGCCGGAGCTTGACCTTGCGTTTGCGCAGCGGTCGCAGGATCGTCGGCAGCGACTTGATCGTTTCCCGGATCCCGCGCTTGCTCGGTTTCAGCTTGCCTTTGATGCCCGGCGCGTAGGACTCCTGCACCAGCATCGCCTCGTCGAGCGTGCCCTTCTTCTCGATGATCTTGACGAAGGCCATCTCGTGGTCGTGGCCGCTGTTGGGATCCTCGATCCCTTCTTCGCCGGCCTTGCGGCGCAGACGCATGATCTGGTCCATCGGCGCCACGTCCTTGGGGCAGGCGTCGACGCAGCTGAAGCAGTGGGTGCAGTCGTAGATCCCGTGCGGATCCTCGGCCAGGTCGTGCAGGCGCTCCTTGGACTCGGCGTCGCGCGGGTCGCCGACGAAGCGGTAGGCCTTGGCCAGCGCCGCCGGGCCGATGAAGTCGGGGTCGGCTTCCATCGAGAGGCAGGAGGAGACGCAGGCGCCGCACTGGATGCAGGCCATCGACTGGGTGATGTCGAGCATCGATTCCGGGTCGACGATGTACTCGCGCTCGGGCGCCTCGCCGTGGGGGAGGAGCCAGGGGGTGACGCGGCGGATCTTGGTCCAGTGGGTCGACTCCATGTCGGTGATCAGGTCCTTGACCACCGGCATGTTGCCCATCGGCTCGATCACGATCACGTTGTCGGCGCTGGCGCCGCCGACCGCGCTCGCCACCTTGTCGGCCCTTTCTTGAGCCTCGCCGATCTGGGTCTTGCAGCCGAGGCCGGACTGGCCGTTGATCTTCATCCCGCAGGAACCGCAGATCGCGGCGCGACAGGAGCAGCGCACGGCCAGCGAGCCGTCCTCGCGGTCCTTCACCTGCAGCAGGCTGTCGAGGACCGAGAGCGAGGGCTCGAGGTCGACGTTGAATTCCTCCCAGTACGGCCCCTCGCCGCTCTCGGGCTGAAACCTGCGGACTTTGATCTTGTAATCGGCCATCAGTAAGTCCTCGCTTCCGGTTCCCACTGGGTAATGGTCACCTCGGAGTAAGAGATCTCGGGCCCATCGTCGGTCTGCTCGAGGTCGATGTGTTTGAGCCACTCCTCGTCGTTGCGCTCGGGGAAGTCGGTGCGGTACTGGGCGCCGCGGCTCTCCTTGCGCTCCAGCGCGGCGAGGGCGGTGCACTCGGCGTTGTCGAGCATGTAGCCGAGCTCGATCGCGCCAAGCAGGTCCTGGTTGAAGACGCTGCCGTGGTCGTCGATGTAGGCCGTCTTCGCCTCCTCCTTGAGGCGGGCGACGATCTCGATCGCCTCTTTGATCCCGGCCTCGTCGCGGAAGACGGCGACTTTGGCGTCCATCGTCTGGCCCAGCTCGAGCTTGATCTCGGAGACGCGGCGGCCGGAGCCCTGCTCGCGCGAGTTGATGTCGGCGATCATCGCGTCCTCGTCCTCGAGGATCTTGCGCGAGGGCCGGGAGCCCTCGACCCGCTTGGCGCGGGCGGCGGCGTCGGCGCCGGAGCGCCGGCCGAAGATCAGCGTGTCCAGCAGTGAGTTGGCGCCGAGGCGGTTGCCGCCGTGGACGGAGACGCAGGCGGTCTCGCCGGCCGAGTAGAGGCCGGGGATGTCGGTGCGGCCGTCGACGTCGGTCTTGACTCCACCCATCGTGTAGTGGTTGCCCGGCTTGATGTGGATCGGTTCGCGGGTGATGTCGACGCCGGCGAAGTCACGGCCGACGAGGACGATCTCCCGCAGCGCCTCGTGCACGCGCTTTTTCGGGACCACGGTGATGTCGAGGGCGACGGTGCCGTCGGGGAAGCCGCGGCCCTCGTTGATCTCGGTCTGCTCGGCGCGGGAGACGACGTCGCGCGAGGCCAGCTCCATCTTGTTCGGCGCGTACTTCTCCATGAAGCGTTCGCCGTTGGCGTTGAGCAGGTGGGCGCCCTCGCCGCGGGCGCCCTCGGTGATCAGGAAGCCCTTGCCCGCCAGCGTCGTCGGGTGGTACTGGATCATCTCCATGTCCATCAGCTTGGCGCCGACCCGGTAGGCCATCGCGATGCCGTCGCCGGTGCAGATCAGGGCGTTGGTGGTCGGCTTCCAGACCTGGCCGTTGCCGCCGCAGGCGAGGATCACCGACTTCGCCTCGAACAGCTCCATCGAGCCGTCGGCGACGTTGCGGGTGACGACGCCGCAGCACTCGCCGTTCTCGTCCATCGCCAGCGCCGTCGAGAACCACTCCTCGTAGCGGGCGACCGAGTCGGAATATTTCATCAGCTGCTCGTAGAGCACGTGCATGATCGCCTGGCCGGTGATGTCGGCGACGTAGTAGGTGCGGGCGGCGGAGGCGCCGCCGAAGGCGCGGGTGCCGAGCTTGCCTTCCTCGTTGCGGTGGAAGGTGACGCCGAGGTGCTCGAGGTGGAGGATCTCCTCCGGCGCCTCGCGGGTCATGATTTCGATCGCGTCCTGGTCGCCGAGGTAGTCGGAGCCCTTGATCGTGTCGAAAGCGTGCGACTCCCAGGAGTCACCCGGATTCAGCGCGGCGTTGATCCCGCCCTGCGCTGCATTGGAGTGGGAGCGCACCGGGTGGACCTTGCTGATGATCCCTACCGATACGCCTTCCTCGGCGGCCGCGAGGGCGGCGCGCTGTCCTGCGAGGCCAGCGCCAATTACGAGAACGTCATGAGTAGGCACGAGCGCGGATGCTATAGCGCCGAAATCCGAGCCCGCAGTCGGAATTGAGGCCCGGGGAGGTCTCGCTGGAGCAACAGCGGGGAGGCTCCAGCGAGACCTCCTCGGGCCTCAGGTCAGAGCCACCGTTCTCCGAGCCGGCGGATCGCCGCGTCGCTGAGCTGAATTGCGTCGGCGACGGTGCCGAAGTCGACGTTCTCGGCGAGGTCGTGCCGCCAGTGGTAGTTGGCGGGCTGCTTGAGGTCGGTGCAGCCGGCGATCACCGCGGTCTCGTAGCCCGCCGCCAGCGGCTCCAGTCCGTCGGTGCCGTTGTGCAGGCGCAGGTTGGGGTAGAGCCAGATCCCCATCTCCTCCGCCAGGCCGTCGATCAGGGCGAGGGAGCGCGGGGGGTAGTCGTGCAGTTTCAGGAAGCCCTCGGCCCGCAGTGCCAGCAGGTGGGGTGAGCCGATCGACTCGAGGCAGAGGAAGAAGGTCGACTCCCGCGGCAATGAGGGGAAGTGGCGCTCGCCGAAGGCCTTGATCCCCTCGCTGAACGACTCCTCCGAGCCGACCGAGAGCAGGATCACTCGCACCCCCTGCGGCGGCTCCTCGAGGAAGCGCTGGGCCAGGGCGAGCTCGGCGACGACCGCGGTGCCGTTGTCGTTGGCGCCGGGGACGACCTTGCGCAGGCCGATGTCGACCATCGCCGCGATCGAGCCGAGGCCGAACAGGAGACCAAGCTTCGCCAGCAGCCGCTTGCCGGTCAGCGCCCCAAGCGCGGTCAGCAGCGGCCCGCCCACGACGGGCGCCATCAGCATCGGGCTGGTGTCGGTCTTCTCGAGCAGGCCGAGGCGGTCGCCGATCTCCGGCAGCTTTGGGTGGAAGACGATGCCGGAGTGGGCCGAGTCGTGATGGGAGATGACGACGACCGTGCGCTCGGCCTCGGGGTCGCCGAGCTCGCAGATGACGTTGTAGGTGGTGCGCTTGGGCAGAGGCCGGCGCAGGCGCCGCTGGCCGGGTGGGAAGTCGTCGGCGATGCCGGCGGCCCCGATCGCACCCAGCACAGTGCCCAGCAGGCGGCGGCCGCGCAGGCCGGCAATCGCCCCGATCGCGCCCAGCGCGGCGCCGATCCCCAGCGGGCCACCAATAGGTGCCGTGGGCCGACTCGGCCTCGATCCGCGCCTCGGCGCCGAGCTCGGCGTGGCGGGCGACCAGCCACTCGGCGGCCTTGCGCTCGCCCTCGGAGGCGGAGGGGCGGTCGATCTTCTCCAGTTCCTCGAGCCGCTCGCGCAGCCACTTTTGGTCCGTTGCCATGGAGGCGGAGAAGCTACCCACATACCATGGGGAAATGCTCGGTGGACGCACCTTCACGCTCTTTCATGTGCGCGGGATCAGGATCTCGGTCGATTGGTCCTGGTTCCTCTTCCTCTTCTTCGTGATCATCTTCACCTCGCGCAGCTACGCGAATCTGCTCGACGAGCCGAGTACCTCGACGACGTCGTTCCTGCTGGGGATCCTGACCGCGGCTGGCTTCTTCGGCTCGATCGTTCTGCACGAGCTCGGCCACGCTTTCGCCGCCAGGCGCAACGGGATCGGCATAACCGGCATCCAGCTCTGGATCTTCGGCGGCATGGCGCGGATGGACCGCGAAGCCGACAGCCCGGGCACCGAACTCAAGGTGGCACTCGCCGGTCCCCTCGTGACGCTGGCGATCTTCCTCGTCCTCACCGTGGGTGGGATCGCAGCCGCTGGCAGCACGGCGTTCGAGGACGCGGTTCTGCTCAACCGCAGCGATGATGTCTCCGGGTTGCTGGCGGTGGTCGCCTGGCTGGCCTTCATCAACCTCCTCCTGCTGGTCTTCAACCTGCTGCCGGCGTTCCCGATGGACGGGGGTCGGGTCGCCCGCGCGATCGCCTGGTGGAAGACCGGCGACCGCACCACGGCAACCCGCTTTGCCGCCAACCTCGGCCGCCTCTTCGGCTACCTCTTCATCGCCGGCGGCTTCTTCCTGATCCTCACCGGCGATCTCTTCGGCGGCGTCTGGCTGGGGCTGATCGGGATGGTCGTCAACGGCTCAGCCCGCGGCGCCGCGATGCAGACGGCGATCACCAGCAGGATCGACAACCTCAGCGTCGCCGACGTGATGGACCGCGAACCGGTCGCGATCCCCGGCGACATCAGCGTCGAGCGCGCGCTCGACGAGTACTTCCTGCGCTACCGCTGGCCCTGGTTCCCGGTCGTCGACGCCGCCTACCGCTTCCTCGGCCTGCTCGAACGCGACCGCGCCGACGAGGTGCCGGAGGTATCGCGCGCCAACTCCAACGTCGCCGACCTGATCGATCCCGACCAGGGGCTCTTCATCAGGGACGACACCCCGCTCGACTCCCTGCTCAACAACCAGAACCTGCGCCGGCTCGGTGCCCTGATGGCCGTTGACGCCGACGGCCGCCTCAGCGGCGTGATCACGGTCGAGCAGGTCGGCCGAGCCCTGCGCGACGCCACTCGCTAAGCCCATCTGTCCAGGGGGGAGAGTTTGGCTCCGTTCGTCGCTTATCGGCCTATGGCCGAGTACCGACGAACGGAAGGAAGGCATCAGGGCTTGGCTGAGCTTGCCGATCGCCAGCACGGGGTCGTCTCGGCGCGGCAGCTTCGCGCCCTGGGGTACTCATACGACGTGATCGCCGATGCTGCGGCGGCAGGCCGCCTGCACCGCCTGCACCGCGGGGTATATGCGGTTGGTCGGCGCCGTCTCGATTGGTATGGAAATTGCCGGGCTGCGGTTCTGGCTTGCGCTCCGGCCTATGCCAGCCATGCGTCGGCTGGGTGGATCTGGGGTTTGCTCCGGTATGCGCCCGAACGGATCGACGTCACGGCGCCCACCCGGCGCCACCGGAAGGTGGCCATCCGCCTGCACTATGCCCGCCTGGATCCCTTTGACCGCGCCGAGCGCGAGGCCATTCCCGTCACCTCCTTGGCCCGGACCCTGTTGGATCTGGCCGCAACGCTTCCGCGGAGGCGTCTCGATCGTGTGCTGGAGCGCTCGGAAGAGTTGGGGCACTTCGACCTCGTCGAAGTGGAGGACCTGTTCGCGCGGGTTGGCCACCATCGCGGAGTGGTGCCTCTGCGCGATGCGCTCACGCTCTACCGACCCAACCAGGCCTTCATCCGCTCCGGCGTCGAGGGGCGCTTCCTGTCGCTGGTCGAGTTGGCTGGGCTGCCCGCGCCGGCAGTGAACTGCAACGTCGCCGGGCTCGAGCTCGACGCCTACTGGGAGCCGGAGCGTTTTGCGGTGGAACTCGATGTCTTCGAGACCCATGGCACCCGCGCCGCATTCGCCCGTGACCGCCTGCGCCAGGAGGATCTCCTGCTGGCCGGGATCGAGGTAGATCGCATCACCGGCGACCGCCTCGAACGTGAACCGCGGAGAGTGATGGAGCGGCTGGCGCGACTACTGGCTCAGCGTCGGGAGCTGCTCAGACTGCCGCGCGGTGGCGCTCGATGATGCGCTTGAAGTCGACATCGGCGGGGAGGGTGCCGAAGGCCTGGCCCCAGTCGCCGCTGAGGCGGGAGGCGCAGAAGGCGTTGGCCACGGCCTCGTCGCCGTAGCGAACCAGCAGCGAGGCCTGGAGGGCGAGGGCCATCTTCTCGACCACGCGGCGGGCGCGGACCTCGATCGTCTCGACGTCGCCGGGGAACTCGTCGCGCAGGGCGGTGGCGTAGGCGGCGAGCCGCGGCTCGCTGACCGCGCCCTCCTCGACCTCGGCGAAGAAGGCCTCGAGCGAGGCCGGGGACTTGATCGTCGCGCGCAGTACGTCCAGGCACTGGACGTTGCCGGAGCCCTCCCAGATCGAGTTGAGCGGGCTCTCGCGGAAGAGCCGCGGCATCCCCGACTCCTCGACGTAGCCGTTGCCGCCGAGGCACTCCAGCGCCTCGCCCGCGTGCATCGGGGCGCGCTTGCAGATCCAGTACTTGAGCACCGCGTTGGCGATCCGCTTCAGGTTGGCGGCCTCCTCGTCGCCGGCGATCGCTTCGTCGTAGGCGCGGGCCAGGCGCATCGCCGCGATCGTCGCCGCCTCGGACTCGACTGCCAGATCGGCGAGGACATTGCGCATCAGCGGCTGCTCGGAGAGTTGGCGGCCGAAGACGGAACGGTGCGAGGCGTGGTGGATCGCCTGGGCGACCCCGGCTCGCATCCCGGTGGCGCCGCCCATCACGCAGTCGAGGCGGGTGTGGTTGACCATCTCGATGATCGTCCGCACCCCGGCGCCCTCCTCGCCGACCAGCCAGGCCGAGGCCGAGTCGAACTCGATCTCGCTGGAGGCGTTGGAGCGATTGCCGAGCTTGTCCTTGAGCCGTTGCAGGCGGAAGCGGTTGCGCTCGCCGTCGGGCGTCCAGCGCGGGAAGAGGAAGCAGGAGATGCCGCCGTCGGCCTGGGCGAGGACGAGGAAGGCATCGCACATCGGCGCCGACATGAACCACTTGTGCCCGCTCAGCTCATACTCGGCACCGGGCCCGCCGCCGTTGACCGGGCGGGCGAGGGTGGTGTTGGCGCGGACGTCAGTGCCGCCCTGCTTCTCGGTCATCCCCATTCCGGCCAGGGCACCGGACTTGTCCGGGGCCGGCGCGTTGCGCGGGTCGTACGCGGCCGAGAGCAGCCGTGGCTCCCACTCGGCGGCCAGCTCCGGCTGGGTGCGCAGGGCCGGGATCACCGAGTAGGTCATCGAGATCGGGCAGCCGATCCCGGCCTCGGCCTGGGACATGCACATGAAGGCGGCGCCGCGGGCGACGTGGGCGCCAGGCCGTGGGTCCTGCCAGGGGGAGGAGTGCAGTTCGTATTCGACCGCTTTGCCCAGCAGCTCGTGCCAGGCGGGGTGGAACTCGGCCTCGTCGACGCGGTGGCCGTAGCGGTCGTGGGTGCGCAGCTTCGGGCCGTTCTCGTTGGCGAGGCGGCCCAGGGTCTGGGCGTGCTCGCCACCGGCGTACTGGCCGACCGCGGCGATCCGCTCCTCGGCCCACTCCGCACCCTCGCGGCTCACCGCCTCGACCAGGGGTCGATCCGCCTCGAAGACGTTGTAGTCGACCAGCGGCGGCGGCTGGTTGGCCACCTCGTGGTTACCGACAGTCGGTCGCTCGGCAGTTGCCATCCCGTGCCGATTGTGGCAGGTAGATAGCATCGCGCGCCGGTGGCGAAGATCCAGGTCAAGAACCCGGTTGTCGAGCTCGACGGCGACGAGATGACTCGCATCATCTGGTCGTTCATCAAAGAGCAGCTGATCCTGCCCTACCTCGACCTCGACCTCGAGTACTACGACCTTGGGATCGAGAGCCGCGACGCGACCGCCGACCAGATCACGGTCGACGCCGCCAACGCGATCAAGCGGCACGGCGTCGGCGTCAAGTGCGCGACGATCACGCCGGACGAGGCGCGGGTCGAGGAGTTCGGACTGAAGGAGATGTACCGCTCGCCGAACGGGACGATCCGCAACATCCTCGGCGGCGTCATCTTCCGCGAGCCGATCGTGATCTCCAACGTACCGCGCCTGGTGCCGGGCTGGACCAAGCCGATCGTGATCGGCCGTCACGCTTTCGGCGATCAGTACCGCGCCACCGATCTGGTCGTGCCCGGCGCGGGCTCGCTCACCCTTACCTACACGCCCAAGGATGGCTCCGAGCCGGTCGAGCTCGACGTCTACGACTTCCCGAGTGGCGGCATCGCGATGGCGATGTACAACCTCGACGACTCGATTCGCGACTTTGCGCGCGCGTCGATGCGGTACGGGCTCAATCGCGGCTACCCCGTCTACCTCTCGACCAAGAACACGATCATGAAGCGCTACGACGGGCGTTTCAAGGACCTCTTCGAGGAGATCTACGAGGCGGAGTTCAAAGCTGACTTCGAGGCTGCCGGTATTACGTACGAACACCGTCTGATCGACGACATGGTGGCGGCGGCGCTGAAGTGGGAAGGCGGGTATGTGTGGGCCTGCAAGAACTACGACGGCGACGTCCAGTCCGACACCGTCGCCCAGGGGTTCGGCTCGCTCGGCCTGATGACCAGCGTCCTGATGAGCGCCGACGGCAAGACGGTCGAGGCCGAGGCCGCCCACGGAACCGTCACCCGCCACTTTCGCCAGCACCAGCAGGGCAAGCCGACTTCGACCAACCCGATCGCCTCGATCTTCGCCTGGACCCGCGGCCTTGCCGCCCGCGGGCGGATGGACGAGACGCCGGAGGTATCGGCGTTCGCGGAGACGCTCGAGCGCGTGTGCATAGAGACGGTCGAGAGCGGCAAGATGACCAAAGACCTCGCGCTGCTCGTCGGCGCCGGCCAGGAGTTCCAGACCACGCAGGAGTTCCTGGCCTCGATCGACGAGAACCTGCAGCGCGCCATGGCTTAGCGGTTCCCCCAATCCCCAACTCCGAGGAGACGATTTCGTGAGCACCCCCGTAAAGGTCACCGTTACTGGCGCCGCCGGGCAGATCGGCTACGCGCTGCTGTTCCGCATCGCCAGCGGCCAGATGCTTGGCCCCGACACCCCTGTCGAGCTCAGCCTGCTGGAGATCACCCCGGCGCTGAAGGCGGCGGAGGGCACGGCGATGGAGCTCGACGACTGTGCCTTCCCGCTGCTCAGCCGCATCGACATCACCGATGATCCCAAGCAGGCTTTCGACGGCTGCAACATCGGCCTCCTCGTCGGCGCCCGTCCGCGCGGTCCCGGCATGGAGCGCGCCGACCTGCTCGAGGCCAACGGCGGCATCTTCAAGCCCCAGGGCGAAGCGATCAACGCCGGCGCCGCCGACGACGTCAAGGTGTTGGTGGTCGGCAATCCGGCCAACACCAACGCCCTGATCGCGATGTCGAACGCGCCCGACGTGCCGCGCGAGCGCTTCACGGCGATGATGCGGCTTGACCACAACCGGGCGATATCCCAGCTTGCGAGCAAGCTCGGCAAGCCGGTCTCGGCGGTCAGCAACATGACCACCTGGGGCAACCACTCGGCCACCCAGTACCCCGATCTGGTCAACGCCAAGGTCGATGGCGCCAATGCCTGGGACGCGGTCGACGACGAGGCCTGGATCGCCGGCGAGTTCATCCCCCGCGTCGCCAAGCGCGGGGCGGAGGTCATCGACGCCCGTGGCGCCTCCAGTGCCGCCTCGGCCGCGAACGCGGCGATCGACCACATCCATGACTGGGTGCTCGGCACCCCGGAGGGTGACTGGGTCTCGATGGGTGTGCCGGCCGACGGCTCCTACGGGATCGGCGAGGGCATCATCTGCGGCCAGCCCTGCACCTGCAGCGGCGGCGAGTGGTCCGTCGTCCAGGGCCTCGACGTCCCCGACTTCTCACGTCAGCGCATCGACGCGAACGTATCGGAGCTCCAGGAAGAGCGCGACGCGGTCTCCCAGCTCGGCCTGGTCTAGCGCTGCTCAGGCGGGCTACTAGCCCGCAGCTCCCTCAGCGGCACGAAAACGGGCCCGGGGGTGGGGTCCTCAAGACGCGCTTCGCGCTGAGTGTCTTGAGGACCCCACCCCCGGGCCCGTTCCCTGTCAGCTCAGGTCAGCTGCCGGGGTAGTACTGACGGCCGTCCTTCTTGACCCGTCCCTCTTTCTCGAGGTCGCCGAGCACGCGGTACAGGTAGTTCGGCTTGATCTTCATCTGCTTCGCGACATCCGAAGCGCTGATGCCGGGCGCGCCCTCGATCAGGCTGACGGCCTGATCGGCGCGGGTGCCTCCACGGCGTTTGCGTCGTTTTTTGCGGGGAGTGGCTGCCGCGGTTGAGGTGGTCTTGCTGGATTTACTTCCACGCGGCCGACCCGGGGCGCGCCGGGTCGTCGTTTTGCTGCTGCCACCACCAAGCTCGGTCAGGGCACGCTCGAGGCGCTTACGCTCCTCGTCGAGCTCCGCGAGACGCTTTACAACCAGATCTCGGGCCTCGTCGAGTACGTTCGTCGTACTGGGCATTGATTTCCTTTCCATCCAGTGAACGGGGGGTTATTCCTTATGAGGAGTGTGGCATAGCCATACTCACTGTGACTCTCCATTTAGTCAGGATCGCTCGTGCCACTGGCCGTTTGGATGACGGAACCAGTAAGTAGTGCGGGAGGAGCGCTAGTTGTAGTTACTCAGCACGTTGTTCCAGCTCGGCGAGCCGGGCCGCGGGCGGTTGATGACCAAGGGAGCCGTGTCCTCTCCTGAAGTTGTAGTGGTCGAGCCAGCCGGGCAGTGCCCCGGTGCGCTCGGCCGAGGAGCCATAGATGGCTCCGTAAGCCCAACGGTTGGTCAGCGTCTGAATGAAGCGCTCGGCCTTGCCGTTGGTGCGGGGGCGATAGGGGCGGGTGAAGAGGTGGTGCATCTGAAGCTCGGTGCAGGCCTGCGCATGGACGGCCGAGCGATAACAGGCACCGTTGTCTGAGAGCACTCGCTCGACCCCGATCCCCATTCCCTTGAACCAGTCGACGGCGCGCCGCAGGAACCCTGCGGCGGTGGCGCCCTTCTCGTCGGGTAGGACCTCCACGTAGGCGAGGCGGGTGGCGTCATCGACGCAGACGTGGACGAACTCCCAGCCAGTCACTCGCCTGCGTTCGTGCTCGGGGCCCTGGGAGAACTGGCTCTTGCGGTTGCCGGTCACCCGATGCCCGGCGCCCCGGGCACTGATCCGCGCGAGCTTCTTGACGTCGACGTGGATCAACTCGCCGGGACGCTTGCGTTCATAGCGATTGGGTGGCTCGGGAGGAGCAAGTCGGCTGCGCTTTCCCAATCCGATCCGGGCCAGCCACCGCGAGACGGTCGAGAGCGCCATGCCCAGGACTTCGGCGATCTCCGCCGCTGTCATCCGCAGCCGCCGCAGTGCCTCGATCGCCTCCAGGCGGTCACCTGCCAGGCGCGAGGGCACCCGCCTCGGGGCGGAGCTGCGATCCAACAGCCCCGCCTCTCCCTCACTGCGCCAGCGAGACAGCCACTTGCGGGCCGATCGCTCGCTGATGCCGGCGGCCTCGGCCGCCACCATCAGCGACCAGTTCTCCTCTTCGATGCGTTTGACCAGCAGCCTGCGGCTATTCGGGCAGGTGCGGGCGTTAGCGTGGATGTCCATCCGGTGTCCTCCTTGATCTGGGTGGGTCGCACCCCCAGCCTTCAAGGAGGCCCGGATGAACAACGTTGTGAGGAACTACAGCTAGTGGTTGCGCTTGCGCGGCAGGGTGCGGAATACGAGGTCCCAGAGCGGGGAGGAGACGCCGTAGCCGAAGCGGTGGTCCTGGAAGTGGTGGCGCATGTGCTGCTCGCGCAGTTGCTTGCCGAGGTCTGACTTGGGCACGAAATGGTGCACGTAATAGTGCGTGTAGTCGTAGACCAGGTAGCCGAAGATGAAGCCGGCGAAGAGCGGGAAGGCGGCGGGGCTGCCGAAGATCAGCCAGAAGGCGCCGAAGAAGAGGGCGGCCAGCGGGATCGACACCGATGGCGGCATCACCAGCCGCATCTTGTCGTTGGGATGGTCGTGGTGGATGCCGTGGATGATGAAGTGCATGCGGCGCCCGAAGGCGTTGTCGGGCTCCCAGTGGAAGACGAGACGGTGCAGCCAGTACTCCGTCAGCGTCCAGATCCCGACCCCGGCCAGGGTCAGCCCGAGCAGCGAGAGCGCGCCGTAGCCGCGGTCGATGCCCAGCCACTCCATCGCGACGACGACCGGCACGAAGACGACCGCGGGCACGGCGGGGTGCACACGGGAGAAGAAGTTGAGGAATTCGCTCTTGAAGAGCGGTGGGGATGCCGAGAGCTTCTCGGTGCGGTCGTGAGCCTCCATCGGCCAGCAATAGTAGCGACGGTCGCCGGTGCACCCGCAAGACGCGGGGAAGATGTGACGACTCTGTGTCAAAGAGGTAGCGATTTGCGGAATTGCCCCTCACGGAAGCGTCACGACGGTGCCACTATGCCGGCCGTGCCGCGCAAGCCAAAACCGCCGACCTGTGACGACTGCTACTTCCACAAGAACATGCTTTGCGCATTGGAGCTGAACGAGCCCTGCGCGACCTTCCGGCCGAATCGCCCCGAGGGCTTGGTGCCGCCGCGCCAGCCCGTGCTTCTCATGCGAGCCCCGCGCTGGGCTTCGCGTCCGGCCTAGCCCTCGGTTCTCCGCAGGTGCTGGGGGAGGGATGGGGTGCCCCTTCCGCTTGCTGGGATTTTCGCCGGGAGCCCCATCTCTCTCGCCAAGTCGCACGGGCGAAAATCGGACGCCGCGCGCTCCAGGGGCACCCCATCCCTCCAACCGAACCTGGGAGAAGCTTCGAGTCTTGGGCTCTTGAGCTGGCACCGGGGTTTCGCACCCTCGTCCCCA
Organism: uncultured Solirubrobacterales bacterium; assembly: GCA_963695275.1. GTDB lineage: Bacteria > Actinomycetota > Thermoleophilia > Solirubrobacterales > 70-9 > VAYN01. The sequence continues at coordinate 99,391 of OY968772.1, forward strand.
TCCGGAAGTCGCTGGCGTTTCGTGAGGAGGAGTTGGGGTGTCCCCGCAGCGCGCGGCGTCCTGATTTTCGCCCGTGCGAGTCAGCGAGAGCCGGCGTGCTCCCGGCGAAAATCCCAGCAAGCGGAGGGGATACCCCAACTCCTCCCCGCCAACCACCCCCGACCCAATCCGTAGCTATGTTTTGCCGGTGCCCCAACGCGACCTTTTTGCTGACTTCGCCAGGATGCGCCGTGAGATGGATCAGATGATGGGGGACGCCTGGGGGCGCAGTCGGTACATCGCGCGCCGAGCGTCGGGGTTCTCTCCCAATGTCGATGTCTACTACTGCGGTGACCCTCAGCGGGCCGTGGTCAAGGTCGACCTTGCTGGGGTTGAGCTGAGCGAGGTCGGGATCGAGGTGAGTGGGCGGCACTTGGCGATCGTGGGGGAACGGCCGGTGCAGGAGACGGAGGGGCGCGTTTACCAGCAGGTCGAGATTCCCTCGGGGCCGTTCCGTCGGGTTGTGGAGCTGCAGGTCGAGGTCGATGCCGACAAGGCAAAGGCGACCTACGAGGACGGGGTGCTGCGGATCGAGCTGCCGCTGCGCGATCCCGGCGAGACGACCCGCCGGGTGCCGATCGGACGCAAGTGATGGAGGCCCAGCCGGTCCTCGAAGTCGTCGACTCGCCGCTCGACGCCGAGGACGCGATCCGCGCCGACCAGCCGCTGCCCGAGGCACTGCCGGTGCTGCCGCTGCGCGACACCGTCACTTTTCCGGAGACGCTGACGCCGCTGGCGGTCGGGCAGGAGCGCTCGATCAAGCTCGTCGACGACGTCCTCGGCGGCAACCGGATGCTGGTCATGGTCGCCGCCCGCGACCCCGAGGACGAGGAGCCGGGTCCCGATGGCCTCTACGAGGTCGGCGTGGTCGGTGTCGTCGCCCGCATGATCAAGGTCCCCGACGGCTCGCTGCGCGTCCTCGTGCAGGGGACGCAGCGAGTTCGCCTCGACTCCTTCGTCAGCGAGCAGCCCTACCTGGTGGCGCGGATCACCGAGCTGGCGGACGTGATCGAGCCCAGCGCCGAGCTCGAGGCCCTGACTCGCAACGTCCAGCGCACCTTCTCGGAAATCGTCGCGCAGATCCCCTACCTGCCGGAGGAGCTGCAGATGGCGGTCGCCAACATCGACGACCCGACGGCGCTGGGTCACCTGATCGCCGGCGCCCTGCGGATCGGCGTCGAGGAGAAGCAGAAGCTGCTGGAGGAGGTCGACGTCGCCAAGCGGCTGCGCCACCTCTCTCGCATCCTCGCCCGCGAGCTCGAGGTGGTGCAGCTGGGGACCCAGATCCAGACCCAGGTGCAGTCGGAGATCGACAAGGGCCAGCGCGAGTTCTTCCTGCGCCAGCAGCTGAAAGCGATCCAGGACGAGCTGGGGGAGGAGGACGAGCAGCAGGCCGAAGCGAACGAACTGCGCGAGCGGATCGAGGCCGCTGACCTGCCCGAGCACGCCCTCAAAGCCGCCGACCGCGAGCTCTCGCGACTGGAGAAACTGCCGCCCGCGGCGGCCGAGCACGGCGTCATCCGCACCTACCTGGAGTGGCTGGTGGAGCTCCCCTGGTCGGTCGAGACCGAGGACGACCTCGACATCAAACACGCCCGCAAGGTGCTCGACGCCGATCACTACGACCTCGAAAAGATCAAGGAACGCCTGCTCGAGTACCTGGCTGTGCGCAAGCTCAACCCCGACTCGCCCGGCCCGATCCTCTGCTTCGTCGGCCCGCCCGGGGTCGGCAAGACCAGCCTCGGCCGCTCGATCGCGAAGGCGCTGGGCCGCGAGTTCGAGCGCATCTCGGTCGGCGGCGTCCGCGACGAGGCCGAGATCCGCGGCCATCGCCGCACCTATATAGGGGCGCTGCCCGGCACGATCATCCGCGCCCTGCGCGACGCCGGCTCCCGCAACCCCGTCTTCATGATCGACGAGATCGACAAGATGGGCGCCGACTTCCGCGGCGACCCCGCCTCGGCGATGTTGGAGGTGCTGGACCCGGCCCAGAACGACTCCTTCCGCGACCACTACCTCGACCTCGAGTTCGACCTCTCCGACGTCGTCTTCATCGCCACCGCCAACGTCCTCGACACGATCCCGGGGCCGCTGCTGGACCGGATGGAGACGATCGAGCTCTCCGGCTACACGGTCGAGGAGAAGCGCCAGATCGCCCGCCGCTACCTGGTCCCGCGACAGATCGCCGCCAACGGCCTCAAGCCCTCCCAGATCGAGTTCGCCGACGCGGCCCTGACCGCGATCATCGAGGAGTACACGCGTGAGGCCGGCGTCCGCAACCTCGAGCGCCAAGTCGGCACGATCTGCCGCAAAGTCGCCCGCGACGTCGCCGAGGGCAAGAAGGGCAAGGTCAAGGTCTCCGGCAGGAAAGCGCGCGAGCTGCTCGGGCGCCGCCGCGTCTTCGCCGAGACCCGCCGCCGCACCAAAGTTCCCGGGGTGGCCACCGGCCTCGCCTGGACCCCGACCGGCGGCGACGTCCTCTTCATCGAGGCGACGGCGATGCCGGGCGCGGGCAAGCTGACGATCACCGGCCAGCTCGGCGACGTGATGAAGGAGTCGGCACAGGCGGCGCTCTCCTGGGTCCGCGGCCACTGGGCCGAGGTCGATCCCGACCTCGGCGAGAGCTGGTTCGCCGAGCACGACATCCACATCCACGTCCCCGCCGGAGCGGTGCCCAAGGACGGCCCCTCGGCGGGCGTGGCGATGACCGTCGCCCTCTCCTCGCTCGTCAGCGGCCGGCCGGTTCGCAACGATGTCGCGATGACCGGCGAGGTCACCCTGACGGGCCAGGTGCTGCCGATCGGCGGCCTCAAGGAGAAGTCACTGGCCGCCCAGCGGGCCGGGATCAAGCGCGTGATCGTGCCGGCGCGCAATGAAGGGGACGTCGCCGAGATCCCCACGCAGGAGCTCGGCGGCCTCGAGTTCGTCTTCGTCGACGAAGTCGCCAAGGCGCTCGACGCGGCTCTCTCCTAGCCGATGGAGGCGGCGACTCTCGACAGGGGCGGCCCTGTCTCCTACCTGCAATCCCTCCGCGCCGCTGCCCGGGCCCGCTCGCGGGCCTTCTGGATCGTCGCCGGCCTGACCCTGCTCGGCGCGGTCCTGCGCTTCGCCACCCTCGGCGTCCAGGCTTACCACCACGACGAGATCGTCACCGCCAGCCGCGTCCTCCGCGGCGGCTTCTTCCACGCGATGGACGCGGTCGGGTTCAGCGAGTCGGCGCCGCCGCTCTACTACGCCCTGGCCTGGATCTGGACCCAGGTGACGGGGACGGGTGAGTTTGGCCTGCGCTCGCTCTCGGCCGTGGCCGGGGTGGCGACGATCCCGGTCGCCTACCTGGTCGGGATCGAGCTGCGCGGGCGCCGCACCGGGCTGATGGCGGCGGCGCTGGTCGCGGTCAACCCAATGCTGCTCTGGTACTCGCAGGAGGCGCGGGCCTACGCCTTGCTGGTCCTGCTCTGCGCGGTTTCGCTGCTCTACTGCGTGCGGGCACTGCGGCGCGGGAACCGACGCGACTTCGTCCTCTGGGGAGTCGCCTCCGGCCTCGCTCTCGCCAGTCACTACTTCGCGATCTTCGTCGTCGCCGGCGAGGCGATCTGGCTGCTGCGCCGACACGGCCGCGCGAGCGGGCGCGGGCTCGGCATCCTCGCCCTCTTCGGCCTGGCGCTGGCGCCACTGGCAATCCACCAGATGTCCTATGACCACGCCGAATGGATCGGCAAGTTCACGCTCGGGCACCGGCTCTGGGAAACCGCGGCGACCTTCGTCAGCGGCGAGACCAGCGACATCATCGCCCGCCCGGAGCGACCGGCTCTGGCCCTGCTGCCGCTGGCGCTCGGGCTGGCGGCGCTGGTCCTGGTCGCCCTTCGTGGTGCCCGCGAGGAGCGCCGCGCCGCCACCATCCCGCTGAGTCTCGCGCTGGTCGGGATCGGCGTGCCCCTGCTGATCGCCCTGCTCTCGCCCAGCAAGGACTTCGTGTTGGCCCGCAACCTGCTGCCGGCGCTGGTGCCCCTGCTGATCGCGGCCGCGATCGGGGTGACGCTGCCGGCCGCGCGCCGCCGCGGCGCCGCGATCGGCGCCGCCCTCCTCGTCTACTCGCTCGGCTTCTGCGTCTGGGCCAGCTTTTCACCCGACCTGCAGCGCCCCGACTGGGACGTGGTCGCCACCGACATCGGCGAACCGGCGGCGCCGCGGGCCACCGTCACCTGGGTTCTCGGCGAGGCGCCGCTGCGCTACTACCTCTCGACCGGGGCGATCCAGGTCAGACCCTCCGACGGCTACGACTGGCTCGTCCACGAAATCGACCTCGTCTCCGACGGCGAGGCGCCACCGCCCCCGGCGGGCCTGCTCGGGCCGGGCTTCCGCGAAACCTCGCGCGAAGACGCCGGCCGTCTCTACATCAGGCACTTCGAGCTGCCCGGCCCGGGCCTGGCGCCGCTGCGCCTGCGAGCCCTGCGCGAGGCCGATCTCAACTTTCGCAATACCGGCATCTTGTTAGACGGTATTGGGCCGGGGTGAGTTGCTTGGCCACGCTCACCCTGGGTAATGGGGTTATCCTGCGTTGACGCCCCGGAATCCAGGAGGAGAAGGCATGAGCAAGGCCACGGCCACCCGCGCCACCGATATTTACGAGACCGCCCGTGAGAATCCCTACGTGCAGCGTCTGGTCGAGGACGACGAGCTGCGCGACAGCCTTCGCGACGCTTTCGAGGCCGCCAAGGGCGCCTACGGGCGCGCCAGCGGCAACAGCAAGGGCCCGGTCAAGGCCGTCGCCAGCGACAAGAAGGTCCAGAAGGACCTGCGCGAGGCCGCCGAGAGCCTGAAGGAAGCCTCCGAGCGTCTGCGCAAGCCGCCGAAGAAGAAGAGCGGATTCGGCCGCGTGCTTCTGATCGCCCTGGTCGGCGCCGTGATCGCCCTGGCGGTCAGCGAGGGTGCCCGCAAGGCCGTGCTCGACGCGCTGTTCGGTGCCGAAGAGGAGTTCGAGTACACCTCCAGCACCAGCATCAACGGCTCCTGACGGCGCCAGGGGTCGGCATGCGGCGTCCTCGGTCGCTCGTGTGCGGAGCACACTTCGCTCCCTGCGTCCTTGCCTGCCGACCCCTGGCACTCGTCAGCACCGGGGCGAGAACGCGCCAGAGCCGCCACTAGACTGAAGTCATGGAGGCGGCAACCAAAGAGCGCGAGCTGAGCGGCGACAAGGCGCAGCGCATCGTCGACGCGATGCGCGACAGCGTCGCCCGCCGCGGTGCCGCCGGCTCGACCTTCGAGCATGTTGCCCGTGAGGCGGGGGTCAGCCGCGGGCTCCTCCATTATTACTTTGGGACCAAGGAGCGGCTGCTGGTCGAGGTGGTCCGCCGCGACGCCGAGATTCGCATCGCCCGGCTCGACGAGCGGCTCGCCAAGGCAAAGTCGGTCGATGACGTCCTCGACGTCCTCGTCGCCAGCCTGACCGACATGATCGAGAACGAACCGGGCTTCTTCCTGCTCCTCTACGAGCTGTTCAGCGCTGGTCGCCGCAACCCCGACATCCAGCGCGAGGTCGGCCAGCTGTTCGAGCGCACCCGCTCCCACGTCGCCGAGGTGCTGGACGCCAAGCAGCGCGAGGGCGTGCTGAAGCTGCGCTTCGAGGCGGAGGCGATCGTCTCCTACCTGTTCGCGGTCGGCGACGGCTTCGCCCTCCAGGCTCTCTCCGATCCCGAGCGCGACAACAGCCAGGCGCTCGCCGCCGGCGCCGCCTCGGCCCGGTATCTGCTCGTCTCCGAGTAGTCCCCCCGGCCGCTCGAGCAGGACTCTCGCCGCCTCCGAGTGACGCGGCTCACAGTTCTGCCTCCGCTGGTGCGAAAGGCTGGCTAACCAGCCAATGCGCGACGGAATGAATCGACTTGCGGGAGTTCTCGGCCGGCGCCGGCGCTGGGTCGTGGCCGCGTGGGTCGCGATCCTCCTCTGCGCGCTGCCGTTCGCCGCGAAACAGACCGACCACCTGACGGGGGGTGGCTTCGACGTTCCCGGCAGCCAGTCGATGGCCGTCAGCGAAGCGCTCCAGCGTGATTTCGGCTCGGAGTCCAACGGGGTCTCGGTGGCGCTCAAGTCGGAGCCCGGCGCCGCGCCCGGCGCGGCTGCCGCAGCGGTGGGCCGGGTTCGCCGCGAGGTGGCGACCGTCGAGGGTGTCGTCCTGCCGCCAGCGACTGCTCACCAGGCGCGGGTACAGCTCCGGCGCACCGGCTTCGCGATCCTGCCGCTGCGCAGCGAGCTCTCTCCCGACGAGTTGATCGACGCGGCAACGACCATGCGCGAAGACCTCGACCCGGGGACGGCCGCGGCCGGCGTCACCCCCTACCTCGTCGGGCAGCCGACGATCTGGGCGGGGATGCAGGAGATCTCCAAGGAAGACCTCTCCAAGGCGGAGGCCACCGGCTTCCCGATCGTCGCCCTGATCCTGCTCGTCGTCTTCGGCTCGCTGGCGGCGGCGGCGCTGCCGCTGGCGCTCGGCTTCGTCAGCGTGCTCGTCACCGGTGCCCTCATCTACTTCATCTCGCTGCAGATGACGACCTCGGTCTTCGTCACCAACATGGCCTCGATGATCGGGATCGGCGTGGCGATCGACTACTCGCTGTTCATCCTCGCCCGCTACCGCGAGGAGCGCGAAGCTGGCCGCGACCAGGAGGCGGCGCGGGCGGAGGCGCTCTCGACCTCGGGTCTGGCGGTCACCTTCTCCGGACTCGCGGTGATCATCTCGCTCGCCGGTCTCTGGATGGTCGACAACCAGGCGCTGCGCTCGATGGCGCTGGGAGCGATGACCGTGGTCGCGGTCTCGATCCTGACCGCGACGACGCTGCTGCCGGCGCTGATCGCGATGCTCGGCGATCGCGTCCTGCCCGGCGGGGTCGTCGGCCGGGTCGAGCGCTTCCTCAAGCACCGGGTCCTCCGCCGTCCCGTCAGCGAGTCCACCACCGCCGTGGCTGCCGCCGGCCCGAGCCGCTTCTGGGAAGGCTGGACGCGGCGGGTGATGGCACGCCCGTGGACCGCGGTGATCGCGGTCTCGGCGGTGTTGCTGACGCTGGCGATCCCGGTGCTCTCGCTCGAAACCGGGACCCAGGCGCTCAGCCAGTTCCCCAAGAGCAGCGACGTTCGGGTCGGCAACGAACTCGCCGCCACCGAGCTCGGTGGCGGTACCGATCCGGTGCTGATCGTCGCCAGCTTCGGTGACACCGCCAGCCGCGCCGATCATGCAGCGGTGGCCGGCTTCGCGCGCCGCCTCGAGGCAACTCCCGGCATCAGCGCCGTCGCCGCCCCGGCCTTCGCCGGCGGCGATGCCCTGATCCAGGCCACCTCCAGCGCTCCCAGCGAGTCCGACGCGACCCTGGCCCTGATCGACCGCCTGCGCGACAGCGTCATCCCGCCGACCGCCCTGGCCAAGGTGGCCAGCGTCGACGTCGGCGGCGAAACCGCGCGCGGCCACGACGTCCGCGCCCAGATCAGCGGCTCGATGTGGAAGATCGTCCTCTTCGTCCTCGCCCTCAGCTTCCTCGTCCTGATGGTGATGCTGCGCTCGCTGATCCTGCCGCTGAAGGCGGTGCTGATGAACCTGCTCTCGATCGGGGCCGCGTTCGGGATCCTCGTCGCGGTCTTCCAGTGGGGCTGGCTCGACGGCTTCCTCGGCTTCGAAAGCCAGGGGGCGCTGGACACGATCAACGTGCCGCTGATCTTCGCCGTCGTCTTCGGCCTCTCGATGGACTACGAGGTCTTCCTGATGTCGCGGATCCGCGAGCGCTACCTGCGTCACGGCGACAACGAGCGGGCCGTGGCCGAGGGCCTCTCCTCCAGTGCCCGCACGATCTCCTCGGCGGCGCTGATCATGACCTGCGTGTTCGCCGTCTTCGTGCTCACCGGCGTCCCTTCGATCAAAGAGCTCGGCCTCGGCTGCGCGGTGGCGATCGCCCTCGACGCGACCCTGGTGCGCCTGATCCTGGTCCCGGCAGCGATGAAGCTGATGGGCTCCTGGAACTGGTGGATGCCCTCCTGGCTCGACCGCGCCCTGCCCGACCTCAGCTTCGAGGGCAGCAGCGACCCCGAGCCCGCTGAGGCCTGAACAGCCGGCCGATGGGCCGAAAGCGGGACCATACGTCCCGAAATCGGCCCGTCGACCCATAGGATTGCGGCGTGGCCGATACCGACATTGCGTTTGCGGGAGCGGCTCGCCAGGCGGAGATGGTGCGGGCGGGGGAGGTCTCGCCGACCGAGTTGGTGAAGCTGCACCTGGAGCGGATCGAGCGGCTCGATCCGCGGTTGAACTCCTTTCGCGTCGTTCTGGCCGAGCGGGCGCTGCTGGAAGCCGAGCAGGCCGAGGCGCGGCTCAAGGGCGGCGACGAGCGTCCGCTGCTGGGCGTGCCGATCGCGCTCAAGGACTCGACCGACCTGGCCGGGGAGCAGACCACCCTCGGCACCGACGGTTTCCCCGACCCCGTCGCCGCCGACTCGGAGATGGTGCGGCGGCTGCGCGAGGCCGGCGCGATCGTGGTCGGCAAGACCCTGCTGCCGGAGCTGGCGATCTGCGGCTTCACCGAGTCGGCGACCTTCGGCGTCACCCGCAACCCCTGGAATGAGCAGCGCACGCCGGGAGGCTCCAGCGGCGGCAGCGCCGCCGCGGTCGCCGCCGGCCTGGTCCCGATCGCCTCGGCCTCCGACGGCGCCGGCTCGATCCGCATCCCCGCCGCCTGCTGCGGGCTGTTCGGGCTGAAGCCGCAGCGCGGCCGGATCTCGCTGGCACCGCACCGCGAGCACTGGAACGGACTCTCGGTCGACGGCTGCGTCAGCCGTACCGTGATCGACACCGCCCTCTGGCTCGACGTCACCAGCGGCGGCTCCGAAGAGCCCGGAGCGCCCGCACCGCCGTCGCGGCCCTTCGTCGAGTCGGCGAAGACGGCACCGGGCAAGCTGCGAGTCGCCTACTCGACCCTCGCCCCGCGCGCGGCGGCACTGCCTACCGTCTCCGATCTCGCCAAAGGTGCGGTCGCCGAGACCGCCGAGCTGCTGCGCTCGCTCGGCCACGAGACCGCCCAGCAGGATCCCGAGTGGGGGATGATCGGCAACAACTCAGTCCCCCGCTACCTGCGCGGTGCGGCCGAAGACCTCGCCAACGTTCCGTATCCCGAGCGCCTCGAACGCCGCACCCGCGGCTTCGGCCGGCTCGGCCGCCTGATCCCCGACAAGGTCTTCGAACAGGCCCGGCGCGGCGTCGAGGTCGACGCCGCCCGCGTCAACGCGATCTTCGACAGCCACGACGTCCTGATGACCCCGGTGATGGGCGGCACGGCGCTGCCGGTGCGCCGCTGGGAGGGACGCAGCGCCCTCTTCACGGTGCTGGGGATGAGCCGCTTCTATCCCTATTGCATCCCCTGGAACCACCTCGGCAACCCCTCGATGGCGGTCCCGGCCGGGTTCGCCGCCGACGGCATGCCGCTCTCGGTCCAGATCGTCGGCCGCCCCGGCGACGAGGCGACCCTGCTCTCGCTCGCCGCCCAGCTCGAGGCCGAGCGGCCCTGGGCCGACGCCCGCCCGCCAATCTCCTGACTGAGCCTCTCGTTCCGCGGTTCCCTATCCACCCATTTCGTGGTTAAGCAACCACGGAACCGAGAAAGGCGCCGAGCCGGCGTTCGTAGAGCGCGGGGTCGACGTTCCACGCCTCGGTGTGCCCCGCTCGGGGCACTCGGTAGTAGGTGACCCGGCGCGGCAGCTCGGCGGCGAAATCATCGCTGGTCGAGATCGGCACGACGTCGTCCTCGGTGCCGTGGAAGAGCAGGATCGGGAGCTGGAAATCGTCAGCGTGCTCCAGTGCGTCGAGGCTGTTCCAGTCGGCATCGATACGGGCGCCGATCGCCCACTCCAGCGGGACCGCGGCGAGCGAGGGGAAGCCCATCTCGGTGGCGTTGTAGGAGAGGACGTCCTTCCAGTCGAGGACGGGCGAGTCGAGCACGAGGCCGGCGACGCGCGGGGCGAGCGGCGAGCGCTGCATGAACTGGCTGACGATCGCGCCGCCCATCGAGTAGCCGACCAGAACCAGGTGCCGGGCCCCGTGGGCGAGCGCGTAGCGGGCGGCGGCGCCGAGATCGCGCCACTCGGTCAGGCCCATGTGGTGGAAGCCGTCGGGGCTGGGTGGGGCACCGAGGTCCTCGCGGTAGCTGATCAGCAGCGTCGGCAGGCCGGCGCGATGCAGTGCGGGCACGACCCGCAGGCCCGTCTGCGGAGTGCCGTTGATGCCGTGGACGACGATCGACCAGGTGTGGGAGCGAGCGGGGACCAGCCAGGCCGGCATCGGGCCGAGCTCGTCGGGAATCGCGACGGTGGACGACGGTAGGCCGAGCGCCGCGGTCGGGTCGCCGGCGTAGACGTCCGGGTCGAGGGCGACCTCCATTCCCGGCGCCAGGTAGCCGTCGACCGCGCGCAGGCGGCGGGTCACCGTCTCCTCGTCTTCCCGCACGACGGCGCCGGCGACCCCCCGCCCGCCCTGCCACTCGAGCCCGTAGACGCCCGGGCGCCGGGTTTCGTCGGTGCGCTCGAGGACGACGCGGCCAGGCGGCAGCGCCTCGACCGAGGTTTCGGCCGGCCAGGGCGAGTTGTCCGGGACCAGCACCGCCGAGGAGAAATGCCAGGCGGCTGCCGCCCCGGCGACGAGGGTGACGACAACCACCCCGACGGCGAGGACGGTCCAGCGTCGCCTTGACATCCGCGCCCTAGCTGGGGAAGACCTTGCGCATGCGGGCGATCTCGCGGATCGGGCCACGCGGGCGCAGGCGTCGCTGCAGGATCATCTTCAGCGGGTTGGAGTCCGGTTTGGCGGTGGCGACGAAGTCGGTCCAGCTCGCCTCGAGCACGAGCGTCGGGTTCGGCGCCTCGCCCGGCTCGGCGCGGGTCGAGCCGTTGTCGATCGTCAGGTACCAGGGGTCGGCGTCGGTGAAGCGGTACTGGTAGACCAGTGGCGAGCCGTTGGCCGCCGCCGGATCGGCGACGCGCTCGACGATGTCGAAGTAGAGCCGCTGCAGGTCCGGCGAGGCGCTCGGCTTGGGGCCGTCGGGCGGGCCGAGGATCCCGGCCATCATCAACTTCACCTGCCGCTCGGCGATCTCCCGCTCGTCCTTGTCGGGATCGAAGGGGAAGGTGCCGGGGGGCATCTCCTCGGTCGGGTAGCCGATCGTGCGCCAGCGCTGGCGGATCAGTTTGAGGCCGAAGGCGAAGATGTCCTCGAGGCTGAAGCCGTAGCACTCGGTGTACTCGCGATCCAGGTTCGGCGGCGAGAAGACGGCGGGGCCGTAGGGCAGGACTTCGCGCAGCAGCTCGACCACGGCGGCGCGGTTCTCGGCGGCGCCGGGCGCGTCCTCGGCCAGCAGCTCGGAGAGGACCTTGACGCCGAAGCCGATGTGGCGCTGCTCGTCGCGGGAGACGTTGGCCATGCCGGAGCTGAAGCCCGGCATCGTTTCGCCGTTGGCGAAGAAGTCCTCGATGAAGTGCTGGCCGGGCTGGGCGAGGCTGCCCTCGACGATCAGGTGGTAGAGCGTGATCGCCTGCGCGTACTTGGGCAGCGAGCGGTCCTTGCGCAGTTCCTCGGCCATCACGTCGAGGCGGTCGAAGATGCCGCGATAGCCCCAGTTGAGCTGGGGCAGGGTGGAGGCGAGGGTCGACTGGATCGAGTCGCCGCCGACGCCGATCACCTCCTTGAAGAAGCGGTGGAAGAAGATCGAGTGCCGAACCTCGTCGACCTGCTGGGTGGCAAGGAAGTAGGACTGCTCCTCGGTCGGGGCGGCGGTGATGTACGGGGCGAGGGTGTCGGCGACGCGGTCCTCGCCGTAGAAGAACATCGAGTAGATCCACATCGCCGAGCGCCGCTGGATGTCGCTGAGCGACTCCCAGCCCTTGCGGTCCTGGGAGAAGTCGATGTCGTACGCACTCCAGTTGCCGCCCTCCCAGCGCTGGTAGAGGTCCTCGTAGGTGACGTTGGCCATCAGGCTCTGGGAAGCGACGCTCATCTCTGCTCCTTTTGGTGTTGCATGCCTCGGTCGGGGGAGCCTAGCGCGATTCCTGGCTGGCTGGCCAATCGCCGCCGGCGCTCTGGGTAGCGGGAAGTCGAAGCGCTACCTGATGCCGATGAAGCGGCGGAGCGAGCGCCGGGCGGCGGGCAGGCGCCGGCCGGCCTCGAGCTCGCGGATCGCTATCTCCGCCGTCATCGCCGCCACCAGCTGGGCCGCTGCCGGGGCGTCCGGCCAGTCCATCGCCTTGAAGCTGGGGATCGCGCTGGCGGCGAAGCGCTCGTGCCGCTTCGACATCGAGGCCGAGAGGGAGGGATCGGACCGTGCCTCCAGGGCCAGCGCCTTGACGGCGCGGTCGGCGAGGCAGAGGTCGAGATAGGCCTCGGCGCCGCGACAGATGCTCTCGGCGCCGGCCGGGACCCCGGCCGTGGCGGCCCCGACCGCCTCCAGCACGCGGCCGTGGAAGCGCTCGTGGAGCGCGTCGACGAAGGCCTCGCGGGTGGCGAAATGGACGTAGAAGGTTCCCTTGGCGACCCCGGCCCGGGCGACCACCCGGTTGACGCTGAGCCCGCTGAGGCCGTGCTCCTCGGCGACCTCGATGCCGGCGTCGAGGAGCGCCTCGCGAGTGCGGAGGCCAGCGCTGGTAGCGGCTTGTGGTGGCACTGATCCAGCCTAACTGACCGCCTGGTCAGTTCACATGACCGACCGGTCAGTCATATGTTACGCTGGCGCCATGCCAACGTTCGAGACCAGCGCGGGAACGCTCGCCTACGACGAGCGTGGGGAGGGACCGCCGCTGATCCTGCTGCCCAGCGGAGCGCACGATCGCCACGACTTCGACGAGCTGCGCGAGTTGCTGCCGGGCCTGCGGACCGTTGCGGTGGACTGGCCGGGGCACGGTAGCTCGCCGGCACCGCCGCGGCCGGCCAGTGCGATGGCGTTCGCCGGTGCCGCCGAGGAGCTGGTCGAGCGGCTGGCTCCGCAGGGTGCCGTCGTGCTCGGCAGCTCGGTCGGCGGCTTCGCGGCGGGGCGTCTGGCGATTCGCCGCCCGGAGCTGGTGCGGGGACTGGTTCTCGTCGATACCGGCGGCTTTGCCGCGCGCACGCCGGTGGTGCACGCTTTCTGCGCCCTGATGTCGCGGCCGTGGTTCCTGCGCCGCATCTACCCGACCTTCGCCAAGCGCTACATGCACCCCCATACCGCGGCTGACCGCCGCGCGCTCGCGGCCGCCGTCGCGACTACCCGTGAGGACCCCGGCCTGGGCACGGTCTGTGGGCTCTGGGGCAGCTTCGCCTCGCCGCAGCACGACCTCCGCCGCGAGGCTGGCTCGATCTCCACTCCGACCCTGGTCGTCTGGGGTCGGCGGGATCCGGTCATCCCGTTGCGGGTGGGCCGGAAGGTCGCCGCCTCGATCCCCGGCGCCGAGCTCGTCGTCCTGGACGCCGGGCACGTGCCTTCGACCAGCGACCCCGAGGGTTTCGCGGCGGCGCTGGCGCCGTTTGCCGAGCGTGCCCTCGCCTCCCAGGGGGCAGCGACCAAGTGAGCGAGGCCCACCGCTGGCGTTCCGCCGCGCTGGGCGAGCCGTCGCCGCTCGATCTGCCGCAGGGGCGGCTGGAGGTGTTCCGTCGCGGCGAGGGCCCGCCGATCGTCTTTGCCCACGGCTGGCTCGCCAACGCCAACCTCTGGCGCGGTGTCGTCGACCGCCTCGCCGGGGACTTCACCTGCTTCTCGCTCGACCTGCCCTTCGGCGCCCACCGGATCGCCCTCGGCGCTGGGGCCGACCTCAGTGCCGAGGGCTGTGGCGCCCTGATCTCCGATGCCCTGGACGCGCTCGGGCTCGAACGGGCGACCCTGGTCGGCAACGACTCCGGCGGTGCCTACTCCCAGATCGCGCTCAGCCGTCGTCCCGAGCGGGTCGCGCGGCTGGTGCTGACCTCCTGCGAGACCCCGTACGACGAGTTTCCGCCGGCCCCGTTCGACGGGCTCCCGGCGGCCGCCCGCGATCCCGCCGTGCTGGGGCAGCTGCTCGGGGCGCTGGAGGACCCGGAGGTGCGCAAGCTGCCCGTCGCCTTCGGCCTGCTCGTCAAGCACCCGCTCGACCAGCGCGTCTCGGACGCCTACGCGCTGCCCTGTCTGCGCGACCCCGACGTCCTCCGCGACACCGCCAAGGTGATGGCGGGAGCCTCGACCGGGGCGGTGCGCCGGGCGGGCGCTCTCCTGATCGAGAGCTGGAGGCGCCCGGCCCTGCTTGCCTGGTCGCGCGAGGATCCGGTCTTTCCGATCGCCCACGCCAGGCGCTACGCCGACGCGCTGCCAGCGGCCGAGCTGGTCGAGCTCGACGACAGCTACAGCTTCACGCCCGAGGACCAGCCGGCGGCGCTGGCGGCCGCGATCGCCGACTTCGCCGGCGGCTGAGTCAGGTTGCCGGAGAGGCGGGCGGCTCGATCTCGCGCTTGAGGATCTTGCCGGTGGGGCCTTTGGGCAGCTCATCGAGGAACCAGACCAGGCGCGGGTACTTGTAGGCGGCGATGCGCTCCTTGACGTAGGCGCTGACCTCCTCGGGATCGAGCGCCTCGCCCTCGTGGAGGACGACGGCGGCGCCGATCTCCTCGCCCCACTGGTCGTGGGGGACGCCGATCACCGCCGCTTCGCGGATCTTCGGATGCTCGTAGAGCACTTCCTCGACCTCGCGCGGGTAGACGTTGTAGCCGCCGCGGATGATCAGGTCCTTCTTGCGGTCGACGATGTAGAAGTAGCCTTCCTCGTCGACTTTCGCCATGTCGCCGGAGTGGAACCAGCCACCGCGCATCGCCTCCTCCGTCGCCTCGGGGCGCTGCCAGTAGCCCTTCATGATGTTGTGGCCGCGGATCACGATCTCGCCGACCTCGCCCTGGGCGACCTCGTTGTCGTCCTCGTCGAAGACCTTCATCTCGACCCCCTCCAGCGGAGTGCCGATCGAGCCCGGCTTGCGCTCGCGGTCGGGGTGGTTGGAGGAGGAGACCGGCGAGGTCTCCGAGAGCCCGTAGCCCTCGAGCACGATTGCCCCGAACGCCTGCTCGAAGCCGCGCAGGACCTCGACTGGCATCGAGGCGCCCCCGGTGATGCAGGTGCGCAGCGAGGAGGTGTCGTAACTCTCGCGCTCGGGGTGGTGCAGCAGCGCCCCGTACATCGTCGGTACGCCGTAGAAGTGGGTGACGCGGTCGCGCTGCATCGTCTCCAGCGCCTCGCCCGGGTCGAATTTGGGCACCAGGGTGAGGCAGGCGCCGACCATCAGCGAGGCGTTCATGCTGACCGTCTGGCCGAAGGAGTGGAAGAGCGGCAGGCCGCCGAAGACGACGTCGCCAGCGGCGATTTCGGAGGTGGTGCGGGAGGAGACGTCGGCGTTGCGGTGGAGGTTGCTGTGGGTCAGCTCGGCGCCCTTCGGCTTGCCGGTGGTGCCGGAGGTGTAGAGGATCACCGCGGTGTCGTCCGCGGCCGTGTCGGCAAGTCCCGGGGCGGGCTCGTGCTCGGCCAGCAGAGCCGCGAAGCTCTCCGGCTCGACCTCGATCAGGTCGACGCCCGCATCGGCGGCACCGCCCGCGGCCTCGGCGCCGAATCCGTGCCAGGCCAGCAGCAGCTTGGTGCCGGAGTCCTCGAGGTAGAAGGCGATCTCACGCCGCTTCAGCAGCACGTTCATCGGCACCACGACGCACCCTGCCCGCAGCACGCCGTAGTAGGCGACGGGGAACTCGGGCACGTTGGGCAACATCACCCCGACCCGGTCTCCCGGCTGCAGTCCCTGCTTGGCGAGCAGCGTCGCCATGCGGGCGCTGAGGTCGTCGAGGGCGGCGTAGGACAGCTCCGCGTCGCCAAGACGTATCGCCGGATTGTCCGGCAGCTCGGCGGCCGTCTCGGTGACTATCGATGCCAGGTTCAGTCCCATCCCATCCTCCCGTTCGAGTCCCAGACCTCTCTCCCAGCCGCAGTCTAAGCCCGGTCCGGCCGCACCCGGGCGGGTCGCCGTTCGCTAGGCTCGCCGAATGGACGATCTGGGCGAGCCGAGCTCCTACCTGGCGGTCAACAAGGGCGTGCCGGTGTACTCGAGCGATGGCGAGAAGCTGGGACGGGTGGTGCGGGTGATGTCGGCGCCCAACCTCGACATGTTCGACGGCATCGTCTTCGACACGACCGCCGGTCCCGGCGGCCACCGCTTCGTCGACGCGCCCGAGGTCGGGCAGATCTACGAGCAGGGAGTGGTCTTGAAGATCGACGCCCCCGCGGCCGCGAAGCTGAGAGCGCCTGAGGCGAACCCCGGCGCGCTCAAGGTCAACCCGGCGGATCTGGTCGGCTCCAAGCGGGGCGGGCTCGGTCGTTTCTGGGACCGCATCTCCGGCAAGGGCTGAGCGATCAAGCAAACCTTTGCGACGGTGGGTAGGATGCCCGCCGTGAGCAGGGGACCGATGCCGATCATCTCGTTGTGCGTGGCGCTGGCGCTGGCCGTGGCCGGCTGCGGCAGCAGCAGCGACGATTCCTCCTCGACCCAGGCGACGAGCGAAGCGACCACCACCGAAAGCTCGGGAGGGGACACGAACCTGAACGCCAAACCGAAGGTGACCGTTCCTGACGGAGCCCCGCCGAAGAAGCTCGAAGAGAAGGAAATCGTCGAAGGCGACGGCGCCGAAGCCAAGGCCGGCGACGAAGTCACCGTCCAGTACGTCGGCGTCGGCTACGACTCGAAGGAAGAGTTCGATTCCTCCTGGAGCCGCAACGAACCGTTCGCCTTCACGCTCGGCGCCGGCGAAGTGATTCCCGGTTGGGACCAGGGCATCGTCGGCATGAAGGTCGGCGGCCGCCGCGAGCTGACGATTCCGGCCAGCCTCGCCTACGGCCCGACCGGCTCGCCGCCGGTGATCGGGCCGAACGAAACGCTGATCTTCGTAGTCGACCTCCTCGCGGTTAAGTAACGGCCCTCTTCAGGCGCGGCGCGGGCCCGGAGCGCCGGGGGCGAAGGCCCACTGGGGCGCCGTCCATCGACGCCCTTGGCGACGCTGCCGAAGCTGCGCCGGACTTACGCCTGAAAGCAGGCAGAGAGTTTCTACGAACTGTGCGCAAGGGGTGCGCCTCGGCCAGCTATCCTCGGCGCATGGAGCGAGTGGCTTGGACCGATGAGCGCCTGGACGATCTGTCCGCCCGAATGGACGCCGGGTTTGACCGGGTTGACCGCGATATCCGGGACCTACGCAGTGAGGTGCACGCAGGGTTCGCCGAGATGCGCTCGCTGATGTTTCGGGTCGGCGGCGGTGTCGTCGTGAGCGTTCTAGCGGCTGCGCTGCTCCAGGGCGCCTGACTCGCGGCCGCGCTTCTGCGTGGAGTCATTCCAATCGGCGATCATCGCTTCGATGCGTTCGCCGATCGCTGAACGACTTGCCGCCCAGGCGCTCTCGGGCCCGCCGTTGAAGCGGCCGGTGGACGTCGCCGAGCGCTTACTGGCGGTGCAGGGACAGGACCCGCGCGGTGCCCGCCTCGCGGTCCGGGCGCGCACGGCTGGCTTCAGCGCCGCCGACGTCGACCGCGAACTGACCGAGGAGCGCTCGCTGCTGATCACCTGGCTCAACCGCGGCACCCTGCACCTGGTCCGCGGTGAGGACTACCCGCTGCTGCAGGCGCTGACGACCCCACCGCTGCTGACCAGCTGCAGGCGGCGGCTGCGTCAGGAGGGGGTCACCGAGAAAGCAGCGGAGCGTGCGGTCGAGACGATCGAGCGCTCGCTCGCCGAGGAGGGGCCGCTGAGCGGTGCGCAACTGAAGGAGCGCCTCGAAGTCGCGAAGGTGCCGATCGCCGGCCAGGCCTTCATCCACCTGATGTTTCTCTCGGCCCTGCGCGGAATCACCGTGCGCGGCCCGATGATCGGCAAGCAGCATGCTTACGTGCTCGTCCGCGACTGGCTCGGTCCGCAGCAGCCGGTCGACCGCGACAAGGCGCTGGCCGAGCTGGCCCGCCGCTACCTCGCCGGCCACGGTCCGGCCGACGACCGCGACCTCGCCCGCTGGGCCGGTCTGCCCCTGCGCGACGCCCGCGCCGGGCTCGGCGCGATCGCCTCGGAGCTGGTCGAGCGCGAGGACGGGCTCGTCGACCTGGCCAGGCGCCAGCCAGCCGAGCCGCACCCGGAGCCACGTTTGCTCGGTGCCTTCGACCCGCTGCTGCTCGGCTGGACCTCGCGTGACGAAGTCGTCGGCCCGCACAAGCTGCTGGTGACTATCAACGGCATCTTCCGCCCCTTCGCCCTGGTCGACGGGCGCGCCGTCGCGACCTGGAGGTACGCGGGCGGCAAGGTCACGATCGAGCCCCTCGGCAAGGTCACCAAGAAGGCGGCCGCGGCGCTCGAGGTGGATGCGGCCGCGGTCGAACGTTTCCTCGCCGGCGGCCAGAGCGGCACGGGTAGGGTGGCGGAATGAACCCGGAGCGAGTGTCGATCGAGGTCGAGGCGGGGGTGGCGGACGTCCGCCTGGTGCGGGGCGACAAGCACAACGCCCTCGACCAGGACATGTTCCTGGCGATCCGCGAGGCGCAGGAGCACCTGCGCGGGGAGCCCGGCATCCGCGTCGTGGTTCTCTCCGGCGACGGTCCCAGCTTCTGCTCGGGGCTCGACCTCGCCGCGGTCGCCGCCGGCGCCTTCGATCCCGGCATGCTGATCGACCGGCCCAACGACGAAGTCGCCAATCTCGCTCAGACCGCCTCCTACGGCTGGCGCTCGCTGCCGGTCCCGGTCATCGCCGCCGTGCACGGAGCTTGCTTTGGCGGCGGCTTGCAGATCGCCCTCGGAGCCGACATCCGCATCGCCGCGCCCGACGCGCGGCTCTCGGTGATGGAGGTCAAGCTCGGGCTCGTCCCCGACATGGCGATCAGCGCGGCGCTGCCGCGGCTGGTCCGCGAGGACGTCGCCAAGGAGCTGACCTTCACCGGCCGCATCGTCGACGCCACCGAGGCGGCGGCACTCGGCCTCGTCACCCGCGTCGCCGACTCTCACCGGGACGCCGCACTGGAGCTCGGTGCCGAGCTGGCGGCGCGCTCGCCGGAGGCGATCCGGGCGATCAAGCGCCTTTTCGACGAGGCCTGGCAGCAGCCGCCCGAGGTGACCCTGAGGCTCGAGACCGAGCTGGTGCGGCCGCTGTTCGGCACCGCCAACCAGATGGAGGCGGCGCGGGCCACGCTGGCCAAGGACCGACCCGTCTTCATCGATCCGCCATTGGAGTAGAAAGGAGCAGTCATGGGACAGCCGGTGGTCCACTTCGAGGTCGTAGGCAAGGACGGCGACAAGCTGAAGAGCTACTACGCCGAGATGTTCGATTGGGAGGTCAAGGACGACAACCCGATGAAGTACGGCTTGGTCGACGCGGCGACGGGCTCGGTTGGCCCCGGCATCGCCGGTGGGATCGGCCAGGGCCCCGAGGGCTACGAAGGCCACATCACCTTCTACGTCGAGGTGCCTGACGTGGAGGCGGCGCTGGCCAAGGCGGAGAGCCTCGGCGGCACCCGGGTGATGGGCCCGGAGACGATCATGGAGAACATCACCCTCGGCCAGTTCCTCGATCCCGAGGGCAACGTGGTCGGGCTGACGCAGAGCGCTTAGGGACAGAAGCGGAGGGCCCCGCCGTGGCGGGGCCCTCGACGCTCCGGGTGAAGCTGGTGGCTACTGGTCGTCCGGCAGGCGTGGCGGCATCGTGTCGGAGACCGGCGGCGCCTCGTGCCCCGGCAGCGGCTCGGCCTCGGCCTCCCAGAGGTGGTTCAGGGAGACCTGCAGGTAAGCCCAGAGGCCGGGGGCGATGAAGACGTAGAGCAGCAGCGCGATCCAGCCGTTGACCGGCTCCTTGCCGCTCAGCTTCGAGGCACCCTGGACGCGCTTGGTGCCGCGCCAGTAGGTGATCAGCGCCGGGATGATGATGATCCCGCCCGGGAAGAGGGCGAGGACGGAGTTGGTCGGGTTCTGACCGAGGTCGTAGCCCTTCGCTTCGCCGTACTCCTTCAGCTCCTTGTTGATCTTGTACCACCAGACGAGGTGGTAGATGCCGAGGGTGATGATCGGCAGCAGGGCCACGGCCCACGGGCTGCGCACCTTCACCTCGTGCTCGGTGCCGCGGATTTTCATCTCGTAGGCCATGGTCTCCTTCGTGCTTTGTCGAGGACGGACACGTACTGCTTCGACCGTATGCGCTCGCCACCTTTAGGCGCAACCATCGCTTACAAGCTCTGAGCCGCGCTCAGGCGTCGAGCTTGGGGCTGCGCCAGGGTTGGTTCAGGCGCGTGACGAGGTCGTCGCCGAGGCCCTCGATCGGGACCCGGGTCTGCTCGAGGGAGTCGCGGTCGCGGAGGGTGACGGTGCCGTCCTCCATCGTCTGGTGGTCGACGGTGATGCCCCAGGGGGTGCCGATCTCGTCCTGGCGGCGGTAGCGCTTGCCGATCGAGCCGCCCTCGTCGAACTCGGCGGGGAGGCGCTTGCGCAGGTCGCTGAAGATCTCGCGGGCCTTCTCCGGCATGCCCTCCTTGGAGACGAGGGGGAGGACCGCGACCTTGACCGGGGCCAGGCGCGGGTGCAGGCGCAGCACGGTGCGCTGGCGACCCTCGACTTCCTCGACCTCGTAGGCGTCGACGAGGAAGGCGAGGGTGGCGCGGTCGGCGCCGGCGGCGGGCTCGATCACGTGGGGGACGTAGCGCTCTTTGGTCTGCTGGTCGAAGTACTCGAGCTTCTCGCCGCTGAACTTGGCGTGCTGTTTGAGGTCGAAATCGCCGCGGTTGGCGATCCCCTCCAGCTCCGACCAGCCGATCGGGAAGAGGTACTCGACGTCGCTGGTCCCGGATGAGTAGTGGGAGAGCTCGTCGGCGTCGTGCGGGCGCACCCGCAGGTAGTCGGGGCGCAGGCCGAGGTCGGTGTACCAGCGCTCGCGCTCCTCGATCCAGGTCCGGTACCACTGCTCGGCCTGGTCGGGCGGGACGAAGAACTCCATCTCCATCTGCTCGAACTCGCGGGTGCGGAAGATGAAGTTGCCGGGGGTGATCTCGTTGCGAAACGACTTGCCGATCTGGGCGATCCCGAACGGTGGCTTCTTGCGGGCGAAGCCGAGCACGTTCTTGAAGTTGATGAAGATCCCCTGCGCCGTCTCCGGCCGCAGGTAGACCTCGGAGCCCTCGCCGGCGACGGGGCCGACGTGGGTCTCGAACATCAGGTTGAACTGGCGCGGCTCGGAGAGGTCGCCACCGCACTCCGGGCACTTCAGCTCGGCGTTGGGGTCGCCGCCTTCGGCTTCGACCGCCTCGCGCAAATGGTCCTCGCGCCAGCGCCGCTTGCACTTGCCGAGGCACTGGACCAGCGGGTCGGTGAAGCCCTCGAGGTGGCCCGAGGCCTCCCAGACCCGCGGGTGCTGGAGGATCGCCGAGTCGAGGGCGACGATGTCATCGCGCTCCTGCAGCATCGAGCGCCACCACTCGGCTTTGACGTTGCCCTTGAGCAGGACGCCGTAGTGGCCGTAGTCGTAGGTGGAGCCGAGGCCGCCGTAGATCTCCGAGGAGGGGAATACGAACCCGCGTCGTTTACAGAGGGCGACGATCTCCTCCATCGTCACCTCGGTCGGGCGCGCCTCGGGCTCGGTCGTGGACATGCCGGAACCGTAGCGGCTGCGATAATCCCACACCCCGTGCCTATCTACGAGTACAAATGCGACAGCGGCCACGTCTTCGACGTGATCCAGAAGATGGTCGACGATCCGCTCACCGAGTGCCAGGAGTGCGGCGCCCCGGCGGTGCGCGTCCTGCACTCGCCCGCGGTCCATTTCAAGGGGTCGGGCTTCTACAACACCGACTACGGGAAAAAGAAGAAGGGCGGGACCGGCTCCGACGGCTCGAAGGAGTCCAAGGGCTCCGATTCGGGCTCGGACTCCGGCTCCTCGGACTCGAAGCCGAGCGAGTCGAAGTCAAGCGACTCCAAGCCGAAAGCCGCCGCGGCGGACTGACCGCGGCCGAGGTTCCCCCCACCGGGGTGGGTCAGAGTCGGCTGCGCGGTCTCAGCCGTTGAGGAGGCGGTTGACGCCGTGGCGCCGCACCGACTCCGGGACTTCGACACTGCCTTCGGGGCCGGGCGGGCAGGCGTTGGGATTGCTGCAGAGAACGTCGGCCGGAGCGCTGCCGCCGATCGCGGCGGACAGCACCAGCTGCGGCATCGTCAGGAAGCCCATGTCACTGACGAAGGCTTTCGGCGCGCTCCAGCCGATGATCGGCCCCTTGATGAAGTTGTAGGGCGCGCGGAGGGGGTCGGTGAGGCGGCCCTTGATCCCGTTGATCACCGCCTGCTGTGCCTTCTCGCGGTCGAAGTCGTCGTAGCCGAAGGCATAGGCGCTCTTGCCGGCGCCGGGGCATTCGCTGGCCTTGCGGATGCGTGAGTAGGCGAGGGCCTTTTCGCCATCGAGGGTGTTCTCACCCTTCTTCAGGTGCAGCGTCACCCCGCCCTGGCCGCCGCCAGAGCCGCCGGCGATGTCGGCGCAGAGCTTGTGCGGGAGGTCGACTTCGACCCCGCCCACGGCGTCGATCAGGTCTTCGAAGCCGGTGAAGTTGATGATCGCGACGTGGTCGATCTGGATGTCGAGGAACTGTTCGATCGTCTTGATCTGCAGCGCCGCGCCGCCGAAGGCGTAGGCGCCGTTGATCTTCTGCGGCGTCTCGCCGGGGATCTCGGCATAGCTGTCGCGCGGGATCGAGAGTTTGCGGAAGGCGCCACCGCCGGCCCGGATCAGCATCAGCGTGTCGGCCCGGAATTCACCCTGTGAGCAGGGCGCGTGCGGCGACTCGCCATTGGCCTGCTGTTCGAAGCACTCCTGCGATGGCGCCGCCCCCGGCTCCTTGGTGTCGGGCGGCCGGGCGTCGGTGCCGAGGACGAGGATCGTCTGCGCGCTCGGGAGCAGCAGCGGGTTGCCGTGGAGGGCGTCCTTGGCTTCGCCGGAAAGCTTGAACGACTGCAGCTGGGCCGAGACCGCGAAGGCCAGGAAGCTGAGCAAGATCCATCCCAAAGCGGCGATCCCGACCCATTTCAGAACTCGCTTCGTGCCGCCGCTCGGCCGCGGCAAACGGCGCCCGTCGCGCGACTCTCGATCCTTCTTAGGCCGCTTCCCAGGCAGCTTTGCGCGGTCGCGCAGGCTGCTGAGGTCGGCCGATCGCAGGCGCGAAAAGAGGCCCTTGCGGGACCGGTAGACCTTGTAGTCGGGCGGTCCTGAAGGCCGCTGCTCTCCACTGTCGGGCATAAAGGGCTAGAAATCATGGCGATGTCTTCGGTCGACCGCCTTCCAGCTCCCGAACGCGCATGAGCGCGATGGAGACGATCGGGGTCGATCTGGGGGGGACGAAGGCGCTGGTCGGGGTTCTCGACGGCACCGAGGTCCACTACGAGAGCCGCGAGGCCTCGACCGGGCAGAGCGAGGAGGAGCTGGTCGAGTTGCTGGTCCGCGAGGTGAGCGAGGCGCGCGATGCCCGCCCCGACGCTAAGGCGGTCGGGCTGGGCATCCCGGCGACGATGGATCACGACCGCGGCATCGCGGTCTCGGCGGTCAACCTGCCGCTCTCGGAGCTGCCGATCCGCGACCTGATCGAAGCGCGGGTCGGGCTGCCGGTCTTCGTCGACAACGACGGCAACGTCGCCGCGCTGGCCGAGTACCTCTACGGCGCCGCCCAGGGCAAGCCGAACACGGTGATGCTGACCGTCGGCACCGGGATCGGCGGCGGCCTCGTGCTCGGTGGCGAGATCTACCGCGGTGCCACCGGGGCCGGCGCCGAGCTCGGACACACGGTGATCCAGGCCGACGGACCGCCCTGCCAGGGCAACTGCCCCAACCACGGCTGCGTCGAGGCGCTGGCCTCGGGCACCGCGCTGGGGCGCGAGGGCCTGGCGGCCGCCGAAAGCACGCCGGACTCCGCACTTGGCAAGGTGCTGGCGGCGGGGGAGAAGGTCGACGGCACGGCGGTGACGAAGGCCGCGCTGGCCGGCGACGAGACCGCGATTGGCGTCTTCGAGCTGATCGGCAGCCGCCTCGGCGTCGCCTGCTCGAGCTTCGCCAACATCTTCCAGCCCGACGCGATCGTGGTCGGGGGCGGCGTCATCGCGGCCGGCGACCTGCTCCTGGACCCGGCCCGGCGCGAGGTGCGCGAACGCGCCCTCAACCCGATGAACAAGACGCCGATCCTCGAAGCGACCCTCAGCAACGACGCCGGGATGATCGGCGCCGCGGCGCTGGCCCGGGTCGACCTCGAACAGGGGCAGGGCTGATGCCGGGCAGGCTGGTCGTCTGCCCGACGCCGATCGGCAACCTCGACGACGTCACCGCCCGGGTTCGCGAGGCACTGGTCAGCGCCGACTACATCGCCTGCGAGGACACCCGGCGCACCGGTTCGCTGCTCGACAAGCTGGGAATCCGGCCGGCGCCGCGGATGGTCTCCAACCACGAGGGCAACGAAACCGCGCGGGCGACCGAGCTGGCACAGCGGATCGAGCGCGGCGACATCGTCGCCCTCGTCTCCGACGCCGGCATGCCGGCGATCTCCGACCCTGGCTACAAGCTGATCCACCGCTGCATCGAACGGGACCTCGAGGTCACCGTCCTACCGGGCCCTTCCGTCGTGCCGGTGGCCCTGGTCGCCTCCGGGCTGCCGACCGACCGCTGGCGCTTCGAGGGCTTCCTGCCGCGCCGGGCCGGCGAGATGGAGCGGGTCCTGCGCTCGACCGAGACCGTCGTCGCCTTCGAGTCCCCGCGCCGGGTGGGGGAGTCGCTGGCGGCGCTGGCCTCGCTCGCCCCCGATCGCGACGCCGCCGTCTGCCGCGAGCTCTCGAAGATGCACGAGGAGGTGGCGCGCGGCACCCTCGGCGAGCTGGCCCGCCGCTTCCGCGGCGACGTCAAGGGCGAGATCGTCCTCGTGATCGGCCCGGCGGCCTCCGGCAGCGACGACAAGGACGTCGGCTTCGCGGTCGACGCCCTGCGCCACCTGGTCCAGTCCGGTGCCCGCCCCCGCGCCGCCGCCAGCGTCGTCGCGGCGCTGACCGGCACCCGCGCCAACGACCTCTATAAAGCGCTGACCGGGCGCGAGGCGCGCCGGTGAGCGCGTGGCGCTGCGCATCTCTGCGTCCTCGGTCGCTTGTGTGCGGAGCACACGGCGCTCCCTGCGTCCTTGATCTGCTTGACCACGCTCACACCGGCTTGCGCGAATAGCCTGGCGGGGTCGATGTCCTACTACGTCACCACCCCGATCTACTACGTCAACGCGGAGCCGCATCTCGGCCACGCGTACTCGACGATGGCGGCCGACATCCTCGCCCGGCACATGCGCCAGCGCGGCGAGGACGTCTTCTTCCTCACCGGCACCGACGAGCACGGGGAGCCGATCGAGCTGGCGGCGGAGCGGGAGGGGATCTCGCCGCAGGAGCTGGCCGATCGCAACGCGGCCAAGTTCGAGGCGCTGCTGCCGATCATCGACGCCAGCAACGACTTCTTCATCCGCACCTCCGACCCGCGCCACACGGCGAAGGTCGCCGAGATCATGCAGCGGGTCTACGACAACGGCTGGGTCAACAAAGGGGTCTACGAGGGCTGGTACTGCCCGCGCTGCGCCGACTTCAAAACCGAGCGCGAGCTCGGCCCCGGCAACACCTGCGCGATCCACGAGATCCCGCTGGAGAAGGTCCGCGAGGAGAACTGGTTCTTTCGCCTCTCCGCTTTCCAGGAGCAGCTGGAAGCGCTGTACGAGGAGCAGCCGGACTTCGCCGTCCCCGACTTCCGCCGCAACGAGGCCGTGGCCTTCATCAAGGGAGGGCTGGAAGACGTCTCGCTCTCGCGGCCGGACCTGAAATGGGGGCTGCCGCTGCCCTGGGACCCCGAGCAGCGCATGTACGTCTGGTTCGACGCCCTCCTCAACTACGTGACGGCGCTGACCTTCGCCCGCGAGGGGGAGGACCTGAGCGAGCGCTTCTGGCCGGCCAGCCTGCATGTCCTGGCCAAGGACATCCTCAAGTTCCACGCGGTGATCTGGCCCGCCCTTTGCATGGCGGCCGATCTCGAGCCGCCGCGGCGGATGACGATCCACGGCTATCTCCTGATGGGGGAGAAGAAGATGTCGAAGAGCCTCGGCAACGTGCTCGACCCGTTCGCGGTGATCGAGCGCTTCGGTGCCGACGCCCTGCGCTTCTACCTCTTCCGCGAGGTCAGCTTCGGCCAGGACGGCTCGATCTCCACCGCCGGCTTCGAGTCCCGCTACGAGACCGAGCTCGCCAACGACTACGGCAACCTCGCCAGCCGGGTGCTGGCGATGGTCGAGCGCTACCGCGCCGGCACCGTGCCGGTGGCGGCCGTCGACGCGGTGCTGGCCGAGGACTTCGAGGGCGTGGTGCCGCGCTTCAGCGAGCTGCTCGACCGGGCCGAGCTGACTCAGGCGCTGGAGGAGGCCTGGAAGCTGGTCCGCCGTCTCAACCGCTTCGTCGAGGAGACGCAGCCGTGGGTCCTGGCCAAGGACGAGGCCGACCCCGAGCGCCTCGACGAAGTCCTCTACAACCTGATCGAGGGGATCCGGGTGACGACGCTGCTGCTCGTCCCCTACCTGCCGCGCAGCACCGAGACGCTGCTCGCCGCGCTCGGCGAAGAGGGACGCGAGCTGGCCGAGCTCGGCTCCCGCCCCGGCGGCCAGAGCGTCGAGCGGATCCCGGCGTTGTTCCCGAAGATAGAAGCTTGATGAGTTGACCCCACTATGGGTGGGTCAACTCATCAAGGAGTGCCTGAAGACAGGCAGTCCGGGCCGAGTTGGTCCGGGCGGGTGAGGCCGCAGAGGGCCATCGTCAGGTCGAGCTCGGCCAGGGTCATCTTCAGCACCGCTTCGACTCCGGCCTGGCCCTCCAGCGCCAGTCCCCAGATATAGGGGCGGCCGAGGCAGACGGCGTCGGCACCGAGGGCGAGCGCCTTGAGCACGTCGGTGCCCGTGCGGACGCCGCTGTCGAAGAGGACCGCGAGCTCGTCGCCGACCGCGGCGGCGATCGGCGGCAGCGCGTCGAGCGAGGCGATCGCGCCGTCGACCTGGCGGCCGCCGTGGTTGGAGACGACGACGCCGTCGACGCCGCGCCGCGCTGCCTCGCGGGCATCGTCGACGTGCTGGATCCCCTTGATCAGGATCGGCAGCGAGGTCTGCTCGCGCAACCAGACGAGGTCGTCCCAGTTCAGCGCCGGGTTGGCTTGGATGCCGAGGAAGTGGCCGGTGGCGGCGCCGACGTCCTCCTCCGGAGTCCTCTCCAGGCCGGCGCGGAAGACCGGGTCGGCGAAGTAATTGCCGAGGCCCATGCCGTTGAGGAAGGGCAGCCAGGCCTGCTGCAGGTCGCGCGGCTTCCAGCCGGGGACGAAGGTGTCGACGGTGACGACGATGGCGCCGTAGCCGGCCCGCTCGGCGCGGTCGACGAAGCTGGCGACCAGCTCGCGGTCGGTGGCCCAGTAGAGCTGGAACCAGCGCCGCCCGCCTTCGCCGCCGGCCGCGGCGATCTCCTCGAGGCTGAAGTGGGAGGCGGTGCTGACGATCATCGGTGCGCCCACGGCAGCCGCGGCACGGGCCGTCCCCAGCTCGCCCTCCTCGTCGACGACCTTCTGGACGCCGATCGGGGCGAGCAGCAGCGGCGCCGGCATCTTCGTCCCCAGCACCGTGGTGGAGAGGTCGCGCTCGGCGACGTCGCGCAGCATCCGCGGCATGATCCGGTGCTGGCGAAAGACCTCGGCGTTGGCCCGGATCGTGTCCTCGCTGCCGGCGCCGGCGCCGACGTAGTTGGCCGCTTTGGGCTCCATCGCCGCGATCGCCTGGCGCTCGAGCTCGGCGATCGAAACCGGCACCACCGGCGTCTCGCCGCCGAGCCCGCGAATGTAGATCTCACGGTAGTAGTCGGCTGGGTCGGCCATGGGAGAAGGCTATTGGAAGCCTGGGAATCGCAACAAAGGAGCCAAAAAGAGACATATGTGCCTATTTCAAAGGCGATCAGGGTCAAGCTGGCGCTGCCGGAGCCCCCAACACCGGTGAAGCCGCGCTGGAAACCAAAATCGTCAACCTCAACGTCAAAATCGCCAGCCTCGAAAGCATCCTCAACGGCGTCACCAACACCAAATTGACCGAAACGATCGCCGGCCTGCCGCTGCTCGAAACGGACCTCTCGGACCTGAACACGACGGTCGCGGGACTGGGCACGACGGTCTCGGGGTTGACCACCAACGTCACTGGCCTGACCACGAATGTCACCGGGCTGACCTCGAACGTGACCGACCTCTGCGATCAGGCCACCGGGTTGACCACCCAGTCGAACCTGCTCGGCAGCTCGTTCGGGAAAATCAAAGTCCTGAGCGGCATCGTCGAACTCGAACTGCCGAAAGTCGCAGCGCTCCCCGGCTTCACCTGTTAGTCGCACGGCATCCACCTCGCGGACCACGACCCGCGGCGCCCGTTCGGGCCCGCGGGTCGTTCCGCTCCTAGACTTCGCCGGGTGATCGACTCCCACACCCACCTCGTCCTCTGCGACGGGGACGAGGCCGACGTGGTCGCGGCGGCCGCCGAGGCGGGGGTGGGGAGGATGCTCACCGTCGGCATGGATGCCGAGACCAACGCGGCGGCGATCGCCGCCGCCGAGCGGCACCAGGGGGTCTTCGCGGCGGTCGGGCGCCATCCCAACGAGGCGACTGGGTTCGACGATGCGACGGCGGCGGAAATCGCCCGCCTCGGCGCCCACGAGAAGGTGCGGGCGATCGGCGAGACCGGGCTCGACTACTACCGCGACACGGCGGCCGCCGCCGACCAGCGCCGTGCCTTCGCCGCCCAGATCGAGATCGCGACAGAGCTCGGGCTGCCGATCGTGATCCACGCCCGCGACCCCGAGGGCGGCAGCGCCGCGGTCGACGAGATCTTCGCCACCCTCGACGCCGACGCCGCCGGCCACCCGGTGATCCTGCACTGCTTCTCGGCTCCCGGGCGGGTCGCCGACGCGGCCGAGCGCGGCTGGTACTGCTCCTTCGCCGGCAACGTCACCTACCCGAGCGCCAAGGAGCTCCGCTTCGCCGCCGCCAAGGTTCCCGAGCATCTCCTCCTGGTCGAGACCGATGCCCCCTACCTCTCGCCACAACCGCTGCGCGGCAAGCGCAACCAGCCGGCCAACGTGGTCGAGACGGCCAAGGTGGTCGCCGCCGAGCGCGGCGTCTCCTACGAGCGGCTGGAGCGCACGGTCGAGGCCAACGCCGCCGCGCTCTTCGGCTGGTAGTCAGCTTGGTCCGCCTCGGTCAGAACTTCCTCGCCGACCCCAACCTGCTCGACGCGATCGTCCGCGACGCGGAGCTGGCGCCGGCCGACGTCGTGCTCGAGGTCGGCGCCGGCGAAGGGGTGCTGACCGAGCGCCTGGCCGCCGCCGCGGCGCAGGTCCACACGGTCGAGATCGACCGTGGGCTCGAGCCGGCGCTGGCCGCGATCGCCGCCCTGCCCAACGTCAGCCTGCACTGGGGGGACGCGATGAAGATCGACCTCACCGGCTTCGAGCCGGCGCCGACGGCGCTGGTCGCCAACCTGCCCTACTCGGTGGCGACGCCGCTGATCCTGCGCACGATCGAGCTGCTGCCCTCGCTGCAGCGCTGGTCGGTGATGGTGCAGAAGGAGATCGCCGACCGCCTGCGGGCGGCGCCGGGCAGCCGCACCTACGGCTCGCCGAGCGTGGTCGCCCAGCTCGCCTGCGAGGTCGAGCTGGTGCGCAGGGTCGACCCCGCTGTCTTCAAGCCGCGCCCCCGGGTCGACTCGGCGATCCTCGGCCTGCGCCGGACCGGACCCGCCGCCGATCCCGCCACCCATGCCCTGATCCGCGCCGCCTTCGCCCACCGCCGCAAGTCCCTCGCCCGCTCGCTCGAGCATGGCGCCAAGGGCTTGCTCGTCCCGGCGCGGGCGGCGCTGGCCGAGCTGGGGCTGGCCGAGGACTCGCGGGCGGAGGCGCTCTCGCCGGCGCAGTTCGCCGCCCTGTCCGCGAAGCTCCAGTCCGACGCCTGACCAGGTCCCACTGCGATGCTCCTCCACGCCCCTGCCAAGCTCAACCTCTGTCTCTACCTCGGGTCGCGCCGGGACGACGGCCTGCACGAGCTCTGCTCGCTGTTCGAGCCGCTGGCCCTGGCCGATCTGATCGAGGTGAGTGAAGGCGAGCGCGACGAGGTGATCTGCCCGGGGGTCGAGGGCGAGAACCTCGCCGCCCGGGCGCTGGCCGGCCTGCGCGAGCGCGGCTGGCGGTGGCAGCCGCTGCGGGTCGAGATCGAGAAGCGGGTGCCGGTGGCGGCGGGCCTCGGCGGCGGCAGTGGCGATGCCGCCGCGATCCTCCGCCTCGCCGCCGGCGAGGTCGACGATCTGCCGGCGCTGGCGGCTGAGCTCGGCGCCGACGTCCCCTCGCAGCTGCGACCCGCCCTGGCTCTCGTCCGCGGCGCCGGCGAGCGGGTCGAGCCGCTGCCCGAGCCGACTCCGCACGCCGCCGTCCTGCTGCCCGACGGTGGCGGTCTCAGCACCGCTGCCGTCTTCGCCGAGGCCGACCGCCTCGGCCCCGGCCGCGAGCCCGGGGAGCTCGAGGGGCTCGCCACCCGGCTGCGCGCCGCGGCCGGCGCCGGCGCCTCGCCGCTCGCCTACCCGGAGCTGCTCGTCAACGACCTCGAGGCCCCGGCGCGCTCGCTGCGGCCGGCGATCGGCGACGCCCTCGACGAGCTGCGCGAAGCCGGCGCGCCCGTCGCCATCCTCAGCGGCTCCGGCCCGACCGCGGTCGGCCTCTTCCCCGACCTCGCCGCCGCCCGGGCCGCGGCCGAGGCGATCGACCGCGACGACGCGATCGTCTGCGCGGCGGGGAGCGCGCCGTGAAGCTGCCCGGCGGGAGCGGCAAAGGCGGCAACCGTAAAAAACTGCTGCTGGCGCTCGTCGCCGTCGGGGTCGCCTTCGGCTATTACCTGATCAGCCAGGAACTCGGGCACCTCGACCTGCAGAAGCTGCTGGAAGACTTCTCCAACACGCTCGGCGCCTGGACCTACCTGATCGTCGGTGCCTTCGCCTTCGCCGAGACCGGCGCCTTCGTCGGCCTCGTCGTCCCCGGCGAGACGGTGATGCTGCTCGGCGGCGCCGTCGCCGGTCAGGGCGCGATCGACATCTACCTGCTGATCGCGATCGCCTGGTTCTCGGCCTGGGCCGGGGACACGACCAGCTTCTTCCTCGGTCGCCGGCTCGGCCGCGAGTTCGTGATCAAGCACGGGCCGCGCTTCGGGATCAGCCACGAGCGCTTCGAGAAAGTCGAGGACTACTTCTCCCGCCACGGCGGCAAGACGATCTTCATCGGCCGCTTCATCAGCCTCGTCCGCGCCTTTGCCCCCTTCATCGCCGGCAGCTCGGGCATGCGCTACCGCGCCTTCGTCCCCTACAGCGTCCTCGGCACCGGGCTCTGGGCCAGCGCCCACATCCTCGTCGGCTACTTCTTCTCGCGCAGCATCGAGACCGCGGGCAAGTACGCCGCCAAAGGCGCCTTCCTGCTCGGCACCCTGATCGTCGTCGTCGCCGGCTCGATCTTCCTCTACCGCCACTTCCGCGTCGCCGCCAACCGGGTCGCGACGGTGCGCTGGATGGAGGAGCACGCCGCCACCCGCTGGCTGGTCGCGCTCGGGCGCCGCTACCGACCGCAGTTCGAGTTCCTCTGGGACCGGGTCACCCCCGGCGGCACCTTCGGGCTCGAGTTCACCTCGCTGATGGCGGTGCTCGCCGTCTCCCTCTTCGTCCTCATCGCCTACGGGGTGCTGGTCGGCCGCGAGCCGGGTCCGACCCCGGGCGACATGACCGCGAGCGACCTGGCCGAACACCTGCGCGCCGGCTGGTTCACCGACTTCACCAAGGTCTTCACCTTCCTCGGCTCCGGGATCTTCACCTGGAGCCTGACCGTCGTCTGCGCGGCGCTGCTCGCCGCCCGTCGCCGCTGGGCCGAGGTCGGGGTGCTGCTGGCGGGGATGGCGCTGACCCAGATCGGCATCCACGAGATCAAGGACGCCGTCGACCGGCCGCGGCCCGAGGGTGGGCTGACCTCCGCCTCCGGCTCCTCGTTCCCGAGCGGCCACGCCGCCCACTCGGTCCTCTACATCTGGCTGGCGGTGACGATCGTCCTGCGCCTGCGGCCGGGGATGGCGCGCGGCGCCGCGGTGGTCACGGCGGGGTTCGCGCTGACGATCCTGGTCGGCCTTTCCCGCGTCTACCTCAACCTCCACTACCTCAGCGACGTCAGCGCCGGCTGGGCGCTGGGCGCCGCCTGCTTCGCCTTCTGCGCCGCCGTCGGCCTCGTCATCACCCAGGTGCGGCAGAATCCCCGCCAATGACGCTTCTCGCCCTGGCCAAAATCGGCCACCAGTACATCCTCTTCGGCGCCGCCGGGCTGATCTGCCTGGTCGCCTTCGTCACCCTTATCCTCTCGCCGGCGCTGAGCGCCCACGGCCGGATCTGGGAGAAGGCCGCCGCCGGCTTCCTCTCGATCTTCGTCCTCGCCGCCCTGGTCGTCACCGGCGTCGTCGTCGGGCTCGTGATCGTCTACTACTACCCCGAGATCTCGAATTTCGTCAACGGCAACTGAGCCCGGGATAATGGCTCGGTGCCAGCAACCTCGGAGGGGGCTGAAATCCCTGCAAAAGCGGATGATCCAGGGCTGCTCGACGCGCTCTCGGAAGCGGTTGAGTCGGGCGCCGGCCTGCCCGCGGTGGCGCGCGCCGCGGCGCGGTTGCTCGATGCCAGCGTCGCTCTGATCGACCGCTCCAGCGCCGTGCTCGCCGTGGCGGGCGCCTCTCCGGACCAGGAGAAGAAGCTGCTTTCGAAGGACGACGGCGTCACCGCGGTCGAGCTGCGGGTGGCCGATTCCGCCGTCGGCGAGCTGCGCTACCGGGCCAAGTCGCCGCCGGATCCGGCGATCGCCCGCATGGTGACGACGCTGCTGGCCCTGGAGCTGGAGCGCTCGCGCTCGCCGGAGTGGGAGAGCGAGGAGGTGGCGAGCGTCTTCGTCGCTGCCGTGCTGGCCCGCGAGGTGACCGACCGCGGCGACATCGTCGCCCGCGCCGCCGAGCTCGGCGCCGACCTCGACCGTGGTGCCGGCGTGCTGGTGCTGCGGGTGGCGCCGCGGGCGGCGCAGACGGGGGAGTGGCGCGAAAGGGTTCTGACGCTGGCGATGCGGGCGCTGCGCTCGCTCGCCCAGGGCTCGCTGGCGACCACCGTCGACGGCGAGGTCGCCGCCGAAATCGCCGTGATCGTCCCCGCCGAGGACGACGAGCGCCTCGCCCGCGCCGCCGCCGGCCTCGCCCGCGAGCTCGACGACAGCCTCTCCGGCTTCCACATCAGCACCGGTCGCAGCCGCCGCTGCGCCGACCCGGTCGATCTCTACCGGGCCGGCAGCGAGGCGCGGCTGGCGGTCAACGTCGGCGAGGCCGAGGGGCACTCGCTGCTCGCCTTCGAGGACACCGGCGCCTACCGCCTGCTGCTGCCGGCGATGAGCGAGGACCCGGGCGAGCTCGAACGCTTCTACGCGGAGACGGTCGAGCCGCTCTCCAGCTATGACGAGCAGTACGAGACCGAGCTGGTCGCGACCGTCGAGGCCTATCTCGACAACGACGGCAACGTCGCCGCCACCGCCAAACAGCTCTTCACCCACCGCCACACCGTGCGCTACCGGCTGGAGCGGGTGAAGGAGCTCTGCGGCCACGACGTCTCCGCCACCGAGGGCCGCGAGAAGCTCGGGCTGGGCCTGAAGGCGATGCGCGTGCTCGGCATCGCTTCCCCGCGCGGACCGGCGCTGGAGCCCGGATCCAAGGGCGGCAAAGTGGCGCGCGGCAACTCGGAGGAGTAGCGGTCTCGGTTTAAGCTTTCAAAGCTCCTTTGGGGAGTGGTGTAGTCAGGTAAGCACATCGCACTTTGAATGCGACGGCCTCGGTTCGAATCCGGGCTCCCCAGTGAGGTGTTCTGTCTGCGCTAGTTGCGATGCTGGTCTGGATGCCAGGCAGGCGTTTGAGCTACACGAAGGCGGAGGCCCAGGAGGCAATTGCGGGATCTTTTTCTTGGGCTGCCAGCCTGCGCGCACTTGGCCTGTGCCCGACCGGAGGTGCCTGGCGAGTGCTGCGTCGACACGCCGAGGAGTGGGGTATCTCGACGGCCCACTTCGACGCTGCCAAGGCGCGCGCGCAGAATCCACGATGGCGGGCGAAGCCCCTGGAGGAGGTGTTGGTGGAGGGATCCACCTATCCGCGGAAGGATGTCAAGCGGCGGCTCTTTGCCGAAGGTCTCAAGGCGAAGCAGTGCGAGATGTGCGGGCAGGGGGAGATCTGGAGGGGGCGGCCGATGTCGCTGATCCTCGATCACATCAACGGTGTTCGCGACGATCACCGTCTGGAGAACCTGCGTGTCGTCTGTCCAAACTGCGCCGCGACTCTCGATACGCATTGTGGGCGGAAGCGGCGAATCGTGCGAGATCCGAAGTCGTGTCGGCGTTGCGGCCAGAAATTCCTACCCCGTAGCTCAAGCCAGCGATACTGCTCACGGGCTTGCGGGACTCGCTGGGACCGCAGTCATACGCGCGGTCCGAGGCTGGCCTCGCGAAAAGTGGATAGACCGCCACGTGAGCAGCTCCTGGCAGAGATCGAGGCGACGGGCTACAGCGCCGTCGGCCGTAAGTACGGGGTCTCGGACAACGCTGTGCGCAAGTGGGTGCGGTTCTACGAGCGTGAACGCGACCGCGTCCGCGAGGGCGCTTAGGGTTTCGGCTATGGAGATCGGGGGAGCGTCGATGGACCCGGAAGTGCGCGAGGGCCTGGCCCGCAGCTGGAAGGCGCTGCTGACCGTCGGCATCCTCGCGATCGTCGTCGGCTGCATCGCCATCCTCGTGCCCGCCGTGGCCGCGGTCGGGACGGCGATCTTCATCGGCTGGATCCTGCTGATCGCCGGCGCCTTCCTCGTCGCCGCCGCCTTCTCGGCCCACTCGGTCGGCTCGCTGATCGTGCGGCTGATCTGGGCGGCGCTGACCGTCGTCGTCGGCATTTACCTGATCTTCGAACCGCACAACGGCACCCTGACGCTGACCCTGGTGCTGGGGATCTACTTCCTCTTCATGGGCCTCACCCGAATCACCGTCGCCTTCCTCGCCCGCGGACAGCAGAACGCCGGCCTGGTCGGGCTCAGCGGCGTCCTCAGCCTGCTGATCGGCATCCTCGTCCTCGCCAAGTTCCCCTCGTCCGCCGACTGGGCGATCGGCCTCCTGGTCGGCATCGACCTGATCTTCGCCGGCTGGACCCTCACCTCTGTTGCCCTGGTCGGCAAAGAGCTTTCACGTGGCGCCCGATAGCACCCGCGCCATCGCTCGCCAATAGGATCGGGGAGTGAGTTCCCCCCTCGTCTTGGTTATGGCGGCGGGAAAGGGCACGCGAATGCGGTCCTCCACGCCGAAGATGCTGCATCCCGTCTGTGGGCGGGCGATGGTCGCCTGGCCGATTCTCGCCGCCCGTGAGGCGGGGGCGGGGCGGGTCGCCGCGATCGTCTCCCCCGGGATGGACCTCTCCGGCGGCCTCCCCGAGGACGTCGAGACGGTCGAGCAGCCCGAGCCCGACGGCACCGGCGGCGCGATCCGCGCTGCCCTGCCGCTGATCGAGGCCGGCGAGACCGTGCTCGTCCTCTCCGGCGATGTGCCGCTGCTCTCGGCGGCGATGATCGCCGGCCTGCTCGAGGCTCACGCGGCCTCGCCGGCGGCGGCGACGATGCTGACGATCGAGCTCGACGACCCCGCCTCCTACGGCCGCGTCGTCCGCACCGGGTCCGGCGACGTCGAGCGCGTGGTCGAGGCCAAAGCCGCCGGCGACGCCGACCCCGCGCAGCTGGCGATCCGCGAGATCAACGCCGGCACCTACGCCTTCGACGCGGCGCCGCTGGCCGCCGCCCTCGCCGGCCTCTCCAACGACAACGCCCAGAGCGAGTACTACCTGCCCGACGTCTTCCCGGCCCTGCGCGAGGCTGGCCACACGGTCGCCGCCCACCTCGCTGATGACCTCGCGGTGACGATGGGCGTCAACAACCGCGTCGACCTCGCCGCGGTCGAGGCCGAGGGCCGGCGCCGCCTGCTCGAGGCCCACATGCTGGCCGGCGTCACCGTCGTCGACCCGGGGTCGACCTGGATCGACGCGGGGGTCGAGATCGAGGCCGACGCCCGCATCGAGCCCGGCACCAGCCTGCGCGGCGCCACCCACGTCGGCGCCCACGCCGTGGTCGGTCCCGTGACCACGTTGATCGACAGCGCCGTCGGCGTCGAGTCCACCGTCATCCACTCCTACCTGGTCGAGTGCGAGGTCCGCGATGGCTGCTCGGTCGGCCCCTTCGCCTACCTGCGCCCTGGTGCCGTGCTCGACGCCGGCGCCAAGGCCGGCACCTTCGTCGAGATCAAGAACTCGCACATCGGCAAGAAGGCCAAGGTCCCTCATCTCTCTTACGTCGGCGATGCCGACGTCGGCGGCGGCAGCAACATCGGCGCCGGCACGATCACCGCCAACTACGACGGATTCACCAAGAACCGCACCGTGATCGGCGTCGATGTCCGCATCGGCGTCGACACGACGCTGATCGCGCCGGTAGAGGTCGGGGACTCCGCCTACACTGGCGCCGGCGCGGTGATCAAGGACGACGTCCCGGAGGGCGCCTTGGCCGTGAGCGAGAACACGCAGCGCAACATCGACGGATACGCGGCCGCCAAGGCCGCCAGGATGCGAGAGGAGCAGAACCCGTGAGCACGATCGAGGAGCATCCACAGGTGTCCAGCGCCATCCCTCACGACTACTCGAAGCGGATGATGGTCTTCGGCGGCCGCAGCTCGATGGACCTCGCCGCCAAGGTCGCCGGCAAGCTCGACATCGACCTCGGCCAGGTGACTTTGAAGACCTTCGCCAACGGCGAGGTCTACTGCCGCTACGAGGAGTCGATCCGCGGCGCCGACGTCTTCATCGTGCAGTCGACCTGCGCCAGCGAGCAGAGCGAGATGACCCCGAACGACTCGCTGATCGAGCTGCTGACGATGATCGACGCCGCCCAGGGCGCCTCCGCCCACCGGATCATCGCTGTCATGCCCTGGTACGGCTATGCCCGCCAGGACAAGAAGTCGGCCCCGCGCGAGCCGATCACCGCCCGCATCGTCGCCAAGTGCCTGGAGGGCGTCGGTGTCGACCGGGTGCTGACGATGGACCTCCACGCCGGCCAGGTCCAGGGCTTCTTCCACGTCCCGGTCGACCACATGACGGCGATGCCGATGCTGACCCAGTGGTTCGCCGACCAGTACCCGGCCGAGGACCTGGTGATCGTCTCCCCCGACGCTGGTCGGGTCAAGACGGCGCGCAACTTCGCCCGCCGCATCGGCACCCACTGGGCGGTGATGGAGAAGGAGCGCCCGGCCCAGCAGGTGGCCGAGATCGGCTACGTGGTCGGTGACGTCAAGGGCAAGACCGCGGTCCTGGTCGATGACATGATCGACACCGCCGGCACCCTCTGCGCTGCCGCGCAGACCGTGCTCGACGAGGGCGCGGCGCGGGTGATCGCGACCGCCACCCATGGCGTCTTCTCCGGTCCGGCCTACGAACGGCTGGCCGACTCGGCGATCGAGCGGATCGTCGTCTCCGACACGCTGCCGCTGCGCCCCGGCGCCCCGGACAAGATCTCGGTTCTCTCCACCGCCGGCACCTTCGCCGACTCGATCCGCCGCATCTTCACCGACGACTCGGTCTCCGAGATCTTCGCCGGCGAGAACCAGCTGTTCTAGGGCGCTGGCCACCGAGGCACCCAGCAAGTTGCGCCTGGTCGGTCACAAGGGGGCTGACGCGATCGTCCCCGGCAACACGCTGGAGAGCTTCGCCGCCGCGGTCGAGGCCGGCGTCGACACGATCGAGCTCGACGTCCTCTGGCTGCAGGACGCGCACCTGCCGCTGGAGCAGCGGGCGCCGCTGGTAATCGCCCACGACTGGGCCGACGCCGAGCGCCGCACGCCACTGACCCTGGCCGAGGCGCTCGACGCTTTCCTCGTGCCGCCGCTCGACAAGGTCGAGATCGACCTCGACATCAAGCTGCCCGGCCGCGAGGAGGAGCTGGTCGAGGCCCTGCGCGAGCGCGGGTTGATGGCGCGGGCGATGGTTTCGACGATGGAGCTCTACTCGCTTGGCCGCATTGTCCAGCTGGCGCCAGAGCTGCGCCGCGGCTGGACCTATCCCAAAGTGACCAAGGAATGGAACTCCAAGCCCTGGGCGAAGCCGATCCTGCCAACGGCGCTGCGGGTGATGCGCTACCGCCTGCCCGGCCTGGCGGCCGAGAAGCTGACGAAGATCGACGTCGGCGCGATGTGGGTCTACCACCCGCTGGTCAGCGCCCGCCTCGCCCGCATCTGCAAGCTCGCCGGGGTCGAGCTGATCGCCTGGACCGTCGACGACGAGAAGCGGATGCGCGAGCTGGTCGCGATGGGCGTCGACGGCCTCTGCTCGAACGACCCGCGCCTCTTCGCCCGCCTGCCTTAATTCCCGCTTCCGCGGTTCCTTTCCCACGAGATGCGTGGATTCGGAACCGCGGAACGAGGGATGGAGCTCAGACCGTGCCGGGAGTGGCCGTCGGCGGGGCGTTGCGGTTGCCCTTCTTCACCTTCACGGCCGACTCCAGTTCCGCGGAGGTGAAGCCGCCGACGGCCTGGCCGTCGAGCGCGTAGCGGTAGAGGGCGACGCCGAAGACGCCGCTGAGCGCGCGCGAGATCAGCATCGCGATCGCCAGGACGAGGGCGCCGATCACGACCAGCAGGGCGCCGAGGAAGGAGGCGGAGGACCAGAGAGCGACGCCGGCGACGATCAGGAGCACCGCGGGCAGCACTCCGATCAGGAAGACGGCGGCGCCGATCGCGATGTTGCCGGTGATCTGCTGTCCCCAGCGCTGGCGGAAGATCGAAGCGGAGCGCTTCAGCGTTTCGAGCGGCCCGGTGCCCTCGATCGCGATCACCGGCACGGCCAGGAAGGTGACCAGCGACCAGGCCATCCCGACCAGGCGGGCGGCGATGTTGCCGGCGATCCCACCTTGGTTCTCGAGCACCGCCATGAACACGCTGATCGCGGTCGAGATCGCCGCCCAGCCGCAGATCTGGCTGAAGTTGGCGCGGGCGACGGCGAGGCCGTCGGCGACGGTCGCCGGTTCGCCGTTGAAGATCGTGTTCGCGGCGGCGGCGAGGCCGACGCTGAAGTAGACACCGACGACGCTGAGCACGTAGATGCCGATCACCAGCAGCGGGATCGCGCCGGCCAGGGTGTCCTTGTCGAGCAGGTAGAGGCCGGGGCCGAGGAAGAGGATCGCCAGCGGCACGGTGGCGATCGCGCCGTAGAGCGGGAAGCGGATCAGCTCACGGTGCTCGTTCAGCAATCCCCAGCTTTTCTTCGTCAATCCCCAACCGCGCTTGATTCTGCTCATCGCTCCTCCTCAGATGGTTCGGCCGGCCGTCTCAACTGATTTCGGCCAGGCCCGGGGTCCGCTTGACCCCTCTTTCCTCGAAGTACTCCCATTCCTGCTGCCCGAGCTCGGTCGCCGGCGCGTCGGCGTAGACCCACTCGCGGAAGATCCGGTGCCAGTTGCGCTTGGCCCGGAGCTGGCCGAGCACGGCGACGACGCCGATTTCCATCCGCCGTCCCATCAGCTCCTCGGCCGGGATCGACTCGCGCCGCATCAGGTCGAAATACTCCGAGCGCGGGTCGTTGGTCGACTCGATGATCCTCATCACCCGTTTCGGGGTGATCTCGATCTCGCGGTCCTCGATGTACCAGCCGCCGACCGCGCCCATGTGCTCCAGCAGCCGCTCGGCGTCGAGCTTGGAGGGCTTTTTGACGAAGCCGAGGTCGTGCAGAGCCTGGCGGAACGCTTCCGGGTCTTCGCGCGAGGCGGCGTCGAAGGCGCGCTGCTCGAGCACGATCTGCTCGCGGTCGAGCTTCTTCGTCATCCCGAAGTCGAGGAAGGCGACGCGGCCGTCCTCCATGAGGATGAAGTTGCCCGGGTGGGGGTCGGCGTTGAAGTGCTGCAGGTTGAACATCGAGCCGAGGCTGCCGCGGAAGACGATCTCGCCGAAGCGGCTGCGTTGCTCCTGCGGCAGCTCCTTGATCTGCTCGAAGTCCATCCCTGTGACCAGCTCGGTGACGAGGATCCGCCGCCGCGAGAGCCGGGTCACGACTTCGGGCACGTAGATGAAGGGGTGGTCGCGGTAGGCGCGGGCGAAGAAGCGCTGGTTCTGGGCCTCGTACTCGTAGTCGAGCTCCTCCATGATCCGCTCGCGCAGCTCCTCGGCGATCGCCTTGGCGTCGAGCCCGGGGGCGATCGCCTTGGCCAGCCGCACGATCGTGCCGGCGTTGCGGAGGTCGGCGTCGAGCGCCTCGGCGATCCCCGGGTACTGGATCTTCACCGCGACCTGGCGCCCGTCGAGCAGCTCGGCCCGGTGCACCTGGCCGATCGAGGCGGCGGCGAAGGCCTCGGTCTCGATGTCCGTGAAGAGCTCCGGCAGCGCCGCGCCGTCGTATTCCTCCTCCAGGACTTTGACGACCTTCTCCCAGGGCATCGCCGGCGCGTCGGTGCGCAGTTTGGCCAGCTGTTCCTGGTAGACCTCGCGGTACTCCTCGGGGATGAACTCGGTGTCGATGAAGGAGGCGAACTGGCCGAGCTTCATCGCCGCGCCCTTCATCTGGCCCAGGGCGCCGACCATCTTCATCGCCGTTTCCAGGTGGCGCTGCTCGAGCTTCTCTTTGCCGCCCTCCTCGGAGCGACCGACGTTGGCCGCTTTCGTGCCTGCATAACGGGCGGCCTGACCACCGACGACCGAGCCCAGCTTGGCCGAGCGGCGAACCCTGCCCTTGGGAATCTTGGAGTCGTCTGCCACGGTCGAAGACTGCCACAGGTTCCGTTTTCGCTCGGTTCTCTATTCTCTCCCGTCCGATGGCCAGCGCACGCTCAACCCTGAAGGTCGCTCCCCGCGCGGAGTTCGGCTCCCGCACCACCCGCCGCCTCCGCGGCGAGGGCCTGGTGCCCGGTGTCGTCTACTCCGGCGGCTCGGAGGCAACTGCCTTCCAGGTCTCCGAACGCGAGGTGCGGGCGGTCATCAGCGAGGGTGCGGCGCTCTTCGACCTCGAGATCGAGGGCAGCAAAGCCGTCCCGGTCGTGGTCAAGGAGCAGCAGCTGCACCCGGTCCGCGGCAGCCTCCAGCACATCGACCTGCAGGCGGTCAAGCTCGACGAGGCGATCGAAGCCGAGGTCGCGATCGAGCTCGAGGGCGCTGACGTCGCCCCCGGCGTCAAAGGCGGCGGCGTGCTCGAGCACGTCACCCGCGAGATCACGGTCGAAGCGCTGCCGACCGACATCCCCGACCGCATCGTCGCCGACGTCTCGGCGATGGAGATCAACGACACCCTCACGCTCGCCGCGATCCCCGCCCTGGATGGCGTCACCTTCGTCGCCGAGGATCCCGAGGAGGTCACGATCGTCACCCTCTCACCGCCGCGGGTCGAGGAAGAGCCGGAGCCCGAGGTCGAGGAGGAGACCGAGCTGGTCGGCGAGGGCGCCGAGGGCGAGGGCGACTCCGAGGGCGACTCGGGCGACTCCGAGGGCGAGTAGTCCTTGTCGCTGTTCCGCCGCCGTCATCAGGACAGCGGCGAGGGGGGCGACCGCATCCTCATCGTCGGACTCGGTAACCCCGGGCCGGAGTACGCCAACACCCGCCACAACGTCGGCTTTGCCGTCGCCGGTGAGCTGGCCCAGCGCTGGGTTTTGGGCAAGCCGCGGCAGAAGTTCAACGGCCTGATCGCCGAAGGCCGGGCCGGCATCGGCGGGCCCAGGGTCGCGATCCTGCAGCCGCTCAGCTTCATGAACGCCTCCGGCGACTCCGCCGGCCCGGCCCGCGGCTCGCTGAAGGTGCCGCTGCAGCGCACGATCGTCCTCCACGACGAGATCGACCTTCCCTTTGGCCGGATCGAATCCCGGCTCGGCGGCGGCCTGGCCGGCCACAACGGCCTCAAGAGCCTGAAACGTGGTTTCGGGGACACCGAGTTCTGGCGGGTGCGCGTGGGAGTGGGGCGGCCCGACTCGACCGACCCCGAGATCGTTGCCGCCTACGTGCTCGGCCGCTTCCGCGAGCCGAAGCCCGAGGTCGAGGCGCTGATCGCGAGCGCCGCCGACGAGACCGAGCGCCTCATCGAGCAGTTAGCCGATCAACTAGGTTCCGCCGCGTGAGCGAGCTGACTGGCTACACGGTCGAGGAGAACGGGGTCGCGCTGCTGCGGCTCGAACGCGAGAAATCGCGCAACGCGATCAATACCCAGATGCTGGTCGAGCTGCTCGAGCACCTGGCGGTGGCGCGGGGCGACGAGGCGGTACGGGTGCTGGTGATCAGCTCCGCCGACCACCTTGGTCTCTCGGCCGGCGCCGACGTGCGCGAGGAGCTCGACGCGGAGGGGCAGGTCCGCCGCATGCAGCTCTTCGCCGACCTCTACGACGAGGTCGTCGCCTTCCCGAAGCCGACGATCGCGGCCTGCCACGGCGACGTCGTCGGCGGCGGCGCTGAGATCGCGATCGCCTGCGATATGCGGGTCGGCGGCGCCAACCTGCGGATGCGCTTCCCGGGCGCGGCGCTGGGCGTCCCGGTCGGCCCCGCCCGCCTGGTCACCCTCTGCGGCCTCGCCGCCGCCAAGTACCTGCTGCTCTCCTCCCGCACGGTCGGCGCCGACGAGGCGCTGCGGCTCGGCCTCGTCAACCGCGTCGCCCCGGCCGCCGCGACCGAGACCTCGGCCCTGGAGCTTGCCGGCACGGTCGCCGCCCACCCGCCGGAGGCCGTCGCGCAGCTGAAGCGGATGTTGCACGAGTGGGACGACGTCGTCGGCCGCTCGGCCGCCGAGGGCCGCGGTCAGGTCGAGTGGCAGCGCAGCGGGCCGGGTCTGCCCACGCCCGACTGATCAGGACGTTTGGCTAGGAATCTCCGTCCGTCCGCTTGGGCGGGATAGGGTCGTGCCATGGTCTCTCGCCACCGCGTCGCCCTGACGCTTCTCGCTGCCCTGTTCGCCCTCGCGCTTCCGGCCGTCGCTACGGCAGCCGAATACACGGTCAACACGACCGCGGATGAAGCCGACAAAGCACCGGGAGCGCCCTGCGAAACCAACGCCGGCGCCGGCGTCTGCAGCCTGCGCGCCGCGATCGAAGTGGCGAACAGCACCACTGGCGTCACCGACGAAATCAAATTCGCGGCTAATCCCTTCAACGGCGAAAACGGCGACACGATCTCAACCGCCACCGCGATGCCGACGATCACCGACCAGGTCAGCATCCGCGGTGGCCGCTGCGACACCTCTGCCGGGGTCAAAGGCCCGTGTGCGGGAGTGATCAAAGCCGGTGGCGGCAGCCTCTTTGTGGTCGAAGACGACGACGTCGAAGTTCAGGGCCTGGCCCTGATGGGGGCGGCGACGGCGATCAACGTCATCAACGCCTCCGAACGCTTCGCCGCCAAGGGCGATTGGATCGGCTTCGACCTGACGGGATCGGGTTCGAGCAACGGCGTCGGCATCTTCATCGACCCCGATTCCGACGCGCCGACGATCGGTGGCACCGCCGAAGCCGACCGCAACGTGATCGGCAACAGCACCCAGGTCGGCCTTGACCTCGAGGGGGCGAGCTTCGCCTCGATCAAGGGGAACTATTTCGGGGTCGCTCCCGACGGCGCGACGCAGGCCGCCAACCCGAAGGACATCGAGATCACCGATTCGACCAGCGGCGGCGGGTTCAAAGCCGTCAGCAACGAAATCGGCCAGTCGGTGGAAGCCGGCGCAGAGACGACCGGCGCTTGCGACGGCGGCTGCAACGTGATTTCCGGTGCCTCGATCGGTGTCGATCTGGAAGGCAACGGAGCCGGACAGAACGAGGCGCCGGCCACCGGCTCGACCTTCATCAAGGGCAATTTCGTCGGCCTCAGCGCCGCCGGCACCGACGTTATTGCCAACGGCCTGTACGGCATCTATGTCGGTGGCTCCGACCACGCCACGATCGGCGGTTTCTCCTTGGCAGAAGCGAACTACGTAGCCGGGGGTGGCGAAGGGATCGCCAGCGGCAGCGGTGGCGAGGACTTCGTCGTCCGCGGCAACCGGATCGGATTTGCGTCCGGCGGAGGCCAAGTGACTCCGCCGACGACCACGGGCATATTTGCCCTCGCCCTGGGAGTGGTCGAAGCACCGTCGATCGAAAACAACGTGGTTCGCATGGCCGGCGGAATCGGGATCGAATCTAGGTTCGAGACCGGACACATCACCGGCAACCAGATCAAAGGCGG
Organism: uncultured Solirubrobacterales bacterium; assembly: GCA_963695275.1. Taxonomy (GTDB): domain Bacteria; phylum Actinomycetota; class Thermoleophilia; order Solirubrobacterales; family 70-9; genus VAYN01. The sequence continues at coordinate 143,836 of OY968772.1, forward strand.
TTCGATCGGGATCCTGACCAAGGTGGGAGAAGGTGCCGGCCTGATCGCCAGCAACCAGGTCGAAGACGCCACCGAACACGGGATCGTCGTCGAAAGCCCTGACAACGAAATCCGCGCGAACAAAGTGATCGGCTCGGGGACTTCGGCGATCTTTGTCCGCAACCCACCCGGCGTCGCGATGACCGGCAACCTGATCGGCGGCAGTACCGCCGAAAGGGAAAACGTGATCGAAGGCAGCGGCGGCCCGGCGATTCAGATCCTCGAAGAAGCACTCGAACCGGGGAGCGCCGCCGAAATCGCCCGCAACCGCGGCAGCCTCAACGGTGGCCCGTTCATCAACCTCCTCGCTGGCGCGAACGAAGGGATCGCACCGCCGTCGATCTCCGCTGCTCTGAAATCGAGCGCCACCGGCACCGCCCTGAAAGGGGCGACGATCCGCGTCTTCAGCAAGGCAAATGCCGAAGTGGGTGAGCTGCAAGGTTTCCTCGGCGAAACGGAAGCCGACGGCAGCGGCAACTGGAAACTGACCTACAGCGTCCCGGCCGGGACGCTGGTCACGGCCACGCAGACGAACGGGGCCGGGTCGACCTCCCAGCTCGCCGCTCCGGTGGTCGTTCCCGCCGATCCCAGCAACGGCGGGGGCAGCGGTGGGGGCGGGAACGGCGGCGGCAACACGGTGGACACCACGCCGCCGAAGGTGACCATCACCAAGGCGCCGAAAGCCAAAACCGCCAGCACCACCGCCAAGTTCAAGTTCAGGTCGAACGAGGCCGGCTCGAAGTTTCAGTGCAAGCTCGACAAGGGCAAGTTCAAGAACTGCCGCTCGCCGAAGACCTACAAGAAGCTGAAGCCGGGCAAGCACGTGTTCAAGGTCAAGGCGACCGACGCCGCGGGCAACGTGAGCACCGTGGTCAAGCGCAAGTTCACGGTCCTCCAGTAGCGCCCCAAGTCGCCGCACCCGCCTAACTAGAATCGGCGCTCGCGCCGGATCCGCGGATCTGGGCGCTTCTGCTGCCATGAGCCTCAGACCCTTAATCGAGATCGCTGCCGAGAGCGAGCGCGTGCACGCGCTCGCCGGCCGCGTGCGCGATGCCGCCGACGGGGGGGAGGCGGTCAGCGCGCCGGCCTCGACGATGCTGCGGCCGCTGCTGCTGGCGGCGCTGCTGGAGGACGATCGCGGCCTCGCTGGGCGCCCGGCGCTGCTGGTCAGCGCCGACGACCGCTCCGCCCGCGACCTCGCCGCCGACCTGCGCGCCTACATGGCCCCGCGCCGGGTCCGCCTCTATCCCTCACGCGGGACCGGCTACGCCTCGCACGTGACGCCGCCGCCGCACCTGGTCGGGCTGCGGATCGACGCGCTGGAGGCGCTCGCCAACGAGCCCGACGCGGTCGTCGTCGCCAGCGCCGTCGCCCTCGCCGAGGCCGTGCCCGACGCCTCCCTGCGCCCGGCCGGCTTCGCGATCGCCAAGGGCGAGGAGATCGAGCTGGGGGCGGTCGCCGACGACCTCGTCGGCGCCGGCTACGAACGGGTCGAGCAGGTCGAGGCCCGTGGCCAGTTCGCGGTTCGTGGCGGCATCCTCGACGTCTACCCGGCGACCGAGGAGCGGGCGGTGCGGATCGAGCTGTTCGGCGACGAGGTCGAGTCGATGCGCTGGTTCTCGACCTTCACCCAGCGCTCGCTGGGCGAGTCCGAGCGGGTCGAGCTGGCGCCGGCGGCCGAGCTCGACGCCGAGCATCGCGAGCTGGCCGAGCTGGCGGCGATGGAAGCGGCAGAGAAGGACGAGCAGCTCTCCAACCTGGCCGAGCTGCTGCCGCTGGACCGCTTCCTCGCCCCACTCGACCTGGTGCCCGCCGATGCCACGGTCGTCCTCGCCGCCGCCGAGGAGATCGAGCCCGCCCTGCGCGACCACTGGGAGGACGCGACCGCGGCGATGCACGCCGCCGACGCCCAGCACCTCTACGTCGACGTCGCGGCGCCCCTGGCCGCCCGCGCGGCGCTCTCGCTGACCGTGGCCGGGGAGGAGGATGAGGAGGCCTTCCGCGCCGCCCGCGCCGAGTCGCCCGCCCGCAGCGTCAAGGAGGCCGAGGGCGAGCTGGAGAAAATGATCCGCTCCGGCTACCGCACCGTCGTCGCCTTCGACAACCGCGGCGAGGCCGAGCGCGCCCGCTACGGGCTCGACCGGGTCGACGCGCGGATGCTCGAAGGCGGCCGGCTCTCGCCCGACCCCGGCCTCGCCTTCGTCGAGGCGCGCCTGCGCGAGGGCTTCGTCAGCCCGGAGCTGAAACTCGCCGTCTATCCCTTCCGCCGCCTCGTCCACCGCCGCCGCGCCGAGGAGCCCGCCCCGGGCGCCGGCAAGGGCCGCCTCGCCTTCGGCGAACTGCGGGTCGGCGACTATGTCGTCCACGAGGACCACGGCGTCGCCCGCTTCGCCGGCTTCGAGACCCGCGACGTCGGCGGCGTCACCCGCGACTACCTCTACCTCGAATACAGGGGCGAGGACCGCGTCTACGTCCCCACCGACCAGCTGGCGAAGCTGAGCCGCTACGTCGGCGCCGGCGGCGAACCGTCGCTCTCCGCCCTCGGCGGCAAACGCTGGCAGAACATGAAGGCGCGGGCGCGCAAAGCGGCCGGCGCCCTCGCCGGCGAGCTGCTCAACCTCTACGCCGAGCGCCGCTCCCGCCGCGGCCATCCCTTTTCGCCCGACGGCGAGTGGCAGATCGCCATGGAGCAGGCCTTCCCCTACCGCGAGACCGCCGACCAGCTGGAGGCGATCGAGGCGGTCAAGGGGGACATGGAGTCAGAGCGGCCGATGGACCGCCTCGTCTGCGGCGACGTCGGCTTCGGCAAGACCGAGGTCGCCCTGCGCGCCGCCGTCAAGGCCGCCGCCGACGGCAAGCAGGTGATCGTCCTGGTCCCGACCACGATCCTCGCCCAGCAGCACTACGGCACCTTCCGCGAGCGCCTCGCCGACCTCCCGTTCCGGGTCGAGGGCGTCTCCCGGCTGCGCCCGGCGGCGGAGGTGAAAGCGGTGCTCAAGGACTTCGAGGCCGGCAAGGTCGACGTCCTGATCGGCACCCACCGCCTGCTCTCGCGCGACGTCCGCGCCAGGGAGCTGGGCCTGGTCGTGGTCGACGAGGAGCAGCGCTTCGGGGTCAAGCAGAAGGAGCTGCTGCGGCAGCTGAAGCTGAAAGTCGACGTCCTGGCGCTCTCGGCGACGCCGATCCCGCGCACCCTGCAGATGAGCCTGGCCGGCCTGCGTGACATCTCCGTGATCGAGACCCCGCCCGAGGGCCGGCGCCCGGTCCGCACCTACGTCGGCCCCTACGACGAGGACCTGGTCCGCAAGGCGATCACGCGCGAGGTCGAGCGCAAGGGGCAGGCCTTCGTCCTCCACAACCGCATCGACTCGCTGCCGGAAACGGCCGAGCGCCTGCGCGGGCTGGTCCCGGGCGCCCGCTTCCTCGAAGCCCACGGGCAGATGGACGAGCACACGCTGGAGGAGACGATGCTGAGCTTCCTGCGCGGCGAGGCCGACTGCCTGGTGACGACGACGATCATCGAGTCCGGGCTCGACATCCCCACCGCCAACACCTTGATCGTCGAGCGCGCCGACCAGCTCGGCCTCTCGCAGGCGTACCAGATCCGCGGCCGCGTCGGCCGCTCTCGCGAGCGCGCCTTCGCCTACCTGCTCTACCCCTCGGCCGAGGCGCTGACCGAGGAGGCGGCGGCGCGGCTCTCGACCCTCGCCGACCACACCGAGCTCGGCTCCGGCTTCCGCATCGCGATGCGCGACCTCGACATCCGCGGCGCCGGCAATCTGCTCGGCGACGAGCAGTCCGGCCACGTCGCCGCGGTCGGCTTCGAGCTCTACTGCCAGATGATCGACGAGGCCGTGGCCGAGGCGGCCAGTGGCGAGGTCGAGGGTGGGGAGCGCGAGGAGGCGCCGGAGCCGGTCCGCCTCGACGTCCCCGTCGACGCCTACCTGCCGGCCACCTTCGTTCCCTTCGAGGCGGCCAAGATCGACGTCCACCGCCGCATCGTCGCGGCGCGGGAGCCGGGCCAGCTGCGGGCGATCCGCGACGAGCTCAGCGACCGCTTCGGGCAGCTGCCGGATCCGGCCGAGAACCTGCTGAAGCTGCAGCGGGCGCGGATCGAGCTCGGCCTGGCCGGCGCCCGCAGCGTCGAGTTCCGCGGCGGCCGGCTCAGCGTCACCGGAGTCGAGCTCGACTCCGAGGGGGCGGGAGTCCTGGCCGAGCGGGTCGAGGGCGCGGTCTACGAATGGCGCGAGCAGGTGACTGCGGTGCGGGCCGCCGGCGATCCCGATGAACGCCTGGCCGCGGTGCTGGCGCTTGCCGTGGGCCTGCGCGAGGCCCGGCGCAGCAGTGACGCAGCGCCCGCCTGAGCGGCTGTCGTCCACAGATGCGGCGCCCGATTCACTCGTTAGGCCCCTCTTTAGTCGATTTGACTATGCTGCCGCCTTCGTGGGAGCGAAACCGGGGCAGAGCAGGAAGTCAGGTCGTCAGCGCCTTGCGCTGATCCTCTTTGGCGCGCTCTTCGTGATCCTCTTCGCCGGCTACGCGATCGCCCAGGGGCTCGGCCACCCGAGCGTGCCCTCCGGCGACGTCGCGCTCGTCACCCACGTTCCCGACGACATCGGCTCGGTCAGCGAAGCCGACTTCAAGCGGGCGCTGCTGCAGCAGGCCGCCCAGGCGAAACTCAAAGCCGCGCCGAAACCGGGTGACGACAAATACGAAGAACTGAAGGAAGCGGCGCTGGGAGAACTGCTCGACACGATCTGGATCCAGGGCGAGGCCGAAGAACTCGGCATCTCGGTCACTCCGAAACAGATCGCCGCCGAACTCGCCCAGATCAAAAAAACGAACTTCAAAACCGAAGCCGAATACCAGGCATTCCTCAAAACGTCGCGCTTTACGAAAGCGGACGTCCTGGCCCGGGTAAAGCTGCAGCTGCTCAGCACCCAGATCCAGGAAGCGATCACGAAACTGGCGCCGCCGGCCACGGAATCCGAAATCTCCGACTACTACGACACCGCCAAGGACACCCAATACACGACCGCCGAGTCGCGCGATGTGCGGGTGGCCGTCAACAAAGACAAGGCGCAGATCGAAGCGGCGAAGGCGGCGCTTGAAAAAGACGACTCGCCGGCGAGCTGGAAAAAAGTCGCGGAGAAATACTCGGAAGACCCGACGACGAAAGCCAAAGGCGGCCTGCAGCCGGCGCTGACCGAAGAACTCCTGGCCAGCCAGGAAGAACTCAAAGAAGCGATCTTCGGCAACCCGACCGGCGTCATCGTCGGCCCGGTCGACGTGCAGGGGAAATTCTTCGTGATCGAGGTCGAGAAACTGAACCCGGCCAAAGTCAAAAGCCTGGCCGAAGTCAGCGCTGAAATCAAAAGCCAGCTGACCCAGCAGGTCGCCCAGAAGGTCTTCTCCGAATTCGTCGCCGAATATCAGAGCAAGTGGACTTCGCGGACCTTCTGCAGCTCCGGCTTCGAGATCGAACGATGCTCCAACTTCAAGGGCGACGGCCACCCGAGTGGCGCCCCGGCCGGTTGCTACGAAGCTAACCCCAAAGGCGGCATCCCGAAAGCGTGCCCGGCGCCGGTCGCCCAGCCCGCCCCCGCCTTGCCCGGCACCACCACCGTGCTCAAACCAGAAGGCGAACGCCTGCCGCAGCGCCCGCGCCCAGAAGGCCTCAAAGAAGCGCTGGAAGGCGCCCTGCCTGAAGGCGTGCCTGGCACCACCAGCGTTCCGCCGCCCACCGGCGAATAGTCACGCTTCGACAGGCCGGCTTGGCGCCGTCCGAGTCAATAGACTCGCGCGTCCCGTGAGCGCGGAACGAACAAGCATCCATATCTGGTTCTTTGCGCAGAGAGTGAAGCGCGAACAGGTGCTATGAGCGCGATCTCTTCCATTCAGGCGCGGCAGATCCTCGATTCGCGCGGCAATCCGACCGTCGAGGTCGAAGTCGCGCTCGAGTCCGGTGCTCGCGGCCTCGCCGCGGTGCCCTCGGGCGCCTCGACCGGCGAGTTCGAGGCGGTCGAGCTGCGCGACGGCGGCGACGCCTGGGCCGGCAAGGGCGTCTCCCGCGCCGTCGCCAACGTCAACGGCGAGATCGCCGCGGCGCTGATCGGCGCCCGAGCTTCCGAGCAGGGTGCGCTCGACCAGACGATGATCGAGCTCGACGGCACTTCGAACAAGGGCCGCCTCGGTGCCAACGCGCTGCTGGGCGTCTCGCTGGCCGCGGCCAAGGCGGCGGCGATGGACTCGGCCCAACCGCTCTATCGCTATCTGGCGGAGCTCTACGGCGGCGGCGAGCCGACCGTCCTGCCGGTGCCGATGATGAACGTGCTCAACGGCGGCGCTCACGCCGACAACTCGGTCGACTTCCAGGAGTTCATGGTCGTCCCGGCCGGCGCCTCCAGCTTCTCGGAGTGCCTGCGGATCGGCGCCGAGGTCTACCACGCGCTGAAGAAGTCGCTCTCCTCCAAAGGCCTTTCCACGGCGGGTGGCGACGAGGGCGGCTTTGCCCCCGACCTCGAGTCCAATGAGGCGGCGCTGCAGGCCGTCCTGGCGGGTGTCGAGGCCGCCGGCTACGAGCCCGGCTCCGACGTCTTCATCGCCCTCGACCCGGCCACCAGCGAGGTCTTCGAGAACGGTGCCTATGTGCTCGAGCACGAGGGCCGCAGCCTTTCGCCCGCGGAGATGGCCTCCTACTGGGAGGACGCCTGCGCCCGCTACCCGATCGTCTCGATCGAGGACGGCATGGACGAGGAGGACTGGGACGGCTGGAAGCTGCTGACCGAGAAGCTCGGCGAGCGCGTGCAGCTGGTCGGCGACGATCTCTTCGTCACCAATCCCGAGCGCCTGCGCCGCGGCATCGAGCTCGGCGTCGGCAACTCGATCCTGGTCAAGGTCAACCAGATCGGCACCCTGACCGAGACCCTGGAGGCGATCCGGATCGCCCGCGCGGCCGGTTACACGGCCGTGATCTCCCACCGCTCCGGCGAGACCGAGGACACGACGATCGCCGACCTCGCCGTCGCCACCGGCGCCGGCCAGATCAAGACCGGCGCGCCCTCGCGCTCGGACCGCGTCGCCAAGTACAACCGCCTCCTACGAATCGAGGAGGAGTTAGGTGATCAGGCTCAGTTCCCAGGCTTGCGTGCGTTCGCGCGCACGGCTGGATGACGCCTGGCAGGCGCGCCCCAGCCGCACGCTTGCGCTTGTGCCCAGGATGCAGGAAAGCGGAGGGGAACCGCAAAGGACCGGGCATGGCAGCACACTCTCAGGCCCGCCGGACCGCGAGCAAACCACGCCGACGCCCCGCCGCGCGTCGTCCGGCCGCCCGCAGCGGCGCCTCGCGCGTCAACTGGGACCGCCTCGGCCGCATCGCCCTGACCCTTGTTCTCGCCGCCGTTCTCTACTCGTATCTGAACCCGGCAATCGACTTCGTCAAGACCTACACGGCGACGACCGCCGCCAAAGCCCAGCAGCACGAGCTGCAACACGAGAACACCAGGCTGCACCGGCGGATCCAGTCGACCGACGACCCGATCGTGATCGACCGCATGGCCCGCACCCAGGGGATGGTCGCCGCAGGCGAGACCCCGGTGGTCGTGCGCGGCCTCAGCAACTGAGCGGCGCCCGGGGTCGTAACCATGCTTAGCCTCGGCTCCTACCTCCTAGGAGCCGCTGAGGTCGCCCTGGTGGCGCTCTCACTGGGTTTCAGCGCATATCGGCTGCGGGGACGGTTGATGCCGGCCTGGGACGGCGCACCCGCCCGTCTGGTCGAGGCGATCGTGGCCGTCGTTCTTCTCACCTGGACCTCGGAGATCCTCGGCACCTTCTCGCTCCTCTACGCCGGGACTCTCGTCGGGGCTTGTGTGCTGTTGGCGGTCTTCAGCTTGCCGCTAACTCGCTCGGGCACCGCCGGAGTCGACGACCTCTATCCCGTGGGTGGCGCGGTGGTGGGGGACCCCCGCGGCGCGCAGCGGCGCGGCGGAGCCGCGTCCGAGCACCGTGGGGGTGTCCACCGCGACAGGACCCGCGGCCAGTGGGCAATGTCTCTCGTGGCCCTAGGCGTAGTTGCGCTCGTGTTCGGGCACTGGGCGCTGACGACGAAGCACGCGCTGGATAGAGGGATCTTCAACTTCGATTCGCTCTGGTACCACCTTCCATTCGCGGCAGATATGGCGCAGAGCCATTCCGTCACCGGGATGCACCACGTCGACACGGTCTTTACGAACTGGTTCTACCCGCAGAACTCGGAGCTGCTGCACGCGGACGGGATGCTGCTGGTGGGGCGGGACACGCTCTCGTTGTTCTTGAACTACGGGTGGTTGGCAGTGGCGTTCCTGGCGGCTTGGTGCATCGGGAGGCCGTATGGGAGGGGGGACCTCAGCGTTGTAGCGACCGCGATCCTGCTCGAGGCGCATGTGCTGGTCGTGCGCGAGCCCGGGGCCGCCAAGAACGACCTGATGGCGGCGGCGTTGACCCTGGCCGCGACCGCGATCCTCGTCAACGCCTGGGAGAAACGCGCTGGCGCGGCGGCTGGCCTGGGGGCTGCCAGGTCGGGCTCGTTGCCGGTCGGCTGGGCGCTCGCGGTCGCGGGGCTGGCGACGGGCCTGGCTGCCGGCACCAAGGTGACGGCGCTGGCGATGGCGGCGGCGTTGAGCGTGGCCGTGCTCGTTCTGGCGCCGGTGGGGAGGAGGTGGGCCGCCGCTGGGTGGTGGTTCGTGCCGGCGCTGCTGGCCGGCGGCTTCTGGTACCTGCGGAACCTGATTGTGGCTGGCAATCCCCTGCCGGCGGTGGAAAGCCTGGGACCGATCTCCTTGCCGCATCCGGAGCGGTTGCAGGTCGGCCGGCCCGACTTCAGCATCGTCCACTACGCGACCGACACCGACGTCTGGCGCCATTACTTCTTCCCGGGCCTCCACGATGCCTTCGGGGCGCTCTGGCCGCTGGTGATCGGGGGAGCGGTCCTGGCGGCTCTCCTGGCGCTGCTGAGTGGGCGGGACCGGGTCGTGCGGGCGATCGGGGCCGTGGTCCTCTTCAGCTTCGTCGCCTACCTCTTCACCCCGCTCAGCGCCGCCGGCGCCGACGGTGCCCCGGAGGCGTTCGGGATCAACCTCCGCTACGTCTACGGCGCCGTGATCGCGGGCCTGGCGCTGGCGCCGCTGCCACGTTTCTTCGACAAGGGGCGCCGCCAGTGGTGGCTGTTGGGGGCGCTGCTGCTTGTGCTGCTGCTCAGCGACCGTGCCGACACCGTCGTTCGCGATCCGGCTCGCCCCTTCGCGCTGCTGCTGGTCGTGCTCGCCGTGCTCATTCCGGCGGCTCTGCTCCTGGCCCGCGGGCGCGGCGCCAGCCGCGGCATCGTCGTCGGCGGCTTCGCTGCCCTGGCCCTGGTCGTGGTCGCGATCGGCTATCCGCTGCAACGCCACTACCTCGACCAGCGGTTCCGCAATGACGTCGCCGCCGAAAGCATTCCCGGCATGCACCTCGACTCCGCCTATCGCTGGGCGCGGGGCTTGGAAGACACCCGCATCGGCCTCGCCGGCACCACCGCCGGCTTCGCCCAGTACGGCTTCTTCGGCACCGACCTCTCCAATCGCGTGGTCTACCTCGGCGAAGCCGGCCCGCACGGTGCCTTCAATGCGATCCCGACCTGCTCCGGCTTCCGCGTCGCCGTCAACGCCGCCGACCTCGACTACCTGGTCACCGCCCCCTTCCTCAACTTCCTCCACCCCGGCGACCCGATCCCCTCGCCCGAGGCCCGCTGGCTGCGCGGCGACCCCGCCGTCGCCCCGGTTCTCCACAGTGGCCCGGTGACCGTCTGGAAAGTCCGCGGCGACCTCAACCCCGCCGCCTGTGGCCCTCACAATGCTCCCCTGCGCGAAATCCCCGACACCTGAGCGGGAGTAATCTCGGCGCCGTGGGCTATCCGCTCGAGAACGCGCTGTTTCAGTGGGAGGAGGGCTATCGCGAGCTCCAGGCCCTGACCGACCTGCGCGCCCGTCGCCTCGCCGACCGCCTGGTCGAGGCGATCCGGGAGGAGTTGCGGCGCCGGATCGGCGTCACCTTCACCGCCGCCGAGCTGGCCGACCTCTACGGGCGCGGCACCGATTGGTGCCTGCAGCTGGCGATCGACGTGGCGCCGGCAGCCGAGGGCGACGCGCAGTCGCTGGCCGACGCGGCCTTCTGGTTGTACTTGAGGGGCGCCGGCGATTTCGCCGGCGGCCGTCAGCTAATCGTCTGAGTCGTCTGTGCCGGAGTCGTCTGACTCGGGCGCGGGGGAGCCGGCGCGGCGGATGACGATCTGGTCGGCGTCGATGCGGACGGTGACCTCGCGTTTGCCGGCCCAGTGCTCGGTGTAGACGGGGTTGTCCTTGACCGAGGCGTCGAGCCAAAGCCCGTAGCCGTCGGTTTCGCCGTGGTCGAAGGTCGCCTCGAGCTCTTTGCGGCGGCCGCGCCCACCGCGGCGTCCACGACGACGGCGGCGTTTCGGGCGACCCTCGCCGGAACCGCGCTCGGAGCCCTCGCCGGACTCGTCGCCGTCCTCATCGTCCTCGTCCTCCTCGACGTCCTCCTGCTCGGCCGCGGCGGCCTCGATCTCGGCTTCGATCTCGTCGCGAAGGTCGACTTCGCTCGAGCCGGCGTTCTCGTCGTCGGCGGAAAGGTCGTACTGCTTGCGGAACTCGCGCAGCTCGGTGGCGCTGATTTCCAGCTGGTGCGCGATCCAGGCATCCGTCCGTCCCTGGTGCACCCAGGCGCGGATCTGGTTCAGCTGCGGCTTCAGTGAGCGTCGGGCCATCGGCGGGCGAGTCTATTCAAGAGTGCAGGTAGTTCGCGGCTAGGCCATCAAAAAGGCCAGCGCCTCGAACATCGCGACGACGACGACGACGACGGTTACGGTCAGGCAGACGGCGAGGACGCTGAAGCGAACCTTGCTCTCCTGCTCGGTGCGGTTGATTTTGCGCGCCCGCGATCGGTTGGCGGCGCGACGGCGCAGCTGCTCGCGGCGGCGGCGCTCAAGTGAGGTCTCCTGCTCGAAGGCGTTCTCGAACTGGGAGATGCTTTGTCGCATTCTCATAAAGGGGGCTGGTCCAAAAGGACCGCGGGGCACCGTAGCAAAGCTGCAAGAGACGGTTCACGGTCGGCAGGCGCCCCAGAGACCGCGCCCCGCCCGCGCCGCCTTCAGCTCCAAGCGCCGGAAAAGCGCTTTGTGGAGGGTATTTGGCGGGATTTCCAGGGTTCGGGCGAGCCCCCTACGCACCAGTTCGGCATTGAAGAACCTGTGACCGATGTACACGTAGGCGAGCAGGCGCCCGTAGATGTCGCGGCGCTCGACGCCGAAGACCATCCGCACCGGCTGTTCGGTGAGGACGCGGTGGGTGAAGCTCGAGGCCTGCGGCCCGAAGCACTCGACCGGCGTGTCCGGCTTGACCGTCTCCGGCGTGTCGATCCCGATCAGCCGCACGTCCTCGATCTCGTCGCCGATCTGCGCTTCGACCGTGTCCCCGTCGACGACGCGGGTTACGTAGGCGTCGGCGCTGCGTGGCTCGCTCTCGCCGGCGCTGAGCTCCCCATCCCACGGCCGCAGGATGAGGAGCGCCACAACCAGGAGCAGCACCAAGCTGCCTAGAGAATTCCTATTCATCTACCTGTTAGGCGCCGGCAAGGGCCGGCGCGCCCCCCGGATTAAGGAGTTCTGCGGACGTTGGCGAGAAGAGAAGCCTTGATCTCCTCGACGATCGCCAGCGCCTCGTTCCACTCGCGCTGCCAGACGTTGCGGCCGAAGATGACGCCGGAGCCGCCGGCCTCCATCACCTCGCGGGTGTTGGTGAGGACGGTCTCGTCGTCGGTCTTGGAGCCGCCGGAGAGGACGACCAGGGCGCGGCCGGCCGATTCGACGCACTGACGGATCGCCTCCGCCTGGTCGACCTGCATCTCGTTGTAAGGAGCGGGGGCGTCCTTGTCCTTGGCCGGGTCGATCTTCGGCATGTTGAGCTTGACGATGTCGGCGCCCATCTCCATCGCCATCCGCGCCGCGTAGTCGATCGCGTAGAAGGAGTTGGCCGTGCCCTTGGCGTCGACGTTTTCGCCGCGCGGGTAGGACCAGACGACCAGGGGCATCCCGAAGCGGTCGCAGTCCTGGCGCACCTGGCGCAACTGGGCGAGGTCCTCGTCCTGGCGCGGCGAGCCGACGTAGAGCGTGTAGCCGATCGCGTCGGCGCCGAGCCGGACGCCGTCCTCGACGCTGGAGTTGCAGGAGGAGAAGGACCTGGCCGAGGAGGGGATGTCGGTCTTGCCGTTGACCTTGAGGATCAGCGGCACCCGGCCGGCGTAGTCGGGGTAGTACTTCTCCGCCATCCCGATCTGGCAGGCGAGGGCCGAGTAACCGGCCTCGGCGGCGAGCCGGAACTGGTAATCCGGGTCCTTGGAAGCCGGGTTGGGGAAGAAGTCGCGGGGGCCGTGCTCGATCCCCTGGTCGATCGGCAGCAGCATCAGGGTTCCGTTGCCCGGACCGAACTCGAACAGCAGCCGGTGCAGTCGGGCACGTTTGCCTGGCGGCAGGGTCGCAAGCAGCGATTTCTGCTCGGTCAGACTCTTCAGCTCCACGTAAATTCCTCCTCGAAGACGGGTGTCCCGGGAGTATGCCACCGCAAACGGGCGCGGGGCGCGGGACAAGGGGGTTATTCTCGAAGGACTATGAGCGAGACTGAGCTCAGCGTCATCTGCAAGAACTGCGGCTCCGAGGTCAGTCCCTACGTAACCGAGTGCCCCTATTGCGGGACCAGGTTGCGCAAGCGGGCGCCGAAGCTGGAGCGTCGCGACGGCGCCCTCGAGGCCCAGCGGCCACGGCGCCGGCGCCGGCCGCGTCTGCGGCGTCGCCGTCCCGCCTCGGGGGCGCCCAGGCCCTTCCGGCCCTACGCGACCCTCGCGGCCATCCTCGGCTCCGCCGCCCTGCTGCTGATCCAGCAGGCCAGCGGCGACGCGCTCTCCAGCTTCGGCGGGGTGGTGGCGCCGCTCTCCGACGAGTGGTGGCGCTTCTTCAGCGCTCCCTTCGCCTACGTCAACGTCGGCTACCTGTTCGTCGTCGCGCTCGGCCTGGCGATCTTCGCGACCGGGGTCGAGCGCCGCCTCGGCAGCTTCCCGACCGCGGTGCTGCTGGTCTCCTGCGGCGCCCTCGGGATTCTCGCGGGCAGCGCCGTCGCCAACGCCCAGGACAGCTTCACCGTGATCGCCGGCGGCAACGGCATGGCGCTGGGCGCGGTCGCCGCCTGGTTCACGCTCCGCCGCGCCGAGGCGCGGGGGGCGATCGCCGAGGAGTACGACACGATCGGCGTCGCCGTCGCCGCGGCGGTGCTGATCGCGCTGCCGCTGTTCGTCGCGAGCGCGGACCTGGTCGCCGGCCTCGCCGGTGGCGTCGTCGGCGCCCTCGCCGGGCTCGTCGCCACGGCCACCCGCCCGGGCGACTGACCGCGACCATCTAGGCTGAGCCAGTGCCAGACGAAAAGGAGCTCGAGGCCGCGATCGAGCGGCTGCTCGACCCGGAGCGGTTCTCCGCGGCCGAGCGCGTCGTCGCCCAGGCGGCGCCGCAGCTGCAGAAGGTGCTGGCCAGCGCGATGGCCGCGGGCGGCTGGTTCGGCGAGCCGCACGAGGCCGAGGCGCTGAAGGCCGCGACCGTCCCCGACCCCGACGAGCGGATCGCCGCCGTCCGTGCCCTGCTTGCCGAGGAGGCGCGGATGGGGATGATGGTCGGAGTCGCCGTCGGCTGGGCACTCAAGGAAGAGATGACCGACCCCACACACCGAGAGGGAGAGCGCTGAAGATGGAGATCAAGTTTCACGGCCAGTCCTGCTTCGAGTTGAGCGACGGCGACGTAACCCTGCTGGTCGACCCGTTCCTGAAGCCGAACAACCCGGCGGCGGTGGCGACGGGCGAGGAAGTCGACGCGACCCATATCGCGATCTCGCACGGCCACGTCGACCACATGGCCGATGCCGTCGGCGTCGCCAAGCGCACCGGCGCCGAGTGCGTGGCGATAGTCGAGATCGCCAACTGGCTCGAAGAGCAGGGGGTCGAGAAGGTGAACGACCCCAACCTCGGGGGCACCGTCAGCTTCGAGTGGGGCTCGGTCAAGCTCGTCCCGGCCTGGCACACCAGCACCATCGCGGGTTCTGACGGGCCTCCCTACAGCCCCACCTCCGGGACGGTCACGGGCACCGCGGCCGGGCTCGTGATCAAGCTCGGCGGCAAGACGATCTACCACGCCGGCGACACCTGTCTCTTCGGCGACATGAAGCTGATCGGCGAACGCGACCCGGTTGACATCGCCCTGCTGCCGATCGGCGGCCACTACACGATGGATCGCCACGACGCCGTCGTTGCCGCCCAGCTCGTCGGCGCCGGCACCGTGATCCCGATGCACTACGACACCTTCCCGCCGATCGAGACCGACTCCGGCGCGTTCAAGTCCAAGGTCGAGGCCCAGGCCTCGGCCCAGGTGGTGCTGCTGAAACCAGGGGAGACGCACAGCGTCTAGCTACGCCCTGGCGAGCGCTTGCAGTTAAGCGGACGGTTCGGGCGCGGCGGATTCGCCATCGGCGCCGGGGTCTTCCGGCGCCGGCGATTCGGCCGGGGGTGCGGTCGGCGGAGCCGGTTCGGCGGCCGGCGGAGCGGGCGGGGGCGGTGGGGTCGAGCCACCGACGGTGACGACGACGGTGCTGCTGCCGCCGTGGGCGCCGGCAGTCGGCACGGTGCCGACCGGCACGGTGGCGCCGGTCACGGATTCACTGGCCGGGTCGCCGGCGGTGATCGATTCCTCGCCGGTGGTCGACTGCCCAGTGGCTTCTCCCTCGGCGGGCGCGGCGGGAGCGGGCTCCTCGGCGGCGGCCTCCGGGACCGGCTCGGCCGTCGGGGCGGGCGCGGGTGCCACTGCTTCGGGCGCCGCCGCGGCGACCTTCGGCGCGCTCACCTGAGCCGCGGCGATGGCGGGGCCGGTCGGCTGGTGGGGCAGGGTCTTGGAGATCTGGGCGGGCGGGGTGACCGGGGTACCGGAGTTCTGCTTTACCTCGACCGCGGCGCCGGCGGTCAGCACTGCGGCGGTGACCACACCGGCGACGGCCTTGGCGCCGACCGCGCCGCCCAGGGCGCCGATGCCGCCAGCGGCTCCGCTGCCACTGATCGCGGCGCCAACGCCGCCGACCGCGCCGGCGCCAGCGGCGCCACCGGCGGCCGCGCCCGTGGCTCCGGCCGAGCCGGCACCACCGGCAGAGCCGAGGCCGAGCTTGGAGGCGATGAAGCCCTTGAGAGCGAACAGCCCGCCGACCGGGAAGAGGGCCGCCAGGGCCTTCTCGTTGGAGCGGACCTGGGAGCGGAAGTCGGAGCATTCGTCGCACTCGCGGACGTGGCGGCGGACGGGGCCGGAGACCTTGCGCAGGCCCTCGGCCGCTTCGGAGAGCTCGACCCGGACCTCGCCGCAGGTCAGCAGTCGCGCCTGGCTGGCCTCGGCCAGCGAGATCCGCGCCCGCACCAGCAGCGACTTGACCGAGGGCACGGTGGTCTCCATCGCCGCCGCGATCTCCTCATAGGAGAGGGCGTCCATCTCTCGCAGCAGCAGGGCCGAGCGCTGGGTCTCGGGAAGTTTCTTGACGTCGACCAGGAGCTGGCGGAACTCCTCGCGGTTGTGGACCTTCTCGGCGGTGGAGGAGGCTTCGACCGCGGGTACCATGTCCATCGATTCCTGGGCGTCGGCGGTCGGTTTGCGCAGGTGGTTGAGGGAGCGGTTGCGGGCGATCCGGTAGAGCCAGGGGCGCAGGTTGATCTCGCGCTCGTCGCGCAGCATCGCTTTGTAGGCGTTGACGAAGACCTCCTGCAGCACGTCCTCGGCGTCCTCGGTCGAGCCGAGCATCTGCCGGCAGAAGCCGAGCAGGCGACCCTCGTAGCGGTCGACGATCGTCTCGAAGGCGCCCGGGTTGCCGCCGCGCACCATCGCGACCAGCTTGGCGTCGCCCTGGAGCTTGAGCAGGGGGGAGCGGCGGGCTAGAAGTCCGCGGCGACCGGCGTGCGTGAGTGCTGATGCCTCCAAGCTCTCCTCCAGGGAAGGCGTTGTTTCCTATGCCTAGAGACACCGTAACAGCGGCGGAGTTGCGCACCGCGAACATTTAATGCGGTTTTATGTGTCTGCAGGCGGGTTACCATCGCCTCTGCCCGGGTGGCGAAACTGGCAAAAGCGGCGCCCTTAAAAGGCGCTGCCCCGTAAGGGGCTTGCGGGTTCGAGTCCCGCCCCGGGCACTACGTAATAGGCTCGCGCCCGATGGAGCACGGGGGGCGCATCGTCGCGAAGGTCTTGGGGTCGAGAGGGGTCGACCATCTCTTCACGCTGTCCGGGGGACATCTGTTCTCCATATATGACGGCTGCAAGGAGGAGGGGATCGGGATTGTCGACGTCCGCCACGAGCAGACCGCGGTCTTCGCCGCCGAGGGGCTGGCGAAGGCGACCCGGGGCCTGGGTGTGGCGGCGCTGACCGCGGGGCCGGGGGTGACCAACGGGATCAGCGCGATTGCCGGTGCCCAGGCCAACAACTCACCGATCGGCGTGCTCGGCGGGCGGGCGCCGGAGATGCGCTGGGGCTCGGGCTCGCTGCAGGAGATCGATCACCTCCCCTTCGTCTCGCCGCTGGTCAAGTCGGCGGCGACGGTGAAGGCGCCGGGGGAGATCGCGGCGATGACCGCGGCGGCGCTGGACCTGGCGGCGCGGGCACCGAGCGGGCCGACCTTCCTCGATTACCCGCTGGACGTGGTCTTCACCGAGGCCGAGGTCGAGATCCCGCCACTGCCCGCGGCGCCGGCGCCGCCGCCCGCGGCGGGCGTGGAGGAGGCGGCGGCGCTGCTGGCGGCGGCCGAGCGGCCGGCGATCATGGCCGGCAGCGGTCTCTACTGGGGGCATGGCGAGGACGAGCTGCGGGCGCTGGCCGAGGCACTCGGCATCCCGGTCTTCCTCAACGGGCTCGGCCGCGGCTGCCTGCCCGCCGATCACGAGCTTGCTTTCAGCCGCGCCCGCGGCGCCGCCCTCAAGGGCGCCGACGTGGCGCTGGTGGTCGGGGTGCCGATGGATTTCCGGCTCGGCTTCGGCGGCAGCTTCGGCGAGGAGACCAAGATCGTCCGTTTAGACGTTGCGGACAACGAGCTGACCGCCAACCGCATGCCCGACGTCGACCTCGTCGGCGATGTGCGGGCGAGCCTGGCGGCGATCCGCGAGGGGGCTGGGAGCGAGTCGCGCAGCGAGCGTTGGCTGGGCGAGCTGCGCGCCGTCGAGGCGGAGAAGCGGGGGGCTGAGCAGGAGGAGCTGAACGACCCGCGCTCGCCACTGCACCCGGTCCGCGTATACAAGGAGCTGGGCGAGGTTCTCGACCGCGACGCGATCGTAATTGGCGATGGGGGCGACTTCGTCTCCTATGCGGGCCGGTTCATCGACACCTACGAACCGGGTTGCTGGATGGACCCCGGGCCCTTCGGCTGCCTCGGCGCCGGGTCCGGCCAGGCGATCGGAGCCAAGGTCGCTCACCCGGACCGCCAGGTCTGCCTGTTGCTCGGCGACGGCGCCTTCGGCTTCGCGGGGATGGAGTTCGACACGATGGCGCGTCACGGGCTCGGCGTGGTCGGGGTGATGGGCAACAACGGCATCTGGGCGCTCGAGCACCACCCGATGAAGTTCCTCTACGGCTACTCGGTCGCAGCCGAGCTGCGGCCGGAAACCCGCTACGACGAGCTGGTCGAATCGCTCGGCTGCGACGGCATCCTCGTGCGTGATCCGAGCGAGCTGCGGCCGGCTTTGGAGCGCGCCTTCGAGTCGGGCCGCCCGACCCTGGTCAACGTCCTCACCGATCCCGAGGTCGTTTACCCGCGCAAGTCGAATTTGGCTTGAACAAGCCGTAAATCGGTGTAGAGGTCGGTGCCGCAACGGCTATCGGCCCAGAACGAGAATCGGCCGCCATCGCTGGCGACCGATTCAAGCTGGCCCCTCAGGACGGGCAGGGGTACGTCTTCAGGGACCATGTGTATTCGATGGGCTCAGACGGCGGGAGGCGCCATGATGCGGCAATCGCCTAAGCCCTGTGTTCCAGGTCCGAGTTGCAGATGAACCGCATCTCTTTCCCGGTTTGCCGATTATGTGCCCGACTATCCGCTGCGTCTAGTCGCTTGGAAGCCGACTACTCATAATCAAGTAGTCAAGGTACACGACTTTTTGGGGTTAGGGACAAGGTCTTACCCATCTGTCCTGTCAGCGAGTACCCGACCGTCCAGGTGGTACCGCGAAGTTCATTGACCGAAAGGATCGGTACTCAGATGTGACTCGCGGCTGCGGAGATCGCGGCGCCGTAGAGGATGTCGTGCTCGGAGACCCCGATCCGTTCGAGGCCGAAGGCGCGCATCGTCTCGACCAGGATCACCACCCCGGCGACGACCGTCGGCGCCCGCTCAGGATGCAGGCCTGGGATCTCCACCCGCTGCGCGAGCGGGGTGGAGGCGAGCTGGGAGAGCATCCGCTGGATCGACGGCAGTCGCAGGACGTGGCCGTGGACGCGGGCCGGGTCATAGGGCTCCAGCTCCAGCTCGATCGCGGCCAGCGAGGTCGGGGTGCCGGCGACGGCGATCCCGGCCCTGGCCTCGACCCCGGTGCCGACCGCGGCCTCGATCAGGCCGCGCACGTCGGCGGCGAGTGCTTCCAGCTCGACCACGGTCGGCGGGTCGGTGGCGATATGGCGCTCGCTGTGGCGGACGACGCCGGCCTGGAGCGAGGTGTGGAAGGAGATCTCGGCACCGGTGCCGACGACGAGCTCGGTCGAGCCGCCGCCGATGTCGACGACCAGGGTCGGCTCGCTCGGGGGCCGCTCGGCGGTCGCCCCCATATAAGTGAGCCGCGCCTCCTCTTCGCCGTCGAGGACCCGGGCGGAGAGCGCGAACCGCTCTCGCAGCTCGGCGACGAAGGCGCCGCCGTTCTCGGCATCGCGCACGGCGCTGGTGGCGATCGCGTCGACGGCTTCGGCGCCGAGCTCCTCGAGCGTCGCCACGTACTCGCCGATGGCCGCGCACGCGTCCTCGATCGCTTCGACGGAGAGCCGCCCGGAAAGGTCGACCCCGCGCCCCAGCCGCGTCACCGTGCTGCGCCGCTCGACCGGCGAAACCCGCCCCTCGGCGACGTCCGCGACCAGCAGCCGCGCCGAGTTGGTGCCGACGTCGATCACCGCGACCCTGTGGGAGCCCTCTGGCATGGGCGGGGACTCTAGAGCGAGGGAGAGCCGGGAAGTCCCTTGCGCAAAACGCCCACCCGTCCCCAATCGAACCCGCCCGTTGCTACCATCGGGACACGCCGCGGGGTGGAGCAGCCAGGTAGCTCGTCGGGCTCATAACCCGAAGGTCGCAGGTTCGAATCCTGCCCCCGCTATAGGACAAAAGCCCCGCATTTGCGGGGCTTTTGTTGTTTTTTGAGAGCAGACAACAGGGTTCAAAAGTGTCCGTGGGGCAACAAATGGGGCAACGTGAGGTCTGAGCGAGGTCCATTTAACCCTCGCGCGGATCCCTCGGTCTGCCTGATGCGGGGCGGCAATGGCACTGGCCGATGGTCGTGGTATTCCTTGCCTGGTGGCTGCGCAGGACGACGTTCGCGAGCGGGAGATGCGCACCCTGTTCAATCTCACTCGGCCCGAGGAGTTCGGTCGAGCGGACATTGATGCCGTCCTTGAGCTCGAGGGCGCTGCGGTGCCGCCACGGCTCGAGGGTCTGGATATTCCGTTTGAGTTGAAGTCAGCGACCAAGGGGAAGCCAAATATCTCGACCGTTCGCGACTTCGGATTGCACTACATCGAGAAGTGGAGGTCGCTGCATTGGCTATTCGGGGTCTACAGCCAAGCGGGGGGTGAGCTCAAGCTTCAGTACTGCCTATACGGCTCGCCCAAGCAGATGAAGCCCTGGTTTGACCGGATGGCCGCCTATATAGCGCCGGATATCGTGCTGGCAGAGACGGTCCCCGACCTTCTCGACGACGAAATCCTCTCGGCTGTGCTGAGTGAAGCAGAAGACTTTGGATACGAGGACGCTTACCAGCTCATGAAGAATCAGTACAAGCGCCAGGGCTATCGAGATGCGGCGGATCTACCAGGGGAGCGGTACTCGCGCGCCGCGATGCTGGAGATGCTCCGGTCGAGGAGCCGCTACGTCATCGAACGCGGCTCGACGCTCAACAACCCGCACATTTCTGCGAGCTACTTCAAAGATTGGGAGCGGATCGAACGCAACCACGCCGCCCGACTCCGCGAGCTCGTCGTCGAGGCGCTGGAGGGCTAACGCAAGCCGGGAGCCGTTTGAGCGCGCTCCGTGCGCTTCCGCCGCCTTTCGCCGTAACTTTGCTTGCCACATGACTTTCCGGCCGAGCCGCATATGAGCCAGTACAACCGCGGCACGGAGGCGCCCTGGTATCAGGGGCGTGATCTGACCGAGGAGCAGCGCGCGACCTTCCGTGCGACCTCTCGACTTTCCCACCGGGCAAAGCTCAAGGCGCTTGCAGGGGATGGTTCCGAGTCGCTCCACGCGGTCAACGTGCCGAACTTCGACCCAGCCGACCTCATGCCCCAGGTCGAGGATCACGGCCTCGCGGCCCTCTCTCTTTTCAGCGGTGGCGGCGGACTAGATCTCGGGATCGACTGCGCGGGATTCGGCCACGTTGCCTCGTACGACACCCTGGAGGCGGGCGGCGCAACCCTCTCCCTGAACCGCCCTGAGTGGACGGTCCGGGCGGGTGCCGAGGGCGACGTGAAAAGTGTCGACTGGCAGCAGCATCGAGGTGCCGCGGACGTGCTTCACGGAGGCCCACCTTGCCAGCCGTTCTCCACCGCTGGGAGACAGAAGGGCGCGCGCGACGGGCGCAACTTACTCCCAGACTTCGTCCGCAGCGTGCTCGCTGTCAAACCCCAGGCCTTCGTGGCAGAGAACGTGGCGGCACTGGCGGGACCGAAGTTTCAGAGCTACCTACGCCGGTCCTTTTACGGCCCATTGGCCAAGACCTACCACGTCGCAACTTTTCAGATGAGTGCTCACGACTTTGGGGTCCCGCAGCGCCGCCGACGCGTCGTATTTGTCGGGTTCCGGAGGAAACGTGACTTTGCTCGGTTTGTGGCGCCCACTCCAAGTCACCACATGCCAGGGGAGCCGGTGGATGGCCTAGCCCCGACCCTCGGCGTTCGTGCTGTGCTGGGGTTGCCCGACACCGGCTACGACGCACTTGCGCCGACCATCCGCAGCACCCTTACTGGGCCGCGGCACACGACGTCAATTCTCAGCAGCGCCTCCGCTCAGCGTGCTTGGGCGAAGCTGGGAATCTGGCCAAACGGAGTCGCTGCGGATCGCGCTGCGGCAAGTGCATTTCCCGCCAAGAATGGTGACTTCAGGCTGAGCGTTGCTGACTGCGGGCTGCTTCAAGGCTTTCCTGAAGATTGGCGCTTCGAAGGCGCGACCTACATGGCCCTCGGGCAGATTGGAAATTCGGTCGCTCCGCCAGTTGCCTATGCGGTGGGAGTAGCCGTTGCGGAAGCTTTGCATGGTCGTGGCTGGTCGCCTTCGCGTTAGCCTTTTCGTAGTGGCGGGAAGTCCATCTCCGAGCAGTCACTGCGCGAAGCAGACGATGAAGGCGAATCGCCGCGCTGATACGGCGCCCGAGTTGGCGTTGCGCTCTGCACTCCAACGGCTCGGGTTGCGATTTCGCAAAGATCTGCCACTCAAACTCAGCGCGGGGCGTGTCAGACCCGACGTGGTCTTCACCCGCGCGAAGGTCGCAGTCTTTGTTGATGGCTGTTTCTGGCACCAATGCCCTGAGCACGGACAGATTCCGAAGGCGAATCGCAGCTACTGGGGACCCAAGCTTGCGCGCAATGTCGAGCGGGACCGCAGAAACGACGCGGCTCTGATCGAGGATGGCTGGAGGGTCATCCGATTTTTTGAGCACGTCCCCGCCCCGGATGCCGCAGAGGCGGTGCGCAAAGCTGTCGCTGGGGCACATAGGCGGCGGTGAATCGACATTTGTCCTCGCCTTGAAATCCATATAGTCAGCAAATAGTGACGCGCTGGAAGCAATACCAACAGTCTAAGTTTCTAGACAGTGTCCAAGGACGGGCGTTGCGCCAGACCGGGCGTCCTTCTCTGCATTTCTGTCGGGGACGGTGAACGGGATGCAACGCTTCCCTCGCGGGTCGGAGTGGCGAAAGTGGGATTTGCACCTACACCCTCCGGGCACCCTTCTAAACGACGGCTACAAGGATCCGGAGGGCAACGTTTGGCAGCGCTTTTGTCAAACGCTCGAGGACTCCGAGGTTGCAGCCTTCGCGATTGCCGATTACTTCTCCCTGGACGGGTTCTTTGCTACCAAGGAGCGCTTCGCGCAGGAGTTCCCCGAGAGCGAGAAGGTGCTCTTCCCAAACCTGGAGCTGCGGCTGAACGAGACCGTGAACGGGGAGAGGCAGGAGGTCCATATCCACCTGATCTTGCGCCCCGAGCTCGACCGCGAGACGGCCGACCGGCTGCTTGGCAAGCTGGAGACCGAGGTCCAGGAGCCGGGCAGCCAGAGGCATCTGACCTGCAAGGACCTCGGCAGCACCGAGAACCGCCAGAGCGCGACGGTGACGCGGGCAAAACTCGAAGAGGCGCTAGGAGGGACTTTCGGCAAGGGTAAGCCGAGGCAGGAGAACGCGCTGGTCGTGGTCGCCGCCAACAACAGCGGAATCCGCGCCGAGGACGGCAAGAAGCGCAAGGCCAATCTGGCGGATTCGATCGACCGGCTCGCCGACGCCGTGTTCGGCAACGCCGGCAACACCGCCCACTACCTGAAGACCGACCGCACTCGCGATGACTCGGTGATCGCCGCCAAGCCGGCCTTCGGCGGCTCTGACGCGCACAGCTTCAAGCAGCTCGACGACTACGGAGCGGAGCCCAGTGGGGAGGAACCCAGCCACGTCACCTGGATCAAGTCCGACCCGACCTACGAGGGGCTTCTGCAAACCCTGGTCGAGCCCGAGGAAAGGGTTCACCTCGGAGCGGTGCGGCCCGATCGCAAGGAGCCCTACAAGGTGATCTCGGAGCTGCACTTCTCCGGCACCGACAAATTCCCCGAGAACATCATGCTGAATCAGAATCTGGTCTCGGTGATCGGCAGCCGATCCTCCGGCAAGTCCGCCCTACTCGCCTACATCGCCCATGCCGTCGACCCCGTCTATTGCGAGCGCCAGCAATGCGATGCCGACCGGGCGATGAACGAGAAGACGGTCGGACCGGCGCCGGGGATCGCCTGGAAGCAGGTGCCTGAAATCGAGTGCGACGTGGTCTGGGGCGATGAGGGCAGCGGCAGGGGAAAGGTGATCTACATCCCTCAGAACTCGCTCTTCTCGATCAGCGAGGACGCCCAAGAGATCACCGCCAAGATCAAGCCGACCCTCTATCGCCTCGATCCCGACCTTGAGGTGGCCCATCGGCAAATGGAGATCGAGGTGCAGGGAGCCAACGAAGAAATTCGCGGCGCGGCCGAAGTGTGGTTTCGCGAAGCCGACAGCCTGGACGTGGCGCGAGCGGACTTTCGCGACCTCGGCGAGGAAGCCGAGATCAAAAAGGCAAAACAGCAGCTGGAGGAGAAAATCGAGAACCTCCGCAAGCGCTCTTCGCTTGAGGAGACGGCGAGCGGCGAGTATGAAGAGCTGGTCGAGCGCTTGGACGCCATGGCGGCGCGCAAGCGCGAGATCGACGCCGAGATCAGCCAGCTCGCGCCCCACTTGCGCGGCAGCGAGGGTTCCTGGGAGCCGGCGGCGTCGGTCGGCGCGACGCTGCGGCTATCGCCGGCGCCGGCCGAGCTTCCGGAGGCGATCCGGCTTGAGCTCGAGCAGGCGATCGAGACCGGCGAGCAGGCAGCGCAGGAGACGCTCGCCAAGGCCCTGGTCGGCCGCCAACTCGCCCTCGAGTCCGAGCGCGCGAGCCTCGTCGCAACAGAGGGGATTCTCCGCGAGGGCAACCAGGATCTGATCAAGCAAAACCAGGCTGACGAAGAGGTCGAGGCATTCCTGGTCGACCGCCGCCGACAGGACGAGATCCTGGGCGAGATCGCGAGCAAGGCGGAGGAGATCAAGGCACTTCAGAGCGCCCAGGCGGCTGCCGCTGCACGGCTCGAGACCGCGGTCGCAGACCGCGACGCTGCGATCGAGAAGTTGAAGAAGCTCTTTGAATCCAAGCCGCGGCTGCTAGAAGGGGAGATGGGGTTCGGGATCGAGCGCGGGCTGAACTCCGAGCTGCAGGCCGGGCTGACCGAGCGGATAAACCGCAGGCACTCCACCGACTTCGTCGATCGCGAAAGCGGCGTGAAGCTCGATAGCTGCCAGACAGACCCCGAAGGTTTCCTCGCCGCCATCCACGGTGAGGAGCAGAAGGTCATCCAAGGCCATGACCCGCAAGAGGTTGCGATCGATGTCCTGCTGGCTTCACCGGAAGTGCGCTTCTCGGCTGTGATCGAAGAAGACAAGATCGGCGGCTTTGCGATCTCGACGATGACGCCGGGCAAGCAAGCGTTGTTCGCCCTGACCCTGATCTTGAACGGGTCCGAGGAGGCGTGGCCGTTACTGATCGACCAGCCGGAGGATGACCTCGACAGCCGCTCGATCTATGAGGTGTTGGTCAAATATCTGTGCGAGCGCAAGGCCGAGCGGCAGATCATCATGGTCAGCCACGACGCGAATCTGGTGATCGGCGCCGATTCCGAGCAGGTGATCGTGGCCAATCGCCACGGCGACGAGGGCCGCGAAAACAAGGACGGAAGGCTCTTTGCCTACTTCAGCGGCTCGTTGGAGCACTCTCGCCAGCGCAAGGACTCGCCGATCGCCTTCGAGCTGGGCGGAATCCGAGAGCACGCCTGCGAAATCCTCGACGGCGGCGAGGAGGCTTTCCGCAAGCGCCAAGAGAAGTACAAGATCACCTGAGGCGGCAAGGATGAGAGGCCGCCGGTCATCCAGAGTCAGGTCAGCGGGAGGATGAATGTCATTCACCTCATATGACGCCGCGACTCACACGATCGAACGGGCAAAGGGCCTTCTCCACGCCTCTCAGCCCAGGCGTTGGTCGAGGAGCAAAACGTCCAAAAAGCTAAAGCTTGTTAGCCGTCCGAGTACGGTCCCGCCAGATGTGCGCAGTGATATGCGCCGCCTCAGTATCGTGATGGCCGTCGCTGCTCTCGACACCTATATGCACCGTTTGATTCTCGAGCGGGCTTTCAAGCACGACAAGCTTCCCAAGCAGCTGGCGCAGCTCGATGTCAGCTTCAAGCAGCTGCTGAGCCAAGCAGACGCCACCAAGGTGGCGGCCCGGGCGAAGCCGAGAAAGGCCCGACCGCGGGTCGGCGTGAAGAAGCAGCTCCAAGACCGTCTCCTTTTCGAGACCTTCCAAAACTTCAATTCGGTCTCTCGAGCCTTGGCGATGGCCGGCCGAAAAAAAGAGTGGAAGGCGATCGGCGCCAAGATGTCGCCGTCGATGGACTCAGATGAGATCAGGGAGCGACTAGATGCAGTTGTCCATCGTCGCAATCAGATCGTCCACGAGGGCGACTATGAGCGCTTGCAAAAGCCCCAGAAAGCGAAGCTAAATGCCATTACCCAGGCGCAGGCTCGATCAGACCTTAGCTTTGTCGCTGCGCTTATCGACGCGATTCACGATGTAGTCAGCTAACCCAGGTCGACTCGTCCCTGCGCGCCGCTGAGTCGCGATGGATCCCGCACGCCAGGCACTCTCTTAGGCATCCTCGGGTCACTGTTGATGCTCTGCATTCGCTTGCCTGCTCCGTCTGCCTGCGATGCGCCAGGCTTTGGCCCCGCCTACTTTTCATCGGTCTGCGCGCGGCGCTCGGCGCGCTGAAAGAGCAACGACCACCGTCCTGTCATGCGCGACAGCACTCGCTGGGGCAACAAATGGGGCAACATGCCCCACAGATTCCAGCCGATCTCCACGTAGTTCGATCGCGCGAAACCCGCTTGAAACCTGGCTCCACGTAGTCCAGCCGACCCAACAGATCAAGCTCATAACCCGAAGGTCGCAGGTTCGAATCCTGCCCCCGCTATAGATAAAAGCCCCGGAAACGGGGCTTTTTTTGTGTTTGGAGTCCTCTGGCAAATCTCCCGCGGGCACTAAGTGGGTACTAAGTTCGGCTTTTTTGGTGCCCACGGTCACCGTGGCGCGCACATGATCACCCACACTCCACCATGCAGATGGCGGCCGCATGGGCAGTTGCGCGCACTTGCCGATCGCAAGGGGTCGGCAGCCACCGCCTCCACGCCAAGACTGCTTCGGGGTGTCTCGTCAGAATGGCGGCGAGATGCCAGAAGCCGTGATCTTGCTGCTCGCCGCCGGCGGGACGGCGCTTGCCACCGGCCTGGGGGCGATCCCCGTCTTCGTGCTCGGCCCGCGCGCCAAGGCTCTCACCCCGTTCTTGCTCGGCATTGCCTGCGGAGTGATGGGGGTCGCGGCCGTGGTTGGGCTGCTGGCTCCGGCGTTGGAGGAAGGGTCGGCCGCCGAGGTCGTCGCGGGCCTGCTGATGGGAGTCGGCTTCCTGGCGTTCGCGCGCAGGCATCTCAGCGCCGACGCGGGCTTTCTGGGGCGAAGCGGACCCGACGCACGGACCTCGGCCCTGGTGTTCCTTGTCCTCTTCGTCCACAGCCTCCCCGAGGGCTTTGCCGTCGGGACCGCCTTCGCCTCAGACCGCGCCGGGTTGAGCCTGTTCGTGATCCTCGCGATCGCGATCCAGAACATCCCCGAGGGAACCAGCGTCGCGATCCCGATGCAGGAGGCGGGGTTCGGGCGCGCCCGGCAGTTCTGGGCCGCAGTCGCCACCAGCGCGCCGCAACCGGTCGGGGCGCTGATCGCTTTCTTCGCCGTGGAAGAGGTCAGCGGCCTGCTGCCGGTCTCCTTCGCCTTTGCGGCGGGCGCGATGCTGGCGCTGATCGTGGTGGAGATGCTGCCCCGGGCCTATGAGGGACCGGCCCGCGTCGCCCCCAGCGCCGGTGTTGCGGCGGGGGCCGCGCTGATGTTGGCCTTGAGCCTGGTCCTCGGCGTATGAGGCTCAGAGGATCGCCAACACGCCGAGCGCGAGCACGCAGACGATGATCGCCGCCAGCGCCACACCGGTCGTGACCCGGCCCCAGCGCCCGAGGGCGTGGGCGCCCATCAACTCGCGGTCGCGGCCGAGCCTGCGCATGAACGGGAGCAGCACCAACAGGAGGACCGCATTGAGGGCCTGGGAGAGGAAGAGGATCTTGATCAGCGGCACCCCGGGGATGAGGACGAGGGCCGCGGCGATCGTCACCACGGCAGCGAAGCTGAGGTAGAAGACGCGGGCCTCCCCGAAGCTGTCGTCGAGGTCGGCTTTGCGCCCGGCGGTCTCGGAGATCGAGTAGGCGGTGGAGAGGGGGACGATCGCCGCCGCCAGCAGCGCCGCGCCAAGGAAGCCGAGGCCGAAGAGCGTCGCGGCGGCGCTGCCGGCCAGCGGCTCCAGGGCGGTGGCGGCGTCGCGGGCGTCGTTGATCTCGATCCCGGCGACGTTGAGCGTCGCCGCGCAGGCGACGACGACGAAGAGGCCGATGACGCCGGTCAGGAGCGCGCCGACGATCACGTCGACCCGCTCGTAGCGCAGGTCTTTTACGGTCAGCTTCTTGTCGACCGCGTACGACTGGATGAAGGCGAGGCCCCAGGGCGCCAGGGTCGTCCCGACCGTTGCGACCGCGACCAGCACGGCGTCGCGGTTGAGCGGGATGCTCGGCACGACGGCGCCCTTCGCCGCGGCGCCCCAGTCGGGGTGGGCGAGGAAGCCGGAGATCACGTAGGCGATGAAGACGGAGCTGAGTGCCAGCAGGAAGTGCTCGATGCGTCGGAAGCTGCCGCGCAGGACCAAGACCGAGACCCCGATCGCCGCGAGCGGAACGCTGATGTAGCGGCTGGTGCCGGCGACCAGGTCCATCCCGGCGGCGACCCCGGCGAACTCGGCGCAGAGCGTGCCCGTGTTGGCGATCACCAGCGAGGCCAGGACGAGGCCGGCGGCGCGCGGGCCGAAGTGCTCGCGCACCAGCGTCAGCAGCCCCTTGCCGGTGACGATGCCGAGCCGGACTCCGAGCTCGTGGAAGACAATCAGCGCCGCGGTGGAGAGGACGAGGACCCAGATCAGCTCGTAGCCGTACTTGGCGCCGAGAATCGAGTAGGTGGTTATTCCTGCCGGGTCGTCGTCGGAGAGGCCGGCGAGGACGCCCGGTCCGACCACGGCCAGCAGGGCTGCCAGGCCGCCGGTGCGAAGCAAAGCCTGCCGGCGCCGGGTGAGGTGCCAGTGAAGGTGGCGCCCGGGAGTGCGGTGGACCTGGCTGGGCGGCGGGAGATAATCGCCGTCGTGCTTGGAATCCACGACCCGAAACGTAGGCGGTCGCGCTCGTGAGCGCGGCGCCCGCGATCGAGACCGACGGGCTGACCAAGTTCTACGGCCGCGAGCGGGGGATCGAGGATCTCCGCGCCGGGCGCTTCCGGGGTGCGGGTGTCCTGCTCAACCGCGTGTGACGGGACCCCCGACTATCGCCGTTCCTCACGCGGTGTTTCAGCTTGACGCGACCTCCGCTCGGGTGCGCGCCGTCCCCGAGCCGCGCGCATCCCACCAGCGGCCGAGCCAGCGGAGGATCAGCAGGGCGGCCGCGGGTAGGACGAGGGCGGCGCTGGCGCCGAGGAACCACCACTCTGCGGCATCGCTGCCCGCGCCGATCGTGTGCGCGATGGCGGCCAGCCAGAAGACGGCGGTCAGGCGGTGCAGGCGCCGCCAACGCGCTGCCCCGATCCGGTCGCGCAGGTAATACGTAAGCCCCAGTGCCGCCAGCCCGTAGCCGGCGACGATCCCGAAGCCGGTCCACAGCGGCCGGTAGAAGCCGACGAAGGGGATTGCGATTCCCGCCACCCCCGGGTTCAGGTAGGAGTCCCCGAGCAGTGAGAGTCCGTGCAGAGCGACCATCGCCAGCGTCGTCAGCGACATCGCCTCGTGGATCGCCCGCAGGTCGCGCTTGTTCGCGCTCGGGCGCTTCGAGCTCATCATCAGCCCGACCGCGACGCTGGCGCTGGCGAGCAGCAGCGCGGCGCCACCGGCGGCGCGGCTGGTAATCCAAAAGAGATGCGGGGCGACGTTCACGCCGCCGCTGCCTCAGTCAGGGACTGCGAGGCCCCGATCATCTTGGCCTCGCCCTCGACCGGCACCAGGACGCCGCCGAATGGCAGCCAGTTCACCGCACCCTCGGGCCCAGAGAGCAACGCCGACTTGGCGAGGATCTCCGCTTCCAGCGCGGTGGGGGCGAGTGCGGTCGCCTGGACGATCCCGGTGAAGGCCGGGCGCCCGCTGGCCGGATCGAGGATCTGGTGGGCGAGGCTGACTCCGCTCTCGCCCCAGGAGCGGCGCGTGATGCCGCTGGTGGCGACGGCGCCCGCGCTGAGCTCGAACTCGTGCAGCGGCTCCGTGCCGAAGGGATCATCGACCCGGATCCGGCGCGTCAGCCCACTCGATCCGCCGAGCCTGATGTCGCCGCAGCAGTCGACTGCGTAGGTCTTGGCAGTGGCGAGCTCTTCGCCGACGAGATCGGCCAACAGGCCCTTTGCGATGCCGCCGCCGTCGATCCGCACCCCGGGTGGGCGGATCACGGTCCCCGCCCGCGCGTCGATCCCGACCGCGCACCAGTCGGCGGTGGCATTGGGTCGGGCCGGCGCCTGCTCCTGCGCGGCGAGCTGGGAGCGAGAGATGGTCGGCGGCTCGGTGGCGTCCAACGAGCGCTCGTACCCGGCGCGCTCGATCGCGTCGAGCATGGTGCCGTCCACGAGGCCGCCGCTGCGCGATCCGGCGGTGAGGACCGCTGCGACCAGGCGGCGCACCAGCGGCGAGGCCGGGATCTCGGCGCGGGGGTCGCGGTTCAGGCGCGAGAGCTCGCTGCCTGGCTCAAAGCGCGAGAACCGTTGGTGGGCGTCGAGCAGGAGCTCGCGGCCCCGCTCGGCCATCCTGCGGCCCTCGTCCTCCTCGGCGCCGCGGACATGCAGGGAGACCTCGCCGCCGAAGCAGGCGAACTCAAGGTGGGCTTCGGCGCTCACGACTGGCTCGTCGTCACCGGTTCGGGTTCGGCTTCGATCGCTTCGATTTCCGCGGCTTCGATTTCGACCGCTTCCAGTTCGTTGGCTTCCGCGGCTTCGAGGGCTTCACGTTCGGTCGCCTGCTGCAGTTCGAGTTCCTCCGGATCGGTGGTTTCGATCGCTTCACCCGCGGCCTGGCTCGAATCGGTGGCTTCTTCGGCGTTGGTTTCCGCCGCTTCGACCGGAGGTTTGCTTGCCTGGGCGCGGTGCTTCTTGGTCGACGAGGTGGCGACGACCGAGGACTTGTCGCCGAGGACGGGGTCGTTGCCAGTCGCCATCTGTGCGAAGACCACCCCCCACAGCAAGACGAAGCCGATCAGCGAGGTCGCGATGACCCGCCCGCGCAGCTGTCCTGCCCGTTGGCGCTGGGCCCGCAAACGGCGGCGGGCATCCTGTATCCGTTCATGTCTTTCGAATGAGTCCATCTGAGTACGATCCTTCCGAGCTCCAAACCGCGCCTAAGTGGAGGCTGAGAGTTCTCTTAGAACCACGGTTGGGCTGCGGAGAAGGTGACCAGCGCGAGGAGGACCCCGCCGCCGATCGCCCCCGCCAGGGAAAGGATCCTGGTGCCGGCGCCGGCCAGCCGCGCCTCGCGGGGGCCTTTGGCCCTCCAGTCGGCCAGCGCCAGCTTCGGCACCTCGAGCAGATGCCCGAGGACGTGCAGCGTCATCACCACCAACCAGGCGATGAAGCTCAGCTTGTGGGCGAAGATCAGGGTGTCGCTCGGCGGCCCGGAGATCAGCAGGGCGACCCCGGTGCCGAACAACGCCAGCGTCGTCAGCACCACCCCGGGTGCCAGGACCCGGAGTGCGATCGGCGGCGGCCCCTTGGCGACGTAGGGGCCGTCATGGGTGTAGTAACGGGCGAAGCGGTAGCCGGTACTGCCGAGCTTCAGCGCCACCGGTCCGATCAGCAGCATGCCGATGAAGATGTGGGGGCCCAGGAGCGGGCCGATGAAGGGGATCGTCGCTCCCTCGGCCGCCAGCAACACCAGCAGCGCCGCGGCGACGGCGCCGGTCAGGCGAGCGTTGGCGGCGACGCCGTCGCGGACCGCGCTCGCCCGTCGCGGCCGAGAGCGGAGCAGGGTGGCATCGGTCTCGTGCATCCGGCGGATGCTGGATCCGCTGGATAACCGGTCCCTAACTGTTCACTGAGAAGTCTCTTATCGTCGGCGTGAAGGCTGGCAGCTCGAAGCTGACCCGGGCACCGCCGAGGGCGGAGCCCTCGATCCAGATCCGCCCATCGTGGGAGGCGAGGATCGAACGGGCGATGCCGAGCCCGAGGCCGCTGCCGCCCGATGCGCGCTCGCGGGCGGTCTCGCTGCGGTGGAAGCGATCGAAGACCCGCTCGCGCTCCTCCGGCGGGACGCCGGGACCGTCGTCGTCGACATCGACGCGCAGGCCGCCCGGTCCGGCAGTCGAGGCGACCACGACCCGCCCGCCGCTACCCGCATGGCGGCGCGCGTTCTCGATCAGGTTGCGGAGGACCTGGGCGATCAGATCGGGATCAGCGCGCAGGATCCCGGCGACGAGCGCGCCGATCTCAACCTGATCGTCGGTTGCCGCGATCAGCTCGCGCAGGAAAGAGTCCGCCGCGAGCTCGCGCGGAGCAGGCCCGACGCCCTCGTCGAGGCGGGCAAGCGCGAGCAGATCCTCGACCAGCCGTTCCACCCGCCCCATCTCGGCCAAAGCCAGCGCCTCCACGCGCCGGACCTCGGCGGCGTCTGGCGCCTCGCTTCGGGCCAGGACTTCGAGCTGGCCGCGGATCGCGGTCAGTGGGCTGCGCAGCTCATGCGAGGCGTCGGAGACGAAGCGCCGCTGGCGGGCGAAGGCGTCATCGAGGCGCTCGAGCATGTGGTTGAAGGCGTCGGCCAGGGTCTGCAGCTCCGCCGCGTCGGTCGGGCTGGCCTCGAGTCGAGGGGAGAGGTCGCCGGCGTCGACCTCGGCGGCGGTCTCGGCGAAGCGCCGCAGCGGCGCCGCGGTCCGCGCCGCCAGCAGGTAGCCGGCGGCAAGCGCGGCGAGCAGCGCCGCGCCGCCGACGAGGAAGAAGGTCTTTTCGACATCGGAGTGGGCGTCGGCGATCGGCGAGACGTGGGAGGCGCCCTCGCCGCCGTCTGGCTCCTTTGCCTCCTCGGCGCGGATCACCGTCGACTCGTTTGCCATCTGTGCCCGGACGACGACGAAGACGGCACCGAACGCGAAGACGACGATGGCCGCGATCGAGATCGCCAGGCGGCCTCGCAGGCCCAGTTTGCGCCAGGCGCTCATCGCTCACGCAGCCGGTAGCCGACCGAACGCACCGTCTCGATCGGGGCGGGGGAGCCGGGCAGGGCGAGCTTTCGCCGCAGGTAGCCGACGTAGACTTGGACCACGTTGGTGCCGGGATCGTGGTCGTAGTCCCAGACCGAAGTGAGGATCTCCTCGCGCGTGCAGACATGCCCGGCGTTTCGCAGCAGGTGGGCGAGCAGGTTCGCCTCGCGCTCGGGCAGGCGGACCGACAACTCGCCGCGGATCGCCTCCCTGCTCAAGAGATCGAGGTGGATCCCGCCCGCCTGCAGGGCCGTCTCGGCGCTGTCGCCCGACTCCCGCAGGCGGGAGCGGATGCGGGCCAGCAGCTCCTCGAAGGCGAAGGGCTTGGTGACGTAGTCGGTGGCGCCGCGGTCGAGTCCCTCGACCCGGTCGGCGACCTCGGCCCTGGCGGTCAGCATGATCACCGGCAGCGTCGGCTTGCGCCCGCGAATCGCGCTCAGCACGTCGATGCCATCGCGCCCGGGGAGCATGCGGTCGAGGACGACGAGGTCGGCGGCTCCGCTCAACGCCAGGCGTTCCCCGGCGAGGCCGTCGCCGACCACGGTCACCTCATAGCCCTCGGCCTCGAGCCCGCGGGACAGGAAGTCGGCGATGCCCTCCTCGTCCTCGACGACCAGGATCTCCACACTGCCGATGCTAGCCGGGCGCTCGTATGTATTGGGCTCGCGGAAGGCGGGCGGACACAGAAGGGAGGGGGATTGGAGGTGAGCCAGGCCAGGTTCCACGGAGACCCTGATCTACCCCGTCTTGACGGGGGAAGATCATCCCGCCACTAGAGCAATAGATGGACACCAAGCCAAGAGAGACCCACCATCGACGGCGACCTCGACGCAGCCTCCGCACTCTTCGCCGCCTTCGAGAGCACCGGCACCGGCCAAGAAACACGCGCGCAAGGTGCGACTGTTGAAGCGGCCCGATAGCCGGTTTGAGATGGGCGTCGGTTCCTATAGGAGAAAGCCCCGCAGCTGGGGCTTTTCTTGCGCCGAGTGGTCTGTCGAGTTGGTGGGCGGGTACCAATTGAGGTGGCGAACCCGTTTCAAGTCGATCGCAGCGCCCGCACCGCGCCGCCGACGTCGAAGTCGTCGGCGGCGGCGCGAGCAAGGCCTAGTGCCTTCCATTCGCCATTCGCGATCTTGCGTTGGAACTCGAAGATCACGCTCCGTACTCTCTAGCGAGACGGAGGGTCGCGATATTCAGGGTCGACCGTCCTGCGGTCATCGACTAGGACCTCGGCTTGCCTTGAACGACGAGACCAGACGGCCCACTGCCAGATCGCGATAACCAGGCCGACGACTCCGGCGATCATCAGGATCAAGCCGACCGTCCTCAGATCCAGGCCCTTGACATGGAAGTGGGTGGCGAAGCGCAGGATCGCGCCGACCGCGATCAGGAAGATGCTTCCAGCAAAGGTCATATTTCTCGCCCCTAAAAGACGCGGCGGAAGAGATAGATGGCGAGCAGGATCAGGATGATGACGATGAGGATTCCGACGATGGTCAAGACGAGCTCCTTGGTTGGTGTTGTCTTCGTGGGGGGTGAAAATGGGGGCGACCGAGATGGCTCACAGGTCCTCCTCGATCTCGTCTGCTTTTTGGCCGTGGCGGCGGGCGCGCTCGCGCTCGCGCTCTTTGCGGGCGGCGGCCTCCTCTGACTCGTCGGCCAGCTGGTCGGCGCGGCCGCGGTGCTCCTCGGCGACGCGCTCGGCCACCTTGGCCGCCTCAGCCGCCTTTGCGGCTTCAGCCCGCTTGGCCTGCTCCTCCTCGGCGAGGGTGGTTGCTTTGGCAGCTCTCGTTTGCGCCTCGTCGCGGTGGGAGTCCGCCTGTTCGGCCAATCGCTCTCTTTCGAGTCGGCGCCGCTCTTTCGCACGACGGGCCAGCGCTAGCGCGGCAGCGGCCAGGACCAGAACGACGAGCACGATGACAACGATCAACACGGTGGACATCTATCTCTCCTTTTCGTTAGGGCGGCGGTAACTACAACCGGCCCGCGTAGCCCTTGAGCTCAGAGAGCCGTGCAACGCAACCGTCAACCTCTCAACCCGATTGACTTTCCTACCCATTTGGCGAGGACCAAACCACCGGCCTCCGCCAACTACGGGCCCCCTGGGCTTTCTTCGCCCGAGCGGCGGCAACGACGCAGCGCGAAAAGGGCGTTCCCTTGGCACCCTCGACGTGCTTCTTGCTGAGACCACGACAGGCTTCGCGGGTCGTCGTGTTGTCGTTCGTCGTTGCCTTCGCCATCGCCGTCACACAGCGGCTGAAGGGCGTGCCCTTCTCGCCTTTGACGTGCTTCTTGCTGAAGCCGCGACAGTAGACGCCGTAGGCTTTCGCCTTCTCCGGCAACGAGGCCTTGGGACCTGGGGCTGGGTGGGCCGGGTGTGTCGGATGCTCGGGAGGTGCGGGTGCGTATTCGACGCCTTGAGCCAAGGCGGCACTCGGCAACACCAGCGCCAGTGCGCCTGCGAGCACGGCGATTTTGCTCTTGAAGTCCATCGTTCCTCCTCCATTCGACCCTCGGTGTCGGGCCGGTTCGGGTACAGACCAGAAACGCAGCCGCGCCGCTGCCGTCAGGCGCCACTTGGATGGCTTGCCGGGTGGCGACTTCGACTCGGGTTCAGCGGCAGCAGGCGGCGAGGAGGTCGCCGGCGTCGCGGGGTGGGTCGGGTGGGCCGGATGTTCGGCGCTCTTGCTCTTGCCGGAGCCCGGTTCGGAGCCGCTCGAGCTTTCGGTCTTTTCGGGCTTGTGGCTGGCCGCCGTTTCCTGGCCGTGGGCGGCGGCGGCCGGCGTCTGCTTTATGTGGCCGCGTCCGTGCGGATGTTCTACCGCTGGAGGGGTCGGGGTCGGGGCTTCGCTCGCCGCCGTGTCCCCTGCTGAAGCTGACCGAGAAGCGCCGCGGGCGGAGTGGACAGCGCGGTCTGCGCCTCTACCGCGGACCGGGGCAGTTCTGCTTTGGGACCGTCTGGCAGAAGCTCCGCTCGACCGGGTTGAAGAGGAAGCCGAAGTGCCGCCGGAGGGGGCCACCGCGCCCGTTGCGCCCGTTGATTTGTTCCCCGTAGGCGCGTTGGACCCCGAGTTCCCGCCGCCGATCTGGATCAGGCCGGCGCGATCGGCGCCCCCGATCCCGATTGCCGCTACGACGGCGACTGCGGCCACTCCCTTCAACAGGGTCGCCGTTCCCACCGATTTGACTGCGATTCCGCCAGCGACGCCACCGATGCCACCCGCACCGGCAACCGCGCCGCCGCCGAGCAGCCCTTGCAACATCGCCGCCGCCGCGACCGCCGGCAGCGGCGAGATCGCCGCCAGGGCGTTGGCGCGCGAATCGATTTCTTCGGCGAAACGGCGGCAATGCCCGCAGTCGCGCAGATGAGCACGGATGTCCCGACGGCGCCGGACCCGACCGTCGCCGTCGGAGAGAGCTTTAGTTACGATCTCGCACTCCATCTCACGACCTGCATCCATCTGGCGCAGTCCCAGGCGCGCCTCGTAGAGCGTCTGCCGTGCCACCGCGGGAGAGGTTTCCAGCGCGAACCCGATTTCGTCGAAGCTCAGCCCGCCCGCCTCTCTCATCAGCAGCGTCTCCCGCTGGCGCTCCGGCAGAGCGCTCAGATCGGCGATCAGCTGGCGCAACCGCTGGCGCGTCTCGACGTGGGTCGCGAGCTCCTCGCCCAGTCGCGACTCGCTCGCCTCCAGCGAAACGTCCGGCCGTCGTCGGCGCAGCAGGTCGACCGACTCGTTGTGGGCGATCCGATAGAGCCAGGGCTTCAGCGCGATACTGCGCTTCTCGCCCGGCAGCGCCCGCAGCATCTTGACCATCGTGTTCTGCAGCGCGTCCTGAGCATCCTGGGGATCGCCGACAATCGCCAGGCAGAACCGGTAGAGCGGCTGGTGGTAGTCGCGGTAGATCTTCCCCAGCGCACGCTCGTCTCCGCGGCTCGCCTCGCGGGCCAGAGCGTTCTCCGCCGCCGTGCCCCTCATGCGGAATTCGTCTCATCGGCATGCATCTGTCCAATG
Organism: uncultured Solirubrobacterales bacterium; assembly: GCA_963695275.1. GTDB lineage: Bacteria > Actinomycetota > Thermoleophilia > Solirubrobacterales > 70-9 > VAYN01. The sequence continues at coordinate 180,398 of OY968772.1, forward strand.
TAGGGGCCGCGGTCGTGTCGGCGCAACGGTCATCGGGCTGGAGGCGTAGTGGGGCTCAGGCGAAGGGGCAAGTCGCTTCATCTCCCAGCTCCTTCGAGCGGAAGTCTCGAAGGCGCCCCCTTTCGATTCGGCTCATTTCTTCTCCTACAACGCGATCTGGCGACGCTTGTCAGGTTGATTGCTGCGGGCATTGCCCTGACGGAGCGCCGTCGCCGACGTTGGAAAGGAATGACGAACCAACGTCGGACCCAGGGCCACAGGGGCACTCCGTCGCATTCGAGACAGGAGCAACCGCCAGATGTTCAACTGCGAGCGCTGCGGAGCGGGGTATAGCCCGATTCGGGCGGCGATCCTAGAGTTCTGTCCCCGCTGTTGGGCGCGGGATCAGGTCCGAGTTTCCCTGGTAGTCAAGGTCGTCAGGGACTCATCTTGCCGCCGAGCCGATAAGCAACGGCCCTAACCTGCGCCATCGCCGGCCGCGTTGGGGGCGCCGTCGATGCTAACTTACAACCAGATGGTTGTAAGTAAGACACCCAGCCGCGACGACGAGAAGGCCGCCGACCTGCTGTTTGGGGCGCTGGCCGATCCGACCCGCCGCGACATCTACCGCCGCGCTCACGAGGGCCGGTTCTCGGTCTCGGCCCTGGCCCGCGAGTACCCGATCAGCGTGGCGGCGGTGCAAAAGCACGTCGCCGTGCTGGAGCGAGCCGAACTGGTGAGTAAGCACCGGGTCGGTCGCGAGTCGATCGTTCGCGCCGAGACCGATGCCCTCGCACGCGCCCACGCTGCGCTCGACCGCCTGGAGGCGATCTGGCGCGACCGGGTCGAGCGGATGGACCAGATCCTCGAAACAGACAAAGGAGACAGTTGATGCCCGTCACCGACGTGAACAGAGACCTCGACGCCCTGACCATGACGATCACCGTCGAGCTCGAGGCCAGCGCCGACCGCGTCTGGGAACTGTGGTCGGACCCGCGGCAGCTGGAGCGCTGGTGGGGGCCGCCGTCCCATCCGGCGACCTTCGTCGACCACGACCTCTCGGCCGGCGGGCGCACCACCTACTTCATGACCGGGCCAGAGGGCGAGAAGTTCCACGGCCGCTGGCGAGTGGAGGACGTCGAGCCACCCAACCAGCTGCGCTTCGCCGACGACGACACCGACGACGAGGGAAAGCCGAACGACGGGGGTCCGGCGGAGATGACTGTGACGATCGCCGAGGTCGACGGCATCACGACGATGTCGATCGAGTCTCGCTTCCCCGATCGCGAGGCGTTGGAGCGGGCGATCGAGATGCGGATGGAGGAGGGCATGACCGAAGCGCTCGGCCAGATCGACGAGCTCCTTGCGGGCGCTGGAGGGTAAGCGCCCGAGCAAGATGGCTGCTTCGAGTCCAGCTGCTGGGGCAACACGCCCCACAGAAGCGATCAACCCCTGGCCGAGAGCGTAGCGCGGAGATTGCGCATCCACAACGGTTGAGTCGACCGTATCCTTTCGCCGGTGATTGCATTTGTGCGGGCGAAGTCTGAGCAGCGCCTTGGAGCGTTAGCCGTCTGGCGCGCAGCGAAGGTCGCAAGCGGCGACCCACCCTCCCCGGAGCGGATCGCTCGCGTGCGCGAGAAGTTCGCTGACGACACGACGTGTCTGCTGGTGGGTTGCGGATTCGACCGGGTTATCGCAATGGCACTTGCTGAGCCATATCGTGGGGAGCTGGGGGCTGGAGCAATACGAGCCGGTGCGGGGCATGTCTCGATGGTGTTTGTCGACCCGGAGCACTGGGGCCGCGGAATCGGCGGCGGACTATTAGACGCTCTGCACCGAGAGATGCGGGGGCGCGAGTGGAACACTTCATCGCTTTGGACGCGATCAACGAACGAACGGGCTCGACGCCTCTATGAGGGTCGTGGCTACCGAATGACCGGCGACCTGCAGCAGCTTCACGGCGAACATGAGATCGTTCGATTCGCACTCCGTTTGACAGCCGACCTTTCGGCAAACTGATCCGAATGGCAGATGCCGAGCACGATGTCGTCCTGTTCGACCTCGACGGTGTCTTGGTGGACTCCCGGGCCGCGATAACCGGCTGCATCAACCACGCCCTCGTTGAGCACAAGTTCGCCGCCCGGCTGCCAGAGGATCTGCACCGTTTCATCGGACCCTCGCTTGCCGACGCATTCGCTGAGCTGACCGACCACCCATCGGAATCGGCAGTCGTGGCGTCAGCCTAGCCAGAGGTCCCGGCTGAACTTGCCGAGGGCGTGAACCAACTGAAAGGATTGAGGCGTGGAGGAGAGTTCGCCCCGAGAGGTCCCGAAGCCATGGGGAAGTGAGCTGTGGTTTGCGCATACCGACCTCTATGCCGGGAAGATTCTTCGGGTTCGTGCCGGCTGTCGCCTTTCGGTGCAGTTGCACGAAGAGAAGGACGAGACCTCCTACGTCGTCTCCGGCCGAGTGATCGTCTCGCAAGGCGACTCGGCCGAGACGATGGTCGCCCAAGAGCTTGGGCCTGGCGATTCCTGGCGGAACTCGCCGCTTGTCGTCCATACGCTTGAAGCCGTGGAGGACGCGGAGATCATCGAGGTCTCGACGCCGCAGCTTGAGGACGTCGTTCGCCTGGAGGACAGATACGGGCGGGCGACGGAGACCTCGTCCGAGGCCGGTTGAGCAGGGCGGCAGCCTCCCCGTTCAAAGGACACTGAGCCCAGCTTCTCGGGGAGATCGTGTTTGATCTGCGCGATGGAAGCCGAAATCACGCTGCGCTTCAGCGTCAGCGCCGAAGACCTCGATCTGCTGGAGCCGCTGTGGGGTGCCCTGCAGGCGCACCATGCCGCCGTCCTGCCGACCCTGGGGTATCGAACGCCGCCCCGATCGCACGCCGATTCATGGGTCCGACGGCGCGAGAGGTATGAGTGCTGGCTCTCAGATGATGAGGCCTTCTTCCTGCTGGCCGAGGGATCGGACGGACCAGTCGGCTATGCCTTCGTCACAGTCGGCGCCGGATACGCCGGCTGGCGCACCGGGCGGCTCGCCGAGCTCCAGACGCTCTCGGTCCTGCCGCAATACAGGGGTGAAGACGTTGGCGGACGGCTCTTGGATGGCGTCTGGTCGAGGCTCGAGGAGCGCGGAGTCAAGGAGATGGCGATCACAACGGCTCTGGCCAACGTCGATTCGCATCGCTTCTATGAGCGACACGGATTCCAGCCCGCCTTCCTTCTCTACTACGGGAAGCGAGAAAAGCCCAAGGTCTAAAGGCTTGATGCGGGTTATCCACGCACACGGATGACGCCCCAGGCCGTCGCTGGATCGCCGCCCTCGGTCTCGCGGGAGATGAGAGGTCCCGTTTGCCCGCCGGCACCGGCTATCGGTCAAGACGCCGGGAGGTAGGTGAGGAGGACCACTCCGGAGTCGAATCGCTTGATGTCGTCGAGTTGCAGCCGCACGGTTCCCCTGTCGCCGAGTACGTGGAGGTCTCCCTTGCCCCAGACGAGCGGGTTCAGGTAGACCTCGTACTCGTCGACCAGGCCCTTCTCCGCCAGGGCGTAGGCGAACTCGCCGCTCCCGTGCACGAACAGGTCGCCGTCGACTTCGTCCTTCAGCTTCGGAATCGAGTCCTCGAGGTCTCCCTCGAGCGGGGTCGCGTTCCACTCGAGGTTGCCGGACAGGGAATCGGATCCGACGTACTTCGGCAATGAGTTGACCATGTCCGCCCACTTGCCCGACTGGCTTGGCCAGTATCCGGCCAGACCCTCGTAGGTCTTGCGCCCCAGCACCAGCCCGGCGGATCTCGCCTGACGCTCGAATGAGTAGTCGCCGTGGTCTCCGTCCGCCTGCACCCACTCGCCGACCGGGTCGATGACGCCGTCGACGGTGGCCTGGGTCGTTGCGATCAGCTTTCCCATCTCGTTCTCCTTTGGTCAGGGTGCTCTCTCTGTGCTCCCTCTACCCATGAGACGAACGAGGATGCACGGATTCGGGCTGACGCTGTGGTGGCGAGGTATGGACGGGGTGTCTCGGGACTAGAATCGCCCGGTGACGCCGGAGGAGCTCGCCAACCTCGCGCACCTGCGCCGCGCTCGCGACCGGATCGATCGCAAGTACGCACGCCCGCTCGACGTCGAGGCGCTGGCGCGGACGGCGCTGATGTCGAGCGCGCACTTCTCGCGGCAGTTCCGCGCCGCTTACGGGGAGACGCCCTACGGGTACCTGATGACGCGGCGGATCGAGCGGGCGCAGGCGCTGCTGCGGCGCGGCGACATGTCGGTGACCGAGGTCTGCATGGAGGTCGGGTGCACCTCGCTCGGCTCCTTCAGCAGCCGCTTCACGGAGCTGGTCGGGGAGACGCCGACGGCCTACCGGGCGCGGGACCACGGCGGCCTCGCAGGGGTGCCGGGCTGCATCGCCAAGGACCTCACCCGCCCGAGCCGCGAAGCGAGCAGGAATGGAGAAACGGCCGGATCGCCGACGGCCTAGCATCGCCGCCATGAACCTAACCCTCTCCCAATGCTTCGTAATCGTCCATGACCCCGACCTGGCGCTGAGCTTCTACCGCGACACGCTCGGCCTCGAGCTGCGCAACGACGTCAACAAAGGCGACTTCCGCTGGATCACCGTCGGCGCCGGCTCCCAGCCCGGCGTCGCGATCGTCCTCACCAACTACCTGAACGGCAGCCCCGCCGACAGCGAGGCGGTCGCCGCCCTCGTCGCCAAGGGCGCCCTCAACGGCGTCCACTTCCACAGCGACGACCTCGACGCCACCTTCGACAAGCTGGTCGCCGCCGATGCCGAGATCGTGCAGGAGCCGATGGACCAGCCGTGGGGCACGCGCGATTGCGCCGTGCGCGACCCCTCCGGCAACATGATCCGCATCGACCAGCCACCCGCCTAGAAAGCGAGGCTCCCATGAATGACGAAAAGACTCCCTCCCAGCTGATCGATCAGAGAATCGAGGAGCTGGGGGACTGGCGCGGCGAGTTGCTGGCTCGGATCCGTCAGGTCATCAGGGAGGCCGAGCCGGACGTGGTCGAGGAGTGGAAATGGCGGGGCGTCCCCACCTGGTACCACGCCGGCATGATCTGCACTGGCGAGACCTACAAGGACAAAGTCAAGGTGACCTTCGCCAAGGGGGCCTCGCTGGACGATCCCGCCGGGCTCTTCAACTCCAGCCTCGACGGCAACGTCAGGCGCGCGATCGATTGGCACGAGGGCGACGAGCTCGACCAGAAGGCCCTGAAGGGGCTCGTCCGCGCAGCCGTCGATCTGAACACGGCTTGAGCGGGCGCAAGGACAAAGCCGCGCCCGCGGCGTCCGCCGCGGACGGCCACGATCTGATCCGCGTGCGCGGCGCCCGGGTCAACAACCTCAAGGACGTCAGCGTCGAGATCCCGAAGCGCCGGCTGACGGTCTTCACCGGCGTCTCCGGCTCGGGCAAGAGCTCGCTGGTGTTCGGGACGATCGCGGCCGAGTCGCAGCGGCTGATCAACGAGACCTACAGTGCCTTCGTGCAGGGCTTCATGCCGGCGCTGGCGCGGCCCGAGGTCGACCTGCTGGAGGGGCTGACGACGGCGATCATCGTCGACCAGGAGCGGATGGGCTCCAACCCCCGCTCCACGGTCGGCACCGCCACCGACGCCAACGCGATGCTGCGGATCGTCTTCAGCCGGCTCGGCGAGCCGCAGATCGGCTCGCCCAACGCGTTCTCCTTCAACACCGCGACGATCAGCGGGGCCGGTGCGGTCACGATCGAGAAGGGTGGGAAAAAGAAAAGGGAGAAACGCTCGTTCACGCGGACGGGCGGCATGTGCCCGCGCTGCGAGGGCACGGGGTCCGTCACCGACTTCGACCTGTCCCAGCTGTACGACGAGGGCAAGTCGCTCAATGAGGGTGCGTTGACGATTCCCGGCTACAGCATGGACGGCTGGTTCGGCCGTATCTTCCGCGGCTGCGGCTTCTTCGACCCCGACAAGCCGATCCGCGAGTTCACCAAAGTGGAACTCGATGCCCTGCTCCACAAAGAGCCGACCAAGCTCGAGGTCGACGGGATCAACCTGACCTACGAGGGCCTGATCCCGAAGATCCAGAAGTCGATGCTCGCCAAGGACAGGGAGGCGATGCAGCCGCACATCCGGGCGTTCGTGGACCGGGCAATCACCTTCACCGCCTGCCCCGAGTGCGGTGGCACCCGGCTCAACGAGGCCGCCCGCTCCTCCAAGATCAAGGGCATCAGCATCGCCGACGCCTGCGCGATGCAGATCAGCGACCTGGCCGAGTGGGTCGGCGGCCTCGACGAGCCGTCGGTGGCGCCGCTGCTCGAGGCGCTGCGGCTGACCCTCGAGTCGTTCGTGGAGATCGGGCTGGGCTACCTCTCGCTCGACCGCGCCTCGGGCACGCTCTCGGGCGGCGAGGCACAGCGCACCAAGCTGATCCGCCAGCTCGGCTCCTCGCTGACCGACGTCACCTACGTCTTCGACGAGCCGACCGTCGGGCTGCACCCGCACGACATCCAGCGGATGAACGAGCTGCTGCTGCGGCTGCGCGACAAGGGCAACACGGTGCTGGTCGTCGAGCACAAGCCGGAGGTGATCGAGATCGCCGACCGGGTCGTCGACCTCGGCCCGGGGGCCGGTGGGGCCGGGGGCGAGGTGGTGTTCGAGGGTGACGTCGAGGGGCTGCGGGGCAGCGACACCCTGACCGGGCGGCACCTGGACGACCGCGCCTCCCTGAAGCCGTCGCTGCGGGCACCGTCGGGGGCACTTGAGGTGCGCGGCGCCAGCACCCACAATCTGCAGGACGTCGACGTCGATATCCCACTCGGCGTGCTGGTTGTGATGACCGGCGTGGCCGGATCGGGGAAGAGCTCGCTGATCGACGGCTCGGTGGCGGGGCGGGGCGGCGTGGTGGCGGTCGACCAGGCGGCGATCAAGGGCTCCCGGCGCAGCAACCCGGCGACCTACACCGGCCTCCTCGACCCGATCCGCAAAGCGTTCGCGAAGGCCAACGGCGTCAAACCGGGGCTGTTCAGCGCCAACTCCGAGGGTGCCTGCCCGGCCTGCAAAGGCGCCGGTGTCATCTACACCGATCTGGCGATGATGGCCGGCGTCGCCACCACCTGCGAGGAGTGCGAGGGGAAGCGGTTCCTGACCGAGGTGCTCGAGTACAAGCTCGGCGGCAGGGACATCAGCGAGGTGCTGGCGATGGCGGTCGCCGAGGCGGAGGAGTTCTTCGGCGAAGGCGAGGCGAAGACGGCGGCCGCGCACAGGGTCCTCGACCGGCTGGCGGACGTCGGTCTCGGCTATCTCAGCCTCGGCCAGCCGCTGCCGACGCTGTCCGGCGGCGAGCGGCAGCGGCTGAAGCTGGCCACCCAGATGGCCGGGAAGGGCGACGTCTACGTCCTCGACGAGCCCACCTCCGGTCTCCACCTCGCCGACGTCGAACAGCTGCTCGGCCTGCTCGACCGGCTGGTCGACTCCGGCAAGTCGGTCATCGTCATCGAGCACCACCAGGCAGTGATGGCGCACGCCGACTGGATCATCGACCTCGGCCCCGGTGCCGGTCACGACGGCGGCCGGGTCATCTTCGAGGGCACGCCCGCCGACCTCGTCGCCGCCCGCTCCACCGTCACCGCCGAGCACCTTGCGGCCTATGTAGGCGGCTGACCGAGGCCCTCGCGGGGCGCCGGTGTAGGACACTCCGTGAAGGTTTGACCCCCCGTCTACACGAACGCTTTCCGGCCCTGGCCGGAACCCTTCCGCATCTGGTGCTGTCCAAGCACCCGACGCCCGTTCGCGAGCTGGCCGGTCTCGGCATCTGGGTGAAGGAAGACGGTGCGTTTGGCGCGGGCGGTTGGGGTGGCAACAAGGTACGCAAGCTCGAGTGGCTGATCCCCGACGCCCGCCGCCGCGGCCGCCGCTCGATCCTCACCTTCGGCGGCCTCGGCACCAACTGGGGGCTCGCGACCGCGCTCTACGCCCGCGAACACGGGCTCGCGACCGCGCTCGCGCTCGTCGACCAGCCGATCGACGCCCATGTAACCGCCCAGCTGGCCCGGCTCGAGACCTCGGGTGCGCGCATCCACCGCACCCACACGAAGGTGCGCACCGTGGCGGCGCTGCCGTGGCTGCTCGCCCGCAACGCCCATGGTGGCCGCCCGCCGTACCTGCTGCCAGCCGGCGGCTCCTCGCCGGTCGGGGCGCTCGGCTATGTCGAGGCGGCGCTGGAGATCGCCGCCCAGGTCGAGGCCGGCTCACTGCCCGAGCCGGCGCATGTCGTCGTCCCGGTTGGTACCGGCGGTACCGCCGCCGGCTTGGCGCTCGGCTTACAGCTTGCCGGCCTGCGCACCCGCGTCGTCGGGGTCGTGGTCAACGACCAGCTCCGCCTCGATGCACCGGTGTTCGCCCGCCTTGCCCGGTGCACCGCCAAGTTGTTGGAGCGCCGTGGGGCGCACCTCAGCCCGCTCAGGCTCGGGCCGGACATGCTCGATCTGACCCGGGCTCAGATCGGGGCGGGCTATGGCCACCGCACCGAGGCCGGCACTCGCGCCGCGACTCTCGCCGCCGAGGAGGGGCTGTCGCTCGATCCCGTCTACACCGCGAAGGCGATGGCCGGCCTGCTGGCGCTGCGCGCCGACCGGCTTGGAGAGCCGGTGCTGTTCGTGCACACGGACGGACCCCGATAGAGAACCGGCGGGCAGCTCGGTGACGCTTTGACCTCGAGCAACTTAGCCAGCGGGTACCAGCCATTTGTCGATCCGATTGAGCTGCGAGTTCGCGATCCAGGCATAGCCGCGGGGATCGACCGCCACGGTTGACGGATAGTCCATCTGTCCGGCTCCGGAGCCGAAGCTTCCGAACTGCGTCAGGTATTCCCCGGTCTTGGAGAAGACCTGGATTCTGTGGTTCGACCCGTCCGCAACCCAGACGTTGCCGCTGCCGTCGACCGTGATCCCGCGCGGTTCGTAGAATTCGCCCGGGCCCGAGCCGGCCTTCCCGCCGAATTTGCGCAGAAGGGTGCCCGTGCTGCTGTGCTCTTCGACGTAGTCGGTCGCGGAGATGTTCCAGACGTTCCCTTCTGAGTCGACCGCCACTCCCTGCGTGAAGTCGCCGACCGAAAATTTGCGGACATAGGTTCCCGATTCGGTGAACTCCTGAATCCTGTAATTGGTGCTGTCCGCGACCCAGACGTTCCCGCTCGAGTCGACCGCCACTCCGGCGGGCCATTTGAATTCCCCATTGCCGGTGCCGTTTTTGCCGAACGCTCTGATGAACGACCCCGTTTCCGAGAACTCCTGGATGCGGAAATTCTGGGCATCCGCGACCCAGAGGTTGCCTTTTGAATCGAACGTAATTCCTCGTGGTTCGTCGAGCAGTCCGTTGAGGCTCCCGGTTGAGCCGAAGGTCCGGATGAATTCGCCGGAGGCATTGAACTCCTGAATAAGGTCGTTCGTCGTGTCCGCCACCGCGACGGTCCCGTTGACCGGGTTCACCGCGACTCCAAATGGTTCTTTGAAGTGTCCGGGCCCGGTGCCGAACGTGCCGAACGTAGAGGAGTAGCTCGGTGGCCACTTGCTGGGGACTTTCCATTTGTCGATCCGATTGAGCAGCGTGTTCGCGATCCAGACATAGCCGCGCGGATCCACCGCCACGCTTGACGGGTAGTCCATCTGTTCGGCTCCGGAGCCGAAGCTTCCGAACTTCGTCAGGTATTCCCCGGTCTTGGAGAAGACCTGGATTCTGTGGTTCGACCCGTCCGCAACCCAGACGTTGCCGCTGCCGTCGACCGTGATCCCGCGCGGTTCGTAGAATTCGCCTGGGCCCGAGCCGACCTTCCCGCCGAATTTGCGCAGAAGGGTGCCCGTGCTGCTGTGCTCTTCGACGTAGGCGGTCGCGGAGATGTTCCAGACGTTCCCTTCGGGGTCGACCGCCACTCCCTGCGTGTAGTCGCCGACCGAAAATTTGCGGACATAGGTTCCCGATTCGGTGAACTCTTGGATCCTGTAATTGCCGCTGTCCGCGACCCAGACGTTCCCGCTCGGGTCGACCGCCAGGGCCCCGGGCCATTTCAGTTCTCCGTTGCCGGAGCCGCTTGTGCCGAAGGCCCTGATGAACGTGCCCGTTTCCGAGAACTCCTGGATGCGGCCGTTGAGGGCATCCGCAACCCAGAGATTGCCTTTGGCATCGAACGCGACCCCCCTCGGCGAGTTGAACTGGCCGTTGAGGCTCCCGGTTGAGCCGAAGGTCCGGATGAATTCACCGGATGCAGTGAACTCCTGGACAAGGTTGTGCCCGCTGTCCGCCACCGCGGTTATCCCGTTGACCGGGTTCACCGCGATTCCAGTTGGTTCGTTGAAGTGCCCGGGCCCGGTGCCCGACGTGCCGAACGTCGAGGAGTAGCTCGGTGGCCACTTGCTGGGGACTTTCCATTTGTCGATCTGGTTATTCAGGTCGTCAACGATCCATACATATCCCCTTGGATCCACTGCAAGCCCTTTTGGATATTGGAGTTGCTGATTGGCAACGCCGAGAGAACCGAAGTACCCCTCGTACGCACCCGTCTTACTGAATATCTCGATTCTTGCGAACTGTGGGCCCGCAAATTCATAATTGGCGTTTGCCACCCAGACATTGCCGCTGGCGTCTACCCCGATACCCCCGGTATCCCATAGCTGGCCTGGAGCTTTGCCCGGCGTTCCGAATTTCCGCAGGACCGTTCCTTCGGCGTTGACCTCGAGTACGAAGCCTTCCCCAGAGTTCACGCTCCATACGTTGCCCTGCTGATCGATCGTGACGCCAGTTGGGAAAATACCCGCCGAGACCTGTCGCAGGTACACCCCGGTTTCCGAGAACTCCTCCAGTCGATCGTTCCCGCTGTCCGCAACCCAGACATTTCCTTTCGAATCGACCGCTATCGCTCCCGGGTTGTTCAGCTGCCCGTTTCCTGAGCCTTTGATTCCGAATTCCCTGATAGGGCTTCCCGTTTCGGAAAACTCCTGGACGCGGTTTAGACTGTCCGTCACCCAGATATTGCCTTTGGAATCGAAGGTGACTCCCCGGGGCGAAGTGAGCTGACCACTGAGAGGGCCTTTGGTACCGAATTTCCGCACGAAGGTGCCGGCTTCCGTGAAGACCTCGATCCGATTATTCATCTGGTCGGCAACGGCGGCAAGCCCGTTGATCGGACTTATCGCAACACTGGTCGGTTCTTCAAACTGCCCGTCTCCCGTGCCTTTTGTTCCGAACGACGAGCTGTAGGACGGGGTTGCCGGCCACCCCGTGCCCCGGGTCGCGAAGGTGTGATCTTCGCTGTAAACAGTACCTTTGCTGTTGGTGGCCTTCAGTCGGTAGTGATAGGTGGTTTCAGCGAAAAGGTTTGCCGCGACTTTGCTCACGGTTACGTTGGCGGTGCCAGAGCCGGCGCTGGCAGCACTCGCCGGGACCTTTTCTCCATATGCCGTGGTGGGGCCGTATTCGAACTGGTAGGTCGTCGCCGACCCTTCCGGGTTGACCGTCCCTTCCAGGGTCACGCCGCTCGTGGTTGCGCCGGCGGCTCGCGACGCGACAACCGGCGTCCCGGCATGGATGAGTCCCGGTGCGCCATTGCCGGTCGGTCCGTCGTAGCCGAGCGCGCCAGTACATAGATATTCAGCCAAGGCCGGAGGCGTGCATACGCCGTTAGATCCGACGGTGATGTCAAAAAGAGGAATCGACTGATTGTAAAATGCTTCGGCGCCCATGGCCCTGATGGTACTGCTGGTCTGGGCGATGATTCCTGAGACGAGTGGAGCTGATGCGCTGGTTCCTCCGAACAACAGCCAGCCCGACGCTTCGTAGGAAAAGTAGACCGATACCGGCGTTTCAGGGGAAGCGACGGCGGATACGTCGGCTATCGCCCGTTTGCCGCACTGGCTGTCTTTCTGCCATTTGGGCTTCGGCTCGTAGAGGCTGCAGCCGCTGCCCGCACCAATCCACGTTTCCTCCGTCCATCCCCGTGAACCCGCCGGGTCTTTTCGCAATGCGGTTCCTCCGACGGACACCACATTTGAAGACGCGGCGGGGTATTCCACCTGATAGCCGGCGTCGCCAGACGAAAACACGCTCGGGATTCCGGCGTGCGTGTAATGTGCATCCTGGCTGGTCTCTCCACTCCACTCAAGGGCACTCCAGCTGTTGCTGATTACGGCGGGTCCGAGGCTGGCGGCCTTATCCTCGGCAGCTGCCAGATTTTCCAGACTGTTGTCGTTTGCCTCGACCAGCAGCAGTTTGCATTCCGGGCAGGAGGTGGAGGCCATGTCCAGGTCGAGAGCGGTCTCCGCGGCCCAGCCCACGCTGGGTTCGGGGTAGTTGGCGGCTTCGCCTTTCTGATTCACCTTTTTGAAGCATCCACTGGCTTCCGTGCAAGGCGGCAGGCCATATTTCGTACGAAAGACCGCCAGGTCGGCCGCGGCTTTGGGGTTGTCGAACGCGATTACGATCGCAATCGTCTGCCCTGCCCCTCCTTTGCTGGAGAGTTTGTAGGCAGAGGTGAGGTCGGCGGGCGAATAGCCACCTTTTTCCCCGCTGCCTTCCAGGGCAGGGCCGGCCAGTTGGTTGGCTGCTTTCGCGGGGAGGTCAATTGCGGCGCAGCTTGCTCGTTTCGTGGTCGGAGGCGGGCATACCCGATACGCCTTATTGGATGGGGGGTTGGCTGAGTACGGCGCGACCGGGATCGGTTCCGTGGCCGGTAGGGCCGCAGGCTTGACCGGTTGACTCGCCACGCTGAAGGCAGGAGACAATGCGCAGAGCAGTAAGGCTGTGAGCGCCGCGAGTATGGACACAAGAACCCCGACGCGTCGCCTGCTCGATTCCGTAGCCAACATCTTCCCCCCATCCCTTGGACCGCCGCCCCCTCAACGAGCGGATAGCCCCGCTTGCGGTGTAACGAGGATGCTCGCCGCCCTCGCGCCTGGGCGCCAAGCCAATGTGGTCGCATGCTCGGCCGAGCATTCACCAATTTGGCAACGATGGGCTGTTCGATCGAGCTTGCTCCAGCGACTCACCGCGGAGGCGCCAGCCGGGTTCTCGATCGGTCCGGTGCCCCCAGCTCACGCTCGAACCGGTCGAGCTGATCGAAAGGGGCCGACGCACTCCCAGGCTCGTCTGCGCCTCCGATCTTCGCGAGAATTTCAGGCCAAAGATAGCGGCGCTCTAGCCCGGCCCGTCGAGGAACTGCAGGACGGCCAATACCCGGCGATGGTCGTCGCTGCTGGCGGGTAGGTCGAGCTTGGAGAAGATGCCGGTCACGTGCTTCTCGACGGCGCGTTCGGTGACCACCAGCTCGGCGGCGATGGCGGCGTTGGAGCGGCCCTCGGCCATCAGGCCCAGGACCTCGCGCTCGCGCGGGGTGAGCGCATCCAGCGGGTCGTCGCGGCGGCGGCGGCCGAGCATCTGGGAGACGACCTCGGGGTCGAGGGCGGAGCCGCCGGCGCCGACGCGGCGCACCGCGTCGGTCAGGGCGGCGACGTCGGCGACCCGGTCCTTGAGCAGGTAGCCGAGCCCCTCGGCGCTCTCGGCCAGCAGCTCGCGAGCGTAGGTGACCTCGACGTACTGGGAGAGGACGAGGACCGCGACCTCGGGCAGCTCGGCCCGGATCGCGCGGGCGGCGCGCAGGCCCTCGTCGGTGTGGGTCGGCGGCATCCGCACGTCGACGACGGCGACGTCGGGCTTGTGGGCGCGGACCTTGCGCATCAGCTCCTCGGCGTCGGCCGCCTGGCCGACGACCTCGAGGCCGGCCTCCTCCAGCAGCCGCACCACCCCCTCGCGCAGCAGGGTCGAGTCGTCGGCGACGACTACGCGCACGGGATGCTCGCCTCCACGGTGGTGCCCGCGCCGACCGGGCTGTTGACGTGGAAGCGCCCTTCCAGCGCCCCGACCCGGTCTTCGAGCCCGCGCAGCCCGGTCCCGGAGTCGAGATCCGCGCCACCGATGCCATCGTCGCGGATCTCGACCTCGACCATGCCGTTGCGGCGCTCGACCCGCACTGTCGCGACCTCGGCCTCGGCGTAGCGGGCGACGTTGGTCAGCGCCTCGGCGACGACGAAGTAGGCGGCCATCTCGATCGGCGCCGGCAGCCGCTCGGCCGGGGTCGCCAGCAGCTCGACCGGGACCGGGGAGCGTTCGGCGAGGCCGCCGAGCGCCGCCCGCAGGCCGCGTTCGCTGAGCAGGACCGGGTGGATGCCGCGGGCCAGCTCGCGCAGCTCGGCCGTCGCCGCGGCCAGCTCGTCCATCGCCTCGTCGAGCAGCTCAGCGGTCGCCACCGGGTCCTCGCCGAGCTTGTCGCGGGCCAGGCGCAGGTTCATCGTCAGCGCCATCAGTCGCTGCTGGGCGCCGTCGTGGAGGTTGCGCTCGACCCGGCGGCGCTCGGCGTAGCCGGCCTCGACGATCCGCGCCCGCGAGGCTCGCAGCTCCTCGACCTTGGCCTGCAGCTCGGCGTTCAGCTGCTCGTTCTCGGCGCTGAGCGCGGTCGTGATCTCCTCCGCTTTGCCGATCCGCGAGCGCAGCAGTCCCAGCAGGAAAGCGAAGGGCAGGCAGGCGAAGACGACGACCGCGGCGATATAGGTGACGCGTTCGACTGCCTTGGAGACTCCGGGCTGGATCGCCAGCTGGACCAGCAGGATCAGGAAGGCGAGGCCGCCGGTGAAGACGACCGGGCTGAGGGCGCGGCGGCGGCTGGCGTCGCTGCGCCGCCAGCGCTTGAAGACGACCACGACCGTGATCGCGATCAGGACGATCGCCATCGTCACCTGGATCAGGTTGATCGCGTTGCTGAAGCCTTCGTGCCCGGCGATCAGCACCGGGTTTTCCGGGCACCCCTCGCAGCCGTCGTTGCTCGGGACGGTGAAGACGAAGCGGACCGCCTGCAGGACCGTGGTCACGAGGTAGGTGAGGCCGACGACCCACCTGTTCAGCCGCCCCTCCAGCTTGCCGCCGGGGAAGCAGAGCAGCAGGTGGATCAGGATCGCGTAGGCGAGGGTGTTGCCGACGATGCCGATCGAGAAGACGACCTCGTTGTCGGAGAAGGTCAGCGCGACGAAGAACCAGGCGAAGCCGATCGCCGTCATCAGCGGGCCGATGTTGTTGTCGGGCCGGCGGTCCCAGGCGTAGAGGCCGGTGAAGGCGAAGCCCCAGGCGGCAGAGAGGATCAGCGCCAGCGCCAGCCCACGCGAGCTCTCGTGTTCGCTGGTCAGGATCAGCGCCGCCGCACCGACCCCCGACAGGAAGGCGAGCGCGGCGAGCGCCAGCAGGGCGCGGCGCAGGCTCGTCACTTGGTCAGCTCCGCCAGGGTCGCGCCGCTGAGCTCGCCCTTGGCGATGAAGCCGCGGGCGGGGCTCTCGGCCAGCGCGTCGCCGAAGTCGGCGCGGTCGCGGCTGGAGGTGAGGACGATGGTGGGCGTGGCGCCGGCGCGCTCGAGCCGGGCGGCGACCTCGAAGCCGTCGATGCCGGGCAGCTGCACGTCTAGTAGGACCAGATCGGGGCCGAGCTCACGGACCGCGTCGAGCGCCGCCTCGCCGTCGGCCGCCTCGCCAACCACCGCGTAGCCGCTCGCTTCGAGCATCCGCCGGGCGCCGGCGCGGAAGCTGGGGTGGTCGTCGACGATGAGGACGGACGTGGACACGCGGCAATTGTCCTTCACCAGGCGGCTTTCAGGGGTACGGCTGTCCACACCATCGCGGCGGCGAACCGCACCCCGAAGAGGCCTGCCAGCCGCATTGGAAGCGGGTCCGTGCGTTGGGAGTCTGGGCCGGTCTCATCCAACCGACCGAGAGGAACCAGATGCAACCGAAGCAGAACATCGCCGCCCGCGCCGCCCGCTGGAGCGCCACCCACCGCAAGCTCGCCGTCTTCGGATGGCTGGCTTTCGTGGTCCTGGCGCTCTTCGCCGGCAACGCGATCGGCACCAGGGAATTGACCGACGCCGAAGCCGTGTCCGGGGAGTCGGGCCGGGCCGAGGTGGCGATCGAAAAGTCGAAGCTGGCGCCCAGCAGCGAGATCGTCCTGGTCCAGAGTGAGCGGATGACCGCCACCGACCCGCCGTTCACGGCGGCGGTCGACGAAGCAACGCACGAGCTGGAAGCGCTGCCGTCGGCGCGCAACGTCAGCTCGCCGGCGGACGGCGGCGGCCAGGTCTCCGAGGACGGCCACGCAGCCCTGATCGAATTCACTGTTCCCGGCGACGACGAACAGGCGCAGGAACGGGTTGACGCCAGCCTCGCGGCAACCGCCGCGGTGCAGAAGGCGCACCCCGAGGTGCGGGTCGAACAGTTCGGCGACGCCAGCGCCAGCAAGGCGGTGGAATCGGCCTTCGAAGAAGACCTCAGCAAGGCCGAGACGACTTCGCTGCCGGTCACCCTGGTCATCCTCCTGCTCGCCTTCGGCGCCCTGGTCGCGGCCCTGGTGCCACTGCTGATCGCCGCCTCCGCGGTGGTGGCGACGATGGGCCTGCTGGCGCTGCCCAGCCAGCTGGTGCCGATGGATCCCAACGTCTCCGCGGTGGTGGTCCTGGTCGGACTCGCCGTCGGCGTCGACTACTCGCTGTTCTACCTGCGGCGCGAGCGCGAAGAGCGTCGGGCCGGGTGCAGCGCCTCGGCGGCGCTGGACGCGGCGGCGGCGACCGCGGGCCGCGCGGTCCTGGTCTCCGGCCTGACCGTGATCACGGCGATGGCGGGGATGCTGCTCAGCGGCGATCCCACCTTCACCTCGTTCGCGGTGGGGACGATGACCGTCGTCGCGGTGGCGATGTTCGCCTCGCTGACGGTGCTGCCGGCGGTGCTGTCGAAGCTCGGCGACAAGGTCGAGCTGGGCCGGATCCCGTTTCTCGGCCGGCTGCGCAAGCGGCGCGGCGGCGGCTCGCTCTGGGGCGGAATCGTCGAGCGGGTGATGCGGCGGCCGGTGCTCTCGCTGGTCGCCTCGGCCGGCCTGCTGATCGCCCTCGCGGTTCCCGCGTTCGGGATGCAGACGGTGGTCAGCGGTGCCGACGACCTGCCCCGCAGCATCCCTGTGGTGCAGACCTACGATCACCTCACCGCCGCCTTCCCGGGCGAAGCGGCGAGCGCGACCGTGGTCGTCGAGGCCGACGACGTCGGCGCCGGCCCGGTGGCCGGGGCGATCGACCAGCTGCGCCACGACGCGGCGGCGAGCAAGTTCGTCGCCGGTCCGGTCGTCGTCAAAGAGAGCGCCGACGGCACCGTCGCCGCGGTCGAAATCCCCACGGTCGGCAGCGGCAGCGACGCCGAGGCGACGCGGGCGATGGAGCAGGTGCGCGAGCAGCTGGTGCCGGCGGCGTTCGCCGGTGTGGAAAGTGCCGAGGCCAACGTCACCGGGGCCGCGGCGCAGTCGCAGGACTTCAACGACCAGCTGGCCCAGAGTCTGCCCCTGGTCTTTGGCTTCGTCCTCGGCTTCGCCTTCCTGCTGTTGCTGGTGACGTTCCGGTCGATCGTCGTCCCGATCAAGGCGATCGTCCTCAACCTGCTCTCAGTGGGCGCTGCCTACGGAGTCCTGGTCCTGGTCTTCCAGCGGGGCCTGGGGGAGTCGCTGCTCGACTTCCACTCCAACGGAGGCGTCAGCTCCTGGCTGCCGCTGTTCCTGTTCGTGATCCTGTTCGGCCTCTCGATGGACTACCACGTGCTGATCCTCAGCCGGGTCCGCGAGGGCGTTGACCGGGGCCTCAGCACGGACGACGCGGTGCGCGAGGGGATCTCGGCCACGGCTGGGACGGTGAGCAGCGCCGCGGTGGTGATGGTGGCGGTCTTCTCGATCTTCGCCACCCTCAGCATGATCGACATGAAGGAGATGGGCGTCGGCCTCGCGGTGGCGGTCCTGATCGACGCCACCATCGTCCGCGGCATCCTCTTGCCGGCGACCATGAAGCTGCTCGGCGAGCGCAACTGGTACCTGCCGCGCGGCCTGCGCTGGCTGCCGGAGGCGCGTGAGCCCGAGCCGGCTCCGGCGCAGGGCTAGCGCAAAGCGACGGGCTCCGCGGTTCCCTATCCACGCATTTGGTGGAAAGGGAACCGCGGAACTCAGCCGCCCCTCTTACTGCTTCGCCGGACGATGGGCCTTATAGTCAGGCGAAGATGAGGCGGCGCGCCAACTCGTTGGGTCTGTGGCTGGGGTTCGCGGCTCTTGCCTGCGTGTTCCTCGCGCCCGCGGCCCAGGCCGGATGGCTGCCGCCGGTCGGGCTCTCCGTGCCGAGCGAGCACGCCGAAAATCCGCACGTCGTGCTCGACTCAGAAGGGAACGCGACCGCTGTGTGGGCGGCCTTGAACGGCGTCGACATGGTCGTCGAAAGCGCCTACCGACCGGCTGGCGAAGGGTGGGGCGTTCCCGTCGATCTCTCCGAGCCCGAACTCGAAGGCGAAGTCGTGCTGGGGGCGCACGACGCCGGGTCGCCGCAGATCGTGGTCGACCGCAACGGCAACGTGACCGTGATCTGGGAACGCTATGCCGGCAGCAAAATCGTCCTGCAGGCTGTCGGCAGGCCGACCGGGGGCAATTGGACGGAGCCCGTCGACATCGGCGAAGTGAATCTCGGTGCGGCTCCCGAACCATGGATCGCGGTCGACTGGGAAGGCAACTCCACGGCCGTCTGGAAGAAGGGCGAAGTCATCCAGAGCTCGTTCCGACCGTTTGCCGGCGAATGGGGAGTGCCGGTCCCCCTCTCCGGCGAAGAAAGCTTCGTGCCCCAGGCGGCGATGGACGCGCGTGGCGATGCGACCGCGGTGTGGATGCACTTCGACGGTTCCCACCACGTGGTCGAAAGCGCCTACCGACCCGAACAGGGCGAATGGGGATCGCCGACCCTGGTCTCGCAGCCAGGCGAAGAAGGCGGCAACCCACACGTAGCGATCGACGCCAAAGGGGACTCGCTGGTTGCCTGGAGGGGAGAAGACGAAGGCGATGAATTCGTTCGCGCCGCCTACCGCCCCGCCGGCGGATCCTGGGGTGCACCCGCCGACGTCTCGGTCGCCGGGGAACACGTGGAGCAGCTGCGCGTCGCCGTCGACCCGGACGGCAACGCGATCGTTGCTTGGGCCGGCGACACGGGCAAAGAAGGCGACTACGGGATCGTCCACGCCGCCTTCAAGCCGGTCGGCGGTGGATGGGAAACCCCGACGGCGCTGTCGGCGGACGGCGGCAACGGGTTCCCCTCCGACGTCGTCTTCGACACCGGCGGCAACGCGGCGCTCGTCTGGCAGCGCTGGGACGGAACGACCAACCTCGTGCAGGCTGCCTACCGGCCGGTAGGGGAGGAATGGGAGCCCGCCGTGGACCTCTCCGCAGAAGGCAGACAGGGGATGGACGCGGTGGTGGTTCTCGACGCGCCCGGCGACTCGGCTGCGGCCGACGGCCACGCCACGGCGGTCTGGGTCAGCCAAGAAACGATCTCCTGCTCTGGCGGAAAAGAAGCCCCCTGTTACAGCGACACCGTGCAGGCCGCCGGCTATGACCCGGACGGCATCCCCGAGGTGGAAGTCGAAGCCCCGGCCGAAGGGGTGGTCGGGGAACCGGTCGAAATCTCGACGCCCACCGCGGGTCTGTTCAGGCCGCTGATCGAGTTCGGCGACGGCGCCAGCGCTCCCGAAGCCGAGGCGGTTCACGTCTACGACGAACCGGGCGAGTACGAGGTCACGGTCGGTGGCGCCGAGCTGCTCGGCTACCGGGCGACGACCCAGCAGACGATCGAGATTGCGCCGGCCGGTTCCCCGTCCGAACCGGAAGAGGAATCAGATCCGAAACCGAACCCCGAATCCTCTGGGCCCGGCACCACCACCCCTCAAGGGAACACGCCGCCGGCAGGCGGAGAGTCCCCGCCGGCTGCCGCGTCACCCTCGCCCGCCTGCCTGAAGGCGGAGGCCGCCCGCGACCAAGCACTGCAAAGCCTCAAGGCCGCCGGCGCCAAATTGAGCCGCGCCCACGGCACCGCCGCGGTCCGCCGCCTGAGCGCTGCCAAGCGCAAGCAGGCCGGCGCGCTGCGCCGTGCCCGTCAGCACCTCGCCGCTTGCTGAGTCGTCTCTATCTTCATGCGGTTATTTTCTTGGTCATGAGCAAATGGGTCAGAATCATCGGTCGCAATCGGCCCCGCAGTGAAGTCCAGTCCGGCGCCGGGTAAGGGTGCCGGGTTCGACCAGTTGATCGCCGCTGATCCGCGACAACCCCTGGGCCACGCTGGTCGGCCACAACAACGGCGGGGTCGTCGCCTCCCACTACCCCGTCCTGCTCGACGAGGAGGCGCCGGGGCTGGCGATCGTCACCCACCTGGGGAGACCCGACGAGGAGGTGCACGGGTTGACCGAGGGCGAGCTGCTGGTGATCGTGCAGGGGCGGCACGGGTACGTGTCGCCGAGCTGGTACCCGCCGAGCCCGAGCAACGTGCCGACCTGGAACTTCACCGTCGCCCACTGTTACGGGGTGCCGGAGATCCTCGGCGACGAGGAGAACTTCGCGGTCCTGACTCGGCTGGTCGAGCACTTCGAGCGCGAGGTCGAGGCGCCGGCGCGGATCGATCCCGAACAGGGCCCGAAGATCGCGAAGCGGACGGTCGGAATCCGGCTGCCGATCACCCGCTTCGTCTGCAAGCGCAAGCTCAGTCAGAACAAGGACGTGGCCACCCGGCGACAGGTGATCGACGCCCTGCGTGAGCCGGGTCCGTACAGCCACCCCGAGCTCGCCGCGGAGATGGAGGCGGCGCTCGAGCCCGGCGCGGACTAGGCCGTGAGCTTGACCGGCAGCGTTTTCAGCTGGTTGAGGAAGGCCGACTCGACGAAGGTCGGCTTGCCCGCCAGGGAGATGTCCGGGTAGCGGGCAAGGGTCTCCTCGAGCAGGATTTTCAGCTCGAGGCGGGCGAGGGCGGTGCCGAGGCAGAAGTGACGGCCGCCGGCGCCGAAGGCCTGGTGCTCGGGATTGCGGAGGACGTCGAAGCGGTCGGGGTCCTCGTAGCGGCTCTCGTCGCGATTGGACGAGGCGTACCACATGACCACCTTCTCGCCCTTCTTGATCTCCTTGCCGTTGAGGACCGTGTCGCGGGTCGCGGTGCGGCGGAAGTGGGCGAAGGCGGGGAACATCCGCAGCGCCTCCTCGACCGCGCCGGGGACCAGCGCGGGGTCGTCGCGGACGAGCGCCAGCTGCTCCGGGTCTTCGAGCAGCGCCCGCATGCCGCTGGAGTAGGTCGCCTTGGTGCTGTCGTTGCCGGCGGCGACGAGGAGGAAGAAGCCCATCACGATCTCGTGCTCCTCGAGCTTCTGGCCTTCGACCTCGGCGTGGACGAGGACGCTGGTGAGGTCGTCGGTCGGGTTCTCGCGGCGGGCGGCGATCATCGTGCCGCAGCGGGCGAAGACCTGGGCGATCGCCTGCTGGATCGTCTCTTCGATGCTGTCGACGCCCTCGGGGCTGTAGTCGGGGTCGCTGGCCGCGAGGGCCGAATTCATCAGTTCGGCCCAGGCCGCGTCGTCCTCCTCGGGGATGCCCATGAAGGCGCCGATCACGCGCGAGACCGCGGGCTGGGCGACGTCGGTGACGAGGTCGCAGCTGTCGCGGCCCTCGAGCCGGTCGAGGACGCCGACGACGATCTCCCTGATCTCGTCCTCGTGGGCGGCGATCCGCTTCGGCGTGAACCCGGCCTGGAACAGGGCCTTGAGGCGATCGTGCTTGGGCGGGTCCATGCCGATGAACATCGCCCGCGCCAGCTCGATCGGGAAGACCTCGTCGATGACGACGACGCCGCCGAGTTCGGAGGAGTAGGTCTCCCAGTCGCGGCTGACCGCGTGCACGTCGTCGGCGGTGGTCACGGACCAGAAGCCGGCCGCGGCCGGGACTTCGGTCACCTCCGGGGTCCAGTGGACCGGGCACTGCCCGCGCATCTCCTTGAAGAGGGCCTGGGGCGGGCCGTCGATCCAGTGCTTGCGCTCCAGCACCATCTCCTGCTCGACGTCGCGCGGGGGCGTCTTCGTCTCGGTCTCGTCGGCCACTGCTGGGGATCGTACTGGCTGGCTGGCCAGTATGTGGATAGCGGGTCAGCAGGTCCGGTTCACGGTCGCCTTCGCGCTTTTGAGCTTGCCGCGGACTTTCGCCTTTGCTTTGCGCCCGCTCGCGTTCTGCAACTGGTTCTTCAGCTGTTTGACCCGTTTTTCCGCCTTCGTGCACGCCACGGTCTTGACCGGTGCAACTGCGAGGGGTGCGGGGGCCGGAGCCGGCGGGATCACCGGCGGAGCGGGCGGCGCCGGTCGTGGATCCAGGCGGAGGGTTGAGGATCCCACTTCGGTGAGCCCGACATACCAGTAGAAGGAGTAGGTACCCAGTTCGTCCGGGACGAGTTTGTTGACGTAGAGGACTTCTGCTTCTGCTTCCTGTCCTTCGGCACATTCTTCGAAGCCGTCCGGGAATTCCACGCAGACGTCGTATTCGGTTTCTTCGCTGGATTCGAAGAAGGCTCCGACGGTGTCCCCGAGCACGCACACCTCCGCGGGGGGCGTGGACGCGGAGGTCCCGCAGCCGACATAGGTCTCGTATTCGGCGGCGCTCGCGGCTGCCGGGATCGCAAGGGCGAGCCCCGCGGCGAGCACGGTCCCCAGGAACAGTCGTTTCATCTCCCCACCTTTCTCGACTCAGGAAGCGGCACGAAGGCCGCGTGGTTAAGCCGGAATCTATAGAACGCTCAAAAAAATATCCCGGACGGTGCCGGTGGGACCTCGGCCCCACCGACCCGCTCGCTCCCAATCCACAGCTCCAGCGGCTCGCTCATTGCCGCGTGGCCTCCCTGAAATTGCTGACGAATTTCACCCGCGCGATAACACCGCTGTTACAAAACATAGATTTGTGGCTTGAGCACGACCGAGTTCGCACAGGTAGGGGCCGAACCGGCTGCCGATTTCCGCTTCGCCTACTGGCCGCAGGTGCGCCGCGGCGCCCTCGTGGCCTACTTCGTCGCGCTCGTCGCCTGGAGCGCCGCCTACGGCGTTCCGGTCCAGCGCGAGCTGGTGATCGCCTGGGTCTGCGGGGCGCTGGCCTGCAACTCGATCGGCCGCCACCCGCGGGAGATCCTCCAGATCGTCGTCGACTGGCTGCCGATCGTGCTGGTGCTCTGCGCCTATGACCTCACCCGCGGCGCCGCCGACTCGCTCGGGATCGGGGTCCACGTGCACCCGATGATCGACTTCGACCGCACCGTCTTCTTCGGCGAGGCGCCAACCGAATGGCTCCAGGCCCGCCTCTATGAGCCCGGAGTCGTCAACTGGTGGGACGTCGCCTTCACCCTCGTCTACACCTCCTACTTCATCGTCCCCTTCGCGCTCGCCGGCGTCCTCTGGGTCCGCGACCGGCTTGCCTTCCTGCGCTTCACCAAGCGCCTGGTCTCACTCGCCTTGGCCGGCGTCGCAACCTACATCGTCTTCCCGGCGGCACCGCCCTGGATGGCGGCAGAAATGGGCCTGCTCGAAGACGTCCATCGCACCACCGCGGAGGGCTGGCGAGTGCTTGGCGTGGGGACCGCCGGCCTCTTCTCCAAGGGGCAGACCAGCGCCAACATGGTCGCCGCCGTGCCCTCGCTGCACTCTGCCTTCACGGCGCTGGTGGCGATGTTCCTCTGGAGCCGGGTGCGCCCGCGCTTCAGGCCGCTGCTGGCGCTCTACCCGCTGGCAATGGGCTTCACCCTGATCGCCACCGGCGAGCACTACTTCTTCGACGTCCTGCTCGGCTGGCTCTACGCCGGCGGCGTGATGGCCGGCTGGGCCTGGTGGGAACGGCGGCAGGCACAGGCCGTGCCGGCCGCCGCTGAGCCCGAGACCGCTTAGGGCCGCACCTTCAGGAAGGAGCTGGCAAGTCGTTCGGTTCGCCGACCCCCGTCGAAGTATCTTTCTCACATGTTGGGTGGAGGTGTTCAACTGTGACTATCGACCAGGCTGGAGATGACTCGGAGTCGCGCGCCGGGGGAGTGAGCAACGAGATCGGGGCGGTCTACGGCTCGGCGGTACAGGCCGGCTCGATCAATGTCCACTACCACGAGGGCGCACCCCGGCTGCCCGTTCCACGTCAAGTCCCGTCTCTTGAAGGTGCCTTCGTGAACCGCCGCGAGGAGATCCAGAGGCTCGACCGCCTGCTCGACGAAGGTGAGACCGGCGTCACCCCTGTGGCGGTGATCAGTGGAATGCACGGGATGGGCAAGACCTCGATCGGGCGCTACTGGGCACACGCGAACGGTGATCGTTTCGACGGCGGCCAGCTCCACGCTGACTTCGACGAGCTGCGTCAGGAGGGAGGTGTCGACATCACCGACCTCTTGGGTACGTTTCTGCGCGCGCTGGGATTCGATAGCGAGGTGATTCCGGATGCCCTTGCCGAGCGTTCCGCCCTGTTCATCTCCAAGGTGGCAGAGAAGCGGGTGCTGTTGCTGCTCGACAACGTCGATCATGTCGCCCAGATCAGGCCGCTGGTTCCGGGCCCCTCTGGGAGCGTGGTGTTGGTGACGAGCCAGGGGCCGCTGACGGAGTTGGTCGGCGCCGGCGCTGCGCCGATCGAACTGACCCCGCTGGAGGAGGAGGACGCCGCAAAGGTGTTGGCGCGAGCCGCGGGCGACCCGGCGCGGTTGGAGTCCGAACCGGATGCGGTGAGAGAGCTGGCCGGAATCTGCGCCGGTCTCCCGATCGCCCTCAAGGTGTGCGGCTCGCTGCTCGGGCGCGAAGCCCACCGCCCGGTCTCCTGGCTGGCCGCCCACCTCAGGGACGAGTCGGCGCGACTGGAGCGGTTGGCGCTCCGCCCCGAGGGATCGATCGAGGTGGTGTTCACCGAGGCCTATCGTGAGTGCGACGAGCCCGCCCGCCTGCTCTATCGGCGCCTGGGCCTGCACCCGGGCTCCAGCTTCACTCCCCACGTCGCCGCGGCGGCGGCGGGGATCTCCCTGGAGGAGGCGAGCGAGCTGTTGGGCGCGCTGCGCCGGGCAAACCTGATCGAAGGCAGGGGGGAGAGGTTCCGGTTTCACGACCTGCTGCGGATCCACGCGCGCCAGGCGGCGGAGGCCGAGGAGGCAGATGAGCAGCGGGAAGCCGCGGTGAGGCGAATCGTCGACTTCTATGTGGGGGCGAGTCAGGCGATGGACTTCGCGATCATCCCGGTCCGCCTGCGCCTGAGCGAACCTTCGCTGCTGCCCCTTCCGGATGGGCCGTGCTTTGGTTCGACCGCCGCGGCGCTTGACTGGTTCGACGCGGAGCGCGCCAACCTGTTGGCCGTCCTGCGCGCGGCGGCGGCTCGTGAGTGGGACGTCAGCGCCTGGCGCATCGGCGAGGCGCTCTGGCTTCCGTACCACAACCGAAAGCACTACGGCGAGGCAATCGAGGTGTACAGCCTGGCCGCGAATGCCGCCGCGCGCGCCGGTAACGACGAGGCCCAGTCACGGTTGCGCAGTCAGCTGGCTCGTGCGTACCTGGATCTCGACGACCACACCGGCGCGGAGCTCGAGCTGAACCATGCGCTGGACCTGGCTGAGGGCTCGCCGAACCGCGAGCTCTGGTCGTCCGTGGTCGAGTTCACCGGTGTGCTTGCGGCGGCCCGCGGGCACTATGCGGAGGCGATCGAGGCCTTCGAACGTGCGCGGGCGGTCTGTGAGGAGCTGGAAAGCAAACGCGGGATCGCGATCCAGGAGTACCACCTCGGCAGGGTGCTGGACCTTGACGGACAGCATCGGCGAGCGATCGCGAGTCTGGTGAGGGCCGCCGGTCTGGTTGACCCGGAGACCGACGGTCTGACCCTGGGCCGGGTGCTCCTGCACCTCGGCGACGCGCAGCGCGCCGTCGGCGAGCGCGACAGCGCAATCGAGTCCCTTGGTGCCGCGGTCGAGATCATGCGCAGCAGGAGAGCGCCCTTCTACGAAGCCCAGGCGCGCGAGTCGTTGGCTCGGGTCAAGCGTGAGCTCGGCGACGACGCCGCTGCTCGCGAGCACCTCGAAAAAGCCCTGGAGGTGTACGCCGCGCTGAGGAGCCCCCGTGCCGGCGCGGTCAGGTTGGCTCTAGCTGAGGTAAGCCCGTCCTGATCTCGACCGTCAGACTGCGCGCCCCCAGCGAGACCGACAGTGCGGCTGGCGGATCCGCATCCGCCGTTGCCTGGCACAGCCAGATGTAGACAGCGGAGGTCAGTGGGGCGATGTCTGCGTCCGCTTCGAGCTCGACCGTCAGCGGCGGCCTGTCGCGGTCCACGATCACGCCGGTGCCACCTCCGGTCGCGGCTGCGGCGACCCGGCAGCCGGGATAGGCAGCGAGGACGGCGGTCGCCCAGTCCCGAGCCTCCTCGGTCGATCCGGGGGCTCCTCCCGCGGTGCCCGGGCGTACGATCGCCGCCGCGCTCTCGCGCAGCGCCCGGTCTGGCTCGTCTGCGAGCACCAGGAGATGGCGGCCCGGGTTCGCGGCGGCGTGGGCTGGTTCGAGGGCTGCCGGGAAGCGCTCGAGCGTGATCTCCGCACCAGCGTCGCCCCCGTCGCCGCCTTCGGCCACCCGTCCGACTGCAAGAAAGGCGGTTGCCGCCCGCCCCTCCGCTCGCGGGGCGGGTGCGGCGGTAACGCGAACCGGTTGCGAGGGTGGCTCCAGACCCAGCAGCCGGTAGACGACCCCGCGCAGCTCCGCCAGCGCCCGGCCGCGGTTCGCGAACGCCGCCGCGGTGAGGTCGGCGTGACGATCCGCGTCCAGGCCGAAGCCGATGCTCTCCAGCTGTTGCCGCAGCCGACCCCGGAGGTCGAGCCGGGGCGCGTTGCGGCCGAGCGTTGCCACCGGCGTTCCCGCCACTGCCTCTTCCTCGCCAAAGGCGCCCAGCGCGACCGGGATGCCCAGGGTCGCCCCGTAGAGCGTGACCGAGCCGTGGTCGCCGATCAGGAGGTCGGAGGCCACCAGGGCGGAGCGCCAGGAGCCGTCGTCATAAGGGATCAGCCGCAGGCCGGCCTCGAGGGCGCGCCCGAGCCAGAGTCGCAGCTGCCACTGCCCATGGCCCACCCAGATGTTTGAGTGCAGCAGCGCCACAACCGCATACTCGTCGGCGGGGAGCTCGGCGAGGAGATCGGAGGCCAGGCTCGGCCGTGCCGCGAGCAGGGCGCTGGGTCCCCAGGTCGAGGAGATCGCGACAAGCTTCCGTCCCTCCTTCAAGCCCAGCGCGTGGCGGTAGCGCTCGCGTTCCGACATGCTCGCCTCGAGCCGGTCGAAGACGGGGTCGCCGATCACCACCGTCTGCACGCCGGCAGCCGGGTTCGCCTGCCACTGCGCCCGCTGGTCCTCGTGGGAGAGCATGACCGTGGTGGCGGGGGTCGGCTCGTCGGCGGGCGCCAGCCCCGGTCGCGGTGCCAGGCCGTCGTCGGGGCGGCTGATCGTCTTCGTATAGCCGGGGCCATGAGGGAGGATCAGCAGCGGAGAGCGGAGGCGGTCCAGGCCGCCGTAGTGGCTGGCGCTGATCGCCAGGTCGAAGCGAGTGGCGACGGCCTGCTCCCAGGGGAGCATCCGGCCGCCCAGCGCGCGTACCGCGTCGGCGACCCCGGCCTCGAATGCCGAGTCCTCGCCGTTCTGGGTGAAGAGGATTTGGATCCGGCGATCGCCGAGCAGCTCAGGGAGGGCGTCAAAGAGGTAGGCGACCGTGGTGATCGTCCTGACCACGACCAAGACGGTCCGTTCCGTGGAGATGGTTCTCCAGCGCTCGGCCCCGACCCCAATCGGAACTCTCAACCAATTTTCGGGGGGGGGGGGGGGGGGGTACTTGCTGCATCTACTGCTGGTTGAGCGAGTCCGTGTTGACGACGCCGGCCTGGATCACGTTGCCATGAACCGGCCCGGTGATCGAGTTGCTCACCGATGGGGAGCGGGCGGCGCTGGCTTCGGCGAGCCAGGTCCGGAGCTCGTGCTCGAAGCCGGCGTCGTCCCGCGCCGACTCGATTAGATATCGGGCGATCGCCTCTGCTTGCTCGGCCTCTCCACCCTCGATCGCGCGCTCGACCTCCTCGAGGCCATCGCGGTGGCCCTCCGGTGCTCGCTGCAGCAGCCGGCGCAGGGCCTGAACCGCCTGCGCCCCGGCCTCGCCCGTGGCGCCGCTGAGGGTCCCAGCGAGGACGGTGGTCAGGGCGGCTGCCGTAACTGGCTCCATCGATCGCAGATTAGTCGAAAAAGAATGCGGTGTTACTGGCCGGTCAGGGGCGAGAACGGCGTCCACCGATCCGACCGGAACCGCCGCGATGCCCGATTCACCGTCGCCGCGATTCTCGGGACCGTCTCTGCTGGGGATTCGAAGATCGCTCGCACGAGGTCCTCGCCAGCGGCGGTCGGGCCAAGGGCGAGCCGGGCGGCGGTATCGAGCAGCTGCGCCTGACTCAGCTCGGGCGCGCTGCGCCCCGCGGCCGGGATCGCGGCGAGGGCGACCGACTCGCCGTCCGGGCTGAAGGCGCCGAAGCGGGAGACGAAGACGAGCACCTCGTCGAGCTCGGTGGCGGTCTCCTCGATCTCGAAGCGCGCCCGCAGTCGGCCGAGGCGGTAGGTGAACTCCGACCAGGTGAGTTGGGTGAACTGGACGGGGGTGACCCAGAGGATCGTGGCGGCGACTGCGGTCCCGGGGCTGGGGAAGAGGGTCGCCGGCATCGATCCGTACATCGTCGGCTGGGCGGCGACGCCGATGTCGAACTCGTGCAGGCGGCCGGTCAGGGCGAGAACGGCACGGTCCTCCTCCTCGGCGAAGTGGGCGAACTTGCGCTCCAGTGCCCCTGGCGCCGCATTGGAGCCGATCGCCAGCACCGGCAGGCGGCCACCGGCGGTGCTCGTGAAGGAGTCGAGGACGCTCTCACGTCGCTCGGGTGCCATCGCCTCGAAGGCCTCCAGTTGATCATCCTCGAGTAGATATGACCCGAGCGGCCGCTCCCATGGGTAGGCCAGCGCCCGTGCGATCGCCGCCTCGTCGCACTCGCGGCTCGGCAGCTGCTCGACCACGCCGCGGATGAACTCCATGAACTCCGCGTCGTCGAGCCCCAGGCGCCGGAGCAGCTCCGGCTCGTCGATCGGCGGCCACTCCGGCATTGCCAGATCCTAGGCCGGCCCGTGCTCACGGGATAGGCTGCGACCGTGTCGAAGCTGAGATTCGAAATCGCGATTTCGGCGGACGGGTACGTCGCCGGCCCCAATCAGAGCGAGGAGCACCCGCTCGGCGAAAGTGGGATGGCGCTGCACGAGTGGGTCTTCAAGCTGGACGCCTGGCAGCAGGCGCACGGTAGGAGCGGCGGCGAGGTCAATCCCAGCAGCCAGATCGTCGAAGAGGCGATGGAGAACATCGGCGCCGTGATCATGGGCCGCAACATGTTCGGCGGCGGCCCCGGCCCCTGGGATGACTCCTGGCGCGGTTGGTGGGGCGACGACCCGCCCTTCCACGTGCCGACCTTCGTCCTCACCCACCACGAGCGCGAGACGCTGACGATGGAGGGCGGTACGACCTTCCACTTCGTCACCGACGGCATCGAGTCGGCGCTGGCCCGGGCGCGCGAGGCTGCCGGTGGCAAGGACGTCCGCCTCGGCGGCGGCGCCGAGGCCGCGCAGCAGTACCTCGCCGCGGGGCTGATCGACGAGCTGCAGCTCAACGTCGTCCCGACCCTGCTCGGCGCGGGCGAGCGGCTGTTCGAGAACGTCGGCGCCGATCTCGCCCTGGAGCAGACGCGGGTCCTGCACACGCCCGAAGTCACCCACATCCGTTACCGGGTCGAAGCAGGTTCGCCCCCCGCCGGGTTGAAGCAGGACGCATGAAGAACAAGCTCGACGTCGGCGGCACCCTCAGCGAAGTCTTCTCCACCTACGGAGCCAACGCGGGCGTGCTGCTGCCGGTCGCCTTCTGGCTCTTCCTCGTCGTCGCGATCCTCAACGGCATCGCCGGCTCCAGCCCCTTTCTTCTGCTGCTCGCCTCCGTGGTCGGGATCGCCGCCGGCACCCTCTATCAAGGCATGGTCGTGAACCTGGTCCGCGACGTCCAGGACGGGCGCCGCGACTTCTCCGCCGGTGAGCTGCTGAGCTCGGCGACGCCCTTCATCCTGCCGCTGATCGGGGCCGGCATCCTGGCCGGGATCGCGATCGGCATCGGCTTGATCGTCTTCATCATTCCCGGCCTGATCCTGCTGACGATCTGGGCCGTGATCGCGCCGACGATCGTGGTCGAGAAATCGCCGGTGATGGCCTCCTTCGGTCGCTCTCGGGCGCTCGTCCGCGGCAACGGCTGGCAGGTCTTCGGGGCGATCATCGTCGCCTTCCTGATCGTGATCATCGGCGGCATCGTCTTTACCGCGATCGCCGCCAGCATCGCCGACGGGCCGCTGCTGCGGATCGTCTTCAGCGCCCTCGCCTCGACGATCACGGCGCCGATCAGCGCCCTCGTCGCCGCTGTCATCTACTTCCGCCTGCGCACGATCGAGGGCACCCCCGAGCAGGGCACGCCGCTCGCCGGCGGCCCCGATGTCCCGGCGCCGCCGACGGTCCCGCCGGCACCGCCCGCCGTCTGATCCGGTCTTCCTAGCGGTGCTCGAGCAGGCCGGCGACGGCCTGCGCCAGGCGCAGGCCGCGCGGGGTCAGCGTGTACTCGGTGTGGGGAGGACGGCCGGCGACCATCTGGCGCTCGACGATCCCCGCCGCCTCCAGCTGCTCCAGCCGCTCCGAGAGCGTCGTCGGCGACACTCCCGGCAGCGACTGGCGGAACTCGTTGAAGCGGGCGGCGCCGCTGGAGCAGGCGTAGATCGTCGCCATCGTCCAGCGGCGCTCAAGCAGGCCGGCGGCCGCGCGTAGCTCGGTCGGGACCGGGCTGCAGCTACGACATCGCGGCGACATCGGCCCCCTTCTCGGCCGGCTCCAGGGCGACCGGCAGGACCTCGCCGACGCTCATCACCGGGTGGAAGGTCATCTGCTCGCGCACCTCCTCGGGGACCTCGTCGAGGTCGCCGCGGTTGCGCTCGGGCAGGATCACCTCGGTCAGCCCGGCCGCGTGGGCGGCCAGCACCTTCTGCTTCAGTCCGCCGATCGGCAGCACCCGGCCCTGCAGGGTGACCTCGCCGGTCATCCCGACCGTGTGCTTGACCGGCCGTCCGGTCAGCAGTGAGACCAGCGCGGTGGTCATCGCCGTGCCGGCGCTGGGGCCGTCCTTGGGGATCGCTCCCGCCGGGACGTGGAGGTGGAACTCGCGGTCGAAGCGCGCCGGGTCGATCCCCAGCTCCTGGCTGTGGGAGCGCACGTAGGAGAGTGCGATCCGCGCCGACTCCTTCATCACGTCGCCGAGCTGGCCGGTCAGGACCAGACCCTTGTCGCCCTCCATCGCGGTCGCCTCGATGAAGAGGACGTCGCCGCCGCTGCCGGTCACCGCCAGCCCGGTGGAGACCCCGGGGATCGCCGTGCGCTCGACCGACTCCTGGAAGAAGCGCTGGCGCCCGAGGGCGTCGTGGACGGCGTCGGCGTCGATCGCGATCTTCTCCGACTCGCCGGAGGCGATCCGCGTCGCCGCCCCGCGCAGCAGCTTGCCGAGCTCCCGCTCGAGCTGGCGCACGCCCGCCTCGCGGGTGTACTCGGTGACGACGCTGCGGAGGATCTCCTCGCTGACCTCGACCTCGCCCGTCTCCAGCCCGTTGCGCTCCAGCTGCCGGGGCAGCAGGTAGTCGCGGGCGATCGCCAGCTTCTCGGCGGTCGTGTAGCCGTCGAAGGCGATCAGCTCCATCCGGTCCAGCAACGGCGCCGGGATCGTGTCGGTCATGTTGGCCGTGGCGAGGAAGACAACCTCGGAGAGGTCGACCTCGACGTCGAGGTAGTGGTCGCGGAACGAGTGGTTCTGCGCCGGGTCCAGCACCTCCAGCAGGGCCGCCGAGGGGTCGCCGCGCCAGTCGGCGCCGACCTTGTCGACCTCGTCCAGCAGGATCACCGGGTTCATCGTCTTGGCGTCGCGCAGGGCGCGGACGATCCGTCCCGGCAGGGCGCCGATGTAGGTGCGGCGGTGGCCGCGGATCTCAGCCTCGTCGTGCAGGCCGCCGAGGCTGATGCGGACGAACTCGCGCCCGAGGGCACGGGCGATCGACTCGCCGATCGAGGTCTTGCCGGTGCCCGGGGGTCCGACCAGGGTCAGGATCGCGCCGTTGGCGCGGCTTTCCTCCCCGCCCTTGCCCCGCTCCTCGCGTAGTTTGCGGACGGCGATGAACTCGGTGATCCGCCGCTTCACGTCGTCGAGGCCGGCATGGTCGGCGTCGAGCACCTCACGCGTGTGCACCGGGTCGAGCTTCTCCTCGGAGCGCTTGGCCCACGGCACCGCGATCAGCCAGTCGAGGTAGCTGCGGATCATCGAGGACTCGGGCGACTGCTCGCCCTGGCGCTCGAGCCGGCGCAGCTCCTTCTCGGCCTGCTCATTGACCGCCTCCGGCATCCCGGCCTCGGCGATCTTGCGCTCGTACTCCTCGATCAGGTTGCCCTCGTCCTCGCCCAGCTCCTTGCGGATCGACTCCATCTGTTTGCGCAGGAAGTAGTCGCGCTGCTGCTTCTGGGCGCCGGACTCGACGTCGTCGCGGATGCGGCTGCGCACCTGCAGCTCGGCCAGGCGCTCACGCTGCAGCTCGACCGCGACCTGGAGCCGCTCGCTGACGTCGAGGGTGTCGAGCAGGCGCAGTTTCTGCTCCTCGGAGAATTCGGGACTGAGCCCGGCCGTGTCGGCCAGCGCGCCCGGCTCCTGCACGGAGCGCAGGAAGGCGGAGATGCGGCCGTCGTCGCCGCGCAGCTCGAGGATCTCCTCGACCACGGCGCGGTACTCGCGCGAGAGCTCCCGCGTGTGCTCGTCGTCGGGGTGGCCGTCGTGGAACTCCTGCACCTCTATATGGAGGGTCTCGGGATCGTCCTCGCCGGCGACGGCGGCGCCGGCCAGGCCGCGGTGCAGGCCGAGCACGGTCGCGACCGGGTTGCCGCGGCGCGACTGGCCGCTCTCCAGCACCTCGGCGACGACGCCGACGCGGGCGAACTCGCCGTCGGTGCGGGGGAGGAGGAAGACGCGGTCCTCGTCGCCGACGTCGATCGGCAGCGTGGCGGTGACGGTGGGGAAGACGATTGCCTCGTCGAGCGGGATCAGGAGATAGGCCATGCCAAGTCCACTTTCTGTAGTTAGTCCTCCCAGAGGATAGCGCGATTGGTTTCCGTGTCAACCAGCGCCGACCGGCGCGACCAGGGGCGCTGCACCCGGCGGTAGGGTGGTGAGATGGATTCAGAGCGCGCACGCCAACTTCTCGCCGCGGAGCGGACCAAACTCGAGCAGGAGATCGCCGCGGTCGAGCGCGATACCCCGGAGGAGGGAGACGAGCGCCGCGAGCCGGGCGACTTCAACTCCGAGGGCCTCTACCAGGACGAGTTCGACGCCGGCCGCGCCCAGGAACTGAAAGACCGCATGGCCGCCCTCGAGCGTGCCGAAGCGCGTCTCGCCGATGGTACCTACGGCCTCTCGACCCGCAGCGGCGAGCCGATCCCCGACGGCCGCCTCGAGGTCAACCCGACCGCCGAGCTGACGGTCGCCGAGCAGGACCCGGGCGCCCGCGCCTAGGCGAGCAGCTTGGCCTTCTGCGCCGCGAACTCCTCCTCGGTGAGGATGCCCTGGCTTTTCAGCTCGCCCAGCTCCTTGAGCTGATCGATTACCGACTCGCCGGCGGGCGCGGCAACCGGGGACTGCTGCTGAGGAGCTTCCGGGGCTTCCTGCTGTGCCCAGCGCTGGCCCTGGCGGCGGGAGACGCGGTTGCTGACGCTGGTGGCGGTGCCGGCGATGACGGCGGTGCGGGCGACGCCTCGAAGTAGTCCTGGCATGGTCGGTCTCCTTCTCTACGCCTCGGCCGCGTCGAGGGCGGCGAGGATGGCTTGGACGGGGATGCGGCCGCTGGCGACGAGCTGGCCGCCGGAGCGGCGGACGGCGCTGGCGAAGGGCGCGGCCCAGGTGTTCTCGAAGACCAGCAGGGCGGCGGAGGTGCCGGGCTCCAGCGCGGCGCCGGCCTCGCCGATGTCGTCGTCGGAGAGCAGGCCCGAGGCGGCGCCCTCGAAGATGGCCAGCTCGGCCACCTGGCCGCCGACGTCGGCCAGCTCGAGGCCGGCGATGGAGCCGTCCTCGGCCTTGGCGATGAAGGCGAGGTCGAGGATGCGGATCAGGCCGCGCTCGACCAGCTCGACCAGATGCGGCGCCACCTCGCCATTGGGCTGGCGGCCCGGCCACTCGACCAGGAGGTAATCGATCGGTCCCATCTCACTCAGGTCATCGCCGTTCAAAGCCAGATCCTTTCGTCGTCGCCAGAACTTCCCGATGCGGTGCTTCCCAGAGTATCGGGGGACTGCGCGCCGGCAACATCATCTGAAAGGGGTGATGTCGCGCGCCACCTGTTGGATACGCTCGGCCGCAGCCGATCCGCCGAAGAACGACTGGAGCCCGATGAACAAGCCGCTCAGCACCGACGAGGCCGTGAAGCTCTACGGAAACCGCTTCCTCACCGAAGACGCTCCCGACGGCCCCTTTCCGGACGGCGGCATGTCGTCCCTCGACGCGATGCGCCTGGTCGACGAGGAACTGGCGCTCGAGGGCGACCCGAACCGCAACCTCGCCACTTTCGTCACCACCTGGATGGAGCCCGAGGCGCAGCGGCTGATCGCCGAGAACCTCTACCGCAACTTCATCGACCACGCCGAGTACCCGATCTCGGCCGAGGTCGAGCAGCGCTGCATCCGCATGCTCGCCGACCTCTACCACGCTCCCGGCGAGACCACCGGCGCCCGCACCCAGGGCTCCTCGGAGGCGATCATGCTCGGTGCCCTCTCGCTGAAGTGGAAGTGGAAGGAGCGGCGGGAAGCGGCCGGGAAGCCGGTCGACAAGCCGAACCTGATCTTCGGCGGCGACGTGCACGTGGTCTGGGACAAGTTCTGCCGCTACTTCGACGTCGAGCCGAAGATCGTGCCGCTGCAGGAAGGCAAGTACACGATCGGCCCCGAAGACGTGGAGCCGCTGATCGACGAGAACACGATCGGCGTCGCCGCCGTGCTCGGCACCACCTTCACCGGCCATGCCGACGACATCGTCGGCATCAACAAGCTCTTGGTCGACCTCAAGAACGAGAAGGGGCTCGACGTCCCGCTGCACATCGACGGCGCCAGCGGCGGCTTCGTCTGGCCCTTCCTCTACCCCGACTCCGAGTGGGACTTCCGGCTCGAGCAGGTGCGCTCGATCAACGTCTCCGGCCACAAGTTCGGGCTCGTCTACCCGGGCGTGGGCTGGCTCGTCTTCCGCGAGAAGAGCGACCTCGCCGAGGACCTCGTCTTCTACGAGAACTACCTGGGGAAAACCGACGCCACCTTCACCCTCAACTTCTCCACCGGCGCCTCGATGGTGCTGGCTCAGTACTACAACTTCGTCCGCTACGGGCGCGACGGCTACACCTACGTGATGAAGTCGATGCAGCAGAACGCGCGCTTTCTGGCCGAGCGGCTCGAGGCGACCGGCAACTTCGAGCTGATCGGCGCCGATCAGGAGCAATTGCCGCTGGTCGCCTTCAAGCTGGTCGAGGGCAAGAACTACGACGAGTTCGACCTCTCCTGGCAGCTCTCGGCCGAGCGCGGCTGGATGCTCCCCGCCTACACGATGCCCCCCAACGCCGAAGACGTGAAGGTGCTGCGGGCGCTGGTCAAGCAGACGCTGAGCCGCGAGCAGATCGACCGCCTCGCCGACGACATCGTCGAGGCCTGCGCGACGCTGGAGAAGAAGGGCGGCGCCCACGCCTCCGAGCGCAAGAAGATGAAGGTCAGCCCCGGCTACTGATCCGCGAGGGCCACCAGGTGCGCTCGCCGAGGCGGTAGGTGATTGCCGGGATCAGCAGGGCGCGGACGACGAAGGTGTCGAGGAGGACGCCGATCGCGACCGTGGCGCCGATCTGGACCAGCTCCTCGAGCGGCAGCAGGGTCAGGGTGGCGAAGGTGCCGGCGAGGATCAGGCCGGCGCCGGTGACGACGCCGCCGGTGTTGACGAGGGCGACGAGGATGCCCTCGCGGGTGCCACGGGCGGCGGACTCTTCCCGGGCCCGAGCCATGAGGAAGATGTTGTAGTCGACCCCGAGGGCGACCAGGAAGAGGAACGAGAGCAGGACCAGGTTGAAGGCGGTGCCTTCGCTGCCGAGCTCCGAGAAGGCGAAGGTGCAGAGGCCGAGCGTTGCCGCGAAGGAGGCGACGACGGTGACGATCAGGTAGGCCGGGGCGACCAGGGAGCGCAGGACCAGGGCCAGGATCAGGCCGACGACGAGCAGGACCAGGGGCACGATCAGCTTGGTGTCGTGAGCGTTGGTCCGCTCGATGTCGTAGTTCTCGGCCGGGATGCCACCGAGCAGGCCGCCGGGCGCGACTTCGTGCAGGCGTTCGCGGATCGCCTTCACCGCTTCCGCCGCCTCGCCCGAGTAGGGGTCGCCGCGGAGAACGACGACGACCACGGTCTCGTCGGTGTCGCCGGTCGGCGGCACCGGCAGCGCCAGCTTCACGGTGTCGAGCTTCTTCATCCCTTCGACCACCGGGGCGACCCGGCTGGCCTTGACGACCGCGGTCAGCGGCGAGCCGATCCCGGGCGGGAAGTGTTCGCCCAGGACCTTGGTCCCTTCGCTGGAGTTGGTCGGCTTCGTCTCGCCCTGGCCGAAGCCAATCGTGCCGTGGTGGGTGAGGTTGCCGAGCGCGAGCACGATCAGCAGGCCGAAGACGGCGAGGATGATGACCCGCGAGCGCCGCCGCACCAGCTCTGCCAGTCGAGTCCACCCGCTCCGCGGTTCCCTTTCCACGGAATGCGTGGGTTCGGAACCGCGGAACTCGCCCGCTGACCGCGTCGCCGGCCAGAAGGCGCGCCCGCCGAGCAGCGAGAGCAGGGCCGGCAGCAGGGTGAAGGCGGCGGCGAGCATCACCGCGATCCCGATCGCCAGGATCGGGCCGAGCCAGTGGGTCGACTCGAGGTCGGCAACCAGCAGCACCAGCATCGCCGCGATCACCGTCCCGCCCGAGGCGGCGATCGCCGGGGCGCTCTCGCGCAGCGCCGTCGGCAGCGCCAGCTCCGGTGCCTTGCCGCTTCGCAGCTCCTCGCGGTAGCGGTGGACCAGCAGCAGCGAGTAGTCGGTGCCCGCGCCGAAGATCAGCACCAATAAGAGGAAGGTGCCCTCGGTGTTGACCGTGATCGCGCCGACCTCGATCAGCAGGTAGGCGATCCCGGTCGCGACCAGGTAGGCGGTGCCGACGACCAGCAGCGGCAGCACCGCCAGCAGCGGCGCCCGGTAGACGACCAGCAGCAGGATCAGGACCAGGCTCAGGGTCGCGATCAGCAGCGTCTTGCCGGCTTCGTCGGCGACCTGCTCGAGGTCGGCGGCGATCCCGCCCGGCCCGGTCACATAGGTGTTGAGCCCCGGCTTGGCGTGTTCGCCGAGGTAGTGGCGGATCGTGCGGACGCCGTCGAGGATGGCGCCGCGTTCGCCCGCGTTGAGCGCCAGCACGACCAGCGCCGCTTCGCCGTCGCGGGAGATCGGGCCGATCCCGTCGGCGATCTTCGCCACCTCGCCCAGCGGCGCCTTGGCGTCAGCGGAGAAGGGGTCGATGATCGGCGTCGCGCCGACGATCTTCAGCCGGTTGAGCCCGTCGCCGATCCGCCCGATCGCGTCGAGGTCGGCCCGGCTGAGGCCGCCGTTGCGCTGGAAGACGATGACGACCGGCACCTCTTCGCCGCTCTTCTGGCTGTGCTGGAGGACGTCGATGGCACGGGTCGATTCCGCGTTCTTGGGCAGAAAGCTGCTCTGCCCGGCGGCGGTGACGTCATCGATATGCGAGCGCCCGAGGAAGCCGGCGACCCCGATCAGCACCCAGACCGCGATCGCCACCCAGCGCCCACGCGGCCCGGTGACCGCTGCGGCGAAGCGTCCGATCAACAGCGGCTGGGGTGGACGGTGGGCACGCGGCGAAGCCTAGCCGCGGCCCTGGCGCCCGAGTTAGCTCTTCTCGACGACTTCGACGGTGCCGTGCATCGTCGGGTGGATTTCGCAGAAGTAGGTGAAGGTGCCGGCCTGCTTGAAGGTTTCCGACTTGATCTTGCCCTGCTCGATCGTGCCGGTGTCGAAGCTGCCGTCATCGGCCGTCGCGGTGTGGGGCGCGGTGTCCTCGTTCTGCCAGATCACCTTGCCGCCGACCTGGACCGTGACCGGATCCGGCCCGTAGACGAATTCGACGATCTTCACCTTTTCGGCGCGGGCCGCCTCGCCGCTCGGGGCGGGAGCGCTGCCGCTCGCTTCCGAGCTGGTGTCGGAGCCGACCGAGCTCTCGGTTGAGCTGTCTCCCGAGCTCCCGCAGGCGGCGAGGCCGAACGCGAGGAGAACCAGGACGGGCGCGAGGAACGTCTTCAGCTTCATGGACCCACGCTACCCCGATCCGACCGGGAGCCAAACGGCGGCGCGGTTTAGGATCGGCCGATGAATCCGGTGACCGTGTCGACCACCGTCTCGAAGCCCCGTCAGGAGGTCTTCGAGTTCCTCGACCTGCTCGCCAACCACGAGGGGTTCATGGATCACCTCTTCGTCAAGTGGAGCTTCTCCGGTCCCGCCCGGGGGGTGGGGGCGAAGGCACGCGCCAGGGTCAACGCGCCCGGCTCGCGCGAAATGGCCGAGTTCGAGGTGATCGAGGCGGAGGCGCCGGAGCGTCTGGTCGAGAAGGGCGTGAGCGCCCACGGCAAGCGCGAGACCCGCGGCACCTACCGCCTGGAGGAGCTTCCCGAGGGCGGCACGGAGATCTCCTTCGAGCTGGCCTGGATCACGGTGCCGCGCTCGGAACGGCTGTTCCCACCGCTGGCGCGCCGGTTCATCCGCCGCGCCAACGGCAAAGCGATGCGCCGCCTCGCCAAGCAGCTGGAGCGGGGCTGAGCGCCGCCGCTCAGTCCGCCGCCGGGGCGCAGCCGACGCCGCCGACCAGCATCCCGGAGCCGAGGTGGGCGCCGAGGACGGGGCCGACCTGGGTGCAGAAGAGGGGGTCGGTGCCGAAGATCTCCTTGCCCGCGGCGACCAGCGTGGCGGCGTCGTCGAAGGCCTGGGCGTGCTGGACGATCCAGCCGCTGGCGCCGCGCTCGTGCAGCTCGTGCAGGTAGGCGATCATCCGCTCCATCGCCCGCTTCTTGGTGCGGACTTTGCCGACCGGGGCGATCTCGGTGCCGAAGGTGAGGATCGGTTTGATCTTCAGGGCCGAGCCGACCAGGGCCTGGGCGGCGCCGATGCGGCCGCCCTTGCGCAGGTACTCGAGGGTGTCGAGGCAGAACCACATCTCCAGGCCCTCGCGGGTGCGGTGCGCGGCCTCGACCACCTGCGCCTGCGACTGGCCTTGGGCGGCGGCTTCGGCGGCGCCGAGGACGACGCAGCCGAGCCCGCCGGAACCGGTCTGGCCGTCGACGACCTCGACCCGGCCGCGGTGGCCCTTGTCCTCGATCACCCGGGCCGCCTCGCGGGCGCTCTCGTAGGTGCCGGAGAGGCCGGCGGCGATGTGGATCGAGACGATGTCCCGCCCGGCTTCGGCCAGCGGCTCGTAGACGGCGAGGAAGTCGCCGACCGAGGGCTGCGAGGTCGAGGGCAGGTCATCGGACTCGCGCAGGCGCCGGTAGAAGTCTTCGAGCTCGTAGTTGGGCTCCGGCAGGCGCTCGCCGCCCCAGCCGACGTAGAGGCTGACCTGCCCGATTCCCCAGCGCTCGGTCAGCTCCGGCGGCAGGTAGGTGGTGCTGTCGGTGACGACGGCGACGCCGTTGCCGGCGGCGCCCGCGGGCGCGTCTGGGGAGGTGCTCATCTCCAGGAGACTCTATGTGACTACCCGGCAACGCCCACGTACGCGCGGGTTGCCGGGTAGCCACTATGTTGAGGCCCATGAACGACGAGTGGCGGTTGCAGATAGACGTCCAGGGCGAGCGCGACGCGGGGTCTTTGACCGAGCGTCTCAACGCCGCCGAACTCGAGCATGAGCTGAGCGAGGCCTTCCACGATCGCCTGATCGTCTCCGGCGACGGGCCACGGGTCTTCGTCTATGCGGGGACGCGGGAGCAGGCCGAGCGCGCCCGCGACCTGATCGCGGACCTGGCCAAGACGCACGGCTGGTCGCTCGACTCCGAGCTGACCCACTGGCATCCGGAAGCGGAGGAGTGGGAGGACCCGGACCTGCCGCTGCCCGCCGGCGACGCCGCCAGGGTGGCCGAGCACGAGGAGCTGATCGCCGCCGAGCGCCAGCAGCTGGCCGAGACCGGCGAGCCGGAATTCGAGGTCCGCGTCGACCTGCCTTCACACCGCGAGGCGGTGCGCTTCGCCGAGCTGCTGGGGGCCGAGGGCCTGCCGGCGGTGCGACGCTGGAAGTACCTGGTCGTCGGCGCCGCCGACGAGGACAGCGCCAGGGAGCTGGCGACGCGGCTCGAGGGCGAGGCGCCGGCCGGCAGCAAGGTCACGGTCGAGGGCAGCGGGCAGATCGCCTACGCCGAGCGCCCGTCCAACCCGTTCGCGGTGTTCGGCGGTCTCGGCGGCTAACGCCCGATGCCGGACGGTGAGGGCGAGCGCGACGACCTGGCCGAGCTGCTCGCGCGGCGGGCGCTGACCGAGGACGCCGCCCGCGCCGACGCCGTCGAGCGCCGCCACGCCGGCGGCGGCAGGACGGCGCGCGAGAACGTCGCCGATCTGATCGACCCGGGCAGCTTCGTCGAGTACGGCCGCTTTGCGATCGCCGCCCAGCGCGGGCGGCGCGAGGTCGAGGACCTGATCGCGCGGACGCCGGCCGACGGGCTGATCGGCGGCACCGCCACGATCAACGGCGAGCTGTTCGGCGAGCGCGCCGGCTGCGCGGTCCTCTCCTACGACTACACGGTGCTGGCCGGGACCCAGGGCGCGCTCGGCCACCGCAAGAAGGACCGGCTGTTCGAGCTGATCGAGCGGATGCGGCTGCCGACCGTCTTCTACGCCGAGGGCGGCGGCGGCCGGCCCGGCGACACCGACTACCCGGTCGTCTCGGCGCTGGACACGCGGGCCTTCGCGCTCTGGGCCAAGCTCTCGGGCCTGGTGCCGCGAGTCGCCGTCGTCGCCGGCCGCTGCTTCGCCGGCAACGCCGTGATCGCCGGCTGCTCGGACCTGATCGTCGCGACCGAGAGCTCCTCACTGGGGATGGGCGGGCCGGCGATGATCGAGGGCGGCGGGCTGGGCAAGGTCGGTCCCGACGAGGTCGGCCCGATCGCGATGCAGGCGGGTAACGGCGTCGTCGACGTGGTCGCCGCCGATGAGGCGGAGGCGACCGCGGTGACCAAGCGGTTGCTCGGCTACTTCCAGGGGGCGACGGCGCCGGGGGTTGCGCCAGACCAGGCGCGTCTGCGCGAGGCGATCCCCGAGCGCGCCCGGCGCGCCTACGACGTGCGGCCGATCGTCGAGACGCTCGCCGACGGGGGCTCGGCCACCTTCTTGCGCGAGCGCTTCGCGCCGGAGCTGGTGACGGCGCTGGCGCGGATCGAGGGGCGCCCGCTCGGGGTCATCGCCAACGACTCCCGCCACGTCGCCGGGGCGATCACCAGCGACGCCTCCGACAAGGCGGCCCGCTTCCTCCAGCTCTGCGACAACTTCGGGCTGCCGGTCGTCTCCCTGGTCGACACGCCGGGGTTCATGGTCGGCCCCGACGCCGAGGCGACCGGGCTGGTCCGCCACGCCTCGCGGCTGCTGGTCGCCGGCGCGGCGCTGAGCGTGCCGCTGGTCGCGGTGATCCTGCGCCGCGGCTACGGGCTTGGCGCCCAGGCGATGGTCGGAGGCAGCCTGCACGAGCCGCTGCTGACGGTCGCCTGGCCGAGCGCTCACCTCGGGCCGATGGGGCTGGAGGGGGCGGTGCGGCTGGCGCTGCGCAAAGAGCTGGAGGCGATCGCCGACAAGGGGGAGCGCGAGCAGCGGGTGCGCGAGCTCACCGCCGCCGCCGAAGAGAATGCGAAGGCGCTGAACGCGGCGGCCCTGTTCGAGCTCGACGACGTGATCGACCCGGCCGAGACGCGCGGGCTGATCGCGCGCACGCTGGCGGCGGCGGGGCCCGGCGACGGGCGCCCCGGGCACGGCTTCGTCGACACCTGGTAGCCACCGTTCACCCTTTCGTAAGCGGCGGCGTGGGAGACTGCTTCATACCTTGAGCGCGCGCCTCTCACCGCTGCCGGATGGCTTTCAATCCACGGTCGCCGCTCTGCACCGGGTCGCCGAGGACGTGGTCGCGGCGGAGCGCAAGCCCGACAACGAGATCGCGCTGGAAGCGACCCCCGGCGGCTTCGGGACGCCGGAGTTCGAGTGGGAGGGGTCGACCAATCAGATCCGCGTCGAGGGCGCCGAGCTGGTGCGCGAAGTCGATGGGCGCCAGCAGCGCGAGTCGCTCGAGGTCGACGCGGCGGCGGCGGGCGCGCTGGAGGCTTGGTACGCGTTTGGCGCCACCGTCCTCGTACGGCTCGCTGCTGAGGCTGGCCCCGAGGACGCCGCCTCGCCGCCGATCCTCTGGCCCGAGCACTTCGACATCGCGATCGAGCTCGGTTCCGAGGCCGACGGCCACCGCGCCACCTATGGCTTCTCGCCCGGCGACGAGCAGCACCCGGAGCCCTACGCCTACGTCGGTCCCTGGGTGGCCCAGCCTTCCGGCGAGCTCTGGAACGCGAACGGCTTCGCCGGCGCCGAGCTTGCCTACGCTGACCTTCTCGCCACCGAGGACCAGGTCGCGGCTGCGCTCGACTTCTTCACCACCCGCCGCGACGCGCTGGCGAACCCCAAACCAACCGAGGAGGCGAAGTGACCGAGCTGACCCCGATGCAGGCCGAACTCTGCGAGAAGAGCGAGGCCGATTACTCGGACCTGAAGGCCTTCTTCATCAACTGCACCCTGAAGCGCAGCCCCGAGGTCTCCAATACCCAGGGCCTGATGGACATCTCGATGGAGATCATGCGTCGTAACGGGGTCGGCGTCGAGTGCATCCGCGCGGTCGACCACGAGATCGCCACCGGCGTCTGGCCGGACATGACCGAACACGGCTGGGACGCGGACGAGTGGCCGGCGATCTTCGAGCGGGTGATGGCGGCCGACATCCTCGTCCTCGGCATGTCGATCTGGCTGGGGGAGAAGTCCTCGGTCGCGACTCAGATCGTCGAGCGCCTCTACGGCAACTCGCACCTGCTCAACGACGCCGGCCAGTA
The DNA here is from genome assembly GCA_963695275.1 of uncultured Solirubrobacterales bacterium. Taxonomy (GTDB): domain Bacteria; phylum Actinomycetota; class Thermoleophilia; order Solirubrobacterales; family 70-9; genus VAYN01. Next base: position 223,615 of record OY968772.1, read on the forward strand.
CGCCTACTACGGCCGCGTCGGCGGCTGCCTGGTCACCGGCAACGAGGACGGCGTCAAGCACTGCGCGATGAACACCCTCTACTCACTTCAGCACCTCGGCTACACGATCCCCCCACAGGCCGACTCCGGCTGGATCGGCGAGGCCGGCCCCGGCCCGTCCTACCTCGACGAGGGCTCGGGCGGCCCTGAGAACGACTTCACCAACCGCAACACCACCTTCGCCGCCTGGAACATGCTCCACCTCGCGCGGATCCTCAAGGACGCCGGCGGCATCCCGGCCCACGGCAATCAGCGCACCGCCTGGGACGCCGGCTGCCGCTTCGACTTCCCGAACCCGGAGCACCGCTAGAGGCTTGATGCGGGTTATCCACGCACACGGATGACGCCCCAGGCCATCGCTGGATCGCCGCCCTCGGTCTCGCGGGTAGTAACCACTACCCACTTCGCCCGCGGGCGGCGCCCAGCTCGCCCTGTGTCGCCCCCGCGCACGCGCCTAACCCGCATCAAGCCTCTAGCTCACCAGACCGCGTCGTGCTGCTCCATCACGCCGAAGCCCTGGGCCAGCTCGAGGCCGGCGAGGGAGCCGGTGAAGGTGCCGAAGCGGTGGCGGTAGCGGGAGCTGAAGAGGACGAAGTTCTCGTCGCGAGCGTGTGTCGACTCGGTGGCGAAGTCGAGGCGGTCCTCGCCGGCGAGGTCGATGCCGTCCATGCCGCGGAAGGAGACCGGCGCAGGCTCGGCGGGCTCGCCGTCGACCCAGATCGCTCGCTCGCTGTTCGCGGCCGGGTCATTGACTCCCTCGACCAGGTTCCAAGCCAGCGTGCGGCCATCCGTGGCCGCGCCGACGCCGGCTGACCAGTACCAGCTGGTGTGGCGCTGGTGGTACCCGGCTGACTCGTCGTCGACGCCGAAGGCCGCGACCTCCCAGCGCTTGCCGGGCACCTCGACCGTGCCCTCGATCGGGACCCCGGCGCGCTTGCGGGTCCACCCCCAGCCGGAGCCGCTGGGGCAGATCGACTCGATCGGGGCGACCGCGCCGAGGCGCAGGCTGGCGCGCAGGCCGGGAGAGTCGATCTCGAGGCTGGGGCCGTCCATCAGCACCTCGCGGCTGCCGGGGCGCAGGGTCGTGCGGGCGTCATGGCGACGCCCCTCGCGGTCCCACATCACCCAGAAGGACTGGCCGAGCGGGCCGACCTCGGCGCGGGCGGCGCAGAGCATCAGCTCGGCGCCGAAGACGCCGATGTAGCGCCAGCGCTTGCGGGTCTGGCCGTCGCGGCGCAGCGGCATCGGGCCGGGGGGGAGGGGCAGGTCGGGCCGGTCGGGCCCCGGGCCGCGCCACGGGATCTGAGCCAAGGGCATCGTTTCACCGTACCCGCAGCTGCCCGAGACCGCGCTGTATCCAGACTTGTCCACCCTATGGTGGGGACAGCTCTGGATACGTTAGGAGTCTTCCTGCTCGAGCCGGTCCGCCAGCCGGTTCATGCCGCGCTTGCGGGCCGCGGCGGCGGCGCCGGCCCAGTCGGTGGCGCGGTCCGGCGGCGGCTCGACGCCGGCGTCGCGCAGGGTCGCGATGTCCTTGAAGGCGATGAGGTCGTCGCGGGCTTCGATCAGGGCGGCGCGAAGTTTTGGCCGACGCTCGCGGATCGCGTTGTCGAGCACCGCCTCCAGGGAGCCGTGCTCCCGCAGCAGCTCGGCGGCTTTTTTCGGCCCGACGCCCTTGGCGCCGGGGAGGCCGTCGGAGGGGTCGCCACGGAGGGCGATGAAGTCGGGGACCAGCTCGGGGCCGATGCCGTAGCGCTCGCGCACCTCGTCGGGTCCGACCTCTTCGGCGCCTTTGCCGCCGGTGCGGACGTAGAGCACCGTCACCCCGTCGCCGGCGCACTGGTACATGTCGCGGTCGCCGGTCAGCAGCAGGGCGTGGCCGCCCGCCGCCATCTCGCGCTCGGCATAGGTGCCGAGCAGGTCGTCGGCCTCGAGGTCGGGGCTGGTCGCGACGGTCCAGCCGAAGGCCTCGAAGAAGTCCCGCGCCTGCTCGAACTGCGGCGCCAGCTCGTCTGGCATTTCCCCCTCGCGTTTGGCGTGGTAAGCGGGGTAGAGCTCGGTCCGATAGCTGGCGGCGTCGGGCCCGAAGCAGAGGACGACGGCGCGCGGCTGGTGGATCTCGACCTCTTTGAGGATCAGGTTGGCCGAGCCGAGCAGGGCGTTGACCGGCCTGCCATCGCTGCCGACGATCTTGCTCGGCAGCGCGTAGAAGGCGCGGAACAGCATCGAGGGCGTATCGACGACGAGGAGTGGGGCGGCCATTGGTGACTTATATCGGGCGTGTCTGAGTTTGACCCCCCTATAGGGCGGGTTAGCTCAGACACGCCCCGGTCGGTTACGGTCGGGGCGTGGGAGAGGCGGCAAACGTGAGGATTCGTCCTGGCACTCGGCGCGAGATCGGGCTGGTCAACGCAGGCATCGTCCGCGTGCTCGGGCTCGCGACCGGAGGGCCGCCGCCGAACATCTTCACCACGCTCGCTCGTCACCACGGCCTATTCCGGCGCTGGCTCTGGTTCGCCGGGGCGCTGATGCCCGGCGGCAAGCTGCCGCGGATCGAGACCGAGCTGGTGATCCTGCGGGTCGCTCACAACACCGGCTGCGAGTACGAGTGGGGGCACCACGAGCGATTTGGGAAGCGGGCTGGCTTGAGCACCGAGGAGATCGAGCGTGTGCGCTCCGGCCCGGACGCGCCGGGCTGGAGCGAGCGCCAGACGCTGCTCCTGCGCGCCGCCGACGAGATGCACGCAGACGGGCGGATCGGCGATGAGCTCTGGGCGCTGCTGGCCGCGCAGCTCGACGAGGTGCGGCTGATCGAGCTCTGCCTGCTGATCGGCCACTACGAGATGCTGGCGATGACCCTGAACTCGCTCGGCGTCGAGCCCGAGCATCCTCGGAACCGGCTCGGCTGAATGCCCGTCGCGAGCCTCAGCGGCAAGCGTTGCTTCATCACCGGCGCCGCCAGCGGCATCGGCCGCGCCACCGCCATCGCCGCTGCCCGCCAGGGCGCCGACCTCCACCTGACCGACATCGACGCTGCGGGGCTGGAGCGGGCCGCCACCGAGATCGGCCGGGCCGGCCAGGTCAGCCACTTCAAGGCGATCGACATCCGCGACCACGACGCCGTCGTCGCCCTCGCCGAGGAAATACACGCCGCCCACGGCAGCATGGACGTGGTCATGAACGTCGCCGGCGTCTCCACCTGGGGGACGATCGACAAGCTTCAGCACAGCGATTGGCGGCAGATGATCGACGTCAACCTGGTTGGCCCGATCTCCGTCCTCGAGTGCTTCGTGCCGCCGATGATCGCGGCCCGCCGCGGCGGCCATGTGGTCAACGTCTCCTCCGCCGCCGGCCTCTTCGGCCTGCCCTGGCACGCCGCCTACAGCGCCAGCAAGTTTGGCCTGCGCGGCGTCTCCGAGGTGCTGCGCTTCGACCTGAGGCCGCACGGGATCGGCGTCAGCCTGGTCTGCCCAGGCGGGGTGCGGACGCCGCTGGTCGAGACCGTCAACATCGTCGGCGTCGACCCCGAGAGCCCGCGGATCCGCAAGCTCAAAGCCCGCTTCGAGAAGCGCGCCGTCAGCCCCGAGACGGTCGCCGAGAAGATCATCGAGGGAATCGAGAAGAACCGGTACATGGTCTTCAGCTCGCGCGACATCCAGGTCGGCTACTGGTTCCAGCGCAAGTTCGCACCGCTCTACGAGCTGGCGATGCGGGTGGCCAACAGGGAGCTGACCAAGGCCGCCGAGCGCGCCTGAATAGATTGGTCGCGATGAGCGACCAGACCTCCGCCGGCAGCGGCCCCGCACCGAAGGCGCTGCACATCACCGATCTCGTCAAGCGCTACCCGGCCGGGGTGGAGGCGCTGCGCGGTGTCTCCCTGGACATCGAGGAGGGTGAGTTCTTCGGCCTGCTCGGTCCCAACGGGGCCGGCAAGTCGACCCTGATCCACTGCACGACCGGGCTGGCGCAGCCGACCGCGGGCGCGATCGAAGTCTTCGGCAACGACGCGATCGACAACTACGGCGCCGCCCGCCAGGCCGTCGGCCTCGCCCCGCAGGAGCTCAACATCGACTGGTTCCTGACCGTCGAGGAGACGCTCGACTACCACGCCGGCTACTTCGGGATGCCGGGCAAGGAGCGTCGCGAGCGGACCAAGGAGCTGCTGGAGACCTTCTCGCTGACCGAGAAGCGCGACGAACGCACCCGCAACCTCTCCGGCGGGATGAAGCGGCGGCTGATCCTCGCCCGTGCCCTGATGCACCGGCCGCGGCTGCTGATCCTCGACGAGCCCACCGCTGGCGTCGACATCGAGCTGCGCCTGGAGCTCTGGCACTACGTCCAGCGGATCAACCAGGAGGGGACGACGATCCTCCTCACCACCCACTACCTGGAGGAGGCGGAGCAGCTCTGCTCCAAGATCGCCTTCATCAACGACGGCGAAATCGTCGCCCAGGGCAGCAGCCGCGACCTCGCCAACCGCTACGGCGTGCCAAATCTCGAGGACGCCTACCTGGCCCTGGTCGGCCGCAAGGAGCTCTCGCGCTCCCACGTCGACGCCGAGGTGATCCCGTGAGCGCCGCCCAGATCCGCTTCTTCACGCTCTGGCGGCGCGAGGTCAGCCGCTTCATGAAGATCAAGAAACAGACGCTGGGGGCGCCGCTGCTGGAAACCTTCCTCTATATCTCCGTCTTCGGTGCCGCCCTCGGCTCGCGGGTGGGCGATCTGCACGGGATCGAATACGTCGTCTTCGTGATCCCCGGCCTGATCATGATGACCTGGTCGATCAACGCCTTCACCAACAACTCCTCCTCGATCCTGCAGCAGAAATTCCAGGGGGCGATCCAGGACCAGCTCTCCTCGCCGGCCTCGCCGATGGAGCTGCTGCTCGCCTTCTCGCTCGGCGGCTTCATGCGCGGCCTGATCGTTGCGGTGCTTGCCTTCATCGCCGCCTCGCTGCTGGTCGACCTGCCGGTCGATCACATCCTGGTGCTGATCCCCGGCCTCTTCCTGGTCGGCTTCTTCTTCTCCCAGCTCGGAGTCCTGGTCGGCGTCCGGGCCGAGCAGTTCGACGACGTCTCCTTCGTCCAGACCTTCGTCCTGCAGCCACTGATCTTCCTCGGCGGCGTCTTCTACTCGGCCGCGCTGCTGCCGCAGCCGTTCGAGACCCTGACCCACTTCAACCCGATCTACTACATGATCAACCTCGTCCGCTACGGCTTCGTCGGCTACACCGAAGTCAGCATCCCGCTCTCGATGCTGGCGCTGGTGGCAGCCACCGGAGCGCTCTTCGCCGTCAACCTCCGCCTCTTCTCCCGCGGCTACAAGCTGCGCGCGTAGCTCAGCCCGGGTCGGCGACCGGCACCCGGGCGGGAGCGCCGTCCTCGGGGAAGACGAGGATTGCGCCCTCGCCGGTGGCGTAGGCCTCCTCGCCGTGCTGGACGACGTCCATGCCCTGGGCCTCCTCGCGGTCGGTTGCGCGCAGGGGCGTCACCGCGCCGATCACCCGCAGCAGCAGGTAGGTGGCGATGAAGGCGTAGGCCGGCGCCGCCACGGCGGCCAGCGCCTGGTGCCCGAGCTGGGCGGCGTTGCCGTAGAAGAGGCCGTCGGCGGCGCCGTTCCAGGCGACCTCGGCGAAGAAGCCGATGAAGAGGATCCCGAACAGGCCCGCGGTGCCGTGGGCGGCGAGCACGTCGAGAGTCTCGTCGACCCGGGTGCGCGTGCGCCAGACGATGATCGCGTAGCTGGGCAGGGCCGCCAGGGCGCCGAGCAGCATCGCCCAGCCGGGGCTGATGTAGCCGCCGGCGGGGGTGATCGCGACGCAGCCGACGACGATCGCCGTCGCCGCCCCGATCGCCGTCACCTTGCGGCCGCGAATCAGGTCCAGCGCGAACCAGACGACCAGGGTGCAGGCGGGGCAGAGCAGGGTGTTGGTGAAGGCGAGCACGCTCGGGTCCCCGGTCGAGAAGCCGCTACCGCCGTTGAACCCGAACCAGCCGAACCAGAGCAGGCCGGCGCCGAGCAGGACGTACATCGCGTTGTGGGGGAGCAGGGCCTGGCGGCCGTAGTCCTTGCGCGCCCCGACCACCAGCGCCGCCGCCAGGGCGGAGAAGCCGGAGCCCATCTCGACCGGGACGCCGCCGGCGAAGTCGAGGGTGCCGCCCGCCTGCAGCCAACCGCCGCCAAAGGCCCAGTGGGCGAGCACGGCATAGACCAGCACCGACCAGAGCGCGGCGAAGACGAGGAAGGGGCCGAAGCGCATGCGCTCGACCACGGCGCCGGAGACGAGGGCGACGGTGATGATGCAGAAGGTCGCCTGGAAGGCGAAGAAGACCAGCTCCGGGATCGTCGTCCCAGCCCGCGGGGCGAAGTCGACGCCGCTGAGGAAGGCGTTGCCGAGGCCGCCGGCGAGGCTGCCGTCGCCGTCGAAGGCAAGCGAGTAGCCGACCGCGGCCCAGGTGACGGTGGCGACGGCGATCGCGCCGACGCACATCATGAAGGTGTTGAGGGTGTTCTTCGAGCGCACCAGGCCGGCGTAGAAGAGGCCGAGCGCCGGGGTCATCATCAGCACCAGCGCCGTCGCGACCAGCATCCAGGCGGTGTCGCCGGTGTCGATCCCGGCCGCCGCGACGGGCAGCCCCGTCAGCGCGCTCACTTGTCCACCGGCGTCACGGCGCCGTGGTCAGTGTCGCCGGTGCGGATCCGCACCGCCCGCTCCAGCGGCACCACGAAGATCTTGCCGTCGCCGACGTCGCCGGTGCGGGCGCCCTCGCAGAGCGCCGCGATCGTGGTCTCGACGAAATCGTCGGAGACGGCCACCTCGAAGCGGACCTTCTCCGAGAGCCCCATCTTCACGGTGGTGCCGCGGTAGGTCTCGACCCGGTCGAGCTCACCGCCGTGGCCCTGCACCCTGCTTATGGAGAAGCCCTTCACCTCGGCCCGGTAGAGGGCCTCCAGGACCTGGTTCGCCTGCTCGGGCCGGACGATGCCGATCACGAGTTTCACAACTCTCCTCTCTCCAACCGCTCTCCCGTAAGTACCGCAGCGAGGGCGAGCCTATTCGCTCGGCAAGGGGGATTGCGGCGCTGTCCAGCCACGGGGGCCGGAGCCCACCCCTCTCTACAATCGCTGGTCGATGGCGACCCGTATCCGCAGACGGCGGCGCAAGCCGCCCGCTTCCCGCTGGCACAAGATCGCGATTCCGCTCATCGTCATCGGCGGGATCGTCGCCGTCGCCGGCGGCATCGGCGTCTCCTGGGCGCTCAGCGTCTACAACTCGGCGCCGCCGCTCTCGAGCCTGCAGCCGGTCCAGAAGGGGCGCTCATCGGCGATCTACGCCGCCGACGGCAGCCTGATCGGGTTCATCCGCTCCGACAACATCCGCCAGCCGGTCCCGGCGAAAGCGCTGCCCGACACGCTGAAGGACGCGACGGTGGCGATCGAGGACAAGAACTTCTTCAAGCACGGCGCGATTGACCCCGAAGGCATCGCTCGCGCCGCCTGGAAGGACGCCCTCGCGGGCGGCAAGCCGGTGCAGGGCGCCTCGACGATCACCCAGCAGCTGGTCCGCAACCTCTACATCCACAACCCCGAAGACACGATCAAGCGAAAGCTGATCGAAGCCCATCTCGCCAACGACCTCTTCGCCAAGCACGACCGCGACTGGATCCTCACCCAGTACCTCAACACGGCTCCCTACGGGACGGTGGAAGGCCAGACCGCGGTCGGGGCCGAGGCGGCGGCGCAGACCTACTTCAGCAAGCCGGCCAAGGACCTCGACCTGAACGAGGCGGCGCTGATCGCCGGCCTGCCGCAGGCACCCTCCGAATACAACCCCTTCCTCGACCCGGCGGCGGCGACGCAGCGGCGCAACGAGGTGCTGGGGACGATGGAGGAACAGGGCTACATCACCAGCGCCGAATACAGCGAGGCGATCGACAAGGGGCTGGGTCTCAACCCCGGCGACAAGTACCAGGTGATCCACGACCCCTTCCTCTTCGACCTGGTCCAGCAGGAACTGATCGACCGCTATGGCATCAACACCGTCCGCAACGGTGGCCTCAAGGCCTACACGACGATCGACCCGGGCCTGCAGGCGAAGGCCGAAGAAGCGGTCAACGGCTGCTACGTCTGTTACTCCGAAGGGGGGCCGGCGGCCGGCCTTGCCTCGGTCAACCCGGACAACGGCGAGATCGTCGCCCTCGCCTCGACCGAAGGCTACGCCAGCGAAGCCCAGTTCAACTACGCCTGGCAGGCGCACCGCCAGCCCGGCTCGTCCTTCAAGACCTTCGTCCTGACCACCGCGATCAAGCAGGGGATCGACCCCAACACGACCTACTACAACGGCACCTCGCCGATGACGCTGTCGGTTCCCGGCGGCGGCAGCTGGACCGTCAACAACGACGAGCCCGGCGGCGGCACGATGTCGCTGGCCAGCGCCACCTGGAACTCGATCAACGTCGTCTTCGCTCAGCTCGACCTCGACGTCGGCTCCGAGAACGTCACCCACACGGCGCAGCAGATGGGGATCGAAGCGCCGCTGGAATCGGTGCCGGCGGAGGCGATCGGCGGTCTGCGGATCGGCGTCACGCCGCTGGAAATGGCCGACGCCTACGCGACCCTCGCCAACGGCGGCATCCACCACGACCCGACCGCGGTCAGCCGCGTCGAATTCCCCAACGGCAAGGTCGACGAAGCCGGCGCCGACGACGGCGACCGGGTCCTGACCGAAGGCGAGGCCTACGAAGTGACCGAGCTGCTCAAAGGCGTGATCACCCAGGGCACCGGCGCCGGCTACACCTCGATCGGCTGCTCCTCAGAGGCCGGCAAGACCGGCACCTCGGAGGGCGAGTCCGACGCCTGGTTCGTCGGCTACACGCCGATGTTCTCGACCGCGGTCTGGGTTGGCCATCCGCAGTCGCGCGAAGCGACCGGCTTCGGCGGGCCCACGGCCGGCCCGATCTGGCAGTCCTACATGTCGGCCGCCCAGGAAGGCGAATGCCCCGAATTCAACGTCCCCGACAGCCTCCCCGAACTCTCCGAGCTCGACAGCGAACACACCTCCGCCTCCGGCTACTCGAGCGGCTACGAAGAAGAAAGCTACGAAGGCGAAGAAGAAGAAGAAAAGGACCCGGCGGAAAAGGGCGGGGACAAGGAAGCCGAAGGCGGCGAAGAAGGCGGTAATGAATCGACGCCGGAAGCCACCCCTGCGCCCAGCGCCCCGCCGTCCTCACCGCCGGCCGTCGGCGGCGGCATCAGCCCAGGCTGAGCCAGGACCGCCCTACTCGCCGATCAGCTCGATGCGGTAGCCGTCCGGGTCGCGGACGAAGCAGATGCGGTGGCCCTCGGTGCGGGCGCCGGGGCGATAGGGGGGCTTCTCGGGCTCGATGCCTTCGGCGGTGAGCCGCTCCAGGGTGGCGTCGAGGTCGTCGACGGCGAGGGCGATGTGGTTGTAGCCGCTGCCGAGCTCGTAGGAGTCGACGCCGTGGTTGTAGGTCAGCTCCAAGCGCGGGTCCTCGCCGGGCATGCCCATGAAGACGTTGATCGCCTCGTCGCCGATCGGCATCCGCGCCACCTCCTCGAAGCCGAGCTTCGCGTAGAAGGCGACGGAACGATCGATGTCACCGATCCGGTAGCAGGTGTGTAGGAAGCTGGCCATCGCCCGGAAAGGCTACATGCCGGCGCAATTGGCTCTGTGAAGCGCTTGAACTCCGCCGAGCGGGGCATTACCTTTGCAACTTCCGCACAACCTTTGAAAGGAATCTCTTGAGAAAGCACATCGTCCTGGCGGTTGCCGCGACCGCCGCAATCGCCGTCGGCGCGTTCGGCCCGGCGATGGCTGGCGCCGCGGTAACGCCCACCGGCGTCACCGACACGATCACCATGAGCATCGAAAAAGGCGCACTCGGGTTCGTCGCTCCGGAATCGGTCCACGTCGGCGACGAGCTCAACATCGTCAACGAGACCGACCCGAAGAAGGTCGGCCCGCACACTTTCTCGATGGTCACCAAGGCCTCGCTGCCGAAGACCCCGAGCGCGCGTAAAAACTGCTTTACGCCGAAACACATCTGCCTCTCGATCTCCCAGTGGCACGGGTTCAACCCGAAAACCGAACGGATCACGATCAACCCGGCCAAGGCGGGCGCCCCCGGTTGGAGCACGCTCGGCAGCACCAGCTCGAAGGGCGACTCCTGGTTCACCGGCGAAAAGAAGGGGACCTCGTACAGCCAACTGGTGACCGCCGATCCGGCGACCACGCCGGTGATCTATTTCATGTGCGCGATCCATCCCTTCATGCAGGGGTCGGTCAAGGTCCTTCCCGCCGGCGTCTAGCAGTACGTCCGAGCGGTCCACATCCACGCCGCGCCTGGGGCGCCGAGCTTTCCTCGGCGCCCTCGGCGGCGGCGCGCTCGCCTACCTGCTGCCGGTCAAGGGCGGCGGCCTCGGCGAGCTGCTCCCGTTTGGGGAGGAGACCCCGAGCGCGGTCGCGGCGGTGCCGTTCCGGGCGCCGCTGCCGATCCCGCGCGAGCTGACCGCGGCCGAGATCGAGATCCCGGTCCGCGAGGCCGAGGTGCAGATCCTGCCCGGGCGCAAGACCAGGCTCTGGACCTACGGCGGCACCTTTCCCGGGCCGACGGTTCGCCGTCCCGCCGGTGAGAAGACCAAGGTCACCTTTCGCCACGAGCTGCCCGGCAAGTGCGGCGAGCTCTCGGTTCACCTCCACGGCGGCCACAACCGCACCCAGTTCGACGGCCAGCCGGGCGGGCTGACGAAGTCGCACCCGATCTCCTACTTCTGCCGCATCCCCCAGGGGCTCTCGGCGCGCGAGTCCGGCAACGAGCTGCTGCTGGCGCCGGGGGCGAGCAAAACCTATGTCTACGACCTGACCGAGGCAGGGCGCCCGGAACGGGCCGCGTTCCAGTGGTACCACGACCACCGCCTCGACAAGACCGCGCCGCACACCTGGCGCGGCCTGGCCGGGATGTGGATCGTCGACGATGCCTTCGAGGACGGATTGGCGCTACCGCGAGGCGAGCACGACATCCCGCTGATGATCGCCGACCGCAGCTTCGACCGCGAGAACCAGCTGACCGACCCGTTCCGGGGCGGGCTGCAGCCGCCGGCCGACGGGATCGCCGGGCAGAGCGTCCTCGTCAACGGCGCCTTCATGCCCCATCACCGGGTCGAGCCGCGCCGCTACCGGCTGCGAGTGCTCAACGTCTCCCAGTTCCAGTCCTACAACTTCCACCTCTCCAACGGGGCGGCGATGATCCAGATCGGCAGCGACAGCGGCCTGATGCCACGCCCCGTCCGCCGCGACCAGATCCTCATCGGGCCGGCCGAGCGGGCCGAGGTGATCGTCGACTTCGCCGGCGCCGCGGGTGAGTCGGTCGAGCTGCGCAGCGCCCGCCATGGCGGGCGCAACCCTGACGGCGCCCGCGCCTACGTCGGCGCCCTGATGCAGTTCCGCGTCAATCGCGGTCGGGTGCGAGACCGAACCAGGATCCCCCGGCACCTGCGGCCGCTGCCGGAGTGGGCGGTGAGGTCGAAGCGGCGGCGCCACGGCAGGCCGGACCGCACCTGGGAGATCACGGTCGGCGGCCTCTTCAAGACCAGGTGGGAGATCAACGGCAGGACCTTCAACCCGGCCCGCGCCGACGCCTTCCCGGAGCTCGACACGACCGAGGTCTGGGAGTTCTTCAACCGCACCACGGTCGCCCACGTGATGCACCTGCACCACAGCGACTGGTACCTGCTGGCCCGCGACGACAAGCCGCCGCCGCCCTGGGAAGACTGCCTCAAGGACACCTTCTTCGTCTTCCCGGGCGAACGGATCCTCGTCTCCGGGCACTTCAGCGACTACCGCGGCAAGTTCGTGATCCACTGCCACATGCTCGACCACGAGGACCACGGGCTGATGACCCAGTTCGAGGTCGTGCGCTCCCGCCACTAAAGGAGCCGCGCCCGGTGCCGATGCCTAACGGGCATTGGCAGAGCTACCGAAAAAGCAGGAGGAGCTGAGGAGCTCAGGGCGCTCGGAGGCGCGGGCGGCCGGGGCGCTGCTGCTGGCCGGCGCCGGCCTCGTCGCCCTCTCGCTCGCCCTGCCGCACCCCAGCGGCGGCAACACGACGGCGCTGGTCGGCATCGCCGCGGCGATGTCCCTCGTCGGTGTCCTCTGCTGGTTCTTCGCCCGCCATCTGCCGCTGGCCGCCGCTCACCTCGTCCTCGGCGCCACGGCCGCCGCGACCGGCCTGCTGATCTACGAGAGCGGCATCGCCGCCGGCCAGTACGGCTCGATCTTCGTCTGGGCGACCCTGGTCGCCGCCTACTTCTTCCAGCGCCGGGTCGCGGTCGTCCACCTGACCTGGCTGCTCGCCGTCTACGCGGTGACCCTGGCCGCGGTCGAAAGCACCGCTGGCTACTCGCCGCTGACGCGCTGGCTGTTCACGGCCGTCTCGCTGACCGTGGTGATGGTCCTGACCAGCGCCATCGTCGCCCGGCGGACCGCGGCCAGCCGGCGGGCTCGGCGCTTCTTCGAACTCTCACGCGACCTGCTCTGCACCTTCGACCGCGCCGGCAACGCGGTCGAGCTCAACTCGGCCTGGGAGGACTGCCTCGGCTACACAGGCGAGGAGCTGCGCGCGGCCCGTCCCTTCGAGCTCGTCCATCCCGACGATCGCGAGCGCAGCGAACGGGGCGTGGCGAGTCTCTTCGAGGGGCTGGAGGGCACCGGTTTCGAGAACCGCTACCGGGCCAAGGACGGCAGCTGGCGCTGGCTCAGCTGGAGCGCGACGCTGGCGGCGGACGAGGGCCTGGTCTACGCCCGCGCCACCGACGTCACCGCGCTGAAGCGGGTCGAGTCCGAACGCGAGAACCTGCTGACCGAGGTGGCGGCGCTGGCCCGCTGCGACGCCCTCACCGGGCTGCCGAACCGGCGCGGGCTCGACGAACAGCTGCCACGCGAAATGGCGCGGGCGCGCCGGGCCGAGTCCGACCTCTGCCTGGCAATCGTCGACATCGACCACTTCAAGGCCTACAACGACGCCAACGGGCATCTCGCCGGCGACGCGATCCTGCGCGAATGCGCGGTCGCCTGGGACGCGGTTCTGCGCGGCGCCGACACGATCGTCCGCTTCGGCGGCGAGGAGTTCCTCGTCGTCCTCCCCGACTGCCCGCTGGAGCAGGGGGCGGAAACGATCGAACGCCTGCGGCAGGCGACCCCGGGGGAGCTGACCTGCTCGGCCGGCCTTGCCTGCTGGGACTTCGCCGAGACCAGCGACGACCTGGTCGACCGCGCCGACAGCGCCCTCTACCGGGCCAAGGCCGCGGGCCGCGATCAGCTCGTGCAGTCCCCGCGGATGGAGTCATGATGGCCGGATGGGCAACCACGAGCTCACCGTGCGTTTCCGCAAAGCGCGGCGCAATCCCGAGCTGACCGTCGTCGAGGGCTTCCACGCCCTCAAGCACGCGCTGCGCTTCGGCGCCGAGCTGGTCGAGGCGGTCGCCGTCGACCCGGACGCGCTGGAGGCGCTGGCGCGGGAGCTGGCGCCCGACCTGGCCGGGCAACTGGCCGGACGGGTGGAGAAGATCGCGCCCGCGGACCTCGCCGACCTGGCGCCGCTGGTGCCGCGCACCGGCGTCGTCGCGATCGCCCGCCGGCCGCCGGTCGATCTCGCGGCCGTGCTCGCCGACCCGCGCCCGGCCCCGGTCGTCCTGCTCGAGCAGCCGAAGAACATGGGTAACATCGGCGCCTGCATCCGCGTCGCCGCTGCGGCCGATGCGGGGGCGGTCCTGACCACCGGTGAGAACGACCCCTGGTACCCGGACGCGGTCCGCGGTGCCGCCGGCCTTCACTTCGCGCTGCCGGTGACGGCGATCGAGGCGCTGCCGGACAGCGACCGGCCGCTGCTGGCGATCGACCCCGGAGGGGAGGACCTGCGCCCGGGCGGGCTGCCGGAGCGGGCCGTGCTCGCCTTCGGCACCGAGCGCCACGGAATCAGCGCCGAGCTGCTCGAGCGCGCCGATGCCCGTGTCGCGATCCCGATGCGGCAGGGCGTCTCCAGTCTCAACCTCGCCACCTCGGTTGCGGTGACGCTCTTCGCGATGCGGCTTGCGTCCTGAGTGGACGGCTCTAGGATGGGAAATATGGCCGACGTAGCCGCGACCAACGAGGAGGCGGTCGAAGCCTGGAACGGCGTTCTCTTCGATCGCTTCGTCCAGTACCGGCACCTCGTCTCCGGCGGCCTCGGTGCCCACGGCGAGGAGGCGCTGCGGATCCATCCCCCCGCGCCCGGCGAGCGAGCGCTCGACATCGGCTGCGGCTTCGGCGAAACGACCCAGCGGATCGCCGGCTTGGTCGGGCCTGAGGGCTCGGTGCTCGGTCTTGATGCCGCCGAGCGTTTTGTCGACCTGGCGCGGGAGGAGGCCGAGGCGGCGGGCCTGGCGAACGTTAGCTTCGCCGTCGGCGACCTGCAGGTGACCGAGTTCGAGCAGCGCTTCGACTACGCCTTCTCGCGGATGGGGACGATGTTCTTCGCCAACCCGGTGCCGGCGCTGCGCAACGTGCGCCGGGCACTGGTGCCCGGCGGCCGGCTCTGCATGGTCGTCTGGCGCCGCAAGCTCGAGAACGAGTGGGTGAGCCGGGCGGAGGCGGTGGTGGCGAAGTTCGTCGAGGAGCCGGAGGAGTCCGACGAGCCGACCTGCGGCCCGGGCCCGTTCTCGATGGGCGACGCCGACGTCACCAGCGAGATCCTGATCGGCGCCGGCTTCGAGGAAATTTCGCTGCGGCGCAGCGACCTGCCGCTGCAGACCGGCCGCGACCTCGACGAAGCCGTCGACTTCGCGATGGCGCTGGGACCGGCCGGCGAGGTGATCCGCCTCGCCGGGGTGGAGGCGGAGCGGATCCGGCCTGAAATCGCCGCGGCGCTGCGCGAGGAGTTGGCCGATTTCGAGGGTCCGGACGGGGTCTGGGCGCCGGCCTCGACCTGGATCGTCAGCGCCCGCACCCCGGGCTTTGGGCGAACTCTTGATGCAACGAGCAGGCGGGAGGAATAGCGTGGGGAATAGACGATCGCGGCGACCAGGCCGCAACTAACCGAAAGGAAGCACCTTGTTGCCGTTCGCAGATGTCTCTCTGGGAGAACTTCTCCTAATCACCTTTGAGATTTTCTTCTTCGTCATCTGGATCTGGATCCTGATCACGATCATCTCCGATCTCTTCCGCGATCACGAGATGTCGGGCTGGGCGAAGGCCGCCTGGGTCCTGTTCCTCGTCTTCATCCCGTTCCTGACCGCCCTGATCTACCTGATCGCCCGCGGCAACGGCATGCGTGACCGCACGATCAAAGCCCAGGCGGACGCGAAAAAGCATTTCGACGAATACGTGCAGACGCAGGCCCACAGCACTCCGGCCGACGAACTGCACAAGCTCAACGACCTGAAGGAAAAGGGCGCGCTGTCGTCCGAGGAGTTCGACAAGGCGAAGGCCAAGCTCCTCGCCTAGTACCGCCGGCCGATGGGCCGATTTCGGGACGCATAGTCACGAAATCGGCCCATCGACCCCCATCGGGGCGCTCGCCTCGACTCCTGCAAAGTGCCTGATTTGCACGGGAAGTTGCAGGTTATTAGCAACTCCTCATAGTCTTTAGCCTTCTTCGCTAGCCTGCGCGACCCGCTGCCGAACCCTTCCGGGAACGGCGCGGATCTCGATGCTGGCTTTCTTCCTCGACACTCATCCGAGCGCGTCCAAGAGGCGCGCGCTGCTCTTCGCGGGCGTCCTGCTGGCGGCGATCTGCGCCCTGGCGCTGACCGAGGCGAGCGCGCCGGCGAAGACGCCGCAGGAGAAGCTCGAAGCCACCCAGGGCAAGCTCGAAGGCGTCCGCGAAGACCAGAGCTCGCTGGCGGAGACGATCGCCGGACAGAACGCCGCGATCGACACGATGATCGGCGAAGTCTCGGACCTGCGCCAGAAGCAGGCCACGGTTGAGTCCGAACTGGCCGAGAAGCAGGGCGAACTGGAAGCGGCGACGGCGGCGCTGAAGAAGGAAAAGGCGCACCTGGAAGAGGTCCGCGCCCAGCTCAACCGCGCCCTCGGCGTCCTGCGCGAGCGTCTGGTCGCGATCTACGAGGCCGGCTCGCCCGACGTCGTCAACGCGATCCTCGAATCGGAGAACTTCTCGCAGATGGCGGCCCAGACCGAATACCTGAACCGGATCCAGAGCTATGACGACTCGGTCGTCGACCGGGTCAAATCGCTGCGCGACGAAGTCACCAGCGCCGTCGCCAAGCTCGCCGACAACCGCGCCAAGGTCAAGGACGCGCGTGACTCGATCGCCGCGATCGAGGCCGAAGTCGCCGCCGCCCGCGAAGAAGCGGAGGCGCGCTTCGCCGAACTGAAGTCGGCCCAGGCCGAGCGCCGCGAAGCGATGGCGGCGCTGGAAAGCCAGGAAGAAGCGCTCAGCAACAACCTCGCCTCGATCTCCAACCAGATCGCCTCCGAAGGCGGCGAAACGACTACCGGCCAGGTGCCGGCGCCACTCAACCCCGGCGAATCCGCCCAGGTGATCAGCGAAAGCGAAGCCAGCGCCCCGAGTGCGGCGCCGCAGGCGGTCAAGGACGCGATCTCCGCCGCCAACTCGATCGCCACCACGCCCTACATCTGGGGCGGCGGCCACGGCTCCTTCGAATCATCCGGCTACGACTGCTCGGGCGCGGTCAGCTTCGCCCTGCACGGCGGCGGCTTCCTCGAAAGCCCGCTCGACTCGACCGGGCTCGAGACCTGGGGCGAAGCTGGCCCCGGCAAGTGGATCACCGTCTACGCCAACGCCGAACACGCCTGGATGGTGATCGCCGGCATCGCCTTCGACACCGTCGGCGGCCCCGGCCCACGCTGGCACGATCCTTGGGTCGATTCGCCCGAAGGGTTCATAGTCCGCCACCCCGGCGGTTATTGATCACCCATCCCTGGGGTAGCTTTTCCCTATGGGACTGGAGTGGGAGCTGGAGCAGATGCTGTCGGTGGAGAAGTTCGAGCCGCTGGCTGAGTTTCGCGAGCGGGCGCGCTGGAGCGACCCGGCGATCTACGACGAGGCCGCCGCTGACCCGGAGGCCTGGTGGTTGTCGCAGGCGACCGAGCTGCTCGACTGGGACGTCGAGCCGACCCAGGCGCTGAACGACTCCAACCCGCCCTTCTACAAGTGGTTCGAGGACGGGCGGCTCAACGCCAGCGCCCAGTGCCTCGACCGCCACGTCGAGGCCGGGATCGGCGACCGCGTCGCCTACCACTGGCGCGGCGAGGAGGGGGAGGAGCGCGACGTCACCTACGCCGACCTGCACCGCGACGTGCAGCGCTTCGCCAACGCGCTCAAGGGTCTCGGCGTCGAGAAGGGCGACGTGGTCGGGATCTACCTGCCGATGATCCCTGAGGTGGCGGTGGCGATGCTGGCCTGCGCCCGCATCGGCGCCGTCCACAACGTCGTCTTCGGCGGCTTCTCGGCCGAGTCGGTACGGGAGCGGATGGAGTTCTCCGCGGCGAAGGCGCTGGTCATCGTCGACGGCGCCCGCCGCAAGGGCAGGACGGCGCCGATCAAGCCCGCGGTCGACGCGGAGATGGGCGAGCTCGACTCGCTGGAGAAGATCGTCGTCGTCCGCCACACCGGCATCGAGTGCCCGATGAGCGAGGGGCGCGACGTCTTCTACGACGAGGTTCTGGCGGCGGCCGACCCGGAGTGCCCGGCGGAGCCGATGGAGGCCGAGCACCCGCTCTACATCCTCTACACCTCCGGCTCGACCGCGAAGCCGAAGGGGATCCTGCACACCACCGGCGGCTACATGACCGGTGTCGCCGCCACCCACCGCTACGTCTTCGACCTCAGGCCCGAGTCCGACGTCTACTGGTGCGCGGCCGACGTCGGCTGGGTCACCGGCCACTCCTACATCGTCTACGGCCCGCTCGCCAACGGCGCCACCAGCGTGATGTGGGAGGGGGCACCCGATTACCCGAACAGGGGGATCTGGTGGGAGCTGATCGAGCGCTACGGAGCGACGATCCTCTATGCGGCGCCGACCGCGATCCGCACCTTCATCAAGTGGGGCGCCGATATCCCCGCGCAGTCCGACCTCAGCTCGCTGCGCCTGCTCGGTTCGGTCGGCGAGCCGATCAATCCCAAGGCCTGGCTCTGGTACCACAAGGTGATCGGAGGAGAACGCTGTCCGATCGTCGACACCTGGTGGCAGACGGAGACGGGCGCGATCATGATCACGCCGCTGCCGGGGATCACCGCGACCAAGCCGGGCTCGGCGACGACCCCGTTCCCGGGGGTCGAGGCCCAGGTCGTGGGGGAGAGCGACGGCGAGCCGATCGCGGAGGGACAGGGCCTGCTGGTGCTCGAGCGCCCCTGGCCCTCGATGCTGCGCGGCCTCTACAAGGAGGACGACCGCTTCGTCGAGACCTACTTCTCGAAGTTCGGGGTCGAGCGCTACCTGGTCGGTGACGCCGCCCGCCGTGACTCCGACGGCTACCTCTGGGTGATCGGCCGCATCGACGACGTCGTCAACGTCTCCGGCCACCGACTCTCGACGGCCGAGGTCGAGTCGGCGATCGTCGCCCACGAGAAGGTCGCCGAGGCGGCGGTGATCGGCCAGGCCGACGAGGACACCGGCCAGGCGATCTGCGCCTTCGTCACGCTCAAGGGCGATACCGAGCCGAGCGACGAGCTGGTCGAGGGGATTCGCGCCACGGTGGCCCAGCACATAGGCAAATTCGCCCGCCCGAAGCGGATCGTCTGGGCCGACGAACTGCCCAAGACCCGCTCCGGCAAGATCATGCGCCGCCTCCTGCGCGACATCGCCGAAGGGCGCGCCCTGGGCGACGTGACGACCCTGCGCGATCCGGACGTGATGAAGGAACTGGAGGCGAAAATTGCGGCGGAGGGCGACGAGGACTAGGGACTGGTGGCTGGGGGAGGGTCGGGGCACCCGACCCTCCCCGCCAGTCCACCCCGGACGGGCCCTAGACCTGCCGCTGGCTCGCCATCCGCTCGACCGCGAGCTCGAGCGCCTGCAGCTGCTCCTGGACGCTGCGCAGTTCGCGCAGCGCCACCGCCTCGGCGGAGAGCCCCTCGTCCTCTAGCTCCTGCTCGATCTCGGCGATTTCGGGGGCGAGGAAGCGCTGGGCGAAGGAGCCGGTGAGCAGGGCGACGAAGCCGATGCCGACGATGAGGACGACGGTGGAGACGATCTCGCCGCCGGTCGTGGTCGGGGTGATGTTGGAGCCGAGCGTGGTCATCGTCGTGATCGCCCAGTAGAGGTCGTCCCAGAAGCTGAGGTTGGCCTGGTGGCCCTCGAAGGCGCCGAACAGGGCGGCGCCGCCGACCGCGGTCAGGACCGCCAGCAGCATCGCGTAGCGCAGGCCCTCGAGCGAGAAGACCTCGCGTGAGAGCTGGGCCAGGCGCAGCAGGCGCAGGAGCCGGAGCAGGCGCAGCGCCCGCAGGCTCTGTAGGCCGGCCGGCAGGACCGGCGGGGTGAGGAAGACGATGACCAGGTCGAGCGGGTGGCGGCGAATGTAGGCCCAGCGATCGGGGACGACCGCCATCATCGTCACGAACTCGATCAGGAAGGCGATCCAGGTGATCCAGTTGAGGACGATCGCGACCGTCTCCAGGGTGCCGCCCGGGTGCGACTCGGTGATCGCCACCGTGGGCAGGGTCAGGGCCGCCGCGATCAGCATCGGCGTGTTCAGCTTTTCCGCCACGCGGGTGCTGCGGGCGTCCATCCCCGGCGGGTAGCGCACGGGCTCGGCTGCGGCTTCAGAGCTCACCGCGACTTGATTCGACGCCGCCCGCCCGACCCCCTTTGCGTACCATGGCCAGGCAACCAACTAACTCAGGAGATGTTTACTCGATGACCGTCAGCACCGCCACGCAGGACTACAAGGTCGCCGATATCGGCCTCGCCGATTTCGGGCGCAAGGAGATCGCGCTCGCCGAGGTGGAGATGCCCGGCCTGATGCAGACCCGCGAGGAGTTCGCTGCGGTGCAGCCGCTGAAAGGCGCGCGCATCACCGGCTCGCTGCACATGACGATCCAGACCGCGGTGCTGATCGAGACCCTGGTCGCGCTCGGCGCCGAGGTGCGCTGGGCCAGCTGCAACATCTTCTCCACCCAGGATCACGCCGCCGCCGCGATCGCCGCGACCGGGATCCCGGTCTATGCCTGGAAAGGCGAGACCCTGGAGGAGTACTGGTGGTGCACCGAGCAGGCGCTGGTCTGGCCTGACGGCGAGGGCCCGAACATGATCCTCGACGACGGCGGCGACGCCACCCTGCTCGTCCACAAGGGCACCGAGTTCGAGGCGGCCGGCGCGGTTCCGGATCCGGAGACCGCCGACTCGGGCGAGTTCAAGATCATCCTCGAAACCCTGCAGCGCTCGCTCGCCGAGGACCTCCAGCGCTGGACCAAGATCGGCGCCGGAATCCAGGGCGTCACCGAGGAGACCACCACCGGCGTCCACCGCCTCTACCAGTTGGCCGAGGCCGGGGAACTGCTGTTCCCGGCGATCAACGTCAACGACTCGGTCACCAAGTCCAAGTTCGACAATCTCTACGGCTGTCGCCACTCGTTGGTCGACGGCATCAACCGCGGCACCGACGTGATGATCGGCGGCAAGGTCGCGGTCATCTGCGGCTACGGCGACGTCGGCAAGGGCTGTGCCTCCTCGCTGCGCGGCCAGGGCGCCCGCGTGATCGTCACCGAGATCGACCCGATCTGCGCACTGCAGGCGGCGATGGAGGGCTACGAGGTGAAAACCCTCGACGACGTCGTCGACACGGCCGACATCTTCGTCACCGCCACCGGCAACAAGGACATCATCACCGCCGAGCACATGGCGCGGATGAAGCACAACGCGATCGTCGGCAACATCGGCCACTTCGACAACGAGATCGACGTCGCCGGCCTCGAAGGCGGCGCCGCCGAGCGGATCAACATCAAGCCGCAGGTCGACGAGTGGCGCTTCCCCGACGGCCACTCGATCGTGCTCCTCTCCGAGGGCCGGCTGCTCAACCTCGGCAACGCCACCGGGCACCCGAGCTTCGTGATGTCGAACTCGTTCACCAACCAGGTGATCGCCCAGATCGAGCTCTTCGGCAAGAGCGTCCAGTACGAGGCGAAGCAGGTCTACGTGCTGCCCAAGCACCTCGACGAGAAGGTCGCCCGCCTCCACCTCGAGGCGCTCGGCGTGAGACTGACCGAGCTCAGCGCCGACCAGGCCTCCTACCTCGGCATCCCCGTCGAGGGCCCGTACAAGCCTGACCACTACCGCTACTAGGAGCGCCGCAGGCGGTCCGCAAGGGCCGCCTGCACGCCCGGCCACTCGGGCCGGGTGATGCTGTAGATCGCCGAGTCGCGGATACGGCCGTCCCGCATCACCTTGTGCGCGCGCAGGATGCCCTCCGGCTGGGCGCCGATGCGGACGATCGCGGCGCGTGAGCGCTCGTTCAGCTTGTCGGTGAGCAGTTCCACCCGGTTGACGCCCCAGGTCTCGAAGGCGTGGGTGAGCATCAGCAGCTTGGCTTCGGTATTGACGTGGGTCCGTTGGGAGCTCGCCGCGAGGAAGGTGGCGCCGATCTCCACCCGCCGTTGCTCTGGCTCGATCGCCATGAAGCGGGTGCTGCCGAGGATTCGCCCGCTCTCGACGTCGACGGTGGCGAAGGCGAGCTCCAGCCCGGCGGCGAAGCCGGCCTCGGCACCCGCGAAGAGCTCGTCCATCTGGTCCGGGCGCGGCACCGTGGTGACCCAGAGCGAGGAGAGGTCGCCGTCGGCGATCGCCGCTTCGAGGCCGGTCTGATGGCGCTCGGCGTCGAGCGGTTCGAGGCGGACGCGGGGGCCACGCAGCGTCACCTTCTCGACCGCCAGCAGCGGGTTGTCGGAACTGCTCTCGGTGTTCATCGGGCCAAGATAGACGCGGCTGAGTGGGTTCCGTAGTGTGGCGGCGATGAAGGGGACCGCGGTGGTGACGGGAGCATCGAGCGGGATCGGCGCCGCCACGGCACGGGCGCTGGCCGGGGACGGCTACCGGGTCGTGCTCGGGGCGCGACGGCTGGAGCGGTTGCAGCAACTGGCGGGCGAGCTCGGCGGCGAGGCGATCGCGCTCGACGTCACCGACCCGGCCTCGGTCGAGGCGTTTGCCGCGCGGGTCTCCGAGTGCGCGGTGCTCGTCAACAACGCCGGCGGCGCCCTCGGGCTGGAAGCGCTGGGCGAGGCCGACGAAGAGCTGTGGCGGACGATGTACGAGTCGAACGTGCTGGGGACGATGCGGATGACCCGGGCGCTGCTGCCGCGGCTGGTCGAGTCCGGCAACGGCCACGTGGTCGGCGTCACCAGCATCGCCGCCTTCGAGACCTACCGCGGCGGCGCCGGCTACACCGCCGCCAAGCACGCCCAGCAGGCGGCGCTGCGGACCCTGCGGCTGGAGCTGCTGGGCGAGCCGGTCAGCGTCACCGACGTCGCCCCCGGCATGGTCGAGACCGAGTTCTCCCTGGTTCGCTTCGAGGGCGACGAGGAGGCCGCGGCCAGGGTCTACGATGGCATGGAACCGCTGCGGGCCGAGGACGTCGCCGAGTGCATCCGCTGGGCCGTGGCCCAGCCGGCCCACGTCAACATCGACGAGATCGTCGTCCGGCCCCGCGACCAAGCGCGTGCCACCGAGGTCCACCGCCGGGCCTAGCCGGGGCGCCGCATCGGGCCTAAACTGAGGCCATGTGTAGAAATATTCGCACCCTCCATAATTTCGAGCCCGCCGCGACCGAGGACGAGATCCAGGCCTCAGCGCTGCAGTACGTGCGCAAGATCAGCGGTTCCACCAAGCCCTCGCAGGTCAATCAGGAGGCGTTCGACGAAGCGGTCGAGGAAATCGCCGAGGCGACGGCGAAGCTGCTCGACCGCCTGGTCACGACGGCGCCGCCGAAGGACCGCGAGGTCGAGGCAGCCAAGGCCAAGGCGCGCTCCGAAAAACGCTTCGCCGCCTGAGCTTCAGGCTCGAACGCGGAACTCCAGAAACGACAAGACCCGCCGGAGCGGGTCGAGTCTGGCGAAGCGGGGAATCACCCGTGACGATGTGCCGGGGAATATAGTTTGCTAAACTAATTATCAACGCTAATCAATGACGCCGAACGCTAAAGCCACCCCACTCACCGATGCCGCCGCTCAGCTGCGGCTCGGCATCGTGCGGACCGCGCGGCGGCTGCGCCAGGAGGCGGCGGCGGAGGCAACTGGCCTGACCCCGACCTCGACCTCGGCCCTGGCCACGATCGAGCGCCACGGTCCGCTCACCCCGAGCGAGCTGGCGAAGCTGGAGCGGGTGCGGCGACCGACCGTGACCCGCACCCTCGGCTGCCTCGAAAGGGAGGGCCTGGTCGAGCGCACGCCCGACCCCGCCGATGGCCGCAGCTCCCTGGTCAGCGTCAACGGCGCCGGGCGTGAGCGCCTGCGGCGGCTGCGCGGGCGCAAGAACGCCTACCTGGCGCGGCGCATGCGCGACATGCCCGTCGCCGACGTCGAGGTGCTGGAGCGGGCGGCGGAGATCCTCGAGCGGATGTTGGAAAAAGGAGAATCCTGAGCGCGAAGCGACCAAGCGTGCATATCTGGTTCTTCGCGCCGGGAGCGAAGCGCGAGGCCATGTTATGAGCGCCGCCCTGCGCCGCTCCTTCGACTCGCTCGAGGTCCCCAACTACCGGCGCTACTTCGCCGGCCAGCTGATCTCGCTCTCCGGCACCTGGATGCAGACGGTGGCGGCGATCTGGCTGATCCTCACGCTCACTGACAGCGGCATCGCGGTCGGCCTGACCACGGCCCTGCAGTTCCTGCCGATGCTGCTGATCGGCGCCTGGGGCGGGCTGCTGGCCGATCGCATCCCCAAACGCAAGCTGCTGATCACGACCCAGGCGCTGATGGCGATCCCCGCCGTCTTCCTCTTCGCCGTTACCGCAACCGGGGTGGTCGAGCCCTGGATGGTCTTCCTCGCCGTGTTCGCGATGGGCAGCGTCAACGCCGTCGACAACCCCGCCCGGCAGAGCTTCGTGATGGAGATGGTCGGGCCCGGCCGGGTCGTCAACGCGGTCAGCCTCAACAGCGTGATCGTGCAGATGGCGCGGATCGTCGGGCCGGCGCTGGCCGGCCTGCTGATCGCCGGTTTCGGCGTCGTCCCCTGCTTCGCGCTCAACGCGCTCACCTTCGTGGCGATGATCGTCGCCCTCTGGGGGATGGACCCGAGCGGCCTCCACACCGAGCCCGTCGCCCCGCGTGAGCCGGGCGCGATCCGGGCCGGTCTGCGCTACGTCCTCCGCACCCCCGAGCTGGCGGTGCCGCTGGCGCTGATGGCGCTGGTCGGGACGCTCGGCTTCAACTTCCAGGTGGTGCTGCCGCTGCTGGCCAAATTCAGCTTCGACGGCGGTGCCGGCACCTACGCGGTGATGGTCTCGGCGATGGCGGTCGGCTCGATCGCCGGCGCCCTCGTCAACGGCGCCCACGGCCAGACCGGCCCACGCCTGATCGCCGGCGGCGCCCTCGCCTTCGGCGCCTCGGGCCTGCTGGCGGCGGCGATGCCCTCGCTGGCCTTCGAGATCCCGATGCTGGCCCTGCTCGGCGCCGCCGCCGTCACCTTCGCGGCGACGATCAACTCGACCCTGCAACTGGCGGTGGCGCCGAAGATGCGCGGCCGGGTGATGGCCCTCTACTCGGTCGTCTTCCTCGGCTCGACCCCGATCGGCGGCCCCCTGACCGGCTGGCTGGCCGAAACCTACGACCCCCGCGTAGCCCTCC
The DNA here is from genome assembly GCA_963695275.1 of uncultured Solirubrobacterales bacterium. Classification (GTDB taxonomy): domain Bacteria; phylum Actinomycetota; class Thermoleophilia; order Solirubrobacterales; family 70-9; genus VAYN01. The sequence continues at coordinate 248,466 of OY968772.1, forward strand.
TCCTGGCCGGCATCACCGGTATCTCGGCAGCGTGGGCAGCCCACGTCAGCTTCTCTCGCATTCGCTCCCGTGCCGGCGGCCCGGGCACCGCCGAGCTTGTCGTTCAGCCGTAGCCCGAGCACGTAGTCCGAGCACGTAGTCCATCAGCTGCCGGGGGGAGGTCCGGCGGGAGGGGCTCGCCGGACACTCCCCGCTTTTGTCCGCCGAGCCCCTCCCGCCGGACCTCTGCCGCTAGCCGGTGTAACCGGCGGACTTGAGGTAGGCCGCGGCGGCTTCCTTGGGGGTTTGCTTTTCGAGTTCCACGCGAGCGTCGAGCTCCTGCATGACCGGCAGCGTCAGGCCCTTCTGGACCTCGACGATCGTCTTTTCGTAGTCGGGACCCGCCTTTTCCACGACCTTCGGCGTGGTGACGAAGATGATGTTCCCGGCCGGGAAGACGTGCTTGTCGTCTTCGAGGATCACGAACTTGTCCTTTTCCGCCGAGAGCTGCGGATCGGTGGTGAAGAGGATCGAGAGATCGGCCTGGCCCTTTTCGAGCACCGTGTAGCGGAGGCTGATGTCGACCGGGTTGAAGGACTTGAATTTCAGCCCGTACAGTTCTTCCAGGCCGGCCAGGCAGTCGATCCGCTGGCGGCACTCGGGGGAGCCGTACAGCGATAGTTTTTCCGACACGCCTTCGAGATCGGAGATGTCTTCGAGGCCGTACTTTTCAGCCGTCTTCTTCAGGGTGCCGACCGCGTTGGCGCTGGCAAACGGGGTCGGGGGGAACGCCGTCAGGCCTTCCTTTTCGAATTCGGCCTTGGCTTTTTCGTAGGCGCCCTGGGCGTCGGAGGGAACGTCTTCGGGTTCGAGCCCGAAGAAGGAGGTGAGGGCCGTGCTGGCGTACTCCGGGTAGCCCGAGATCGCCCCTGACTGGACCGCTTTGTGGGCGACGGTTTCGGAACCGAGATTGAGGTCGCTCTTGGCCTTGTAACCCGCCGCGGCCAGAGCCTGAGTGTAGATTTCCCCGAGGATTTCCTGTTCGGGGAAGTTCTTCGAGCCGATCTTGAGGCTCACCTTGGCGTTGTCCGGGTTGGAGACGATCGCGGCTCCGCCTTCTCCGGTTTCACTGGCGGTGCTGTCACTGCTGTCATCGCTGCTGCCGCAGGCGCTGACGCCGATGGCAAGCGCGAGCGCGGCCAGCATCGCCAACGCCATGCCCAGCCTGGTCTTGTCGAACCTCACTGTGGTGCCTCCTTGTGTGTGTTGCGGACGGGTCACGCGGGCTTCAACTTAAGGCCCTTGGAAGTCAGAACGCGTTGCAGCCCGGCGAGCGAGAACTCGAGCACGAGGGCGAGCACGGCGACCAGGATCGCGCCGGCGAGGACGCCGTCGGGCCCGTAGACGTTTTCGCCGAGGATGAATTCCCCCAGCGTCGCCACCCCGGCCAGCGGCGCGATCGTCGCGGTCGCGACTATCCCGATCGTCGCGGTTCGGATGCCGGTGAAGATGCTCGTCACCGCCATCGGCGCCTCGACCTTGCGGACGATCTCGACCTCGGTCATGCCCATCCCCCGCGCCGCCTGCACGGTCGAGCTGTCGACCTCGCGGATGCCGACGAAGGTGTTGACCAGGATCGGCGGAATGCCGAGGATCGCCAGGGCGATGGTGAGGTTGAAGAGCCCGACGCCGATCACCGCCGCCATCAGCGCGATCAGGCCGAGCTCCGGGATCGCCCGCCCGGCGTTGCCGAGCCCGATGGCGACCAGTTCCCCCTTGCCTCGGTGGCCGAAGAAGAGACCGGCGGGGAGGGCGATCAGGATCGCGAGTGCCAGTGCGAGGACCGTGACTTCGAGCTGGGCCAGGATCAGTTCGATCACCTGGTCGATACCCCCGACGGTGTTCCCCCCGGTCACGTTCGAGGTCTGCGGCGTGAAGATGAATTCGATCGCTCCGCCGAAGGAGGCAAATAGCGGCGTCGCGATGGTCACGATGCCCTCGCCCGGCGCCAGGGCGTCGCCAGGTACTGGAAGGTCAATAGGACTGCGTCGAAGAAGAAGGCCATCACCACCACGATCACGATGCTGATCAGAATCGAAGTCGGGAAGTGGAGGTTGCCTTCGCCGAGGATCTGGGTGCCGAGACCGCCGGCGCCGGCGAACACCGCCAGGGTCGCGATCGCGATCGTGCTCACGGTCGCGATCCGCAGCCCGCCGATGATCTCCGGCGTCGCCAGCGGTATCTCAACCCGCCAGAGGATCTGGCGCTCGCTCATGCCCATGCCGCGGGCCGAGTCCTTGGCCGAGGAGGGAACGTTGTCGAGGCCGACGGTGACGTTGCGGTAGATGATCTGCAGGGTGTAGGCGCTGAGGGCGATGATCGCCGTCTCGCGGCTGCGCCCGGTGATCGGCAGCAGCAGCAGGAAGAAGGCGATGCTGGGGATCGCGTAGAGGACGCCGGTCCCGGCCAGGAGGGGCGGCCGCAGCCAGCGGCGGCGATGGGCGAGCAGGGCCAGGCTGAAGGCGACGATGAAGCCGAGCACGACCGAGATCGCGACAAGTTCGAGCTGCTGCAGCGTCGGCGTCCCATAGCGGTCGATGTTTTCCCGCGCCCAGTCCCAGCAGAAGAGGTGGCTCGACTTCGCCTGGCAAACCTGGCCGGTCCGTTCGTGGAAGAAGTCTTCCCCAACCTGCCCCGCCGCCGCCAGCAGCAGGGGGCTAGCCATGGGGGCGCTCCACGGCGCTGTGCTCCTCCGTCTTCGCCTGCGGCGATTTGAGGAACTCGGAGATGATCTCGACCGAGAGCACGCCGTCGATCCGGCCTTCGTGGTCGACCACGGCTGCGTACTGGGCCTCGCCCTGGAGCAGGTCGGCGAGGGCATCGCGCATGACGTCGTCGCGGTCGAGCAGCGGGCCCAGCGGCGAGTCCGGCTTGGCCGGCACCGTCTCGGCGCGGAGATCGCGCTCGGAGAGCCAGCCGAGCGGACGGCGCTCGCCGTCGACCAGCAGCGGGTAGGGGACCTCGACGTCGGGCTCGGCCAGCTTCGCCCGCACCTCGGCGGTCGCCTGGCCGACGTGGGCGAGCGGCGCCTCCCAGAGGTCGATGTCGGCGACCCGCATCAGCGCCAGCCGCTTCAGCGCCCGGTCGGCGCCGACGAAGTCCTCGACGAACTCGGTCGCCGGCGCCATCAGGACCTCGGCCGGGGTCGCGTACTGCTCGACCCTGCCGCCCTCGCGCATGATCGCGATCCGGTCGCCCATCTTGATCGCCTCGTCGATGTCGTGGGTGACGAAGAGGACGGTCTTGCGGACCTGGGCCTGGAGGCGGAGGAATTCGTTCTGCAGGCGCTCACGGCTGATCGGGTCGATCGCCCCGAAGGGCTCGTCCATCAGCATCACCAGCGGGTCCGCGGCGAGGGCACGGGCGACACCGACGCGCTGTTGCTGGCCGCCGGAGAGCTGCGCCGGGTAGCGCTCGCCGAGCTCGGGGTCGAGCCCGATCAGCTCCAGCAGCTCGGTCGTGCGCGCCCGGGTGCGGTCCTTCTTCCAGCCCAGCAGCTGCGGCACGGCGCCGATGTTCTCGGCGATCGTGCGGTGGGGAAAGAGGCCGATCTGCTGGATCACGTAACCGATCTCCCGCCGCAGCTTGGCCGGGTCCTTGTCGCGCACCGATTCGTCGCCGACGCGGATGTCGCCGTCGGTCATCTCGACGGTGCGGTTGACCATCCGCATCGCGGTCGTCTTCCCACACCCGGAGGGGCCGACCAGCACGCAGATCTCGCCGGCGGGGACTTCGAGCGTGAGGTTGTCGACGGCGAGAGCGCCGGAGCTGCCGTAGCGCTTGCTGACGCCCTCGTAGCTGACGGAGGAGGCTCCGGGCTGGGACTCGGACTCGCTAGTGGCCTTTGCCTCGGGCACTGGAGCCGAGCCTATACCCCTTAGTGGCTGGGTTCACTCATCTGAGCCGGCGAGTGGTGCTCGCAGTGGTGTGACTGGGCGCGGCCCCTGGTCAGCCAGAAGAGGGCGACGAAGATCGCCGTGCCGAGGATGTTGAGGAAGAGCTTGTAGTCGACCGCGATCGTGCCGAAGACGTCCATGCGGGTGGGGCGGGGGCCGCTGGGGATCAGCCCGGCGATCCCGAAGACAGCGTCGACGAGGAGGGCGGCGATGACGATCGTGACGAACATCAGCGCCGTGATCCGCAGGGCGAAGGCGGTGCCGTAGTACTTGCGGTAGGCGAGCACGATCGGCAGCACGATCAGGTCGGCGAAGATGAAGGCGATCACGCCGGCGAAGCTGATCCCGCCCGACCAGAGGACGGCCGCCAACGGCACGTTGCCGACCGAGCAGACGAAGCTGAGGATGGCGATGACCGGGCCGACGAGGACGTTCTCGATCGTCCGCACCAGCGGCGGCGCGTCGGTGACAAACAAAACGTTGAAGAAGTCGTCGCCGAGCAGGCCGATGAAACCGGCGAGCAGGAAGCCGAGCGTGATCTCCTTCCACAGCATCGTCCAGTCGCCGCGGAAGTTGCCGGCGACGTCGGCCCAGGCCTCGGCGGAGGTGAGGCGCCGGCGCCAGCTCAGCTGCTCCGCGCCGGCGCTCTCGTGCTCGTGGCCGGCCTGCGCCTCTTGGGCGTGGCGGCGCGCCTGCTGCTCCAGCCGCGGCGAGACGAAGCGGCGCAGGAGTACGGTCATCAGCGCGATCATGAGGATGCCGCCGACGTACTCGGCGAGCGCGAACTGCCAGCCCATCAGCACCCAGAGGACCAGGCCCAGCTCCCAGACCAGGTTGGTCGAGGCGAACTGGAAGGAGAGCGCGGTGACCGCCGAGGCGCCCTTCTGGAACAGCGACTTGGCGATCGCGATCGCCGCGTAGGAGCAGGAGGAGGAGGCGGCGCCGAGCCCGGTCGCCTTCGCCACCGGCCCGAAGCCGTGGCCGGAGAGGTTGGCCTCGATCCGCTCGCGCGGGACCCAGGCCTGGATCACGGCCGAGATCGCGAAGCCGAGGACCAGCGCCCACCAGACCTCATAGGCCATCAGGAAGGACTGTTCGAAGCCCTCGGCGACCTTGTCGACGACGCCGTTCACCGGCCGACGAAGCGGCCCAGCGCCGCCATCAACTCATCGACCTTCTCGACCCGCTCGCCGCCCTCGGCCTCGACCACGCAGTGGCGCGTGTGCTCGTCGATCAGGCCCAGCGCGACCTTGTCCAGGGCCGCCTGGATCGCCCCGATCTGGGTCAGGACGTCGATGCAGTAGCGCTCCTCCTCGACCATCTTCGAGACCCCGCGCACCTGCCCCTCGACGCGCGAGAGTCGTTTCAACAGCTTGTCTTTGTCTGCTTGGTATCCGACCATGACTGGACCGTAGCAGATACCCCTAGGGGGTATTGATCAGAGGCCGAGACGGCGGGCGCGCTCGGCGCTGCGAGCGAGGATCTCGTCCCGTTCTGGCACCTCGCCACCCCGCATCAGCGCCCGGCCGGCGACGACGGTGGTGTCGACGACGGAGCCGGCGGCGGCGTAGACCAAGTTGGAGGCGAGCTCGCCGATCCTCAGCTCGGGGGAGCGGGGGTCGAGCAGGAGGAAGTCGGCGCTGGCGCCGACCGTGAGCGGCACCTCGCCGCTGCGCAGGAGCGGGGCGCCGGCGCCGGTGGCGACGTCCCAGGCCTCGGCGGCGGCGATCGCGGTCGGGTCGGCGGCGGCGTGCTTCTGGGCGAGGGCGAAGAGCTTCAGGTCGGCGAGCAAATCGAGCGAGTCGTTGGAGCCGGCGCCGTCGGTCCCGACCCCGACCGCGACCCCGGCCGCGCGCGCCGCCGGGTAGGGGAAGACGCCGCCGACCGCGAGCTTCATATTGGCGGCCGGGTTGGTGACGACGGTGCAGCCACGGGCCGCGATCAGCTCCAGCTCCGCCGTGTCGAGCCAGACCCCGTGGGCGAGCACGGTGCGCTCGCTCAGCATCCCCAGTCGGTCGAGGTAGGCGGCGGGGCGCAGGCCGTGGGCGGCGACGCACTCCTCGACCTCCGCCGCGGTCTCGGAGAGGTGGATCTGGACCGGCAGTCGCCGCTCGGCGCTGAGCTCGGCGATCCAGCGCAGCGAGTCCTCACTGACCATGTAGATCGAGTGCGGGGCGAGGGCGGGGGAGATCGCCGCCCCGAGCCCGCCCAGCTGCTCGAGGCTGCGCAGCGCCGTCTCCCGCATCCGCGCCGCGTCGCCGTCATGGTCGAACAGCGGCGCCCCGATCGTCGCCCGCATGCCGGCGTCGGCGACCGCCCGCGCGGTCGCCTGCGGCTGCCAGTACATGTCCCAGAAGCGGGTGGTGCCGGTGCGGGTCATCTCGGCGCAGGCCAGGCGCGCGCCCCAGTAGACGTCGTCAGCGTCGAGCTTCGCCTCGACCGGCCAGATCCGTTCCTGCAGCCAGGGCATCAGCGGCAGGTCGCCGCCGCTGCCGCGGAACAGCGTCATCGCCGCGTGGGTGTGCCCGTTGACCAGCGGCGCGACGAGGAGGGCGCCGCCGGCCGCGATCGTCTCGTCACCTGGGCTGGGGGCCACCTCCGGTCCGATCGCCGCGATCCGCCCGTCCTCGCAGCGGACGCCGGCGGTTGCACCGTCGAGCACGGCGCCGGTTACCGTCAGGCTCATCGGCCGACTGCCCCTAGCTGCGGCAGCACCGCCGCCAGGCCGTCGCGCAGGCGGCTCGCGTTGGCGATGCGGTCGTCCTCCAGCCCGGCGACGTCGAGCCCACCCGCGCCGATGCCGTTGGCGAGGTTGTCGACTACGCAGAGCGCCGCGTAGTCGAGGCCGAGCTCGCCGGCGACGACGCACTCGGAGGCGATCGTCATCCCGACCACGTCGGCGTGGGCGGCGATCAGGCGAATCTCCGCCGGCGTCTCGAAGCGCGGCCCCCGCGTCTGCCAGTAGACGCCGCCGTCGCGTGGGGCCTGGCCGCTTGCCCGCCAGGCCTCGATCACTTCGGCGCGCCAGCGCGGGTCGAAGCCAGGCGCCGAGTGGGCGCGGGCATCGGCAAAGACGGAAGGCCCGATCCCAAGGGCGATGAAGTCGTCGGGGCAGAGCAGGCTGCCGACCGGCAGCTCGGGGCTGAGCGAGCCGACCGAGCCGATCGCCAGCACCCGGTCGCAGCCCTGCTCGGCCAGCGGCCGCAGGTTGGCGGCGAAGTCGATCTCGTGCGGAAGGACATAGGTGGCGTCGACCGCCCCGTGACGCTGGACGATCGCCGCCCCGTGCTCGGTCGCCGCCGCCGCGATCTCCTCGCCGCCAGGGCCGAGCGCGTTGCTGCCGAGGATCACCGCCAGTCGTCCCATCGCCGGATCCTAGGGGTGCTGTCGTCTTTTGTTGCGGATAGCGCTACAAAAGACGACAGCGCTCATTCGCGGTGGGCTTTGAAGGCCGCCGCTGCCTCGTCGTGGTCGACGATCGGCTCCGGGTAGTCGAGCCGGGAGAAGCCTTCCATCCGCCAGGGGCGGAAGATCGCCTTGCCGCGGACCGACTCCAGCTCCGGCAGGTAGCGGCGGACGTAGACGCCGTCGGGGTCGAAGCGTTCGGCCTGGCGCACGGGGCTGAGGACGCGGTTGGGCCGGGTGTCGTTGCCGGTTCCCGCCACCCACTGCCAGTTGCCGGCGTTGTTGGCGATCTCGCCGTCGCTGAGCAGGTCCCAGAAGTGCCAGGCGCCGGCCCGCCAGTCGATGTAGAGGTCCTTGGTGAGGAAGGAGGCGACGGCCATCCGCGCCCGGTTGTGCATGAAGCCCTCGTCCGCGAGCTGGCGCATCGCCGCGTCGACGACCGGGTAGCCGGTGTGCCCTTGTTGCCAGGCTTCGAGCGCCCGCTTCGAGCGCGACCAGCGGTCGCCGCGCGGGCGGTAGTCGCGGTGGGGAAGGGACGGGTTGGCGGCCAGCACCTGGTGGTGGAAGTCGCGCCAGCAGAGCTGGCGCACGAACGGCTCGCCGCCCTTGCGCTCGCGCGCTTCCTCCATCAGCGCCAGCGGCGAGACGCAGCCGAAACGCAGATGGGCGCTGAGCCGCGAGGTGCCGTCGCCGGGCAGGTCGTCGTGATGCTCGTCGTAAGCGCCGAGGCCGCCGCGGAGGAAGGCACGGGCCAGGCGGCGACCCTCGCCCTCGCCGCCGCTGGCGCGCCGCGGTGAGGGCGTGCCGCCGGTCAGTTTTGCGAGCGCGGGCACGCGGCCGGCGTGGAGCCCGCCGGGCACCGCGAGCTTGCGCGGCGGCCCGACCCGCCGCCGCAACGGCAACGCGCTCCAGGCCCGGTGGTAGGGAGTGAAGACCCTGAAGTGATCGCCGCCGGCGGGGGTGACGGCACCGGGTGGCACGATCGTCGTCCCGGGATGCGAGTGGAAGCCGATCCGCTCCTCCGCACAGGCGGCGGCCAGCCGCCGCTCCCGTGCCCTCGCGTAGCCGCTGTAGTCGGCGCTGACATGGAGCTCCTCGGCGCCGCACTTGCGGGCCACGGCCAGCGCCTCGGCGACCGGATCGCCGCGGCGCAGGAGGAGGCGCCCGCCCGCCCGCTTCAATGCCTCGTCGAGATCGAGCAGCGCCTCGCGCATGAAGGCGACCCGGTTCGGGGCCGCGAAGCGCGAGCCCAGCAGCTTCTCGTCGAAGACGAACAGCGTCACCGTGCGTTCGGCCCGTGCCGCCGCTACCAGCGCCGGGTTGTCGTGGACGCGCAGATCGCGGTTGAAGAGGACGACGGCGGTCTTCACTTCGCCTATGGTGGCGAACATGGTCGACCGGCCGTCAGGAAGGGACGAGACCGAGGATGCGCGCCTCGATCGCAACCTCGGCGAGCTGCTGCAGGAGCTGCGGGTCGCCCTGCCCGGCGTCCAGGTCCTCTTCGCCTTCCTGCTGGCGGTGCCGTTCCAGCAGAACTTCACCAAAATCAACAGCTTCCAGAAGGACGTCTACTTCGCGACCCTGCTCTGCACCGCGATCTCGGCGGCGCTGCTGATCGCCCCCTCGGCCTACCACCGGCTCACCTTCCACTTCCAGCAGAAGCGCCAGCTCGTCTTCCTCGCCAATCGCTTCGCGATCGCCGGCCTCGGCTTCCTGGCGCTGGCGATGACCGGGGCGATCATGCTGATCACCGACCTCCTCTTCGGGACCGCGATGACGGTCATCACCAGCGCCGCGGCCTTCGCGATGTTCCTGCTGCTCTGGTACGCGCTGCCGCTGAAGCGACGCTTCGATGCCGAGGAGGACGACCTGCACTAGGGCTGGGAGCGCGCCTCACGCAGCTTCGCCAGCTCGGTGGCGAGGTCCTCGACGAAGGGCAGGCCCGGAGCCGCGCGGCGCAGCATCTCCAGGTCGGCTGTCCAGGTCTCTTCCTTGACGTCCAGCGGCACCTCGAACTCTTCGCCGGCGGCCTCGCCTTCGCTGGCGAGGGAGCGACGCAGGACGCGGATGTTCGAGAGCTTGTCAGCGGCGTAGATCGCCAGCGCGTCGCCACCCACCTCCTCGACGTGGCTGCGGTGCGCGTCCTTGCGGCGCTCGAAGGGCTCGATCGACTCGTCTTCGGTCAGCGCCGCGACCAGCCGCGCGACCGGTGGCCCGAAGCCCGCCTCGACGTCCTCGACGCTCGCCTCACTGTCCTCGACGACGTCGTGGAGCAGCGCGGCGGCGACCGCCTGCTCGTCGAAGCCGTTTGCGGCAAGGAGTTCGGCAACGGCAACCGGGTGGTGGATGTAGGCCATGCCGCCACTCCCGCGACGGGTCTGGCCGGCGTGCGCCGCCGCCGCCATTTCCAGGGCTTTGCCGATCAGCTCCGACTCGGCCGCCGCTGCCTCGATCGTCGAAGACGGCATCTTTCCGAAGCCTAGCGGGCGGTGTCTGCCGGTCAGGCGGGAGTTACGGCCTGCGTGGCCCGCGGTGCCCGGGCCGGCAGCTCGTACTCGGTCCGCTCGGCGCCCAGCTCGATCGCTGCCGGGTTCCCGCCCTGCTCCGCCCAGCGCTCCTTCGCTTCGGCGCCGAAGCGGTCGAGGAAGTCGTCGGAGTGCAGGGGGTCGTGGTGGAAGAGGACGGTGCGCCCGGCGCCGGTGCGGCGGGCGAAGGCGAGCGCGTCGCGCAGCGGCGAGTGGCCCCAGCCGATGTGGTCGGGGTACTCGGCGTCGGTGTACTGGCCGTCGTGGATCAGCAGCGAGGTGTCCTGGGCGAGGGCGAAGCCGGAGATCCAGTCGTCCTCGAGCCGGTCGAGATCGGCGCCCAGCCCGGGCTCGTGGTCGGGGATGTAGGTGAGCGAGGAGTCGCCGTCGTCGATCCGGTAGCCGAGCGTCGGCCCGCGATGGGAGACCGAGGCGGCGCGGATCCGCGCCGGGCCGATCTCCCACTCGCTGTCGGGGGCGCTGCGGAATGAGACGTCGCAGGGCAGCTCGCGCACCTCGACCGGCGAGAGCGGGGCGGAGATGTAGCGGGCGATGCGGTCGCGCAGCGAGGCCTCGGGCGAGGCCGGGCCCCAGATCACGATCTCGGTCTGCGGCCGGAAGGCAGGGGCGAAGAAGGCGAGGCCGAGGATGTGGTCGAGGTGGAGGTGGGTGAGGAGGATGTGCAGCCGCCGCGGCTCGTTGCCGAGCGCCAGGCCGAGGCTGCGGATGCCGCTGCCGGCGTCGAGCGCCAGCAGCGAGCCGTCGGAGAGGGTGACGCCGACGCAGGAGGTGTTGCCGCCGTAGCGGATCGTCTCCGGGCCGGGGGAGGGGATCGAGCCGCGCGTCCCCCAGAGCTCGACCTTCATGCCGGCCGCGCCCCGTCGCCGTTTGTGCCGGCCGGCCAGAAGATCGCGATTCCGCCCTGGGAGCCGTGGGCGGTGAGGATCGGGAAGGCCGAGACCTCGACCGCATGGCTGGCGCCGTCGCTGGAGTGGATCACGTACTCGGCGTGGGCGGGGCGGCCGCTGCGGACGGCGGTGACCAGCGGCAGGTCGTCGTAGGGGATCGGCTCGCCGCTCTCGTCGAAGGGCCCGAACAGCGAGCCCCACTCCTCGGCGCCGACCGTGCCCAGCTCCTCGAAGCGCTTGCCGAGCATCATCCCGGCCGCCTCGTTGTAGAAGGCGAGCACGCCGCCCTCGTCAACCAGGAAGGCCGGCGTCGAGAGCGCCGACATCAGGTTGCGGGCAAGGATCAGCTCCAGGGGTCGCTGCGTCACAAATGACACTTTAGATCTTTGGGTTTAAAGGAGCTAGGCATTGGCCGGGTTTTGCCCTGCTAGAAGCAGATGGGCAGCCTCTTCGGCTGTCCTACCCAGCAGCGTGACTTTGATCACACCCGGCGGTATCGGTCACACCCGGGCGGGGAACGGCGGGTTCAGGCGGCTTCGGCCCGGCGCAGGCCACCGCGCGCCCAGAGCGCGAAGAGGACCGGCAGGGTCACCGCGATTGCGAAGGCGAGCGCGACCACGGCGGGGTCGCCGGCGATGAAGCCGCGGCCGGCCTCGACCAGGGCGGTCACCGGGTTGACCGAGGCGACCGTGTGGATCCAGCCGCTGAGCAGGCTGAGGGGAACGTAGACGGGCGCGAGGAAGAGGATGAGGAAGACCGGGAACTGCATCAGCGGCCCGCCCTGGATCGAGCGCACCCGGGTCGCCACCCCGGCCGCCCACAGCGTCGCCGTCAGGTTGACGAGGACGGCGAGGCCGTACATGGCGATCAGTTCGACGCCGCTGCCGTCGACGTTCATCCCCGCGATCAGGGCGATCGTGGTCAGCACGGTCCAGGTCATCACCGCCCGGGCGAGCGCCGCCAGGGCGTAGCCGGCGATGATCCCGTTGCGGTTGCCGGCGGCGAGCAGGTAGCGGTTGGCGAAGCCGATCTCGAAGTCGCGGGCGATGGCGAAGCCGGTGAAGACGCCGCCGAAGGCGGCCGACTGCAGGAGGACGAAGACGAACTGGAAGGCCGTGTACCCGGTCGGGTAGTCGAAGCCGGGGACGTTGGCGATCGCCGAGAGCCCGCCGGCGAAGGAGATGAAGAAGAACAGCGGGAAGACGATCGCCGGGACCAGGAAGGCCGGGTTGTGGAGGAAGTTGTGGACGCTGCGCCAGGCGACCGCGCGGGCGACCGTGGCGAAGCCGGCGGGGCGGGGGCCGGGCTCACGTGCGCACCAGCCTCGTCTTCAGGGCGGCGCTGGCCGCGTACATGCCGAGGAGCAGGATCGTCACCGCGATCCCGAAGCCGAGCGCCAGCTCGCCCAGGTTCCAGCCTTCGATCAGCAAAGAGCGGAAGGCCTGCAGCAGGTAGGAGACCGGGTTGGCGCTGGCGATCGCGTGGAACCAGTCGGTCTGGATCAGGTCCAGCGGCAGCGCCATCGAGGAGAGGAAGAGGAAGACGAAGAAGACCGGGAAGAGGCTCTGGACCGCCTCGCCGGAGCCGGTGCGCAGGGCGGCGAAGAGGCCGACGGTGCCAAAGGCGACGGTGATCGTCACCGAGAGCACGACGATCACCAGCGCGCCGCCGGCGCCGGCGGCGAGATCGGCGCCGGCGGTGAGGCCGACGACCAGGTAGGTGACCGCCTGCAGCAGGCCGAGCACGACGGCGCCGGCGAGCAGGCCGCTGAGCAGCGCCACGCTGCGCAGTGGGGTCAGGGCGAGGCGGTTGAGGAAGCCGGTCTCGATGTCGCGGGCGAGGTCGGTGCCGGAGTTCATCACCGAGAACAGCGCTCCCTGCATGAAGGGCACGGCGAGGGCGAAGGTGAGGTAGGAGTCGGTCGGGAAGCCCGGCAGGTTGGTCGCGTCTTTGAGCCCACCCGAGTTCACCGCCAGCAGGAACATCGGGAAGATCAGCGCCGGGACGATCTGGGCCGGCTGGCGCAGGGTGCGCAGGATCGAGCGGCGGGCGAGCTGCCCGACCTGGGTGCGGAGACCACCGCTCACGCCGGGCCGACCACCGCGGCGGCGTCCTCCGCCTCCGCCTCCTCGGCGCCCTCCAGCGAGCGGCCGGTCTTGGTCAGGAAGACGTCGTCAAGGGAAGGGGCATGCAGCTGCAGGCGCTCGATCGCGATTCCCTCGGCGTCGAGCGCGCGGACGACCTCGGCCAGCTCCGACTCGCCGCCATCGAGCCGCACCGCGGCGCCTTTGGGCGCGGCGCCGGCGCTCTCACCGAAGCGAGCCAGGGTGGCGACCACGCGCTCGTGCTCGGCCGGGTCGCGCGGCACCGCTTCCACCGTGGGCCGGCCGATTTCGGCCTTGAGGGCCGCCGGCGTGCCCTCGGCGACGATCTTGCCGTGGTCGATGATCCCGACCCGGTTGGCGAGCGCGTCGGCCTCCTCCAGGTACTGAGTGGTGAGGAAGACGGTGACGCCGTCCTCGCTGGCCAGGCGCGCGACCTCCTCCCAGAGCGCGGTGCGGCTCTGGATGTCGAGGCCGGTGGTGGGCTCGTCGAGGAAGAGGATGCGGGGGCGGTGGGCGAGCGCCAGCGCCAGGTCGAGGCGGCGCTTCATCCCACCCGAGTAACCGCCGACCCGGCGATCGGCCGCCCGCGAGAGCCCGACCCGTTCCAGCAGCTCGGCGCCGCGGGCTTCGCGCTCGGCCTTGGCGATTCCGTGCAGGGCGGTCTGCAGGCGCATGTGCTCGCGGCCGGTCAGCAGCGGGTCGAGTGCGGCCTCCTGCAGGGCGGCGCCGATCGCCGTGCGCACCAGCGGGCCTTCGCTGACGATGTCGAAGCCGGCGACGCGCGCCGTGCCGGTGGTGGGGGGCAGCAGCGTCGTCAGCATCAGCACCGTCGTCGACTTGCCGGCGCCGTTGGGGCCGAGGAAGCCGTAGATCTCGCCGGGGGCGACGCGCAGGTCGATGCCGTCGACCGCCCGCGGCCCGTTCTTGAACTCGCGCACCAGGCCTTCCACTTCGATGCCGGCGCGGTCGATCGTCTCGGTAGCCATCGTCCCTCTCAAAAGTTAGCGAACAAACTCAATATTTGAGGCTAGCAAATATTGGGTTACAATAGCTTCGATGGGCCCGACGACGAAAGACAAGCGATATCCGCGTGGACGGGCCGGGGGGGACGCGGCCCGTGAGGTGTGGGGCCTGCTCGGCAACCTCGTCTACCCGCCACCCTTTCTCGCCGTTGCCCGCAAGCTCGGCCTGCGCCCGCCGGCGTTCGGGGCGCTGCAGGCCCTCGATCGGCCGCGGACGATGAGCGAACTGGCGATGGTGCTCCACTGCGACAACTCCAACGTCACCGGCATCGTCGACGGGCTCGAAGAGAAGGGGCTGGTGACCCGGCGGCCGTCGCCGGACGACCGCCGGGTGAAGCTGATCGCACCGACCGCGGCCGGTAGGCGCGTCCGCGGCCGCCTCGTGCGGGCGGTGGAGAAGCCACCGGCCTGGATCGAGGCCCTTCCGGAAGCCGATCGCCGGGCGCTGATCGAGATCCTCGGCCGCGCCACCGAGCCGACCGCGGACCGGTAGTCACCCGGCGCCTGACCGCCGCTCCGCCGCCGGTCAGCCGACCTTTGAGTGCCCAGACCGCGTAGAACTCACGGCCGATGCGCGAGCGAACCCGCACCTACGGCGTGGCGATGACCCTGAACCGGCCGGTGGCGGCATGGGGCGGGCTGAAGGTGGAGGGCCTCGAGGCGATCCCCGAGAGCGGGCCGCTGCTGGTGCTCGGCAACCACGACAGCCACTGGGACCCGATCATGGTCGGGATCGCCGCCCGCAAGCGACGGCAGATCCGCGCCCTGGCCAAATCGGACCTCTGGAAGGTGCGCGGCCTCGCCCCGATCCTCAACGGCATGGGCCAGATCCCGATCGAGCGCGGCAAGGGCGACAAGCAGGCGCTGGCGCGGGCGATCGAGGCCCTGCAGGCGGGCATCTGCATCGGCGTCTTCCCCGAAGGTACGCGCTCCCGCGGCGAGGTCCTGCGCGCCCGCAGCGGCGTCGGCCGCCTCGCACTCGAGGTGCCGGAGGCGCACGTCACCCTGGTCGCGATCGAGGGCACCTCCAACCTCACCGGCTTCCCCCGCCGCCCCAAGCTCCGCGTCACCTTCTTCAACCCGGCCGGCGGCCAGCCCCGCCCCGACGAGAACCCCGGCGAGCTCTCGGCTCGCCTCCTGGCCGAGATCCGCGCCAAAGTCCCCCCCAGCATCTCCTACCGCAAGCGCAACAAGAGCAACTCGGCTTAGCCCTCGGCCTCCTCGCCGTTGCCCTTGAGGGCGTACCACTGGGCGCCGAAGGAGGAGAAGTCGTTGCCGTTGGCTTCGCCGGGCTTCTTGTCGGCGACGTAGGTGTAGAGCGGGTGGCCGGCGTAGGTGACCTGGACGGTGCCGTCTTTGCGCTTGCTCGTGCCGAGCTGGGAGGCCGACGCGCCTTCGCCGGCGGTGGGGTCGCCTTCGGTCAGGACCGGTGGCCAGACTCCTTCGCAGGCGCCGTAGCAGGAAGAGACGGTGCCCTTGTCCTTGTGGAAGTCGTAGACCGTGAAGCCCTTGGCATCGACCAGGATCGGGCCGACCTTGGGGGCGCTGGCGACGGTCAGGACCGCCGCGCCGCTTTCGGCGCCGGGCGGGGACTTCGCGGTTTCGGCTTCGGTGCTGGCTCCGCCCTTGCCGCCGTAGGCACCGCCGGAGCTGCTGTCGCTGCTGCCGCAGCCGGCGATCGCCAGCACTGCGGCAAACGCCAGCAACGCCATTGCGTAGGTGGTCCTGGTCCTGGTCACGTCACGTCCTCCTGTTCGGGTTTGGCCGCTGCCGTCGCCCCGGACACGTCGACCGGGGCGACAAAGGTTCGGTTGCCGGCGCGGACGCCGATCGCGCGGGTGCGGGAGAGGTCGAGCGCCGAGCTCAGCGTCGCGGTCGAGTCGTCGCCCCAGCGGTAGGTGAAGGTGCCGGCGGGAACCCGTTCGCCGCGCGGGCCGCGCAGGTAGACCTGGCAGAGGGTGCCCGAGCGGACCCCCTTCACGTACATACGGATCTCGGTCCCGTAGGCGTGCGGCTCGAGCGTGGCCCCGATCTTGACGCCCGCCGGCAGCGAGGCGAACTCGACGTGCTGCTGCGGCCAGCCGCTGTCGCCGCCGGGGAGGACGAAGATCGCCAGCAGCGCCGCCGCCACGGCCGCCGCGCCGCCCAGGGCGAAGCCGAAGCGCCAGCGCCGCCGGCGCACCGCGACCCGCCGTTCGCGGCCGATCGTCGCCGCAACCTCCTTGCCGAGGTCGGGGGACGGCAGCGGCGCCGGCCGGCTGAAGCGCTCCGGGTCGGCGAGCGGCAGCAGTCGCGCGACGCTGTCGAGCGACTCCGCCTCGGCCCGGCATTCGGCGCAGCCCTCGAGGTGCGCCTCGAGTCCGGCGCGCTCCTCGGCGCCGAGGTCCCCGAGCGCGTAGGCGCCGAGCAGGTGACGCCACTCGCGGCAGCCGTCGGGGCGCTCAGTCTTCATAGCCCATCTCCTCGAGCACGACCCGCAGCGCCTTCAGCCCGTAGTAGACGCGGCTCTTGACGGTTCCCTCCGGCACGCCCAGCTCGGCGGCGACCTCGTTGTAGGGACGGCCGCGGAAGTGGGTCTCGACCAAGACCCGACGGTGGTCGTCGCCGATCCGCCGCATCGCCTCCTCGATCTGCCAGGAGAGCAGCGCCTGCTCCAGCGGTTCGACCGACGGCTCGATCCCGCCCTCGGCCACGCGCGGGCGGGAGGCCCGGGCGCGCCCGAGGTCGATGACGACGTTGCGCAGGATCGCGAACAGCCAGGTCCGCAGCGAGCCGATCTCGGGGTCGAAGCGCTCGCCGGCCCGCCAGGCACGGACGAAGGTCTCCTGCACCGCCTCTTCGGCGAGTCCGGAGTCGCCGAGCGAGCGCAGCGCGAACCCGTAGAGCTCGCCGGAGTGCGCCGCGTAGGCCTCGCGGACGTCCCGCTCTCGTGTCAGTGCCCCGGACTGCATCCGCCTCCGTGTACGGGACGGACGCAGCCCGGGTTCAAGCTCTATCCCTCGAGTTTCCCGATCTTGAAGATTTTGGTCCCGCAATCGGGGCAGAAACCCTGAATCGCCGGGCGGCCATTTTTCATGGTCACCTGTTTGGCGTCTTTGATCTCGACCTTCTTCCGCTCTTTGACGCAGTAACCCTCGGGCATAAACGCGCCCTCCTTTCGCTGCCGTTTGACGGCAGGGCTCGCGTTGCACGCGAGGTGGATTGAGGCGAATGTAACGCAGGTGGGGGACAAGACGCGTGCCTAACGTGACATTTCGCACAAAACGGCGATGAGTCCGGTCAACTACCCTCCGGCCCGCACTTCAGCACTGACCAAGCGCCTCGAAGGAGAAACCGAATGCCCGAAGCAGTCATCGTCGACACCATCCGCACGCCGATCGGCCGTGCCTTCAAGGGCTCGCTCGCCCAGCTGCGCCCGGAGGAGATGGGCGCCTTCGTCGTCGACCAGCTGCTCGAGCGCAACCCCGACGTCGACCCGGCCCTGGTCGAGGACGTGATCACCGGCTGCGGCATGCCGCAGGGCCTCGAGGCCTTCAACGTCGGCCGCATCATCTCGCTGCTCTCCGAGAAGCTGCCGCAGACCGTCAACGGCGTCACCGTCTCCCGCTACTGCGCCTCCAGCCTCGACGCGCTGCGCCACGCCGGCAACGCGATCAAGGCCGGCGAGGGCGACGTCTACATCGCCGCCGGGGTCGAGTGGGTCAGCCGCTTCAACGAGCGCACCGAGCCCGCCGGCGCCGACGACCGCAACCCCAACCTGATCGGCGAGAACGGGCAGCCCAACGCCTACATCGACATGGGCATCACCGCCGTCAACGTCGCCAAGCACTACGACGTCAGCCGCGAGGACATGGACAAGTTCGCCCAGCGCTCGCAGGAACTGGCGGTCAAGTCCCAGGAAGACGGCTTCTTCGACCGCGAGATCGTGCCGGTGACGCTGCCCGACGGCACCGTCGTCGCCAAGGACGACGGCCCCCGCGCCTCCTCGACCCTGGAGAAGCTCGCCTCGCTGCCGGAGGCCTTCGGCGGCGGTGGCGTCACCGCCGGCAACTCCTGCCCGCTCAACGACGGCGCCGCCGCGGTGCTGGTCATGAGCGACACCAAGGCCAAGGAGCTGGGCCTGACCCCGCGCGCTCGCATCATCACCAGCGCCACCTGGGGCAACGAGCCCGAGTACATGGGCGTGGCCCCGATCGGCGCGATCAAGAAGGCCCTCGACCGGGCCGGGATGACGATCGAGAACGTCGACGCGGTCGAGCTCAACGAGGCCTTCGCGGCCCAGGTGATCCCGATCATGGCCGAATGCGGCATCGACGAAAGCAAGCTCAACACCCACGGCGGCGCGATCGCCCTCGGCCACCCGTTCGGGATGACCGGCGCCCGCATCATGGGCACCCTGCTCAACGTGATGGAGACCGACGACCACCAGGTCGGCCTCGAGACCATGTGCGTCGCCGGGGGACAGGGCGAGGCCATGCTTGTGGAAAGAACGAACTGAGCGAAAGCTTGTCGAGTTGACCCACCCATAGTGGGGTCAACTCGACAACGTTTTCCCTACTTGGTCACGAAGTCGGCGGCCAGAAGCCCGACCAGGCGCGGCAGCGATCCCAGCGCCGCCGCCTGCTCGAGCTGGCGCTGGGCGCCGGTGCGCTCGCCGAGGCGGATCACCTGGTCCAGCTCGGCGCCGCAGTCGAGGGCCTCGGCGTGGGGGCGGCATACGGTCACCAGGTCGGCGAGCAGCTCGCGGGCCGGCACCCGCCGGCCCAGCTCCGGCTCGATCAGGTCGCTGTCCATACCGTCGCGGGCGGCGAGGAAGCGGTTCTCCTCCAGCACCTCCTGCGGCATCGAGCGTTCGAGGTGGTCCTCGCCCTCGACCTCGGCGCGGACGATGCACTGGACCAGGGCGGCGATCGCGGCGGTGTCGGCGAGGGTCGTCTGCGCGTCCATGATCCGCACCTCGACGGTGCCGAAGCGCGGCTGCGGCCGCACGTCCCACCAGAGGAAGGTCGGCTCCGGCACGGCGTCGCAGCGGATCAGCACGTCGACCGTCTCGACGTACTCGGCGTAGTCGACGAAAGCGCGGGGGATGCCGACCCGGGGGAAGGCCTGGAACAGCGGCGTCCGGGCCGAGGCGAGGCCGGTGTCGCGCCCCTGCCAGAAGGGCGAGTTGACCGAGAGCGCGAGCAGCAGCGGGATGTGGGTGCGGAGGCGGTTGGCAGCGTGGATCGCCGCTTCCGGGCCGGGCACGCCGACGTGGACGTGGAGGCCGAAGGTGGGCTCGCGCCGGGCCAGCTCGCGCATCGAGCCGTAGACGAACTGGTAGCGCTCGCCGGCCGAGACGACGATCTCCTGCCAGACCGCGAAGGGATGGGTGCCGGCGCTGGCGGCCCGCATCGAGAGCGGCCGCAGGACCGCGTCGAGCTCGCCGCGCAGGGTCGCCAGTTCCGCGACCGCGTCGCCGATGCGGCCGTGGACGCCGGTCTGGATCTCCAGCGCCGAGCCGTGGGTCTCAGCCGTGAAGCTCTCGCTGCCGGCGCGGGGGAGGCGTGGCAGGACGCTGTCGATCCGGTGCGCCAGCGCCCAGCTGGTCGCGTCGAGCAGCATCACCTCTTCCTCGATCCCGACCGTGTAGGCGCCGAGCTCGTGCGGCTCGGCCCAGGTCGCCCAGGCGGGAGCCGTGCCGGCCAACGCGGCCACCTCGCTCATGTGACCTCGCGGCCGCTGCGGCGCTGGAACTCGGCGCCGTCGTCGCGGCAGGCGTCGACGAAGTTCTGGAACAGCGCCGCCTCGTAGACCCGATGGACCAGGGTCTCGGCGTGCCACTGGACGCCGATCAGGAAGGGCCGGCTCGGATCCTCGACCCCCTCGATCGTGCCGTCGGGGGCGCGGGCGCTGACCTCGAGGCCCTCGCCGACGCGGTCGAGCGCCTGGTGGTGGAAGGAGTTGACGTCGATCACGTCGATCTCGGTCCCGCCCAGCGCCGCCGCCAGCTCGCTGCCGGGAACGACCTCGACCGGGTGGCTGGTCTGGTTGCCGGGGGTGCGCTGGCGGTGGGCGATCTCGGTCGAGATCTCCGGCAGGTGCTGGTGCAGGGTGCCGCCGCGGACGATGTTGATCGCCTGAGTGCCGCGGCAGATCGCCAGGATCGGCATCGCGCGAGCGTCGGCGCGGCGTGCCACCGCCAGCTCGAAGCGGTCGAGGTTGGGCTCGATCGGACCCAGTTCGGGATGCGGCTCGGCGCCGTAACCGGCCGGATCGAGGTCGGGGCCGCCGGAGAGGCAGATGCCGTCGAGCCGGTCGAGCAGCGGCTCGATCGCGTCCTCGCTCAGCGGCGGCATCACCAGCGGCAGGGCGCCGGCGGCCTCGAGGCCGCGCAGGTAGGGGAGCCCGAGTGCCATCTCCAGCCGCGTCGGCGGCTCGCCCTCGGGGGTCGGGTTGAGGCTCTCGGCTCGCCGCATCTCCGAGGTGGTGACTCCGATCAGCGGCCGCTCGCGGCGCGAGGCGAGGGAGCGGGCCTTCATCGCCGTCCCGTCGCCGGGGCGTCGATCACCCAGGTGTCCTTGCAGCCGCCGCCGCGGGAGCTGTTGACGACCATCTCGCCGGCGCCGCGGGCGTAGCGAGTGAGGCCGCCGGGCATCGCGGAACCGCCGGCGGCGGAGCTGACGACGAAGGGGCGGAGGTCGACCCGGCGCGGGCGCAGCCGCCCCTCGCAGA
The DNA here is from genome assembly GCA_963695275.1 of uncultured Solirubrobacterales bacterium. Classification (GTDB taxonomy): domain Bacteria; phylum Actinomycetota; class Thermoleophilia; order Solirubrobacterales; family 70-9; genus VAYN01. The sequence goes on from OY968772.1 coordinate 269,080, forward strand.
CCGTCGGGTGGCTGGAGAGCTGCACGGTCTCCTGGGCGATGAAGCCGTCGGGGCGCCGCCGCACGAGCCCGATCGCCCGCCGTCGCTGCGGCTCGGTCGCCCGCGGCATGATCGTCACGCCCTTGCCACCGAAGCCGTCGCGCGGCTTGATCACCAGCTCGTCGAGCCGCCCCATCGCCGCCTCGCGAGCGCTCGCCTCGGAGAGGTCGAAGCTGGGGACCGAGCGCAGCAGCGGCTCCTCGCCGAGGTAGAAGCGGACCATGTTCTCGGTGTAGGCGTGGGCGAGCTTGTCGTCGGCGAGGCCGGTGCCGAAGGCGTTGACGCAGCGCAGCCGACCCGATTCCAGTGCCGGCAGGAGCAGCTCGCCGAGCCCGGTCAGGCTCCCGTCCGGGCCGCTGAGGCGGTCCTCGTCGAGCCGGCGGTAGAGGACGTCGAGCTGCTGGCGGTCGCGGCTGTGGCGGGCGAAGAGGCGACCGCGCTCGACCTCGAGCTCGCCGGTCTCCACCACCGGGATCCCCAGTTCGCGACCGAGCCGGCGGTGCTCGTACCAGGCGCCGCTGGCGGGCCCGTCGGAGACGATCGCCGCGGCCGGGTCCTCGCGCCCGTCGGGGGCGGCGGCGCGGATCGCGGCGCCGAGCTCGCCGGCGTAGGAGCCGAGCGGCCGTGGCCGCTCGGGGCACCCGAGCGCCGGCTCGACCGCTTCGCGGACGGCGGCGGCGTAGCTGGCTCCGGAGGGCATCCGCAGATTGTCCTCCAGAACCAGCAGGGCGCCGTCCGAACCCCTGACGAGGTCGAGTCCGGCCACGGTTGCGGGCGGTACGCCAGGGTCGAGCAGGCCGTGCATCCGCGGCTCATAGCCGGAGGAGGTCTCGAGCAGGCGCCGTGGGATCACGCCGGCGTCGAAGATTCGCTGGCCGCCGTAGGCGTCGAGCAGGAAGGAGTTGAGAGCCCTGGTGCGCTGCAGCAGGCCGGCCTCCAGCCCTTCCCACTCGGGGCTGCCGAGCAGCCGCGGCACCGGGTCCACGGTCATCGGATGCCCTTCGCCGAAGCTGAGTCCGAGCGCGGCGGCCGAAGCTTGGACGCGCTCGCGCAGCACCGCTAAATCATCGTGCCGCGCGAGCGCGTCGAGCACCGCCGCGTAGGGAGGGCGCGGGGTGCCACCATGTGCGAACGCCTCGTCGAAGCGACCCGGGTCGAGCGGGTACTTCCCGGCACCGGGAGAGGGGCGGGCCGGATCCAAGGTCGTCGCCATCCAATGAAGCTACCCGCGGCGTGGGGGGTCCCAACATGGACCTACGTCGAAAATCGGCGGCGCCCGACTGGACAGCGGGCGAAGCGCTCAGACCGCGGCTTCGGGCTCCGCCGGCGGCGCTTCCAGGCGTTCTATCTGCGGCAGCTTCCAGAGCGCGCTGGCGATAGTCAGGCCGACCGCGGCCGAGAACAGGGCGAGGAACCAGGCGGTCGCGTCGAGCAGCTCCATTTCGAAGAATTCGCGGATCGGGGCGGCGGCGAGGATCAGCGCGTAGAGCGAGGCGAGGCCGGCGACCAGGGCCAGCATGTAGCTCTGGATCGCGATGTGCTCGCGGCCCGGCCCACGCTCCAGCAGCAGCACGAAGGCGAGCCCGAGCACGATCAGGGTCGTCGTCGCCGCGGTGCGGCCGGCATCGAGGTTGCCGCCGAAGACGGTGTCGACGAGGAAGAAGGAGAGGATCGAGCCGAGCGCCGTCGCCACCCCGGCCGGGACCGCGAAGGCGGCCAGTGCTCGCAGCAGGCGGCCGCGGTAGAGCGGCCCGTCCGACGGCGCCAAAGCGAGCACGAAGGAGGGGATGCCGATCGTCAGGAAGGCCGCCAGGGTGAGGTGGCGGGGCAGGAAGGGAAAGGCGAAGCCGGGCACCCCGACCAGCAGGATCAGGGTGGCGGCGTAGACGGTCTTGGTCAGGTAGAGGCGGCCGAGGCGGTGGATGTTGCGGGCGATCCGCCGGCCCTCGCCGATCGCCTCCGGCAGCCGTGAGAACTCGTCTTTGAGCAGGACGACGTCGGCGACGCCCTTGGTCACCTGGGTGCCGGAGCCCATCGCCACCGCCATCCGCGCCTGCTTCAGCGCCGGCACGTCGTTGACACCGTCGCCGATCATCGCCACGTAGCGGCCGGCGGCGACCAGGGCGGCGACCAGGGCCTTCTTCTGCTCCGGCTTGATCCGACAGAAGATCGTGTTGGCCAGCGCCACCTTGCCGAGCTGCTCAGGGTCGTCGGGCAGGTCCGAGCCCTCGACCACTCCCGCCTCGCGCTCGACTCCGACCGCGTAGGCGACGGCGGTGACGGTGGCGCGGGCGTCGCCGGAGATCAGCTTCAGGTCGATTTCCTGCTCGCGCATGTAGGCGATCGTTTCCGCCGCGTCGGGGCGCAGGGTCTCCTCCAGCACGACCAGGGCCAGCGGCGTCAGCGCCGGCGGGGGCGCTGCGGCGGCATCGGCCGGCAGCGCCGTGCTCGTCTCGCCGAAGGCGACGACGCGGCGGCCGGCGGCGGTCTCCTGCTCCAGCTTGCGGGCCAGGTCTGGGGGCAGCGTCAGCGCCCCCGCCTCGGCGAGCACGTCGGGGGCGCCCATCACGTAGGTCGAGCCGCCCGCGAGCGCGGCCCCGCTCCACTTCCACTCCGAGGAGAAGGGGACCTCGGCGCTGACCCGCTCGGCTTCGCCGGGGAAGCGCGCGGCGATCGTCTCCAGGGTGCGGTTGCGGTCGCCGGCGCTGGCCGCGAAGGAGCCAAGCGCCGCCTGCGCCGCGGCCGCCTCGATCCCGGCCGCGAACTCGACCCCGCTCAGGCGCAGCTCGCCGGCGGTCAGGGTCCCGGTCTTGTCGACGCAGATCGTGTCGACCGCGGCCAGGCTCTCGCTGGCGCTCATCTGCTGGACCAGGGTGTTCCGTTTCGCCAGCCGCACCGCGGCGACCGCGAAGGTGACGCTCATCAGCAGCACCAGGCCCTCGGGGATCAGCGTCACCAGGCCCGCGGTCGCGGTCTGCGCCGCTTCCTGCAGGTCGACGTTGCGGATGCTGAGGCTGAAGACGAGGATCGCCGCCAGCGGCAGCATCACGTAGGTCGAGGCGATGATCACCCGGTTGACCTCTTTCTGCAGCGGCGAGGGCGGGTGGCGGAAGGCGCGGGCCTCGCCGGCGAGCCTGCCGGCGTAGCTCTCCTCGCGCACCGCGTCGACCAGGTATTGGCCCGAGCCGGAGACGCAGAAGGAGCCGGAGAGGACGCGGTCGCCGTCGCCCTTGCGGATCCCGTCTGCCTCGCCGGTCAGCATCGACTCGTCCAGGGTCATGCCGCGGCTGGCGATCGCCTCGCCGTCGGCGACGAGCTGGTCGCCGGGCTCGACCCGGACGACGTCGCCGGGGACGATCTCGGTCGCCAGCACCTCGGTCACGGCGCTGTCGCGGACGACCTTGGCGCGGGGCGCGACGAGCACGGCGAGCTCGTCCAGGGTCGCCTTCGCCTTCAGCTCCTGGCGGATCCCGATGTAGGAGTTGATCACCGCGATCAGCCCGAACAGCGAGTCGGCGTAGAGGCCGAGCCCGAGGTCGAGGACGAAGAAGACGCCGATGATCGCGTTGAAGAGGGTGAAGACGTTGCCGGCGACGATGCTCGAGGTCGAGCGCGAGGAGGTCTCCTCCGGCGGCCCCAGCTTGCGCAGCCGCTTGGCCGCCTCGGCGCTGGAGAGGCCCTGTTCGACGGTTGGCTGGTCGGTGGCCATGGCGACTATTCAATAGGGTGCGGTCCGGATGGCTCTAAAGCTTGGATTGAACCTGGGTTACTGGGGCATCGGCCCGGCCGGCGAGGACGCGCTCGAGCTCGTCACCGCGGCCGAGAAGCTCGGCTACGAGTCGGTCTGGGCGGCCGAGTCCTACGGCTCCGACGTGGTCAGCGTGCTCGCCTGGCTGGCGGCCAAGACGACGGAGATCAACCTCGGCGCCGCGATCCTGCAGGTGCCGGCGCGCCCGCCCGCTGCCGCCGCGATGGCTGGCGCCACGATCGACAAACTCTCCGGCGGCCGCTTCCTCTTCGGCTTCGGTCCCTCCGGCCCGCAGGTCTCGGAGGGTTGGTACGGCGTTCCCTACTCCAAGCCCTGGGGCCGCACCCGCGAGTACATCGAGGTCGTGCGCGAGATCATCGCCCGGGAAGGGCCTGTGGATCACCAGGGCGAGCATTACCAGCTGCCTCTACCCGGTGGCGAGGGAAAGGCACTCAAGCTCAACTTCCATCCTGAGCGCAACGAGATCCCGGTCTTCGTCGGCGCGATCGGCCGCAAATCGGTCGAGATGGCGGCGGAGATCTGCGACGGCTGGATCCCGATCTTCTTCAGCGTCGACGCCTTCGAGGCGACCTGGGGCGAGCATCTCGAGGCCGGCTTCGCCAAAGGCGGCCGGCAACGCTCCGACCTGGAGGTGAGCCCGTCGCTGCAGGTGGCGATCGACGGCGACCTGGAGGCGGCCAAGAGCGTCGTCAAGGCCGGCCTCGTCCTCTACTTCGGCGGCATGGGCAGCCGCAAAACCAACTTCTACGTCGACCTCGCCCACCGCTTCGGCTTCGGCGACGTCGCCGACGAGGTCCAGCAGCGATTCCAGGACGGCGACCGCGACGGCGCCTTCCAGGCGATGCCGGACGAGATCGTCGAGGCCACCTCGCTGGTCGGCACCGAGGCCGAGGTGGCGGAGCGGATCGAGCGCTTCCGCGCCGCCGGTATCGATCGCCTGATCGTCTCCGCCGTCCACATGGACCGTGGTGAGCAACTGCACACCCTCGAGCGCCTGGGCGCCATTTCCGGCGTGCAGACGCGCGGCTGAAACTTCCCATAACCTTCCGCGCCGCGTGAAGATCGGAGTGCCGAAAGAGACTGCTGCTGGGGAGCGCCGGGTCGCGCTGGTCCCTGACGTGGTCAAGTCGCTGAAGAAGAACGAGCACGTCGAGGTGCTGGTCGAGCGTGGCGCCGGCGACGCCGCCGGCCATCCCGACTCCCAGTACGCGGAGGCCGGGGCGGAGGTGGTCGAGGGCGAGGTTACGTGGGGCGCCGACGTCGTCCTCCGCGTCGCCGCTCCCTCTACCGAGGAGATCGCCAAGCTCAACTCGAGCCAGATCTTCATCGGCCACCTCGCTCCCTGGACCGCGGCCGAGTCCAACAACGCGCTGGCCCAGGCCGGCGTCACCAGCTTCGCGATGGAGGCGATCCCGCGCACGACCCGCGCCCAGGCGATGGACGCGCTCTCCTCCCAGGCCGCTGCCGCTGGCTACGCGGCGATGCTGATCGCCGCCCGCGAGTCGGGCCGCTTCTTCGGGATGATGACCACCGCCGCCGGCACCGTGCCCCCGGCCAAGGTCCTCGTGCTCGGCGCCGGCGTCGCCGGCTTGCAGGCGGTTGCCACCGGCAAGCGACTGGGCGCGATCGTCACCGGCTTCGACATCCGCCGCGCCGCCTGGGAGCAGATCGCCTCGCTCGGCGGCCGCCCGCTGGAACTGGATTTCATCCCCGACGCCGAGGGCGAGGGCGGCTACGCCCGGCCGCTGACCGACGAGGAGAACGCGCAGGTGCGCGACGCCCTCGCCGACAACGCGGCGAAACAGGACATCATCGTCACCACCGCCGCGATTCCCGGCCGGCCGGCGCCGCTGCTGATCACCGCCGACGCTGTCCGTGGCATGTCGCCCGGTGCGGTCATCGTCGACCTCGCCGCCGAGACCGGCGGCAACTGCGAGCTGACCCAGGTGGGGCAGACCGTGGTCGAGAACGGGGTCAAAGTGATCGGCCCGCGCAACCTCGCCAGCGAGATGCCGGCGCCGGCATCCCAGCTCTACGCCAAGAACCTCGAGAACCTGCTCGGCCTGCTCGTCAACGAGGAGGGCGCCGTGAAAGTCGACTTCGAGGACGACATCGTCGCTGCCGCCTGCATCACCGAGGGTGGCGCGATCAAAAACGAGAGGGCCGCGAAATGAGCCTCTTCACCGAGATCACGATCCTGGTCCTTGCCGCTTTCGTCGGCTTCGAGGTCATCTCCAAGGTCCCGACCACCCTGCACACGCCGCTGATGTCGCAGACCAACGCGATCCACGGCATCGTCATGCTCGGCGGCCTGATCGTCGTCGGCTACGCCAACGACCCGCTCGAGTACATCATCGGCACGATCGCGATCGCCTTCGGGACGATCAACGTGGTCGGCGGCTTCATGGTCACCGACCGCATGCTCGGCATGTTCTCGAAAAAGCCGAAACCGAAGGCCGACGCTGACAAAAAGGCCGGCTCCTGATGCTTCTGGCCGTCTTCAAGCCAGGTGGCGACGCCGCCACGGCGCTTTACATCGTCGCCTTCTCGCTCTTCATCATCGGGATCAAACGCGGCACCCACCCGACCACCGCCAAGCAGGGCAACCTGGTTGCCGCGGCCGGCATGGTCGTCGCCGTCGTCACCACCCTGCTGCTCGACGGGATCGGCAACTGGGGCCTGATCGCAGCCGGCCTCGGCGCCGGCGCCGCGATCGGCTACATCGCCTCGGTCCGCGTGCAGATGACCGAGATGCCGCAGATGGTCGCCCTCTACAACGGCGTCGGCGGCGGCGCCGTGGCCCTGATCGCCTGGTCGGAGATCCGCCACGGGATCTCGCTCGGCGAGACGATCCCACTCGACACGCTGATTCCGGTCCTCTTCGCCGCGGTCGTCGGCTCGGTCTCCTTCTGGGGCTCGAACATCGCCTTCGCCAAGCTCCAGGACCTGATCCCGACCCGGCCGCTGGCGGTGCCCGGGCAGCAGGTGATCAACGTCGTGCTCCTGCTCGGCATCATCGCCTGCTGCGTCGACATCGCCGTCAACAACAGCGATCCCTCGCAGGCCGTCTTCATCATCATCCTGCTCGCCGCAGGGCTGCTCGGCAACTTGGTCGTGCTGCCGATCGGCGGCGCCGACATGCCGGTCGTGATCTCGCTGCTGAACGCTTTCACCGGCCTCTCCGCCGCGGCCGCCGGTTTCGCGCTGGACAACGTGGCGCTGATCGTCGCCGGCACCCTGGTCGGCTCTTCCGGAACCATCCTCACGATGGAGATGGCGACGGCGATGAACCGCTCGGTCGCCAATGTCCTCTTCGCCGGCTTCGGCGGCGCGCCCTCCGGCGGCGGTGGTGGCAGCACCGAGGAACGGCCCCATGTCTCGATTGGCGCCCAGGATGCCGCGATCAAGCTCGCCTACGCCGACACCGTCGTGATCGTGCCCGGCTACGGCCTCGCCGTCGCCCAAGCTCAGCACGCGATCAAGGAGGTCGCCGACGAGCTGGAGAAGCGCGGCGTCACCGTCAGCTACGCGATCCACCCGGTCGCGGGCCGGATGCCGGGCCACATGAACGTGCTGCTGGCGGAGGCCGACGTGCCTTATGAGCAACTGCGGGAGATGGAGGACATCAACCCGGAAATGCCGCGTACCGATGTTGCCGTGATCGTCGGTGCCAACGACGTCACCAACCCGGCCGCCAAAAACGACCCGGACAGCCCGATCGCCGGGATGCCGATCATCGAAGTCGACCAGGCCCAGCAGGTGATCGTGATCAAGCGCTCGCTCAGCCCCGGCTTCGCCGGCATCGACAACGATCTCTTCTACGAACCGAATACGTCGATGCTGTTCGACGACGCTAAGAAGGCGGCGGCGGACATCGCGGCGGAGATTCAGAACCTTTAGCGAGTGGGGAGGGGTCGGGAGACCCTCGCCCTCACGAACAGCGGGAGGTTCGGTTGAGGGTCTCCCGACCCCTCCCCGCCGGCGCTAGGGGGAGAGAAGGTCCGGGCGCAGTCCTTGGGGTGGAGTGCCAAGGGACGAGCGGGGTCAGGGGACGGTGGAGTGGGTTGGGACGCTTTGCGTCGTGGCGCTGTTGCTCGTCGGGTTGGTGGCCGCTGGGGTGAGGGTTCCGGGGGCGGATCTGGCGGGAGCCGTGGCTTCGCGGATCCTCTGCGCAGTCTCATTGGCGGACGGGTGCGGGGACGAGCCTCGGCTGATTGCTGCTTATGGAACCGAGGTGGGGGAGCTGGTGCGGGAGCACATGCCGATGCTTGCGTTCGAGCAGGGGTCGCGGGCGGTGCCGGTGGATTTTCGGCGCTGTCGGCGGACTGCCTGCGCGGATCGCTCGGATCATGGGGAGGTGCACCGGACTGATGCGGGGTTGCCGGTGACGGCGTTCGTTCATGTGGTCGATTGCAGGGTGGGGGAGGCGGAGCGCGCGGAGGCCGAGGGAGCCGACTGCTCGGGCTCTCGGGCCGGGAACCTCTACATCCAGTACTGGACCTACTACGCGGACTCGGCGACGCTGCGCGATGTGCCGATCGCCGGTGGCGAGGGCTTCCATCTCGATGACTGGGAGGGAGTGCAGATCCGCATCGGAGCTGACGGCGGCGTCGACGAGCGGGCCTCCTCGCACAACGGCTACAACTACGGCCGCAGCGTCGGCAACTGGGGCTCTGACGCTGGCCTGGATCTGGTCAACGGGGTGTCCGAAGCGCTCGGTGCCCGTGAGGGCAACGGCTGGGGTCCGGAGACCGGGATCGTTCTCGTCTCCGGCGGCAGCCACGCCGGCAATGCCGCCGGCATTCCCCACGTCGACCACTTCACCCCCGGTCGCCGCGTCCACCTGATTCCGCTGGAGGGCGTCGCTGCCACCGATACCTCAACCTTCGCCATCAATCCGCCCTGGCGCAAGAAGGTATGGCTCGACCCGGAGGCGGAAGGGACCGACTGAGCGACGCGGCCGACTACTTCGGCGGCATCCGCAGGGCGCCGTCGAGGCGGATCGTCTCGCCGTTGAGCATCTGGTTGGCGACGATCTCGAGGACGATGCGGGCGTACTCGTCCGGGTGGCCGAGGCGGGAGGGGAAGGGGATGCCTTCGCCGAGCGCCGTTCGCGCCTCTTCGGGCAGGGCGGCGAGCAGCGGCGTGTCGAAGAGGCCGGGGGCGATCGTCATCACGCGGACCCCGCGGGAGGCCATGTCGCGCGCGGCCGGCAGGGTCATGCCGACGATGCCGCCCTTGGAGGCGGCGTAGGCGATCTGGCCGATCTGGCCGTCGTAGGCGGCGATCGAGGCGGTGTTGACGCAGACGCCGCGCTCGCCCGCGGCGTCGGGCTCGTTGCCGCTCATCGAGTCCGCCGCCAGGCGCAGCACGTTGAAGCTGCCGATCAGGTTGACCTTGACGACGTTGGAGAAGTATTCGAGGTTGTGCGGCCCGCCCCTGTGCGCGACCCGCTCGGCCCAGCCGATCCCGGCGCAGCAGACGGAGACGCGCAGTCCCCCGTCGGCGCTCGCGGCGCGCTCGACCGCGGCGCCCACGGCATCGGCGTCGGTGACGTCGGCGGCGACGAATGTGGCGCCGATCTCGCTTGCCAGCGCCTCGCCTTTCTCGGCGTTGAGGTCGGCGATCACCACCTCGGCTCCCGCCTCGGCCAGCGCCCGCGACGTCGCCGCCCCCAGCCCAGAGGCTCCACCCGCAACCAATGCTCCCGCCCCCTCGATCCGCATAGACGCGGCAGCGTATCGTCGGAGTTCACGTCCCGGTAATGCGACCCGTATAGGGTTTGTGCATCGCCACCGAGGTGACGGCAAACTCCAAGGCAGCGATCGCGGAACGGCTTGCCGAGGCGCGTGAACGCACTCTTGCCCTGGTCGAGCCACTCGACGACGAGCAGTTGAACACCGTCTACTCGCCGATCCTCAGCCCGTTGGCCTGGGACCTCGGCCACATCGCCAACTTCGAGGAGCTCTGGCTGGTGCAGACGATCGCCGAGCGCGAGCCGATGCACGGTGAGCTCGGTCGTTTCTACGACGCGATCGAGAACCCGCGCGTGACCCGCGGTGAGCTCCCGATTCTGCGCGACGCCGAGTTGCGCGCCTACATGGCCGACGTCCGCGAGCGCACGCTCGAGGTGCTCGACGCGGTCGATATTTCCCCCGAGGCCGGGGAGCGGCTGCTGCGCGAAGGCTTTGTCTACGAGATGCTGCTCGCGCACGAGCTGCAGCACAACGAGACGATGCTGCAACTGCTGCAGATGATCGACGGTTACGAGTCGGAGTTGGTTGACGGCATGCGTGCGGTGGATCCCATCGCCGACGGCCCCGAGACGGTTTCGATCCCGGCCGGTGAGTACGAGATCGGCGCTCCCGAGCGCGGCTTCGCCTACGACAACGAGCGCGGTCGCCACCGGGTCGAGCTGGCGGCTTTCGAGATCGATCGAACCCCGGTCGGCAATGGCGCGTATGCCGAGTTCATGGAGGCCACGGGCGCCGAGGCGCCGCTGTATTGGGAGCGCGACGGCGAGGGCGGCTGGGTCAGCACCGCGATGGGCGGCCGTGCCCCGATCGATCCGGAGCACCCGGTCATCCACGTGTCCTGGGAGGGTGCCGACGCCTTCGCCCGCTGGGCCGGCAAGCGGCTCCCGAGCGAGCACGAGTGGGAGGCTGCCCGCCCGCGCCTGCAGGGCGTCGGCCACGTCTGGGAATGGACCTCCTCGGACTTCCTCGCCTACCCCGGCTTCGAGTTCTTCCCCTACCCGGAGTACTCCCAGGTCTTCTTCGGCCCCGAGCACAAGGTGCTGCGCGGGGCTTCCTGGGCGACGCACCCCGATGTCGCTCGGTCCAGCTTCCGCAACTGGGACCTGCCTCAGCGCCGCCAGATCTTCTCCGGCCTGCGCTGCGCGAGGGACGCATGATCGCGATCGACGTCCACCTCGACGTCGACGCCGCGGCGACGATGGCGCGCGACGTCCGCGCCGGGCTCAGCGCCTACCCGAAGGAGCTGGCGCCGAAATACTTCTACGACGAGCGCGGCTCGCAGCTGTTCGAGCAGATCACCGAGCTGGAGGAGTACTACCCGACCCGGGCCGAGCGGGAGATCCTGCGTGAGCGCTCGGCCGAGATCCTCGCCACCGCTGGTCGGCCCGAGACCCTGGTCGAGCTCGGCTCCGGCTCGGCCGCGAAGACGCGCCACCTGCTGGACGCGATGCGCGACGCCGACAGCCTCGACACCTACGTGCCGGTCGACATCTCCGAGGAGATCACCCACCAGACGGCGTCCTGCCTGGTCGACGAGTACCCCGGCCTCGCCGTGCGCGGGCTCGTCTGCGACTTCGAGGAGGACCTGGAGCGGATCCCCGCCGCGGACGGCAGCAAGCTGATCGCCTTCCTCGGCGGCACCATCGGCAACCTCTACCCGCGCCCCCGCCAGGCCTTCCTGGAGCGAATCGCGGCGCTGCTGGGGCCCGGCGACCAGCTCCTGCTCGGCACCGACCTGGTCAAGGAGGCGGAGCGGCTCGAGGCAGCCTACGACGATGCCGCCGGGGTCACCGCCGAGTTCAACAAGAACGTGCTCGAGGTGCTCAACCGCGAGCTCGGCGCCGACTTCGACCTCGATGCCTTCGAGCATGTCGCCCGCTATGACGCCGAGGCGGAGCGGATGGACATCCGCCTGCGCTCGCTGGCCGACCAGGAAGTCGCGATCACGGGGCTGGAACTGGAGATCACCTTCGCGGCCGGCGAGGAGATGCGGACCGAGATCTCGACCAAGTTCACCCGCGAGCGCCTGGAGTCCGTCTACGCCGGTGCCGGCCTGGAGATGAGCGGCTGGTTCACCGATGCAGCCGGTGACTACGCGCTCTCGTTGGCCCGGCTCACAAGCTGAGCGCCCTGGACAGCGGGCACCTGCTGGGTGATGCAGTGGACGTTGCCACCGCCGAGCAGGATCTCGCGCGAGGGCACCCCGACCACTTCGCGGTCCGGGAAGCAGCTGCGCAGAATCTCCGCCGCCTCGTCGTCGTGGCGCTCGTCCAGCAGCGGCATCACCACCCGCGAGTTGCCGAGGTAGAAGTTGGCGTATGAGCCGGCGAGGCGGTCGCCGGCCCGGCGTGGCAGCGTGCCCTCGCGGGGCTCGACCCCGGTTGCCTCCTCGGCCGTCGCATGCAGCGGTCCCGGGGAGGGGAGCTTGATCACTTCGAAGGGCCGGTCGCGGGCGTCGGTCGCCGCTTCGAGCCGCGCCAGCGCGTCGCGGGAGATCGCGTGCTGCGGGTCCGACTCGTCGTCGCACCAGGTGAGCAGGACGACGCCGGGGCGGGCGAGGCAGGCGAGGTTGTCGACGTGCCCGTCGGTCTCGTCCTCGTAGACGCCGAGCCCGAGCCAGACGACCTTCTCCGCCCCGAGGTGGTCGAGCAGCGCCCGCTCGATCCGCTCCCGGCTCAGCTCCGGATTGCGGTTGGAATTGAGCAGGCACTCTTCGGTCGCCAGCACCGTCCCCTCGCCATCGACATGGATCGAGCCGCCCTCGAGGACGAGCGGCGCCCGGTAGCGGTCAGCGCCCTCGGCTTCAAGCACCGCAGCGGCGACCCGTTCGTCGCGATCCCAGGGGGAGTAGATCTCGCCCCAGGCGTTGAAGTGCCAGTCGACCCCGCGCCGGCCACCGGCACTGTCGACGACGAAGCTGGGGCCGATGTCGCGCATCCAGGCATCGTCGCTCTCGAGCTCGACCACGCGGACCGATTGCGGCAGCAGCGAGCGAGCGCGCTCGAGCTGGCCCGGGGACGCAGCCATCGTCACCGGCTCGGAGACTGCGATCGCCGCCGCCACCGCGGCGAACGCTTCCTGCGCCGGTCTCGCTCCCAGCCGCCAGTTGTCGGGCCGCTCGGGCCAGGCCATCCAGCAGCCGTCGTGCGCCTCGAACTCTCCCGGCATGCGGAAGCCGTCGGCGGCCGGGGTCGACTCGATCGTCGCGCTCATCTGACCTATTGTCGTGGCATGGAGGAGATCCGTTTGATCGTCGCCACGGACCCGCCCGATTCGCCGGCGCGCACCCGGCCGCCCAGTCGCGAGCCCCTCCGCATCGCCGCGGTGCAGCAGCGCTGGCATCCCGATCCCGACGCGCACGAAGCGGCGCTTGCGGCCGGGATCAAGCTTGCCGTTGGCGAGGGCGCGCGGCTGGTCTGCCTGCAGGAGCTGACCCTGAGCCGCTACTTCGCGATCGACCCGGCCGGCCCCGAGGCCGCGGGCGCCGAGCCCGAGGATCTGCCCGGTGGCCCCACGCACCGCTTCGCCGCCCGGATGGCGGCGGAAACCGGCGTCCACGTCCACGCCTCGCTCTACGAGCGCGCCGACGGCGCGGACGGGCTCGGCTTCAACACTGCGATCGTCGTCGCTCCCGATGGCGAGCTGGTCGCCCGCACCCGCAAGCTGCACATCCCGGTCACCGCCGGCTACCACGAGGATCGCTACTTCCGCCCTGGTCCCGCCGACGCCGACGCCTTCCCGGTTCTGGTCCTTGGCGACGCCCGCCTCGGTCTGCCGACCTGCTGGGACCAGTGGTTCCCCGAGCTCGCCCGCGCCTACAGCCTCGCCGGTGCCGAGGTGCTGGTCTACCCGACCGCGATCGGCTCCGAGCCCGACCACCCCGAATTCGACACCGAGCCGCTCTGGCAGCGGGTGATCGTCGCCAACGGGATTGCCAACGGCACCTTCATGGTCGCCGTCAACCGGATCGGCGCGGAGCCGCCGCTGAGCTTCTACGGCTCCTCCTTCATCTCCGACCCCTACGGCCGCGTGCTCGCCCGGGCGCCGCGCGACGAGCCCGCCGTCCTGGTCGCCGACCTCGACCTCGACCAGCGCCGGGACTGGCTCGAGCTCTTTCCCTTTCTCAGCACCCGCCGCCCGGACGCGTACTCAGGCCTGACGGACGCCTAGGGTGCCAGCGCCGCGATCGTCTCGCCGAGCTTGTCCGGGGTCACGATCGGGGTCAAGATCGGCAGCGTGATGCCGCCGGCGACGAAGGCCGCGAGCCGCTCCTTCATCTCCTCCGGGGTGCCGAAGATGAACATCTCCTCGATCGCCTCCCAGGGCGCGGCCGCCGCCGCGGCCTGGCGGTCGCCGGCCTCCCAGGCCGCGACCATCGGGTCGATCTGCTCGCCGTAGCCGAGCCAGCGGTAGAAGGCGGTGTAGACGGGGACGGTGATGTAGGAGGAGAACATGAAGCGGGCCAGCGGCTCGACCTGCTCGCGCTCGCCGGGGATGCAGAAGAAGCGGCAGAGCAGCTCGAAGCCCTCCGGCGCGCCCTCGAGCTGGGCGCTCACCTTCGGCAGTCCGCCCAGCGGCAGGAAGTTGGTGAAGGCGCCGTCGGCGCGCTCCAGCGCCAGCTGCAGCATCCTGCCGCGCAGCGCCGCCAGTACGATCGGCACTCGCTCGGCCGGGGGCGCTTCGAGCTTGAAGCCGGTTGCGGTGCGCTCGCCGGCCAGCGCGGTCTGGAGGAAGTCAAGGGTCTCGCGCACCTTGCTCAGCGGCTTCTCGAAGGGAATGTCGTTCCAGCCTTCGACTATCCGGTCCGAGGAGGAGCCGATGCCGAGCACGAAACGGTCGCTGGAGGCACTGGCGAGCGCCGCGGCCTCCTGTGCCAGCAGCGCCGGGCCGCGCTGGAAGACGCCGACGATCCCGGTGCCGAGCCGCATCCGCTCGGTCCAGGCGGCGCTCAGCGCCAGCGGCGTGAAGCCGTCGGGGCCGGCGGTCTCGCCCGTCCAGAGGTCGGTGTAGCCGACCGCCTCGGCATGCCTGACGTGCTCCTCGTGGTCCGCCAGCGTGATGCCCGGCAGTGGCAGGGTCAATCCCCAACGCTGAGACATGGCGCGACCCTATAGCCTCCGCCGCCGATGCCCGAGAATCCTCAGGCCAAGCCGGACCGCAACCTCGCCCTGGAGCTGGTGCGGGTGACCGAGGCGGCGGCCCTCGCCGCGGCCCGCTGGGTCGGGCGCGGCGACAAGCTCGCCGCCGACGGCGCCGCGGTCGACGCGATGCGCTTCGTGCTCGACTCGGTGGCGATGGACGGGGTCGTCGTGATCGGCGAGGGCGAGAAGGACGAAGCGCCGATGCTCTTCAACGGCGAGCAGATCGGCGACGGCAGCCCGCCGGTCGTCGATATCGCCGTGGACCCGCTCGAGGGGACCACGCTCTGCGCCCGCGGCATGCCCAGCGCCCTGGCCGTGATCGCCCTCGCCGAGCGTGGCTCGATGTTCGACCCCGGGCCCTGCGTCTACATGGAGAAGATGGCCGGCGGCGAGGAGATCGCCGACCTGCTCGATCTCGACCGGCCGCTGCCGGAGACCCTGAAGCTGATCGCCGAGCGCAAGGGCGAGAGCGTCGGCGACGTGATCGTCGTCATGCTCGACCGTCCCCGTCACGAGGAGGCGATGAAGGAAGTGCGCGAGGCCGGCGCCCGCCTGCGGCTGATCAGCGATGGCGACGTCTCCGCGGCGCTGCTGGCAGTCAGCGAACGCTCCCCGGTCGACCTGCTCTGGGGGATCGGCGGCACTCCCGAGGGCGTGCTCTCGGCGGCGGCGCTGAAGTCGATGGGCGGTCAGCTGCTGGGCCGGCTCTGGCCGCGCGAGGACGGCGAGCGTCAGGAGGCAATCGACGCCGGCTACGACCTCGATCGTGTCCTCACCGCCGACGACCTCTGCTCCGGCGACGACGTTTTCTTCTCCGCCACCGGCGTCACCGACGGCGACGTCCTCCAGGGCGTGCGCTACCGCGGCAACGGCGCCACCACCGAATCGCTGGTGATGCGCTCGCGCTCCGGCACCGTGCGCCGCGTCCACGCCCGCCACGACCGCTCGAAGCTGCGTCAGGTAATCGGCGAGAAATACGGCTGAGCTTGGCTTTGCACCCACGGGGGTAGCGTGGGGGAGTGATCGCGGTTGCCGGGGCTACCGGCTATGTAGGTGGGCAGCTTTGCGCGCGGTTACGCGAGCAGGGCGAGGAAGTGCGGGCGTTGGCCCGTCATCCGGAGGCAGCCGCTGACTTGGACGACATCGGTTGCGAGGTGCGCAAGGCCGATGTGCTCGAGCCGGAGACGCTCGACCCGGTGCTGGAGGGAGTCGACGTCGCCTACTACCTCGTGCACTCAATGGGGCGGGGTGCCGATGGTGACTTCGCCCAGCGTGACAAGGAAGGCGCCGCGAACTTTGCCGCCGCCGCGGCGGCGGCCGGGGTGCGCCGGATCGTCTACCTGGGTGGCCTGGGGGAGGGCTCGAAGCATCTGGCCAGCCGTCACGCCACCGCCGCGACCCTATGCGCCGGCGACGTTCCGGTCGCCTACTTCCGCGCCGCCGCGGTGATCGGTTCCGGCAGTGAGTCCTTCCTTACCGTCTTTCACCTCGTCAAACGGTTGCCGCTGATGGTCACCCCGCGCTGGGTCACCACCCGCACCCAGCCGATCGCAATCTGTGACGCCGTCTCCTTTCTCGCCGCCGCGGCTGACCTCGACGCCCCGCTCGACCGTGAGATCCAGGTCGGCGGCCCCGACGTCACCACCTATGGCGGCATGATCGACGAACTGGCCTGCGCTCTAGGCCGTCGACCGCCGCTTCGCCTGACCGTCCCGGTTCTCACCCCGGGGCTGTCCTCGCTCTGGATAGGCTTGGTCACTCCGGTTGACGCCGGGGTCGCGAGGCCGTTGATCGAGGGCCTCTCGGTGGAGACCGTCGTCACCGATCCGGCTGGCATGGCCCTCTTGCCTCAAGTCACGACCACGCCGTTGCCCGAGGCTCTCCGCTCAGCAGTTGGGGACCTTACCGTTCGCTAGTAATACGAATAGGTACTAAGACAAAACTCTCTGATAATCTATTACTTGAAGGGGTCTTAAATTTGGGCAGTCCTGACGACGACGCAATCCGCGAAGCTGGCGCCGCAGCAATGCAGGCTGACCCCTCGCGCTCCCAGGTCCGCGCCGGAGGGCTCGCACTCTCCGTTCTCGCCACCCCCCTCAACTTTCAGGTGCTGCAGGCTCTCGCCGATCACCCGATGCGACTGGCGGAGCTGCGGAAGACGACGGGCCTGCCGGCGCAGACGACCTTGCGCGGGCACCTGGCGAACCTCTCCGAGCTCGGGGTGGTGAGCAAACGCCCGACCCAGCAGATGCCCTACGCAGTGGAGAATGAGCTGACGCCGATGGGGCGGGAGCTGCTCGAAGTCGCTGAGCGACTCCAGGTTTGGCTGAGCCAGGCGCCCGATGGCGCGATCTCGCTTGAGAGCGGCGCCTCGAAGGGGGCTGTCAAGGCGTTGATCGACGGCTGGGGCTCGCGGATGATGCGGGCGCTGGCCGCGCGGCCACTGTCGCTGACCGAACTCGACAGCCTGATCTCCGACCTCAGCTATCCGGCGCTGGAGCGGCGCCTCTCGAGCATGCGCATCGCCGGGCTGGTCGAAGCGCAGCCGAGCAAGGGAGCGGGGACTCCCTACGGGGTGACCGAGTGGGCGCGTCGGGGAGTCGTCCCGATCGCCGCCGCCAGCCACTGTGAGCTCGTCCACCTCGGCCCCAAGAGCGCTCCCGTCACCCAGATCGACATCGAGGCCGCCTTCCTGCTCGCCACGCCGCTGGTCGGCCTGAGCGAACCCGTGGCCGGTCTCTGCCAGCTTGAGGTGGAGCCGACTCCCGACCTGATCCCGAGGCCGACCGGCGTCCAGGTCGTAATCGAGGACGGCAAGGTGGTCTCCTGCGTCTCGCGGCTGGAGCCCGATCCGCCCGCCTACGCGGCCGGATCGGCGGTCAAGTGGTTCAATGCCGTGCGCGATGGCAAGATCGGCGAGCTCCGCTTCGGCGGCAGTCGCAAGATCGCCGAAGACGTGGTCGCGGGTCTGCACGCGACCTTCGTGCAGAAATAAAAGAAGACTTTTCAGACCGCTTAAGGCCACGGGCGAAAGCGCGCGTGCGCCGATTCCGGCATCCTGCGATTTGCAGGGTAAAAGTCAATTTCGACGGCTCCTCGGCGGACTTTGAACAGCGCCCGAGGCGACCTTCTTGACTGTTAGGTCCGAAGCAAGGTATTCATCGCGGTCTCGACCGCCCAGGGGGCGCCGAGAAGTAGGACCTGGAGACGTCGCTTCTTCCCTGACGGCGTCTCCCCCGTAGCGCGAGTGACGGCGGTGGGACCATCCACCCGCCGCCGTCCTCGCACGCCCTCACTTCACTGCGGCGATCATCTCCGCGGCGTGCCGCTCCTCGTCCCCGGCCGCCTCTTCGCCGACGAAGGGAACGAGGAGCTCGTAGGTCAGTTCGGGCAGCAGCTGCGGCAGGTCGGCGGTGCGGTTGCGGACGACCTCCTCGTAGACGCGGGCGAGGGCGGCTCCGATCGCGAGCCCGGTCGCTCGCGGCAGTCCGGGAACCGGTTCGTCCTCCGCGAAACTGGCGTCCAACAACTTCGTGAAGCGGGCGAAGTCGGCGCGGAACAGCTCCCGCGATGCTGTGCCCACCGCGGCGAGCTCGATGAAGACGACCTTCGTCGCCGCCGGATCGGCGGCGAACCAGTCGAGCATCGCCGCCAGCGCGTTCCTGACCCGGTCGGCCCAGGGCCCCGGCTCGCCATGGGCCTCGGTCACGGTCGCGGCGAGGTCGTCGACCAGGATTCCGCGAGCGGCCAGCAGGCAGTCCTTCTTGTCTTCGAAGAGCTCGTAGAAGCTCTCCCTGCCGACCCCGGCCTCTTCGAGGATGTCGGCAACGGAAGTCGACTCGTAGCCGTTGGTGGCCGCCACCCGCACCACTGCCGCCAGCAGACGCTCGCGCTGGGAGCGGGTAACCAGCTCGCGCGGCAGCCCGTGGCGGCCCCGCGGCAACCGCCACTTGCGGAGGTCGCTCTCGTTGTCAGTCACTGAGACTTTGACGAGAGTTCGGCGTCTGCTTCGCTGCCGACCAGGCGGGCCTGGCTCAGCGCCTCCTCGTGGCCGACGAAGGGGAGCAGGGTCACGTAGACGATTTCAGGCAGGAGCCCAGGCAGTTGCTCGGCCTGGCCGGCGACGATCTGGTTGAAGATCAGCACCTGCGCGCGCCCGAGCGCGAGGCGGGGGTCGCCGCGGCTCTGGCGCTGCCCGCCGGCGTCGACCCAGAGCTTTTCAAGCACCGGGATCAGGAGCTCTCGATAGCGATCGATTACCGCTGGTTCAACCGAGACCGCTTCGCCCATCAGCAATTGGGTCAGAGCCGGGTTCGCCGCCATCAGATCCAACGTCGCCGTGGCTCCTTTACGCACCGCGGTGAAGGGCGGGTCCGAGGGCGAGCAGGAGTCCGTGACCGCGGTTCGCATCTCGCCGATGCACCAATCGAGGGCGGCATCGAAGCACTCGCGCTTGCCGCCGAAGCGTTTGTAAAAGGTGGTGCGGGAGATGCTCGCCTGGCTGACGATGTCGGCGATCGTCGTCGCGGCGTAGGTCTTCTCGGCACAGCACTCGACCATGGCCTCGACTATGCGCTGGCGCTGAGAGCGCTCACCGATGTCGATCGGAATGGTTGGATCGAGGACGCTTCCCACAGTCTGAATACCCCGCCGTTTTTTAAATCAATGTGATTAATTCAATCTAGCGCGCTTACCCGCGCGCGAAGATTGACAAACTCTTCGGTCCGCAAAGAGCAGCAAGATTAGCGCCCCATCGAAATACGATGGTTTTTATTGAGGGGCGGTCGTCGCGGGCGGCTTGGCGCCGGGGGTAGGCGAGTCACCGCAGCCGTTGCACGGCCGCTTGCGGCCGTAGGGGAGCTCGCCGGTGTCATGGACCTCGAAGCGCAGCGAGTTGATCACCGCGCCGGCCAGCAGGGCCAGGCTGAGCACGTAGAACCAGAGCAGGGCGATGAGGATGAAGCCCAGGGTCGAGCCGAAGTGCGAGAGGCTCGACACGTTCGAGAGATAGATCGGGAAGAGCCAGTTGGCGAGGCCGGCGGCGAAGGTGACGAAGGCCGCCCCCGGCCAGACCGCGCGCCAGGGCATGTGCCCTTTCGGCACCGCCCAGAAGATCACCGCGCAGATGGCGAAGGTGACGAGCAGCGCCGCGCCGAGCAGGAGGACGGTGTCGATCGCCTTGATGTTCGAGAGCCCGAACGGCAGACGGTCGGTGCTGGAGATCAGCCCACTCTCGATCGCCGGCACGAAGATGCTGGCGGCGATGAAGAGGAGGACGACGCCCAGCATCGCGAAGGAGAAGCGCTTCTGCTCGACCCAGCCGCGGCACTCGACGTGGTAGATGCGGCAGAAGGCGGTGTCCATCGCCCCCCAGAAGGAGGCGCCGATCCAGAGCGAGCCGACGAAGGCGGCGATCCCGATCGTGGTCGAGTTGTTCTGGATCCGGTTGAGGACGTCGGTCAGGGTCTGCTGCTCGACGCTGGGGAAGAGCCGCTCGAGATCGCTGACGACGCTGGTCTCGACCCCCTTTATCTTCAGCACCTGGCCGAAGACGAAGAGGACGAGCAGGGCGAAGGGAAAGACCGCCAGCATCAGGTTGTAGGCGACCATTGCCGAGAGTCCGGTGACGTTCTCACGGTAGGCGCGCTGCCAAAAGGCGCTCAGCCAGGGTTTGGGATGGCGCATCGAGTTCGGCATTGACTTCACAAACTGAAGCGACTACGATACGAACAAGCGTTTGACGAAGTTTCGACGCACGCCCTCCGGGCTACATCGCAGTCCAGATATTGATGCTTACTTCGCGGACCAGGTTGTCGGTCCGCTTTTTCATCGGCCGGCACAACTTTCGATCCGCTGGGGCATTCCATTGCCAGGACTAAACACGAACCGCTAGGGAAACGAGTAGATCGCATGCTGGTAGCAGAGCTTCAGGAGTTGGAGGAGGTCAAAGGCCTCATCAATCGCGGGCAGCAGCTCGGGGTGCTGACCTTCGGCGATATCGCCTCGGCCGTGTCCGAGGTCGATCTCGACGAGTCGGACGTCGAGGATCTGTACGGGCACCTCGAGAAGTCGGGGATCGAGCTCGTCGAGGACATGGACCCGGCCCAGAAAGCGGCCGCGGACGCGATGCCCGCCGACACCGGGAAAAAAGGCCGTCGTCGCCAGAAAGCGGCGCTGGACCTGAAACCGGACATGACCACGGACTCGCTGCAGCTGTTCCTCAAGGACATCGGCAAAGTCCGCCTGCTGACCGCCGCGGAGGAGGTCGAACTCGCCAAGCGCATCGAGCGCGGCGACCTCGACGCGAAGCAGAAAATGGTCGAGTCGAACCTGCGCCTGGTCGTCTCGATCGCGAAAAATTATCGAAACCAGGGCCTTCCCTTCCTCGATCTGATCCAGGAGGGGACGCTGGGCCTGGTCCGTGCGGCCGAGAAGTTCGACTACCGCAAGGGGTTCAAGTTCTCGACCTACGCGACCTGGTGGATCCGCCAGGCGATCGCCCGTGCCCTGGCCGACAAGGCCCGCACGATCCGGATCCCGGTCCATGTGGTCGAGAAGCTGAACAAGATCGGCCGTGCCGAGCGCAAGCTGGTCACCGAGCTGGGCCGCGAGCCCACCCCGGAGGAGATCGCCGAGGTAACGGGGATCGATCCCGAGGAGGTCGACTCGATCAAGCGCTCCGCCCAGGCCCCGGTCTCGCTGGAGAAGCCGGTCGGCGACGAGGAGGAGTCCGAGTTCGGCCAGTTCATCGCCGACGAGAAGGCCGAGTCCCCGTTCGACCGCGCCGCGGACCTGCTGACCAAAGAGGCGTTGAAGGAGGCGCTGGAGAACCTCTCCTACCGTGAGCGCCGCGTGCTCGAGCTCCGTTACGGGCTCGGCGGCGAGCACCCGCGCACCCTGGACGAGGTCGGGCGCACGTTCAACGTGACCCGCGAGCGGATTCGTCAGATCGAGAATCAGAGCTTGAAAAAGCTGCAGAGTCTGGGCGAGGCGCAGAAATTGCGCGAGGTCGCCTGACGACGCGCCTGACTGCGTCCTCGATCGCTTGTGTGCGGAGCACACGGCGCTCACTGCGTCCTTGTCAGCCACGCCGTCAGGCGACCTCGGACGCGACTAATTAAAAAGCGCCCCGTCTAGCTGGCGGGGCGCTTTTGTTTTGATGGCGATGTTTCGCTGAAAGGCGCTTTGCACCGGGGTTTAAGGCCTTGAGGGTCCTGGCCGATACAAGCCGGGATGTTCGACATCGATTCAGCTCTGCGTACCCTCGTTCAGCGGGAGGGGTCGGACCTTCATGTGAAGGTCGACTCGCCTCCGGTTGCGCGCATGCATGGCGAACTGATCCCGCTGGAGGGGTTTGGTGAGCTGAGCGCGGAGGACACTGAGGGGGCCTTCCGGGGGATTGCCGAGGCGCGGTCTGTGGCTGAGTTCGAGGCGGACGGGGAGGCGGACTTTTCTTATTCGCTGCCGGGGGTTTCGCGTTTTCGCGTCAACTGCTTCAGGCAGCGGGGGTCGATCTCGATCGTCTGCCGGGCGATTCCGTTTGAGATTCGGTCGATTGACGATCTTGGGCTGCCGGAGGTCGTGCGGGGGCTGGCCGAGGAGCAGCGGGGGATCGTGCTGGTCACCGGGACCACCGGCTCGGGCAAGAGCACGACGCTGGCGGCGATGATCGATCACATCAACTCCACCCGGGCGCGGCACATCGTCACGCTCGAGGACCCGATCGAGTACCTGCACGCCGACAAACGCTCGATCGTGAATCAGCGCGAAGTCGGCTCCGACACCAAGGGCTTCGGACGGGCGATGCGGCGGGTGCTGCGCCAGGACCCCGACGTGATCCTGATCGGCGAGATGCGCGACGAGGAGACGGTGCGGACCGCGCTCTCGGCGGCCGAGACCGGCCACCTCGTGCTCTCCACGGTCCACACCCTCGACGCGACCGAGACGATCAACCGCATCATCGACTTCTTCCCGCCGCATCTGCAACAGCAGGCGCGGGTGATGCTGGCTTCGACCCTGAAAGGGGCGATCGCCCAGCGCCTCGTCCCCGACGTCACCGGCGAGGGGCGGGTGCCCGCCTCGGAGGTGATGGTCGTCACCGGCCGCGTTCAGGACCTGATCCTCGACCCCGAAGAAACGGGCAAGATCACCGAGGTCATCGGCGAAGGCGAGTACTACGGGATGCGCACCTTCGACCAGTCGCTGCTCACCTACGCGATGGAGGGCAGGATCACCGAGGCGACGGCGATGGACTACGCCTCCAGCCCGCACGACTTCAAGTTGATGCTGGCCGCCGGCGGCCAGCGGGCCAGCGGCATCGAGCAGCTCGACAAAGCGCCGGTGGCGCGGTGAGGGAGAAGATCAACAGCGATCCGCGGTTCCAGGTCGGGATCGTCGTCGTGCTGATCGCCATCGCCGCCTTCATGTTCCTCAAACCGGGCGGCGGCGGTGAAAGCGAAGAAGCGGCGCCGACCGAAGCGACGGTGGCGATCGCCGGCACCGAAGCGAGCGGCACCGCGACCGGGGCGACGCCGGGCGAAGCCGTCGAAGGCGCGGTGGAAGGTGCGGTCGAAGCCGCCACCGAAGAAGGGGCGGCAGCGATTCCCTCCTCGATCCCGGCACCGCCGATCCCGACTCCCGTCGCTTCCGCCTATGACTCCGGCAAGACCGTGGTCCTGCTCGTTGTCCACGACGGCGGCATCGACGACAAGCTGGTGAAGGGCGCGGCGCAGCAGCTGCGGTCGCGCCCCGGTGCCGCCTTCTTCGTCGTCCCCGCCAAGCAGATCTCCCGCTACGCGGCGATCACGCTTGGCGCCGACGTGCAGCAGGTGCCGGCGCTGCTGGTGATGAAACCGCGCGACGTCAGCGAAGGAGTTCCGCAGGCCTCGGTCGACTACGGCTTCCAGACCTCCCAGAGCGTCGTCCAAGCGGTCATCGACGCCGGCTACGACGGCCCCGAAGCCACCTACCACCCGAACTGACGCCGGCGATGAGCTCGAACGACAAATTCCAGTACCCGGGGCACCTGCAGCCGGTCCCCGACTCCGGCACCTCGACCGCGCCGGCGATGCCTCCGCCCGAGGCGCAGGGCACGCCGGGCCTGACCCAGCCGCTGCACCGCGGCCACTCGCGTGGCTTCATCACCGACGTCCTGGTCGAGCTCGGCTACGTCGCCCCCGAGGTCGTGCAGGCGGCGATCGAGGCGGCCCGCACCGCCGGGCGCACGCCGGAGTCGCTGCTGCTCGAACAGGGCGCGATCAACGACGAACAGCTCTCGCGGGCGACCGCCGAGCGCTACGGGCTCGACCACGTCGACCTCGCCGTCTACAGCGTCGACGTCGCCGCCGCGGCACTGTTCCCGGTGACGATGGCGCGCCGCTACATGGCCGTCCCGGTCGGCTACATGGACCAGCACACGCTGCTGGTCGCCGCCGCCGACCCGGCCAACGTCCTCGCCGTCGACGACATCCAGATTGCCACCGGCCTCGACTGCCACATCGCCGTCGCCGCCAGAGCCGACGTCGAGTCGCTGCTGGGCCGGCTCGGCACGATCCAGAACGCTGCCACCGACGCGATCATCGAGGAACAGGACGAGGAGGAAGCGGGCGAGGAGAGCCTCGCCGCGGTCAGCGACATGCAGGCCAGCGCCGAGGACGCGCCGGTGATCAAGCTCGTCTACAGCATCCTCGCCCAGGCAGTGGGGGAGGGCGCCTCCGACGTCCACCTCGAGCCTGAGGAAAGCGAGCTGCGGGTTCGCTTCCGGGTCGACGGCGTGCTGAAGGAAGCCGCGCACGTGCCGAAGCGGATGATCGGCGCCGTGATCTCGCGGCTGAAGATCATGAGCGAGCTCGACATCGCCGAGAAGCGAGTTCCCCAGGACGGTCGCGTCAGCGTTGCCGTCGAGGAGCGCCGCGTCGATCTGCGTGTGACGACCCTGCCGACCCAGCGTGGGGAGGGGGCGACGATCCGCATCCTCGACGAAAGCAACGCCCAGCGCACGCTCGACGACCTTGGCATGGACGGCTCCGCCCGGGCCCGCTTCGAGGACGCCTTCCGGCAGTCCTACGGCGCCGTGCTGGTGACCGGGCCGACCGGCTCCGGCAAGAGCACGACCCTCTACGCGGCGCTGACCGAGCTCAACGACGTCGAGCGCAAGATCATCACGATCGAGGACCCGGTCGAGTACCGGATCGGGGGGGTCAACCAGATGAACGTCAACCGCAAGGCGGGTCTCGATTTCGCCCGCGGCCTGCGCTCGATCCTGCGTGCCGACCCCGACGTGGTGATGGTCGGCGAGATCCGCGACGCGGAGACGGCACGGATCGCGATCGAGGCCGCCCTGACCGGCCACATGATGCTCACCACCCTGCACACCAACGACGCCCCCGGGGCGATCGCCCGCCTCAACGAGATGGGCATCGAGACCTTCCTCACCGCCTCCGCCGTCGACTGCGTCGTCGCCCAGCGGCTGGCCCGCAAGCTCTGCACCAACTGCAAGCGGCGCGCGGTGATCCCGACCGGGGCGCTGGCCGACGCCGGGGTGCGGGTCGGGGCCGACGTCGAGGCCTACGAGCCGGTCGGCTGCCCGCGCTGCAACCAGAGCGGCTACCGCGGCCGGGTCGGGATCTACTCGGTGATGAGCCTCAGCGAGAAGCTGAAGGAAATGACGATCGCCCGCGCCGCCGAGCCCGACATCGCCGCCACCGCCCGCGAAGAGGGGATGCTGACCCTGCGCGAGGACGGCGTCTCCAAGGTCCGCGCCGGCAACACCAGCCTCGAGGAGGTCCTCCGTGTCACTGCCTGACTTCGACTTCTCCGCCGTGCTCGGCCACATGGTCGAGACCAAGGCCTCCGACGTCCACATCACCCCGGGCTTCCCGCCGGCGATCCGCGACAAGGGCAAGATCCGCCCGATGGAGGGCTTCCCGGTCCTCAACTCGCAGATGACCCGCGAGGTCGTCTACGGGATCCTCAACGACGACCAGCGCAAACGCTTCGAGAACAACCAGCAGCTCGACTTCGCCTACGCGATCCCCGGCGTCGCCCGCTTCCGCGTCAACTGCTTCTTCCAGCGGGGGACGGTCAGCGCTGCCTTCCGCCTGGTCCCGCAGGAGATCCCGGCGCTGGACTCGCTCGGGGTGCCGCAGGTGCTGCGCGAGCTCTGCGCGAAACCGCGCGGCTTCGTCCTCGTCACCGGCCCCACCGGCTCCGGCAAGAGCACGACCCTGGCGGCGATGATCGACGTGATCAACGTCGAGCACCAGGACCACATCCTCACGATCGAGGACCCGATCGAGTTCCTGCATCAGCACAAAAGCTCGATCGTCAACCAGCGCGAGATCGGTTCCGATGCCCCCGACTTCTCGCTCGGCCTGCGGGCCGCCCTGCGAGAGGACCCCGACGTGATCCTGGTCGGCGAGATGCGCGACCTGGAGACGATCTCCACCGCTCTGACCGCGGCCGAGACCGGCCACCTCGTCTTCGCCACCCTGCACACCCAGTCGACCGCCCAGACCGTCGACCGCATCATCGACGTCTTCCCGCCCGAGCAGCAGGGGCAGGTGCGGACCCAGCTCTCGATCGCCCTGCAGGGGATCGTCACCCAGCAGCTGCTGCCGACCGCCGACGGTCGCGGACGGACCGTTGCCACCGAGGTGCTGGTCCCGACCCCGGCGATCCGCAACCTGATCCGCGAGGGGAAAACGCACCAGATCTACGCCGCCCTGCAGACCTCCGGAGCGGTGGGGATGCAGACGATGGACGCCGACCTGGCGCGGCTCGTGCGCACCGGCAAGATCACCCGTTCGCTGGCCGAACAGCGGGCGTCGGTGCCGGAGGAGCTCAACAGGCTGCTCGGCGGGGCGCCGCTGAGTCAGGCCGAAGCCGCGACCGCGACCGGCAGCGCGCCGCCGCCGATCGCGGTGCCGGGGGCCTAGCGCGCGATGTCGGCGACCACCTTCGAGTTCCGGGCGATGGACCTGGCGGGGGGCACCTCAGCCGGGGAGCTCGACGCGGATTCCAAGGCCGCCGTAACCGAGCAGCTGCGCCAGCGCGGCCTGATCGTTCTCGATGTCAGTGAGAAATCGAGCCCATTCAACATCGAGGATCTGTTCAAGCGCTGGCAGGCGGTCGACATGCGCGAGCTGGCGATCTTCTCGCGCCAGTTCGCCACCCTGGTCGCCTCCGGGATGCCGATGCTGCGCACCCTGTACACGCTCGAGGAGCAGACCCAGGACGATCAGATCAAGGCGGCCACCGCCAGTGTCAGGGCGGACGTGGAGGCGGGGAGCTCGCTGGAGCAGGCGATGGAGCGCCATCCCAAGGTCTTCGACCGCCTCTTCCGCGCGATGGTGCGGTCGGGCGAGCAGTCGGGCCGCCTTGATGAGGCGATGGACCGGATCGCCTTCCAGGTCGAGAAATCCGACGCCCTCAGGCGCCAGGTCAAATCGGCGATGATGTACCCGTCGCTGGTCTTCGGCTTCGCGACCGTGGTTCTGGTCGCGATCGTCGCCTTCGTGATCCCGACCTTCGCCAAAATCTTCGAAGAACTGGCCGAAGAACATCCGGAAGAAGCTGCCGGGCTCCCGCTCCCGACGCAGATCTGCGTCAGTGCCTCTGAAGCGCTCACCGGCTACTGGTTCGTGATCATCCCGGGCTTGGCGCTGATCTTCTTCGCCTTCTTCAAATGGAAGAAAACCACCCGGGGCAACGAGCTCTGGGATCGCTTCAAACTGAGGCTGCCGGCGAAGATCGGCGACGTGATCCAGAAGGTCGCCCTCGCCCGCTGGTCGCGCACCTTCTCCGGCGCCGTCTCCTCCGGCGTGCCGATGCTGCAGGCGATCAAACTCACCGGGGACACCGCCGGCAACGTCGTCGTCGAGCAGTCGATGGAGGACGTCTACGCCTCGGTCAAGCGCGGCGGCACCCTGGCCGGGCCGATCGAGGAGAACGCGATCTTCCCGCCGATGGTCGGCCACATGGTCGCGGTCGGCGAGGAAACCGGCCAGCTCGAGCACATGCTGGGCAAGATCGCCGACTTCTACGAGGCCGAGGTCGACGCCAAGGTCAAGGCCCTAACCGCGCTGATCGAGCCGCTGATGATCGTTTTCGTCGGCGGCATCGTCGGCTTCATCGTGATCGCGATGTACCTGCCGATGTTCAGCATCTACGAACACATCCGCTGATTCTCTCCCGTTCCAACGGTGGAGGCGCATGCTGGCAAGATCGCCGACTTCTACGAGGCCGAGGTCTTGCGCGACTGCTGTCGACAGACCCGAACTGAGCCGCTCGCCACGTGCAGCATCCAGGGTCGGGGCGAACTGTCGCGCGGTATCGCCAGCGACCGCGCGTCTCCGGGTGGGATCCGCCCCAGGCCGACCCGGAAGCCCCGAGCGAATCTTCCGAGTCGCACCCGGGCTCCTGCTGCCCCCGGGTTTTCCAGGTCAAACAAGCCAGGGCGCAGGCTGACGCCGCCGTGGCCTGGACCGGTGGTTGACAGGAACCGGCAGGCGGCGATGGCCGATAGGGGGTCCGCGCGCCGTAAGCCGATTCGGGATGCTTCCGCTAGCACCGCGTCGGCAGCCTGCCTTTCCTGTTCGGAGCGCGCCAGTAGTTCCGCTTCGCTGAAGGCGGGCGAGCCGTGGTCCCTGGTGGCGGCCAGGTAAGCCCCCCTCGAGATGGTTATCGATGGTGGAAAGGAGACGGGGTAGTCGGCGCGGGCATTGTCGCCGGCGATGTCGATCGCCGCCAGCGTCAGCCGGACCTGGTCGGCCATCGGCTTCCAGGTGTTGTCGTAGTCGCGGTGCAGGAGCGAGACGCCGCCGAGAACGGCGCCGGCGGTGACGATCCCCATCGCCAACACCGCGATGCGGGGTAACCGCACGCCACGCAGCAGCTCGGCGGCGACAAGGAGGATGAAAACCGCGCTCGGGTACTGGTAGCGGCTCGCGGTCGCGTAGCGCTCGGGAGTGCGGTCGAGTCCGCTCAGGGCCCAGAACACGAGCGCCAGCGTCAGGGCGATCGCCAGCCCCCGCGGCATCCGCCGCAGGCGCGCGATCCGCAGGCCCGCCAGGCCGATGAAGAGGACGAGCAGCGCCTGGCATACAAGCGGCGGGTGGCCGCTCGCGTCCAGGGGGTCGCGGCCGAGCAGGGAGGCGATTCCCGCGGCGGCGGAGTCGAACATGTAGTGCGGCAGCCCCTCGAGGTTCTCGAGGCTGAGGTTGCCTCCGGCGGTGCGACCCCAACCCAGCCACCAGAGGACATAGAGCGCCAGTGGCAGCAGTGCCACGTAGGCGCGCCGGCGCCGAGGGCGGCGGCCGAGCGCGAGATCGGCCAGGCCAGCCGCGGCGAAAGCGACGCCCACGCCCGAGAACGAGAGCGAGAGCGCCAGGAGCCCGCAGGCGACGCGATCGCCTCGACGGCTGCCGCGGTCGAGCGCGATCAGCATCCCCAGACCCGCCGCGACCGAGCCGAAGAAGGCCATCTGGAATTCCCAGAGCAGGTCTTCCGACGCGGCGCCGAGGAAGAGGACGAGAACGGCGGCGATCAGGGCCGGCCAGTCTCCGATCCGGGCGCGGATGTAGGCGAAGAGAAGCACTGCGCTGAGCAGGAAGAGCGAGATCGAGACCGCGTAGAACGGCAGTGCGGAACCCATGCCGAAGACCGCGATCAGCGCTTTGTAGATCAGCGCCGGCGCCAGGATCAGGTGCTCGTGGAAGGGGTCGAGGAAGTCGCCTGGAGACCAGCCCCGCCTCTTTATCAGCAGCTCCCACCCGTCGGCGAGAAAGGTGAGGTGGGAGTCCAGCGAGAGCAGCAGCGCGGCCGCGACAGCGACCGCGGCGACGAGCAGAAAGACCGGGACCCGGTTCCTCATCAGGCGGCGCATCGTCCCAGCGCCGGCGGATAACGCGGTAGCCAATAGCCGCCGCTCAATACAAGCCCGGCGGCGGCCGATAGCGGACTATGGCTCGAGTAGCGAGGTTTTGGCTGCCGCTTGCCCTGGTGGCGATCGTGTCCGCCTGGCTTGTCTCGGCGCTCTCCTCCACTGCGGACTGGTCGGTCGACGCCCAGCCGGCGGTCGACGCTCTCGCCCACGGCCACGTGTCCGAGTATCTCTCGGCGAAGGCGATGATGGGCCCCTTCTCGACGCTCGTCCAGGCGCCTTTCGCGGCGCTCTCCAGCGGCGGAGAGCTGGATGCCTATCGCTGGGCCGCGTTCCCCTGCGTGCTGGCGGCGGGGCTGCTGGGCCTGTATCTGGCTGGCATCGCTCGACGGCGTGGGGCCTCAGTGGCGGCGCAGGTCGTTCTAGGCACCCTCTGCTTGGTCAACCCGCTCACTATCGAGGCGCTTCGGGCCGGCCATCCCGAGGAGATCCTCACCGCGGCGCTGGCGGTCGCCGCCGTCGCCAGCGCCAGTGAAGGGAGGAGGGGGCGGACCGCCCTGTTGCTGGGTTTGGCCGTCGCCTCGAAGCAGTGGGCCGTGATCGCGATCCTGCCGGCCCTGATGGCGCTGCCGGGGAGCCGCCTCCGGGTCGCGGTCTCGGCCGCAGCGATAGTCGTGGCGCTGATGCTGCCGGGACTGGTCGCCTCTCCCTCGAACTTCCTCGACGTCGGCGACAGCGCCGCGAACACCGGGCGGGTGGTGACTCCGTGGAGCGTCTGGTACCCGCTGGCGACCGTCAAGACCGAAGTGCACCAGGTCGGCGACACCGAGGTCGTCGCCCATGTGCACGAGGCGCCGCCGCTGGTCGGCTCCCTTTCGCACCCTCTGATCGTGCTGCTGGCGCTGGGGCTGCCGCTGGCCCTGGCGCTGCGCCGCGGCGGCTTCGGCCTCAGTGGCGCCGATGCGATGGCGCTGTTGGCGCTGCTCGCTTTGCTGCGCTCGTCCCTGGACCCGGTCGACAATCTCTACTACCACCTGCCCCTGCTGCTGGCACTGCTTGGCTGGGATGCCCTGGATGGCTCCCGTGGGATGCCAGTCCGCGGTCTGGTGGGGGCGGCGATTGCCCTTGTCTTCTGGCGCTGGTCGAACAACGGTCTAGTCGATGTAGGCGCATTCAACGCTGTCTACGTCACGGTTGTGGTGGTCGCAGGGTGCGCCGTCACGGCGGTGCTGTTCGGTCCGGACGGACGCTCTAGGGGTTATTCGCTGCCACGGGCGCACAATTGTCCCCAGGCCTGATTTTTCGCCCGATGAAAACCAAATTTCGGGGATTTAGGTCTTGGGCGGTGCGGCCGATTACGCCGTAGTGATGAATCTGCCAGTGCTTCGGTGCAAAAGGCAAACCCGCCGTGAGGTGGGGGCGCAAAGCCTTCGGGGCTCCCTTGTCGGAGCTGGCCGGGCTACCACCGGGGTCGACAGACACCACGTGGCTGCAAGCGACGGGGCTCTGGCGCAAACGATTAGGACCTTAGGAGGTCTCTAAATGTTTCTCCAGAATCTCCGGGCCAAAATAGGCGCCCGGCTCAACGGTGACAAGGAGGCCGGCTTCACGCTGATCGAGCTCCTGGTCGTCATGCTCATCCTCGGAATCCTGGCCGCGATCGCGCTGCCCGCGTTCTTCAACCAGAAGAGCAAGGCCGGCGACGCCAAGGCCAAGGAGTCCGCCCACAGCGCCCAGGTCGCAATCGAGACGTACGCGACCGACAACAACGGCAAGTACACCGGCGCTGACGCGACCGCCCTGAAAGCGATCGAGCCCACCCTCTCGAGTGCCACCGGACTTGAAGTGAGCGGTCCCACCGGCACGGGCTTGCCCACCGACACCGGCTACGAGATTACGGTGACCGGATCGTCCTCAACGCAGACGTTCTCAATCGTGAACAACGGGGGCACCATGAGCTACCCCTGCACCGTGCCAGGCAAAGGCGGTTGTCCGACGGGTGGATGGGGAGGCTGATCCTCTCTAGCCGCACTGCTTGGACATGAAGTCTCTAAGCAAGAACAGCAGGGAAGGGCGGGCCATTGCGGCCCGCCCTTCCCTGCTTCATGTGTTTACCGCCGCGCTTCTCGCATTGGCCGCGATTGCTCCCTTGGCAAGCGCTGCCCCGCTGCGGCCAGCCCTGACCGCGACGGACCCGGGATCGCCTGGGGCCTCGCTCACTCCCCGTATCCAGGGCCGCGGAGACGGTGTGATCTCCTCAGTGCTGGGGCGCTCCGCCCGCCTCGAAGGGCCGCGGACGAGAACCTTTGAACCGGGCGCCATGGTCACGATCTACGCCGGGGATGGGACCTGCCTGAATCCGGCTGCGGTCAAAGCCGAAGGCACCGTGGAAGAACTCGAAGGCGCCGGCATCCCGGTGACGGTCGGGCTCGACTCGATCACGACCTTCTACGCCACGATCAGGGACAGCTCCGGGACCTCTCCGTGCTCGTTCGAAAGCATCACCTACCGGCAGGTGAACGGGCCGCCGAGCGCCCCCGTCTTCGGCACCGTTACGCCCGCGTCGCCGGCCGCCGACAACTTCCCGCGTCTGAGCGGCAGCGCCGACGGGGAATCGACCGTCACCATCTACTCGACCGCGGACTGCTCGGGACAGTCGCTCGCCAGCGGTTCTTCCGCGGCTTTCGCGACTCCCGGAATTCAGGTGCCGGTGGCCGACAACTCCACCACGACCTTCTACGCGACGGCCGCTTGGGGAGGCTTCTCCTCCGCCTGCTCGACTTCCTCGATCTCCTACCAGGAGGTGGCGTCGCCGCCGTCTGGTTCCGGCGGCGAGGCCCGACCGAATCCGAACGGCAGCCCTCCGGCGCCTCCGCATCTGCGCACGAGCCCGGCTGGGCGCGCCAACGACAACACGCCCCTGGTCAGCGGCTCCGCGCCCGGCGCCGCCACGGTCAGGATCTTCGGCACCCCCAGCTGCGCCGGCTCCCCGGTCGCGAAGGGCTCGGCCGCCCAGCTGTCCTCCGGCCTCGCGGTGCAGGTGGCCGACAATGCCGCCACCGCCTTCTCCGGCATCTCGGTCGGGTCGGGTGGCGCCCAGTCTCGCTGCTCGGCGCCGGTGTACTACGTCGAGGATTCGACGATCCCGCACACCCGCATCACGATGGGCCCCGCCGCTAAGACCCGCAAGCACGTCGCCGTCTTCCGCTTCACCGACACGACCGAAGACGCGCCCGGGACGACCTTCCTCTGCAGGGTCGACCGCGCCAGGTGGAAGAAGTGCAGTTCGCCCCTGCGCCTCCGCCATCTGCATATCAAGCGCTACATCCTGCGGGTGAAAGCGACCGACCTCGCCGGCAACGCGGAGACCAAGGCGGCCACCCGGCGCTTCAAAGTCATCCCGGGTCTCTAGACCCGCGGCCGCGACAGCCGCCTGCTCGGGTAGAACTGCCGCTCCATGGTCGGCATAGCCATCTTCGCGTTTGTCCTCGGCTTGGTGGCCGGCAGCTTCGTGACGGCGGTCGCCCACCGGGTTCCCCGCGGGGTGTCGATCGCCGAGTCACGCTCGCGGTGCCCCGCCTGCGGCGTCCAGATCGCCGCCTACGACAACGTCCCGCTCCTCTCCTGGCTGTTGCTCCGCGGTCGCGCCCGCTGCTGCGGCGTGCCGATCTCGCCGCGCTACCCGCTGACCGAGCTTGGGCTGGGGCTCCTCTTCGCGCTGACCGTGATCGTCCATCGCCAGGACACGGTCGCGGAAATCGCGATCGACCTCGTCTTCCTGACGATGCTCGCCGCGATCACGCTGACCGACCTCGAGCAGCGGATCATCCCCAACAAGATCCTGCTGGTCGGCGCGATTCTCTGTCTGGCGATAGCGGTGCCGACCGACCCTGACGGCCTGCCTGAGCGTGTGGCCGCGGCGGCGATCGCCGGCGGACTGCTCTTCCTCGTCGTTCTCGCCTACCCGAAGGGGATGGGGCTTGGCGACGTCAAGCTGACCGCCACCATGGGCCTGTTCCTGGGTTGGGCGGTCGCCCCGGCGATGCTGGTGGCGCTCTTCACCGGCAGCTTTGTCGGCTTGGCCCTGATCGCCCACCACGGCGCCGCCGCCCGCAAGATGGCGATCCCCTTCGGGCCGTTCCTGGCCCTCGGCGGCGTGGTCGGGATGCTGGTCGGCAGCCAGCTGATCAAGCTTTACCTCGGCTGAGCCGGCATGGGCTCATGGCCCGAAGGTCGCAGACTTGAGTCCATTCTTCCAACCTGAACTTTTAGTCCAAAAACTAGGTATGCCATAAGTCAACTCAACTGTTAAAGATGCTGCGAACATTGGAAACGGAGCGACTGATGCGCGCTCCTCACATGAGCAGGGGGACTTTGATGACGAGGAGAGACGGGGTCGGCCTGCCATATCGAGCAGCCACAATCAGAATGCCGGCCTGTGTCTGGGTTGTCTCAGCTGCGCTGCTGGCGCTCCTCCTGATCCTTCCAGCCGTGGCGTCGGCAACGGTGCTGCCGGAAAAAATCACTACCAACACGACTCTCACCGTTGCCGGCAGCCCGTACACGGCTACTGGCAGCCCGACTATCGAACCCGGGGTTACGGTTCAAGCTGAACCAGGCACGGTCTTGAAAGTCGGAGGGCTCGTAGTCAAAGGCACCCTCAAAGCCGAAGGCACCGCCGAAAAACCCATCGTCTTCACCAGCGTCAAAGAAACGGAATGGTGGTGCTCGATCTGGTTTACGGCCGGCAGCGGCGCCTCGGTGATCGATCATGCTGAACTGGCCAATGGCGGCGCCTGCGGGACCGGCACGATCAACATCAAAGAATCGTCGCCGACGATCACCAACTCGACGATCCGCAAAGGCGCCAACTACGGGATCATCGTCGAAAACGGCGGCAGCCCTGAGATCGCCAACAACAACTTCATCGGCAACGCGACCTACGCGGTCAACTACACGGCGGCCAGCACCAAAACCGGTGAAGTCAACATCCACGACAACTTCGTCGAAGGCGGCGCCAACGGGATCATCGTCAACATCACCAGCACCGGCACGGTGGTGGGCAAAAACCTGGGCGCCAACACGATTGTCGGGACCACCAAACAGGCGCTCTCTTACAAAGGCCTCGATATTCCCGGCAACATCACCGGCAACACGCTGAGCGGCAACAGCGAAAACGTGATCCGGATCGGCGAAGGCACCGTGGCCAACTCCTCGACCTGGAACGACGGCGGCAGCCCGGTCAAGATCGAAGGCAACGTCTACGTGGCCAGCGGAGTCACGCTGAACATCACGAAAGGCGTCCGGCTGATCAACCCTAACCTAACCGTCAAAGGCACCCTCAAAGCCGAAGGCACCGCCGAAAAACCCATCGTCTTCACCAGCGCCAAAGAAACGGAATGGTGGTGCTCGATCTGGTTTACGGCCGGCAGCGGCGCCTCGGTGATCGATCATGCTGAACTGGCCAATGGCGGCGCCTGCGGGACCGGCACGATCAACATCAAAGAATCGTCGCCGACGATCACCAACTCGACGATCCGCAAAGGCGCCAACTACGGGATCATCGTCGAAAACGGCGGCAGCCCTGAGATCGCCAACAACAACTTCATCGGCAACGCGACCTACGCGGTCAACTACACGGCGGCCAGCACCAAAACCGGTGAAGTCAACATCCACGACAACTTCGTCGAAGGCGGCGCCAACGGGATCATCGTCAACATCACCAGCACCGGCACGGTGGTGGGCAAAAACCTGGGCGCCAACACGATTGTCGGGACCACCAAACAGGCGCTCTCTTACAAAGGCCTCGATATTCCCGGCAACATCACCGGCAACACGCTGAGCGGCAACAGCGAAAACGTGATCCGGATCGGCGAAGGCACCGTGGCCAACTCCTCGACCTGGAACGACGGCGGCAGCCCGGTCAAGATCGAAGGCAACGTCTACGTGGCCAGCGGAGTCACGCTGAACATCACGAAAGGCGTCCGGCTGATCAACCCTAACCTAACCGTCAAAGGCACCCTCAAAGCCGAAGGCACCGCCGAAAAACCCATCGTCTTCACCAGCGTCAAAGAAACGGAATGGTGGTGCTCGATCTGGTTTACGGCCGGCAGCGGCGCCTCGGTGATCGATCATGCTGAACTGGCCAATGGCGGCGCCTGCGGGACCGGCACGATCAACATCAAAGAATCGTCGCCGACGATCACCAACTCGACGATCCGCAAAGGCTCTGGTTACGGGATCAGAGTTGAATCAGGCACCCCGAAAATCGAATGGAACCGCTTCCGAGGCAATGGCGGGGGGCTTCTCTACAAACCGGCAGGCAATCTCTCCGCTCCCAACAACGACTGGGGGTGCGCAAGCGGTCCCAGCCCGGCTGGCTGTGGGGACTCCGCTACCTCTAACGTCAAATGGAAACCGGCGGTCCAGCTACCCGAACTCACTGGTCAATGCCGTGGTAAAGAATCCCAATGCGGGGAAGGTGCCGACCCGGTTAGCCTCGCCACCGGCCAGCTCTCCTACTCGCACCGAGATCTGCTCCTGACGAACAAGAGCAACGTTCCGCTTGAATTCACCCGCGCCTACAGCTCCGGCTCAAGTGCAGACACCGGCCTTGGCTCCGGCTGGTCACAGACCGGTCTTTCCAGCGCGACCGAGCTCACGTCAGGCGCAGTCCTCATTTTGCGCCAAGACGGCCGCCAAGACATGTTCTACAAAGTCGGTGAAGCCTACAAAGCCCCCTCAGGCGTTACTAGCACGCTCGCCAAAGTCGAAGGCACCTTCCAGCTGACGACCCTCGAGCGCACGGTCTACCGCTTCGACGAAAGCGGGCGGATCGCCAGCATCACCGATGACCACGGCCTCAAAACGACCTACGGCTACAACGGCGAAGGGCGCCTCGCGACGATCACCGATCCATCGGCTCAGACGCTCACCTTCTCTTATAACGGCTCCAACCACATCACCCTGGCCAAAGACTCGACCGGGCGCGAAATCAAATACACCTACTCGGCGGCCGGCGACTTGGCGACCGTGACCGACGCTCTCGGCGGCGTCACCGAATACACGTATGACTCCGAACATCGCCTGAAAACGATCAAAGACCCGCGCGGCAACGTGATCCTCAAAAACACCTTCGACCCCCAAGGTCGGATCACCGAACAGCGCGATGGGCTTGAAAATCTCTGGAAACTCGAATACAAAGAAAACGAAACGATCGTCACGGAACCCGAGGGCGGGAAAACCACCTATGGCTTCGATGGCCAGGATCGCGTCATCTCCGAAAAAGACCAGCTCGGACACACGACGACGACCAGCTATGACGAAGCCGGCAACGTCGACGAAGTCGTCAAGCCCGGCGGCGCCAAATGGCAGTTCGGCTACGACGGCAAAGGCAACCTCACGTCGGTGATCGACTCCGAGGAAGGTGAACGCAGCTACGAATACGACGGCCAGAACAGGCTGACGAACTTCACTGACGAGCGCGAAGGGACCTGGGCCTACGAATGGTCGGAAACCAATGATCTGAAAAAGATCACCGATTCAGCCGAAGGCGAGACGACCTTCACCTACAACGCTTCCGGTCAGCCGCTGACGGTCAC
Organism: uncultured Solirubrobacterales bacterium; assembly: GCA_963695275.1. Classification (GTDB taxonomy): domain Bacteria; phylum Actinomycetota; class Thermoleophilia; order Solirubrobacterales; family 70-9; genus VAYN01. The sequence continues at coordinate 306,267 of OY968772.1, forward strand.
CGACCCCGACGAACACACGACGACCTTCACCTACGACACGCGCGGTAACCGCCTCACCGCTAAAGACGCGCTTGAACACACGACCAGCTTTGGCTATGACAGCCGCAACTACCTGACGTCGAAGACGGCCCCTGGCCTGAAAGCTGAAGCCTTCGAACGCAACGCGCTCGGCGATCTCCTCGCTAGAACGACGCCAATGGGTAATAAAACGAAATATGTCTATGACGCCAACGGGATACCAAAGCAGATCACCGATCCCGCGGAAAACGTCTGGAAAATCGAACTCAACGCGATGGAGCGTCCGACCGCCTATGTCGATCCGCTTGGGAAAGAAACCAAAATCGAATACGACGGCAACTTCAACCCGGTCAAAGTCACCGATCGGCGCGGTAAAGCGACTACCTACGCCTACGACCTGGTCAATCAGCTGACCGGGATGAAACACCCCGAAGGCGGCGACTGGGAATTCGGCTACGACGCCCGGGGGAACCGGATCGAAGCCGTCGATCCTCGCGAAAACGCCACGACCTACGAATACGATTTGCTCGACCGTATGACCGAGGCTTCCGAGCCGCTGGAAGCGACTACGAGCTACGAATACGACCCGGCTGGCAACCTCACGTCCTTCACCGATCCCAATGAAAACACGACCGACCTTGTCTACGACGAACTGAGCCGACTCACCGAACTCAAACAGCCGCTTGGCAAGGTGACGAGCTTCGGCTATGACGGCGTCGGCAATCGCACCAGCCGCACCACGGCTGAAGGCACGGTCGACTTCGGCTACGACGCCGCCAACCGCCTGGAAGGGATCAGCGAAGGCGAAACGACCTTGCGCGCCTACAGCTACGACGCCGCCAACCGGATGATTGGCGCCACCGACGCCCAGGCCGACAAAATCGAAATCGGCTACGACGAAGACGGCCGTCTTGCCTCGATCAATGACGGACGCGGGCAGACGATGACGCGCAAATACGACTCGCGGGGCAACGTGACCCAGCAGACCGATGGTCGAGGCACGCTCAAATACGAATTCGACAAATTGAGTCGGATGATTACGCTCACCGATCCGCAGAGCAAAGTGCTCGCTTTCGAATACGACCCCGAGGGCGACCTGACCAAAGTCGAACTGCCCAATGGAGTGGTCACGAACAATGAATACGACGACGCAGGCCGCCTGGCCGGGACGGCTTCGGCAAAAGGAGAAACGACGCTCGAATCGCTCGACTACGAATACGACCCGTTTGGCAATCGGATCGGACAGGTCAATCGGCTCTCGCAGAAAACGGCCTACGAATACGACGCCCTCAATCGACTGATCGAGTTCGATCCCCCAGGGGAAGGTTCGACCGGCTACGACTATGACCCAGCTGGCAACAGGACCGAAGCAGGAGCCACGACCTACAGCTTTAACGCACTGAACCAGCTAACCAGCGCGTCGAACGGCACGACTTACGACTATGACAATGCCGGCCGTCTGGTTGAAGTCGATCCGGGCGAAACCAGCACGACCTACGGCTGGGGTGCTCTCGATGAACTGGCCAGCGTCGATACCGGAGCCCAGGAAATCGGCTATGCCTATGACGCTTTCGGCCGACAGGTATTGCGCGATGATGGTTCGACTATTCGGCCAAGCCACTATGGCGATCTATCCGACCGCCCGATACTCGACACCGATGCGGAAGGTAAAGCGACGATGAGCTACGTGCAGGGGCCGGAAGGGCTGGTCGAGCAGCGCTCGGGCGAAGCGACCAGCTTTCCCCTGCGGGATGCCCACGGCGACATCACGACGCTTGCCAATGGCGAAGGCGAAGTCGTGTCGAGGCAAACCTACGATCCCTGGGGGGAGCAGCTTTCGGGTCCAAGTCTTGAAATGGGCTGGCTTGGGGCGCAGCAGCGGCGTGGCGATCTCGCCACTGGCCTGATCCAGATGGGCGTACGACCCTATGACCCTACGCTTGGATCCTTTCTTGCTGAGGACCCCGTCTTGGGCCACGTAGGAATGGGAATGACCATTGACCGTTATCTCTACGCCTTGAACGGCCCACCCAATCGCTACGACCTGAATGGGCGCGACGTCTGTTTGTTTGGCGGCTGCGTGGGAGCCGATGATGTCGCCGGCATCGGGGAAGACCTAGAAGGTGGGGTGGGCATCGCCGAAGAAGGAGTTTCCGCAGTTGGCTCAGCCGCTGGGTCTGCGGCAGAAGATGCATGGAAATGGACCGCTCCTGGTCGTGGCTGGGTAGCGGATAGATCTCGCGACTTCTGGAAGCAGCACGGAGATACGCTGGAAGCCATTTACCGCTTTGCAGGTGAACATTGGCAAGGCTGCGCAAAAGGCGCTCCTCCTGGAGCCGTCGGGGGCGGAGCTATCGGCTCCTTTTTAGGTCCCCCGGGAACCGTCATCGGAGGGGCTGCTGGTGGCGTGGCGGGTTGTGGTGGGGTAGTCGGCGGCGAAGTGATATATGGCGAACAGCTCCGTTGAGGCAACCCTTACTCTTGACAACTATGACCGTGGAGAAGATCTAGGATCTTTATGGACCCCGCTAAGATTCAAATTGATCGTGTAAGCAACGCTTGGGTAGATCGCGGCCGTGCCTATGAGGTGTTCATCAACGGTACGTTGCGCGCGAAGCTTCGCCGTGGTGAACTAATTGAGGTCGAAGTTGATCCCGGTCCTCAGGATGTGCACCTTGCTCTTGATTGGTGCCGCAGTCCAACGTTGACGATTGACCTTAAGCCTGGAGATCAATCTCGTCTTCGCTGTCGTCCTGCGAATCCGCTGCTGATTCCCTACACGATCACTTTTGGCCGCGACCGCTACATTCGTCTCGAATCTGTTTGAGTTCTTGTCGGTTCCGACCGCGACGCCGTGCACACTGCATTCGCTAGATCGAGAAAGGTGCGCCGATGATCGGGGAGCATGCGGGTGAGTGATGCCCACGGGGCCCTCGGCGGCGTGGTCGGGATGCTGGTCGGCAGCCAGCTGATCGACCTCTATCTGGGGTGAGGCCTTCTCGGCGCAGACTTGTTCCGAAGGTGGCCTAAAGGACGCGTAACCCGCGCGCCAAGCCGCTTTACCGTGTCCGGCAGCGGAAGGTAGGGCGTATGATGCTTCGTATGAAAGAACGGGTGACCATCTCTGTCGAGCCTGAGGCCCTCGAAGCTGCGAGGGCAGAAGTGGAGAGCGGAAGGGCGCCCAATCTCTCCGTCGCGGTCGAGAGAGCTCTCAGGGCGGACGGCAAGGCTCAGGCCCTGAGGGAGGCACTTGAGCTCTCAGATGCAATCCATGGGCCGATAAGCAAGGAGGCGGAAGAATGGGGTCGCAGGGAACTGGAACGGGCGTTTCGAGAGATGTCGTCCTCGACGCGGGAGCCCTGATCGCCTTCGAGCGCGGCGATGAGAACGTCAAGTCGATTCTGCGTGGGGTGCTCGCCACGAAGGCTCAGGTGATTATTCCGGCCAGTACGCTTGCTCAGGTGTGGCGCGGAGGGCCGGCCGCCGCACCTCTGGCACGACTGGCTGACGGTAGTGAGATCGATGAGCTTGACCAGGAGCGGGCCAAAGAGATCGGCATGCGACTTGGGTCTCGCGCCGCCAGCGATGTCGCCGATGCACAAGTCGTTTGCTCAGCGATCGAGCGAGGAGCGATGATTGCCACCTCCGACGTCGATGACATCCGTGCGCTCGCGCATCCAGGCGAGCGCTTGATCGTTATCGCTGTCTGAACTGGCCCTGGCCGCCTTTGTTCGACTTGCCCTTCTGCTTGGGCTTGCCGAGGGGGGCGCGGTTGAGCTTGTCGGTGGTGACGAGGTGGATCTTCTGCAGTTCGATCTTGAAGGTGCGCCCGGCGCCGCCGTAGACGAAGGTCTCGGGGAGGCCCGGTTCCATCGCCAGCAGCTCGCAGCTGTCGGAGCCGAGGACGCACTTGCCGTCGCCGAAGATCGCCTGGACGTTCGAGGAGATCAGCATCAGCGCCTTCTTGCCGTCCTTGGTCGAGCCCATGTAGACGGCGGCGGGGGCATCGCGGCTGGGCAGCATCGTCAGCTCAGGGAGGTTGCGGCGCACGGTCGAGTTGCCGGACGAGTCGCCGCCGGAGCCGCTGCTCTGGGCGCCGCCGGTCACCACCCGGACGTCGATCGCATAGGAGAAGTAGGTCAGGTTCCCGGGGCCGGGAGTCGGTTCGCCGCTGTTTTCGGACGGCGCCGCCGAGCTCGGGGCGGAGGGTTCTGAGGAACTGGGCGGGGGGGTGGCGCTGGATTCGCCCGGCGCCGCTTCGGCTTCGCCGCCGGCATTGCTGGACGAGACTTCCGTCGCTGCGCTCGCGTCTTCATGTCCGAAGGGATCCTTGGCCCGCAGGCGGCGCAGGCGGCGGTCGTAGTCGCGCAGGCCCGGCGCCGATTTGGCGACGAGCACGCCCTGGGGCGTTTCCACGCTGCTCGGGGTGGCGATTGCGATCGCTTCCTCTTCCGGCGTTTCCGAGCCGGAGGACTGGCTGAGGACGATCGGCACGGCGACGATCGCCACGGCCAGGATCGCGACCAGTGGCAGTAGGTGCCGCTCGCGGAGGTCGTAGTAGAGGTCGAGGAGGAAGTCGGGAACCTTCAACTCCGACAATTTGATCTCGGGGCCCTTCTTGGACATGTTCATTGGGTGGCTGAGACGGGGGTCGAGGAGGCGGCCGCGGTTGCACCGGCGGGCGTGGTGACCGCCGGGGTTGCGGTTGCAGGCGCCGGTGCCGTTGGAGTGGCGCCAGCGGTCACGCCCTGGGTTGGGGGGACGACGTAGGTGGTCACGGAGAAGGTCGCTTTCAGATTCGAGATGCCCGATTCTTCGCTCGGGACGAGCGCGAAGCCGTCCAGGGTCACCAGGCGACCGTCGACAGCGACGTCGGCGCCGGTGTTGACCAGCGAGTCGACTTCCCTGATGAAGTCGGCAACCTGGAAGAAGTCACCGCTGAAGTCGAGGCTGTACGGCATTACGCCAAGCCCCGCCGTGCCGATCGTCGCGCCAAGGGGGAGGAGGGATGCCGCGGCCTCGGTGGGTGGCACCGTCGCCGCGGCGGGAAGGGCGCTCGAGGGGCCTTCGGCGGGGGCTACCGGAGCGGCTGGGGTTGGGGTGGGTGCAGGGGGGGCTTCGCCACCGCTGGTGGCGCTGAGCTGGATGCTGTTGAACGTTACCTTTGACTTGCGGGCGACCTGGCTCAGTTCGACCAGGAGCGAGGAGGTGTTATCGCTGCTCGGGACCGCCTTGCCGAGCACGACCAGCTGTCGGTAGTCGGCCGGGAACTCGCGCCGCGCCGCGGTTGCTTCCGCCAGCTGGAAGCGCGATTCCGCCAGCGCCGCGCTGATCTGGTCGGCCTGGCTGCTGAGGTCGGAAGCTTCCTGGCGCTTTGGGCCGAGGGCCAGGACCCAGAAGGCGATTGCTACGGCGGCGACGACTAGGGTGGCGACTATCAGGCGGTTGGCGGACTTCATCTCAGCCTTCCCCCGAGGTCGGCGTGGCTTCGGCTTCGGGGGCGGGAGCGACTTCGGTCGTCGCCGAGGCTTCGGTTGGGACCGGGGCCGCGTCGAAGGCGACGACGATCTGGAAGTGCGGGGCCGAGCCTTCTGCCTTGCAACCGCCCGTCAGTCCGGCGGAGCCCGATTCCACGTCTTCGGAATCGCTGGCCGAGGTGGAGGATTCGACTCCCACGCGGGTCACGCCGTCGATGTCCTTCAGGGCCTGGATGAAACCGGCGACCGCGTCCTGGCTGCTGGCACAGCCGGTCATTTCCAGTGCCGGGCCGGAGATCGTGGCTCGCAAAGGCAGGGCGGTGGCGCCTTCGGGGGTGACGCCTGGTTTGGCGGTCCCGGTCAGGGCGTCCAGCGTCACGTTGTCGGGGAGGACCAGCGCGAGTTCGCGGAGCACCCGGTCCCAGGCGAAGCGGCTGTCGGCAAGGCTGGCGACCGTCAGCACCCGTCGTTCGCGCACGCCGTGGAACTGGGTGTAGGCGGCGAGCTTGCCCGCACGGGCTTCGACGGCGGCCTGTTCGCCCTGTAGCCGGGTAATTTCCGCCTTGCTTTCGGAGATCTGGTTGTCGGTCACGACCAGAAGGGTCACGCCGAGCAGGGCGGCCACCATCGCGCCGATGACGATGTAGGCGAGGGGCCCGCCTTTCATCGGCCTGGGACCGCCGATGCGCTGCTCGGGTGGAATCAGGTTGACGGGGCGCACGTCAGCTCTCCAGGGCGAGGCCGTAGGGGACGGTCAGGCGCGCGGCCGAGAGAGGATCGGCGCTCGCGAGCGCCTTCGGCCTGCCCACCGAGATCGGCAGGCGCAGGACCGGAGCCATGTGCTCCGCGATGCCCGGAATGGCGCTGCCGGGCCCGCTGAGGACGATCCGCTCGACCGGTGCCGCCGCCTCCTGGCGACCGTAGAAGTCGAGGGAAAGCTGAACCTCGTCGATCACCGCGGAGGCGCCCTGCTCGAGGGCCTCACGGGCCTGGGCGACGATGCTGGGCTCGCCCTCGATCGCCTCCACCGGCTGGCCAAGACCGACATGCGCCAGCCACATCTGCGCGTGTTCGCCGCTCAGCCCGGTCGCGGTGGCGAGCGTGGCGGCGACGTCGTCGAGGCCGGTGGGGGAGACCCTGGTGAAGAGGCAGGAGCGCCGCCTCGCGATGGCGAGGTTGGTGACGTCGCCGATGTTGCAGTACAGGACCGGGGCGGCCGCCCCGGTCCCGGCCTCGCCGGCTTCGTCGGCGACCGGCCTCGCCGGCTCTCCCAACGCCCGGATCAGGCCGAAGGCGGAAAGGTCGACCCCGGCCGGTTCCAGGCCGGCGTCGAGCAGCGGTTGCAGAGTCGCGGCGATCATGTCGCGGCGGGCGGCGACCACGACAACGTCGATCTGCGCCGGACCTCCATCGGCGGCCGGCACGCCGCCGACCACGCGGTGGTCGAGAACCGCCTGGTCGATCGGCATCGGAATCTGCTCCTGGGCCTGGAAGCGCACCGCGGTATCGAGCTCCTTGGGATCCTCGATCGCTGGCAGCCGCAGCGTCCGCACGACCACCCGCTGGTTGGCGATGCCCAGGCGCACCCGACGCGAGAGCTGGTTCTGGGAGAAGAGCTGCTTCAGGGCCTCGGTAATCGCGTCCGGGTTCGTCACCTCGCCGTCGTCGAAGGCGCCCGCGGGCAGCGGCGCGATCGCGGTCGTGCCAAGGCGGATATCGCCGTTGACCCGCACCTCGGCCGCGGCGATGCTGCCGGCCTCGATCTCAAGCCCGACCAGCGCGTCGTTCTTTTTCTTCTTCTTGGGGAGTTGAAGCATTTTCGGTCCGGTTCCTGCATCGACCGATCGTCCGCAAAACCTTTGGCTTGCGGCTACCCAGAACTAAAAAAAGAGGTTTCTGGGAGAGATCATTCGATCGTCTCGCGCCCGACGACCCATTCCGACTGAACGGGCTCGGTGAAGCTCGGCGGCTCGAGGTAGCTGAGCCGGTCGTCGTAGTTGTAGCTCTTTTTGTAGCCGGTTCCGCCGGAGGTCCCGACCGCGCCGCGGAACTTCTGCGCGATCGCGCCATTCACCGTCAGCAGCCCGAGCGAGGCGCCGCAGTCGTAGTGATCGACGATGAACGAGTGGTTGATCGCGAGGATCGCGGCGTCGATTTGCACATTGGTCATGGAGCCGGGGCCGTTGCTGCCTCCCGAACCACATTCGTTGTGCGCCGTCTGGGTGGAGACGGCGTCGCTGGAGTAGGGGTGGTACACGCGGACGAAGTTGTTGGCGACCAGTCCGAGGACGCCTTCGCCACTATGGATCAGGCTGCCGTTGATTATAATGTCGTTCTCCGCCGCGATCGTCAGCGCCCCCGAGTAGTTGCCTTTGACGTAGACGTTTCCGCACCCGGAGGTGGCCGGGTAGGTCGTCGTGAAGGGCGAGTAGGGCGTTTCGCAGGCGCCGTTTTCGACGTAGACGACGCCGTTGGTCGGGATCGGACCCGAGTAGACGCCTTCGCAGGTGCCGGCGGAGCCGACCGTCATCGAGGTCCCGCTGAGGCAGATCCGCACCTGTCCCTGGAATTTGAAGGGCGGCACGGCGATGTTCCGCAGTTCGCTGTTGGTAGGCGGTGGCGTTAGCACCGGAGCATTGGTCACCAGGGTCCCGGCGAAGGTTGGATTCCCGGTGCAGGTCGAGCCGGAGTGGGGGAGTTCCTTGGTCGAGAACCAGCCTTTTGGCGGGCCGCTGACCTCTACTGGGTCGGAGGCCGTGCGCCCGAGTTTGGGGTTTTCGCAGATCGCGAAGGCGTCGTTGGTGTGCATCGCGCCATTGATTGAGTCGCCTTTGACGAAGGAGATCACGTCGCAGTACTGGGCGGGGCTGGTGTTCGGAATCGCCGCTTCGTAGCGACCTTCTTTGATCGTTTTCCCGCACTGGGAGTTGACGCCGGTGAGCTGGGGAGAGCCAGTGGCGAAGCCGTAGGTCACCGGGTCGGAGGTCTCGCGCTGGGTGAAGTAGACGTACCTGAGGAAGCTGGCCGGCTTGAAGGTGGCGACGATCGCGACCTTCGACTTGCCGGCGAAGCCGGTCGAGCGGATGCGGAAAGTCCCCCTGAAGGGACCGCTCGACTCGAGCATGCTGGCTTCGGGTTTGCTCTGGCTGCACTGCGAGTAGGTGGTCTGCGTCGTTGCGGGCAGCAGCTCGATTGCGTAGGTCGCCCCAGTGTTTCCTGGCACGGGTCGCCGCTTCGCCGTCGAGCCCTGGGGGTTGAGCGCGTTATTCGCAGGCGGGGCTGCCGTGCAGTGGGTCCAGTAGGCGGTGTCCTTGTGTACGTGGAAGACGTAGTCGTTGAGGCCGGCTTTCGCGGCCTCGTAGGCCTGCTGGCGGTCGAGGCTGTTGTGGGTCGACTGGATGTCGCTGCGGACCGATGCTACGGCCACGGCCCCGAGTGCCATGGCCAGCGCCAAGCCGGCAACGACCATGATCATCGAGAAGCCGCTCTCGCTGTTCTTTCGGGCTATTCGCATGGTGGGCTCACCGTTTCGTTGAACGTAGGGGCGGTCAGGCGCAGCAGGACGCTGTCCTGCATCTGGGTCGAGACGCTCGTGTTGGCGCTCTGCTTCTTGGCGGTCGGGGCGGTCGTGACGCCGACGCTGACCAGAATCGTGTTTTTCGCGTTCGTTTCGAGGGGCGTCGGCAGGCGCGTCGATGAGATCTGGCCGTTGGTCGCGCTGTAGTAGCTGAAGATCGCCGTACTCGGCGGGATCGGAGCGACGCCGGCCATCAGCTGCCGGCTCGCGGTTGCGCTTTCGGCAAAGGTCCAGGGTGGCGAGAGGCTCCCGGTCGAGGCGTAGTCGTACTGGGTCAGCGCGCCTTCTTTGAGCACGATTTTGCTCTTCACTGGTTTCGCGGCCACTTCGGAGCCGGTGGAGTGCGTGAAGACGAGTTCGGTTCCGTTGCTTTCTTTCCAAACGGGAGCGACCTGGGGGTATATGCAGGCCGAGTGCAACTGCTGGATGATCGAGGCGAGCCCGTTGCGCGAGAGCTGGGTGGAGTTGACTTCGGCGCTGCTGCGGGCGCTGGCGTGCATGCTCACGACGATCACCATCGTCATCGCGAACATCAGGATCGAGGCCATCGAAATCCCGACGATCATCTCGACCAGCGTCGTGCCGCTCTCGTCGCGGATATAGTCGCGACGACTCACGGGCATTCGGCTTTTTCTCCTGCGGAGAGATCCAGAGTGAGGACCGCGGGCGTGGCCAGGCTCTTAACTGCCACGCTCGCTTTTTTGAAGCGGGTGGTCCCACTGATTTTCGCCGACGCGCAGACTTCGTATTCGCTCCAGGGGAGCCCGGGTTCGACCGCTTCAGGGGCCACCGCCGGCACCGCCGTCTGCTTGCCTTTTTCGTTCGTCGTGTAGGTCCGCTTGATTCCCGCCCCTTTGGAGTCGGTGCACTTCTTGTCGGTGATCGTGACCTTGGCTCCTTTGATCGGGGTGGCGCCGTTATTGACCGTGAGATTGAGGGCCGGAATCTGCGCTTTCGCCGGGGCGGTTCCACCCGAGGTGACTGCCACGTTCGCGATGCCGGCCGCTCCTTTCCCTTCTTTGTTGGGGTTGTTGATTTCACAGGAGCCGGCGTAGATGCTGTAGGGCGAGGTAAACGGGTAGAGCGGAGTGGCATTGACGACGGATTCGCGGATCGAGCCGGTCGTCGTGAAGATCCTGGCGCTGGTCATCCCGGTGTTGAAGACGAAGATCGAGTCCACTTTGGCCGGAACCAGTTTTCCTTCCGAGAGCGTTTCGAAGGAGACGGGAATCGTGCCGGGATGGTCGTATTGGACCGAGTAGGGGGTTGGGGGTGCGTTCGCGGTGACAGTGACTGGCATCGCGCTCGGCGCCAGGCCGTCCTTGTCGACGAGGTTGATCCCGGACGGCAGCAGCGTGTAGGCGCCCGCCGGCAGGTCGGTGAGCATCGCGCAGCCGAGTTCGTTGGTTTCGCTGTTGAATGCCGCAGGGCCGCTGCCGGTGAGTTTGAGACCGGGCAGTGGCGTGCCTTGCGCGTTCATCGCGGTGACCGAAAGGGTGCCGTTTTTTGGGTCCAGCGAGAGGGACTTCGATGGCGACACGATGCTCTCGATTGCCGCCGGCTTCGCGCCCTGCATTTTCGGCCAGGTGACTTCGGAGGTGATCCTGACGTAATCGGCCGTGCTCGTTTCCGACGTCGAGCATGACGTGGTTGCCGTCAGGTCGTTGACGAAGGTGCCGGTCGAGTGGACCGTGAATTTGGTTCCGTTGAGGGTGACCGTCCGCGTTTCGTTGCGGGCGTTGAGGGCCGAGAGGCGCATCGAGCGCAGCCGCGCCTGGTCCTCTTGCGAGACCGAGTAGGCCTCCGAGCGGTGGCGGTCCTCTGAGGAGGAGTGCGCCGTCGCCTGCATCAGGCTGAAGATGCCGGCGGAGACGATCAGGAGCACGACCGCGCTTGCGAGCACCTCGATGATCATGAAGCCGGCCTCGCCGGAGGGCATCCTTTCTGGCATCAGGTTCTAATCGGCTGTCGATCAGGGCCCTTTAGCCCTCCGTCGGGCCAAATCCCTGATCCCAGCTCGTTTCTCCAAAGCTTCAGTAAGTGAAGCCATGTAGCTACACTTGTTGAAGCGAGGCAATCCCGAAATCGCCTCCTGCCATCCGATGAGCGCACTGAGCAACTCAACCTGTCCCGTCTGCCGGACCGCCGAGGTCGTCTGTGGCAAGTGGACGCTCCTGTTGATCCGCGATCTTGCCGATGGCAGCAGCCGTTTTTGCGAGCTGGAGCGGTCTTTGGAGGGGATCAGCCCGCGGACGCTCTCCCTGCGCCTGCGCGCTCTGGAGGAGGAGGGGATCGTCGAGCGGCACACTTATCCCGAGGTTCCGCCCCGGGTCGAGTACGCGCTCACGGTCAAGGGCGAGGCGCTGGTGCCGCTGATCGACGACATGCGCAAGTACGGCACCCGCTGGCTGCTGGCGGAAGACGCCGAGCCCGCCGCCGTCTAGGTCAAACGTCCAAACCCGGGCGTTTCTCGGCGTTTGCAATGCATCGTGCAGGCGCAGGAGCGCTGCCCGGGGGGCGGAAGCCTGGGACGTGCGTGATTTCCTGCTCAACGAAGCCCTGAAGCGGCTGGCCACCGAGGCCGCCACGCGCTTCAGCTCGCTCGTCGCCAGCGGCGATCAGATTCCCTTCGACGTCGCCGCCGAGAATGGCGACGAGGCCTCCTTCTTCAGCTACGTGCCGCTGACCTCGCGCTTCGTCGAGGAGCGCTCGCAGGAGCTGCGCTCGCTGCCCAGCTTCGGCCCTGCCCGCGAGGCCGCGGTCGAGGCCGGCGTCGCCTCTCCCTACCTGGAGGCGCGCGGCGAGTCCGTCGCCGCTGACCCGGGCGAGCGCGCCGAACAGATGCTCACCGTCTTCATTTCCGCGCTCTGGGAGGGGTCGACCGAGTTCTCGCTCGACCGAGCGCGGCTCGACAGCGCGCTCTCGATGCTCGACGCCGAAGCGCGCGGCGCCGACGATGCCGAGGTGGTGATCGTCCCCGTGGTCGGCCTGCGTATGTCGACCGCCCGCCTGCAGCTGCCGCACGGAGTCCGCATCGTCCGCGCCGACGCGATCGACGCCCCGATCGACGCGATGCGCAGCGAGGGCATGGGCCGCGCCTCCTGGGAGCCGCAGTACCTCGCCGTTGCCGACCAGCACGAGGAGGAAGGCGCCGAAGCGGCCCTCAACCAGCTGCGCGAGCTGATCAGCGTCATGCGGCTCTACAAAGGCGGCGGCATCGGCCTCGGTCCCTACGCCTTCGCCCCGACCGGCGGGGACTGCTGGCGGCGGATCGCCACCGGCGCCCCCGCGACCCGCCCCGGCGGCTACCGCCTCAGCGAGAACGAGGCCAGCGAGTTGATCGAGCTGGCGCAGACCCTGGAGGCCCGCCCCGACCCCGACAGCGCCCTCACCTGGGCGGTCGGCCGCTTCGAGATGGGCTGCGAGCGCGAGAGCGCACTCGACGGGCTCAGCGACCACCTTCTGGCTTTGCGTGCGGTACTCGAGGGCCACGGCCCGGTCGGCGCCTCGCTGCCGATGCGCGCCGCGGCGCTGATCTCCGACGACTCGCTGGACCGCATCCAGGCCCGCGAAAAGGTCGAGGACACGCTGGAGCTGGAGCGGGCGCTGATGAACGGCCGCTCGCTGGAGAGCGGGATCAAGCTTGCCGGCTGGGCCGAGGAAGGGGTGCGCAGGCTGCTGCTGCAGGCCGCCCTCGGCGAGCTCGGCAACGACCTCAACGCCACCGCCGACGAAACCCTGATCGCTGCCGGCCTCGAAGGCGGCGACGCCGAGATCGCCTTCACCGTCGGTGAGGAGATCGAGACGACCAAGGTCCCCGAGCCGATCGAGTCGGTGCCCGAGTTCCGCATCGAACAGCTTCCCCCGCCCGTGCTTCCCCCCGAGCCCATCGAAATCGAGTCATCGACCGAGGAGACCGACATGGAGCAGGAAACCCGCATCATGGAGCCGATCCCGGCCGCAGACGAGATCAAGATCACGGCCACCCCGTGGCTCGAGGAGGTATCCGATGAGCGCCGCGGCGACTCGCTCGAGTGGCCCGCCGCCAGCGAGCGCGACATCGAGCACCGCGAGCGCATCGACACCCCCCGCGTGCGCCACCTCTTCCCGGTCCCCGAGGACGCTGACTGGGAGGTCAGTCACCTCGAGTTCGACTACGGGCATTACACGGGCCCGCGCCGCGCCGTCTGACCCAGACCGTCAGGCCCGCCCAGCGGCCATGGCGATTCGCTCCTCGCTCGTGGCAAATAAATAGCGGTTGATCTCGGCCAGGCCGGCGAGGTCGTGGACGTCCTCGTCCAGGTAGGGGACGCGGATCACGCCTTTGGTGCGCAGCTCGGTTGCCAGCCGCTCGATGTTGCGGGCGTCGCGCTCGGCCAGCGCCTGGTAGTCGGAGAAGTTGGCCGCCACCCGTTGCGCCAGATTCTCGTCGCCGAGCTTCTCGGCCAGCGCCGCCGGCAGATCCTCGGTCCCCTCGTCCAGCTCCTCGGCCGGGTAGTGGACCTTGTTGACGACGACGCCGCCGAAGGGCAGTTTCGCCTCGACCAGTTTGCGGTGGAAGTAGACGGCCTCGTTGACCGGCTCGCCCTGTGGGCCGGTGACGACGAGGAAGCAGGTGCCGGGATCGGCGAGCAGCTTGTCGACCCGTTTCGCCCGCGCCTGGAAGCCCTCGACCATGCCGCTGAAGGCGTTGAAGAACTCGGCCAGGTCGGAGAGCAGGTCGAAGCCGAGGATGCGTTTGAGCACGCCGAGCACGACCGAGGTGCCGCGTCCGGCGACCTTCGCCGCCAGCCCGGTCGGCTTCATGAACATCTTCATCGAGCGGCCCTCGATGAACTGGGTCAGGCGTTTGGGGGCGTCGAGGAAGTCGAGCGCGTTGCGGGTCGGCGGCGTGTCGAGCACGAGCAGGTCGAACTCGCCTTCGCTGTGCAGCTCGAACAGCTTCTCCATCGCCATGTACTCCTGGGAGCCGGCGAGGGATCTGGAGATCTGCTGATAGATGCGGTTTTCGAGGACGCGGTCGCGCGACTCCTCGTCCGGCGCCTGGCGTGCGATCAACTCGTCGAAGGTCGCCTTGGCGTCGAGCATCATCGCCCACAGCTCGCCCTTCATCTCCACCCCCTGCTTCTCGAACAGGGCCGGGTCGACGCGGCGCGCCTCGTTGCCGAGCTCCTTCAGCCCAAGCGAGTCGGCGAGCCGTTTGGCCGGGTCGATCGTCAGCACGCAGACCTTCAGCCCGCGCGCCGCCATCCCAGTCGCGATCGCCGCCGAGGTGGTCGTCTTGCCGACTCCACCAGAGCCGGCGCAGATGCATATGCCCTTGCCCTCGAGGACGTCGCTCAGGGTCGGCATCAGGTCAGCCTCTTCGCCAGTCGCCGCGCCGCCTCGGGCCCGAGGTCGGGCTCGAAGAGGAAGGGGAGGGTTTTAACCGGCGCCTCGACCCGGCGCCGCAGGCGGGCCAGCTGGGCGCGCTGGCCGCGGGCGCGGTCCTGCTCGGAGAGCGCCGCCCGCGCCGCCGCCCGCACCGCGCCATCCTCACCCTCGGCCAGGGCGGTCAGCTGCTTCGCCTCGGGTTTGGAGAAGCGCTCGGGGTAGAGGCCGTTGAGGTAGACGCGGTCGACCGCGACCCCGACCTCGTCGCGCAGGTCCCGCTCCAGCGCCGCCGACTCGTTCACCGGCATCTCCTCCGGCAGCGAGACGATCGCGACCCCGGTGTTCTCGTGGTCGGTGATGAAGCGGTCGAGCGTCTGTGCCTGCGAGTGGATCGGGCCGACCCGGGCGATGTTGGCGAAGGTGCGCGGCGTCTGCAGGAAGCCGACGCCGTGGCCGGTGGCGGGGGCGTCGACGATCACGAGGTCGTACTTGCGGCCCTTCTTGACCTTGCGGTCGAGCTGGGCCAGCTCCCAGATCTTGCCGATCGTGACCAGCTCCTTCAGGCCCGGGGTGGCGGCGGCGAGGTAGTTGAAGAGGCGGCTGCGGAAGAGGATGTCCCGCATCGCCCGCACCTTCAGCTGCAGCAGCACGTACTCGCGCATCGACTCGTCGGGGTCGATCGAGATCGACCAGAGGTTCTCCTCCATCTCGACCTCGTGGAAGCCGACCTCGGTGTGGTCGAACATCCGCGAGGCGTTCTCCTGCGAGGAGACCTCGCAGACGATCGTCCGCTTGCCTGCGGCGGCGGCCCGCAGCCCGAGCGCCACGGCGACCGTCGTCTTGCCGACGCCACCCTTGCCGGTGACGATGACCAGTCGCTTGTCGAGGAGTTCGGGAATCGGGCAATTCCTAGCAATTTCGAAGGCCGGCAGGAAAAGCGG
Organism: uncultured Solirubrobacterales bacterium; assembly: GCA_963695275.1. GTDB lineage: Bacteria > Actinomycetota > Thermoleophilia > Solirubrobacterales > 70-9 > VAYN01. The sequence goes on from OY968772.1 coordinate 321,653, forward strand.
CCCCCCATACGAATATCGGCGCAATGGGATTTCTAAGCCGCAAGCCGAAGCCAGCCCCTATCCAGGTCGACGAGCAGCATCCGATCGTCGAAGAGCTCCAGCGTATGGAGGAAGCGGTACCCGAGCGGGCTGCTCCCGAATCTTCCGAGGGACCGTCCCCTCAGCCGGCGGGTCCTGTCGCCGATGACGGGGGGGCGCTGCGGGCGGGGTCGTCCTCGACCCCCCCGTCATCCGCGCCACCCGCCGGAGGAGGGCAGGGCGCCGAGGGTTCGGGCGCGTCGGTTGAGGCACCGGTTGCTCCTGCGAAGCCAGCTGATGTGGTTGTGAAGGCCGAGCCCGCCGCGCCCGAGGAGCCGGCGCGGATGATGCCGCGGGACCTGATTGCGCCCAGCCGTCTCGACACCGTGCGCGAGTTGCACGCGGAGCCGGAGGTGCCGCTCAAGCATGCCGACGTGATCGCCTTCGCCAACCAGAAGGGCGGGGTGGCCAAGACCACCACGACCCTGAACCTTGCGGTCGCCTTCGCCGAGTCCGGCTACCGCGTCCTCTGCATCGACCTCGACCCGCAGGGCAACCTGACGATGAGCCAGGGGATCGATCCCGACAAGGTCGAGAAGAGCCTCTATGACGTGCTGGTCAACGACATGCCGATCAGCGAGATCATCGTCAAGCGCGAGATCGACATCGCCGTCGCCTCGATCGACCTGGCCGGAGCGGAGATCGCGATGAGCACCAAGATCGGCCGCGAGCGCTCGCTCGAGAAGGCGCTCAAAGAGGTGGACGGCGTCTATGACTTCATCTGCATCGACACCCCACCCAGCCTCGGGCTGCTGACGATCAACGCGCTGACGGTCTCGAACAAAGTGATCGTCCCCGTCCAGTGCGAGTATCTCTCGATGCGCGGGCTGGTCCAGCTTCAGAACACGCTGAAGATGATCCAAGAGAACCTCAACCCGGACGTCAAGATCGAGGGCATCCTGCCGACGATGCTGGACACGCGGACCGTCCACGCCAAAGAGGCTGTGGAAATCCTCGAGGAGAACTTCGGCGACCTCGTCTTCAAGTCCCGGATCCGCAAGGCGGTCAAATTCGCCGAGGCTCCCGTCAAGGGCGCCAGCGTCCTCAAGTACGATTCCGGCAGCAGCGCCGCGAACTACTACCGGGAGTTGGCGAAGGAGGTTCTGGCGAATGGCTCGACGCAATAAGCGCGCAAGCATGCGTGAGGGTCCCCTGTCCGACCTCTTCCGCTCGACCGCCGAAGACGCGCCCGCGGATCCACCCGAGGCGCCCCGTTACGGTCGCCAGGATCCAGCCGAGGCCAAGAAGGCCGAAGAAGCCGGGTCCGAGCAGGGGTCGCTGCCGGTCGAGGAGCCTGTAGCCGCGGAGCCCGCTCCGCCGGCGCCTGAGCCCGATCCTGCGCCCGAACCAGCCCCCTTCGTAAACCAGGGCCCCGCTGCCGAGACCCCGCCGGAGCGCCTCAAGCGCGTCTTCTCCGAGGAACCGAAGCCGCGTTACGAACGCCCCGAGCGCCACGAAGAACCTTCCGTCAGCAATCCGCGCTACGGCCGCGAAGAGCCGGCCTACGAGCCCCCGGGCAGCGGCGAGCCGCACCAGCCGGTGATCAAAGTCGTCGGTGTCGGCGGCGCCGGCGTCAACGCCGTCAACCGCATGGTCGACGCCCGCATCCCCGGGGTCGAGTTCATGGCGGTCAACACCGACCTGCAGTCGCTGCAGCTCTGCGTCGCCGACGTCACCGTCCACATCGGCGACGAGCAGACGCGCGGCCTCGGCGCCGGCGCCGACCCCGAGGTCGGGCACCGCTCCGCCTTCGAGGAGCAGGACAAGATCAAGCGCCTGCTCAAGGGCTCCGACATGGTTTTCGTCGCCGCCGGAGCGGGTGGCGGCACCGGCAGCGGCGCCGCCCCGGTGGTCGCCCGCCTCGCCCGTGAGGTCGGCGCGCTGACCGTGGGGATCGTGACCAAGCCGTTCACCTTCGAGGGCAACCGCCGCGGCACCCAGGCCAACAAGGGCATCGAGGAACTGGCGGCCGAGGTCGACACCCTGATCGTCGTCCCCAACGACCGCCTGCTCGAGGTGCTCGACCAGCAGACCTCGATGGTCGAGGCCTTCCAGGTCGCCGACGACGTGCTGCGCCAGGGCGTGCAGGGCATCTCCGACCTGGTCACGCTCCCGGCCGTGATCAACCTCGACTTCGCCGACGTGCGGACGATCATGTCCGACGCCGGCCGGGCGCTGCTCGGAATCGGCATGGCGCATGGCAACGAGCGCGCCATCCTCGCCGCCGAGAAAGCGATCTCCTCGCCGCTGCTGGAGACCTCGATGGAGGGCGCCCGCTCGATCCTGCTCTCGATCACCGGCGGCTCCGATCTCTCGCTGGTCGAGGTCTCCGAGGCCGCCAAGGTCGTCGGCGAGGCCGCCCACCCCGACGCCAACATCATCTTCGGCGCCAACGTCGACGACGAGCTCTCCGACCAGATCTGGGTCACCGTCGTCGCCACCCGCTTCGACGGCCGGCCGAGTCCGCAGCGCCGTGCCGCCGAGCCGACCATCCGCCGCACCAAAGAAAGCGGTCGTGGTCGCCCGCCCGAGCGCTCCGGTGAGCTCGGTATCGATGTTCCCGAGTTCCTTCCCGGCTGAGTAGGCCGCCCATGCAAGGGGTAGTCGCCGCCGGCCACCCGCTCACCGCCGAGGCCGGTGCCGGCGTCCTGCGCGAGGGCGGCAACGCGGTCGACGCCGCGGTTTGCGCGGTGCTCGCCTCCTTCGCCGTCGAGAGCCCGCTGACCGGGTTTGGCGCCGGCGGCTACATGATGGTCCATCGCGGTGGGGAGACGGCGTTGATCGACTTCTTCGTTGCCGCCCCGGGCCTGGATGCGACCGAGCGCCGGACCGAGCTGGCGCCGGTGCCGGTCCACTTCGACGCCGAGACCGTGCAGACGTTCTACGTCGGCCCGGCCTCGTGCGGGGTACCGGGCACCGCCATGGGGTTGGTGCGAGCGCTGGAGCGCTTCGGCTCGGTACCGCTGGCCGACCTCGTCGGCCCCGGCATCCGCCTCGCCCGCGAGGGAGCGCCGGTCAACGCCGAGCAGGCCTACATCCTCGACATCCTCGCCCCGATCCACGAGCGTCTGGACGGCACCCGCGAGCTCTATGCCCCTGGCGGCCGGCTCCTGCGCGAGGGCGACCGCTTCCGTTTCGGCGAGCTCGGCGAGGCGCTGGAACGGTTCGGCGCCGAAGGGGCGGAGCCGTTCTGCCGTGGCGAGGTGGCGGCGGCGCTGAGCGACTTCGTGGTCGAGAACGGCGGCACCCTCGGGCGCGGCGATTTCGCCGCCTACGAGGCGATCGAGCGCAAGCCGATCCGCGCCCCGTTCCGCGGTGCCGAGGTGCTGACCAACCCGCCACCCTCCTCAGGCGGGATCCTGATCGCCTACAGCCTTGGGTTGCTGGAGCGCCTGGGTGAGCGCAGCGGCCCCGAGCATCTCGTCGCGGCGATGGACGCGGCCAACCGCCAGCGCGGGATCGAGTTCGCCGAAGCGCTGTATGAGGAGGGGATGGAGGCCGGCTTCCTCGAGCCGGCCGGCCTCGACCTCGCCGCTGGTGACCTGCTCGGCTCGACCACCCACATCTCGGTGCTCGATGGCGATGGCATGTGCGCCAGCGTCACCTGCTCCAACGGCTCGGGGTCGGGGGTGCTGGTGCCCGGCACCGGGGTCATCCTCAACAACATGCTCGGCGAGGAGGACCTCAACCCGCTCGGCTTCCACCGCATCCAGCCCGGTCGCCGTGTGCCCTCGATGATGGCCCCGACCGTGGTCCTGCGCGATGGCGAGATCGTGCTCGGGGTCGGCAGCGCCGGCTCCAACCGGATCCGCTCGGCGATCCTGCAGACCGTCGTCCGCGCGGTCGAGCAGGTGCTGCCGGTGGCGGCGGCGGTCGACGCCCCGCGCCTGCACTTCGAGGGGGGCGTGCTCCAAGCCGAGCCCGGGATCGACGAGGCGGCACTGGCGCGGCTGGAGGCGGCCGGGATCGCTGTCGCCCGTCGTCCCGAGATCAACCTCTTCTTCGGCGGCGTTCAGGCCGTCGCCCGCGATCCCCGCACCGGCGCTCTCAGCGGCGCCGGCGATCCCCGCCGCGGCGGCGCCGTCGCCTACGCCTAGGCCCGCGACGGGCCAACTTCCAAGTTCCGCGGTTCCTTTCCACCTATGTGGTGGTTAAGGAACCACGGAACCGGGGGAGAAGCGAGAATGCGGCGATGGCTACCGCTCCCGAGATCGATTTCGAGGCCGAGGGGTTGCTCGACGACCTCGACGATGGAGCTCGCGACGCTCGTCTGACCCTGCTGCGGGAGCTCGCCGCTGACGGTGTGCCTCTGGAGGAGCTGCGCGACGCTGTCAACGCCGGCAGGTTGGCGCTGCTGCCGGTCGAGCGCGCCCTGGCCGGCCCTGGGCGCCGCTACACGGCCCGCGAAGTCGCCGAGATCGTTGGCATCGACCTCGAGCAGCTGCGCCGCTTCAGTGCCGCCCTCGGTGTTCCCTACACCGACCCCGACGAGCCGCGCGCGACCGAGGCCGACCTCGAGGCCGCGCGGCGGATGAAAGCCTTCCGCGACGCCGGCCTGCCGGAGGAGGGGATGCTGCAGGTGGCTCGCACGATCGGCATGGGCACGGCCCGGATCGCCGAGGCCAACCGCGAGCTGGTGATCAAAACGTTGGCCCAGCCCGGCGACAGCGAGCGCGACCTCGCCCTGCGCTTTGCCGGCGCCGCCGAGTTCCTGATGCCGCTGGTCGGTCCGACCCTCGTTCACGCCCTGCAGGCGAACATGCTCGAACAGATCCGCCGCGACGTGATCGCCACCGCCGACCTCGCCTCCGGTGGCCTCGGCGGCACCGCCAACCTCACTGTCTGCTTCGCCGACCTGGTCGAGTTCACCCGGCTCGGCGAGGAGATCCCGGCCGAGGAGCTGGGCCTGGTCGCGGGCCGCTTGGAAGAGATGGCCAGCGCCGTCGCCGAACCACCGGTGCGCCTGGTGAAGACGATCGGCGACGCGGTGATGTTCGTCTCCACCGAGCCGGAGGCGATGTTGGCGGCGAGCCTGGCCCTGATCGCCGCCGCCGAGGCCGAAGGCGACGAGTTCCCGCTGCTGCGCGGTGGCCTGGCCTGCGGCGCGGTGCTGCCCCAGTCAGGCGACTACTACGGCCGTCCGGTCAATCTCGCCAGCCGCATCACCAGCGTCGCCCGCCCCGGCAGCGTCGTCGTCGACTCCGCCGTCAAGGAGGCCGCCGGCGAGGACTTCAAATACACCTACATCGGCGAGCGCCGGCTGAAGGGGATCGACTCCAAGGTGAAGCTGTTCCGGGCGCGGTTGTCCAAGAGCTAGGGGACGACTTGCCCGGGGGGTGTGTGGGGGAGGGGTCGGGGTACCTCTCTACCTTCGCTGGGATTTTCGCCTGAAGACTTGCCGGTCGTCCGAGGTCGAGTTCTCGGGCGAAAATCAGAACGCCGCTCGTACGAGAGGTACCCCGACCCCTCCACTCAAACCGCGCCAAAGGTTCGGCAGCAGAAAACAATGGCGCCAGAGGTTCATGAGCAGAACAGTGGCGCGCCGTCCCTGACCCCCTTCTAAGTTGAGAGGGAACCTCGAATCGCGAAGGAGGGTGTGGGTGTCCCTCGGACGCGCGGCGTTAGCTATTCGCCTGAGAGCGCAATCTCGGACGGCTCTTCAGCTCTCCCGGCGAATAGCCCAGCGAGGTAGAGGGACACCCACACCCTCCCCCCAACCTTTCGAGGTAACCGAGTTAAGCCGGCTTACGAGCCGAGACCAGCAAGTTGTAGAACAGCTCCGCCGGCAGATAGGGCTCGAGCACCCGCGTATCCACCTTCTGCAGGGCGATGTAGCTGCGGAAGGCGAAGTTGCGCCAGCCCCAGGAGACCGAGTCCGGCTCGGCGGTCGACTCGACCGTGCGCAGGCCCCAGCCCCAGGCGTTGGAGAGCAGCTCCTCGCCGCCGACGTGGCGGTCCTCGAAACCGCCGTCGCGCAGCAGCTTGCGCAGGTCGGCGGGGGCGAAGGCGTGGACGTCGACCTCGCCCTCGAGCGAGTGGCCGTTGGAGAGGTCGGCCTCGGCGACGGCGCGCGGCTGGGCGCCGGTCAGGCGCCGCCAGGCGGGCGCCGCCAGCATCCCGACCCGCTTCGGCAGCGCCGCCAGGCGGTCGCCGTAGCGCGAGGGCTCACCGGCGAAGGCGATCACTCCGCCGGGCCGCAGCACCCGGCGGAATTCGGCGAAGGCGCGGTCGAGGTCGGGGATGTGGTGGAGGACGGCGTGGCCGAGGACGAGGTCGAAGCTCTCGTCCTCGAAGGGCAGGGCCTCGGCCTCGGTGGCGACGGTGGCGACGCCGTTGACGCCGAGTGCGTCGGCGGTGGCGCTGAGCTGTTTCAGCATGCCGGGGGAGATGTCGGTCGCGGTGAGGCGGTCGATGACCCCGAGCTGGACCAGGTTGAGCGAGAAGTAACCGGTGCCGGAGCCGATCTCCAGCGCGTCGCCGAAGGACTCGCCCTTGCGCCCGCCGAGCGCCTTGACCAGCTTCAGCCGCACCTGCTCCTGGCCGGTGTCGCCGAAGTCGATGCCCCACTTGGCGTCGTATTCATGAGCCGCGGCGTCGTGATAGCGGGTGTTGACGTCCTTGATGTGCTCGGGGGTGGCGGTGGGGGAGGCGGGCATCGGCGCGGAACTCTACGCGGAATGGCGCAACGGACGGCGTGCAGGTGGCGCTGTCGCCCTTTGTGCCGCATAGCGCGACAAAGGGCGACAGCACTCCCGGTCACGGCCTCGAATACGGTCTCGGGCGTGGAGCCCGAGTACCTGCAGCTGAACCAGCCCCCCGGGGTACCGCCGTTGCCGCTGACGGGCGAGCGGACGCTACCCGACGTTCCCGAGGAGAACTACTGGTACCGGCGCCACCTCGTCGTCTACGAGTGGATCGCGGCCCGGGTCGCCGGCCTGCGGGTGGTCGACATGGCCTGCGGCGAGGGCTACGGCTCCAACGTCCTCGCCGGGTCCGCCGCCGCCGTCGTTGGCGTCGACGCCAATCCGGAGGCCCACGAGCACGCCCGTCTGCGCTACGCACGTCCCAACCTGCGCTTTGCGCGCGACCTGGTCGAGAGCTTCGCCGAGTCCAGCGACGCCGTCGTCTTCCTGCAGACGATCGAGCACGTCCAGGACGCGGGGGCGATCCTCGAGCACTTCAAGTCGATGCTCGACCCCGGCGGCGTCGCCTTCGTCTCCACGCCGAACCTGTTGACCCTGGCGCCTCCCGGGGCGGAGAAGTCCGACAACCCCTGGCACGTGCACGAGTACCGGGCGGCCGAGTTCCGCCAGCTCTGCGAGGGCCATTTCGCCGGCGTCGAGCTCTACGGTCTCTTTCACGCGCGCAAGCTGCGGGTGCACGAGCTGGCGATCAAGCTCGGCTGGGACAGCGTCCACAAGCGGCTCGGCTTGACCAAGCCCTTCTACGACCGTTTCACGCCGGCGATCGCCGCCTCCGACTTCGCTCTCAGGAAAGGGAACCTGGACGGGGCGCTGGACTTCGTCGCCGTCTGTCGCAAGGGATGAGCCGATGAGTGGGGCGAGCCGGGGCGGGAGCGCCGGCGACCTGGCGCTGGTCCTGCACTCGCACATGCCGTACGTCGAGGGGTTCGGGACCTACCCGTTCGGCGAGGAGTGGCTGTTCGATGCGGTGATTCGCTCCTACCTGCCGGTGCTGGAGATCGCCGAGCGGCTGACGATGACGGTGACGCCGGTGCTGGCGGATCAGCTGGAGGCCGCCGGGGTGCGGGAGCGGCTGCGGGACTTCCTGGTCGAGTGGCGGATCGGGTCGGCTGAAGCCGACATTCCCGAAATTCCGCCCGAGTGCCGGCCGGCCTGCGAGGCGGAGCTGGCTCGCTACCGGCACGCGCTGGAGCTGCTCGACGGGGTCGGGGGCGATCCGCTGGCGCCCTTCCAGCGGGCGGCGGCGGAGGGCCGGGTGGCGCTGGCCGCCTCCGCCGCCACCCACGCGGTGCTGCCGCTGCTAGCGACGCGCGAGGGCCTGCGGCTGCAGCTCGACGCCGGGATCCGCTCGCACCGCCGCCGCTTCGGCTGGGACGGCGGCTTCTGGCTGCCCGAGTGCGCCTACGCGCCGGGCCTCGAGTGGCGCCTGGCCGAGGCCGGGGTCGGCTGGTTCTGCGTCGACCAGAGCGCCCAGGAGGCGCCGCTGCAGGCGCTGGCACCGGTGCGGACGCCGGCCGGTCCGGTGGCGCTGCCGATCGACTGGGAGGCGATCAGCTGGCTCTGGTCGCTCGACGGCTACCCCTCCGACCCCGCCCACGCCCAGTTCGCCGGCAAATCGCTGCGCGGCGTGAGGCTGTGGAAGGTGGGGGGAGGGGCGTACGACCCGGCTGCTGCTGAGGCTGCGGCCAAGCGTCAGGCACAGGAGTTCCTCGCCGCGACCGCTGCGCGCCTGCGCCGATACGCCGGCGAGCACGATCGCCGCGGCCTGCTCGTCTTCGCGATCGACACCGAGCTGCTCGGCCACTGGTGGTCGGAGGGGCCGATCTGGCTGCGGGCGGTGCTGGAGGGAGCCGAGGCGGCGGGGGTGCGGACGGTCACGGTCCCGCAGGCGCTGGCCGAGCACGAGCCGGTCGAGCGTGAGCTGGCCGCCTCGACCTGGGGGGAGGACAAGGACTTCAGCACCTGGGACTCGCCCGCCGTCGCCGATCTCGCCTGGGGGGCGCGGCGGATGGAGCTGCGGCTGCTGCGGGCGCTCTCCGCCGGCCTCGACCGCGACGCCGCGATGCGCGCCGCCCGCGAGCTGCTGGCGGCCCAGGCGAGCGACTGGGCCTTCCTCGACAAGCGCGGCCAGGCCGGCGATTACGCCTACCAGCGGGCCACCGACCACGCCAGGGCCTTGTTGGAGGCCATAGACTGCGGCTCTGTCACCGATCCGCGTATGCGCTCTCTCGCCCCGGACTTGAGCCTCGCTCCGCTTCTGGAGCCGTAGTACCAATCGCGATGACCCGCGTGTTGATCCTCTCCTGGGAGTACCCGCCGCTGATCGAGGGCGGCCTCGCCCGCCACGTCCGCAAGCTCTCCGAGGCGATGGTCGAGCGCGGCGTCGAGGTCCACGTGCTGACCCGCGGCGGCGAGGAGTCGCCGGCGCAGGAGGTGTTCAACGGGGTCGTTGTTCACCGCATCCGCGAGCCCAAGCGCCCGACCGACCTCGGCGAGTTCGTGACCTGGGTCGAGCGCATGAACTCCGACATGCTGGCCGCCGGGGTCGAGCTCGGCGACCGCTACGAGTTCGACCTCGTCCACGGCCACGACTGGCTCGTCGCCAACGCCTGCGACCACCTCGCCAAGCGCTTCGAAGCGCCGCTGGTGACGACGATCCACGCCACCGAGTACGGCCGCCACCAGGGCTGGGTCGACAAGCATCCCCAGACCTACATCCACGGGGTCGAGCGCTGGATCGTCAACCGCTCGCAGCGGGTGATCGCCTGCTCCCACTACATGCGCGAGCAGATCGTCGACATCTTCGGCGTCGCCGAGAAGCGGATCAGCGTCATCCCCAACGGGATCGACCCCGACGACCTGCAGGCGCAGAGCCCGGCCGAGCTGGAACGGCTGCGCTCGGAGTTCGCGGCGCCGGAGGAGAAGCTGGTCCTGCTGATCGGTCGCCTCGTCTACGAGAAGGGCTTCCAGCTGGCGCTGGAGGCGATGCCGCGGCTGATCGACGCCGTTCCCGGCACCCGCTTCCTGGTCGCCGGCTCCGGCACCCACGAGGCCGAGCTGCACCGCCAGGCCGAGGAGCTGGGCCTGATGGAGCACGGCACATTCCTCGGCTGGATCGGCGACGACGTGCTGCACTCGCTCTACCGGATCGCCGACCTCACCGTGGTCCCTTCGATCTACGAGCCCTTCGGGCTGGTGGCGCTGGAGGCGATGGCCTCGGGCTGTCCCTGCATCGTCGCCGACACCGGCGGCCTGCGCGAGGTCGTCGTCCACGAGGAAGGCGGGCTGCGCTTCCGCGCCGACGACCCCGAAGCCCTCGCCGAGGTGGCGATTCGCGTGCTCTCCGACGACGAGCTCGGGCAGCGGCTGATCGCCGACGCCTACGAGCACGTGCGGCGCTTCGATTGGGCCGACGTCGCCGAGCAGACCGTCGCGGTCTACTCGGACCTCGCCGGCGCCCCGCTCGGCCCGGCCTGAGCTAGGCCTGACCGCCGCCCTTCTCGTCGGGCCGAAACTTTCCGATTCTGGTGTCGCCGGGGGTCCAGGAGATTCCGACCAGCAGTTCTTCGGCGGGGATTTCGAGCGAGCCGGCGAGTTTGATCAGGGTGTCGATGCGGGCAACGCGGAGACCGCGCTCCAGCTGACTGATCTCGGTGCGATGGACGGAGGCACGGACGCTGAGCTCGTCTTGGGATAGATCGGCACGCTTACGACAGCGAACCAAGTTGTCTCCGAAGTGGGCGGCGATGTCCACGGGTGGCAATGCTCCTCCTAACTGGAGTCGACGGATTCGAGACAGGAAATGCTCCGTCGCAGGCCACCCACCGAAGCACCAAGGATGGAATGTATTGATCGACAGACAAAAGCTCTCATTTCTGGTAGGGTAGTTGCACGCTGGATTGCAGATGGTGGGAGCGCCTACGATGGTTTTCGCGTACTCACCATGGCATCGAACTTCGCGGACAAGGAGACGGAGAAATTGGCGGCAGAGGTCGCGAAACTCGCTGGCGAAAGCGAGGAGGAGGCGGTGCGCCGGGCTCTGCACGAGCGGCGTGATCGTCTTCAGGCCGAGTCGGGTCGGAAGAGACGGAGGCCGCGGACCAAGGAGGAGATGCTCCACTTCATGGAAACGGAGATCTGGCCCTTGATCCCCGAGCGCAACCGCGGCGGCCCGCCGATCACAAAAGAGGAAAAGGAAGAGATCCTCGGCTACGGACCGGAGGGGTTTTGATCCTCGACAGCTCGGCGATCATCAGCATGATCGAAGAGGAGGCGCGATCCGACGACCTCCTGACCGCCCTCGCTGCCGCTCCCGATGTCGCGGCGGGTGCTCCGACGCTCTTCGAGTCCGCGATCGTCTTGGTCGCCAGGGACGGAGCCGCTGGTCGCGCAAGCCTCCTGCACTTTCTGGACGAAAACGAGATCGCCTCGATTCCTTTCGGAGAGCAGCACTGGACCATCGCTGCCGAGGCGTTCATCCGCTACGGCAAAGGCCGTCACCCGGCCCGGCTCAACTACGGCGATTGCATGACTTACGCAACGGCCCGCCTCGCCGAGGATTCGCTTCTTTGCATCGGCGATGACTTTGCCAGGACGGATTTGCCGCTTGCGCTGGTCTGATCAGCCCGGCTGTTGCAGCGTCGTGTGAGCGTCAGGATCGGGCTCGACCGGGTTCGGCCAGCGCAGCTGCTCGGGTGCGTCGCGCATGCGGATGATGCGGGCGGGGCTGCCGGCGACGACGGCGTTGGCGGGGACGTCCTTGGTCACCACCGCGTTGGTGCCGACGATCGAGTTGTCGCCGACGCTGACGCCGCGGAGGATGCAGGCGCCATAGCCGATCCAGACGTTGGAGCCGACCTCGACGTCGCGCATGTAGATGCCCTGGACGCGGATCGGGCGCTCGACCTCGACGACGCCGTGGTCGAAGTCGATGAACATCGCCCGGTCGGCGATCACGCACTGCTCGCCGATCCGCACGTGGCGATAGGCGGAGATCGTGCACTCCTGGCCCATCACGGTTTTTTCGCCGATCTCGACCTCGCCCTCGTGGCAGCGGATCTTCGAGCCGTCGCCGATCCAGACGAAGCGGCCGAAGCGGATCTCGGCCTCGGCGCCGATCTCAATTTCTAGGTGCCGGCCGAAGAAGACGAAGCCGTCGGTGCGCCAGCGGCGGCCGGCGTGGGTCAGCAGCCGCCGCCAGAGGTAGCGCCAGAGCAGCCGCGCGTAGCGGTGGTTGAGCATCCCGTTGCGGGCCATGAATCGGGTCGAGCGGAGCATCGGCGGCCGGGACTTTAGACTGGCCCGCCCATGCCCGACGCCGCCCAGAGTCCCTTCGAAAGCCCCGCGTGTGCGACTGGCGAGCGCCGGACCAAGCGGGGCGAGGACGCAGGGTGCAGCCTTTGCTGGTTGCAAAGGCAAGCCCGAGGACGTGGCACTGCGCAGTGTCCGCCGCCGCCAGGCGTGCGCGGGAGGCTTTCGGATGGACTCTAAAGCCGCCTCGCTCGCCGAGCGCCTCGTCGCCGGCGACAAGCGCGCGCTGGCGCGGGCGATCACGCTGATCGAGTCCGACGACCCAGCTGGCTGGGATCTCGTCCGCGAGGTCTACCCGCGCACCGGCAAGGCTCGCATCGTCGGTTTCACCGGCCCTCCCGGGGTCGGCAAGAGCACGCTGATCGGGGCGCTGACCGCGGAGCTGCGCAAAACCGAGCGCGAGGTCGCGGTGCTCTCGATCGATCCCTCCAGCCCCTTCACCCACGGTGCGCTGCTCGGCGACCGGGTTCGCCTCTCCGACCACTTCCTCGACCCCGGCGTCTTCATCCGCTCGATGGCCTCGCGGGGGGCGCTCGGCGGCCTCTCCGAGGCGGCGCTGCAGGTGGCCCTGGTGATGGACGCGGCCGGCAAGGACGACGTCCTGATCGAGACCGTCGGCGTCGGCCAGGCCGAGATCGACATCGTCGACCATGCCGACACGATCGTGCTGGCGCTGATGCCGGGCTCCGGCGACTCGATCCAGGCGCTGAAGGCGGGGGTGATGGAGATCCCCGACGTGATCGTCGTCAACAAGTCCGACCACCCGATGACCGACACGATGGTGCGCGAGGTGCGCAGCGTCCTCGCCCTCTCCCAGGAACCTGGTGCCTGGAAGGTGCCGATCCTGCGCACCGAGGCCGCCCGCGGCGAGGGCGTCGAGGAGCTGGCGGCGGCGATCGACGAGCACCGCACCTTCATCGAGGCGGCCGGAACGCTGGCCGAGCGCCGCGCCCGCAACCTGCGCAGCGAGGTGCTCGGCATCGCCACCGCGCGGATGCGCCGCCGGCTCGAGTCGACCGCCGCCGAAGACCCGCGCACCGCCGAGCTGCTGGAACGGGTGGTGCGGCGCGAGCTCGATCCGGCCAGCGCCGCCGCCCAGCTGCTGGAGCGCCAGGTCGATGACTGAGGCGGCGGCGATGCCCTCGCTCTCGGAGGTGACCCGCTGGGTCGCCGCCGAGCTGAGGGACGTCGATGGCGCCGCGGTCGGCGAGGTCGAGGGCTTCTTCGTCGATTCCGAGAGCCGGGCGCCGGCCTGGCTGATCGCCCGGGTCGGCCGCCGCCGCCGGGCCAGGCTGGTCGCGGTGCCGCTGCGCGACTGCGCCGGAGCCGCCTTCGGGGTCTGGGTCGCCCACCCGGGCGAGGCTCTGGGCACGGCGCCGGTCGTCGACCCGGAGCGGCCGCTGCAGCGTGAGCACGAGCTGACGATCTGCTCCCACTTCGGCATCGGCGAGGCGGTGGGACGGGCGGCCGAGGTCGCCGGCCGGCCCGAGGGCGCGGTCACCGCTTCCCCGCCCGGCGCCTGAACGAGGCCAGCGCGAGTTTCTCTTCGCGTCACATTTCCCTTCTAGCTTGAACCGCCGACAGGCTCTCTACGAAGGGAATGGAATGCAGGCAAGAAGGTCATTGACGGTTCTGGCGATCGCGGTCAGCGGGGTGCTCGCCTTTGGCGGCTCCGGCGCTCTCGCCGCGAAGCACCACGGCAACGCCATGAAGCATGGTCACGCGATGAAGCATCACGGCCATGGGATGAAGCACGGCGGGGCGATGCACTAGCCGCATGGCACTGCTGATCCTCTTCGGGTTCGTCGCCGGCGCGGCCACCGCGCTCTCCCCGTGCGTGCTGCCGGTGCTGCCGATCGCGCTCTCAGCGGGCGCGACCGGCGGCCGCCGGCGGCCGCTCGGCATCGTCGCCGGGCTGGCGGTCTCGTTCACCTTCGCCACCGTGGCGCTGGTCTACGTGATCTCCGCCCTCGGCCTGCCCAACGACTTCCTCCGCAAGCTGGCGATCGTCGTCCTGCTCGGCTTCGGAATCGTGCTGATGATCCCGCCGCTGGCCGCCCGGCTCGAGGCGTGGATGAGTCAGTTCGCGGGCCGGGTCGGGGTCGCCAAGGGCAAGGGCGACGGCTTCTGGTCGGGGACGGCTGTCGGCGCCAGTCTCGGCCTCGTCTACGCGCCCTGCGCTGGGCCGATCCTGGCCGGGGTCATCACCGTCTCCGCCTCGCAGTCGTTCAGCACCGGCCGGCTGGCGGTGGCGCTGAGCTATGGGATCGGCTCCGCGGTGGTCCTCTACTTCCTGATGCTCGGTGGGCGCAAGGTGGTTCGTCCGCTGGCAAAACGTGGCGTCGGCCTGCAGATCGCGATGGGCGGCGTGATGGTCGTCGTTGCCCTGGCGATGCTGGGCAACTACGACATTCGCTTCCAGAATCAGATCGCCAGCAGCCTTCCCAGCTTCCTCGTCAACCCGACGAAGAGCCTGGAGGACACCGCCCAGGCGAAAACGGCGCTCGCCGACATCCGCGGCGGCGGCAGCCATGGGGTCGGCTCCGAAGCGACCGGAGCGGCGCCGGAAACCGACGCCAAGGGGAAGCTCGACCTCCCCGTCCTTGGCGTTGCTCCGGAATTCGTCGGCAACGAGCAGTGGTTCAACACTCCCGGTGACAAACCGCTGACCCTCGCCGGCCTGCGCGGCCGCGTCGTCCTCGTCGACTTCTGGACCTACAGCTGCATCAACTGCATCCGCACCCTGCCCTACCTGAAGGCCTGGGATGCGAAGTACCGCAAGGACGGGCTGACGATCGTCGGCGTCCACACGCCCGAGTTCCCGTTCGAGCGCGAGGCGAGCAACGTCCAGGAAGCAATCGACACCAATGGAATTCGCTATCCGGTGGCGCAGGACAACGAGCAGGCGACCTGGAACGCGTACGGCAACCAGTACTGGCCGGCCGAGTACTTCATCGACGCCCAGGGCAAGGTCCGCTACGTGCACTTCGGCGAGGGCGAATACGGCGAGAAAGAGAAGGTGATCCGCGACCTCCTGGCGGAAGCGGGCAGGACGGTCAAGGGCGGCGAAACCAAGGTCCACGCGGTCGCGCCGTCGGCAACCGTGACCACCCCCGAGACCTACCTCGGTGCCGCCCGCGCCGAACGCTTCACCAACTCGATGCTCTCGCCCGGCTCGCATGACTTCACCGCGCCGACGTCGCTCCCCGACAACGAATTCGCCTACCACGGCAGGTGGAGCATCGCCCTCGATTCGGCGACCGCCGAAAAGGAAGCGTCGCTCGACCTCAACTTCGGGGCACGGCGGGTCTACCTCGTGCTCGGCTCGCCCGGGCAGAGCCGCCGGGTGAAGGTGCTGCTTGATGGGCACCCGATCTCCAGTGCCGACGCCGGCTCCGACGTTCACGGCGGTGTCGTGACCGTGACCGGGCAACGCCTCTACAACCTCGTCGACCTGCCCAAGGTCGGTCAGCACATCCTCACCCTGGAACCGGAAGCGGGGGTGGAGGGCTATGCGTTCACCTTCGGTTAGCCCAGGCGAGAGAATCTCCCGCATGGCGGAGACCACCAACGGCACCGTGCTCGTCGTCGACGACGAGCCGACGATCCTCGACGTCGTCGGCCGCTACATGGAGCGGGCGGGCTACGAGACCTTCCGTGCGGTCGACGGCCCCGAGGCGTTGCGGCTGGCCGTGGCGCACCGTCCCGATCTGGTCGTGCTCGACCTGATGCTGCCGGGGATCGACGGGATCGAGGTGATGCAGCGGCTGCACGAGGCGCCGGGCCCGCGGATCGCGGTGATCCTGCTGACCGCCCGCGGCGAGGAGTCCGATCGGCTGGTTGGCCTGCGCCAGGGCGCTGACGATTACGTCGTCAAGCCGTTCTCGCCGGCCGAGCTGGTGGCCCGGGTCGGCGCCGTGCTGCGGCGGGTCTCGCCGCCCGATGAGGAAGCGCCGCCGATCGAGCACGGGCCGCTGCGGATCGAGCCGGCGACGCGGCGGGTGCTGCTGGACGGCGAGGAGCTGTCGCTGACCATGCGCGAGTTCGACCTGCTCGCCTACCTCGCCATGCACCCCGGCCGCGTCTACTCGCGCGATCAGCTGATGGAGGCGGTCTGGGGTGAGCCGTTCTTCAACGACACCAGCACCGTCACCGTCCACGTCCGCCGCCTCCGCGCCAAGCTCGGCGACGACCCGAACCAGCCGCGCTTCATCGAGACGGTCTGGGGCGTCGGCTACCGGTTGCGACCGTGAAGCGCGCCGTCGTCATCGCCGTCGCCGCCTTCCTGGCCGGCGCCGCTGCGGTCGCTGTGCCCGGCCATATGGGCGCCGATCAGGTCCTGCTGGTGGTGCTTGCCGCTGGGGGCGCCGCGCTGGCGGCCGCCCTCGCCGTGCGCCTGGCGATGGAGGAGCGTTCCCGCCACGAGATCGAGGAGGCGCGCCGCCAGCTCGTCGCCGCCGCCTCGCACGACCTGCGCACGCCGCTGGCCTCGCTGCGGCTGCTGGTCGAGTCGATCGACGACGGGGTCGCGACGGGGGAGACCCGCGACCGCTATCTGAAGGAGATTCGCACCCACGTCAGCGTCCTCAGCGATCTCATCGACGACCTCTTCGAGCTCTCGCGGATCGAGGCCGGCGACATCTCCTGGACGATGCGCCAGGTCGAGCTCCACGACCTGATCGGCGACACCGTGGCGGCGATGCGGGCGCCAGCCGACGAGCGCGGCATCAGCATCGCCGCCGAGCTGCCGCCCGGCGAGCTCGTCGCCAACGCCAACGCCGAGAAGGTCCAGCGCGTCCTCTTCAACCTGATCCAGAACGCGATCCGCCACACCCCCCCCGACGGCAGCGTCACCGTCCGCGCGAGCACCAGCGGTGCCAACGTCGAGGTCGAGGTCGCGGACAACGGTGAGGGGGTGCCGGCGGGTGACGGCGAGCGAGTCTTCGAGGCCTTCTACCGCGGCGACGCCGCCCGCGGCGAAGACGGCGCCGGCCTCGGCCTGGCGATCTCCCGAGCCATTGTTGAGGCGCACGGGGGACGAATCTGGCTCGAGGATGGGATGCCCGGGACCCGGGTCCACTTCACCCTGAAGTTGGCGTAGGAAGGAGGGTCGGGTGCCCCTCCATCAGAAGCCGTCGCGCAGCTGGGGTGCGCGGCCAGGGCTCGAACCCCCGTCCTTGAGCTTCTGCTGGAGGGGCACCCGACCCTCCAACCACACCAGCTGCTGAAACGACCGAGGGGACGGAGCCCTCGGAAGCTTTTAAGCACCGGGACACCAGCATCCAGAACTCCCGGTCGACAGATCTGCGGAGCAGCCCGCTTCAGCGGGCGCGACTCAATTCCGCCGGAGGAGGTCACCACCCCTCCCTCGAATACCTCGGTCCCTAGCAGCCCAGCTGCCGCGCGATCACCATCTGCTGGACCTCGTCCGTCCCCTCGCCGATCGTGAGGATCTTGGCGTCCCGGTAGAAGCGGCAGACCGGGTACTCCTCGATGAAGCCGTAGCCGCCGTGGATCTGGACCGCCTCCTCGGTTGCTTTGACCGCGAGGCGGCCGGTGATCAGCTTGGCCTGGGCGGCGGTCAGGGTGAACGACTGGCCGGCGTCCTTCTCCAGGGCCGCTCGCCAGGTGAGCAGGCGGGCTGCCTCGATCTGGGCAGAGAGGTCGGCGATCTTGGCCTGGATCGACTGGAACTTGGAGATCGACTGGCCGAAGGCCTGGCGCTCCTTGGCGTAGGCGATCGCCTCGTCGAGCGCGCCCTGGGCGAGGCCGACGCCCATCGCGGCGACGCCGATCCGGCCGCCGTCAAGGATGTGGAGGAAGTTCTTGAAGCCCTCGCCGCGGCGGCCGAGCAGGCTTGACTCAGGCACCTTGCAGTCCTCGAAGCTGAGCGGCCGCGTGTCGGAGGCGTTCCAGCCCATCTTGCGATAGCCCTCGCCGATCTCGTAGCCGGGGGTGCCGTTGGCGACGATCAGGTTGGAGATCTCCTTGCGGCCGTTGACCTCGCCGGTTACGGCCGTGATGGATACGCAGCCGGAGATCGCGGTACCTGAGTTGGTGATGAACTGCTTGGCGCCGTTGACCGTCCACTCGCCGTCGGCGAGCGTGGCCCGGGTGCGGACGTTGCCGGCGTCGGAGCCGGCCTCGGGCTCGGTCAGGCCGAAGGAGGCGAGGCGCTCGCCGCTGCAGAGTCGCGGCAGCCATTCGTCCTTCTGCTCGTCGCTGCCCCAGAGGTAGATCGGCATCGTGCCAAGCGAGGTGTGGGCCGCCATCGTGATGCAGACCGAGGAGTCGATTCGCGCCAGCTCTTCGACCGCGAGCACGTAGGAGAGCGTGTCCGCCCCGCCGCCCCCGTACTCCTGCGGGAACGGGATTCCCATCAGCCCCAGTCCGCCGAGCTTCTCGACGATCTCGTAGGGGAAGGACTTGGTCCGGTCGAGCTCCTCGGCGACCGGCCGCACCTCCTGGCGGGCGAAGTCGCGGACGGTGTCGCGCAGCAGGCGCTGCTCGTCGCTGAGGTCGAAGTTCACGGTGGAACCCTATGCCGAACTAGAGCTGCAAGCTCTTGACCTGCAAGAGCTCCTCGAGGCCGTAGCGGCCGTTCTCGCGCCCATGTCCGGACTGGCCGTAGCCACCGAACGGCGCCAGCGGGTTGAAGGCACCGCCGTTGATCTCGATCTGGCCGCTGCGGATTCGCTTGGCGACCCCGATCGCCCGCTCCTGGTCGCCGGACCAGACGCCGCCGGCGAGCCCGTAGGGGCTGTCGTTGGCGATCCGGATCGCCTCCTCCTCGCCGTCATAGGGCTGGATCGCCAGCACCGGTCCGAAGATCTCCTCCTGGGCGATCGTCATCTGCGGCGTCACCTCGGAGAAGACGGTGGGGCGGACGAAGTAGCCGCGGTCGAGCCCCTCGGGTGCCTCGGCGCCGCCGGTCACCAGTTTCGCGCCCTCGCCCTCGCCCTTCTCGATGTAGCCGCGCACGCGCTGGCGCTGGACGTCGGAGACAAGCGGCCCGAGCCGGGTCGAGTCGGCGAACGGGTCGCCGGGCGTGAAGGCCTCGGCGGTGGCGGCGGCGATCTGCTCGGCTTCGGCAAGCTTGTCGCGGGGGACCAGCATCCGGGTCAGGGCGCTGCAGGTCTGGCCTGAGTTGAGGAAGCACTTGGCGACCCCGTCGGGTATCGCCCGGGCGAGGTCGGCGTCGTCGAGGATCACGTTCGGCGACTTGCCGCCGAGCTCCATCGCCACCGGCTTCACCGTCGCCGAGGCCAGCTCGCTGACCCGCTTGCCGGCCCGGGTCGAGCCGGTGAAGGAGACCATGTCGACGCCGGGGTGGGCGGCGATCGCCTCGCCGACCACCGGGCCGGTGCCGGTAACCAGGTTGAAGACGCCGGCGGGGAGGCCGGCGGCCTCGATCACCTCGGCCAGCAGGAAGGCGTTCAGCGGCGTCACCTCGCTCGGCTTGAGGATGACGGTGCAGCCGACCGCGAGGGCGGGGGCGACCTTGCAGGCGATCTGGTTCAGCGGGTAGTTCCAGGGGGTGATCGCGCCGAGCACGCCGACCGGCTCGCGCAGGACCCGCGAGTTGCCGATCTCCTCCTCCCAGGCGATCTCGTCCATCAGCTTCGGCATCGCCCCGAACTGGGCGGTGGGTAGGCCGACCTGGATCATCTGGCTCAGCTTCAGCGGCATTCCCAGCTCCTGGGTGATCGTCGCCGCGATCTCCTCGCTGCGCTCGCCGAGCCCGGCGGCGATCGCGGCCATGTAGTCGGCACGCTCCGCGCGCGAAGTGCGCGACCAGGAGTCGAAGGCATCACGCGCGGCGACGACGGCGCGGTCGGCGTCCTCAGGGGAGCAGGCAGGCACCGTGCCCATCACCTCCTCGGTCGTCGAGTTCACCACCTCGATCGGCTCATTCCCGGAAGGCGCTACCCACTCGCCACCGATGAAGACCCTGTCTCGGACCTGAAGCTCCGCCGCAGTCGCCATTCCCACTCCTCCTCAACGCTCGCTCACCGATTGGCTGTCCAGCCAACGCTAGCGCGTGGGCGCCGAGGGGTGGGGAGGAGGGGCGCTACGCCTCGGTGTCGGCGGCGCCGGCCAGCACCAACGGCGACCCGGGCCCGGGAACCTGCCGGGCGTCGCGGGCACTGAGAACCTGGCCGCACTCCTCGCAGATGCCGCGGTCGCTGACGCGGCCACCGCACTCCTTGTGGACGATCAGTTTCGGTGGGCCGCCGGGGCTGGGGGAGTAGCGGTCGCCCCAGTTGAGCAGGGCGATCAGGGCTGGCCAGAGGCCGAGGCCCTTCTCGGTCAGGAAGTACTCGTAGCGGGCCGGGCCGTCCTGGTACTGGCGGCGCTCGAGGATGTCCTCGTCGATCAGCCGCTGCAGCCGTGCCGAGAGCACGTTGCGGGCGATGCCGAGCGAGCTTTGCAGCTCGCCAAAGCGGCGGTTGCCGTTGAGCACGTCGCGCACGATCAGCAGCGACCAGCGCTCGCCGATCACCTCCAGCGAGTTGGCGATCGAGCAGACCTGACCCGGATAGTCGTGACCCAGCATGAGTGTGATCTTCGCACAGATGGTTGCATCAAGCAACTCACTTCGGGTAAGCTTGCACGGTGGTTAGTTGCTTGAAGAAACCATGTATCACCGCCGAGATGGAGGCGACCCAATGAGGCTGACTCACCGACATAGGAATCACGGCCGCTCGAAGGCACCGCGCATCGCGATCAGCCAGGCCGAGATCACCGCCGACCTGCACTATCCGGCCGGCTCGCGCCCGCAGCGGCAGTTGGCCGGCAGCGCCAGGCGGGGCGGCCGATGAGACTTCCTGTGTCAACCCCCCGCCGGTTGAAGCCTTCGCAAGTTGCCGTGTTTGGCGGGGTCGTAGGGGACTTCGTCCTGCCAGCAGCGCCAGAGAACACGGAGCCAGGCGCGCCCCAGGACGCGGATCGCATGCGGGTGCTCAAGCCCGCGGGCGCGAGCGTTGAGGTAGACGTTCCGAGCCCAGGGATGGGTGTGGCGGGTGGAGTTGGCCAGGCAGGCGACCGCGTCACGCAGGCGCTTGTCGCAGGCCCAGCGAAAGCCGGCGACCTTGCGCTTGCCCGACTCCCGCGCCACCGGCGCCATGCCGGCGTCGGCGGCGAGCGCCTCCTGCGTCGGGTAGCGCCCGCGGTCGTCGCCGATCTCGGCGACCAGCCGCGCCGCGGTGATCACCGACTTGGGATCTTTGAACAGCGGCAGGAAGACCTGCCCGTCGGGGTGAGCACGCACCGCCCCGGCAATCTGGGAGGTCAACTCGCGGATCTGCTCGACGATCGGCCGCAGGGCCGCCACCAGGCCGAGCACCGCCCCTCGCCGTGCCTCGGCCTCCAGGGCTCCGGCGCGACCGGCCGGCGCGGTTCGCAGCCGCTCCAGCAGCTCAGCGGCCGAGCGCCGGCCGCAGTAGCCGTGGCGGGCGAGGAAGCCCGTCATGCGCTTCTCCCCAAGGCCTCGCGCATCGCCCGGGGCCGGGTAGCGCTCCAAGAAGGCCAGCCCGATCGGGGAGTCGACATCGGCGAAGACCTGCGCCGCGCCGGGCCAGAAGGCGTCCAGCTGCGCCCGCAGCTCATTGGCCAGCCGCACCCGGGCGCCGACCAGGTCCTCGCGGGTGCGGGTCAACGCCCGCAGCGCCTTGGTCTCGTCGGAGTCGGGGCAAAGCGCCCGGTGGCGGTGGGAGTCGGTGCGGGCCAGCTCGGCCAAGACGAAGGCGTCAAAGCCGTCGGACTTGCCCCCGGCGGCCTCATAGCGAGGTCTGGTCGCCTTCAGCTTGTTGGGGTGGATCGGCAAGACGGTGAAGCCCGCCTCCAGAAGGCGGTCGACCAGGAGCCCGTCCGGTCGCTCGATCGCAACCCTCATCACGCCGAGAGCCCGCATCCGGTCGACCAGCTCTTCGATGCCGACCTCGTCGTGGGCGAAGAACTCACCCTCCAGCTTCAGCCCACCCTCGTCGACCACGCAGAGCGCGTGCTCCTCGCTGGCCCAGTCGATGCCGGCGAATGCCTCATCCATCCTCTTCCTCCTCGGATCGCTTTCACTTGCGCCGGCCGGGAGGTACCGTTGCGGGTGCTCATAGTTGGGCGCTTGAGGACGCCACTTCCTGTGGCCGCTTCAGGTGCCTCCGACCGCCGGGAGACGCTGGTCTCATCGTGGCCCTCTGCGGGGCAAGCGCGAGAGGCGTTCTCCCGACGGCGGTCGGCTTCTCTATGCGTTCAACCGGGATCTTCGACGGCCTCGCTGCGCTCGGCCTCCATATCTAGATCCCAGAAGAACAAGGGGGAGGTTGTCCTATGAGCGCCGACGGCGCCGACGGCCTCGTCCTCGCCCCCGAAGGCACCGCCGCCGACGTCGCCGAGACCTTCGCGGCCTCCAGTCCCGAGACCTCGCGCAGTCGCACCCTGGTCTGGCAGGACCCGGTGGCGACCGCGGCGGCAGGGGCGACGATGACCGGGATGGAGTACATGACCGCGGTCGTCACCGGCCAGGTCCCACCACCGCCGATCGCGGTGACGATGCGGCTGCGGCCGGTCGAGCTGGAGGAGGGGCGGGTCGTCTTCGAGGGCGAACCGGGGGAGGAGCACTACAACCCGATCGGCGTCGTCCACGGCGGCTATGCCGCGACCCTGCTCGACTCGGCGCTCGGCTGCGCCGTCCACACCACGCTCCCGGCCGGCGTCGCCTACACCTCGCTTGGCCTCGAGGCCAAGTACGTGCGCCCGATTACCCGTGACACCGGCCGCGTTCTCTGCGAGGCCAGTGTGCTCTACCGAGGCCGCAAACAGGCGACGGCCGAGGCAACCCTGACGGCGGCCGACAGTGGCAAGCTGCTCGCTTCCGGCACGGCGACCTGCATGATCCTCGGCGGGATCTAGGAGGCCTGTTGGCGCGCCAGCTCGACCAGCAGTCGCACGCCGAAGCCACTGGCGTCGTTGCCGGTGTACTCACGGCCGACTTCCCAGGCGGTGCCGGCGATGTCGATGTGCGCCCAGGGCGTCTCGCCGACGAACTCCTCGAGGAAGGAGGCGGCGGTGATCGTGCCGGCCTTGCGCTTGGAAGCGAGGTTGGAGAGGTCGGCGACGGTGCCCTTCATCAGCGCCTTGAACTCGGGGTGGAGGGGGAGGCGCCAGGTCAGCTCGCCGCTCCCCTCGCCGGCGCGGGCGACGTCGGCGGCAAGGTCGTCGTCGTTGGCGATCACCGCCGCGTAGGTGGAGCCGAGGGCGATGACGACGGCGCCGGTCAGAGTGGCGAGGTCGACCAGGCGCTCGGCCCCGAGCTCGACCGCGTAGGCGAGCGCGTCGGCGAGGATCAGGCGGCCCTCGGCGTCGGTGTTGTTGACCTCGACGGTGACGCCGTTGTACTGGGTGATCACGTCGCCGGGCTTGATCGCCGAGCCGGAGGGCATGTTCTCGGTCGAGGGTACGACCGCTATCAGGTCGATGGCGAGGCCGAGCTCGGCGATCGCCGCGACCGACTCCAGCACCGCCGCCGCTCCCGACATGTCGTACTTCATCTCCTGCATGCCGGCGCCGGGCTTGAGCGAGATGCCGCCGGTGTCGAAGGTGACGCCCTTGCCGACCAGGCCCAGGGTCGGGCCAGAGCCGCCGCCGGCGTAGCGGAGGAGGATCAGGCGCGAGGGCTCGCCGCCGCCGCGGTTGACGGCGGCCAGGCCGCCCATGCCCTTGGCGGCGATCTGCTCGGGACCGAGCACGTCGACCGTGACCGTGTCGTGGCCGGCGGCGATCTCCTCGGCGCGGGCCGCGAGGAAGCTCGGCGTGGCGAAGTTGGCGGGGGTGCTCTGCAGGTCGCGGGCGCGGTTCTGCGCCTCGGCGTAGACGCGCGCCGTCTCGGCCGCCGCGGCGACGCCCTCCGGCGCCAACAGCGTCAGCGACTCGACCCCCGGCGCTGGCGCGTCGTCGGCATCCGTCCCCTTGCCCTTGAAGCGCTCGAAGCGGTAGGAGCCGAGGATCGTCCCGGTCACCAGCGCCTCCGCTGCGGCGTCGTCGTCCCCCGACTCCGGCAGTGTCCAGGCGACGGAGCTCGCCTCCAGGCGCCCGGCTTCCTTCGCCGCCAGCGCCGCGGCGACGCGCAGCCGCTCGGCGTCGATGTCCTCACGCTTGCCGAGGCCGACGATCAACAGCCACTGAGGATCGTCGAGATGGAACTGGGTCAGCTTCTTGAACGAGCCTTTGGCCTTGCGGGCGCCGGGCACGATCCCGACTCCATCTGGCTCTCCCTCGCCCTCGAAGAGGCCGACGACGAGCAAGTCGACCACGGTCTCGCGCAACGGGGTCTGGCGAATCTCAACCTTCATCGGGCGCGAGTCTACGCATTGCCCCAACTCGGTTCCGCGGTTCCCAATCCACGAAATGCGTGGGAAAGGAACCGCGCAACCGCGGAACGGTCGGTATCGTCACCGGCCGGCCTCGGCGCCCACTTCGATCGAACCCAACGACCCGCAGAAGAAAGGCAGTAGATGCCCAGCTCAGTGATCCTCGGAACCGCGCGTACCCCCTTCGGGAAGATGGGCGGAGCACTCTCCTCGCTCGACGCCACCGATCTCGGCGGCCAGGTGATCGAGGCGGCGCTGGAGCGCTCCGGCGTCGACCCCGCCCAGGTCAATCAGGTCGTCTTCGGCCAGGTCCTGCAGGCCGGCCAGGGGCAGATCCCCTCGCGCCAGGCTCAGATCAAGGGCGGCGTCCCCAAGGACGTCCCCTCGGAGACGATCAACAAGGTCTGCGCCTCCGGCATGCGCACCCTTGGCATCGCCGACATGGCGATCCGCGCCGGCGACACCGAGGTGGCGGTCACCGGCGGCATGGAGTCGATGAGCCAGGCGCCGTACCTGCTGCCGGGCGCCCGCTTCGGGTTCCGCATGGGCGACGTCACCGCCGTCGACGCGATGACCCACGACGGCTTGACGAATCCCTTCACCGAGAAGCAGATGATCAACGAGGCCAGCGAGGTCTCGAACGAGCTCGAGATCACCCGCCTCGACATGGATCGCTTCGCCGAGCGCTCGCACCGGCTCGCCGCCGAGGCGACCGACGCCGGCCGCCTCGCCGACGAGATCGTCGGCGTCACCGTCAAGACCCGCAAGGGCGAGAACACGGTCGAGGCCGACGAGGCGATCCGCCCCGACACGACCCTGGAGACGCTGGCCAAGCTGCGCGCGATCGGTGGCGACGACGCCACCCACACCGCCGGCAACGCCCCCGGCGTCAACGACGGCGCCGGCGCGATCGTCGTCGCCTCCTCCGACTGGGCCGAGCGCGAAGGCCGTACCCCGCTGGCCCGCGTCCTCTCCTATGGCATGGTCGGCGACGACTTCGCCTACCTGGCGAAAACGCCCGCCAACGCCGCCAAGCAGGCGCTGGAGAAGATCGGCAAGAGCCCTGAGGAGGTCGACCTCTGGGAGATCAACGAGGCCTTCGCCTCGGTCGCCCTCAACTCGGTGCGGATGCTCGGCGTCGACGAGGACAAGGTCAACGTCAACGGCGGCGCGATCGCCCTCGGCCACCCGATCGGCGCCTCCGGCTCCCGCATCGTCGGCGCGCTCGTGCACGAGCTGCAGCGTCGTGGCGGTGGCCTCGGCGTCGCCGCGATCTGCTCCGGCGGCGGTCAGGGCGACGCGATCGTGATCGAAGTCCCCGGGAACTGATGCCTTGAGCCGCGGCGCGGCCTTCTTCGACCTCGACAAGACCCTCATGGCAGGGTCGTCGGGGATGCAGTTCGCCCGCGTCGCGGCCCAGCACGGGATCGTCAAACGCCGCCAGCTCGCCAGTTGGGGTGTCGAGCACCTGCGCTACCGCCTGCGTGGCACCACCGATGAGCGCACCGGCGAGGTCCTGCGGGCGGCGCGCGAGCTGATCCGCGGGGTGCCGGCAAAAACGGTCGAGCGGATGGGGCCGGAGGTGATGGCGGCGGTCCTGCCCCGCGTCTTCCCGCAGATGCTGGACGAGGTCCACGCCCACCAGGACGCCGGCCGCCCGACCTTCATCGTCTCCGCCGCCGGCAACGACGTGGTCGAGTCGCTGGCCCAGGTGCTGGGGATGGAGGGTGGCATCGGCACCCGCTACGAGGTCGACGCCGACGGCAACTTCACCGGCCGCTTCGAGGGCCCCTTCGTCTACGGCCCCGGCAAGGTCGAGGCGATGCAGGCCTTCGCCGAGCGCCACGAGATCGACCTCGAAGCCTCTTACGCCTACTCCGATTCGCTCTCGGACCTGCCGATGCTGCGCGCGGTCGGCCACCCGGTCGCGGTCAACCCCGACCCGCCGTTGGCCGAGCTGGCCAAGGAGGAGGGCTGGCAGACGATGCGCTTCGAGCGCCTCGGCCGCCACCTGGTCGCGGTCGCGGTGACGCTGCTGGCGACCGTCGCCGGCTTCGGCGCCTCCCGTGTCGCCGCAAACCGCCGCAAACCCCCGTCCCGCCGCCTCCGCGTCCGACCCTGATCCGAACTGCAGTTCGACGGGCGGGGACATCTAGACTGCTCTGATGGCAGTAGAGCCGGGTGCAAAGCCTGAGTTCAAGCAGCGCGAGGCGAACTTCTCGACCATCTCCGGTCAGGAGATCGAGCCGCTCTACGCCGAGGAGGATCTCGAGCCCGGCCTACAGGATCGCGTCGGCGAGCCCGGCGAGTACCCCTTCACCCGCGGTCCCTACCCCTCGATGTACCGGGGGCGGCTGTGGACGATGCGCCAGTTCGCCGGCTTCGGCACTGTGGCGGAGACCAACGCGCGCTTCCACTACCTCTTAAACCAAGGCCAGACGGGTCTCTCCACCGCCTTCGACATGCCGACCCTGATGGGCTACGACTCCGATCACGAGCGTTCCCTCGGCGAGGTCGGTCGCGAGGGAGTGGCCGTCGACACCCTCGAGGACATGCAAGAGCTCTTCGCCGGCATCCCGCTGGGCGAGGTCACCACCTCGATGACGATCAACGCCCCGGCCGCGATCCTCCTCGCCTTCTACGTCTTGGTCGGCGAGTCCCAAGGCGTCCCCCCCGAGAAGTTGGGCGGCACGATCCAGACCGACATCCTCAAGGAGTACATCGCCCAGAAGGAGTGGTGCTTCCCGATCTCTCCGGCCCTGCGCCTCGTCACCGACATGATCGAGTGGTGCACCGCCAACATGCCCCGCTGGCACCCGGTCTCGATCTCCGGCTACCACATCCGCGAGGCCGGATCGACCGCTCAGCAAGAGCTCGCCTTCACCCTCAAGGACGGCTTCACCTACGTCGAGGAAGCGATCGCCAGGGGCATGGACGTCGACGCCTTCGCCCCAAGGCTCTCCTTCTTCTTCAACGCCCACGTCGACTTCTTCGAGGAGATCGCCAAGTACCGGGCCGCCAGGCGGATCTGGGCCCGGGAGATGAAGGAGACCTACGGCGCCAGGCGCGAGGAGTCGATGCGCCTGCGCTTCCACACCCAGACCGCCGGCGTCTCCCTCACCGCCCAGCAGCCCCTCAACAACATCGTCCGCACCTCCCTGGAGGCGATGGCCGCCGTCCTCGGCGGCACCCAGTCCCTTCACACCAACTCCTACGACGAGGCATTGGCCCTACCCACCGAGGAGGCGGTCACGGTCGCCCTGCGCACCCAGCAGATCATCGCCGCCGAGTCCGGGGTCACCAACACCGCCGATCCCCTCGGCGGCTCCTGGTTCGTCGAGAAGCTGACCGATGAGATGGAGCAACAGGCCTACGCCTACTTCCAGCGCATCGACGAACTCGGCGGCATGGTCGAGGCGATCAAGCGCAACTACCCCCAGCGCGAGATCGCCGAGGCTTCCTTCACCTACCAGCAGGAGGTCGACGAGCGCAAGCGCATCGTCGTCGGCGTCAACGACTTCGTCTCCGAGGACGAAGAGCCGACCCCGATCCTGAAGATCGACCCCTCACTCGAACGCAAGCAGACCGATCGCCTCCAAGCCACCCGAGCCAGGCGAGACGGGGTCGAGGTCGAGGCAGCCCTCGCCGAGCTGAAGGCAGCCGCCGCCACCACCGAGGCCAACCTGATGGAGCCGATCATCGCCGCCGCCCGGGCCCGCGCCACCGAGGGGGAGATGATCGCGGCGCTGCAGGAGGTGTTCGGGACCTACACCGAGTCGCCGGTGTTCTAGGCTTCCGCCGCCGATGCCCACCGCCACCGCCCGCAAGATCCGCGTCGTCGTCGCCAAGCCCGGCCTGGACGGCCACGACCGCGGCGCCAAGATCATCGCCCGCGCCCTGCGCGACGCCGGCATGGAGGTCATCTACACCGGCCTGCACCAGACCCCCGAGCAGATTGCCGAGACCGTGATCCAGGAGGACGCCGACGCGGTCGGCCTCTCGATCCTCTCCGGCGCTCATATGACCTTGGTGCCACGGGTGGTTGCCCTGCTCAACGAGCAGGGCGTCGACGACGTCCTCGTCACCGTCGGCGGCACGATCCCCGCCGACGACATCCCCGAGCTGAAGAAGCTCGGGGTCGCAGCGGTCTTCACCCCGGGGGCCGGGACCGAGGAGATCGTCGACTTCATTCGCGCCGGCGCGACCGAGCGCCACGAGCGCGGCGAATAGCTTCCGAGCGCAGCGGCTATCATCGCCCCGATTGACTGGTCAATCAACCAGTCGCTCGCAACCGATAACATGCCCGGCCGCTAGCGGCCCGCGCGGCGCAATCCGCAGCCCGCGACCACCTGAGAATCGTTTCCCCAAGGAGGCTTCACTTGAAGATCTGCGTCCTGGTCAAGGAGGTTCCGGACGCCGCGGTACAGAAGCGCATCGATCCGAACACGATGCGTCTGGACCGCGGCGGCGAGAAAAACCTCAATCCCTTCGATACGCACGCCCTCGAGGCGGCGATGCAGATCAAGGAGGGTGGAGCTATCCCGGTCGAGGAGGTCGTGGCCGTCACCATGGGCCCCGGCTCCGCCGTCCGCGCTCTGCACAAGGCCGTCGCCCTCGGCGCCGACCGCTCCGTGCATCTCTCCGACGACGCCCTGCAGGGCTCCGACGTCTGCGCCACCGGCTACTCGCTGGCCAAGGTGCTCGAGTCCGAGAGCCCCGACCTGGTCCTGCTGGGCCAGCAGTCCGATGACGGCGAGTGCTACACGATCGGCGCGGTTGTGGCCGACCACCTGCAGATGCCCTCGCTGACCCAGGTGATCAAGATCGACGTCAACGACGGCAAGCTGCGCTGCGAGCGCCAGGCCGAGTACGGCTACGACACCGTCGAGATCGAGCTGCCCGCCGTGATCAGCGTCGGCGACGCGATCAACGAGCCTCGCTACCCGAGCCTGAAGGCGATCATGGGCGCGAAGAAAAAACCGCTCGACACCAAGGCCACCGGCGACGTCGGCATCGACGGCGGCATGGTCGGCGAGTCCGGCTCCAAGACCAAGGTCCTTGCCCTCAACCCGCCCCCCGCCAAGGTGGCCGGCGAGATCATCGAGGACGAGGACACCAACGAGACGGTCGAAAAGATCGTCGCCTGGCTTGACGAGAGGAAGCTGATCTAGATGGCAGGCATCCTGGTTTACGCCCTCCACGACGACGAGGGCAACTTCAACAAAAACTCACTCGGAGCGATCTCCGAGGCGGCCAAGCTGGCCGGCGAAATCGGTGGCGAGGCCGCGGCTCTGGTCGTCGGTGACATCGCCGACGACGCCTGCGCCGGCCTCGGCAACTGGGGCGCGGCCAAGGTCTACCGGGCCAAGAGCGTCCCAGAGGGCCTGGCCCAGCCGATCATCGACGCGATGGCCAAGGTCATCACCGAGAACGGCATCTCCTACGCCCTCTTCGGCGGCGGGCTGCTCGGCTTCGAGATCGGTGCCGGTCTGACCGCCCGCCTCAACGCCGGCGTCACCATGGAGGTCACCGAGGTCAAGGTGCAGGACGGCAAGCTGGTCGCCGAGCGCCCGATTCTGCAGGACTCCGAGATCGCCGACGTCGGTTACGTCAGTGAGCCCGGCATCATCATCAGCCGCCTCAATGCGTTCGACGCCAAGGAGAGCGGTGGCACGGCCGAGGTCGTCGACGTCGAGGTCGAGCTCTCGGCCTGGTCGACCAAGGCGACGATGGTTCAGCGCGGCGAGCAGCGTGGCGCCGACGTCAACATCGAGGACGCCGACATCCTCGTCGGCGGTGGACGAGGCCTCGGCGCTGCCGAGGGCTTCAAGCTCGCCGAGGAACTGGCCGAGTCGATGGGCGGCGCCGTCGCCGCGACCCGCGCGGTCGTCGACGCCGGCTGGTACCCCTACGCGGCCCAGATCGGCCAGACCGGCAAGACGGTCGCGCCGAAGCTCTACCTCGCCGCCGGTGTCTCCGGCGCGATCCAGCACAAGGTCGGGATGCAGAACTCGGAGAACATCCTTGCGATCAACAAGGATCCGAACGCCCCGATCTTCGAGTTCTCCGACCTCGGTGTGGTCGGCGATCTGCACAAGATCGTCCCCAAGCTGACCGAGGCGATCAAGGCGAAGAAGGGCGGCTGAGCAAGTGCCGGGGGTAGCGCCGAGTGAGTTCCCGCCGCCGTTCGAGTCGGCCGATGTAATCGGTCCGCCCACGGACGCGGAGGACGAGCGCATCGAGGTTGGCGTGGCGATCGTCGGCGGTGGCCCCGCCGGCCTCGCCTGCGCCAACAGGGTCATGCAACTGCTCGAGCACGAGCCGGAGCTGACCGAGAAGCTCGGCGAAGTCCCCGTAGCCGTCATCGAGAAGGGCAAAGTCGCCGGAGCGCACCTGCTCTCCGGCGCGAATATGAAGCCCTCCGCGATGGAAGAGCTGTTCCCCGACCTGCCGAAGGAGGAGTGGCCGGTTTACCAGGAGGTGACCAAGGACGCGGTCTACCTGCTGACTTCGAAGGCGGCGCTGCCGCTGAAACCGATGCCGCCGAACTTCAAAAACCACGGCAATTACGTCACCTCGGTCTCGAAACTGGGCCGCTTCCTCTCCGACAAAGCCGAGGAAGCCGGCGTTTACATCCTCTCCGAGACGGCCGCAACCAAACTCCTGGTCGAGGATCGTGTGGTCCGGGGCGTGCGCTCCGGCGACCGCGGCCGCGGCAAGGAGGGCGAAGAGCTCGGCAACTTCGAGCCCGGCTCTGACGTGATCGCCAAGGCGACCGTGCTCGCCGAGGGCACCGTCGGCCACCTCACCTACGCCGCCTACGACTACTTCGACATGCATGGCGCCGACCCGATGCGCTGGGAGCTCGGGGTCAAAGAGGTCTGGGAGGTGAAGGAGCCGCTCGACCGGGTCATTCACACGATGGGCTGGCCGCTGCGTAAATCGCCGCGCTTCAACGAGTTCGGCGGCAGCTTCATCTACCCGATGGGCGAGGACAAGCTCTGCATCGGCCTCGTCGCCGGCCTCGACTACACCGACGCCACCTTCTCGGTCCACGACGCCCTGCAGCTGCTCAAGACCCACCCCTTCATCAAGAAGCTGCTGGACGGCGGCAAGCGCGTCGCCTGGGGCGCCAAGACGATTCCCTCGGGCGGCTATTTCGCGATGCCGAAGCGGCTCGCGGTGCCGGGGATGATGGTTGCCGGCGACGCCGCCAGCATGGTCAACGTGCCGACCCTGAAGGGCGTCCACTACGCGATGCACGCCGGCATGTACGCGGCGGAGACGATCGTCGACGCCTTGAAGAAGGACATCGACTCGGTCAACTTCGAGGCCTACGACGAGAAGATCCACAAGTCGGCGATCGAGAAGGACCTCCACGAATCACGCAACATGCGCCAGCCCTTCTCCAAAGGCTTCTTCCTCGGTGGGGCTCTCGCCTCGGCGATGACGGTCACCAAAGGGAACTTCCCCGGCGGCCACTGGAAGCAGGAGCACGACTCCGAGGTCGAGATGGACCTCGGCAAAGCCGGCGACACCTACGTCAAAGCCGACAACGAGCTGACCTTCAACAAGCTCGACTCCGTCTTCCTCTCGGGCAACGCGACCCGCGACGACGCGCCGAACCACGTCCGCATCCAGACCCGGGTACCCAAAGAGATCGCCCAGACCTGGGTCTCGATGTGCCCGGCCCAGGTCTACGAGATCCCCGAGGACCAGCTCGAGAGCGGCGCTTCGACGGTCGACGTCCACGTCACCGCCTCCAACTGCGTCCAGTGCGGCGCGATCACCGCCAAGGGCGGCCGCCTGACGCTGCCCGAGGGCGGCGACGGGCCGCTCTACCAAGAGACCTGAGGTTTGCGGGAGAGGGGCACCCGACCCTCCGGGCGATTCCGGTCTCCCGGTAGAACTGCGTCGCCGTGGCGGGTTTAGGTCCGACTCGGCTAGGGCTCTTGTAGTTGTTTTGTCTGCAATTGTGGGTACGCTGGCAAAATGACCGAAGCGAGGGCAATAGGGCTGATCGTTGCTGCTGCCACGGTGCTGGAGGCCGCCTTGATCTTGGGTATGGCGGCTGTCGGAGTGGGAGGTCCGGTACTTGGGCTTGGCGCGATCATCCCGTTGGCGCTGGCGGCCTTCGCGTGCTCCTCAATGGTCGGTCGCGACGACGGTGGCAATCGCTTGCGTCGCTGAGGGGTCCTGTGCCCGTATAGGGTCGCGCCGTGCTGGCCCTCGGGATACTCGCGGCCGTAGGGGCCTCGGTCCTCTACAACACCTCGATCGCGCTGCAGGCGCTCGAGGCGCGCGATGTGCCGCACGAGCACTCGTTGCGCGTGTCGTTGATCGGGAAGCTGGTCCGGAACCGCAAGTGGCTGGGGGCGACGGCGCTGGGGCTGCTGGGGTGGCCGCTGGAGATCGTGGCGCTGCTGCTGGCGCCGTTGACGGTTGTGCAGCCCTGTCTGGTCAGCGGCTTGATCGTGCTGCTGTGGCTGGGGGCGACCAAATTGGGCGAGGCGCCCGGGAAGCGGGAGTTTCTCGCCGTCGCGGCGATCATCGCCGGCGTCGCCGGGGTCGCGTGGGCGGCTCCCGACCGGACCACGGATCACGCCGGGACGGCGGCGATCGCGATCGCCCTGGGATTGGTGGCGATCCCGATCGCGGCTCCATACGTGATGCGCCGCAAGGCGGCCTCGATGAGCCTGCTCGCCGTCCTCGGGGCCGGCTTCGGCTACGCCTGGACGGCGATCGCCAGCAAGCTGCTGACCGACGAGCTGGCGGCGGGGACGCTGCTGGTCGCGGTGGGGTGGTTGGCCACCGCGCTGGCCTCGGAGGGGCTGGCGCTGCTGAGTGAGATGAGCGCGCTGCAGCGGCGACCGGCAACCCATGTGGCGCCGGTGATGTTCGCGGTGCAGGTGCTGGTGCCGGTGATCCTGGCGCCGTTGATCTTCGAAGAGAAGTGGTCGACCACCCCGCTCGACGGCGCCGTCCTGGTCGCCTTCATGGCCGTGGCGCTGGCCGGGACGACCTTGCTGGCGGGCTCGCGGGTGGTTGGGGCGGTGATCGAGTCGGCGCACGCGGACGACTGATCTTTGGCTCCTTTGGGTATTTGATCCGGTTTCGCTGCTAGCCTTGCGCCCGCCTACGGCGAATAACCAGTCAACTCCCCGCCGGGCACAGCCAGCCACACCACCTGAAGGAGTCATCGTAGGCCCCGCAGAAACCACCCGGCCCGATGCGACCAAATTCGCGATCGGGTTCGACCACCGCGACCGCACGCGCCTGTTCGAGCTATGGACCGAGGTGCTCGATTCCGAGCAGTGGTCAGAGGGGGCGAAGCTCGCCGCTTTCGAGAGCCGCTGGGCCGAGTGGAACGGGCTGCCGAGCCTGGGGCTCTCCAGTTGGGCCGGCGGCGCCCTTGCCGCGCTCGAGTTCGCCGGCATCAAGGGTGAGACCGTGCTCTGCCCGTCCAACACCTTCATGGCGACGCCGCTGGCCGCGATCGGCGCCGGCGCCGAGGTCGAGTTCGTCGACTGCAACCGCGAGGACCTCTGCATGTCCTTCGAGGACTTCGAGCGCAAGGCCGAGCGGCACAAGCCACGGGCCGCGATCCTCGTCCACATCGGCGGCCACATCGCTTTCGACGCCGAGCGGATCGCCGCCTACTGTCGCGAGCACGGGATCTTCCTGCTCGAGGACTGCGCTCACGCCCACGGCGCCGACTGGAACGGCGGCAGGCCGGGCGGCTTCGGCGACGCCGGCGTCTACTCGCTCTACGCGACCAAGACGGTCTCCACCGGCGAGGGCGGGGTGCTGGTCTCCGGCAACGAGGAGCTGATCGAGTTCGCCGGCAAGTTCCGCAACTACGGCAAGTTCGAGCATGAGGTCGACGGGCTCAACTTCAGGATGAGCGAGTTCACCGCCGCCCTGGCCCTGGTTCAGGCCGAGCGGATGGAGGAGATCGTCGCCTGGAAGAACGAGTACGCCCGCGAGCACCTCGACCCGCTCCACCCGGCGCGGCTGGAGCTGCCCGAGGGCATGACCTCCGGCTACTACAAGTACATCGTCTTCGAAGAGCTCGAGAAGAGCACCGGCAAGGTCTACGACCAGCCCTGTCACCGGATCATGGGCCGCTCCGACGAGCTGCCGAACACCGACTGGGTGGCCGAGAACCACTGGTGCGTGCCGCTCTACTACCGACCAGCGAGCCGTGAGACGGCCCTGAGCAAGGAGGCCTGAGTGCGGAGCGAGCGAGCGAGACTGCCGGTGACTATGAACGCGAGTGAGCGAAGCACGAAAGGGGTTTCATGAGGGTCCTGGTAACCGGAGGCGGCGGCTTCATCGGCTCCCACGTGGTCGACCGTCTGCTCGATCGCGGAATGACCCCGCGCATCTTCGACCTCAGCGCCTCGCCGTACCACTCGCCGCTCGAGGTCGAGACCTTCACCGGCTCGATCACCGACCCGGCCAACCTCGACCTGGCGATGCGCGACTGCGACGCGGTCATCCACCTCGCCGCCGTCGCCGACGTCGGCCACGTCCTCGCCGACCCGGTGCTGGCCGAGGAGGTCAACACCCGCGGCACCCTCAACGTGCTCGAGGCCGCCGCCGGCGCCAAGGTCGACCGCGTCGTCTACGGCTCGACCACCTGGGTCTACAGCGACTGCGTCGAGCAGGAGGTCAGCGAGGAGACGCCGATCCCGGCCCCGCGCCACATCTACACCGCGACCAAGCTCGCCGGTGAGACCTACTGCGCCGGCTACGCCGAGCTCTACGACCTCGAGAGCACGGTCCTGCGCTTCGGCATCCCCTACGGCCCGCGCGCCCGCGCTGCCGGCGTCGTCGCCAAGTTCACCGACCTCTCCTTCGAAGGCAAGGCGCTGACGATCGCCGGCGACGGCAGCACCACCCGCAGCTTCATCTACGTCGAGGACCTCGCCGACGGCATCGTCGCGGCGCTGGCCCCCGAGGCCGCCGGGCGCACCTACAACCTCTCCGGCGACGAGGTCGTGACGATCCTCGAAATCGCCGAGCGCGTCCAGGAAAACGTCGAGACCTGCGAGATCACCCACACTCCACCGCGACCCGGTGACTTCCCCGGCAAGGCGATCTCCAACGAGCGCGCGCTCGAGGAGCTCGGCTGGAAAGCGGAAACGAGCTTCAAAGAGGGCGTGCGCAAGTACGTCGAGTGGGTCCGCAACACGACCCGCCCGCCCGACCCGATCCCGGGCAAACAGCCCTCGCTGAACGGCAACGAACACGCCGCCGGCGCGCTGCTCTCCGGGGCTGCCCGGGCCGAAGAGCGCCCGCCACGGGTGCTGGTCCTGACCGCCGACATCGGCGAGGGCCACGACCTGCCGGCGCGGATCATCAAAGCCGACCTCGAAGAAGAGGTTCCGGGTGCCGAGGTCGAGATCGCCAACGGCCTCGACGCGATGGGCAGGATCTGCGCCGCCGTCCTGCGCAACGGCTCCAAGGTCACCTTCCGCTGGATGCCCTGGCTGTTCGACATCCAGTACTGGCTGATCACCAAGTTCGCCCCGGCGCGCTGGTTCTTCCACCACATCGGCTACCTGATCGGTGGCCGCGGGCTCTCGAAGCTGATCGCCGAACGCGATCCGGACACCGTCATCTCGACCTACCCGGGCGTCACCGCGGTGCTGGGGATGCTGCGCGAGAACCGGCGCCTCGACATCCCGGTGCAGTCGGCGATCACCGATCTGGCCGGGCTGCGCTACTGGGCCCATCCCGGGGTCGACCTCCACTACGTGACCCATCCCGAGTCGATCGAGGAGGTCGAGAAACTGGTCGGACCGGGCACGGTCGAGTGGGTGCGCCCGCCGATCTCGCGCGAGTTCCTGATGCCGCGCACCCGCCGCGACGCCCGCGAGGCCCTCGATCTGCCGGCCCACGCCCGGATCGTGCTCGTCTCCGGTGGCGGTTGGGGGGTCGGCGATCTCGAGGGCGCGATCCGCTCGGCGCTGGTCGGCGACGACACCATCGTCGTCTGCATCACCGGCCGCAACGACGTCGCCCGCGAGAAGCTCGAGAAGGACTTCGGCGACAACGAGCAGGTCCGCATTCTCGGCTTCACCGAGCAGATGAGCGACTGGATGGCGGCGGCCGACGCGATGATCCACGCGACCGCCGGGCTGACCGTGCTCGAGGCCCACATCCGCGGCTGCCCGGTCGTCTCCTACGGCTTCTCCGCCGGCCACCTGCGTGCCAACAACGCCGCCTTCGAGCGCTTCGGTTTGGCCGAGGTCGCCCGCTCCGACCATGAGCTGGAGTCGGTCCTGCGCCACGTCACCAAAGAGCGGCAGTCGCCCGACTCCTCCTTCGCCTCACTGCCCTCGATCGCCTCGCGCGCGCTCTCGGTGCGGCCGCAGGTGCGCCCGCAGCCGGTCTGGCGCCTGCGCACCGAGCGGGTTGTCGCCGCCGTCGCCCTGGCCGTCATCGCGGTGGTGCTGATGGTCTCCCTCGTTCAAAGGGAGAGCCCGCTCAAGGTCGCGAAGCCGGTGACCAGCCGCATCCACCTCGGCAAGGACACCGACACCAGCCAGGCCGCCGAAGTCTCGGCCGAACAGGTCAGCCACCAGGAAGCCGCGAAGACCGCGCCTTGATCGCCGCGGTCGCCGGGGCCGGTCTCGCCGCGACCGTCGTCGCCCACGCCGGCCCGGCGCTGGCGCCGGTGGTGCCGGCGATCGGCGGGGCGCTGCCGGTGGTGCTGCGCCAGGACGGGGAGGAGGGCGTCGCCCTCACCTTCGACGACGGCCCGCACCCCCAGGGCACGCCGGCGGTCCTGGAGACGCTGCGCGAGGCCGGCGCCCGGGCCACCTTCTTCCTCGCCGGCGAGCAGGTCGTGCAGCGGCCTTCGCTGGCGGCCGAGATCGTCGCCGCCGGGCATCGGGTCGAGCTGCACTGCCACCGTCACCGCAACCAGCTGCGGCTCAGCCCGCGCCAGCTGCTCGACGACGGCGAGCGCGCCAGGGCCGCGATCGAGGAGGCGAGCGGGCAGGCGGTGTTGGACTACCGGCCTCCCTACGGGATCTTCAGCACGGCCGGGCTACGAGCGGTGCGGAGTCGTGGCTGGCGGCCGGTGCTGTGGTCGCAGTGGGGGCGGGACTGGACGCGTCGCGCCACCCCGAGCTCGATCGCGCACAAGGCGACCGCGACCGTGCGGGCCGGGGACATCGTCCTTCTGCACGACGCCGACTACTACAGCGCGCCGGGCTCCTGGGTCCGCACCGCCGCCGCCCTGCCGATCATCCTCGAGGAGCTCGAGGCGCGCGGGCTGAAGTCGATGCTGCTGCGTCGCGACGGCGCCGCGACGACGGTCCACTGATCGCAGCCGGCGAATGCTTCGTCGAGTTGCTGCGCCATGATGCTCTTCGGTCGTGCCTGGTCGAAGATCTGCTTGGCCACTAGCTCTCCGTCCTCCTGGTAGGGGGTTGAGGAACATTCCCCTTCTGGTCGGACGAAAAAGCTGCACTTTGCGAACTTCTGGGAACGTCTGTTCGCTTTAGGTGCTGGCGACGAATTCGGCGATCTCCTCGCTCAGGCGCTGGGGCTGGTCGAGCGAGACGAAGGTGCCGGCGTCGGGGATCTGGACGATGCGGGCGTTGCCGGCCTCGACGGCGAGACGTTCGGCGCCGGAGAGCGGAAAGAGCCTGTCGCCGGGCGCCCAGGCGAGCAGGATCGGCAGCTGCGAGCCGCGCAGCTGCCGCGCCGCCTCCAGCGTGTAGCGCTTGTTCATCCCCACGGTCACCTTTTTGAGGTCGTGACGGACGCCGCGGTCGTTCAGCCCCGGGTTCATCCAGGAGGCGATCAGCTCCGCCGGGATCGGCTTCCGCGTGAACGGCTTGAAGGCGGCGCGGGCGATCGCGCCGGAGCGGAACGGGAGCGAGAGCAGGGCCATCCCACCCGGCAGCTTCGCCAGCGGCGGCATCGTCTTGAAGATCCCCGGCGGGAAGTTCTCGTAGGTGTCGCAGTTGGTGAGGACGAACCGGCCGACTCGCTCGGGGTAACGGGTGACCAGGACCTGCGACATGGCGCCGCCGGAGTCGTTGCCGACGATCGTCACGTCCTCGAGCTCGAGCGCCTCGAGAAAAGCGGCGATCGTCGCCGCGACGCCGGGAGGGGAGAGGTCGGCATCCGGTTTCATCGCGATCTGTTGGGCGCCGATCGGCCAGTCCGGCGCGATGCAGCGGTAGCGGTCGGAGAGCCGGTCGACGACTCCGGCCCAGAGGCGCCCGTCGACCAGGTAGCCGTGGACGAAGACGATCGGCTTGCCGCTGCCGGCCTCGCGGTAGCGGATTCGTCCTCCGGGAAGATCAATCTCTTTGCGCTCGCTCGTCTCGACGGTCATATCGTCCTCCTGGGGATAGGTGGGCCGCAAGGCATGAATTTGCCGGCGCGAGGGCCGCAAGGCATGAATTGCCGGCGCGATCTGTTCATTCGTTCCTTATTCTTACTAACATACATACAGTATGGATGTAAATCAAAACAAGGAACATTCCGAGGATCCCCGAGAGGGATCCTCGGGTGCTGATCGAAGCCGTCGCACTCAGGCCGAGCGCGCCGAGGCGACCCGCAGCGCCTTGATCGCCGCTGCCCGCCGGCTCTTCACCGAGCGCGGTTACGACGACGTCGGCACCGAGGAGATCGTCCGCGCCGCCGGCGTCACCCGCGGCGCCCTCTACCACCACTTCGGCGGCAAGCCGGGCTTGCTCGACGCCGCCTATGAGCAGCTCGAGGCCGAATCGACCGAGCGGGTTGCCCGCATCGTCCTCGGTTCCGACCTGCACAGTCCGCTGGCGGCAATGAAGGCCGGGATCGAGGCCTTCCTCGACGAGTGCGCCGAGCCGGAGCTGCGGCAGATCGCCC
Organism: uncultured Solirubrobacterales bacterium; assembly: GCA_963695275.1. GTDB lineage: Bacteria > Actinomycetota > Thermoleophilia > Solirubrobacterales > 70-9 > VAYN01. The sequence continues at coordinate 360,990 of OY968772.1, forward strand.
TGCACGACGCACCGGCGGTGCTCGGCTGGGACCGCTGGCGCGAGATCGGTGCCGCCAACGGCCTTGGCCTGATCGAGGCCAGCCTGGCGGCGGCGATTGAAGCGGGGGAGATTCGCGAGCTGCCGGTGAAGCCGATGGCCCACCTGCTGCTGGGTGCGCTCGACGAGGCGGCAATGCTGGTCGCCCGCAGCGACGACCCGATCGACCGGGCCGAGGTGACGACCGTCCTACTGGCGGTGCTCGAGAGCTTTGCTGTCGCCGGCCGCGCCTAGCCGCACCGAGACGTCGGCGCCCTCGATCGCGAGCGCATCGTCGTGATCGTGGGCGAGGCGGCGTGACTCCTTCTGCGCGTACATGCGCACGTCGGCGAGCTGCATCGCGGCGGTGGGCACGTCAGCTTCGTCGGGGATCGTCACCGTGCCCCAGGCGGCGTTGAGCTCGAAGCCCGGGCCGCTCGCGGTCAGCGCTTCGGCTGCCCGCTTGGCGACGGCGCCGTGGCGGCCATCGGCGCCCGCGGTCAGGACCGCGAACTCGTCGCCGCCGATCCGGTAGGCCGCCCCATCGGCGCCGACGGCCTCGTTCAGCTGGCCTCCCAGGCGCTTCAGCATCGCGTCGCCGGCCGGGTGCCCGAAGGTGTCGTTGTAGCGCTTGAAACCGTTGAGATCGAGCAGCAGCAGGGTCAGCGGTGCTCCCTCGGCGTGCAGGCAGCGAGTGGCCAGGTCGACCTGCATCCGCCCCTGATTGCCGAGTCCGGTCAGGTGGTCGGTCCGCACCTGCTCCAGCAGTCGCTTGTTCTCGCGCACGCTCATGCCGAGCCGGGCGATCACGGCGATCAGGGTCGCCGCCCAGAGAATCGTGGTCAGGGCGCTGGCGTGACTGAAGTACTGCATCGCGAAGAGGGCGATCATCACCGCCGCGAAGAACCCGGGCACCATCAGCTCGCGCCAGCCGTCGAAGCGGGCCATCGGCTGGATCGTGTCGGCCCGGGTCTGCCAGGCCTCGGCGCCGATGCAGGCGGCGGCGAGCAGGTAGATCGGTTCGATCCAGTCGCCGCCCGGCAGGCTGGCGTCGGTCGACTGCAGCGTGTAGGCGACGTCGGCGACGACCAGGGCTGCGAGGCCGGCGAGCAGCAGCGACCAGGTCCGGCCCGGCCGCCAGCGGGTCAGGGCGATGACGCCGACGACCAGCGCCAGCATCAGGATGTCGCCGATCGGGTAGGCCAGCGTGGTCACGACCTGGACCGGGGTGCCGCTGGTGCGGTCGGCGACGAACTCGAAGATCAGCGCCGCGCCCAGCGCCGCCGTGCCAAGCGCGGCGATCAGCCCGTCCATCCACAGGCGCCAGTCGAGCTCGCGCGCCCGGGCGCGAACGAGCAGCACGACGCCGTAGGCCGCCAGGGGATAGAAGGCGAGATAGCCGATGTCGGCCGGCGAGGGGTAGGGAGGGGAGGGGTCGTTGACCAGGACCGCCGTCCAGTAGATCTCCGAAGCGGCCCAGCAGAGCACCGCTGCCGCCAGGGCCAGCCAGGCGCCGCGCTCGCCGCCGGCGTCGCGAGCTTTGAGCAGGCAGGCGAGGCCGGCACTGAGGACGACGGCGTCGTACAGAGGTCCATTTATGAAGTCGGTGAGCCCCGAACCGCCGACTCCGAGCCAGTCGTGAAGGGCGACGAGGCTGGCGCCGCCGAAGAGAACGACGCCGATAGTGAGGCGCAGCGCGCCAAATCCCCTCAGTTCTCGCGCTCGGCCGGTGTCTTCCACATGGAAGTATCGGCAGACTTGACCAATTCTCTAGACTGAAAGAACGATGAAGGCAGGAATCCACCCCGATTACACGCTTGCCAACGTGCACTGCTCGTGTGGCAACCAGTTCTACACCCGGTCGACCAAGGACGACCTGCACGTAGAGCTCTGCTCCGAGTGCCACCCGTTCTACACGGGCAAGCAGAAGCTGGTTGACACCGGTGGCCGCGTCGAGCGCTTCCAGCGCCGCGCCGCCAAGCACAGGGCCGGGAAGTAACCCGTGAGCCCGCCGGTGGGCTCGGCACAGGCATCTTCGACCTCCTCCTCGACCAACGGGGGGGACCCGCTGCGCATGCCCGATGGCGCCCTGGTCGCCAAACGCGACGCGCCGGTCGGTGGCCAGGCGGTGCTCGAGGGCGTGATGATGCGCGGCATCGCGGTCTGGGCCGTCGCCGTCCGCACCCCCGAAGGCCAGATCGAAATCGAGTCCGAGCCGCTCGTCCCCTGGGCCCAGCGCCACCGGATCTGGCGCCTGCCGATCATCCGCGGCGTCGTCGCCCTCGGCGAGTCGATGAAGATCGGCTTCAAAGCCCTCGCGATCTCCGCCAACGCGCAGATGGAGGAGGACGACGAGGGCGAGAAAGAGGAGATCGGCGGCTGGGTCTGGGGCCTGACGATCGTCTTCTCGCTGCTGCTCTCGATCGGCCTCTTCTTCGTCGTCCCGGTCGGGCTGACCAGCCTGATCAAGGATCAGCTCGGCTCGCCCTTCCTCTTCTGGCTGATCGAGGGGATCCTGCGCACGGGGATCTTCATCGGCTACATCGTCGCGATCAGCAAAATGCCCGATCTGCGGCGCGTCTTCGAGTACCACGGGGCTGAGCACAAGACGATCTCCTGTTACGAGGCCGAAGACGAGCTGATCCCCTCGCGGGCCAAGCTCTACTCGCGCCTGCACCCCCGCTGCGGAACCAGCTTCCTGCTGATCGTGATGGTGCTGGCAATCTTCGTCTTCGCCCCGATCGGGCTGCCCGCCTGGTACTGGCTGGTGCTCTCGCGGATCCTCGGCATCCCGCTGATCGCCGGCCTCTCCTACGAGGTGATCAAGTGGGCCGGCAAGAACCGCCGCAAACGCTGGGTGCGGGGGGTGATGTGGCCGGGGCTGATGCTGCAGAACCTGACCACCCGCGAGCCCGACGAAGAGCAGCTGGCGGTCGCGATCGCCTCCCTCAACGCCGTCTTGGCCCGGGAGGATCCCGAGGAGGCGGCGAAACAGGGCCACATCGAGATTGTGGCCTGAGCGCCGCTTGGTTTTCGCCCTCTAGGGTTGGTGGCGATGATCGAGCAGCTGGTCGAGCAGATTCAGGCGCGCTTCGCCGACCTCGAGGCGCAGATGTCGGACCCCGCCGTGATCGGCGACCGCGAGCGCTACGCCGAGGTCGGGCGCGAGTACCGCGATCTGCAGCCGGCGCGCGAGCTGGCGGTCGAGTACGCGACCCTGAAGGACGACCTCGAAGGAGCGCGGGAGCTGCTCGAGGAGGGCGAGGACGAGGACATGCGCAAGGTCGTCGACGAGGCGCCGGCGCGGCTCGCGCAGCTGGAAGAGGGGATCCGGCTGGCGATGGTCGAGCGCGATCCCAACGACGACAAGAACGTGATCGTCGAGATCCGTGGCGGCACCGGCGGCGACGAGGCCTCCCTGTTCGCCGGCGACCTTTACAAGATGCTGACCCGCTACGCCGAGGAGCGCGGCTTCTCGACCGAGATCCTCTCGCAGTCGGCCTCGGAGATGGGCGGCTTCAAGGACGTCACCTTCGCGGTCAAGGGCGACGGCGCCTACTCGGTCTTCAAGTTCGAGGGCGGCACCCACCGCGTGCAGCGGGTGCCGGAGACCGAGTCCCAGGGCCGCATCCACACCTCGACGGCGACGATCGCCGTGCTGCCGGAGGCCGAGGAGGTCGAGATCGCGGTCGACCAGAACGACCTCCAGATCGACGTCTTCCGCTCCTCCGGCCCGGGTGGGCAGTCGGTCAACACCACCGACTCGGCGGTGCGGATCACCCACAAACCGACCGGGATCGTGGTCTCGATGCAGGACGAGAAGTCGCAGCTGCAGAACAAGGACCGGGCGATGCGGGTGCTGCGGGCGCGGCTGTACGAGCGCGAGCTGGCCGAGCAGCAGGCGAAGATCGCTTCCGAGCGCAAGGCCCAGGTCGGCAGCGGCCAGCGCTCTGAGAAGGTCCGCACCTACAACTTTCCCCAGGGCCGGGTCACCGACCACCGGATCAAGCACACCTCGCACAACCTCGAAGGCGTGCTCGGCGGCGAACTTGCCGAGTTCACCGATGCATTGTCCGCCGAGGAGAAAAGGCAAAGGCTCGAGGCTGCGGCCGTCGGATGACGCCCGTCCACAGTGGTTAGGGAAGCGCTCACTTCGGCCACCGACGCCTTGCGCGCGATCGGCGTCGAAGACCCCCGGCTCGACGCCGAAGTGATGCTGGCGGCGGCGACCGGCTGGGAGCGGGCGTCGCTGGTCGCCGACCCGGGCGCGGGCTTGGAGCCGGCGGCTTCACGGCTGTTCGGCGAGATGGTGCGGCGGCGGCTGCGGCGCGAGCCGGTCGCCTACATCGTCGGCCGCAAAGGCTTCCGCCACATCGACCTCGCGGTTGACCCCCGGGTCCTGATCCCGCGGCCCGAGACCGAGCTGTTGGTCGAGATCGCGCTCGAGCGGGCGCCGGCGACACTGCTCGACGTCGGCACCGGCTCCGGTGCGATCGCCCTGGCCGCGGCCACCGAGCTGGCCGATTGCGAAGTCGTCGCTACGGACACGTCGGTCGGGGCGCTGGCGGCGGCGGCGGCGAACGCCCGCCGGCTCGGACTCGAGGGCCGGGTTCGTTTCCTCGCCGGCACGCTCCCACCCGAAGAGGACTTCGAACTGATTCTCGCCAACCTCCCCTACGTCGCCGAGCGCGACTGGGCCTCGCTGCAGCCCGAGGTGGTGCAGTGGGAGCCGCGCGAGGCGTTGGTCTCCGGCGCGGACGGCCTCGACGCGATCCGCGCCCTGGTTCCGCAGGTCGAGGTTGGCACCCTGGCGCTGGAGCTGGGGGAGGGCCAGGCGCAGGCTGTGCGCGAGCTGCTGAGCGAGAACGGCTTCGGGGCAATCGAGACCCGACGTGACCTGGCGGGCATCGAGCGGGTAGTGATGGGAGAACGATGAGCGGAGCCGGCACAACCGAGATCGTCAAGCTCGAGAGCGGTGGCGCCCAGGCCGCGCGCACGGCGCTGGAACGCTGCATCGGCGGCGGCGGCGGCGTCGCGGTCTTCCCCGCCGACGGCCTCTACGGGCTCGCCTGCGACCCGCTCGACTCCGGTGCGATCGCGCGGATCCACCGCCTCAAGGGCCGCGACGACGGCAAGCCCTCGGCGGTCATGTACTTCTCGCCACTGGCGATGCGCGAGCTGGTCGCCGGCTTCGGGCCGCGCACGGCGGCCGCGGTCAGCGCCCTGCTGCCGGGCCCGGTGACGCTGGTCGTTGCCAATCCCGGCCACCGCTATCCCTTTGCCTGTCGCGAGGACCGTGAGCGGCTTGGCGTACGCCTGCTCGCCGGCCCGCTGGCCGGGGTGATGTGCCCGATCTTCCAGACCTCCGCCAACCTCAGCGGCGCCCCGGCGCCGGCGCGCTTCGAGGACGTGCCCGCGGCGATCGTCGCCGGTGCCGATCTGGCGATTGACGGCGGCGAGCTGACCGGCCTGCCCTCGACCGTCGTCGACATCGCCTCGATCGAGGAGGACGGCAGCTGGACGATCCTCCGTCACGGCGCCCTCTCCCCGGGCGACCTCACCAGCGCCCTCGCCTCAGTCGGCCTCGGCTGAACCAAGGCCGATGGGCCGATTTCGGGACGCATAGTCCCGCTATCGGCCCATCGGCGGGCGGTTAGCAGCCGGTGTTGGCCTTGAAGGGGAGGTGGACCAGGCGGCGGGAGGTGTTGTCGGTCTCGTTCGACTCGAAGAGCAGGTGCTGGGGGTCGACGGTCATGACGAAGGCGAAGCAGCCGCGCAGGCCGGCGACGTTGATCCACTGCTTGTCGTAGTCGGCCGGGTAGATGTCGGACCAGCCAACCGAGGTCCCGAGGGTGACCCGGTCCTGGTACGGGTTCTGGTTGCAGCCGGGGTAGTGACGGTTGTCCGGCGAGTGGTGGCCGGGGCGGGTGCGCTCGAGGTCACGCAGGCAGTAGTTCAGCTTGGGTCCGACCCGGACGACGCCGCCGAGATTGCGCTTGGGCCCGACCCGGCGCAGCTCGAAGCGGGCGAGCTGGTGGACCTTCCAGTAGGAGCCGCCGAAGTAGGCGCCGACGCTGGTGAAGCGCAGGGTCGCTCTGCTCCGCAGGTCGAGGTGGCCGCCCCCGGCCCGGTAGATCCGCTGGTGGGTCCGCATCGAGCGCCAGCCGTTGCGCTCGCCCCACACCTCCATCGGGCCGCGCCCGCGGCTGCGCACGTCGCTGGTAGCCCGCAGCAGCACGCGGCCGCCGCTGTTCTGGAGGTAGAGGTCGGTCGGGGGGCCGATGCGCAGGTTGGGACAGAGCAGGCTGGCGGCTTCGGAGCCGAGGCAGGGGTTCTCGGCGGCGCTGACGGAGGCGGTGGCGAACAGGGTCAGGGCGGCGGCAAGCGCGACGACGGAAAGGCGGACTCTCACCAGGCTCAGACTATCTCCGGGCGTTGCTATGGTCGCTCGCCCGTGAGCGAATTGCCTGACAGCTTCCAGACCGCCCCACTGGCCGAGGTCGACGGCGAGATTGCCGCCGTCCTCGACGGCGAGCTGCGGCGCCAGCAGCGCACCCTGGAGATGATCGCTTCGGAGAACTTCGTGCCGCAGGCGGTGCTGGACGCAGTCGGCTCGGTGCTGACCAACAAGTACGCCGAGGGCTACCCAGGCCGCCGCTACTACGGCGGCTGCGAGGAGGTCGACGTCGCCGAGGAGTTGGCGATCGCGCGAGCCAAGGAGCTGTTCGGCGCCGAGCACGCCAACGTCCAGGCCCACGCCGGCGCCCAGGCCAACAACGCCGCCTACATGGCGCTGCTCGAGCCGGGCGACACCTTCCTCGGCATGGCGCTCGACCATGGCGGCCACCTCAGCCATGGGATGAAGATCAACGTCTCCGGCAAGCTCTACAACCCGGTCGCCTACCACGTCCGCCGCGAGGACATGCTGGTCGACATGGAGGAGGTCGCGCGGCTCGCCGAGGAGCACAAGCCGGCGCTGATCGTCGCCGGCTGGTCCGCTTACCCGCGCCAGCTCGACTTCGCCGCCTTTCGCGAGATCGCCGACTCGGTCGGGGCCAAGCTGATGGTCGACATGGCCCACTTCGCCGGCCTCGTCGCCGCCGGCGAGCACCCGAATCCGGTCGAGCACGCCGACGTCGTCACCACGACCATCCACAAGACCCTCTGTGGCCCCCGCAGCGGCATGATCCTCTGCCGCGAGCAGTTCGCCAAAGCGATCGACAAGGCGGTCTTCCCCGGCCAGCAGGGCGGGCCGCTGATGCACACGGTCGCGGCCAAGGCGGTGGCGATGAAGATCGCCGCCAGCGAGCCGTTCGCGCGGCGCCAGCGGCAGACGATCGCCAACGCCCAGGCCTTTGCCGCCGGCCTCGAAGCCGACGGCATCCCCGTTCTCACCGGCGGCACCGACGTCCATCTGGTCCTGGTCGACCTGACCCCGACCGAGCTCGACGGCCAGACCGCCGAGGACCGGCTGGCGGCGGTCGGGATCACCGTCAACCGCAACGCGATTCCCTTCGACGAGCGGCCGCCGATGAACCCCTCCGGCCTGCGGATCGGCACCCCGGCGCTGACCACGCGGGGCATGGGCGAGGACGAGATGACCGAGATCGCCGCTGTCATCGCGACCGCGCTCAGCGACGACTTCGAGGGCGAGAAGGATTCGCTCTCCGCTCGCACCGCGGCGCTGATGGACCGCCACCCGCTTTACCCGCAGCTCTCGCCGATCGCTGCTTAGGAATCCGCTTTCAGGGAGCGCCGCTGCGCAAGAGGGGCGCCCACCTCCTCCTCGCGGGTCCGGCGCTAACTCTCGATGAAAGCCAGCCCGGATCGCTTAGATGATTGATTCCACGCCTGGCGGCGTGGAATCAATCATCTAGGGTCGCCCGATGCTGGTTTGGGTCGATTGCACCGCTGCTGCGCACCCGTTGGTGTTGAGGCCGCTGATCGAGCGGCTGGAAGGGCAGGGGCACGAGGTATTCATCACGGCGCGTGAGTATGGGCAGACGCTGGGGATCCTCGAGCGGCTGGGGATGCCTTACACGGTGGTCGGCGAGCACGGAGGGGCTTCGAAGCTGGGGAAGGTGCGGGCACTTGGTGGGCGGTCGGCGCGGCTCGCGCGGCTGGTCTGGAAGCGCCGGCCGGATCTGGCGATCGGGCATGGGTCGGTCGACCTGGCCGTCGTCTCCGCTGCCTACCGGGTCCCGTCGGTGCAGATGCAGGACTACGAGTTCGCGCAGCTGCAGCGGCAGATCGCCTTCCGGCTGGCGCGCCGGGTGCTCGTCCCCGACTCGATCCCTCTCGACCGCATGGCCAAGCTCGGGGTCAAGGGCGAGAAGCTGGTCCGCTATCCGGGGCTGAAGGAGGAGTACTACCTGGCCGGGTTCGAGCCCGACCCGGCGGTGCTGGACGAACTCGGCCTCGACCGCGAGAAGGTGCTGGTCGCGGTGCGCCCGCCGCCGGAGAGCTCCGAGTACCACGCCCGCAACGACCTCTACGGGAAGACGATCGACCGGTTGGCGGCGAGCGAGGCACAGGCCGTGGTCATCCCCCGCACCGGCGCCCAGGGCGAGGCGGTGCGGGCGCTCGGCGCCGCCAATCTGATCGTGCCCGAGCGGGCCATCGACGCCCAGAGCCTGATCGCCTATGCCGACCTCGTGGTCAGCGCGGGGGGGACGATGAACCGCGAGGCGGTGGCGCTGGGAACGCCCGTCTTCAGCACCTTCACCGGTCGCATGGGCGGAGTCGACGAGGCGCTGATCGTCGATGGCCGCCTCCGGGTCCTCGCCGACCCGGCGACGCTGCAGCTGCGCAAGCGCGATTCCCCGGTCGGCGTCCTCCACCCGCGCGACGTGGCGCCGCTGGTCGAGGGGGCGCTCGGCGCCGTCGCGGAGCTCAAGTAGCCTGATCCGGCCCGCTCTCCGTCAGGGGCAAAGAGCCCAATGGACGTGACGACCACCGACGCCGTCTTCGCCTTTCTCCTGGCCGCGGCCATCGCCTGGCTGCTGGTCCCCTATGCCGAGCGCCTCGCCTTCCGGGTCGGGGCGATCGACCAGCCGAAGCCGCGCGGCCTGCACACCAAACCGATGCCGCGCCTCTCCGGGCTGGCGATCCTGGTCGCGGTCGAGGCCGCCGGCTGGATCTGGCTCCCCGGCGAAGGCGAGAGCCGCTCGATCCTGCTCGGGGCGGTGGCGATCGCCGCGGTCGGGGTCGTCGACGACGTCCGCGGCCTCGCCGCCTTCCCGAAGCTGGTCGGCCAGGTCGCCGCCGCCTCGATCCCGGTTGCCGCCGGCGTCCGGGTCGACAACCTCACCCTGCCCTTCGTCGGCGGCTTCGACCTCGGCTGGCTCGCCTACCCGCTGACCGTGCTCGGGATCGTCGCCGTCGTCAACGTCATCAACTTCCTCGACGGCGTCGACGGCCTCGCCGCCGGCGTCTGCACGATCGCCGCGATCACCCTGGCTGCGATCGCGCTCTCGCTCGAACGCAACGCCGCCGGCGTGCTGGCGGCGATCACCGCCGGCGCCGCGCTCGGCTTCCTCCGTCACGGCTTCCCGCCCGCCTCCAGCTTCATGGGCGACACCGGCTCCAACCTGCTCGGCTACCTGCTCGCCACCGCCTCGGTCCAGGGAGCGCTGAAGACCAACGCCGTGATCGCCCTCGCCTTCCCGCTGATCGTGCTCGCGGTGCCGATCCTCGACACCGGCTTCGTCGTCGCCAAGCGGCTCAAATACCGGCAGCCGATCTATCAGGCCGACAGCTGGCACTTCCATCACCGCATGGCCAACATCGGCTTCTCCCAGCGCCGCACCGTCACCTACCTCTACGCCTGGACGCTGGTGATGGCGGCGCTGGCGCTGGCCCTGCGCTTCGTCCCCTACAGCGACAACCACGGCCACTTCGACCTCTTCTGGTCGCTGGTGATGGGGATTCTGATCCTGCTGGCGCTGGCCGCCAGCGTCTACCTGATCTTCGTCCTGGAGATCGTCAAGCTGCGCCGCGGCCGGATCAATCCCGAGACCGGGGAATTCGAGGCGATCGATTTGGAGCCGCCTCCGGGGTAGTGGCAACCCTCACGAAGTGGCTTCACAAAGCCATTCCCGGGACCATTTGGCTATAGTCGCCGATGCGCCCGCTCGCCCGAGCCGGGACTCCTTTTTCCAGATTTCCCTGACTTATGTCTCCTCCAAAGTACGTCGACCTACTGCTGCTGGCCGTCGCTCTCGCAGTCTTTCTGCTGGGCGGGCTGCCCCTGCTCGGTTACACCGTCGCGGCGGCCGCCTGGCTCGTCCAGCGCGGCATCCAGACGCTCGCCGGGCGCCGCGCCCAGGCCGAGCTCGTCGCCGGCAACCGCCAGAAGGCGATGGGGATCATCGCCGCGACCACTCTCGGCCGCGTCTGGCTGATGGCGACCGCGGTGCTCCTGGTCGGCCTCTCTGACCGCGAAGCCGGCCTCAGCGCCGCCGTCCTCGTCCTCGTCCTCTTCACCGTCTCCTTCGCCGCCCAGGGTTTCTCCCACCTCTTCGGCGAAGAGCCCGAGGGGCAGGGCGTCGCATGAGCGCCGAGCCCCAGCAGGCCACCGAGGCCCCCGCAAAGTCCGGGCTCAGCACCAAAGCCAAGGTCTTCATCGGCCTCGGCGTCTACCTCGGGATCGCGATCCTGATGGTGCTGATCTTCGGCAGCTCCGGCAAAAACGAAAGCTTCCAGCCCCAGAACGAGTTCAAGCTCGAACCGTGGGTCTCGATCCATCTCGCCGGCATCGACCTCAGCATCAACAAGGCCGTCCTCTACCTCGTCCTCGCCAGCTCCCTGACGATCGGGACGATGGTCTGGATCTCCCGCCGCATGCACCAGAAGCCGAACCGGGTGCAGACCGCGATGGAGGTCGCCTATGACATGACCAAGAACACGATCACGGGCGGCAACCTCGAGCCGAAGATGGCCAGCCGCTGGTTCCCCTTCCTGGCGGCGCTCTTCTTCTGGATCTGGTTCTCGAACATGATCGGCTTCCTGCCGCTGCCGACCAACACCGAGCACACGGTCAACGTCTTCGGCGCCGAAATCCCCTCCTTCGCGATCTATGCCGCGACCGCCAACCTCTCGATCCCGCTGGTCCTGACCCTGGTCGTCTGGGTCTCCTACCACGTCGAAGGGATCCGGGCCAAGGGCCTCTTCAAGTACCTGGCCAGCTGGCTGCCGCCGGGGCTCGAGGATATGAACCCGGCCGCCAAGGCCTTCATCTTCGTGATCGAGGCGATCTCCCATTTCGCCCGTCTGATCTCGCTCTCCGTCCGGCTTTTCGCCAACATCCTCGCCGGCCACCTGCTGCTGCTCTTCATGGGCGGCGGGCTGGCGGTGCTGCTCGGGATCGCCGCGCTCGGAGCCCTGACTTTCCCGCTCGCCTTCTTCTTCTTCATCCTCGAGGTCGGGCTGATCGCAACGCTGCAGGCATTTATCTTCTCGACTCTCACTGCCATCTATCTCGGCGGAGCCACCTCCGCCAGTCATTAGAAAAGGAGCGCTTTTCATGGATCTGTCACCCGTAATCGCCGCCGTCTCGGACGAAGGCGTGGAAGCCGCCGGTAAGGCCATCGCCCTCGGCGTCGGTGCCGGTCTGGGTTCAATCGGTGCCGGCATCGGCATCGGCTTCATCTTCGGCAAGGAGATCGAGTCGGTCGCCCGCCAGCCCGAGATGAAAGACGAGCTCCAGAGCATCCGCTGGCTCGGCTTCGCCCTGACCGAGGCCGTGGCCTTCTACACGTTCATCTTCGGCCTGATCGCGTTCTTCCTCTAGGCGCATGGAGTTGCTCGGTTACATAGGCGCGCTTCCGCTGGCAGCGGAGAAGGCGGGCGAGGAAGGCGGTGGCAGCTTCCTGGTCTCGCCGGGTCTGGGTCTGATGATCTGGACCCTGGTCCTCTTCCTGTTCACGATGTGGGTGCTCAGCAAGCTCGCCTTCCCGAAAATCCAGGAGGCCCTGGACCGGCGCGCGAAGACGATCGCCGAGTCGCTCGACACGGCGGAGCGTCAGCGTCGCGAATCCGACGAGCTGCTGGCCGAGTACCGCGGTCGGCTGGCCGAGGCGAGGGAGCAGGCCGACGACATCATGGCCCGCGCCCGCAAGGCAGCCGAGACGGCCGAGGCCGAGGCGACCATCGCCGGCAAAGAGAAACGCGAAGACCTGGTCAACGCGGCGAAGCGGGACATCGAGGCCGAGACCCGGCGCTCGCTGGACCAGATTCGCCAGGAGGTCGCCAACCTGACCGTGCTGGCGACCGAGAAAGTCACCCGCAAAAGCCTCAACGCCGAGGATCAGCGTCGCCTCGTCGAGGAGGCCCTGGGCGAGGTCGACTTCTCGAAGCTCTCGGGGTCGGAGAACTAACCGATGCAGGACGTCGCACACGCTTACGCCGACGCCTTTTTCGAGGTCGGCAAGGAGAAGGGGAAGCTCGACGCGCTGCGCGATCAGCTCGGCCAGTTCGCCGAGGCTCTCGACAGCAACCGCGACCTGCAGGTCTTCTTCTTCAGCCCTTACTTCTCCTCAGCGGAGAAGATCGACGGGGCTAAGCGGGCGATCGTCGGCGCCGACCCCGAGTTCGTCAACTTCCTCTCGCTGCTGATCGAGAAGGGACGGATGCCGGAGGTCTTCCGCATTCGCCGCCAGTTCGAGGAGCTCTGGAAGCACGAGAACCGCCGCATCGACGTGACCGTGACCAGTGCGGTCGAGCTCGACCCTGCTGTGGTCAGCAAGATCGGCGACGAGATTCAGCGGCAGACCGGTCAGGAGGTCGACCTGGCCAGCCGCGTCGACGAGGACATCCTCGGCGGCGTCGTCCTGCAAGTAGGAAACATGGTCCTCGACGCGAGCATCCGCAGTCGCCTGGAGAAACTTCGAAAGAGCGTCGCGCAAGCGGCGTAGAAACTGAATGACGAACGGCCGCGAAAACCAAGCAGTTCTAGGACGCAGCCAGATCGGCGAAGCGAGCGCACTTCCAGTGCGTGAGCGAGACGATCTGGCGAGGACGACGAAATGCGCCGGTTTGCAGCGGCCGCGACCAAGGAGAAACCGACGTAATGGAGATTAAGCCGGACGAGATTGCGAGCATTCTGCGCGAGCGCATCGAGGGGTTGGAGACGGATTCCGCCGACCTCTCGGAGGTGGGCACCATCCTCTCCGTGGCCGATGGCATCGCCCGCGTCCACGGCCTCGACAACTGCATGGCGCTGGAGATGCTGGACCTGCCGCACGGGGTAACCGGGCTGGCGCTGAACCTCGAGTCCGACAACGTCGGCGTCGTGCTCTTCGGCGAGTGGGAAAAAATCGTCGAGGGCGACACCGTCAAGCGCACCGGCCACCTGCTGCGGATCCCGGTCGGCGACGAGCTGCTCGGCCGCATGGTCGACCCGCTCGGCCGCCCGCTCGACGACCGTGGCGACATCGCCACCACCGAGACCCGCCCGGCCGAGTTCAAAGCCCCCGGTGTGGTCGAACGCCAGCCCGTCACCGAGCCGGTCCAGACCGGCCTGATGTCGATCGACGGGATGATCCCGATCGGCCGTGGCCAGCGAGAGCTGATCATCGGCGACCGTCAGACCGGCAAGACGGCGATCGCGATCGACACGATCATCAACGCCCGCGACAAGGACATGGTCTGCATCTACGTGGCGATCGGCCAGCGGATGTCGACCGTCGTCCAGCTCAAAGAGGTGCTCGAGGAGAACGGCGCGATGGAGAACACCATCATCGTCGCCGCCCCCGCCGACGAGGCGGCGCCGATCAAGTACATCGCCCCCTACGCCGGTACGGCGATGGGTGAGCACTTCCTCTACAACGGCAAGGCCGCGCTGGTCGTCTACGACGATCTCACCAAACACGCGTCGGCCTACCGTCAGATGTCCCTGCTGCTGCGGCGCCCGCCGGGTCGTGAGGCCTACCCGGGTGACGTCTTCTACCTGCACTCCCGCCTGCTGGAGCGCGCGGTCAAGCTCAACGACGAGCTCGGCGGCGGCTCGCTGACGGCGCTGCCGATTATCGAGACCCAGGCCTCCGACGTCTCCGCCTACATCCCGACCAACGTGATCTCGATCACCGACGGTCAGATCTTCCTCGAGTCCGACCTGTTCTTCTCGGGCGTGCGGCCGGCGATCAACGTCGGCATCTCGGTCTCGCGGGTGGGCGGCAACGCGCAGACGAAGGCGATGAAGAAGGTTGCCGGAAAACTGCGCCTCGACCTCTCCCAGTACCGTGACCTCGAGGCTTTCGCCCAGTTCGGCTCCGAGCTCGACGCCGAGACCCAGAAAGCCCTGACCCGCGGCGAACGGTTGGTCGAGCTGCTCAAACAGAAAGAGCGCGAACCGCTCGCCGTCGGCGACCAGGTCGCCTCGATCTACTCCGGCACCGGCGGTTTTCTCGACCGCATCAAGGTCGAGCGCGTCGGCGAGTTCCTCGGTGACCTGCGGGTCCGCCTGCACTCCGAGAAGGCCGAGCTGCTGAAGCGGATCGAGGACACCGGCAAGCTCGAGGAGGCCGACGAGCAGGAGCTGGGCGCGGCGATCAAGGACTTCGTCGACGATTTCGGCGCCGACTTCGACGAGAACGGCGACCCGGTCGAGGAGGGCGAGTCCGACAGAATTAAGTCAGCTGAGGAGCGAGAGGCTCCTTCGCGTACCGCCGAGGACTCCAAGGAGGCGACGCCGGCGTAGTCCGCCCGGCGTTCCGTCATGGCCAACCAGAAGGAAGTCCGCGGTCGCATTGCGTCGATCAAGAACATCAACAAGATCACGCGCGCGATGGAGATGGTCGCGGCCGCCCGGCTGCGCCGCTCCGAGCAGCGGATCGCCGCCCTGCGGCCCTATGCGGAGGGGATGCGCAAGCTGACCCGCCTCGCCGCCGAGCAGGCCGGCGGCCTGCCGCGGGTGCCGGTGCTAGACGAGCACGAGAGCGTCGACCGGGTCGGCGTCGTCCTCGTCACCGGCGACCGCGGCCTCGCCGGCGCCTTCAATACCAACGTCATCCGCGAAGGCGTGCGGGTGCGCGACCGCGTCCGCGGCGAGGGCGCCGAGACCTCCTTCTCCGTGGTCGGCCGCAAGGGCGTCTCCGCCCTCACCTTCCGCAAGCTCGACGTCCGCACCTCCTACGTCGGCTTCACCGACCGTCCCGCCTTTGCCAACGCCCGCGAGATCGGCGAGGAGCTGGTCGCGCGCTACGTCGAGGGCGACCTCGACCGGGTCGAGCTGGTCTACAACCGCTACGTCTCGCCGCTCACCCAGCACGTCTGGCGTCAGACCCTGCTGCCGCTGCAGCAGGCCGACGTGATCGGCGAGGGGGCGGAGGCCGACGGCGCCGACTCCGAGCCGACCGAGGCCGAGCGGGCGCAGGCCAAATCGCAGTGGGAATACGAGCCCGAACCGGAGGAGCTGCTGGCCCGGCTGATCCCCGAGTACGTGACGATTTCCGTCTACCGCGCGCTGCTGGAGTCCGCCGCCTCCGAGCTCGGCGCCCGCATGACCGCGATGCGCAACGCCGCTGAGAACGCGGAGACGATGATGGAAGACCTGACCCTGGAGATGAACCGGGTCCGGCAGGCGGAAATCACCCAGGAGATCTTGGAGGTCGTAGCCGGTGCCGAGGCGCTGGGCTAGACCCAAAACGAGCAAAGGAACCCATGGCTGAGAGCAACAACGGAACCAACGTAGGACGCGTCGAGCAGGTCACGGGAGTGGTCGTCGACGCGGTCTTCCCCGACCAGCTGCCGGCGATCTACGCGGCCGTGAAGATCGAGATGAAGGGTGACGACGACAACGAACCGACCGAGCTGATCTGCGAGGTCCAGCAGCACCTCGGCGACGATCGCGTCCGCACCGTCGCGATGGACGCGACCGACGGGCTGCAGCGCGGCGACAAGGTCGTCGACACCGGCGGCCCGATCACGGTTCCGGTCGGCGACGCCACCCTCGGCCGCATCTTCAACCTGCTCGGCGAGCCGATCGACAACGGCGACGAGATCGCCGCCGACGGCGAGCGCTGGCCGATCCACCGCCCGGCCCCGAAGGCCTCCGACCTGACCCCGACCCAGGAGATCCTGGAGACGGGGATCAAGGTCATCGACCTGCTCGCCCCCTACGCCAAAGGCGGCAAGGTCGGGCTGTTCGGCGGTGCCGGCGTCGGCAAGACCGTGCTGATCCAGGAGCTGATCCGCAACATCGCCGAGGAGCACGAGGGCCTGTCCGCCTTCTGCGGCGTCGGCGAGCGCTCGCGCGAGGGCAATGACCTCTGGCTGGAGATGAAAGAGTCGGGCGTGATCGACAAGACGATGCTCGTCTTCGGTCAGATGAACGAGCCGCCCGGAGCCCGTCTCCGCGTCGCCCTCTCCGGCCTGACCATGGCCGAGTACTACCGCGAGCAGGGTGGCCAGGACGTGCTGCTCTTCATCGACAACATCTTCCGCTTCGTCCAGGCGGGCTCCGAGGTCTCGGCCCTGCTCGGCCGGATGCCCTCCGCCGTCGGCTACCAGCCGACCCTGGAGACGGAGATGGGCGGTCTACAGGAGCGGATCACCTCGACCGAGCGCGGCTCCGTCACCTCGATCCAGGCGGTCTACGTCCCCGCCGACGACTACACCGACCCGGCCCCGGCCTCGGTCTTCGCCCACCTCAACGCGACCACGGCGCTCTCGCGGTCGATCTCCGAGAAAGGCATCTACCCGGCGGTCGACCCGCTCGACTCGACCTCGACGATCCTCAAGCCCGATGTCGTCGGCGAGGAGCACTACCGCACCGCGACCGAGGTCCAGCAGGTCCTGCAGCGCTACAAGGAGCTCCAGGACATCATCGCCATCCTCGGCATCGACGAGCTCTCCGACGAGGATCGTCAGACGGTCTCCCGCGCCCGCAAGATCGAGCGCTTCCTCTCGCAGCCGTTCTTCGTCGCCGAACAGTTCACCGGCCGCACCGGCGAGTACGTGCCGGTCGCCGAGACCGTGCGCGGCTTCCGCGAGATCCTCGACGGCGAGCACGACGACCTCTCCGAGGGCGCCTTCTACATGCAGGGCTCGATCGACCAGGTCACCGAGAACGCCAAGGCCGCGGCAGCGGCGTAGGCAGACGTGGCCGCTGAGCACAAGCTGGACGTCGAGGTCCTGACCCCGGAGGGGGAGGTCTTCGAGGGCGAGGTGCAGCAGGTCTCGACCCGGACCGAGGTCGGCGAAATCGGCATCCTCGCCAACCACGCGCCGCTGCTGGCGGCGCTGCAGCCGGCCGAGCTGCGCCTGCACATCTCCGACTCGGAGACCAGGCGCTACGCCCAGGCCCACGGCTGGCTGCAGATGTTCGGCAACCGCGCCCGGCTCCTGGTCGAGGAGGCGATCGACCCCGAGGACCTCGATGCCGGAACGCTGAAAGACCAGCTCGCCGACGCCGAGCAGCGCCTCTCCGAGCACGAGAAGGGAAGCGCTGACTTCGCCCGCGCGGAGAAGGATCGCGACCGTGCGGAGGCGTTTCTCGCTATAGCTCAGGGATGAGTCAGGAGCTTGTAGCTCTCGCTGAGCAGTTGATCGGGTTCGAGACCGTCGATCCGGAGTCGATCTCGGAGGCGGCGGGGTTCGTTCAGGGGTGGTTGGAGGCGCGCGGGATCGAGGCTGAGCGGGACGAGGTGCGGGGGCTGCCGGTGATCAAGGCCGAGGTCGGTCCCGCCGACGCGCCGACCGTCGTTCTGCATGGCCACCTCGACGTCGTCCCCGGGCTTTCCGGGCAGTTCGACCCGCGGATCGAGGGGGATCGGCTCTACGGGCGCGGCGCCTATGACATGAAGGGGGCGCTGGCGGCGATGCTGGTCGTCGCGGCGGGGCTGCGCGACCAGGACGGGGTCCGGGTCCGGCTCGGGATCGTCGGCGACGAGGAGTCCGAGGAGGAGGCCGAGCGCGGCTCCGACCACCTCGTCGACAGCGGCTTCACCGGCGACTTCGCGATCACCGGTGAGCCGACCGACCTGCACATCGGGATCGAGGCCAAGGGGGTGCTGGCGCTGCGGCTCGAGGTGGGGGGGACGGCGGCCCACGGAGCCACGCCCTGGCTCGGCGACAACGCCGTCCTCAACGCGATCGATGTTTTCCGCAGTATCGAGTCGCTACCGTTTGCCCGGCACAGTTCGGAGCTCTTCGACCGACCCTCGATCAACCTGGGGCGGATCTGGGGTGGGGATGCGCTGAACAAGGTGCCCGACCGATGCGTGATCGACGTCGACATCCGCTACCTGCCCGACCAGGACCCGCACGCGGTGCTGGCCGAAGTGCGTGCCCTGCCGGGGATCGAGGCGGCCTCGCTGTTCACCCGGCCGCCGGCGACGGTCGACCGCAACTCGCCCTTCGTCCGCGGCCTGCGCGAGGCGACCACGGCGCACCACGACGGCGAGCCGATGAGCGTCGGCCGCGACGGCGCCTCCGATGCGGTCTCCTTCCTGCGGGTGGGGGTGCCGGCGGTCGAGTTCGGCCCGGTCGGCGCCGGCCACCACGGCCCCGAGGAGTGGGTCTCGGTCTCCTCGCTGGAGACCTACCGGCAGGCGCTCGACTCCTTCCTGCGGGCGATCCCGGGTCGGCTCGGTGAGTGAGGTTCGGGGCCCGGGTTGGGCCGGGAAGAAGCCGCCGCCTTCCGGCGACTCCGAGGCGCCGCCGAAGCCGAAGCGCTACTGGCTGCGCTTCACCCTCGCCTCGGTCCTGATCGTCGCCGTCTCCGCCGCCGCGACCGCGACCGCCGTCCTCCTCTACCTCGACAGCATCGCCCACGCGCTCTCCCACAACAACGTCTACAGCAACAAGCTCAAGGGGTATCTCTCGACCGTCGACGGGGGTGCGCCGCAGAACATCCTCATCCTCGGCTCCGACAAGCGGGCGGGGGCGGAATTCGAAGAAGACCCCGGCCGCTCGGACACGACGATGCTGCTGCGCCTCGACCCCGACCGCAACGCGATCGCGGTGATGTCGATCCCGCGCGACCTCAAGGTCGAAATTCCGGGCTACGGGACCGGGAAGTTCAACGAAGCGTATTCCTACGGCGGGCCGAAGCTGACCCTGCAGACGGTCAAGCAGCTGACCGGGCTGCCGATCAACCACGTCGTCAACGTCGACTTCCTCGGCTTCGTCCGCGCCGTCTACGCGATCGGCTGCGTCTACGTCGACGTCGACCGCCGCTACTTCCACTCCAACGCCGGCCTGCCGGCCTCCGAGCAGTACTCGGAAATCAACGTCCAGCCCGGCTATCAGCTGCTCTGCGGCAAAAAAGGGCTGCAGTACGTGCGCTACCGCCACACCGACACCGACCTCGTCCGCTCGGCCCGCCAGCAGGACTTCATCAGCGCCGCCCGCCAGCGGGTCTCGGTCCAGGATCTGGTCTTCGACCAGAGCGGCCTGATCGACATCTTCACCAAATACACCACCTCCGACATCAACGACAAGGAAACGATGCTGCAGGTGCTGAAACTGTTCCTCGCCTCGCGCAACGCCGCGATCAAGGAGGTCCACTTCCCGGCCGAACTCGGGCCCAGCTTCGTCTACACGACGCCGGAAGCTGTCAACGAAGCCGTCAACCTCTTCCTCGGGATCGAAGCCAGCGGCGGCTCTCGCGGCTCGCTCGAAGACGGCGGAGAAGAAGGCGGCAAGAGCAAGAAGAAGAGCGGCAAGAAGGGCAAGAAGTCGAAGCCGAAGCCCGAAAAGCCGCACCTGGAAAAGCTCAAACCGCCCGGCAGCGACGGGTTGGTGCCAGCGCGCGAAGCGGGCGAACTCGAGGCGAAGTCGGCGGCGCGCAAGCTTGGCTCCGGCTTCCCCGTTTTCTACCCGAGCCGACTGCCGTCGGGTGCCTACTACGCGGAAAGCAACAGCTACGAACACGTCCAGGATCCACGCGTCTACCACCTCAAAGACACCAGCGACGACCGCCACGCCGCCTACCGCATGACCGGGGTGCTGGAATTCTCGGATGGAACCCATTACTTCGGGATCCAGGGCATTCAGGGTTGGGCGGACCCGCCGATTCTCGAGAATCCGAGCCTGACCAAGACCATTCACGGTCGCGAATACGACATCTATGTGGACGGCGATCGGGTCAAAATGATCGCCTGGCACCGCGGTGACAACAGCTACTGGGTCTCCAACGACCTGCTGCAGACCCTGACCAACGATCAGATGGTGGGGATGGCGCGGTCGGCGGACGTGATCATTCCCAAGAAAAAGCCAAAGCAGGGAGGCAGGAAGTGACGAGCGAGCAGCGAGAGCCGGTAGGAGTTATCGGAGTCGGTTGGGTGGGCCTGGTGACCGCCGCCTGCTTCGCCGAGCTCGGCCACCCGGTGATTGCCCGCGACATCGTGGCCGAGAAGGTGGAGGCGCTCTCCCGTGGTGAGATTTCGTTCCACGAGCCCGGTCTCGTGGACATGTTGCACCGCAACGCCGAGCGACTCACCTTCACGACCGAGATGTCCGACCTGCTGGATGGCGCGCGGCTGCTCTTCGTCTGCGTCGACACGCCGCCGACCTACTCTGGCGACGCCGACCTCGGGCGGGTTATGTCAGTGGTCGACGAGCTGCGCGGGGACTCCAGCCACGCTCTGGTGATGAAGTCGACCGTTCCAGTTGGGACCGGACGCAAAATTCAACGTGAGTTGACCGACACCACGTATGCGTCATGTCCAGAGTTCCTCAAGGAGGGCTCGGCGATCGACGACTTCATGCGCCCCGACCGGGTCGTTGTCGGCGCCGATCCTGGCAACGAGTGGGCAGCCGAAGCGGTGGAGGCGATCTACGCTCCGCTCGGGGGAGAGCGTGTTCGCACCGATGTTTCGAGCGCCGAGATGATCAAGCTGGCCTCCAACACGTTCCTTGCCACCAAGATCTCTTTCATCAACGAGATCGCCAACGTCTGTGAGGAGGTTGGGGCCGATGTCTCGGAGGTCGCTCGCGGCATGGGGCTGGACGATCGAATTGGGCCCAAGTTCCTCCAGGCGGGCCTGGGCTTCGGGGGCTCCTGTTTTGGCAAGGATGTCTCAGCCCTTCGCAAGCTCGCCGCCAACACCGGCTACCACTTCCAGCTCCTCAATGCCGTGGTCGAGGTAAACGAGCTTCAGAAGCGACGCGTCGTTCACAAGCTGCGTGAACATCTGGGCTCCTTGGTTGGCAAGCGGGTCGCGTTGCTGGGTCTCTCGTTCAAGCCCAACACCGACGACATGCGAGATGCCGCAAGCCTGGTCTTGGCCGCTCGGCTGGAGGGTGAGGGAGTCGATGTAGCGGCCTATGACCCGGTGGCGGGGGAACGGGCCGCCGAATTGCTGCCCGCGGTTGAGATGGCCTCCTCCGCCCTCGCGGCCCTCGACGGGGCTGACGCGGCGGTTCTGGTCACCGAGTGGGGCGAGTTCGCCGAGCTGGACTGGGCCGAGATGGCGAGGCGGATGGCGCGTCCGTTGCTCGTCGACGGCCGCAACTTCCTCGACCCCGAGGCGCTGCGTGCCGCCGGCTTCGAGTACGAGGGCATTGGCAAGGCACAGCCCGCGCCCGCCCCGGCAGCCGCCGAATAGTGCAAGCGATCGTCCTGGTCGGCGGCGAGGGGACGCGGCTGCGGCCGCTGACCAGCGACGTGCCGAAGCCGGCGCTGACCCTGGTCGACCGGCCCTTCCTCGCCTACATGATCGAGTGGCTGGGGTCGCACGGGGTGACCGAGGCGGTGCTTGCCTGCGGCTTCCTGCCCGATGTCCTGCAGGAGGCGCTGGGCGAGGGCGAACATGCCGGTGTGAAGCTCACCTACGTGACCGAGCCGGACCGGCGCGGCACCGCGGGGGCGATCCGCTTCGCCGCCGATGCGCTCGGCGACGACCTCGACGAGCGCTTCCTCGCGCTCAACGGCGACGTCCTCACCGACCTCGACCTGACCGCCCTGATGAACGCCCACCGCGAGCGTGAGGCGCGGGCGACGATCGCCCTTTACCCGGTCGAGGACTCCGCCGCCTACGGCCTGGTCAGCGTCGACGGCGAGGGCGGCGTCACCGAGTTCGTCGAGAAGACCGGGGAGGCGGTGCCGGGCGAGATCAACGCCGGCGCCTACTTCCTCGAGCGCTCGGTGCTGGACCTGATCCCGCCCGAGCGCGAGGTCTCGATCGAGCGCGAGGTCTTCCCCCGCTTGGTCGGCGACGGGCTCGGCGCTCTGCGCCTCGACGGCTACTGGATGGACATCGGCACCCCCGAGCGCTACCTGCAGGCGAGTTGGGACATCCTCGAGGACCGGGTCACGACGCGGGTGCGGCCGACCGCCCCCGGCCTGCTGATCGGCGCCGGCACCGAGATCGCCGACGGCGCCAGCGTCGGCCCCCGCGCCGTCGTCTCCCCCGGCTGCGGCATCGCCACGGGGGCGCAGGTGCGCGACTCGATCCTGCTCGACGGCTGCGAGATCGGCGCCGGCGCCACCGTCAGCGGCTCCGTCCTCGCCGCGGGCGTTACCGTTGCCGCAGGGGCTGAGCTTGCCGGCGCGGTCATCGGCCAAGGTGAGAGAGTCCCGGCCTGATCTCATGATCGACGACGTCCTCGGCATACCCGACCAGCTGCGCGACGCCCTCTGGCGGATCGAGTCGGCGCGGCTGGAGCCGGCCGAGGCGGCCGGGCTCGTGGTCTGCGGGATGGGCGGCTCGGCGATCGGCGCCGACCTCGCCACCGCCGCCCTCGGCGATCGCCTCACCAAGCAGCTGATCGCCATTCGCGGCTATGGCCTGCCGAGCTGGGTGACGCCGGAGTGGACCGTGCTCTGCTCCAGCTACTCCGGCAACACCGAGGAGACGCTGGCCTGCTTCGAGGCGGCCGAGGCGCTCGGCGCCCGCCGCATCGTCGTCAGCACCGGCGGCAAGCTGGTCGACGGCGCCCGCGAGGCGGGCCTGCCGGTGGTCGGCCTGCCGGGGATCTTCCAGCCTCGCGCCGCCGTCGCCTACATGTTCACCGTCGTCGCCGAGATCGCCGCCCTGGCCGGTGCCGCGCCCCGCGTCCACACCGAGATCGACGCCGCCGCCGCCTTCCTCGAGCGCGAGGCCGAGAGCCTGCAGGCCCGCGCCGCCGAGATCGCCGCCCAGCTCGAGGGCACCCACCCGGTCGTCTACGGCGCCGACCTGACGACGCCGGTGGCGCGCCGCTGGAAGTGCCAGGTCAACGAGAACGCCAAGCTTCCCGCTTTCTACTCAGAGCTGCCCGAGGCCGATCACAACGAGCTCTGCGGTTGGGACGCGCCCGACGCCAACCTCGCCGCCGTCTTCCTCGAGGACTCCGACCAGCACCCGCGGGTGCGCCGCCGCATCGAGCTCACCGCCGCAGCCGTCGCCGGCTACGGCGCCCCCACGGTCCGGGTCGAGACCGCCGGCGAGACCCGCGTCGCCCGCCTGCTCTGGGCGACGATGCTGGGCGACCTGGTCTCGCTCGAGCTGGCCGCCCGGCGCGGGGTGGATCCGCTCCCGGTCGAGGCGATCGAGCGCTTCAAGGAGGCGATGGGGCCGGTATGAGGGCGATGGTCCTGGCAGCTGGCCTGGGCACCCGTCTGCGGCCGATCACCTTCGACATGCCGAAGCCGATGGTGCCGGTCCTGAACCGGCCGGTGATGGAGCACATCCTGCGCCTGCTCGCCCGCCACGGCTTCACCGAGACGATCGCCAACCTGCACTGGTTCCCGGAGCTGATCAAGGACCACTTCGGCGACGGCTCCCAGCTCGGCGTCGAGCTCTCCTACAGCTTCGAGGAGCGGCTGCTCGGCACCTCGGGCGGCGTCCGCAACGCCGCCGACTTCCTCGGCGATTCCTTCCTGATCATCTCCGGCGACGCCCTCAGCGACATCGACCTGAGCGCGATGCGCGAGTTCCACGAGTCCCACGACGGGATCGCCACTCTGGCGACCAAGCGGGTCGACGACACCAGCCAGTTCGGGGTCGCGATCACCGGCGCCGACGG
Organism: uncultured Solirubrobacterales bacterium; assembly: GCA_963695275.1. Lineage (GTDB taxonomy): Bacteria > Actinomycetota > Thermoleophilia > Solirubrobacterales > 70-9 > VAYN01. Next base: position 384,959 of record OY968772.1, read on the forward strand.
CCGCATCCAGGGCTTCCAGGAGAAGCCCGACCCTGCCGAAGCGCTCTCCGACCTCGCCAACTGCGGCATCTACATGTTCCGCTCCGAGATCTTCGACTTCTTTCCCGCGCCCGGCACCAGCAAGGCGGCCGGCCGTGGCGACCCGGACGGGTTTGCCGACTGGGCGATGGACGTCTTCCCGCGCCTGCTCGAGGGCGACGTGCCCTTCTACTCGCATGAGATCGACGCCTACTGGAACGACATCGGCAACCTCGAGGAGCTGCGCGAAAGCACCCTCGACGCGCTCAGCGGCGCGGTCGAGGTCGAGCGTGAGGGGGAGCTGCTCGAGGCGGGCTTCCGCAGTGGGTCGCCGGTGGGCGAGGAGGGGGAGCTGAAGGGTCCGGTGCTGATCGGGTCCGACTGCGAGATCGGCGACGACGTCCGCATCGACGGTCCTTCGGTGATCGGCGACAGCACCAAGGTCGGCGCCGGCAGTCGCCTGCGCGAAGTGATCGCCTTGCCCGGGGCGGAGATCCCCCCGGGCTCGGTCTTGATCGGCGCGATCGCCGGTCACCGCGGCTGATTCGCCCGGCTTCCGCCACGAAGAATTGACATTGGGCGCGCCACGCGTGCGTCCTTGCCCAGCAGGCTCTCTGCATGGAGATCTTGCATGCCGTTGCTACTGGAATCGCCCCACCGCTCTGCGCTGCCTGCGGGCGCTCCTGTCGCCCCGAGGCTGTCGTCTGCACTCGTTGTGGGCGGAGGCTGGCGGCGGCGGAGCCGTTGCTGGGGAAGGGGCCGCCAGGGCTCGATCGGGTCTGGTCCTCAGCTCCGCACGAGGGGGTAGCGCGGAGTCTGGTTGCGGCGCTGAAGTTTCGGCATCTGCTGCCGGTTGCTGACCTGATGGCGGATCGGATTCAGTGGTTGGCGCCGGCGCACATGTTGAGTGGGGCGGTGGTGCCGGTGCCGCCGGCGCCTTCGCGGCTGCGGCGGCGGGGGTTCGATCCCGCCGGTGAGTTGGCGGCGGCGCTGGCCGAGCGCCTCGATACGCCGCTGGAGCCCTGCCTGGTCCGCCGGGGAGGGCGCCGCCAGGTCGGCCGCCGCCGCGCCGAGCGCCTCGGACAGCCACCGCGAATCCACGCGCGCAGCACCGCCCCCCGCAGCGTCCTCCTTGTTGACGACGTGCTCACGACCGGCGCCACCATGACCGCCTGCGCCCAAGCCCTCCGCGCAGCCGGAGCAGCCCGCGTCGTAGCCATCACCTTCGCGCGCCGACTTTGACCAGATGCGCGCTTCCCGACCAGGATCCTGGCGGGCGCTTCGAGAGGGACATCCGGGCGTCACTCGCCAAGCCTCCCCGCTGTTGCGCAGGCGAGTGACGCCCGGATGTCCCCAACGCAATGCTCGTTAAGGATGCAGCTCAGCCGGCCGACCCCGCATCTGGTCAACGAGGTGCCGCGTCTTGCTGCGCTTGCGCCGCAGATCGCGATGCTTCTTGACCTGGCGCCGCACGTCCTCGGCGAGATCGCGCACGGTGTGCGTCATCTCCGGCGAGCACTCGCGCGCGTGCAGGGTCACGCCCTTCAGGTAGAACGTCGCCTCGGCCACCTGGCTGTCGGCAATCGAGGGGTTGCGCTCCTCCGAGAGGACTACCTCGAGAGTCGCCAGGGGCGAGACCTGCCGGCCCAGGCGTTGGAATCGTTTCCGCACCATCTCACGCAGGTCATCCGTCATCTCGACGTTCCGGCCCCGAATCTCTATCCGCATGAGTGCCTCCTCGTGGTTTCGATCGATCGTACGCCCGCTACCCGTTTTCAGCAAGGGCACTCGGCCGCTGCGGACGCCACACCGCTACCCTTGAGCAATGCCTGCAATGGACCTTGTGACCAAGGCCTTGCGCGCCGGGGAGGGGCGCAAGTTCAAGGCCTACCAGAAGCGCGCCGAGGCGATCAATCGCTACGAGCCGGAGATGGAAGCCCTATCCGACGCGGAGATCCGCGAGGAGGCTGACTCCCTGCGTGAGCGCGCTCGCAACGGCGAGTCGCTCGACGACCTGCTGCCGGAGGCCTTCGCGCTGACCCGCGAGGCGTCGCGGCGGACGACTGGGCAGCGCCACTACGACGTCCAGCTGATCGGCGGCATGGTCCTCCACGACGGCGCCATCGCCGAGATGCGCACCGGCGAGGGCAAGACCCTGACCGCGACCCTGCCGGTCTTCCTCAACACCCTGGCCGGCGGCAGCGTCCACGTCGTCACCGTCAACGACTACCTGGCCCGCCGCGACTCGGAATGGATGACGCCGATCTACGAGGCGCTGGGTGTCAGCGTCTCCGCCGTCCAGGACTCCGACGACCACGAGACCCGGCAGCGCAAATACGCCGGCGACGTCACCTACGGGACCAACTCCGAGTTCGGCTTCGACTACCTGCGCGACAACATGTCGCCGACCCTCGAGCAGTGCGTCCAGCGCGGCCACCACTTCGCGATCGTGGACGAGGTCGACAACATCCTCATCGACGAGGCGCGGACGCCGCTGATCATCTCCGGTCAGCCCGAACAGGCGGCCCAGACCTATTACACCTTCGCCCGCCTGGCCAAACAGCTGGTCGGCGTGCAGGCCAAAGAGAAACTGAAATCCCTCGGCGAGAACAAGGACACCTCCGACGTCGACTACGACTACGAGTTCGACGAGAAGCACAAGACGGTGGCGCCGACCGAGCGCGGGGTGAAGAACACCGAGCAGTTCATCGGCGTCGACAACCTCTACCTGGGTGAACACGGCGGCCTCGTCAACCACCTCAGCCAGGCACTCAAGGCCGAGTCGCTCTACAAGAAGGACAAGGACTACGCCGTGATCGACGGCGAGGTGATGATCATCGACGAGTTCACCGGTCGCATCCTCGAGGGCCGGCGCTGGTCGGAGGGTCTGCACCAGGCGGTCGAGGCGAAGGAGGGGGTGGCGATCCGCGAGGAGAACCAGACCCTGGCGACGATCACCCTGCAGAACTACTTCCGCCTCTACGACAAGCTCTCCGGAATGACCGGTACCGCCCTGACCGAGGCGACCGAGTTCATGAAGATCTACAAAATCCCGGTCGTCGAGGTCCCGACCAACCAGCCGATGGTGAGGATGGACCAGAACGACCAGATCTTCAAAACCAAAGACGGCAAGTGGAAAGCGGTGTTGGACGAGATCGTCGCCCGCCACGAAAAAGGCCAGCCGATCCTGGTCGGAACGGTCTCGGTCGAGGTCTCGGAGATGATCTCCGAGGCGCTCAAGCGCGACGGGATCAAACACGCGGTGCTGAACGCCAAGCCCGAGCACGCCGAACGAGAGGGCGAGTTGATCGCCCAGGCCGGGCGCAAGGGCGAGGTGATGATCGCGACCAACATGGCCGGTCGCGGCGTCGACATCAAGCTCGGCGGCGACCCCGAACACCTGGCGATCCACGAGCTGAAGAAACAGGGGATAACGCACGAGAGCGAGGGCTACCACGAGGCGCTGGAGGCGAAGACGGTTGAGCTGGCGCCGCAGTGCAAGGCCGAGGCCGAGGAAGTGCGCGAGCTCGGCGGGCTCTTCATCTGCGGCACCGAGCGCCACGAGTCACGGCGGATCGACAATCAGCTTCGCGGCCGTTCGGGCCGCCAGGGGGACCCCGGTGAGTCGCGCTTCTACCTCTCCGCCGAAGACGACGTGATCCGCCTCTTCGCCGGCGACCGCATCTTCAAAATCCTCGATCGCCTCGGCCCGGTCGACGACGACGGCACCGAAATGCCGCTCGAGGCGAAGATGCTGACCAAGACCGTCGAGAGCGCTCAGAAGAAGGTCGAGGAGCAGAACTTCCTGATCCGCAAACGCGTGCTCGAGTACGACGACGTGATGAACGAGCAGCGCCGCGTCGTCTACAAATACCGCCGCGAGATCCTCGAAGGGCGCGACATCTCCGAGACCGCGCGCGACGAGACCGAGGGCGTGATCGAGCGCCTGGTCGACGAGTACACCTCCGGCGACCTGCTCGAGGACTGGGATCTGGGCGAGCTGGAGACGCAGCTGCGTCTGATCTGGCCGGTCGGCATCGACGTCGGCACGCTGGCGCCGGAGCAGGTCGATCGCGAGAAGCTCAAGGACGCCCTCGACGACGACGCGATGAGCGCCTACGACGACCGCGAGGCGCAGCTGGGCGAGGAGCTGATGCGCCACCTCGAGCGCTCGATCCTGCTGCAGGTGATCGACAACCGCTGGCGCGAACACCTCTTCGACATGGACTACCTGCGCGAAGGCATCCACCTCCGTGGCTTCGCCCAGATCGATCCCCTCGTCGCCTACAAAAACGAGGGCTACAACATGTTCTCGGAGCTGATGCATTCGATCTGGGACGAGTTCAGCAAACTGGTCTACCGCGCCGAAGTCGAAGTCCAGGACGGCAACGGCGCGGCTGGCAACGGGGCCAATCCGCCGACCGCGCTGGACTATTCCGGCGGCACCGCCGCGGCCCAGCCCTCGGCGCTCGAACAGGTCGCCGTCGCCGGTGGCGGCGCCGGGACCGTCGACACGGCGGCCTCACAGGCGGTCGGCGGCGACGTGGTCGAGACCGTGGTCAAAGACGAGCACGACAAAGTCGGCCGCAACGACCCGTGCTGGTGCGGCAGTGGGAAGAAGTACAAGAAGTGCCACGGGGCATAGACCCCGTCCGCGAGTTCATCCGGGCCTTCAACGAGCGGGATCTCGATGCGTTCGTCGAGACCCTGCACTCCGACGTCGAACTTCACTCCGGCCGGGGCTTGCGGAAGGGAATAGAGGCGGCGCGGCTGTGGGCGACGCGGGAGCCCGGTGGCGTCCAGCAGACGATCGTTCTCGATCAGCTCTATGAGGATCCGGATCGGGCGGTGGCGTTGATTACCCGCGAGTGGCATTGGGCCGAGGATGGCTCCGTGGCCGGCGCCGACGAGATGGCGTGGCTGTTCGAGCTGCGCGGCCGGCACATCCGCAGCTGGCGGCCATACGAGGATCGGGCCGAGGCTCTCCGCGCCGGCAGGTTCTAAGCTGCAGCCCATGGCCGACCCCGCGCCCACCGAATCGATCGTCCCGCGCCTGGCCGCCGTCCGCGAGCAGCTGTCCCTGCTCTCGGACTACCTTTGACCCCGCTGCGCTGGAGCTAGAGGCAGAGCGGCTGGAGGCCGAGATGGGGCAGCCGGGGTTCTGGGACGACCAGGAGACGGCGGCCAAGACCTCGGCGGCACACGCGCGGGCGCAGAAGCGGCTGGAGCTGTTCCGCGGGCTCGAGTCCGACGTCGCCGACCTCGGCGACCTGGCCGAGATGGCGGCTGAGGACGAGGAGATGGCGGCCGAGCTCGGCGCCCAGCTGGCCTCGGTCGAGCGGCGCCTCGAAGAGCTCGAGGAGGCGCGTCTGTTCAGCGGCGAGTACGACGCCGGCGACGCCGTCGTCACCGTCCATGCCGGCGCGGGGGGGACCGACTCCCAGGACTGGGCGGAGATCCTCCTGCGGATGTACCTGCGCTGGGCCGAACGGCGCGGCTTCGAGGTCGAGATGAAGGAGGCCTCGGCGGGGGAGGAGGCCGGGCTCAAGTCGGCCACCTTCATCGCCAAAGGCGAGAACGCCTACGGGCTCTTCGCCGCCGAGCGCGGTGTCCACCGGCTGGTCCGGATCTCTCCCTTCGACTCCTCTTCGCGGCGCCACACCAGCTTCGCCCAGGTCGACGTCGGGCCGCTGGTCGACGCCGGGCCCGAGCTCGAGATCGACGAGGCCGACCTCCGCATCGACACCTACCGCGCCTCCGGCGCCGGCGGCCAGCACGTCAACAAGACCGATTCCGCGGTGCGGATCACCCACCTGCCGACCGGGGTCGTCACCCAGTGTCAGAACGAGCGCTCGCAGACCCAGAACAAGGCGGTGGCGATGCAGTTCCTGCGCTCGAAGCTGATCGAGCTGGAGGAGCGCAAACGGGCCGAGGTGATGGCGAAAGCGCGGGGCGAGGTCAAAGACGTCGCCTGGGGCTCGCAGATCCGCAGCTACGTCCTCCACCCCTACACGATGGTCAAGGACCACCGCACCGAGCACGAGGTCGGCGACGTGCAGCGAGTGCTCGACGGCGACCTCGACGAGTTCGTGCGCGACTACCTGAACAAGACCGCCGCTGCCTCGGCGAGCTAGTGGCGGCGCTGGCCTATCTCGAGCGCCCTGCTGCGGCCGCGCCCGAGGGCCTGCTCGTCCTCCACCACGGCCGCGGCACCGAAGAGAGCGACCTGTTGGGGCTGGCCGACGCGCTCGACCCGGAGCGGCGGCTGCGGGTGGTGACGCCGCGGGCGCCGCTGAGCCTGCCGGGGTCGCCGGGCTATCACTGGTACCTGGTGCCGCGGGTCGGCTACCCGGATCCCGAGACCTTTTACGCCGCCCGGGCAGCGCTGGCCGAGCTCCACGACGAGCTCTGGGAGCAGACCGGGGTCGGGCCCGAGCGGACCGTGCTCGGCGGCTTCTCGATGGGCTCGGTGATGAGCTACGCGATGGCGCTCGGCGCCGACCGCCCTGCTGTCGCCGGGATCCTCGCCTTCAGCGGCTTCATCCCGGTCGTCGAGGGCTGGGAGCCCTCGCTGGCGGACCGCCAGGAGACTCGCGCCTTCATCGCCCACGGCCGCCGCGACCCGATCATGGAGGTGGGGTTCGCCCAGCGCGCCCGCGACCTGCTCGAGGCCGGCGGGCTCGAGGTCACCTATCGCGAGTCCGACGTCGGCCATCAGATCGATCCCGCCCATCTGGCCGACGCGGCCTCCTGGCTGCGCGAGACGCTGCCGGGCTGAGGGCTACTCGGCCTGCTGCCAGGCGAGGCCGGTGGGGGTGGCCCGCCTGCTGTCCAGCTGGTGGTCGAAGAAGGACCTGCAGTAGCCGGGGGCGGCGGGGACGTGGAGGCGGACGGTGAAGCCCTTGGCGGCCATCACCTTCGCCATCTGGGCCTCGGTCAGGGTCTTGGTCAGTCGCAGCACCCCGTGGCGGGCGAGCTGCTTCTTCTCGCCGCCCAGGTAGAGCGATCCCTTGCTGCCATGAAGTCCGTATTCCACCGCAACGGCCGTGGGTGAGGAGGTCTCATAGCGGACCTGCAGGCGAACCCTGTCCTTGCTGGCGCTGGCGGTGACCGTTGCCTCGGCGCTGCTCAGCAGGCACTCGGCGGGCGCCTCGGTGGCGTCGCCGACTTCTTCACATTCTTCTTCGTCTTCTTCACATTCTTCGTCTTCGAAGTCTTCGCGTTCACTGGCTTCCGCTTCTTCGTCTTCGGATTCGTCGGAGGCGGGTGGGGTCGGCGCGGCGACCGTTCCGGGGCTGCCGGTGGGCAGGGTCATCGCCTGCGCCGACTTGGCGATGCCGAGGGCGGCGATCAGGGTCAGGGTGGCGAAGAAGGCCGCCCACCAGGCGAACCTGATCGCGGTGGCTTCGTCGCTGGTGGCCGCTGCAACTCTGCGTCGCATGCTCCTTAGATCGGGCGGCGATGGCAAAGCCTTTAGCGCTGCGATTCAGTCGTCGAGGATGCCCTCCAGCCGCAACAGCTCTTCCTTCATCGGCAGGCCACCGCCGTAGCCGCCGAGGGCACCGCCGCTGCGCAGGACGCGGTGGCAGGGGACGACCAGCGGGATCGGGTTGGCGCCGCAGGCGCTGCCGGCGGCGCGGACCGCGCGCTCGTTGCCGGCGCTGGTCGCCATCTGCGTGTAGCTGCGGGTCTGCCCGTAGGGGATGCGCGCGATCGCGCGCAGCACCTTGCGGCGGAAGTCCTTGCTCAGCCGCCAGTCGAGCGGCAGGTCGAAAGCGGTCAGCTTGCCCGCGAAGTAGAGGTCGAGCTCGCGCCGCGCCGCGTCGAGCTGGGCGGGCGCCTCGAGCACGCGCGGGGAGACCCGGGTGGCGAGGTCGACCAGGAGCTCATCGGCATCCTGGTTCGGGAGGCCGACGCGGACCAGGCCCTTCGGCGTCGTCGCCAGCAGCAGCGGGCCGAAGGGCGAGTCGGCGGTGGTGTAGGCGACGTCGAGCAGGCCCTCCTCGGAGGCGCGCTCAGCGAGTCGGCTCAGCGCAATCTCGGTCATGCGAGCTCCTTCCTCAGTCGTTTCAGGCCCTCGTGCAGGCTGCGGCGGGCAGCCTCGGGCGAGCAGCCGAGGGCGTCGGCGATCTCGGCGTGGGGGAGATCGCTGGCGTAGCGCAGGGTCACCGCGGCGCGTTGCTTCGGCGGCAGCGTCCCGACCAGCCCCCAGATGCCGCCGTCGGGCAGCGGATCCTCGACCGCGACCTCCCGCACTTCGGCGACCGGCAGCGGCCGGCGACCTCTGGCACGGTGATGGTCGATCGCTTTGCGATGGGCAATCGTGATCAGCCAGCCGCGCAAGTTGCTGCCGTCCTTCAGCTTTGGGTAGGCGCGCAGGGCGGAGATGAAGGTCTCCTGGAAGCAGTCCTCGGCGTCGCTGCGCCCGACCGCGCCTCGGCACACCGCCATCACGTCGCCCGCGTGCTCGTCGATCAGGGTCTGGAACGGGGGCAGCTCAGTCACCTCACGGATTAAACGCTGTGGCCGGGTCGAACGTGAGATGAGGAGGAGTGCATTTCCGGGTGTGGGGACGGGAAATGCACTTCTGGTCGTTGATCTAGGGTGGCGCGATGGTTGAGGCCGGTGAGTCGCTGAAGGAGATGGTTGCCCGCGCGCTGGCGGAGGACGTCGGCACCGGCGATGTCACCACTGGCGCGACGGTGCCGGGCGCTGCCCGCGCCCGCGCCCGGATCGTGCAGAAAGAGGCCGGCGTGGCTTTCGGGTTCGACCTGGTCGAGGAGACGATGCGCCAGTGCGGGGTCGAGCACGTGGACAGGCTCGTGGTCGAGGGCCAGTGGCGGGACGGGGTGCCGGCAGAGGTGCTGCTGGCGAGCGGGCCGGCGGCGGCGCTGCTGGTTGCCGAGCGCACCGCGCTCAACTTCCTCGGACACCTCTCCGGCATCGCCACCCTCACCGGTCGCTTCGTCGAGGCGGTGGCCGGGACCGGCGCCCACATCCTCGACACCCGCAAGACGACGCCGGGGCTGCGGGTGCTGGAGAAGGCCGCGGTCGCGGCCGGCGGCGGCCGCAACCACCGCTTGGGCCTGTACGACGCGATCCTGATCAAGGAGAACCACATCGCCCTCGCCGGCGGCGTCGCCAAGGCGATCTACCTGGCCCGCAAGGCGCAGCCAAAGCTGCCGATCGAGGTCGAGGTCCGCGACCTCGACGAGACCGCATACGCCCTCGGAGTCGGCGCCGATCGCCTCCTGCTCGACAACATGGACCTGGAGACCCTCCGCGGCGCCGTCAAGCTTCGCGACGAGAACTCAGCCGACGGGAGGGGACCCGCCCTGGAGGCCTCCGGCGGCGTCGACCTCACCACCGTCCGCGCCATCGCCGAGACCGGCGTCGACTTCATCTCGATCGGCGCTCTCACCCACTCCGCACCCTCGCTTGACTTCAGCCTTCTCCTGGAACCTTCCTAGAGCCTCTACTTGAGCAATTTGGAGAGGCGCCGATCCTTGAGGACTCGACCGCCGGTCTGCTCCTTGGGGCAGTAGTTGGTCTGGTGCTCGGAGAAGAACACGGCCTCGATCGTGGTGCCGCAGCGGGGGCAGGGTTGGCCCTCGCGCCTGTGGACTCGGAGCGGCATTGGCACTTTGTCGGGGATCTCGGGGCCGATCGTCTGCTCGTAGTGGTCGATGGCATCGTCGAGTACGTGGAGGGCGTCATGCAGCTGCGCGATCTCGGACTCATCCAGTTCCGAGCCCTTCTTGAAAGGCGAGAGCCGCGCCTCCCAGAGGATCTCGTCGACCCAGGAGCGGCCGATGCCGGCGATGTCCCGCTGGTGGCGCAGGAGCGGGTGGAGGTGGCGCGGCTGGTCGATCGCCGCGGCGAACTCCGCGAGCGGGGGAGGGGGCCAGGCTTCCGGCCCGAGGCTCTTCACCATCTCGTCCTCGGCCACCGCGGCCGCCGGCAGCAGCTTCGCCCAGGCGCGCTGCTTGGTCCCGAACTCGCGCAGCCGCAGCTCGCGCCCGTCCTCCAGCCGCACCAGCACCCGCGAGGCCCGGTCTTTCGGCGTCGCCCGCTTGTCGAACGCTTTCAGCCGTCCCGCCGACATCAGATGGATCAGCAAGGACAGACCCCCAAACTCGACCACCGGCATCTTCCCGACCCTTCTTACTCCACTCACCTTTCGCCCCACCAGCGCGTCCAAGGGCGGCTCAAAGGTCTTCATCACGTTCATCCCCGGCGCCAACGCCGATTCGACCCCAGCTCCCAACAAACTGGTGTTCAACCGCCGCGCCACGATCTCGACCTCCGGCAACTCGGGCATGGAAGAAGTGTGCCGCCCCCGTGAGGCCGGCGTTGGGAGGGTCCGAGAACGGAGCCAGTTTGCCCCGCCCGCAGGACCCTCCCAAGGGCGGCCCCGCAAGCCAACGGAGTAGACTTCTTTCACGTTCATTCGACTGGTTTCGACCCTCGGGTCCACCAGCGAACATCCAGGAAAGGAAGGGCTCATGCAGGAGCTCCCGACGATCCAACCCACCGCACCGGACGCGCTATCGCCCGCAGAGATCGCTGCCCTCAGCGAGGAAGTCCGCGAGCTCGCCGCCCGGCGCAACGCGGTCATCCTCGCCCACAACTACGAGCTGCCGGAGATCCAGGACGTCGCCGATCACATGGGCGACTCGCTCGGGCTCTCGCGCCAGGCCGCGGCCACCGACGCCGAGGCGATCGCCTTCTGCGGGGTCCACTTCATGGCCGAGACGGCCTCGATCCTCTCGCCGGAGAAGACGGTGCTGATCCCCGACCTCGACGCCGGCTGCTCGCTCGCCGACTCGATCGACGCCGACCAGCTGCGCGCCTGGAAGGGGGAATACCCCGGTGCCATGGTCGTCATGTACGTGAACACCTCGGCCGAGGTCAAGGCCGAGACCGACTACTGCTGCACCTCCTCGAACGCGGTGAAGGTCGTCGAGCAGATCTGGGCCGAGCACGGCGCCGACACCGAGATCCTCTTCGGCCCCGACATGTGGCTCGGCGCCTTCGTCGAGCGCGAGACCGGCCTGGTCGACGACCCTGAGCGCCGCGCCCGCTTCCATATCTGGGACGGCGAGTGCCACGTCCATGCCGGCATCCGCCCCGACGACATCACCCGCACCCGGGCCGAGCACCCCGAGGCCGAGTTCCTGATCCACCCCGAGTGCGGCTGCTCGACCCAGGCGATGGAGTACGTAGCCTCCGGCGACATCGAGCCCGACGGCGTGCACATGCTCTCCACCTCGCAGATGCTCGAGCACGTCGAAGCCAACCCCGAGGGCAGCTTCGTCGTCGCCACCGAGAACGGGATGCTCTACCCGCTGCAGCAGGCGGCGCCGCAGGCAAATCTGATCGAGGCCAACCGGATGGCCACCTGCAAATACATGAAGATGATCACGCTGCCGAAGCTGCGCGACTCGCTGCTGGAGATGAAGTTCGAGGTCAGCGTCCCGGCCGCCGTCGCCGAGCGGGCGCGGATCCCGATCGAGCGCATGGTCGCGATCGGTTAGTCCCTCCCGGCTTCGCCCCTGGGCGAAGCCTTGCTTGGGCGCAGTCTTGCGTTGCCGGAGGGGCGCAGGAGTCATCCTGTGTCCACAGAAGCCCCCCTCCGTATGGCCAGATCCAAGAAGAGACAAACCCGCGATGAGCAGCCCCGCCGGCCCGCCGGTCGCCGGGCGCCGATCATCGAGCTCAGCGACGTCACCAAGGTCTACTCGGGCGGCCACATGGCGCTCGACCGGGTCAATCTGGCGATCGGCCGCGGCGAGTTCGTCTTCCTCGTCGGCCCCACCGGCTGCGGCAAGTCGACGCTGATCAAGATGCTGATCCGCGAGCTCTCCGCCACCGAGGGCTCGGTCAAGATCGCCGGTCGCGACATCGGCGCCCTGCCGGAGAAGAAGATCCCGCAGCTGCGGCGCAACATCGGCACCGTCTTCCAGGACTTCAAGCTGCTGCCCGATCGCACCGTCTACGACAACGTCGCCTACGCGCTGCAGGTGATCGGCGCCAGCCGCGCCGAAATCCGCGAGCAGGTGCCGCAGACGCTGCGCCTGGTCGGGCTCTCGACCAAGCTCAACAGCTACCCGGACCAGCTCTCCGGCGGCGAGCAGCAGCGCGTCTCCGTCGCCCGCGCCTTCGTCAACCACCCGCCGCTGCTGCTCGCCGACGAGCCCAGCGGCAACCTCGACCCGGTCACCTCGATCGGGATCATGCAACTGCTCTACCGGATCAACAAGGCCGGCACGACCGTCGTCGTCGTCACCCACGACCGCGAGATGGTCGACAGCATGCAGCGCCGCGTGGTCGAGCTCTACGAGGGCCGCGTCGTCCGCGACGAGGTCAGCGGCGGCTACACCGAGGAGTCGACCACCGAGTTCGGCCTGCGCATGCAGGCTGAGATGGGGGTCGGACCCGAGGGCCAGACCCAGACCAACGGCCACGACCAGGGCTCGCTGCTCTGATGTCCCGCCTCGTCTTCTTCCTGCAGGAGGCCCTGCGCGCGCTGCGCCGCAACGGCGCCCCGACGCTGGCCGCCGTCGTCACCACGGTCGTGACCGTGATCCTGCTCGGCGTCCTGATCCCGATCTTCCAGACGACCCAGGCCAAGAGCGACCAGATCCGCAGCGAGCTCAACATCCACGCCGGTCTCTACGACGACGCGACCAAAGCCGAAACCGCGGCGACGAAGAAGCAGCTGGAAGGGATTCCGCACGTCGACCAGGTCACCTACGTCAGCAAGGCCCAGGCGCTGAAGACGCTGCGCAGTGAACTGAAGGACAAATCGATCGTCGAACAGCTCAACACCAACCCGCTGCCGGCCAGCTTCGAAGTCAAGGCCGACGACGCCGCCAACCTCGACGGCATCCGCGAAGCGATCATGCCGACCGGCGCCAACGGCAAGCCGCAGCCGATCTCGCCGATCATCAGCAACATCTTCGACCGCCAGGAGGCCTCGCAGCAGATCGAGCAGGTGACCAGCGCCCTGAAGATCGTGCTGACGGTGATGACCGCGCTGCTGATCGCCGCCTCGCTGATGCTGGTCGGGAACACGATCCGGCTCTCGATCTACACCCGCCGTCGCGAGGTCGAGGTGATGCGCCTGGTCGGCGCCACCCGCTGGTTCATCCGCTGGCCGTTCATGATCGAGGGGGTCGTCGTCGGCTTCGTCGGCGGCCTGGTGGCCATACTGATCCTGTGGCTCGGCAAGCTCACGGTCGTCGACCCGCTCAGCAGCGACTTCTCGTTCCTGGCGGCGCAGAACGACAGCACCCTCTCCTTCCCGGCTCTGGTCGCGATCCTCTTCGCCGCCGCGGTGATCGTTTCGACGATCGGCTCCGGCATCACCCTGCGTCGCTTCCTCAAGGTCTGAAGCGGGCGTGAAAGCGCGTGGGGCAGTGGCCTACGCCGTCGGGCTCCTCGCCTTCCTCTGCCTCGGGATCTGGCTCGGCGCCCACCCGGCGAAGCTGCCGGACTTCCTCCGCGACAACTTCGCGAGCGCGCCGGCGAGCCTGACCGCGGAAGCGGCGGAAGTGCTCGAAGACAACTACTACCGGCCGGTCGGCTCGACCGAACTGAGCAACTCCTCGCTGCAGGGCATGGTCCGGGGGCTGCGCCGGCGCCACGGCGACCGCTTCACCGAATACTTCTCGCCGGAAAGCCTCGAAAGCTTCAACCAGCAGATCGAAGGGCGCTTCTCCGGCGTCGGCCTCAGTGTCGTCGCCGTCAAGAGCGGGCTGCGGGTGGTCCAGGTCTTCCACGGCTCGCCGGCCGACGAGGCCGGGATCGTGGTCGGCGACACGATCGTCGCGGTCGACGGCGACTCGATCGCCGGCGAGGGCAGCACCGAGGCGACCAACAGGATCAAGGGGCCGGAAGGGAGCGAGGTGACGCTTGGCGTCCGCGACGCCAAGAGCGGCAAGGTCCGCCAGCTGCGCCTGGTCCGGGCCGAGGTGGCGCTGCCGAACGTCAGCAGCCGGGTGGAGAAGGTGGATGGGCGCAGGCTCGGCTACATCCGCATGCTCAGCTTCAGCGAAGGCGTGCACGCGCTGCTTGCCAAGGCCGTCCGCAAGGTGCAGCGCGAAGGGGCGGAAGGGATCGTGCTCGACCTGCGCGGCAACCCGGGCGGGCTGCTCGACGAGGCGGTGCTGAGCGCCAGCATCTTCCTGCCCGAGGACGAAGTCGTCGTCTCGACCGACTCGCGGACCCAGGGCCACAGCGTCCACAAGACCGTTGGCGGCGCCCTGCCCGAGCTTCCGCTTGCCGTCCTGATCGACCGCGGCACCGCCTCGGCGGCGGAGATCCTCACCGCTGCCCTCGCTGACGACGCCGGCGCCCCGGTGGTCGGCACCCGCTCTTACGGCAAGGGCGTCTTCCAGGAGGAGAAGGGGCTCGCCAACGGCGGCGCCCTGAAGATGACCGTCGGCGAGTACTTCACGCCCGAGGGCGTCAACCTGGCGCGCAGCCACGGCATCCACCCCGACATCCAGGCCAGCGACAACCCGGAAACGCCCGCGGACGAGGGGAAAGCGCGGGCGCTCGACGTTCTCGCCGGTCGGGTCGAAGGTTGAGCCGGCGCCGCCAGGCGCGTCCGGGCCGGGCCGAGCGCGCCCGCGGTCGTGCCAACGCCGCTCCGCGCAAGCGCGAGAAGCAGCCGAGCGCCCGCGATGCGGTCGAGGCGCTGTTGCGCGAGCAGCTCGGCTACCGCGGCTTCCGGGCCGGGCTCGAGGCCGAGGCCGAGGCCGCCGCCAGCGCGGCGCAGCGCGATGCCGGCGCCCGCCGCGACCTCACCGCGCTCTCGACCTTCACCGTCGACCCGGCCAGCGCCCGTGACTTCGACGACGCCGTCTCCGCCCAGCGCGAGGGGGCGGGAGCCAGGGTCTGGATCCACATCGCCGATGTCGCCGCCCACGTGCGCCCGGCCTCGCCGCTCGACGTCGAGGCGCGTCGGCGCGCCAACAGCACCTACGTCCCGGGCGCGGTCGAGCCGATGCTGCCGCACGCGCTCAGCAGCGAGGCCTGCAGCCTGGCGCCGGGGGTCGAGCGGCTGGCGGTGACGGCGGAGATCGAGCTGGGGCCAGGGGCGGAGCCGCGCTCGGCCCGCTTCTACCGCAGCCGCATCCGCTCCGACGTCCGCCTCGACTACGACCAGCTCGACGCGATCTTCGCCGGCCGGGTGGCGCCACCGGAGGAGGTTGCCGAACCGCTCGAGGCCGCGCGCGCGGTCGCCAGCGCCCTCGGCGAGCAGCGTGGCGCCACCAGCCTCGACGTCGAATCGGCCGAGCCCGAGTTCGACTTCGACGGTGCCGGCAACGTCAGCGGCGCCCACCGCGTCCCCCAGACCGAGGCCCACCGCCTGATCGAGCGGCTGATGATCCTCACCAACGAGCAGGTGGCGGAGTTTCTGCAGCGCCAGCGGGTGCCGGCGATCTACCGTGTCCACGCCCAGCCCGACCCGGCCCGGATCGAACGCCTGGTCGAGCAGTTGGCGGCGCTCGGGGTGCCGACGCCGCCGCTGGGCCAGGGGCTCTCGGCCCAGGAGGCGGCCCGGGTCGCCGCCGAGGCGAGCCGGCTCGTCGGCCGCGAGGCCGCGCGGCGCGGGCACGGCCGCGAGGCGTATACATCGCTCGTGCTCCGCTCCCTCAAGCAAGCCGCCTACAGCGAGCGCAACAGCGGCCATGCCGGCCTCGGCAGTGCCGCCTACACGCACTTCACCTCGCCGATCCGTCGCTACCCCGACCTGATCGTGCACCGGGCGCTGCTGGCGGCGCTGGGGGAGGGGGAGGAGGCGCCGCGCTTGGCCGAGGCCCGCGACGTCGCCGCCGACTGCTCCGCCCGCGAGCGCGAGTCGATGAAGATCGAGCGCGGTGCCGACGACGTCTGCGCCGCCTACCTGCTCGAACGCGAGCTCGGCGAGCGTGGGCTCGACGCCGAGTTCGAGGGCGAGGTCTCCGGGGTGATCCGGGCCGGCGCCTTCGTCTCCTTCGGCGGTGAGCTCGGCGACGTCTACGAGGGGATGCTGCCTGCCCGGCGCCTGCCCGGCAGCCGCTACGAGCTCGACCGGGCCGAGGTGGCGCTGGCCAACCGCGAGAAGTCGACATTCCGCCTCGGCGACCCGGTCAGGATCCGCGTCGCCGGCGTCGACGCCCCGCGGGGACGGGCAGAATTGGAGCCGGTCAATGGCTAAGAAGAGCAAGAAGCCGCGCCTGCCCGCCTCGGGCGACGTCGTCACCAACCGCCGCGCCCGCCACAAATTCGAGTGGGTGGAGACGATGGAGGCCGGGATCGTGCTGACTGGCTCCGAGGTGAAGTCGCTGCGCGGCGGCAAAGCGCAGATGACCGACTCCTACGCGGTCGTCGAAGACGGCGAGGTCTGGCTGCGCAAGCTGCACGTGCCGCCGTACGAGCACGCCAACGTCGACGCCCACGACCCCGAGCGCCCGCGCAAACTGCTGCTGCACCGCGATGAGATCGAGCGGCTGATCGGCAAAACGGCACAGAAAGGGCTGACCCTGATTCCGACCCGGATCTACTTCAAGGGGCCGCGGGCCAAGGTCGAGCTGGCCCTGGCACGGGGCAAGGAAGGCCGCGACCGCCGCCGCGAGATCGCCGATCGCGACGTTCGCCGCGAAGTCGAGCGCGAGTTCAAGGGGCGGATGCGGTGAGCGCGATCGGGCGGCTCGAACGTCGGTCCGTTGCAGGGGAGCCTTCGCGTTTGCAACGGCCGCCGCACATGCAAGGATGGAGAGGAATGCGGATCCGTTTGCTCCTCTCGTCGTGCTTCGTCGGGCTCGCCTCGCTGGCCGCGGTCGCGCCTGCGACGGCAGCGGCTGAATCTTTTCCGGACAAGGCGAGCGGCTACGTCAGCGATCACACCGGCTACTTCGTCGGTGCTCTGCTGATCGCGATCCTGCTGCTCCTGCTGGTCGTCAACGTCAGCCAGCGCCGCGCCAAGGAAAAAGCGGCGAAGGACGGCGCCGCGAAACCAGCGGCCGCGCCAGCCGCTGTGGCCGTGGCTCCCGGCGGCCCGCCCGGCTCCGTGCCGCCGCCTGGCGCCCCCGGCAGCGTGCCGGCCCCTTCTGTTGGTGCCGTGGCCAGCGCGCCGCCGCCCGGAGCGCCTCCCACCGCGGAAATGGCCGCTGTGCCGCCGCCGATGCCTCCGGCGGTCCCGGGTGCTGCCGCCCCCGCCGCGCCGCCCGCCGGCGAGAGCGCCAAGGACCGGCGCCGCCGGGTGCGCTTGGAGCAGCAGGCCAAACGCAACCAGACTCGACAGCAGCGCCGCGAGGAGATCAAGCGCCGCAAGGACGAGCGCGCCGGCAAACGCGGCAAGTCGCCGGCCGCCGCCGCGCCGCCAGTGCCCGGGCAGCCAGCGGCCGCGGCGCCGGAGCCCAAGCAGAAGACCTTCTTCGGGATCAAGTACGGCGGCGGCAAGCAGAAGCGCGAAGCGGCGCTGGCCGAGCAGCGGCTCGCGGCTGCCCGCGCCGCGCAGGAACGCGAGCTCGCCCAGGCTCAGGCGGGCGCTCCGCCTGCGACCGGGCAGTTTCCGGCGCCGGGGGAACCGGCGGCGCCAGCGCCATCGGCTGCTCCCCCGGCTCCGAGCCAGCCACCCGCTCCGATGCCGACGATGCCCCCACCGCCCGCCGCCGCGGTCACTCCGGGACCAGCCGAGTACGACTCGGTTGCCGCCGAACAGCGCGTGCGCGACAAGGTCGAGGAGGTGCGCTTCGAGGAGCAGCGGATCCGTGCCGAGGCCGACCGCCGAGTTGAGGAGGCGGCGAGGTTCCAGCCCCAGTCTCCGACTCCCCCCGCGCTGCCGCCGCAGCCACCCGCACCACTGGCCCCGGTCCCCGACCTGCACAGCGCCGAGCAGAGGCTGGAGCAGGAACGCGAAGCCCAGGAACGCTCGATGGCCGAGGCGGAGGAGCGCCTGCGTCAGATCGAAGAGCGGACCAAGGCAGCCGAGCAGCGCGCCGTCGAGGCAAAACGACTCGAGGGGCTGAGAGCGGAGGAGGAAGAGCGCCAGCGCCGGTTGCAGGAGATGCAGCAGAGCGTCGCCGAGGCCGAAGCGCGCGCCCAGGAGGCCGAGCGCCGCGCCGCCGAGGCTGAGCAGGCCGTGGTCCGCTCGGTCCAGGGACCGGCGGAGGCGCAGTTCCCGTCCGCGGCCCAGGTCCAACCGCAGACGACCGAATTCCAGCCCCAGACCACGGGGTTCCCGCCGCAATCGCCTGCGCCCGCTCCTCTGGCTCCGGAGCCGACTCCGCCCGCTCCAGCGCCAATGCCCCCGGCTCCCGCACCCGAGCCCCCGGCTCCCTTCCCCGGGCCGCCGACGCCGCCGCCTGCGCCGGGCCCGCCCCCGGCTCCCGCGCCTGAGCCGACGCCGCAGCCACCAGCTCCCACGCCCTTGCCGCCCACTCCGGAGCCTCCGCCGCCCGCGGCCGTCAACGCTCCGGGCCCGGTTGGCGGCGGCAGCACGATCGACCTCAACTCCGTCACCTTCGAGCAACTGCGGGCCGAGAACCTCTCGGTCACCCAGGCCACTCGCCTGCTGGCCCACCGCGAGCGCCTCGGCGGCTTCCAGTCGGTCGACGACCTCGACCAGGTCGCCGGCTTCCCCCAGGATCTTCTCGAAGACCTGAAGCGCCGATCCTCTGTCTGAGCGGCTAGCTCTCGTACTTCTCGAGCAGCTTCAGCCAGATCTCGCTGCGGCTGGGGTAGGGCGCGATCGCGTGACGGAGGCGGGTCAGCGGCACCTCGCCGACGATCGCCACGGTCGCGGCCTGGAGGAAGTCGGCGGTCTCGAAGCCGGTGAAGGTGGCGCCGACGATCGTCCCGCGGGCCTGGTCGATGACGAGGCGCGAAGTGCCACCGGTGTCCTTGCCCTGGAAGCTGGCGCCGGCGGAACCGTCGGTGGGGACGTCGATAGCGACCGCGTCGACCCCGGCCTCGCGGGCCTGGTCGAGGGTCTGGCCGACCGCGGCCACCTGTGGGTCGGTGAAGGTGACGCGGGGCGAGCCGATGGCCTCGGCCACGGCCTCGACCTCGCGGCCGAGCAGGTTCTCCGCCGCGACCCAGGCCTGGTACTTGCCCATGTGAGTGAAGAGGGCGCGGCCGTTGACGTCGCCGATCGCGTAGAGCCACTCGCTATCGCCGACTCGGAGGCGGTCGTCGGTCTCGAGGAAGCCGTGCTCGCCAGCCTCGACGCCGATGGAGTCAAGGGCGAGCTCGGCGGTGTGCGGCACGCGGCCGACGGCGACCAGGATCTCGGCGCCCTCGACCCGGCTGCCGTCGCCGAGCGTGGCGATCACGCCCGGGCCGCCGGCCTCGATCTTCTCGGCCTGGACGCCGATGCGGACGTCGACGCCGAAGTTCTCCCGCAGCGAGTCGGCGACTTCCTCGCCGGCGAAGGGTTCCTCGCGGGAGAGCAGGTGCTCGTTGCCCTCGACCAGCGTCACCTTGGTTCCCATCGAGGCCCAGGCCTGGGAGAGCTCGCTGCCGACCGGGCCGCCGCCGAGCACGATCATGCTCGGCGGGACCTGCTTGGCGGTGGTGCCCTGGCGGTTGTTCCAGGGTTTGACGGTGTCGAGGCCGGGGATTGGCGGCATCGCGGCGCCGCTGCCGGTGGCGACGAGCACCGCCCGGCGTGCGGTGAGGACATCGTCGCCGACGCGCAGCCGGCGCTCGCCTTCGAAGCGCCCGGAGCCGCGGTAGACGTCGATATCGCGTTCCTCCAGCCACGGCACCTGGGCCGAGTCGTCGAGGTCGTGGATGACCTCGTCGCGGCGGTCGAGAATTGCCTGGGGCTCGAGCTCGGCGTCGTCGTCGACCGGCACCCCCGGCAGCCGCCGCGCCTCTCCCAGCACGTCGGCGGGCCGCAGCAGCGCCTTCGAGGGCATGCAGGCGTAGTAGGAGCATTCGCCGCCTATCAGGTGCTGCTCGACGATCGCGACCTCCATTCCGCCTTCCGCGAGACGGCCGGCGCAGACCTCGCCGGTCGGGCCGGCGCCAAGCACGATCGCGTCATAGGCATGCTCGCTCACGGGATCACCATTCCCGACACCGTACCCCGAGCCCGTACAATTCAAAGCGCAGTGCACGGGGGCGACAGGCTTCGACGTGGTCGACTCGTGCGAAAGGTTGCAGGTCGAGGTTGTCGGAGGCCTCGTTAAACCCCGACACAAACCAATACGTGCGGACCATGAGTTCGCCCTCGCCGCTTAGTTAGAAGCTAAGCGCTGTGAGAGTCGGTCCTTCCGCGCCCGCCGGAAGGGCAGCCGGCTTCAAAATGCGGGCTCACCCGGGTGGATCGCCCCGTCTCCCCAGGGAAATTTCAGAGGGCTGTGTCTCTCGTAGTGCCCGCTGGCGCGGACCCCGGGAGACGAGAAAAAAGCGCCAGCTATACCTGTAGACGCCTTCGCGCCGCGGCCGCGGATCCGAGTTCGAATCTCGGCGCCTCCATGGAAACCGACCGTCTGGCCCTTCGGAGCCAGGCGGTCGGAGCGTGCCGCCGCGGTGGCGCTAGGGTCCCGGCATGGAGCGCTACGTGGCCTTTCTGCGGGGGATGAACCTCGGCAAACGGCGGATCAAGAACGACGAGCTGCGGGCCGAGTTCGAGATTCTCGGCTTCGAGGACGTCGCCACCTTCCGCGCCAGCGGCAATGTGGTCTTCGGCGGCGCCAAGCAGAGCGAGAGCGCGCTGACGAAGACGATCGAAGGCGGCCTCGGCGACGCACTCGGCTACGAAGTGCCGGTCTTCCTGCGCAGTTGTAGAGAGGTTGCCGCGATCGCTACCAAGGAGCCGTTCGCGGCGAAGCTGGTCGAGGCGTCGAAAGGCAAGCTCCAGGTGACGATGCTGGCGAAGAAGCCGACCGCGGCGGCGCGCAAGAAGGTGCTCGCTCTGGCGACCGGTGAAGACAGCCTGGCAATCGAGGCCCGCGAGCTCTTCTGGCTCCCCAGCGGTGGCACGCTCGAGTCCGAGCTCGACCACAAGGCGATCGCCAAGGCCTTGGGCCAGGGCACCCAGCGCACCATGGGCACGATCGAACAGATCGCCTCCAAGCACTGCTAGCGCGCAGTCCTTTTTGACGCATAGGGCCACAAAGGACTACCGCGGTCCAGCCGGGGCGCCAGAGTCGGCGCGCGGAAGGGCCGCGATCTCGATGCCGCGGCTGACGGCGCCGATCTCGTCAGGAAGCTCGGAGAGCTGGACGTCGGTGACGAACTCGAGGGGCTGGCCGAGCGGGCGGAAGAAGTTGTCGTAGTGGGTGGGGACGACGGCGCGGGGGTTGAGCTTGGGCAGGATCCGTTGCCAGTAGTCGTCGGTGAAACCGCGGCCGGCGACGCCTGCCAGGAAGACGTCGACGTCGCGCTCCTTGACCGCCTCGTCGACGAGGTTGGCGCTGCCCTGGTGGTAGAAGCGCAGACCGGCGACGGCGATCGAGATGCCCCAGACCTGGCCGCAGCGGTAGGCGCCGGGGGAGAGGGCGTCGAGGTGCTCGCAGGTGAGTTCGCCGTCGTAGGGGACGGCGAGACCGAGCAGCAGCTTTGAGTGGACGCTGGGCGTGAACGAGACCTCGAACGGCCCCAGCTCGTAGGTGCGGTAGGGCTCGACCACGACCGTGCGCTCCGCGAGGCCGTGCAGCGCCATCAGGTTCTGCAGCGAGTCCGAGCCGTAGGCCTTGCAGCCGGTGCGCTCGGCGATCGCCGGGGCGTCGACGGCGTGGTCGAAGTGGGTGTGGCCGACGAGCACGCCGACGGTCTCGCCGGGGGCGCCCGCGAAGCGATCGAGCGCGGCCGGGTCGGGCAGCGTCGGCCGCCGCAACAGCAGATCGCGGAAGGGGACGCGGGAGAGGTAGGGGTCGACGAACAGGGTCCGGCCCTCGTAGCTGAGGCGGTAGCCGGAGACCCCGAGCCACTCGACCTCGAGCCCCGCCGGCAGCGCCAGCGGCCGCGCCTCCAGCTCGCCCAGGGCCTGGCCGTCGGCGCGTTCGGAGGAGCGCCGCGTCGCCCGCGCCTTCGCCAGCTCACCGAGGTGTCGCAGCGGGCTCGCCATGGGCTGAGGTTACGCCGGATCGGCGGTTCTCTAAGTTGGTCTCTCTCATGGCGATTGCGACCGCAACCTCTCTGGACGTCCACGTCGGCGGCAAGCTGCTGTTCGAGGACGTCTCCTTCAAGCTCGAGCCGCGCGAACGGATGACCCTCTCCGGCCGCAATGGCGCCGGCAAGTCGACGCTGCTGCGGGTCCTCTCCGGCGAGCTCACGCCCGACTCCGGTTCGCTGACGATCCACCGCGGTGCCCGGGTGGCGCTCCACGATCAGCGCCCGCCGCGCGATTCCAGCGACACTCTCAGCGACTACGTCTTCTCCGGCCGCGCCGACATGATCGCGACCGAGGCCGAGCTCGAGCGCCTCGAGGGGGAGATGTCGCAGGGTGTCGACGAGGAGACGATGGCCGCCTACTCGGCCGCCCAGCACCGGCTCGAAGCCGGCGGCGGCTACCGCTGGCGCGACCAGGTGCTGGAAGTGCTGCGCGGGCTTGGCTTCGGCTCCGAGCAGCGCGAGCGCCAGCTCTCGACCTTCTCCGGCGGCGAGCTGACCCGCGCCTCGCTGGCCCGAGCCCTGGCCGCCAAGCCCGACCTGCTGCTGCTGGACGAGCCCACGAACCACCTCGACATCCCCTCCCTGGAGTGGCTCGAGTCCTACCTCGTCGACCTCGACGCCGCCGTGGTCCTGGTCGCCCACGATCGCTGGTTCCTCGAGGCGGTCGGCACCTCGGTGCTGGAGATCGAGGCCCAGCGGGCGCGCTTCTTCGCCGGTCCCTGGCACGCCTGGCGCCAGGAGCAGGCGGCACGCCAGATCGCCCTCGGCAAGGCGATCGACCGCCAGCAGGCCGAGATCGAGCGGATGGAGAAATTCGTCGAGCGCTTCCGCTACAAGGCGACCAAGGCCAAACAGGCGCAGTCGCGGATCAAACAGATCGATAAGAAGAAGAAGACGGGCCCGCAGGCCGAACGCCGGGACACCCGCAAACTGCGCTTCTCCTTCAAACCGCCGGAGCGGCCCGGGCGGGTGGTGCTGAAACTCGTCAGCGGCAGGATCGAGGTCCCGGGCCGGGTTCTGCTCGACAAGGCCGAGCTGGAAGTCGAGCGCGGCGAGCACGTGGTCCTGGTCGGCGCCAACGGCAGCGGCAAGACGACCCTGATCGAGACCCTCGCCGGCCGCCGCGAGCCGGCCTCGGGCAGTGTCCGCAACGGCCACAACGTCAGGCTCGGCTACCTCTCCCAGCACGCCGATACGGCGGCGGGGGAGGGGACGGTGCTCGACGCCGCCCAGCGTGAGACCGGCCTCGCCGGGCCGAAGGCGCGGGCGTTGCTGGGCGGCTTCCTCTTCTCCGGCAAGGACGCCGAGAAGCAGCTGAGCGACATCTCCGGCGGCGAGCAGCGGCGGCTCTCGCTGGCGATCCTGGTCGCCTCCGGCGCCAACGTCCTCGTCCTCGACGAGCCCACCAACCATCTCGACATCGAGAGCCGCGAGGCGCTCGAGGACGCGCTGATGGAGTACGAGGGCGCCGTCGTCCTGATCTCCCACGACCGCGCCCTGCTGGAGGCGGTCGGCAGCCGCACGATCGTCTGCGAGGACGGCAGGCTGACCAGCCACGACAGCGGTTGGGCCGAGTACCAGCGGCGGCGCGACGAGCGCGAGTCAGCCGCGAGTGCGGCAGCGAAGCCCGCCGCCCCCAACGGCGGTGGCAAGGGCGGCAGGTACAGCGCCACCTCCGCGGTCGAGAAGGCGGCGAAGAAGGCGGCCAAGCTGGAGCAGCGGATCGAGAAGGCCGAAGCGAAGCTGCGCGAGGTCGAGGAGGAGCTGGCCGACCCCGCCGCCTGGGCCAATCCCGACCGCGCGGCCGAGGCCGAAGCACGCCATGCCGAGGCAAAACGGGACGTGGAGCAGCTTTTGAAGAAGTGGGAGGAAGCTCAGGCCACAGCCGAGGCCGAACCCGAGCCCGCCTGACGCTGCGCATGCCGGCGTCCTCGGTCGCTCACGTGCGGAGCACGCTTCGCTCCCTGCGTCCTTGGCCTGCTTGGTCAGGCGAACTCGGATCTAGGACCACTCGCGTGCCTTTTGCGGGCACCAAGGTGATGTTGCGGATCTTGACCTTTTCCGGAGTTGGGTCGGCGGGGAGCAGGTCGGCGCGCTCGACGAAGTCGCGCAGGATCGTCCGCATCTCGTATTCGGCGAAGGCGGCGCCGATGCGCGGCGGACGCCGCCGCCGAAGGGGATCCAGGCGTAGTTGTCGGTCTTGGCCTCGAGGAAGCGCTCGGGCCGGAACTCCTTCGGCTCGGGGAAGGAGTCCTGGCGGTAGTGGAGGGCGGCGATCGCGGCGAGGACGAAGGTCCCGGCTGCCAGTTCGTGGCCGCCGACCGTCGCCGGCGCGGTCAGCTTGCGGCCGACGTCGACGATCACCGGCCGTGAGCGCAGCGTCTCCTTGACGGTGGCGCCGAGGTAGTCCTCCTCGCCCGCGGCCAGCGAGTCGCGCAGCTTCGCCAGCACGGCGGGATTGTGGGCGAGCCGCTCCACCGCCCAGGCGAGCCCGGTCGCCGTCGTCTCGTGGCCGGCGCCGAGCACCGTCACCATCTCGTCGCGCAGTTCGCGGTCGTTCATCGGCTCGCCCTCCTCGTCGCGGGCGCCGAGCAGCAGCGAGAGCACGTCGTCGCGCGCTTCGGTCTCCGCCTCGGCCCGGCGCAGGGCGATCTCCTCGTAGATGAAGGCGTCGAGCGCCTGGCGCGAGCGTACGAAGCGGCCCCAGGGGCTGAGCCGCCCGAGGTCGCGCCGCAGCGGCGGGATCGTGGCGACCAGGCCGACGCGGCGGGCGAAGTCGTCGATCAGGATCGCGAACCGCGCCAGCCGCTCCTCGTCGTGGACGCCGAAGACGGCGCGCATGATCACCGCCAGGGTGATCTGCTGCGTGTGGGGGCGGATCGCGAACGGCTCGCCGACCGGCCAGCTCTCCATCTCGCGGCGGGTGATCTCGCGGATCAGCTCGCCGTAGCGCTCGACCCGCTCGCCGTGGAACGGCGGCAGCAGCAGTTTGCGCTGGCGCAGGTGCGGCCCGTCGTCGAGGGTCAGCACCGAGTTGGGGCCGAGCGCCGGCTCGAGCACGGTCGCGTTCGCCTCGCCGGCGTGGAAGACGGCCGGGTCGCCGGTGAAGAGCGCTTTGACCAGGCTGGGCTCGGCGACGTAGACGATGCGCCCGAAGTAGGGGAAGTGGATCGTGAAGATGTCGCCGTGGCGGCGCTGCTGATCGGCAAGGAAGCCGAGCGGGTCGCGGCCGTAGCTGACGAGCTGGAAGATGCCGGGTGCGCGCGAGCCGGGAATCATCAGAAGACGATCGTGCGCTCGCCGTCGAGCAGGACGCGGTCGTCGAGGTGGGCCATCACCGCGCGGGCCAGGACCAGGCGCTCGGCGTCGCGGCCGATCCGGACCAGGTCGGCGACCTCGTCGCCGTGGCTGACCCGGGTCACGTCCTGGTCGATGATCGGGCCGGCGTCGAGGTCGGCGGTGACGTAGTGGGCGGTGGCGCCGATCAGCTTCACGCCGCGCTCGTGGGCGCGGCGGTAGGGGTCGGCACCGACGAAGGCGGGCAGGAAGCTGTGGTGGATGTTGATCGCCGGGGCGCCGAGCGCGGTGAGGAACTCGGCGGAGAGGACCTGCATGTAGCGGGCAAGGACGAGCAGGTCGACGTCGCCGAGCAGGTCGAGGGCCTGGCGCTCGGCATCCTCGCGAGACCCGGAGGCGACCGGGATCTGATGGAAGGGGAGGCCGACGGTGGCGACCTGCTCGGCGTGGTCGGGGTGGTTGGAGATGACCGCGACCAGCTCGCCGCCGAGCTCGCCGCTGCGCCAGCGCCAGAGCAGGTCGGAGAGGCAGTGGTCTTCGCGCGAGACCATGATCGCCACCCGCTTGCTCTGGCTCGACTCGGCGAAGCGATGCTCCATCTCGAACGGCGTCGCGACCTCGTCCTCGAAGCGCCGCCGCAGCGCCGCCAGGTCCTCGCCGGCGACCGGGTCGAAGACCATGCGCATGAAGAAGCGCCCCTCGGCGGTCGAGTGCTGGTCGGCGTCGACGATGTTGTGGCCGGCGTCGGCGAGGAAGCCGCTGACCCGCGCGATCAGCCCCGGCCGGTCCGGGCAGGCGAGCAGCAAACGCGTTGTCGATTGCTCGGCGATTCCCAGATCATCCCGCAAGACTCGATGCAGCGAGGAGGAACGCCGGCGCGATTTCGTGCCTGGGCAAATGCGGATTGGCGCTTTTGAGGGTCGTTGTGTGATCGCGGTCACACATAGTCATTCTCTGTATAAGCAATTCCCGCCGTTTTCAGGGCCACATTTCCCTTTCTAGCTAAAGAAATGGCGCCCGCGACGGTGGATCGTCCGGGCGCCTGGCACAGGAAAGGTTCTTCCCATGCAAGGCAGGAGTCTGCCGCAAACGCGGCGTGCAGTCCTTGGATTGGTCCTCCATGAACACCCGGCGCGATGGACGGCCAGCGACCTGAGAGGCGAGATAGGAGGCGACGCGAGAGAAGCCATTGCGGACCTTGTGTCAGCCGGCCTATTGGAGCGTGAGGGCGAGTACGTGCGTCCGACCCGCGAGGCGCTGTCCTTCTATCGACTGGACCTCTCGTGAGGGAGGTATCGGATCGCTTCGCGGCCAACCTGATCCGCATCCGAAAGGAAGCCGACCTCTCTCAGGAAGAGTTGGCGATCATGGCTTCGGTCCACCGCACCGAGATATCGCTTTTGGAGCGAGGCATCCGGCTTCCTCGGCTCGACACGCTGATCAAGGTCGCCGCCTCGCTTGAAGTCAGCGCCGACGAGTTGCTTGCCGGAATCAGTTGGCAGCCGGGGTCGTATCGACCCGGCGGGTTCACTGGCTAGCCTTGGCCTATGGCGAAAGAGCAGAAGACGGAGAGGACGCCCAAGGGGCTGGAGGTTCCGGTTCCGACCAAAGGCGACTTCGACGCCGCTATGAGGAAGGTCGCTCCCCCAGCAGGTCGTAAACGCCCTGACGAGAAAGACCGGCCTCCTGCGCAATCCGAGTGATTGACACGCCCGCCTCCTGCGCTTCCCGGCAGGAGCGGCGCAGTTGCTCGGTTGCCTCCCGTTTGGCTTCGTCGGCTTTGGCCCGCTTTCGCACCGCTGCCTGAATCCGCCGGATCGCGGTCGCCTCGCTCATTGCCGCGCCGCCTCTCTGACGAGAGCGTGGAACATCGAACGCTGACCGTGGAAGCGATTGTTATGCCGCCACGCGTACTCGTCTAGATAGGACTGGAGCCATTCGCGGGAGACCTTCTTGTAGGCGCCGCGCATTCCGGTCTTGAGGTTGCCGAAGAAGCCCTCAATGGTGTTCGTGTGGATGTTGCCTTCGACGTAGGAGCCTGCGGAATGATTGATCACCGCGTGGTCGAACTCCCGTCGCAGCGGTTTGTAGGCGGCCCAATCGTCGGTGAGCATGAACGCGGCCGGGTCCAGATGCGCTCGCACCGCTGAACTAAGGGGCTCGCCCCGGCGCGACTCGATCACGCGCAGTCGCACTTGCCCGCCGCGCTCGATCATCCCGAGGACGGTCGGCTTGCGCTCGCGGAAGAGCATCGCTTCAGAGCGGGTCTTGTGCCTGCGACGCGGTTTCCCACCCCATGAGGTCTCGTCTATCTCAACCTCGCCTTTGAGTTTGGCGACCGGCTCCGGATCGGACATCAGCTCGTTTCGGATCTTGTTGAACATGCGCCAGGCGGTTCGGTAGTTGACTCCAAGCTCCCGCTCTAGCTGCTTGGCAGATATGCCGCACCGAGTGCTCGTCATCAAATGCATGGCGTAGAACCAGAGCCGCAGGGAAGTCGAGGAGCGATGGAAGAGGGTTCCGGCCGTTGGATGCAGATGATG
Source organism: uncultured Solirubrobacterales bacterium (assembly GCA_963695275.1). Classification (GTDB taxonomy): domain Bacteria; phylum Actinomycetota; class Thermoleophilia; order Solirubrobacterales; family 70-9; genus VAYN01. The sequence goes on from OY968772.1 coordinate 412,936, forward strand.
ACCGCAGCCCGTGCAGGTCCACGACTGGCGCTGCTGTTTGGTCGCGTAGCGCTTGAAGACGCGCTCGCACATGCACTTGGGGCATTCGGCGTGTTCCCCGTCTGGAGAGTGCCGAGTGCGCCACAGGTACTCCAGGCAGGCGTTGTCGTCGGGGAACTCGATCAGGAACTCATGGATCGAGTACTCCGAGGTCGAGGACTTCGCCCGGATCGGCTGATGGCGGTTTGCCGGTGGCATGTGTCAACTGTACTTGACACTGCCGCTCTTGTCAAGCGAGCTTGACACCTCACTCAGAGGCATGGGAAAACTGCCGTCCGGTCTGAACGGCAGTCTCCCAGTGTTCACATCAATCCGTTTCAGCGGGCCGATGCAACGGCGGCGCTGAAGCACTTCCACAGGAGGACCGAATGAAAATGACCCCCCGCTACCGGCCGAACCAGAAGGCTCCGGCCGAAGATGTCTATGTCGCCGTTGACGGCTCGGGCTGTGTCCTGAGCGCATCGGTTTGGCGTAGGCAAGGAGATCCGCTGCCTCTTGGATTGACGGTCGGCGGAACGATCGCCACCGGCTACATCCGGTTCGGCGACCTCACCGCGTAGCAAGACCATGCCCTGCTCCTCGATTTTCCGTCGGGGAGCACGGGCATGATCTTTCGGCCACTCGGCCGTACCAGTGCGGGGCCGTCGCGATCCATGACCACCTCTAGCAAAGGAGATCGCGGCGGCCTCGGCTTTTTTGGGCGAATTCATTTTCTGCTCTGTGCCGTAGTAGCGGAAAATCGGCAGGAACCTCTACGAGGCGAACGGACTCACTTACTGGCGTCAGACACGTTCTACGCCGCGTCACGATTTGCGGGCAGCGCACCAACAACCTTATCGATCAGATCGGACAGAATGGGGCGGTATGGTTTGATGCGAAAAGGCGTTCTGTGGCTAGGCCAGCATCTGCATCTCGGCTAGCTCTGAAGGAGACCGCTCCGCCTCAAGTGCCCATGCCAGGAAAACCAGCTGCTGCACAAGCTCGGGGCTGTCGTCCAGAGGTGCCGCTTGGAACGGTGCCAAGCCGTCTGCAAGGGCCGAAGCAAACCCATTTGGATCATGGCCGTTGCCGCCAAAGTAGTCATTGAGCCGCTCGTAGCCGGCAATCTCCCGAAGGGCGTCGATTACCTCGGGCCGCCTAGAAATGACATCCGGCTCCTCGACGGCCTCAGTGGCAACTAGCCGAAGTAGCTGGACCTTCTCTTTGAACTGCTGCTGCTCCATGATTTTCTCCTCGGCTGGGTTGGTGGGGGGCGACCAACTACAGGCTGCTGAGTAAGTTCTCAACGTCTCCCCGCCGCGCTTCAGCGCTGGCCGGGGCCACGCTATAGCGCTGGCGACGCGACAACTGCCAGACCTCGATTGCGCCGACATCGCCGTCCCCATATTGCGAATTCACGCAGTCGAGAATCGGTAGCGCGATCATCGCTGCGCTGGCTTCGGTGAGCGGCAGGTCATCCCATAGGAGTACCCGAGCCTCGCGACTTTTATCGCTCTCGATGACCACGTGGGCGCGGGCGCGGATGCGGTTCCCGTTGAAGCTGACCTTTGCCGCTATGTCTAGGTCCGCAGACTCGCCAACGCCATCCCAGTCGATGTATTGAAGGAGCGAGTTTCGATAGGTCTCGGCGGTGGCGGCGGGACGACCGCCCATGAGAAAGAACCGGGAGGCTTTGCCGGAGAAATAAGACAGCGCAACATCAGCCGATTCCCTGTGGACCTTTCTGACAGCGGCTCGGCTGATTGACGAGATGCCCTTGACGACCGGCTCGATATTGGGAGCGGCGCCTGGTTTGATGTTCTCGCCGCGCGCAGCACGCGTGAACGTAGCCTGAGGGATCTCCGCCACGGGCGGGAGGATATGCGAATGCTCCAGACGTCTTAATCGCTCTGGAGCCATCACGGCGGCTCGCGAGTCTTAGGGGCAGAACCAGGACGCAGGAATGGCGAGGATGAGGCAACCGACCAAGAGGGCTACATGATCCGGCAGTAATTGGGCGATGAAGTTCGCCGCAAGGGCGAGCTTGATCCAGAACGCCGGGGGCGGTCCCCGGTGGCGTCCTCGCTGGTGGTTGCCGTTTGCGCCCATGCCCCTGTTACATCGGGAGGGGGTAACGCTTTAAGGGCAAGAATCGATAGCGCCAGACAGTTGTCTAGGGGAAAGGGCCTACGGATGTCTGTATTTGCCGCCCCGGCCCTCGGTTATAGAGAACGTGCCCGGCTCGGACGGGGGAGGAACAGGCGAGGTCTAACCCAGTCCCTCGATGATCTTCTTAAGCTCCTCGGTCCTGTCGTCAAGCTGGCGCTCAAGGTCGGACTCATAAGAGCCTGCTGAGAAGAACTCGCGAGCAGTCTCCTGGGGCACATTTCCCGCGAGCAGATTGGCGGTCTCCTCTGCCCATGCCTCGCCCGCCTGCCAATCCTGTTCGGCGGGTAGGCGACTTGCCATGCGCGTGGATAGGTCGCATCCTTTGCGATAGGCATTCCAAAGCCTTACCGCGATCTCTTTTGGCTGGGCGGCAGGCGCGGCCCACGCTCCCCGAAGCTCGTCGCGCTGGCGAACAGGCGCGGCAACGAGTTGTACGAGAAAGATGAAGACGAGAGTGACGGCGACCGACAGGACGCCGAAGAAAATCGAGGCGCCCGCCTGAGTCGTTCCGGGTTGCCCCTCGGACGCGATCAGCGCCGCCGCTCCAAAGACCAGGCCCACCATCGTGCCTCCAATCTCAAAGAGCGGCGTCTTGATTACACCCCAGGCATCGTCCTTCGCCTTCTGCCAGGCGCTTTCGGTCAGATTCGGCTCGGCCATTCCCCGGACCCTATCCAGGGAACGTCCAGAGTCTTCGTTGACAACGATGGTGATCTCCACCTATCCGAAGGTAGGGAGACCGGGCATTGACCCCTACCGGGTGCTGCGCGGGCGATTCGGGGTCTGCAACTCGCGGCCCAGCCGAGCTTTCTGGCTATCTAGCTCGGAAAATCACGCCTGGCGCTTATACAGAGAATGACCATGTGTGATCGCGGTCACCCATAGAAGCCGCAAAGACCGCAACGGTGCCCCGCTTGCTTATAAAACGCACACATATTCTCCCTGCCCTGTTCCTCGGCCTCGCCCTCCCGGCTACCGCGCTCGCCGCGACCGGCTCCGGCGACGACACGGCCGCCGTCGGTATCAGCAACGCCAAGGTCGCCGAGCTGGCGCCGCTGCAGCGGCCGATCGACCGCTTCCAGCGCGTGATCCACACCGTCGCCCACCAGATCCGCGTCGAACACCGGGCCGCCGTGCGCAAGCAGCGCCGGGAAATGTTCGCCAGTCTCCCCGGCGGGGTCACGATCGGGACCCTCGAATCGATCGCCGCCTGTGAGTCCGGCGGCGACCCGACCGCGGTCTCCTCCGATGGCAGCTACCGCGGCAAATATCAGTTCGACTTCGGCACCTGGGAATCGGTTGGCGGCTCCGGCGACCCCGCGGCCGCGCCGGAGGAGGAGCAGGACTACCGCGCGGCCCTGCTCTACACCCAGTCGGGCTCGAGCCCCTGGCCCGTCTGCGGCTGAGCGCCCGCGGTGGGGAGGGGCACCCGACCCCTTCCCTACGATCCGCCCAGTGACCGACGCCGTCCCCACGCCCGACCCCAAGGGCCCGACCCGCAAACCACCGCAGGAGGCGGTGGCCGAGGCCAAGGTCCGCGCCCCGACCCGCGGCAACCGCAAGCTCGAGGGCTTCCTCGAGGCGGTCAACGGCGACGACCAGGTGCGGGCCTGGTGGTACATGGCCCAGGTCCAGTCCGAGCGGCTGGGGATGTCGGACCACTCCTGGGTCCACATGCAGATCGTCCTCAACATCGCCCTGCGGCTGTTGCGGCTGCTGGTCAAGGCCGGGGTCGAGCCGGCGATGGTCTCAGACCACGGGATGCGCGATCGCGACGCCGAGGTGGTCGTCGCCGGCGGCGCCCTGCTGCACGACGTCGGCATGTCGATCCACCGCGCCGACCACGAGGCCTACTCGTTGTTCCTCGTCAACGGCGCCCTCGAGCGGCTGCTGGCCGGCTCGTATCGTGAGCCCGAGCGCACCGTCGTCGCCTCGGAGATCCTGCACGCGATCATCGGCCACCGCCGTCGCGGCGAGCCCTACACGCTGGAGGCCGGTGTGGTCCGGGTCGCCGACGCGCTCGACATGGCCCAGGGCCGCACCCGGATCCCGATCGAGTCGGGGCACGAGGGGATCCACTCGATCTCCGCCGCGGCGATCGACGAGGTCCGGATCGAGGCCGGGGAGGACCACCCGGTGCGGATCGAGATCGAACTCAACAACTCGGCCGGCATCTTCCAGGTCGACGACCTGCTGGCGACGAAGATCCGCGGCACCCCGCTGGAGGGGAGGGTCGAAGTGGTGGCGAAGATCGAGGGCGAGACGGAGAAACGCCTTCTAAGCGGCTTCCGGCTGTCCTAACAGGTGCGACTTAGAGCCGGCTGTCCTAGTTCTGGGCAAGGACGCAGGAGCGAGCGTGCTCTGCACATGAGCGACGAGGACACCGCCCAGGGCTAGGAGAGACGCTCTAAGTCGGACCTGCGGCGGTCCTTGCGCTTCTCCAGCTTGCCCTGGATCAGCGACATCACGATCGGCAGGATCGCGAAGAAGGCGATCACGCCGAAGCAGAAGAAGGTGACCGTCTTATCCGTGGTCGGGCCGGCCAGGCCGACGCCGTTCTCGGCCATCGCCGCCGGGGCGGCCAGGAGCATCGTGGCCAGGATCGAGGTCAAGAGTGCAGCGGTCCGCTTCACGCCGGGCAATCTACCGCACGTGGGCGACGCGGTGCCGCCGTGCGGGCGCTCATCTGCGCTTAAGGCGCGGCCATAGGATGCCCCGCCTATGAGCGCCCTCGAAGCGATCGTCCTCGGCCTCGTGCAGGGACTGACCGAGTTCCTGCCGATCTCCTCCAGCGGCCACCTCCGCATCGTCCCCGCCCTGCTCGGCTGGGAGGACCCCGGCGCCGGCTTCACCGCCGTGATCCAGCTGGGGACGATGGCCGCGGTCCTGATCTATTTCCGCGCCGACCTGCTGAAGATCGCCCGCGCCTGGCTGCGCGAGCTGCGGGTGCCGATCCGCCGCGCCAGCCAGGAGGCGAGGCTGGGCTGGTTCATCGTCCTCGGCACGATCCCGATCGCGATCTTCGGCTTCATCTTCAAGGACCAGATCGAGTCGGGCGCGCGCAGCCTCTACCTGATCGGCTCGGCCCTGATCCTCTTCTCCTTCGTGATGTTGCTGGCGGAGCGGGTCAGCACCAAGCAGCGCGCCCTGACCGAGATGAACGGCCGCGACGGCCTCTTCGTCGGCATGGCCCAGGCGCTGGCCCTTGTCCCTGGCGTCTCGCGCTCCGGGGCGACGATTTCCGCCGGCCTCTTCCGCAACTTCGACCGCGTCGCCGCCGCCCGCTACTCGTTCCTGCTCTCGGTCCCGGCGGTTGTCCTCAGCGGGCTCTTCGAGCTGCGCAAGGTCGGCGAAAACGGCAGCCCCTCGGCCGCGGCGACGGCGATCGCGACCGTGGTCGCCTTCGTCAGCGGCTACGCGGCGATCGCCTGGCTGATCCGCTATCTCGGCAGTCACACGCTGGGGATCTTCGTCATCTACCGGATCGCTCTGGGCACGCTGGTGCTGGTGCTGACCGCCACCGGCGCGATCAGCTAGCCACGAACCGGGCCATTTTCGTATGGGTTTGCCGCAATTTGGCAGTGATCGCGCTGTGAAAATCCTGTGAACGCAGGTATTTCGGCCATCCAGGGTGCATACAATCGCCCCATCGTCCGTCTCGCGGTAATCGACAACGACAGTGGCTTCGTCACCGTCCTGGCCAAGCGCGCCGACGCGGCGGGCTGGCAGCTGCGCCAAAGCACCGGCGCGATCCCCCCGCGGGACCTGCTGACGATGAAGCTGAACGCGCTCCTGGTCAACCCGGAGCTGCTCGGCGACGAAGGTTGGGAATACCTGGACCGGATCGCCTCGGTCCTGCCCGATCTCGGCCTCGTCGTCTGCACCGGCCGCTCGACCGTCGCCCAGCGGGTCCGCGGCCTCCGCCTCGGCGTCGACGACTGGCTGACCAAGCCCTGCCACCCGGAGGAGGCGATCGCCCGGATCGAAGCCGTGACCCGCCGGCGCCGCCAGGGCAACCGCGAGTTCGAGGCTTCGCCGATCGCCGTCGGCGAGCTGGAAATCCGCCCGGACCGCTTTCAGGCCTTCGTCGGCGACGACGCCCTCGACCTCACCCGCCGCGAGTTCGAGCTGCTCCACCTGCTGGCCGAGGAGCGCGGCCAGGTACTGGAGCGCGAGACCATCTACCAGCGGGTCTGGGGCTACGCGATGGCCCACGGCGACCGCTCCGTCGACGTCTTCATCCGCAAGCTGCGCCAGAAGCTCGAGAAGCACTCGCCGAGCTGGGCCTACATCCACACCCACTTCGGGATCGGCTACCGGCTCGACCCCGAACCGGCCGGCATCGTCAAGGAGGAGCTGCGGCCCGCCGCCGTCGAGCCCGCCGTTGCCGCCGAGCCGTCTTCACAGATCGTTCACAAGACCTTCACGGCGGGGTAACCGCCGCACCGGTCTTTCTCGCCACGCTCAGCGAGCATGGCTATGGGAACCGAGAGCAGCACGCCGCCACTCGCGGCCGGGCGCCTGCAGATCCGCCCCGAGCAGCACGCCGCCCTCGTCGACGGCCGGCCGCTGAGCCTGACGATGCGCGAGCTGCAGCTGCTCGTCACCCTCGCCTCCCACCCGCAGCGGATCATGACTCGCGACGAGCTCTTCACAGAGGTTTGGGGAGGACCGCCGCGGCGTGACGACCGTTCGGTCGACGTCTACGTCAGCCGCCTGCGCGCCAAGCTCGGCGAGGCACTGCCCGACCTGCGGCTGATCCACACCCATAACGGCATCGGCTACCGCTTCTCTCCCGACGGCTGACGGATGTTCGGGTGGGGGGCTTTTTACATCTTCTTCACATCCTCGATACAGCCAGGTAACAAGCTGGTCGTGAGCCGCTGTGAGTGTGGCCGCTGATGAAATCGTCACCAACTCAAGGAGATTTGCGTGTCTAAGAGACTTCTCGGTGCCCTACTGACGGCGCTGGCTCTGACCTTTGCGGTTGCCGCCTGCGGCAGCTCGTCCGATGACTCCAGTTCAACCAGCAGCGGCGGCGACCTCTCCGGGGAAATCGCCGGCGCCGGCGCCACCTCGCAGGAGGCAGCCCAGGAAGCCTGGACCGCCAGCTTCGAGAACGAAAACTCGGGCGCGACGATCTCGTACGACCCGGTTGGCTCCGGCGGCGGCCGCGAGCAGTTCAACGCCGGCGGCGTCGCCTTCGCCGGCAGCGACGCGGCGATCTCCGAAGAAGAAGGGGAAATGAAAGCTGCGATCAAGCGCTGCACCCCGGGCGAACTGATCGAGGTTCCCGCCTACGTCTCGCCGATCGCGATCATCTACAACCTTCCGGAAGTCGAATCGCTGCAGCTCTCTCCGGAAACCCTGGCGAAGATCTTCAACCAGGAAATCACCCAGTGGAACGACAAGGCGATCGCCGCCGACAACCCCGGCGTCGACCTGCCCGACACCCGCATCGTCCCGGTCAACCGCTCGGACGAGTCCGGGACCACGGAGAACTTCACCGAATACATGTCTGAGGTCGTGCCCAGCGTCTGGACCTATGAAGTCAGCGGCGACTGGCCGGTCAAGGGCGGCGAGGCCGCCTCGGGCACCTCGGGCGTCGTCGAGGCCGTCGGTGCCGGTGAAGGTGCGATCGGCTACGCCGACGCCAGCCAGGCCGCCGAACTCGGGATCGCCAAGATCCAGGTCGGCAAGAACTACGAGGAACCGACCCCGGAGGCAGCGGCGGCGATCGTCGAGGAGTCGCCGGAAGATCAGGCGCTGAAGGGCGGCAAGTACATGTTCCCGTTCGCGCTCGACCGCAAGACGGAATCGCAGGGGACCTACCCGATCGTGCTCGTCTCCTACCTGATCGCCTGCACCGAGTACAAGTCGGCCGAAGAAGCGGCGGTCGTCAAGGGGTACCTCGAATACGCGATCAGCCCCGAAGGTCAGGAAGCGGCGGCTGAAAACGCCGGTTCCGCACCGCTCTCGGCGGCGTTGACGAAGAAGATCACCCCGGCCGTAGAAGCGATCGTGGCCGGCTAGGACGTAGGTGGCAGCACAGGTCGACACCACGACCAATGCCGGTCAGCTGCTCGCGGCGGCGTCAGGAGGACGCCGCCGCGTCGGCGATCGGGTGTTCAGCAATACCGCGACCGCCGCCGGGGTGACGATCCTCGCCCTGTTGGCGGGGGTCGGGGTCTTCCTCGTCGTCGAGGGGCTGCCTGCGGTCACCGCCGCGGCCTCCGAACTTCCCGAGGGCAAGAGCCTCGTCGACTACGTCGCCCCGCTTGCCTTCGGCACCGTGCTGGCGGCCACCTTCGCGGCGCTCGTCGCGGTGCCGCTCGCCGTCGCGGTCGCGCTCTTCATCACCCATATCGCGCCGCCGCGGATCGCGCTCACGCTCGGCTACCTGGTCGACCTGCTGGCCGCGATCCCCAGCATCGTCTACGGGCTCTGGGGGATCTTCGTGCTCGGTCCGGCGGCGGTCCCGGTGATGAAGTGGCTGGAAGCGAACCTCGGCTTCATCCCCTTCTTCAAGGGCCCGGCCTCGACCACTGGCCGGGCGATGTTCGTCGCCGGCTTGGTGTTGGCGGTGATGATCCTGCCGATCGTCTCCGCGGTCGCCCGCGAGGTCTTCTCGCAGACGCCGCGCAAGCTCCAGGAAGGCGCCCAGGCGCTGGGCGCGACCCGCTGGGAGACGATCCGGATGACGGTGCTGCCGTTCGGGAAGTCGTCGATCATCAGCGGCGCCATGCTCGGCCTCGGGCGGGCGCTGGGGGAGACGATGGCGGTGACGATCATCCTCTCGGTCTCCGGCGTCGTCACCTTCAACCTGATCAGCCAGTCGAACCCGTCGACGATCGCCGCCAACATCGCCCTCGACTTTCCCGAGTCCTCGGGCCTGGCGATCAACGCCCTGATCGCCACCGGCCTCGTCCTCTTCGCGATCACCCTCGTCACCAACATGGCGGCGCGCGCGATCATCAACCGTCAGAACAACGAATAGATGGCGTCGCCGGTCAAAGACCAAGCGGCGGACTCGGCGGGCGGCGCCCTGGCTCTGGCCTCGAGCGGGATCTCCGGCGGCGTCCTGCCGGGCTGGGTGCCCTACGGGGTCGTCGTCGGCTCGGCGCTCTGCGCCACCGCGGTGCTGCTGGCGGCGGGCTCGTTCAGCATCGGCGTGATGCTGTTGGTGGCGGTGCTGCTCGCCTGCGCCGTCCTCTACGCCTGGTCGCGTGCCGTCGAGGGGTCGAGGCGGGCGAAGGACCGCGTCGTCACCCTCGCCATCGCCGCGGCCTTCGGACTGGCGATGATCCCGCTGATCTCGCTGCTCTACGAGGTGGCGAAGCGAGGCATCCCGGGCCTCAGCCTCGAATTCTTCACCGAGGACGCCCGCGGCGTGATCAACGGCGGCGGCGCCGCCCACGCGATCATGGGCACCCTGGTGATCACCGGCGTTGCCGCCCTGATCTCGGTGCCGATCGGGATCATGGCGGCGATCTACCTGACCGAGTACGGCACCGGCAGGCTGCGCAAGGCGCTGACCTTCTTCGTCGACGTGATGACCGGCATCCCCTCGATCGTCGCCGGCCTCTTCGCCTACGCCCTCTTCGAGATCTTCTTCGGCCCCGGCATCCGCCTCGGCGTGATGGGCTCGGTGGCGCTCTCGGTGCTGATGATCCCGATCGTGATCCGCTCCGCCGAGGAGGTCCTGAAGATCGTCCCCAACCACCTGCGCGAAGCGGCTTATGCGCTGGGGACGCCGAAGTGGAAGACGATCACCAAGGTCGTTCTGCCCACCGCCTTCGCCGGCCTCGTCACCGGGGTGATGCTCGCCACCGCGCGGATCATCGGCGAGACGGCGCCGCTGCTGGTCACGACCGGGGTGATCGACTCGATCAACTCCGACCCCTTCAACGGCCGCATGCAGAACCTCGCCGTCTACGCCTACAACGAGTACCGCTCGCCGGGCGTGATGAAACAGGCCTCCTACGACCGCGCCTGGGCTGCCGCGCTGACCCTCATCGCTATCGTGATGATCCTCAACGTCGCGGCCCGCTTCGTCTACCGGCGCTACAAAACCGAGATCCGCTAGCCAGTGGAAGGGAAGAGATTGAGAGCCATGTTGGGAGCCGCAGGCGCCAAGAAGACCGCGGTCGAGGGTGGCCGGATGCAGACGAGCGAGGGGACGCCGGTGACCGGAACTTCGAGTGGCGGCGTCGAGACCCCGCTGGGGCGCGGTGCGAAGACCATCGAGGCCAAGAACGTCAACCTCTTCTACGGCGATTTCCAGGCGGTCGAAGACGTCAGCATGAAGATCGAGCCGAACAAGGTGACGGCGCTGATCGGCTCCTCTGGCTGCGGCAAGACGACCTTCCTGCGCTCGCTCAACCGCATGCACGAGCTCACCCCGGGCGCCAGCGTCAAGGGCGAGATCACCCTCGATGGCGAGGACGTCTACGGCGCCGGTATCGACCCGGTTCAGGTCCGCCGCCTGGTCGGGATGGTCTTCCAGACCCCGAACCCGTTCCCGACGATGTCGATCTACGAGAACGTCGCCTCCGGGCTCAACCTCAACGCCAGCCGGATGAAGAAGTCCGAGAAGGACGGGGTCGTCGAGCGCTCGCTGCGCGGCGCCAACCTCTGGGACGAGGTCAAGGACAGGCTCGACAAGCCGGGCTCGGGGCTCTCCGGCGGTCAGCAGCAGCGGCTCTGCATCGCCCGCGCGATCGCGGTCGAGCCGGAGGTGCTGCTGATGGACGAGCCCTGTTCGGCCCTGGACCCGGTCGCCACTCTGGCGATCGAGGATCTGATCCGCGAGCTGAAGAACCGCTACACGATCGCGATCGTCACCCACAACATGCAGCAGGCCGCCCGGGCCAGCGACCTCACCGCCTTCTTCAACCTCGAGAAGTCCGGCCGCCCAGGGCGCCTGGTCGAGCTCGGGCCGACCGAGAAGATCTTCACGAAACCGGACCAGCAGGCGACTGAGGACTACGTCAGCGGCCGGTTCGGCTGAGCTGGGAGACCTGACCATGCCGGAATCGGCCCGCACCGAATACCAGGAGGAACTGAGCAACCTCGAGGCCAGCGGCCTCGGCGGCCTCGACCTCGTCAGCACAGCGCTCAGCCGCACCATGGAAGCGGTCGAGCACCAGGACATCGAGCTGGCCCAGATCGTCGTCGCCGACGACGACCGCATCGACGGCCGCTACCTGGAGGTCCACCAGAGCCTGATCACGCTGCTGGCGACGCAGTCGCCGGTGGCGACCGACCTGCGGCTGATCTCGGCCCTGCTGCACGTACTCAAGAACGTCGAGCGGATGGGCGACCAGTGCGTGAACATCTGCAAGGTGATCCCGATCACCGGCAACGAGCCGCCCGCCGACCTCGAGATGGTGAGCCTGATCCTCGCCATGGGCAAGCAGACGCGGACCCTGATCTCGCAGGCGAAGCGGGCCTTCGCCGAACGCGACGTCGAGATGGCGCGTGACCTGGTGCGCCAGGACGACGTCGTCGACGACCTCAACCGCGACTGCTTCCGGCTGGCGCTGGAGATCGGCGACGACACCGACAAACGCGAGTGGGCGATGACGATGATGCTGGCGGCGCGGGCGATCGAGCGGATCGGCGACAACGCCGTCGACATCGGCGAGCAGGTCGCCTTCGTGGTCACGGGGCTGTTTCGGGAGTTCGAGGACGCTTCGCACCCAAACGTTTAGCGAAGCGCCCAGGTTTGCGAACGCCACGGGGAGGGGGTCCTGCGGGCGGGGCAAACAGGCTCCGTTCTCGGACCCCCTCCCCGTGGCGCCCACGAAGCGGGGGTGGCGATTCGCCGGAGCGTGTGAGATCCGCCGGGTCTGGGAACATCAAGGCTGACCCCGCATGCTCTGTGCCGCGATAGATATTGGTTCGAACACGACTCGCGTCCTTGTGGCGGAGCCGGTGGATGGGCAGTTGAAGAAGGTGATGGAGCAGCGGGCCTACACGCGGATCAACAAAGCGCTGGGCAAGAAGGGGGAGATCCTGCCGGAGAAGGTCGAGGAGGTCTCCGAGGTCGTCGCCACGCAGGTGCGGCTGGCGCAGGAGCTCGGCGCCGCGGAGATTCGCGCCGTTGCCACCGCGGCTGTCCGCGAGGCCTCCAACGGCGAGCAGGTCGCCGTTGCGATCGGTGAGGCCGCCGGCGTCAGGGTCGACGTGCTCAGCGAGGTGGAGGAGGGCCGGCTCGCGTTCATCGGCGCCACCAAGGGCCTGGGTCACCCGGTCGAGGGCCGGATCGGCGTCGTCGACGTCGGCGGCGGCTCGACCGAGATCATCATCGGCACGACCTCCGGCGGGGTCGAGAAGGTGCGTTCCTGGCGGGTCGGCTCCGGCGTCCTCGCGGATGAGCTGATCACCTCCGACCCGCCCTCGGCGGCGGAGATCCGCAAGGTCCGCGACCGCATCGACGACATCTTCGCGGGGGTCGAGGTCGAGCATCCGGCACAGGCCGTTGCCGTCGGCGGCAGTGCGACGTCGCTGCGGCGACTGGTTGGCACCGTGCTCGAGTACGAGACCCTGGAGCGGGGCATCCGCGTCCTCTGCGGCGACCCCTCCGCCGACGTCGCCCGCCGCTTCGAGCTCGACCCGGTCCGCGTCCGCATCCTCACCACCGGCGTCCTGCTCTTGGAGAAGGTCTCCGAGCTGCTCGGCCAGCCCCTCCAGATCGGCAAGGGCGGCCTTCGCGAGGGGGTCATCCTCGACCTCCTCAACGGCAACGCCAACGGGTCCTCGCCGGCCCGGCTCGCTGCGTAGGTCGGCGTAGGAAGGAGGGTCGGGTGCCCCTCCATCAGAAGCCGTCGCGCAGCTGGGGCGCGCGGTCAGGGCTCGAGCCCCCGTCCTTGAGCTTCTGCTGGAGGGGCACCCGACCCTCCTTCCACACCCAGCTTCAAAGAAACTCAGCTTCAGGCGTCGGTCTCTCGGAAGCTGAGTGACCCGAGGCGCTTGTTGGAGGGGTGGTGACCCCCTCTCCGGGAATGTCGCGAAGCGGCGGAAATGCAATCCGATTCCTGCTCGCCATAGGCGAGCAGCATTTTGCGGAGCAGCCCGCTTCAGCGGGCGCGACTCAATTCTCGGAGAGGGGGTCACCACCCCTCCTTCCACCGGCTTCCCGAATCACCGGATCTTCACCCCGCGTTAGCCGCCCCTTCACAAGTTTCCCCTGCTAATGGCGAATTCTGATGGTGACCAGAAGATCTAGGAGAGGGAGACACCGATGACTTCCCGAGTTGACATGCATTGCCACTCCACCGCCTCTCAGCTTTCGCGACTGGGGGTGCAGCGATCGCTCGGGTTGCCCGAGTGCGCGACCCCGCCCGAGGAGGTCTACGCGCTGGCCAAGCGGCGGGGAATGGACTTCGTGACGATCACCGATCACGACACGATCGCGGGCTGCCTCGAACTGGAGGACCGGCCCGACTGCTTCGTCTCCGAGGAGCTGACCGCCCGCTTCGCCGGCGAGCCCCAGGCGGTTCACGTCCTCTGTTACGGGATCACCGTCGGAGACCACGAGTGGCTGCAGGCCAATTCCGGCGACCTCGAGGCCTGCGCCGCATACCTGCACGAGAACGGGATCGCCTGCGCGTTGGCGCACCCCTTCTTCAACGTCGCGGCGCCGCTGACCAGGCGCCACCGCCGCCGCCTGGCGGAGCTGTTCCCGGTCTGGGAGGTCCGCAACGGGTCGCGGGCCGCGGAGCTGAACATGCCCGCCGCCATCTACGTGGACACCCACGGCGGCACCGGCATCGGCGGCTCCGACGACCACGCCGGCGTCGACATCGGCCGCACCTTCACCGAGGTGCCCGATGCGCGGACGCCGGAAGAGTTTCTGCACCACCTGCGCCGCGGCGACGCCGAAGCCGGCGGCGAGCAGGGCAGCGCCGCCAAGTGGACGCACGCCGCGATGGCCCTGGCGACCCGAGCCCTGGTCCTGGGCGAGCAGGTGCCGTCGTCTTTTGTTCCGGATAGCGATACAAAGGGCGACAGCACGGGTAGGGTCGGTGCCGCACCCGATCCGGCCGCGGTGCTGAAGATGGCGGAAAGGGTGATTCGGGAGGGCTCCGCGCGCGAGGGCAAGGTCGCCGCCGATATTGGGCCCGACGACGCCCGCTGCCTGCTCGACGCGTGGCTCACCGGGATGGGCCTCGACCTGCGCGGCCGCGAGCTGATCGCTTACCTGCAGTCCGACGGCTTCTCCCACGCTGACCTCTACCGCCGCGCCCGCCGCATCCACGACCGCCGCCTGCGCACGGCGGTCGCCGAGGGGACGGACGCGGTTGCGAGCGGCGATCTGCAGAGCGCGATCAACGGCCTCTTCGAGGCGATCGTCCCGGCCGTGCCCTACGCGCCCTCGACCGTCTTCCTCGGGGCCGAGAAGGCGAAGTTGCGCGCCCCCGAGGGGAGCCGGCGCCGGGTGGCGCTGATCGCCGACGGGATCGGCTCGATGCACGGGGTGACCCACACGATCGAACAGATCCGCGAGCGCGGCGTGCCCGGCTTCGACGTCGACGTGATCGGCACCGACGCCGGTGTCGACCGCCGCCTGCCCGCCGCGACCGAGCTGGAGCTCCCCTTCTACGAGGGGATGACGCTCGGTGTCCCCGGTCTGCCGGACCTGGTCGAGGCGCTGGCCGACGGCGGCTACGACCTCGTCCACGTCACCGCCCCGGGCCCGGCCGGCGTCGCCGCGACCCTGCTGGGGCGGATAACCGGGGTGCCGCTGCTGGCCAGCTACCACACCGAGCTGGCGACCTACGCCGGCATGCGCAGCGGCGACGGCGGCGTCGAGGCGATCGCCCAGGTCGCCCTCGGCGCCTTCTACGGCGCCCCCGGCATCGTCCTCTCGCCGAGCCCGGCGGCGGACGCCTCGCTGCTCGACCTGGGGACCGAGGCGGCTCGGATCCAACGCTGGGAGCGGGGGGTGGACAGCGATCGCTTCGACCCGCTCAAGGCCGACCGCGACGCCTATCCGGGCGAGGTCAAGGTCCTCTACGCCGGTCGGCTGACCCGCGAGAAGGGCGTTGACCTGCTGGCCGAGAGCTTCCTGCGGGCGCGCGATGCCGACCCGCGCCTGCACCTGCTGCTGGCCGGTGGCGGCCCGGAGGAGGACGAGCTGCGGGCTCGTCTTGGCCAGCACGCGACCTTCCTCGGCTGGCTCGGGGGAGAGGCGCTGGCGCGTGCCTACGCCAGCGCCGACATCTTTCTCTTCGCCAGCGCCACCGATACCTACGGCCAGGTCATCCTCGAGGCCGGTGCCAGCGGGCTGCCGGTGGTCGCGGTCGCCGAGGGCGGCCCGGCGGCGCTGGTCGAGAACCGCCACACCGGCCTGCTCTGCCGGCCCGACCCCGATCACCTGGCCGGTGCCCTGCTCCAGCTCGCTTCCTCGCCGGCGTTGCGCCACCAGCTCGGTGCAGCTGCCGTCAACGCCGCCCGCGGCCGCTCCTGGGAGCGCGCCCTGAGCCAGCTCGCGGCCGGATATCGGCGAGCACTGGACGCGCGCCCGGTCGGACTCGCCGTGGCCGCATAGGCTCCGTTTGTCCTTTGTCACCCAGAGGGTTACAAAAGTCAAGCGGAGCGAAGGGGGGAGGGGCGACCGCTCAGTACGATGGACCGATCGACGATCCCGCTCTTTACTTCAACCGCGAGCTCTCCTGGCTCGATTTCAACCAGCGGGTTCTCGAGCTGGCGGAGGATGCGGAGGTGCCGCTGCTGGAGCGGCTCCGCTTCTGCGGCATCTACGCCTCCAACCTCGACGAGTTCTTCATGGTCCGGGTCGCCGGGCTCTTCGACCAGCTCGATGCCGGCATCGATGCCCGCGGCCCCGACGGCCTTGCCCCGAGCGAGCAGATCGACGCGATCCAGACCCGGGTGCTGGAGCTCGACCGTCGCCTCAACTCCTGCTTCGGCGGCATCCTGCGGCCGGCGCTGGAGGACGAGGGGATCCGCATCGTCACCCTCGACGGGGCCAGCGAGGAGGAGCGGCGCGAAATCGACGTCCGCTTCCACGAGCAGGTCTTCCCGGCGCTGACGCCATTGGTGATCGGGCTCGGGCGGCCCTTCCCCTACATCTCCAATCTCTCGCTCAGCCTCGGCGTCCTGCTGCGCGACCCCGACAGCGGCACCGAGATCATCGCCCGGGTCAAGGTGCCGAAGGAGCTGCTCGGCCGCTTCCTCCCGCTTGGACCCGACGGCAAGGCCTTCGTACCGCTGGAGGAGGCGATCGCCGCCAACCTCGACCTGCTCTTCCCCGGCACCGAGGTGATCGACCACGGCTACTTCCGGGTCACCCGCGACGCCGACTTCACCGTCAGCGACGAGGCCGACGACCTCCTGCAGGCGGTCCAGGACGAGATCCGCCGCCGCCGCTTCGGCGAGGTCGTGCGGCTGGAGATCGCCGCCGGGATGAACTCGAAGCTGCGCGAGCAGCTGATCGGCGCCCTGAGACTGGAAGACCGCGAGGTCTACGACGTCGACGGCCTGATCGATCTCGGCGACCTCAACGACATCGCCGACGTCTCCGGCCACGCCGAGCTGCGCTACGCGCCGTGGTCGCCGGTCACCCAGCCGCGGCTGCAGGGGGAGGACGACGAGCCGGTCGACATGTTCGCGGCGATCCGCCGCGGCGACCTGCTCGTCCACCACCCCTACGACTCCTTCGCCAGCTCGGTTGAGCGCTTCGTCGAGCAGGCGGTCGAAGACCCCGACGTGCTGGCGATCAAGCACACCGTCTACCGCACCAGCGACGACTCGCCGCTGGTGCCGTCGCTGATCCGCGCCTCCGAACGCGGCAAGCAGGCGGTCTGCATGGTCGAGCTGAAAGCGCGCTTCGACGAGGAGGCCAACATCCACTGGGCGAAGTCGCTGGAGGAGGCCGGCGTCCACGTCGTCTACGGGATTCCGGGCCTCAAGACCCACGTCAAGGCGATCCTGGTCGCCCGTCGCGAGGGCGAGCGGGTGCGCGAGTACGTCCACATCGGCACCGGCAACTACCACCCGAAGACGGCCCGCCTCTACACGGACTTCGGGCTCTTCACCGCCGACCCCGACGTCGGCGCCGACGTCGCCGAGATGTTCAACTTCCTCACCGGCTACGGCCGGCCTGCCGCTTACCGCAAGGTCCTGGTCTCGCCGACGACGATGCGGATCCGGATCGTCGAGGAGATCGAGCGCACCGTCGCCGCCCACGAGGCCGGCGAAGAGGCGCGGATCGCCCTGAAGATGAACTCGCTGGTCGACGCCGGCTGCATCCGCGCGCTTTACGAGGCCTCGCAGGCGGGGGTGCGGGTCGACCTCAACGTGCGCGGCATCTGTTGCCTGCGACCGGGTGTGCCGGGGGTCTCGGAGAACATCCGCGTCGTCTCGATCGTCGGTCGCTTCCTCGAGCACTCCCGCGTCTACAGCTTTCAGCGCGGCGCCGAGACCCGGGTCCTGATCGGCTCCGCCGACCTGATGCCGCGCAACCTCGACAGCCGCGTCGAGCTGGTCGCGCCGGTCGAGGACCCGGAGCTGCGGGCGGAGATCCTCGACGTGCTGGCCCGCTGCTTCGCCGACAACGCCAACGCCTGGGAACTCGACGCCGAGGGGCGTTGGACTCGGGACGTCGCTCCGGCGGACGCACGCCGCGGGGTCCAGGAGGAGCTGCGCGCGCGCTATGCAGCCCGCGCCGCCGAACAGCTCGCCGCGGCCAGCGGCTGACGCCACTCCCGACCGCTCCACGCGCCACTAGGATGCGGCCCTTGGCGCGCTTCTCGCTCCTCCCTCGCGACCGCACCTTCTTCGACCTCTTCATCGAGGCCGGCCAGAACAGCGTGCATGCGGCCCGGCTGCTCGACCGGATGATGAATCAGTGGCCGGAGGACGGTGGGCTCTCGCAGGAGGTCCTCCAGGCCGAGCAGGAGGGCGACCGGATCACCCACGACATCATCAGACGGCTGAACTCGACCTTCGTGACGCCGATCGACCGCGAGGACATCTACGGGCTGGCGACGCAGATGGACGACATCGTCGATTACACCGAGGAGGCCGCCGATTTCCTCGGCCTCTACAAGATCGAGGCGCCGATGGAGCAGGCGACGGCACTGACCAAGGTCCTGGTCGCCTCCTGCGAACAGCTGGCGATGGGCCTCGAGCACCTGCCGGAGTTCAAGGACCTCGACAAGTACTGGATCGAGATCCACCGGCTCGAGAACGAGGGCGACCGGATCTCCCGCGACGCCGTCGCCTCGCTCTTCTCCAACGGGATCGACCCGATGGTCGTGATCCGCTGGAAGGACATGTTCGCGGTGCTCGAGAATGCGATCGACGCGACCGAGACGGCTGCCCAGATTCTCGAGGGCATCGTCATCAAGAACTCATGACGGGCCTCAGGCGGCGTCATGCTGTGTCCTCGGTCGCCCGCCGGCGGGTCACGCACTGATGTGCGCTCCCCTTGTCGGCCTCCCTGCGTCCTTGCCTGACACCGCCTGAGGCCCGTCATCGTGAGCTCGGACATCATCCTCGTCATCGTCGTCGGTACCGCGCTCGCCTTCGACTTCACCAACGGCTTCCACGACACCGCCAACGTCGTCGCGACCTCGATCTCGACCGGGGCGGCGCGGCCGCAGGTGGCGATCGCGATGGCCTCGTTGCTCAATTTTGCCGGTGCCTTCATCTCGATCTCGGTCGCGGCCACGGTCGCCAACGACGTCGTCAACGCCGACGTGGTCACGCCGACGATCGTCTTCGCCGG
Source organism: uncultured Solirubrobacterales bacterium (assembly GCA_963695275.1). Taxonomy (GTDB): domain Bacteria; phylum Actinomycetota; class Thermoleophilia; order Solirubrobacterales; family 70-9; genus VAYN01. The sequence continues at coordinate 431,879 of OY968772.1, forward strand.
GTTGATCGGGGCGATCGCCTGGAACCTGATCACCTGGTCCTTCGGCCTGCCGTCGAGCTCCTCGCACGCGTTGATCGGCGGCGTCGTCGGCTCCGCCGTGGCCGCCGCCGGCTTCGACGCGGTGATCGCCGAAGGCCTGGTCGGCAAGGTGTTGATCCCGGCTCTGATCGCGCCGGTGCTGGCCTTCGCCGTCGCCGGGCTCTCGATCGGCCTGATCTACCGCGTCGTCGGCAAGCAGCGGCCCGGGACCGTCACCCGCGGCTTCAAATACGGGCAGATCGTCTCCGGCGGATTGCTGGCGTTGGCCCATGGCACCAACGACGCCCAGAAGACGATGGGCGTGATCACCCTGGCCCTGATCGCCAACGGCAGCCTCGCGGCCGGCGCCGACCCGCCGCTATGGGTGATCGCCTCGGCAGCGGCGGCGATCGCGGCCGGCACCTACAGCGGCGGCTGGCGGATCATCAAAACCACCGGCACCCGGATCATCAAGATGGACGCCGCCCAGGGCTTCTCCTCGCAGGGCGCCGGCGCCGCCGTGATCCTCGCCTCGACCCATTTCGGCTTCCCGCTCTCGACCACCCACGTGATCAACGGCGGCATCATGGGCGCCGGCGCCGCCAAGCGCTTCTCGGCGGTGCGCTGGGGTGTCGCCGGCAACATCGTCTTCGCCTGGGTGCTGACCCTGCCGGCGGCGGCGGCGATCGGCGCCCTCGCCTATGGCCTGACGCGGATCTTCGGCACCGGCGCCCTCGGCCCGGTCGTCGTCACCCTGGCCTCGCTCTCGCTGATCGTCGCCGTCTTCGCGCGCCGGGCCGAGCGCGGCGCCCCGGTCGCGGCCTCGAGCGGATGACCCTGGCGACGCTTGTCGAAGGCAAGGAGCTGCTGGAGACGGTGGTCTACTCGGCGGCGGCCGGCATCGGCGTCACCTTCGTCTTCTCGGTCGCGATCTGGGGAGTGGCCCGGTTCGCCGATCTCAGCCGCAACGAGCGACCGCTGGCGGCGGGAGCCGCGGCCCTCGTCGCCGTTCTGGCTCTGCTCGGGACCGCGGCCGTGGTGGTCTTCGGGATCATCGTCATGACCAGCAAGTCATAGCCACCCAGCAGCCGCCGTACACTGGAATCGTGCGCACCGCTCGCAACGTCGCCATCGTCATGGTCCTGGCGCTCGGGGTCGCCTTCCTGCCGCACGGGCACAACTTCGCCAACGCCGTCCTCACCGCCATCTGGATGGGCTTCCTGGCCGGGATCAGCTGGATGCTCTACGTCCTCAGCCGCCAGAACCAGCTGACCCTGGCAACCCTGACCGACGGCCGGCGGGCGATCTTCTACGGCGCCTTCGGGATGATCGCGCTGCTGATCGCCGGCACCACCAAGCTCTTCTCCAGCGGCGGCGGCACCCTGGTCTGGATCCTCCTGCTCGGCGCCTCGGTGGCGGCGATCTGGCGGATCTGGATCGACGCCAACACGCATAGCTACTGACGTAGGGGAGTTTTGACTGAGTTGTGAGCTTGTGCGCACCACGCGTGCGCACCTGCCTGGGACGGTTCTCCGGTGCCGCCAAGGACCGTCGACAGCGCAGGCCACAGGGAGGAGGGGACCGCGTCGGTCGAGCTGGTCGCCGTGGTCCCGCTCCTGCTGTTGGCGGTCCTGGCGGCCGTCCAGATCGCCCTCGCCGGCCAGGCCCTGTGGTCGGCGAGCGTGGCTGCTCGCGCGGGGGCGCGGGCGGCGCTGGTCGGGAGCGAGGCGACGGCGGCGGCGCGGCGAGCACTGCCGTCTTCGCTGCGAGAGGGGGCGAAGGTGGAGGAGGCGGAGGACGTGTCGGTGCGAGTAGCGGTGCCGCGCCTATTTCCCGGCCTGCCGCGGGTGATGGTCGGGGCGCGGGCGGAGTTGGAGCCGGGCGATGGGTGAGCAGCGGGGCCAGGCTTCTGTGGAGTTGGTGGCGGCGTTGCCGGCGCTGCTGCTGGCTGCGATCGTCGCCCTGCAGCTGCTCGCCGCCGGCTACGCGATGACCCTGGCCGACGGGGCGGCGGAGGCGGGGGCGCTGGCCTTGGCCTCGGGCGGCTCGGCGGCGGAGGCGACGCGGGCGGCGCTGCCGGGCTGGGCGGAGGACAGCGTCCGGGTGACCGTGAGCGGCGGCACGGTGACGGTGCGCCTGCTGCCGCCCTCGCCGCTGCGCTCGCTCGCCGACCGGCTCGCCGTCACCAGCTCCGCCAGCGCGAGGCCGGCGCGGTGACCGCCCTCGACGCGCCAGCCGACGCCGCGACCGTCCTGGTCACGGCGGTGCGGGAGGCGGAGGGTTCCCGCGGCGCGGCGGCGGCCCTTGCCTGCACCGGCGCCGACGTCGACCGGGCGACGCTGCTGGTCGACGTCGGCGGCAAGCCGCCGCGCCCGACCCTGCTCGCCTCGGCCGCGGCCCGCCAGCTGGAGGAGCGCCTGGTCGCGCACCTGCCGCAGGCGCGAGTGGCGGCGCGGGGCCAGGTCTGCCACCTGTCCCTGCCGGCCGATCCAGAGGGCCTCGAGGCGGCTTCGGCAGCGGTCACCGTCGCCCGCGGCGCGCTCGCTGTCCTCCATCTGCCGCCGGCGCTGTTGCGGCCGTGCCTGGAGGAGCGCCTTGGGCCGGAGCCGTCCGGTGTCCTGCTCCGCGCCGACCTCGCCGCCGACCGGGCGCTGCTGGCCCTGGTCGTCCGCGACCTGATGGCCCGCGACTTCGCGGTCGCGGTGCTCAAGCGCCGCCTCGGCTGGGTGGCCGAGCGCCGCGCCCTCTTCGGCGCACTGACGCCAGATGGCGCCGGTGGCCTGCCCTCAAGCCTTCCCAAAAGGCTGCTGTCGCACCAGTGCTACATTGAGCGTGATGGCACGCGAGATCAGCCAACGCGAGTTGCGCAACCAGAGTGGAGAGATCATGCGAGAACTGGATCGCGGTGAGGAGTTCATCGTCACCCGCAACGGCATCCCGGTCGGCGAGCTCCGCCCGGTCGGAAGGCGTCACTTCGTCTCCACCGCAGCCCTGCAGAAAGCTCTTTCTGGCGTCGGAAAGATCGACCACAAGCGCTTCCGAGAAGACGTCGACCGTTACGTCGATGAAGATCCGACGCCGCGCTTCTGGCGTGAACCCTGAGCGAGGTCTCCTCGACACCTCGGCGGTAATCGCGCTCGAAGAACTCGATCTGTCCCGGTTGCCGACGGTTTCCGCGATTTCCGCTTTGACGCTCGCCGAGTTGGCATCCGCGCCCCACGCGGCAGCCAGCGTGAGTGAGCGCGCTCGTCGTCAAGAGCATGTGCAGCGAGTGGAGGTGACGATGGAAACTCTCCCATTTGAACCCGCCTGCGCTCGCGCCTATGGACGGGTCTATGCCGAGGTGGTGGCAGCGGGGCGCAAGCCTCGTGGCCCTCGCACTCTCGATCTGATGATCGCGGCGACGGCGGTGGCCTATGTGCTTCCCCTCTACACGCTCAACGCCTCGGACCTGCGGGGCCTCGAGGAATTGATCGAGATCGTCGACCTGAGCTAAACGCTAATACGGGTAGGGCGGTTCCGGCTGGGGCTGCGGTTCGGGTTGGGGAGCGGCCTTGGCGGTGACCGCGGCGTGCCAGGTGCCGACGTCCTTGATCCCCTCGCCGTTGACGTCGCCGGCTTTCGAGTCGCCGGAGAAGCTGTAGAGCGGGCGGCCCTTGAAGGTCACCTGGGTCCTGCCGTCGGGCCGTTCGATCGTGCCGAGCTTGACCGGGCCGGTCGGCTTCACCCCGGCGGGGACGACGAGCGGCCGCCAGGTCGACGCACAGGCGCCGGTGCAGATGAACCGGCCCTTGGTCTCGGCGCTGAGGCTGTACAGGGTGCGGCCACGGGTGCTGGTGAGGATCGTCTTGCCAAGGGTTGCGTTGTCGGCTCGCTTGGCCACCGGCTTGGTCGCTTGAGCGGCGATCGTCGGTCCCGTGAATGCGGCCAGGAGAACGACCTGGATCGAGGTGCACAGCAGGATCAGCAACGGGGTACGCCGCATGGACGGGCTCCTTGGTCGGGTTGGTCGCCTGGTTCTACGGTAGCGGGGGCGGAAAGGTTCGCCTCCGGGGCTGGTTTTTACGATTCGGTCAGCTTCTCGCTCGTGAATCGTTTGCTTGAGCGCACCACGAGTGCGCCGATGATCGCGAGGGTCGGCGGATGCGATCGAGAGGCGAATCCGGGCAGGCACTGATCCTGGTGATCGGCGGGGTCTTCGTCCTGCTCGCCGGCGCTCTGGCGCTGGTCGCGATTGCCGGCGCGGTGACCGGCAAGGGCAGGGTGCAGCGGGCCGCCGATCTGGCGGCGATCTCGGCCGCGCGCTCGATGCGTGACGACCTGCCGAAGCTGCTGGCGCCGTCGACCCTTGCCAACGGCTCGCCGAATCCCGCTCACCTCGATAAGTCCGCCTATCTGGCGCGAGCGCGGATGGCCGCGATCGAGGCGAGCCGGGCAAACGGGGTGGATCCGAGCCGTCTCCAGCTCAGCTTCCCCGAATCGAGCTCCTTCGCGCCGGTGCGGGCACGGGCAAGCGTGGTCGCTCGCCTCGAGACCGGGGCGAAGCAGGTCGAGGTCGAGGCGTCGGCACTGGCCGAAGCGGCCGCGCCGTTGGGCGCGGCCGCCGGCGGCACGGGGATGGCCAGTGGTGGGGGATACGACGGCCCGCTCGTCTACAGAACGGGCGAGGGGATGCGGCCGGATGTCGCCGCCGCCTTCGACCGCATGGCGGCGGCCGCCCGCGGCGCCGGGATCTCGCTGCTCGTCGTCTCCGGCTTTCGCTCCGACGCCGAACAGGCGGCTCTTTTCGCCGCCCACCCCGACCCCACCTGGGTGGCGCCGCCCGGCCACTCGCTGCACCGCTGTGCGACCGAGCTCGACCTCGGTCCCGAATCGGCCTACTCCTGGCTCGCCGCCAACGCCAGCCGTTTCGGTTTCGTCCAGAGATACTCGTGGGAGGCCTGGCACTACGGCTTCGACGCGGGACCACCTCCCTGCTCGGATGCAGGCAACGCGCTGCGCGGGACCGGGGGAGGGGCGACGCCCGCCGCGGGCGGCGTGCCGCTGCCGAGCTTCGTCCCCAGCCGTTTCCGCGACCCGCTGACCGACGCCGCCACACGCTGGAACGTCTCCGCTGCTCTGCTGGCGGCGCAGCTGATGGCGGAGTCGGGCTTCAACCCCTTCGCGGTCTCCCCGGCGGGTGCCCAGGGCATCGCCCAGTTCATGCCTGGGACCGCTGCTTCCTACGGGCTCAGCGACCCCTTCGACCCGGTCGCGGCAATCGACGCCCAGGCTCACCTGATGTCTGACCTGATCCGCCAGCTCGGCTCCCCGGAGCTAGCCCTCGCCGGCTACAACGCCGGTCCCGGCGCCGTCGAAAGCTGCCACTGCATCCCGCCCTACCCCGAGACCCAGGCCTACGTCACCCGCATTTTCGCCCTCCTCGGCGGCGCCGGCGCTCTGGCCATGCCCAGTTTCGAAGTGCGACTGGTTGCCTGACCCGAGTTTCGCATTACGAAATGACCCTCAAGATCAATTGGTCAGCTCGGGAGAAGAAAACGTACCTCGCTCTGGGCTTAGACCCGCGAGAGTTTTCGTCAGGCATTCTGGGTAACGGTGGCGAGAGACGAAACTACGAGCCGAGGAGGCCGCATGTCCGCACCGTTCACCCACACCAAGCTCACCGACGTCAAGGACTCCGCTCCGGAATTCGGGATGGAGGACGTGCAGGAGGCGCGGTTCGCCAAGGGCGACCTCGATGCTGAGAAGACCGGGGTTAGCCACCACCGGTTAAAGCCCGGAAAACGCACTCCGTTCGGCCACAGGCACGAGGACGCGGAGGAGGTCTACATCGTCATCGCCGGCTCCGGACGGATGAAACTCGACGACGAGATCATCGAGGTCGAGAGGCTTGACGCGATCCGCGTCTCACCGGAGGTCATCCGCGCTTTCGAGGCCGATGACGAGGGCATCGAGGTGCTCGCGGTCGGCGCCCGTCACGACGGCGACGGCGAGGTCATCCCGGGCTGGTGGAGCGAGTAGCGCTCAGGCCTCGCGCCAGGCGAGCCAGTAGCGCTTGAGCCGGCGCCTGAATGCCTTCGGCTTCTCCGCATAGAGCCGCTGGCCGATGTCGAGCGCCCCGCCGAGAAGCTCCTCCTGGCGCCATCCGATCGCGACCTCGAAGGCCTCGCGATCGCCGAGCTCCGTGCGGGTCCGGAGGTCGGCCGCCAACACCGCCAGGTCATGGTGGTCGCCGAGCAGCTCAGTCAGCTCGTGGGTCTGGGCGATCGTCTCGCCCAGCAGCTCCGGCCAGGCGTCGCGGACGATTCGCAGCTGGTACCAGAGGTCCTTCGCACGCTTGCGCCATTCGTGGACGTTCGTGGCGGAGGCATCTCCCTGCACTCGCTTCATCGCCCGCCGTCCGTCGCCGTAGGTTCTCGACAGCCCGGCCCCCACCAGCGCCCAGGAATCAGTCCGCAGCGGCCATTGGCGGATCCTGCTCTGGCCCTTCTCGATCGCTGCGACCGCTCCGGCGGTCTGCCCATCGCGATCGTCTCGCGCGGCCGCCGCCAGCTCGTCCCGCTCCGTCTCGAGCATCCCCTCCCAGCGCTCCACGCCCTGATCGGGAAGGTGAGGGGATTGGTGGTGCAGGTGAGCCAGGGTCTCCAGCTTGACCTCGGCGTCGCGGCTGCCGGAGAGCAGACGACCGGCATCCCGGTAGCGGCGGTTTTCGGCCTTGAATCTCTTCTCGCCAAGCTCGTGACGCACCATCCGCAGTGCGCCCCGCAGCTTCTTCAGGTCTTTGCGAGCGCCATGGATCGCGGCGGCGAGATCGTCTCCTTCGACTCCCTCGAGTCGTTCCACGGCCTTCCCGGTCCGGCCCAGGGCGATCCGGCGCAACCCCTCGGAGGGGGCCTCCTTGGTCTTCAGGCGATAGGAACGGGAGGGCATGCCTCGACTCTTTCCGTCCTCACGAGAGCTAAACGGCTGCACGCCCTCCAGCGCCAGATTCTGGTTCGCGTAGCGGCGGTCGCCGGTGACCTCCTTCCCGAGCCAAGCGGGAGGCCGGAAGTCCCGGCTCTGGCGCTCGAAGCCGAACTCGACCTCGGCGATGACCAGGCCCGCGAGGTCACCCTCGTAGACGTCGACCTCGGCTTCGAGTCCGTTGCCGAGCGGCACCAGATAGCGGGTCTTCTGCAGGCGACGTGGCTCGGTCAGCGGCCAGAGCGCCTCGAACTGGTTCGTGCCCAGGGGGATCTCGACCTCTACCCGCGTTTCGCCGTGCCCCAGCTTTGCCGTCAGCAGGCGCTGATCCTCGATCTTGCGCAGCCGAACCTCGACGCTCTCGCGGCTGCTCACATAGCCCTGCTCGATCCGTTTGCCGGCGCCGCCCCGGATCTGGCCCGGGGGCCCGTCGAGCAGGAACTTGCGCTCGATCTCAGTGGCCATCGCCAAAGCGTAATCGCCGCCGCTCCCCGGCCTCGTGCCAGCCATCGCCTAGACTGGCCGCCGATGGCATCTGTCGAGGTCCAGGGAGTCGAGGGAATGCAGGCCCTGGTCGGTCAGGAGATCGGCCCGAGCGAGTGGCGCACCGTCACCCAGGCCGACATCAACACCTTCGCCGAGCTCTCCGGCGACCACCAGTGGATCCACGTCGACGTCGAGCGGGCCAGGTCCGAGAGCCCCTTCGGCACGACGATCGCCCACGGCAACCTCACCCTCTCCCTCGTCGACGGCTTCCGCGGCGAGCTGATCGCCGCCACCGGCTTCGCTCTCGGCGTCAACTACGGCTGGGACAAGATCCGCTTCCCGGCTCCGGTGCCGGTCGACTCCAAGGTCCGCGCCCGCGCCGAGGTCGTCTCCGTCGAGGAGAAGGGCGGCGGCTGGTACCAGGTCGTCACCCGCTTCACGATCGAGGTCGAGGGCAACGACAAGCCCTGCTTCGTCGGCGACTCGGTCACCCGCGTGATGGCGCCCGCCGGCTGACGGGCGCCCCTCGAACCGCGCGGGTTATTCGACGGTCAGGGTGCCTTCCATGCCGGCTTCGCGATGGCCGGGCACGGTGCAGTAGTAGGTGTATTCGCCGGGCTTGAGGTTGACGGTGGCAGAGTCGGAGCCTTCGGCGATCAGTTCGGTCTTGCCGATCGTCTTGCCGCTGGAGTCTTCGATCGCGACGTCGTGGGTGAGGGGCTGGGGGTTGGTGAAGTTCAACGTCACCTTGCCGGCCTTGGCGGTGGCGGTGTCGCTGGCGTAGGCGAGGCCGCTGGAGGCCGCTTCGATGTCGAGCGCGGCGGCACTGCCGGCGCTGCCGCCTTCGGTCTGGCTTTCGGTGGTTTCGGCGCTGGTGCTGCCCGAGTCACTGGACGAGCTGCCGCATGCGACGAGGGCGAGCGAGGCGAGCACGAGGGCAAATGCGACTGCAACCTTCTTCATGGCGGAACCTTCCGTGGAGGACTGGCTTAACTTCGTCTGACTGTAACCCGGATACGGGTCGGCTGCAGCGCTGGTTCAGCGGCCGTGGAACTCGGGCTTCTCGCCGCCGAAGAAGGCCTTGACCCCGTTGCGGAGATCCTCGGTGGCCATGCTGTCGGCGATCCCGTGGCGCTCCAGCTGCAGGTGCTCGGTGAGGTTGTTCTCGAGGCTGACCCCGCAGAGCTGCTTCGCCATCCGCACGTAGTGGGGGGCCTTGGCGGCGAGCTCCTCGGCTTTGGCCCGGGCCGCGTCCAGCAGCTCCTCCGGCGCCACGACCTTGCGGACCAGCCCCTCCTCGAGCGCCGCGGCAGCGTCCAGGTTGGGGTCCTCGAGCAGCAGTTCCAGCGCCCGGCTGGGTCCGACCACGCGGGGCAGGAAGTAGGTCATGCCACCGTCCGGGGAGGCGCCGATGCGGCCGTAGGCGCAGACGAAGAAGGCGTTATCGGAGGCGATCCGGGTGTCGCAGGCGAGGGCCAGCGAGAAGCCGGCGCCGGCGGCGGGGCCGTTGACGGCGGCGATCACCGGGTACGGGATCCGTCGCAGGTCGACGATGGCCACGTGCAGCTGGTCGGCGCCGCGCCGCACCTGGGAGGGGAGGTCGATCCCCTCCTCCTCGACGCCTTTCTGGAACCAGGTGACGTCGCCGCCGGAGCTGAAGGCCTTGCCGGCGCCGGTGATGATCAGGGCGCGCAGCGGCGCTTGGTCGGCGAGCCAGGCGAAGGCGGTGCCGAGCTCGGCGATCATCTCCGGGCTCATCGCGTTGAAGGCGTCGGGCCGGTTGAGGGTGAGCGTGCCGATCTCCCCGTCGATCTCGATCTCCAAGGTGTTCAGCTCCGGTGGGCTCAGGGTCTGGCTCGTCATCTCACTCTCCGTTTGGGCTTGATCCGGCGTTGCGCGGTTCGTTTTCCACGATATGCGTGGATGTGGAACCGCGGAACCCGTTTGGCCGGGTGGCCAGCAGCCTACCCTTAGGGCGATGAGCAAAGCGGGGGAAAACGGCGGCCCGACACGGGCCGAGCGGATCGCGGACCAGCGCCGCTCGCTGCCCGACGCGCCCGGCGTCTACCTCTTCTACGGCAGCGACGGCGAGCTGCTCTACGTCGGCAAGGCGCGCTCGATCCGCAAACGGGTCGCCAACCACTTCTCCGCCGGCGGCTCGCGGATGACCGCCCGGGTCGACCGCATCGACACCCTCGTCACCGCCACCGAGGCGGAGGCACTGCTGGCCGAGCAGAGCTTCATCAAGCGCCACCGGCCGCACTTCAACATCCGCCTGCGCGACGACAAGTCCTACCCCTACGTCTGCGTCAGCCTCGACGAGGAGTACCCGCGGGTCTATTTCACCCGCGAGAAGCACCGCCCGCACCGCGCCTACTTCGGTCCTTTCTCCAGCGCCAAGCGGGTGCGGGAGACGCTCGACCTGCTCGGCAAGCTGTTCCAGTTCCGCACCTGCGAGGGCGCCGAGCCGGGCCGGCGCTCCGGCAGTCCCTGCCTCGATTACTTCATCAAGCGCTGCGGGGCGCCCTGCGTCGGCTACGTCAGCCAGGAGGAGTACCGCCTCAACATCGACGCGATCGTCGACTTCCTCTCCGGCCGCTACCGCCAGGTCGAGGCCGAGGAGGAGGCGAAAATGACCGCGACCGCCACTGCCGAGGAATTCGAGCGCGCCGCCCTGCATCGCGACCGCCTGAAGGCGATCCGCTCGCTGTTCGAGCGCCAGCGCGTTGCCGGCGGCACGGTCGGCACCGCCGACCTGATCGGGGTCGCGGTCGAGGGCCCGGACGCCAACGCCCAGGTCTTCCAGGTCCGCGACGGCATCCTCGCCGCGCGCCAGAGCTTCTACCTCGAGAACCAGGCCGAACGTGACCCGGCCGAGGTCGCCGAGGAGTTCATCGGCCAGTACTACTCGGCCTCGCCGGCGATGCCGCCGATGATCGTCGTCGGCCCTTACCTGCGCGAGCGCGCCGGCGTCCTCTCCGAGGCGCTGAGCGAGCGCCGCGGCTCCGCGGTCGAGGTGCGGGCGGCCGAGCGCGGCGACAAACGCCGCCTGCGCGAGCTGGCCGAGCGCAACGCCCGCCTCGCCCTCGACCAGGACCGGCTGCGGCGCGAGCACCGCCGCGCCCGCCGGGTCGAGTCGCTGGCCTCGCTGCGCGAGGTGCTGGGGATGGAGGAGCTGCCGGTGCGGATCGAGGGCTTCGACATCTCCAACATCGGCGGCGAGCACACCGTCGCCTCGATGGTCGTCTTCGAGGGGGGCGCGACCAAGAAGGCCGATTACCGGCGCTTCAAAGTGCGCGGGGACAAGCGCGACGCCGGCGGCAACGGCGGCCCCGACGATTTCGCCTCGATGGAGGAGGTGCTGGAGCGGCGGGTCGCCCGCTATCTCGAACAGGTCGATCTATCTCCTCACGACGGGGTGCGCGACGAGAGCTTCGCCTCGCTGCCCTCGCTGCTGATGATCGACGGCGGTAAGGGTCAGCTGGCCTCCGGGATGAAGGTCCTGCGGCCCTTCGTCGAGCGCGGCGTCACCGTCGTCAGCCTGGCCAAGAAGCTGGAGGAGGTCTATGTCCCCGGGCGCTCGGCACCGCTCGACCTCGCCGCCGACTCCGAGGCTTCGAAGCTGCTGCAGCGGGTCCGCGACGAGGCCCACCGCTTCGCGATCGAACACCACCGCGGTCGCCGCGACCGGGCGATGACCGGCTCGGTGCTGGACGAGCTGAAGGGGATCGGCCCCGCCCGCAAGCGCGCCCTGCTGCAGCATTTCGGCTCCCCGGAGCGGTTCCTCGCCGCCACCCGCGAGGAGCTCGAGGCGGTGCCCGGCCTGCCTGGCAAAGTAGGCCGCGAGATCCACGAGCAACTGAACAGGACGAACTGAGGCGAGGCATGGCGGACGGGAAAGTCACCCTGGTCGTGATCACCGGCCACTCCGGGGCCGGCAAGTCGGAAGCGATCGCCGCCTTCGAGGACGGCGGCTACTTCTGCGTCGACAACCTGCCGCCGCGGATGATCGACAGCCTCGGCGAGCTCTTCCGCCACCAGGGCAGCGGCGTCGAGCGCGCCGCCGTCGTCTCCGACGTGCGCGGCGGCGAGTACTTCGACGACCTGGTCCAGGTCCTCGACGACCTCGAGCGCGGCGGCCTGAAGCCGCAGGTGCTGTTCCTCGAGGCCGACGAGGAGACCCTGCTCAACCGCTACAAGGAGACCCGCCGCCGCCACCCGCTGGCGCCGGAAGGGCGGATCGTCGAGGGGATCCGGGCCGAGCGCGAGCTGCTGGCGCCGCTGCGCGAGCGCGCCGACATGGTGATGGACACCAGCGACCTGACCGGGGCCGAGCTGCGGCGGCGGATCGCCGAGGAAATGCTCGGCGAAGAGGACGGGGGGGAGCTGGCGCTGACCCTGCTCACCTTCGGCTTCAAGAACGGGCCGCCGCGCGACGCCGACCTCACCCTCGACGTCCGCTTCCTGCCCAACCCCCACTACGTCGACGAGCTGCGGCCGCTGACCGGGATGGACGAGCAGGTCCGCGCCTACGTCGAGTCGGGGACCCAGGCCGGCGAGTTCTACGGCCGGCTCCTGCCGCTGCTCGAGTTCCTCGTCCCGGCCTATGTGGCCGAGGGCAAGAGTCACCTGACGATCGCCGTCGGCTGCACCGGCGGCCGCCACCGCTCGGTCACCGTCGCCGACCGCATCCGCCGCGATCTCTCCGCCCGCGAGGATGTGATCGTGAAGGTGAAGCACAGGGACGTCGAGCTGGACTGAGGTTGGCGGGCGGGGAGGCGGGTCGGGAGACCCTCGCCCTCACGAACAGCGGGGAGGTTCGGTTGAGGGTCTCCCGACCCGCCTCGACCGGCCCCGATCCTCCTCCCGCCTAGACTGCCCGGGCCTTGGCTGAGCCGGTCATCTCAATAAGCGGTCTTCGTATGAGCTACGGGGACCTGGAAGCTGTGCGTGGCATCGACCTTCAGGTCGAGGCCGGCGAGGTCTTCGCCTTCCTCGGCCCCAACGGCGCCGGCAAGACGACCACGGTCGAGATCCTCGAGGGCTACCGCGAGCGCAGCGGCGGTGAGGTGACGGTGCTGGGCGAGGACCCGCAGCGGGCCCGGCGTGCCTGGCGCGAGCGGATCGGGATCGTCCTCCAGAGCTGCCGCCTCGATCCCTACCTGACCGTGCGCGAGTCGCTCGAGCTCTACGCCGGCTACTACGCCAGCCCGCGCCCGGTCGACGAGGTGGTCGAGCTGGTCGGTCTGACCGAGAAGGCGGATGCCCGCACCGGCAAGCTCTCCGGCGGCCAGCAGCGCCGCCTCGACGTCGGCATGGCCCTGGTCGGCGACCCCGAGCTGCTCTTCCTCGACGAGCCGACCACCGGCTTCGACCCGCAGGCGCGGCGCCAGGCCTGGGAGGCGATCGCCGGCCTGCGCCAGCTCGGCAAGACCGTCTTCCTCACCACCCACTACATGGACGAGGCGCAGCAGCTCGCCGACCGCGTGGCGATCATCGCCGGCGGCGAGATCGTCGCCCGCGGCACCCCGGAGGACCTCGGCGACCGTGACAGCCAGCCGACCACGATCAGCTACCACGGCCCCGACGGCGCCGAAGTGGCGCTGAGCACGACGACGCCGGTCCAGACCCTGAACGAGCTGACCGGCCGGGCGCTGGCCGAGGGCTTCGAGCTGGAGGGGCTGGAAGTGCGGCGGCCGACGCTCGAGGACGTCTACCTGGAGCTGACCGAGCAGGGGGCGGCCGAGTGAGCCTGGTCGGGCACCAGTTCCGCTACGACCAGAAGGCCTTCTGGCGCAACCCGGCGGCGGTCTTCTTCACGGTGATGTTCCCGGTCGTGCTGCTGCTGATCTTCGCCACCGTCTTCGGCGGCAAGACGGTCGACGTCGACGGCGGGATCAAGACGACCGCCTACTACGTGCCGGCGATCATCACCCTCTCGGTGATCTCGGCGACGATGCAGAGCCTGGCGATGTCGCTGGTGATCGCCCGCGAGGACGGCCGTCTCAAGCGCGGGCGCGGCACGCCGATGCCGGCCTGGGTCTTCATCGCCGGCCGCGTCGGCAACTCGATCGTGACGGCGCTGATGATGCTGATCCTGATCGCGCTGCTGGGCCGCGTCCTCTATGGGGTGGCGATTCCCTGGGGGGAGACGCCGGCGATCCTCGTCACCCTCGTCATCGGCGCCGCCTCCTTCAGCTGCCTCGGCATCGCCCTGACCGCGGCGATCCCCTCCCAGGACGCCGCCGCGCCGATCGTCAACGCCCTGCTGCTGCCGCTCTACTTCCTCTCCGGCATCTTCATCCCCGACGACGAGCTCCCCGACGGCGTCATCAGCTTCGCCAACCACTTCCCGATCCGCGACTTCTTCCTCTCCTTCTTCAACGCCTACCTTCCCGGCGGCCCCTCCGGCGTCGACTGGGGCAACCTCGCCGTGGTCGCGATCTGGGGGGTCGCCGGCCTGCTGCTCTCGATCCGCTTCTTCCGCTGGACCCCGCGCGGGGGGTAGCAGACGACTTTCCGGGAGACCCGTCTATAGCCTGCCGGTCTCATGCTCCACCACGTTCTCCTGGAGGTCTCCGACCTCGACCGCAGCGCCGAGTTCTATGACTCGATGCTTGCCCCACTCGGGTGGCGGCGGCATTTCGAGGAGGACGAAACGATCGGCTGGGGCATCGCCAAGCCGGTCTTCTTCATCGCCGCCCACCATGAACCCAAGCCGGGCTTCGGGTTGCTCAGCTTCTCCGGGCTCGGGATCGTCGCCGTCAAGGCGGCCTGGGAGCGGGCGATGGGGGCGGGGGGCGTCAACGTCAGCGATCCTGGCGAGCGGCGCTCGCACGGCTCCGGCTCCTACTCGGCGTTCGTCAAGGACCCCGACGGGTACGAGATCGAGATCACCATCGGGTCCGACTAAGCCGACTCCTTAGAATCGGCTCCACAAAACGAATTCAGGAGGCTTGACTGCATGGCTGTGAAGGTCGGCATCAACGGTTTCGGACGCATCGGGCGCAACGTCTTCCGCGCCGCCCACGCGGCGGGGGCGGACATCGAGTTCGTTGCCGTCAACGACCTCACGGATCCGGGCACGCTCGCCAACCTGCTCAAGTACGACTCGATCCTCGGCCGCTTCCCGGCCGAGGTGAAGCTCGACGGCGACACGATCTCGGTCGGCGGCACGCCGCTGAAGGTGCTCTCCGAGCGCGACCCGGCGGCGCTGCCCTGGGGCGACCTCGGGGTCGACGTTGTGATCGAGTCGACCGGCTTCTTCACCGCCCGCGCCGATGCCGCCAAGCACCTCGAGGCCGGCGCCAAGAAGGTCATCATCTCCGCCCCGGCCAAGGAGCCGGACGTGACCGTCGCGCTCGGCGTCAACTTCGACGAGGCCTACGACCCGGCCAATCACGACATCATCTCCAACGCCTCCTGCACGACCAACTGCCTGGCGCCGCTGGCCAAGGTGCTGCACGAGGCCTTCGGCATCGAGCAGGGGCTGATGACCACGATCCACGCCTACACCGCCGACCAGCGCCTGCAGGACATGCCGCACTCCGACCCGCGCCGCTCGCGCGCCGCGGCGCTGAACCTGATCCCGACCACGACCGGAGCCGCGAAGGCGGTGGGCCTGGTCCTGCCGGAGCTGAACGGGAAGCTGAACGGCTTCTCGATGCGCGCCCCGGTCCCCACCGGCTCGGCCGTCGACCTCGTCTTCACGACCCCGAATCCGGTCGACGTCGACCAGGTCAACGCCGCCCTCGAGGCCGCGGCCGGGGGTCCGATGAAGGGCATCCTCGCCTACACCGAGGACCCGATCGTCTCCTCCGACATCGTCGGCGACCCGCACTCCTCGATCGTCGACGCCGGCGGCACGATGGTGATCGGCGACGGCCGCATGGTCAAGACGATCGCCTGGTACGACAACGAGTGGGGCTACTCGAACCGCTGCGTCGAGCTGGCCGGCAAGGTTCTGGCGGGCTCCTGAGTCCGCTCGGGACGGCGGCGTGAGCTTCGACAAGGCAAGCGTCCGCGACGCCGCGGTGAAGGGCCGGCGGGTGCTGGTCCGGGTCGACTTCAACGTGCCGCTCGCCGATGGCGAGGTCGCCGACGACATGCGGATCCAGGCGGCGCTGCCGACGATCGAGCTGCTGCGCGAGCGCGGCGCCGCCCTCGTTCTCGCCTCGCACCTGGGGCGGCCCAGGGGCAAGTCCGACCCGGCGCTCTCGATGGCGCCGGTCGGCAAGCGCCTGGGCGAGCTGCTGGGGATCGAGGTGAAGCAGGCCTCCGGGGTGATCGAGGGCGACATCGACCTCAAGTGCGGCGCGCTCGGCCCGGGCGACGTCCTCCTGCTCGAGAACACGCGCTTCGAGCCGGGGGAGACCGAGAACGACCCGAAGCTGGCCGAATCGCTGGCCCAGCTCGCCGACCTCTACGTCAACGACGCCTTCGGCGCCGCCCACCGCGCCCACGCCAGCACCGAGGGCGTCGCCCATCACCTTCCCGGCTACGCCGGCCTGCTGCTGGAGCGGGAGACGACCGAACTGACCGCGGTCGTCGAGTCGCCGCAGCGGCCGCTGGTCGTGGTTCTCGGCGGCTCCAAGGTCTCCGACAAGATCGGGGTCATCGACCGCTTCCTCGAGGTCGCCGATCAGATCCTGATCGGCGGCGCCATGTGCTTCAGCTTCTTCCGCGCCCAGGGCATCGGCACCGGAGATTCCCTCGTCGAGGAGGTGGGGGTCGAGCTCGCCGCCGCGGCGCTGGAGCGGGCCAAAGACTCCGACTGCGAGCTGACCCTGCCGGTCGACCTGGTGCTGGGCGAGAGCTTCGACGCCGAGACCGAGCGCCGCGAGAGCGACGGGGTGGAGGTGCCGGACGGCTGGATGGGGCTGGACATCGGCCCACGCACGGCGGAGCGCTACGCGGAGGCCGTGGCCACGGCCGGCACGGTGCTCTGGAACGGGCCGATGGGCGCCTTCGAGATGGAGCCCTTCGCCGGTGGCACCCGCACGGTCGCCGAGGCGGTCGCCGCCGCCCCCGGCACGACCGTGATCGGCGGCGGCGACTCGGTCGCGGCGCTGCGCAAGTTCGGCCTCGACGACCGGGTCGACTGGCTCTCGACCGGGGGAGGAGCATCCCTGGAGCTGCTGGAGGGGAAGAAGCTGCCCGGGGTCGAGGCCCTGCTGGACAAGGAGACCGCGACCAAGGAGGGCACCGATGCCTGAGCGCACCCCGTACATCGCCGCCAACTGGAAGATGAACAAGACCGTCGCCGAGGCGGCCGAGTTCATCGACACGCTGCTGCCGCGGATCGCCGCGACCCAGTGCGACGTCGTCGTCTGCTCACCGTTCACGGCGCTCACCGCGGTGGTCGAGCGGCGCTACGGGACCGCGGTCAGGGTCGCCGCCCAGAACATGCACGAGGAGGCCTCGGGTGCCTTCACCGGCGAGATCTCCGCTCCGATGCTGGTCGAGCTCGACGTCGAGGCGGTCGTGCTCGGTCACTCCGAGCGCCGCCAGCTCTTCGGCGAGACCGACGAGGCGCTGGCCCGCAAGGTGCCGGCGGCGCTGGCCGCCGAGCTCGAGCCGATCCTCTGCGTCGGCGAGAGCGAGTCCGCGCGCGACGCCGGCGAGACCGAGGAAGTGCTGGAGCGCCAGCTGCAGACCGACCTCGCCAACGTCGAGTCGGGCGACCTCGCCCGCGTGGTCGTCGCCTACGAGCCGATCTGGGCGATCGGCACCGGCCGCACGGCGACCCCCGAGCAGGCCCAGGAGGCCTGCGCCTTCATCCGCGACGTGCTGCGGATGCGCGGCGCCGCCGCCGACGAGGTGCGGATCCTCTACGGCGGCTCGATGAAGCCCGCCAACGCGGCCGAGCTGCTCGCTCTGCCCGACGTCGACGGCGGCCTGATCGGCAGCGCCAGCCTCGACCCCGAGGACTTCGCGGCCATCGTGGAGGCGGCCGGGTGACCCTGGTCCCCTCGCTGGCGCTGGTCATCCTCGACGGCTGGGGGCTGGCCGAGCCCGGCCCCGGCAACGCCATCTCGCTCGCCAAGACGCCGGTCTTCGACAGCCTCTGGGAGCGCTACCCGCACACCCAGCTCTCCGCCCAGGGCCGCGACGTCGGCCTCCCGCCCGGGCAGATGGGCAACTCCGAGGTCGGGCACCTCAACCTCGGCGCCGGGGCGATCGTCAAGCAGGACCTGGCCCGGATCGACGACGCCGTCGCCGACGGCAGCTTCTTCGAGAACGAGGCGCTGCTGGCCGCCTGCGAGCGCGCCCGCAACAGCCCCCGCGGGCGCCTGCACCTGCTCGGCCTCGTCTCCGACGGCGGCGTCCACTCCGGCTGGGAGCACATCGAGGCGACGATCGAGCTCGCCTCCCAGGAGGGCGTGCCCGACGTCGTCTTCCACGCCTTCACCGACGGCCGCGACACGCTGCCCCACGGTGGCCGTGGCTACCTGGGTGAGCTGGAGCGCTGGCTGCGCCAGGCCGGTCGCGTCGGCACCGTCAGCGGCCGCTACTACGCGATGGACCGCGACACCCGCTGGGAGCGCGTGAAGCTGGCCTACGACGCGATCGTCCACGCCCGCGGCCAGAACGCGGCCAGCGCCGCCGCGGCGATCGAGGCCTCCTATGAGCGCGAGGAGACCGACGAGTTCGTGCTGCCGACCGTGATCGGCGACTACGATGGCGCCGCCGCCGGCGACGTCGCGATCTTCGTCAACTTCCGCCCCGACCGCGCCCGCGAGATGACCCGCGCCCTGGCCGAGCCCGGCTTCGACGAGTTCTCCCGCACTGGCGGCCCGGTGCTCGACCTGACCACGATGACCTCCTACCGCAAGGGCTGGCCGCACCCGGTCGCCTTCCCGGAGGAACGGCCGCGGACCACGCTGGCCGAGACGATCTCCAGGGCCGGCGGCCGCCAGCTGCACGTCGCCGAGACCGAGAAGTACGCCCACGTCACCTACTTCTTCAATGGCGGCGTCGAGCAGGAGTACGAGGGAGAGGAGCACTGCCTGGTCGAATCCCCGCGCGACGTTCCGACCTATGACCACAAGCCGGAGATGAGCGCCCGAGCGGCGGCCGACACCTTCGTCGAGCACTGGGGCGCTGCGGACTATCGCTTCGGGATCATCAACTTCGCCAACCCCGACATGGTGGGGCATACGGGCGTGATCCCCGCCGCGGTCGCTGCCGTGGAAGCGGTCGATGCCTGCCTCGGCGACGTCGTCGCCGCGGTCGAGGCCCGGGGCGGCGCCTGCATCGTCACCGCCGACCACGGCAACTGCGACCACATGCTCGAGCCCGACGGCTCCCCCAACACCGCCCACTCGCTCAACCCGGTGCCGCTGATCGCCACCCAGGAGGGCCTGCAGCTGCGCGACGGCGGCATCCTCGCCGACGTCGCCCCGACGGCACTGGATCTGCTCGGCATCCCCAAACCCGAGCCGATGACCGGCAAGTCGCTGATCGGCGAGTGATGAGTTAAGCCGGTCATAGGCGGCTTGACTCATCACTCGATGACATGAGGAGCGATCCGAACAGGCTGCGGTTCGAGATCGGGGCCAGGGATGGCGCCGCTCGCGCGGGCGTCATCCACACGGCCCACGGGCCGATCGAGACGCCGGCCTTCATCCCTCTCGCCACCAAGGGGACGGTGCGAGGGCTGGAATCGCACGAGGTAGCCGCGCTCGGCTACCAGCTGATCCTCGGCAACACGTACCACCTGTTCGTCTCGCCGGGACCGGAGCGGATCGCGGCCGCCGGCGGGCTGCACGGGTTCATGGGCTGGGATCGGGCGCTGATCACCGACTCCGGCGGCTTCCAGGTTTTCTCGCTGGCTCACGGCGGTGTCGCCAACGAGGTCAAGGGCAGCGGCCGCTCCGGCGGCGAGCACGGCTCCAAGGTCGAGATCAGCGAGGAGGGTGCCCGCTTCCGCTCCTACCGCGACGGCTCCGAGCTCTTCATCTCGCCCGAGGTCTCGATGCGGGTCCAGGCCGCGCTCGGCTCCGACATCGCCCTCGTCTTCGACGAGTGCACCCCCTTCCACGCCGACCGCGAGTACACCGCCCGCTCGACCGCGCGCACCCACCGCTGGCTCGACCGCTGCCTCGAGTGGCACCAGCGCGAGGGACCCGAGCGCCAGGCGGTCTTCGGGATCGTCCAGGGCGGCGTCCACGAGGATCTGCGGCGCGAATCGGCGGCGGCGATCTCCGCCGCCGGCGTCGACGGGATCGCGATCGGCGGCACCCTCGGCCGCGACAAGGAGGAGATGCACGCGGTGCTGGCGATGACGGCGCCGCTGCTGCCGGAGGAGGCGCCCAAGCACCTGCTCGGGATCGGCGAGGTCGACGACCTGCTCGGCGGCATCGCCCTCGGCCTCGACGTCTTCGACTGCGCCGTGCCGACCCGCTTAGCCCGCCACGGCGTCGCCCTGGCGCCGGACCCGAAAAAGCGCTTCCGCCTCGACATGCGCAAGGGCGCCTGGGTCGGCAACCGCGAACCGCTGGCCGCGGGCTGCCCCTGCCCGGCCTGCCAGCACCACGACCGCGACTACGTCAGCTATCTCTCCCGCGCCGAGGAGCTGACCGCCGTCCGCCTGATCGTCCTCCACAACCTCACCTACATGCACCAGCTCACCACCCACGCCCGCACCGCGATCGAAGCGGGAACCTTCGACACCTACCGCGCCGCGGTCCTCGCCGGCTCAGCCCCCTGGGACGCTACGAACCCAACCCTCTAACCGACAGCGTCTCGTGGGAGGAGGCGGGGTGCCCCTCCGAACGTTTTGCGCCGCTGGCCGAGAGAGCATCTCGGACGGCTCTAAGGCGATCCCGCCAGTCAGGCGAGAGAGGAGGGGCACCCCGCCTCCTCCACACCCGCGCCCTATTCGGTGTTCTTTTTGACCGCTTCCTTGAGTTCTTCGACAACCTTGTCGACGGTATCCCCGGCCACCTGCTGGACCTTGACGCCGGCCGCCTTGTCGGTGGCGTAGATCACCGCCGCCGCCACCGCGGCGGCGACCAGGACCAGCGCCACCAGGGCGAGGACGAAGCGGACGAAGCGCGAGAAGCCCGAGCGCTGGCGCGGTGCCGCGGCGCGGGCCGGCTGCGGCGCCGCCGGCGACTGCGGCGCCCGTGCTTGCGGGCGCCGGGTCTGCGACTGCGCCGGCCGGTACTCGGTCTGGGCCGTGGTGCGGTCGAGGTGGCGGGTGGCGGCGGTGTCGCCGCCGAGGACGCTGGTCGGGGTCGCGCCCTCGGGCACGGTCACGTCCTCGCCTTCGAGGCCGAGCCGCAGGCCGCTGGCGAGCTCCTCGGCGCTGGCATAGCGCCGGTACGGGTCGCCCTCCAGCGCTCGCAGCACGGCGCCGCCGAGGGTCTCGGGGACTTCGCCGTTGTAGGTGCTGGGAGGGAGCGGCTTCTCGTTCTGCTGGCGCACCGCCAGCTCCGCCAGCGAGGAGCCCTCGTAGGGAAGCCGCCCGGTGAGGAACTGGTAGAGGACGACGCCGAGTGCGTAGACGTCGGTGGCCGGGGTCGCCTCCTCGCCGCGCACCTGCTCCGGCGCCAGGTAGGCGGCGGTGCCGACCACCGAGCCGACCTGGGTGATCCGGGTCTGCTCGATCGCCCGGGCGATCCCGAAGTCGGTCAGCTTCACGGTCATCTCGCCGCCCCCGACCGGGCCGCCGGTGACCATCAGGTTGCCGGGCTTGACGTCGCGGTGGATGATCCCGCGCCGGTGCGCGTAGTCGAGCCCGGCGCAGGCCTGGATCCCGATCTCGGCCGCGATCTCCGGCCCGACCGGCCCGTGCCGCTGCAGGATCTGCGCCCCCGAGCGGCCGGAGACGTACTCCATGACGATGTAGTGGCGGCCGTCGTCTTTGCCGGTGTCGTAGACCTGGACGATGTTGGGGTGGATCAGCTTCGCCACCGCCAGCGCCTCGCGGCGGAAGCGGGCGACGAAGCGCTCGTCGTCGGAGAGGTGCTCGGCGAGGATCTTCACCGCGACCGTGCGCTCGAGGATCAGGTCGGTCGCCTTGTAGACGTTCGACATCCCGCCGGAGCCGAGCCGCTCGGCCGTTTCGTAGCGCCCCGAGAGGGTTCCCGCCTCCACTATTCGCTCCCCGCCGGCGCGCCCGGCCCGACGCCGCCCGCCGAGGTGCCGCCACCGGTTTCCACCGGCGCCGTTTCTTCTTCGGTTTCTTCCTGCTTTTCGTGGCCTTTGGCTTTGCCTTCGGCCTGCGGCGGCAGCGTCGGCGACGTCTCTTCCGTCGGTTCGACCGCTTCTTTTTCCGGCTTTTCAGGCTTCTCCGGCTTTGGCTTCTTATCTGCCGCTGCCGGTTCTTCGGCTTCGTCGATCGCCGGCGCCGTTTCTTCTTCGAATTCCTCCGGTGCTTCTTCGCAGCCGGCGACGACTTCGTTGAGCCGGGTCGCGCCTTCGCGCAGGCCCTGCTTCAGCTTCGGGTCGACCCCGTTCAGGTCTTCGATCTGGGTGCTGACGGCCTGGGCGGCGTCTTCGGCGCCGATGCAGTCGCCTTCCGTCGCCAGTTCCTTGACCTGGTCGAGGTTGGAGGTGATTTCGCCGGCGGTGCCGCCGGGCAGCAGCTCGGGGCTGTCGCTGCCGCAGGCGACCAGGCCCAGGGCCGCGACGGTGCCCAGGACGATGGCGAGGATGGATGCGCTCAATCGGTCCACGAATCGAGTCTAGACAACGGCCGGGGGAGTGGTTTTTGCCTGCATTTGCGGCTTAGAGTCTTCAGCGCCCCGCCGCGAGGCGTTCCGCCAGCTGGCTCGGCAGGCCGGCCGCGAGGATCGTCTCGGCGGCGGTGGCGATGTCGTAGTCGACCCGGTGGTAGCGGGCCGTCAGCTCCTCGGTGTCGAGCTCCAGCCAGGCGGCGCGGGGATCGCTGTCGCGGGGCTGGCCGACGCTGCCGGGGTTGAGCAGCCAGTCGCCGCTCTCGAGCGCGAGCACGGCGCCGTCGCCCGCCTGGGCGCCCTGGGTGTCGCCGCGCCGCGCCCCCTCGGGGCGGGTGAAGAAGAGGGCGATGTGGGAGTGGCCGATCAGGCCGATCCGCTGCTCCTGCGCGTCCAGGCCCGCTTCGGCCTGGTCGACCGAGAGCACGTACTCCCAGATCGGGTCGCTGGGGGAGGCGTGGGAGAGGCCGATGCCCGCCCACGTTGCCGCCGGCTCGAGCCCGCGCAGGAACTCGACGGTGGCGGCGCTGACGTTCTCCCGCGTCCACTCGACCGCGGTCGCCGCGGTCTCCGAGAAGGTGCCGATGTCGAGGTCGCCGAGGACCGCGAGGTCGTGGTTGCCGGCCAGGCAGACGGCGCAGCGCTGCTGGATCAGGTCGGTGCAGGCGTCGGGCTGGGCGCCGTAGCCGACGACGTCGCCGAGGCACCAGACCTCCTCGACGCCGGCCGCGTCGATCGCCGCGAAGACGGCCTCGAGCGCGGGCTGGTTGGAGTGAACATCGCTGATGACGGCGGCACGCAAGCGGCCAGCGTACCCGTGAGCAGCTCCGGTCCATACGATTGACCCGTGACCGCCACCGATTCGATCGCCGAGCTGCGCGGCGCCGTCGACCAGGCGGCGCGGGCACTGCGCGACGGTGAGCGCACCGAGCCGGCGCCCTCGCTCGACCGCCCGCCGAAGCCGGAGCTGGGCGACTACAGCTCCAACGCGGCGATGCTGCTGGCGGCGCCGCTGGGCGACAACCCGCGCGCCGTCGCCGAGCGCCTGCGGACGGAGCTGGAGCGCGATCTCGGCAGCACCGGCAGCCTCGAGCGGATCGAGGTCGCCGGCCCCGGCTTCGTCAACCTCTTCCTCTCCGACGCCTGGTACCGGCGGGCGCTGGCCGCCCTGGTCGCCGCCGGCGAAGAGCTCGGCCCGGTCCCGACCCCGAGCCCGGAGCGGGTCCTGGTCGAGTTCGTCTCCGCCAACCCGACCGGGCCACTGCACGTCGGCGGCGGTCGCCACGCCGCCTACGGCGACGCCCTGGTGCGGCTGTTGGAGGCGGTCGGCCACGAGGTCGAGCGCGAGTACTACGTCAACGACGCCGGCGGCCAGATCACCCGCTTCGCCGACTCGATCATTGCCCGCATGACCGGGACCGACCTGCCCGAGGGAGGCTACGAAGGCGAGTACGTCGTCGAGCTCGGCGCCCGGATCGCCGCCGAGGGCATCGACCCGGCCGATCGCGAGGCGGTCGGCCGGCGCGGGATCGAGCTGATGCTGGACGAGGTGAGGGGGACCCTGGAGCGCTTCGGCGTCCGCTACGACACCTGGTTCTCCGAGCGCGACCTCTACCAGCGCGGCGAGGTCGAGTCCGCGCTCGCCGACCTCGACAAGGGCGGCCACACCTACCGCCACGAGGAGGCTCTGTGGCTGCGCACGACCGCCTTCGGCGACGACAAGGACCGGGTCCTGATCCGCGCCAACGGCGAGCCGACCTACCTCGCCGCCGACGTCGCCTACCACTGGGACAAGCTGCAGCGCGGCTTCGGCCGCCTGATCGACGTGCTCGGCGCCGACCACCACGGCTACGTGGCTCGGGTCCGCGCCGCGATCGAGGCGCTGGGGGCAGCGCCGGAGAGCTTCGAGGCGCTGATCATGAACCTCGTCCACATCGTCGAAGGCGGCGAGCGGGCGCAGATGTCGAAGCGCAGCGGTGATTTCGTCGCCCTCGACGAGCTGCTCGACGACATCGGCGTCGACGCCACCCGCTGGTTCATGCTCTGGCGCAGCCACGAGACCACCGTCGACCTCGACCTCGAGCTGGCCCGCAGCCAGTCCAGCGAGAACCCGGTCTACTACGTCCAGTACGCGCACGCCCGCATCGCCAGCATCCTGCGCAAAGCCGGCGCCGCCGCCGAGGAGGCGGCCGCCGGGCTCGACCCCGAGGCCCTCAGCGCCGCGATCGAGCCCAGCGAGCGGGCGCTGATCAAGCGCCTGCTGGAGTTCCCCGACGAGGTGCGCGAGTCGGCCGCCCGCCGGGCGCCGCACCGGATCTGCGCCTACTCGACCGCGGTCGCCGCCGACTTCCACGCCTTCTACCGCGACTGTCAGGTCGTCGGTGCCGAGGGCGAGGGAGTGGAGCGTTCGCGCCTCGCCCTCTGCCTCTGCACGAAGCGGATGATCGCCGCGGCGCTGGGCCTGCTCGGGATCTCCGCTCCCGAGCGGATGTGATGTTCGGCGGGCGCCGCAAGCTGCCCGTCCTGGCCGAGATCTCCGGCCCCGTCGCCGGCGACGCGCGGGCCTGGTCTCTGCGCCGGGCCGACCTCGAGGCGCTGTCGAAGCCGCAGCAGGGGTTGGATGCCCATCGGGTCGCGCTCGTCGTCGGCGGTGAGGCGCTGGCCGGGGCGATCGCGCTTGCCGGCGCCGCCAGCGCCGCCGGGCGCCGCACCGCGCTGCTCGAGTGCGACCTGGCCGGGCCGCGGCTGGCGGTCGAGTTGGGATTGAGCCCGGCCCCGGGCCTGCACGAGTACCTGCGCTGGGAAGCGACGGCGACCGGGATCCTGCAGCCGTTGGTCCTCGCCGGTCCGGCGGCGCGGGGGGTCGGTAATCCCCTCGTCTGCGTCGTCGCCGGCCGCCCCGCCGCCGACCCCACGACCCTGGTCAAGCTCGAGAGCTTCCGCCATGCGCTGGCCAAGCTGCGCGCCGCCTACGACCTCACGGTGCTGCTCGGGCCACCGCTGGAGGTCACCCATGGACTGCCGGAGATGGTCGCGGCCCAGGCCGACACGGTTCTCGCCGCCGCCTCCGCCAAGGGCCTCTCGGGTCAGCCCGGGCGGCTGCTGCGCGCCCAGGTGCGGCGGCTGCCGGCGGACTCCCTCGGCGCCATCGTCGTCGAGTCGGACTGAAGTCCCGAGAATCCCTCCTAGAGGTCGTAGCGGGCGAGGTCGGCGTCGAGCCGCTCGCTGTCCTCGGCGCTGGGACCGTCCCCGGCGACGGGCTCCTCGCGGTCGTGCGAGGCGCCGGCCCGGCGCCAGCGCAGCACGCCGACGGCGAGGGCGATCACGGCGATGACGAAGGCGACGATCGGCACCAGGTAAGCGGAGAGGTCGAAGCCGGAGCCCTGCGGCAGCGCCAGCACCTCGGTCCCGTACTCGGTGACCAGCGCGTCCTTGATCTCGTCCTTGCTCTTGCCTTCGGCGACCAGGCGCGAGACGAAGGCTTTCTCGCGCTGGGCCTGCGGCGATTCGGCCAGCTCCAGCAGGGTGCCGCAGACCGGGCACATCACTTCCGAGGAGATCTCGCTGAGCGAGGTCTGGGGCGTCGCCGCGGCCGCGCTCAATGGTGCCGGCGCCAGCAGCGCCATGACCAGCAGCGCGGCGAGCCCCGCCCGGGCGCTCATGACTTGCCGCCGGAGACCAGCGGCGCCACTGCTTCTTCGAGGTACTCGGGCGTGATCGGCCCGCGGACCAGCAGCCGCACCCTGCCCCGGGGGTCGACCAGGTAGTTCTCCGGCACCCCGGTCGTCCCGTAGTCGTGGGCGGTGGCCCCGTCGCCGTCGCGCAGCTGCGGGTAGCTGAGCCCGAAGCGCTTGACGAAGGCACGGCCGTCGCCGCTGAGGTCGCGGCTGTCGATCCCGAGCACGGTGAAGCCGCCGTCGCCGTGGCGCCGCTGGAACTCCTCCAGCGCCGGCGCCTCCTCGCGGCAGGGGACGCACCAGGAGGCCCAGAAGTTGACCAGCACCCAGCGCCCGCGGTAGTCGGCCAGCGAGCCGCTGCCGCCGCCTTCGAGCTGTGGCAGGGGGGAGGCGGGAGCGACCTCGCCGACGGCGATCCCGGAGGAGCCCTTGCTGAGCAGCCCGAAGGTGAGCAGGCCGACGATGGCCAGCACGGCGAGGACGGCGATGGCGGAGCGGGCACTCACGGGCCGCCGAAGGTTAGAACCCACCGGCCTCCGGCAACCGCCCGCCGGTCATAGGGCGGGTCGCGAGGGTGTTCCCCGCGACCCGCGACGCCTCAACCTGCCTTGGCGATAGAGACAGACGGGACAACGCTCTTGCGCACGTCAATCGTCATCGAGACTTCACCCCCTTCCCCGACTCGAATGCGAGACGTGCTTATATTGGTGGAACTATTTACATCGGTGCGTGAGGTTGTCGCATTTTGGTGTAAAGAAGTCGTCTTTATGGGCTAGGCTCACCGTTCAACAAGTTTCAATTGAAAGGTGAGCGCGCGTGGCGAATCAGGGCAAGGCGAGGCAACGAAAGGGCAAGGCGGCCAGGCCGGCCGACAAACCCCGGCGGCCGCTGATCGACGAGCGTCTCGCCAAGGCGATCAGCCACCCGGCACGAGTCGAGATCATGGTCGAGGCCGTGAAGGCGCCGATCTCGCCGGCCGAATACGTCGCCCGCTTCGGCGGCTCGGTGACGACAGCGGCCTACCACTTCCGCGAGCTGAAAAACCAGGACTGTCTGGAGATCGTCGACGAAAAACAGCGGCGCGGCGCCGTGGAGCATTTCTACGGAGTGACCAAACGAGCCCTGCTCAGTGATGAGGATTTCGCCCGACTTCCCGCCCCGCTTCGGGGCGGCTTCAACGCCTCGATTTTCAGCACCTTCATGCTGCAGGGGCAACTCGCGCTCGAAGCCGACACGATGGATTCGCAGCCCAACAAACACGTCACCTGGACGACCCTGAAACTCGACAAACAGGGCTTTGACAATCTCATGGCACGGCTGAAAGAGGTCTACGACCAGGCCGGCGTCGAGCAGCTTGCCTCCGGGGCCCGGCTAGAGAATTCAGGCGACGATCCGATCTTCACGACGTTGGGCATGTTCGGCTTCGAGTCACCCGCCCCCGACCGCGATCACACGCCCGAGTCCCGCTAGGCACGCTTGCCTCCCACCTGCGACCGGAACTGTGCGGCTCCGCATAGAATCGCCCCCTGCGGACGTAGCTCAGTTGGTAGAGCGCAAGCTTCCCAAGCTTGAGGTCGCGAGTTCGAGCCTCGTCGTCCGCTTTGAGGTCGCCGTCCGTGGCTCTCTGGCGGGTTAAGCGGCTTGGGCTGGGGGCGCCGCTGCCGGCCGTGGGTCCGGGGTCACCTCGCGCAGCCGCGACCCCGCCTGAGCGGCCACCGCGATCCGGTAGAAGTGCTCGGTGGCGCCGCGCACCTGACGCTGGCGGGCGAGCTCGATCAGCTTCGATTTGGCCAACTCGGTGACGTGGTAATTGGTGTTGCTGAGGGGGATCTGGAGCTCTTGGCTGAGCTCGCTGGGGGAGAGGGTGCGCCCCCCGTCCATGCCGAGGATTTCCAGGATCGAGATCCGCAGCGGGTGGGCGGTCGCCCGCGCCAGGTTCTCCCAATCCACAGGCAGGGAGTTGTGCCCGATGCCGTTGCCATTGGCTGAGTGAACATTGTTCGCGGGGTGACCGTTGGGGGGGTTCATGGGCGGAGACAATACCAAAAAATATTGATTCAGGTCATCAAAATCGGGTACAGTCCCTTTCGGGATGATTCAGCTACTGGGAATACGGAGGAAAAGGCTCTGGCGGATCACCGCTTTGGGGGTCGCCGCCTTTTCCCTGCTCTGGCTGGCGTCGCCAGCGGTCGCCAACACCGGCGGCATCATCGCCCCCAGCGACCCGCTCAACCCGGCCGTCGACTCCGGCTGGCAGGCGGGCACCTGCACGGTCGACACCCCGACCTGCAGCGTCGCCACCCCGGATCAGTTCTTCGAACAGGCGGCCGGCCACCCACCGGTCGGCTTCACCCAGTTCATCGTCAAGCACAGTGAACCCGGGCCGCTCGAAAAACCGGTCGGGGAACTGAAGACCGTCCACGTCGACCTCCCGGTCGGGCTCAGCGTCAACCCGGGAGCGACCCCGCGCTGCGATCTCGCCACCTTCGAAGCGTCCGCCAGCTCCTGCGATGCGGTGGGGGCGCGGGTCGGTACGGCCACCGTCACCGCCGCCGATCCCCTCGTCGGCATCCCGTTGTCGATTCCGCCGACCGCCGTCTACAACATCAAACCCCCGAGCGGTGAACCCGCCCGCTTCGGCCTCGAACTGCTCGGCAAGGAAATCTTCCTCAAGGCTGCGGTCGACTGGGCCGGCGACTTCCACGAGGGCTTCACGATCGCCGTCCCGAAGGCGCTGGAACTGCCGGGGCTGGAAGGGATCATCCTCAAAAACCGCCTGGTCTTCGACGGCACCGCCGGCGACGGCACCTTCATCACCACCCCCAGCACCTGCCTCGGCGAGGGCTTCCCGGGGCCCTCGGGCCACGTCTACTCCACCTATCTGCTCGCCGCCTCCTATGCCGAAGAGGAAAGCGCGGGATACCAGTTCCCGCGCGACGCCGAACCCGCCTTCGAGTCGCCGATCCCGCCCGGAACCTCGCCCAAAGAATGCGCGACGATTCCCTACGACCCGTCGCTCGCGGTCAATCCGGGCACGCCGGCGACCGACTCGCCCGCCGGCGTCAAGGTCGACGTCGACGTGCCGCACATCCTCGGCGCCGGCAAACAGGACAGCTCCGACACCCGCACCGCGCGGGTCTCGCTGCCGGTCGGAATGGGGCTGAATCCCTCGGCCGCCGAGAGCCTGCAGACCTGCACCGACGAGCAGTTCCGCAAGCAGAGCGCCGTGCCTGGCACCGACTGCCCGGCCGCCTCCAAGGTCGGTACGGTGACGATCGAATCGCCGCCGCTGCCCGAAGGCTCGCTGACCGGCAACGTCTACGTCGGCAAGCAGCTCAGCCGCGATCCGGCCTCCGGCAACGAGTACCGGATCTTCATCGACGCCGAGTCCAGTCGTTACGGGATCTCGGTGCGGCTGCTCGGCAACGTCAGCGCCGACCCGAGGACCGGGCAGCTGACCACGACCATCGCCGACAACCCGCAGGTGCCGTTCAGCTCCTTCGAGCTCGACTTCGACGGCGGTCCACGGGCGGTCCTCTCCAGCCCGCCGGTCTGCGCGACCAAGGCCGGCTCGAGCTTCACGCCGTGGTCGGCCAACCCGGCGGCGACTCCCGCGGCGCCGGTCGTCCTCACCTCCGCCCCCGGCGGCGGCGCCTGCGCGAAGACGCTCGCCGAGCGCCCCTTCGCCCCGAGCTTCATGGCGAGGCCGAAAGGGACCAAGGCCGGCGCCTACAGCCCGCTCTCGATGCAGATCGCCCGCGTCGACGGCCAGCAGGAGTTGAAAGGGGTCGACGTCACCCTGGCTCCGGGGATGACCGGCAAGCTGGCCGGCATTCCCTACTGCCCGGAGTCGGCCCTGGCCGCGGCGGCCGCGAGCGGTGGCGCCGAGCAGCGCGCCAGCTCCAGCTGCCCCGCCCGCAGCCTCGTCGGCTCGGCCGCGATCGGCGCCGGCACCGGCCCGTCGCCGCTGCACATAAGCGACGGCAAGGTCTTCCTCTCAGGCCCCTACCACGGGGCTCCTCTCTCCCTGGCAGTGGTCACCCCCGCCACGGCCGGGCCCTTTGATCTGGGTACGGTCGTGGTGAGGGTGGCACTGTTCCTCGACCCCGCCACGGCGCAGATCCGCGCCGTCTCGGACCCGATCCCCAACGTCTTCGGCGGCGCCCAGCTCAGCATCCGCTCGATCGACGTCGACGTCGATCGCAAGAACTTCACGCTCAACCCGACCAGTTGCGGTCCGCTCGCCAGCGCCGGCGTCGTCAACGGCGGCGGCTCCGACCCGGCCACCCCGGCCGCCTTCAGCGCCTTCCCGGTCAGCACTCCGTTCCAGACGACGGACTGCGGCGCGCTCGGCTTCAAGCCGAAGCTGTCCACCCGCCTCTACGGAGGGAAGAAGAGCACCAAGCGCGCCCAGCACCCGAAATTCCGCGCTGTCCTCGTCGCCCGCGACGGCGACGCCAACATCGGCCGCGCCGCCGTCACCCTGCCGCACTCCCAGTTCCTCGACCAGTCGCACATCCGCACCATCTGCACCCGCGTCCAGCTGGCGGCGCACGACTGTCCCGCGGCCGCGATCTACGGCTACGCCCGGGCGCAGACGCCGCTGCTCGACGACGAACTGGCCGGCCCCGTCTACCTCGTCTCCTCCAGTCACGAGCTGCCGGATCTGCTGGTCGACCTGCGGGGGCAGGTGAACGTGCAGCTGCACGGCGTCATCAGCGCCGCCAAGGCGCGGATCAAGAACGTCTTCTACCCGGTGCCGGACGTGCCGGTGAGCAAGTTCACGCTGACGATGAAGGGGGGCAAGCGTGGGCTCCTGGTCAACTCGCGCGACCTCTGCGCGAAGCCCTCGTTCTCGTTCATGAACTTCAAAGCCCAGAACGGCAAGCAGCTGAAGAAGAAGCGCCTGCCGCTGCGTGTGCCCGCCTGCCACGGCCAGGGCGGCAAGCGTCCATAGGGCTGATTGACGCCAGCGCCATCTGGGTATGGCCGTTGGCAGGGGCTTGCTCCGAGTGGGTGGAGCCACGCAAGGGAAAACGAGAAGGAGAACTGAACTGATGAGCAAGCGGGCAGGGATTCTCAGCGTGACGAGTGCGGTGGCAGTCGCACTGATGCTGGCGGTCATGGCCCCGGCGGCTGGTGCCGCGTTCGGTGTCTCCAAGTGGGAAGCGGG
Organism: uncultured Solirubrobacterales bacterium; assembly: GCA_963695275.1. Taxonomy (GTDB): domain Bacteria; phylum Actinomycetota; class Thermoleophilia; order Solirubrobacterales; family 70-9; genus VAYN01. The sequence goes on from OY968772.1 coordinate 462,880, forward strand.
CACCTGCAAGTCCGACGCCCCCAAATGCACCTACTCGAGTCCCGAGGCCCAGTTCTTCACCCAGGCCGCCGGCCACCCGCCCACCGGCCTCACCGACTTCGCGATGAACATCGCCAGCGGCCTGCCGCCGATCGGCGGTGCCCCCGAAGGCGCGATCAAAGACGCCCGGGTCGACCTCCCGGAGGGCCTCAACGTCGATCCCCAGGCGGTCCCCCAGTGCTCGAAAGCGAGCTTCGAAGCGAACACCCTCAATTGCGCCGCCAGCCAGGTCGGGATCAGCGAAGTGACCTCCGAGGTGCTCGGGGTCCCGGTCGGGCCGCTGCCGTTCCCCGTCTACAACCTCGACCCGCCCCAGGGGGTGCCGGCGCTGTTCGGCTTCTCGGTCGGCCTGCCGGGGATCCCGGTTGCCAACGTCTACCTCGTCGCTGACGTTGCCTGGGACAGCGACTACCACGAGGGCTTCACGATCAGCGACATCCCGACGACGTTGCCATTGGTCGAGAACCGGCTCGTCTTCGACGGCACCAAAGGCGGCACCTTCCTGACCATGGGGAGCCAGTGCAACGCGCCCTCGACCACGACCCTCAAGGTCGACTCCTATGAGAACCCGGGGCAGTTCCAGACCTACGCGACCAAGCCGGCCGGGCCCGGCCGGATCGTCAACAGCGACGGTTGCCAGTCGGTCCCGTTCGCGCCGACGGTCGCCAGCACTTCCGAATCGCCGACGACCGACTCGCCGTCCGGCATAACCGTCGATCTCAAAGTCCCCCAGGGCCTGCAGCCGCTGAACTCCTCGACCTTGCGGACGGCGAGCGTCTCGCTGCCGCGCGGGCTCGGGCTCAATCCCTCCTCGGCGCCGGACCTGCACTTCTGCAGCGACGCGCAGCTCGGCAAGGGGACCAGGAAAGCGGTTGCCTGCCCCGCCAACTCGCAGATCGGCACCGCCTCGATCCAGACCCCGGTGCTGCCGGCGAACTCGCTGCCGGCCAAGGTCTTCCTCGGTCAGCAGCTCAGCCGCGACCCGGCCTCCGGCAACGAGTACCGCGTCTTCGTCGACGCCGAGTCGGCTCGCTACGGGCTTTCGGTGCGGCTGATCGGCAACGTCAAGGCCGACCCCCAGACCGGGCAGCTGACGGCGGTCTTCGCCGACAACCCGCAGGTCGCGTTCAGCTCCTTCCAGCTGCAGGTCGCCGGCGGCGCCAAAGCGCCGCTGAGCAGCCCGCCGATCTGCGCCAACACGACCACCTCGCAGATAACGCCCTGGTCGGGCAACGCCGCCGCGGCGCCGACCAGCCCGTTGACGCTGACCAAAGCACCCGGCGGCGGCGCCTGCGCGAAAACGATGGCGACTCGTCCCTTCGCGCCCGGCTTCAAAGCCGGCCCGAAGAGCACCAACGCCGCCACCTTCACCCCCTTCACGGTCAACATCACCCGCGGCGACGGCCAGCAGGAGCTGAAAGGAATCGACGTCTCGCTGCCCCCGGGCGCCACCGCGAAGCTGGCCGGCGTTCCCTACTGTCCCCCGGCGGCGATCGCCGCCGCGACGGCGCGGGCGGGGGGCGCGGAGAAAGCCAACGCCAGCTGTCCCGACAAGAGCCAGATCGGGGTCGCGACGATCGCCGCCGGAACCGGGGCGTCACCGCTCTCTATTACCGGCAAGGCCTTCCTCGCCGGTCCTTATAAGGGGGCGCCGGTGTCTCTGGTCGTGGTCACCCCGGCCCTCGCCGGACCCTTCGACCTCGGCACCGTCGTGGTCCGGGTGCCGCTTCTCGTCGACCCGGAAACGGCCCAGATCCACGTGGTCACCGACGCGATCCCCGACGTCTACGGCGGCGCCAAGCTCGACATCCGCTCCGTCGCGGTCAACGTCAACAAGGACGACTTCACCCTGACCGGAACCAACTGCTCCAAATTCGCCACCGCCGGCGCCCTCAAAGGCGGCGGCGCCGACCCGACCAACCCGGCGACCTTCTCGTCCTTCCCGGTCTCCGACCCGGTTCAGCTGAACAACTGCGACCCGCTGAAATTCCGGCCCAAACTGAACCTGCGGCTGTTCGGCGCCACCAAGCGGAACAAGCACCCGCGCCTGCGCGCGGTTCTCAAGGCCCGGGCGGGGGACGCCAACATCGCCCGCGCCTCGGTCGGCCTCCCGCACGCGCTGTTCCTCGACCAGGCCAGCCTGTCGACGATCTGCACCCGGGTCCAGTTCGCCGCCAATGACTGCCCGAAGAAATCGATCTACGGCAAGGCGCGCGCGTTCACGCCGCTGCTCGGGCAACCGCTGGAAGGCCCGGTCTACCTGCGCTCGTCGAACAATCCGCTGCCGGATCTCGTCGCCCACCTGGAAGGTCAGGTTGGGATCGACCTGGTCGGTCGCATCGACAGCTTCAAAGGCGGCATCCGCACCACCTTCGACCGCGTCCCCGATGTGCCGGTCTCGAAGTTCACGATGATCCTGCCCGGCGGCAAGCACGGCCTTCTGGTCACCTCCAAGAACCTCTGCAAAGGCAAAGGGGTCAAGGCGATCATCAACTTCAAAGCCCAGAACGGGAAGAAGCTCGGCAAGCGCTCGAAGCTGAAAACCCCATGCGGCAAGAAATCGCACCGGAAGCAGAAGCATTAACGGTGCCCGGTTGGCCGGGCTGGACAGGACCCCTTGTCCAATTTGTCGCAAATCGCACTTGATTCACGGGCCGTGCCCGCTACTGTCTTCAGTGGGAGAAGTGATTAGAGCGCTACGCAGGGGAAGCGTTGACGCTCAAATGGGTTACCGAGGAGGAATTGAATGGCTAGGCGCTTTTTAATCGCAGTGGCGGTTATGGCCCTTGGTGCTGTTTTCGTTGCGCCTGCGGCGCACGGAGCTTTCGGCATCAGCAAATGGGAATCGCTCACGTGCAAAACCAACGTGAACACGCCCGCTCCAAATGGTGTGCCGGAATTTCCGATCACGCCCCAGACCGAACAGTGCACGGGTGCATCGCCCAACCTGTTTACGCAAGCAGCCGGGCATCCCAATTTCGGGATCACCGACTTCACGCTGAACACCTTCCCTGGCGCCAGCGGCATTGGCGGCTTTCCCGAAGGGTTTGTCAAAGACATCGTCGTCGACACCCCTGAAGGGCTCAGCGTCAACCCCGAGGCCGCGCCGCAATGCAGCCTCGCGGAACTAGCCAGCCCGACCCATTGCCCGACGAACACGATCGTCGGTATCAACTACCTGACCATCGCCGTAACGGCACCCGTGGGCGAACCGCCGAAATGCGAACTGCCGCCGGGCACTCCGTTGCCGGGATGTCCACAGGCTCGTGTCGCGGTTCCGGTCTACAACATGGTTCCGTTTGAACACGTGCCCTCGATGGTCGCCTTCCTGACCGAAACCGGCCCGACCTTCATCGTCGGATCGCTCGATCCGGGGGACCAGCACGTCACCTTCACGATCAGCGATATCCATGCGCCAGCAGCGGGGCCGCCGAAAAGCCCACCGATCATCGGTTCGCGCCTAGTCTTCTTCAGTGCCAAAGAAACCAACATCAACCCGGCGGCTGACGGCACCTACCTGACGATGCCGAGCAACTGCGCTGGCCCGCAGATTTCGGACATCTTCGTCGACTCCTATGGACCGCCGTATGCGGCGGAAAGCCTCAGCGATGAAGCGAGCTACGCGACGCCTACCGGTGCCTCTGGTTGTGGGAGCGTTCCGTTCAAACCGACGATTGACGTCAGCACCACCGGCGGTGGTGCCGTTGATACGCCGGAACCGACCACGGTCGACGTCGGCATCCCGTTCGATGCCGAAGAACCAATCGCCAACTCGTATCTGAAAACGGCGAAAGTGATCCTGCCGGAAGGGATGGGCATCAACCCGTCCTCCGCGGTCGGACTCAAAACGTGCGCCGACGCGCAGTTCGCGAAAGGGACGAACGACCCGATCACCTGTCCCAACGAATCGAAAATCGGCACGGTCGAGGTGCAGACGCCTTCGTTGCCGCCCGACTCACTGGGAGGCACCGTCTATGTCGGCGAACCGCTCCAAAACGGTCCGAACAAGGCGAGCTCCGGAGAACAGTTCCGGATCTTCATCCACGCCACCTCGGATCGCTATGGGGTCAACGTCCGCCTGATCGGCAAAGTCATCCTCGACGAAAAAACCGGCCAGATCACGGCCCTCGTCGAAGACAATCCGCAGGCGACGTTCAGCAACTTCCGGCTTCATCTCAACGGTGGCTCCCGGGGAACGCTGACCTCGCCAAACATCTGCGGGCCTAATACCACGAACACGGTGATGACTCCGTGGTCGGGTAATCCGGATCAGAACATGCCGTCGAACAACCTCAACCTGACCACCTACCCAGGTGGTGGCGCTTGTCCGAAAACGCCCGCCGAGCGCCCGTTTGCGCCCGGCTACACGGCGAAATCGGACAGCACCAAAGCGGGTGCCTACAGCCCGTTCCAGGTCAAGATCGCGCGTCCCGACGGCCAGCAGGAGTTGAAGGTCGTCAACGTCACGTTGCCGAAGGGCTTAACCGGCAAACTCGCTGGCATTCCCTACTGCTCCGAGGCGGACCTGGCGGCTGCGGCGGCCAGTAGCGGCAAAGTCCAGGCAGCTTCATACAGCTGCCCGGCGGCGAGCGAGATCGGGGAAACCCTGACCAGGGCGGGTTCCGGCTCGTCCCCGCTCGCGATCCCCGGCAAGGCATTCCTCGCCGGTCCCTACAAGGGCGCGCCACTGTCGATGGCAGTGATCACGCCCGGTGTCGCTGGCCCCTATGACGTCGGCACCGTCGTCGTCCGGGTTGCGCTCAACGTGAATCCGGAAACGGGTCAGATCAACGCGGTCTCTGACGAGATCCCGAATGTGTTCGACGGAGTCAAGCTGGATGTCCGCTCGATCGACGTCAATGTCAACAAGGCATCGTTCATGCGCAACCCGACGAACTGTGAAGCTGGCTCGACCAGCGGCACGATCAACGGGGGCGGCGCGAACCCGGCCGATCCGGCCGTGTTCAGTTCCTACGCCGTCAGCGCTCCCTACCAGGCAATCGAATGCAACAAGCTGGCCTTCAAGCCGAAGCTGTTCACGAAGTTGTCCGGTCCGACCAAGCGGGCCAAGAACCCGAAGATCCGGGCCATCCTGGAAGCGCGGGAAGGCGATGCCAACCTGAGCCGTGCGGCGTTGACGCTGCCGCACTCGCTGTTCCTCGACCAGAGTCACATCAAGACGGTGTGCACGAGGGTCCAGCTGGCTGCCAAGGCCTGCCCCTCGGGCTCGGTCTACGGCCAGGCGGAAGCGAAGTCGCCTCTGCTCGATAACAAGTTGAAGGGCCCGGTTTACCTGGTCTCTTCCAACGACAAGTTGCCGAACCTGGTGGCTGACCTCCGCGGTCAGGTGAACGTCCAGCTACGCGGCGTCATCAGCTCCAAGCGGGGCGGTCTCAAGACCGTCTTCCCGACGGTGCCTGATCTGCCCGTGAAGAAGTTCATCCTGAACATGAAGGGCGGCAAGAAGAGCCTCCTGGTCAACTCGGAAAACACCTGCGCCAAGAAGCAGACCGCGATTCTGAACCTCAAGGGTCAGAACGGCAAGCAGGTCAAGGACAACAAGTACAAGCTGAACATCAGCTCGTGCGGCGGTAAGAAGAAGAAGTAGCGCCGCGGTACTCGTCGGGCACCGGCGCGGACGGCTCAATAGCCTCCGCGCCGGTGCGCCCGACGCTCTCTGTCCTCATCGTCGCCTGGAACAGCCGTGAGGAGCTGGCCAGGACCCTGCCGGCGCTGCTGTCGGAGCTGGGCGAGGGCGACGAGCTGATCGTCGTCGACAACGACTCCAGCGACGGCACCGCTGAGGCGGTCGTGGAGTTGGCGCCGCGGGCGTTGGTCGTCCAGACCGGCGCCAACCTCGGCTTCGCCGCCGGCTGCAACACCGGCGCCGCCGCGGCCAGCGGCGACCTGCTGGTCATCCTCAATCCCGACGCGGCACCGCTGCCCGGCTTCGGCGAAGCGATCCGCCGGCCCTGGCTGGAGAGCCGTGGCTGGGCTGCGTGGCAGGCGCTGGTCGCCGATGCGGGGGGGGCCCGGATCAACTCCTACGGCAACCCGATCCACTTCACCGGCATCGTCTGGGCCGGCGGCCACGGTGAGCCGATCGCCGCGGCGCCCCCGACTGGCGAGGTCACGGTCCTCTCCGGCGCCTGCCTGGCGATTCCGCTGCGGACCTGGAACGAGGTCGGCGGCTTCCCCGAGCGTTTCTTCCTCTACCACGAGGACGTCGACCTCTCGCTGCGGCTGCGGCTGCGCGGTGGCACGCTCGGGATCGAACCGGCCGCCGTCGTCGACCACGACTACGAGTTCGGCGCCCGTGAGCACAAGTGGCGCTGGCTCGAGCGCAACCGCCTCGCCTTCCTCGTCCGCGCCTACCCGACCGCGCTGCTGATCCTGCTGGCGCCGGCGCTGCTCGCCACCGAGCTGGCGCTCCTCGCGGTCTCGGTCTCCGGCGGCTGGGGGAGGCAGAAGCTCGCCGCCAACTGGGAATTCCTGCGTTGGCTGCCGCGCCTCCTGCGCGAGCGCCGCCAGGTCCAGGCCACCCGTACCCTCAGCGCCGCCGAGTTCGCCTCCTTGCTGACGGCCGACCTCGACTCCCCCTTCATCGCCGGCGCGGCCCGCTCGCTGCCCGTGCGCCTGGCCCTGCGCACCTACCTCGGCTCGGTGCGCCTCTTGCTTCGAGTGATGTCTTAAGCCGGCTATAGGCCGCTCAAGGCATCACTCGCCCCTAGATCGGCTGGCCGGTCGGGCGGATCAGGATCTCGTTGACGTCGACGTTGGGGCCCTGTTCGAGCGCGTAGATCACGGCTTTGGCGATGTCGGCATCCTGCAGCACCCATTTGCCCGGGCGGTTGTCGAAGAAGTCGGTGTCGACCATCCCCGGCTCGATCAGCGTCACCTTGATGCCCGTGTTGTCGTGCATCTGGCGCAGCTCCGCCCGCAGCGACTCGCCGATCGCCGTTGCCGCCCACTTGGTCGCCGAGTAGAGCGAGCCCGGCAGGGCCTGCCGGCCCGCCACCGAGCTGGTGATCAGGAAGTGGCCGTCGCCGCGCTCGAGCAGGTGGGGGAGGGTGGCGCGGATCGTCAGCGCCGCCCCGTAGACGTTGGTCAGGACCATCGAGCGCCAGTGCTCGGGCGACTCCTCGAGGAAGCCGCGGGTCGCGCCGAAGCCGGCGTTGGCGAAGACGGCGTCGATGCGGCCGAAGCGCTCCAGGGCCGCCGCGGCCAGCGCCTCGACCTGGTCCCACTCGGTGACGTCGCAGCGCACGGCCAGCGCCCGCTCCTCGCCGCCGAGCTCCGCGGCCAGCGCTTCAAGCTCCTCCAGCCGCCGCGCCGCCAGCACCAGCCGGTAGCTCCCGGCCGCCGCGCGGGCGGTTGCGGCGCCGATGCCACTACTGGCTCCCGTAATCAGCAAGACCGGGTCGTTTGCGCCTGCACTGCTCATACCGAGATTCTCCCAACTCTTGACGGCGGCGGATGTCCCGGGGTCGGCGGACACTCAGCGCGAAGCGCGTCCGCCGACCCCGGGACATCCGCCGCCGCGACCGGCTTGCGATAATCCCGACGTCGTGGACCCTCAGCGCAAGCGCAAGATCCGCCTCGTGGTCGCGCTCAGCGTCGCCGTGCTGCTCTCGGTGGCCCTGATCTACACCTCGTTCTCGGCCTCGACCGAGGCCAAGGAGCCGTCGCAGCTGCTCACCGCCGCTCCCGGCACCAGCTACGAGATGACCGGCAAGGTCGTCAAAGGGTCGATTCACCACGAGGGCGCCGGCATCGCCTTCCGCGTCGTCGACCGCGACGGCGGCGGCCAGAGCCTGCCGGTCACCTACACCGGCACCGTGCCCGACCCCTTCCGCGGCGGCCGCGAGATCGTCCTCACCGGCGCCATCCAGGGGGGCACCTTCGTCGGCGAGCCGGAAACCCTGATCACGAAGTGCCCCTCGAAGTTCACGACCAAGAGCGATGCCTAGCCTCGGCAGCGCGCTGCTGGCGCTCGCCTTCCTCACCTCCCTCGCCGCCGCCGCCCTCGCCCTCTCGGGGCGCAACGGCAACCGCCGCCGCATCGACCTCTCGCGGCACGCTGTCTACGCCTTCTGCGGCCTGATCACCGCCTGCGTGGCGATCATCGAGATCGCCTTCGCCGGCAATGATTTCTCCTTCAACATCGTCGCCCAGCACTCCTCGATCGAGACGCCGGCCTTCTACAAGCTGGCGGCGATGTGGTCGAGCCAGGAGGGTTCGCTGCTGCTCTGGGCCTGGGTGCTCTCGATCGTCTCCAGCGCCGCCCTCTACGCGACCCGCGCCAAGCTGAAGGAGATCGTCCCCTGGGCGACCGCGGTGATGATGGGCGTCGCCGCCTTCTTCGTCGGCCTGATGCTGTTCGCGCCCGATGTCGACCCCTTCGCGACGCTGAGCCCGGTGCCGGCCGACGGCATCGGCCTCAACCCGCTGCTGCAGCACCCGAGCATGATGATCCACCCGCCGATGCTCTACTCGGGCTACGTCTCGCTGACCGTGCCCTTCGCCTTCGCCGTCGGTGCCCTGATCACCCGGCGCCTCGACGCCGAATGGGTCCGCTCCACCCGCCGCTTCGCCCTGATCGCCTGGGCGCTGCTCGGCTTCGGCCTCCTGCTCGGTGCCCGCTGGTCCTACACCGAGCTCGGCTGGGGCGGCTACTGGGCCTGGGACCCGGTCGAGAACGCGGCGCTGATGCCGTGGCTGGTGATCACCGCCTTCCTGCACTCGATCATGGTCCAGGAGAAGCGGGGGATGCTCAAAGTCTGGAACGCCTGCCTGGTCGTCGCCGCCTTCTCGCTGGCGCTGCTGGGCACCTTTCTCGTCCGCTCCGGGGTGCTGCAGTCGATCCACGCCTTCGGCGACAACACGGTCGGCCCGTACATCCTCGGCCTCATCGGCGTCGTTCTGATCGGCTCGACGGCGCTGATCGTCTCCCGTCTCGACGACCTCCGTTCCGAGAAGCGGATCGACTCGCTGGTCTCGCGCGAGTCGGTCTTCCTCGTCAACAACCTGCTGCTGGTGGCGCTGACCGCGGTCGTCTTCTGGGGCACCTTCTTCCCGCTGATCTCCGAACTCTTCACCGGCGACAAGGCCTCGCTGGCGGCGCCCTGGTTCGACCGCTACACGACTCCGCTGGCGATCCTGCTCGTCCTCTTCACCGGGATCGGGCCGCTGCTGGCCTGGCGCCGGGTCACCTGGGCCTCGGCCCGGCGGGTCTTCCGGATACCGATGATCGTGGCGGCCATCGCCGCCGTCGCGCTGGCGCTGTTCACCGACGCCGCGCACAAGCCCTGGGCCTTCGCCCTCTTCGTCTTCGCCGCCTTCGCGATCGCCGGCCTCGGGCAGGAGTTCTGGAACGGGGCCGCGGCCCGGCGCAAGCTGGCCGGCGGCTCGATGCCGGCGGCGCTGGCCGGGGTCGTCTCCCGCAACCGCCGGCGCTACGGCGGCTACATCGTCCACATCGGCATCGCCGTGCTGCTGATCGGCATCGCCGCCTCCTCCAGCTTTCAGACCAACCGCGACATCACCCTGAAGCCGGGGGAGAGCAGCGTCGTCGACGGCCGCGAGATCACCTACGTAAGGCCGACCGTCGCAGTCAACGACGAGTACCTGCAGTTCGGCAGCGTCCTCCGGGTCGAAGAAGGCGGCAAGCTGGTGGCAACCCTGCACCCGAGCCGCCGCTACTTCCGCCCGACCGGGCAGGAAGTCGGGACGATCGGCAGCTACTTCGAGGGCGAGGCGACCAGCGAGGTGGGGTTGAAGGCGGGGATCGGCGAAGACCTCTGGGCGGCGCCGCAGCCCGACATCAGCGCCATCCAGCGGCGGGTGCGGGCGGCTGACAAAGGGTTCAAAGCCTGCGTCAACGGCGCCTCGGGCACGCCGCCGCAGTGCAAAGCGGTCGCGGCGATGATGCACGCCGCCGCCGCCAACCCGAGTCTGCAGCCCACGGCGCTGGCCCAGCTCGCCAAACTGCAATCGCTGGCAGCCAACCGGATCGCCAACAGCTACCTCAGTGACAACTCGGCGACGATCTTCAAGGTGATCGTCAACCCGCTGGTCACCTGGATGTGGATCGGCGGCCTGATCGCCCTGCTCGGGGCGCTGATCGCGCTCTGGCCGACCCGCGGCCGCCGCCGCGGCGCCCCCGTCCGCACCGAGACCGACGCTCTGAAGGAAGCCAAGTACCGCGAGATCCGCGACGCCGAGCTCGACCACGCCGCCGGCAAGCTCTCCGACGAGGACTTCGCCCTGGTCGACGCCGAACTGCGCAGGGAAGCGGTGGAGATGCTGGATCGGGTCGAGAACGGCAACGGGGCGGGGAAGACGCCGGAAAAAGTCTCGCAAGGCTAGACTTCCTGACCATGTACACGTTTCTCAGCGTCCTCCAGGTTCTCTTCTCCGTCGTCCTGATCTTCCTGATCCTGCTGCACTCGGGGAAAGACGCGGGCCTCTCGGGTGCCTTCGGCGTCGGCGGTGGCGGCAGCTCGCTCGGCGGCGGCTCGATGGTCGAGCGCAACCTCACCCGCGCCACGGTTGCCGTCGGCCTGATCTGGGTCTTGAACACCTTCATCCTCCTCAAGATCTAGCGCCGCCCCTCGCAGCTGCACCTTGCCCGGTCGAAGCCGGGCACCTCGTCGTGCTCCCATGGGGCGTGTCTGAGTTAACCCGCCGTATAGAGGCGCTTAGCTCAGACACGCCTGGGGCATTTTGGGCTGGCCTGTAAGAGCAGTTGACAAATGATGGTGCTTTGTCTAGTTTGCAGACGTTCTTTGAAACTCTGACAAGGAGGAGGCCCATGGAGGCCACCACCGCGGATTCGCATCACCATCACCACCATCACGACGAGGTCGAGGTCAACCCGGCGACCTGGACCGACCCCAAGCGCTACGCCTGGCTGCTGGGGATCATCGTGCCGATGGCGCCGTTCCTCGCCTGGGGCTCGGTCGAGCTGACCGGCCTCGGCGTCTTCTGGCTGCTGGGCCCGGTTCTCGTCTTCGGCGCCTTTCCGATCCTCGACATCGTCGTCGGGGTGGACGCGACCAACCCGCCCGACAGCGTCCTCAAGTGGCTCGAGCAGGACCGCTACTACCGCTGGTGCACCTACGTCTTCATCCCGATCCAGTACGCCGGCCTCATCCTTGCCTGCTACCTCTGGTCCAGCGGCGACCTCTCGGTGCTCGACAGCCTCGGGCTCGCCTTCACCGTCGGCGTCGTCGGCGGCATCGCGATCAACACCGCCCACGAGCTCGGCCACAAGCGCGCCAACTCGGAGCGCTGGCTCAGCCGCATCGCCCTCGCCCAGACCGGCTACGGCCACTTCTTCATCGAGCACAACCGCGGCCATCACGTCCGCGTCGCCACCCCCGAGGACCCGGCCAGCTCGCGGCTGGGGGAGAGCTTCTGGGCCTTCCTGCCGCGCACCGTCTCCGGCAGCCTCACCTCGGCCTGGGGTATCGAGTGCGCTCGCCTCGACCGCGTCGGCAAGTCGCACTGGAGCTGGCACAACGACCTGCTCAGCGCCTGGGCGATGACGCTGGCGCTGTTCGCCGCGCTGGCGATCGTCTTCGGTCCCGTCGTCCTGCCCTACCTGCTGCTGCAGGCGGTGCTCGGCTTCTCGCTGCTGGAGGTCGTCAACTACCTTGAGCACTACGGCCTGCGCCGCAACAAGCGTGAGGACGGGCGCTACGAGCGCTGCCTGCCCGAGCACAGCTGGAACAGCAACAACGTCGCCTCCAACGTGCTGCTCTACCACCTGCAGCGCCACAGCGACCACCACGCCAACCCGACCCGCCGCTACCAGGCGCTGCGCCACGTCGAAGAAGCGCCGCAGCTGCCCACCGGCTATGCCGGGATGATCGTGCTCGCCTGGTTCCCGCCGCTGTGGCGGCGGGTGATGGACCCGCGTCTGCTCGACCACTTCGAAGGCGACGTCAGCCGCGCCAACATCCAGCCGCGCAAGCGGACGAAAATCCTCGCCCGCTACGGCGCCACGCCCGAGGCTTCCGCGTGAGCCGCTGGCGCTGTCCCGGCTGCGGCTACGTCTACGACGAGGAGGCGGGGCACCCGCGCGAGGGCTTCCCACCGGGGACGCCGTGGAGTGAGGTGCCCGACGACTACGCCTGCCCTGACTGCGGCGTCCGTGACAAGGTCGACTTCGTGTCTGAGGACGAGGCCGGGTGACCGTTCCCGCTGCGACGATGGGGGCGACGGTGGCGAGCGCGCGAACCCCATACCCCGAGGCGGCCAGGGAGCTGCTGCGCCAGACCCTGTTCGGCGCCGCCCGCGACCGGCTCGAGCAGCAGGCCTGGTCGGAGATCACGATGTCCGACATCGCCGCCACCGCCGGCGTCAGCCGCCAGACTCTCTACAAGGAGTTCGGCAACCGCAACGAGTTCGGGCTCGCCTTCGTCATCCACGAGGGCGAGCGCTTCCTCGACGACGTCGAGGCGGCGGTCCTCGAGCACCGCGACGACCCCCGCGCCGCCGTCGGCGCCGCGCTCGAGCTCTTCCTCCGTACCGCCGGCGAGGACCCGCTGATCCGGATCCTGCTCAGCGACGACGGCACCGGCGGCATGCTCCCCTTCGTCACCACCCAGGGCCTGCCCGTGGTCCAGTGGGCGACCGCCCGCCTCGGCACCGTGATCGAGCAGGGCTGGCCGCAGGCCGCGAAAGCCGACGTCGACCTCCTCTCTGAAGCCCTGGTGCGGCTGGCGATTAGCTACATCACCGGCCCCAGCGAGTCGCCGGAGACGACGGCGTCCGCGGTGGCCGACCTGCTGGGCCCGTTCATCGACAAGGCGCTGGGCACGGCCTGACGTTCCGCGGTTCCCTTTCCACGCAATGTGTGGCTACGGAACCGCGGAAGCCGGGTCGCCCTCGGCCCGCAATGGCACCGCTCCTTTAATCAGGTCCGCCGCCCGCTCGGCGATCGCGATCGTCGGCGCGTTGGTGTTGCCGCGCGGGACGACCGGCATCACCGAGGCGTCGACGACGCGGATGCCCTCCAGCCCCTCGACCCGCAGGTCGGCATCGACGACCGAGCCGATCGCGCAGGTGCCGACCGGGTGGTAGATCGGGTACGTCGTGGCGGCGATGTGGGTGCGCAGGTCGTCCTCGGAATCGCTGGCCGGCACCGTGAACGGCTCGGCACAGTAGGGGCGCATCGCCGGTTGGGCGCAGATCTCCTGGGCGAGCCGTACCGCCGCGATCGCCCGCGCCATGTCCTCCTCCTCGGCATAGAAGCCGTTGCGGACGATAGGCTTCGCCGTCGGGTCTTTGGAGGCGAGCCGGACCGAGCCGCGGGCCAGGGGCGTCAGCAGGCACGGCGAGACCCAGACCCCGTGCGCCTGCGGATCGCCCATGCCCTCTTCGACGATGTGGATCGGCGCGACGTGGAACTGGGTGTCGGGCGCCTCGGCACCGGACTTGACCCTGGCGAAGCAGCCGGCCTCGGCCAGGTTGGAGGCGAAGGGGCCGGTCTGGGAGGCGGCGAACTCCTCCAGCGCCGCTGGCTCGAGCGCCGCCAGCAGGCTCTCCGGCTCCGGCGTCGTCCAGACTTCGTAGTGGGCGGCGTGGTCGCTGAGGTTCTCACCCACCGCCGGTTGGTCGAGCAGCAGCTCGATCTCGCGCAGCGCCAGGTGCTCGGCCGGGCCGACGCCGGAGAGCATCAGCAGCTGCGGCGAGTTGTAGGCGCCGCCGCAGAGGATCACCTCGCGCCCGGCTCGCAGCTCCTGCGCCTGGCCGAGCTGGCTCGCCTCGACCCCGACCGCGCGCACGCCCTCGAAGAGCACGCGGTTGACGTGCATGTAGGGCATCACCGTCAGGTTCGATCGCTCGATCGCCGGGTGCAGGTAGGAGACGGAGGCGCTGGCCCGCATGCCGCCGCGCTGGGTCAGCTGGTACATCCCGACCCCATCCTGCTCGGCGCCGTTGAAGTCCTCGTTTCGGGCCAGGCCGGCTTCGACCCCCGCCTCGACGAAGGCGGGCGTGATCTTGTTGCCGGAGCGCTGGTCGGAGACCGCCAGTGGCCCGCCGGCGCCGTGCCACTCGGAGGCGCCGCGCTCGTTGTCCTCGGCCTTGAGGAAATAGGGGAAGAGGTCGTCCCAGCCCCAGCCGGCAACGCCCCATTCGTCGTAGTCGGCATGGTTGCCGCGGATGTAGACCATCGCGTTGGTCGAGGAGGAGCCGCCAAGGACCTTGCCTCGGGGGAGGGGCAGGCGACGGCCGCCGCAGCCCGGTTCGGGGGCGCTGTCGTAGTCCCAGTCGACCTCGGTCCGGGCCAGCTGCAGGTAGCCGAGCGGGACGTGGATGTTCTCGTTCACGTCCGGCGGCCCGGCCTCGAGCAGCAGCACACTGACGTCCGGGTCTTCCGAAAGGCGTGCCGCCAGCACGCATCCGGCAGAGCCCGCTCCGACGATTACGTAGTCGTACATCGGACCTCCTCCTCGGGTTGGGCCGATCCCACTCGGCACGCTCCGCAAGAGCGTACTGGGCATTCCGCCATGCGCAGAACTATTCTCGACGCCATGCCTGCCGACGACCCGATCCGCGAGCTCGAACGCTGGATCGAGGAGGCGCGCGCGGCGGGGATCCCGCAGCCGGCCTCGGTCGCCTTCGTCACCGTGGGGGAGGGCGGCCCCTCGGCCCGCACGGTGACGCTGAAGCGGATCGAGGACGACGCCCTCATCTTCACCTCGGCGCTGTGGACCCGCAAGGCCAAGGAGATCGAGGCCAACCCCCAGGTCGCCCTGCTCTTCCACTGGCCGGTGCTGGGCCGCCAGGTCCATGTCACCGGGGAGGCGACCTTCGCCGAGCGCGCCCTGGCCGAGGAGCTGTTCGCCGAGCGTGACGCCTTCCACCAGTTGCAGACCGTCGTCTCCCGCCAGGGGGAGGAGATCGATGACCTCGACCGGCTCCGCGACCGGCTGGCTCACCTGGCAGAGGTGCAGGAGACGGCGCCGGTTTGTCCCGCCGACTGGGGCGCCCTGCGGATCCGGCCCGAGACGATCGAGCTCTGGAGCGAAGCCGACGACCGGATTCACGAGCGGCGGCTCTTCAGTCGCGACGACGACGGTTGGAACCTCACTCTGCTGTCGCCCTAGGTGCGGCGGGCACTGGCCGGGACGCTATCCGGCCAGCTCGGAGACGACGATGCGTAGGCCGACGTCAAGGTCCGCCTGCTCGCGAAGGTGTCCGAATCGCCGCTCCCAGGTGCCGCTCGCGAGGTCGGCGGCGAGCCGCTCCCGGCCTTCTCGCCGCCCCTCCTCGGAGATGCTCTGCCAGACCCACATCGGCCGCACCACCTCGTCGTCGAAGAGCATCTCCGGCCGCGCCCAGAGCGCCGCGAAAAAGAGGTCCTCGCAATCCCTCGGGACCGGCAGCGGTTGCGCTGTCGCCGCCGGCAGCAGCTCCGCCAGACGCTTGCTGGTGGCCCCGGCGCGTCGCTTCAGCGTGAGGATCTCGGGGAAGTAGTCGCGGGCGATCCATAGGTCCCTCAGCAGCGTCGGTTCGAAGGTGACCAGCACCAACCGTCGCCGCGCCACCCGCCGCAGCTCGCGCAGCCCCGCATCCAGGTCCGCCCAGTGATGGACGGTCAGCACCGCCGTCGCCGCGTCGAACTCGCCATCCCCAAAGGGCAGCTCTTCCGCGCTCGCCTGAATCACCGGTGCCGCGCCGGGCGGCCGCTGGGCGATCATCGTCGCCGAGGGCTCGACCGCAACGACTTCTCGGTCGGCCGGCTCGTAGGAGCCGGTGCCGGCTCCTACGTTCAGGACCGTGCGGGAATCGCCAAGCGCCGCGTCGATCCGCGCCGCGATCCGCGGGTCCTCGCGGCGCACGTCGGCGTAGCCACGGCCCAACTCGTCATAGGAGGGCTTTGACATGAGGGTGGAGCCGTCCCTATTTCTTCTTCTCGAAAAACAGCTGGAGCAACGATACAGCCGCGAATGCGCCTATAAGAGGACTTCGCGCGGCTGGTGATCCAGAAAGCGGATGCAGCTCGACCTCACCCAGGAGGAGCTGGCCAAGAGGATGGGGACGAGCCATTCCCGTCGTCTCTCGCCTTGAGAGCGGACAGCACCGATTCAGCTTCGCGACGATGCGCAAACTCGCGAAAGGCGCTCGATACTCACCTCGTCTCCGGCTTTCAGGACGAGGCACCCAGCTCGAAGTCTCGACGGACGCCGAAACGCGAGCTGGTCGTGTCTATCTGAGGCCCAAGCCTCTAGCGCAGTTGGAATGCGCCGGTGTCGAGATAGGCCTGAAGAAGTTGGAGCGCACGGGCGGTAGGTGGGTGAACGGGTTGCGGCGCTCCGTCTATCGGCACGAATCTCACGGCGGTCGACTCCTCGTTATCGGGGCGTGGATCTCCGTGCCACTTCCTCGCCAGAAAGCAAAGCGCGAAGCAATGAGTGATGTCGCCATTCGGATAACGAATCGTGTGTCCCTCGGCTTCGGAGAGCGAAGCGAAGGGCACGAGATCCTCGCTGGCAACAGTGACCCCAGTCTCCTCGGCGACCTCGTCGATTGCCGTTTGGGCGAAGCTGCCGCCGACCTCCGCTGCGCCGGCAGGCAGACACCAAGACCTGTCGTCGGCACGTCTGGTGAGAAGCACTTGGCCGTCGTCGCGTAGGAGCGCGACCATTGCCCCCGGCATCAAGACCAACTCATTGCCCACTGCCTGGCGTAGTCGCCACAGGTAGGAGTCGACATAAGGCATTACGGGCAGGCTACGCGGAATAGCCGGCATAGACCGCGTCTGACTGGCGCACCACGGGTCTAAGGCTCCTGCGCAAAAGACCTGCAAAAACAGGAAAACCCCCGGCTAGCGGGGGTTTTCCGATGCGGCTGAATGGAGTCGAACCATCACGGGTGTTTCCACCCACAAGGCCCTCAAGCTGCCTCAGCACCGCTTGCTAGAGCCAAATCCGCATTCCAGAGCCAAGTCGTATCCGGCTGATTCCGGTTGAAACCGGCTCTTTCGGTGTCTGACTGGCGCACGACTGGCGCACGAGGCCGCGGCGTTCGTGGACCGCTTCCTGACAACCGAATTCAAAGCTAGACCGAGTGCCGGCCGGAGCCGACTTTCCAGGTCGACTCCGATGTCATCCAAGTAGGCCGCACGTTGCAGTTCTACAGGGTCGTCCACTGAAGCCATGTGGCTCTAGCCCTTTGACCAGAACGGGCCTCGGACTTCAGCCTCACGCAGGCTTGCCCACGGAGCGCGATGGAGACCGATGATTTCGATATCACTCTCTCGGTGGAGGGAAATCATTTTCAAGAGGCGGGCGTAACCATCTCGCTCGATGGCATTCGGGAACGGGCAAGACGTTTCTCGAAGCGCTTTGAGGATGCCGCTAGAGAGGAGGCGGACTCTCAGACCTTCTGGAACGAGTTCTTGGGCATGTTTGACATCGATAGGCGCCAGGTCAGCACGTTCGAGTTCAAGGCTCAGCGCTCATCCACGGGGGGAGCGGGGAGAGTTGACCTCCTCTGGCCGGGAGAGATGGCCGTTGAGCAGAAGTCTCGCGGCAAGGATCTCGATGAGGCAATGGGCCAAGCCGTCGACTACATGGCTTCACTTGCCCAAGCAGAGTATCCGTGGCTAGTAGTCGTAAGCGATTTTGAGCGATTCGAGTGGCGGGACTTGCGAAACGCACAGTCCGGAGAATTCCTGCTCCAAGATCTTGCCGACAACATCGAGCTGTTTGCCTGGATGGCTGGGCATCGAAGGCCCGGCGAGCATTTCGTGGACGAGGAGGAAGTCAACCTCAAGGCGACCGCATATCTAGCCGCGATACATGATCGCCTAGAGGCAAATGGGTACAGTGGCCATAACCTGCGAGTCTGGCTAACTCGGATCCTTTTCTGTCTATTTGCAGACGACTCCGGAATCTTTGAGAAGGCGGCATTTCATTCTCATGTCGCCACCTATACGGCCTCCGATGGCAACAACCTCGGGCAGGTCATGGCGGAGGTCTTCCAATGGCTCGACACGCCGGAAGGTGACCGTCCGGAGGCACTCAATGAGCAGCTTCGCAATCTTCCTCACGTAAACGGCGACATATTCGAGGAGACGCTTCCAATTCCGGTCTGCGACGAAGCCGTTCGGGATGCGCTCTTGGAGGCATGCAAGTTCGACTGGTCCCATATTGCACCGGCGATCTTTGGCTCCATGTTCCAGAACGTGATGGAGCCTGCCGAGAGGAGACAACTTGGTGCACACTATACGTCGGAGCGAGACATCCTTCGCGTTATCAAGCCCCTTTTCCTGGATGAGCTTGACGCGGAGCTTGCAGCGGCGAATTCAAAGCCCAAGCTCCGTGAGCTGCTCGATCGGCTACCAACTCTCAAGTTCATGGACCCGGCGTGCGGGTGTGGCAACTTTCTTGTAATTGCCTACCGAGAACTTCGTCGTGTTGAGGCTGAGGCAGTCAGGAAGCTTAGGCAGAAAGAGGGAAGGGAAGCGGCGCAGACGCTAGATGTAACGTTTGAGCTTAAGGTGCGAGTAGATCAGTTCTACGGAATAGAGATCGAGGAGTTCCCCGCTCGCATTGCTCGCACCGCGCTCTATCTGATGGATCACCTGGCCAATAGGAGCGCGTCTAAGGAGTTTGGAGTCCAGATTCTTCGGTTCCCTATTCCCGCAGCCCCCCACATCGCCGTTGGCAATGCGTTAATGCTTGACTGGGACAGTGTCCTTCCGCGGGAGGAGGCGACCTACGTATTCGGGAACCCGCCTTTCGGTGGACACAAGTATCGAACGAAACAGCAGAGCCAAGACCTACAAGATGTGTGGGGTGCCGGCTACGCGAAGTGGCTCGACTTCGTGACGGGTTGGTATCGCAAAGCGCTGGACTATGGACGAGACCAGGCGGTCCAATTTGCATTTGTTTCAACTAATTCCATCTGTCAAGGTGAGCAGGTTGCCCGACTGTGGCGGCCACTTCATGATGCCGGGTATGGTGTTCAGTTTGCCCATCAGACCTTCACCTGGACCAGTGAGGCCAGGGGTGCGGCACACGTTCACGTTGTAATTGTTGGCTTTGCTTACGGTCGTAAGGGGAAGCGGTTATTTGTTTATGAAACCCCAAAATCGCAACCGGTAGAGATTAGGGCCTCGAATATCAGCCCTTACTTAACCGATGGGCCTGACGTTGCGGTAGCCGGTGTGTCGACCCCACTCTCTCCCGCAATGCCCCCTGTTGATTACGGCAGTCTTCCTAGCGATGGGGGCGGTCTGGTGGTCTCACGTGATGAGATGCCTGCGAATGACCCAATCGCCATGAAGTACATTCGTCCCTATCTAGGATCACGCGAGTTAGTAAATAGCTTGGAGCGGTGGTGTATTTGGGCGCCGGACGGGCTAGACCCGGGGGATCGTAAGCGGTCTGCGTTTCTAGACGAGCGACTTACCCTTGTGAAGGCGACCCGCCTCGCCAGCGTGAATCCGGACACCCAGGTGCTGGCTAACGAACCCACCCGGTTCTTTCATGTGGCGCAGCCGGCTCACAATTACGTCGGCATCCCGGCACAGGTAAGCGAGACGCGACGGTGGTACACGGTGGCGCTGCTAACTCCGAATGAGATTGCGTCAAATACTTTATATACGGCCGACGATCCAACTGGATTTCTGTTCGGCTTACTTTCTTCAACGATGTTCGCGGCGTGGATTAGGGGAGTGGGAGGGAACATCAAGTCGGATCTGCGATACGCGAAGTCAGTTGTCCACAACACGTTTCCATTGCCCGGCCACATTGGTGAAGGTGACCGCACGGCTGTCGTGGCCGCAGGAGAAGGACTTCTAGTCGCTCGGGCGCGTTATCCCGAGGCGAGTCTTGCGGATCTATATGACCCGCTTGCCCCTAGGCGCGACATTCTTCAGGCGCACGCCGAGATCGATCTAGCGGTTGATCGAATCTTCAGTCCTAGGAAGCGAAAGTGGACGCCGGAAGAGAGGCTGGCCCTGCTTTTGGAGCGCTACGCCGGATTGGCGTTCGTGTAGCTAAATCGAGATTATGCCTGCCACGATTCTAAGCACTACCAGCAACGCCACGCTCGAAATCAGATGGGAGGAATCTAGCTCCCAGGGAATCATCGGCGTACAGCTCGGGCACATCACCGATGAACTCCAGAATCTCGGCCTTATCGTCAATCTGAGCTTGGCGATCGCCTTGGAACTGAAGCCGACCTCTTCAGCTTATGAGCGCGCCTTGACGCTAGACACCAAGGTCAGGCGGGTTCATTTTGGCAGCCCTCTCCTAGTAGATCTTCAACTCGCCCGCGAAGTCATCGAGAGCGCTGCTGCGATCACCTTTCTGATCTTTGCGCTCAAGCGAGCGTGGGGCATCGACCTAGAGTTGAAGGCTCACAGGGAGGAGATGCGATATCGCTTCATCGAGGCAAAACAGAAGGCCGATCAGGCTCAGGACAGGGTCGACCAGGCTTATGCAGATCTGAAAGTGGATCGGTCGGTCACTGCGACTGTCTACGACCAACTCAATGAGGAGCTGGGTTGGGGTGCGGACGCAGCTAGCGCTTCGCAGATTACGAGGAAATTCTGGACCGGCGCGCGAGCGACGCTGCATCTAGACGACGAGGACTAATCACTTAGGCCGGTTGTGGCCAGCTGAGATCAGTGGACCGAACTATGCCGCCTCGGTCTGGGCGGCTGATGGGGAGGCTGGCTGCTTGTGGATCCTGTCGTCGACGGCTGCTGGCAAGAAGTCTGCATGGGCTTCCTTCATGTGCTTGAACGCACGCTGGGACGATGGTGCGTAGTCAAGCCGGTCTCTCACAAACTTGTGCCGATGTTTGGCATCTCCAATCACCTCGCCCCACGTCTTCACCCAGACGCGAACCGTGCCATCACGGAAGGTGGTCACCAGCCCTGGCTCTTTGTCTTTCTGCTTCGCTTTTTCGGGAACAGTTCCAGTGAGCGTGGTTGAGATGGCGTAGAAGTCCCAAGACACCTCGCTCTTGTCGAAGCGTGGGTCACTCGCGACGGCATAGGCGTACTCCTCGATCTGCTGGACCTCTTTAGGCCCGATCGCCACAGACGGGCGCTTGAGCTCAACTACCAAGTGCTCTAGCCGGTTTCGGTTCTGCGGTATCTCGCGAGCGAGCATGAGGTCCACGATTGCCCGAGACCGATCTCCGGCTCCTTCAACAGGCGCGTCAAGCTCGTCGGGAGCGAGCTCGGTTCTCCCGAGAAGTTTGATGTGCGCCTTAAGGGCTGCGTTCAGGCCTTCGTCATCGGCCGTAAGTGCAAACTCCTCTCCGAATATCCAAGTCTGATCGGCAAGGATTCGATGTAGCTGACTGCGCTCCAGTAGGCGAGCTTTCAGCTCCTTGTCCGTAACCAGTTCTTGAAGTCCAAGGAGAAAATCCAAGCGTTTCGTGATCGTCCGAGAAGCCTCTATTACTTTGGTCAGGCTGGTCTGCTCTAAGAGCATTCCCAGCTCCTCAAGATCTTTGGGGGGCAGGCCCAAAACCTCCTCCAACACCTGATGTAGGGAGGTGGGATCCTTCTCTACCGCCTCGCGGAGCAATCGGAGTGACAGGAGTTTCGAGCGTGACTCCCCGGCATTGACAGCTGATCGTGCGGTGACCGCTATCACGTCAAAAAGCTCGCGGGAGGCGGTCTCGGTTGCCGACTTTGGCTCCGTGTCGAACGGGTAGACCTTCTCGGCTTTCCATTCTTCGACCTGGCGGCGTCTCTCGTCTTCTCCGCGCTCCTTGAAATGCGTCTTCAGCTGGGCCCGGCTCGCTTCGATAATCGCCGAGGACTGAGGATCCATTTCGGGAGCGTGGATTCGCGTGCCGTCCTCAAAGCCGGACCAGCAGATATACGCCGTGAAGTCGAATCCCGGGGCATGAATTTTTGGCTTTTCTTCTGCGAGAGCCATTCCATCCGCATTGCAGAAGCAAAGAGCGCGAGGCATGTTCTGGGACCACTCGATTACCTCTAGGCGGGCTGGGTCGATGCCGTCTACCTCGATTGGGTATTCGGCATGGTCATTCTGTATTGCGGCGGGATCAAGGCGTTTCCCCGCGAAAATGACGTCTGGGTGATATTTCTCGATGTAGGGCGCTAGCTTGCTGATGAAGAACTCCGCCGCCCCGTCGCCTAGGCCCTCGGGCCAATCAGAGATCTCCGAAATGACAACTTCGGTTCCTGGCTCCTCGGTCGTGACGACGGGATCAGAGATATTGGCTCGCCGGCGATTGTTCGCTGGGATCTCAATAACCGTTAGCTGTCGGCCATCCGGAGTCTCGGCGATGGATTTCCAGATAATCGCCTGACCCATGCCGGCGGCGCGGAACCGGCCCTGTCCTGACTTTCCATGGAGTGCTCGCCCGAGTTCCTGCGAGGTCCCGCCCTCTTTCTTCCAGGAGCCCCCGAGAAGCTCGAACGCGGCGCGTGCGGCCTCGTGGGTCATGCCGTGACCGTTGTCGACTACGCGGATCTCTCCAATTCCTCCCAGCTCTTGCTTTGCAAGGACGATCTCCACGCGCTTCGCATCGGCATCCAGGGCGTTCCAAACCAACTCCAAGATGGCTGGCTGCGGGTTGGCCGCCAACGCCTCCAGGTGATGGTTGTCGATAGAGAGCTCTAGTTCCAAGACACAATTTCCTTGCACGAAGAGCGCCCCGTTCAGGTCGCTTGCCGCATCGCGCGGAAAAGGTACCGCAGCGTCTCCCCGACCCCAACTAGCAGTTGGGGTCGGCGCTTCCCTGAGGTTGCCGGGTTGCAATCTCTCATACGAATATACGTTCGCACATAAATCGGCGACTCAAGATTGCCAGGCATGAAAAGTCAAGTCCAGTCTCAAGGGAGGCAGGTCCAGCCTCAAGCCAACCAAGTTGAGTCCTAGTCAGAAGCAGACCCCACACGGCAGAGCTCCTCAGACCCCGAGAACTTTCCGCCAGTCAACATCAAAAGCAACCCCCTCACGCCCTATCACCGGGTGATCTCCGGGGGCGCTGACGCTCTCCGTCGGACGTTGGAGGCATGGCCAGCCTCCAATTTCTTCCGATGCAAAACCGCCTCCGGCACGACATAGGAGGTATGAGCCCCAACCTCGACCGCTTCCACCCCCGCCACGGGCGCTCCGGCTGATGCTCTCGATCGGCAAGCTCGGCGCCGGCCAGCACAGCTACTACCTCGACAAGGTCGCTGAAGGCGCCGAGGACTACTACTCCGGCGAGGGCGAGGCCGAGGGCTACTGGCTCGGCGACGCCGCTGAGGATCTCGGGCTCGACGGCAAGGTAGAGGCCGACCAGCTCGTCGCGATGCTGACCGGCAACAACCCGGTTACCGGCGAGCCGCTCGGCCTGAAGTCAGCTCCCGGCCGCGAGCCGGTCCCCGGCTTCGACCTGACCTTCTCCGCCCCGAAGTCGGTCTCGCTGACCTGGGCACTCGGCGGCCATCCGGTCTCAAGCCAGGTCAAGGAAGCCCACGCCGCCGCCGTCGCTGAGGCGCTCGGCTATCTGGAGCGCCAAGCCTGCTGGACCCGCCGCGGCCGTGGCGGCCACGAGTTCGTCCCCGGCAACGGCTTCCTCGCCGCCGCCTACGTCCACCGCTCCTCACGCGCCGGTGATCCCCAGCTCCACACCCATGTTCTGATCGCCAACGCGACCAAAGGGCCTGACGGCCGCTGGTCGCGGCTCTACCACCCGGCGATCTACGAACACGCCAAAACCGCCAGCTACATCTATGAGGCCCACCTACGCCATGAGCTGACCCAGCGCCTCGGCGTCGAGTGGCAGCCGGTCGTCAAAGGCATCGCCGACATCAAGGGCTTCAGCCCCGAGGAGCTGCGGCGCTTCTCCACTCGCCGCGCCGAGATCCTCGAGGCGGCGGGGGAGGGAGCCTCGGCACGGGCGATGCAGGTCGCGACCCTGGCGACCCGCAAGGCCAAGGACCGCGACCTCACCACCGAGAGCATGCGCGAGGCCTGGCGAACCAACGGAGCGGAGGTCGGCCTTGACCGCGAGGCAATCGGGGCGTGCCTCGGGCATGAGCGACCCGGCCCGACGCTGCTGACCGCGCTCCAGGTCGAGCGCTCGGTCACCGCCCACGTCTCCCACTTCGGCCGCCGCGAGGCGATCCAGGCCGTCGCCGACAACCTGCCCCACGGCGCCCCGGCCGCCGAAGTCGAGGAACTCGCCGACGCCTTCCTCGCCAGTGAGTCTGTGATCCGCATTGGTGAGAGCCCAAAGGGCGAGCGCTTCACGACGCAGCGGATCTACGAGCTGGAGCAGCGGGCGCTGGGATCGGCGGAGCGAATGCGAGGCGCCACCGATCGCGTCGTGGTCGACCCGATCCTCGTCTCCCGCGTCCTCGATGCCCGCCCGAGCCTGAAGGCCGATCAACGGGCGATGGTCTCCCAGCTCCTCGGCGGCGGCCGGGCATTGGAGATCGTGATCGGCGAGGCCGGAACCGGCAAGACCTACGCCACCGTGGCGGCGGCCGAAGGTTGGGCGGCCGGATCGCACGAGCTTCTCGTCGCGGCGCCGACCTGGCGGGCGGCGAACGTGCTGCGCTCAGAGGGGCTCGATGCCACCAGCATCGCTCGGCTCCTCGCCGATTTCGACAGGAAGGAGGCCCAGGACAAGGCGCCGATGCAACCCGGCTCGGTGCTGCTGATCGACGAGGCCGGGATGGTCGACTCGGCGACCCTCGCCCGCCTGATCGACCACGCCCAGGTAGCCGACGCCAAGCTGGTCTTGATCGGCGACCCCGCCCAGCTCGGGGAGATCGAGGCGGGCGGTCTCTTCGCCGCGATCGCCAACCGCAGCGAGCCGGTGGTGCTGGATGAAGTGATCCGACACCGCCACGAGCTCGACCGCGAAGGGGCAAAGCGGATCAGGGAGGGCGAGGGCCGCGAGGCGCTCGACATCTACCGCTCCTCAGAGCGGGTGATCGTCGCCGCCGACCCCGAGGCCCGCCGCGAGGAGATGGTCAACGACTGGTGGCAGAGCTTCGGCCGGGGCGAGGACGCGCTGATGGTGGCGAAGCGAAACGTCGAGGTCGAGAAGCTGAACGCGCTGGCGCGAGAGCGGATGCGCGCCGAAGGCCGGCTCGGCGAGGTCGAGATCGAAGTGGGGGAGGCCCGCTTCGCTGCTGGCGATCAGGTCATCACGAGGGTCAACGACCACAAAGCCCAGATCTACAACCGCGAGCGCTGGCGGATCGAGGCAGTCGATCTGGAGTCCGGGGCGCTGGTGTTGGACGGAATCGACACCCGTGGGCGGGTGTGTGTCGATTCCGTCTTCTTGGGGCGGGTTACGAGGTACGGAGACCCGGCGCTCCAGCACGCCTATGCCGCGACGACCTACCAAGCCCAGGGAGCGACGGTCGATCGCGCCTACGTGATGGCCGATCCCTCGATGGATCGCCAAGAGTTCTACGTCGCGGCCTCCCGCACCCGCGAGGAGACCTTCTTCTATGCAACGCCGGAGGTCCAGTTCGATCGCGAGGAGATCGCCCCGGCCTCGCTGCATTCTCGCCAGGGCCTTGAGCACATCGCCGAAGCCGCCGAGCGCGACGGCTCCCAGACGGCGGCCCACGATGAGGCGCTGCGCTCCTCGCTCGGGCAGCTTTCGACCGAGGAGCTGACGCGCCGACGCCAGGAGCTTCGCGCCGAGGCCGGCGCCGAGCGCCACAACGAGCAGAGTCACGACCGGCTCGCGGAGGAGATTGCCCGCGCCGATCGCAACCTCGACCGGATCGCCGACCAGGCCGAGCAGGTCGGCGAGCTTCCCCGGCGCCAGCGCCGCTCGGAGCTGGAGAGGTTGCAGGCGCAGGCCGACCGCAGCTCAGAGGCAGCCGATCGCTTGGAAGCCCAGCAGCGCGGACTCGGCCCCGTCGAGCATCGGGCGCGGGCCGAGGCCGCGGTCATCGACTACCTGCTCGCCGAGCGCCAGCGCGCCGAGCTGGCGGCCCTGCGCATCTCCCCACCCGCCCACATCGTCAAGGAGCTGGGGGAGAGGCCGAGCGACCTCCGTAAGCGCTCGACCTGGGACCGCGCGACTCAAGGGATCGAGGGCTATCGGAAAGAGAACGGCATCAGGGACAGAGACAGCGCGCTTGGGCCGCGTCCTGATCGCGGTGCCAAGCGGGCGCAGTGGGAGGCTCAGCAGCGACGGTTGCGGGAGAGCCAGAGGCGGCTGGGGCGCGAGCAGACGCACAGCCGAGAGGCCCAGCGCGGCGCCCAGCGCTCGTTGGGAATCGGGCGATGAGCGGGACGGGGTGAGTCATGGCGAAGAAGCTCGCGACCTCGATTCCCCGGATAGCTCTCACGCCCGCCGAGGCCGCGGCCGCGATCGGGGTTGGCCCCGACTTCTTCGACGCCAATGTGGCGCCGGAGCTTCGCCTGATCCGCAGGGGGCGCAAGCGGCTGGTTCCGGTCAGCGAGCTTGAACGTTGGACTTCCGAGAACGCCGAGCATGTCTTTGGCGGGTCGTGATCGCCGTGCTGCATCGCCAAGGTTCGATTGCTCTGAAGTCGGGGCAGCTTCTAGGCTGCTCGGGATGGCGGGCGCCGACGACAAGAAGAAAGCGCGCCGGGCAATCGAAGCTGCCCAGGCGAAGTTCGAGCACGATCGGGAAGCGACGCGCAAAGCGCGACGCAAGGCCTTCGCCTCCGCGCAGAAGGCTGGTCTGTCGCTCAGGGAGATTGGTGATGCCGCTGGCCTGCATCACTCCCGAGTTGCAGAAATCATCCGCGACGAATAGCGCACAGCTGTCGGTGAAAGGCCGACGCCTGTGGTACCTTCTCGATCCAAACAAAAGCGGCTCCCGGCGGCGCGCTAACGCCAACCGGGAGCCTGACCACAAGGAGAGTGGACTCCTCATGGCTGACGAGAACCATATGGGTCGCGCATCGCTCGATCCCTCTTCCCCGACAGGGGTTGACAAGAGAACGGAGCGCGCTGTTTTGGCGCTTCTCCTCGATGAACACCCGACCCGGCTCACGATGGATGAGTTGATCCTTGTCCTCCACGCCGACCCCGAGCGAGGCGATCCTGAGGACGCCGCAGGGCGAGCCGTTCGCGAACTGGTCGGCGCGGGGCTCATGCACCGCGAGGGGCGCTTCCTTTCGCCCTCGCGAGCGGCCCTGTACTTCGCTGGCCTGGAGGTGAGCTGACGATGGAGAAATCCACGCAGTTCGCCGAGCGCCTCGGCGCCAACCTCGCCCACCGCCGTCGCGCCGCTGGAATCAGCCAAGAGTTGCTCGGCGACCTCGCGGCGCTGCACCGCACCGCGGTCGGCCAGCTTGAGCGAGGGGAGCGGGTCGCCCGCGCCGACACCCTGGTCAAGCTAGCCGCCGCCCTCGGCGTCGATGCGAACACGCTGTTGGAGGGCATCATCTGGACCCCGCCACGGCTCGATACCGGCAGCTTTGGATTCAACGATCTCGGTGGCGCTCGTCGCGGCGATCAGCGAGAGGCCGCGTGATGGCGGGCTACGAGTATCCCCCCGACCTCGCACGCTGCCTTGCCGAGAACCTCCTGATCATCCGCAGGCGGGCGGGCTTCTCCCAGGAACAGCTCGCCCACCTCGCGGGCGTACACAGGACCGAGATCGGCAATCTTGAGCGCGGGGTCCGACTGGCCCGCATCGACACCGTGGTCAAACTGGCCGGCGCCCTGGAAATCGCTCCGGGCGATCTGCTCAAAGGGATGGCATGGCTTCCGCCTAAGCCGTCGCGTGGAAACCCGCGCGGGAAGTTCGTCACGCGCGGCCCCGATCAGAGGGACGACTGATGGATGTCGCGGCGCAGTTCGGCGACAACCTCGTCCGTGCCCGCAAGGGCGCGGATATGTCCCAGGATGAGTTGAGCGTCCGGGCTTCGGTTCATCGGACCGAGATCAGCCAGCTTGAGCGCGGTCTGAGAATCGCCCGCATCGACACCCTGGCGAAGCTCTGCGCGAGCCTCGAAGTCGAGCCGGGCGAGCTGATGGCGGGGATCAAGTGGAGCCCTGGCGATGTGCGGCGCGGGCAGTTCAGGGAGCGGGCCAATGGCTGAGGGCATCCGCAAGCGGCACTCGAAGGGCTGCGCTTCGCGAAAAGGGAAGCGATGCAACTGCAACGCGGGTTGGGAGGCGTCGATCTACCTGACCCGCGAGGGACGCAAGCTGCGCCGAACCTTTGCGCGCGAGTCAGAGGCCAGGTCGTGGCGATCGGATGCACGGGCCGCAGCCAATGCCCGCAGCTCTCGCGTCCCCTCGCAGTTGACCGTCGAGCAAGCGGCCTGGCTCTGGCTTGAGGCGGCTCGGAGCGGTCGAGTCCGCGACCGTTCCGGCCATCAGTACAAGCCGGGAACGTTGCGTGAATACGGGCGTGTGCTTTGCCTGCGCGTGCTTCCCAAGTTCGCTTCGGTCGGGCTCGCGGAGTTGACTCGGGCTGACATCCAGAGCTTCGTGGACGGGATGCTCGCGAACGAGTTGGCACCCAGCACGATCCGCAACACGGTCAATCCCCTCCAGGCGATCTATCGCTACGCGGTCCGCCGTGAAGTTGCGCCTGTCAATCCGACCCGTGACGTTGAGTTGCCGGTGGCGCGCGGGCGGCGCGAGCGGGTGGCAACCGCCGCCGAAGCAGCGCGGCTGCTTGACGCGGTGCCTGACACCGATCGCCCGATCTGGGCGACGGCTTTCTATGCCGGATTGCGACGGGGCGAGCTTCAGGCCCTTCGGCGCTCCGACATCGACCAAGGGCGCGCGGAGATCAGTGTCCATCGCTCTTGGGATCAGCACGAGGGACCGATTGCGCCGAAGTCGAAGGCCGGCACTCGTACGGTGCCGCTCCTCGGGGTGCTGCGCGGGCGCCTGGACCTGTGCGGCCCAGTAAAAGGTTCGGATCTGATGTTCAAGCGAGACCGGGGAGGAGGTCCTTTCGACCCAAAGACGATCAACGACCGGGCCAAGCGTGCCTGGGCAGCTGCCAATGAGCGCGAGGTCGAGCTTGCGGAGCGCGAGGAGCGCGAGCCTGACCTGCTTCAGCCGATCACGCTCCACGAGTGCCGCCATACCTTCGCATCGCTGCTGATCGACGCCGGGGTCAACCCGAAGGCGATTCAGGAGTTCATGGGTCACGCGACCATCGAGGAGACCTTCTCCCGCTATGGACACCTGATGCCCGGCACGCGCAACCAAGCCCGCGAGTTGGTCGACGCCTATATGGACGCTGCCGCGGCGTGAGCCGGGCCGGCGGTTCATAGACTCGCTGCCTGCCGTGACCAGGAAGCGAGACATCAAGCAGTTTCGACAGGCCTGCCGGGAGGTGGGGCTGACTGTGCAGGAGCGCTATGAAGCCAGCCAAGCCCTTCATGAGGAGAAGGAGTCAGCGGGCGTGCAAGCTCACATGAACTATGGAGACCTGTTGGCCTGGCTGCGACAATGGAGGCAACGCTGATGGCAACTGTCGTAGCCCTAGATTCATCTCCTGCAAACGTCCTGCGCTCTATGCGTGGTCCGATCGTTGATGTCCGCACGGCCTATCCCGATGTCCTCCACGTTGAGGTCCGGGACTCGGCGGGGGATCTGTGGCGGCTGGCGACCCAGGATGCCGACTGGTCGCCGACCGACCCCACCGAGTTGGTTGGCAAGTCGATTGAGGACGCCGAGATCGACGAGGAGACCGGCGAGCTGCGCTGTCAACTCTCGGGCGGCTCGTTGCTCGATGTGAAACCCGCCGCCCAAGAGGCGAGCGACGATCCGCCGAATTGGGAGCTGATCACGCCGAGCGGAGTCCTCTTGGAGTTCGGGCCTGGGGTGCGCTGGCAGATCAGCAGCGCCACTGATCCGGTGTCGACCCGGCGCTAGCCGGAGCCTCCTCCAGCGGAGCCGAGAAGATCGGGGGAGGCGTCTTGGATTGCAGAGCGCCGGTGCCTCACATGTGCGTTCGGGCGGCCGATTAATCGTCGTCCGGCTCGACTAGCTCCTCGAGCACCTCGACGATCTCAAGGTTGTTGGGCGAGCCCTCAAACCGGACGCGGTAGGAGTGCCCGGCCTCCAGTGCGAGGTCGAGGGAGGCATAGGCCCCGCTGACCTCCTCGAAATGCCGGCCGTCGCTCTGGACCGAGAAGTCGTAGCGATAGAGCCGCTGAACGGGCATGAACTTCAAGAGGTGAATGTGGATGTCGACCGGGTCACCGTCGGTGAGGTCGATTCCTTCCCGACTTGGTCGGCGCGGGCTCTTCTTTCGCCGGACGGTGGCTGGAGTTAGCGCGGGCCTGGCAGCAACGACGGCCGAAAGCTTCGCCAGCTTGTCCGCGCGATCGTTAAATTCGTTCGTGCTGTGGCCTTCGACCTTTCGGATTTCTAAGGGCAGTCCAATCTTGCGCTCTAGGCGCAGTATTTCCTTCCAACGATCGGCATTCTCGACAAGCCCGCCGCCGCTCTTGCGCCATTTCGACTTCGACCATCGCCACTTCGCAGTGGCGTGGTGGTCGACGACGTAGCTGGCGTCGCAGTAGATCCTGATCCTGCTGTACAGCTCTCGGGCCACGATCGGCGATCGACGGTCGACAAGCCGAAGTGCCTCGATCACCGCCTGAAGCTCCATTTGGGGCGGCGTGACACCGAAGAAGCCTGGGGGTGAGTGCTCTTGGGACTCCTCGTGGCCCTCGGCGTTCGTCCAGACCAGCACCATTCCTACGCCTCCGCGGTTCGGCTTCGGTCGCTTCGATCCGTCCGTATAGATGACAAGCGTGTTCTCCGGGTGAATCTCCATTGGAGCAAGAGACGTTAATTGGTCGTTGCCCGATGCAGACGAGGTTGCCGCTCCGCGGGGCGGCTGGGAATGCGCCTTGCTCTGTCTCATTGCGGTTGACGATGAGGACCGGGGCAGAGACCTGCACGGTCGTTGTCTGACTGGCGCACCAACTGGCGCACCACGGGTCTAAGGCTCCTGCGCAAAAGACCTGCAAAAACAGGAAAACCCCCGCTAGCGGGGGTTTTCCGATGCGGCTGAATGGAGTCGAACCATCACGGGTGTTTCCACCCACAAGGCCCTCAACCTTGCGCGTCTACCAGTTCCGCCACAGCCGCTCGAGGGCGGTCGATTCTAGATGTTTGGGGCGTGGGGACGCCGTTGGCTTGCGAGTATCCGAGCCGGGCGGTAGCCTGCGAACAAGTGTTCGAACGTGCTTGTTGCCGGCAAATGGGAGAAACTAGGGACTGATGATGGTTGATCTTGATCTGACCAAAAGGCAGAAGGAGATCTTCGACTTCATCCGCAAATACGCGGCGAAGACGGGGTATCCGCCAACCGTGCGGGAGATCGGCAAAGCCGTGGGCCTGCACTCGTCCTCGACGGTGCACGCGCATCTGGCGAACCTGGAGAAGATCGGGCTGCTCAAACGCGACCCCTCGAAACCGCGGGCGATCGAGCTGCTCTACGAGAGGGCGAAGCGGACGATCCGGCCCGGCAGCGGCCTGCCGCTGGTCGGCCAGGTTGCCGCCGGCGAGCCGATCCTGGCCGAAGAGAACATCGAGGAGTACATCGAGGTCCCCGACGTGATCGGCGGCGAGGACGGCGACTACATCCTTCAGATCCGCGGCGAAAGCATGAAGAACGCCGGCATCCTCGAAGCCGACTACGTGATCGTGCGCCCGGCCGAGGACGCCGCCAACGGCGAAATCGTCGTCGCCCTGATCGGCGAGGACGCGACGGTCAAGCGCTTCTACCGCGAGAAGGACCACATCCGGCTGCAGCCGGAGAACGAGGAACTGGAGCCGATCATCACCACCGAGGCCGTGGTCATCGGCCGCGTGATCGGCGTTTTCCGCAGCGTCTGACGGCCCTTCAGGGCCAGCGGCCGGACTCGATCAGGCGTTTGTAGCGGCGCTGACGCCTGCGGGCGTCCCACATCACGGCCGGCAATAGGCGCAGGCCGAGGCGGGGGAAGAGGTCGAAGGTGCGCAGCAAGGGGCCGCGCCAGCGGGGGAGGATGAGGATTGGGCGCGGGCGCTCGGTCAGCTTGCCGACCTCGCTCGCCACCTGCTCGGGCGTCAGCAGGTGGCCGGAGAAGGAGCCGGCCGCGTCGGGGTCGTCGAGCTTGTCCTCCAGCATCGGCGTCCAGATCCCGTCGGGGCAGACGGCGGAGAGCTCGATGCCTTTGTGGCCGGCCCGGCGCAGGTCGAACAGGGTGCCGAGGGTGAAGGCCATCGCCGCGTGCTTGCTGGCCGAGTACGCCACCTCGCCCGGGGCGGCGACGATGCCGGCCAGCGAGACCACGTTGACGACGTGTCCGCGGCCGCTGGAGACCATTGGCTCCAGTGCTGCGACGGTGCCGTTCATCGTCCCGGCGGCGTTGATCGCGAGCATCGCCCCGCGGGTCGGCTCGTCCTGCTCCCAGGCCAGGCCGGTGGCGAGGATGCCGGCGTTGTTGACCCAGAGGTCGAGTGCACCCGCCTCGGAGGCGACGGTGCTGGCGAGCGCCCGGCAGGCCGCCTCGTCGCGCACGTCGAGGGCCTGCGCGCTGGCGTCGCCGCCGATCTCAGCCGCGGTGCGGGCTGCGGCATCCGCGTCGATGTCGGTCGCCCAGACGGCGCAGCCCCGTCCCGCCAGCTCGAGCGCGATCGCGCGGCCGAGCCCTCCACCCGCTCCGGTCACGACAGCCGTCCGCATGCTCGCCACCATATCCCGCTCCCGCTTGGCCGATCCGGGGCCGGTGGCTACCATCGTTGGGCGGGCCGAGCGGACCGCGGGGGGAGAGAAAACCCCTCGAGGAAAGTCCGGACACCACAGGGCAGGGCGGTGGGTAACGCCCACCCGGGGAAACCCGCGGGAAAGTGCCACAGAAATACACAGCCGATGGCGCGGCCACACGTGAGTCGCGTACAGGCAATGGTGAAATGGTGCGGTAAGAGCGCACCGGCGTCGCGGTGACGCGGCGGCCAGGCAAACCCCGCCCGGTGCAAGGCCAAGCAGGACCGTCGACCCGGCTCGGCGAGGTCCAGGTAGGCCGCATAGATAGATGGCCGCTCAAGACAGGATCCGGCTTACAGGCCCGCTAAAGGAAAGGCTCCCGCAAGGGGGCTTTTCCCATTCTGGAGCGCTTTTTCGACTTATGCACGTTTTTCTGTCTTAGCCTTTGCTAACCTGGCGCCAACTTCCGCTGAATCTCCGCCTACATACCGCGGGGAGCGGGGGACCCAATTAGTGGGGGCGAATCGCCGGCATCAGCCGCGTAGCGCAGCTCTTTCAGCGCGAGCCCGACAGCTAACCCCGTAAGCGTCGTAAAGAGCCATGCAGCTATCTGGAAACCGCCTTGCGCGGAAAAGCGATCTTCGACGTGCGCCCCGACTCGAGCGGCGCTCACCTAAGCGCCTGCGCTGGGCCCTTTCGCTCACCGCCCTGACCGCTCTCGTCCTCGGCGCCGCTTCCGCCCAGGCCTCGCCCGGCGGCGCCTCGCCGGTGACCAGCACCACCGCCGGCCAGGACCTCGTCTTCAGCCCCTTCAAAAGCGCCGGCGCCAGCTGGTACGGACCCGGCCTCTACGGCAACAAAACCGCCTGCGGCCAGACCCTGCGGGCGACCACGATCGGCGTCGCCCACCGCAGCCTGCCCTGCGGCACGATGGTCAAGTTCGTCTACGACGGGCACGCCGTCGTCGCTCCCGTGATCGACCGCGGGCCTTACGTCAAAGGCCGCGCCTGGGACCTGACCGCCGCCGCCAGCGAAGCGTTGGAGTTCGAAGGGGTGGGCATGGTTCGCTACGCCGTCGCCGTCAGTTACGCCCGCGCCGGCACCGCGCGCTGAGCGCCGCCCCCTCCGCACAGCGCTTTCGTGGCCGCTCCGAAGGCTAGTCTGGTGTGTTCAGGCAGTGCCAGATAACGAGAGGAGCAGCTGAATGTCGAGGTTTTCGCAGGGAGTTCTTGTTGCGGTCGCGATCGTCGCCGTGCTCGCGGTTGGCACCAGCGCCGCCAAGGTTCCCAGCACCCAGGTGGTGCTCGGCCAGACCTCGACCGTGCCCGACCCGTCCTGTCCCGGGCTGCCCTGCCAGGCGATCGGCAGCGTCACCGGCTTCCAGGTCAGCAACGGCCAGACCCGCTCGCCCTTCATCGTCCCTCACGACGGCACGATCAAGACCTGGACCCTGACCCTGGCGCAGCCGACCGATAAGCAGCGCTCCTTCTTCAACGGCTTCTTCGGCACCCCGCCGGAGGCCCGCCTGGCCATTCTGCGGCGCGTGCCGAGTACCAATCCGCCCCGCTACACCCTGCGCAGCCAGGGCTCGGTCAAGGTCCTCACCCCCTACTTCGGTCAGACGGTCAAATTCGGCTCCTCCCTGAAAGTCGAAAAGGGCGACATCGTCGCCATCACCGTCCCCACCTGGGCCCCGGCCTTCGCCCAGGAACTCGACTCCAAAGAGGTCTGGCGTGCCAGCCGCGAACCCGGTACCTGCACCAACTCCACCGACATCCGCCAGGGCGAACCACAGGAGAAGCTCAACACCCGCGCCACCTACGGCTGCAAGTACTCCACGGCACGCCTCCTCTACACGGCAACTCTCGTCGAGGGTCCCTAGCTTCAGCTTTCTCGCCGGTCTTCACCGGCGCCCGTGAAGAGGGGCACACGACCCCTCTCACACCTACGCTGCGGAAGGAAGCACCCGCGGCGTTGCCTGGTCTTTGGGCAGCGCTGCCGCGCTCGCGATCAGACTCTGGAACTCGTTGAGGGCGAGGTGCCCGACCGCCTCGAGGATCTCCTCGTCGGTCCAGCCGAGCTCACGTGCCTCCTCGTGCAGGTGGAGCGGGGGAGGGCCGTCGGCGTCGAGGGCCTCCTTGAGGAAGGCGAGCAGGCCCGCCTCCTTCTCGTCGGCCGAGGTGAAGCTGCGGGCGCGGGAGACCTCGTCGAGGCCAAGGCCCGCCCGTCGCGCCGACTTCGCGTGCTGGGCGATGCTGTAGTTGTCCTCACGGTGCTCGGCCACCGCCAGGGCGATCCGCTCGCGGGTTGCCTGCGGCAGAACGCCGCCGCGCAGCTCCGAGCGCATCCGCGTGTAGGCACGAAGAACAGCGGGGGAGCCGGCAAGCACGCCGACGAACTTGGTGACCGCACCGCCGGCCGCCTGGATGGTCT
Organism: uncultured Solirubrobacterales bacterium; assembly: GCA_963695275.1. Lineage (GTDB taxonomy): Bacteria > Actinomycetota > Thermoleophilia > Solirubrobacterales > 70-9 > VAYN01. The sequence goes on from OY968772.1 coordinate 498,031, forward strand.
TGATCAGCGGGGCGCTCTCGTCGGGCGCCGTCAGCTCATCGTGGATCTGGAATCGGGAGACATCGGTTTTGACCGTCACGGGCTTCTCTTCTCTGGCTCTGCTGCGGACGTTTTCCGCTTTACAGAGCCTTCACGTTGCCTTTACTTTACTTTGAGCCACTTACTTACGAGGAGTAAGTTATACCGGGTTTTCGGGACCAGTGCAACCCGCCCGAAGCTGACTTCTCCTACCCGCTATACGCCGTCCTGCACCTCTTCGGTTCATTCGCCTATCGTTGCCACCTTCTTGCGGACAAGCCAAGGAGGCCGGAATGGCAGAGCAACCCCGTAGTGCCGCTGACGTCATCGAGATCGTCAAGCAGAACGACGTCCGTTTCGTCCGCCTCTGGTTCACCGACGTGCTCGGTCAGCTCAAGAGCTTCTCGATCAACGCCGCCGAGCTCGAGGACGCCTTCGACGGCGGCATGGGCTTCGACGGCTCCTCGATCACCGGCTTCAACCCGATCGAGGAGTCGGACATGATCGCCATGCCCGATCCCACCACCTTCGCGCTGATCCCCTGGCGCCCCGAGGACGAGAACGCCGTTGCCCGCATGTTCTGCGACGTCCGCGTGCCCGGCGGCGGCCCCTACGAGGGCGACCCGCGCTGGATCCTGCAGCGGGCGATGAAGCGGGCTGAGGAGATGGGCTTCGACGCCTTCAACATCGGCCCCGAGCTCGAGTTCTATTACTTCCGCTCGGCCAAGCCGGAGGGCGGTGTGCCCGAGGTGCTCGACGAGGGCGGTTACTTCGACCTGACCACGCTCGACGCCGGCTCCGACGTGCGCCGCGACACGGTGCTGGCGCTGGAGAAGATGGGCATCCACGTCGAGTACACCCACCACGAGGTCGGCCCCTCCCAGCACGAGGTCGACATGCGTTACAAGAACGTGCTCGAGATGGCCGACGACTGCATGACGTACCGGATCGTCGTCAAGGAGTACGCGATGAAGTACGGCTGGCACGCGAGCTTCATGCCGAAGCCGCTGTTCGGCGAGAACGGGTCCGGGATGCACGTCCACCAGTCGCTGGCCAAAGACGGCAAGAACGCCTTCTACGACGAGGACGATCCCTACTACCTCTCGGCGACCGCGAAGTCGTTCATCGCCGGCCAGCTCAAGCACGCGCGCGAGATCTCGCCGCTCTTCGCCCAGTACGTCAACTCCTACAAGCGCCTGGTCCCGGGCTACGAGGCACCGGTCTACCTGGCCTGGTCGCGGCGCAACCGCTCGGCGCTGATCCGGGTGCCGCTCTACCACCCCGGCAAGGAGGGCGCGACCCGGGCCGAGCTGCGCTGTCCCGACCCCGCCGCCAACCCCTACCTCTGCTTCGCCGGAATGCTGCAGGCGGGCCTGGAGGGGATCGAGAAGGGCTACGAGCTGCCGGAGCCGATGGAGCAGAACCTCTACCACCTCTCCCAGGAGGAGCTGAGCCATCAGGGCATCGAGCAGCTGCCGGCGACCCTGGGCGAGGCGATCGAGGTCGCCGCCGACTCGGAGCTGGTGCTGCGGACCCTGGGCGAGCACACCTTCCGCCGCTTCGTCGAGATCAAGCGGCAGGAATGGGACGACTACCGGGTTCAGGTCACCCCGTTCGAGATCGAAAACTTCCTGCCGATCCTCTAGAGGCCGGCAGGGCGGGGCGAGGGGAGCAGGTGGCGACGCTCCACGTCCTCCGGGTCTTCTGCGATGTGGCCGGCGAGTGGGGCAACCCGCTCGGTGTCTTCCTCGATGGGGCGCAGGTGCCGGCCGAGCGGCGCCAGGCGGTGGCGTACGAGCTCGGCTTCTCGGAGACGGTGTTCGTCGACGATCGCGAGCGGGGAGAGATCCGCATCTTCACCCCGGGACTGGAGTTGCCCTTCGCCGGCCACCCGACCGTCGGGACCGCCTGGCTGCTGGGGCGGGAAGGCGCTGTCGTCGAGGCGCTGCGGCCGCCGGCCGGCGAGGTGCCGGTGCGGCGCGGGGCGGAGGATGGGGGCGAGCTGACCTTCGTCGCCGCGCGGGCCGAGTGGTCGCCGCCGTGGCGGCTGATCGAGCTCGGATCGCCCGCTGAGGTCGAGGCGCTCGACGGCCCGCCCGGCGGACGCGAGGACGAAATCTATCTTTGGGCCTGGGCCGACGAAGAGGCCGGCGTGGTGCGCTCGCGCTGCTTCTCTCTCGCCGACGGAGTCGGCGAGGACGAGGCCACCGGCTCGGCGGCGATCATGCTCGCAGCGGAGCTGAATCGCGAGCTGACGATTCACCAGGGCGAGGGCTCGCTGCTGCAGGCTCGCCCGCTGGGCGAGAACCGCGCTGAGGTCGGCGGCCGCGTCGTCCTCGACGAGCTGCGCGAGCTCGACGTCTAGTCGCCCGAGGGCTGGCGCGGGCGCGAGAGGGCCGACGGCCACCAGAAGCGGTCGCCGAGGCTGAGGGCAATCGCGGGGACGAGCACGCTGCGAACGAGGAAGGTGTCGAGGAGGACGCCGAAGGCGACGACGAACCCGAGCTCGGTGAGGAAGGTGAGGGGGAGGACGGCGAGCACCGAGAAGGTGCCGGCGAGGACGATGCCGGCGCTGGTGATGACGCCGCCGGTGACCGCGAGGGCGCGCAGGATGCCCTGTTCGGAGCCGTGTTTCTCGGTCTCCTCGCGGGCGCGGGCGATCAGGAAGATGTTGTAGTCGACGCCGAGCGCGACCAGGAAGACGAAGGCGAAGAGCGGCAGCGACGGGTCCGACCCCGGGAATCCGAAAATAAAGTCGAAGACGAAGTAGCCGACCCCGAGCGCGGCGAGGAAGCTGAGGATCACGGTGCCGATCAGGACCAGCGGCGCGACGACCGCGCGCAGCAGGCCGATCAGGATCAGGAAGACGACGAGGAGGATGATCGGTGGGATCACGATCGAGTCCCAGCTGGCGGCGTCGCGAACGTCGAATTCGATCGCGGTCGGGCCGCCGACCAAGGCGTCCGGGGAGGCGCCGTGGGCGGCGTCGCGGATCGGTTCGACCAGGTCGAAAGCCTCGGTCGAGTAGGGGTTGGGTTCGAGGACCGCCTGGACCAGGATCCCTGGCTGCCCCTCGGCGACGGGAGCAGAGACGCCTTCAACGCCGTCAACTCCCGCCACCGCTTGCCGCACCGCCGTCACTTCGTTCCGCTCGGGGACGATGATGTTGGTCAGCGCGGTCGTGCCCGAGGGGAAGCTCTTGTCGAGCAGGTGCTGCCCTTCGGTTGAGTCGACTTCGTTGCGATAGCTGTCTTCGCTGGTCAGGTCGGTCGAGAAGGTGGCGAAGCCGAGGCAGAAGATCAGCAGCAGGCCGATCGAGCCGAGCATGACCCGGCGCGGCGAGATCGCGACGCGGCGGCCGAGACGGGCCCAGAAGCCGTGGGTGACGTCGGCGGCGTGCTCGAGCTTGTGGCGGCGCATCTCGTACGGGGTGAAGACGGCGCGGTCGAGCGGGCCGACGATCAGCGAGGGGATGCGGCGACTGCTGAGGACGCGCAGGAGCCAGTTGAGCAGGACCAGCGGCAGCAGGACGAGGACGAGGAGGCAGGAGAGGACGACGCGGGCCAGCGCCCCGGCGCCGGACCCGTCGACGATCTTTTGGCGGGCGCGGTCGGAGACCAGCTGGGCCGCGGGCGCCGTCTCCGGCGTGTGTGGGACGAAGGGCCAGAAGGCGCGGCGGCCGAAGATCGTCAGCAGCGCCGGCAGCAGGGTCAGCATCGAGAGCGCGGCGCAGGCGACGCCCATCGCCGCGATCGGCCCCAGTCCCGAGGTGCCGTTGACCTTGGCGATCATCAGGCAGAGCAGGGCGGCGATGACCGTCGCCGCCGAGGCGAAGATCGCCGGCCCGGCCGATTCCAGGGCCGCCCCCATCGCCTCGTACTTGTCGGCGGTGTGGTGCAGCTCCTCGCGATAGCGGGCGACCAGCAGCAGCGCGTAATCGGTTCCCGCGCCCAGCACCAGCACCGACATGATCGAGCTCGACTGACCGTTGACCGTGACCCCGAGCTCGGTCAGGCCGTAGCCGATCGAGCGCGAGAGCATCTCCGCGAACAGCACCGCGGCCAGCGGGATGAAGAAGAACATCGGCGAGCGGTAGATGACGATCAGGAGGAAGATCACCAGGCTGATCGCGGCCAGCAGCAGGGTGCCGTTGATGCCTTCGAAGACTTCGATCGCGTCGGCGGAGAAGCCGGCGCCGCCGGTGATCTTCACCTGCAGGCCACCGCCGGGGTCGGAGATTTCTTCGCGCCAGAACTTGACCGGGTCGAGGATCCGTTCGCCCTCGCCGTTGCCCTTGATGTAGGCGCTGACGATCGCCGCCTTGCCGTCTTCGGAGCAGATCGGGCCGACGAAGGGTTCGTAGCCGCTGGGCTGGCCGGGGATCGTGCTGATCGGGGTGCCGCAGCCAGGCTCGCTGACTCCGAGCTTGTCGATCTTGGAATTCGAGTCAGGCGTTTCCTTGCCGCCGGCGGCAGCGGTGGCGCCGTCGGGGACGACCCCGGGGAAGCGCTTCGAAGTCATCTTCTCGACGTCTTCGGCGATCGTGCGCTGGTCGGCGGCGGTGAGGCCGGACTCGCGGCGGTAGATGATTACGGCGGGGGCGATTTCGCCGTCCTGCAGGGATTCGGTGGCCTCCAGGGCGGCGGTCGATTCGGCGCTCCCCGGCAGATAGGAGGTCGCCTCGTTGCTTTCGGCGTCTTCGAACTTGCCGGGCAGGTTGGCCGGGCCGGCGGCGATGAAGACGCCGATGAACCAGATCGCGAAGACGATCCACTTGGATCGCTTGCCGGCTGGGAAGGTGAAGAGTGAGCCGCGCACGGGGCGCATATTCGCAAAGATCGCGGCCGTTTTCTTTAGCTGGTCTTTAGAGAAGCTCGCGCAGCGCCGTGGCGCCCGTCACCGGCGCCTGGCAGCTGAAGTGCTCGCAGACGTAGGCGGCGGGCTGGCCGTCAACCAGTGGGCGTTCGCGGAGCAGCGGCGGCTCGACGCTGCCCTCGGGGCCGCCAGCCAGGACCAGATGGGGGCGGAAGGCGCCACGGACGGTCGCTGCCAGCTCGGTCAGATCCTCGCCGACCAGGGCGACCTCCTTGGTCGGGGCGAGGTGGAAGTCGAGCGCACGGAGGAGGTGGGCGAAGGAGGTCGGGTGCTCGGTCGCGGTCTTGGCGAAGAGGGCGAAGACGTCCTCGGCCTGGCGCTCGTACTTGCGCTCGCCGCTGAGGGCGGCGAGGCGCAGCAGGCCGAGGGCGGCGGCGCTGTTGCCGGAGGGGATCGGGTGGTCGCCGATCTCCTTGCGGCGGACGATCAGCTGCTCGTGGTCGGCGGAGGTGGAGAAGAAGCCGCCGCGCTCGGCGTCGCCGAAGCGGGCGATCGTCTCGTCGGCGAGGGTGCGGGCGCGCTCGAACCAGCGCGGCTCGAAGGTCCCTTCGTAGAGGGTCAGCAACGCCTCCAGGAGGAAGGCGTGGTCCTCGAGGTAGGCGTTGAGCCGGGCATCGCCGTCCTTGTAGGTGCGCAGGAGGCGGCCGGCCTCGTCGCTGAGCGTGCCGAGGACGAAGTCGGCGCAGCGGCGGGCCGCGTCGAGGTAGTCCTCGCGCCCGAGCACGGCGCCGGCCTCGGCCAGGGCCGAGATCGCCAGCGCGTTCCAGGCGGTCAGGCGCTTGTCGTCGAGCCCGGGCCAGACCCGCTTGGCACGGGCCTCGTAGAGGGCGCGGCGCATCGCGGCCAGCCCCTCGGGCTCCGGCCCGTCCACTCCCTCGGCCAGGTGGAGGATGCTCGCCCCCTCGAAGTTCCCGCCCTCGCTGACCCCCCAGAACTGCATCAATTTCTCCGCCTGCTGGGCCGGAAATTTGATGCAGTTCGCGTCGCCGTCGCCGGTGGCCGGATTGACGAGGACTTCGCGGATCTGCTCCGGGGTCCAGACGTAGAAGCGGCCCTCCTCGCCCTCGGAGTCGGCGTCGAGGGCGGAGTAGAAGCCGCCCTCGGGGCCGCGCATCTCGGCCAGCATCCAGTCCAGGGTCCCTTCGCAGACACGGCGGTAGCGCTCGTGGCCGAGGACCTGCCAGCCGTGCAGGTAGGCGCGGGCGAGCAGGGCGTTGTCGTAGAGCATCTTCTCGAAGTGGGGGACGAGCCAGTTGGCGTCGACGGTGTAGCGGGCGAAGCCGCCGCCGAGCTGGTCGTGGATGCCGCCGGCCGCCATCGCGTCGAGGGTGCGCTCGACGACGTCGCGCTCGCCGCGGGCCAGCAGCAGCTCCAGGGCCGAGGCCGGCGGGAACTTGGGGGCGGCGCCGAAGCCGCCGCGTTGCATGTCGGCGTCAAGGCGCAGCTTTGCGATCGCCGCCTCCAGCTGTGCCGCCGCGGGCGGCTCGGGACTGGGCTCGATCACCCCGATCGCGCCCAGCCGCTCGCGGGTGCCGGCGGCGCGCTCGCGGATCTCCTCGCGTTTGCGCTCGAAGGCGTCGACAACCGCTTCCATCACCATCCGCAAGCTCGGCATGCCGCGACTCTCGTCCGGCGGGAAGTAGGTGCCGCCGTAGAAGGGGACGCCCTCAGGATCGAGGAAGACGGTCATCGGCCAGCCCCCGTGGCCGGTCATCGACTGCACCGCCTCCATGTAGATCGCGTCGACGTCGGGGCGCTCCTCGCGGTCGACCTTGATGCAGACGAAGTGCTCGTTCATGTAGGCGGCGGTGGCCTCGTCCTCGAAGGACTCGCGCTCCATCACGTGGCACCAGTGGCAGGCCGAGTAGCCGACCGAGAGCAGGATCGGGCGATCCTCCTCGACCGCGCGCTCCAGCGCCTCGACACCCCATGGGTACCAGTCGACCGGGTTCTCGCGGTGCTGGAGGAGATAGGGGCTGGTCTCCTGGGCGAGGCGGTTGGTCATACGTTTTTCAGCCTATCCAGATGGGCGCACGCGCTAATTATTAGGCCGGGCGCGTCGCCGAAATTCAAGTCCCCTAGCCAAAACACGTCAGTTCACCGTGACGGCGTCGCGGCAAATGAATACCTTCCGCTGGTGGAGAACCTCGATACCCCTCAAAAGCGCGATCCGGCGGTGGAGGCGGTGCTCCAGAAGCTCGCCGATGAGGACCGTGAAACGCTGGAGGGGGCGCTGAAGAAGGCCGAGAAGACCGAGGCCGAGCTGCGCTACCTGGCCGACCACGACTCGCTGACCGGGCTGCTCAACCGCCGCCGCTTCCGCGCCGAACTCGACCAGTACGTCTCCTTCACCGCCCGCTACGGTGGTCAGGGCGCGGTGATGATCATCGACATCGACGGCCTCAAGCAGGTCAACGACAAGCTCGGCCACCAGGTCGGCGACAGCCTCATCCGCCGCATCTCGGGGGCGCTGCGCGAGCGGGTGCGGGCCACCGACATCGTCGCCCGCCTCTCCGGCGACGAGTTCGCGGTGCTGATGCCGCAGTCCGACACCGCTGGCGCGATGCAGCTCGGCGAGGATCTGCGTGCCGCCGTCGCCGACGGCTCGCCGTCGGTTGCGGAGCAGGGCACATCGACGATCAGCGTCGGCATCACCATGTTCGGCGGCAAGCGCGAAGCCAGCGCCGAGGCGGTCCTCGTCGCCGCCGACCAGGCGATGTACCGGGCCAAGGAGGAGGGCCGCAACCGGGTCGCCCTCTTCGAGGACCCGGACGCGAGCCAGGTTCGCGCCCAGCGCAGCCAGACGACTACCGCGAGGATCCGCGACGCGCTGACCCAGAACCGGCTCAGCCTCGCCACGCAGCCGATCCGCAGCCTCGCCTCCGGCGGGATCGAGCGCTACGAGCTGCTGCTGCGGATGACCGGCGAAAGCGGCGAACTGCTGCCGGCCGCCGCCTTCATCGAGACCGCCGAGCGCTCCGGGATGGTCCAGGAGCTCGACCGCTGGGTGGTCGCCCGGGCGCTGGAGATGCTGGCCGAGCGCGAGCGCGCCGGCGAGCCGGTCTCCCTCCACGTCAATCTCTCGGGCGCCTCGCTGACCGACATCTCGGTGCTGGAGTTCATCGAGCGACGCCTCGACGAGGGCGACGCCGACCCGGGCCGCTGCACCTTCGAGATCACCAAGACCGCCCAGGTCGAGGACTACGCGACCGCCGCCGGTTTCGCCGACCGCCTCACCGAGTTCGGCTGCGAAGTCGCGATCGACGACTACGGCGCCGGCTTCAGCCCCTTCCACTACCTGAAGACGATCCCCTTCGACGTGATCAAGATCGACGGCGCCTTCATCCGCGACATGCCGCGCAACGACGCCGACCAGCTGACCGTGAAGGCGATCGTCGAGATCGCCCGCGGCCTCGGCAAGACGACGATCGCCGAGTTCGTCCAGGACGACGAGACGACGCAGATGCTGCGCGAGTACGGCGTCGACATGGCTCAGGGCTACCACCTGGGGCGCCCGGTCGACTCGGCCGAGGGCCTGCTGCCCGAGGCCGTCTAGCGGCGACGACCAGTACGCGGTTCCTTTTCCACGAAATGCGTGGCTAACGAACCGCGGAACGTGAGGTGCGGCGAGTAAGGCGCGTCTTCAGGTTGAGCGCCGCGGTCATCGCCTTTTCGGGGGCGGAGCCGGCCGGCGGCAGGGCGCCGAGCTGGCGCGCCAGCTCGGCCCCGTTCATGTAGGCGTCGTTGCGGACGATCTTGCCGTCGCGGACGGTGAGCACGTCGCAGCCCTCGAGGTCGACGCGGGCGCCGTTGGGGTCGAGGCCTTCGAAGCGGGCGGAGCCGTCGAAGGTGCCGGTGGCGTGCCAGCGCACCGCCGCTTTCTCGCCGGTCGCGGTGACGTCGAGGATCTCGAAGCGGAAGTCGGGGAAGGCGGCGAAGAGGTTGCCGAACCAGGCGCGGAGGTCGTCGGGAACGCGCATCTCGACGACTCCGTGGATGACGTCGGGGGCGCCGGGTTGCCAGGGGGCGACCATCGCCTCGATGTCCTGCGCCGCCACGGCCTCGAAGTAGCTGCGGGCGACGGTCGCCGCGTCGCGCGGCTCGCTGTTGAGTGCCTCCATCGGCCCAGGTTACCCCTGGCGCAGCTGCGCCCGTTTGATCTTGCCGCTGCTGGTCTTCGGCAGCTCGGCGACGAACTCGACGACTCGCGGGAACTTGTAGGGGGCGGCGACGCGCTTGCAGTGCTCCTGCAGCTCGCGCGCCAGCTCCTCGCTGGGCTCACGATTGCGGGCGACGACGACGGCGCGGACGACGGCACCGCGCTCGCGGTCGGGGGCGGCGACGGCGGCGGCCTCGGCGACGGCGGGATGAGATTGCAGCGCGGACTCGACCTCGAAAGGCCCGATCCGGTAGCCGGAGGAGAGGATGATGTCGTCGTCGCGGCCCTCGAAGAAGAGGTAGCCGTCGCCGTCGGCGCGGACGAGGTCGCCGGTGGCCCACCACTCGCCCTCGAAGCGCTCACCGTCGAGGTAGCGGCTGAAGAAGGTGGGGGAGGAGGCGGCGCGCAGCTGCAGTTCGCCGACGCCCGTCTCGGTGTCGGCCGCGTCGATGCGCGTCTCGATTCCCGGCAGCGGCCGGCCCATCGAGCCCTGGCGCACCGGCTCGCCGGCGAGGTTGCCGGTGACCTGGCCGGTCTCGGTCTGACCGTAGCCGTCGGCGGGCTCGAGCCCGGTGGCCGCGTGGAAGGCGGCGATCGTCTCCGGGTCCAGCGGCTCGCCGGCGGAGACCATCCGCCGCAGCTGCGGGAGCGGGCGCAGGGCGGCGCGCTTGGCCAGCATCCGGTACTCGGTCGGCGCCTGGCAGAGGACGTTGACGCCGAGTGCTGCGGCGAAATCGAGCCGCTCCGCCGGGTCGAAGCGGCCATCGTGGATGACCGCGGCGGCACCGGTCAACCAGGGGGCGAGGAAGACGTTGCGGGCCGACTTCGACCACCCGGTCGCGGTCGTGCACCAGGCGAGGTCGCCCTTGTGCGAGCCGAACCAGTGCGTGGCCTGGATCTCCTGGCCGAACAGGTAGCGGTAGGCGTGTACGACGCCGCGCGGCTCGCCGGTGGTGCCGGAGGTGAAGACGATCAGGGCGGGATCCTCGGGGTCCATCGCTGCGACCGGCGCCGGGGTTTCCTGCGGCAGGTCCTCGTCGAGCACCGCGGCGACTTCGGCCATGTCCATCGTCGCCACCCCGTCCGCCAGCTCCGCCAGCAGCGCCTCCTCACCGACGCAGAGCCTGGGGTTCGCCGCGGCCACCCGATGCTGGAGATCGTGACGGCGCAGCTGCGTGTTGCAGGGCAGCGCCACCGCCCCCATCCGCCAGCAGGCGAGGAGCGTCAACACCCACTCGACCCGGTTGCCGACCAGAGTCATCACCACGTCGCCGCGCTTGACGCCACGCGCGGCGAATGCGCCCGAGAGTCCAGCGGAGCAGGCAATCAATTCCCCGAAGTACCAATCCCGTCGATTCGCCTCAGCATCAACAGCCACAACTCCCAGCCGCGATGCGGGGGACCGCTCCATCAGATCCTCGATCAGATTCACAGATCGGGAGTCTGCCTAATGCAAGCGGGCCGGGGGTCTCTCCCACAGAAGCTCAAGGAACCGCGCAAGAGCCCTGACCAGCGACCCAGCTGCGCGACGGCTTCTGGGGGAGAGACCCCCGGCCCGCTCTCCTTACCTGGCTACCGAAGTTCGCTCGAACTCTTGCCGAGCAGCTGCCGAGCCACGATCAGCAGCTGGATCTGCTGCGTCCCCTCGAACAGATCGAGGATCTTGGCGTCCCGCGCCCACTTCTCGAGCAGCTCGTGCTCGGTGTAGCCGACGCTGCCGCAGAGCTCGACGCAGCCGAGGGTGATGTCGACGCAGGCTCGCCCGGCCTTCGCCTTCGCCATCGAGGCCTGCAGCGAGTTGGGCTTGCTGTTGTCGGCCATCCAGGCCGCCTGCAGGGTCAGCAGCCAGGCCGCCTCGTAGTCGGCCTCCATCTCCAGGAAGCGCGCCGCGGCGGCGTGCTGGGAGAGGGCGGGGGTGTCGTAGTCGACCTCGACCCCGGCCTTCTTCAGCTGCTTGCGGGTCTCCTCCAGTGCCGCCCGGGCGACGCCGACCGCCATCGCCGCGACCAAGGGCCGCGTGTTGTCGAACGTTTCCATCACCCCGGCGAAGCCCTTCTCCTTCACGTCCGGATCCCCGAGCAGCGCCTCTTTCGGCACCCGGCAGTCCTGCAGGGTGAAGTTGGCGGTGTCGGAGGCCCGGATCCCGAGCTTGTGCTCGAGCCGGTCCAGCTTCAGGCCGGGATTGTCGCGCTCGACGATGAACGACTTGATCGCCGCCCGTCCTTTCGAGCGGTCGAGCGAGGCCCAGACCACGATCAGGTCGGCGCGGTCGCCCGAGGTGACGAAGATCTTCTCGCCGTTGAGCACGTACTCGTCGCCGTCGACCTCGGCCGTGGTGCGGATCGCCGCCGAGTCCGAGCCGGCTTCCGGCTCGGTGATCGCCATCGCCGCCCACTTGCCGCCGTAGTGCTTCAGCTGCTCCTCGGTCGCCACCGAGGCGATCGCGGAGTTGCCGAGACCCTGGCGCGGCATCGAGAGCAGCAGGCCGACGTCGCCCCAGCAGAGCTCGATGATGCCGAGCACGGTGGAGAGGTTGGAGCCGTTGCGGTTCTCGCCGTCGTCGCTCTTCTCGCGGCGTACTCCCGCGGCACCGGCGCCGCCCATGTCGGAGCCCTCGTTCATGCCGTCGATCAGCGACGCCAGCATGTCGAGCTCTTTCGGGTAGGCATGCTCGGCCTCGTCGTACTTGCGCGAGATCGGTCGGAAGACCTCTTTCGCGACCTGGTTGCCCTGGCTGACCAGGGGCTTGAACTTTTTCGGTATCTCGAGGTTGATCATCGTTGCCTTTCGCTTCGCAAATTGGCGGTTGCCTAGACGAGCAGGGCGCCCTCCATCACGCCCGCTGCTCGCAGGTCCCGGTACCAGCGCTCGACCGGGTGCTCCTTGACGAAGCCGTGGCCACCGAGCAGCTGCACGCCGGCGGAGCCGATCTGCATGCCCTTGACGGCGCTGAGCCGGCGCGCGATCGCCGCCTCGCGGGCGAACTTCTCGCCACGGTCGGCGCGGCTGGCCGCCCGGTAGGTGGCGAGCCGGATCCCGTCGCTCTCGATCCCGATGTCGGAGACCACGAAGGCGACGCCCTGGCGGTTGGAGATCGGTTCGCCGAAGGCCTGGCGGTCGTTGACGTAGGGGATCACGTAGTCGAGCACCGCCTGGGCGGTGCCGGTTGCGAGCCCGCTCCAGGCGATCCGCGAGCGGTTGACGCAGTCGACGTAGTCCTTGGCCTTGGCGCCGTCCTCGCCGAGCAGGGCGTTGGCCGGCACCTTCACGTTGTCGATCAGCAGGCGACCGGTGGCGGCGGGCCGCAGGCCCATCGCCGGCTCGGCTTCGATCGAGAGGCCTTTGGCGCCGGACTCGACCACGAACAGGGCCGGCCCGCCAAGCTCGTCGGCCTCGGCCGCGATCACGAACAGCTCGCAGTCCTTGGCCCGGGCCAGCAGCGACTTGGCGCCCTTCAGGACCCACTCGTCGCCCTTCTTCTTGGCGGTCGTCTCCAGCTTCAGCGGGTCGAACAGCGGCCGCGGCTCGAGAATCGCCAGCGCCGCAGCGGGGACGTCCTCGCCGGTGAAGGCCGGCAGGTAGGTGGCCTCCTGCTCGGCACTGCCCCAGAGGCCGATCGCGGTGGCGACGGCGCCGGGGGCGAGGGCGGCGTAGGCGATGCCCATGTCGCCGTGGGCGAGCGCCTCGCCGATCAGGACGCTGGTGACGGCGGACTGCTCGTGCATGACGCCGCCGAGCTCCTCGGGGACGCCGAGCATGTTGACGCCGAGCTCGGTGGCTTCGGACAGCAGCTCCGTGGGGGTCTCGCAGGCGGCGTCGGCGTCATGGGCGGCGGGGCGGACCTTCGCCTCGGCGAAGCCGCGGCCGCCCTCCTGGAACATCTGCTGCTCGTCGTCGGGACCGAGGTCGAACAGGCCTTTTGATCTGCCCTTCTTCTGGCGCGCCGGTTTGCCCAGCTGCTGCGCGGACTTGAAGGTGCGGCCGGCGGCGGTCGCCGTCTGGAAGCCGCCCTTGGTGCCCTGGAAGAGGGCGCGCTCGACCTGCTTGCGGATCCGGATCCGGTCGAGCAGGTCGGAGCCGGCGAGGCGGTTGAGCTGACGCAGGCCGAAGCCCATGCCGCGCTCGGCGACGCTGGCGCTCTTCTCGCTGTCGGTGGTGGTGGTCACTTGGACTTCCTCCCGGTCTTGGCTTTGGAATTGGGTTCGTCGAGCGGCGTCACACGGCCGTCGAGATGAGGGGTCTGCCGCTTCGCGTCGCGCACGGAGAAGGCGATCTCCCGGCCCTCGGCGGCGCTGGCGAACTCGACGCGGGCGGGCAGCAGGATCGGCTTGCGGAAGCGCACCTCGACCGCGAAGGAATCGGGCAGGCGGCTGTCGAGCGCCGCCAGGCAGCGGGCCTTGGTCCACATCCCATGCGCGATCACCCCCGGGAAGCCAAGCGGCTTCGCGGTCAGCGAGTGCATGTGGATCGGATTGCGATCGCCGGAGACGGAGGCGTAGCTGCGTCCGAGGTCGCCGCCGAGCTTCCATTCGGCGCTGGCGCCCACATCCTCCCCAACCCCCGCTCGATGGGCCGATTTCGGGACCATGCGTCCCGCTATCGGCCCATCGGCGGGCTGTTGGGGCTTGCCGCGGCGCAGCATGGTGCTGGTGCTCTGCCAGGCGAGCTCGTCGGCGACCTTGACTTCGGTCAGCAGCGAGAAGGTTTGGCCCTTGGAGTGGGGGGCGAGCTTGGTCGGGCGGACGCGGATCGTCAGCTCCTCGTCGATCCCGACCCGGCGATGCTGCTCGATCCGGTTCTCGACGTGGACGAGGCCGACCGCGCCGAAGGGGAAGCCGCCGTCGGCCATCACCGCCATCTGCAGCGGGAAGGCGAGCACGTGGGGGTAGGTGACGGGAAGGCTGTCGCGGAGGGCGAAGCCGCAGACCTTGGCGTAGGCGGCGACGTCGGCCGGGTCGGCGACGACACCCTCCAGGCGCAGGTCGAGCTCGGGGATCTCGCCACCGCCGCCGGGGACGAACGGCAGCAGCGAGGCGCCGGGGATCATCGGCGCCGCGGCGCGGGCGTAGAGCGGCAGGATGTTGGGGGAGCGCTCGAGGGTGCGGGTCGCCACGGTCATGCCCCCAGCAGGCTCTGGCCGCAGACGCGGACGGTGTTGCCGTTGACACCGGTCGAGGCGGGGCTGGCGAACCAGGCGATCGTCTCGGCGACGTCGACCGGCAGGCCACCCTGACTGAGGCTGCTGAGCCGGCGGCCGGCTTCGCGCGGGCCGATCGGCATCGCCCCGGTCATCTTCGTCTCGATGAAGCCGGGGGCGACGGCGTTGATCGTCGCTTTGCGCTTGGCCAGCTCGGGTGCCATCGATTCGACCATCCCGATCACGCCGGCCTTGGAGGCGGCGTAGTTGGTCTGGCCGGAGTTGCCGGCAATCCCCGACATCGAGGAGACGCAGACGATGCGGCCGTTGGCGTTGAGGCGTTTGGCGTCGAGCAGGGCGTCGTTGATGCGCTCCTCGGAGGAGAGGTTGATCTCCATCAGCTGCGCCCAGCGCTCTTCCGGCATCTTCGCGATCGTGCGGTCCTTGGTCACGCCGGCGTTGTGGACGACGACGTCGACGCCGCCTTTGGCGAAGTGCGAGGCGATCCGCTCCGGCGCGTCCGCGGCGGTGATGTCGAGGCCGAGCGCCTCGCCGTCGATGGCGCCGGTGACCGCGCGCAGATCATCGGCGGCCTGGGGGATGTCGAGGCCGACGACCTTGGCACCGTCGCGGCCCAGGGTGGCGGCGATCGCGGCGCCGATGCCGCGGGAGGCGCCGGTGACCAGCGCCACCTTGCCGGCGAGTGGGCGCTCCCAGTCGATCTCGGGGGTGGCGGTGACGCCTTTGCCGACGCGCACGACCTGGCCGGAGACGTAGGCCGAGCGCGGCGAAAGCAGGAAGCGCAGGGTCGAGTCGAGCTCGGCCTCGGCACCCTTATCGACATAGACGAGCTGGGCGGTCGCGCCCTTGCCGCCGATCTCCTTGGCCAGCGAGCGGGTGAAGCCCTCCAGCGCCCGCTGGGCGGTGTGGGCGCGGGCGGAGCCGGCCGCGGCCGGGAGAGTGCCGACGACGACGACGCGGCCGCTGCGCTGCAGGCGGCCGACCGCCGGGTAGAAGAAGCGCTGCAGCTCGACCAGCTCGGTCGAGTCGGCGATGCCGGTGGCATCGAAGATCAGCGCCTTCGCCTTGCCCTCGGCTCCGGCCCGTTCGGCCTTGATCGAGTCGAGGAAGCCGGGCAGGTACCTCTCCAGCCGGCCGCCGGGGGCGGCGCCGCTGAGGACGGGCCCGGCCACGACCGGGGCGCCCTCCTTGTAGCGGTCGAGGCTGACCGGCTGCGGCAGCCCAAGCTGCTTGGCGATCGTCGAGACGACGGGCGCGTTGACTACTTGTGAGTAACGGTCGCTCATGAAACCCTCCATTCGGGGCCCAATCGCCCCGGATTCGAATAACCGGAAGTCACCGTGTCGATTGGACCCCTCATCCCTCTGGTCCTTCGAGAATTGCGACGACGCCCTGGCCGCCGGCGGCACAGATGCTGATCACGCCGCGGCCCTTGCCGTCTTCGTGCAATTGCTTGGCGAGGCCGGCGACGATGCGCCCGCCGGTCGCCGCGAACGGGTGGGCGGCGGCCAGCGAGCCGCCGTTGACGTTGAGCTTCTTGCGGTCGATCTTGCCCAGCGGTTCGTCCCGCCCGAGTTTCTCGCGACAGAAGTCCGCGTCTTCCCAGGCCTTCAGCGTGCAGAGCACCTGCGCGGCGAAGGCCTCGTGGATCTCGTAGTAGTCGAAGTCCTGCAGTTTCAGGCCGGCGCGGTCGAGCATCGTCGGCATCGCGTAGGCGGGTGCCATCAGCAGCCCTTCACGCTTGTGGACGTGGTCGACGGCGGCGGCCTGACCCTCGGAGACGTAGGCGAGGATCGGCAGGCCGCGCTCTTTCGCCCACTCCTCGGAGGCCAGCAGCACCGCCGAGGCGCCGTCGCTGAGCGGGGTCGAGTTGGCCGCGGTCATCGTCCCCTCGGGGCCGCCGAAGACCGGATTCAGCTTCGCCAGCTTCTCCAGGTTGGAGCCGGGGCGCAGGTTCTGGTCGCGCTCCAGGCCGAGATAGGGCGTGATCAGGTCATCGAGGAAGCCGCGCTCGTAGGCGGCGGCGAGGTTCTCGTGGCTGGCCAGGGTCAGCTCGTCCTGCTCGGTCCGGCCGATCTCCCATTCGGTCGCCATGATCGCGCAGTGCTCGCCCATCGAGAGGCCGGTGCGCGGCTCCTCGTTGCGGGGGACGGAGGGCATGATGTGGCCGGGGCGGACGTTGGTCAGCGTGCGCAGCTTGCCCAGCGTCGACTTCTGGCGGTTGGCGTCGAGCAGGGTCTCGCGCAGCTGCTCGTTGAGGGCGATCGGGGCGTCGGAGGTGGTGTCGGCGCCGCAGGCGATGCCGGAGTCGATCTGGCCGAGGGCGATCTTGTTGGCAACCAGGATCGTCGTCTCCAGCCCGGTCCCGCAGGCCTGCTGGACGTCGTAGGCGGGGGTCTCCGGGGCGAGGCGGGTGCTGAGCACGCTCTCGCGGGCCAGGTCGCGGTCACGGGAGTGCTTGAGCACGGCGCCGCCGGCGACCTCGCCGAGGGTCTCGCCGTCGAGGTTGAAGCGGTCGATCAGCCCGTCGAGGGCGGCGGTGAGCATGTCCTGATTGGACGCGTGCGAGTAGACGCTGTTCGAGCGCGCGAACGGGATCCGGTTGCCGCCGACGACGGCAACCCGGCGGGTTTTGCTGTTCATGAGTTGGTGGTTCCTTTTTCGGGGGGTTGTGAAGTGGGGGAGCCCGAGCGGGCACGCAGGCCGGGCTCGATCGTGGAAATCAAAAGCTCGGCGGCATCGTTGGCGCTGATCTCCCCGGTCCGCAGCCACCAGCGGGCGAGCGCCTCGGCGGCGCCGAGCAGGGCGGTGGAGAGGGCCTCGATCTCGACCCGGGCGGCGTCGCGTTTGTCCTGCGGCAGCTGCGTCAGCATCGAGCCGGAGACCAGCTCGACGATCGCGCCGCGGTAGTCGGCGACCCGTTCGGCGACCTCGCCGCCGCGGGGGAGGGTCTCGTCGAAGAGCACCGCCCAGGCCGAGCGGTCGCTGTCGAGGAAGGAGAAGAAGGCGCGGACACCGGCGCCAAGTGCGTCGCCCGGGCTGGCGCTGTCCGCGACCGCCTCGGCAACCGTCGCCGTCAGCGAGTCGCCCGCCCGCTCCATGCAGGCGATGTACAGCTGCTCCTTGTTGCCGAAGTAGTTGTAGAGCAGCGGCTTGGTGACCCCGACCGAAGCCGCGATCTCATCCATCTTCACCGCCGCATACCCCCGTTCGGCGAACAGCGCATGCGCCGCAAGCAGCGTCTGCTCCATCCGGTCCTCGCGAGGAAGTCGTGATCTGGCAACCGATGCATCCATCGGTGCACATATTACCCAGATATAAATTTATATCCCAGTAATGTGATGCACGTCACATATATCCCTTCTGGCACGGGCCGAGAACGCGCCTTGCGACACGCTCGACCCGGTAGGCGCTGCTTTGGGAGAAGTCAGGCCTCGGAGAAACCGAAACGAAGCTGGAGACGGCGGAGAGGGGCGGGGGCCCACCAGTTCCACTCGCCGAGCAGGCGCATCAGGGAGGGGACGAGGAGGGCGCGGACGATGGTGGCGTCGATCATCACGCCGACCGCCATGCCGATCGCGATCTGCTTGACGAAGAAGACGGAGCTGACGCCGAAGGCGAGGAAGACGACGGCGATCGCGACGGCGGCGGCGGTGATGACGCGGCCGGTGCGGGCGATGCCGACGGCGACCGCGTCCTCGTTGCTCTTGCCGAGGTCGTGCTGCTCTTTGATCCGCGCCATCACCAGCACCGCGTAGTCGGTGGCGAGGCCGAAGATCACCGCGAAGAGGAAGACGAGGCTGGTCACCTCGACCGCGGCCGGGCCGGTGTAGTCGAGCGGGGTGTCGAGCCAGCCGGCCTGGAAGGCGAGGACGAGCAGGCCGAGCGTCGCCCCCAGCGTCAGCGCGTTCATCAGCAGCGTCTTGATCGGCAGCAGGACCGAGCCGGTCAGCATGAAGAGCAGCAGCAGGGTGGTGAGGCAGATGATCGCCACCACCAGCGGCGCGTGTTCGACGAGGCTCTGCTTCTGGTCGATGAAGCGGGCGGTGTTGCCGGAGACCAGCACGGTGGTGGCACGGGGAGGGGAGAGGTCGCGGATTTCGTGCAGGGAGTCCTGGGAGGCGCCGCTCAGCGCCGGCTTGGCGAAGGCGAAGTTGGCGTAGGCGACCTCGCCGCCGGGCGCGGGCGTGAAGGGGGTCCCGCGCACGACCCCGTCGACCGCTTCGATCCGGCGCTGGAAGCCGCCGAGCTGGGCCGGTCCGGCCGGACCGGAGACGGCGACGGTGACCGCCTCGGTGACGTCGCGCGGGTAGTGGGCGTCGAGATACTTGTAGGCGTCGTAGGAGGGCTGTCCCGGCGGCACCGCTTCGGCGCTGGGTCCGGTCAGCGTCGTCCACAGCAGCGGCGCGGCACAGGCCAGCAGCAGGGCCGAGCTGCCCAGGGCGACCGCGACCGGGCGCCGCATGACGCCGCGGGCGAGCCGGTACCAGCCGTCGGATTCGTCGGAGACGGCGGCGCCGCGGCGGACCGAGAGGGCGTCGATCCGGGTTCCCAGCAAGCGCAGCATCGAGGGCACGACGAGGATCGCGATCACCGAGGAGAGCACCGCGACCGAGGCGCCGGCGACGGCCATCGAGTAGAGGAAGCGCTGCGGCATGAAGATCAGCGCCGCCATCGCGGCGGCGACCGTCAGCCCCGAGAGCAGTGCCGTTCGCCCGGCCGTCTGCACCGTGCGCCGGTGCGCCTCGCGGGTCGCGCCTTCGCGGCCGATCTCCTCGCGGTAGCGCGAGACCATCAGCAGCGCGTAGTCGACGGCCAGGCCGAGGCTGAGCCCGGTGGCGATGTTGAGCGCGAACAGCGAGGTGTCGACGAAGCCGGACATGATCCGCAGCACCAGCAGCGTGCCGACGGTCGAGATCATCCCGATCAGCAGCGGGATCGAGGCGGCGACGACGCCGCGGAAGACGAAGAGGAGCAGCAGGGCGAGGATCGGGAAGGCGATCAGCTCGGCCTTGGTCAGGTCGGTGCGGGTCTGGTCGTTGGTGTCGTTGAAGCCGGCGGCGAAGCCGCCCATGGCGACGTCGAGCGAGCTCGAGGCGGCGATCGGCGCCACCGCTTCGGCGGCGACGCCACCAGCGTCCTCGATGTCGGCGGTGTCGAGATGGGCGGTGATCGCCAGCGACTGCCCGTCGCGGGCGACGAGGGCGGCGGCGCGCGGTTCGCGCAGGGGGTTGACGACGTGGCCGATGTCCTTGACGCCTTCCACATCCTGGCTGATCTGATCGACCTCACGGCGCACCGCCGGGCTGGAGGTGTCGAGTGGGCCGCCGCCCGGCGCCCGCACGACGAGGACGATCGCCGGGTTGGGGTCATAGCCGAAGGCCTTGGTCATCTCCCCGGTCGCCACCTCGCTCTCGGAGGCGGGGTCGGTGAAGCCGGCCGCCTTCAGGTGCTTCTCGACGTCGTGGCCGACCGCGATCGCGAGCAGCGCGAAGACGCCGACCAGCGCCAAGACGAGCTTGGGGTGCTTCCAGGTGAGGTCGGCGATCCGGGTCACGCGGCGGAACCGTACCAGATTCCAAAGCGAATACTTTGAAATACAAACCACCCTGTTAGAATGCGCTCTGTGAGCCGGGAATACGGACAGCCGTGCAGCCTCGCCTTCGCCCTCGACAGCGTCGGTGAGCGCTGGTCGCTGCTGATCGTCCGCGAGCTGATGCTCGGCCCGCTGCGCTTCCGCGACCTCACCCGCGCCGTCGGCGGCGCCCCGACCGACGTCCTCACCAAGCGGCTGCGCGACCTCGAGCAGGACGGCGTTGTCACCCGCCGCGAGCTGACCGCCCCGGTCGCCGCCACCGTCTACGAACTGACCGAGCTCGGCCGCGGCCTCGAGCGGCCGCTGATCGAGCTGGCCCGCTGGGGGATGGAGCTGCAGAAGGCCGAAGACGTGGTCGGATTGGCGCCGTCCTCGCTCCCCAACGCGCTGCGGGTGATTCTGCGCCCGCCGGCCGAGGCGAGCTTCGACCTCGGTCTGCGCACGGAGGGGGAGAGCTACGCGCTGCGCGCCCGCGACGGCTGGATCGCCGGCTCCCGCGGCGACACCGGCGAGCCCGACCTGACCCTCTCCGGCTCCCCGATCGAGGTCGTGGCCGCGGTCGTCAGCGGCCCCGCCGGTGTGCCCGGGGTCGAGGTCGAGGGGGACGCGGCGCTGCTGGACCGGCTGGCGACGATGGTCGTCATTCCCGACCGCCTGCGCGAGGAAGCGCAGATGCTGGTCGAGTCGGGAGCGCTGCTGATCGCGGCCGCCGAGTCAGCCACCGCGATCCACTGAGGCGCCTACTTCCCTTTGCTCTTTCCCTTGCCTTTCTTCTTGCCGCAGGACTTCTTCGCGGCGTCCTTCTTGCAGGCTTTCTTCTTGTGCTTTGGTTTCGGCTTCGGCGTGGGGGTTCCGGTTGCAGGCGGGGTCACGGCCGGCGGCACCGGGGTGATCGCCGCGGCGAGGACGTTGGCGCGGACCTGAAGTTCCTTGATTTCCTGCGTGTCCCCTTCTTCCGGTCCCATTTCGACCAGCACCGTGCCCGTCAGCACTCCGATTTCCCCACCTTCCTCGACATAGCGCACGTAGATGGAGCAGGTGTAGGGAGGGTTGCCGCTGCAGCCGCTGGCGAAGGGGTAGAAGCTGCGCTGGCCGCTTTTCATCGAGAGGCCGGCCAGCGTGCCGTTGGCCTCGGGGGCGGTGACGGTGAGCGTCGCGGACACGGGCTGTGGCGGCGATTTGACGGCAAAGGTCCCGAAGTCGAGAAGTCCCGGACTGAGAGTGATCGCGGCCTGGCTCGGCGCGGCGATCCCCAGCGCCAGACCGACGGTGAGAAGGAGGAGACACAGTTTCTTTTTCATGCGGGCGACCCTATTGGCCAGCAAACACCTAGCGAGGACGAAAAAGGGACCAGCGCGGCTAGCTGAGCTCGGTGCCGTCGTAGAGCTTCTTGACGTGCACGGTGCCCGCCGGGGCCGCTTCGATGCAGAGCTTGCAGAGGACGCACTCGTCGAGGTTCTTCTCGACGATCTCGACGCCGGAGTCGGTGCCCTTGAAGATGTCGACGGGGCAGACTTCCTCGAGCTTGGCGGCGAGGGCGGCGTCGCTGGCGACGGAGGCGTCGACCTCGACGTCGATGAAGACCTTGTTCAGCCGCTCGGCCATCAGGCTGCCGCTCCCAGCTTCTGCTTGACCGCGTCGGGGATCTCGTCGATCCGCTCGACGACGCGGATGCCGGCGGCTTCGAGGCGGGCGATCTTCTCGGTCGCGGTGTCCTCTTTGCCCTCGACGATCGTGCCAGCGTGCCCGAAGCTCATCCCTTTCATCTCCTCGTCGTCCATGAACTTGCCGGCCATGAAGGCGACGATCGGCAGGCGGCTGTCGTTGTCGGCGACCCATTCGGAGAGCTGGGCCTCCATGCGGCCGCCGGGCTCGGTGTAGATGACGATCGCCTTGGTCTCCTCGTCGGCCTCGAAGTAGGGCATCAGCTCGGCGTAGGCGGAGCCGATGATCGCGTCGCCGCCGATCGAGACGGCGGTGGAGACGCCGAGGCCTGCCTGGGTCAGGGAAGAGGAGATCTCGGTGGTCATGCCGCCGGAGCGGCTCATGACGCCGACCGGGCCGGGGGCGTAGGCCTTGGCCGCGTCTTTGGCGGGGCCGCCGATGCCGCCCATCTTGCAGACGTCGGGGACGATCAGACCGAGGCAGTTGGGGCCGATGATGCGGGCGTCGTTCATGTTCGCCAGCTCGACCATCTGGGCGACGTCGCGGCGCGGGATCCGCTCGGTGACGATCACGATCAGCTTGATCCCGTTGAGGATCGCCTCCAGCACGGCGTCCTTGGTGAAGGCGGGGGGGACGGTGACGACGGAGCCGTCGATCGGGGCGCCGTGGTGCTCGACCGCCTGGGCGACGGTGTCGAAGACCGGGACGCCGTGGACCTCGCGGCCCTTGCGCCCGGGGGTGACGCCGCCGACGACCCTGGAGCCGTAGTCGAGGCACTCGCGGGTGAGGTTGACCGCCTCGCGCCCGGTGATCCCCTGCACGATGAAGGTCGTGTCGCGGTTTAGAAGGATGCTCATCGGGCCTCCATAGGCGCTTTTGTAACCCAGGGGGTGACAAAAGCGCCTATCATGCCGGCGCTCCCTGGATCTTGGCGACGGCGCGGCCGGCGGCTTCCCAGAGCGAGACCGAGCGGTCGCAGGTCTCGACCCCGTAGCGCTCGAGGATCTTGAAGCCCTCGTCCTCCCAGGCCCCGGGGATGCGGAAGATCGCGATCGTCTCGCCCGGGTCCTTGTCGAGCTCGAGGCAGGCCTTGATGACGCCGCGGGCGACGATGTCGACGCGGGTGTTGGAGACGATCGACATCATCACCGCGATCTTCTCGACGCCGTCCTTTTCCAGGACCTCCTTGGCCAGGCCGCAGGCCTTGGCGACGGAGGGGTTGCCGCCGATCTCGGAATAGTTGGCCGGCTTGCCGCCCTGGCTGCGGACGGCGTCGGTCAGGGTCAGAGAGCCGCCGCCGGCGCCGATCACCAGGCCGAGGTTGCCCTCGAAGCCGTGGTCCTTGCCCTGGATCACGCCGCGGTGGTCGGCGGCGTCGATCACGGCGACGTTGCGCTCGAAGGCGGAGGGCTCGTAGGTCTCGCGGGTGTCGTCCTCGGCGATCTGCAGCTGCTTGCGCAGCAGTCCCTTCTGGCGGCCGACCGCCTCGGCCTCCATCTCCATGTGGGCGTCGAGGGCGACGAAGGAGCCGTCGGTGAGCTCGGCCAGCGGGTTGATCTCGGCCAGGGTCATGTCGTTGTCGCGGAAGAGGCGCGCCAGCTTGGCGAGGATCGGGGTCGCCCGGTTCAGCTGCGAGCCGGTGACGCCGGTGGCGGCGATTACCTGCTTGGCCTCGAAGTCGGGGATCGGGAAGAGGTTGGAGACGTGGCCCTTGCCGACGTGGTCGGGGTGGGTCTCGGCGACCTCCTCGATGTCGATCCCGCCCATGTCGCTGAACAGCATCAGCGGTTTCTTCGCGGTGCCGTCCCAGACGACGCTGGCGTAGTACTCCTGCTTGACCTCGGCTTTGGGGTCGACGAGGACGCCGCGGGGCATGTGGCCGTTGATTTCCAGCTCGAGGATGTCCGCCGCATGCGCCGCCGCCTCGTCGGGCGTGTCGGCGAACTTGACGCCGCCGGCCTTCATCCGGCCGCCGGAGAGGACCTGGGACTTGATGACGACGGGACCGCCGATCTCCTCGGCGGCCTCGCGGGCCTCAGCGGCGGTCGTGCAGAAGCCGTACTTGGTGACCGGGATACCGGCCAGCTCGACGATCTTCCGCGCCTCGAACTCGTAGAACCTCATGCGGCGCGGAACCCTATCCAACGGCCGATCCGTCCGGAGTGTCGTACCCGGTTGGGATACTTCCGCCGGTGAGTCCCGTCCCCCGAGGGAGGCAGATGAAGTTCTCCATCCGTGGTGCCGCGGCCCTTGTGCTGCTCGTTCTTGGCCTTGCCGTCGCCGGCTGCGGGGAAACCGTGATCGACGACGTGAAGATCGAGGGGGCGGTCCAGAGCGACCTCCAGAAAGCCCTTCATGCCAAGATCAAGAGCGTCGATTGCCCCTCCGATCAAAAGGTCGAGGCGGGTGAGACGTTCACTTGTACGGTGATTTTCTCCGATGGCTCGCAAAAAATTGCGACTTTGAAGATCCTCAACAAGGACGCCGACGTCGGTTTCGTCGGCCTCAAACCGAAGAAATAGACACAGAGAGAGGCGAATGAGCGACCTGACCACGGCCCCCCCCGCGGCGCTGACGACCCACGCAAAACTGCTCGCCTGGGTTGGCGAGATCGCTGCCCTGACGCAGCCGGACGCGATCCACTGGTGCGACGGCTCGGCTGAGGAGTACGACTCCCTGGCCCAGACCCTGATCGACGCCGGCACCTTCGAGAAGCTCTCCGACGCGAAGCGGCCGAACTCCTACCTCGCCCTCTCCGACCCCGCCGACGTCGCCCGGGTCGAAGACCGCACCTTCATCTGCTCCGAGAACGAGGCCGACGCCGGCCCGACCAACAACTGGCGCGCCCCAGTCGCGATGCGCGAGGAGCTG
The DNA here is from genome assembly GCA_963695275.1 of uncultured Solirubrobacterales bacterium. Taxonomy (GTDB): domain Bacteria; phylum Actinomycetota; class Thermoleophilia; order Solirubrobacterales; family 70-9; genus VAYN01. Next base: position 522,373 of record OY968772.1, read on the forward strand.
AACGGCTTCTTCAAGGGCTCGATGGTCGGCCGCACGATGTACGTGGTGCCCTTCTCGATGGGCCCGCTCGGCTCCGAGATCGCCGAGATCGGCGTGCAGCTGACCGACTCCGCCTACGTCGCCACCAACATGCGGATCATGACCCGGATGGGCAAGGGCGCGCTCGACGTGCTCGGCGCCGACGGCGAGTTCGTCCCCTGCGTGCACTCGGTCGGAATGCCGCTGACGGAGGGCGTCGAGGACGTCTCCTGGCCCTGCAACGAGGACAACAAGTACATCGTCCACTACCCGGAGAGCCGCGAAATCTGGTCCTACGGCTCCGGCTACGGCGGCAACGCCCTGCTCGGCAAGAAGTGCTTCGCGCTGCGGATCGCCTCGGCGATGGCCCGCGACGAGGGCTGGCTGGCCGAGCACATGCTGATCCTCAAACTGACCTCGCCCGAGGGCAAGTCGAAGTTCATCACCGGCGCCTTCCCCTCGGCCTGCGGCAAGACCAACCTGGCGATGCTGGTCCCGACCCTGCCCGACTGGAAGGTCGAGACGGTCGGCGACGACATCGCCTGGATGAAGTTCGGCGAGGACGGCCGCCTCTATGCGGTCAACCCCGAGGCCGGCTTCTTCGGCGTCGCCCCGAACACCAGCCACAAGACCAACCCGAACGCGATGGACACGATCGAGCGCAACTCGATCTTCACCAACTGCGCCAAGACCGATGACGGCGACATCTGGTGGGAGGGCATGACCGGGGCGCCGCCAGATCACGTGATCGACTGGCACGGCAATGACTGGACCTCGGGCTCTGAGATCCCGGCCGCCCATCCGAACGCGCGCTTCACGACCCCTGCCGCCCAGTGCCCCTCGATCGCGCCCGAGTGGGAGGACCCGGCCGGCGTGCCGATCGACGCCTTCCTCTTCGGCGGCCGCCGCGCCACCGTGGTGCCGCTGGTCCAGGAGGCCTTCGACTGGGAGCACGCGGTCTTCATGGGGGCGACGATGTCCTCGGAGACCACGGCTGCTGCGGCCGGTGCGGTCGGCCAGCTGCGCTTCGACCCGATGGCGATGCTGCCGTTCTGCGGCTACAACATGGCCGACTACTTCGCCCACTGGCTCGAGGTGGGCCAGCGCGAGGGAGCCGAGCTGCCGCGGGTCTTCTACGTCAACTGGTTCCGCAAAGACGCCGACGGCAAGTTCCTCTGGCCCGGCTTCGGCGAGAACAGCCGCGTGCTCGAGTGGGTCTTCCGCCGCTGCGAGGACACCGCCGACGCGGTCGAGACCCCGCTCGGCCTGCTGCCGACCGAGGGCGCGATCAACACCGACGGCCTCAACGTCTCCCCGCAGGCGATGCAGGAGCTGCTCAGCGTCGACGTCGAGCAGGTCAAGGCGCAGCTGCCGCAGATCCAGGAGCACCTCGCAAAGTTCGGAGACAAGCTGCCGGCGGAGATCACCGCCCAGCTGCAGGCGCTCGAAGAGCGCCTCGGCTAAACAGCCTCAGGAGTCAACCTCAACCCCCCGGCGGCGGGTAGACCTTGCTGCCGGGGGTGAGGTTGGCGAATTCGTTGGCCCGGTAGAGCGGGCGGCCGATCGCCTTGGCGAAGGCGTTGGTGGCCGACCTCGAGCTCTCGATCGGCCAGTGCATGCCCTGGTCCTTTTCGTCGAACCAGATCACGGCGCGGACCTTGCGGTACTTCTGCGGGATGACCTTGAAGGTTTCCTTGATCCAGTTGGCCTTCGAGCCGCCGCGCTCTTCGGAGGCGGTCTCGCCGATCACCATCGGCTTGCTCGGGGCGATCTTGGCGATCCGCTTGTAGGTGGAGCTGAACACCTGGTTGAAGGTCTGCCAGCCGGCCGAGTTGCGCGTCTTGCCCCAGTTGAAGCCGTCGATGCAGGTCCAGTCGACATAGGCGTTGCCCGGGTAGAGCTTCTCCAGCGGGGTCAGGTTCTTGGTGAAGTCGACGTTCGGGCACCAGACCCAGGTCGCGTTGGTGGCGCCCTTGCGCACGAAGATGTCGTGGACGTGGCGCCAGGCGGCGATGTATTCGCCGGCCTTGTTGCCGTTGACGCCCTCGCTCCAGGGGAACCAGAAGCCGTTCATCTCGGCGTCGAAGCGGAGGAAGAAGGGGTGACCCCAGTCATGGGCGACTTCGGCGAATTCTTCGATGTAGGCGTCGTGGGAGCCGTTGGTGATGGTCGAGAGCTTGTAGTCGGGCTGGTTGAGGCTGCTTGGGACCGACTGCGAGGCCCAGCTGAGGAAGGGGATGGTGCCGTGTTCGCGCAGCTGTTCCATCGCGATCTTGGGGAATTCGAAGGGGTGGCAGACAGTGCTGCAGTCGGCGAAGGGGGAGGAGAAGCCGAGCAGCGAGATCCCCTTGCGGGCGGTCGCCTCGAAGGCTTCGACCGCGCGGAAGTCCCAGGGGGCCGATTCCCCGGTCAGCTGCTTGCCGATCACGGCGCCCCAGTAGAGCGGCTTGGCCGGGGGCTTCTGCTTGGTGTAGGCGCTGGCCGGCGCTAGCGCGCAGGCGGCGATCGCCGCCAGGGCCAGCAGCACGAAGCGCCGCGAGTGGCGGCGGCGGGGGAGGTTGGTCGGCGGCTTCATCTCTTGTGGGTGATTCTCTTGGATCCCGAAACCCCACTCAGGGCTCGTTGCTGCGATCCGTTGCTGGTTCTACGACCCGGAAGCTGTCCCGGATCAGCTCGGCGGGGTGACCTTGGAGCCGGCCAGGGTCGAGTAGTCGTTGTCCTTGAAGCCGCGCTGGCGCAGGCCGTGGCTGAATGCTTTCGTCACCGCCGGCGCCGTCTCCAGCGGCCATTGCACGCCGCGGTCGACCTGCTCGAACCAGATCAGGCCGCGGATGCGCCGGTACTTGGTGCGGAGCTGCTTGAACATGTCGTCGATCCAGGCCGACTTGGCGCGGGCGCCGCCGCCGGAGGCCATCTCACCCAGCAGCATCGGCTTCTTCGGCGCCAGCTTGGTGGTGATGGTCCGGTAGCTGGGACCGAAGATCTTGTCGAAGCTGGTCCAGGGCTGGGGGTTGACCCCGTTCTTGCCCCAGTTGAAGCCGTCGAGCGAGGTCCAGTCGACGTATTCGTCGCCCGGGTAGTACTTGGCGAGCGGCCCGAGGCCGGGCTTGGAGTTGACGTAGGGGCACCAGACCCAGGTCGCGTTGGTGGCGCCGACCTGGGTGAAGATGTCGTGCACGTGGCGCCAGGCGAGGATGTAGTCGTCGGGCTGATTGCCGTTGGCGTTCTCGGCCCAGGGGAACCAGTCGCCGTTCATCTCCCAGTTGAAGCGGAGGAAGAAGGGGTGACCCCAATCGCGGGCGCCTTCGGCGAATTCGCGGATGTAGTTGTCGTAGGTGCCGGCGACGATGTCGGCGAGCTGGAAGGCGGGCTCGTTGAGGTCACCGGGCACCGGGATCGACTGCGAGCCCCAGCTGAAGAAGGGGATCGCGCCGTAGTTGCGGATCGTCTGCATCTCGTAGCTGGGGAACTTGTAGAAGTCGCAGGGCGCCTTGCTGCAGTCGGCGAAGGGCGCGGCGAACTCGAGCAGCGAGAGGCCCTTGCCGACCATGCCGGAGAAGTTGGTGACGGCGGACATGTCCCAGGGCGGCTGGCCGCCGGTCAGCTGTGAGCCGATCCAGGCGCCCCAGTAGATCCCGCGCTGCTTCGGCAGCACTTTCTTCTGCGACTTGGCCTGGCCGTCCGGCTTCGCGTGATTACCGGCGCCGGCGTGGGCGCCCTGGGCCGGTGCCATCTGCGCGACCGGCAGGGTTGCCGCCAGCGCCACGGCGAGCGCCGCGATTCCAAGCTTGATCTGTCCCTTGCGCATCTGCATCTCTTTCCCTGGCCTTGGGGTCGGGGGAGTCTAGGGACCCCGCCTTTCGCCCTGATTACGGATCAGCCGGTCGGTTGGATCGTTCCGGGTCCCGTCGAAGCGAAGATATTGCTGAGGTAGGAGGGGCTCTGGATGCCCGCCGCGAAGGCGGTGGCGGCGCTGTTGGAAGTCTCGATTGGCCAGTCCATCCCGTCGTCGTACTTCTCGAACCAGAGCAGGCCGCGAAGTTGCGGGTACTCGGTCCGGGCCGATTCGAGCGCGTCGGCGATCCAGGCGGCCTTGGAGCCGCCGTACTCGGAGGAGCCGACCTCGCTGATGATCAGCGGCTTGCTCGGCGCGATCGTTTCGACGATGCGGTCGTAGGTCGATTCGAAGAGGTCGTCGAAGCTCGTCCAGCCCCGCGGCGAGGCTGGGTTGGTGCCCCAGTTGTAGCCGTCGAGCCCGGTCCAGTCGACGTAGGCGTCGCCGGGGTAGAGCGAGGCGAGGTTCTGCATCTTGTTGCCGGGGTCGACGTTGGGGCACCAGACCCAGGTCGCGTTGGTGGCGCCGACCTGGGTGAAGATGTCGTGGACGTGGCGCCAGGCGGCGACGTACTGGCCGGGCTGGTTGCCGTTGACCCCCTCCGACCAGCCGAACCAGCTGCCGTTCATCTCCCAGTTGAAGCGGAGGAAGAAGGGGTGTCCCCAGTCGCGGGCGGCTTCGGCGAATTCGCGGATGTAGGCGTCGTGGTGACCTTCGATCACGTCGGAGAGCTGGAAGTCGGGCTCGTTGAGGCTGGCCGGGGTGGACTGCGAGGCCCAGCTGAAGAAGGGCATCGAGCCGTGGGCGCGGATCGCTTCCATCTGCGCCCTGGGGAACTTGTAGAAGGAGCAGGGTGAGGAGGAGCAGTCGGCGAAGGGGGAGGAGAAGTTGATCGCGGAGGCGGCCTTGCCGGCCATGCCCTCGAACTTGGCGACGGCGCTCATGTCCCAGGGCGCCTCGTCCCCGGTCAGCTGGTTGCCGATCCAGGCGCCCCAGTAGAGCGGGCCGGTGGCGGCGGAGGCAGCTGCCTTGGGGGCGCAGCGCTTGACCCGGCGGCGTTCGATTCCCCGTACGCGGGCGGAGACGCGGGCCGCCCGGGCGGAGGTGCTGGTGCGAGCGAGGCGCTTGCAGCTGGGGCCGCCGAGGGTGCGGGCGGATGAAAGCCCGGCGCGCTCGGAGCTGGCCTGGCTGATGCCGGCGCTGGCGCCCTTGGCGCTGCCGCTGGCGGGGGCGACGACGAGCAGCAGGGCCGTGGCGCTGACGCTCAGGAGAGCGCGAGCGGTGCGGCGGGAGAAGGGACCGGCGGGCATGCACTGCCATCGACGGCACGGCGGTCGGCTTCAGAACTGCAAGATCCGTTGGACGTTTGTCCAGGCTGACTTCACAGCGGGGGCGGCTAGCTTGGCGGCGCGACCGGGCCGAAGCCCAGGGAGCCAAAGCCGTTGGCGGCGTAGGCCGGGTTCTTCAGGCCTTCGGCGAAGGCGCCGGTGGCGCTGGCCGAGGTCTCGATCGGCCAGTCCATACCGTCGTCGAACTTCTCGAACCAGAGCAGGCCGCGGATCTTCGGGTAGTTGGTCGGGATCTTGGCCAGCATGTCCTTGATCCAGGCCGCCTTCGAGCCGCCGTACTCGGTCGAGCCGACCTCGCTGACCATCAGCGGCTTCGAGGGCGCGATCGTTTCGGTGATCTTCTTGTAGGTCGAGCTGTAGAGCGAGTCGAAGCTGCGCCACTTGTCGGGGCGGGTCGGGTTGGTGCCCCAGTTGTAGCCGTCGAGGCCGGTCCAGTCGACGTAGCTGTCGCCGGGGTAGAGCTTGCTGAGATCCTGCATCTGGTTTTCGGGGTCGACGTTGGGGCACCAGACCCAGGTCGCGTTGGTGGCGCCGACCTGGGTGAAGATGTCATGCACGTGGCGCCAGGCGGCGACGTACTCGCCTGCCTTGTTGCCGTTGACGCCCTCGGCCCAGGCGAACCAGCCGCCGTTCATCTCCCAGTCGAAGCGGAGGAAGAAGGGGTGACCCCAGGCCTTTGCCGCTTCGGCGAACTTCTTGATGTAGGCGTCGTGGTGGCCTTCGATCACGTCGGAGAGCTGGAAGTTCGGCTCGCTCAGGTTGGAGGGCACCGGGATCGACTGCGAGCCCCAGCTGTAGAACGGGATCGCGCCGTGGGCGCGGATGCTGTTCATCTCGTTCTGGGGGAAGTTGTAGTAGCTGCAGCTGCTGGAGCAGTTGGCGAAGGGGGCCGAGAAGTTGACGATCGAGAGCTTCTTTTCCGCCTTTTTCTCCAGCGCGGTGACGGCGTTCATGTCCCAGGGCGCCTCGGTGCCGGTGAGCTGGCTGCCGATCCAGCCGCCCCAGTAGATCGAGGAGGCGGCGGGGGTCGGGGCGGGGGTGGGAGTTGGGGTCGGTTCGGGGGTCGGCACCGGCGTCGGGGTCGGTTCCGGACTGGGGGTGGGAGTCGGGGCCGGAGTGGGAGCCGGCACCACCGGGGCTTGGGTCGTGGCGTTGGCGACGGTGACGCTGATCGTCGCGCTGGCCGGCCGCGAGCCCTTCGCGTAGACGGTGGCGGTGAGGGTGTGGCGGCCGTCGCTGAGCTTGGTCGTGTCGAGGGTGCCGGTGCCGTAGACGAAGGGAGCGCGTGAGTCCGAGGACTTGGTGACGCCGTCGACGGCGAAGTCGACCCGGTAGACGCTGCTGCTGGAGGCTTTCACCGCCCAGGAGATCGAGCCGGCGACGGTGGCGCCGTTGGCCGGCGATTGGGCGATGACGCTGAGCTTGGTCGCCGAGGCGGTGGCGCCGCGGGCGAAGGTGCGCATCTGCACGGCGTCGCGGGCCTTGGCGTCGGAGTTGACGGCGGCGAAGGCGAAGCTGGCGAGGATCGCCAGGGTGGCGACGGCGAGGAAGGCGATGCGTATGTGGAGGCGGGTGGCCATGCACAAGGGGGATCGGCCCTTGCACAGGGGACTTCAACCGGAGTCCACGAGACTGGACGTTTGTCAGGCCGCGAATGGCGTTCTAGGCGCGGATGAGCGTCCGGTACAGGTCCAGCAGACGCTCGGAGCACTCGTCCCAGGAGCTGAGCTTGGGGCGCTTCTCCTGCGGCGGCTTGCCGAGCTCCTCGACCACCGCCCGGCCCACCTCTGCCGGGTCCTCGTCGAGCGGGATCGCCCGCGCGAAGCCCTCGCGGGCGAGCTCGCCGAGGCCGCTGGCGTCGGCGACGAGCAGCCGGCAGCCGGCCGCGGCGGCCTCGAGCGCGACCAGCGGGTGGGTCTCGAACTCGCTCATCAGCACGACCACCGAGATCCTGCTCAGCAGTTCGGCCATCGCCGCCGGCTGGTCGGCCGGGGTGGAGGTGAAGCGGACCTGGGCGGCGACGCCGAGCTCGTCCGCGAGCCGGCGCAGGTCGTCCTCATAGGGGCCGCTGCCGACCACGCTCAGAGTCGTCTCCGGCTTGCGCCTCAGCACCTCGGGGAAGGCTTCGATCACCCGGTGATGGCCCTTGTAGCGCTCGAGCCGGCCGATCGAGGCGATCGTGGCGGCGTCGTTGCGGCGCGGCGCGGCGCCGGTCGCGGCGAAGGCGAGGTCGGTCCCGTTCGGGATCAGCGCGAACTTCTCCGCCGGCAGGCCGAGCTCGCCGCCGTACTCGTCGATCTCGAAGCGGGCGACGGCGATGAGGCGGGCGGCGCGCCGCAGCAGCGGTCCCAGCAGCCAGCGCTGGGCACCGCGGGCGGCGTTGCGGTGAGCCTGGGAGTGGCCGCCGCCGTGGAAGGTCACCACGTAGGGGATGCCCAGGGTCAGTGCCCGCAGCATCGCCAGTGGCGCCACCAGCGTGTGGTAGCTCTGGACGTGGACGACGTCCCAGGGCTGGCGCGACATCTGGCGCCACAGGCGCGGCGCCAGACACCAGTCGCGGTCGGCCGGCCAGGAGCGGACGGTGCGGATCGTGACCCCGTCGCGGGTCTGCTCGGCGACGGCCGGGCCGCCCGGCTCGGTGCAGAGGACCTCGACCTGGGCGCCCGTGGCGGCGACCCGCTTGCTCGTTTCCATCACGTGGCGCTCGACCCCGCCCTGCAGCAGTGGGCTGCGCGGGGTGACCATCAGCACCCGCAGGCGCTGCGGCGGCGCTGCGGCCAGCTCGCGGCGCCGGCTCAGGCGCTTGGCCTCGCCCTGGCCGCCGAGGTAGCCGCGGGTCGTGGTGCTGAGGCCGACCACGAGCATCGCCGCCCGCGCGAGGCCGCCGACGTCGCCGCGGAAGGCGTCGCCGATGCCATGCAGGAAGCCGAGTGGCAGGGTGCGGCTGGTGTAGGTGCGCTCTTCGGCGAGGCCGTCGTCGCTGCCGACCAGGCCGGCGAGGATCGCCTTCGAGCGCCCCTCGCCGCGGCAGCGCGAGGTGAAGTATTTGAAGCTGGCGCGCTCGGCCGGGACGAAGTGGTCGACCGCGGCCTCGGGGTCGTAGACGATCTCGGCGCCGGGGTTCTGCTGGCCGACGCGGATCGAGAGGTCGGTCTCCTCGGCACCGGCCGGGATCTTGCCAATCCGGCCGAGCTCGTGGCGGAAGCCGCCGGCGTCCACCAGGGCCTGGCGGCGGAAGGACATGTTGGCGCCGACCAGGTTGCGGACCGCCTGGCGCTGCTGCGGCATCCCGGAGTGGGTGCAGCCGACGACCCAGTCGAACTCGGGCGGGAACCAGCCCGGCCGCTCCGTCTCCCAGTTCGGGCGCACGGTGCCGCCGGCGCCGAGCACGTTGGGGTCGGCGTAGGCGGCGCTGAGCCGCTCGATCCAGTTCGGCGCCGGAGTGGCGTCGTCGTCGAGGAAGGCGACGACCTCGCCGCTGGCCTCGGCGACGCCGGTGTTGCGGGCGCCGGAGAGGCCCTGCTGCTCACGGTTGGAGACGACCTTGGCTTCGGGCCAGCGCTCGCGGGCGGTCGCCTCCAGTTCGGGCGCGTGGTCGATCACGAGGACGAGCTCGTGCGGGGCCACGGTCTGGTTGCGCAGCGACTCGATTCCCGCCGCGAGCAGCTCCAGACGCTCATCCGTGTAGGCGCAGATGACGACGGAGATCGTGGGTGTCGTGGTGGGGGCGGCTTGCAAGGGCTCGATTCGCTGCGGTCGGGGTTGCTGTCGTCCTTTGTAGCGGTATGCGACACAAAGGACGACAGCACCCGGGCCGGCTAGGGTGGCGCGGATGCGGATCCTGATGGTCGCTCAATCGTTCTCGCCAGTTGTCGGCGGGGAGGAGCGGATAGTTGAGGACCTCAGCGCTGAGCTGGCCCGGCGCGGCCACGAGGTCGAGGTCGCGACCCTGCGCCAGCCGCTCGGCGAGCCGCCCGCGCGCGATGACGGGGTGGGCGTCGAGCTGCTGGAGAGTTCGGTCCACCGCCTCCCCGGCGTGCCGGTCGACGAGGAACGCCGCTACGCGCCGCCGGCCCCGGACCCGCTCTCGGTCCGCGACCTGCGCCGGGTCATCCGCCGCTTCCAGCCCGACGTCGTCCACGCCCACAACTGGCTGGTCCACTCCTACCTGCCGCTCGACCTGCGCGCCGATGCCGCCTTCGTCCTCTCCCTGCATGACTACAGCCTCGTCTGCGCGACCAAGCGCTTCTTCTACAAAGGCGGCGTCTGCAGCGGGCCGGCGGCGGGCAAGTGCCTGGCCCACTCGGTCGACTTCTACGGCGCCGCCAAAGGCACCGTCGTTGCCGCCGGGGTGCGGGCGGCCGAGCCCTGGCTGCGGCGCCGGGTCGACATGTTCCTGCCGGTCAGCGAGGCGGTCAGCCAGCTCAGCGGCCTCGACGAGCGGGTCGCGCACCGGGTGGTCCCCAACTTCATCGGCGCCCTGCCGGCGCCGCCGCCCGCTGACGACCCGCGGCTGGCGCCGCTGCCGGACGAGCCCTTCATCCTCTACTTCGGCGACGTCGCCGAGGACAAGGGGGTGGGCCGCCTGGTCGAAGCCTACGCCGGCTTCGAGGGGGCGCCGCCGCTGGTCCTGATCGGGCGCCAGCTGATCGACGGGGTGGCCGAGATGCCCGGCGTCGTCGCTCTCGACCCGCTGCCGCACCAGTTCGTGATCGAGGCGCTGCGGCGCTCGCTGTGCAGCGCCGCCCCCTCGCTGTTGCCGGAGTCGTTCGGGATCGTCGCCCTCGAGGCGGCGGCGGCGGGCAGGCCGGCGATCGTCTCCGACATCGGCGGCCTCAGCGACATCGTCGTCGACGGCGAGACCGGCTTCCTGGTCGCCCCGGGCGACGTCGAGGGCCTGCGCGCCGCTCTGCGCCGGCTCTGCGGGGAGGACGAGCTGCGGACGCGGATGGGCGAGGCGGCGCGGGAGCGGGCCGGGCTCTTCAGCGCCGAGGCGATCGTGCCCCGCTTCGAGGCTGCATATGGCCTTGCCGCCGCGGCCCGGCTTAAGGCTCGCGGCCGTCGCCGCCGATAGAGACGGGCGTGCCGCAGCCAGGGCTGCGACGCTCGACGCAGAACTAATCCCCCAGACCAGGAAACGATGTCCCAGCAGACCGCCATCAAACCGACCGCCGAGGTCGAGCTAGAGATCCCGCCGCCGGAGACGATCCGCCTCGAGGCGACTTCCGGCTTCGGCCGCGTCCTCGCCCCGCGCGAGCTCTGGCGCTTCCGCGATCTCGCCTTCCAGATCGCCGCCCGCGACGTCACCATCCGCTATCGCCAGACCTCCTTCGGCGCCGCCTGGGCGATCCTGCAGCCGCTCGCCTTCATGGCGGTCTTCACCCTGATCTTCGGCCGTTTCGCCGGGATCGACTCCGACGGCCTGCCCTACTGGATCTTCAGCCTGGCGGCGCTGGTCCCCTGGATGTTCTTCGCCAACGCCTTCCTGCTCAGCTCCGAAAGCCTGGTCATGAACCAGGCGCTGATCTCGAAAATCTACTTCCCGCGGATCTTCATCCCGGCCGGCGTCGTCGCCGCCGGCTGCGTCGACTTCGCGATCTCGCTGGTGATCCTGCTGGCGATCGTGTTGATCGACGGGATCGTGCCCCCGATTGCGATCCTCACCCTGCCGCTGCTGATCGCGATCGCGGTGATGACCGCGCTCGGCGCCGGCGCCGGGCTCTCGGCGATCAACGTCCGCTACCGCGACGTCCGCTACGTGGTACCCTTCGCGACTCAGCTCTGGTTCTTCATCACCCCGATCGTCTACGCCAACAGCGCCCTCAGTGAGCCGCTGCGGACCCTCTCGGCGATCAACCCGATGGTCGGCGTAATCGAAGGATTCCGCTGGGCGGTGCTCGGCAACGGCAGTGCGCCCTGGGACCTGATCGGGGTCTCCTTCGCCGCCGCCGCCGTGCTGCTGTTCATTGGCCTCTCCTACTTCGATCGGGTGGAGCGCAGCTTCGCCGACCTGATCTAGCCATGACCGAGATCGCAATCAAAGCCGAGGGACTGGGCAAGAACTACAAGCTGGGGCTCAACGCCGCCTACGGCTCGCTGCGCGAGGCCGTCTCCGAAGCCGGGCGGCGCACGGTCGGCCGCCTCGTCGGCCGCGGCGAGAAGCCCGAGATCGACGTGCTCTGGGCGCTCAAAGATGTCTCCTTCGAGATCCAGCAGGGCGAAGCGATCGGTCTGATCGGTCACAACGGCGCCGGCAAGAGCACGATGCTGAAACTGCTCTCGCGGATCGCCGAGCCGAGCACCGGCTATGCCGAGGTGACCGGCCGCGTCGGCTCGCTGCTGGAGGTCGGGACCGGCTTCCACCCGGAGCTGACCGGGCGCGAGAACGTCTTCCTCAACGGCGCCATCCTCGGCATGCGCCGGGCCGAGATCCGCAAGCGCTTCGACGAGATCGTCGAGTTCGCGAACATGGAGCGCTTCCTCGATACGCCGGTCAAGCGCTACTCGAGCGGCATGCAGGTGCGGCTGGCCTTCGCCGTCGCCGCCCACCTCGAACCGGAGATCCTGCTCGTCGACGAGGTGCTCGCCGTCGGCGACGCCGCCTTCCAGCGCAAGTCGCTGACGAAAATGGCCGAAGTCGCGCGGGCCGGCAGCACCGTCATCTTCGTCTCCCACAACCTCGCCACGATCCAGGCGCTATGCCAGCGGGCGATCCTGCTCGAGCGCGGCACCGTCGTCACCGACGCGCCGGTCGAGGAGGCCGTGACCGGGTACCTGCGGGCGCTCGAGCGCGCCGCCAGCGACGACCTCGAGACCCGGACCGACCGCGACGGTCGCGCCTGGGAAGAATCCAAGGTCAAGCGCCTCGCGGTCTACGACGGCGACAGCGACGAGCCCGACGTGGTCGTCGGCGGCCGCGGCGCCAAGATCGTCGTCGAGGTGACCGAGGTGCTGCCGATGATGGAGTGCTCGCTGACGATCCTCAACAGCCTCGGCCACCCGATCACCACGCTCGACAGCGAGCTCAGCAGCCCCGCCGACGTCCGCGACGGCGAGTCCGGGCCGCGGATCGAGTGCAAGGTCGACTCGCTGCCGCTGATTCCCGGCCGCTACCGCATCGACGTCCTCCTGCGGGGGCGCCAGGAGATCCAGGACGGGCTCCAGGCCGCCGCCTACTTCGACGTCGAGCCGGGCGTCATCGACGGCCGCCCGATGCCCTCGATCGGTGCCGACGGCGACGTCGTCCTGCCACACACGTGGCAACTTCCGGCCTGACCGCGCGTTAGTTGGACACTGTGCCGATGCTTCGTCGCCACCTGTCCTGGCTGGTCGCCGCTGCGATCCTGCTCGCGCTGCCCGCTTCCAGCGCCGCCGCGCCCTGGATCGGGGTCAGCGGCAACCACCTCGTCGACCAGTCGGGGAAGACGGTGCGCCTGCTTGGCGTCAACCGCTCCGGGGCGGAGTACCAGTGCGTCGAAGGCGGCAAGATCTTCGACGGGCCGACCGACTGGACCTCGATCAAGGCGATGAAGAGCTGGAAGATCAATTCGGTCCGGGTGCCGCTGAACGAGACCTGCTGGCTGGGGATCAACGGGGTCGACCCCAGTCTCAGCGGTCCGACCTACCGGGCGGCGATCCGTGAATACGTCTCCGGGCTGGAGCGGGCCGGCCTCTACGTGATCCTCGACCTGCACTGGGCGGCGCCGCGACGCGGGCTCGGGACCGGCCTGATCCCGCTGCCCGACGCCGAACACGCGCCGGCCTTCTGGAGCAGCGTCGCCAGTGAATACCGCGATGACCGCGGCGTCATCTTCGACCTCTTCAACGAGCCCCACGACGTCGGCTGGGACTGCTGGGTCGCCGCCTGCACGACCTACGACACCTACTTCGGGAGCTACCCCAGCGTCGGCCTGCCGGAACTGCTGTCGGTGGTGCGCGCGACCGGCGCCCAGCAGCCGGTGATGCTCGGCGGCCTCGACTACGCCAGCGACCTGCGCGGCTGGCTGGCCCACATGCCGGCCGACCCCGCCCACGCGATCATCGCCTCCAACCACACCTACGATTTCTCGCTCTGCGACCGCTCGTGCCGCAAGACCCTTTCCAATATCGCTCGTTTCGTCCCGGTCGTCACCGGCGAGCTGGGGGAGGGCGACTGCGCCCACCGCTACATCGACCCCTACATGCGCTTCGCCGACCGCAACGGCATCTCCTACCTGGGCTGGACCTGGAACACCGGCGGCCGCTGGGAGTGCTCCAGCGGCCCCGCTCTGATCGACAACTTCAACGGCCACCCGACCCCGTATGGCAAGGGCTTCCGCGAACATCTGCGGATGCTGGCGAAGCAAAGGGCTCGGGGCGGGCAGTAGGTAAGGGAGGGCTGGGACACCCTCTCCCGGAGGCCGTCGCGCAGCTGGATCGAGTCCTCGGGGTCCATGCGCGGTTCCTTGAGCCTCCGGGAGAGGGTGTCCCAGCCCTCCAGCCAACAGTCGGCTCCGGGACGATGGAACAGCACCCCCAGCAAGGCGTTAAGTGGGAGCAGTCGTCCCGGCGCGGTGTGTTGGATGGGAGGCAGGGTGCCCCTCTCACAGAAGCTCAAGGAACCACGCTTGAGCCCTGTGGACTCGACCCAGCTGCGCGACGGCTTCTGTGAGAGGGGCACCCTGCCTCCCTGCGACAACCTCGTCCCGTAGACGGCTGAGCCCGCTTAGACGCCGCCCAGCCAGAGCTTGCGGAGGAAGGTGCGGAGGGTGTCGGAGCCGCGGATCTCGAGGCGGGGGATTTCGAGCGGGTTGTCGCCGAGGCGGGTGAGGCGGCTCTCGACCGTGCAGGCGCCGGTGTAGGCGGTGGTGGTGGCGACGACCATGGGGTCGAACTTGCCGTAGGGGTAGGCGAAGGTCTGCACGGGCTCTCCCAGCTGCGTCGCGAGATCCTCGCCGGAGCCGGCGATCTCGCCGTCGAGGCGCTCGGCCTCGATTTCGGTCAGCGGCGGGTGGGTGCGGGTGTGGGCGCCGATCGCGACCCACTTGCCGCGGATGCGCTCGACTTCCTCGGCGCCGAGCAGGGGGCGGTTGGCGACGGCGCCCTCGGTCGTCCAGTCGTTCCTGCCGCCGATTCGCTGGCTGACCAGGAACAGGGTTGCGGGGGCGCGGTAGCGCTTCAGCAGCGGCAGGGCGATCTCGAGATTGTCGGCGTAGCCGTCGTCGATCGTCAGCACGACCGAGCGCGGCGGGGGCGGCTCGCCCGCGCGCAACAGCCGCGCCAGCTCCTCGAAGCCGAGCACGCGGTAGCGCAGCGCCCGCAGCAGTCGCAGCTGGCGGGCGAAGCGCCGGCGCGAGATCACGTAGCGATCGCCCTCCTCACCCTGGCTGAATGCGTGGTACATCAGCACCGGCACGCCACGCGTGGTCTGCTGCCAGCGCTTGCGGCTCATCCCCGAGCGGACGCCGCGCCAGAAGACGTAGCGGTTGACGACGCCGAACCAGACCTGCTTGCGTCCAGCGCCGGGGATCGGCGTCCCCAGTGAAGCGAGCAGGCCCGGCGGCACCCGCAGCGCCAGCAGCGCCCGCCGCAGCAGCACGTCGCGCGGGGTCGGGTCGAGGAACCAGCCGAGCAGCTGCGGGCGGGTGTCCGGGCGGCGCTCGGCGAACTCGGCGCAGAAGGCGCCGTAGCGCTCGACCTCGGCGAGTAACTTGCCGCGCGGCTTCTCGTCCTCGTGCACCGCGCCCGCCGCCGGCAGGTAACGCGGCACGCAGCCGGCGGCACAGAGGCGATAGCCGAGCTCGATGTCCTCGATCGCCTCGATGTCGGTGGCGAAGCCGCCGACATCGCGCAGGGCCGCGAGCGGCGCCGAGAAGTTGCCGCCGTAGCACTCGGTCCAGTCCAGCTGCCGGCCGGCCAGCTCGGCGTAGCGCTCGTTCCAGGCGGCGGCGTGGGCGTGTGGGAACCAGTCGCGGCTCGTCGCCGGGGGCTGGGTCAGGGGAGCGATGCCGAGCGCTTTCGGGTCCTCGCGGTGCGCCGCGAGGTGGCCGGCGACGAGCTCCGGCGAGGCGATGACGTCGTCGTCGATGAAGAGGCAGACAGGGGCGGGGTCGGCGGCGATCGCGGCGTTCAGGGCGGCCGACTTGCCGCCCTTCTCGAGCCGCAGGACCCGCAGCGCGTATGGCATCTCCAGGCCCTCGACCATTTCGGCGCTGCCGTCGCTGGAGCCGTCGTCGGCGATCAGGACCTCGAAGGTCGCCGGGTCCTGGCTCTGGGCGGCGAGCGCCTCGAGACAGCGCTGCAGCCGCTCGCGGCGATTGTGGGTGGCGATCAGGATGCTGAGCTGGATGGTCGCGGCGCTCACCGGTCGATCTCCGTAATCGCTTCCGTCACCTGGCCGTGGGTGACCATCACCCAGCCGTGACGGCTGAGACTGCCGCGCACGCCGCGCCAGAAGGCGAAGCGGCGGACGAAGTGCAGCCAGATCATCTTGCGGCCGTCACCCGGTAGAAAGCGACCCAGCCAGGCCAGCGGGCCGGCCGGAAGGCGAAGCCCGATCGCGGCGCGACGCAGGGCGATCTCGCGGCGCCCGGCGCCGGCGTACCAGTCGAGCAGGGTCGCGGCCGCCTCCGGGTAGCGGCTCGCCAGCTCGACGTGCATCGAGCCCTGGCGCTCGGCGTCGGTAAGCATCTTCACCGAGCGCTTCTGGTCATCGTGGACGCCATGGGCGCGGGGCAGGTAGCGCGGCACGCAGCCGGCTCGGAAGAGCCGGTAGGCAAGGTCGAAGTCTTTCGCCGCCGGCAGGTCTGTGGAGACGCCGCCGATCTCGAGCAGGGTCTGGCGCGGGAAGGAGATGTTCGCCCCATAGCAGTCGGTCCAGCGCGCCTCGCGGCCTTCCAGCTCCTCGTAGTGCTCGCTCCAGCCGCGGGCGAAGGCGTGGGCATACCAGTCGTTGGCGAGGACCGGCTCCTGGGTCAGGGCGCCGATCCCGATCGTCATCGGGTTCGCGCGCAGGGCCTCGAGGTGGGCGCCGATCAGCTCTGGGGAGGCGACGACGTCGTCGTCGAGCAGCAGGTAGAAGGTCCCCGAGGCGACCGCGATTGCCGCGTTCTGGGCGGCGGCGTGACCGCCCTTCTCCAGCTCCAGTACCCGTAGCCGGAACGGCGTCGACAGCTGCGCCGCCATCTCCGCGGTGCCGTCGCTGGAGCCGTCGATCGCGACCACCACCTCGAAGCTGGCCGGGTCGGCGGTCTGTTTGGCGAGCGAGTCGAGGCAGCGCCGCAGCAGCTCGCGGCGTTCGTGGCTGGCGACGATCACGCTCAGCTCGACGGCCGGCTCAGGCGCTGGCATCGGTGCGTGCCTCCTCGTAGACGGCCTCGAGCCGGGCCGCCCAGGCGCCGGGGCTGTGGTGGCGCTCGGCGAAGTCGCGCGCCTCCGCGCCCAGCTCGCGGCGGCGATCGTCGTCCCCGAGCAGGTCGGCAATCGCGCTGGCAACCGCCTCCGTCTCGTCGGCGACGAGGAAGGGAAGCTCCGGCTCGAGGCTGGCGAAGCCCTCGGCGCCGAGGCTGGTGGTGACCACCGCCTTGCGCCGCGCCAGTGCCTCCAGCACCTTCATCCGCATACCGCCGCCGCTGCGCACCGGTGCCACGACGACCGCCGCCGCGTCGAGGTGGGGCTGCATGCTGGGGGCGTCGGCGATCACCTCGATGCCGTCGCCGGCGAGGCCGAGGACCTCGGCCGGCGGCGCGGCGCCGACGATCCGCAGCTGTGCCCCTGGGCGCCGGGCCCGGACCGCGGGCATGATCTCGGCGGCCAGCCAGCGGGCGGCGTCGCGGTTGGGCAGGTGGGCGAAGGTGCCGGTGAAGAGGACGGTCCCGGCCTGCTCGCGGGCGGGGTCACAGGGATCGGGGAGGATCATCCCGTAGGGATTGACGCGGACCCGCGGGGCGAGCGTCGGCGCTTGCCGGTGGACCTCGGCGGCATCGGCCTCGCAGAAGACCTGGAGCAGCTGGAAGCGCTCCCAGATCGCCGGCAGGAAGCTGTCCCAGCGCTGCCAGTCTCGGGCTCGCAGCGCCCGCGCGGGCCGTTCGCAGAGCCGCGCCGCGCCGAGCTGGCTGGCGGGAGCGCGGATTGCCTCGTGCTCGGTGAAGACGACCGGGACGCCGGTCGGGAAGCGCAGCACCGCCATCGGGTTGTCCTCGACCGCGGCGACGTCGAACTCGCGCTCACGCGCCACCTGGTCGACCAGCGGCTGCATCCCGGCGGCGCCGCAGACGACGCGCCAGGGCCAGTCCTCGGCTACCCAGCTGGCAGCCAGCTCGGCCCGCACCCGCCAGCGGCGCCAGGTCGAGGCCGAGCGGCGGCGGTCGAGGATGTGGGCGTCGAGCCCGGAGCCGAGCAGCCGCTCGGCTGCCTCCGCCTGGCCGGGGTCTTCGCCGAAGGTCGTGACCAGGGTGACCTCGTGCCCGCGCTCGTGCAGGCCCTGCAGCTGCGCCGCTAGCAGCTTCGGGATCGCGCCGACGCCGGCGGCGTCGGGAACCATCGAGGTGACGAGCATGATCCGCATGCTCAGGCCGTGGCGGTCGCCTGCTCGCCGCCGCCGCGCTGCAGCAGGCCGAGGATCCGGTTGGCGAAGCGGCGACGCTGCGGGAAGAGGAACCAGAGGGCCAGGCGCCGGGCCAGCGGCCGCGGCGCCACCGCCATCGCCGCGAACCAGCCGACGAAGAGCAGCTTCATCGGCACCGGCACGTTGGTGCGGCGGCGGGCGGCGCGGGCGGCGTCGGCGAGCAGGCGGCCGCGGCGGTCGCCGGGGTTGGGATGCTGCTCGGGCTCGAGCCGCAGCGAGATCATCCGGTTGGCGAGGTCGGCGATCGAGAGGATCCGCTGTGGCCGCGGCAGTCCGAGCTCGCCTGCCAGCTCGAGCAGCTTGGCCGAGGTCGACTGGGAGAAGCGGATCGTCTCGCGCAGGTGGTGGATGTCGAGCTCCGCCGCCTGCGGCTCGTAGTTGTTGGCGCCGTGGACGCGGTAGGCGCCAGCGACGGAGTCGAGTGAGATGACCGGGCCGACCAGCGCCATCAGGTGGACCAGGTACCAGTCGGCGCAGGTGCGGAAGGGACCCTCGGGGATCGGCATGATCCGGCGCAGGGCGCTGGTGCGGAAGGCGTTGGCGCTGGTCGCCATCCAGACCAGGTCATACGGCGAAGCGAGCTCGGCGGCCCGCACGTCGCCGTTGGGCAGCGGCAGGTGCGCCGCCGGCTTGATCGCCCCGGTCGCCCGGCCCTCGGCGTCGATCACCTCGGTCCGGAACTGCACCTTGACCACATCCGGCGCCGCCGCGAAGGTCGCGGCGATCTCGGCCGCCGCTCCCGGGTCAAGGGTGTCGTCGGCGTCGAGGAACATGACCACGTCGCCCTGGCAGCGTTCGAAGCCGGCGTTCAGGGCCGAAGCCTGGCCGCCGTTCTCCTTCAGGATCACGTCGACCCGCTCCCCGTACCTGCCGAGCAGCTCCTGCGAGCCGTCGCTGGAGCCGTCGTCGACGACGGTCACCGTGACCTTGCCGTGGGTCTGCGCGCAGGCGCTCTCGATCGCGTCCGGCAGGAAGCGGCCGTAGTTGTAGTTGTCGATGACGATGTCGACCGCGAGGCCGGCGCCGCCGCTCACCCCGGGCCTCCGGCGACGTCGATGTAGGTCGATACCTGGCGGAAGGGCTGGTCCGGTTCGGGGCTGTCTTCCTTGTAGAGGGTCGCGGTAACCGGGATCGGCACGGCGCCGGCGCTCGCCGCCGGGGAGGCGTCCGGCGGCTGCAGCTCCAGTACCTGCTTCTGTCCCGGCGCCAACTCCAGCTGCCGGGTCGCTTCGCCTTCGCCGTCGCCGAACTCGACCACGAGGCGGTAGGAGGAGTCGTCGCGCTCGCCGCTGCCGACACCGATCCGCACCCCTGGGCCCGCGCCCGCTTCCAGCGGCTGGATCGAGATCTCGGTGTAGCCGATCGCGTTGGTCGCCGAGAGCGGCACGAAGGCGAGGACGACGGCGGCGATGGCCAGCAGGGCGCCGCCGGCGAGCAGGCTGGCCTGGGCGGCGTTGACGCGGGGGCGGGACCAGTCGATCGGGGTGCCGGCCCGCCGCGGCCGCCGCAGCGCCGCCCCGCGGCCGCCACCGAGGACGACGAGGAAGAGCAGCAGCGCCCACCAACCGGCCCGGACCCCGCCCGGCAGGTAGTTGAGGACGAGGGCGCCGAGCGCGAGCACGGCGAGGCTGAGGCCGACGCTGAAGAGGAGGAAGTGGCGGCGCTCGATCCGGCCGCGGGCGAAGGCCGCTGCCGTGATCGCGTAGCCGGGCAGGAAGAACAGCAGCGGCGCCCCGACCAGGATCCGCAGCGAGTCGAAGGGCAGCACCAGCGCCAGCAGAGCGCAGAGCGCCGCCCCGCCGACGGCCGCCTCGAGGTCGCCGTGGCCCCTCATCGCTCCGCCCCCAGGTCGAAGACCGTGATCGGCCCGTTGGTGTAGACGCGGGAGACGCCGGGGACTTCGTTGAACTTGGCGCTGACGCTGGTCGGCCGCAGCCCTTCGTCCTTGTCGCGGCGGGAGAAGTAGTAGCCGCGGAGGCTGTCGGAGCTGACTTCGCGGCGGTCGACGGCGATGTAGCGGATGTCGTTGCGGCGCAGCATCGGCACCATCCAGCCGGCCAGCTGCTCTTCGTCGAGCACGTCTTCGATGTCTGGCGAGCTGCCGGTGAACGCCATCTTGCCGCCCGGCACCAACAGCAGGCCGGCATCGGCGGTGGCGGCGGCGAAGCGGCCTTCGGGCTGTTCCTCGGCCCATTCGGCAAGGGCCAGCGGCGGCGAGGAGATCGTCGCGCCGGCCACGGAGATGCGCAGCGGCCGCGCCAGCTGCGAGTCCCAGGGCCAGCCCGAGATCGCGCCGCCGACCAGGACCAGGCCGATCCCGGCGGCGACCAGCGGCCGCACGCGCCGGTCCCGCGGCCCGCGCCGCAGCGCCTCGACGCAGGCGGCGGCGAGCACGAAGGCGAGGCCGATGAAGAGGAACTCGCTGGCCCGGTTGGCGGTCTCCCAGGCAGCGGGCGCGAGGCGCAGGATGAGGGTGGCGAAGAAGCCGACGGCGGCGATGCCGAAGAGCAGGGCGAAGGGCTCGCGCCGGTGCTTGCGCCAGACCTCACGCAGGCCAAAGGGCAGCCCGGCGAGCAGCAGCGCCACCGCCAGCAAGGCGATGGCACGCGCCCCCAGCGGCGTCGACGCGACACTGGTGCTGCCGGCCTGGAAGAGGCCGCGCGGTTCGTCGGAGCCGCCGATCGTGTCGCCGATCGCGTTGAAGGCGTGGTTGAGGACGGGGGAGAGGTAGCCGACCGTGGAGCTGGCGACGACGAAGAGCCAGAAGGCGGCGAGGAGGATGCCGAAGACCGCGAACGGCCAGGGGTTGGGCGGGCTCCACTTGCGATGGACGTACCAGTAGGCGAGCGAGAGGGCGACCAGCAGCCCCGCCATCGCGTACGAGGTGAGGTGGTGGGTGACGACGATCGCCATCATCGCCAGGGCAACCGGCGCGCCCCAGGCCCGCAGCGCCTGCTTCGGCGCCACTTCGCGCTCCGACAGCGCCATCATCGCCATCAACAGCAGCGGCAGCGCCAGCGACTCGTAGGAGAACTGGGCGCCCCAGTAGAGGAAGTTGAAGTTGCCGGCGTAGATCGCGACGCCGAGGCCGGCGGCGCGGGCGGAGCCGCTGAGCCGCTGGAAGAGCAGGAAGAGCGAGGCGACCAGGACCAGCCGGGCGACGCCGACCAGGATCACCCCGGCGGCGTAGACGGAGAGCCCGGTCAGCTTCATCAGCGCCGAGGCGGCTCCCTCCAGCCCCGGGTAGTACGGGGTGGCGGTGAGGATCGGGTTGTCGCGGAAGAGGTGGTGGTGGTCGGCGATCTGGTTGGCGTTGAAGGCGTGGATCAGCTCGTCGGAGAAGGTGAACAGCGGCGCGTCGCGGAAGACCTTGACGCAGTAGAGGGAGAGGCCGAGCAGGCAGACCAGGGTCAGCCGTTCGCGGGCCGAGGCGTCGGCCGAGGTCAGCCGGTAGAAGATCGGCACCGCGAGGACGAGGATGCCGACCCAGTAGACCGGCATCGCCGGCGCCAGGGTCGCCCGCGAGAGCGCGTTGGCGAGGGAGCAGAGCAGCAGGCCGAGGCCGGTCGAGAGGACGATCGGCGCCAGGTGGCCCAGTTCAGACCAGGGGTGTCGCCTCGCCACGATGGGCATGTAATTTGCCGTACTGGTCAGATGGCTGAGGCGGTGGCCCCGGCCTCTTGGGTCTCAGCGCTGAGCTGCGGCCGGTACTCGTGGTGGATGCTGCGGCGGCGGCGCGACTCGCTGAGGATCGTGCCGAGGACGCGGAAGCCGTCGCGGAAGGTCTTCAGGTTGCTCTCGCCGTGGATCCGCTCCTCCTCGTAGCTCGGCACCTCGGTGATCTTCATCCCGGCGCCGGCGATGCGGAGGTTGATCAGGGTCTCGACCTCGAACCCGGGCACGTCGAGCGCGATGAAGGGCAGGCAGCGCGCCCAGAAGGCGTTGTAGCCGTAACAGAGGTCGGTGAA
This sequence comes from uncultured Solirubrobacterales bacterium, assembly GCA_963695275.1. Lineage (GTDB taxonomy): Bacteria > Actinomycetota > Thermoleophilia > Solirubrobacterales > 70-9 > VAYN01. The sequence goes on from OY968772.1 coordinate 544,147, forward strand.
GTGGGTGCCGTGGAGAAGGTTGGCGGTGCCGCTGAGGCAGGTGTTGCCGAGCTTGCGGGTCCAGGTGATGTCGGCGCTGCCGCCGCCATCGAGGTAGCGCGAGCCCTTGGCGAAGTCGGCGCCGGCCTCGAGCGCGGCGACGAAGCGGGGGATCTCGGCCGGGTCGGCGGAGCCGTCGGCGTCGAGCATGACCACGAGGTTGCCGGTGACGGCGGCGAAGCCGGTGCGGAAGGCATCGCCCTTGCCGCGGCCGCTCTGGCTGGTGACGCGGATGCTCGGGTAGGCGTGGCGGGCGGCCTCGACGGTGTCGTCCTTGGAGTTGCCGTCGACGAGGATCACCTCATGCAGGCCCTCGGGCAGGCGTTCCAGCACCTGGCCGATGTTCTTGCCCTCGTTCATCGCCGGCACGACGACGCTGATCTTGGTCTTGCGAGTGGCGCGGCGATCGGGGCCCTTGTAAGGGACGGCGTCGTGAGCGGCGAGCGCCTCGACCTCGATCAGCGGCACGCCGCCGACCCGGTTCGGAGTCACCGCCTGCGCCTCGAGCAGGTCGAGCGGGCGGGGCAGCAGGCTGACCGGGACGCCGATCGACTTGAAGGCGCGGACCAGCTCCAACAGGCCCTCGTCGTCGGCGTGCTGGCTGGAGATGACGACGCGGTCGGCGTGGTAGCGCTCGGCCACCTCGAGGGCGGCGACGCGGCCGTTGGAGCCGGCGTCGTCCTCGGCGGGCGGCACGGTGCCGACCACGGTCGCGAAGTCGGCCAGCGGGGTGTAGGCGCGGAGCCGCTCGCTGGTCGCCTCGTCGCCGACGAGGACCCAGCGCTCGGGGCGGGTGAGCTTCTGCAGGTAGGGGGAGATCAGCGCCCGGGAGGCGGTGTCGAGGACGACGAAGCCGGCCCAGAGGGCGAGCTGCTCGCCGCCGCCGATGGGGGTCATCAGCGAGGCGACCCAGGCGAAGAGACCGGCGACGACGATGCGGATCATGGGCCAGCCGACGCCGTCGGCGCTCGAGAGCCCGCCCTTGGAGGGGCTGGCGCCGTAGACACCGAGGAAGCTGTAGGCGACGATCAGCACCAGCGGCGCGATCGGTACGGCCGGGGCGACGGCGGCGCCGCTGAGGGTCGCGACCACGGCGAGGGCGATCGAGGATGAGATGAAGTCAATGCCCGGAAGCAACCACCAGCTCGCGCCGCGGTGCGCCAGCGGCATCGCGCCGAGGGTCGGGCGATCCTGAACGACGGCTTCCTGGCGTGCCGGGCCGGACCGGAAGGGCGGATTGAGAGGAAGATCGCTGGAAGTCTGCATTTGAGGGCTCTAGTTCCTAAGGCGGAGGGTGGACAGGAGTTGCGCTGAGCTGTCCTCCGTATCGGCAGCGATTTCGGATCACGTTAGTGACGGCAAGAAATCGCGCAGGCACACCCAGGTTACGGCATGTGCATTGGAAAAATAAGGAGTTCCGGTTAGTCCGGAACTCCTTGTACCAAGCGGCTAAAAGCCGTATGAAGCGGCCAGCTCCGGGTCCTTCGCGGCCAGCATTTCCGCCAGCTCGACCATCACCTTGCACTGCTTCCAGGTGGCGTCGTCCTGCATCTTGCCGTCGATCATGTGGACGCCGCGGCCGTCGGGTATCGCCTCCAGCACTTTCTTCGCGAACTTGACCTCGTCCGGCGGTGGGCTGAAGACCTTCTTGGCGATATCGATTTGAACCGGGTGCAGCGACCAGGCGCCGACGCAGCCCATCAGGAAGGCGGCACGGAACTGGGTCTCGCAGCCGGCGGTGTCCTTGATGTCGCCGAAGGGGCCGTAGAAGGGGAGGATCCCGGTCGCCGCGCAGGCGTCGACCATGCGGGCGATCGAGTAGTGCCAGAGGTCCTGCTGGGCGCTGACGCGGTCGGCCTCGGGGTTCTCCGGGTCGGCCGGGTCCTCCATCACCCGGTAGCCGGGGTGGCCGCCGCCGACGCGGGTGGTCTTCATCCGCCGCGAGGCGGCGAGGTCGGCGGGGCCGAAGCTCATGCCCTGCATGCGCGGGCTGGCGGCGGCGATCTCCTCGAGGTTGACCACGCCCTGCGCGGTCTCGAGGATCGCGTGGATCAGGATCGGACGGTCGAGCCCGGCCTTGGCCTCGAGCTGGGCCAGCAGGCGGTCCACGTAGTGGATGTCCCAGGCGCCCTCGACCTTCGGCACCATCACGACCTCGAGCTTGTCGCCGATCTCGGTCACCAGCGTGGTCAGATCGTCCAGCACCCAGGGGCTCTCCAGCGAGTTGATCCGGGTCCACAGCGCCGTGTTGCCGAAGTCGGACTCGTTCGCGGCCTTGATCAGCCCCTGACGCGCGGCCTCCTTGCGGTCGACCGGGATCGCGTCCTCGAGGTTGCCGAGCAGGATGTCGGTCTTCTCGGCGATCGCGCCGGCCTTGGCGACCATCTTCTCGTTCGAGAAGTCGAGGAAGTGGATCATCCGCGAAGGCGTGACGGGGATCTCGCGCAACGGCTCCGGCGCGCCGATCGCCTGCGGCTGAAAGAAGTCTCTGGGGTTTCTCAAAACGCTCCTCGGGTCGCTAGCTGGGGGAGGCGGAATCTATCGGCCCGGGCGATTTGCCGGGTTGGCGCGTTTGCCGCCTCCGACGCCCGTAAATTGCGGGAATGGAGGGTGCCGAGCGCGACGACACGCAGGACTGGCTGCTGCCCGAGGGCGCCGCGCCGCCGCTGCTGAGCGAGCTCGAGGCGCGGATCGACGAGGCCCTGATCATCGCCAAGGCCTCCGAAAAGGCGGTGATGGCGGTGGGAGACGCCGCTCTCGACGCCGCCCAGCAGGCCCGCCGTGCGGCCGAGATGGCTGAGCGTGCGGCCGAGGCCGCGCTCAGCGCCACGCCGGTGCCGGCCGCGGTCCCTTATGAGGACGTCGCCCTGCGCAACTTCAGCGAGCGGGCCGACCGCGTGGTCGCCCGCCTGCGCGCCGTCTGACCCGCCCGCTTAGCCCTGGACGGGCGGTTCTTCGCAGTGGGAGCCGAAGTGCTGGGTCCAGATGCTGGTCCGGCCGGAGCCGCTGAGGGTGCCGGTCTGGAGGTCGATGCCGACCTGGCTGAACTCGCCGAGGATGTTGGCGCGGTGCTCGGGTGAGCGCATCCAGGCGCGGAAGATCGACCTGACGCTGCCGTATTCGCCGCTGCCGTAGGCGAGGTTCTCGCCGACCTTCCAGCAGGCGGCGGAGAGGTAGCCGGTGGCCCGCATCCAGTAGGTGAATTCGCGCCCGCAGGCGTAGTGGCTGAAGCTGTCGCACTCGAGGATGTCGCGCGACTTGTCGCGGGCCGATTCGGCCAGGACCGCGGTCGCTTCCAGTTCGCCCTCGCCGGACTGGGCGCGGGCGAAGTTGGTCATGCAGAGCATCGTCTGCTCCTGGGCGGCGGCGGAGGCACCGCGGCTTTCCTGGTTGGGGCAGGCCTCGGCCGGCGCGATCAGGCCCGCGGCGGGAGCTGAGGCGGCGAAGCAGGCGGCGGCGATCAGCGCCGCGGCGAGGGTGGAGAGGGGGGTGAGCGCGCGTGCCATGTCGGTCTCTATCGCCCGGGTGGTCTCGTTCACCCGTGCCTGGGGGCCCAGTTTGGACGAACGTCCGAGGTGGGGCGCCAACGGACGGTGGATGCCATTTCCGGGGGGTTGCTGAAAAGCGCATTCCAGAGCCGTTTGCGGGCGCTTTTCAGACCGGTCTTTGGGGGTTGCCAACTTGAGGGCAAGTACCAAATTTAGCCAGATGTTCTATCGCCAGGTTCGTCCGAATGTCCTACCTTCGCCGCCAGCTCGGGGATCGCAAGTGGCGCCTCCCGGCTTTCCGAATTGCCTAAAAACCAGTTAGAGGAGAACCACTGATGAATTCCCCGTCGCATGTCCCGTCCCAGCTCCGGTGGCTGACGTTCGCCATCGCGGCCTGCCTGGCCTTCACCGGCCTGTTCGCGTCTTCCGCCCTCGCGGCGAAAGCACCGCAGACGATCAATCTTTGCGTCACCAAGAGCGGCCCCGACAAGGGCATCGTTCGCTTCGCGACCAAATGCAAGAAAGGCGAGCAGGCCGTTCAGGTGATGGCCGGCTCCGCCCAGCAGGGTGTGCTCGGAGTCAGTGAAGGCAGCGGCCAGCCCGGTGCTCAGGGTGCGGCCGGTGCGGCTGGCGCCAAGGGCGACACGGGTGCCAAGGGCGACACCGGCCTCAAGGGCGACACGGGTGCCGCTGGCGCTCCGGGAGCCCCCGGCGACAAGGGCGCGACCGGCGAGCAGGGCCCGCAGGGTCCCGCTGGTCTCGCTGGCCCCAAGGGTGACACCGGCGCCAAGGGCGAGCAGGGTGCCGCTGGCGAGAAGGGCGCAACCGGAGAGCAGGGTCCCCAGGGCGAGCAGGGCGCGACCGGCGACGTCGGTCCCCAGGGCGAGCAGGGCGAAAAGGGGGACACCGGCGAGGCCGGTCCCCAGGGCGACAAGGGCGAGCAGGGCGAGGTCGGCCCCGAAGGTCCTCAGGGCGATAAGGGCGAGACCGGCGACGTCGGTCCCGAAGGCCCCGCCGGCCAGGACGGCAGCAACGGCGTCGACGGCACTGACGGCAAAGACGGCCTCAGCGTTCTCAGCGGTCAAGGCGCTCCCAGCGCCGACACCGGCGTCGAGGGCGACTTCTACATCGACACCAAAACCCACGACATCTTCGGCCCGAAGCTGGCCGAGGACTGGAGCGACGGCATCTCCCTGATCGGCCCCGAAGGTGAGCAGGGTGAGCAGGGTCCCCAGGGCGACGTCGGTCCGGAAGGCCCGGCTGGTCCGCAGGGTGAGCAGGGCGAAGTCGGCCCCGAAGGTCCTCAGGGTGACAAGGGCGAGACCGGCGACGTCGGTCCGGCCGGCCCGCAGGGTGAGCAGGGTTCCAAAGGTGAGACTGGCGACACCGGTCCCCAGGGCGACGTTGGTCCGAAAGGCGACCAGGGCGCGAAAGGTGCCACCGGAGCCGCCGGCCCGCAGGGCGAACAAGGTTCGAAAGGCAGCACCGGAGCGACTGGCGCCCAGGGTCCGAAAGGCGAAGCTGGTGCAACCGGTTCGCAGGGTCCGAAAGGCGAAGCTGGCCTCGGCACCCCGGTGATCTCGTCGAACGCGGCGGCTGCCAGCATCAAATCCGCGACCTACACCACCGCCAGCGGCACCAACCCGGCGGTCACTCTGACCACCGGGACCAAGGCGATGGTCATCGTCACCAGCCTCGTCGATCCGTCCGCCGGTACCGCCTCCATGAGCTACGCGGTATCCGGGGCGACGACGCAGGCGGCCAACGACGAACGAGCGGTGATTCGCGACCACGGCACCAGCAGCGACACCGGCGCCGTGCAGGCGAGCACCACCTCGGTCATCACCAACCTGACCGCGGGCTCGAACACGTTCACGCTGCAGTACAAGAGCGCGAGCACGGCCTCGTTCTCGAACCGGACGATCACGGTCATTCCGCTTGGTTAGGGAGGACTGCGGCGCCTAGCGCGCCGCACGACGCAGTTACGAACGGGTCGCCGCGAGGCGGCCCGTTCGCCATCTCCGGCGCAGTGCCTCGCCCACCCGCCGGCCGATCTCTGCGCCGGCGGGGAGTGAGGCACCGTCGAGTAGGTGGACTGGCTCGACCCCGCGGACCGAGCCGGTGAGGAAGACCTCGTCGGCGGCGAAGAGATCGGCGCGGGTGAGGCGTCCCTCCATCACCTCGACGCCCTCGTCTCGGGCGATCGCGATCGCGGTGGCGCGGGCGGTGCCGGGCAGGATCCGGCCGTCGAGTGCGGGTGTTCGCAGCACTTCGCCGTCGGCCAGGAAGAGGTTGCCGCGGCCGGCCTCGAGCAGCTCGTCGCCGTCGAATAGCAGCGGCACCGGCGCGTTGTGAACTTCGCCGAGGAAGCGGCGGTCGGCCCACTTGTGGCCGCCGAGGCCGCCGGGGCAGAGCAGCGAGCGCAGCTCGGCGCCGCGATCGCGGCTCGGGAAGAAGTCGGCGGAGTCGACCTCTTGGGTCGTCAGGGTCGTGACGGCTCCGGCGGGGTCGACGACGATCCGCATCCGTCCCAGCTCCAGCCCGCCGGCGCGGGCGGCGGCGTCCGCGGCCAGGCCGGCCGGCGGGGTCGTGCCGAACAGCGCCGCCAGGCTGGCGGCGAGGCGGTCGAGGTGGGCGTCGAGCGCGACCGGCTCCCCGTCGAGGACCAGCAGGGTCTCGAACAGGCCGTGCGCCGGGTCGGGGGTGGGGGCAGTGGTCATCTCGGGGGTAGTTTGATTGGCCGGCTCGCTGCGCCGGTGCCAAGACATGCTGACACTGCTGATCGACAACTACGACTCCTTCACCTACAACCTCTTCCAGCTGCTGGCGGAGGAGAACGGCAGGGAGCCGATCGTCGTCCGCAACGACGAGGCGAGCTGGGATGAGCTGGCGCGGCTGGAGTTCGACAACGTCGTCCTCTCACCGGGGCCGGGCCGGCCGGAGCGCCAGCGCGACTTCGGCGTCGGCGCCGAGGCGATCCGCCGCTGCGAGGCGCCGCTGCTCGGCGTCTGCCTTGGCCACCAGGGCCTGGGCTGGGTCCACGGCGGCCGGGTCGTGCCGGCGCCGGAGCCGATGCACGGCCGTGTGCGCACGGTCGAGCACGCCGGCGCGCCGCTCTTCGCCGGCATCCCGCCGCGTTTCGAGGCGACCCGCTACCACTCGCTCTGCCTCGAGCGCCCGCTGCCGGCCGACCTCGAGGAGATCGCCTGGTCCGAGGACGGCGTGCCAATGGCGGTCGCCCACCGCACCCGCCCCCAATGGGGCGTCCAGTTCCACCCCGAGTCGATCGCCACCGAACACGGCCGCCGCCTCCTCGCCAACTTCCGCGCTCTCACGGCTGCCAGCGGCGATGAACAGGGGAGGGCTGTGGGCCAAGGCGCATTTGTAACCCAGGAGGTGACAAATGCGCCTCAGCCGCCGACATCTTCGGAGTTGAGGGTGAGGAGGCTGGGGCTGGTGGTCGATCCCGAGCGCGCGTTTACGGGTCTCTACAGCGAGAGCCCGAACGCCTTCTGGCTCGACAGCAGCTCGCCGGTCAACGGCGGCCGCTTCTCCTTCATGGGAGATGCCTCGGGCCCACTCGCGGCAACCGTTACCTACGACGTTGACGCTCACCAGGTCACGGTCAAGCGCGGGGGGGAGACCGAAGTCCGCGACGAATCGATCTTCGACTACCTGGAGCGTGAGCTCGAGCGCCTGCGGCCCCTCGCCACTGACCTCCCCTTCGACTTCGACTGCGGCTTCGTCGGCTACCTCGGCTACGAGCTCAAAGCCGAATGCGGCAGCCCCAACACCCACTCCTCACCCCACCCCGACGCCGCCCTCATCCTCGCCGACCGCCTCATCGCCTTCGACCACGAGCAGAACCACACCTACCTCCTCTGTCTTACCCAACTGGGAGAAGAGGGCGCGGCGGAGATCTGGCTCTCAGCAACCGAGAGTCGCCTCGCCGCTCTCGCGGAAAGCGCTCCGTTGGGGGAGGTCGGGGAGGACTCGATGGAGCCTCCCCGCTGTTGCGACAGCGAGTCCTCCCCGACCTCCCCTCGCCTGGCTCATTCCCACGCGGAGTACCTAGCCGCCATCAAGGAGTGCGAGCACCACCTGCGCGCCGGCAACAGCTACGAGCTCTGCCTCACCAACCAGATAACCACCGAGCTCACCACCGACCCCCTCGCTCTCTATATGGACCTGCGCCGCGTCAACCCGGCACCGTTCGCTTCCTGCCTGCGCTTCGGCGACCTCGCCGTGCTCAGCTCCTCGCCGGAGCGCTTCCTCAGCGTCGACCCCCAGGGGCGCGCCGAGGCGAGGCCGATCAAGGGCACTGCCCCGCGCGGCGCCACCCCCGACGAGGACACGCGCCTGGCCGCTCACCTGCGCGACGACGAGAAGAACCGGGCCGAGAACCTGATGATCGTCGACCTTCTGCGCAACGACCTCGGCTCGGTCTGCGCGGTCGGCAGCGTCGAGGTCCCGAGCCTGATGGCGGTCGAGAGCTACGAGACCGTGCATCAGCTGGTCTCGACCGTGCGCGGGCGGCTGCGCCCCGGCAGCGGCGCCGTCGAGTGCGCCCGCGCCTGCTTCCCGCCCGGCTCGATGACCGGCGCCCCGAAGCTGCGCTCGGTCGAGATCCTCGACCGGCTCGAGGGCCGCGCCCGCGGCGTCTACTCCGGCGCCGTCGGCTACTTCGGCCTCGGCGGCGGCTGCGACCTCAGCGTCACGATCCGGACCATCGTCCTCGATGGCAGTGCGGCGACGATCGGGGCCGGCGGCGCGATCGTCCTCCAGTCCGATCCCGAGCGCGAGTGGGAGGAGATGCTGCTGAAGGCGCTGGCGCCGCTGCGGGCGATCGCTCCCGAGGCCGACCCCGCGTCTATATCCTTGAACGACCCGCGCCGCGCGGCCAGTTCGCCGCCGCCGGCATCAGACCACGACTTGACGAGCTAGGAGCCATGGCCGTAGACACCGCCGCCTACAGCGAGCAGACCGACCTTCAGCGCGACATCACCGAAATGGTCCGTCAGTTCGCCGACGAGAAAATCATCCCGAACGCCGAGCACTTCGACCACGAGGACGCCTTCCCGGAGCAGATCGTCGAGGAAATGAAAGAGCTCGGCCTCTTCGGCGTCACCATCCCCGAGGAGTACGGCGGCATGGGGCTGGACCTGACCACCTACGCGATGATCGTCGAAGAGCTCTCGCGCGGCTGGATCTCGATCTCCGGCGTCGTCAACACCCACTTCATCGGCTCCTACCTGCTGATGAAGTTCGGCACCGACGAGCAGAAGCAGTACTTCCTGCCGAAGATGGCGACCGGCGAGATCCGCGCCGCCTTCTCGCTCTCCGAGCCCGAGGTCGGCTCCGACGTCCAGGGCATCAAGTCGACCGCCAAGAAGGGCGAGGACGGCAGCTGGGAGCTCAATGGCCAGAAGATGTGGGTCACCAACGGGCTCGGCTCCAGCGTCGTCTTCGTCTTGATGAAGACCGACCCGAAGGCGGAACCGGCCTACAAGGGCATGACCTGCTTCATCACCGAGAAGAAGCCCTGGGAGGAAACCCAGAGCGGCGACTTCGAGGGCGTGATCGTGCCACCGAAGATCAAGAAGATGGGCTACAAGGGCGTCGAGTCGACCGAGCTCGTCTACGACGGCTACAGGTGCCCGCCCGAGCGCGTGCTCGGCGGCGAGGAGGCCGGCGTCGGCGCTGGCTTCACGCAGATGATGGACGCGCTCGAGGTCGGTCGCGTCAACGTCGCCGCCCGCGGCGTCGGCATCGCCCAGCGCGCCCTCGAGCTCGCCCTCCGCTACAGCCAGGAGCGCAAGACCTTCGGCAAGCCGATCGCCCAGCACCAGGCGATCCAGTTCAAGCTCGCCGACATGGCGACCAAGATCGAGGCCGCCCGTCTGGTCACCCGCAAAGCGGCGCAGATGAAGGACGCCGGCATTCGCTCCGACCTCGAGGCGGGGATGGCGAAGCTCCTGGCCTCCGAGACCGGCAAGGAGTGCGTCGAGGAATGCTTCCGCATCCACGGCGGCTACGGCTACTCGAAGGAGTACGAGATCGAGCGCCTCTACCGCGACGCGCCGCTGCTGCTGATCGGCGAGGGGACCTCCGAGATCCAGCGCATGGTTATCGGCAAGAAGCTGCTGCAGAGGTACAAAATTTGATGGGACCTCATGGCCTCTACCGCTGACCTGATCAAGACCGCTGTCGAGCGCTTCCAGGCCGAAGTGCCGGCGCTGGCGAAACTGAAGCTGGTCTTCGGCCTGCAGCTCAAAGCCCACCACGACATCCAGCTCTACCGGGTCGAGCTGCCGGGGCCGAAGATCAAGAAAGACCTCTCTCAGGATGAGCGGGTGCTGGTCGAAATCGACCGCCCCCAGTTCAACGAGCTGGCCGAGAAAGGCACGATCAAGAGCTACCGCAAGGCGGTCGAGACCGGCCACATCAAGGCCAGCGGCGATTCGAATGTCCTGAAGCTGGTTGCCCAGGTGGTCGAACGGCAAGAGGAACGGGCGAAGCTCAAAAAAGTCCACTAGCGGCGCCCCACTCACTTCCCAGCGCGGCTAGGATGCCGCGCCGTCCAACCCAGAGGAGAAGCGAAGACAGATGAGCGACGAGAAGCACGAGTTCACCACCGACCAGGCTGAGCGCGAGGCGTCAGGCGCGCACACCTATGGCCGCTACCTCGAGGAGTTCGAGGTCGGCGCCACCTACAAGCACTGGCCGGCCAAGACCGTGACCGAGGCGGATGACCACCTCTTCTGCCTGATCACGATGAACCACCACCCGCTGCACGTGAACGATGTCTACGCGAAGCAGTCCCAGCAAGGGCGCAACGTCGTCGTCGGCCCGCTCGTCTACTCGCTGGCCCTCGGCATGTCGGTCTCCGACGTCTCCGGCAAGGCGATCGCCAACCTCGCGACCGAAGAACTGAGCCACCCGAACCCGGTCTTCCACGGCGACACCCTGTTCTGCGAGACCGAGGTGCTCGAGGTGAAGCCGTCGAAGTCGAAACTCGACCGCGGCATCGTCAAGGTCCACACCCGCGTCCTCAACCAGGACGGCGTCCTCGTCGCCGAGTTCAAGCGCCTGGTCCTGGTCCCCCGCCGCGAGCACGGCGACCCCACCGCCGCCGACAACGTCGACTGAAGTCAGCAGGGTTGACTGAGTTCGTCTGACCAAGCAGACCAAGGACGCAGGGAGCGAAGCGTGCTCCGCACGCGAGCGACCGAGGACGCCGGTATGCGCCAGTCAGACGAACTCAGTGGGCCTCGTCGGAGGCGTGGGCCGGAGGGCGTGACTCCTCCGCGAGGGAGGTGATCTCGAGCTGGCCGTGGGCGGCCTCTTCGAGCACCTCGGTCGCCTCCTGAGCGGAGCGGGCGTAGAGCTCGACCAGGAGGTGGACGACGATCTGCTCGTCGTCGTGCTTGTGGAAGCGGACGTGGGTGAAGAACTCGCGCACGCCGGCGTCGCCGAAGGCGCCGTAGGTGAGGAACTCGATCGCCTCCGGGCCGGAGCAGGTCTCGACCCGGTCCTGGTCGACCCGGACCGTGCAGGAGGCGATCCAGGGGGTGCCGGCGACCATCCGCTGCCAGCGGTCCTCGATCGCCACCACGCGGTCGTCCTGGAAGGTGAGATGGGGCTGATCGTGCATGCAGTCGAGGCACTGCACGACCGATTCCTGGACCTCGTCGACGCCTTCGGCGAGGATCCCGGTCTCGGGATCGACGCGGCGGATCGCGTCGTAGTGGATCTGGATCTCCAGGCTCTGGGACCAGCAGCGGTAGCAGCGCAGCCAGGCCGCCCGGTCCCCGTTCAGCTCGTTCATGCCCCCATTGTCGCGCGGTCGCGACTTCGGCGCGACGCGGGCGCGCTCAGGCGGGGGTGGCGGTGCCGGAGCGCTCGCCGACGAGGGTGACGATCTCGCCCATGATCTTGTTGATGTCGAAGTCCTTGGGCGTGTAGACCCCGGCGACGCCGCCCTCGCGCAGGCGCTTGGCGTCGGCGACGGGGATGATGCCGCCGACCACGACCGGCACGTCGACGCCCTCGTCCTCGAGCAGGCGCACGACCTCGGGGATCAGCTCCAGGTGGGAGCCGGAGAGGATCGAGAGGCCGACCACGTCGACGTCCTCCTGCAGCGCCGACTCGGCGATCTCGGCCGGGGTCAGGCGGATGCCCTGGTAGATGACCTCCATGCCGACGTCGCGGGCGCGCAGGGCGATCTGCTCGGAGCCGTTGGAGTGGCCGTCGAGGCCCGGCTTGCCGACCAGGATCTTGATCCGGTGGCCGATCCGCTCCGAGGTCTCCTCGACCTGGGCCCGGATCGCGTCGAGCTGGTCGCGGTCGCTCGCCGGGGCGGCGCCGCTGACGCCGGTCGGGCCGCGGTAGGCGCCGAAGGACTCGCGCAGGACCTCGGACCACTCGCCGGTGGTGGCGCCGGCCTTCGCGGCCGCGATCGTCGCCGGCATGATGTTCTGGCCGTCGTCGGCCGCGACCTTGGCGAGCTCGGCGAGGGCGGCGCTGACGGCCTCGCCGTCGCGCTCGGCCTTCCACTGCTCCAGAGCCTCGATCCGTTCGCGCTCGACCTTGGGGTCGGGGGTGAGGATGCCGCCGTCGGCGCCGGCGGTGAGCGGCGAGTCCTCGCTCTCTTTGAAGCTGTTCTGGCCGATCACCTTCTGCTCGCCGCTCTCGATCCGGGCGACGCGCTCGCGGTGGGACTCGACCAGGCGGGCCTTCATGTAGGGGACCGCCTGGACGGCGCCGCCGTGCTCCTCGACCACGGCCATCTCGGCCCGGGCGCCGGCGGTCAGCTCCTCGACCAGGCCGTCCATCACCACCGAGCCCTCGAAGATGTCGGGGTACTCGAGCAGGTCGGTCTCCTCGGCCAGCACCTGCTGGATCCGCAGGCTCCACTGCTGGTCCCAGGGGCGGGGCAGGCCCATCGCCTCGTTCCAGGCCGGCAGCTGCAGGGCGCGGGCGCGGGCGTCACGGCTGAGGGTGACGGCCAGCGCCTCGAGCACGATCCGCTGCACGTTGTTCTCCGGCTGCGCCTCGGTCAGGCCGAGGCTGTTGACCTGGACGCCGTAGCGGAAGCGCAGCATCTTCTCGTCGGTCACCCCGTAGCGCTCGCGCCCGATCTCGTTCCAGAGCGCCCCCATCGTCCGCAGCTTGGCGATCTCCTCGACCAGGCGGATGCCGGCGTTGACGAAGAAGGAGATGCGGCCGAAGACCTTGGGGAAGTCCGCCTCGGCGACCTGGCCGCGGGCTTTCACCTCGTCGAGCACGGCGATCCCGGTCGAGAGCGCGTAGGCGATCTCCTGCACCGGCGTCGCCCCGGCCTCCTGCAGGTGGTAGCTGCAGATGTTGGTCGGGTTCCACTTCGGCACCTCGTTGACGCTGAAGGCGACCATGTCGGCGATCAGCCGCATCGAGGGCTCGGGTGGGAAGGCGTAGGTGCCGCGCGAGAGGTACTCCTTGATGATGTCGTTCTGGGTCGTGCCCTGGAGCTGGGAGCGGTCGACCCCGTTCTCCTCGGCGACGGTGACGTAGAGGCCGAGCAGCCAGGCGGCGGTGGCGTTGATCGTCATCGACGTGTTCATGTTGTCGAGCGGGATCCCGTCGAAGAGCTGGTGCATGTCGCCCTTGTGGGAGACCGAGACGCCGACCTTGCCGACCTCGCCGCGGGCGAGGACGTGGTCGGGGTCGTAACCCGTCTGGGTGGGGAGGTCGAAGGCCACCGAGAGGCCCGTCTGGCCCTTGGCGAGGTTGCCGCGGTAGAGCTCGTTGGAGCGCTTGGCGTCGGAGTGGCCGGCGTAGGTGCGCATCACCCAGGGGCGGTCGCGCTCGGGAAGTCTGTGGTCGCTCATCCCCCCTGATGGTATTGGTGGAAGCTTGACGGTGGCCGAAATCCGCCGTTCAGCCCGGCCCGGCCCGCATCTTTCTCCCTGGCCTGTGTTTAGGCTGCGACCGATGAGACTTCGATTTGCAGCCGCTTTCCTCGCCGTCCTGACCGGCGCCCTGCTCGTTGCCGCCGCCTCCGGCGCGGCGATGATCGGGATCTACCGCAACGGGATGGAAAGCACCGCGCAGCGCGCCCAGCTGATCAAGCTCTCCGGCTCCAGCTGTGTCCGGGGTGGTTCCGACGGGGCGCTGCGGATCGCGATCGGCAAGGCCACCGACGCCTGCTCCTACCGCACCCCGGTGCTGGGCCGCAACCTCGAGATCGCCGCCACCGAGCGCCTGCTCAGCGGCACCCCGACGGCGCTGCAGCGCAAGGCCTACCTGGCCCTGGAACTGCGCGCCGGCGCCGGCGCCAAGTACCAGCTGCTGGCCTTCCCGCTGCAGCGCAAGGTGCAGCTGGTCAAGGTCACCGGCGAAGGCACCCAGTACCTGGCGGTCCAGAAGGACGTCAAAGACCTGATGGGAGTCAATAAAGCCAACGCCCTGCGGCTGCGGGTGCTGAAGCCGGCCCAGGGTCAGGCTCAGCTCTCGGCCTACGTCGGCGGCACCCTCGTCACCGAAGCGACCGACGAAACCGCCGGCGACCTCACCGGCGCCGCCTCGGCCGTCGGGGTTGGCGCCATCTCCGGCGCCAACGGGGTCATCGCCAGCGTCGACGACGTCGTCGTCCGCGTCCCGGTCGACTTCGGCGCGCCCAGCAAGGACTAGGCGCGGCGCCCAGCGCCGACGGCAACCCGCGGTGGCTTGGCCCGGTCGGGTCTCGGCTTGACCTTGCCGGTCCTCTTCGGCTGCGGCGGAGGTGGGGGAGGGAAGGCGATCTTTTCGTGCACCGCGGCTGAGACCAGGCGGGCGTAGAGGCCGGCGGCGGCCGGGGCCAGGTGGATGCCGTCCCAGAGCAGGTCTTCGTGGGCGGCCGCGACCGGCTCCCAGTCGATCAGCGTCGTCCGCGGCCAGTCGCGCGCCGCTTCGGCCAGCGCGTGGTTGGACTCGCCGATCCAGCTGACCGGGGCGTGGTCGTCGATCAGGAAGAGCTCGCCGACCTCGGAGGTGGCCTTGCGCAGGTCTTCCATTTCATCGCTGTAGAGAGGGCCGTTGTTGCCCATCTGCACGATCATCGCGTCGGGTGCGTGGCCTCCGCGCTTCAGCCGCTGGGTGATCGCGACGAAGTCGGTTGCTTGGCGGCCGACTTCGGCGCTCATTGAAAAACCGGGGCCGAGGCGGGCGGCCAGCTTGTCCTTGGCTCCGATCATCACGGAGTCGCCCAGGGCCATGATCCTTGGGGCGGAGAAGGCCGGGTATCCGTCCGGCGGACGCCTGTCGGCTGAGTATCCGGCGGACGGATACCCGGCCTTCTCTCGCCGAGGGTTCACGTGCACCGTGGCCACCGTTTGAGTGGATGCGAGGGCGGAAGCTGGGGGTCCGCTGTCCTTGGAGAAGAGGCCGGTCCAGCCGACCAGGGCGACGATGGCGAGGGTTCCGATCACGAGGGCGGGACGCGCTACCTTCAGCCAGTTGTCAGGGAGCGATGGGAGCTTGGTCTTGCCGCGGAAGGGGAGCTCGACGAAGCGGTAGGAGAGGTCGGCCAGGGCTAGGACCGCCAGAAGCTGCAGCGGCACCAAGATCCCTCGTGGCAAGGAGACGTCGAGGCCGGGGCGGGTCAGCATCAGCACCGGGTAGTGCCAGAGGTAGAAGGAGTAGGAGCGCAGGCCGAGCCAGAGCACCGGCGCCCGCCCCAGCAGGCCGCCGAGCCGCGATGCCGGGTGGGCCAGCACCGCCAGCAGCAGCGCCGTGACCAGGGCCAGCCAGAGGTAGCCGCCGTGCCAGAGGGCGAGGTCGTAGTCGTGGACGTGGAGGAAGCTGAGGACGACGTAGGCGAGGGCGAGCACGCCGACCGCGTCGAGGACCGGCCCGACCATGGGGCCGGTGCGGCGCCGGCGCAGCTCGATCGGGCTCCAGACCAGGGCCAGCGCCACTCCCGCCAGCAGCCCGACCGCGTGGGTGTCGGTGCCGTAGTAGACGCGGGAGGCGTCATGGCCGGGGTCGAAGAGGACCCAGGCGAGGGCGACCGAGGCGAGCGCTCCGGCCGCCACCCCGAGCAGCAGCCGGCCGCGCCCGAGCAGCTTCATCCCGGCGGCGAAGGCGAGCGGCCAGAAGAGGTAGAACTGCTCCTCGACCGAGAGCGACCAGAGGTGGGTGAAGAGCGAGGGTCGCTGGAACTGGTCGAAGTAGGACTGGTCGCCGAGGATGAAGTGCCAGTTGGCGAAGTAGGCCAGCGAGGCGATCGCGTCGCCGCGCAGCTGCTCGATGCGGTCGGGCTCGACGATCGCGGCGGCGATCATCGTCACCGCGATCAGCACCCCGACCGCCGGCAGCAGCCGCCGCGCCCGACGCAGCCAGAAGCGCCCCAGCCGCACGTGGCCGCCGCGGCGGAACTCGCGCAGCAGCAGCGAGGTGATCAGGTAGCCGCTGATCACGAAGAAGACGTCGACGCCGAGGAAGCCGCCCGGCATCCAGCCAACCGAGGAGTGGTAGAAGAACACCGCGAGTACGGCCAGTGCCCGCAGGGCGTCGATCCCGGGCAGGTAGGGAAAACGCTTGTCCGCTGGCCTACTCACTCCATAAGTTCTTCGGCTCTGGCACGTTGCTTCCTTGAGTGCTCCGAGTCTGCTCCTTTTGGCCTCTGACTGCATAATCGGCCGCTATGACGACGAGCACGATCGAGCGACCCCGCAGCGCCGGTCCCGATTCGGGGTTGGGGGGAAATTGGAGAGTGATCGTCTGCAACGACAACCACAACACCTTCGAACACGTGGCCGCGACGCTCGCTCGGGTGCTGCCCGGTGTGAGCCTGGAGCAGGGGCACCGGCTCGCCGACCAGATCCACAACAGCGGCCAGGCGATCGTCTGGAGTGGCCACCGCGAGCCGGCCGAGCACTACTGGGCCGAGCTCGACGCCGCCGGCCTGACCATGGCGCCGCTCGAGCGCGCGTGAGCGCTCGCGCCCTGACCCTGCTCCTGGCCCTCGCCTGTGTCGGCTCGGTCGCCATCGGCGCCGGACCCGCTGCGGCCGAGGGGATCCTGCCCAGCGGCTTCCGCGACAGCGTCGAGATCGAAGACCTCAAGGACCCGACCGCGGTCCGCTTCGCCCCCGACGGCGGCGTCTTCATCGCCGAGAAGAACGGCGAAATCCTCTACTTCGAAGACTTCGAAGACGAAACTCCGACGGTCTTCGCCGACCTGCGCAAACAGACCTACGACAACGGTGACCGTGGCCTGCTCGGGCTGGCGCTCGACCCCGACTACCCGGCCGATCCCTACGTCTACGCGCTCTACACCTTCGACCACGTCCTCGGCGAAGACGCCCCGGGGGCGTACCCGCGCTGGGGCAAGGCGGAATTCAACTACGAGGGCGACCCCTGTCCGAAACCGGGCGGGGCCGATGTCGACGCCTGCCCGGTCAGCGGCCGCCTGGTCCGGTTGACCGACGTCAACCACAAATCCAGCGCCGAAAAAGTCCTGGTCGAAGACTGGTGCCAGCAGGACTCCTCGCACTCGATCGGCTCGATCGCCTTCGGCCCCGAAGGGGCGCTCCTGGCCAGCGGCGGCGAGGGCGCCAGCTTCATCAGCTCCGACTACGGCCAGTACGGCTGGCCGCACAAGAACCAGTGCGGTGACCCGCCCGGGGGCGAAGGGCTGACGCCGCCCAGCGCCGAAGGGGGTTCGCTGCGCTCGCAGGATCTGCTCACCCCCTTCGACCCGCTCGACCCGACCCCGGACCCGACCGGGCTGGCCGGCACCCTGATCCGGGTCGATCCCGACACCGGCAACGGCTGGCCCGGCAACCCGCGGGCCTCCAGCACCGATGCCAACGAGCGCCGGATCGTCGCCTTCGGCTTCCGCAACCCGTTCCGCTTCGCGATCAACCCGCGCAGCCACGAGGTCTACGTCGGCAACGTCGGCAACGGCACCGACGAGGAGATCGACCGGGTGCCGTTGGGCGCCTCCAGTCCCTACAACTCGGGCTGGCCCTGCTTCGAAGGACCCGATCGCAACCCCGGCTTCGAAGACTTCGGCCTCGCCCTCTGCGAAGGCCTCTACGACCAGCCGGGCTCGACCTCGCCGCCGTTCTACTACTACTCGCACTCGAGCGGGGTCAGCCCGGACGACCCCTGCTCGACCGCCGACGGCTCGGCGATCACCGGCTCGACCTTCTACGAAGCCGGCGCCTTCCCGGACGAATACGAAGACGCGCTCTTCTTTGCCGACTCGGTGCGCGGCTGCATCTACGTGATGCTGGCCGACGACGAGGGCGAGCCGGACCCGTTGACCACCCGCCCCTTCCTCAGCGAAGGCGGCCCGTACACCGGTGCCGACCTCGAGGTGGGGCCGGGCGGCGATCTCTACTACCTCAGCCTCTACGGCGACGAAGGGCTGCACCGGATCTCCTACGACGCCCATGCGCCGGTCGCCAGGCTGACGGCCGACAGGATCTCGGGGGCGCTGCCGCTGAAAGTCAAACTCGATGCCGGCGCCTCGACCGACCCCGAGGGCGAAGCGCTCAGCTTCGAATGGGACCTGGATGAGAACGGGACCTACGAGGTCAAAGGCGGGGCGACCCAGACGACCGAATTCAAAGTCTCCGAAGACGCCAAGGTCTACGTCCGGGTCAAAGACCAGACCGGGAACGCGAGCACGGCGGTGCTGCGGATCTACGCCGGCGACACGCCGCCGCAGGTGAAAATCTCCCAGCCGGCCGAATCGCTGACCTGGGAAGTCGGCCAGCCGATCGACTTTGCCGGCTCGGCCAAGGCGAAGGAAGGCAGCGGCGCGGCGATTCCGGACGCGAAGCTCTACTGGCGCTCGACCCTGCTCCACTGCCCCGGCGGCGTCGGGGCCTGTCACGCGCACCCGCTGCAGGTCTTCCCCGCGGTCGCCTCGGGCCAGCTGGTTGCCCCGGACCACGACTACCCGTCGAAGATCAAGCTCTCGCTGACCGCCACCGACGATCGCGGCCTCTCGGCGACGAAGACGGTCGAACTGGAACCGCGCACGGTGCAGCTGCAGCTCGTCTCCAACCCGGCCGGCGTTGCCCTGACCGCGGGCAACCTGACCGGGCCGACCCCGTTCGGGCTGACCGCGATCAAGGGCGGCAGCGTGACCCTGGCGGCACCGCCGACGGCCCTGGTCGGCGGCGACGGCTACGACTTCAAAGCCTGGTCGGATGGCGGCGCCCGCGTGCACTCGCTGGTCGCCACCAGCTCGAAGACCCTGACCGCGACCTACGGCGGACCCTCGGGGGAACCGGAAGAACCCGAACCGGAAGAGCCCAAGCTTCCCGACTCACCCGGTGCGGGGCCGCCCACGCAGGCGAGCGGTGTCGTCGCGCCGCCGGGCCCGCCCACCCTGCCAGCCAGCCCAATCCTTGGCCTCCATCCCCCGAAGCGGTCCGAGAGCACCGCCGCCCGCTTCGAGTTCGCCTCGGCGACGCCGGGGGCCGGATACGCCTGCAAGCTCGACGGCGGGCCGCTCGCCGTCTGCCGCTCGCCCCGCCTCTACCGGAAGCTGAAGCCCGGCAGGCATGTCTTCCGGGTCTTCGCCGAGGCGCCGGGGGACGGCGTCGAGTACTCACTCCCCGCCGTCTTCCGCTGGCGGGTGCTGGCCCCGCTTCGCTGAGCGGTTGGCTTGCGTCCCCGCGCTTGCCGCGCTGGCCTATCCGACCAGCAGCTTGCGCGCCGCCGGCGTCGGGTCGGCGTTGCCGGCCGCGTCAACGGCGCGCACCGTGAACTTGTGCCGGCCGGCCTTGAGCTTGGCCCGGAAGGGGGAGAGGCAGCGGGATGGTGCCGCACGGTCGAGGCCGCAGAGGAAGTGCGCCGACGGGTCGTTGGTCTTGAAGGAGAAGTTGGCCTTGGCGCGACCCGCGCCGTCGCGCTTGATGTGGGCGCCCGGCGACCCGGTGATCTTGGTCTGGGGTGCGGTCGAGTCCTCGACGTAGCCGACGGCCTTGGAGCAGCGCGAGACGTTGCCGGCCGCGTCGACAGCCCTCGCGGCCAGCGTCGTACTGGAGTTGCTGGCGACGGCGACCGCCAGCCCGGCCGCGAGCTGGGCGGCGCTTCCAGTTGCCTGGGCGGGGCCGGTGCAGCTGTCCTCGGCGTAGACGTGCACCGTCGCGCCCGCCTCGGCGCGGCCGCCGAGCTTCGGCTTGTTGCTGTTGCCGGGGGAACGCGTCAGGAGCGAGATTTTCGGCGCCACCGGCGCGGTCGAGTCCTCGATGTAGTGGAGGACGGCGGAGCACCCCGAAACGTTGCCGGCGGCATCGGTCGCGGTTGCCGACAGCGGGGTGTCGGCGTTGTCCGGCACGACGGAGATCGTCAGCCCCGACGCGAACTGGGCGGAGCCCCCGCTCGCCGCCACTGGGCCGGAGCAGTCGGTCGACTTGAAGATGCGAATCGAGGAGCCGCTTTCCGCGTTGCCACTGACCTTCGGCTTGTTGTCGTTGGCGGGGGAGGGTGGTGAGCTGGCGAGGGTCGGTGCCACCGGCGCGGTCGAGTCCTCGGTGTAGGGGATGAAGTTGGAACAGGCCGAGTCGCCGGCGGCGTTGGCGGCGACGGCGCGGAGCGACGTGGTGGCGTCGCTGGGAACCGGGACCGCGATGCCCGAGCCCGTGAACTGGGCGGCGGTGCCGCTGGCGGCGGCCGCGCCGGCGCAGGAGCCGCCCGTGTAGATCTTCACTACGGCCGGGAAGTCGGAGCCGACGCTGCCTCTGACCTTGGGGCTGCTGCTGTTGTTGGGCGAGGCTGGGCTGGTCGAGTCGATCGTCGGCGCGGCCGGTGGGTCGAAGACCGCGGTGAGGCTGATGTTCTGGTTGGCGATGAGGTTATGGGCGGCTTCGCCGCCGTCGGACCAGGCGCCGAAGGCGTAATCGTGCCCGCCGAGGGTTTGGCTCTGGGTGGCGACCGTGTGGTTGGAGCCCTTGATCACGGTTGCCGTGAACGGCGACTCCCCGGCGGTCCCGTCGATCACCACTTCGAGCCCAGGCACGGGCAGGGTCTGGACTTCCAGCGAGACGGTCTTGGGGTCGACTTTGACCGACTCGGTGTCGGCGAGGCCGCCGGCATCGGTGACGGTGAGGCGGAACTCGAGCCAGGATGGGTACTCGTGGTCGGGCGCAACGAAGAAGCCGTTCGACCCCGAGGCTTCCACTACCGCGTGTTCATGGCAGTTGCTCGGGCAGTGATGGAGGATCACCTTCCATTTATAGGCGGAGTCGGGCAGGGTGCCCTGTTGGGCGTCGGTGGCGGTTGCCGAGTAGGCGATCTGGTCTCCCACCGCCCAGGTGGAGGTCGGGAGGGGAGCCGTGATCGTCGCGGTCGGCGGCGTGTTGTCGACCTGGATCGAGACCGAGTCGGTGTCGCTGGCTTCGTCGGGGTCGCTGACCCGGACCGTGGCGATGTGGGTGCCGGAACCGCTGTAGACGTGGGTCGGCGCCTGCAGGGTCGAGTCGTCGAACTGCCCATCGTTGTCGAGGTCCCAGGCGTAGCTGAGCGTGTCGCCGGGGTCGGGGTCGCTCGACCCCGCCGCGCTGAGCTGGACGTCGAGTGGGCTGGTGCCGTTTTCCGGGGTCGCGGTCGCCACGGCGATCGGCGGCTGGTTGCCGTTGCTGTGACTGATGCGCCAGATTTTTCCGCCGGTGAGATCGGCGAAGTAGAGGGAGCCGTCGGGGCCGACCTTGAGATTCACCGGGCCGTGAGCGCCGGCATCGAAGGTCTGGATGTTGTTGGGGTCGGGGAGGCCGCCGGCTCCCGGCATCATCGCCCAGATGCAGGAGCGCGAGTAGTCGGAGAAGAAGAGGGCGCCGTTGTACTCGTTCGGGAATTTGCCCGATTCGTAGAACGCGAGACCCGAGACTGAGGAGCTGCCGGTCGGGCAGGTCTCGCCGCTGACCACGTTCGAAGTGTGTTTGTAGGAGAAATAGGGAGCGGTGACGGCGCCCGGGCCTTCTTTGTAGAGGCTCTCGCAGAGGTTCACGTTCAGTGCGTCCCAGGCGGGCATTCGGGCACTCGAGCTGTTGTCGCCCTCGTAACAGGGCCAGCCGAAGTTGTAGGGCGCCGCGCCGGTGGGGTTGGCGACTCGGTCGATCTCCTCCCAGGTCCCCTGGCCCACGTCTCCGACCCAGACTTCATTGGTCCCCGGTCGCACCGTGAAGCGGAACGGGTTGCGCATTCCGTAGGCGACGATGCGCTGGGCGTTGGCGCTGGCACTGAGGGACAGCGGGTTGCCGGCTTTGGCCAGGCCGGTTTCCGGGTCGACTCGCAGCAACGATCCGTTGAGCCCGGTCGGGTCCGCCGGGGTGCGGACGTCCTGGCTGCGCAGGGATCCACCTTCGGTAGTGGGCGGCGTCATCGCCCCGCCCACGCCCGCGGGCGGGTCTCCGCAGGGATTGACCTGGGGGTTCCCGAACTGACCCCAGTCGGAGGTGGTGAAGCTCGCGCCCTCGCCGCCGCTGACGTAGAGCGAGCCGTCGGCGCCGAAAGCCAGATCGCCGACCGAGTGGCTCGGAAACTGCTGGCACCAGTCGGTGATGAGGTTCGTCTGTCCGGTTGCTTCGTTCCCGGTGGCCGTCAGTTTCGCCAGTCGGCCGCTGACGACGCAGCCATCGGTGGTCGGCCCCGGGGGGGTCGGGCAGCCGTCGCTCAGCGTCGTTCCTCCCCAGGTCGGCACCGTCCCGCCGAGCGGCGCATCCAGCGTGTAGAGGACATAGACATAGGGTTTGGCCGGAAATTCGGGGTCGAGGGCCATTCCCAGCAGGCCGCGGTCCCAGAAGTCGTGGACTTCGGTGCTGAGGTCGGCGAAGACTTCCGGCATCGGGTCCGAGAGGCTGTCGTAGACCTTGATGACGCCGCTCTTTTCGCCGACGAAGACGCGGCCGTCGGGGGAAAAGGCGAACGTCGTCGGTTCGGTGAAGCCGGAGAGCACGACCGACTCCTGGAAGCCGCTGGGCACGGTTCCCGCCCCCGCGGCGGCCGGCAGCAGCAGCGCCGCGACGAGCGCCAGGAGCGCGGCCCCGGCTCGGCGGAGCCGAATGGGCAGGCAGCCCATCAAAGGGCGCCGCGGCGCTGAAGCACCACTGGGATCGTGCGCATGAGCAGTTTCAGGTCGAGCCAGAGCGACCAGTTGGTGACGTAGGCGTAGTCGATGTCGACCATCTCGCAGAAGGGGATGCTGTTGCGGCCGAGGACCTGCCACTGGCCGGTCAGGCCCGGCGCCAGGTCGAGCCGGTGTCGCCCCCAGCCCTGCACGCCCTCGTCGTCGCGCTCGGCCAGCGGCCGCGGCCCGACCGTGCTCATGTCTCCCTTCAGCACGTTCCACAGCTGCGGCAGCTCGTCGAGGCTGGTGCGGCGCAGGAAGCGGCCGACTCTGGTCACCCGCGGGTCGTCGTCGATGATCAGCCAGCCGGGGTCGATGCTCCTCGACATCAGCTCCGGGACCATCCCGTCGGAGTCGGGGGTCATCGTCCGGAACTTGAAGAGGCGGAAGCGCTCGCCGTGCTGACCGACGCGCTGCTGTCTGAAGAAGACCGGCCCCTTGGAGTCGAGCTTGATCGCCACCGCGATCACCGCCATCAGCGGTGCCGTGAGCGCCAGCAGCACGCTCGAGAGGACGACGTCGAGGACTCGCTTGATCACCAGCGAGGAGCGAGAGAGGACCGGGGGGTGGTAGGTGAGGAAGCCCATCCCCTCGAGATGGTTGACCTCGACCCCCGGGTGCAGCAGGTTCTTGGCGTTGGAGAAGACGCTGTAGCGGATCCCCGCCCGTTGGCAGTTGCGCATCAGCTCCACCGCCCGCTCCTGGGAGATGCGCCCGGAGTCGAGCTGGACGAAGAGGTGGTCGATTTCCCGCGAGGCGATCAGCTCGTCCAGCTCCTGCTCGGTGCCGCTCATTCGCAGGCCCAGCTCGAGCCCAAGTTTGCCTTCGTCGGCTTCGCTGTCGAGCAGGGCACCCTTGACCGCCATCCCATACTCGGGGTGGTTGAAGAGCTTGCGTCGCAGGATCCTCACCTCGCCGAGCGGGGCGACGACGAAGACCCTCTCCGGGCCCCACTTCTTCAGGTTCGCCCGCCGGGCAAAGGCCCGGAAGCCGGTGCTCAGCAGCAGCGTCAGCAGCCCGAAGGCCAGCACCTCCGCGAACGAGAGCCGCGGCACCGGCAGCGCCTTGTAGAGCAGCCAGAGGCCGAGGGCACCGATCGCGATCGCGTTGAAGTGGAGGAAGAGGTCGTCGAGATGGGTCGGCTCGAAGCGGCGGCCGGGACGGTTGTAGAAGCCGTAGGCGCGCAGCAGGACGGCCCAGGCGGGGAGGGTGGCGAGGATCCAGAGCGAATCCAGGAGAGGAGATTCGCGGTTGCCGGCGAAGATCAGAGCGAAGGCCAGGGAAAGGCAGAGCGCGACCATGTCCGCCGCCAGCAGGGTCCGGCGCAGCAGGGACTCGCGATTGCGCTGATGGGCGTGGACGACTGTGTCGGGTCGTGCGACCGGTGGCAGTGAGGCCGGCAGCCCAACTTCGGGAGCCAATGAGCCCGAATTAGCGATCGGAACATCCCCCACCTGGTGATCCAGCACCTTGCTCCTTGCCTGACGCTCGAATGCAGTTAAGGCGCAGCCTCGTTACGCCTGCCAATACGTCCAACTGGCTTGACTTTGTAGCAGGCATGTGAACGCACGTCCATAGTCAAATTTCGAGAATGCGCGACCGACCGGTGCCTCAGGCGACGGGAAAGAAATACGCGAGTACGAAATACGGTCAGCCGAAGGGCGGCTGCACGAAATCGGCCACTTCTCGCAGCGAGAAGGGCACGGCCGTCTGGCCCGTGGAGACGGCGCGGACGTAGCCGCTGCCGCCGCGGCCGAAGCCGGTCGCGACGGTGCCGGTGAAGATGCCGCCGCCGTCGGCCCTGGCCCTGGCGACGGTGCTCCAGCGGCCGCCTTCCTGGACCTGGATCGAGACGGAGCCGCCGCGGCTGGTCGGCGTCCGACCCCAGAAGAAGATCCCGTTGCCGCGGCGGTAGGCGACGAAGGGGAAGCGGAACGCGTACATCACCTTCTTCGGTTTGGCCTGGGCCTGCGTCGGTCCCTGGAAGTAGAGGCCCGACTGCAGGGTCTGGCTGAAGGGGAGGCCGTCGGTGGCCTGGTCGCGGAGGCTGAACCAGAAGAAGTTGCCGACCCCGGCGCTCCAGGCTCGGTAGAGCGCCTCCGCGGTCCAGCGGGCGGCGGTCGACATCGCCAGGCCACCCGGGTCGGGGGGCTTGGAGTCCCAGGAGAACTCGGTGATCCAGAGCGGGGTGTGGCGGTACTTTCCCTTGATCCGGCCGGCCCGGTCGGCAGCGGCCAGGAGGGTCTGCAGCTTCTCCAGGTCACCGAGCTCGACGTCGTCGGCGCGGCCTTTATGGGTGGGCCCGCCGGTCGTGTAGGGGTGGATGCCGAAGATGTCGAAGTGGACGCCGCCGTCGCAGTTGCCCGGGGCGGGGTGGGGGTTGCTTCTGCCCTTCATGCAGAGCAGCAGACGGGTGAACTGCAGCGGCGGGATCGTGTAGCCCGGCACCCCGATCGGGCCGAGGCCGGCGGCGAGGACCAGGTTCGACGGGTCGACCGCTTTGATCGCCGCGTAGAAGCTGTTGATCAGCGCTCGGTAGAGGGTCGGCGAGGCGGGCTTGCCGTTGACGAACTGGGGGTTGAAGAAGAGGCTGAGGTTGGGCTCGTTCAGGCCCTCCCAGTAGCGCACCCGCGGCAGGCTCTGGAAGTGGCCGCTGTAGCGACGGGCGATCGCGGTCGCGAACTGCGCCAGCAGCGCCGGGTTCGGGTCGCAGACCCGCGCCGGGCCACAGCGCTGGGCCCAGGAAGGAGCGCCGTCGACCAGCAGTACCGGCGTCAGTCCTGCCGCGACCGACCGGGTCACGAAGGAGTCGACCGAGCTCCAGCGGTAATTGGGGTCGGCCGGGTTTTCCGGGTCCCAGTGGGCCGGCAGCTTGCTTGGTGCCACTCCGTCCCAGAAGGCCGACGCGTGCACGTACTGGGCGCCGGCGGCCTTGATCTGCCCGTAGGCGGACGGGTCGTCGTCGGGCACGTGGGCGCCGCCGGTGTAGAGCGAGACGCCGGTCGCCAGCGGCTGGGCCTGGGCAGCCGGCAACTGGAGCGTGGTGAGCGGTGTCGCCAGGGCCAGAGCCGCCAGGGCGATCAGCAACTCCCTGCGAAGCCTCAAGCGGCCCGTCCTCGACGCCGGCGCAGGTAGGTGGCCGCCCAGAGGACGGTCGCGGCGAGCGCGAGCAGCAGCGGCAGGCTCGAGTTGCCGGCCGAGGAGAGTCCCGTCGCCTGGCCGAGCACCTGTCCGAGGCCGGATGAGCCGTCGGGGTCGGCGGTGTTGACGGTGGCTGGCGCCGAGGTCGAACCGCCGCCACTCCCTGCTCCGGCTTTGCCCTCGCGCTGGTTGCGCGGCGGCGCGCCCGCTGCCGCCAGGGCGGCGGTGGCGCGACCCGCCGGGCCGAGTTCGTCCAGCCGGTCCGCGGTCGGGGCGCCGAGCGCCTTGGCGGGGGAGGGGGAGCGCCCGCTGGGCGAGTTCCCGCCGGGGGCAGCTGTTCGCCGCCGGCGCTGGGAGCGGTCTCCGTGTACTGGTTGGCCGCGGAGTTCCCGGGCGGAACGATCGCCTGCGCCAGCGCCGTTGCCGGCAGCGCCATGGCGATGGTCGCGACCCCCGCCGCGATCCCAAGTTCGAAGGCCCGCATGTCCCAACCATACGAACCCGGAGCCGCGATTGCTGACAATTCGTCAGCTTCGTTGCCTCTGTTTCGTATGTAGATGGGCATGGAAGCGACCTCGAGCCTGCCCCGTCCCGCTGCCCTGGGATACGTGTCGAAGATCGACTGGGACGCCGTTTGGACCTGGCTGCTCGGCTTCGGCCTGGTCGTCTACCTGGGGCTGAAGGGGGGCGGCTACGACCCGCTCGTCCACGACCAAGCCGGGATCGCGGTCTGGTGGGTCGTCCTCGCCGGCGTCGCGATCGGCGCCTTTCCCCGGCGCCGGCTCGGCCTTCTCGCCTGGTGCACGCTCGGCCTCTTCGCGGCGTTCGCGGTCTGGACGGCGCTCAGCCTCGGTTGGACCGACAGCACCGACAAGACCGCCGCCGACCTCGCCCGGGTCGCAACCTACCTCGGGGTCCTGGCGTTGGCGCTGCTCAGCCGCGGCTCCAAACGGACCCGGCGCATGGTCGCCGCGGTCGGGTCGGGGATCGCCTTCGTCGCCCTCGTCGGGCTGCTCTCGCGCCTGCACCCGGCCTGGTTCCCCGAAGCCGAACAGACCGCGCGCTTCCTCACCGACTCGCGCAACCGTCTCTCCTACCCCCTCAACTACTGGAACGGGATGGCCGGCCTGGTGGCGATCGGGCTGCCGGCGATGCTGCAGGTGGCGACCTGCGCCAAGTCGACGCTGTGGCGCTCGCTGGCCGCGGGGGCGCTGCCGGCGTTGACGCTGGCGCTCTTCCTGACCCTCTCCCGCGGCGGCATCGCGGCGGCGCTGTTCGCCCTGGCCGTCTTCTTCGCGGTCACCTACGACCGCCTGCCCAAGCTCCTCACCGCGCTGGTCGCCGCGGCGGGGAGCGCGATCCTCGTCGCCGCCACGGCCCAGCGCCACGACCTCCACGACGGCCTGTTGACCGCGGCCGCCCGGCACGAGGGCAATGAGATCCTGGCGATGACGATCGTCGTCTGCGCCGGCGTCGCCCTGATTCAGGCGGGGATCGCGATCGCCCTCGCGAACCGGATGCGGCCGGAGTGGACGCGGCCCTCGCGTCGACGCTCGCTGCAGGCCGTCGGCGCCTGTGCGCTGGTCGCGGTGCTGGCGGCGGTCGCGCTCGGCGCTCCGGGGCGCGCGGCCAACGCCTGGGACGACTTCAAGGCGCCGGAGGGAGTCTCAGGGCACAGCGCCAGCCGGCTCGACAGCTTCAACGGCAACCACCGCTACCAGCTCTGGAGCGCCGCTGTGGACGAGCAGCAGACGCGGCCGCTGGCCGGGACCGGGGGCGGGACCTTCGAGTACTGGTGGGCGGCGCACGCCACCGGCCCCGGCTTCGTCCGCGACACCCACTCCCTGTACATGCAGTCGCTCGGCGAGCTGGGCATCGTCGGGTTGGCGCTGATCGTCGGTTTCCTCAGCGCCGTCCTCATCGGCGGCGCCGGGGTCGCCATGCGCGCGTCGCGGCATTCCCGTCCTCAGCTCGCCGCCGCGTTGGCGGGCTGCGTCGCCTTCTGCGTCGCCGCTGCCTTCGACTGGGTCTGGCAGATCCCGGCGATCGCGGTCGCCTTCCTACTCCTGGCCTCCGCCCTGGCCGGGGCCGGCCTGCAGTCGCGACGAGGCGGTGGCCTGAAATTGCCCTGGCGGATCGTCGGCTGTGGCGTCGCGCTGGCGGCGATCGTCGCGATCGCCCTGCCGCTCGCCGCGGCGACGCTGGTCCGCCAGAGCCAGGACGAGGCTCGCGCCGATGACCTCGGCACCGCCCTGGCCTCGGCCCGGAGCGCGCGCAACGCAGCCCCGGGGGCGGCGGCGCCGCGGCTGCAGGAAGCGCTGGTGCTGGAGGCCGCCGGCCGCCTCGGCGAGGCCCGGGCAGCGGCCCTGGCGGCGACCCGCAAGGAGTCCGTCAACTGGCGAAACTGGCTGGTACTGTCGCGAATCGAGGCCGAGCTGGGCCAGGCGGTGCCGGCGGTGCGCGACTACCGCAGGGCCCGTTCGCTGAACCCCGAATCCACGCTCTTCGACCGCTGATGCAGACCCCGGGAGAAATCCGCCGCGAACTTCCAGCCGATCTCGACGAGGCCGAGCGGGAGGCGCTGGTCTCGATCGCGATGCGGCTCCACGGCGGGCGCCCCGCCCCCAAGCTGGCCTTCCGGGAAGAGCTGCGCCGGGAGCTGGTGGGGGAATCGAAGTGGCGCCGCGCCGCCGTCTTCGCCGATTCGCAGGACGCCCGGGTCGTGGCCGCCGGCTACGGCCTCGCCGGGCTCCTGCTGCTCGCCGTCGCCGCCATCGGTCTTGCGGGCGTCGGCCCGTTCGCTTGAGCGCCGCGGACGCCAGCCCGGCGGGTCGACCGGGCCTGAAAGCGGGCGTCGGCCTGACCGTGCTCAGCACCGCGGTCACGATCGGCGCCGGGATCCTCACCGTCCCGGTGATCCTCTCCGGCGTCGGCACGGCCGGCTACGGCGTCTGGGCGCTGGCGCGGACGATGACCCTGTACGCGGGCACGGTGGAGCAGGGGATGGGCCCGGCGATCCAGCGCTACGTCAGCGCCGAGCAGGCCGAGAGCCGTGCCGACGACGTCAACGCGGCGCTCTGGACGGCGATGCTCGCCTACTCGGCGATCGGTCTCCTGCTCGGCGCCATCGTCTTCCTCCTGGCCCCGGTCTTCGTCGAGATCTTCTCGATTCCCAGCGCCGACAGGGCCGGCGCCCTGACCCTCTTCCGCACCACCGGGGGGAGCCTCTTCGTCGGCCTCTCCGCGGTGGCGCTGATCAACGTGCTCCAGGGCCTGCAGCGCTTCGCCACCGTGACCTCGATCAACGTCGCCTCGACGGTCCTGTTCGTCGCCGGCGTCGCCTACTTCAGCCTCGTCGACCCCTGGCTCGGCGGGCTCGGCTTTGCCGCCCTCGCCCAGCAGGTCTTCCTCTTCTGCGGGCGGGCGGTGGCCCTGCGCAAGACGATGTCGCGGCCCGCGCTCTTGCCGCGGGGGGAGATCAAGCACCTGGCCGGCTTCTCGGCCCGCCTCCAGGTCTCCGGCATCGCCCTCCTGGTCAGCACCCAGACCGACAAGGTGATCGTCGGCCTGATCGCCGGGCCGACGATCGTCGCCGAGGTCGCGATCGGCGCCCAGATCGCGGAGTCGATCCGCCTGCTCCAGAACTCGGCGCTGACGCCGATCACCACCCACCTCTCGGCCGCCTGGTCGCAGGGGAGGGAGGCCGCGGCCGCGCTGGCCTCGAGGATCGTCACCCAGTGGCACACCTCGGTCGTCGTCATCGGCGCCCTCTTCGTCTGCTGCATGCCGGCGCTCGTGCTCAGCTGGGTCGGCTCCGGCCACTACGAAGCCGCCGGCTACGGCGCCGCCCTCGTCCTCGCCTACTCCGCCTACCTGCGTCCAAGCGCCTCCTTCTCGTTCCTGCGAGCCCAGCAGCGCCCCCGCATCGAGATCAAGTTTGCGCTGATGACGCTGGTCCTCAACCTCGTCTTCAGCATCATCGGCGGACTCCTCTTCGAGGCGCCGGGAGTCGTCGGCGCCACCGTCGTCGCCAACCTGATCGCGACCGTCTGGGTGGCGCGGGCGCTGAAGGAGGACTGGACCTGGTCGGTCGCCCCCCGGCATATGCCGTGGGGGAGGGCGGCGCTGGCGGTTGCGATTGCCGCCGTCGCCGGCGCGATCGCCTGGGCACCGGCCCAAACGCTCCCCCAGGGCGTCTCGATGGTCCCGGTTGGCATCGTCCTCGCGGCCGGGGCGCTCGCGGTCGCGATGGTGGGCGGTCTGGTCGACCGGGATCAGGTCAGGAGCCGGCTTCAGCGGAGCTTGTGAAACGAGCGTTCACGCTCGAGCCTGAAACCAATTTCGCGTGCCGGTCAACGTCCTCTCGGACTCCCAGGGCGCGCTGGACACGGCTGCTCGAGTACCGGCTCTCGTGGTCGCGATGGTGGGTGGGTCACCTCCTTCCCTCGCCGTGCGTAAGCCGTAGGGCCACCAGCCATGAGATCGCGGTGAGGACGAGCATGTCGAGGAAGACCTCCTTGAGCGGCTGGAGGACGCCGACGGCGAAGGTGCTTTCCTGGCCCATGACCAGGCCGGTGATGACGACGGCATAGACCGCAAGGCGGGCGGGGTCGGTGCGGCGGGCTGAGAAGTAGGTGTCGAATCCACGCAGGATCATCCCCACCAGGAAGAGGCCGATGGTGGGGCCCCACCATCCGAACGGTCCCCAGAAATCGCCGATCTGGGTGGGTGCGATCGAGGCGGTGTTGACCTGGTTGGTCGCGAGGATCCCGTAGGAGCGCCCGAATTCGTTGCCGATGGCGCCGGGGTCGGTCTTGCCCGGCAATAGGGCGCGGGGGACGAAGGCCGAGAGCCAGGTGGTCAGCTGACTGCCGGCGTCGCGTGGGTAGCGATTCCGCCCCTCGGACATCAGCGCTCCCAGCGATGCCGCGCCTGAGAAGCGGCTGACCGTCTCTTCAACGCCGGCGTCGACGGTGTCGGCGGGACTGCGGGTGGCGACCGTTTCCGCGGCCGCCCGCAGCGAGGCGCCGCTCGAGTGCTGGATGTCTCCCGACTGCTTGTAGGCGGCGCCGAAGGGGAAGATCACGAACACGGTGATGAAGAGGGCGACCAAGATCGGGACCGCCCGGATCGGCTTCGGGCTGCCGTAGTAGCGGAGCACGATCAGCATCACGATCAGGGCGACCAGCTGCGAGCGCTGCCCGGAGGGGATGGCCCAGGCCGCCTCGCAGGCGAGCAGCGCCCAGAACCACACGCCCTTGAGCTTGCCGGTCGCGTAAAGGATGCCGAAGGCGACCAGGGGTAGGTCGGCGACGATCCCGATCAGGTTCGACGACGAGGTGGCGGTGGTGTCCCGGGCCACGTCGGAGAAGTAGAAGTAGCCGCCGGTGGCGACCTTGACCGCGCGGGCGAGCCAGCCGACGGCGAGCAGAAGGATGGCGACGGGGAGCGCGCTCTCGGCGGTGATGCGCGGTGCCGGGATCCGCTTGCACCAGTCGGCCCAGCCGGTGAACTCGCGGCCGACGAAGAACCAGCCCAGGATCAGGAAGCAGAAGCCGATCAGGGCCAAGCCGGTTCCGCGGGCCAGTCCATCGACGGTGTAGGTGCCGAGGAAACCGCCCAGTGCGCCGCTCGCATGACCTTCCACCGAGGACCGGGTGGTCCGGTAGTAAAGGCTGCCGACGACGAAAGTCAGCACGTAGAAGACGGCAACCAGGGGCAGGGTCGAGAGCGCCTCCTTGCGCTTTGCGTAGAAGACGATGAGCAGCGACGCGATCGCGGCGATCCCGGCCGCGAAGAAGAAGTGCCACTCCCCGGAGAGGGTCCAGCCGGCGGTCCAGAGCGGCCAGCTGCCCACCGCCAGGGCCAGGAGGAGGGCCAGTGCGATCAACGATTGCTGGGGTCTGCGCAGGGCCAAGCCGATGATTATCGGTGAAGGTGCGGCCAATCGCCAGGGATCGTCCCTGCCTCTCGGAATACGATGTTTCCGGTGACGGCGTCGATCCCCAGGGCTGAAGCGTGACTGCTCGTGGCGGTCGCTCGGACCGGCCCAGGCTGCTTTGCCTCGCCACCGATTTCCCTCCGGGAGTGGGGGGCATCCAACTCCTGACCGTGAGGCTGGCCGAGAGTCTGGGCGGCTTCGACGTTGAAGTCGTGGCCCCGCCGGCGCAGGGAGAGCCCGACTCCAGGGAGGGAATCGAGGTCACACGGCCGCCCGAGATTCTGGGAAAGCTGCCGCGCAAAGCCGAGATCCTGCTCGTCAATGCGTGGGCCGTTTTAGCTGCCTTTCGTCGCCGGCCGGACGTCGTCCTCAACATGCACGTCGCCAGCTCGCCCGCCGCCCGGCTGATCCGGCGGATCTGGAAAGTGCCCTACGTCCAGTACGCGCATGCCCGGGAGGTGCCGGCGCGGCCGGGGCTGTCGAGGGCGGCGTTCGAGGACGCGGCGAGGATCGTCGCGGTCAGTGGCTACTGCCGCGAACTGATTCTGGAGCAGGCGGAAGTGGCGGAGAAGATCGAGGTGATCGCTCCCGGTGCCGACCTGCCCGCCGAGGCCAGCCTCGAGGGCGTGGAGCAGGGCGAGGCCGGGTCGCCGAGCGTCCTCATCGTCGGCCGGCTGGAGAGCTCGTACAAGGGGCACGACATCTTGATCGCGGCGATGCCACTGGTGCGTAAGGCGGTGCCGCTCGTCCGTTGCCGCGTGGTCGGGGACGGCAGGCTGCGGGCCTCGCTGGAAGAGCTGGCCGCGGGCGCCGGCGACTGCGTCGATTTCCTGGGCGCCGTCGCGGATGAGGAGAAAACCGCCGAGCTGCGCCGGGCGAGCGTCTTCTGCATGCCCAGCCGACTGCCGGACGCCGGTGCCGGGGAGGGCTTCGGGATCGTCTACCTGGAGGCGGGGGCCTACCGCCTGCCGGTGGTCGCGGTGCGCGCCGGCGGGACGATCGACGCCGTCGTCGACGGTGTGACCGGGATTCTGATCGACGACCCGCGCGATCCCGAGCAGCTGGCCGCCGCATTGATCGGTGTTCTGACCGACCCCGTCCTGTCGGAGCGCCTGGGCGCGGCCGGCCGCCGCCACGCCCTGGACCACACCTGGGAGCGGATGGCGGACAGCGTGGCGGAGCTGTGCGACGAGGTCATCGGCTCGCCCGCGTGAAGGTCCTCTTCGTAAACCACACGGGCAGTGTCAGCGGTGGCGAGCGCTCGCTGATGTCGCTGGCCGACGGCCTGCGGCAGCGTGGGGTGGATTGCACCCTCGCCTGTCCACTCGGCGGGCCGCTGCGCGGGTTGGCCGCCGAGCACGGGCTGGCGACGGTCCCCGTGACCGGGACGGACGGGAGCCTGAAGCTGCACCCGCTGGGTACGCCGCGGGCGATCGGGCAGATGGGACTTGCGGCGGTCCAGGTCGTCCGCCACGCTCGCCGGCTGCGGGTGGACCTGATCCACGCCAACTCGATCCGGGCCGGGCTGATCGCCGGGCCGGCCGGGCGGCTGAGCCGGACGCCGTCGATCGCCCACCTGCGCGACCGCCTGCCCCCGGGCCGGGCCGCCGACGCCAGCCTGAAGCTGATCGGCGCCACCTGCACCGCGATCGTCGCGAACTCGCGCTACACGGCCGAGGGGCTTGCCCTCGCCGGTGTCGATCGCGCGGCCGCCGTCGTCTACAACCCGATCGACCTCGATCTCTTCGGCCGCCGCGACGCCGAGGGGCGGCAGCGGACCCGCGCCGAGCTCGGGCTGTCTGCCGACGGCATCGCCCTCGGGGTCGTCGGGCAGATCACGCCCTGGAAGGGCCAGGACACGGCGCTCGCCGCGCTTGCCCAGCTCGCCGCCCGCCGACCCTCGGCGCGGCTGCTGCTGGTCGGCGAGGCGAAGTTCGTCGGTGCCGCCACCCGCCACGACAACCGCGGCTATCTGGCCGAGCTGGAGGCGATGGCCACACGGCCATCGCTGGCCGGCAGGGTCGAGTTCCTCGGCGAGCGCGGCGACGTCCCGGCGCTGATGTCCGCCCTCGACGTCCTCCTGGTGCCCTCATGGGAGGAGCCGTTCGGCCGGGTCGTGGTCGAGGCAATGGCAGCGGGCACCCCGGTCATCGCCACCTCCCGCGGTGGCACCGCGGAGATCGTCGCCGACGGCGCCAACGGCCTGCTGGCGCCACCCCGGGACGCGAGCGCCTGGGCCGCGGCGATCGAGCGCCTGCTCGACGAGCCGGAACTGTGGCGGAAGCTGGTCGAGGGAGGGCTCCGCCGTGCCTCCGACTTCGGCATCGCCGCTCATGTCGAGGCGATCGCAGAGGTCTATGCATCGGCTCTGGACCGTACAATCACCCGCCTTGACAGCTGAGAAAAGCCCTCCAGGCGCCGCGTCGGTGGGCTTGGCCCACGACTACCTTCTGGTGCTGCGGGGCGCTGAGCGGTCCTTCGCGGCGATCGCCGACCTCTACCCGGCGGCGCCGATCTACACCCTGCTCTACGACGAGGAGGGGACGCGGGAGCGGTTCGCCGGGCACCCGGTTGTCACCTTGTATCTGCAGCGGTTCGGCCTCGGGCAGAAGGGCTTCCAGCGCCTGCTGCCGCTGTTTCCGCGCGCGGTCGAACATCTGCCGTTGGGTGACCACGACGTCATCCTCTCCTCCAGCAGCGCCTTCGCGCACGGGGTCCGGTCCGGCCGCGACGCCGTCCACGTCTGTTACTGCCACACCCCGTTCCGCTATGCCTGGTACGCGCGCGAGGCCGGGCTGGCGCAGGCTCCGCGACCGCTGCGGCCGCTGGTCGACCGCTCGCTGAACCGGATCCAGCGCTGGGACCGCGGCGTCGCCCAGCGGCCGACCCACTACGTCGCCAACTCGCGGATCACCCAGGAGCGCCTGCGCCGTTGCTGGGGGAGGGAGGCGCCGATCGTCCACCCGCCGGTCGAACTCGACCGCTTCGCGCCGGCCGAGCCGCAGGACTACTTCCTCGTCGTCGGCGAGCTGGTGCGGCACAAGCAGACCGCCGTCGCGCTCGAGGCGGCGCGGTTGGCCGGCGTCCCGATCAAGGTGGTGGGGACGGGAGCGCACGAGGCCGAGCTGCGGGCTCGCTACGGCGACAGCGCCGAGTTCCTCGGTCGCGTCGGCGACCGCGAGCTGGCCAGCGTCTACGCCGGTGCCCGGGCGCTGGTGATGCCGAACGTCGAGGAGTTCGGGATCACCGCCGTCGAGGCGCAGGCCTCCGGGCGGCCGGTGATCGCGGTCGACGGCGGCGGCGCCCGCGAAACCGTCAGCGCGGGGGAGACCGGCCTCTTCGTCGCGCCTGGGGACGCGGCGGCGCTCTCGCGGGCGATGGCGAGCCCGGAGTTGGACCGGATGGAGCCGCAGCGGGCGGTCGCCAACGCCCGCCGCTTCTCGGTCGAGGCCTTCCAGCGCGGAATCTCGGAGCAGCTCGCGAAGGCCCTGGCCGATGGAAGCCCGGATAGGCTCGCCCGCCGATGACCCTGGACTTCGAGAGCGCCTACACCGGGCACCTGCAGAGGATCTACGGGTTCTTCGCCTACCGGGTGGGCAGCCGCGAGGACGCCGAGGAACTGACCCAGCGCACCTTCGAGCGCGCCCTGCGCGCCTGGTCGCGGTTCGACCCCGAACGCGGCTCGCTCGGGGTCTGGCTCTCGAGCATCGCCCGCAACCTGCTGATCGACCACTACCGGGCCGACTCCGCCGCCCGCCAGCAGCCCCTCGACGAGACCGGCGAGGAGGGCCTGGGATCGGTCGCGCCCGAACCGAGCTTGGGGATCGACCCGCAGGTCGCCGCGGCGCTGGCGCAGCTGTCGGTGCGCGACCGCGAAGTCATCGCCCTGCGCTATGGGGGCGAGCTGACCGGGCCGGAGATTTCAGAGTTGACGGGGCTGTCGCTGGCGAATGTTCAGCAAATTCTCTCGCGATCGCTGCGCCGTCTTCGTCTTGCACTGGAGGCGGCGCCCGGCCAATAGCGGTTGACGCCAGTAGGATCCTCGACTTCGTTGTCAGCCCCGACTCCCCCACAAACCCGTGATCGCAAATCCGACCTGGAGGGTGTGGTCTCGACTTTGCGGCGGCGGGCCGGGCTGATCGTCCTCTGCCTGGTCGTCACCACCGCGGTCGCGGTCGGGTTCTCGCTCCTGCAGGAAAAGCAGTACTCGGCCTCAGCGGCGCTGCTGTTCCGCGACCCGGGCTTCGCCCAGGACCTGTTCGGCAGCAGCGCGACCCCGCCCAACACCGACCCCACCCGGGACGCGGCGACCAACGAAAAGCTGGTCGGCCTGGAAGTGGTTGCGGCCCGGACCGCGTTTGCGCTCAAAGGTGGGCTGACCTCCGAAGACGTCTCCGACAAGATCGAGGTGGCTCCCGCCGGGCTCTCGGACGTCGTCACCGTCACCGCCACCGATCACAGTCCGGCTCGGGCGCGGCTGATCGCCAACACCTTCGCCCGCCAGTTCATCCAGGTCAGGGCCCACGCCGACAAATCGAAGCTGCTGCAGGCCCAGCGGCTCGCCGAACGCGAGTTCGAACGCCTCTCCGAAGCCGAACAGGAAGGGGTGCGGGGGGAATCCCTCAGTCGCGCCGCCGAGAAGCTCGGGGTGCTGGCCTCCCTGCAGACGGGCAACGCCGAGCTGGTCCAGCCGGCCGAGCTGCCGACGTCCCCGTCCTCGCCCAAGCCGCTGCGCAACGGGCTGATCGGCGCCCTGCTGGGGCTGCTGCTGGGGATCGGGCTGGCCTTCCTCTTCGACCGCCTCAACCGCAGCCTGCGCGACCCCGAGGACGCCGCCGACGCGTTCGACCTGCCGGTGCTGGGGATCGTGCCGGAGAGCAAGGCGATCGTGCAGTCGAACGCCGGGGTGGCCGCCGACCTTCCCTTCACTGAGAGCGAGTCGTTCCGGATGTTGCGGGCCTCGCTGCGCTACTTCAACGTCAACCGCGACGTGCGCTCGGTGCTGGTCACCTCGAGCGCCGCCCAGGCGGGCAAGAGCACGGTCGCCTGGAACCTCGCCCGCGTCGCCGCCACTTCCGCGCGGGTGGTGATCCTCGAGACCGACCTGCGCAATCCCACCCTGGCCCAGCAGCACGGTCTCAGCCGCGGGCCCGGGCTGACCGAGCTGCTGACTCACCAGGTCGATCTCGAGGGTGCGACACAGCGGAAGACGATCGCGGTCGGCGGCGCGGAGGCGCAGCTGAACGTGATCGTCTCCGGCTCGGTTCCGCCCAACCCCGCCGGGCTGCTGGAGAGCGAGGCGATGAACGGCGTGCTCGAGCAGCTGAAGGCGCACTACGACCTCGTCGTCGTCGACACCGCGCCGGTCGGCGTCGTCTCCGATGCCTTCCCGCTGCTGCGCAAGGTCGACGGGGTCATCGTCGTGGTCCGCCTCGGCGAGACCTCGCGCGACGCGGCGAAGCGGATCCGCGAGCAGCTGAATCGAATCGAGGCGCCTGTCCTCGGCATCGTCGCCAACGGCGTCAAGCTGAAACGGCGCCAGCGCTACGGCTATGGCTACGGGTACTACGGGCAGCAGCCCGATCCCGAGCCGGCGGCTGCCCCCAGCGGCGAGTAGCCGGTTCGCGGCGGCATTGCCGCTGCGCTCAAGAGCGCCGGTGCTTGGCGCGGTTGTGACGGTGGCGCAGGTGGCGCGGCTTCTTGGCCCGCGCCTTGCGCGCAGCGGCCTTTGCCGGCGCGGCGGCGCAGATCGGTGCCGGCACCCCGACCCCGGTCGCCACGGCCCCATGCAGCGCCGTGCTGAAGGCGAGGCCGGTCGGGCTGAGGTTGCCCGCGGCGTCGGCGATCGCGTATTCGCCGACCCCCTGATCCTCGGGCAGGGGGCTCCAGGTGTGGACGATCATCCCGGTCACGTTGCAGTCCGAGCGCGGCAGCGCCTGCGCCAGTTCGCTGAGCTGCGCCGCCTGGCCGGACACATCGCTGCCGTTGACCTCGGTGAGGATGATCGGCGGGTTGATGCCGTGGCCGGTCAGGTCGGTGTGGAGCGCTTTCAGGCTGGTGTAGACGGCGCTCGAGCTCGCGTAGTACGGGTGCCAGCCGAGCGCGTCGATCTCAGTTCCGCGGCCGGGCAGGGAGGCGATGAAGCCGTCGAGCCAGCCGATCGCGTTGAGGGTGGGGACGAGGCCGCCGACGATCACCTGCGCGGTGGGGACGACGGCGTGGATCGCGGCGCGCGAGCTCGAGTACATCGCCGCGTAGAAGCCCGGGTCGGTGCCGTGGAAGAAGTACTCGCTGTTCTCCTCGTTCCAGATCTCGTACTTGTCGATCGGCAGCGCCGGCAGCGCTGGGTTCAGCGCCCAGAAAGCCCCACCCGGTCCGTAGCGGGCGGCGATGGCCTGGGCGAATTCCGCGAACACGGCGGGGTCGACCGGCGGGATCCCGGTCGGGGTGCCGCCGGCGGCGGACCGCGCCCAAGGTGCCGCGTAGTCGACGATCGGCAGCCCCTGCAGGTGGTGGGCGGCCAGCGCGGCGACGATCTGGTCGAGATGGGCCCAGTTGTATTTGTGGCCGTTGGCGTCGGGAGCGGTGGGCTCGACCGCCGCCCAGCCGGTGTCGAAGCGGACCGTGCCGACCCCGGTCGCCGCCAGCTTGGCCAGCTGTTCGTCCCACTGCGAGGTGGGGAGGCGGAACAGCGCCTGGGCGTTGAGGCCGTAGAAGGTCGACGGGACCGGGGTCAGGCCCGGGGCGCTGGCCGCCGCCCCGCCGGTGGGGCTGGAGGCCCGCGCCGCCACCAGGACCCGGGCGTTGGCGACGCCGATGGCGGGTTGACGTTTCTTCGCCGCCGCGGGAGATGGGTGCGAGACGAGCGCGAGCGCGGCGACGAGGAGCGCCGTCAGCAGGGCGGCGCGCCTGAGCCGCCGGTCGAGAAATCTGATCGAAGCCGTCCAACGCATCGCATTCCACTTCCTCGAACCCTATTCTGGATAAAGCTGACCAACTTAGTCATCTTTACCTATTTGGGATCTCGATGGAGATCCGATAGCCAGCTGGCCAGGGGATCGGTTGTCGAGGGCAATGGCGACGGGAGCTGGTGCTCGGGCCGCCTTCGCGTTAGGCATCGGCCGATCGAGCCGCCTATAGAGGCGACTTGTCGGCTGCTGGACGTAAGTACTAGAGGAGCCCTACGCAGAAATGCGTAGGGCGTGGGCGGGGGAGGTGCCCCCGCGGCGGCGCTTACTCAGCCGCGAGCAACGTGTGCCAGGTGGGGAGGAGCGGCTTGTCGTAGAGGTCGATGATGCTGGTCCGGGCGGCCTCGATCTCGGTCGAGAACCAATACCGTTCGAAGTCGGCGCGGCTCTCCCAGATCGAGGTCTGCTGGAATTTCAGCGGGTCGTCGATCGAGCGGGTCAGCGACCAGCTCTTGGCGCCGTAGGCGGGCATCTTCGCCGCCGCCGGTTCCCAGAGGTCGAGGAAGCGATCCGCCCGGAAGGGCGGGACGTGCCAGTCGAGCCTGCAGACCTCCGCCATCAGATGCCCCTCTCCGGTTGGTGTTGCCTCATGCGCCGACCTCGGCCCGGATCGCGCCGGGGCCCTCCTCGGTCTTGCCCTCGTCCTCGGCCTCGGCCCCGACCAGGATCGAGATCTTGCCGAGGTGCTTGTTTTCGTGCAGCAGCTGGTGGGCGCTGGGGACGCCGTCGAAGTCCATCGTCTGCCAGAGCACCGGCCGGATCTTGCCCTCGGCCATCAGCTGGTTCGCCCGCATGCACTCGTACGCGTTGGCGAAGTGGGAGCCGATGATCTGCTTCTGGCGCATCCACAGGTAGCGCACGTCGAAGTCGAGCTGGAAGCCTGAGGTGGCGCCGCAGATGACGACTTTGCCGAACGGCTTGACGGTGTAGACCGAGGTCGGGAAAGTCGCCTGGCCGACGTGCTCGAAGACGATGTCGGGGGCGTCGCCGAGGATCTCCTTGACCCGCTTGGCGAAGCCGCGCGAGGCCTTGAAGCGCTCCTTGTCGAGGGCCGGGTCGGCGAGGTTCTCCTTGGTCCGCATCATCTCGCCGAACTCGGAGCGGTTGATGTAGCCGACGGCGCCGAGCTGCTTCACCAGCTCGCCCTTCTCGTCGGAGGAGACGACGCCGACCGCGTTGGCGCCGGCCGCCTTGCAGAGCTGTACGGCGAAGACGCCGAGGCCGCCGGCGGCGCCCCAGATGAGCACGTTGTGGCCGGGCTGCAGCTTGCACTGGTCGATCAGCATCCGGTAGGCGGTGAAGTAGGTGAGCCCGTAGGAGGAGGCCTCGGCCCAGCTCATGTTCTGGGGGCGGGGGAGCAGCTGCTGCGCCTGCACTTTGGTGAACTGGGCGAAGGAGCCCCAGGTCGTCTCGTAGCCCCAGATCTGCTGGCTCGGCGCCGCCAGTGGGTCGAGGCCATGGACCTCGACGTCCTCGTAGGAGGCCTGGTTGCAGTGGACGACGACCTCGTCGCCGGGCTTCCAGCGGGTGACGCCCTCGCCGACCTTCCAGACGATCCCGGAGGCGTCGGAGCCGCCGATGTGGTGGCCGAACTCGGGGTGGTCGCCGTAGGGGAAGACCGAGACCGGCTTGCCCAGCGCCGCCCAGACGTTGTTGAAGTTGACGCCGGCCGCCATCACCCGGACGATCACCTCGAAGGCGCCGGGCTCGGGAACCTCGATCTGCTCGAGCTGGAAGGCGTCTTTCGGCTCGCCCTGGCGCTCCTCGCGGATCACCCAGGCGGCCATCGTCTCCGGCAGGGTTCCGGGCTCTACGTCAAGCTTCGAGATCGCACTGCTGTCCACTGCCAAGAGAGTCCTCCGCGAGGTCGTTGATGGGCCGAGGAATCCTAGTTAAGAGACCCGCGTGCTGGCCCTACGCTGCGTCGGAGGCCTCGCGGAGCTCCGGCGCGGTGATCTCCCGGACGGTGATCTCGACCGGTTCGGGCGGCTCGATCTGCTTGCCGGGAGCGATGCCGAGGTCCTCGACCTTGCGCAGCTGCGGCAGCAGCCGGCCCTCCATCGAGCCGACCGCGGAGTTGTAGGACTTGGTCGCCGACTCGAGCCGGCGACCGACGCTGTCGAAGTCGGTGATGAACTTGCCGAAGCGGGTGTGGAGGGTGTTCGCGGCGTCGGCGATCTCGGCCGCCTCGGCGACCATCCGCTCCTGGCGCCAGCCCAGCTCCATCGTCCGCAGCAGCCCGATCAGCGAGGTCGGGCTGACCAGCAGCACCTTGTGCTCGAGCGCGTATTCGAACAGCCCCGGGTCGGCGGCCAGGGCGGCGTGCAGGGCGGGCTCGTTGGGGATGAAGCAGATCACCAGGTCCGGCATCTCGCCGGCCTTGAACTGGCCCTGGTAGTCCTTCGAGCTGAGCGCCCGCACGTGCTCGCGGGCCTGGCGCGAGTGGCGCTGGAGGTGGACCTGGCGCTCGCTTTCGACCTCCGACTCCTGGGCGTCGAGGAAGGCGTCGAGCGGCACTTTCGAGTCGGCCACGAAGCTGCGGCCTTCGGGCAGGAGGAAGAGCGCATCGGGGCGCAGGCGGCCGTCTTCGGTCCGCAGCGTCTCCTGCAGCTCGAAATCGACGTGCTCGGTCATGCCGGCGATCTCGACGCAGCGGCGCAGCTGCAGCTCGCCCCACTGGCCGCGAGTCTGCGGCTGGCGCAGCGCCTTCTTCAGGCCGGCGGTCTCGGCCCCGAGCGTGCCGACGGTCTGGCCGACCTGCTCGATCAGGGCACGGGTCTGGAGGTCGGTCTCACCACGTTTGCGAACTTCGGCCTCGATCTTCTCCTGCCCCTTGGCGATCCGCGACGCCAGCTCTTTGATTTCGGCCTGGCGCTTGTCGATCTCCGCCTGGCGCTTGTCCAGCGAGGCCTCGGAGGTCTTGGCGTCGAGCTTGCGCAGCTCCTCGTTCGTCCGCATCAGGTCGGCGACCGCGCGCGAGGTCGCCTCCTGGATCGCCGGCCCGATGTCCTGCTGCTCCAGCGGCTCCTGCCGCCGCGAGACGAGCGCGTAGACGAGCCCGGCAGCGAGCAGAACCACGGCGATTGCGAGGACGACGGTCATCGCCACCGATAGTGACGCGCCCGGCAGACGCAACCGCGCTCCTGAAAAGCCGCTTGCAGCGGACTAAGGCAGCAGGACGTCGTTCTGCGAGGAGGCGCGGTACGGGCCGACGACGAGCTTGCCGAGGCGGGCGCCGGAGAGATTCGCGGCGCCGATCACGTAGGTGCCGGTGGCCAGGTCGGTCTGCAGCGTCGCCGGGGTCCCGGCGGGGATCGCGACCGAGCTGACGTCGCGCGGGCCGCGCAGCTCCAGCTTGGAGTCGGTGCGGGTCTGGTTGGCGATCACGATCGAGACCGTCAGCGGGCCGTGGTCGCCCTTGATCGGCGGCTGTGGGTAGTTCTGGTTCTGCGGGATCTGCTGGGTGCGGTCGGGACCGAAGCCGACCGCGGCCGGCTGCACCGTGACCGCCTTCGGGGTGATCGTGACGCTGACCCGGAGCGGCACCTGCGGCCGCTGGTCGTTGGGATGGCTCTCGGCGCCGCAGCCGGCGATCAAAAGTGCCAGCACGGCGGACGCGCACACAACCGCTTTCGCTCTCCCACGACCCATCGCGGCTGAATCTAACCGAAGGGTACGTCGACTACCTGAGCCGTAACGCCATCTTCACCTACGGCGAGCTCGCTGCCAGGCTCTGCCTCGCGGCGCAGGATCGCCAGTCCGATTGGCCCGAAGGCGGGGGAGACGACGCTGCCGCCGAGCTGCCCGACCTCCTTCTCGCCCAGGCGCAGGGCGGTGCCGGGTGCCGCCGGGGCGCTCAGCCGCAGACCGCGCAGGTGGCGGTTGGGCTTGCCCTTGTAGTGGAGGCGGGCGACCGTCTCCTGGCCGATGTAGCAGCCCTTGGTGAAGCTGACGGCGTCCTCGACGATGCCCGCCTCGGCCGGCATCGTCGCCGTCCCCATCTCGGCCCCGAAGCGGGGGGTGCCGCGCTCGATCCGGAGGATCTCGACCGCCTCCGGGGAGACCTCGACGGCGCCGGCGGCGAGCAGGGCGTCGCGCAGGCGCCCGGCTTCGGCGGCGACGACGATCAGGTCGATCCCGGTCGCGGTGCCCGCCGCCAGACACTCGACCCCAGCCACGGTGGTCGTGTCGCAGGCGTTCTCGGGCAGCGCCGCGCTGCCGGCGATCTCGACGCTGCGGGGACCGATCAGCGAGAGGATCGCCCGCTCCGGGCTGACGTCGGTCACCTTGACGTCGCGCCCGATCGAGTACATCTCGAGGTGCCGCCGCGCCGCCGCGAGAGCCTCCGGCTCGGTGTCAAGCAGGATCTCCTCGGCGCTCGGCCGCAGCACCCGCATATCGCCCTGCATATGTCCCTTGCGATCGAGCAGCGCCGCGTACTGCCCGTCCCCAACCTCCAGCGCCTCGACGTCGTTGGTCAGCTGCCCCTGCAGGTACTCGGCGCCATCAGGCCCGCTCACCAGCAGCACCCCGCGCCCCGAACGATCGAGCAGCCCACATTCCTCGCGCAGCTGCCGGTACTGCGCATCGAGCTCAACGGCCACGGTCTCAGGAGCGTTCATCTCGACCGATTCTAGGAAGCCCGCATCACCTGCTTTTTTAGATGTGTCTAAACTCTCGATTTAGACGTGTCTAAACCCGACGTGAAATCAGAGGCAATCGAGGACTACGCGAAGGCGATCTACGCGATCTCGCGCGAGCGCGACGGGCTCGTGCTCAACGGCGAGGTCGCCCAGCGCCTCGACGTCACCCCGGCCACCGCCACCTCGATGCTCAAGCGCCTCGCCGGCCTCGGCCTCGTCGACTACATGCCCTACAAGGGCGTCAGCCTGACCCCGGCGGGGGAGAAGGTCGCGCTCGAGGTGATCCGCCACCACCGGCTGATCGAGGCCTACCTCTCCGAGGCCCTGGGGATGCCGGCCGATCGCGTTCACAAGGAGGCGGAGGTGCTGGAGCACTACATCTCCGAGGACCTCGAGCTGCTGATCGCCGCCAAGCTCGGCGAACCCAGCCACGACCCGCACGGCACCCCGATC
The DNA here is from genome assembly GCA_963695275.1 of uncultured Solirubrobacterales bacterium. Classification (GTDB taxonomy): domain Bacteria; phylum Actinomycetota; class Thermoleophilia; order Solirubrobacterales; family 70-9; genus VAYN01. Next base: position 587,927 of record OY968772.1, read on the forward strand.
CCCGGCCCCGACCTGCTGCCGCCGGTCGGCGAAAAGGGCCAACGGTGAACCCGACCTCGCCAGCACCGGCGCCGCCGGAGCCGAAGGAAGCGACGGTCGAAGACGTCCTCCCGGGCGAGGCAAGGGTCGCCGAGGCCGCCCGCCGCTCGCTCGATGGCCACAACCGCGGCATCGGCCGCATCTGGCCCTTTCTCGGCCCCGCCTTCATCGCCGCCGTCGCCTACATCGACCCCGGCAACTTCGCCACCAACATCGCCGGCGGCGCCAAGTTCGGCTACCTGCTGCTGTGGGTGGTGCTCTCGGCCAACCTGATCGCGATGCTGGTGCAGACGCAGTCGGCCAAGCTCGGGATCGCCACCGGCAAGAACCTGGCCGAGCTCTGCCGTGAGCGCTTCTCGCGCCGCACCTCCGTCGGCCTCTGGCTGCAGGCCGAGCTGGTGGCGATGGCGACCGACATCGCCGAGGTGGTCGGCGCCGCGCTCGGGCTCAACCTGCTGTTCGGGATCCCGCTGTTCCCGGCCGGGATCATCGCCGGCATCGGCGCCTTCGCGATCCTCGGCCTGCAGCAGCAGGGCTACCGGCGCCTGGAGGCGGCGATCTCGGTCATGGTCGGCGTCGTCGTCGCCTCCTTCGTCTACGAGCTCTTCGACGCCAGCCCGGAAGCGAGCGAAATCGGCAAGCACCTCTTCGTCCCCGGCTTCGAAGGCACCGAGAGCATCCTGCTCGCCACCGGGATCATCGGCGCGACGGTGATGCCGCACGTCGTCTACCTGCACTCGGCCCTGACCCAGCGCCGGATCGTCGGCCGCGACGAGGCCGAGAAAAAGCGGATCCTCGGCTTCGAGAAGGTCGACGTGGTGATCGCGCTCTCGCTGGCCGGCCTGGTCAACCTCTCGATGATGATCGTCGCCGCCGCGCTCTTCCACACCAGCGGCCTGACCGGCGTCGACTCCATCGACGGCGCCTACGAAGGGCTGCAGCAGCTGGTCTCCGACCGCGCCGCCACCGTCTTCGGCATCGCGCTCCTGGCCTCCGGCTTCGCCTCCTCCTCGGTCGGGACGATGGCCGGGCAGGTGGTGATGCAGGGCTTCATCCGCCGCCGCATCCCGATCTTCGTCCGCCGCGCGGTCACCCTGGCCCCGGCTCTGTTCGTGCTGGCGATCGGCGTCGACCCGACCGACGCCCTGGTCGGCAGCCAGGTCGTCCTCTCCTTCGGCATCCCCTTCGCCCTGGTGCCGCTGCTGATCATCGCCAGCAAGCGCGAGGTGATGGGGGACCTGGTCAACCCGCGCTGGCTGAGTGCGCTGGCCGGTGTGCTCGCCAGCCTGATCATCGCTCTCAACGTCTTCCTCCTCTACGAGGTCTTCATCGGCTGATGGAGCGACGGGGGGAGTTCCGGATCGCCTCGACGCTGGCGGCCGAGCCGGCCGCGGTCTGGGAGCGGGCGATGAGCGCCGAGGGGATCAACGCCGAGCTCGGGCCGCTGCTGCGGATGACCGTGCCGCGGGGGATGGAGAGCCTCGACCTGCACGGACTCGAGCCGGGGCCGCTGGGGCGCAGCTGGCTGCTGCTCTTCGGCCTGATCCCGATCGACTACGACGAGATCGGGCTGGCGCGGATCGAGCCGGGGCACGGGTTCCTGGAGCGCTCGACGATGCTCTCGATGCGGCTCTGGGAGCACGAGCGCACGATCGAGGCCGGGGAGGGCGGGGGCGCGACGATCGCCGACCGGCTCGCCTGGGAGCTGCGGCTGCCGCTGCCGGGCCGACTGCTGCGGACGCTGGTCGCGTTTCTCTTCCGCCATCGCCACAGGCAGCTCCAGCGCCACTTCGGCGGCGCGCCGCTGCCGCGCTAGGCTTCCGGCGATGGTTCTCGCCGACGACTTTCAGCTGATTCTCGACGCGCTGCCGCCCGACTGGACGGACCTCGAGCTCGACCTGCGGATCGACGACGAGAGCCAGTACATCGACAGCGCCGTGGCGCTGAGCCAGGTCAACGCGCAGGTCTATAGCCACGCCGAGTGGCACTGGCGCCTGCTGATCGCCCACAGCTTCGGCCACGCCGCTGCGGCCGAGACCGTCAAGGGCGTGCTGGCGAAGCTCGACGGCGAAGGCGTGACCGGCGAGCTGGCTGTCGCCGAGGTGCGCGAGGGGCGCTCCGAGGTCGTGCAGATGTGGGGCCGGCCCGAGAGCGTGCGCGAGGAGTTCCGCCAGCGCCGCTCGATCTAGTGGCAGCTTCTTGATGGCCCACGTGCTCGCCATCGCCGACCTCATGCTGGGCAGCAAGGTGGATGCGACCCTCAGGGCAGCTGGCCACGAGGTGACGCTGTCGCCGTCATTGCAGGAAGCGCAGCTCGACGGTGTCGAACTGCTGGTCGCTGACCTTGACTTGGAGACCCCCGAGGCACTCGTCGGACTGGGGATGCCGGTCCTTGGCTTCTACTCGCACGTCAACGTCGAGACCCGCGAAGTCGCGGAGGCGGCGGGGGTCGATCTGGCGGTGCCGCGTTCCAGGATGGCGCGGGAACTGCCGGCGTTGGCCGAGCGACTGCTGCAGGGCTGAGTCGGCCAGAGGGCTGGGACCCGCTCGCGCTCAGGGCAGGTCGAAGGCTTGGTCGATGTCGACCGGGCGCTCCAGGAGGCCGTGGGTGACGTCCCAGCGGGACCAGGCGCGGAGGATGGCTGGGTCGAATGGAGCTGGGTGGAGGTCCGGGAGGAGGGCGTCGAGCTGGGCTTGCTGTTCGGCGCGCTCCAGGGCCGGTTCCGCGGTGAGGAGGTCGTTCAGGGATTTGGCCGGTTGCTGCTCGGTGAAGGCGTAGCCGCGGCGGGTGGCGTTGACGACGGAGTGGACCAGGGCTGGGTCGCTGTTGAGCGTCTGGCGCGAGGTGGTGAGGATCAGCTCGGGGTAGGGCGGGGCGCCGTAGCGGTTGACCTTGAAGATGTGGACGGGGACGCCCTGGCGCTGCAGGGCCACTCCCTCGGCGTTCCAGAAGCCCGTCGCCGCGTCGACCTTGCCGGCGGCCAGGGAGGAGACGGCGTTGAAGCCGATCGTCACCTCGTCGACCTTGGCCGGGTCGCCGCCGTCGGCGCTGACCTCGGAGTCGACCACGGCTTCGTCGGAGGGGAGGCCGGTGACGCCGACCGTGCGCCCCTCGAGATCGCGGGGTCGGCGCACGCCGTCGCCGCCGCGGGCGATCACCGCCGCCAGCGGGCGCTGGACGATCGGCATCACCCCGACCAGATCGAGGCCCTGCTCGCGGGCGATCCCGAGATCGTGGATGTCGAGGATCGCAAAGTCGGTGCGGCCGGCGGCGAGCAGCTTCGGGGCGTCGGTCGATTCGCCCGGCTGGTGGATCGCCAGGTCGACCCCGGCGTCTTCGTAGAAGCCCTCGGCCCGTGCCGCGTAGATCCCCGAGTGGACCGGGTTGGGGACGAAATCGAGCACGAGTGCCGCGCCTTTCGGCACGCCCGGTTCCGCGCCGTCCCCCCCGCAGCCGGCGACGCCGGCGAGCAGAAGAGCGGCCGCCAGCAGCGCGACAGCAAGTCTCATGTGGACGGCAACCTAATCCATTGAGCGAATATGAGTAGACTGCCGCCGCTTACCTGATCACGGGATCGAGGAGGGAAATAGAGTGCAGGAACGAGGTCTAGCCGCATATCTTGCTGAGTTGATCGGCACGCTTTTGCTGGTCTTTTTCATCACCAGCGTCGTGGTGCTGTTCGTATCGACCGGAAGCCAGGCCCAGTTCGGCTCGGACTTCGCGGTAATTGGGCTCGTCCACGCCTTCCTGCTGTTTGGGTTGATCGTCATGTTCGGCGTCGTCAGCGGTGGTCACTTCAACCCCGCGGTAACGCTCGCGGCGCTGGTGATCAAGCGGATCAAGCCGCTCGACGGCGTTATCTACATGCTCGCCCAGCTCTCCGGAGCCGTGCTCGGAGCGCTGCTGACCAAGGGTCTGCTGCTCGACGAGGGGCGCGCAACGCATTACGGAGCCGCCGAAGTCAGCGGTCTCCTCAGTGGTGCCTTCCCCGGCTCCATCGTCGAGGGGATCGGCACCTTTTGCCTCGTCCTGGTGATCCTCACTGCGGTTTACTCCGAGAAGAGCGTCAAGGAGTGGGCGCCGCTGGCGATCGGCACCACGCTCGGCTTCATCGTCATGGTCGGTGGCCCGCTGACCGGCGGTGCCTTCAACCCGGCCCGTTGGTTCGGCCCCGCCCTGGTCGGCAACGACTTCGGCGGCTTCGACGGCATCTGGCCCTACCTGGCCGGCCCGATCGTCGGCGCTCTGCTGGCTGCCGCCGTTTACAAGTTCGTGCTCGAGCCGGGGGGTCTGCCGCCGACTGAAGCGCCGGAGAAGATCCGGCCGCCGATCAAGAAACGGGCCGAGCCGAACAACCCGACCGAGCCCGCTTCCTGATCTGAGCTTCAAACCGCCGGGCCTGGCCGGCCCGGCGGTTGCAGTACCTTGGGCAGCGTGCGCCGGGTCACCTTCTCGCGGAACTTCACTCTCTCCCTCTCCCGGACCTGCCAGTGCTATTGCAAGTACTGCGCCTTCGCCACGCATAAAGCGCACATCCACGCGCCGGAGAAGGTCGAGGCGCTGCTCGACGAGGCGCTCAAACGCAATGCCAAGGAGCTCCTGGTCCTCACCGGCGAGCGGCCGGAGGTCAACCCCGAGGTAGCCGCGCGGCTGGCCGAGTGGGGGCACGAGGACTTCACCTCCTACGTCGTCTGGGCCTGTGAGCGAGCGCTGGAGCGGGGGATGCTGCCGCACACGAACCTCGGCGTCTTGAGCAGGGACGATCTGGCACGACTGCGCGAGGTGACGGCCTCCCAGGGGCTGATGCTGGAGTCGACCGCGGAGCGGTTGATGGAGACGGTCCATGCCGGCTCTCCCACCAAGCATCCGGCCAAGCGGCTGGCGACGATCGAGGCCGCGGGGGAACTGAGGATTCCGTTCACGAGCGGAATTCTGGTGGGCATCGGCGAGACCGAGGACGAGCGGGTCGAATCGCTTGAAGCTCTCGCTCAGCTGCACGAGCGCTACGGCCACCTGCAGGAGGTCATCCTCCAGAACTTCGTCCCGCACCCGAAGTACTACGGGGCGGAAGTCGCCGACATCGCCGATGTGGCTTCGCGGGAGCGGTGGGCGGGAGATGGGGATGACCCCGCCCTCACGAACGGCGGGGAGGTTCGGTTGGGGTCATCCCCATCTCCCGACGCCGACGGCGGGCTGCCGATGCCGGGGTGGGCGAGTCCAGTCGGGATCGAGGAGGTCAAGCGCTTGATTGGAGAGTCGAAGCGGCTGATGCCGGATGTCGGGGTGCAGATCCCGCCGAACCTTTCGGACTGGTGGCCGGAGCTGGTTGAAGCGGGTGCGACCGACCTGGGAGGGCTGTCGGCGAACGGGGACCACATCTCTCCCGAGGAGCCGTTCCCGAGTCCGCACCAGGTGCGCAAGGAGCTGGCGCCGAAGGGGTTTGCGCTGACCGAGCGGCTTTGCGTCTACCCGCAGTACATGGATCCGGAGTGGATGGAGCAGGGGGTGCTCGATGTCGTCAAGCTGAAGTACTGGAGCTTCATTCCACGGCGTGGGTCGGGGCGCCGCAGCGAAGAGACGCTGGAGCCGGGACTGGCGGAGACCGCCATTGTCAAAGGGCGTGAGGGCATCGAGCTCTCCGAGGACGAGCTGACGGCGCTGTTCGTCGAGAACCGGCCCGAGGTCGTCGAGGAGATGCGGGTTGCTGCCGACGAGCTGAGGGCCGAGCTGCACGGCGACCGGGCGACCTTCGTCGTCAACCGCAACATCAACTTCACCAACATCTGCGTGGTCGGGTGCGCCTTCTGCGGGTTCGGGCAGGGGAAGCGCTCGCCTGACGCTTACGAGGTCTCCGAGGGGGACTTCACGGCGCGGATCGAGGAGGCGGTCGAGTTCGGCGCGACGGAGCTCTGCATGCAGGGCGGCATCCATCCCGATCTGACCCTGGAGGAGTACGGGAAGTGGCTGCGGCTGGCCAGGGACGTGGCTCCGCAGCTGCATCTGCACGCCTACTCGCCGATGGAGGTCCACTACATGTGCGAGCGCTCCGGCAAGCAGCCGGGAGAGGTCTTCGAGTACCTGCTCGAGTGCGGGCTTGGGTCGACCCCCGGCACCGCGGCCGAGGTGCTCGACGACGGCGTGCGCCAGCGGATCTCGCCGAACAAGCTCCCGGCCGACCGCTGGGTGGAGATCATCGAAGCCTCCCACCGCGCCGGCCTGCGCTCGACCTCGACGGTGATGTTCGGCCACATCGAGGAGCCGCGCGAGCTGGCCCGCCACATGCGGGTCGTCCGCGGCCTGCAGGAACGGACCGGCGGCATCACCGAGTTCGTCCCGCTCAGCTTCATCCCCTTCAACACGATGCTCGGCCGCACTCACGGGATCGAGGAGATCTCGATGGCCGACAACCTCAAGCACACCGCCGCCTTCCGGCTGGCGCTGGGGCGGACGATCCCCAATCTGCAGGCGAGCTGGGTGAAGATGGGCCTGGAGGGGGCGACCGAGTCGTTGCGCTGGGGCGTCAACGATCTCGGCGGCACCCTGATGGAGGAGAACATCTCGCGCATGGCGGGCTCCCAGCACGGCGTCCGCCTCGAGCCCGAGCAGCTGGTCGAGGCCGCCCGCGCCGCCGCCCGCGAGCCGGCCCAGCGCACCACGCTCTACGAGATCGTCGAGAGCTACGAGCCAGCGACGCTCTGAGGCGGAGGCGCCCTCTGCGCCTTGCACCAACCGGTTAGCCGTCGCTGATCCGGGTAGCCGGTACTCGACAGAGATCGAGACGACGGAGGGAACACATGAGCGACGAGATTCGCAACGCCGACGATGCCAAAGGGCGCGTCAAGGAGGCCGCTGGAGACCTCACCGGAGATAAGGGCTTGAAGCGGGAGGGAAAGGTCGATCAGGCTGGCGGCAAGGCCAAGGAGGGCGTCGAGAAGGTCACCGACAAGATCAAGAACGCCCTCAAGCGGGACTAGCACCACGAAAGCCGGCAGGCCGGCTCCGGGAGGTAGGGGCCCGGCCGGTCCGTCCGGCATTTGCCGCGAGGCTCCGGGAGGGCTAGCGGAAGAGGTCCTCGTCGTGGGGGCGGCGCAGGGCCGCGGCGCCGGGACCGTCCTCGGGGCTGACGTGACGATCGAGGCCGCGGATGATTGCCACCGGCACGCCGCTGGTCTTGTCGCGAACCAGGTCCGCCGCCGCCGCGGCCTCATCGGCGATCGCGATCAGAGTTGCTTCCAGCTCTCGACCGGCACTGTCGCGACGGCCGCGCCAGTCGTCCAACGGAATGAGTCCGGCGCAGCCAATCGCCACCTCGGCTTGGCCCAGCCGCCAAGCGCGCCCGAAGCTGTCGCTGATTACGACGCCGACAGAAACCTCGATTTCGCTCCGGATCTGGCGGGCGGAGGCGTCCGGGTTCTCGGGCAGAAGGCAGACCGTGTCGGGCTCGGTGAGGTTGGAGCTGTCGATGCCGGCGTTGGCGCAGATGAAGCCGTGCTTGGTCTCGACGATGAGGACGCCGCGCTCGGCTCGCAGCACCTCGGTGCTCTCCTCCAGAACCAGCTGAACCATGTTGGGCTCTTTGCCCAGAACGGCGGCCAGCTTGCGTGCTTCGGCCCCCGGGAGAACCGAGGAGAGCTTGCGGATCTGTCCCTCTGCCTTGGAGACGACCTTCTGCGAGATCACGATGACATCGCCGTCCGCGAGGGCGGCGCGCGCGGCGATCTCATCGCCGACCCCCATCCCCTCAGCGAACTCCGGCAGCCCGAGAACCGGCACGATTCGCAGCCCCTCACTCATTCCGCGGTTCCTTTCCCACTCATTTCGTGGATTTGGAACCGCGGAACTTGGGGGCGCTCATATTCCCAGTGCCTTCGCCGTGCGGCGGGCGCGGCCGGGGCGCGCGTCCAGCTCGCGGGTGAGGGCGATGACGTCGGCGGGGGTGTCGAGGTCGAGGCCGAGCGAGGCCAGCGCCTCGACCCCGAAGGGGACGCCGGCCTCGCGGGCGAGGGCGACGTGGCGGGCGCAGCTGCCCTCGCCGAAGGCGGGGACGATCGCGCTCGGCGGGCTCAGCGCCAGGGCGTTGGTGCCGGTGCCGTGGCGGTCGGGGACGATGCCGACGTAGCGCTCGGGCAGGCCGGTCAGCAGCCGGTCGAGCTCGCGCGGGTCCAGCAGCGGGCAGTCGCCGGGCAGCAGCACCACGCAGCTCGCCCCATCGGCTTCGGCGCGGGCGATTCCGGCCAGCGCCGCCTCGACGTGGCCGCCGTCCTCGGGGTCGGGCACCACCGCGGCGCCCACCTCGGCAGCCAGTTCCTGGGCGATCGGGTCGCCGCTGACCACGATCGTGCGCTCGATCGTCCGCGCCTCGCCGATTGCCTCCAGTACGTCGGCGACCATCGCCGCCGCCAGGGTCCGCCGCTGCTCGCCGCCCAAGCCCGCAGCCAGGCGCTGCTTGGCCGCGTTGAAGCGCTTGACCGGGAGGACCGCGGTCGCCTTCACCCGGCGAGCGTGGCGGTGTAGTCGAGCACGATGCGGGCGACCCGGGCACGGCCGCTCGCTCCCTCCATCAGCGTCGCCGCGGTCAGCGTCGCGACCTCGACCGGTGGCGGGTCGGGATCGCCCTCGTCGACGACCATGCCGTCGATCAGCCCGGCATAGAGCGAGGCGACGCCGGCGGCCGTGGTCGGGCGGCTGAGCGCCTGCATGAAGCGGTCGGTCGGACCCTTGACGACCGCGCCGGCGACGTAGGGGCTAACCGCGACGACCGGGGCGGGGGAGGCGGCGACCGCGTCGCGCATGCCGGGCACGGCGAGGATCGGGCCGATGCTGATCACCGGGTTGGAGGGGCCGATCACGATCGCCTCGGCGACCCGCAGCGCCTCCAGCACCTCGCGGCTGGGCTCGGCCTGCTCGATTCCCTCCAGCTCGACCCCGACCACGTCGGGCTCGCCGCGGTCGACGATCAGGTACTCCTGCAGCTCGCGCCGCCCGGCCGCGGTCAGGACCTTGGTCCGGACCGGCGAGTCGGACATCGGCAGCACCTTCGCCTCGACCCCAAGCCCGCGGGCGATCTGCGCCTGAGCGTCGGTCTGGCGCCCGCCCTCCTCGATGAACTGGCGCCGGTAGAGGCAGGCAGCAAGGTCACGGTCGGAGAGGCCGAACCAGCTCGGCGCCCCGAGCTGCTGCAGGCGCTCGAAGACGGTGAAGGTGTCCTCGCGAATGCCCCAGCCGCGCTCCTCGTCGATTTCGCCACTGAGCCAGTAGGTGACGAGGTCCGGGTCGGGGGAGACGTGGACGCCAAGCGCCTCGATGTCGTCACCGGTGTTGGCGATCACCGTCAGGTCCGGACCCAGCTCCTCCTGCATCCCGGCAGCGAGTTTGGCGCCTCCGGTACCGCCGGCCAGCAGCGCGACCCTCATATCCCGTCTATGCCCAGTGGTCGGCGTCCGGCAAACCCGTGAGGCGGATGCCGGCGTGCGCCTTGTAGCGGGTGTTGACCGAGATCAGCATCGGCGTCAGCTGCTCGACGACGCGGGCCATCTCGAGGGCGCCGGCGTTGACCGCCCGCAGGCCGGGGATCAACTCGATCAGTCGCGCCACCCGCGCCTTGTCTGCCTTCTTGTCGCCGCAGACGAGCACGTCCTCGCCGAGCTCAGCGCCGATGTCGGAGAGAGTCGGGGCGCCGATCGTGTGCAGGGCGGAGACGACGGTGACCCCTTCGGGGACCATCTCCTGCGCCTGCTGGGCGGCGGAGCCCTGCCAGACGCCGAGCGAGCGCGTCGCTTTGCCGCTCACCGCGGCCGCCAGCGGCACCGTGCAGTCGACCAGGATCTGGCCCGGCGCCAGCGCCTCGCGCAGGTTGTTGAGGTTCTCCGACTGGGCGCGGAAGGGGACGGTGAGGAAGACGATCTGACCCTGCTTCGCCGCCTCGCCGTTCTCGAGCCCGGCTACGTCGGCGCCGGGCACGGCGGCGCGGATCTTGGCGGCGGCCTCCTCGGCCCGCTCCGCCGAACGCGACCCGAGCACGACCGGCACCCCCACCTGCGACCAGCGCGTCGCCAGCCCGGCGCCAAGCGCCCCGGTGCCTCCAATGATCGGAATCGGTTCGCGCTCAGCCACCGCGCGCCAGTCTAAGCCCCCTCCCACACGGCCCGCCCCGGCGACTCGGGGGGAGAATCGAGGTCGAGTGATGCCTTAAGCCGGTTATGGGCGGCATAAGGCATCACTCGACGTCGGTTTGGGCGTTGGCGCGGGCGCAGCATGGGGTGGTGAGTTGGGGGCAGCTTGTTGGCTGCGGGCTGAGTCGGCACGGGATTCGGCATCGGGTCGAGCGGGGGCGCCTGTACCCGGTGGCAAAAGGGGTCTATGCAGTGGGGAGGGCGGAGTTGGATCGTCGGGGTCGCTGGATGGCCGCTGTGCTCTGCTGCGGCGACGGAGCCGTGCTTAGTCATGGGAGCGCGGCGGCACTTATGGGCTTTGGCTCGGAGCGCGACGGCTTCATGGAGGTCTCGGTGCTCTCACCAAATATCCGGCGTCACCCGGGGCTTCGTGTCCACCGCCGTCCCTGCCTACGCGATGACGACGTTGGCCTCTACGACCGCATTCCGGTGACCAGCCCGGCGCAGACGCTGATCGACCTTTCCGCCCGTCACGACCGGCTGACCGTGGAGCGGATGGTCGACGAGGCGGATCGGCTCGATCTCATCTCGCCGCCGGAACTCCGCATCGCGCTCGAGCACCATCCTGGCCAGCCTGGCGTGGCACGCCTGCGGGCCTGGCTGGATCGGCGCACGTTCCGGCTCACGCGCTCGCGGCTCGAGCGTCTCTTCCTGCCCATGGCAAAAGACGTCGGCCTGCCGGTGCCGGAGACCAAAGTCTGGGTCAACGGCTTCGAGGTCGACTTCCTCTGGCGGCGGCCGCGACTGGTGGTCGAGACCGACAGCCTGCGCCATCACCGCACGCCGGCGCAGCAGAGCCGGGACCATCTGCGCGACCAGGCAAACGCCGTTGCCGGATACACGTCGCTGCGGTTCACCCACGAGCAGGTCCGCTACGAGCCCGAACACGTGCGCGCCGTGCTGGGCGATGTCGCGCGCCGCCTGATGGCCAGCGGGGCGCCTCCCAGCGCCGCATAAGCTTCGCTCACGATGGCCAAGCTGCCGAAGAGCGTCCACATCCGCGAGGTCGGGCCCCGCGACGGGTTCCAGAACGAGCCGGAGACGATCGACACTGCCGAGAAGGTGCGGCTGATCGACCTGCTCTCGGCAACGGGAGTGGGGCGGATGGAGATCACCTCGTTCGTGAGGCCCGACGTGATCCCGCAGCTGGCCGACGCGGCCGAGGTGCTGCTGGCGGTGCAGCGGCGCCCGGGGGTCTCGTTCTCGGTTTTGATCCCGAACGAGCGGGGATTGGAGCGGGCGTCGGGGATGCGCGATCACTTCGACGAGATCAGCGTCTTCCTCTCCGCCTCGGAGACTCACAATCGGCACAACGTCAATCGCTCGGTCGAGGAGTCGCTGGTGGGACTGGAGGCGACGCTGGCGACCGCGGGCGAGGCCGGGCTGCGCCGCGAGGGCGTGATTGCCACTTCCTTCGGCTGCCCCTACGAGGGGCATGTGGCACCCGAGCGCGTCTTCGAGATCGCCGAACGGCTCGCCGGCGCCGGCTGCGATGAGGTCGGCTTTGGCGATACCACCGGGATGGCGAACCCGCGCCAGGTCCACGAGTTCTTCGCCGCCGCCCGTGAGCGCCTGACCGGGGTCGAGCTGACCGCCCACTTCCACAACACCCGCGGCCAGGGCCTCGCCAACCTGGTGGCGGCGCTGGAAGAGGGCGTGGAGTCCTTCGAGTCGAGCTTCGGCGAGCTCGGCGGTTGCCCGGTGCCACCCGGCTCTACCGGCAACGTCGGCAGCGAGGACGTGGTCTCGATGCTGCACGAGATGGGCGTGGAGACCGGGATCGACCTGCCGCGGCTGATCGCGGCCTCACGGGCGGCACAGGAAGTGCTGGGGCGGCCGCTGGGCGCTCACGTGCTGCGCGCCGGCCCGGTCGACTGGCGAGCCAGCCAGTCCGAATAGGCTCTCGCCTGTGACCGATTTCGCAAAAGCGCTGGATGCTGCGCTCTCCGGCGGCCCGCAACGCCACCACGAGAAGACGGCCGAACAGGGCAAGCTGCCGGTGCGCGAGCGGGTTGAGCGGCTGGTCGACGCCGGCTCCTTCGCCGAGGAGGCGGCGCTCGCCAACTGGGACCAGGAGGGACTGGGCGCCGACGGCGTCGTCACCGGCCTGGCCACGATCGCCGGCCGCCGCGTCGCCCTGATGGCCAACGACCCCACCGTCAAGGCCGGCTCCTGGGGCCCGAAGACGGTGGAGAAGATCCTCCGCATCCAGGAGCGGGCGCTGAGCCTGCGGGTGCCGCTGGTCTACCTGGTCGACTCGGCCGGGGCACGGATCACCGACCAGGTGCAGATGTTCCCCGGCCGCCGCGGCGCCGGGCGGATCTTCCACAACGAGGTGCGGCTCTCCGGCCAGGTGCCGCAGATCTGCCTGCTGTTCGGGCCGAGCGCCGCCGGTGGCGCCTACATCCCGGCCTTCTGCGACGTCGTCGTCATGCGCGAGGGCAATGCCTCGATGTACCTCGGCTCGCCGCGGATGGCGGAGATGGTGATCGGCGAGAAGGTGACCCTGGAGGAGATGGGCGGGGCGAAGATGCACACCGGCGTCTCCGGCTGCGGCCACTTCCTGGTCGAGAGCGACGAGGAGGCGATCGCCCTCGCCCAGCGCTATCTCTCGTTCATGCCGGAGAACTGGCGCCAGCAGCCGCCCGCCGCCGAGTCCGCCGCACCCGCCTCCGACGCGGCGATCGCCGACATCGTCCCCGCCGACGAGAACCAGCCCTTCGACATGCGCGAGGTGCTCGACGCCCTGCTCGACGCCGACTCCTTCCTCGAGGTGCATAAGCGCTGGGCGAAAGAGCTGATCGTGGGATACGGGCGGCTCGACGGGCGCGTGGTCGGCGTCGTCGCCAACCAACCGCGGCAGAAGGGCGGCGTCCTCTTCGTCGACTCCGCCGACAAGGCCGCCCGCTTCATCCAGACCTGCAACGCCTTCAACGTGCCGCTGCTCTTTCTCGCCGACGTGCCCGGGTTCATGATCGGGACCGCGGTCGAGCGCCAAGGGATCATCCGCCACGGGGCGAAGATGATCAGCGCCGTCTCCGAAGCGACCGTTCCGAAGCTCTCGGTGATCGTCCGTAAGGCCTACGGGGCAGGGCTTTACGCGATGGCCGGCCCGGCCTTCGAGCCCGACTGCTGCATCGCCCTGCCGAACGCCTCGATCGCGGTGATGGGCCCCCAGGCCGCCGTCAACGCCGTCTTCCTCAACCAGATCCAGGCGATCGAGGACGAGGCCGAGCGCGAGGCCTTCGTCGCCGCCAAGCGCGAGGAGTACGCCGCGGACATCGACATCCTCCACCTCGCCTCGGAGCTGGTGGTCGACGCCGTGATCGAGCCGGCGGACCTGCGGGCGGAGCTGATCCGCCGCTTCGCCCATGCGGCCAGCAAGGACCGCTCCTTCGCTGAGCGCCGCAACCCAGTTACTCCCGCCTGAGCTCCGCTTAAAGCCGTCTCGCTACCGTTTTGGCGTGGCAAAGAGAGTCGGAGCCCCCCTGGCGGCCTGGATCGCCTGCGCTTGCGCGCTCGTCCTGCTGGCGCTGGTCGCCTATGGAATCGACGCGGCGCAGCGGGCCGACGCGACCCTGCTGACCAAGTTCATCGCCCGCGACGGCAGCCTCGGTCCGCTGGCCGACGCGATCGCCCACCTTGGCGACCCGCTGCCGCTGTTGGTGATGCTGGCCGCCGCCTGTGGGATCGCGCTTTGGCGTGGGCGGCCACTCGACGCCGCCGCCGCGGTGGTGGTCGTCGCGGGCGCCAATGTAACCACGCAGGCGCTCAAGGTGGCGCTAGCTCACCCTCGCTTTCAAACCGTTCTCGGCCACGACCAGCTCGGCCCGGTCGCCTTCCCCAGCGGCCACGCCACCGCGGCCACCTCGATCGCGATCGCCTTCGCCTTTGTCGCCGCGCCCGAGTGGCGCCCGGCCGTCGCCGCGATCGGCGCCTGCTTCGTCGCCGCCGTGGGCTGCTCGGTCATGGTCCTCGCCTGGCACTTCCCCAGTGACGTCCTCGGCGGCATCCTCGTGGCGTCGGGCTGGGGGTTCGCGGTGCTGGCGCTGCGGCGGGTCGCCGAAGGCGGCGGCTCGGCACCTGAGACTCAGGCCACTCAGGCCTCGAGCCGGCCCGCCATCTCGGTGAAGTAGTCGAGCGCCGCCGGGTTGGCGAGCGAGTCGCGACTGGCTGCCTTCTCCGCCGGCGTGCCCATCAGGATCCGCTTCACCGGCACCTCCAGGACCTTGCCGCTGAGCGTGCGCGGGACCTCGGCGATCTGGAAGACCTGGTCGGGGACGTGGCGCGGCGAGCAGCGCTCGCGCACGCGGCGGGCGATCTCCTTCGGCAGCTCGTCATCGAGCTCGGCGCCCTCGCGGAGGACGACGAAGAGCGGCATCCAGCCCTCGGTCCCGGGTTTGGGGATGTCGACGACCAGGGCGTCGACGACCGCGTCGATCGAGAGCACGGCGCGGTAGATCTCGCTGGTGCCCATGCGGATGCCGGAGCGGTTGATGGTCGAGTCGGAGCGGCCGTAGATGACCGCGGTCCCGCGCGAGGTGATTTCGATCCAGTCGCCGTGGCGCCAGACGCCCGGGTACTGCTCGAAGTAGCTGGCCCGGTAGCGGGCACCGTCCTCGTCGCCCCAGAAGTAGACCGGCATCGAGGGCATCGGCTGGGTCACGACCAGCTCGCCGACCGCGTCGACGACCACGTTGCCGTCCTCGTCCCAGGCCTCGACCGCCGCCCCCAACGCCCGTCCCTGCAGCTCGCCGCGGTAGACCGGAAGCAGGGCGACGCCGCCGACGAAGGCGGTGCAGAGGTCGGTGCCGCCGCTGGTCGAGAACAGCCAGGTGTCGGCGCCGAGGTGCTCGTAGATCCAGTCGAAGCCCTCGGGCGAGAGCGGCGAGCCAGTCGAGCCGACGGCGCCGAGGCGGCTGAGGTCGCGGCCGTTGCCCGGCTCGACCCCGTCCTTCATGCAGGCGGCGATGTAGGAGGCGCTGGTGCCGAACATCGTCACCTCGGCCCGCTCGGCCAGGTCCCAGAGGACGCTCATGTCCGGGTGGCCGGGGCTGCCGTCGTAGAGCACGATCGTCGCCTTGGTCAACAGTCCGGAGACGAGGAAGTTCCACATCATCCAGCCGGTGGTGGTGAACCAGAAGAGGCGGTCGCCGGGGTGGGCGTCGACGTGGAGGTGGAGCTTCTTCAGGTGCTCGAGCAGGATCCCGCCCTGCCCCTGGACAATTGCCTTCGGAAGCCCGGTCGTGCCGGAGGAGTAGAGGACCCAGAGCGGGTGGTCGAAGGGGACGCGCTCGAAGCTGAGCTCGGCGCCCGCGCCGGCGGTGCGCAGCTCGTCCCAGGTCGTGGTGGCGGCGAGCGCGGAGAGGTCCGGCGCCGGGTCGAGGTAGGGGAGGACGACGGTGCGGACCAGGCTCGGCATCGCCTCCTGCAGCTGGGCGATCGTCTCGCGGCGGTCGAAGTCCTTGCCGCCGTAGCGGTAGCCGTCGACCGCGAACAGCACCTTGGGCTCGATCTGGGCGAAGCGGTCGACGACGCTGGCGGGGCCGAAGTCGGGCGAGCAGCTCGACCAGACGGCACCGATCGAGGCGCTGGCGAGGAAGGCGACGATCGCCTCCGGGATGTTCGGCAGGTAGGCGACGACGCGGTCGCCGCGCCCGACCCCGAGCCCGCGCAGGGCCGCCGCGCAGGCGGCGACCTGGGTGCGCAGCTCGCCCCAGCTCAACTCATCCAGCTCGCGCAGCTCGGAGGCGTGCAGGATCGCCGTCTCGCCGTCGTCCTTGCCGGCGAAGACGTGCTCGGCGTAGTTGAGGCGGGTGTCCGGGAACCAGCGCGCGCCCGGCATCTCCCGCGACGCGAGCACGGTCGCGCGATCGCCGTCGGCCCGCACCTCGAAGAAGTCCCAGATCGCTCCCCAGAAGCCGTCGAGGTCGTCGACCGACCACTGCCAGAGCCCGTCGTAGTCGTCGAACTCGAGGCCGCGCTCGGCCCGCAGCCAGCGCCTGAACTCGGTCAGGCGCGAGCGCTCGACCAGCTCGGCCGAGGGCTCCCAGAGCGGCTCGTGGTTGCTCGCCGCGCTCACGCGGTCGCGGCGGTGTCCGCCGCCTGTTCGCGCTCGAGCTCATGCGGGTCGTGAGAGCAGAACAGCGTCACCTCGTCGCCGTGGGCGCCGGCCAGCGCGCGCAGCCGTTCCTGGTTGGCCCTGCGGGCCCTGCCGTCGGCGGCGTTGAGGTTCTGGAAGAGGCGCAGCCCCGGCGGGCAGCTGGGCGGGGTCTGGAGCTCGCCATGGTGGAAGTAGGAGTCGCCGCAGTGCAGCAGCCAACCGTCCGTGGTCCTCACCGCGACCCCGGCATGGCCGCGAGTGTGGCCGGCAAGCGGGATCAGCGCGATCTCGGCCTCGAGGCCGGGGAGGATGCGGACGCTCTCGAAGCCGAACCAGTCGTCGCCGCCGGCCTCGTGGCGCTCCCAGCGCGGCCCGTGCTTCCAGTGGGTGCGCGGGTAGCGCGGGCGGTCGCGCAGGCTGGGGTGGAGGGCGGCGTCGAGCTCGGTGCCGAGCACGTGGATTGCGGCTTCGGGGAAGTCGGGTAGGCCACCGCTGTGGTCGGGATCGAGGTGGGTGGCGACGACATGGCGCACGTCGGCGGCGGTGAAGCCGAGCGCCTCGAGCTGCCTCAGCGCCGTCGTCTCGGGCTTCGGCCTGGCGCCCATGAAGGCGAAGATCGGCCCGAGCTGGCGCGGGTTCCGGGCGTCCTCCATCCCGAAGCCGGTGTCGACCAGGACGATGTCGCCGCCGCTCTCGATCGCGAGGCAGTGACAGACGATCGATCCCCGTTCGCGGAGGCCGCCCTCGCCGTTGATCAGCTTCCTGCCGTGAGGGCACAGCGACCCGCAGTTGAGGTGGTGTACCCGCATCCCGCGAGCAGTCTAGTGCTGGCCTGGGGGCCGGCGGTCTATCGTTCCCCAGCGCGCCGGAGTGGCGGAATTGGCATACGCGATCGACTCAAAATCGATTGCCCTTGCGGGCTTGAGGGTTCGAGTCCCTCCTCCGGCATCACGCGTCTGCACTTGTGTTCGCTATGCGGACACTGGAGCAGACGCGTTCGCGTCAGGCTGGCTGCGGTGCGTTCGGCGCGGCACCGGCGCCGTAGTCCTCGCCCGAGCCGATCGGGCGCTCCTCCTCGACCTGCCACTGCTGGTTGAAGCCGTAGAGGGCAGCGGCGATGAGGACGATCTGCAGCAGGCCGAGGATCACGACCAGGGTCCCGATCAGCGAGGAGGAGAGGGCCGCTTGGTCGAAGCCGGCCTTTTCGCGTTCGAACCAGCTGCCGGCACCGACCGCGCAGAAGATGGCCAGGATCATCGAGAGCGCGGCGGCGACCGGGAGGATGCCGCGGCTCCAGCGGGCGACGAGGAAGGCGAAGAAGGCGTAGAGCAGCGCGTAGATCGCGCAGACGAGGCCCATGCCGCCGCCGCCCTTGAGCAGCGACCAGCCGCCGATCGTGACGATGGCGGCGATCACGGCCGTCGCCAGTAGCAAGAGGGCGATCACGAACTTGGTCGTGACCGACCCCGCCTTCTCCCGATTTGGCCGCCACAGTTCGTAGCCGGGCCTCACCTCTCCTACAGCCATGCCGACGATCATAGAATCTGTCAGCGACGATGCGGCATTGGTCGCGCGTTAAGCCCCAAAGAGGGGCGCCACGCGGGCGTGGCGGAATTTGGCAGACGCGCCAGGTTTAGGTCCTGGTGGGCTTCGGCCCGTGGGGGTTCAAATCCCTCCGCCCGCACTACCGAGTCGCGACGGGCACGCGCTCGTTACGATCCGGCTCCCTCTGGGGCAGTGGCCCAACTGGCTAAGGCACCGGTCTCCAAAACCGGCGATTCCAGGTTCGAGTCCTGGCTGCCCCGTTCGATTCATCCAGGCCGCGGCGCTCCCGTCGCTGCGCACGATTCGGAAATCCGTGGTTTGGATCGACGAGCGGCGGATGAACCAGTTGAAGGTGACGGGGGTGTTTGCCGAGGCCCTGTTGGCCGGTCGGACAGCCGACCGCGTTGTCGGTGCCCCACGACGCGCTCAGGACCCTTGGCTCGGGGCGTGCGGCCGAGCCAGTGCCGACGGCTGTGGCGGGCAGCGCGCAGACGAGCAGAATGGCTGCAAATGCCGCGAATGCGATTCCACGCGGGGGGCGAATCGAGGAGCGCTTGGGCGTGAGCATCCGGATCAGCGTAGTCGGCCGCAGGTTGAAGTCGAGGTGGAACAGGAGGCCGTTCTGAGGCCCCTTGGCCGGCTCCGCCCGCCCTGACCTGTAGAAAACCGGTGGGAAAGCAGGCCAGACCGGCCTCGCGCCCCCTACTTCAAGGAGATGAGCATGGCGATTACGACCAAGGATGAGTTGGCAAAGCAGGTAGCCGAGCGGACCGGGCTCGAGGTTGGCCAGGCGAAGTCGGCTGTGGACGCGACGATCGCGGAGATCACCGCCCAGCTTGCCGCCGGCAACGACGTCAAATTCACCGGCTTCGGCAAATTCTCGACCGTTGACCGCCCGGCGCGGGAGGGTCGCAACCCGCAGACGGGCGAGTCGATGCAGATCGCCGCGAAAACGGCTGCCAAGTTCAGCCCCGGCGCGGAACTGAAGAAGGCCGTCAACGGCTGAGCTGGCGTTGGGGAAGGCGGCGGGTCCGTCGCCTTCCCCGGGTTGCGTTGGTTCCTAAGCCGCGAAGCGCTCGTGGACGAAGCGCACGACGGTGGCGCCCTCGCCGACGGCGGTGGCGCAGCGCTTGATCGAGCCGGCGCGGACGTCGCCGGCGGCGTAGACGCCGGGCACGCTGGTCTCCAGCAGGCCCTCGGCGTCGGCCTCAGCGCCGGTGAGGATGAAGCCCTTGGGGTCACGGGCGACCGCGTCGCCGAGCCACTCGGTGCAGGGCGCGGCGCCGAGGAAGAGGAAGAGGAAGCTGAGCGGCAGCTCGGCGCCGTCCGTCAGGGTGACGCCCTCCAACTCGCCGTCTTCGCCGTGCAGGGTGGTGACTTCGCTGCGGTCGCGGACGGCGACGCCGAAGCGGTCGAGCTCCTCCAGCAGGTAGTGGGACATCGTCTCGCTGAGGTCGGCGCGGCGGTGCAGGAGGGTGACGAGGGCGCCGCCGCGGGCGAGCCAGACGGCGGCCTGGGCGGCCGAGTTGCCGCCGCCGACGACGCCGACGCGCTGGGCGCCGCAGAGCTGCGCCTCCGGTGGGCCGGCGGCGTAGAAGACGCTGATCCCCTCGTAGTCCTCCAGGCCCTCCACCGGCAGGCGGCGGTATTCGGCACCGGTCGCCAGCAGCACGGCGCGGGCGCTGACCTCGACGCCGCCCTCGAGCCGGACCGTGTGGCGCTCCTCGCCGGGTTCGAGCGCCTCGGCCCGGTAGGGAGTGGCGGTGCGGGCGCCGAACTTGCGCGCCTGGGTCACTGCCCGGCTGGTCAGTTCGGTGCCGCTGATCCCGGCCGGGAAGCCGAGGTAGTTCTCGATCCGCCGCGAGGTGCCGGCCTGACCGCCGAGCCCGGTGCCCTCGACCAGCAGCGTGTCGAGGCCCTCGGAGGCGCCGTAGACGGCGGCGCCGAGGCCGGCCGGGCCGCCGCCGAGGACGAGCAGGTCGACCTCCTCGCGCTCATCCAGTTCGAGGCCGATGCCGAGCGCCCGCGAGAGCTCGCCGTTGCTGGGCCGCCGCAGCTCGGCGCCGCCGGGCAGGCGCACCAGCGGTAGCTCCGCCGGCTCGAGCGCCGCCGCCAGCGCCGCGGCCTCCTCGCTCGTCGCCGGGTCGGTCCAGGAGTGGGGGATTTTCTGGCGGCGGGCGAAGTCGACGAGGCCGCGGGTCTCGGCCGAGTCGTGTGGGCCGACGATCTCCAGCCCAACTCCCTCCTCGCGCTGCAGCAGCTCGCGGCGCTCGATGAAGGCGGAGAGCAGCAGGTCGGAGAGGCTGCCGTCGTCGAAGAGCAGTTGGCGCAGGACCTCGCGGTCGACGGCGATGTAGCGGGTCGGCTCGGTGACGACGGCGTCGAGGAAGACGGTCTGGCCGGAGAGCAGGTTCATCTCGCCGAGGAAGCCGGCGGCGCCGTGGCGGACGATCTCGCGCCCGGTCGGGTCGGTGATCATCGCCTCGCCCTCGAGGATCGCCATGAACGGGTAGGTCTCGTCGCCGACCGCGAACAGTTTCTCGCCGACCTCGGCGGTGCGCTCCTCGCCGTGGCGGGCGAGCAGCTGCAGTTGCGAGTCGGAGAGGACGCGGGTTACGGGGCCGCTTGCCATGCTTCCTCCACGAACTCGGCGAGCTCGTCGTCGAGTCGCGAGGAGAGCCGCCACTCGAGGATCGATTTGGCCTGGACCAGGCGCGCGTTCGGCATCTCCTCGACCAGCATGCCGGCATCGCTGAAGGGGTGGATCGGGTCGGCGGGGTGGCCGACGATCAGCGCCGGCTGGGTCAGCTTGCGGCGCTGCTCGCGGTGCGGCGCCGTCTCGCCCAGCAGCAGGCCCTCGAGCACGGCGAGCGAGGGACCGGGGCGCTGGCGCACCCAGTCGAGGCCGATGTCGACCAGCAGGCTGGTGCGGGGGATGGGCGAGGTGAGGCGCGAGAGCGCCTCGAAGACCGGGCGGCCGAGGCGCAGCCCGACCATCACCGGGGTGAAGGCGGCGGCCATCGCGACCAGGGCGTTGTCGAGCACCGGCATCTCGAGGAAGAGGCCTCGGGCGCGCTCGGGCGCGTGGGCGGCGAGCTCGAGGCCGACGTTGGCGCCGAGCGAGGTGCCGCCGACGACGGCGGCGTCGAGCTCGAGGTGGTCGAGCAGGGCGATGACCTGGCGGGCGAAGAGCGGCATCGAGTAGAGGCGCAGGTCCTCGGGGCGGTCGGAGCGGCCATGGCCGAGCAGGTCGACGCAGATCACCCGGTTGCCGCGCTCGGCCAGCGCCGGCGCGAGGCGGTCGTACATGCGGCGGTTCATCAGCAGCCCGTGGACGAGGACGATCGTGCGCTTGCCGGTGCCGTGGCTGTCGTACTCGACCCGGTGACCCTCGTAGCTGAGCTCGCCCATGGCGAAGCAGCCTAGCCGGGTCGGTTCAGCGGCTGGTCGGTTCGAGCCCGACGAGGACGTAGTAGCCGACCAGGTAGAGGCGCTTGCCGTCGGAGACCATCGGCGTGTAGCCGGCCTGCTTCAGCTCGAAGGTCTTCTCGTGGGTGAGGGCGTCGAGCCCGATCGTCCTGCCGGTCTTGAAGCTGGAGGTGTAGACGGTGTGGCCGATCACGGTCGCGGTGCCGGGCACCGGGCCGCCGACGTCGTAGCGCCAGCGCGGCTTGCCGGTGGCGGCGTCGAGCGCGTAGAAGCTCCCGTTTTCGGCGCCGATGTAGACGGTGGGCGGGGTGCCGGGCACTTCGGCCAGGGAGGGGGAGCCGTAGACGGCGCCGCCGGTGTCGAAGGACCACTCGACCTTGCCGGTCTTTTCGTCGAGGGCGAAGACGGTGCCGTCGTCGCGGGCTGCGTAGACGCGGCCGAAGCCGATGGCGGGGGAGGAGAAGAAGCCGCCCTTGCCGTACGGCGGCTGCTTGCTGGTGTTGGTGCGCCAGAGCACCTTGCCGCTGGATGCGTCGAGCCCGTACATCGAGCTCTGGTAGTCGGCGACGTAGAGACGGCCGTCGTGGAAGCTGGGGCTGGCTTTGATCGCCGCCGGCAGGTTGGTGCGCCAGCGCGGGGAGCCGTCGCTGGCATGGAGGGCGACGACGTCGGTGGTGTCGGTGCCGAGGTAGAGCGTGCCGTCGGCGGCCATCGGCGAGGATTCGAGGTGCGCCCGCAGCTTGCGCCGCCAGAGCGTGTGCCCGTCCGCGGCGTCGCCGGCGACCACTTCGCCGCCGAGGAAGGCGCCGTAGATGTGCCCTTCGTAGTAGATCGGCGCGGTGACGAAGTTGGGCACTCCCTTGTCGCTCGGCCGGTTCTTCACTTCCCAGAGGATCTTGCGATCGCGCAGCCGCACCGCTTTGGCGTTGCCGTACTTGTTGATCACGTAGGCGACCCCGCCGGCGATCGCGGGAGGGAACTCGATCAGCGCGTGCGTATTGACCTGCCAGACCGGCTTCAGCGGCGGATCCAGCCGCCCCTTTTCGGCCGGCAGGTAATGAGTCCGCTCCGGCACCCGCCCGAAGAACGGCCAATCGACGTTCCCAGCATTGCTGGTGCTGGCGGTGACGTCCTCGCCTTCGGAGGAGTCGCTGGAGCCACCGCAGCCGGAGAGGGCGAGGGCCAGAAGCATCAAAGCCAGGACCGCGGAGATGGGCGAGAGCCGTCGCATCGGCGGCGGAAGCTACACAGCGCCGACCGCCAGCAAAAGAGCGGCGGACGAGAATCGAACTCGCGTCATCAGCTTGGAAGGCTGAGGCTCTACCGTTGAGCTACCGCCGCGCGGAGGGAAGCCTAGCCGGACCCCCGCCAATTCGTAAGATGCAAAGCCCCACGGGGAGTGGCGCAGTCTGGTAGCGCACTCGGCTGGGGGCCGAGCGGTCGCAGGTTCAAATCCTGTCTCCCCGATATTCGAGAGCCCGCCTAGGAAGCGAGCTCGCGCCATTCAGGCCGGAGTTCCCTAGGACGCGGGGTGCGCGTGGTACCGCTCCTGGTACCCCACCGCGACTCGAGCGGGCTCAACGAGCGATGGGGGCAGCCGCCGTTTACTCAGTCATGATCCAGCGGTGGCTAATCTGCTTCTCACCCCGTACCTGCCGCTCTCGATGGAGATGTCGATCCACGAGTGGAGGCTGGTTCCCTTCAAAGCGATGGGCGAGAGCGAGATTCTTCCGCAGGCACTCGCCAGGCCAGTCGAGCGCTTAGTCGCTGCTTACGGTCGAGATGACGGGATGGGCGCCGTGGTCCATCTGGAGGGCCAGCAGGTCGGCGCAGAGTTTGAGATGCGCGCCTTCATGCGTTTGCGCGCCGCGCTGCTTGCTGGGACGGTCGGCGGTAACCCGTTGATGGCAAGCACCGAGGACGGAGGGTTGGACGCCTGGTCGTTCACCACCTCAGAGAACGCGCTCTTGGTCGGCCATCCCCTTGGGGACGGCAGTGGATATGCGCTTCAAATCGGCGTCCTCGTACGGGTGCTGAGCGGCCGCGGGGCGCTTGAAGACGAGCCACTTCCCCCGATTGAGCCGCCGGTCGAGTTGCCGACTCCGCTCATTAGTTCCTTTGACGGTGACCTCGCGAAGGCGGTGTATGACGCTCTCGGTGCTGACGATGATCCCGCCCGGCGGTTAGAGCGTGCGTTGGACTGGTATCGCGTTGTCCTGAGCAACGCGGAGGCGGTTTCCATTGACGTGCGCATCGGTGCAGCGAAATCTGCGCTCGAGGTTCTTCTCGGCGTGGGGGACGAAACGAAGAAGATCGTTAGGGCTTCGGAGATCGGATGCGACGGAGCAGACCTACAAGGACGTTTTCTGGGCGAACGGTCCGGTTCAGTTGACCGAGGATGAATGGTGGTTGACGCGACTGTCGATGCTCCGCAACGCGATCATGCACGGGGACGAGGTGCCAGACGACCTTTGGAAGCATGAGGGGCATCATCAACTCAACCTCGTCCACGACAAGCTTCTCGCTGCGCTACGGGCCTTCGCGGCGGAGAGCGTGGGAGGCGATCTGCTTGCTCTATCCCCTCCCGAACGAGATGTCGCTCGGAGGCGTGCGGAGATGATCGAGGCCATGCAGGCGCAGCAGGAGCAGCCCGACGACTCTCCGACCAGTCTCTGAACACGCGCCCGGTGACGCAAGATTTCAAAGAGCATTTCGAGCAGCAGCTCGGATTCCTCCAAGCCTCGGCGGCTGCATATGACGGCGGGAACGAGCCGGAGGCGAAGCGACTTGCGGTCAGCCTCCGCGTCCTCTGAGCCGGACCAGGTTCCACGGAGTCTTTGATCTACCCCCGTCTTGACGGAGTCTTGTTTCTAGAGTCCTTCGGCACCAAGGAGGATTCAGATGCCCCACCGCTACCCAGCAGAGGTTCGTTTTCAGGTGATCGAGCTAGCTCGATCGGGCACCAAGGTAGCCCAACTCGCCGAGACCTTCGGCATGAGCGACGCCACCATCTACAACTGGCTTAAACAGGAGAAGATCGACCGCGGTGAGGTTCCTGGGCTGAGCACCGAGGAGGCCCTCGACCTCGCCGCCGCCAAGCGCCGGATCAAGCAACTGGAAACCGAGCTGGCGGTCTCGCGCAAGGTCAACGAGGTCTTCCTCGAGGGAGGCCTCCCCCCAAAAGGCTCTTCCCGGTGATCGAGTCCCTGGTCGGGCAGGGGATCAACGTCCGCCACGCCTGTCGCGTGCTCGGGGTCTCGGAGTCGGGCTACTACGACTGGAAGGACCGGCCGGCCCCGCCACGCACCTTGCGGCGGATCTGGCTGGCCGGCGAGATCGCCGCCGTCCACAAGGCCTCCGCCGGCACCTACGGCTACCAGCGCGTGACCGCCGAGCTGCGCCACGGGAGAAGCATCGTCGTCGGCCACAACACCGTCGGGGCGATCATGCGCGAGATCGGGCTCAAAGGGCTGCCGACCCGGCGGCTGCCCAAGGGGGCGCGACTGGCGCAGGTCACCTCCCTGGACCTCGTCCGGCGCGAGTTCGGGCGCGACGGGCCCAACCAGCCCTGGATGACCGACATCACCGAGCACCCGACAAGGGAGGGCAAGGTCTACTGCTGCGTCGTCCTCGACGCCTTCTCACGGCGTGTCGTCGGCTGGTCGGCGAAAGCACCCAGACCACCATCCTGGTCACCAACGCGCTGGGGATGGCCACCAACCGCCGCGACCGGGCTGATGGCCTGGTCATACATTCCGACCGCGGCGTGCAATTCACCTCCTGGGCCTTCAGCCACAGGGTTCGCGACGCCGGCATCGCCCCTTCGATGGGAGCCGTCGGCAGCGCCTACGACAATGCGATGGTCGAGTCCTTCTGGGGGCGGATGCAGGTCGAGCTGTTCAACCGCAAACGCTGGAAGACCAGGATCGAGCTCGCCACCGCCATCCACGACTACATCGAGCTCTTCCACAACACCCGGCGCCGTCACTCGGCGCTCGGGATGCTCAGCCCCACCGAATACGAGGACCTACACAACACGACCCAACAGGCCGCCTGACTCCAGAACCGCGACTCCGTTTTATCGGGGGAAGATCAGGGTCTCCGTGGAACCTGGTCCGGCTCAAAGGGAGTCGAGGCTAGAAACCCCTATCCGCGAGCCAACCAGGGCCAATCGAGGCAATCTGATGCTCCGGCTACGATCTCCGCATGACCAAGTCGGAGTTGATCGAGCAGGTGAAGGCGATGACCGAGGAGGAAGCGGCGCAGGCGAAGCTCATTTACGCGCCGGATTGGCCCTCGAAGGCGACTTCAATTGAGGAGATCCGCAAGCGGACTGGGACCAGGGCGATGAGCGCCGAGGACTTCGATCGGCACTTCGGCTCGCTTCCAACCGACGGCGAGGGCTAGTTGGGTGAGCGCGGGAGAGGGTCCGCGCTTCGAAGTTCGGGTCGACGAGATCCTTCTCGTTGAGGATCTGGCGCGCTGTACGCAAGCGGCTCGAGCCGCCATTGAGCCGATGGTTGCCAGGCTTCGGGACGTGGGGGTCCCCGTCGAATGGCTGCGCCGATGCGAAGAGGAAGGCCGCGACGGCACGCGACTTGGGGCTGTGTCAAGTTCTATATCCCGCAGCCAGCTGGTCGGTGGGGCGCGGTTCTAGCGGCTGACGAAGAGGCATCGAAGCCAGCCTTGGTATTGCTCGCCGTGGGTGAGCGCCATCCCGATCGCCCCTGGCGCCCGAGCGTCTATGAGATCGCTCACCGTCGATACAACCGCTGAAAGCGATCCCCAAAAGGGATATGCGAGTGATATTGCGGGTTCGCGATTCTGCTCTGTGAGCGGAATTGATCCTGTCTCCCCGATCAGCAGTGGTTCAGCGCGAGTTCGCCCGAATCGACTCTCGAGCGGGAGGATTTAGGCACAGCACTGGATTTAGGTCTCCGCACCAGTGGTATGACCTTGCCCTCGCGGTACGGTGCCGACGCAAATCACCATTACCTGGAGGACGTCGATGCCGGACACCACCTGTCACATGTCGATCTCGCTCGACGGCTTCGTCGCCGGGCCGGACCAGAGCCGGGACAATCCGCTGGGGAAGCGCGGCAGGGAGGTCCATAGCTGGCACCTCGACGACGAGCGCGCGAACGACGCCGACGCGACGGCAGAAGGTTGGCTCATGCGACCGCGCGGGGCCTACGTCATGGGCCGCAACATGTTCGGGCCGATCCGCGGCGAGTGGGATGAGGACTGGGATGGATGGTGGGGCTCCGAGCCGCCTTACCACGCGCCGGTCTTCGTGCTCACCCACCACGCCCGCGAGCCGATCGAGATGGAGGGCGGTACGAGCTTCCACTTCGTCACCCAGGGCTTCGAGGCCGCCTACGCGCAGGCGCGTGAGGCGGCCGGCGAGGACGGCGTCGACATCGCGGGTGGCGCCTCGACCGTCCGTCAGGCGCTCGCCGCCGGAGCGATCGACGAACTCACGCTCGACGTCGCCCCTGTCCTGCTCGGGTCCGGCGAGCGGCTGTTCGACGGAGTCGGGTCCCTCGGGTTCGAGCCGGTCGAGGTGCTCCACTCTCCGCTCGCCACCCACATCCGCTACCGGCGGGCGGGGTGAGAAGCCGATCTTCGGCAGTACTTATCAGCCCAATGGCTGAACGATGATCCGCAGATCGTCGATCTGAGACCCCGGCGCGCAGTCGGCGGTCACGCCGGCGTTGTATTTGGCCGTGATCGTCTGCGTGACCTGGCTGTCCAGCATGTAGATCGGGGTCGGCACGGACGTAGCCGAATATTTCGTCGGCGTCGTGTTTCCTCCGTAGACGCCGCTCACGCCTGCCGACAGGCTTTTCACCGGTTCTCCATTGTCGAAGACTTCGACCCGGGGCGAGCATTCTTCTCCTTGGTCCGACGTGTTCGTGGCGACGGTGACTTCGAGCGAGACGACGAGGAGCCCGGCGGGTTCGCTTGGCGCGGTCCAGCTCGTGCGGCCGTCAAGAGCGAAGAACGATCCTCCCGACGGGAGGGGCTGTTCGGGAGCTTTGGCGTCGATGGCCGGTTGATCGGCTCCCGAGGAGCCAGGCATGCCGGTTTCCCCTTTCGGGCCCCTGGGCCCTTCGACGCCGGCAATCCCCTGAGCGCCCGCGAGTGCCTGCTTGGCGCTGGTGCTGAGCTTGGCGGGAGTAACGGCTCCCTTCTTCAGTTGCTTGGTTCCGACGCTCCTGGCGGCAAGGTGGGTCGCGGCGAACGCGGTCCCACCGCCGAGCACCAGGAACACGGCAAAGGTCGCCATCACGTTGGCGTAGGTGAGCTTGCTGCGCAGTTTCTTCAGTGGTTCCATCCGTTCTCATCGACAGATGGGTGGACGACGTGAATTATTGTTCGCCCGATGCGCCGTGCTCTCATCCTTGCCGGGATGCTCTTCGCCGGCCTGCTTGTCGGGGTTCCGGCCATCGCGGCGGGTGCCGGACGCGAAGTCGAGCGCGAACTCGCCTTCGACCTGGACGCCGAAGGCTTCGGCGTCAATGTCTTCGTCTCCAACAACGATGGCGACGTGAGCGCGACGATCTTCCTCAGCCGCGGCCCGCAGGTCGCCTACTACACGGCGCCGGCGCAGGTCACCGCGGAACGGGTGACGGCGCGGTTCGGCGGCCTCGGCGAACTCGATTACCGCTTCGCTCCGAAGCGGAATGGGAGTGTCGACTGCAACGGCTCCGAAGAAGGTGAAGCCGAGTTCGACGGGACCTTCGTCTTCACCGGCGAGAACGGCTACGTCCACATCGAAGCCGGTCACGCCGAAGGGTCCTTTCAGGTCTACCCCGAGCCGAGGAACTGCCCGCGGAAACGGCTCGCCCGGCTCGCCGCGCCGTCTCGCCTGTCCTATGCCGTGCCGTATCACCCGTTCTACTCGGAGGAAGGGGCGACCCTGCGGGCGAGGGCCGGTTCGCGTGCCAAGGGAAGGATCCGCGAGATCAGCGTCTTCGACGGAGGCCAGCACGGGCCGCACAAGGTCGCTGCCTTCGCCATCCTGGCCGAAGAACGCGAAGGGATGACGGCCGCCCGCGGGGTGCAACTGGCGGCACGATCCGGTGCCTTCCGCTGGAACCTCGAGCGGGGCACCGCGACCCTGCGGCCGCCGGCGCCTTTCACCGGCTCGGCGATTTTCACCCGGCACGGCCACGACGGCCACGGGACCTGGAAGGGTTCGCTGGGCATGCCGATCCTTGGCGGCGAATCAGTGGAACTGGCCGGCGGCGAGTTCCGTGCCTTCATCCACAAAGGCGTCCCGCAGGACGAGTGAGACCCGCCGTCTCGCGTCGCTTCATGTCAAGGCAAGCCTGGCGCCGGTGCTTCGCACCGACGCCAGCGGGTCGTTGGCTCAAATACCCTGCCTACCCGGCGATGTACTGGAGCCCGACAGCCGTCTCCAGATCGGAGGACATCGCGTGCAGTGAGACATCCCAGGTCTGGTCTCCGACGATGCCGTCGGCCTTCACGTGGCCCCATTTCTGGAAGGCTTCGACCGAAGCGCGCGTGTGCGGGCCGAATTCGCCGTCGATCTCGCCCGGGCCCGTGCCCCATTGGCCGACGGCTCCGTTGGTCAGGACTTCCTGCAGAGGCAGGACCGCGTCGAGTTTGGAGCCCTCTTTCAACACCGGCATCGGGCCACCGTCGGGAAGCGCGGCCCACGTCTGAGGGCCGACGATTCCGTCGACTGCCAACGGTGGGGAAGATGACTGGAAGTCCTTCACGGCCTGCTCCGTCGCCGGTCCGAAGACGCCATCCACCACGACGCTAAGGTTGGGCGTACGACGCAGACCTCGCTGGGCGCGCTTTACGGGGTCGCCTTTCGCGCCCAATTTGATCGTCGGCTGATCCACGTTTGGCATCGCTGCTCCTCCACTCGTTGGTCGGAATTGAATACTTAAGATAACTTAAGTTAAATACCGTTTTGTCAGTGGATCCGCGCTGTATAGGTACTGTTGCGTGCCCGGCCGAGCGAGAGGCGCTGCCGGGACACTGGGCCAACCAACCGGATTGGGATCTGAGCATGGGCTTCTTCTCGAACTCGTCGAGTGGCCGTAAGGCGCAGTTGTCGACCGCTACGCCGGAGGACCTGAGGCGACTTGGCGAGATGGCGTTCGGCGGGGAGAGCGTCAATCCACCCGGCATCTCCGGAATACCCACGGCTGAGCTGGACAGCTATGCGTTGGCCTTTTTGACGGCCGCTGGCTACCCCTCGTCGAACTCCCCCGCGGAGGCCAGGGCACAGACCCTGCCTGGAACCTGATGGGCACGCGGCCTTAGCGGCATCTGGGTATCTGGGAATGGAGCCGAAGCGCTCGATGAGTGTGTTTGCCGTGGCGGTGGTCGCCGCCCTCGGCCTGCTGGCGATGGTCGATCTCGCGACCGCGGCGGTCTGGACCTCCGTGGGCATGGCCGTGCTCGCGGGCTGGTTCTTCGCGGAATCGCGCCGGCTCCTGGCGCGCGGCGCCAGCGCTGGTAGGACGGTGCCTCCCCATCGAGCCAGCCTCGAGAAGATCGTGCTCGTGCAGTGGATCGGCGCCTGCGTCCTCGGGGCTGCCGCCGGGCTGGCCTGCTTGACCTACGACTTTGCCCCGCTGGCCGAGGCGAACCGCTTCGTCGACGTTCTGGTCGTCGGCCTGACGGTCGGTGCGATCGCGGTCTTCCTCTCGAGCCTGATCGACTGGTACGTAATCCTGCCCAAAGTCTCGGGGCTGGCCGGGCCGGCTCCCTGTGAGTGCGCCGGTGGCGCCCGCTGGAAGTACACGACCAACGTCTGGTACTTCCACCGCTCGGCCGCGACCGCCCTGATCTACCTCGCGGCGACCGGTATCCCGTCCTACATGGGGGGCACCTCCAAGGGTTCGGGAATCGTCGCCTGGGGAATCGTGGCGGTGATCGTCGCCACCGCCGGCGGGTACTTCTTCCGCGCCATGTTCCTCGCCGGTTGGTACGCCTTCAACCCGCCGATCTTGGTCGGCGACCAGATCTTCGTCAACGTGGCCGAAGAGGGCGATGGGGACGTCGCCGTGCGGCGCCGGCGCGCATACGTGCTCGACGTCTCCCTGCAGGGCGCGAAGTACAAAGTCCTGCACGAGGGGCGGTATGAGGACGCCCCGTTCATCGACAAGGACGACGGCAACGTGCCGAACCACAAGTTGCCGGGCTCGAAGGCTCCTCGCAAAGACGGGGAGCCGCTGTGCGGCAAAGACCGCTGCACGGGCGTCAACTGGTACTGCCGATTCAATCCTCAGGCCCACGACTAGGGGAACCGCCCGCCTCCCGGCGGCCCGAGGTCGCGATGGTCAGTCGTTTCGAGTTCAAGCTCGGCCAGTAGACCCGACGAATTAGCGTTTTTTGGCTGGGCTCAGTGGGGCTTGGCGTAGGCTCCGATCTCGAACTTCCCTTCGAGGACGGCATGGCCCCCGAGCTCGACTGCCTTCGCTTGACCGTTGCCCTGGAAGGGGCGGGTCTCGTCGGGGGCGTCGAGATTCTTGACTCAGCGCAACTCGTCCAGCGAGGCGACCTCGAGGTCGAACGGTTCGTCGGCGGAGCGCCGCCGCCGGTATGGCGAGACGGTGACGCGGTGGGTCTCGCCGCAGGGGCAGGGAACCTCGATCGGCCGCGTGTCGTTGGCCGGGTCGGTGTCGACTTTAAGCCGGCGCAGCTGGCCGGCCGGCTTGCAGCCGAAGGAGATCACCCAGCCGAAGTCCTCGAACTCCTCGCGCTTTTTGGATCGGCGGGGTTGGGGCATCTGCCCATCCTTTCGGGTTACGGGCCGCGTTGCTCTTCTCCCGCACCCCAACGACGGCAGCCCCGACGGCCGCAGCATCGCCTGCGGCACCTCGGGGCGCCGGCCGGGCACTGGTCTCGAGGCTCCCTTCGTCGCCCAGGCCTGCCGCAGTGGACCCTGCGCTGAGCCAGGGTCCGCGGAGATGGCGCTGCCGCGGTGGCGGCATCTCCGCATAGCATCCCCGGCGATGAGCTCCTCGCCGATCGATGCCTACCTGGAGCGCCTGCACGAGCGTTGGCAGGGGGACGGCTCCGGCACCGTGGCGGACTACATCCCGCCGCTGGCGCTGGCCGATCCCGAATCGTTCGGGATCGCCGTCGCCACCACGGACGGCCACTGTTACGAGGTCGGCGAGTCGCGCCGCAGCTTCACGATCCAGTCGATCTCGAAGCCGTTCACCTACGGCCTCGCTCTGCGCGACCTCGGCCTGCCGGCGGTCGACGCCAAGGTCGGGGTGGAGCCGACCGGGGACGCCTTCAACTCGATCAGCCTGGCTCCCGACAGCGGTCGCCCGCTGAACCCGATGATCAACGCCGGCGCGATCACCTCGGCCTCGCTGGTCGCGGGCGCCTCCGCTGCCGAGCGCGAGGCGCGGCTACTCGCCGCCTACGGCAGCTTCGCCGGGCGCCCACTCGAGGTCGAGGCCGCGGTCTACGAGTCCGAGCGCGACACCGGCCACCGCAACCGCGCGATCGGCCACATGCTGCGCAGCTTCGGCATCCTCGAGGAGGACCCGGAGGCGGCGCTCGACCTCTACTTCCGCCAGTGCTCGGTCGCGGTCGACTGCCGCGACCTCAGCCTGATGGCGGCGACGCTGGCCAACGGCGGCGTCCACCCGCTGACCGGCGAGCGGGCGCTGGAGCGCGAGTACGTCGATCGCGTGCTGAGCGTGATGACGACCTGCGGCATGTACGACTCGGCGGGGGAGTGGGTGGTCGACGTCGGCATGCCGGCCAAGAGCGGCGTCGCCGGCGGCGTCCTCGCGGTGCTGCCGGGACAGCTGGGGATCGCCGTCTACTCGCCGCCGCTTGACCCGCACGGCAACAGCGTCCGCGGGATCGAGGTCTGCCGCCAGATCTCCACCGACCTCAACCTCAACCTGCTCCACGTCGCCCGTTCCTCACGCTCGGCCGTGCGTCGCAGCTACACCGTCGCCGACATCCCCTCCCGCCGCCGCCGTCCCGAGGAGCAGAGTCAGGTGCTGGCCCAGGTCGGTTCGCGCTGTGTCGTCCACGTCCTCCACGGCGACCTCGTCTTCGCCGCGACCGAGAGCGTCATCCGCACCCTGGTCGAGCAGTGCGCCGAGATCGACCTCGCGATCGTCGACCTGGCCGAGGTGACCGAGATCGACGTCGCCGCCGCCCGTCTGCTGGCGGCGCTGGGGGTCTGGATGGGGGAGAGCGGCAAGCAGCTGGTGCTGGTGGCACCGGCGCACGGCGACCTGCTCGGTGCTCTGCCCGCTGACGGTTCGCGGGTGTTCGCCGACCTCGACGCGGCGACCGAGTGGTGCGAGGAGCAGCTGCTGGGCGCTCGTGGGGCGCCGACCGCGGACCGGGTGCGGGTCCCGCTGGCCGAGCAGCGGCTCACCCGCGGTCTCGACGCGGCGATGCTGGCTCGGCTCGAGGCGATCCTGCGCCCGCGCTCCTTCGGCGCCGGCGAGACGCTCTTCGCCGCCGGCGACCCCGCCGACGCGATCTTCCTCCTGGTCGAGGGCGAGGTGACGATCGCGCTCGCGCTCGAGGCCGGCAAACGGCGGTTGGCGACGCTGACCCCGGGGCTGGCCTTCGGCGAGGTCGCGCTGGCCGACTTCCCGGTGCGCCCCGCCAGCGTCCACGCCGAGGCCGACGGCGAGTGCCTGGTTCTGACCGTCGCGGACTTCAACCGCCTCGGCGAGCAGGATCCGGCCCTGCAGGCGGCGCTGATGCGCAACCTGCTCGCCAGCTTCTACGAAGTCATCGGCCGTATGACCCGCGAGGTTGGCTCCCTCTTCGACGGCCGATGAGCTCCCGCGTCGAGATCGCCCACTCCATGTATCGCGCCTTTGCCGCGGGGGAGCGAGAGGTCGTCGAGGAGGCGTTCGCATCCGAGTTTGCCTTCCACAGCCCGCCCGACCCGGAGCTCGACCGCGAGGGCTACTTCGAGCGCTGCTGGCCCGGCGCGGGGAGCGGCAACGAGTTCGACTTTGTGCGGACGATCGCGGCTGGCGACGAGGTCGTGGTCACCTACGAGGCGACCCGTCCCGACGGCAGCCGCTTCCGCAACACCGAGGTCCTGACCTTCGCCGGCAAGCAGATCGCCAGGGTCGAGGTCTACTTCGGCTGGGACCTCTAGCGGTGCCTCAGGTGGCCGCGACGACGCTGGCGCTCAGCTCCGGTGGGCTGGTCAGCGTCTGCAGCACCACGCAGTAGCGCTCGGTCAGCTTCAGCAGGGTCGCCAGCTCCTCCTCGCTGGCCTCGGTCTCGAGCTCGAAGCGGAGGCGGATGGCGCGGAAGCCGACCGGGGCGTCGCGGTCGACGGCGAGGGTGCCGCGGAAGTCGAGGTCGCCCTCGGCGTGGACCGTCCCCGACTCGACCGCGATGCCGAGCGAGGTGGAGACCGCCCGCAGGGTGACGCCGGCGCAAGCGGCGAGCGCCTCGAGCAGCATGTCGCCCGAGCAGAGCAGCGAGCCGTCGCCGCCGGAGGCGGGGTGGAGGCCGGCCTCGGCCAGGGCGCGGCCGGTGTCGACCGAGCAGGAGATGCCCTCGCCGAGCGAGCCGCTGGCCGCGAGCGTGACCAGTGCCGCTTCCGGCTCGCTTTCGTAGCGCTGCTTGAGCGGGGACTGGGTCGCGCGCAACTCGTCTCTATCCATGCGAGTCATTACAGGCGAGTACGGGGCAAAGTTCAACGCTCTTAGGTAGTGGCCGGTCGTGTTCGCAGGTGGCCGAGGCCGGCGACGAGGGTGATCGCGGCGGCGATTGCGGCGGCTCCGGCCAGGAGCGAGACCTCGGTCGCCAGCGCCGCGCCGAGGCCGTGCCCCGGGCGAACGGTAGAGCCCCGCGCCAGCAGCGCCGCCAGGCCACCGCCGGCGACGACGATCCCGGTGACGAAGGTCAGCACCAGCAGGGTCCGCGTCAGGCCCGGGCTCACGGCCGCATTGATACTTCTGCCGCCGACGGATTGAACTAGGATCCTCGCTCCCCGCCAGGCGGGGACCTCATGAAGAGACTCTCAGCCACCCTCGTCCTCGTCCCGGTCATCCTCCTGCTTGCCGGTTGCGGCAGCAGCAAGGACGAGACGACCGCCACCGCCACGGCCTGCACGCCGGATAAGCTGCCGACCAAGACCGCGGGGACGCTCACGGTCGCCACCGACAAGCCGGCCTACCCGCCCTACTTCGAAGACGACGAACCGGCCAACGGCGAAGGCTTCGAGAGCGCCGTCGCCTTCGCGATCGGCAGGCAGCTCGGCTACGCCCCGGCCAAGATCAAGTGGACGGTCGAGCCCTTCAACTCCTCCTACGCGCCCGGGCCCAAGGACTTCGACTTCGACGTCAACGAGATCTCGATCACGCCGCCGCGGGCCAAGGTCGTCGACTTCTCCTCGCCGTACTACACGGCCAACCAGGCGGTGGTGGCGCTGAAGAGCTCCGACGCCGCCAAGGCCACCTCGATCGCCGACCTCAAGGACACCAAGATCGGTGTCCAGATCGGCACCACCAGCCTCAGCGCGGTCGAAGAAGTGATCGACCCCAGCAGCAAGCCGGAAGTCTTCAACAGCTCCAACGACGTCGTCACGGCGCTGAAGAACGAACAGATCGACGCCGTCGTGGTCGACCTGCCGACCGCGCTCTACATCACCGCCGCCCAGGTTCCGACCGCGACCGTGGCCGGCCAGTTCGCCGCTCCCGGCGGCGACGAATGGGGCGCCCTGCTGGCCAAGGGCTCGGCCCTGACCGCCTGTGTCTCCGAAGCGGTCGAAACCCTGCGCGACTCCGGCGAACTGGGCAAGATCACCAAGCGCTGGATGAGCGACGCCGCCGGCGCTCCCGAACTGGACTAGCCCTCCGGCGTCACCGGCGCGGGACCGTCCCCGCCCGAAGTCAGAATCCGCGGCCGGGTGACCGAGACCGCCGTGATCAGCGATCGCCGCCTCCAGAGGCAGGCGGCGAAACGCCGGCAGGCACGGCGGGGGCAGGCGATCGCCGTCGTCTCCACGGTCATCGTCCTCGGCGGCCTCGCGACCTGGATCCTGACCAGCCCGGGCTGGCCGGAAGTGCGGGACACGTTCTTCTCCTGGACCGTCTTCAAGGACTCCTTCCCGGAAGTGCTGAGCGGTTTCTGGCTCGACGTCAAGACCTTCGTCGTCGTCGAGGTCGTCGTCCTCGCCGCCGGCCTCGTGATCGCCCTGCTGCGGGTAAGCCGCGGCCCGGCGCTGTTCCCGGTGCGGCTGCTGAGCGTCGTCTTCGTCGACCTCTTCCGCGGCATTCCGACGATCCTGCTCGTCTACCTGGTCGGCTTCGGGATCCCCGCCCTGCAGCTGACCGGCCTGCCAACCGACCCGGTCGTGCTCGGCGGCATCGCCCTCGGTCTCTCCTACAGCGCCTACGTCGCCGAGGTCTACCGCTCCGGCATCCGCTCGGTCCACAGAGGCCAGCACGACGCCGCGCTCGCGGTCGGGCTCACCGACGCCCAGGCGATGCGCCACGTGATCCTGCCCCAGGCCGTGCGGCGGGTGGCGCAGCCGCTGCTGAACGACTTCGTCAGTCTGCAGAAGGACGTCGCCCTGATCTCGATCCTCGGCCCGCAGGAGGCCTTCCGCATCGCCCAGATCATCCAGGGCGAGAACTTCAACTACACGCCGCTGATCGCCGCGGCACTGCTCTACCTGGCGATCACGGTGCCGCTGGCGCGGGTCGTCGACCGCATGGGCGGGGGAGGGGCGGCACGATGAGTGCGCCGGTCCTGGAGGTCCGCGGCGTCACCAAGGCCTTCGGCGAGCGCCAGGTTCTGGCCGGCGTCGACCTCACCGTCGCCGAGCACGAGGCGGTGGCGCTGATCGGCGCCTCGGGTTCGGGCAAGTCGACCCTGCTGCGCTGCATCGACCTGCTGACCGAGATCGACGACGGCGACGTTTTCCTCGACGGCGAGACGATCACCGACCCCGCGGTCGACCCGGTCGCGGTGCGGCGCCGGCTCGGCCTCGTCTTCCAGGCCTACAACCTCTTCCCGCACCTGACCGCGCTGCAGAACGTCGTCCTGGGGGAGATGCGGGCGCACGGCATCTCCCGTGCCGAGGCGGAGAACCGCGGCCGCGCCCTGCTAGCCCGCTTCGGCCTCGAAGGTCGCGAGGACGACCGTCCCGACAACCTCTCCGGCGGCCAGCAGCAGCGGGTCGCGATCGCCCGCGCCTTCTCCGGCCGGCCGCGGGCGCTGCTGCTCGACGAGGTGACCAGCGCCCTGGACCCGGAGCTGGTCGGCGAGGTGCTGGCCGCGGTCCGCGACCTCAAGGCCGAGGGGATGACGATGGTGATCGCCACCCACGAGATGAGCTTCGCCCGCGAGGTCGCCGACGAGGTCGCTTTCCTCCACGACGGCCGCATCGTCGAGCAGGGCCCGCCCGCCCGCGTCCTCGACGCCCCCGAGCGCCCCGAGACCCAGCGCTTCCTCGCCCGCCTGCTCGAGGCCGGCCGCGCCTAGCACCCGGGGGGTCGATGGGCCGATTTCGGGACGCATAGTCACGTTTTCGGCCCATCGGCCTGGGTTAGGCATGGGGCTTTGTGGGGATGGGGGTTTCATGCCCGACGAGAATTCCGATCCAAAGCTGGTGCTCGGGCCGCTGCTGCGGTACGTGGGGGAGACCGAGGCGACGGTCTGGGTCGAGACCAGCGGCCCCTGCGAGGTCGAGATCCTCGGCCGCCGCGAGCCGACCTTCTGCGTCGAGGAGCACCACTACGCGCTGGTCCGGATCGAGGGCCTGGAGCCGGGCAGCTTCAACGAGTACGAGGTCAGCCTCGACGGCGAGCGCCACTGGCCGGCGGCCGAATCCGAGCTGCCGCCGAGCGCGATCCGCACCCTCGGCCGCGACGCCCCGATCGACGTCTGCTTCGGCTCCTGCCGGGTCGCGCTGCCGCACGAGGAGCCCTACGTGCACAGCAAGGACCGCCACGAAGAGGGCAAGGAGTACGACGCCCTGCGGGTGCTGGCGATCGAGATGGTCCGCGGCGAGCACACTGAGTGGCCCGAGTTCTTGTTCCTGCTAGGCGACCAGGTCTACGTCGACGAGGGCTCGCCCCGCACCCGCGAGAAGATCCGCGAACGCCGCGGCACCGGTACGCCCCCCGGCGAGGAGGTGATGGACTACGAGGAGTACTCGTGGCTGTACGAGGAGTCCTGGAGCGACCCGCTGATCCGCTGGCTGCTGTCGACGGTCTCGGTCTCGATGCAGTGGGACGACCACGACATGAGCGACGACTGGAACATCTCCCGCTCCTGGCTGGAGGAGATGCGAAACAAGTCCTGGTGGCACGGCCGCGCCACGGCCGGGGTGATGAGCTACTGGGTCTACCAGCACCTCGGCAACCTCTCGCCGCGGGCGCTCGACGAAGACGAGCTCTACGGGCGGGTGCGCGGCAACGTCCACGCCACCACCGAGCTGCGCGAGTTCGCGGCCCGTGCGCACACGACCGGGGCCGGGACCCGCTGGAGCTTCTGCCGCGACCTCGGTGGGACGCGGGTGATCTTCATGGACTCGCGCGCCGGCCGAGTCCTCGATGAGGGCGAGCGCTCGATGGTCGACGAGGAAGAGTGGGAGTGGATCGTCGAACACGCCACGGGTGACTTCGACCACCTGCTGCTGGCGACCACGGTGCCGTGGCTGCTCTCGCCCGGCCTCCACCACCTCGAGGCCTGGAGTGAGCGCGTCTGCGACGGCGCCTGGGGAAGGCTGGCTGCCCACGGCGTCGAGAAGCTGCGCCGCGGCGTCGACTTCGACCACTGGGCCTCGTTCGGCAGGTCGTTTCACCTGCTGCGCGAGCTGCTGGAAGAGGTCGGCTCCGGCAAGCGCGGCAAGGCGCCGGCCTCGATCGTCGTCCTCTCCGGCGACGTCCACCACGCCTACCTGGCCGAAACCGCCTTCGCCCCCGGCTCGGAGATCGAGAGCGCGATCTACCAGGCAGTCTGTTCGCCGTACCGCAACCCGCTTGAGCTGAACGAGCGGCGGGCGATACGGATCGGCTTCTCGCGCCCCTTCATCGCCGCGATGCGCGCGCTGGCGGGCACGGCCGACACCGCCGACCCGGGAATGCGCTGGCGCCTGGCCGCCGGCCCCTACTTCGACAACCAGGTCGCGACCCTGCGCCTCGACGGCCGCAGCGCCCAGATCAAGCTCGACAAGACGATCCCCGGTGACGACGAAGAGCGTCATCTGGACTGCGTTTTCGAGCACCGGATCGCCTGAGCACCGCCTGCTTTTGGCTCTCTGAAGCCGACCTGTTTGTTTTTAATCAGAAAGTTTGGCGCCGCATAGGAATACTGTTATGCTCGCGCCCCATCGATCAGTCAAAGATCTTGATTGATCGGCGGACATAGCCAGCACCGGTGCCTTAATCGGTTAAAGGGACGGCGTTGTAAGCCGTAGATCCGGGTTCGAGCCCCGGCCGGTGCATTCGTAAATAGGGAATACGAATGGGCTATGGGATGAACATTTTCGACTACATAGAGGACGGGGCGGTGCAGGGGGAGAAGGCCCGCTGGTCGGCCCGGTCGCCGTTCCGGCCGCGCCAGGACTTCGACCTGATGCTGGTCGCCCGGACGCCGGACTGGCGCGAGGACGCGGACTCGCGGGCGGCGCTGGAGCGGATCGAGGCAGAGCCCTGGGTCGAGGCGATCTCCAGCGACGGTGACGAAGTCCTGCTGCGCCTGGCCGATAGCTGGATCGAGGAGACCGGCGGCCGGCTGGAGAGCGGCGAGGGGATCGACGGCGCCAACGCCGACCTCGCCGAGGGCCGCCGCTACGCCGTCTACTTCTGGGGCGCCAACACGACCAAGGCGCTGCACATCGGCCACCTGCGCAACCTCGCCGTCGGCCACGCGCTCGGCGCCGCGCTGGAGCAGGCCGGCGCCCGGGTCGAGCGCCGCAGCCTGATCTGCGACGTCGGCCGCAGCATGGGCGAGGCGATGGCCGGCGTCGTCCGCAGCGGCCGCGACCAGCAGGTCTGGCCCGAGGGCGAAGAGAAGAGTGACCACTTCGTCGGCGCCTGCTACGCCGACTACGTCACCGCCGGGCGCGCTGCTGGCGTGGTCGGCGGCCAGGACGCCGACGACGGTGCCGAGGACTCGGTCGCGCGCGAGTCCTCGATGTACAACGACAAGGCCGACGAGCTGATGCTGCGGGTCCTGCGCGGCGATCAGGAAGCGCTGGAACTGTGGTCGAAGACCCGCGCCTGGGTGATCTCCGGCCAGCGCAAGACCCTGAGCCGGCTCGGCATCTCCTTCGACAAGGTGATCTTCGAGTCCGACTTCCTGCCCGAGGTGCTGGAGCTGACCAACCTCGGCCTCAGCGAGGGCAAGCTGACCAAGCGCTACGGCGACGACATGGTCATGTACGAGACCGAACGGGAGGAGCTGGAGGAGATGCCGCTGGTCCGCTCCGACGGCCTCCCGACCCAGCACATGCGGGCGCTTGCCTACTGGTCGGCGGCGCCGGAGCTCGACGACTTCATCTCGCTCCAGGTCTGCGGCAACGAGTGGGTCTCCCACGTCACCTGCCGGCGCAAGCTGATCGACGAGCTCGGCGTCGTCAACGGCAACGGCAGCGGCAGCGCCAAGGGCGGCGGCCCGCCCACCTACGACGTCTTCCACGGCATGGTCGCCCGCGACCGCACCTCGATCACCTCGAGCAAGGAAGGGGCGCTCTTGATCGACGACCTCGCCGAGTGGCTCGAGGGCGAGATCGAGGCCGATCCCGAGCGCGGCGTGGTCTGGCGCTCGCACGCCGAGCCCGAGCTGCTGCCGGCGCGGATCGCGCTCGCCTACTTCCTCCTGCAGCCGACCGCGAAGCGGGTCGATTTCGAGCCGGAGAAGCTGCTGCGCGAGGAGAAGGGCAGTCTCGGCTGGGACCTGGCGCGAGCCCAGGCCCACCACGGCACCGCGCCGCTGGGCGCCGAACGGGCCGCCGAGGATGCCGACTACCGCTTCGCCGTCGTCCAGTCCGAGCTCTACCGCCGCCACCTGCGCAGCTCGGTCGAGGGTCTCGACGTGATCCCGCTGGCCCGCTACGTCTCCCACTTCGCCCGCTGGTACCGCGAGGACGAGCGCTCGCCCGAGGTCGAGCGGGTGGCGCGGACGGTGCTCGAGCAAGGGGTGCGCGGACTGGGACTGGAGGGAGCTTGAGATGAGGACGCTGCTGGTCGACAACCACGACTCCTACACCTACAACGTCTTCCACCTGCTCGCCGCCGCCTCCGGCGAGGAGCCGGTGGTGGTCAACAACGACGCCGTCTCCTGGCGCGTGCTCTCGCGCTCGGACTTCGACGCGATCGTGCTCTCGCCGGGGCCGGGCCGGCCGGAACGCTGGCACGACTTCGGCGTCTGCCGCGACATCCTCCGCTACAGCGAGATCCCCGTGCTCGGGATCTGCCTCGGCCATCAGGGGATCGGCAACCTGCTCGAGGGCAATGTCAGCACCGCGCCGATGGCGATGCACGGCCGGCTCAGCCACGTGCGCCACTCCGACACCGGCATCTTCGAGGGGATCCCACAGGACTTCTCGGTCGTCCGCTACCACTCGCTGGCGATCACCGGCCCGCCCGGGCCCGAGGGCAACGTCACCGCCTGGGCCGACGACGGCGTCGTGATGGGGATCGAACACACCAGCCGCCCGATCTGGGGCGTCCAGTTCCACCCCGAGTCGATCGCCACCGAGCACGGCCGCGCCATCGCCGAAAACTTCTATGGCCTGGCGAGCCGCATCCGCGGCAAATCCCTCCCCCGAAAAGCCGGCCGACGGGCCGATAGCGGGACTATGGATCCCGAAAACGGCCCATCGACCCCGAAGGAAGTGGTGGAGGGGCCGATGCGGTTGCGGCTGCGGAGTATTGAGGGGGAGGCGCCGACGGAGGCTTTGTTCGAACGGCTCTTTGCCGATGCGGAGAACGCGTTCTGGCTAGACAGCGTCGATGCGCCGACCCGGCTCGCCCAGAGCTCCTATATGGGGACCAGCGCCGGGCGCGACCGCTGCCTGCTTTCCTACGACGTCGCGGCCGGCGAGATCTCGATCGAGCGCGCCCGCCGCAGCACCGTCGAGCACAGGTCGATCTTCGACCTGCTCGACCGCGAAGTCGCCAAGCACGCGGTCGAGCCGCCGGCCGAGCTGTCGCGGGGGCTGATCGGCGGCTTCGTCGGCTACCTCGGCTACGAGCTCAAGGCCGACTGCGGCTCACCCAACGTTCACGGCTCCGATATGCCGGACGCGCTGATGATGCTCGCCAACCGCGTCATCGCGGTCGACCACGTGCGCCGCCGCACCTACGTCTGCGCGGTCGGTTGCGAGGAGGATGCCGAGACTGACGCCTGGGTCGAGATGGCCGCGGCGGCGGTCGCCGAGGCGCTCGCCAACCCGCCGGCCCCGGTGCCGACGCCCAGCCCTGAGGACCCGCCTCTGCACGTCAGCTTCCAGAGCGGCCGCGGCCGCGAGCAGTACCTCGCCGACATCGCCCACAGCCAGGCCGAACTGGCGGCCGGCGAGTCCTACGAGGTCTGCCTCACCGACCAGTTCTCGACCGAGGCAAGCCCCGACCCCTTCGTCCTCTACCGCCACCTGCGGCGCAGCAACCCGGCCCCTTTCGCCGCCTACCTCAAGTTCGGCGAGCGCGCCATCGTCAGCTCCTCGCCGGAGCGCTTCCTCTCGGTCGATCGCGAGCGCCGGGTCGAGGCGCGCCCGATCAAGGGGACGATCTCGCGCAGCGACGACCCGGTCCTCGACGCCTCCCATCGGGCCGAGCTGGCCGAGGACGAAAAGACGATGGCCGAGCACCTGATGATCGTCGACCTGCTGCGCAACGACGTCGGCCGGGTCTGCGACGTCGACAGTGTCAGCGTCCCGGAGCTGATGGCGATCGAGCCCTACGCGACCGTGCATCAGATGGTCTCGACGATCGAGGGCTACCTGGAACCGGACCGCTCCCCGGTCGAATGCGTCCACTCCTGCTTCCCCGGCGGCTCGATGACCGGCGCCCCGAAGCTGCGGACGATGGAGATCATCGACGGCATCGAGGACGAGGCGCGCGGCGTCTACTCGGGCGCGATCGGCTACTTCGGCCTCGACGGCAGCACCGACCTCAGCATCGTCATCCGCACGATCGTGATGCGTCCCGGAAAGACGACGATCGGCGCCGGCGGCGCGATCGTCATGCAGTCCGACCCGGTCGACGAGTTCGACGAGATCCTGCTCAAGGCGAAGGCCCCGATGGCCGCCGTGGCCCGCGTCACCACCGGCCGCGACGATCCGGACGC
Source organism: uncultured Solirubrobacterales bacterium (assembly GCA_963695275.1). Taxonomy (GTDB): domain Bacteria; phylum Actinomycetota; class Thermoleophilia; order Solirubrobacterales; family 70-9; genus VAYN01. The sequence continues at coordinate 630,519 of OY968772.1, forward strand.
CTGGAGCGTCGAGCTGAGACCAGCTCCCCATGACGTTTGTAACCCAGAGGGTTGCAAAGGACAAACGGAGGCCAGAGCGGCGCAGGGGGCTGGGGCGGCGTGAGCGATCCGGTGGTGACGGTGCCGGCGATGGTTCGCCCGGCCGGCGACGGCGATGTCGCCGCGGTCGCGCTCGCGGTCGAGGAGCTGCTGCTCGAGCTCGGCGGCCGGCGGCCGGCCCGGGAGGAGCTCGAGGCCGAGATCCGGGCAGCGCTGGCGGACCCGGGGGTCGGCGCGATCCTCGTCGCCGAGTCCGGGGCGGCGATCGTCGGCGTGCTCAGTGCCAGCTGGCAGCGGGCGCTGCACGTGCCCGGGCGCTACGCGACGATCCAGGATCTCTGGGTGGACCGGGAGTGGCGCAGCCGCGGGGTCGGCGCCGCCCTCGTCGACGAGCTTGTGGCCCTGTGTGGGAAGCAGGGGGTGGCGCGGATCGAGGTCGGTCTCCCGCGGGAGAGCTTCGACGCGATCCGCGCCACCGAGGCCTTCTACCTCGGCAACGGGTTCGAGCAGCTGGGACCGCGAATGCGGAGGCTGGTCCTATGAGCGAGCTGCTGATGGTCGAGCAGCGGCGGGGCAGCGACGACGCCGCCCACTGGATCCGCGAAGGCGGGGAGACGATCCCCGGCCGCGACAGCAACCTCCGCCTCGACGAGCTGCGCGCCGGCCTGGTCCGGCACGCGTGCGTGCGCGCCGTCGCCGCCGACGCCGGCGACGAGGCGCTGGAGCGGACCCTGGGCACGATGCACGACCCCGCTTACCTCGAGGCGCTGCGCGCGGTCGGCGTCGGCGCCCCGGTGGTGATGCCGGACTTCGCCCCACCCGGGCTGGAGCCCGACATCCCGGTCGACTCCGGCCTCGTCGCCGCCGCCCACGAGGGCGTGCGGACGGCGATCACCGCGGCCCAGCGGCTGGCCGGCGGCGCCCGCTTCACCTACGCCGTCTGCCGCCCGCCCGGCCACCACGCCGGTCCCGACTTCCTCGGCGGCTACTGCTACCTCAACAACGCCGCCGCCGCGGTGCGGACGCTGGCCGAGGCGGAGGTCTGGCCGGTCGGGGTGCTCGACCTCGACCTCCACTACCCGAACGGCACCGCGGTTCTGGTCGGGCGGATGGACGGGGCGACCCTGCACTCCCTGCACGCCTCGCCCGTGACCAACGTCGCCGCCGGCACCGTCCTGCCCCAGGTCGAGGGAGAACGGGCGCTGGCCTTCGGCGCCGCTCCCGACCCCGACGCCTACCTGGAGGAGGTCGCCGCCTCCGTCGCCGAGCTGGCCGCCGACGCCGCCGCCCTGGTCATCTCGCTCGGCTACGACACCGTCGCCGGCGACCCGCACGGGTCCTGGGGCTTCGAGCCGGAGATCTTCATCGACGTCGGTCGTCTGCTCGCCGACTGCGGCCTGCCGGTCTGCGTGATCCAGGAGGGCGGCTACTCGTTGCCGGCCCTGGCCGCCTGTAGCCACGCCTTCGCCACCGGCCTGCTCGGGGGCGATCCGGAGTGAGCACTGCCGGGCTGGAGCCGTTCCGCCGCCGCCTCGACGTGATCGACGACGAGATCGCCCGCCTGCTCGGCGAGCGCTTCGAGATCTGCCGCGAAGTCGCGATCTACAAGAGCGCGCACGGGATCCCGATGATGCAGCCCGACCGCGTCATCGAGGTGCGCCAGCGCTACCTCGACCGCGGCGCCGAGGCCGACCTCCCGGCCGAGTTCAGCGGTGACCTCTTCGACCTCCTGATCGCCGCCACCTGCAAGGAGGAGGACGAGCTGATGGCCGCGCGGGAGCAGGGAGCATGAGCCTGCCACCCGGGCCGCGGATGCCGCGGGCTCTGCAGGCGATCGGCTGGACGCAGCGACCGCTGCCCTTCCTCGAGCGTTGCCAGCGGCGCTACGGCGACACCTTCACCCTGCGCATCCTCCACTGGGGCGACTGGGTCCTGCTCTGCGATCCCGACGACGTCAAAAAGGTCTTCACCGCTGGCGACGCGGTCGGCGTCGCCCTCGCCAACCCGATGCTCGGCCCGGTACTCGGTCCACACTCGGTGATGCTGCTGGAAGAACCGCGGCACATGACCCGCCGCAAGCTGATGCTGCCCGCCTTCCACGGCAAGAGCATCGAAACCGACGGCGAGATGATGATGGACGTGGCCCGGCGCGAAGTCGGCCGCTGGCCGGTCGGCGAGCCGTTCGAGCTCTGGCCGCGGATGCAGGCGATCACGCAGGAGGTGGTGATGCGCGCCGTCTTCGGGGTCGAGGAGGAAGAGAGCCTCGGCCGCCTGCGGGAGCTGCTGGGGCGGCTGACGGTCTGGATGAACAGCCCCCGCAACCTCGCCCTGCTGGCAACCTTCGGACCGCGCTGGGTCGTCCGCAGCCGCCAGTTCCGCGAGGCGATGTGGCCGGTCGAGGTGGCAGTCCTGGACGAGGTCAAGCGCCGCCGCGCCGAAGGCGACCTGCGCGAGGACGTGGTCTCGATGCTGGTCCAGGCCCGCTACGAGGACGGCTCGCCGCTGAGCGAGCAGGACCTGCGCGACGAACTGCTGACCCTGCTCACCGACGGCCCGACCTCGAGCTCGCTGGCCTGGACCTTCGAGCGCCTGCTGCGCAACCCGGACAAGCTCGAGCGCGCCCAGGCGGAGGTGCGCGACGGCGGTGACGGCACCTACCTCGACGCCGTGATCAAGGAGACGCTGCGGGTGCGGCCGCCGGTGCCGGTGGTGGTGCGGCGGCTGCTGGAGCCGATGCGGCTTGGTGGCCACGACCTGCCGGCGGGAACGGTGGTCGCACCCTGCATCCACCTGATCCACCGCAGCGAGAAGATCTACCCGCAGGCCAAGAGCTTCATCCCCGAGCGCTTCCTCGACCGCCAGCCCGGCACCTACACCTGGATCCCCTTCGGCGGCGGCACCCGCCGCTGCCTCGCCGCCAGCTACGCCGAACTGGAGATGAAGCGGGTGCTGCGCACCGTCTTCTCCGAGGTCAACCTGCGTCCGGTCGAGAGCCGGGCCGAGCGCATGCGCAAAAGCGCGATCTCCTTCAGCCCCGACCGCAGTGGGCTGGTGATCGCCGAGCCATGGTGACCGAGACCGACCTGCTGGTCGTCGGCGCCGGCGCCAAGGCGGCCGGCATCGCGACCAAGGTCCACGTCCTCAACACGCTGGGGCTGGGCCCGATCAGCCTCAAGATCGTCGAGGGGACCGAGCCCGCCGCCTCCTGGCTCGGCCGCAACGGCATGACCTCGGGCGAGGAGCCGCTGGCGGTGACCCCGATCAAGGACATCGGCTTCCCGTACCAGAGCCACTGCGAGTTCGGCGAGGCGGGGGAGGCGATCGACGCCGGCACGATGGCCTTCTCCTGGCAGCAGTACCTGATCGGCCAGCGCCGCTACGCGCGCTGGATCGACGCCGGCTCGCCCTCGGTCCGCCACCGCGACTACGGCGCCTACCTGAGCTGGGTGCTCGCGCGCGCAACCGAGGGGGTCAGCCACGTCCACGGCCGCGTCGCCGAGGTCGGTCTGGCCGAGGACGGACGGCGCTGGCAGGTCGCGGTCGAGGAGCCCGAGGGGCCCTCGCAGCACTTCGGCGGCGCCCTGGTCCTGACCGGCCCCGGCACCCACCGCGCCTTCCCGCACGAGCCCAGCGTCGCCGCCCGCGTCTTCCACTGCGACAGCAAGCGCAGCGAGTTCGCCCACCTGCCGGAGGACCGCGACAGCGACGTCGCCGTGGTCGGGGGAGGGGAGAGCGCGCTCAGCTGCGTGATGTTCCTGCGCGGCTTCCGGCCCAAGGCCAGGTGCACCGTCTACACGCCGATGCTGCCGATGAGCCGCGGCGAGAGCTTCCTCGAGAACCGCGTCTTCTCCAACCCCGACGAGGTCGAATGGGGCGCGCTCGATCTGCAGACGCGGCGCGACTTCGTCAAGCACTCCGACCGTGGCGTCTTCGACCCGCCCAGCCTGGCGGCGATCGCCTACGACGACCGCGCCCACTTCGTCACCGGCCGGGTCACCGACGTCGGCGCGCCGACCGGCGGCGGCGACGGCGTCCGCCTCCAGTACGAGTCGCCCGAGGGGGTGGTCGACAGCGAGCACGAGTACGTCGTCAACTGCACCGGCTTCGACCTCCTGGCGCAGCTGCGCAACCTCTTCCCGGAGGCGCTGCGGGCCCGGGTCGAGAGCCAGGCCGGCCCGCTCTGGGAGCGGCCGGTGGGGAGCGAGATCCGGATCGGCCGGGCGCTGGAGCTGGAGGGGATGTCGCCGCGGCTGCACATCCCCGGGCTTGGCGGCCTCAGCCAGGGGCCCGGCTTCGCCAACCTCGGCGCCCTCGGGTTGCTCTCCAACCGGGTGCTGCAGCCGCTGCTCCGGGAAAAGGCTTCTACGCAGGGATTTGGCGACGATGCCGGTTTGCAATATAAATCTTTATCTATCGAGTAAATATGTGGCATTCCACTATCGGGGGGAGTTGACGTGAGTCTGCAGAAAGTTCCAAAGGCCGCTCGGGCCGGGGTGGCCCTGGCCGCTCTTGTTGTCCTTGCCTTGGCGGCATCGCTCTCGGGCTGCGGCTCGTCGTCGGGCGGTGACGTCGAATTCACCGGCTCCGGCTATCCCAACCTCGACCTCGCCAGCACCCGCCAGGGCAGCGGCCCGATCGACGGCTCCAACGTCGGCGAACTGGAAGAAGCCTGGACCCTGCCGATCAAGGGCGAAAGCACCTACGGCAGCTACGCCTCGACCCCGATCGTCAGCAAGGGGGTCATCTACTCCCAGGACCTCGCCTCCAACGTCTCGGCGATCGCCCTCGAAAGCGGCGACGTGGAATGGGAAAAGTCCTTCGAAGATCCCAGCCACGGTCCCAACGGCCTCGTCGTCGCCGAGGGTTACGTCTACGGCGCCACCGCCAGCGAAGCCTTCGCGCTCGACCAGGAAACCGGCAAGGAGGTGTGGTCGACGCCGCTGACCGAAGAAACCACCGAGGGCATCGACATGGCCCCCGGCTACAACGACGGCAAGGTCTACATCGCGACGGTGCCGGTGACGATCAACGCAACCTACGGCGCCGGCGCGGTCGGCACGCTGTGGGCGCTCGACGGCAAGACCGGGAAGAAGATCTGGCACTTCGACACCGTGCCGAAAGACCTCTGGGGGCACAAGGAGATCAACTCCGGCGGCGGCCTCTGGTACCCGCCCTCCTTCGACGGCAAGGGCTCGATCTACTTCGGCACCGGCAACCCGGGACCGCTCCCGGGCGCGCCCAAGTATCCCTGGGGATCGAGCCGTCCCGGCTCCAACCTCTACGCCGACTCGATGGTCAAGCTCGATGAGAAGAGCGGCAAGATGCACTGGTACTACCAGCAGACCCCGCACAACATCTACGACTGGGACTTCCAGAACTCACCCGTCCTGGTCACCGTCGGCGGCAGGGAAATGGCGATCGGCTCCGGCAAGTCGGGAGTGGTGGTGGCGCTCGACGCCAAGTCCGGCAAGCCGATCTGGAAGCGGCCGGTCGGCGTCCACAACGGCCACGACAACGACCCCATGTACGCGATGAAGGGCGAATACTCGAAGATCAAGACCGGCGAAGCCTTCCCCGGTCAGCTCGGCGGTGTGATCGCGCCGATGGCCACCGACGGCAAGAACCTGTTCGTGCCGGTGGTCAACCACTCGATGACCGTCGTCTCCGGCGAAGAACTCTCGGAATCGAGCGCCGGCAGCGGCGAACTGGTCGCGATCGACCTTGCCAGCGGCAAGGTCGAGTGGAAGAAGAAACTGCCCCAGCCGGCCTACGGGGCGCCGACCGTGGTCAACGACCTCGTCTTCGAGACCACCTTCGACGGCGTCGTCTACGGACTCGACGCCAAATCAGGCGGTGAAGTCTGGCAGGCGACCCTGCCGGCCGGGATCAACACCGGCGTCGTCGCCAACGGCGATTTCCTGATCGCGCCCGCCGGCCTGCCGATCGCGGAAGGGCAGGTGCCGGAAATCGTCGCCTTCCGCCTGCCCGGCTAGGCGTCGGGAGAACAGCCCCGCTTCGGCGGCATCTCGAAGAAGGTCATCGCGGCGATGGTGGGGATTCCCTCCTCATCGTCGGCCGCGTTGAGCCTTGCGGCGCTCGCGGCCTGGACCTCGAGCACCGCCCGCAGCGCGCTCGCCTGGACCTCGACCAGTTCGCGCCAGCCCTGCTCGTCGACCAGCAGCGGCGTATGGCTGAGGTGGCGGTCGTCGCGGGCGTCGAAGGTGCCGGCGGCAAGCGCCTGTGAGGCGTCGACCAGCAGCAGCTGGATGATCCAGGTCGAGAAGCCCTGGCGGTCGTCGAGGCTCAGTCGCTCCCATTCCTCGGCGCTCAGCAGCGGCCGCGCGATCGCCCGGTAGAAGTGCTCGACGGCGCCGCGGCGCTTTTTTTCGTCGACCAGTTCGATCAGACCGACCTCCTCGAGCTCGCGCACGTGGTAGCTGACATTGCCGACCGGAGAGCCGAGCTCGGCGGCGAGTTCTTTCGGGCTGGCAGACCGTTCGGTCAGGACGGAGAGGGCCTGTACGCGCAGGGGGTGGGCGACCACCCTCACCAGCGTCTCGTCGACGCTCTTGCGCCGTCTCGTCTTCGAAGCCACGAATCCTCCTGTCGCGGGATTGGAGGGCCAAATCGTATGAGCCGACCACCATTAAAACCAGGCCTACCGGTTGAAGTTCTTCAACTACTGATCCAGCCGCCACCGCCCTCCGGTTCACGCCACGCCCGAGGGGGTACGGTCAGGGCGTGGCCGCAAAGCGCAGCGCCGGCATCCTCCTCTTCCGCTTCGAGGCGGGGGAGCCGCGATTGCTGCTGGTCCACCCGGGCGGGCCCTACTGGGCGAAGAAGGACCGCGGTGCCTGGACGATCCCGAAGGGGGAATACGAGGAGGGGGAGCTGGCGCGCGATTGCGCTCTGCGCGAGCTCGGCGAGGAGCTCGGCGCCGCTGCCCCCGCGCTCGACGTCGAGGCGCTGATCGACCTCGGCTCGGTGCGCCAGAAATCGGGCAAGGTGGTCGAGGCCTGGGCAGCCGCGGGCGAGTTCGACCCGGCGGCACTGGACAGCAACACCTTCGCGCTGGAGTGGCCGCCGCGCAGCGGCGAGCAGCGCCAGTTCCCCGAGGTCGACCGGGCCGAGTGGTTCGACCCCGAGCAGGCGCGGCAGCAGATCCTGCCCGCCCAGGCGGAGCTGATCGACCGCCTGCTGGATCACCTGGGCTAAAAGTGACTAGCCGGGCCGCCGACCCGGACGTATACTCGCGGCGGCATGGAAAACGGCTCTACTCCGCCGTCTGCGGACGCTGGCGAGGCTGACCAGAACGGTCACCTGCCACTCTCGGCACGGCTGCTCGGGGTCGGCGTCCGCGGCGTCCGCACCGTCGGCAAGGCGACCGGGGTCGATCGCGCCGTCGAAGTCGCCGCCGAGGAGGCGATCGTCGCTGCGGTCGAGAGCGAGGCGGTCGAGCGGGCGATGGCGCGGGTGCTGCAGGGCCCGATCGTCGAAGAGGCGGTGCAGGGCGCGCTGGAGAGCGATGCGGTCAAGAAGGCGCTGCTGGAGGCGATGGACAGCGACCTCGTGGACGAGGTCTGGCGCCGGCTGCTGGCCAGCGAGGAGGCGCAGCAGCTGGTCGAGCGGATCGCCGAGGCGCCCGAGGTGCGGGCCGCGATCAGCGCCCAGGGCGCCGGCCTGCTGGAGGACATCGGTCGCACCATCGGCACACTTACCCGGCGCCTCGACGACAGCTTCGAGCGCGTCGTCCGGCGCGTCTTCTTCCGCCGCCGCCGGGCTGTCGCCAGCGACCACGCCGGCGCGGTCAGCCGCGCCCTCGCCTTCGTCATCGACGGCGTCTTCGTCAACCTCAGCTTCGCCGTGATCGCCGCCATCGTCAGCCTCGTCGACAGCGCCTTCGGCGGCAACGGCGGCGGTGCCTCCAACTTCGCGATCGCAATCGGCTCGACCGCCTGGCTCTCGCTCGGCTCCCTCTACCTGGTCAGCTTCTGGTCGCTGGCCGGGCAGACGCCGGGGATGCGCTTCGTCGGGATCCGGCTGAACCTGGCGCGGCTGCCCTTGCGGCGCTCGCTCAAGCGCCTCGTCGGCCTCGGCCTCTCCGTCGTCACCTTCGGCATCGGCTTCCTCGGCATCGTCTTCCGCGAGCAGCGGCGGGCCTGGGAAGACCGCTTCAGCGCCACCGACGTGATCTACGACGAGCGCCGCCCGGAGCCGGCGCCGTGGTCGCGACCGGAGCTAGACGGGAGTGCCCGCGCGCCGGGTGAGCCAGCGCTGGACCAGCAGGGTGGCGCTGCCGGAGAGGATCAGCAGGGAGACGTTGATCGCCAGCACGACGAGGGCGCCGAGGGCCTCGCCGCTGCCGACGCCGGTGCCGAGCGCCACGCCTAGATAGGCCGAGGCCGGCATCGTCGTCACCGAGATCGCGACGCCAACGGCGGCGCTGGCCCGGGACTCGAAGGAGAGCATCGCCGCGATCCCGGCCGCGAGCGCGATCAGCACCGTCGAGTAGTCGGTCTTGGCGAGGGTGCTGAGACTGCTGTCTTCGACCGTGAAGCCGTGGGGCAGGAGGTCGGCGCCCTGCAGCGCCGCCGCCAGCAGGCAGGCGGTGACGACGACCAGGGCGAGGCCGAGCCCCAGGGTCACGAACGAGCGCCAGGCGAGGGCGTAGCGGCGGCCGACCAGGCCGACGCAGGTGGCGCAGATCGGCAGCAGGTCCGGACTCACCGCCATCGCTCCGACGATCAGGATCGAGCTGCTGGTGATGACGCCGAGGGCGGCGATCACGGCGGCGACGTTGATCAGCGCCAGATAGCGGGCGAGCGGGCGCGAGTTGGCCCGCGCCTGTCCCATCACCTCCACCCAGGCGAAGCCTTCGATGCCGTCCTCGCCCCCGAGGTGGCGTCGCATTGGCGCCACCACTTCGACCCGGGTCAGCAGATAGTCGTCGGCGCCGATCCCGAACTCGGCGATTCCCTCGACCAGGCGGTCGGCGGCGGCCGGCTCGACGTCGGCGACGAAGACCATGGAGCTCGCCGCCGACGCCTCGTCGGGCTGCTGCACCACACGCCGCACTCCCTCCAGCTCCCGCAGCAGGGTGCCGAAGTGGCCGGCGCGCTCGGCGTCGACCGATGAGCGCAGCCTCAGCATTGGGTCACGGGGTGCCTTCGGGCCCCTCGGCGAGCTTGTAGATGATGATGATCGAGAGCGCGAACACGGCCAGCGACCAGAACGGGTAGGCGCCGATCGAGAGCAGTGACCCGATCGCGTTCAGCGCGGCGATGAAGATGCCGAACCAGCGGCCGAACTCGTTGCCCGACCAGAGCGAGAAGGCGGCGATCATCTCGAGCACGCCGACAATGAGGAGGATCCAGCCCCAGGTGTGGAGGCCGCTGAGGATGTAAGTGGCGTTTTCAGTGAAGAACTTCGAGTCGCCGATCGCGGCGATGCCCCAGATGATGTTGAGGATGCCGGCGACGATGAGCAGGATGCCGGCGAAGACCCACCAGCCGCTGAGCGTTGATTCCGCATTCATGAGTAACCCTTTCGTGCGTGAGACAGGACCGGTTGCATGCAACACATGCAACGTTCGCCATGCCACAGGGGTATTCCTGCGCGGTCCGGGCGCAGGCTCAGGAGACGAGCTTGATGACCTTGAAGCTTTTTGTGCCGCGCGGGGTCTCGACCTTGACGCTGGCGCCGACCTTGGTGTTCATCAGCGCTTTGCCGATCGGCGACTCGGCCGAGAGGCGGCCCTCGGCGAGGTTGGCCTCGGTCGAGCCGACCAGGGTCCAGACGTTGGTCTTCTCGCTCTGCTCGTCGAGGACTTCGGCGCTGAGGCCGAAGGCGAAGGAATCGGCGGCCCTGACATCGACCTCGACCACGACCGCGTTGTGCAGCCGCTCCTGCAGCCGCTTGATCCGGGTCTCCAGATGCGCCTGGTCCTCTTTGGCGACGTGATACTCGGCGTTCTCCTTGAGGTCGCCCTCCTCGCGGGCAACCTTGATCCGCGCCGCCATCTCCAGGCGGGCGGGGCCTTCCAGCTGCGCCAGCTCGGCTTTGAGATCCTCGATCCCGGCCGCGGTGATCGGCTCGCCGCTCTGCTCTGGTGCATTCACGGGCTCAGCCTGTCAGAAAAGGCGGCCGGTCGCTCTCGGCTTGCCGACGGGAGGATCTAGTCGCCGCCGTTTTCGCCCAGCAGCGCCGGCGCGAACGACTTCACCTTGGCGCTTTCGGCCTTGCCGAGGCGGGAGAGGCCGAAGAGGTCCTCGGTCGAGGCCAGCAATGAGTAGGGGTCGTAGGCGACCGCGTCGGTGGAGCCGGGGGAGGCGAACTGGGAGACCAGCAGCGCCCCGACTTTCTTCGGGTCGCCGGTCGGCGGCACGGCCACTCCCGTCGCCGGGTCGATCGGCGCCGGGTTGACCTGGCCGAAGGTGACCATCAGCAGGCCGTCCTGCTTGTAGGCGGGGGAGGCAAGGATCTTCGGGACCAGGGCGGCGAGGAAGGCGTCGGCGCTGGCGGCGCCATCCGGGGTTCCGACGGCACACTGCCCGGTCACCCCGGCGTTGCAGAGGTTGGGGGAGACATAGGAGTAGTTGGGCGTCGACTTCAGCGTCTTCAGGTCCTTTTCGAACCCGGTGAGGGGGACGTCGTTGGCCGAGCAGTCGCCGAGGTCGAGCAGCGAGTGGAAGTAGACGAAGGGGTTGAGCTGGGGCGCGTAGCCGCCGAGCGGCGGCGCCGCGGTGGCGCCGGGCTGCGGATAGACGCAGTTGTCGGGCTGACCGGTTTCGAGGTTGACCATGCTCTCCATGTAGGCGCGCCAGCTGAACTTGGCGATGCCGAGCTGGTCGGCCAGGGTCAGGGTTTCGGCCGAGTAGACGCACTTGCCGTAGTCGGGGCAGTTGGCCCTGGTGTCGGCGGTGGGGGGCTGGCCGCCGATCGTCGCGATCGAGTTCGGCAGCGCCGCGGGGTCGAGCAGCGAGTAGCCGCTGAGCAGGGTGCCCTGGGGACGCAGCGTCGTCGTCAGGTAGGGCATCTGCGGAGTCGCGCCGAAGGCGGCGTCGTAACCGGAGCTGGCCAGGGAGATGACGAAGACGTGCTTGATCCGGCCGGCTTCGGGGGCCGGCACTTCTGGCGTGGTCGGGGTCGGTTCGGGTTCCGGTTCGGGAGCGGCTTCCGGTTCCGGCGCCGGTTCGGGGGAGGAGAGCGGCGCCGAGGAGGAGGACGCCGGTTCGGGGGAGGGAGAGGAGCTGCCGCTGGAGCCGCCCGACGGTTCCGGGCTGGGAGCGGGTTCGCTCGCGACCGGCGTCGTGTTCGCCGCCAGGCTGCGACCGAGCAGCGCTGCCAGCGGCCCGCTGTCGCTGGTGCTGGTCATCGCCGCGGCGATGATCGCCGCGGTCGCGACCAGGGAGGTGGCGACGAGCAGATTGAAGCGTTTCCCGCTCAGGCTCGCCGCGGCCTCGACCGCACGCTGGTACTGGCGGGAGGCGGCCTTCTTCACTTGCTCGCCTCCGTCGGCACCAGGGCGTGCCCGCACTGGGCGCAGAAGCGCACCGCGTGTCCATAGGGAGCGCCGCAGCCCGGGCAGAGCCCGGCCGCGTCGGCCCGCTCGAGCTCGAGCATGCGCTCGACCGCGAGCAGCTCGGCGTCGACCCGCTGCAGCTCGGCCGCCTTGCGGGTGAGGACGTCGAGGCGGACGTGGTCGCGGATCGCCATCTCATAGAAGGCGCCGCCGAGGTCGGCCTGCATCACCGTGAACTTCTCCAGCAGGCGGTCGCGCTGGGCGACCAGCTCGGCGCTCTCCTCCGGCTTGGGTTGGCTCTCCTCCGGTTTGGCCGTTGCTTTCCTGGCCGCCTCCGGCTTCGCCGCGTCCGCCGGCTTCGAGCTTGGGCGTCGCAGCAGCTCAGCCGAGCGACTGGTGATCTGGCCGAGGCGACTCACGGTTCCACTCCGCTGCCCGACGGAGCGGGCGCCGAGCCGGGGTCGCCGCCGATCACGGTCACGTCCGGGAGGTTCTGCTGGGCCTTGATGTAGTTGTCGCCGGTCTGTTCGGGGTTTTCGGCGACCACCTGGGTGTCTTCTTCGGTCTTCTGTTCGCTCGCTTTGAAGTCGGTCACCGAGTGCACCGTTCCGTTCTTGGTCTGGGCGACCACTTTGCCCTCGCCCTTGGCGGGAGCTTTCTCGTTCTTGGCGTTTTTCTTGGCGGTTTTCGCGGTCGCTGCCGGGGTCGTCCCGGCGGTGCTGGCGACGGTCGCTGCCGCTTCCTGCTTGCGCAGGGCCTGCAAGAGCGCCTCGTTGTCGCTGCCGCCGGAGTCGCCGCGGCCGACGACGACGCCGAGCGCCACCGCGACCGGCAACAGGGCGAAGAAGGCGACCGCGGCCGCGCGGCTGCCCGGACCGGATTTCGCCGGCGGTCGGGTCAGCGGCCGCCGCGCCTTTTTGCTCATCGCCGCGAAGTAGCGAGAGGCCGGGTTGGCGCCGTTGCCGCGCCGCGCCGCGCAGTTGACGCAGTAGCGCTGCTGCGGATCCAGCGGTGCCCCGCACTCCTCGCAGGGCTCGTAGGTGTTCTGCAGCACGGCGATCGTCGCCCTCTCTTCACTCACTGTTGTCCTCCTGGGGTCGATGGGCCGATCTCGGGACTATGCGTCCCGTTTTCGGCCCATCGGCCTTCTGTTTTTGGCGGGCGGCCCGCGCCTCGAGGATGCGCTTGGACTGGGCCTGTTGCTTTTCGGCCTTTTCCTGCGTCGTCGAGCAGCCCGTGGCCGCCCCGGTCAGGAGCAGGCCGCAGACGGCGAGGACGCCGAAGCGGGCGCTGTGGCGGCTAACCGAAGGCACCGCTGACGTACTCCTGGGTCCGTTTCTCGCGCGGCGAGCCGAAGAGGTTGGTGGCGGTCGCGTACTCGACCAGGTCGCCCAGGTACATGAAGGCGACGTGGTCGGCGATCCGGTAGGCCTGCTGCAGGTTGTGAGTGACGATGACGACGGCGACGTCATCGCGCAGCTTCACGATCAGGTCCTCGATCACCTGGGTCGACTGCGGGTCGAGCGCCGAGCAGGGCTCGTCGAGCAGCAGCACCTCCGGTTCGGCGGCAAGGGCGCGGGCGATGCAGAGCCGCTGCTGCTGGCCGCCGGAGAGCTTCAGGGCCGGGTGGGCGAGGTTGTCCTTGACCTCCTCGAAGAGGCCGGCGCGGTCGAGGGCGCTGTGGACTTTCGGCTCCAGCTCCTTCTTGCGCGAGCGCCGCGAACCCTGCTCGCGGAGGACGTAGGCGATGTTGTCGAAGACGCTCATCGGGAACGGGTTCGGCTGCTGGAAGACCATCGTCACCCGGCGCCGCAGCAGGGTCGGCTCGATCAACTTGATGTCGACGTCGTCGAGGAGGATGCGGCCGCGCAGTTTCGCCGTGCTGGTCAGCTCGGTGAGGCGGTTGAGCGAGCGCAGCAGGGTCGTCTTGCCGCAGCCGGAGGGCCCGATCAGGGAGAGCACCTCGCCCTGGCGAACCGGCAGGCTGACGCCTTTGACGGCGTCGCGGTCGGAGTAGGAGACGGAGACGTCGTCGATCTCCATGCGCCGGATCGAGAACTGGGGAGCGCCGATCGAGCGCCGGGCGCCGGTGAAGCCGCCGGACGCCGCCGGAGCCTCGCCGTTCGCGGGCTGGGCCGGGGCGCCAACCTCTTTGGCGGCAGCGGGATCCTCGAGCTCGAGGCGGCGAATCGGTGGTGGGGGGGAAGTCAGGAACTCCACGTTCCAACCTTTCTTGCGCGACGGTGGATGACGTCGACGGCGCCATTTAAGACTAAGACCATCAACAAGAGTACGAAAGCAGCCGCATAGGCCTTCTGGGGCTGATTGAGGTTCCCGGTGGGGGAGGCCTCGTAGACGAAGTTGGTCAGGGTGGTGCCGGCTCCGCGCAGGTAGTTGAGCGGGAAGCCGACGCCTTCGACCGGGGCGAAATTCTGGGTGGCGCCGAGCAGGACGACGATGATCGCGGTGTCGCCGATGATGCGGCCGAGCCCGAGCATCGCCCCGGTCGCGACCTGGGGGCGGCTGGCCGGCAGCAGGATCCGCCGCGTCGTCGCCGCCTTGGTCTTGCCGACCGCGTAGGAGGCCTCGCGAACGTGGCGAGGGATCGAGTTCAGCCCCTCGCGGGTGCTGGCGACGATCAGCGGCAGCGCCACCAGCGAGAGCATCGCGCCCGCCGCGAAGAAGGAGCGGCCGAAGACGACGCCTTCAATGTCACGGCTGAGGAAGCCGAGCGCGGTGCTGGAGAAGATCACGGTGCCGAACAGGGCGAGCACGATCGAGGGAATGCCGGCGATCGCCTCGATCGTCGATTCGGTGATCCGCGCCAGCCCCGTCGGGCGGCCGTACTCGACCAGCCAGACCGCGATCGCGATGCCGGTCGGGAGGGCGATCGCGATGCCCATCGTGGCCACGATCAGGGTTCCGAAGAGAGCATCGGAGAAGCCGCCGCTTTCGCCCTGGGTGAAGCCGCCGGCCGCCGGCGTCACCAGCATCGAGGGCTTCAGGTAGGTGATCCCCTGGATGAAGAGGTAGACGACGATAGCGACCGCGATCGCGCAGAAGAGCAATCCCAGCGCCCAGCAGATCGCCAGGCCGACGCGGTCGATCGGCGTCCAGGTGGCACTGCCCTCGACGGCGTCCTTGGGGGCGCGGGGCGGGTTCGTCGACGGCGGCGGCAGCACCGGCGGCGGGGCGACGGGGGAGTCCATCAGGCCGCTCCGTACTTTTTCATCGAGCGCCGCGCCACCCAGCCGGTGAGGGAGAGGAAGGCGGCCGAGAAGAGCAGCACGGTGGCGATCGCAAACAGGGTCGCGTTGGCCGGCGGCGAGCTCAGCTGATCGATGTTCTTGACGATCGTCGGTGCCAGCGGTCGCGAGGGCTCATAGATGAAGATCAGCCCGTCGGCCGGGTTGGGGGAGAAGCCGACCGAGCCGGAGATCATCGCCAGCATCACCGCCTCGCCGATCGCCCGCGCGACCGCCAGCACGGTGCCGGCGATGATCGCCGGGCGAGCGGTGCGGACGACGATCTTCCAGGTCGTGCGCCAGCGGTTGACGCCGAGCGCCAGCGAGCCCTCGATCCAACCGGGTTTGACCGAGCGCAGGCCGTCGCTGAAGATCGAGACCATCAGTGGCGCGATCATCACCGTCAGCACCGTGATCGCAGCCAGCAGGCTGTAGCCGGTGAGCGAGATGACGCCGGCGACCGAGGCCTTCTGTCCCTCGGTGACCAGGTTGTTGCCGATGAAGGGGACGAGGACGACGACCCCGATCAGGCCGTAGATGACCGAGGGCACGCTGGCCAGGAAACGGACCACCGGCTGCAGGATGTTGCTCATCCACTCGGGCGCGAACTCGACGATGAAGACGGCGACGAAGAGGGCGGAGAAGAGGGCGATGAGGACGGAGCCGCCGGTGATCAGGAGCGTGCTCCAGATCAGCGGCCAGGCGTGGAAGGTGTAGATGTATTCCGCCCCGGCCTGGCCGGAGAGGAAGATCGCGTTGAGTTGGTCGTCGACGCTGCCGCCGGAGCTGAACCAGGCGAGGCCGTTGTGCGAGAACGACGGCCAGCCTTTGACGAGGACGGTGACGATCATCGCCAGCAGCAGGCCGACGACGGCACAGACCAGCGCGCCGAGCATCCGCTCGACGCGCTGGTCCGACCACTTCGGGCCGTACTCGGGGGAGTACTCGTCGTTCAACTGCCCAGTTACTTCTTCTTGTTGAACGCGGGGACGCCGCCGGCCTTGCTGATCACTTCACCGGCCAGCGGGCTGAGCCGCATCCAGTCGATGAATTTGGTCAGCGCCGGGGGGCTGGTGCTGCCGTCGCCCGGGAGGACGATGAACAGGTAGCGCGAGAGCGGGTACTTGAGCGGCTCGACGCTGATCTTCTTGGCTTCACAGGGAATGCCGTTGACCTTGAGGGGCTTCAGCTTCTTGCTGCCCTGCCAGGCGAGGCCGGCGTAGCCGATTGCGTTGTCGTCCTGCTTGACCGCGTTGACGACGAGGCCGTCGGCGGTCAGCGCGTTGACGTTGGACGCCGGCGCTTCGTTGTTGAGGACGGCCTGGAGGAAGAAGTTGTAGGTCCCTCCGTTGGTGTCGCGGCCGACCGGGTCGATCGTCGTGGTCAGGCCCCCGGGGGCAACCTGGCTCCAGTTGGTGATCAGTCCGCGGTAGATGTCGTGGGCCTGCTGGATGCTGATGTTTTTGAGTGGATTCTTCTTGTTGACGTCGAGGCAGAGCCCGTCCATAAACGCCTTGATGTAGGTCGTGCCGGCGTCGCTGGGGAGCGGCGTGCGGGCCTGGCCGGCGAACTGGCTGGCGCCGCTCTGAACGTCTTTGACGCCGGCGTTGCCGCCGTTGGCGAGGTAGACGAAGTGGACGCCTTTGACCTGCTTTTCATAGGTCTTGAAGAGGGCTTGCAGCACGGGCTGGGCGGCTACGGATCCCGACCCGGTCAGGGTTACGGCTCCGGCCGACGCCGGAGCGGCAAGCCCGGCAAGGGCGATGACCGCAATGGCGAGGCTCTTGATTCTCATCAGATGCGCTTCCTTTCTCTAGGGGTTAACCAGAGTTTGTTGACCAACTTGATGGCCTAAAGCTAGCAGTTTCTGTAGTTTATTGACTCACTTAGTAAAGAAAGGCCACCCGGCAGGAGTAGAAGGACCTCCGGCAAGGCCCTGAAATGGAGGTTCAATTGCTGAAGAGAAGGATTTCGTCCCCCCGCGCGGCGACCGTGGTCGCGATCGCGGCCGTGGTTGCGCTGGCGCTGGCAGTGACGCCGTCGCTGGCGAAGAAGGCGCAGGCGGTGCTGACCCCCAAGAAGGCGGCAGCGACCTACGTCACCAACAAAAAAGCGGCGACGCTGTACCTGAAGAAAAAGGCGGCCTCGAACCTGTACGTCGCCAAAGCGACGGCGCCGAAGCCGCCGAATGTCGGCATCGCCGCCGGTACGGCTCCATTTGTGGCCCTGGCGACCACGGCCGGCTACATCCCGACCGCGTTCACCTCGTTCGCGACCCCGGCCCTGGCAAGCTCGGCCGTGATCACGTTCTCGGGCAACGTCAGCTGCACGGCTGCGAAACCGACCGCTGCCCTGGCCTGCCCGGTGCAGATCCTCGTCGACGGCCAGTCGCAGGGGAAAGTCAACCTCGCGACGGCAGTCGCCGCTTCGCCGGCGCCGGCTCTCATTTCCGCCTCGGTCACGTCGACCACGGTGCTCGGCAAGGGCGGTCACACCGTGGCGGTCCAGTACGCGGGCGCCAAAGACGTGACCTTCACGCTGAAAGGCTGGAACCTGGCGGTTCAGGCCTATCCGCAGCCCGAAGAAGCTCCGGTCACCACGGAGACCAAAGGCAGCTAGTCGATCGCGGGCCCAGCCACCCGCGACCCCGGTTCCGCGGTTCCTTTTCCACGGATTTGGTGGATAGGGAACCGCGGAACCGCTGTGGCCCTGCGACCCGGCCGCTCAGCGGTTGGGGCGGGGGAGGGCGTCGCCGAGGATCAGGCGGGCCCGGTAGAAGAGCGCCTCGTCGGCCGCGGAATTGACCGAGTTGCGGTTGGCGCTGCGCGTGGTGCGATTCTGGCCGACACCGGCCGGCGCCTCGTCGCGGACCAGACCGGTGATCCGGCCCCTCGAGGTGAAGGTCGTGTTGCTCACCCGCTTACTCATTGCCGGCTCCTTTGTCTAGTTTGTTGAGCATCTAACTCAACAATAGCAGGAGCGAGAGACAAAGGACTAAAAAAGTCCTAGATTCAAAGGTGAGGCGAATGCGGCGAGTTGGAGCGGGGCGCTACCCGGCAAAAAGCGCGCCCCGCTCCTTCGCCTCTTCAAACGGCTGCGGGTTTCTCCGCGTCGCCCTCGTCCTCGTGGCCTTGGGGAGTCGAGGCCCCAGGGTCCTGGGACGGGGACGAACCGTTGAAGCTCTTGGCCTGGACCGGGCGCAGGTAGGCGATCTGCCCTTCCCGCAGCTCCAGTCGCTGCAACTCGTTGCGGGTCAGCTGCGCCCAGACCTCGGTGCCGTCGGCGAGCACGAGCTCGACCCGGATCTCGAAACCGAGGGCGACGATGCGCTGCACCATGCCCTCCTCGGTGCTCTCGTCGGGGTCGGACACGACCTCGATGTCGTGCGGGCGCACGTAGCTGTCGCCGAGCCGGTTGACCTCGCCGACGAAGCTCATCACGAACTCGTTGGCCGGATTCTCGTAGAGGTCGTCGGCGCTGCCCGACTGCTCGACCCGGCCCTCGTTCATCACCACCAGCTGCTCGGCGACGTCCATCGCCTCCTCCTGGTCGTGGGTGACGAAGATCGTCGTCACGTGCATCTCCTCGTGGAGATGGCGCAGCCAGGTGCGCAGGTCTTTGCGGACCTTGGCGTCGAGCGCGCCGAAGGGCTCGTCGAGCAGCAGCACCTGCGGCTCCACCGCCAGCGCCCGGGCCAGGGCCATGCGCTGGCGCTGGCCGCCGGAGAGCTGGGAGGGGAAGCGGCCGGCGAGCCCGTCGA
Source organism: uncultured Solirubrobacterales bacterium (assembly GCA_963695275.1). Taxonomy (GTDB): domain Bacteria; phylum Actinomycetota; class Thermoleophilia; order Solirubrobacterales; family 70-9; genus VAYN01. Next base: position 649,084 of record OY968772.1, read on the forward strand.
GTTGGACCAGACGCAGCAACTCGTGCACGCGGTCGGCGATTTTCGCCTTGTCCCACTTGCGGATCTTCAGCCCGAAGCCGACGTTCTCGAACACGGTCATGTGCTTGAAGGCGGCGTAGTGCTGGAAGACGAAGCCGACTTCCCGCTTCTGCACGGGCTTGGTCGAGACGTCCTCGTCATCGATCAGCACGCGGCCGCCGTCGAGCGTCTCCAGCCCGGCGATCGCTCGCAGCAGCGTCGACTTGCCGCTGCCGCTGGGACCCAGCAGGGCGGTCAGCGAGCCGTTCGGTACCTCTATCGAAACATCGTTGAGGGCCTGAAAGTCACCGAAGCGCTTTGAGGCTCCCTCGACTGTGATTCCCATCAGGCGTCCTCCTTCCTTTTTAGGACGTTCATTGCCAGGAGCGTGGAAAGTGCGAGTACGGCAAGCAGGACCGAGGCCCCGTAGGCGGCGGGGAATTCGAAGTTGTCGAAGGCCTTCTTGACGAAGAGCGGCAGCGTTTCGGTTTCGCCCGAGCGTGAGCCGGAGACGATCGAGACGGCGCCGAACTCGCCGAGCACGCGAGCCGTGGTGAGGACGACGCCGTAGGCAACGCCCCAGCGGATCGAGGGCAGAGTGATCCGCCGGAAGGTCTGCCAGGCGTTGGCGCCCAGGGTCGAGGCGGCCTGCTCCTGCTCGGTCCCGATCTCCTGCAGCACCGGCACCGTCTCGCGGACCACGAAGGGGACCGAGACGAAGATACTGGCGAGGACCATGCCCGGGACCGAGAAGAGGATTTCGATCCCGTTTTCGGCCAGGGTCGGGCCCAGCCAGCCTTTGGTGCCGTAGAGGAGGAAGAGCGAGAGGCCGATCACAACCGGGGAGATCGCGAAGGGGAGGTTGATCACAGCGTCGATCACCGCGTTGCCCTTCCACTTGTGGCGGACCAGCAGCAGCGCGCAGCCGATCCCGAAGACCGTGTTCAGCGGCACCGCGATCACGACCATCAGCAGGCTCAGCTTCAGCGCGTGCAGGCCATCGGGCGAGGTGATCGCGTCGAGCGGCGGCGCCAGCCCGTGTTCGAAGGTCTTGTAGAAGATCATCACCAACGGCGCCAGCAGCAGCAGGGTGAGGTAGCCGAGGCCGAGGGCGCGCAGGCCCCAGCGACTGCGGGCGGAGCTAACGGATCTCATCGTCGTCGCCCTCCGCGGTGTAGTCCTCGCCGCTCATCGGCATCACGGTCAGCCCGCTGGCACCGGCGCCCTGGCTGCGCTCGTGTTTGCTGCTCCAGCGCTGGATCAGCGTGATCAGGCCGAGCATCACCATTGCCGCCAGCAGCAGCACGACCGAGACCGCGGCGGCGCCGGTGTTCTGGCCGTTCTCGATCTGGGTGGAGATGAAGACGGAGGAGACCCGCGTGTCCGGCAGGCCGCCGGCGAAGAGCAGGACCGAGCCGTACTCGCCGAGGGCGCGGGCGAAGGCGAGGGCGACGCCGGCCGCGAGCCCGGGGAGGAGGTTGGGGAAGATGATGCGGCGGAAGATCGTGAAGCCACTGGCGCCGAGCGAGGCGGCGGCCTCCTCCATCTCACGGTCCATCTCGATCAGCAGCGGCTGCACCGCGCGGACGACGAAGGGGAGGGTGACGAAGCAGAGGGCGACGACGATCGCAGCCCGGGTCAGGGCGATGTCGATCCCGAAGGGACTGTGGGCGCCGTAGAGCTCGATCAGGACCAGGCTGGCGACGATCGTCGGCAGCGCGAAAGGGAGGTCGATAACAGCGTTGACGGCGGACTTGCCGGGGAACTGGTCGCGAACCAGCAGCCAGGCGATGATCGTGCCGAAGAAGGCGTTGATGACGACGACGATCAGCGAGCAGACCACCGTCAACTTCAGCGAGTCGAGGGCCGGCGGGGAGGTGACCTGGGTCCAGAAGGTGCTGAAGCCGCCTTCGAGCGACTGGTCGACCAGCGCCGCCAGCGGCAGCAGCACGATCAGGCTCAGATAGAGCACGACCGTGCCGCGGCCGAGGCCGGCGCCGACCCCGGGCAGGCGCAGTCCCGCCCGGGGTGACGCTGGAGCGCTTTTAGCGTGAGCCTCCATCGATCAGCCGGAGGTGGAGACTCCGAGTTCGTTCTCGATCTTGGCCACCGAGCCGGATTCTTCGTCGAAGAATTCGTCGTTGACCTTGCCCCAGCCACCGAACTTGCTGATCTTGAACAGGTTCGCCGGGGTCGGGAACTGCTTTGGGTCGACCAGTTTCGGGTTGACCGGACGGTAGCCGTTTTCAGCCCACAGTTCCTGGCCTTCGTCGGACCAGAGGAACTTGAGGAAATCTTCGGCGGCCGGCTCCGGTGCCTTCTCCGTCACCGCGATCGGGGTTTCGATCTGCAGCGTCGAAGGCGGGATCACGTACTCGACGTCTTCGCCTTCCTTTTCGGCTTTGATCGCTTCGTTCTCGTAGGTGAGGAGGACGTTGCCCTCGCCCTGACTGAAGGCGGCGAACGCGTCGCGACCGCTGCCCGGCTGGGCCTTGGTCTTTTCGAGCACCGTCTTGACCGCCGTCAGGGCCTGGTCGGGCGAGGCGCCTTCTTCGAGCGCGCTGCCGTAGATGGCCATGATGTTCCAGCGGGCCGAGCCGGAGCTGAACGGGTTCGGGGTGACGACTTCGGCTTCGTCGTTGGTCTCGAGGTCCTTGAAGGACTTGAGTCCGAGCGGGTTGCCCTTTTCGACCAGCATCACCACGACCGAGTCGGTGGCGATGCCGCCGTAGGGCTGTTTTTCCCAGTCTTTGGAGACGAGCTCGCCTTCTTCGACGAGGCGTTCCATGTCGCCCGCCTGGGAGAAGTGGACCACCGATGCGGGCTGGCCCGCGACGACCGCGCGGCTCTGATCGCCGGAGGCGCCGAAGGAGTTGCTGAAGCTGATGCCCTTGCCTTCCGAGGTCTTCTCGAAAGCTGGCTCGAGAGTTTCGGCGTAGACGGATTCGGGAGTGGAGTAACCGACCACGTCGAGCTTGGCTCCTCCGGAGGAGTCTGAGCCGGTGCTGTCGCTGCTGCTTCCGCAGCCAGCGGCGAAAACGGCGATGAGCAGGGCAAGAAGCGCGGCCGGGAGGCCGAGTTTCACGCCGCGCCGCCGGGCATTGCGAGCGTTCCGCATAAATGGTTCCTTCCTATGTCGACTGACTTACTGCTGAATGAAGTTCGCCACCGTAGCACAAAGTCGATTAACAAAGTAGAGAATGGCGATCCGGATTTACCGGTTTAGGCTTGGTTCCCACTGGGAGCGGGGTCTACGGGAGGAGAGCGGGATGAGCGTCGACGCGGTGCGCACGCCGGATGAGTTGCTGGAGGGGTTGCCGGACTATCCGTTCGAGTCGAGCTACCGCGAGGTCGACGGCCTTCGCCTCGCCCACCTCGACGAGGGGGAGGGCAAGCCGGTCGTCTTCTTCCACGGCGAGCCGACCTGGTCGTTCCTCTGGCGCAAGGTGATCCCGCCGGTGCGCGACGCCGGCTACCGCTGCATCGCCCCCGACTACGCCGGCTTCGGCCGCTCCGACAAGCCCACCGACCTCGGCTGGTACACCTACGACCGCCACGTCGAGCTGATGGCGCTGCTGCTGGAGGAACTCGATCTGCGCGATGCCACCGTCGTCGTCCACGACTGGGGCGGCCCGATCGGGCTGCGGCTGGCGGTCGAGCACCCCGACCGCATCGCCCGCATCGTGATCATGGAGACCGGGCCCTTCACCGGCCACCAGCGCATGAGCGACGCCTGGTTCGCCTTCCGCGACTTCGTCCGCGACAACGAGGATGTGCCGGTGGGGATGCTCGTCCGCGGCGGCTGCAAGAACGACCCGGGCGACGCGGTCGCCGCCGCCTACGACGCTCCTTATATAGACGGGCCCTCGAAGGCCGGCGCCCGCGCCTTCCCGCTGATCCTGCCGACCACCCCCGAGGCGGTCGGCGCGGTCGAGGGCAAACGGGTCGCCGACGGGCTGCGCGAGGACGACCGGCCCTCGCTGGTCCTCTGGGCCGACTCCGACCCGATCCTGCCCTTCAAGGTCGGCGAGCGCGTCTCCAGCGAGCTCAACCTGACCCCGCCGCGGGTGATCGCCGACGCCTCGCACTTCCTCCAGGAGGACGCGGGGTCGGAGATCGGGCGGATCATTGCCGACTGGCTTGGCTAGGGCACGGATCGGGGATGACTCGGCGGAGCAACAGCGGGGAGGCTCCGGCGAGTCATCCCCGATCCGTGCTCCCGCGAGTCCGTTCAATCAGCTCGAGCATCTCCGGGTGAGAGTGGTCCAGCAGTAGCTGTTTGCGTCGGGGCGGGCCGGTGCCGTCCACCCAGGTGACCGTACCCGGCCAGTAGGGGCTGGGGGGAGTGCCGGGGTTGTGGAAGGCGGAGGCGAAGACCCAGCTGCCGGTGTTGTGGAGGTGGCCGCCGCCGGCCAGCGGCCAGGTGGCTTCGCCCTCGTTGGGGCCGCCGCGGTGGGTGTGGCCGGTGATCATGTGGGCGCCGGCGATTCCCAGCCGCGTCGCCAGCTCGGTCGCCGCCTCGACACCGGCGAGGAAGATCGCGGTGGCCGAGATGTCGGCGCCGAAGTCGGAGTGCAGCAGTCGGTTGATCGCCCGGATTCCGGTCGGAAACGCGGCCCGCACCGAGGCGGCACGCAGGCGCTGGCGCGAGCTGGCCTCGCCGTTGTCGCCGGCAAGCGCCTTCCAGGCTGCTTCGGAGGGATGGGGACGGGGACGGCCAACCCGCGCCCGCGCCTGGGCGACGCCGAAGCTGAAGCCGTAGATCGGCCGCAGGACCCGCTCGTAGTCGGCTGGCGCCGCCGGGTTCGGCAGCTGCCCGGAGAGGCGGATCAAGGTCGCGACGGCCAGGCACTCGGCGCGGGGGAGGGTGAGGTGGGCGTCCATATAGTGGCCGTGGGTGGCGTAGACGTCGTCGCGCAGCCAGACCCCCGGGTAGGCGACGCGCAGGTTGGCCGGTCCCAGCCAGGAGTCGATCGTGGCGCCGGCGCCGTCGCCGGGCGCGTCGTCGTGCTGCTCGAGCCCAAGCTCCCGGGCGCCACCGAGCGAGAGCCGATCGAGCAGCGGCTCGGCCAGGCGGTAGTCGTGGTTGCCGGGCACGATCGTCACCTCGCCCTCGCCCAATGCCGCGCCCAGCTCCTCGAAGAAGGGCCGGGCGGAGTCGAGGGCGACGCCGAGCGCGAGGTCGCGCAGCTCGACCACGTCGCCAAGCAGGACGACGCGGTCGGCGCCGGCGATCTCCTCCAGCAGGAGGCGGCGGACCGCGGGGTCGCGCAGCACGTCCTCGCCGCTGGCGGCGCCGAGGTGGAGGTCGGAGACGATGGCCGTTCTCATCCCCCTGTTCTACCGACTGGCTGGGTAGCCAGGCCACTGGCTAGACTTCGCGGATGCACTCTTTCGGCGATGAACTGATCGCCCCCGCCAACGGGATCGAGCTCTGCTATCAGGAGATGGGCGACGCCGATGGCGAGCCGCTGCTGCTGGTGATGGGCCTGGCGACGCAGATGCTGGCCTGGGATGAGGGCTTCTGCGGGCTGCTGGCCGAGCGGGGTTTCCGCGTCATCCGCTTCGACAACCGCGACATCGGGCGCTCGACCAAGATCGAGTCGGCCGGGGTGCCGCGCCGCGCCGACATGATCCTCGGCCGCCGCGGCAGTGCGCCCTACCTGCTGCGCGACATGGCCGCCGACACGATCGGGCTGATGGACCACCTCGGCATCGACTGCGCCCACGTCGCCGGCGCCTCGATGGGCGGGATGGTCGTGCAGACGATGGCGATCGAGCACCCCGAGCGGGTGCGCTCGCTGGTCTCGATCATGTCCAACACCGGTAGCCGCTGGACCGGGCTGCCGAGCCGCAAGGCGATGGCGGTGCTGCTGGGCAAGCCGCCGCGTGACCGCGAGGCGGCGGTCGAGCGCTCCGTCAAGACCTTCAGCGTGATCGGCTCGCCCGGCTACCCGTTCGACGAGGAGCGGCTCCGCCGCGTCGCCGGCCGTTCCTACGATCGCGGGCACAGCGCTGCCGGCGTCGCCCGCCAGCTGCACGCGATCACCGCCTCCGGCGACCGCACCGAGGCCCTGCGCGGCGTCCGCGCCCCGGCCACGGTCATCCACGGCAACCGCGACGTGCTCGTGCGCCCGGCCGGCGGCCGGGCCACCGCTCGCGCCATCCCCAACGCCCGCCTGAAGATCATCGACGGCATGGGTCACGACCTGCCCCGCCAGCTCTGGCCGGTCTTCGCCGAGGAGATCGCCGGCACCGCGGCGCGTTCTCGTGCCGCCGTCGGGCAGCCCGCCTGAACTAGAGGCTTGATGCCGAGCCTTCGCTCGGTAAGTTTCGGGCTAATAAAGGGGAGTCTTGGGAATGAAGGCACGGGGAAGTGGCGGCCGTTCAGTCCTGCTCGGGGCCAAGAAGCTCCGCAAGCCGGTCAGCCTCGAGATCGCCAAGGCGGGGACGGTGAGGCTGCGCCTGCAGCCGACCAACTTCGCCCGCGGGATCCTCGAGCTGAAACAGCCGGCTCCGGGTCAAGGTCGCTGTCACCTACGCACCGGCCGGCGACTCCCCGAAGACGACGACCGTGCCGGTCGTGCTGAGGCTGGAGGCGGGGCCGCGCCGGCGCTGACGCGTCTCAGATGCGGCTGAAAGGAGTCGAACCTTCACGGGCTCTCGCCCACACGGACCTGAACCGTGCGCGTCTACCAGTTCCGCCACAGCCGCGGGGGAGATGGCAATTTACCGGTTGCGCCCCAATCGCCGCGCCGCCCCCAAGCAGCAACTCCAAACTCGGAATCGCTAGAATCGCCGTCCCCTGCCGCTATCGTCTAGGGGACTAGGACGCTGGCTTCTCATGCCAGAAACCGGGGTTCGAATCCCCGTAGCGGTATGGCCTTATCGGAGAGAGCCGGATCACCCGCCTCTCCCAGGTCACTTAGATTCGTCGCCTCCCCGAACGCGCTTGACACCAGCGCTTTCAGGCGTATCTGACCACTGTTGCGGTCGATCTCGACCCGGAGGCGAAAGGCGTCGAACACCGCCCGCCGTATGTCGGGGTCGGCGGCGATCAGCGACTTGCCGAGGTCGGGCAGAGCGTCGAGGACCGCCAGGGTGTCGGCGGGGTCGATGGCGGTGCTGTCGCGGCGCGAGTCTTCGAGCTGAGCGAGGACGACCTCCGCCTCCTCGCGCTCCGTTTTGAGGGTTCGGATTCGTTTGCCGACCACGGCCGGATCGACGCCTGCCTCGATCGCGGCGAGCTGGCGCTCGATCCGTTGATCGACCTCGCTGAGCTGTTTGGTGACCCGCGAGCGCTTGTCGTCGTCGCGGTCTTGCGCTTCGTTCGCCATGGTTGAACTCTGAGCGCGGAAGTAGGCCAGGCGGTCAGCGCCGAATATCCGGGTGGCGAAGAAGCTGTCGATCAGCTTCGTGAGGCTGTCCTCGCGCACGTACTGCCACTTGCCGTGGCCGACCGCTTCGGCCGCGCGGTCGCCATAGGAGGTTCGGTAGCCGCAGGTGTAATAGGTCGGCTCGCCTTTTCGAGAGCGCCCCTGCATCCGTAGCGGGTTGTGCCCGGTGGAGCAGTGGACGATTCCTCGCAGCAGGAAGGGTCGCTTCTGTGGCCGTCGTCGGTGGCCGCCGTGGCCGTTGCTGCGACGCTTCATCTCGGTTTGCACGCGCTCGAACTGCTCGTCGGTGACCAGGGCCTCGTGTCGCTCGTCTGCTTCGACCCATTCCTCGGGACTGCGCCGGACCACCGGCCCGGCACCCTGCTTGTGGGCGCGTGAGTCGAGCCGATTCCAGTACAGGCGACCGGTGTAGGTGGGGTTTTCGAGCATCGACTTGATCGTGGTCTTCGCCCATTTGCCGGACGTGTTGCGCTTGGAATCGACGTGGTTGGGCGGCGGCGGCCCACCAGGCCGGTTCAGGTGGTTGGCGATCTCCTTGTAGCCAGAGCCGGAAAGGAAACGCTCGAAAATCTCAGCGATCACCGGTGCCCGCTCGGGATCGGCAACGAGGCGAGACTTCTTATCGCCAGCCTTCGCCCGCGCCGGGTCGGGATGCGCCTCATGTCGAAGCCGGTAGCCGTAGGGCGCCCGCCCGCCATTGCGGTAGCCCTGACGCGTGTTCTCCTTCTGACCGCGCCTAACTTCGCGACCCAGCTTCTCGACCTCGAACTGGTCGAGCGCCTGAAACATGTGGCGGATCAGCCGCCCCTCGGGGCTGGTCTGGTCGCCGGCGCTGAGCGCGTAGAAGACCTCGATTCCGGCCCGGGTCATCTCGCGCTCGTAAGTGAGCGCGTGGAAGAGGTCGCGGCTGAGGCGGGAGGTCGAGTAGATGATTACCGCGTCGAAGCGCCGCGCATCCCGCTCCTTGGCCTCGCGCAACAGGTCGGCCCAGCCCGCCCGGTCGTCTCGCCGACCGGCCTCCTGATCGGTGAAGTCGCAGACGATCTCCCCGTCCAGCTCAGCGGCTTTCGTCGCGCATATCTCGCGCTGGGAGGGAAAAGAGAGCGTCGGGTCCTGCTTGTCCTTGGTCGAGAGCCGTCCGTACCAGGCGAAGCGTCGCATCAGTGTCCCCTTCCCTGAGCCGGTCGGTTGCGCTGGGAGGCGAGCAGGTCGAAGATCGCCTTGGCCTGCTCGCGGCGAAGCTGATCGTCCAGCGCTGATCCGGGCTCGGTGTGTTCAATCGACATCGTGGGCTCGAGTTCGCCCGCCGCCGTTTTGTGTCTCCTGCCTTCGTGATCGCGGCGGCGCCGGGCTGCGATCCGTCCGCTAGGTGTAGCTCCGTCGCGCCCGGATCTCAAGTCGATTTCACCGGCTCGGTTGGCAGCTCGCTCAGCGTCCCCGCCCCGCAGAAATGGCAGCGCCCGGCAACGTGGCGCCGACCGCCAGGGCGGGGCTTGCGCTCGGGGTCGGGATAGACGATCTCCTCACAGCGCGAGCAGCGCCGCAGCGCGCCCCGGTCGACCTCGGCGAGGAAGGCATCGTGCCCGGTGCGGTGGCGGGCGATGAAGCCCTGCAACTTGGCGAGCCGCTTGGCCTCGGCCTCACGCCAGCGAAGGTAGTTCTCCCGCAGGCGTTCCTGCTCGGCAGCGCTCTCGCGTTCTTGCTCGGCATCGAGTGCCAGCCCGTCCAGCGAGTCGATGCCGAGCAGGTCGCCATCCTCCAGCCAGCGGCGCCTCTGGCGCATCTTCGGCCCTTCCCCGAATCGCCCGACCGCCTCCTCTAGGCGCGCGAGCTGGCCCGCGCGGTGGTGCGCAACCAAGGCCGCCAGCGCCTCGCGCTCAGGCGGCTTCAGCTCGCGGTCGGCGAGGCGGGCGTCAATCGGTTCGGCCAGCATCCCGCCGACCGCTTCCAGCGCTCGGCGCTCGATCTCATCAAGTGCGCCCTTGCCTTCGAGCGAGAGGCGAAGGGCATCGGTCGCCCGTTGCCCGAGCTGATCGCTTCCCCAGCCGTAGCGAAGCTCCCCCCGCAGCCGCTCGGCGAGGGCCTCGGGGTCAGAGCGCAGCCGGTCGCGCTCGGCCTCATCCTCGCGGCGCTGGGTTTCCTCGCGCGCAATCTCTTCGTCGTAGGGCCGCCGCGCGGCGCGGAGGACGCCGAGCAGGTCGGCGTCCTGTGCGCCGTCGCCGACCAGCCACTCGGGCGCGACGATGCAGCGCCGAAGATCGCGGGCCAGCCCGACGCAGGCGACCAGCATCCGGTTCCTGTCGATCTCCCTTTTGCTGGCGGCGAGGAAGGACCGCGCCCGCTTCTCGCTGGTGGTGATGAACAGCAGCGCCGGGCAGTACGCGTTGCGGCGGCGCCAGGCTTCGAGCCGGGCGTACTCGCCATACCCCGCCGCCTTCGCTTTGAGCTGGCGGTGCGACATCGTCCCTAGGTCCAGCTCGACAAAGCCGAGCAGCCTACGGCCATCGGCCTCGGCGACGTCGATGCAGGCGTCGGGGGCAATCGCCCGCTCCTCGCGGGCGTAGGTGGTGAACGTCTCGCGCGCCTCGGCCTCGCGGTCGAAGGCGGCCAGGCGGATGCCCTTGGGCAGCCCGGTCTCCAGCGCTACGTACAGCTCGCTCAGCCCAGCGGCGTGAGCGAGGAACAGCGGGTTTGGCTCGCGCCGCTCCCCGCCGCGCGGCGGGGCATCGCCCTTGGCGATCGCCTCGCCCTTTCGCGTCGGCCACAGATGATGCGGCGCTGAGCCGCGTTCGCGGTATGGCCGAGTCCGACCGACGAAGCCATGCTTGGCGAGGCGGGCGGTTCGATAGCGCAAGGTACGTGAGGGGATCTCGGGCGAGATAGTGGCGAGCTGAGGAAGGGTCAGCACCCGGAGAGAGGAGAGAAGGTCAAGGATGCGATGGTCGAGATCGGAGAGCGAGGGGTTCCCCGCCGAGGAACGCGCCCCGGCACGGCGCCCGGTGCCAGAAGAAGATCGGCCAGCCATCACCGAGCGCCGAACATGGTGGTAGAGACTCGGGCGCGGGGGAGGGGCGCGGATTCCTCACTACGGAGCGGAACGAGCGCTGTTCTACCTTGCCAATCGGGATGAGAGCGATTGGCAAGGTCGGGTGGGCGCAAACAGGTTCTCGGCAAGCTCATCATCTACGTGCCTGTCGAACGAGCCAGCCGAATCCGGCAACTTTCGAGCAGCGCGAGTCCGGCGAACCGAATTCGCGCGATGCGTTCGGTCGGAGTTCTGGTGCCATCTACTTATACGGAGGCACGAAGGGGAAAAGTGGACCCCCTTATGTGACGAATCCGCCCGCACTTCGCACCGGGAAGTCGTAAACGCTCGGCGAGAAACCGCAAATTCCGGGAAAAGTGAGCACACTTTTCCGCCGGGGCTCAAACGTACGCTTCTCCGTTGCAAAGTAAAACCGAGGAGAATGGAGAAACGCCGTGTACAAGGAACCTACCAGCGGCGACGGCGGAACCGCAGTCATCGTGCAAGCCGATGAAGTGTCGATAGGAGCCGTCTGATGCCAACGGCCACGTCAACGATTAGCGAGGAACAGCTTGATGCTTGGACCTCACCAGCCTTCAATAACGAAGACGAAAGGAGGAAGAACACGGAAGCAATGATCGCCGAGGCGATCAGAGGTCACGACCTCCTTCGGACCCTGTCGATTGACGTTTACGCAAAGGGTTCTTACAAAAACAACACGAATGTTCGGCGCGACAGCGATGTCGATATCGCTGTTGAGTACACGGGCATTACCTTCTCAGAGTATGGCTCCGAAACTTCGCGAGAGGCGGTCTGGAGGGAGCAGGGACTGACGGCATATTCAGGTCCGTTTAGAACGTCATCAGGTGCGACCAACATCGCAGCGTTCAAGAATGCTGTCGGGGATGCGCTCGTCGGCGCTTTCGGAAGCGGCGCCGTAAGCCGAAGCAACAAGGTCTTCACTGTCCGAGAGAGTTCTCGATCGCTTGCGGCAGACGTTGTTCCGTGCGCGACCTATCGGAAGTATTGGTCGCCGAGACGCTTCATCGAGGGGATCCGGCTCTTGCCCGACAACGATCCCGGCTACTGGGTCACGAACTACCCAGACCAGCATTATCGGAATGGCGTCGACAAGAACGAAGCGACCACCATGCGTTTCAAGAAGCTCGTTCGCATTCTCAAGAATCTTGAGAATCAGATGGTCGATGAAGGGGTCTGTCCTGTCGTTGCCAGTTACCTGATCGAGTCCTTGGTTTTCAATTGCCCCGATTCATGTTTCGCGTCGTCTACCTGGGCGGCGCGGGTGCGAAGCGTTCTCGCGCATGCCTGGGAAGACACTGAGGAGGCAGAGTCAGAAAAGCGCTGGATGGAGGTCAATGGCATCAAGTACCTCTTCCATACGCATCAGAAGTGGAGCCGCGATGAGGCCCGTAGCTTCGTTCACGAGGCGTGGCAATACGTCAAGGACAGCTAGTGCCTTCTCCCGGTTGGATTCGGACGATCATCGGCCTTGCCGCCGGATTGATGTTCGTCATCTCAGCGCTGACCGGCGACTCAATCAACGAGCAGGGCTTGCGCTGGCTTGGTGGGATCACCGGCGGTATCACGTTGCTGGTCTTGCTCTTCGATCAGTGGCTTTGGCGTGCCCCTGGTGTTCGTCGTCTCTCTGAACTTGCAGGCAACCCGGTGATTCACGGCACCTGGCTCGGGACGCTTGACTATCAGCGGGATGGAGAGGGAAACCCGGGAACCACTGAGATTTACCTGGCGATCTGCCAAACGTTTTCTTCGGTTTCAGTGCGCTGCTATTTCCCCAAAACGCAAGCTGAGTCTTGGTCTCTGACGGCTTCATTTCGACCCAATGACCACCGGAAAGACCTCCATTACATTTTTCAACAGCAGGCGCCTGCGCCAGATCGCGACCACAATCGCCCAACTCAAGGGGCAAGCGAGCTGGCAGTGGCGGGACGCCCTGTTCGTGAACTCAGCGGCTCCTACTACGCAGAGCGAGGGGGGAAGGGCAAGATTCGCGCCGATGTCTACTCGCCAAGATTGGCTGGCTCCCTTGGGGAGGCGGAGCGCCTTGACTTTCACCGCCGTTGATCCGTTTGGCGTTTCGACCTAGGGGTCTGCCATGATTTCGGGCGATGGAGCAGCCCGCGCACATCAAGGTCAGCGGCGCTCTCGAAGGCGAGTTCATCGTCATTGAGGAGCGCAGCGCCAGCGAGTTCGTGATCACGCGCGATACCTCTTGGAAGGCCATGCTCGGCAAGAACGAGCGCGATGCCACCGAGGAGGAGATCGCAGCTCTAGAGGCCGAGCACGGGCCGTTTCAGCCCGCAGACGGCGAGGGGTAGTCCTTGTCCATCCGGCGGGGGAATGCCCGCGTCCTCTTCGACGAGGGCGCCTTCGCCGAGGACACGATGCGAAGCGGTCGCGCAGGCGCCGAGGCGCTTCGCGAGGCTCGCAGCCAGTTCGAGCGGGAGGGTGTCGAGATCAAGGCCCTTCGCCGCTGCGATCCCGAAGGACGCGATGGCACGAAGCTCCCGGCTTGCTTCAAGGTCTATCTGCCAGCGCCGAATGGCAAGTTCGGCATGGTCCTGCGCTTCGTTCGCGACGGCGAGGGCCTCGCCCTTCGCTATCTCGCTTTCGGTGTCCGACACCACCCTCGCGACTCGAACGCGCCGACCGTCTACGAAATCGCCGACCGGCGATTCCACGACAAGCCTTCATAGCAGCGGCCGTGCGGCTTCTCGGGGGCCGAAGCAGGGTGCGGGCCGCCCCGAGCGGGCAGTTCCGCAACCTCCCTGTGGCCTGCGCTTCGGCCCCCGAGAAGCCGCACGGGTTCGCGGCGAATCGTCAGGCCGCCTCCCGTGGGTCGAGGTCGGCCAGCAGTTCCTCGCAGGCGTCGTAGCCGAGCCGGAATAGCTCGTTAGCCGCCGCGTCTTCTTCCCTTGACTCGCGCTCCGTGACGGATTCGAGGAGGACCCGTTCGGCTTCACCGTGAAGGCGTTGGAGCAGTTCCATCAGATCCTCGGGCGGCATGGTCAGCTCGAATGCTTTGCGGCCGTCGCGCCCGTTCCAGCCGATGTCCTCAAACAGCCGGAAGTCTTCGCCGAACTCCAGGCCGAGCCGCTCGGCGGTGGCGAAATCCTTATTTATCTCCAGCGCGATCCATAGATCGCCGACAGCGCCCAGGTGATTGCGCACCAGTTCGTAAAGCCCGTCGCGCTGGTCGCCGTCGATCGTGCAGGTGGTGCTGGGCATGGTGTCCTCCTTTCGGTAGGGCACCGAAGAACCGCCGCTTTCAGTGGCCGTCGATCTCCCAATCGCACGAAGGGCTCTGGGAGAATCAGTCGCGCATCGAAGGCTCAGTCTTCGGTGCCAGGCCCCGGGGCGTTCCACCGCCGCCGGGGCCACTTATGTCTTTGGCGTCGGCGAAGGTAGCTCCGCTGGGGCGGAAGTCAAGGCGACTTTTTCGGAACGTCTCTTCGGGGCACTCTGATCTGCCCGTAGGAGGGTCGCCGCTTCCTCGCCTGTGGAGCCAAATCTAGCGCCGCTTCTACCGGCACGACAATCTCTCCGTTAGGGACGAAACGCTGTAGCGGTACTCGTCGCAACTCTAGGTAGGTCCGTCCACTGAGAACGCGCTTGTGCAGCGCCGCGGCTGACCTCGCCGAGCAGGATGCGCTTCGGCGCTGGTCAGCAGCTCAGGGCATTGCGCCTTGGCGCCGTCAGAAAAGGACCGATTTTGGATGGAGATACTTGCCCAAAGGGCTCGCATGTGCATAGAGTCGAAAATTCGTCCAAAAATAGGGCCAAGGCTAAGGACTCCCCCGAATGAGAAAAGCCGTTCTCGCAGTGATGATGGCGGGAGTCCTCTGGGGACCTGCTCAGGCTCTGGCGAAAGTCGAGGCGCTCGACCCGGCGGCGGCCGGGCCGACGACGGCGGTCGCAGGAGGCTCGCTCAGGGCTTCTGGAGGCGGACTCAGTCGCGCCTGACGAGCCCGTCGCGGCGCCCTTCCAGGAAGCCGCGCTCAGCGTCCGACTGCGCCAGCTCCAATGCCCGCTCATAGGCCTGGCGGGCATCGTCAGGCCGCCCGAGGCGGCGCAGCAGCTCGGCCCGCGCCGCGTGGAAGGGGTGGTAGCGGTCGAGGTCGAGGTCTTCGATCAGCGCCAGCGCCGCCTCGACTTCACCGCCCTCGGCGATCGCGGCGGCGCGGTTCAGCTCGACCACCGGCGAGCCGATGAGGCGGCCGAGCTCGCCGTAGAGCGCCGCGATCTGCGGCCAGTCCGGCGGCTGCTCGAGGTGGAGGGAGGCGATCGCCGCCTCGATCGCGTACCGGCCGCGCCCGCCCAGCGCCAGCGCCCGGTCGAGCGCCACCCGTCCCGCGGCGATCTGCTCCCGGTCCCAGAGCGAGCGGTCCTGTGCTTCCAGCAGGACCAGCGTGCCGGCGGCGAAACGGGCCTCGCGACGGGCGTCGTGCAACAGCATCAGCGCCAGCAGGGCGTGGGCTCCGGGCTCGTCCGGCATCAGCTCGGCCAGCGCCCGGCCGAGCCGGATCGCCTCGGCGGCGAGGTCGTTGCGACCGCCGTAGCCCTCGTTGAAGATCAGGTAGACGACCGCCAGCACCGTGGCTAGACGGTCCGGGAGCAGGTGGTCGGGGGGAACCCGGAAGGGGATTCCGGCGTCGCGGATCTTCGTTTTCGCCCGCACCAGCCGCTTCGCCATCGTCGGCTCGGGGACGAGGAAGGCGCGGGCGATCTCCGCCGTGCTCAGGCCGCCGAGGGTGCGCAGCGCCAGCGCCACCTGTGCCTCGGTCGCCAGCGCCGGGTGGCAGCAGGTGAAGATGAGCTCGAGCCGCTCGTCGGGGAAGATCGTGTCGGGGATCTCGTCGGTCACGGGTTCGGGAGCCTCCAGCAGGTGGGCCTTGGCGGCGAGCGTGCGGTCGCGGCGGATGCGGTCGATCGCCCGGTTGCGGGCCGTCGCGATCAGCCAGGCCCGGGGGTTGGCGGGGGTGCCCTCGCTCGGCCAGCGCTCGGCCGCGGCCGCAAACGCCGACTGCGTGGCTTCCTCGGCGAGGTCGATGTCGCCGAGGAAGCCGACGAGGGTGGCGAGGACGCGCCCCCACTCGTCACGGAAGACGCGCTCGATCAGCGTTCCACCACGGGTCGCACCTCGATCGTCCCGCCCAGCCTGGCGGCCGGGATCCGCGCCGCGATCTCGAGCGCGGCGTCGAGGTCATCGGCCTCCAGCAGGTAGTAGCCGCCGAGGACCTCCTTGGTCGTCGCGAAGGGCCCGTCGGTGGTCAGGGTCTGGCCGTCCTCGACGCGGACCGTGGTCGCGGTCTCCGACGGCTGCAGCTGGTGGCCGCCGCTGACGCCCGGGGTCTGGGAGATCGCCTGGTACTCGCCCATGATCGCCTGCTGCTCGGCCTCGGAACGGTCCTCGAACCCGTTCATCGCGTCGCCCGAATAGATGAGGAGCATGTATTGCATCGTTGCCTCCTTGGAGTGAGTGGTCACATCTAAGACGAACGGGATCCGCGTATATGGACAGATCCGTGACAGGCCGGGCCGGCGCGCGCTCGGCGCTCAGGAAGCGGCCGCCTTGAGAACCGCGAACCGGTAGATGACCGGCACGGAGAGGGTGCCGGCGGCGTCCGTGGCGCGGACGCTGAAGGTGTGGCTGCCGAGGCCGAGCTTGGGCAGGGTCTTCGGTGAGGTGCAGCGCCCGAAGCGCTGACCGTCGACCTTGCAGCTGAAGGTGACCCCGGCGGCGGTGGAGCTGAAGCGGAAGCTGGGAGTGCGGTCGCGAGTTTGGTGCCGTGGCTTCTTCGTGATCGTGACCGACGGCGGGGCGGGGGCGGGCGGCCGTGGCAGGATCGGCGCTGGCCGCAGGGTGTCGGGGGCGGTCTGGGTGAGCGTTGCGCTGCCGAGTAGGTCGGGGTCGAGGGTGACATCGGTGGCCGTGATCGTCGCTGCGCCCACGGCGGTCGAGCTGGTGATGCGGGCGCTGTAGGTGCCGTCCTCGTTTTCGGTCACGGCGCCGATCCGCTGGCCGGGATCGGTCGAGGCGAAGACGACCTGGTCGCCGGGCACCGGGATTCCGCCAGCGTCGCTCACGCTCGCCGTCGCGAGGCTGGTCGAGCTGCCGTCGGCGAGTATCGAGGCGGGGGAGAGCGCGAGGTCGACCTCGGTCGCCGGGCCGGGGCATGGACCGCTGTTGGGTCCGGTCGAGGTGAGCGAGATGCCATTGGTCGTGACGAAAGCGGGGGCGCTGGAGGAGCTCCAGGGCGAGAAGGTGGTTTTCGCCTGATAGATCCCACACTTGACCGGGGTCGTCAGTAGTTCGGAGTCGGCGGCGAGTTCCAGTTCCAGCGTTTTGAGCGGAAGCTGGGGGAGGTTCGCGACCGCCAGCGTTACCGGGCTGCCCGCGGAACCCGGCTGCAGCAGGCCGATGAGCTTGACGTCGAAGCTGGGCCCGGAGGCGGCGAGGAAGAGGCGGTAGGCCTCGCCGGGTTCCGGCGTGCCGAAGTACGCGTCGCCTTCGAGGGGGTCGCTGAGGCCGGCGATGGCTATCGAAAAGGTTCCGAGTCTGGAGTCGAGGGGGCAGCTGCTCGGACTCGCTGAGCCTGTCGCGAACTGGACGTCCGTGCAGGTGTGCATTTCGCCGGCGATCGCGGAGTCGATCTCCAGCCCCGCTGGGAGCGCGACCGTGACAGCCTTGATCTGAGCTTCGTCGAACCCATTGGGTTTGTAGAACCCGTCGTCGTCCACGTGCAGTTTGAGGGCGAGGCCGGAAGACGATCGCGTTTGTGCGGTCGTCAATCCGGCGAGCAGCGTCGGGCTGAAGGCATTCATGTTGCAGCCGCTGATCCCAATGCTGTCGCTGAAGCTCTCGGAGAGGACATCGCTCAGGTGCTCGTAGGTGTTGAGGTTGAGGGTGCTGGTGAGGGGCCCACTGCAAGCGGTCGGATTGTGGAGCAGGGAGCGACTCGGTATAGCCACCGGGCTCTGCCCGACGATGCAGCTGGTCCCTTCCACTCCGGGGCAGTTGGCGGGAGCGCCCGGTGACCCGGGCCCAAAGCGTTCTGAGTCATGCGTCGGGCCGGCGGGGGCTCCCCAGAGGGTCAGCTTGACCGCGGCCAGCGCCGCCTCTTCCGGCAGGTTCTGGAACGCGAGGTCGAGCCCGTAGTCAGACCCAGATCGCACCGTCATCGGGACACCGACGACCGCGTTTAGGACCGGCGCGATGAAGGCGAAGCGAGCGATCTCTCCTGGCCCCGGCACGACCGCGTAGACGGGCGCGGTGCCCAGCAGGTGATCTGGGTCGCCTTCGTGATCGGCGCGGAGCGTGATCAGGCCGACCTGGGTCGAGGACGCGCATTCGAAGCTGGCGAAGTCCGCGGCGGCGCACTGCGGAACCACGTCCGGGCTGATGAAGAAGCCCTCCGGTAGGCCCAGCAGCACGTCCTTGGCGGCTTCTGGTTCACCGGATTCGCCGAAGGCGAAGGAGGTGGTCAAGTTTGGGTGTGCTCCGGCCTGCGTCATCGGCGTCCCGTCCGCTCCGGTGCCGGAGGTTTCGAACGAGCCGATCGTCAGGGCGCTCGCCAACCCAGGGCACAGGGCCAGCGCCAGCAGGCAACCCAGCCAGGCAGCACCCGCGCGCGCCGCGCGCCGCTGCGGCGGAGTTGTGAGGAGTGCCCTGCGCACTGCCATTACCTTAACTTTTCTCCCGGCAATTGACGAGGCACGCGGGAGATGGGGGCGCGCCAGCACCGCCGTCCCATAGATTCCCCCCGATGCCGTCCGCCTTCGAGATCGGGACCCGTTACGAGCGCCCGCCGGCGGAGGATCCCTCGTGGTTCCACGAGGTGCTCGAGCAGGTCCGTGGCGAACGCGAGGGGGACGTGCCGATCAGGGTCGAGGCGACCACCGGGCACCGGGTCGACGCGATGCTGGTCGAGGCCAACCCGGCGATCTCACCGGGGCCGCACGGCAAAGTCAGCCTCAACTCCCACGGCGAGGACCTGGTGATCGGCTCGGAGATGATCGCCGCCTTCACCCTGCTGCCGGGCGCGACCGCCAAGCGCGAACCCGAAGACGAGGACTGAACTCGGGGCGCCGGGCGCCCCTTCAGCCAATTGCCTGGATCGCGTAGCGCAGCCCCAGGCCGAGCGCCAGCACTCCGAGCCCCCGCCGCAGCAGGGTTTCCGGCAGGCGCGACTGCAGGCGGGCACCGAGGTAGGCGCCGGCCAGACCACCCAGCCCGATCGCGATGCCGAGCGTCCAGTCCGGGGCGAGGTCGCCGCTGCCGCCGAGGCTGAGCAGGCCGAAGGTGGCGACGCCGGCGATGGAGGTGAGGAAGGTCGCGGTCAGCGCGGCGGGGGCGACCTCGAGCACGGAGTAGCCGAGGCCGACCAGGATCGGCCCGAGGATCGAGCCGCCGCCGATCCCGTAGATGCCGCCGACCACTCCCACCGCGAGGGCGAGGGCGACGATCAGGCGGCGGCGGTTGCGGTCGGGAGCCGCCGCCGGGGCGGCCGGCGCGGCGAAGGCAAGCCAGGCGCCGAGCGGCACCAGCACCGCGGCGATGACGACGAGGAAGGCCTCGGTCCCGCTCAGCAGCTCCGCCCGGATCACCGCCCCGGCGACCATCCCGGGCAGGGTGCCGAGCACCAGCAGCCGCGTCAGCGGCCCGGTCAGCCGCCCCTCGCGGTGGAAGCGCAGCAGCGCGCCGGGGATCGCGATCAGGTTGTAGAGCAGGTTGGTCGGGGTGACCGCCGGGCTCGGCGTGTGCAGGACGCTGACCTGGATCGGGACCAGGAAGACGGCCCCGGAGACGCCGACCGGGGTGGTGAAGACGGCGACGCCGAAGGCGATCAGCGCTCCGAAGACGGCGTCCTCGAACATCGCCGAAGGCTAAGCGCTAGATCTAGTGGGGGCCGGCGACTCCGCGGCGGGTCGCCGCTGCCCCCTGGTGCTATCGCCGTTTGGTGGTCTGCGGATCGGGCGCCGGCAGGCCCAGCCGCTGGCGCGCGGCGGCCACGGCCGAGACCGAGGAACGGCAGGCTTTGGCGATGGCGCCGTCGCCGTGGTCGGGACGGCGGCTGACCTCGAACTCGATCAGGGCCGCGCGCCGCAATTTGGCGCGGACTTCGATCGGGCTGTCGTCGGGAGCCGACTCCAGCGCCGCCTGCGCGGCGCGGTCGCGCCGGCAGTTGAGGCAGAAGATGCCGTCCTCGTTGCGGTCCCAGGTCTCCGGGAAGTCGACGCGCTGGCCATCCATGCGGCCAATCGAGACGCCGCACTGGTTGCAGGTCCACTTCTTCGCGGTTCCGGGTGCGGTTGCAGTGCTCATGCGGCCACCTTTGCCTTGCTGCGACGACGACGGTGCCGGCGCTTCTGAGCGGCGGAGGCGTTGCCGTTGCTGTTGGGGTTGGAGCTGCTGGGGCGGGGGGTCGAGGCGGTTTCGGTCCGGCCCGTGCCGGCGGGCCGGCCGAGGTCGAACTCACGGGTGAGGCCGAGGTCGCGGGCGATCTTGCTCATCTCGCCGACCTGGTCCTCCAGCACGAAGCTGATCCCGGCGCCGCGGTTGCCGGCGCGGCCGGTGCGGCCGATCCGGTGCGTGTAGGCGTCCTGGTCGCCGGGGGCGTCGAAGTTGATCACGTGGGTGACGTCGGCGACGTCGATCCCGCGGGCGGCGACGTCGGTTGCGATCAGGGTGTCGACCTCGCCCTTCTCGAACCGCGCCAGCGCTCGTTCGCGCTGGCCCTGGCTCTTGTCGCCGTGCATGGCGACGGCATCGACCTCGCGGCTGCGCAGGCGCTTGACCAGGCGGTCGGCGCCGCGCTTGGTGCGGACGAAGACGAGGGTGCGGCCGCGCCCGACTTCTTTCAGCTGCACGGTCAGGTGGTCGAGCTTGGCGCTCTGCGACTCGACGTGGACGAAGCTGTGCTCGATGTCGCGGTCGCTGTGGTCGGTCGGCTCCTGGGTGTGGCGCCGGGCCTTGTGGGTGTAGGCGGCGGCGAGCTTGCCGGTCGCGCCCTCCAGGGTGGCGGAGAAGAACAGCGTCTGGCGATCGTCCGGGGTCTGGGCGACGATCCGGCTGACCGCCGGTTTGAAGCCCATGTCGAGCATGCGGTCGGCCTCGTCGAGGACGAGCACCTGGACGCGGTCGAGCGTGATCGTGTTGCGGCTGAGCAGGTCCTCGAGCCGGCCGGGGGTGGCGACGACGATGTCGGCGCGGCGGGCGGCGTTGCTCTGCGGGCCGAAGCCGACGCCGCCGTAGACGGCGGCGACCCGGAGGTTGCGGGAGCGGGCGATCGAGTCGAGCTCATCGACGATCTGGCTCGCCAGCTCGCGGGTCGGCGCCAGGATCAGCGCCGCGAGGCCGTTGCCGGGCTCGAGCGAGTCGACGGTCGGGATCCCGAAGGCGAGCGTCTTGCCCGAGCCGGTCGGGGACTGGACCAGCAGGTCGTGGCCGTCGAGCGCGTCGCTGACGACCATCTGCTGGACGGGGAAGGGTGCGGTGATGTTCCGCGCTGCGAGCGCGCCCACCACAGGTTTAGAGATGCCGAGGTCGGCAAATGACTTCAAGTTATGTGCTCCTTATTGTGCGATTCAGGGAGATTCAGAAGCCCCAAAACGCTGAGAAGCGAGCAGAGGAAACGGAACCTCTCGGGTGGCGGTGGCGCCAAGCCCGACCTGACAACCGTAGCAGGCCGGTGTTTTTGGCCTGCTTTTAGGCACTTTTTGCGCGTTTCCTACACTTGTTCCATGGCTTCCGAGGCGCCTCCAGAGCAGACCTACACGCTGTACAGGCGTGGCCTCGAGCTGCTCGAAGACGGCGACTTCGTCGACGCCACCGAGCCCCTGGCCGAGGCGGCGCGGCGGGCACCGGAGAAGGCCTCGGTGCGCGAGGCCCTGGGTCGCGCCTACTACCGCGCCGGCCGCTTCGCCAAGGCGGCGGTCGAGTTCGAGGCCGTGGTCGAGGTCCACCACGTCGACGACTACGCCCACTTCTGCCTCGGCCGCGCCCTCAGCATGACCGGCCAGAAGCAGCGCGCCCGCCACCACCTGGCCCTCGCCGCCAACCTGCGCCCGGACAGGAGCGACTACCGCTTCTACCGGCGCTTGCTCGACGCCTGAGCTCAGAAGCCGCGGACCAGCTTGCCGACGGTTTCGCGCGAGAAATAAGGACCGAAGGTGTGGGACTTGTTGTTGAGGTGGAGGTAGGTGTTGATGCCGTTGATTTCGGTGCCGTCGCCGATCAGCCAGCCGCCGCCGCTGGCGCCGGGCGCCCAGTGGCAGCGGACGCCCAGGGTCGGCGGCCCGGGGAGGGGGTTGAAGATCCAGTCGGTGCCGGTGTAGGGAGAGCTGCAGTGGCGCATGAACCTGCTCTTATGGGGATAGCCGAAGGTCTGGAAGACCTGGTAGCGGCTGAGGTCGGTGACGATGGTGGCGCCGCCGCCGACTGCGTCGGCGACGTTGACGCCGGCGGCGTTGGGCAGGGTGAGGAAGGCGCCCATGTCGAAGTCGGGGTTGCCGTGGTTGGTCCACTGCTGCGGCGCCCGGACCTTGCTGCGACGGGCGACGAAGGATCCGAACGGGGC
Organism: uncultured Solirubrobacterales bacterium; assembly: GCA_963695275.1. Lineage (GTDB taxonomy): Bacteria > Actinomycetota > Thermoleophilia > Solirubrobacterales > 70-9 > VAYN01. The sequence goes on from OY968772.1 coordinate 671,142, forward strand.
GACGCCGCCGTGGTAGCCGGGAACGAACTGCAGGTAGTTGGACCAGACGCTCCTCTCGCCGTTTTTATGGCCGCTGTTGAGGCAGTGGCCGGCGGTCAGGACCAGCTGCCGGGTGGGCGAGTTGATCGCCGTCCCCGAGCAGTAGCCGGAGAGGTTGCCGCGGCGGATGAAGATGCGGCCGTTGAAGGAGTAGGGCGGGACGTCCGGGGTGGAGACGGCGAGGAAGCTGGCGCCGGCGGCCGGTTCGGGGGCCGGCGCCCCGGCCCGGAGCCGGGCCTTGCCGCCGGCGCCGACGACGAGGTCGAGGGGGCGGGCAGAGCGCATCCGCGCCGCGGTCCAGTAGCGGGCGACGCGCGCCGCCTGACGGGCCTGGGTGAGGGCGGAGGAGCCGGTCGCGGGGTGCGGCGGTGCCGCCGCGGTGGCCGGGGAGGCGGCGACGGTCGCCAGCAGAACGAGCAGCGCCACGAGCGGAGCGGCGACGCCTGGGTGGGCACGGTGCGAGCGCCGCTGCATCCCCGGGGAGGATAAAGAACGCCCGCCCGCGACTGGACCGTTTCGCAGCCGCGGGCTCGGCGCCGGCATCAGCTGACGAGTGGGATCACGCAGCGGTATTTCTTGGTGGCGGTGGAGACCACCGAGCCAATGGCGCCGGAGGCGGACACGGTGACCACGGCATAGGTATCTGGGCCTGAGACAACCGGGATGTCTCCCGTCCACTCATCCCCAGGTGCCAGCGCGATCCCCGGCTGCTGCGAGAACGCCGCCAGCGCCAGCGCACTGGGCAGTTCGCCGCCCTGGGTCGCGCAGGACTGCGCCGCCGCCGGGGCATTCACCGCCGCTTCGCTGCCGGCGCTCTGCCAGCAGGCGCCGGCGAAGAAGCGGTTCGGCGATTTGCAGCCGGCGGTGTGGCCATTGACCTTGGTCGCATCGATCGCGTTGACGGCGTTGAGCGCGGTCTGGGCGTCGCGGGCGCTGTCGGCGTTGTCGGCGTGGACCGCGCTCGGCACCTGGCCCAGGGTCGAGGCGTCGATCTGGATCCCGGTGATCGATCCCGGGGCCAGCGCACTCCCGGTCAGCGCTCCGGGCTTGAGCCGGTTCCCGGGCACCGAGCCCGGCGCCAGCCGGTTGCCCGGCAGCGACTTCGCCTTGATCGTCTTGCCGTCGATCTTCGCCGCCGCATACACGGTGCCGCCCAGCGCGGCGATGAGCGCGATGCACGCGACCAGCAGAGCCGGCGCCTGCCGGCGGAGTCCCCTGCCCATGATTCTTCCCCCTGTTTCGTTGAGCGGAATAGCCCGGAAACGCCCGGGTTCCCAGTGCGCGCCCGAGCCTAGCCCGGCCACGGCGGCCCTGGACGAAAATCCGGGCTGAGAAATGGCGGATAGACTCGGCCGTGTAATCGGTCGGTGGTCAAGGGAAGTCCGGTGTGAAACCGGCGCGGTCCCGCCACTGTGACCGGGTCAAGGAAGTCGCCGGCGCCACGCGCGCCAGCCACTGGGGAGGACACGGATTCCCCGGGAAGGTGCGGCCGACCACCCCGGAAGCCAGGAGACCTGTCCCCGGCCAGCCAACTCAACCCTCGAGGAAAGGGTGGCTTAAATGCCAAGACTCATCCCGTTCCGGCTGGCCGCTGTCTGCGCGCTGGCTCTAGTGCTTTCCCTATCGCTCGCCGCCAGCGCGGTCGCCAAGGGCGTCTCCGCCGATCTCCGCGTCGTCGGCAAGGGCGGCAAGACCCTGACCGAACAGACGCTCAGCTCCGGCACCACCGCGGTCAAGACCAGCCCCCAGGCCAACTGCTTCGGCGCCGGCACGGCCGGCAGCGGCAAGTCGGTCACGGTCAAAGGCGCGACCGCGCTCGGCCTGCTCGCCACCGCCTCGAAGTCGACCGGCTCACTGCGGCCGCTGCTCGTCACCGATGCCTTCGACTTCGGTCTTGGCCTCTGCGGCATCGGCAACAGCAAGGTCAGCGGCAAGGCCTCCTGGTACCTCAAGGTCAACCACAAGGGCGCGACCGTCGGCGGCGACGCGGTCAAGCTCAAGCCCGGCGACGAAGTCCTCTGGGACCTGGCGCCGTCCTACCCGTACCCGAACGAGCTGGCGCTGGAAGCGCCCGACACCGCCCTCGGCGGGCAGGCGTTCCAGGTCACCGTCTATTCCTACGACGAAAAAGGCAAGCGCAAGCCGGTGTCCGGGGCGACCGTGACCGGCGCCAGCGGCCCGACCGACGCCAGCGGCAAGGCGACGGTGACGCTCAGCGCGCCGGGCTCGCTGGTCGCGACCCACGGCAAGGACATCCCCTCGCCCGCCGCGGCGGTCTGCATCGGCATCGCCTGCCCGGGAGGCGCCTCGTAAGCACCTGGCGAGCGAAAGTCGAGCCTGGCAAGGACGCAGTGAGCGTGGCGCACGAACGTGCGCGAGCGAACGAGGACGCCGCCAGGCGAAGACTTGCAGCCGCCAGCCGTGGCACGGCGGTCGCGACGGCGCTGCTTCTGGCAGCGCTCGCGGCCGCCGGCTGCGGTCTCGGCGCCGGCGCCGGCATCGGCGGCGTCGAGCTGACGGTGACGCGCGAATTCGGCGCGACGCCGGTGCTCCAGCGCGAGGTCGAGGCGAACGAGTCCGACACGGTGATGCGGGTGCTGGAAGGCAACGCCGATATCTCCACCCGCTACGGCGGCGGCTACGTGCAGTCGATCGAGGGGATCGAGGAAAGCCAGCGCGGCGGCGATCCCTACGACTGGTTCTTCTTCGTCGACGGCGTCGAGTCGCCGATCGGCGCCGCCGACTACTCGCTGCGCGGCAACGAGCGGATCTGGTGGGACTACCGCGACTGGTCGGCGACCAACCACGTGCCGGCCGTGGTCGGCTCCTTCCCGGCGCCGTTCAGCGACGGCTACGAAGGCAAGTCGCACCCGGTGGCGGTCGAGTGCGAGGGCGGGGGAGGGGCCTGCGCGCGGGTGCGGCGGGCGCTTGCCGACGCTGGCGTCTCGGTCGCCGGCGGTTCCCCCGGCGGCGCGATCCGCGTCCTCGTCGGTCCCTGGGCGCGGCTGCGCTCCGATCCCGCGGCGGCGCTGATCGAGGCCGGGCCGGCGGAAAGCGGCGTCTACGCCGACTTCGAGCGCCGCGGCAGCGGCTACGACCTGGTCGGCCTCGACCCCGCCGGGAAGCCGAGCCGCGACCTCGGCCCGGCCGCCGGCCTCGTCGCCGCCACCCGCCGCTACGAAGCGGCGCCGACCTGGGTGGTGACGGGAGCGACGCCAGCTGCGGTGCAGGCCGCCGCCGGTCTGCTCGCTGCCGCGAAGCTGCGCGACCATTACGCGGTGGCGACCGAGGACGGGAAGGAGACGCCGCTGCCGGTGGAGGTGCCGTGAGGTGAGATCGCCGTTCGCATACACGCCGCGACCCGGGCCGCTGCAGGCGGCCTCGCCGGGCGCCGCCGTCGCCTACCTCGGCGCCCTCGCCGCGGTCGCCTTCCTCTACTCGAGCCCGCTGGTGCTGCTCGCCGTCGGTGTCGCCGTGGCCCTGGCCGGGCGGCTGGCCGGGGCCGGCTCGGCGGTGCGGTCAGCGGTCCGCCTCGGTCTCGCGATCGCGGTCCCGATCGTCGTCGTCAACGCCCTCGTCGTCAACCGCGGCGAGACCGTGCTGGCGCGGCTCGGCGAGTGGCCGCTGCTGGGCCAGGTCGATGTCACCGCCGAGGCACTCGCCGACGGCGCCGTCTTCGGCCTCCGCGCGATCGTGGTGATGATCGCCTTCGCCGTCTACTCGGCCTGCGTCGACCCCGACCGGGTCCTGCGCGCCCTGCGGCCGCTCGCCGGCCGCTCCGCCCTCACCGCGACCCTGGTCTCGCGCCTGGTCCCGATCGCCGCCGCTGACGCCGCCCGCCTGCGCGACGCCGCCCGCCTGCGCGGTCCCGGCGCCGCCGAGGCCGGCCGCGCCCCGCTCGCCCGCCGCCTCCTCGCCGGCTCGCTCGACCGCGCCGTCGACGTCGCCGCCACCCTGGAGCTGCGCGGCTACAGCCTCGAATCGCGACGAGCGCTGCATTCGCCGGCTGGGGGACGGAAAACGCAGCGCTCGTCCCTGCGCCGGCGGCGCTCGCGTTACGACCGGCGCTTCTATCTCGTCGGAGCGCTGGTGCTGCTCGCCGCGATCGCCGCCAAGGTCCTCGGTGCCGACGACTTCCACGCCTACCCGACGATCCACCTCGGCCTCGGCCCGGCCACCGTCGCCCTCTCAGCCCTCCTCGTCCTCAGCGGCCTCGCGCCGCTGCGCCGCCAGCCGAGGCGCCGTGTCTGAGCTGGCGATCCGCCGTGGCGCCGCGCCTGCCCTCGCGATCGCGGGGCTGCACTACGCCTACCCGCGCGCCCCCCGCCCCGCCCTCGCCGATATCTCCCTGGAGATCGCCCCCGGCGAGTTCGTCCTCCTCGCCGGCCGCTCCGCCTCCGGCAAGTCGACCCTGCTCAAAGCCGCCTGCGGGCTCGTGCCGCACTTCCACGGTGGCGAGATCGAAGGCTCCATCGCCGTTGCCGACCTAGACGCGATCGAGTCGGGTCCGGGCGAGCTGGCGGCGGTCGTCGGCTATGTCGCCCAGGACCCCGAGACCCAGGTCGTCTCGACCACCGTCGCCGCCGAGATCGAGCTGCCGCTGGAGATGAGGGGGGATGACCCCGCCTCCCGCGCCCGCGCCGTCGAGGAGGTCGCCCTGGCCCTGGCCATCCCACATCTCCTCAACCGCACCGTCGACACCCTCTCCGGAGGCGAGCTCCAGCGCGTGGCCCTCGCCGCCGCTCTGGTCACCCGTCCCAGCCTGGTGCTCCTCGACGAGCCGACGTCCCAGCTCGACCCCGTCGCCGGCGACGAGCTGATCTGGCTCCTGCGTCGCCTCAACGAGGAGTGGGGAGTGGCCGTCCTCCTCGCCGAACACCGCCTCGAGCGCTGCCTCGCCGCCGCCGACCGCGTCGTCGCGATGGACTCCGCCACCGTCACCTTCGACGGCGCCCCGGGCGACTTCCTCCCCTGGTCCCACGCCTCCGACCCGGCCTTGACTACTCCGGCGGCGCGTCTCTTCTCCCTCGCCGGAATCGAGCCGCTCCCGACCGGTGTGCGCCAGGCCCGCCAGGCGCTGGCGCTGCGGGACATCGGCAGACCCGGAGTGGTGGAGAGAGCACCCGTCGCTGCCGTGAGCCCAGCCCTGGAGGTGCGAGATCTATGGGTCGAGCTGGTTCGCGGCGACGAGCCTCGCGACGTCTTGCGCGGCATCGACCTGGGTCTCAACCGCGGCGAACGAGTGGCGCTGATGGGCCGCAACGGCGCTGGCAAGAGCACCTTGCTGAAGACCGCGGCCGGGCTGATCGAGCCGGTGCGCGGCAAGCTCGCGCTGCCGTCCGGGATCGCCCTGCTGACCCAGAACCCGAGCGACTACCTGGTGCGTGAGCGCGTCGGCGACGAACTTCCCGGCGACGCGGGGCTGGCCGCCCTGCGCGTCGTCGGTCTCGAGCACGCGGTCGACGCCGACCCCCGCGACCTCTCCGGCGGTGAGCGCCAGCGCCTCGCCCTGGCGATCGCCCTGGCCGGGCAGATGGAGGGCGAGAGCCTGCCGGGCCTGGTCGCTCTCGACGAGCCCACCCGCGGCATGGACCGCACCCGCAAGGCCGACCTCGTCGCCCTGATCGGCGACCTCGCCGCGCGCGGCGCCGGCGTCGTCGTCGCCACCCACGACGTCGAGTTCGCGGCCGAGTTCGCCGAGCGCGTGGTCCTGCTCGGGGATGGTGTCGTGATCGCCGACGGCGCCGCCGGCGAGGTCCTTTCCGGCGGCTGGTACTTCGCCACCGAGGTCGCCCGCGTGCTCGACCTGCCCGGCGTCGTCACTCCCGAGCAGGGTGCCGCCGTGCTGCGCGGCGAGGGCGGTGGGGCGGAGTGAGCTGGGAGCTGGTCAGCTTCCTCATCCTCGGCGCCGTCCTCCTCGCCGGCTTCGCCTGGTACGAGCGCTCGCGGCCGCCCTCGCAGGTGGTCGCCCTGGTCGCGGCGCTGGCGGCGCTGGCGATCGCCGGCCGCATCGCCTTTGCCGCCTTCCCCAACGTCAAGCCGACGACCGACATCGTCATCTTCGCCGGCTACGCGCTCGGTGGTGCCCCCGGGTTCGCGGTCGGCGCCCTCGCCGCGCTCGTCTCCAACTTCTGGTTCGGGCAGGGTCCGTGGACGCCATGGCAGATGGCCGGCTGGGGACTCTGCGGCATCCTCGGCGCCGCCCTGGCCCTGGGCGGGCGCAACGTCGGGCGCCTCGGCCTCGCCGCCACCTGCGGCTTCGCCGGCATTGCCTACGGCGCTCTGCTCAACTTCTCCTTGATGGCGACTTACGGAGGCGACCTCTCGCTGGAGCGCTTTGGCGTGCTGGAGGCACGCGCGATCCCCTTCGACCTCGCCCACGCCACCGGCAACGTCGCCCTGGCCCTGGTCGCCGGGCCGGCGCTGGTGCGGATGCTCTCGCGCTTCCGCGAGCGCTTCGAGTGGGGCAGGGGCGGCGGCCCCGCGACGCCTCCGGCCGGCAGCGGGCTGACCCCGGCCCTGCGCGGCGGCGGCATCGTCGCCCTGCTCCTGGTCAGCCTCGTGCTCGGGGCGCTGGCGCCAAACCGCGCCGGGGCGTCCGAAGTGAGCAGGGCCGCCGACTGGCTGCAGTCGGTGCAGAACCGCGATGGCGGCTTCGGCTCCGCGCCCGGCGATGACTCCGGCTCGGAAATGACGGCCTGGGCGATGCTGGGCCTGGCCGCCGCCGGTCGCAACCCGCTCGACGTCGTCAAGCGCGGCCACACCCCGGTCGACTTCCTGCGCGGCGTCATCGACGAGCTCAAGAGCCCAGGCGACCTCGCCCGCACGATCCTCGCCCTCGAGAGCGCTAGAGTCGACCCGCGCGAGTTCGGCGGCACCAACCTCGTCTCCCGCCTGCTTGCCAAGCGGCGTGACAACGGCTCCTACGAAGGCTGGCCCGGATCGACCGCCTTCGCGGTGATCGCCCTGCGTACCGCCGACGCCACCGGCGGCCTGGAAAAGTCGCTCTCCTGGCTGAACAAGGTCCAGAACGACGACGGCGGCTGGGGCGACGTGCCCGGCTCACCCAGCACCGCCGACGGCACCGGCGCCGTGATGCAGGCGCTCGCGCCCAGCTCGAAGGCCTCCGATCGCGGCCTCTCCTACCTGCGCCAGGCCCAGCGCCCCGGCGGCGGCTTCCCGCTCGGTGGCAACGGCGGCGTCAACACCCCCTCGACCGCCTGGGCGATCCAGGGCGTCGTCGCCACCGGCGGCGACCCCGGCTCCTTCCGCCGCGGCGGCAAGAGCGCCCCCGAATACCTCGCCGCCCAGCAGCAGAGCGACGGCCACTATCGCTACTCCAAGGACAGCAACCAGACCCCGATCTGGACCACCGGCCAGGTCCTCGTGGCCGCTGCCGGCGACCCGTATCCGGTCCCGCCGCCGCCCCGCGAGCCCAAGCCGTCTTCGACCAGCGGCAAACCCGGCACGCCGATCCCCGGCCTGACCCCTGGAACCTCACCAAGCGGCGGCGTGGTTCCTCCGGTGACGGGCTCCTCGGGAGCGCCCGGTTCCTCGTCCGTCTCCCCGGCCGCTCCTGGGAGCGGGGGCGGGGGACCCGTCCCGAACGTTTTGCGCCCCCCCGGCGCATCCACCCCTGCGGCGCCAGCCGCCGGCCTTCCCCCCGCGGGGGGAGAGAGTGAGGGGTCCGCCGGCGCCGAAACGGAAGCGCCCGCGTCGGAGGAGTCAACCGACGGCAGTTCGAGCAGCCCCGCCGGCGCCATCGCCCTCGGCCTGCTCGGCGGTGCCCTGCTGTTCGGTGCCGGTCTCGGCGCCCGCAAGCTGTGGATGCGCCAGCGCTACGGCCTCTAGCTGGGGGTGGACATGACGGGACGCCTGTGATTGTCTTTGAACTTCAAAGATAATCTTCGATACAGAGGAGAACCACACCCGTGGCAGTGAAGAAGGCACCACCGGCATACGATCTCGGCCGCCGATTAGCGGCGGCGCGGGCCTATCGAAATCTCGACCAGGTGACGGTCGCGAAACGGATGAAGATGGAGCCGGCGACGCTCGGTCGCTACGAAAAAGGCGAGATCCCGGAGCCGGTCCGCAGGGGACTGGTCGAGAAGGCCAGCCTGACTCTCGAGCTCCCGGAGGAGTTCTTCCTCGTCAACCTCGCGGAGCTGCCGCTGATGGCAGAGGCGTGGAAGCAGGTTCGGCGCCTGCCGCATCCAGCGGAGCTGGGACGTCTGGTGGATGCAGTCCTGAGCGCAGAGCGGCAAGCCGGATAAGCCGCGGCCGCCACTGCGAGCGGCCGGGGAGGCGGTTGACGTGGCGCAGGGCGACGACGGTGATCTCGTCGAGCGCTTCCTTCTCCAACGTCAGGAGCTTGGCGTCGGAGAGCCCATCCTGGATGCCGCTGCCTGCTGCGTCTGCCACCGTTCGATCCTCCCAGAGCACTCAAGGAACAAGGACGCAGCGAGTCTTCCTAAGTGCTCCGGGTCTGTCAAACAGACCGTTTGAAATTCTTCAACCACTCCTGCTCAATCGGTCTTGAGACCCGAGTTCGCGGCGGGATGGACGATCGTGACCGCCTTGACGGGGATGCCCCGCTCGCCACTCGCGATCCGCCTGGCCGTGCTCTCCGTCTCGATTCGCTCCTGTTCGTCGAGCTGCCGCAGGGCGGATTCGTCCAGTTCCCGCATGCCCTGCTCGTCGACCACCATCGGCTTTCGAATTAGGACCCGGTGGCGGTGAGCGTCGAAGTCGCCGCTTGCCGATGCCTGCCGGGCGTCGCGGATGACGGCTTGGAGCGTGGTGGCGCTGTTCGTCTTCCGAGCCAGCTCCGGCAGCTGTTCCCATTCGTCGGCGTCGAGTCGCGGTCGGGCCGACGCTTTGTAGAAATGCTGGACGCCGCCGTTCTTGCTGTCTTCGTCGACCAACTCGACAAACCCCTTCTCCTTCAGGGTGCGGACGCGGTAACAGACCTGCTGGAAGTCCTCGTCGAGAAATTCGGCCAGTTCCTTTGGGCTTGCCTCGCGATCACCGAGCACCATCAGGATGCGGGCGCGCAGCGGGTCCGCCAGCACTTTGTGCAGGAGCGCCTGCTGTTCCAGCGCCCCCTTTGACGCCGGGTCTTTCGTCGCAGTGTGCGTCACGATGTCGAGCAGTCAGCGGTCATTGAGGCAAGAAGAGTAGCGACGACGGGAAATGGCGTCCGACGCCTCCTCTGTTCTTAGCTGGTTGAGGAAGATCAACCAGCTTCGCGGAGGGAGGTGGATCTAGATGACGATGAGCAAAGTTGAGGCCCTCGCCCCCATGGTGAAAACGACCAAGATGAGCTAAGGCCAGTTGCTGCGGGTCGGCCTCGCTTGGGGAGGTCGACCCGCTACTCTGCCGCTCGGCCGATGTGGATGAGCTTGTAGTGCTCCCAGTCGTCAGGCGGCTGCTCGAGCAGCACCTTGAGGTCAACCTCGCGCTGTCCGAGGACCGTCAGCAGCTCTAGTCCCGCCGTCTCCATCGCCGCCCGAATCTGGTCCTCCGTCCAGTGACGCTCGCGGTGTACGTGGGGCTCGATCTCCCCGCCTGAGACTCGGGCCTCGAAAAGCCCGCCGGGCTCGACGCGATCCGTTTGCCCGACCCAGCGCCACTCGCCAGCGCCCAGCCTTTCGTCGTCGCCGCTGGCGAAGCTGGCCTCGAAGAGGCCGAGCGTGTTGGCATCGAAGAGGACCAGGCCACCGGGCGCCAGGTTGGCCCGCATCCCTGCCAGCGCCCGCTCCAGGTCGCCGTCCCCCAGCAGGTAGTTGATGACGTCGTTGAGGGCCAGAACCAGCTCGAACTCCCCGAAGACCGGCAGCTCGCGGATGTCGGCGACCTCGAGCGGCACCGCGTCGCCGAATTTCGCGCGCGCCTCCGCCAGCATCCCCGGCGTGAGGTCGCACCCAAGGATCTCCCAGCCGCGCCGCAGCATCGGCTCGAAGGCCCGGCCGGTGCCGCAGCCGATGTCCAGCAGCCGGCCCTTCCGCAGCCCGTGCTTCTCCAGCTCCGGGAGCAGCGCCCCCAGCCACATCTCGTAGTCGTTGAGGTGGTTGAAGTCGTCGTAGACCGAGGCGAAGGCTTCGTAGGCGAGGCGGACATCATCGTTGGGCACGGCTCTGTCTTCCATGACGCAAGCGTAGTCCGGCTTTCCTGGCGACGCCAGTGGGCCTATACCCTCGACCGATGGATGTCGAGACGGCGATACGCACTCGCCGCACTCATAAGGCCTTCGGGCCGGAGCCGGTGCCCCGCGAGCAGCTCGAGCAGTTCTTCGAGCTGGCCGACTGGGCTCCCAACCACCACCTCACGGTGCCCTGGCGCTTCCGCGTCGTCGGCCCCGCCTCGCTGCTGCGGCTGAAGGACGCCGCCGGGCCCGAGGGCGCCGCCAAGCTCGACCGCGCCCCGACCCTCGTCGTCGTCTCCGCGGTCCTCGACGAGGACCCGGTCCAGCGCGAGGAGGATCTGCACGCGACCGCCGTCGCCGCCTACATCGTCCTGCTCGGCGCCCACGCCCGCGGCCTCGCTGGCTACTGGCGCAGCCCCGGGCTGCTGCGCGGCGAGGAGGGACGGGCCGCCGTCGACCTGCCCGCCGCCGAGCGCTTCGTCGGCCTTCTCCACCTCGGCCAGCCGCGCCAGGAGCGCCCGGTGCCGGAGCGGCCCAGCACCGAGACCACCGTCTTTCTCGACTGATGACTCCCCGATGCTGACCCGCGCCGACGCGATCGAGGCCATTGCCGGTCAGCACTTCGAGGTCGTCGTCATCGGCGGCGGCATCACCGGCGCCGGCGTCGCCCTCGACGCCGCCTCACGCGGTTACTCGGTCGCCCTGCTGGAGCGCGGCGACTACGCGGTCGGCACCTCCAGCCGCTCCTCGAAGATGGTCCACGGCGGCCTCCGCTACCTGCAGAACTTCGACCTCGGCCTGGTTCGCGAGGCCCTGCTCGAGCGCCAGCTGATGGTCCAGCTGGCACCGCACCTGGTCTACCCGACCCCGTTCCTGGTCGCCGCCCTGGGCGAGGAGCGCCGCGATCGCAAGCTCGGGCTCGGGCTGAACATGTACGACGTGATGGCGACGACCCGGGTCGGGCGCAGCCGCCGCGAGCTGCGCGCCTCCAAGGAGGAGGACGAGGACTTCTACTGGTCGCCAGACCGCCACCGCACGATCGACCGCGAGGAGGTCCTGGCGCTGGTCCCGGCCCTGGTCGCCCGCGACCCCAAAGACGCCTACCTCTTCTACGACTGTCAGACCGACGACGTGCGCCTGGTCCTGACCGTGCTCGGCGAGGCCGAGCGCTTCGGCGCCGTCATGCTCAACGGCGCCGACGTGACCGAGGTCCTGGCCGCCAACGGCCGCGCCACCGGGGTCGCCGCGATCGAGGCGGAGTCGGGCGAGCGCTTCGAGGTCGGCGCCGACCACGTCGTCAACGCCACCGGCGTCTTCGCCGACCGCATCCGCCCCGAGGAGATCGCCGGGGAGGAGGATGTGCCGCGGATCGCGCCCAGCCGCGGTACCCACCTGCTGCTCGACTCGGCCGACCTGCCGATGGGCCAGGCCGCCTGCATCGTCCCGGCGGGGGAGGGGCGGATGATCTTCTCGCTGCCCTGGTACGGCCGTACCCTGATCGGCACCACCGACAACGACTTCGAGGGCGACACCGCCCATCCCCAGCCGGCCGCGGACGACACCGAGTACCTGCTCGACGCCGCCAACGAGTTCTTCGGCACCTCGCTCTCCCAGTCCGACCTGGTCGGGGCTTACGCCGGGGTGCGGCCGCTGATCTCGACCGGCGACCCGCGCAAGTCGGTCGACATCTCGCGCAAAGCGGAGCTGTACGAGACCTCTTCGGGGATGCTGACGATCACCGGCGGCAAGCTCACCACCTGGCGGCGGATGGCGAAGCAGACCGTCGACCGCCTGGTCGAGCGCGAGGGCCGCACGGCGCCCTGTCACACGGCCGAGATCCCGCTTGGGATGGAGGCTCGGGCCGAGGACCTGAAAGCGCCCGAGGGCGTCAGCGAGGACTCGCTCGGCCAGCTTGCCTTCCGCTACGGCCACGCCTCCCGCGCCGTCCTCGACCTCGCCTGGAAGGACCCGAAGCTGGCGGCGCCGATCGTCCCCGGCCGCCCCGACCTGCTGGCCGAGGTGGCGATTGCCGCCCGCCGCGAGCAGGCCCGCTGCGTCGCCGACGTGCTGCTGCGCCGCACCCGGCTGGGGATCCTGGCGGCGCCGCAGCTGCGCGGCGCCGGCTCGGTGCGACCGATCGCCGAGGTTCTCGGGGCCGAGCTGGGCTGGTCGCGGCGGCAGGTCAAGCAGGAGGCCGAGGCCTGGCCGCAGGCCGCCGCCCTGGAGGGCATCGACCCCGCTGCTGCCGGTTGAATAACCTGCCCCGATGACCAAGACTGAGCTGGAAAACAAACACATTGCCGAGCTGCACACGCTGGCCGCCGAGGCCGGCGTCGAGCGCTACCGGATGCTCCCCCGCGCCGAGCTGATCGCGAAGCTGGCCGGCGGGGATTCCGGGTCGAGCGGCTCCTCGGCGCCGAGTCGCGAGCGCTCCTCCGGCCGTCAGTCTGCTGCCGGTGCTCGGGGTGGGCAGGGCGACCGCCCGCCGCGTCGCCGCCGTCGCTCCGGCGCCAAAGCCGACGGTGGGGGCGAGGGCCGCGGTTCCGGTCGCGAGCCGCGCGCACCCCGCGCCCCGCGTCAGTCCGAGCGCGCTCCTGAGCCCGAGGCGCCGCCCGCGCCGCCCGCGCCCGCAGCGGCCGCCGCATCCAGCGAGTCTTCGTCCCGCCCCAAACGCCGCCGCCGCCGTCGCTTCGGCCGCCGCGGCAAGCAGGAGGGCGTCACCCTGCAGGGACTGCTGCTGCCGCCCGAGGCCGGCCGCCAGGCGCTGCTCTGCGCCGAGACCCGCGAGGCCTGCACCACGCTTCTGCGCGGCATCGCCGCCGATCTTTCCGCCGACTCCGATGGCCCGGACCCGGTGGCGCTGCTGATCGACCCCACTCCCGAGGAGCTGGCCGAGTGGCGCCGCGACGCGCCCAAGGCCGAGATCGTCGCCGCCGGCCAGCCACGCCACGCCAGCGACGCGCTCGCCCAGGCCAGCGCCCGCGCCGCCGCCGGCGATGACGTGATCCTCCTGGTCGACTCGCTCACCCGCCTCGGCGAGGCCTACGAGGACGCCGACGCCGCCAAGCAGTTCTTCGACGCCGGCCGCGTCGTTTCGGGCAGCGGTTCACTCACCGTAGTCGCAGCGTTGGAGCGCTTGGCGTCAACCTGACACCCACCCGGGAGACCGGGGAGGGGTGAAGCGTCTTGCACTTTTTCGCGACCGACATTCTCGGACGGCCGCAAGCGATCCTCGAAAGAAGTTAAGCGAAACCCCTCCCCGGTCTCCCGGGTGGGCGCCTACCTGCGATAGGCGATGCGGCGCCAGCTCGGCTCTTTGGAGAGCTCGATCAGCTCGGCGCTGCGCTCCGGCTGCACGTAGCCGAAGGTCTGGGTGCGCTCGTCGAAGACGACGTCGAGCTCACCCTCCTTGACCCGCTGGTCGAGCCAGGCGCCGCGGAAGACGAGGCGGCGGATCCAGTGGACGAGGCTGCGGTTGGAGGGACCGACCAGGTCCTCCCAGTTCTCGTTGATGTGCTCGCCGAGGGCGGAGGAGGGCTCGGCGATCTCGCCGCTGACGGCGAGGTCGAGGAGGTCGTCCAACTCCTCCTGGCTCAAACCCTGGTGGACGAAGCCGAGCTTGACCGCGGCCTGCTCGACCCGTTGCCCGAAGTCGCCCTCGTTGAAGGCGAAGCGGAGCTCCCCGTACTCGAGTACGTAATCGGAGCCAGACTCGTAGTTCCCTCGGCGGGTCGTTTTCTTATCCATGTGAGTTGAAGCCCAACCGCTCCGCAAGCCCCGCGGAACAGGTCCATGATCTTGCCGATCATCGTACGCCGGTGCCTGTTCGGGACGGTCGCTGAACGGCCGTTTGCACTCGCGGCCGCAGGGAATGCGCCCGTTTCCCCGAAGCGAGCCGCAGATGATCGACCTCCACTGCCACATCCTGCCGAGCCTCGACGACGGCTCACGAGGCATTGACGACAGTGTCGCGATGGCTCTGCAGGCCGAGTCCGACGGTATCGAGGTGGTCTGCGCCACGCCCCACATCCGCCATGACCACGACGTCCGCATCGAGGAGGTGGCCGACCGGGTCGAGGCGGTCAACACTCGCCTGCGCGAGGACGGAATCGCGGTCGAGGTCCTCAGCGGCGGCGAGGTCGCCGAGACCGCGGTCGAGGATCTCGGCGAGGAGGAGCTCGCCCGGGTCTCCCTCGGCAGCGGCCGCTGGATCCTGCTGGAGCCGGCGCCGGGCCCGCTCAGCGACACGCTCCTGCGCCGCGTCGGGCACCTCGCCGATCGTGGTCGCCGGGCCCTGGTCGCCCACCCCGAGCGCCACCTCTCCGCCGACATGTTCGAGCGCATGGCCACTCTCGTCGCCGCGGGCGCACTGATCCAGGCCACCGCCGACTTCTTCCTCCGCGACGAGATGGCGGCGGGGATGCTGACGATGGCCGAAGCCGGCCTCGTCCACGTCCTCAGCAGCGACGCCCACAGCTCGCTCGGCGGCCGCCCGTTGCGCCTTTCACCCGCCTTCGAGCGCCTCGGCGCCGTCGCCGAGCTGGCGCCGCGGATCGAGTGGATGGCGGAGACGGCGCCGCGCGCGATCGTCGCCGGCGCGCCGCTCGAGCCGCCCTTCGCCCCGTCGCTTTGAGCGCAGCCGAGTTTCGCCCCACCAGGGTGGGGTCAAAATCGGAAGCGGCGCAGCGATCCCATGGGGGGAGAGAAAGGGGTGGAGCGGGACTTCACCCGTGGTGCCTGCCGATCGTGAACACGAGCGCTTCAAGGCGCTGCCTCGACGCGAGGTCGACGGCCACCTGGTCCCGGTGGCGACCACTTTCCACAGCCGCCTGCTCGGCCTCGCCGGGCTGGCCCGCGAGCAGGCCGGCGCCGGCCTGCTGATCCCGCGCTGCGCCAGCGTCCACACCTTCGCCATGCGCTTCCCCCTCGACCTCGTCTTTCTCGACGGCGACGATCGCGAGCTCGCGATCCACCTCGGCGTGCCGCCACGGCGGCTGGTTTGGCATCGAGGCGCGGCAGCCGTTCTGGAGATTCCCTCGTCAGAGGGGGGAGAGTTTGGTTGACCCCGGGACTTAGGGGGTCGATGTTGCCGCACCGACAAGAGATCGCCAGCGTCGTCGTCTGCGAGGACGACGCGATGACCCTGGAGCTGCTCTGCGACCACCTGATGGCCGACCGCTTCGGCGTGATGCCAGCGCCGAGCGCATCGGATGCGCTGCGTCTCTGTCGCTATAACCACCCCGATTTGCTGCTGCTCGACCTCTCCCTGCCCGACGCCTCCGGGCTCGACGTGCTGCGGGAGATCCGCACCGCCGACGGTGTCGAGTCGCGCTTCGACCCCGACCTGCCGGTGATCGTCCTCACCGGCCGTGGGGCGCAGACCGACCGGGTCCGCGGACTCACCGCCGGGGCCGATGATTACCTCACGAAGCCGTTCAACTTCGAAGAGCTGCGGGCGCGGATCGGCTCCGTCCTGCGCCGCCGTGCCAGCCGCCGCGAGGGCCCGATCCGGGTCGGTGAGCTGCTGGTCGACCCGGTGCGCCGCAAGGTGATCGTCGGCGACCGCGAGGTCGCACTGGCGAAGAAAGAGTTCACGCTGCTGCGGATCCTCGCCGGCGACCCGACCCGGGTCTTCGCCAAGGAAGACCTCTTGGAGACGGTCTGGGGCTACCGCAGCCCCGGCAAGACGCGGACCCTGGACTCACACGCGAGTCGCCTGCGGAGAAAACTGGACCCGGAGCACAGCCGCTACATCGTCAACTGCTGGGGGATCGGCTATCGCCTGATCGACGGCTGAGCTCCGGGTCGCGACGCTACTTGCTGGACTTGGCCTCCGGCGACTCGAAGTGGAGGATCGCCAGCTTGGTGTTGATCGACTCCGACTTCTCCTTGGTGAGACGGGTGGCTGCCTCCTCCTGGATCTCGATCGCCCGGTTGAGGGTGTCGGCGAGCAGGGAGGTGATCTCGGTCCAGCCCTTGCCGTCGAGGATCAGCGGGGTGCGGCTGACGTGCGAGTCGGTGCGGGCGTCGATGCTGCCTGCCATCAGCGCGTCGGTGGCGTCGTGGCCGACGGTCTCGAGGATCGAGCCGGAGATGCCCTTGCGCGCCGAGGCCGGGATCTTCTCCCAGTCGCTGGCGCTGAAGAAGGCACGCTCGGTGGCGCGGTAGAAGTGCTCGACGGCGCCACGGCGGGGCTCCGTTTTCACCAGTTCGACGCAGTCGTACTCGAGCAGCGTTTTGACGTGGTAGCTGACGTTGCCGAGCGGCTCACCAAGTTCCTGGGAGAGCTGGTTGGGGCTGGAGACGCCCTTGTGCAGGGAGGAGAGAATCCTCACGCGCAGGGGGTGGGCCAAGGCCTTGGCCAGCTGCTGGGTGATGCCCTCTGGGGAAGTCTTGGTTTGGGCCACAGGGAAATTCTCCGTTCTTTTGGGGGCCGGGGCGAGGTGGCGAGGATGGCTTCCACCCTGGTTTCTGGATCAAGTATTCCAAAACGCTCCGTCGTTTCCGCCTTCGATGGCCTTTTCCAATGCGAAAAAGTCAAACCGGGGCGCTCTGGCGGCCGACCAATCAGGGAACGTATGAACCCGTTTTAACGTTAAGACGGTCTTATCCATGCGCACCCGTCGACCCGAGGCGCCTGGCCGAGACCGCCCTGGGACGGCGGGTGTGCATTTTCGCGCGGGCGTCCGGTGGGGGGAGAGAACGGCGCTCCCGGTTCCTTGGGGAGCCGTGTGGATCTCGACCACAGGGGACCCGAGTTGACGCCGGGGTTGGCGGAGGTCGTCGCGGCGTGGCCGTTCGGTGCCTCGCTGGCGGCGGTCGCGGTCCAGGGCCTGCGTACGGGGCGGCGGCGCACCGCCCTGAACGAGGCGCTGCACGAGTTGCGCCGTCCGCTGCAGGCCTTGGCCCTGGTTGCGCCGGGGACGGTGCGGGTGGAGCCGGCGACGATCCAGGGCTCGGTGCGGATGGCTGCCGCGGCGCTGGAGCGGCTGGAGCACGAGATCAACGGCGAGACGCTGGCGTCCGTGCGCGAGACGGCGCCGGCGCGGCCGCTGCTCGACTCCGCGGTCGGGCGCTGGCGCGCCCGTGCGGCCCTCGCCGGCGGCTCGGTCTCGCTGCGCTGGCAGGCCGGCGAGGCGGCGATCGTGGCCGATCGCTGTGCCGTCGCGCAGGCGCTCGACAACCTGGTGGTAAACGCGATCGAGCACGGCGGGCCCGAGATCGTGGTCGAGGCCCGCACCGGCTCGGGGCAGCTGCGCGTCGCCGTGGTCGACTCCGGGTGTGGGGCGCGCTCGGAGCCTCGGCGTGAGAGCCCAGCTGGGTTGATCGCCCGGCTCTCGGGCCGTCGGCTCCACGGCCACGGGCTGCGCCTGGTGCGACGTACGGTCGCTGCCCACGGCGGACATTTTCAGCTCCGCTCCTCGGGGCGGGGGACGGAGGCGATCCTCGAGCTGCCGCTGGCGGGTGGCGGGGAGGGGGGCGCGTGAGCCGCCGAGGGCGGGCGCTCGCCTTTGTCCTCGCGGCCCTGTGCGCGGCCGCGGTGGCCGCTGCGATCGCCGACGGCTATGGCGCCAGTGTCGCCCGTGGCTACGGGGCGCTGCGGCCGGTGGTCGTCGCCGCAGTAGATCTCGACGGCGGCCAGGAGATCGATCCCGGACAGGCGGCGGAGCTGGAGCTGCGACGCGTCCCGGCCCGGTTCGTCCCGCCCGGCGCGCTCGAGAACCCGGCCGAAGCGATCGGCTTGGCGCCGACGGCGACGATCCCGGCCGGCTCCTACCTGCTCGCCTCGCAGCTGCGACCGCCGCGGGCGGACCCGGCTGGGGCGTTCGGGCTCGGGCCTGGGCGCCACCCGGTGGAGATCTCGGTCAGCGGCGCCGAAGCGCTGCTGGTGGCGGGGGCGCAGCCGGTCGGAGAACGGGTCGACGTGGTGGTGACGACCGAACCGAGCGGCTCGGGCTCGGGCCGGACCTACGTCGCCGCCGCGGCGGTGCCGCTGCTGGCGCTGGGCCCCGGCGCCGAGGGGACGGCCGCCGAAGGCGTTGCCACGGCGACGCTCGGGCTGACCCGCAGCCAGGCCCTGCGGCTGATCGCGGCCGAGAGCTTCGCCCGCCAGGTGACCCTGCTGGCGAGGGGTTGAGATGGAGGCACGCGAGCGAGACGTGGCGGAGCTGGCGGCGGCCCTGCGGGGGCGGCTGGTCGAGCGGCGCCGGGCCGCAGTGGCGCGGGGCGGCGAGCAGAGCGACGACCTCGGCGAGGTGGTGCGCGCACTTGTCGGAGAGGAAGCGGTTCTGCTCGGGCAGGGTGATCGCGAGGAGATCGCGGCCCGGATCGTCCGCGACAGCGTCGGCCTCGGCCCGCTCGAGGTGCTGCTTGCCGACCCGGCGGTCGAGGAGGTGATGGTCAACGGGCCCGGCACCGTCTATATAGAACGCGGCGGCCGCATCGAGGCCACCGACGTCGCCTTCGCCGACGAGGAGGAGCTGCGCAACGCGATCGAGCGGATCCTGGCGCCGCTGGGGCGGCGGGTCGACGAGCTCAGCCCGATGGTGGACGCTCGCCTTGCCGACGGCTCACGGGTCAATGTCGTGATCCCGCCGCTGGCGATCGACGGGCCGCTGGTCTCGATCCGGCGCTTCGGCGCCCGCCGGCCCGGCCCCGAGGAGCTGGTTGCGCTCGGCACCCTGACCGGAGAGCAGCGCGACTCGCTGCGGGCGGCGGTCGCCGGGCGCCGCAGCGTCCTCGTCAGCGGCGGCACCGGCTCCGGCAAGACGACCCTGCTCAACGCCCTCTCCAGCTTCATCGATGCCGGTGAGCGGGTGGTGACGATCGAGGACGCGGCCGAGCTGCGGCTGCAGCAGCCGCACGTGGTGCGCCTCGAGAGCCGCCCCGCCGGAGTCGAGGGCCGCGGCCAGGTCTCGATCCGCGACCTGCTTCGCAACGCTCTGCGGATGCGCCCCGACCGGATCGTGATCGGCGAGGTCAGGGGGCCGGAGGCGCTCGATCTCCTCACCGCCCTCAACACCGGTCACGACGGCGCCCTCTCGACCGTCCACGCCAACTCGCCCGCCGACGCGCTCAGCCGGCTGGAGACGTTGGCGCTGATGGCGGGGGTGGGGCTGCCGCACGCAGCGGTGGCCGAACAGGTGCAGCGCGGGATCGACCTCGTCGTCCACCTCGAGCGGTGCGCCGACGGCGCCCGCGTCGTCACCGAGATCGCCGAGGTGGTGCGGGCGGCGGGGACGACCGCCGTGCGCACTCTTGCCCCGGCCGCCGCCCGATGAGCGACGCTCTGGGTCTGCTGCCGGCGCTGGTCGGTGCCGCGGCGGGCGGGCTGCTGGCACTGGCGGCGCGGGAGGCGCTGCTGGCCAGTCCGGCGGCGGCACGCTGGCTGGCACTGGCCCTGGAGCCGCTGCGCCGGGCGGGTCGTGAGGGGTACGCGCCCTCGACCGCCGAGCGCCGCCGCCTCGCCGCGCTCGGAGCGGGCACCGCGGTGCTCGGCGGTTGGTTCCTGGCCGGGCCGGCGCTGGCCCTGCCACTCTCGGTCGCCGGTCCGGTGCTTGCCGGCTGGGCGGTCTCCAGTCGCCGCCGCCACTACCGCCTCGCGGTCGAGCGCTCGCTGCCGGAAGTCGCGACCGCGATCGCTGACTCGCTCAGCGCCGGCCGCTCGCTGCGGGCCTCGCTGCCGGCCGCGGCGGCGTCGCTGGACGGGCCGCCGGCCTCGGAGCTGGCCCGGCTCGGCGCCGAGCTCGACCTTGGCGCCGCCACCACCGCGGCGGTCGCGTCCTGGCGGCGGCGGATGCGCTCGGAGCGGGTCGACGCCTTCGCCGCTGCCCTGCTCAGCCAGCGCCTGGCCGGCGGCGATCTGGCCGGGCTCCTGCGCCGCTTCGCCGCCGGCGCCGCCGAGCGCGACCGGGCCGCCGAGGACGCGCGCTCGGCGACTGCCCAAGCGCGCTTCACCGGCCTGCTGGTGGTGGCGATGCCCAGCGGCGGCGCCCTCTTCGCCGAGCTGATCCAGCCCGGCTTCGTCGCCAAGCTGCTCGGTTCGCCCCCGTCCGCTGTCCTGCTCAGCCTCGCCGCCGTCTTCCAGCTGGTCGGCTTCGTCGCGATCAAGCGCTTCTCGCGGGTGGTCGAGTGAGCGCCGCCGGTTTGCTGGCGGCGCTCGCTGTCCTGCTCAGCTTTGCGGCCGCCCGTGAGCTGCTCGCCGGGCGAGCGGGACGCGGCTTGCCGCCGCTGCCCTTCGGTTTGCGCGGGCGCTCGGCCGGGGCGGCGCTGCGGCTGGGCCTACCGGACCGCCTGCGGCGCTCCGGCCTCGAGGCACGGCTGCCGCTGGCCGCGGTGCTGGCCGCGAAGCTCGCCGGGACCGCCTGCGGTGGCCTCGCCGCCCTGGTCGCGGCACCGGCGGCGCCGGGGCGGACTGCGCTGCTGGTCGCGATCGGGCTGCCGGCGGCCGGCTTCCTCGTTCCCGATGCCCTGCTGGAGCGCGAGGCGCGGCGGCGGCAGCGGCGGTTGCTGGCGGCGCTCCCCGACGCGCTCGACCTGCTCGCGGTCAGCGCCGGCTCCGGCCGTGGCCCGACGGCGGGGCTGGAGCAGCTGGCGCGGGCGGGGGAGGGACCGCTGGCCGAGGAGCTGCGCCTGACCGTGGCGGAGCTGTCCTGCGGGGTGCCGCTCGGCGCCGCCCTGCGCTCGCTTCGCGCCCGGGTCCCCGGCAGTGAGCTGGCGACCCTGGTCGCGGCGATCGAGCGCTCGCATCGCTTCGGCTCGCCGCTGGCCGACCAGCTGCGTCGCCAAGCCGGAGCCTTGCGCCGGGATAGCCGCCGCGCCGTCGAGGAGCACGCCGCCCGCGCCGCCCCGAAGATCCAGCTCGTCGTCGCCCTCGTCCTCGTCCCCTCGGTTCTGCTGATGATCGCCGCCGGCCTGATCGCCAACGCGGGTTCTCTGCTTGCCGGCTTTTAGCCCGACGTCTCCAAGGCCTCTTCGCGCAGACGTTTGGCGACAGCGGCGGTGGCGGCGCTGATCTCGTCCAGCTCCTCGGCCCTCTTCTTGTGGCCGCTGACGTAGCAGCAGAGGGTGCCGCCGACGAGCTCGAAGGCGAACTTCTTCGGCGCCGACTCCGTTAGCCAGACGATGAAGGTGGGGGCGAAGAGGCGGCGCAGCCAGACCGCGTCCTGGTCCTTGCTGGCGAAGACCTCGTACTTGTCGCCCATCGCCGTGCTCTCCAGGTTGACCCGCTCTTTGGAGCCGCGGAAGGCGTCCTCGAACCCCTCCAGGGCACGTAGTCCGAACTTGCGCTGGCAGTAGAGCTCGGGCACCAGCGCCGCCGACTCCGGCACCGGGACCAGGCCGACCGTGTAGCGGTAGTAGTTGGTCTCCTTGTTGCCGTCGCTGTCGCGCGACTCCTCCTCATACGTATAGAGAGCGAGGATGCCTTCGACCCCCGCGTCGATCGGACCGGAGAGGGTGCGCTCGGCGTAGCGGTCGTCGCCCCTGCGCAGCAGCGGCGTCGTCGGCGGCAGCGGCGCCCGGCCGCCGAGTTCGAGCCCGTGCTGCCGCGCGTAGATCTGGAAGAAGGCCTCCTCGGCGCGGGAGTCGGCGACGCCGAAGGCGACGAGCAGCGAGATCAGGAAGACGGCGACGGCGGCGCCACCGCCCACCGCGGCGCCGACGAAGATCGCCGCCGCGATCCCGGCTGCGATCGTCGCGCCGAGGATCAGCGCCCAGGTCAGCTTGCCGCTCAGCAGCTGCTTGAAGTAGACGCTGCGCAGATCGTTGGCGTCGTCGGGCGCGGCGGCGGCCGGCGTCGTCGGGGGCGGGCCGGATTCCTCGGGCGTGCTCACCGGGCGGAACCTACAGCGCCGGGCAGCGGATGCAAATGGCGTTGCAGAGGGAGGTCGTGTTGCAAAGTGGGGGAGAGTGGGTTACTGTGGCGATCGAGTTGAAGCCCAGGACCGGGGTGGTGAGGTTCCTCCCACCTCATCACTCCGGTCCCAACTCCTTCCAGCCCTCCCGCTCAGAAAGGACTCGCCGCGGTGGCATTTCGGGGTCTCTACGAGCACAGCCTCGATTCCAAGGATCGACTCACGGTTCCCTCGCGGTTCCGCGCCTCGCTCTCCGACGGCATCGTTCTCTCCAAGGGCTTCGACCCCTGCGTCTGGGTCCACACGACCGCCGAGTTCGAGCAGCTCTCCGACACCTTCCTCTCGCCGCACAGCCCCTTCGGCCGCGACGCGCGCCAGCTGCGGCGGCGCTTCCACGGTGGCTCCTTCGACGAGAAGCTCGATTCGGCCGGCCGCATCCGCCTGCCGAAGCCGCTGATCGAGCACGCCGGTCTCGGCGGCAACTGCGTCGTGATCGGGGCCGGAGAGTACCTGGAGATCTGGGACGCCGAGGCCTGGGCCAAGCAGGAGGAGGAGCTCGACGCCGCCGCCCCCGAGATCGCCGAGGGCCTTGCCGCCGCCGGCACCGCGTAACCATGAGACTTCATGCAGCCCGCAACCAAGCCCATTACAACCACCCGTCGACGGGCCGCAATCCCATGCACGTCGTGGGCAGCCGGCCGCTCGACCTCGAGGCGATGATGGACCACGAGCCCGTGATGGCGCCGGAGCTGACCTCGCTGCTCGCCCCCGAGCCGGGGCAGACGGCGGTCGACTGCACCTTTGGTGCGGGCGGTCACGCGCGGGCGGTTGCGGCGCAGCTGGGCTCGGCCGGGACCCTGATCGCGATCGACCGCGACCCGGCCGCCAAAGCCCGCTTCGCCGAGTTCGCGGTCGAGGCGCCCTGTCGCACCCGCTTCCTGAATATGGATTTTGCGGCAGGTCTTCGCACCCTCGACGGCGAAGGCCTCCGCCCAGAGATGATTTATGTAGACCTCGGGATGTCCTCGATGCAGGTAGATACCTGGCAGCGGGGCTTTTCCTACGCATATGACGCGCCGCTGGACATGCGCATGGACACGCGCCAGGAGCTCGACGCGGCGAAGGTCGTCAACGAGTGGCCGGAGGCGCGGATCTCGCAGGTGCTGCGCGAGTTCGGCGAGGAGCGCTACGCCGGCGGGATCGCCCGTGAGATCGTCCGCCGCCGCCCGCTCAGCACCACCTCCGAGCTGGTTGAGGCGATCAAAGCGGGGATGCCGACGGCGGCCCGCTTCGGCGCTGGCCACCCGGCCAAGCGCAGCTTCCAGGCGATCCGGATCGCCGTCAACGGCGAGCTCGACTCGCTCGAGCAGGCGCTGCCGCTGGCCTGGGAGATGCTGCCGGTGGGTGGGCGCTTCGGCGCGATCGCCTTCCATTCGCTCGAGGACCGGCCGGTCAAGCAGTTCCTCGCCGCCAAGGCGCGCGGCTGCATCTGCCCGCCCGAGCTTCCCGTCTGTGTCTGCGGCCACGAGCCGGAGGCCGAGCTGCTGACCCGACGCGCGGTCTCGCCGGGCCCGGACGAGGTCGACGCCAACCCGCGCTCGCGCTCGGCCCACCTGCGCGTCGCCCGCAAGCTCGAGGACGCGCCGCTGGGGGAGACCGCCTGATGGCCGTCGCCGCCCCCAAGCGCCAGACCGCCCCGGCGCCGGCGCCCTCGCGGACCTCGCCGCCGCCGCGGAAAGCCGCGCCCGCGCGCCCGGCGCCGCAGAAAAAGGCCGCCCCCGCACGCCGTCCGCGCACCCGCCCGACTCCGAAAGGCCGCGCTGTCGCCGCTCCGGCGGCGCCCGCGCGCAAGGCACCAGCGCGTAAATCGCCCACGCGTAAATCTCCGACCCGGAAAGCGCCCGGTCGCAAGCCGGCGGCTCGCCAGGCGCCGGCCCGCGCCCCGCGCCGGGCGCGCACGACCAGCCGCGCCGCTGCCGCCGTCGGCGGCCAGCTGATCCCCTTCGCCGGCCGCACCGCGGTTGCCGTCGGCCAGCTCCCCGACTCCGGCCTGATGGTGCGGATGACCCGCGGCCGGGCCTGGATCGCTGTCCTCGGCGTGCTGCTGGCCGGGATCGTCGCCCTCAACGTGGTCACGCTCAGCTTCGCCGCCTCCTCGGGCAAGATCGATGCTGCGATCACTGCGCTGGGCCAGGAGAACCCGATCCTGGAAGGGCGGGACACCCGGCTCACCAGCCCCGGCCCAATCCGCCAGGCCGCGATCCCACTGGGTCTGGCGATGCCGGCCAGCGAAGAGATCCACTTCACCGAGGCGGGTCCCAAAGACGTCGCTACCGCGGCGGCGCGCCTCGCTGCCGCCGGCGGCTAGGGGCGGGCGCGGATGCGCTTGATCGAGCGCCGGATCGGTCTCCTCTTCGCCGGCTTCCTGCTCTGCTTCCTGGTCATCGTCGGCCGCGCCTTCTGGCTGCAGGGGGTGCAGGGCGGCGCCCTCGCCTCCGAGGCGACCTCGCAGCAGACCGAGACGGTGACGGTCCCAGGACTGCGCGGCAGCCTGCTCGACCGCAGCGGCAACCAGCTGGCCGCCTCCGAGGATGCGGCGACGATCTTCGCCACTCCTTACCAGGTGAAAAACCCGCCGCAGACGGCGAAGAAACTGGCCTCGATCCTCGAACTCGACAAGGCGGAAGTGCTGGAAAGCCTGACCGCCGAAGGCGGCTTCTCCTATATCGCCCACAAAGTCAGCCTCGAACAGGCGGGGCGGGTCGAACGACTGGAACTGGAAGGGATCGGCGAGCTGCCCGACAGCCGCCGCACCTACCCGCAGGGCGAGATGGCAGGCCAGGTGATCGGCGCCGTCGGCTCCAAAAACCAGGGGCTGACCGGGCTCGAGGCGGGTGAGGAATCGGTGCTCAGCGCCAGCGACGGCGAACGCCGCATCGTCCACGACGCGCTCGGCGACGCGATCCGGCTGGAAACCGTGAAGGAAGCCGAAGACGGCGAAGACATCCAGCTGACGCTCGACCCGCAGATCCAGGAGAAGACCGAGCGGGTCCTGGCCGAAGTCGGCGAAACGTACGCGCCCAAAGGGGCGACGGCGATCGTCATGGACCCGCGCAGCTCGCAGATCCTGGCGATGGCCAACTGGCCGCCGGTCGACCCCAACGACCTCTCCAATGCCAGCAACGAAGACCTGATCAACAAGGCGACCGGCTTCACCTACGAGCCGGGCTCGACCTTCAAGGCGTTCACCGTCTCCGCCGCGCTGGAGGAAAAACTGGTGACGCCGACGACGTCCTTCGTGTTGCCGCCGAGCATCCAGGTCGCCGACCGCACGATCGAAGACGCCGAGGAACGCGGCACCGAGACGATGACCGTCGCCGAAATCCTCGCCCACTCCTCGAACGTGGGCGCGGTCACGATCGGAGAGGAGATCGGCGCTGAAAAATTCAGCAAATGGGTGGACCGCTTCGGCTTCGGTCGCCCGACCGGGGTCCAGTATCCGGCAGAGGAGCAGGGGATCGTGCTGAACCTCGACGAATACTCGGGCTCCTCGATGGGCAACATGCCGATCGGCCAGGGCATCTCGGTGACGCCGATGCAGATGATGGCCGGCTACGCGGCGATCGCCGACGGCGGCATCCTCAAGCAGCCGCAGCTGATCGAGCGGATCGGCGACGAAAAGATCCATGAGCCGAAGGGCCACCGGGTAATCGACGCCAACGTCGCCCAGGAGGTGCGGGAAATGCTCGAGGGGGTGCTGGAAGCGGGGGGTACGGCGTCCGAGGTCAGCGTGCCGGGATACAGGCTGGCGGGGAAGACCGGAACGGCTGAGGTGGCGGAAAACGGGGGATACTCGGAAAGCAAATACGTGGCTTCGTTCATTGGGTTCGCGCCGGCGCAGGATCCGAAGTTCCTGGCGGCGGTGATTGTGGATCAGCCGCAGGGGGATATCTACGGGGGGTCGGTGGCGGCTCCGGCGTTTGGCCAGATCGCGGCTTTCTCGTTGCCGTATCTCGGTGTGGCGCCCGAATAGCAGGGCGGGAGTCGGGTGCCCCTCCTGCTTGCTGACTTTTTCGCTGGGGAGCTTCTCTCTCTCGCTGAGTTGAGAAGGCGAAAAAGGGAGCGCCGCTGCGCTGGAGGGGCACCCGACTCCCGCCCTAGACTCGGGTTCCTATGAGGGTTGATGCGCTTGCCGCGGAGGTGGAGGGAGCCCGAATCGCGGGTGATGGCTCAGTCGCGGTGGCCGACCTTGCTTATGACAGTCGAAAAGCTGGACCAGGGACGCTGTTCTTCTGTGTGCGTGGGGAGAAGGTCGATGGGCATGAGTTCGCCACGCAGGTGATCGAGGCTGGGGCGGTGGCTCTGGTCGTGGAGCGGGAGCTGGAGGTCGATGTGGCGCAGGTCGTTGTTTCGGACGCGCGGGCGGCTATGGCTCCGGTGGCGGCGCGGTTCTACGGCGATCCGACCGATGAGCTGCGGGTGGTGGGGGTGACGGGGACGAATGGGAAGACGACGACGGCGTTCCTCGTGCGGGAGATCTTGGAGGTGGCGGGGGTTTCGACTGGGCTGCTCGGAACGGTGAAGCAGGTGGTGGCTGGGGTCGAGGAGAGCGTCGAGCGGACCACGCCGGAGGCGATCGATCTGCAGGGGACGTTCCGGCGGATGCTGGATGGGGGGGACGTGGCCTGCGCGATGGAGGTGTCCTCGCACGCGATGTCGCTGCACCGGGCGGACGCGATTCATTTCGAGGTGGCGCTGTTCACGAACCTGACCCAGGACCACCTCGACTTCCACGGCGACATGGAGGACTACTTCCTCGCCAAGCGCAAGCTGTTCGAGGGCGGACCGGGGACTGCAGTCGTCAACGTCGACGATTCCTACGGTCGCCGCCTCGCCGAAGAATTCGACTGCGTCACCTTCTCCGCCGAAGGCGTCAACGCCGACTACACGGCCCACGACATCGCCTTCGACGCCAGCGGCGCCCAATTCACCGTGAAAAGGGGGTCGATGGGCCGAAAACGGGACGATGCGTCCCGAAATCGGCCCGTCGGCGGCGAGGCTCGGGTGCGGACGGGGCTGCCGGGGCATTTCAATGTGGCGAATGCGTTGGGGGCGTTCGTGGTGGCGGAGGCGATGGGGGTCGACGGGGAGACGGCGGCGGCCGGGCTGGCGCAGGCGGCGCGGGTGCCGGGGCGGTTGGAGCCGATCGACGAGGGGCAAGGGTTCTCGGTCCTGGTCGATTACGCGCACACGCCGGACTCGCTGGAGAATGTGCTGCGGGCGGCGCGACGGCTGACTGCGGGGCGAGTGATCTCGGTCTTCGGCGCCGGCGGCGATCGCGACCGCGACAAGCGGCCGAAGATGGGACGGGCCGGGGCGGAGCTCTCCGACCTCGCTGTGGTCACCTCCGACAACCCGCGCTCCGAGGACCCGGAGGCGATCGTCGCCGAAGTGGTGGCGGGAACTGGCGGCGACGGCGCCGTCGAGGTCGAGGTCGACCGCCGCGCCGCGATCGCCCTGGCGTTGAGCCGCGCCGAGCTCGGCGACACCGTCGTCATCGCCGGCAAGGGGCACGAGCAGGGGCAGGAGTTCGAGGGTGGGCGCAAGGTCCCCTTCGACGACCGCACGGTCGCCCGCGAGGAGCTGCGGAAGCTGGGCAGCCCGGCGTGAACCTGGGCGCCGAGGAGATCGCGGCGGCGATGGGAGCCGAGGTCGTCGCCGAGGGTGGGCCCGGGGCGCCGGCCAGGGCGACGATCGACTCCGGCGCCAGCGGCGCCGGCGACCTCTTCTTCGGCCTGCGTGGCGTCAACCACGACGGCGGCGAGTTCGCCCCGGCGGCGATCGCGGCCGGGGTCTGGGGCGTGGTCATCAGCCCCTCGTTCCGTGGTTCGCTTTCCACGGATGTCGTGGAAAAGGAACCGCGGAACGGTGAGGTGCGTGGTGCCTGGGTCTTCGTGGTCGAGGACCCGCTGGCCGCGATGCAGTCGCTGGCCCGGGCCTGGCGCCGGGCGCTGGGTGCCCGCGTTGTCGGCGTCACCGGCTCGGTCGGCAAGACCTCGGTCAAGGACATCGCCCGCACGCTGCTGCCGGGGAGCGTCCACGCCAATCGCGAGAACCTCAACACCGAGATCGGGCTGCCACTGACCGTGCTCGAAGCACCAGGGGAGACCGACACGCTGGTCCTGGAGATGGCGATGCGCGGTCCCGGCCAGATCGCCGAGCTGGCGGCGATCGCCGAGCCCGAGGTGGCGGTGATCACCAACGTCGGCCCGGTCCACGTCGAGCTGCTGGGCTCGGTGGCGGCGATCGCGGCGGCGAAGGCGGAGCTGCTGGAGTTCCTCCCGGCCGACGGTGTCGCGATCGCCCCGGTCGATGCCGGCGAGCTGGAGCCGCACCTGGAGCGGGCGCGGCGGCTGCTGCGCTTCGGCCGCGGTGGCGACGTCGAGGCGACCGCGGTGAAGGTCGTCGAGGGCGTGACCGAGGCGCTGATCTCGACCCCTGCCGGCAGCCAACGCTTCCACTTTCCCTTCGCCGAGGCACACAACCTGAGCAACGCCCTGGCCGCCGTCGCGGCCGGGGTCGCGTTGGGCGCGCCGCTGGCGGCAATGGCCGACCGTGCTGCGGACATAGGATTCTCCCGCTTCCGTGGCGAGCGCATCGAGCTCAGTGACGGGATCGTCCTCGTGAACGACTGCTACAACGCCAACCCGGTGTCGATGCGCGCGGCGCTCGACCATCTCGCGACGCTCGGCGCGCCGCGCACGGTCGCCGTGCTCGGCGAGATGGGCGAGCTCGGTCCCGGCGCCCCCGGCTTCCACCGTGAGGTTGGCGAGCACGCCCGCGCCGCCGGCGTCGACATGCTCCTCGGCGTCGGCCTGGCGGCCCGCGACTACGACCCCGACGAGCTGGTCGCCGACCCCGCCGAGGCGGCTGAACTGCTGGCGGCCAAGCTCGAACCGGGCGACGCCGTCCTCGTCAAGGGCTCGCGCTCGGCCGGGCTCGAGGCCGTTGCCACCGAGCTGGCGGAGCTGGTCTGATGGGGGAAGTGCTGATTGCCGGCATGGCGGCGATGCTGATCTGCATCTTCCTCGGTCCCAAATTCATCGAATACCTGCGGGTCCGCGAGTTTGGGCAGCACATCCGCGAGGACGGTCCGCAGGAGCATCACGCCAAGGCCGGCACGCCGACGATGGGCGGGCTGATCATCTTCGCCGCGATCTGCGTCCCCTACCTGGTGCTCTCCGAGCGCGACGCCCAGAGCCTGGCCGTCTTCGGGGTCGCGATCGGCTGCGCGGCGCTGGGCTTCGCCGACGACTACATCAAGATCGTCAAACGCCGCTCGCTCGGCCTCGCCGGGCGCTGGAAGCTGCTCGGTCAGCTGATCCTCGCGCTCGGTCTCTGGTGGGTCGCCCGCCACGAGGTCGGGCTGGAGCCGGTCCTCTACTTCCGCATCGGCGGCGCCAGCCTCGACCTCGGCCCGGTCCTCTACTTCGTCCTCGTCTTCCTCGTCATCGCCGGCACCTCCAACGGGGTCAACCTGACCGACGGCCTCGACGGCCTCGCCGCCGGCTCCTGCGCGATCGTCCTGCTCGCCTACACGGCGATCGCCTTCGTCGCCAACGAGCAGCAGGATCTGGCCCTGCTCGCGGCCTGTCTGGTCGGCGGCTGCATCGGCTTCCTCTGGTACAACGCCTTCCCGGCCTCGATCTTCATGGGGGACACCGGCTCGCTCGGGTTAGGCGGGGCCATCGGGGCCCTGGCGGTGATGACTCAGACCGAGGTGCTGCTGATCATCATCGGCGGCATCTTCGTGATCGAGGCGCTCTCGGTCCTGCTCCAGGTCTTCTCCTTCAAGACCTTCCGCCGTCGCGTCCTGCTGATGGCGCCGCTGCACCATCACTTCGAGATGATGGCCTGGTCGGAGACGAAGATCATGCTGCGCTTCTGGATCATCGCCGCGGTCTGCTCCGGGATCGGCTTCACGCTGTACCAGCAGTCGATCGGGCGCTGAGAGCGCCGGCCGGTCAGCGGTCCAGCGCGGCTCGGATCGCGGCCACCGAGGCCTCTCCCGCCAGCTCGACCGGCTCGGTGCTGCGCAGGGCGCGGCTGAGCACGAAGGCGCCCTCGAGCCCGGCCAGCATCTGGATCACCAGCGTGCGCGCCCGCGGGCGGGGGATGCCCTCGATCGCGAAGCGCTCGGTGCCGCCCTCGATCCAGGCGGAGAAGACGTCGGCGCAGGCCCGGCGCAGTTCCTCGTCGGTGCTGGAGATCTCCAGGGCCACGGTCGCGATCGGGCAGGCGTCGGCGTAGTCGGTCTCGACCAACGTCTCCGCCGCGCCCGCGAAGAAGTCCCGGATCCCCTGCGCGAGCGGGACCTCGGGCCCGGCGAACTCGCCCAGCAGCAACCCGTAGAGGAGGCCGGAGCGGCGCACGGTCTCGGCTCCCAGCTCGGCTTTGCCGCCGGGGAAGTGGTGGTAGAGCGAGCCGAACGGGGCGCCGGCCTCGGCGAGGATCTGCTTGACCCCGGTGCCCATGTAGCCCTGGCGCCGGAACAGCTCGCCGCTGCTGTCGAGGATCCGCTCCTTGGTGTCGCCGGCCATCGCTGTCGATGATACGGTGCCAAAACTAGAGCGATCTATCTAGTAAGCCTGGAAACGGAGGATGCAAGTGGCGGAAATCGAGCTTTCAGCAGGGACTCTGGAATACGGCGACACGGGCGGCGAGGGACCGGCGCTGGTCCTGCTGCCCGGGTTGGCGATGGACGGGCGCCTCTGGCAGGGAGTGATCGACGAGCTGGGACCCGACTTCCGCTGCCTGACCCCGACCCTGCCCTTCGGCGCCCACCGCCAGCCGATGCGGGCGGACGCGGACCTCTCGCTGCGGGGGATCGGCCGTCTCGTCGCCGAGTTCCTCGAGCGGCTGGAGCTGCGCGACGTCGCCCTCTGCTTCAACGATTGGGGCGGCGCGCAGACGATGATCGCCGACGACCTGATGGGACGGGTCGGCAAGCTGATGCTGGTCTCCTGCGAGACCGACGGCAACTACCCGCCCGGCCTGGGCGGCCACGCCGCCTGGCTCTCCTGCAAGCTCCCGGGTGGCCTCTCGATGATGCGGCGCACCCTGCTCTCACCGCGACTGCGGCGGCTGCCGATGGTCTACGGCCAGATGAGCAAGCGCGGCATCCCCGACGAGCTGATGCGGAGCTGGCTGCAGCCGCTGGCGCGTCCCGAGATCCAGCGCGACCTGCGCAAGTACGCCGGCGACGCGATGCGCGGCAAACGTGACATCCGCGCCGCGACGGCGGCGCTGGGCTCCTTCCGGCGGCCGGTCCTCGTCGTCTGGGACAGCGAGGGGAAGATGATGCCTTCCGAGCAGGGCCGCCAGCTCGCCGCCTCCTTCCCCGACGCCCACTTCGTCGAGCTGCCCGACTGCTTCACGCTGATCCCGCTCGACCAGCCCGAGGCGCTGGCTCGGGAAACGCGAAATTTCCTCACTTGACATCGACTGTTCGCGCAGGTCTGGGCGGCGCCGAATCGAAGCTAGGCCAGATGCGCGAACGCAACGAGCTCAGCACGGAGCGGCTGTGGCTGCGGCACTGGCGGATCACCGATCGCGAGCCCTTCGCCGCCCTCAACGCCGACCCGGAGGTGATGGAGTACTTCCCGGACCTCCTGACCCGGGAGCAGAGCGATCGCCTCGGCGAGCGGATCGAGGCCGACTTCGAGCGCAACGGCTACGGGCTCTGGGCGCTTGAAACCAAGGCTGGTGGGGAGTTCATCGGCTTCACGGGGTTGGCTCCGGTCACCTATGAGACCCCCTTCACGCCCGCGGTCGAGGTCGGTTGGCGTCTGGCCCGCGCGGCCTGGGGCAACGGGTACGCGACCGAGGCCGCCCGTGCCGCGCTTGCCTTCGGCTTCGACGAAGTTGGCCTGGACGAGATCGTCTCCTTCACCACCGTCGGAAACGTGCGGTCGCGGGCGGTGATGGAGCGGATCGGCATGGAGCGCGATCCGGATGGCGACTTCGAGTACCCCAGCCTGCCGGTTGGCCACCCCCTGGCCCCGCACGTGCTCTACCGGATCGCGGCCCCCGACCGCTAGGCCCGACCCGGGGCTGGGGACAGGTTCGGCCGCCTGGAGGGCGAATCTGTCCTCGATGAGTGCGCCCCCGACCAGAAGACTGCGCCCGGAGCTGCCGGGGGGACCGTTCCTGGTCGTGGGACTGGCGCGCTCCGGCCAGGCCGCCGCGCGCCTGCTGGCGGCCCGGGGGAAGCGGGTGCGCGGGGTCGATTCGGGGGCGCCGAAAGACGCGCAAAGGCTTTCGGAGGCCGGTGTCGAAGTCTTTCTGGATACGGATGGAATTGCACTGCTCGAGGGGACGCGGACTGTCGTCAAGAGCCCGGGTGTGCCCCGGGAGGCGCCGGTGATCGCCGCGGCTCTCGAGCGCGGAATCGACGTCGTCGGTGAGCTCGAGCTCGCCTGGCGGGCGCTGCCGAACCGCTTCGTCGCGGTGACCGGGACCAACGGCAAGACGACCACGGTCGAGCTGCTCGGGCACGTCTACCGTGGCGCCGGTGAGCCGGTCGCGGTCGCCGGCAACGTCGGCACGCCGCTCTCGGAGCTGGTCGGAGAGGTCGAGCCCGACGCGACGGTGATCTGCGAGGCCTCCAGCTTCCAGCTCGAGGACACGGGCTACTTCGCGCCCGAGTGCGCGGTCTTCCTCAACCTCGCGCCCGACCACCTCGACCGCCACCACGACCTCGAGTCCTACCTGGCGGCGAAGCTGCGGATCTTCGCCAACCAGGGCAACGACGACGTCGCCGTCTACAACGCCGACGAC
Source organism: uncultured Solirubrobacterales bacterium (assembly GCA_963695275.1). GTDB lineage: Bacteria > Actinomycetota > Thermoleophilia > Solirubrobacterales > 70-9 > VAYN01. The sequence goes on from OY968772.1 coordinate 704,019, forward strand.
CCGGCCCTGGCCGGCACCGACCTCGGCGGCTGCGGCCGCCGCCTTGCCTTCTGCGCCGGCGCCGCCCCGGACTGCGAGGTCGCGGTCGCCGAGGGGACGATCTTCTACGACGGCGAGCCGCTGCTGGCGGTCGAGGAACTGGGTTTGCTGGGCGAGCACAACGTCGCCAACGCGATGGCCGCCGCCGCGGCGGCGCTCTCGATGGGGCTCGATCGCGAGGCCGTGCGCGAGGGGCTGCGCAGCTTCGCCGGCGTGGCGCACCGGCTCGAGGGGGTCGCCGAGATCGGCGGCGTCCGCTTCGTCAACGACTCCAAGGCGACCAACGTCGCCTCCGCCATGGTCGGCATCGGCGCCTTCGATGGCGGCGTCCACGCGATCCTCGGCGGCAGCGAGAAGGGCGAGCCCTTCGCGCCCCTGCTCGACCCGGTCCGCGAGCACTGTGTCGCCTGTTACCTGATCGGCGCCACCGCGGATCGCATGGCCGAGGAGCTGGCTCCCGCCGTCGCGGCCGGCGTCGAGCTGCACCGCTGCGCGGACCTCGAGGACGCCGTCGGCCACGCCGCCGCCGCGGCCCGGCCCGGCGAGGTCGTCCTGCTCTCGCCCGCCTGCGCCAGCTTCGACGCCTTCGAGAACTACGAACGCCGGGGCGAGCGCTTCGGCGCGATCGTCGAGGGGCTGAAGTGAGCGCCTTCCCGGTCGCCCTCGGCCGCCTCGGCTTCGGCAAGCCCGCCAAGGGCAGGGCGAAGAAGAAAACGAGGAACCGCTCGCGGGCCAAAGCCGTCAGCGCCGAGTACAACATGCTGCTGACCGCGACTCTCTGCCTGCTGGCGCTGGGTGCGGTGATGGTCTTCTCGGCCAGCTCGACCACCAGGATCCTCCAGGACGGCGGCCTCTCCGACAGCGCCTTCTACCTGAAGCGGACGCTGATGTTCGGCGCCGTCGGCCTCGTCTTCATGCACCTGGTCGCCCGCCACGGGCTGCAGGCGGTGCGCAACCTCACCCCGGTGATCCTCGGCACCTGCTTCTTCCTGCTCGTCGCCGTGCTGGCGATCGGCACCAACGTCAACGGCGCCAGCCGCTGGATCGGCTCCGGCTTCCTGCAGATCCAGCCCTCGGAGCTGGCCAAGGTGGCGCTGGTCCTCTACGGCGCCGACCTGCTCGCGCGCAAGCCGAAACGGGCGCGCTCGATCCAGGGCTTCATGCCGTTCCTCCTCGTCGTCGGCCTCGCCTGCGCGCTGATCATGTTGGAGCCGGACATGGGGACGGCGATGGTCGTCACCTTCGCCGTCGCCGCGACCCTGATCGCCGCCGGCGCCCGCCCCCGTGACCTCGGCCTGATCGCGCTCGCGATCGGCGGCGCGGCGCTGCTGATGACGATCGTCGAGCCCTACCGGATGGCGCGCCTGACCGGCTTCCTCAACCCCGGCTCCGACGCCGCCGGGGCCGGCTTCCAGGCGGCCCAGGCGAAGATCGCGCTCGGCTCCGGCGGCCTGTTCGGGGTCGGGATCGGCAACGGCGTCCAGAAGGCCTTCTACCTGCCCGAGGCTCACACCGACATGATCTCGGCCGTGATCGGCGAGGAGCTCGGCCTGGTCGGGATCGTCGGCGTCGTCGGCCTCTTCGCGATGTTCGGCTACGCCGGGCTCAAAGTGGCCCAGAAGGCGAAGGACACCTACGGCCGCCTGCTCGTCGCCGGGTTGACCTCGCTGGTCCTGGTGCAGGCGACGATCAACCTCTTCGCGGTGATGGGTCTGGCACCGCTGACCGGGGTGCCGCTGCCCCTCGTCTCCTACGGCAACAGCAGCCTGTTGACGACCCTGTTCGCGATCGGGCTGATCCTCAACGTCGCCCGCGGCGGCACTGCCAAGGCGGCGCACGCTGCGACGGGGGGTCGCGCTGGCAAACTGCGCGTCGTCGAAGGCGGGCGCACGCCCAGCCGCGAAAGGAGCCGAGCGAGCGGTGCCAGGAAAGCCAAAGGTCGTGGTGGCAGCGGGGGGAACCGCGGGTCACGTGGTCCCCGCCATGGCGGTCGCCGCCGAGCTTCGGGCTAGCGGTGCCGAGGTCTCCTTCCTGGGGACCCGGGAGAAGATCGAGGCCGAGCTGGTCCCGGCCGCCGGCTACGAGATCGATTTCGTCAAGGTGCGCGGCATCGACCGCAAGAACCCCCTGCGCGCGGCCCGGGCCGGGTTCGAGGCGCTGGGTGCGGTCGGGGCGGCGAGGCGGGCGCTGCGCGAGCGCGGTGCCGACGTGGTGATGGGCGGCGGTGGCTACGTCGCCGGCCCCGCCGGCCTGGCCGCGAGCCTGATCGGCATGCCGCTGGTCCTGACCGAGGCCGACAGCCACATGGGCCTCGCCAACCGGCTGCTGGCGCGGCGCGCACGGCGGGTCTGCCTCGCCTTCCCGATCGCCGGGCGCGAGGGCGAGCGCTACCTGGTCACCGGGCGGCCGGTGCCGGCGGAGATCCTCAGCGCCGACCGCGCGGCGGCGCGGCGGCGGTTCGGGATCGCGCCCGAGGCCCGCTGCCTGTTGGTGGTCGGCGGCAGCCAGGGCGCGCGCTCGGTCAACTTCGCCGCCGTCGAAGCCTTCGCCGAGCGCGACGGGCGCGACTTCGAGGTCCTGCACCTGAGCGGGCACCGCGATCACGGGGAGCTGGAGACGCGCCTCGCCGCCGCTCCCAACCGCGACGGCTACACGCTGGTCGACTACGACCCGGCCGGCCTCGGCGACTTCCTCGCCGCCGCCGACCTCGTGCTCGGCCGCTCCGGCGGCTCGATCTTCGAGGTGACCGCGGCCGGCCGGCCAGCGGTCCTGGTTCCGTATCCCCACGCGACCGGCGACCATCAGAGCGCCAACGCGGCCTGGATGGAGCGGGCGGGGGCGGCGACGGTGCTGGCGGACGCCGAGCTTGGCGGCAGCGCCGGGGCGGAGCGGCTGCGAACCGAGGTCGCGGCGATCTTCGCCGCGGACGGTCGGCTCGAGGCGATGGCGGCGGCCTCGCGCGATCTGGCGCGCCCGGATGCGGCCCGCCGCATCGCCGACGAGGTCCTGGCGGCGGCACGATGAGCTCTCGAGACCGCTTCCGACTTTTGCCCCACCCCACTGGGGTCAAGAGCGGATGCGCGGCGGTGGCCCTGTGAGCAGCGGGGTGGACTGGTCCGGGCGCCGGCTCCACTTCGTCGGCATCGGCGGTGCCGGGATGAGCGGGCTCGCCCTGGTCTGCGCCCGGCTCGGCGCGACCGTGACCGGCAGCGACCGCAGCGACTCCTCTTACATGGAGCGTCTGCGCCAGGCTGGCCTCGATCCCGTCGTCGGCCACGACGCCGCCAACCTGCCGGAGGGCGTGGAGGTGGTGGTCTCGACCGCGATCGGGGCCGAGAACCCGGAGCTGGCGCTGGCCCACGAGCGGGGAGTCGAGCCGATTCACCGCGGCGCCCTGCTGGCCGAGCTCTGCGCCGAGAAGCGGCTGATCGCCGTCGCCGGCACCCACGGCAAGACGACGACGACGGCGATGGCGGTCTGGGCGCTGCGGGCGATCGGCGCCGACCCGGCCTTTTTCGTCGGCGGCGAGGTGCCGGGAGTGGGGGAGGACGGCGAGGCCGCCAACGCCGGCTGGGGCGAGGGCGAGTGGGTGGTCGCCGAGGCCGACGAGAGCGACGCCAGCTTCCTCGAGCTGGCGCCGGAGATCGCCGTCGTCACCAACGTCGAGATGGACCACCACACGCGCTGGGGCTCGCTGGCCGAGCTGCACCAGGCGTTCGAGCGCTTTGCCGAGCCGGCGATGGGGGTGGTGCTGCCGGTTCCGGCCGCGGCCGGCGGCGAGGATGGCGCCGCCGACCCCCTTTACGCGCGGATCGCGGCGGGCAAGCGCGCCGAGCGTTTCTCGGACGAGCTGCCGGCTTCGCCGCGCCTGGCCCTTGCGGTGCCAGGACGGCACAACCGCGCCAACGCCCGCGCCGCCCTGGCCGCGATCGGGCTGGCAGGGTTCGACGTCGAGGCCGCGGCGGCGGCGCTGGGCGACTTCCCGGGCGTGCGGCGCCGGCTCGAGCTCAAGGGCGCCCGCGGCGGCACCCGTGTGTATGACGACTACGCTCACCACCCGACCGAGGTCCGCGCTGCGCTCTCGGCCCTGCGCGAGCTCGATCCCAGCCACCTGATCGCCGTCTTCCAGCCTCACCTCTACTCGCGCACCAAGGCCCTGGGCGAGGAGTTCGGCGCCGCCCTCGCCCTGGCCGACGAGATCGTGGTGCTGGACGTCTACCCGGCCCGCGAGCAGCCGGTCGGCGAGCTGGCCGGGGTCAGCGGCCTGCGGGTGGCGCAGGCGGCGGCGGAGCGGGGAGAAGGGCGCCCGGTCTGGTGGCTGCCGCACGCGGACACCGCCCGGCGAGCGTTGGCGGAGCGGCTGGATCGGGGCGACCGGATTAGAACCGGGGACCGGCTTCACCCAAGCCAGGCGATCGGCTCCGGGCCATCGGTCCTGGTCACGATCGGCGCCGGCGACGTCTTCAAGCTCGGCGAGTCGCTGGTGAGCGAGCCGTGAGCGCGCCGCCCGCCGGGGTCAGGCCCGACCAGCCGCTCTCGCGCCTGACCACGATCCGCACCGGCGGCGAGGCCGACTGGTTCGCCCGCCCCTCGACCCAGGAGGAGCTGGTCGAGATGCTGCACTGGGCCGAGTCGGAGGGGCTGGCGGTAGGACTGGTGGGGTCCGGATCGAACCTGCTGGTAGCCGACGATGGATTCCACGGACTCGCGATCAAGCTGGACGGCGACCTCGCGACGATCGAGCGCGACGGCGAAAGCATCCTCTGTGGCGGCGGCGCCCGCCTGCCCTCGGCCGCGGCGAAAGCCGCTGGCTGGGGCCTCTCTGGCCTCGAGTTCGGGATCAACATCCCCGGCACCGCCGGCGGCGCGGTGCGGATGAACGCCAACGCCTACGGCGGCCAGTTGGCCCGGGTGCTCGACTGGGTCGAGGTCAGCACCGCGGCCGGCACCGAGCGCCGGAGCCCGGGGCAACTCGGCTTCTCCTACCGGCGCTCCAACCTGCGCGGCGGAGAGGTCGTCTCCCGCGCCTGCTTCCGCCTGCGCCCCGGCGACCCGGCGGCGATCCGCGCCACCCTGGCGACGATGCGCGAGCGCCGCCGCGAGGCCCAGCCCTCGGGGATCAAGACCTTCGGCTCGACCTTCAAGAACCCCGAGGACGAGCGCGCCGAGGGCCGCTCGGCCGGCCAGCTGCTCGAGGCCGCCGGCTGCCGCGGACTCCGCCACGGCGGCGCCCGCTTCTCCGTGAAGCACGCCAACTTCGTCGAGAACATGGGGGAGGCGAGCACCGAGGACGTGCTGGAGCTGATGGCCGAGGGTCGCCGCCGCGTCCACGCCAAGTTCGGGGTCGAGCTGGAGCCGGAGGTCCAGGTGCTGGGCGAGGTGCGCTGGCCCGGTGGCTGGGAGCTGTGATCTCGCGTTTGTGGAGGGGAGTCGGGGTCGTCCTGGTAGTGATTGCGGCCGGGTTCATCTTCCAGAAGCTCTTCGGCGACGAAACCGTGACCGGCACGGTTCAGGTGCCAATCCCGGCGGCAACGATCGGCGAAGGCGAAGAGGCGGTCGCGGTGACCGCCAACGGCGCGATCGTCCGCTGGTGGCCGCTGGACGAAGGGCCTGAGCTGCCGCAGCTGCCTCTGGCGGAAGCGCCGAAAGGCGGCCAGCTCGCCGGCCCGATGCTGGAACAGGCGCGCGTGCTCGGTGCTGCCCCGGCGGCCCTCCGGCCCTACCTTGCCAGCAGCCGATACGGCGAAAGCGGGGTCGACGTCGAAACGACCGCCGGGATCGAACTGCGTTTCGGGGACGCGACCCAGGCCGAGTTGAAGTGGAAGGCGGCCGCCGCCATTCTCGCCGACCCCGAAATCGAAGCGCTCGATTATGTAAACGTGATCGCTCCGGCCAGGCCCGCGTACGGTGGCTCTGGGCATACGCTTCCACCCGCCCCTTGAACCCTCGACCAAAGGGTTAGGGTGAGCAAAGTCTCAAGTAGGAGTCGAGGTCTGAGTCTGCACGATGGCTGTCGCCCGTTTGACAGAGGCGCGACAATGCCCTACGTTCAGCGGAATTTCCGTACTTGAAGCGAAGGCTCGAACCCTTGAGCCTTGCTGAAGGCTCGGACAGAACAAGGGCTCAACTCAAACAACAGCTGTCTCGGCCAACTTGGCCGGGCGCGGCTAAGGAAGAAATCGGGAGATGGAATCCACTTACCTTGCGGTCATAAAGGTCGTCGGAGCTGGCGGCGGCGGTACCAACGCGGTCAGTCGCATGATCGATGCCGGCATTCGCGGCGTCGAGTTCGTTGCGGTCAACACCGACGCCCAGGCCCTGCAGGCCTGCGACGCCGACATCAAGCTTTCGATCGGCCAGGAGCTGACCCGCGGCCTCGGTGCCGGGGGTAATCCCGAGGTCGGCGCGGGCGCCGCGGCCGAGAGCCGCGACGAGATCAAGGAGGCGCTGAAGGGCGCCGACATGGTCTTCGTCACCGCCGGCGAGGGTGGTGGCACCGGCACCGGCTCGGCTCCGGTCATCGCCGAGATCGCCAAGGAAGAGATCGGCGCGCTGACGGTTGGCGCCGTGACCAAGCCGTTCGAGTTCGAGGGCAAACGGCGCATGCAGCAGGCGCTCGAGGGCATCGAGAAGCTGCGCAACAACGTCGACACCCTGATCATCGTCCCGAACGAGAAGCTGCTGCAGGCGGTCGAGCGGCGCACCAGCGTGCTCGAGGCGTTCCGCCAGGCCGACGACATCCTCCGCCAGGGTGTCCAGGGCATCACCGACCTGATCACGATCCCCGGCCTGATCAACCTCGACTTCGCCGACGTGCGCACGATCATGCGCGACGCCGGCTCCGCCCTGATGGGCGTCGGCTCCGCCTCCGGCGAGGCCCGCGCCCTCGACGCCGCCAAGGCGGCGATCACCTCGCCGCTGATCGAGGAGTCGATCAAGGGCGCCACCGGGATGCTGCTGAACATCACCGGCCCCGAGGACCTCGGTCTGTTCGAGGTCAACGAGGCGGCGCAGCTGGTCCAGGCCGAGGCCGACGACAACGCCAACATCATCTTCGGCTCTGTCGTCGACCAGTCGATGAAAGACGAGGTCCGGGTCACCGTGATCGCCACCGGCTTCGAGGGCTTCGAGCTTCTGGCGCGTTCGCCGCAGAGGGTGCGGCGCCGCTACGAGGCGAAGCCGCGGATCGCTGCTGACGACACCGACATCCGGAAATTGCGGGTGTCGGATGACGACATCGACGTGCCTGGGTTCCTTAAAGACTAGGTCGCAGAAGGGACCGTCAGGGGTCCCTTCTCCCGCCGCTGTCGCGGGAGTTCGTGAGAAGGGACCCCTGACGGTCCCTTGCGCAATCCAGTCAATAGCCTCTCGAAGGTGACTGACCTTCGGCGCACCCCGTTGTACGAGCAGCACGTCGACCTTGGTGGGAAGTTGGTGCCGTTCGCGGGCTGGGAGATGCCTGTTACGTATGAGGGGATCCGGGAGGAGCACTCGGCGGTGCGGACGCATGCCGGGATGTTCGACGTCTCCCACATGGGCGAGGTCGAGGTCGAGGGACCCGGCGCCCTCGCCTTCCTGCAGCTGGTGCTCTCCAACGACGTCGCCAAGTTGGAGATCGGCGGGGCGCAGTACTCCTGCCTCTGCCAGGAGGACGGCGGGGTCATCGACGACCTCTTCACCTACCGGCTCGGCGGCGATCGCTACCTCGTCGTCACCAACGCGGCCAACCACGAGACCGACCTCGCCTGGCTCGGCCGCTGGAGCCGCGAGTTCGACGTCATCGTCCGCGACGTCGCCGACCGCTACGCGATGCTCGCCGTCCAGGGTCCGCACGCTCGCGCCGTCCTCTCCCGGGCTCTCGGGATCGAGCTGCCGCCGCGGATGCACGTTGCTCCGGTTCACGTCGGTCGTCGCCCGGCGCTGGTCTGCGGCACCGGCTACACCGGCGAGGACGGGGTCGAGCTGCTGCTGGACCCGGAGGTGGCGACGCCGATCTGGGCCGAGCTGCTCGACGCCGGCGTCGTCCCCTGCGGGCTCGGCGCCCGCGACACCCTGCGGCTCGAGGTCTGCTTCCCGCTGCACGGCCACGAGCTCAGCACCGAGCGCAACCCAATCGAAGCCGGGCTCGGCTGGTGCTGCGCCGAGCCGACCGGCTTCCTCGGCTCCGAGGCCGTCGCCCGGGCGCGGGCCGAGGGCACCGTTGAAAAGCTAGTGCCGTTTCTGATCGAGGGCCCTGGCATACCCCGGCCCGGGAACGCAATGCTTCACCCGAACGAAGGAGCATCCATATCTGATTCTCTGCGACTGAGTGAGGGTGAAGCCGTTGGTGAGGTCAGCAGTGGCACCTACTCTCCCTCGCTCGAACAGGGCGCCGGCATGGCCTACCTCCGCGCCGACCTGGCCGAGCCCGGGACCGAGCTGGACGTCGACGTGCGGGGCAAGCGTCGCGCCGCCCGGGTAGCTTCCAAGCCCCTCTACCGGAAAGCGAGCTGAGCCTTGTCCGAAGACAACTACCCCGACGACCTGCGCTACCACGACCAGCACGACTGGGCGCGGCTGGAGGGCGACGAGCACGCTGTCTTCGGGATCACCTGGTACGCCCAGGACTCGCTCGGCGAGGTCGTCTTCTACGACCCGCCGGAGATCGGCGCGGCGATCCAGAAAGATTCGTCCTACGCCGAGGTCGAGTCGGTCAAGGCCGTCTCCGACGTGATCGCGCCGATGTCGGGTGAGGTCGTCGCCGTCAACGACGCGCTCGGGGACACGCCCGAGCAGATCAACCAGGACCCCTACGGCGAGGGCTGGCTGGTCAAAGTCCGCCTCACCTCGCCGGAGGAGGCCGGGAGCCTGCTCGGCGCCGACGAATACCGCAAGCTGCTCGAGGGTTAGCGGCGAGGCCCGCCTCGCCCTTCCGTAGCCTTAGCCGCGTGACCCGCTACACCTCAGCCACCCCCGACGACCGTGCCGAGATGCTCGACGCGATCGGCGTCGGTTCGGCCGCCGACCTCTTCGAGCAGATCCCGGAGCCGCTGCGGCTGGGGCGCCCGCTGGCGCTGGCGGACGGGCTCAGCGAGGCCGAGGTCTACGAGCGGCTGGCCGGCCTGGCCGGGCGCAACGCCGACGCCGAAGCGCAGGTCTGCTTCGTCGGAGCGGGGATGTACGACCACTACGTGCCGGCGATCGTCGACGCGATCACCTCGCGCTCGGAGTTCCTCACCCCCTACACGCCCTACCAGCCGGAGATCTCCCAGGGCGGGCTGCAGGTGATGTTCGAGTTTCAGACGGCGATGTCGGAGCTGACCGGGCTGCCGGTCTCCAATGCCGGCCTTTACGAGGGTCCCTCCTCGGTCGCCTCCGCCGGCTACCTGGCGATCGGTGCGACGGAAAAACGCCGCTTCGTCGTCTCCCGCGGCGTCCACCCGCACAGCCGCGAGACGCTGGCCACCTACTCCGAGGGCTATGGGGCCGAGGTGGTCGAGGTCGGGCTCGAGGGTGGGCTGACCGACGCCGCCGCGCTGGCTGAGGCGGTCGACGGCGAGACCGCGGCCGTGATCCTGCAGAGCCCCAACTTCCTCGGCGCGGTCGAGGACGTCGAGGCGCTGGGCGCTGCCGCCAAGGAGCACGGCGCCCTCCTGGTCGTCGCCTGCGACCCGATGACCCTCGGCATCCTCAGGCCGCCGGGAGAGTGCGGCGCCGATATCGCTCTCGGCGAGGGCCAGCCGCTCGGCAACCGCCTCGACTTCGGTGGCCCCTCCTTCGGCTTCTTCTGCGCGACCGAGGCCCAGATTCGCCGCATGCCGGGCCGGATCGCCGGCGAGACCGAGGACGTCGACGGCCGCCGCGGCTTCGTCCTCGCCCTGCAGACCCGCGAGCAGCACATCCGCCGCGAGAAAGCGACCAACAACATCTGCACCGCCCAGGCCCTGAACGCGCTGGGGGCGATGGTCCACCTCGCCTGGCTCGGCCGCGAGGGGTTCCGCGAACTCGGCGAGCTGCTGGCCCAGCGCACGGCCTATGCGCGGCAGCGGCTGGCCGCGGTCGAGGGGGTCGAGCTGTTGCACGAGGCGCCGGTCGTGCGCGAGTTCGCGGTCAGGCTCGACGCCCCGGTTGCCGCCGTGCTCGATCACTGCGCCGAGCGCGGCATCGCCGCCGGTTACCCGCTCGCCCGCGAGTACCCGGAGCACGAGGACGGCCTCCTGGTCGCGATCACCGAGCGCCGCACCGCCTCCCAGATCGACGAGCTGGCCGAGGCCATCGGCGGTGCGATCGCCGGCTTCCACGCGCACGGCGCCTTTACCGTCGCCGAGCAGTTCCGCGGTTCCTTTCCCGCGAATGACGTGGATAAGGAACCGCGGATCGGGGTGGGGGGATGACGCCGCTCGCAGAGACGCCGATGCAGCGCGAACGCGCGAGGACGATCTATGAGAAGTCGAAGTCGGGCCGGCGTGCCGCGGTGCTGCCGGATGCCGGCGTCCCGGAGGCGGCGCTGGAGGAGCTGATCCCGGCCAACCTGCTGCGGGCCGAGCCGCCGGCGCTGCCGGAGATCGCCGAGCCGGAGATCGTCCGCCACTACAACAAGCTCTCGCGCCGCAACTTCGACCTCGACAGCGGCTTCTACCCGCTCGGTTCCTGCACGATGAAGCACAACCCGCGGCTGAACGAGCGGGTCGCGGCGCTGCCCGGCCACGCCCGCCTGCACCCGGCCCAGGACCCGCGCCGCGCCCAGGGGGCGCTGGAGCTGATGTGGCTGCTGCAGCAGTCGCTGGGGGAGATCTGCGGCCTGCCCCACGTCAGCCTGCAGCCCTCCGCCGGCTCCCACGGCGAGCTCGCCGGCCTGCTGCTGACCCGTGCCTTCCACGCCGACCGCGGCGAAACCCGGACCAAGGTCCTGGCTCCCGACACCTCGCACGGGACCAACCCGGCCTCGGTGACGATGGCCGGCTACGAGGTGGTCAAAGTCGCGACCAACGAGCGCGGCGGGGTGGAGATGGACGATCTTCGCGCCAGGATCGACGAGGACCCCGATCAGGTCGCCTGCCTGATGCTGACCAACCCGAACACGCTCGGCCTCTTCGACGAGAACATCGCCGAGATCGCCAGCCTGATCCACGCGGCGGGGGGGACGCTCTACTACGACGGCGCCAACCTCAACGCGGTGATGGGCCACTCGCGCCCCGGCGACATGGGCTTCGACATCGTCCACGTCAACCTCCACAAGTCCTTCAGCCAGCCGCACGGCGGCGGCGGCCCCGGCGCCGGCCCGATCGCCGTCTCCGACCGCATCGAGCCCTTCCTGCCGCGCCCGCAGGTGGTCCGGCGCGAGAGCGACAACGGCGACGATCCCGGCTTCGACCTCGACTTCGAGCGCCCGCAGTCGATTGGCCGCCTGCGCGGCTTCCAGGGCAACTTCGGCGTCTTCGTCCGCTCCTACGCCTACATCCTCAGCCTCGGCGCCGACGGTCTCGCCGAGGCCTCGGAGACCGCCGTCCTCAACGCCAACTACCTGAAGGCCCGCCTCGCTGCCGGCCGCGCCGGTGAGCGCCTGCCGATCGCCTTCGACCGCCACTGCATGCACGAGTTCGTCCTCTCCGGCAAGCCGATGAAGAAAGAGCTCGGCCTCGCCACCCTCGACCTGGCCAAGCGCCTGCTCGACTTCGGTTTCCACCCGCCGACCGTCTACTTCCCGCTCCTGGTCGAGGAGGCGCTGATGGTCGAGCCGACCGAGACCGAGACCAAGGAGAGCCTCGACGCTTTTGCCGACGCGATCGAGCAGATCCTCGAGGAGGCTGAGTCCGACCCCGAGATCGCCAAATCGGCCCCCTACACAACCCCCGTCCGTCGCCTCGACGAGGTCAAGGCGACGCGAAGCCCTGTCGTGCGGGGCGAGGTGCAGTAGTCCGGCGGACGCGCTTCGCGCTGAGTGTCCGGCGGACTACTGCACCTCGCCCCTCCCCTCAGAGTTCCGGAAGCTCCTGCTGTAGCTCCAGCACCGGGGCGAAGAGGTCGCCGTGCTCCTCGATCCGCCTCAGCACCGCGTCGGCCTCGAAGACCAAGCGCGAGCCGTCGCCTGAGTCGGCAGCCACTTCGACCTCGTCCCACTTGAGCGGGGTCGAGGCGGTCGGGCGCTCGCGGGCTCGCAGCGAGTAGACGGCGATCGTGGTTTTGCTGCGGTGGTTCTGGGACCAGTCGACGAAGACCTTGCCGCCGCGTTCGACCTTTTTCATCTTCGAGACGACCAGGTCGGGAGTCTGCTTTTCCAGCAGCTGGGCGATCGCTTTGGCGAACGGTTTGGTCACGTCGTAGTTGACCTTTTTGGAGTTCAGCGGGACGTACACCTGCATTCCCTTCGAGCCCGAGGTCTTGGGAAAGCTCTGAACTCCGAAGTGGCCGAACATGTCGCGCAGGCGCAGTGCCACCCGGCAGCAGTCGACGACGTCGGCCGGCGGCCCCGGGTCGAGGTCGAAGGCGAGCACGGTCGGCCGCGTCGGCGCCCGCCCCAGCGAGAGTGAGGGGTGCAGCTCGATCGCCGCCAGCTGCGCCATCCAGACCAGGGTCGGGCGGCCGTCGCAGACGCAGAAGTCGATGTTGCCCGCATTCGGGCCGGCGCGCACGTTGGTCGTTTTGACCCACTGCGGCCGGTGCTTGGGGCAGCGCTTCTCGAAGAAGGCCGAGTCGTGGTCGTCGACCCCTTCCGGGAAGCGCCGCAGCGTCACCGCGCGCCCTTTCAGGTGCGGCACCATCGCGTCGGCCACCTTGGCGTAGTAGTCGACCATTTCGCCCTTGCTGAAGCCGGACTCGGGGTAGAGGACCTTGTCGAGGTTGGTGAGCTTCAGCTCACGCCCGTCGACCTCGACCACCTGGCTAGTGGCCACGGGCTACTTCGAGGACTTGGCTTTGGAGCGCGACGAAGGGCCTTTCTTCGCTTTCGTCGCTTTCGCTTTTTTGGCCGGCGCTTTGGCTTTGCGGGGTTTCTTCGCCGCCTGCTTCGGCCTCGCGCCCTTGTCCTTGACCGCGGCGATGCTCTGCTCCAGCGCCGCCATCAGGTCGGGAGCCTTGGTCGCCTGCGGCGCCTCGTCCTCGGAAGCGACGATCTCCTTGCCTTCGGCCTTGCGTTCGATCAGGCCCAGCAGCTGCTCGCGGTACTCGTCGCGGTAGGCGCCGGGCTCGAAATCGGTGCTGAGCGAGTCGATCAGCTGCTCGGCCATCTGCTGCTCTTTCTTCGCCACCTTGGGCGCCGTGGCCGGCAGCACCTCCTCCAGCTCGCTGGTCGGCACCACCTCGTCGGCGAAGCGCATCGTGGTCAGGGTGAGGACACCGCCGGAGGTGCGGATCGCCGCCAGGTGCTCCTTGTTGCGGAAGACGAAGCGGGCGATCGCCACCTTGCCCGAGGCCTTCATCGCCGCCGCCAGCAGCGAGTAGGCCTTCTCGGCACCGTCGGCCGGGCCGAGGTAATAGGGGCTGTCGAAGTAGATCGGGTCGATCTCGTCGAGATCGACGAAGTCCTGGACGTCGATCGCGCGGGTCTTCTCCGGCGCCATCGATGACATCTCGTCCTTGCTGATCGGCACGTACTGGCCGGGGGTGATCTCGTAGGCCTTGATGATTTCGTCGTAGGGAACCTCCTCGTCGGTCCCCTCGGCAACCCGGCGGTGTTTGATCCGGGCGCTGTCGGACTCGCGGATCTCGCGCAGGGCGATGTTGCGCCGGGCGACGGCGCTGTACAGCTTCACCGGCACGTTGAGCAGCCCGAAACTGATCGAGCCGCTCCAGATCGCTCTAGCCATGGACGGTCACCTACCCGGATTGTGCCGATCCAGCGCCAGTCCCGCGAGCGATCGGTCCCGGCCGGGAGCCATCTTGCGCCGTCCTTTTGTCCTTTGTCACCCACAGGGCTACGAAAGACAAAGGGAGCGATGGGATCATTGCCGCGTGTTGTTCGAGCTGCGAAGCGTCAGTCTCACCCGCGGCGGCCGCGTGGTCCTCGACGGGGTCAGTGCCGCGATCCCCGCCGGCGCCGCGGCGATCGTCGGGCCCTCGGGCAGCGGCAAGTCGACGCTGCTGCGGTTGCTGAACCGGCTCGCCGACCCCGACCGCGGTGAGATCTCCTACCGCGGTGAGCCGCTCAGCGGCTACGACCCGCTGGCCCTGCGCGGCCAGGTCGCCCTGGTTCCGCAGCTGCCGGCATTGCTGGAGGGGACGGTCGAGTCGAACCTCGCTTATGCCGCCGAGCTCGCCGGCAACGAGCTCGACTCGCCGCGCTGTCTGCGCCTCGCCGGCCTCGACCCCGAGTACGCCAATCGCGACGTCGCCAAGCTCTCGGTCGGCGAGCAGCAGCGGGCGATGCTGGCCCGGGCGCTGGCTCAGCGCCCCGACGTCCTGTTGCTGGACGAGCCGACCTCGGCCCTCGACCACGCCGCCCGCGACGCGATCGAGGCGGCGCTGGCGGAGCTGCGGCGGGAGCTGGAGATCTCGATCGTCCTCGTCACCCACGATCCCGAGCAGGCGCGGCGCCTGAGCGAGTGGGTGGTGCGGCTCGAGGCCGGCCGGGCCGTCGGCTGTGGCGCCCTCGCCGAGGTGCTGGCGTGATCGCTCCAACCGCCGCCCTCGGCACCTCGATCCACGTTTCGGTCGGCCAGGTCGCTGCCTCGCTCGCACTCGTTGCCCTGGCGGCGGCGATCTCCTACTGGTGGAAGGCCGATCTCGAGCGCGACATCGGCATCGCCGCCGTGCGCTCGCTGGTCCAGCTGACCCTGATCGGCTACGCGATCAAGCTGATCTTCGAGGCCGACACCATCTGGCTCGTCTTCGTCCTGCTGGCGGTGATGGTGCTGTTCGGGGCGATCACCGCCAGCGGCCGTGCCGACAAGGTCCCGCACGCCTTCCTGCCGCTGCTCGTCGCCCTTGCCCTTGCCGGCGCCAGCACGCTCGGCCTCGTCGTCGCCCTCGGCATCTTCGAAGCGACGCCGCGCTACCTGGTCCCGGTCGGCGGCATGGTGATCGGCAACGCGATGACCGCCTCGGCGGTGGCGCTGAACCGGCTCGGCGACGAGATGCACGACTCCCGCCCCCGGATCGAGGCCACCCTGGCGCTCGGCGCCACCGCCCGCGAAGCGGCGATGCCGACGGTCCGCCGCGCCCTGCGCTCGGGGATGATCACCCTGGTCGACTCGACCAAGACCACCGGCCTGATCTTCTTCCCGGGAACGATGGTGGGGATGCTGCTGGCCGGCGCCAACCCGACCGACGCCGTCCGCCTGCAGCTGATCCTCCTCTACGTCCTCCTCGGCAGCGTCTCGATCGCCGCCCTCGTCGCCACCGGCCTCGCCTACCGCAACTTCTTCACCCCGGCCCAGCAACTGCGCGAGCCGGAGGTCGGGTAGGCCTCTGCGTCTGCAATAGGCCTCGATATGCGACGCCTATTGCAGACGCGTCGCCTGCCAGACTCGCCAGGTGTCCCGCCGGCAGCTTCTGACCCTCGTCGCGACGATCCTCGGCTCGACCGTCGTCTTCCTCGACGGCACCGTCGTCAACGTCGCCCTGCCGGCGATCAGCGACAACCTCGACGCCGGCCTGGCCGGGCAGCAGTGGGTGGTCGAGGCCTACCTGCTGACGATGGTCTCGCTGCTGCTGGTCGGCGGCTCGCTCGGCGACCAGTTCGGGCGGCGGCGGATGTTCGTCGCCGGGCTGGTCGGCTTCGGCGCCACCTCGGCCCTCTGCGCGATCGCTCCCTCGGACGAGTTCCTGGTCGGCGCCCGCGCCCTGCAGGGGATCGCCGGGGCGTTGCTGGTGCCGGGCTCGCTGGCGATCGTCGCCGCCACCTTCGAGGGCGCCGAGCGCGGCAAGGCGGTCGGCACCTGGACCGCCTGGACCGGGATCGCGACCGTGCTCGGGCCGGCCGGCGGCGGCGCCCTGATCGGGCTGCTCTCCTGGCGGGCGATCTTCTGGGTCAACCTGCCGCTGATCGCGGCGACGGTGGCGCTGACTCTGCATGCGGTCGAGGAGAGCAAGGATCCGACCGCCTTCCGCGGTATCGACTGGACCGGGATCGGTCTCTCGGCGGCCGGGCTCGGCGGCCCGGTCTTTGCCCTGATCGAGCAACCGACCCACGGCTGGAGCGACCCGCTGGTCTGGGTGCCGCTGCTCGGCGGCATCGCCTGCTTCGCCGCGTTTCTCCTCTTCGAGGCCCGCGCCCGTCACCCGATGCTCGACCTCCGCCTCTTCCGCATCCGCAACTTCGCGATCGCCAACGTGACCACCTTCGCCGCCTACGCGGGTCTGATCGGCGGTCTCTTCTTCGTCGGCCTCTATCTGCAGCAGGTCGTCGGCTACACGCCGCTGGAGGCGGGCCTGGCGACGACGCCGATCTCGATCCTGCTCTTCGTCCTCTCGCCCCGCTTCGGTCGCCTCGCCTCCGGCACCGGGCCGCGGCTGCCGATGACCGCGGGCCCGATCGTCGCCGGTCTCGGGCTGCTGCTGATGCTGCGGGTCGGCATCGACGCCGACTACCTGACCGACGTGCTGCCGGCGATCCTCGTCTTCGGCCTCGGCCTGGCGGCGACGGTGGCGCCGCTGACCGCGACCGTGCTCGACTCGGTCGAAGAACGCCGCGTCGGCATCGCCTCCGGCGTCAACAACGGCGTCTCACGGGTCGCGGGACTGTTGGCGATCGCGATCCTCGGCGCCGTCATCTCGGCCCACTTCGGCACCGTGCTCGACGAAAACCTCGGCGCCGCGCCGCTGAGCCCGGCGGCGGCGAAGACCGTCAGCGACGCCAAGGCCCAGCCGCTGGCGGTGCCAGGGACGAAGAAGCTGCCCGCGGCCGCAGCCGCCCGCGTCCGCAGTGCCGCCGCCGAAGCCTCGACCTCCGCCTTCCACCTCGGCGCCCTGATCGCCGCCCTGCTGATGATCCTCGGCGGCATCGCCTCCGGCTTCGGGATTCAAGATCCACGCCGCAAGGTCGACCGCACCTCTGAGGAGCGGGCATCAAGACAGCCCGCCTGAGTCGGGACGGGGTGCCCCTCAACCGAACCTCCCCGCAGTTCGTGAGGGCGAGGGGCACCCCGTCCCGACCCCGAATAGGCTGCCTTGATGCCCGCCCCGATCATCTTCTCCGGCATCCAGCCGACCGGTCGCAAGCACCTCGGCAACTTCATCGGCGCGATCCAGCAGTACGTCGAGGGGCAGGACCGCGGCGAGCCGGCGATCTTCTGCATCGTCGACCTGCACGCGATCTCGGTCGCCTACGATCCGGCCGAGCTGCGCGAGCGCACCTATGACACCGCCGCAATCCTGCTCGCCGCCGGTCTCGATCCCGAGCGCTGCGTCTTCTTCCGCCAGTCCGATGTGCGTGCGCACGCCGAACTGACCTGGCTGCTGTCGGCGGTGACCGCCCACGGCGACCTCAACCGCATGCACCAGTTCAAGGACAAGTCGGCGCGCCAGAAGGAGCTGGTCTCGGCCGCGCTCTTCTTCTACCCGGTGCTGATGGCCGCCGACGTGCTCGCCTACCGTGCCACCGAGGTCCCGGTCGGCGACGACCAGCGCCAGCACGTCGAGCTGATGCGGGAGATCGCCCGCCGCTTCAACGAGCGCTTCGGCGAGACCTTGGTCGTGCCCGACTTCAAGATCCCCGCGGTCGGCGCCCGGATCATGGACCTGCAGGAGCCGGAGCGGAAGATGTCGACCACCGGTGGCACCGAGGCCGGCACCGTGCTCGTCCTCGACGAGCCCGACGCGATCCGCAAGAAGTTCGGCAGCGCCGTCACCGATTCCGGCCGCGAGGTCGTCCGCGGGCCGGAAAAGGCCGGGATCACCAACCTGATCGACATCCTCGCCGTCGCCCGTGGGATCGGCCAGGACGAGGTCGAGCGCGAGTTCGCGGGCTCCGGCTACGGCGACTTCAAGAAGGCCGTCGCCGAGAGCGTCGTCGAGCTCTTGAGCCCGGTCCGCGAGCGCTACGCCGAGCTGCGTCCCGACGAGGCGGCGCTGGAGGCGGTCCTGGCCGCCGGCGCCGAGAAGGCGAGCGCGATCGCCGCTCCGACGCTCGCCGACGTGCGTGAGCGCATGGGCTACGGCCCATCCCCCAAATAGGGGAAAAGTGCCGCCTCCGCGTCCCGTCCCGGGGCTAGTCTGGTCGGGATGGCGATCGCCGAGCTAGACCTCGACCTGGACATCTTCGCCGGGCCGTTCGACCTCTTGATGGCGGTCGTCCTGCGCGAGGAGGTGAGCCTGCTCGACCTGCAGCTGGGCGAGGTGGTCGTCGCCTATATCGAGCACCTCGAGCGCGAAGGCGAGCTGGAGCTGGAGGTGGCGACCGAATTCCTCGTCCTCATCGCCGCCCTGTTGGAGTTGAAGTCACGGCTGATGCTGCCGAGCCCGGAGGACGAGCTCGACGACCTCAGTCCCGAAGAGGCGATCGAGGAGCTGCTGGCGCGGATGCTCGAGTACCGCCGCTACCGCGACGCCTCCGGGGTCATCGCCGACCGTTTCGAGAGCCAGCGCGGCTACCTCTACCGCTCGGCGCCGCTGCCGCTCTCGCTGCGCCAGATCGCGGTCGACGCCGCCACCGCCGTCTACGACCCGGAGGCCCTCGGCGCCGCCCTCGGCGACCTCCTGACCGAGCCGCCCGACGTCGACGTCAGCCACATCCGCCCGACCGTCTCGCTCGAGCGCCGCCTGCGCGCCCTGCGCGACATCCTCCGCCGCCGCACCAGCTTCGACTTCGACGAGGAGTTCGGCGGCGAAGACCGGCTGACCCAGGCGGTGACGATCTTCGGCCTGCTGGAGCTCTACCGCAGGGGCGAGATCACCTGGGAGCAGAGCGAGCCGTTGGGCCCGATCCTGGTCCGCAAGGTGAGGTCAGCCGCGTGAGCGACCTCACCCGCACCCTGGAAGCGCTGCTCTTCCTCTCCTCTCAGCCTGTCGCCGCGACCGACCTGGCGCAGGCGACGGAGGCGACCGAGGGCCAGGTCGCCGAGGCGCTCGACCTCCTGCGCGAGGACCTCGCCGAGGGCAGGCGCGGAATCGTCCTGCGCGAGGTCTCCGGTGGCTTCGCCCTCGCCAGCGACCCGGCCAGCGAGGGTGCGGCGCGGCGCCTGCTCTCGAAACCACGGACGCCGCCGCTGACCCAGGCCCAGGCCGAGACCCTGGCGATCGTCGCCTACCTGCAGCCGGTCACCCGGCCGGAGGTCGCCCGCATCCGCGGCGTCTCCTCCGAGTCGGCGGTCCAGGGCCTGGCCGAGCGCGGCCTGATCGAAGAGGCCGGCCGCTCCCAGTTCGGCGCCGCGATCTTCAAGACCTCGGAGCTGTTCGAACGCCTCTTCGGTCTTTCCGGGCTCGACCAGCTGCCGGATCCGGCCCGCTTCGACCCCAGCCCTGAGGACGCGCGCGAGCTGCGCGAGCGCCTGCTCAAGGCGGGCGAACAAAGGTCTGAGCCATGAGGGGAGAGAGCCGGGGGAGGTCTCGCCGTCACGAACTGCGGGAGGTTCCGTCGAGACCTCCCCCGGCTCTCCTCTCGTGAGGCTGGCGAAGTTCCTCGCCCACGGTGGGGTGGCGTCGCGCCGGATGGCGGAGAAGATCATCGCCAACGGGCGCATCACGGTTGACGGCAAGATCGTCACCGACCCCGCCCGCGACGTCGACGAGGAGAACGATGTCCGCGTCGACGGTAGCCTGGTCGGGGTCGAGGCGCACGAGGTCTGGGCCGTGAACAAGCCGGCCGGCGTCGTCTCGACCGCGAAGGAGCCGGGGGAGAGGCCGGCGGTGGTCACCCTGGTCGACACCGAAGCACGGCTCTACCCGGTCGGCCGCCTCGACGCCGAATCGACCGGGCTGCTGCTGCTGACCAACGACGGCGAGCTTGCCAACCGACTCACCCACCCCCGCTACGAAGTCGCCAAGGTCTACCGGGCGAAGACGCTGCGGCCGCCCAGCGATCGCGACCTCGAGCGGCTGCGACGTGGGGTCGACCTCGAGGACGGGCGCACGGCGCCGGCCGAGGTGACCCGGATCGGCGACTGCGAGATCGAGATCGTCCTGCGCGAGGGCAAAAACCGCCAGATCCGCCGCATGATCGAGGCGATCGGCAACAAGGTCATGGACCTGCGCCGGGTCCGCTTCGGCTCGCTGTCCCTGGGCCGGCTGACGATCGGCGGCTGCCGCCGCCTCTCGCAGGGGGAGATTGCCCGGCTCTGGAAAGATGCGGAGCTGTGAGCGAGATCACCCCGGGCTTCCATGAGGATCTCCCGCAGCGGCTCTTCGCCGTGCGCGGGGCGACACAGGCCGAGGCCAACGAGGCCGGCGCGATCCTCGGGGCGACGACGACGCTGATGCAGGAGCTGATCGAGCGCAACGGCGGGCTCGAGCCGGCGGCGATGGTCAGCTGCCTCTTCACCACCACCGAGGACCTCGACGCCGAGTTCCCCGCGGTTGCCGCTCGCCAGCTCGGCCTCGACGCGGTGCCGCTGCTCTGTTGCCGTGAGATTCCGGTCCCCGGGGCGATGCCGCGGGTGATCCGGGTCATGCTCCACTTCTACGCCCCGGTGGACCACGTCCCGGCCCACGCCTACATCGGCGAGGCGCAGAAGCTGCGCGCCGATCTCGAAGCCGCCCAGTAGACGGAGTCGACGGGCCGATTTCGGGACGCATCGTCCCGCTTTCGGCCCATCGACCTATGCTTTTGGCATGAGCGTGACTTTTGCGGAGAAGCTGGCCCGGATGCCGGGCTACCAGGCCGGCGTGCCGACCGGACAGGCGCCGGAGGCGATCGCCGCCGGCGAGATCGCCCAGCTCGCCTCCAACGAGTCGCCGTTCCCGCCGCACCCGCGGGTGGTCGAGGCGATCGCCCGCACGGCGACGGCGATGAACCGCTACCCCGATCCCGACGCGACCCTGCTGCGCCGGCGCCTGGCCGAGCGCTACGAGACCGATCCCAGCCGCGTCGTCGTCGGCAACGGCTCCTGCGAGATCCTGCTTGCCGCCGCCGACGCGCTCTGTGAGCCCGGGGCGGAGATCCTCTACGCCTGGCCCGCCTTCTCGATGTACCCGTACCTGCCGGCGCTGACCGGCGCCCGCGAGATCCGCGTGCCGCTGGCCGCGGGGGCTGTCCACGACCTCGAGGCGATGGCGGCCGAGGTCACCGCGGCGACCCAGTTGCTGCTCGTCTGCAACCCCAACAACCCGACCGCGACCCACATCCCGGCGGCCGAGATCGCCGCCTTCTGCGAGCGGATCCCGCCGCACGTGACCGTGATCCTCGACGAGGCCTACGTCGAGTTCCAGACCGATGACGACCCCGACGCGACGCTCGACCTGCTCGCCGACTTCCCCAATCTGGTCGTCCTCCGCACCTTCAGCAAGTGCTACGGCCTGGCTGGGCTGCGGGTCGGCTACGCGATCGGCTCACCGGGTTTCCGCGCCGCCGTCGACGCCGTGCGCCAGCCCTTCAGCGTCAACGCCCTCGCCCAGGCGGCCGGGGCGGAGGCGATCCTGCACCAGGACGACGTCCTGCGGCGGGTCGAGAGCACGGTCGCCGAGCGGCTGCGGGTCGAGGAGGGGCTGCGCAGGCTGGGCCTCTGGACCAGCGAGACCCAGGCCAACTTCTCCTGGATCGATCTCGGCGATGCCGACGAGGGCGAGGTCGTCGCCGGCCTGGCCGCGCGCAACATCGCCGTGCGTCCCGGCGCTCCACTTGGGGACCCCGGCCACATCCGCGTCAGCTACGGCAAGGCGGAGCAGAACGAGCGCTTCCTGAGCGGTTTGTCAGAAATACTCGACTAATACGTCCCGGCGTGCTACTCCTAGTGCTCGGCCTGCCAGCGAGCAGCCAGTAAGTACGATTTCCAGTCTGTGGAGAAAGGCGACGGCAAAATGATCATCGGGATGCAGGGCGCCAAACGAGACGGGGTGCGGGACCAGCGGATCGCGAAAGTGGTCGAGCTGGCGCCACCGGAAAAGCTGCTGGAGGAGCTGCGGCTCGGCTCCGAGCAGGCGAAAGCGGTCGTCAAAGCCCGCCAGGAAGTGGTTGAAGTGCTGCACGGCAAGGACTCCCGCCTGCTCGTCGTGGTCGGCCCCTGCAGCGTCCACGACCCCAAGGCAGCGCTTGACTATGCGCGCCGGCTCGCCGCCCTCAACGAGCAGCTGAAGGACCGGCTGCTGATCGTGATGCGTGTCTACTTCGAGAAGCCGCGCACGACCACCGGCTGGAAGGGCCTGATCAACGACCCGCACCTGGACGGCTCCGGCGACGTCAACGCCGGCCTGCGCATGGCCCGCAAGCTGCTGCTCGAGGTGGTCGACCTCGGCCTCCCGGTCGGCTGCGAGTTCCTCGACCCGATCACGCCGCAGTACATCTCCGACACCGTCGCCTGGGGGGCGATCGGCGCCCGCACCGCCGAGAGCCAGACCCACCGCCAGCTCGGCTCCGGCCTCTCGATGCCGATCGGCTTCAAGAACCGCACCGACGGCAACATCCAGGTCGCCGTGGATGCCGTCCGCGCCGCCGCCGCCCCGCATGCCTTCGCCGGGATCGACGACGCCGGCGCGCCGGCGATCCTGCACACGACCGGCAATCCCGACTGCCACATCATCCTGCGCGGCGGCCACGGAATGCCGAACTACCACGTGCCCGACGTCGAGGACGCCCTGGTCACGCTGGGGATCTCCGGGCTGCCGGAGCGCCTGGTGATCGACGCCTCCCACGACAACAGCGGCAAGGACCCGGAAAAACAGTTCTTCGCCGCCGGCGAAATCGCCGACCAGATCGCCGACGGCAACAAGGCAGTCGTCGGGGTGATGCTGGAGTCGTTCCTGGTCCGCGGCCGCCAGGATCTGGTGCCGGGCGAGAAGCTCACCTACGGCCAGTCGATCACCGACGCCTGCATCGACTGGGAGGACACCGTCAACGTCCTCGAACGCTTCGCCTCGGCCATCGAGGCCCGCCGCAGTTGACGAAAGTCGCTGTCCTAGGCGTGGGCCTGATCGGGGGCTCGATCGGGCTCGCAGCGCGGCAGCGGCTCGAGGCCGAGGTGGTCGGCTATGGGCGCACGCCGGCGACGCTGGAGCGGGCGGTCGAGCTCGGCGCCCTCGATCGCGGCGCCGGCTCCATCGCCGAGGCCTGCGAGGGGGCCGAGGTCGTCTTCTGTGCCGGCCCGGTGGGAGCGCTGCTGGGCCAGGCACGCGAGGCGCTGGCCGCCTCCGGCTCCGAGGCCGTGGTCACCGACGTCGGCTCGACCAAGGGCGAGCTGGTCGCGGCTCTCGGTGATGACGAACGCTTCATCGGCGGCCACCCGCTGGCTGGGGCCGAGACCGCCGGGGTCGAGAACGCCCGCGCCGACCTCTTCGAGGGCGCCCGCTGGTACCTGACCCCGACAGACCGCTCCAGCGGCCTCCTCTACGACCGCCTGCAGCGCACCGTCTCTGACCTCGGCGCCCGCCCGCAGGCGATCGACGCCGGCGCCCACGACCGCCTGCTGGCGACGATCAGCCACCTCCCGCATGTGGTCGCCAACGCCCTCGCCGCCGAGGCCGCGGCCGAGCTCAGCCGCGACTCCGAGCGGATGCCGGAGGTCGGCCCCAGCTTCCGCGACACCACCCGCGTCGCCGGCTCCAACCCGGCGATCTGGGCCGACATCTTCGCCAGCAACCGCGCGGCCGTGGCCGACTCGGTCGAGGCGGTGGCGCGGCGCCTCGGCGAGGCCGCCGAGCTGATCCGCGGCGGCGACCGCGACGCCGTCGCCGCCTGGCACGCCGCTGCTGGCGAGGATCGCCGCCGCCTGCTCGAGTCCGAGTTGGAGGCCGGCCCGCTGCGCGAGCTGCGGATCGTCGTCGCCAACAAGCCGGGGACGATCGCCGCCCTGGCCCTGGCCCTCGGCGAGGCCGGGGTCAACATCGAGGACATGGCCCTCTACCCAGCGCCCGACATGACCTCCGGCGCCGTCACCCTCTGGGTCGCCGGCGACGAGCAGGCCGCCCGGGCGCAGGCGCTGGTCCGCGAGCTCGGCCACACGGTGACCGTGCTCGGCGCCGGGGAATAGCCTCCGCCACATGACCCGCTTCGACCCTTCGGGCCCGCTGCGCGGCTCCCTGCGCCCGCCCGCCGACAAGTCGATCTCCCACCGCGCCGCCCTGATCGCGGCGATGGGGGAGGGCGAGACCCACATCAACGGCTATCTGGACGGGGAGGACACGCTGTCGACGCTGAGGGCCGTGGAAGCGCTGGGGGCTGAGGTGGAGACGGAGCGGAACCAGGGCGGCGGGGCGCTGGACCCAGCCGGGCTCACCGTCTGGATCAAGGGCGTCGGCCTGCGCGGCGCCCGCCCGGCCCGAATCGACGTCGGCAACGCCGGGACTCTGCTGCGGTTGCTCCCCGGCTGGCTCGCCGGGCAGGACGGCGGCGAGTGGACGCTCGACGGCGACGACTCGATCCGCCAGCGCCCGGTCGACCGGGTCGCGGTTCCGTTGCGGGAGATGGGGGCCAGCCTCAGGGCCCGCGAGGAGCGGCTGCCGCCGCTGGAGATCGCCGGCGCGCCCCTGCACGGCATCGAGTACGAGCTGCCGGTCGCCAGCGCCCAGGTCAAGTCCTGCGTCCTCCTCGCCGGCCTGCTGGCGGCGGGGGAGACCCGCGTGGTCGAGCCGCTGCCGACCCGCGACCACAGCGAGCGCATGCTCGCCGCCGCCGGCGCCACAGTGCGCCGCGAGGTGCGCGCCGAGGGTGGCGCCACGATCGTGATCGAGCCGGCGGCGGGCCTGGAGGTCGACCGCATCGTCGTTCCCGCTGATCTCTCCTCGGCCGCCTTCATCATCGTCGCCGGCCTGCTGGTCGGCAGCAGCGAGGTCCTGATCCGAGACGTCGGCCTCAACCCGACCCGAACCGGCCTCTTGACGATCCTCGAGCGGATGGGCGCCGGGGTCGAGATCACCCCCGGTGGCGAAGAGGGCGGCGAGCCGATCGGCGACCTGCGGGTGCGCGCCAGCGAGCTGCGTGCAACCGAGCTCGGCGGTGCCGAGGTGCCGCTGGCGATCGACGAGCTGCCCCTGGTCGCCCTCGCCGCCTGCTTCGCCGTCGGCACGACGACGATCCGCGACGCCGCCGAGCTGCGCCGCAAGGAGTCGGACCGCATCGCCACCGTGACCGCCGCCCTGACCGCGCTCGGCGGCAAGGTCGAGGCGACCGCCGACGGCATGGTCATCACCGGCACGGGCGGCCTCCGCGGCGGCACGATCGACTCCCACGGAGACCATCGCATCGCCATGCTCGGCGCCGTCGCCGGCCTGGCCTCCCGGGAGGGCGTCGAGGTCCACGGCATGGACGCCGCGGCGGTCAGCTACCCCGGCTTTGAGCTCGACCTGGCCTCCCTGCTGCGCGTCGGCAACGACTAAGTCTCTACGCTGCCCGCCGAATGGTTATCGCGATCGACGGTCCCGCCGGGGCCGGCAAGTCCACCGTCGCCCGTGCCGTGGCGGAGGAGCTCGGCTTCACCTACCTCGATTCCGGGGCGATGTACCGCTGCGTGGCTTTGGCTGCCCTCGAGGCCGGCAAGGGGCTCGACGATGGCGAGGTCCTCGGTGAGCTGTCCCGCGGTCTGGAGATCGGCCTCGACGGCCGCCGGGCGCTGCTCGGCGAGCGCGACGTCAGCGCCGCGATCCGCGAGCCGGGCGTCACCGCCGCCGCCTCCCAGGTCTCCGTCCACCCACAGGTGCGGGAGGCGATGGTCGGGCGCCAGCGCCAGCTGATCGCCGCCGGCAGCTACGTCGCCGAGGGCCGCGACATCGGCACCGTGGTCAGCCCCGATTCGCCGCTGAAGGTCTTCCTCACCGCCTCCGACGAGGAGCGCGCCCGCCGCCGCGCCGCCCAGACCGGCGAGGACTTCGAGTCCGTGCTCGACGCCCAGTGCCGCCGCGACGCCCGCGATACCGAGCGCGAGCACGGTGCTCTGCGCGCCGCCGCCGACGCCGTCGAGCTTGACACGACGGGACTGGGTCTCGAAGAGGTCGTGGGCCGGGTCGTCGGCCTCGCCCGCGAGCGAGGACTGGCATGAGCTCCCGGCTGCCCACCGTTGCCGTCGTCGGCTTCCCCAACGTCGGCAAGAGCACCCTGGTCAACCGCCTGGTCGGCGGCAGCGAGGCGGTGACCGCGGCCGAGCCTGGCGTCACCCGCGACCGCAAGCGGCTCACCTGCGAGTGGAACGGGGTCGCCTTCGATCTGATCGATACCGGCGGCATCGACCTCGAGGACGAGGCGGAGCTGGCCCGCGACGTCCAGAGCCAGGCGCGCCTGGCGATCGCCGAGGCCGACGCGGTGCTGATGGTGGTCGACGGCCGCGCCGGCCTGCGCGTCGGCGACGCCGAGCTGGCCAAGACCCTGCGCGGGGGCGACGTCCCGGTCCTGGTCGCCGTCAACAAAGCCGACAAACCCAACGACTTCAGCGTCACCGCCGAGTTCCACGGCCTCGGACTGGGCGAGCCGCTGGCGATCTCCGCCAGCCACGGGCTCGGCACCGGCGACCTGCTCGACGCGCTCGTCCTCGCCCTCGGCGACCGGCCGCCGCGGCTGGAGGACGACGACGCCGTCCGGGTCGCCGTGATCGGCCGCCCCAACGTCGGCAAGTCCTCGCTGGTCAACGCCTTCCTCGGCTCCGACCGGGTGATCGTCTCCGACATCGCCGGCACCACCCGCGACGCGATCGACACCGAGCTCGAGGTCGACGGCCGCCGCACGATCCTGGTCGACACCGCCGGTCTGCGCCGCCGCTCCAAGGTCGCCGGGCCGATCGATTTCTACGCGCAGCTGCGCTCCGAGCGCGCGGTCGAGCGCGCCGATGTCGCGATCGTCGTCTGCGACGCCTCCGAGGGGGTCACCTCCGAGGACCTGCGGGCGGCCGAGATGGCGATGAAAGCCGGCTGCGCGACCCTGCTGGTGCTGAACAAGTGGGACCTGACCGAGACCGACATCGACGACGCCCGCGCCCGGGTCGCGCGCAAGCTGCGACTGCGGCCGGCCGTCGTCACCTGCTCGGCGACCCGTGGGCGCAACGTCGCGGCGCTGCTGCCGAAAGCGCTGCGCCTGGCCGACCGCGCCGGCGAGCGCATTCCGACCCCGGACCTGAACCGGCTCGTCGCCGACGTCGTCGCCAAAGTGCCGCCGCCCTCGCGCCGTGGTCGCCGCCTGCGCCTCTACTACGCGGCCCAGGTGGGGGAGCGGCCGGTGCGGGTGGCGATCCAGGTCAACGACCGCAAGCTGATCGTGCGCGACTGGGCCTACCACCTGGAGAACCGCATGCGCGACAACTACGAGCTCGAGGGCGTGCCGCTGGTGATCGACTTCGTCCCGCATTCGGGTCGTCGCGGGCCTCCCAGCTGAGGCCGGCGACCTTGGCGCCGATTCTCTAGGCTTCCCGGCCATGACTTCCAAGCCGCTCGCAGAGAACGAGCATCTCTTCACTTCCGAGTCCGTGACCGAGGGCCATCCCGACAAGGTCAGCGACCAGATCTCCGACGCGATCCTGGATGCGATCATGGCGCAGGATCCCGAGGGCCGCGTCGCCTGCGAGACGCTCGTCAACACCGGCATGGCGGTGGTCTCGGGAGAGATCACGACCACGGCTCAGCTCGACATCCCCAAGATCGTCCGCGACACGGTCCGCGGGATCGGCTACGACCGCGGCGAGCTCGGTTACGACAGCGACCACATCTCGATCCTCGTCTCGCTGGACAAGCAGTCCGCGGATATCGCCCAGGGCGTCGACGTCGCCTACGAGACCCGGGTCGACGACGCCGACGACGAGCTGCTGATCGCCGGCGCCGGCGATCAGGGGATGATGTTCGGCTACGCCAGCGACGAGACCGCGGCGCTGATGCCGATGCCGATCCACCTCGCCCACCGGCTGGCCGAGCGTCTCGCCGCCGTGCGCAAGGACGGCACGCTTCCCTATCTCGGGCCCGACGGCAAGACCCAGGTCAGCGTCCGCTACCGCGAAGGCCGCCCGGTCGGGATCGACAAGTTGCTGATCTCCACCCAGCACGCCGAGGGCGTCGACTCCCAGGAGACGATCCGCCCCGACCTCTGGCAGCACGTGGTGCTGCCGGTGCTCGAGGCTGAGGTCCCCGGCATGTACGACGCGGCCGACCTCAGCGAGGGCTTCCTGGTCAACCCGACCGGCAAGTTCGTGATCGGCGGCCCGGTCGGCGACGCCGGCCTCACCGGCCGCAAGATCATCGTCGACACCTACGGCGGCATGGCCCGCCACGGCGGCGGCGCCTTCTCCGGCAAGGACCCGTCCAAGGTCGACCGCTCCGCCGCCTACGCGGCCCGCTACGTGGCCAAGAACGTCGTCGCCGCCGGCCTCGCCGAGCGCTGCGAGGTCCAGGTCGCCTACGCGATCGGCGTCGCCCACCCGGTCAGCCTGATGGTCGAGACCTTCGGCACCGGCAAGTTGCCGGACTCGCGGATCTCGCAGATCGTCGAGGCCGAGTTCGACATGCGCCCCGGCGCCTTCCGCAAGTACCTCGACCTGCACCGGCCGATCTTCCAGAAAACCGCCGCCTACGGCCACTTCGGCCGCGAGGACCCGGACTTCACCTGGGAGCGCACCGACCGCGCCGACGCCCTTCGCGCTGCCGCCGGCCTCGAGGCCGCGGCCGCGTAGGGCAGGTTTGCCGCGGCCGCCACTCTCGGTCGTCATCCCGGTGCGCGAGGGCCTGGCGGAGATCGCTCCGGTCCTCGAGGCGCTGCTTCCCGCTGCCGAGGCGCTCGGGGTCGAGGTGCTGGTCGTCGGCGAGCTCGAGGCGGA
The DNA here is from genome assembly GCA_963695275.1 of uncultured Solirubrobacterales bacterium. Taxonomy (GTDB): domain Bacteria; phylum Actinomycetota; class Thermoleophilia; order Solirubrobacterales; family 70-9; genus VAYN01. The sequence goes on from OY968772.1 coordinate 732,845, forward strand.
TGCGGTCGCGCCGTCCGCGCTCGTGCGCCTGATCCCGATGCCGGTCGCGGACATGCTCGCCCTGCGCCGCTGCGCCCTGGGCGAGGCAGAGGGCGAGATTGTGGCTGTCGGCGAGGACCACGCGGTGCCGCGGGCGGATTGGTGTGTGGCCGTGATTCGCGCCCACGCCGAGCAGCCGGCGGCGATGGCGGTGGTCGGCTGCCTCGTCAACGCGACCGACGGGACCCTGGCGGGCAGGGCCAACTTCCGCGCCTTTGCTTCCCCCTGGCAGCCACCGATGCCGGAGCTGCCCGGCGACCGCCCGCCGCCCTCTTCGACCCTCTCCTTCAAGCGCGTAGCTCTGGCCGGAATCGAGTCGCGGGTCCCAGGTTGGTTCGAGGCCGGCCTGATCCCGTCGCTGTTCGCGGAAGGCAAGATGGTCGCCGACGACCGGATTGCCGTCGACCACTTCCAGGACCACGGCAGCCTCTGGTCGATCCGCAACTCCTACGACAGCGCTCGTTCTTCCTATGGCTACGAGCACGCCAGGCTCGACCGCGCGGGCCGGCGCCGCCTCGCCCGCTGGACGATCGCGGGCATTCCCCGGGGATTGCGCGCGGAGGCGCGCGAGGCCATGAACGGGTCCCGGATGCCGCTGCCCGAAGCGGCCCTGATCTCCCTGATCGCGATCGCCGCCGGCGTCGGCGGCACCGCTGGAACCCTGTTCGGCCCCGGCCGCTCGGCCGAGCGGGTCGCCTAGTCGCGCTAGGCCGGGCCCTGAGGCGGTTGCGCCTCGCCCAGCCCATGGGTCCCGGCGCTGTGCGTGCCGGTCGCCTGGTCGACGCTGTGGACGACCTCGGCCGGGTTGGCGACTCCGGCGAAGATGAAGTTGTAGTCGTCGGTGGCGGCGGTGTCGAAGTCGACGTCGCCGATCTGCATCAACCGCTGGTAGACCGACTGGCGGTAGTTGACGTTCTGGACTCGCTCCAGCCGCGTCTCCTGGATCTCCCGGGAGATGATCCCGCGCTTGATGTTGAGGCGGCGGTTGGTGATCGTGTAGATGGTCGCGACGCGCTTGACGAAGCCGATCACGACGGTCAGCGCGATCACCACGAGGACGACGAGGAAGGCGGTGCCGTTGCCGCTGACCAGCTTCGCGATCACGCCGAGGATGACGGCGACGACGACCCCTTTCAGGTAGAAGCCGAGGATCGCGCGCCAGGAGGGGTGACCCTCGAAGATGACCGTCTCTCCGGCGCTGAGATTGAGGCTCACGGCGGGCAGCATATGCCTTCCCCGGGACGCCCGCCAGGGCTGGCGGCGGCCCGTCCCCGCGCGGCCATACCCTCGACGGGATGGCCATCCTCCGGGTCGAGCCGCTGACGACCGCCCGCGCCCTGCGGGGCCCGTTCGACTACCGCCAGCCGGAGGCGATGGAGGACCTCGAGGTCGGCAGCGTCGTCCGCGTCCCCTTCGGCCCGCGCAAGCTGCTCGGCGTCGTCGTCGAGCTGGCGGCGAGCTCGGAGCTGGCGCCGGAGCGGCTGGCGGAGCCGATCGAGGCGCTCGAGGCCGGCGCCCCGGCGGAGCTGGTCCGGCTTGGCCTCTGGGTCGCCCGCGAGTACTGCTCGACCCCTTCCCGCGGCCTGCAGCTGGTGCTGCCGCCGGGCACCGGCACCGGCGGCCGCACGGTCCGCTCCAAGGTCGAGCTGCGGGCGGAGATCCTGCCGGCCGGGGAGGAGGCACTGAGTGGCGGCGGCCGCCTCGGCGTCAAGCAGCGGGCCGTCCTGGAGGCCCTGCGCGCGGGCGAGATGTCGGGCGCCGAGCTCGCCGCCGCCGTCGGCTCCGACCGCCAGACCCTGCGGCGCCTGGAGGGGCGCGGCCTGATCGCCACCCGCAGCTCGCGCCTGCGCCGCGCCCCCGCCGGCTCGAGTCTCAACGCCCCCAGCGACCGACCGACCCTGCTGCCGGAGCAACAACACGCCGTCGACGCCATTGCCGCCTCGCTCGGCGGCCGGTGGGCCGAAAACGTCCGTATATCGGACGAAATCGGCCCACCGGCCCCGGACTCGGCCGCGGTGGAGGCGCCGAAGCTGCTGCTGCATGGGGTGACGGGCTCGGGCAAGACCGAGGTGTACCTGGCGGCTGTCGAGGCGGCGTTGGAGCGGGGGCGGGGGGCGATCGTGCTCGTGCCCGAGATCGGCCTCGCCCCGCAGGCCGTCGCCCGCTTCCGCGCCCGGCTCGGCGACCGCTTCGCGGTTCTGCACTCGGCCCTCTCGGCGGGCGAGCGCTACGACGAGTGGCGGCGCCTGCGCAGCGGCGAGGCCAGCGTCTGCGTCGGCCCGCGCTCGGCCGTCTTCGCTCCTGTCCGCGACCTCGGCCTGATCGTCATCGACGAGGAGCACGACCCCTCCTACAAGCAGGAGGGCGACCCCTGCTACGACGCCCGCACCGTCGCCCGCCGCCGCGCCGAGGAGTGCGGCGCCGTGCTCGTCGCCGGCACCGCCACGCCGCGCCCGGAGACCTGGCTGGAGCTGCCCCGCCTGCAGCTGCCGCGCCGGGTCGATGGCCTGCGGATGCCGCCGGTCGAGCTGGTCGACATGCGCGAGGCGGACCCCCGCGGCGGCCCGCTGCACGCCGACACCTGGGAGGCCCTGGAGGGGGTCCGCCTCGCCGGCACCAAGGCGATCGTGATGATCAATCGCCGTGGCTTCGCTCCCTGGCTCACCTGCCGCTCCTGCGGGCACCACTGGAATTGCCCCAACTGCGACGTCTCGCTGATCGTCCACCGCCACAGCGGCCGCCTCGTCTGCCACCACTGCGCCCACGTCGAACCGCAGCCGCGCGCCTGCCCGGACTGCGCCTCGACCACGCTCTCGCGCGCCGGCGCCGGCACCGAGCGGATCGAGGCGCTGCTGAACGAGCGGCTGGCGCCGATGCCGGTCTTCCGCCTCGACACCGACACCGCCGCCGAGCGCGGCGCCCACGCCCGCATCCTCGCCGCCTTCGGCGAGGCGCCCAGCGGCGTCCTCGTCGGCACCCAGATGGTCGCCAAGGGCCACGACTTCCCGGAGGTGACGCTGGCGGCGATCCTCGACGCCGACGCGACCCTGCGCTTCCCCGACTTTCGGGCCGAGGAGCGCACCTTCGCGATGGTCGCCCAGCTTGCCGGGCGCAGTGGCCGCGGCGAGGCCGGGGGCGACGTGATCGTCCAGACCCTGGCCCCGAACGCCGCCAGCATCGAGCACGCCGCCCGCCACGACTCCGCCGGCTTCCTTGCCGGCGAGCTGCAGCGGCGCCGGCTGCTGCGCTACCCGCCCTACTCGCACCTGGTCCGGATCAACCTCAACGCCGAGCGGGAAGCGCGGGTCGAAACCGCCGCCACGGCACTTGCCACCGAGCTGCGCGAGCAGCTGCCGCGGGACTCGGACCTGCTCGGCCCGGCGCCGATGTTCCGCGTCCGCAACCGCCACCGCCGCCGCATCCTGGTCAAGTCCCAGGACCGCGAGGCCGCCGTCGTCGCGATCCGCGACGTGGTCGAGCGCCGCGCCGCCGACCGCTCCTTGAAGGACGTCGCGATCAGCGTCGACGTCGACCCGCAGTAGCGCCAGTGCGGGGGCGTGACGTCGGGGTGAATATTCTTAGACCGAATGGGCGAACGAGTCGACGCGGACAGGACGGAAGAGGACGAGCGGCTCGAAGCCGAGCTGCTGGAGCGGCGTGAGGCCGCGCTCGCCAACGTCGTCAAGTTCGGCGACCCGGTCCTCAAGAGCGTCGCCTCGCCGGTGACCAACTTCGGCCCCGAGCTGCGGGCCGAGGTCGAGCGCATGATCGCGATCATGCGCGACGGCATGGGCGTCGGCCTCGCCGCCACCCAGCTCGGGGTGCTGCGGCGCCTGCTGGTCTTCCAGGCCGGCCCCGACGGCGAGCCGACGGCGCTGGTCAACCCGGTGATCGAGTGGCTCTCGGACGAAGGCTCGCTGGCCGAGGAGGGCTGCCTCAGCCTGCCGCGGGTGACGATGGACGTCGAGCGCCCGCTGCATGCCCGGGTCAGCGGCCGCGACGCCGAGGGCGAGTCGATCGAGATCGAGGCCTCCGGCCTGGAGGCGCGGGTGCTCCAGCACGAGATCGACCATCTCGACGGGGTCCTGATCCTCGACCGCACCAGCCGTGACCAACGCAAGGGCGCCCTGCGGGCGCTGCGCGACGGCGGCAGCTACAGCCCACCGCCCGAGCACGCCGCCGACGACGGCGACGAGCTCCGCGAGCCACGCACCGACGCGTGAGCACGGTCTACCTCGGTACCTCCGACTTCGCCGCCACCGTCCTCCGGACCCTGGCCGGCTCGGCGCACCGCCCGGCGCTGGTGGTGACGCCGCCCGACAGCCGCCAGGGCCGCGGTCGCAAGCTCTCGCCACCACCGACCGCCGAGGCCGCCACCGAGCTGGGGATCGAGCTGCTGCAGGCCGATGACGTCAACGCCGAGATGGTGCGGGAGCGGATCGCCGCCGCCAAGCCGCGGGCGGTGGTCGTCTGCGCCTTCGGTCAGCTGATCCGCGAGCCGCTGCTCTCCGAGCACCTGATGCTGAACGTGCACCCTTCGCTGCTGCCGCGCTGGCGCGGGGCGGCGCCGATCGAGCGCGCGATCATGGCCGGCGACCCGCGCACCGGCGTCTGCGTGATGCGGCTGGTCGCCGCGCTCGACGCCGGCCCGGTGGCGCTCAGCGCCGAGGTGTCGATCGGCGCCGACACGGACTTCGAGGCGCTCGCCTCGACCCTGGCGGGGATCGGTGGCGGGCTGCTGGTCCGTGCCCTCAACCTCGAGGCCGAGAGCAGGCTCGAGTTCACCGCCCAGGACGAGGCGGCGGCGACCTACGCCGAGAAGATCGACCCGGCCGAGCGCCGGCTCGACCCCGCCCGGCCCGCGACCGAGCTGGCCGCGGTCGTCCGCGCCCTGACCCCGCACGTCGGCGCCTACCTGGAGATGGCCGACGGCGAGCGACTCGGCGTCCGCCGCGCCCGCGCCGTCGACGTCAGCGTCGCCACCGGCTCGGTCAAGTCCGAGTGGGGAGCGCTCCTGGTCGGCTGCTGCCGCGGCGCCCTGCGGCTCGATGTGGTGCAACCGCCCGGTGGCAAGCCGATGCCGGTCGACGCCTACCTGCGCGGCCACTCGCTGCCGAGGCTGTGAGCGCGGAGCGACCAAGCGTGCATCTCTGGTTCTTCGCGCCGGGAGCGAAGCGCGAGCCGTTGTCATGAGCGGCGCGATCGCGCCCGCCCGGGCGCTCGCCTTCGCGACGATCCGCGAGACCTTCGAGCAGGACGCCTTCACCGAGCGCGCCTTTCGCGCCGGCGCCGAGCGCCTCGGCCTCGACGGCCGCGAGCGTGCCCAGGCCCAGCGCCTCGCCTATGGCGCCGTCCAGCGCCGCGGCACCAGCGACGCCGCGATCGAACGCCTGGCCGGGCGCTCGACCCGGCTGCTCGATCCGCCGGTGCTGGCCGCCCTGCGCCTCGGCCTCTACGAGTTGCTCTTCTCCGACGGCACCCCCGACCACGCCGCCGTCGACCAGGCGGTGGAGCTGGTCAAGGGAGCCGGCGCCGCCCATGCCTCCGGCCTCGTCAACGCGGTGCTGCGGCGGGCCACCCGCGAGCGCGCCACGCTGACCGCGTCGCTGCTGGAGGACGACTCGACCCCGGAGGCGGCCGCGGTCGCCCACTCGGCGCCACTCTGGCTGGCGCGGATGTGGTGGGAGGAACTGGGAGCCGAGGCGGCGCGCTCCCTGCTGGCCGCCTGCAACGAGCCGCCCGAGGTCGCCCTGCGCGTGGCTGGCGGTGTCCTCGGTCGCTCACGTGCAGAGCACGCTTCGCTCCCTGCGTCCTTGCCAGCCGCGCGCAGGGCGACCTCGGACAGATTGAGGTCCGCTGGAATCGAAACGAAGCCCGCGGGCGGCGGTTGGCCGCTCGACGCCCCGGAGCTGCTGGTTCTGGCTGGGCGAATGGGGGACACCGTTCCCGATTTGGTCGCGGCCGGCCAGCTGACCCCGCAGAGCCGTGGTTCCGCCGCCGTGGTCGAGGTGCTCGACCCGCGTGAGGGCGAGCACCTGCTCGACCTCTGCGCCGGCCCGGGGATCAAGACCGGCCAGATCGCGGCGCGGATGGGCGACCGCGGCGAGGTGATCTCGGTCGAGCTCGATCCCAACCGGGCCGAGGAAGTCGCTGCCCAGGCCAGCCGCCTGGGCTTGCGCAGCGTCACCGTGGTCGAGGCCGACGTGGTCGCGATGGAGATGGCACCCGGCTTCGACCGGATCCTGCTCGACGCTCCCTGCTCCGATCTTGGCGCCCTCGCCTCGCGCCCGGACGCGCGCTGGCGCAAATCGCCGAAGACGATCGAGCGCTTGGTCGGGATTCAGGAGCAGGCGCTGATCGGCGCCGCGCGGCTGCTGCGGCCCGGCGGCATCCTGGTCTACGCGACCTGCACGATCTCCCGCCGCGAGAACGAGGACCGGGTCGCGGCACTGCTGGCCGCGGCCGCCGCGGGGGAGGTGCCGGCGCTCGAGCTCGAGGACCTCGGCGCCCGCGCCCCGGGGCTCGCCTCGCCGCTGGAGCCGCGCTGCCTGCAGCTGCGCCCGGACCGCGATCGCACCACCGGATTCTTCATCGCGCGCCTGAAGCGCCATGATTAGGCGATGAGCGATACCGGAGACGTCGGCGCGGCCGAAGGAACGACGCTGGGACGGGCGCCCTGCCCGAACTGCAACGAGCCCTGGCTGCGCCCGACCCAGCTGCCCGGCCGGTTGCGCTGCGTCAACTGCCTCAGCCGCTTCGAACTCGTCTCCCAGTGCCCCAACTGCGGCGAACACCAGACGATCGCGCGGATGAGCCACACCGAGGACATGCAGTGCCAGTCCTGCGGCGCTTCGATGTTGAGAGCAGCCTGAGCGTCGTCGCGCCCATCCTCTAGGTTGGCGGCATGAGCGAGCGGATGAGCGAGTTGATCGAGGACCCCCGGGTCGCGCCGTCGATTCTCTCGGCCGATTTCGCCAAGCTGGGAGCGCAGATCGAGGAGGTGATGGATGCCGGCGCCCGGGTCATCCACTTCGACGTCATGGATGGGCATTTCGTGCCGCCGATCACGATCGGGCCGCTGGTTCTCAGCGGCATCGCCGACCAGGTCCACGCGGCCGGCGGCGCCGTCGACGTGCACCTGATGATCGCGGCTCCGGAGCGCCAGATCGAGGACTTCGCCAAGGCCGGCGCCGACTCGATCACCTTCCACGAGGAGGCGACCCCGCACGCCAACCGCACCCTGCACGCGATCCGCGAGCTCGGCTGCCTGGCGGGTATCGCACTCAATCCCGGCACCCCGGTCGAGGCCGTCTCCGAGCTGCGCGGCTACGCCGACGTCGTCCTCTGCATGACCGTCAACCCTGGCTGGGGCGGACAGTCCTTCATCGCCGCCTCGCCGGACAAGCTCGAGCGCCTGCGCCCGCTGGTCGGCGACGCCCGGATCGAGGTCGACGGCGGGGTCGACACGACCACCGCCGGCCCGGTCGCCGCCGCCGGCGCCTCGCTCTTCGTCGCCGGCTCCGCCATCTTCGGCGCCACCGACCCGGGTGCCGCCTACACCGCAATCGCCGCGGCCGCCGGCGCAGTTTGAATCACCCTCACAGGGACTCGGGAGCCCTCGAAGCGGGGCTCGGAGTCGATCTGACCGAAGGCGCGGGCCAGCCGGCCCGAATCGCTGTCTTGGAGGCGTTGAGCTGAACTACATCTCCCGCCCGCGGGCGATCAGGGCACCGGTGACCTCCTGCCACCAGGCGCGCTCGACGGAGTCGACTCCGGCCCGCTCCGCCCGTCGCTCGCACCAGTCGGCGAGGGCGCGGCGGCCGCCGATCGCGATCACGGTCTCGCCGGTCACCGCGTAGCGCCCGTCGGCCAGCGCCAGCATCGCGCCGCCGCCGTCGCCACGGCTGCGCATCACCGCCAGCACCGGGATCCCGTCGACCTCGTTCAGCCCCGGGTCGTCATCCGCCCGCACCGGGCGCACCGAGAAAACCTGCGAGGCGCCGCGCCGCGGCAACGCCGGCGGCCGCGGCCGCCCGACCGGGCCCTTGGTCCAGATGCCGGTCAGTGCCTCGACCTCCTCGCGCAGCTCGCTGCGGACGAGGATGTGGAGCTCGTCGCCCTCCTGCAGCATGGTCGAGCCGCGCGGCGGGATCGCGTGGCCGTCGCGGACGATCACGTTGACGAGGGCCTCACGTGGCAGCTCCAGGTCCCGCACCGGGTGCCCCGCCGCGGCGGCTCCCGGCGGCAGCCGGTAGGCGATCACATCGCCGCCCATGCGGCGGATTCGCCCCGACTCGAGCAGCCGCCGCGGCAGCGCCGGCTCGTCGGTGGTGAGCCCGAGCCGGGTCGCCAGCGGCTCGAAGCTGGCGCCCTGAACCAGGGTCGAGGTGACGACGACGAAGAAGACGATGGCAAACTCCTGCTCACCGCCGGCGATGCCGGCGACGACGGGGAAGGTGGCGAGCCAGATCGGCGTCGCCCCGCGCAGCCCAGCCCAGCCCAGCATCGCCTTCTCGCGCACGTTCAGCGGCGCGAAGGTGGTGGCGAGGAAGGTCGCGACCGGGCGCGCGACGAGGATCAGCACCGCGGAGAGCGCCAGGCCCTTCAGTGCCACGTCGTCGAGCTGGCTGGGGAAGACGAGCAGGCCGAGAAGGATGAAGAGGGCGATCTGGGCGACCCAGCCGAGACCCTCGTGGAAGGCGACGACGGTGCGGCGGGCGGGGATGCTGGCGCCGCCCAGGGCCAGGGCGGTCAGGTAGACGGCGAGCAGGCCGGAGCCGTGGGCGACCTCGGCGACGCCGTAGGCGAGGGCGGCGATCGCGATCGTCGCCACCGGGTAGATCCCGTCGGTCGGCAGCCGGGTGGCGTTGAGGGCGGCCACCGCCAGCCGCCCGATCAGCCAGCCAACCGCGATCCCGACCGCCAGTTTCAAAGCCAGCAGCCCGGCCATGTCGGCGAGCCCGAAGCCCGGCTCCTGGATCCATTCGATGAAGCCGATCACCAGCAGCAGCGCCACCGGGTCGTTCATCCCCGACTCGCCCTCGAGCGAGCGCGCCAGCCGCTTCTCCAGGGTCGAGCGCCGCAGCACGGCGAAGATCGCAGCTGAGTCGGTGGCGGCGATCGCCGAGCCGACGATCAGGCCTTCCAGGGTGCTGATGTCGAAGATCAGCTTCGCCGCCAGGCCGGCCAGCAGGGCGGTGACGATCGTGCCCAGGGTTGCCAGCGAGGCGGCGGTGCCCAGCACCGGCCGGATCTCCGACCAGCCGGCGGTCAGGCCGCCCTCGAAGAGGATCAGGATCAGCGCGATCGTGCCCAGGGTCCGAGCCAGCTCGGTGTTGTTGAAGTCGATCCCGCCGATGCCCTGGGAACCGGCCAGCATCCCGAGGCCGAGGAACAGCAGCAGCCCCGGCACCCGGACCTTGTCGGCGAGCAGCGCCCCGAGGATGCCCGCGGCCAGGAGGCCGCCGGCAATCAGGATCAGCTGGGCGTCGTGCTCTCCCATCGACGGACCCTAAGCGTTGCCGTCGATCATCTCCAGGCGCGCCTCCAGCTCCTCCGCGGAGCCGGGCTCGGGCACGTCCTCGGCCCGTTCGTGCGGGCGGCGGTAGACGTAGTAGAGGAGCGCGAAGAGGACGCCGGCGGCGAGCAGGAAGCCGATCTCGACCCGGCGGAACTCGTTGCTGACCAGCGGCACGAAGTTCCAGGCGATGAAGAGAGCGGCGCAGCTGATCCAGCGCACCGCCGCCCGTCGCACCTGCCCCTGGGCGATGCAGGCCTGGTTGACCGTGACCGAGCAGAGGTAGAGCCCCATCCCGACCGAGACCAGCAGCAGTCCCGGCCGGTCGTAGGTGAACTTCTTGCTGAAGGCGAGCTGCATCGCCTGCGGCCCGGCGATCAGGACCACGACCACGACCAGAGCGGTGAAGGCGGCGATTCCCAGCAGCACCACCCGCACGGTCTTGGCGAATTCGCGCCGGCTCTCGGCGGTCTCGCTGGCGTGGAGTTTGGTCAGGTGGGGGAGGATGCTGGTCGAGACGGACTGGAACAGCTGCAGCGGCGCCCGCGCCAGCATCAGCACGTTGAAGATGAAACCCGCCGCCGCCGCGCCCTGGAGGCCGCGGGTGATCAGCGGTCCCGCGTTGAGGAAGGCCTGTTCGCTGAACATGATCACCAGCACCGCGGCCGCGAAGCCGCCGCCCTCGGCAAACGAAAAATGCTCCTCGTCCTCCTTGGCGACCGGCGTTGGCACCTCCGCTTGCTGTTTGGCCCGGCGGGCAAAGGCGAACGGGACCACGAGCAGGCTCAGCGCGGGGGCGGCGGTGATGCCGATCGCCACCGCCGACTGGCCGCTGAGGATGCTGACCGCGACCAGCACCGCGAAGATCGTGCGGAAGCAGGATTCGGAGAGGATCAGCGCCACGAAGAGGCCGAAGCGCTGCTGGCCGGCGAGGAAGCCGCGGGCGAAGTAGCTGGCCGCGTAGAAGAGGACCGAGGAGAAGAAGACCCAGTAGAGGGTTTCGTTGCCCTCCAGCAGACCGTTCTGGATCGGGCCGCGCAGGGCCAGGGCGACGACCGCGAAGAAGAGCGAGAGGCCGAACTGGATCGTCGAGGCGACCCGCATCGGCTGGCCGATCGGTTCGCCCTTGACCATGCGCTCGGAGATGTGGCGCGAGAGCAGCTGTTCGATCGGCCGGTAGAGGGTCGAGATCGTGATGAAGACCGCCGACCAGAGCACCGTGATCTGCCCGTAGTCGGGCTTGGAGAGGACGTGCGAGGCGATCAGGAAGTAGGCGTAGGTGATCAGCCCGGTGAGGCCGACCCCGACCGCGAGGAAGCTGGCGGTTTTGCCGTAGTCGGCGCCGCTCTCCGCCGCCGCGCCGTTGCGCGTCGTCTCGTCGCCCGCGGCCGTGCTCATTGCTTCGGCTCGGAGCCGCGCTCGTAGTGGGAGGGCTCGACCCCGAGCGCCAGCTCGACCCGGCGCACCCGCTCGAAGACCCGCTGCGTCATCACCCGCTGCCCGGCCAGGAGGTCGCCGATGATGCCGAGCGCGAAGAGCTGGACGGCGGCGATGAAGAGGACGGCGCCGAGGATCAGCGACTGGATGTGGCCGTTGCTGTTGCCGTTGAAGATCCAGTCGATCAAGAACGGCAGCCAGGCCGCAAGCGCCAGCACGAGGACGACGAGGCCGGCGGTGGCGAAGGCGCGCAGCGGCTCGTAGCGGGCGTAGATCCGCAGGATCGCCGGCCCGTTGCGGCGCACGTAGGCGCCGGTCGAGTCGAATAGCCGCGACTCGCGGGTCTGCGGGTTGGTCCCGACGGTCACCTGGTCGACCGCGACCAGCATCTTGCCGGCCTGGATCAGGCTCTCCAGCGTGTAGGTGAAGTTGTCGACCACCGAGAGCTGCAGTGCCGCCTCGCGGTTGTAGGCGCGGAAGCCGGAGGTGGTGTCAGTGATCTCGGTGCCCGAGAGCCGCCGCACGACCCAGCTGCCGAGCCGCTGCAGCCCTTTTTTGGAGCCGGAGAAGTGGTCGATCTGGCCGACCTGGCGGTCGCCGACGACCATGTCGGCCTCGCCGGCGAGGATCGGCGCCACCAGCTTCGCCACGTCGGCGCCGCTGTACTGGTTGTCGGCGTCGGTGTTGACGACGATGTCGGCGCCGAGCTTCAGGCAGGCATCGAGCCCGGCCTGGAAGCCCGCCGCCAGCCCCTTGTTATTGGTGAGGCGGACGATGTGCTCGACCCCGTTGGCGCGGGCCACCTCGACCGTGCGATCGGTGGAGCCGTCGTCGACCACCAGCAGCTCGATCGCGTCGATGCCGTCGAGCTGGCGCGGCAGGTCGGCGATCGTCGCGGGGAGCGTCTGCTCCTCGTTCAGGCAGGGGATTTGGATGATCAGCTTCATGGGCGGTCGCTCAGGGTATCCCTAGCTACGCCGGGCAGGGGGTAGAATCCTGGTTGACTGACCAGTCAATCAGTGCGATGAACAGCCAGGTCACAGCCACCGATCAAGCTCATCTGCGGAGAGCGCTGGAGCTTGCTGAGCGCGGACGCGGGCGGGTCAGCCCGAATCCCCTCGTCGGCGCGGTCGTGGTCAGGGACGGCGAGGTCATTGGCGAGGGATTTCACGCCGAGCTGGGTGGGTTGCACGCCGAGCGGGCCGCTCTGGCGGACTGCCAGGAGCGGCGGGAGGATCCGGCGGGGGCGACGATGTACGTGACGCTGGAGCCGTGCGCGCATCAGGGGCGCCAGCCTCCCTGCGTCGAGGCGGTTCTCGAGGCGGGTATCGGGAGGGTGGTGATCGCCTCCGAGGATCCGAGTGAGAAGGCCGCCGGGCGCGGGCCCGGGATTCTTCGCGACGGCGGGGTGGAGGTGGTGCTTGCCGCGGGGACCGAGGCGGCATCGGCGCGGCTGCTCAACCAGGCGTTCCGCAAGCACGCCCGTACGGGACTGCCGCTGGTGACGCTGAAGCTGGCGATGTCGCTCGACGGGCGCACCAGCACCGTGCCCGGCGACTCGCCCTGGATCTCCGGCGAGCTCAGCCGCGCCCTGGTCCACCGCTGGCGCGCCGAATCCGATGCGATCGCCGCCGGCATCGGCACCGTCCTCGCTGACGACCCACTGCTCACCGCCCGTCACCCCGATGCCCGCCAGCCATTGCGCGTCGTCTTCGACTCCCAGGCCCGCCTCCCGCTCGACTCCCAGCTCATCGCGACCCTCGACCAGTCCCCGGTCCTCGTCGTCGCTTCTCCCGACGCCGATCCGACCCGCCTCGGCGCCCTCCGCGACGCCGGCGCTGAGGCCCTTGTGGCCGTCGACATCGCTTCGGCCCTCTCCGGCCTCGGCCGCCGCGGCATCACCAGCCTCTTCCTAGAGGGCGGTCGAACCCTCGCCTCCGCTTTCGTGTCCACCGGCCAGCTCGACGAATCCCGGACCTTCATCGCTCCGGTTCTGCTCGGTCAGGCGACTCCGGATCCTCGCGCGGGTGGCGCGGTGGCGGGGGTCCCCCGCGGCGCGGAGCCGCCCCCGGCGGCGAGCACCGGGGGGGATGCCGCCGCGACAGGACCCGCGCGCCTATCCGCCTTGTCTTCCTCGGCCGAGCCGGTCGGCGAGGATGTCCTGATTACGGCCCGCTACAAGGAGTGGTGAGGTGTTCACCGGACTGATCGAAGACATAGGCACCGTCGAGAGTCTCGAGTCCGGTTCCGACGGCGCCCGCCTGCGCATCGCCACCTCGCTCGGCCCCGAAGTGGCGGTCGGTGACTCGGTCGCCGTCAACGGCATCTGCCTGACGGCGACGAGCGCCGACGCCAGCGGCTTCGAGACCGAGGCGATGAACCAGACGCTCGAGGTCACCGCGCTCGGCGCTGTCGAGGCCGGTACCCGCGTCAACCTCGAGCTGGCGATGCAGGCGACCGACCGCCTCGGCGGCCACATCGTCCAGGGCCACGTCGACGGTGTCGGCGAGGTCGTCGCGGTCAGCGAGGACGGCTTCGCCCGCCGCGTTCGCGTCGCCCTCTCCCCGGAGCTCCTCCGCTACGCCGTCGAGAAGGGATCGATCACCCTCAGCGGCGTCAGCCTCACGATCGCTGAGCTGGGCGGGGAGTGGGTAGAGGTCTCGCTGATCCCCGAGACCCTGGAGCGCACGAACTTGGGCGAGTTGACGTCGGGAAGCAAATTGAACGTCGAGTGCGACATCGTGGCGAAGTACGTGGAGCGGTTGCTGACCCCATTCCCCGGAAAGGAACGAGCGTGAGCGATATGACGGAGACCGAGAACGAGGACAGCGTTCTGACCGAGGCGGGGGAGAGCCCTTTCGCGACGATCGAGGAAGCGATCGAGGAGATCCGCCGCGGCCGCATGGTCGTCGTCTGCGACGGCGAAGACCGCGAGAACGAGGGCGACCTGGTGATGGCGGCGCAGTTCGCCACCCCCGAGGCGGTCAACTTCATGGCCAAGGAGGCGCGCGGCCTGGTCTGCCTGGCGCTGACCGCGGAGCGCTGCGAGCAGCTCGGCCTGAAGCTGATGGCGGCCAAGAACGAGGCGCCGCTGCAGACCGCCTTCACGGTCACGATCGAGGCTGCCGGCGGCGTCAGCACCGGCATCTCCGCCCACGACCGCGCCCACACGATCCAGGTCGCGATCGACCCCAACTCCGGCCCGCGCGACATCGTCGTTCCCGGCCACATGTTCCCGCTGCGGGCCAAAGAGGGGGGCGTGCTCGAGCGCACCGGCCACACCGAGGCCAGCGTCGACCTCGCCCGCCTCGCCGGCCTCACCCCGGCCGGCGTCATCTGCGAGGTGATGAACGACGACGGCACCATGGCCCGCGTCCCCGACCTGGTCCCCTACTGCGCCAAGCACGGCCTGAAGATGATCACCGTGGCCGAGCTGATCGCCTACCGGCGCCGCACCGAGAAGCTGGTCGAGCGCGTCGTCGCCACCGCCCTTCCGACCTCCTTCGGCGACTTCACCGCGGTCGGCTACCGCTCGCTGGTCGACGACAAACACCACGTGGCGATGGTCAAAGGCGAGGTCGACGGGGTCGAGGACGTGCTCGTCCGCGTCCACAGCGAGTGCCTTACCGGCGACGTCTTCCACAGCATGCGCTGCGACTGCGGCGAGCAGCTGGCGGCGGCGATGGCGATGATCGAGGAGGAGGGCCGCGGCGTCCTCCTCTACCTCTCCCAGGAGGGCCGCGGGATCGGCCTGCTGAACAAGCTGCGCGCCTACAAGCTGCAGGAGGAGGGGGCCGATACGGTCGAAGCCAACCTCAAACTGGGCCTGCCCGCCGACCTGCGCGACTACGGCATCGGTGCCCAGATCCTCGGCGACCTCGGCCTCACCAGCATCCGCATCCTCACCAACAACCCGAAAAAGATCGTCGGCCTCGAGGGCTACGGCCTCTCGGTCTCCGAGCAGGTGCCGATCGAGTCCGACCCCAACGTCCACAACGAGGCCTACCTGCGCGCCAAGCGCGACAAGATGGGCCACTCGCTGCACCATCAGGGCCTCGCCCTGGACGAGGAGATGCTCCGCGACGAGGAGGAACGCGACGCGAAGGCCGAGGATGGCTGAGGCGGGCGCCTTCCTGGAGCAGTTCCGGGAGGACGAGAAGGCGGCGCTCTCCGGCCTCGAGTTCGCGGTCTTCGTCGGCCGCTTCTACGAGGATCTGGCCGATCGCCTGGTCAAGGGCGCGAGCGAGGGCTTCCAGCTCGCCGGGGTTGCCCCCTCCGCGGTCCGCGAATACTCGGTTCCGGGCGCCTACGAGCTCCCCTTCGCCGCCAAGTCGTTCATCGAAGGTGCCAACGCGCGCACCGCCTCGGGCGGCCCGCCACCCGGGGGCGTCGCCTGCCTCGGCGTCGTCATCCGCGGCGAGACCGACCACTACGACTTCGTCTGCGCCGAGGCGGCCCGCGGCATCCAGGACGTCCAGCTCGAGACCGGCGTCCCCTGCGCCTTCGGCGTCATCACCTGCGACAACATGGAGCAGGCCCTCGCCCGGGCCGGCGGCGGCAAGCGCGATCAGGGCCGCAACGCCGCCCTCACCGTCGCCCGTATGGCCCTGCTGAAGCGCCAACTCGCCGGCTGAGCCGCTTCGGCTACTATCCACGACCCGATGGCCAAGGTATGTCACAGCTGCGGCAAGGGACCGGCGTTCGGCCAGTCCCGAAGCCACTCGATGGTCGCCACCAAGCGCCGCTTCGATCCGAACCTGCAGAAGGTCCGGATCCAGGAGAACGGCCGCCCTCTGCGCGCCTACGTCTGCACGCGCTGCCTCAAGTCGAACAAGGTTACGAAGGCCGCTTAGTTCGCAGGGTTGTGTGGGGGAGGGTCTGGTCACCCCCGATTCGAATTCAGTCGCGCCCGCTGAAGCGGGCTGCTCCGCAACATGCTGCCCGCCTATGGCGGGCAAAATGACAGATTGCATTTCGCGGCCGTTCGGCCACATTCGAATCGGGGGTGACCAGACCCTCCAGCGACACGTCCTGACGAGACGGCCGAAGGAGCGGGACCTCATACCCAGAGACGCGGTGGCCGGACGAACCACAAGGCTCTCGAAGCAAGTCATCTCTGCTGAATAGTTCCCGTGAGGAGGTGTCGGGGGTCCCCGCAGCGCGCGGCGTCCTGAATTTCGCCCGTGCGAGTCAGCGAGAGCTGGCGGGCTCCCGGCGAAAATCCCAGCAAGCGGAGGGGACCCCCGACACCTCCCGACTGAGACCTACTCAGTCAGCCTGCGACACGACAGGATGCTCGCCCGTCGGACTCGGATCCCCCTCCGCCGGCTCCACGTGCAGCTTGGGGAGGATGCGGTCGAGCCAGGAGGGGAGCCACCAGGCGCGGGTGCCGAAGATCTGCATGATCGCTGGGACCAGGACCGAGCGGATGATCACGGCGTCGATGAAGACGGCGGAGGCGAGGCCGAGGCCGAAGAGCTTGATGACCCGTTCGTCGCCGAGCATGAAGGAGGCGAAG
Source organism: uncultured Solirubrobacterales bacterium (assembly GCA_963695275.1). Taxonomy (GTDB): domain Bacteria; phylum Actinomycetota; class Thermoleophilia; order Solirubrobacterales; family 70-9; genus VAYN01. The sequence continues at coordinate 749,356 of OY968772.1, forward strand.
ACGGTGACCATGATCGCCGCGGCCGCGGTGATCACGCGGCCGGTCAGGGCGAGGCCGCGGGTTACGGAGGCGGTGGCATCGTGGCTGTTCTCCCACTCCTCGTGAATCCGCGACATCAGGAAGACCTCGTAATCCATCGAGAGCCCGAAGACGATCGCGAAGAGGAAGATCGGGAAGAAGGAGATGATCGGCCCGGTGTTGTCGACCCCGATCAGGCTGGCGCCCCAGCCCCACTGGAAGACGGCGACGATGATCCCGAAGGCGGCGCCGATCGAGAGCAGGTTCATCACCACCGCCTTCAGCGGCACCAGGACCGAGCGGAACACGGCCATCAGCAGCAGCGCCGAGAGCAGCACGACGACGCCGATGAAGAGCGGCAGCTTTTCCGTGATCGCGTTGCCGAAGTCCTCGAAGATCGCGTTGATGCCGCCGACGTGGAGCTGCGCACCCGTCGACTGCTCGATCGGCGGAATCACGTCGTCGCGGATGCGGTCAAGCAGTTCGGTGGTCGCCTCGCTCTGGGGCGAGGTCGCCGGGTAGACCTGGAAGACCCCGGTGTTCTTCGCTGGGTTGAGGCTTATGTCGGTCGTTGCGGCGACGCCTTCTTCGTCTTCCAGTTCTTCCTTCAGCTCCACCAGGCCCGCGTCGTCTCCCTTCGACGGCAGCGCCGCGACCATCATGAAGGGGCCGTTGAAGCCGGGGCCGAAGCCCTGCGCCAGCAGGTCGTAGGACTGGCGGGTCGTTTTGTTCGGCGGTTCGGTGCCGGCGTCGTTGGTGCCGAGACGCAGCGAGAGGGTGGGAACGCAGAGGAGGATCAGGAGGCCGCCCGAGAGGCTGGCCGCCAGCCAGGGCCGGCGCTGGATCTCGCGGCTCCAGCGGTACCACTTGGTCTTGTCGAGGCTGATCGCGCCGCGGCGGCCGAGGCCGGGGATACGCAGCCTGTCGACCCGGCGGCCGACGATCGTCAGCAGCGCCGGCAGCAGGGTCAGCGCCGCGATCATCGTGAACAGCACCGCCAGTGCCGCCGCGGTCGCCACCCCGTAGAGGAAGGTGAGGCCGAGCAGGAACATGCCCAGCAGGGCGATGATCACGGTGATCCCGGCGAAGAGGACGGCGCGGCCGGCGGTGTCGACGGCGGCGATCGCCGCCTCGCGCGGCTCCAGGTCGTCGTCGAGGCCGTTGCGGAAGCGGGTGAGGATGAAGAGCGCGTAGTCGATCCCGACCCCGAGCCCGATCATCGCCGCCAGGACCGGCGCGAAGTTGGCCATGTCGAAGACGTGGGTGCTGATCGTGACCAGGCTGATCCCGACCCCGAGCGCGAACAGCGTCGTGATCAGCGGCAGCCCCATCGCCACCACGGAGCCGAAGGTCAGCAGCAGGATCACCATCGCTGCCAGTAGGCCGATGCCGAAGGAAGAGTCGCCTTCTTCCTGTTCGGCTTCGGCGATCAGGTTGCCGCCGAGCTCGACCTGGAGACCGTCGTCCGCCGGCTTCTGGGCGACCGCGATGATTTCCCGCGTCTTTTCTTTGTCGAGCTTGTTGCCGGCGGCGTCGAACTGGATCGTCGCGTAGGCGATTTCACCGTCGTCGCTGACCGCCGCCGCGCCGCCTTTTACGTAGGGGCTGGCGACTTCGCTGACGTGGGGGAACTTTTCGATTTCCGCGAAGGCCGCCGTCATCTCCTTCTTGACGGCCGGCGCTTCGACCCCGCCTTTTGCCTTGAAGACGATCTGCGCGCTGTCGCCGGACTGGGCCGGGAACTTGTCTTCGAGCAGATCGAAGGCTTCCTTGGAGTCGGAAGCCGGCAGCTTGAATTCTTCGCTGAAGTCCGAGCCGGCCGCGCCCGCGATCATTCCGACCCCGATCAGGGCGACGATCCAGCCGATGATCACCGTCTTGCGGTGACCGGTGATCCAGGTGGCGAAGCTGCGCATTCGGCGGCACGCTAGCAACGCCGATTCGTCGCCGCGTCGCAACATCTCCAGCGGCGGCTAGATTCCCCGGCCAGATGCCAGATCCTTCGATTGCCCGGTTCCGCCGGGTCATTAGTTCTGCCTATGCCTCCCTGGAGGCCAGACGCCAGGAGGTCAACGACCTCAACGTTTTCCCTGTCGCCGATGGCGACACGGGCGACAACATGGCGATGACGATGCGCGCCGTGATGGAGGAGCTCGACCGCTTCGACAAGCTCGAGGTCGACCGCGTCGACCGCACCGAGCTGGTCCAGGCCCTGGCCCGGGCGGCGCTGATGGGCGCCCGCGGCAACTCCGGGGTGATCCTCAGCCAGATCGTCCGCGGCGCTGCCGAGGAGCTGGCCTCGCGCTCCGGCGAGCTGGTCGATCCGGTCCTGGTCGCCGCTGCCTTCGCCAGCGCCGCCGACGCTGCGTACGAGTCGGTGCGCGAGCCGGCCGAGGGAACGATGCTGACCGTCTTCCGCGAGATGGCGCACTCGCTGACCCGCCAGCTCGCCCACCTCGAGGCCGACAAGCAGCGGCTCGGCAGCGACGTCAGCGACGAGCAGCAGGACGCGGTCCTGGCCGAGGTCCTGGAGCGGGCGATCGAGGAGGGCGAGCGCGCGGTCGCGCGGACCCCGGAGCAGCTCGACGTGCTGCGCGAATCCGGCGTCGTCGATGCCGGCGGCCACGGCCTGGTCCTGATCCTGGCCGGCGTCGTCGCCGCCCTGCGCGGGGATGACGAGATGCCGGAGATCTCCCACTACGACGCCCCGCGGCGCAGCCTGCCCCACCACGAGGACAGCCGCTTCCGCTACTGCACCAACTTCATCGTCGCCGGCAGCGGCCTTTCCTCGCGCGACTTCCTGCCACGGCTGGAGGGGCTGGGCGACTCGGTCCTGGTTGTCGGCGACGAGGCGACGCTGAAGGTCCACGTCCACACCGACGAGCCGGAGCGGGCGGTGGCGCTGTTCGAGGGCGCCGGCGCGGTCACCAACCTCGACGTCGCCGACATGCGCAAGCAGATGGCCGAGCGCGACGCCCGCCTTGCCGCCGGCCGCACCGGGGTCATCGCGGTCGCCGCCGGTGAGGGCCTGGAGCGCCTCTTCGTCGAGCTCGGGGCGGACGTCGTCCCCGGTGGCGAGACGCTCAACCCCTCCACCTACGAGCTCCTGGCCGGGATCCACGGGGTGGCGGCCGAGGAGGTCCTGGTCCTGCCCAGCTCCTCCAACGTGGTGATGGCCGCCGAGCGCGCCTGCGAGCTCTCCGAGAAGCCGGCGCGGGTGGTACCGGCACTGTCCCAGCAGGCCAGCCTGCTGGCCCTGGTCGAGCTCGACCCCGGCGCCTCCGCCGACGAGAACGCCGAGCGCTTGGAGTCGGCGCTGGCGGGGGTCGCCATCGGGGGTGTCGCTCCGGCCGCCCGCGATGACGTTCAGGGGCGCTTCAAGCAGGGCGACGCGGTCGGCTTCGCCGACGGCGAGATCGTCGCCTGGGGCGGCGCCGGCTCGACTCTGACGACGACGATCCAGGGCCTGGCCGAGGGCGCCGAGATCGTCACCGTGATCGCCGGCGACGGCGCCCCGATCCCGCTCTCGGAGATCGATACCCACGTCCCGGCCGGGGTCGAGATCGAGACCCACGAGGGAGGCCAGCCCAGCTGGTGGTGGCTGCTCGCCGCCCAGTAGTGCGGTCGTTTGCCGGAATCCGCGAGCTGAGCCGCGCCGACCTCCTCGGTGCCCCCGTCCACTGGCCCCGCCCCAGCGTCCTCGAGGTCTCGATCGGAGGCCTCGCCGGAGTCGGACCCAAGCTCTCCGCGGCGGCAGCCGAGGCCGGCATCCACACCGTCGGCGACGTCCTCTTCCGCTTCCCGCACAGCCATCGCGACCGCACCATCCAGCCTCTCGCCGATCTCGAGGACGGCCAGACGGGAACCGTGCTCGTCGAAGTCCTGGGGTCGAAGCCGCGCCCCTTCCGGCGCCCTGGCTTGTCGATCACCTCCGTGAAAGTCGGCGACGAAAGCGGCCACATCAAGGCCACCTGGTTCAACCAGCCTTGGGTGGCCGAGAAGCTGAACCCGGGTACTCGCCTCCTGCTCACCGGCAAGTTCTCCAAGCGCGGTCTCGGAGTGACCGAGTACGAACTGCTCCCTTCCGGGGGTGGCGAGGGGGAGGAGGCACCCGGCCCGCGGGTCCCGTCACGGGGGGAGGGGGGCGTTGCGGGCGAGGGCGTCCTCGACCCCCCTCCCCCCGGGCCACCCGCGGGAGGGGGGCTGACTCCAGTTCACCCGGTGACCGAGGGGCTGAAGGCGCAGCGGGTCCGGGACTGGGCGAAGCAGGCGTGCGTGTGGGCGCCCAACGCGACCGAGGGTCTCCCGGCGGCGCTGCGGGCGCGCCGTGGCCTCGCGGGCATAGGCGACGCCATCCGCGGCGCTCACTTTCCGGAGGCGCCTGAGGAAGCCGAGGCCGCGCTGGAGCGGATCCGCTTCGAAGAGCTGTTCCTGCATCAGGCGCTTCTGGCTACGCGCAAACGAACGCACCGTGCTTCGCGCCCGGCGCCGCGGCTCGGCGCTCCTGGCGAGCCGGTTGGCCGCTGGATCGACTCGCTGCCCTTCGAGCCGACCAGAGGTCAGCTCGCCGCCTTCGACGAGATCGACGCCGACATCGACTCCGGCGAGCCGATGCAGCGGCTGCTGATGGGGGAGGTCGGTTCCGGCAAGACCGTGGTCGCGGTCTACGCGATGCTGCGGGCGATCGAAGCCGGCTTCCAGGCGGCGCTGATGGCGCCGACCGAGACCCTGGCCGAGCAGCACGCGATCACGCTCGGCCGCCTGCTCGCCGAAGAGGCGATCCCCTTCGCGCTGATCACCGGCTCGACGCCGGCCGCCAGCCGCCGGCGAGCCCTCAGCCAACTCGCCAGTGGCGAGTTGGGACTCATCTTGGGGACCCATGCCCTGATCGAGCCCGCGGTCCAGTTCGCCCGGCTCGGCCTCTGCGTGGTCGACGAGCAGCACCGCTTCGGGGTCGGGCAGCGGCGCGCCCTCGATGCCAAGGGGGTGGAGGGGATGGCGCCCCACATCCTCCACATGACCGCGACGCCGATCCCGCGCACGCTCTCGCTCACCGCCTACGGCGACCTCGACACGACCGCCCTGCACGAGCTGCCGGCGGGCCGGCAGCCGGTCGAGACCTGGCTGGTCGGCGAGGACCGCCGCGCCGGCGCTTACGACTTCCTGCGCCAGCGCCTGCGCGAGGGCCGCCAGGCCTTCGTCGTCTGCCCGCTGGTCGAGGAGTCCGACAAAATCGCCGGCAAGGCGGCGACGATCGAGGCCGAGCGGCTGCGGGCGGGCGAGCTGCGCGACTTCGCGGTCGGCGTCCTCCACGGCCAGATGTCCTCGGCTGAGAAGGCCGAGGCGATGCGCGCCTTCGCCGCGGTCGAGACCGACGTGCTGGTGGCGACGACCGTGATCGAGGTCGGGATCGACGTTCCCAACGCGACGGTGATGATGATCGAGGGAGCCGAGCGCTTCGGCGTCTCCCAGCTGCACCAGTTGCGCGGCCGGGTCGGGCGCGGCGAACACCCCTCGCAGTGCATGCTGTTCGCGGCCGAGGCCGGGGGTCTGGGCCGGCGCCGGCTGAAAGCCGTGGCGAAGGAGCGCGACGGCTTCAAGCTGGCCGAGATCGACCTCAGCCTGCGCGGCGAGGGCGAGATCCTCGGCACCCGCCAGAGCGGCCTGCCGCGCTTCGCCGTCGCCAGCCTGCCCGAGGACGCCGAGACCCTGATCGCCGCCCGCGACGAGGTGCTGGCGCTGCTGGCGCGCCACGGCTCGCTTGCCGATCCGGCCCTGGGCCCGCTGCTCGACGCCGCCCGCCGCCGCTTCGGCGCCGGCGCCGCCGACCCGATTCCCCTCTAATAGGGCGATGCGGGTAATCGCCGGAGAGCTGGGAGGGCAGAGCCTGGTCGCGCCGCGCGGCTGGAAGGTGCGCCCGACCTCCGACCGCGTCCGCGAGGCGATCTTCTCCGCCCTCGGCGAGCTCGTCGTCGATGCCGTCGTGCTCGACCTCTACTGCGGCACCGGCGCCCTCGCGATCGAGGCGCTCTCGCGCGGCGCCGAGCGCGCCGTCCTCGTCGACCGCGACACCCGGCCGGCGCTGGGCAACGTCGAGCGGCTCGGACTGCGCGAGCGGGCCGAGCTGGTCCGCGCCGACGTCGGCCGCTGGCTCGGACAGGGTTCCGAGTCAGCAGAAACGGAGAAGTTCGACCTCGTCTTCGTCGATGCCCCCTATAGACTCGCCGACCGCGTGGCGCAGGATCTCAACACCCATCTTCCTCAGCTGCTCGCCGGCGGTGGGCGGGCGATCGTCGAGAGCGGCGCCGGCAAACCGCTGCGGATCGACTCACTGGAGCCGGTGCGCCAGCGCCGCTACGGCGCCGCCGACGTCTCCATATACGGGGAGGCCGGCCGGTGAGTGAACAGCGCAGGAACGGCACCGTCGTCTGTCCGGGGAGCTACGACCCGGTCACCAACGGCCACATCGACATCATCACCCGGACCTCGAACGTCTTCGACCGCGTCGTCGTCGGCGTCGTCAACAACCCGGTGCGCAAGCAGAAGACCCTCTTCAGCGCCGAGGAGCGCCTCGCCTTCATCTCCGAGGCGACCGCGGACCTGCCCAACGTCGAGGTTCAGATCTTCGCCACGCTGCTGGTCGAGTTCGCCCGCGACAACGGCGCCAAGGCGATCGTCAAGGGTCTGCGGGCGATCTCCGACTTCGAGTACGAGTTCGAGATGGCCCAGCTCAACCGCAAGCTCGACCCGGGCATCGAGAGCATGTACGTGATCGCCTCTCCGCATTACAGCTTCCTTTCCTCGACCGGGGTGAAGGAGATGGCCACCTTCGGCGGCGACGTCTCCGACCTCGTTCCGGGCCCGGTTGCGGCCGCGCTCGCTGACCGCCTGGACGACAGGTAGGCTTCCCATACCGGTCGGCCTCTCTGGGCGACGGCTTGCAAAAAACGCCCTGGATAACGGCATCTTCACCAAATCCCCCGCATACACGTAGGCTTACGACCTGCAAATGGACGTTCTCGTTCTCATAGACAAGCTGGACGACGTCGTCCACAACGCCCGACCCGTCCCGCTGACGGATCAGGTGCGTGTGGACCGCGAGGAGATCTACGACCTCCTCGACCAGATGCGCGCGACGATCCCCGAGGAGATCAAGCAGGCGCGCTGGATCGTCAAGGAGCGCCAGGAGATGCTGGCCGAGGCCAAACGCGAGGCCGAGCGGATCGTCCGCGAGGCCCGCGAGCAGCAGGCCCGCCTGATCTCCGACGAGGAGGTCACCAAGCAGGCCGAGCGCGCCGCCGACGAGATCGTCGAGGACGCCCGCACCCGCGAGCGCGAAATCCGCCTCGGGGCCGAGGACTACGCCGACGAGATCCTCAACACCCTTGAAGTGAACCTGCAGAAGTTCCTCGCCGCCGTGCAGCGCGGGCGCGACCGCCTCGCCGGTCGCGACGAGGAGCCAGCAGCCGAGCTAGAGCAGCCTTAGTCGTAGGGAGCGGGGTCTCGTACCCCCTCCCCACTCGCCTGACTGGCTGTATCGCTTAGAGCCGTCCGAGGTGGCTTCTCGGCCAGCGGCGGAAGACGTTCGGAGGGGGTACGAGACCCCGCTCGCGTGCGCATCAGGTTGCGCGGTTCGGAATCCTCGTATTGCGTGGGAAAGGAACCGCGGAACGGCGGGCTAGTCGAGCTTCAGATTCTTGAGTGCGGCCCAGCGGGGGTCCGTGGGCTGCTCGTGTTCGTGGTCGGCCGGGTCGGCGTCGTTGAGGGAGGCGCCGCAGGTGGGGCAGAGGCCGGCGCAGTCGGGGCGACAGAGGAAGCGGGTGGGGAGAGCGAGAAGGGTGGCGTCGTGGGCCCAGCGGCCGATGTCGAGCTCGTCATCGCTGACGTAGGGGCTGCGCAGCTCCTCGTCGTCGGTCAGGGCCGCGTCGACCTCGCGGGATTCGATCTCGAGGTCGAGGGCTCCAGCCTCGAGGCAGCGCATGCAGGGGCCCTCGAGGTGGACCGGGAACTGGAGGCGGAAGGCGAAGCCGCCGCTGGGCCGGGAGATCTCCAGCCGCACGGTCGGCGCGGCGGGGTTGGCGACGTAGGTCTGACCGCCGAGCTCGAAGGGCTCGAGCTCGACCGGGACCTCGATCCGGCGGCCCTCGCCATGGGCCAGCGAGAGGCGCGAGAGGTCGATGATCGTCGTGCGCAGTTGGGACATGAGCGAACCTCCGCTGGGGTCGGGCTTACGATGACTCCCTCCCAGCGAGATTACGAGATGGGTCAATTCGACTGGACACCCGAGGTTTACCTGGAGCGGATCCGTGCCGAGATCCCCGGCTACGACGATCTCCAAGACCAGGCCGTGGCGGCGATCCCGTTCGCGCCCGAGCGCGTGCTCGAGCTCGGGATGGGCACGGGGGAGACGACGCGGCGCCTGATCGAGGCCCACCCCGAGGCCTGGGTGATCGGCCTCGACTCCAGCCCCGACATGGTCTTCCGTGCCCGCAAGAGCTATGACGACGTGCAGCTCGCCCGCATGGAGGACCCGCTTCCCGACGGCCCCTGGGACCTCGTCATCTCGGTGCTCTCGGTCAACCAGCTCGACGACGAGCAGCGCCAGAACCTCTGCCGCCAGGTCAAGCGCCAGGCCCGCTCCCTGGTCATCGGCGACGTCTTCGTGGGGAGTCAGTTGGCCGACCTCGTCGAGTGGTGTGAAGGTGAAATCAGCTGGAAGCAAGGGGATCTGGCCGTAGTCAGAGCGACCTACCGAGAGGGCGGGTACCCCTCCTCACTCGCCTGACTGGCTGGATCGCTGAGGGCCGTCCGAGGTGGCTTCTCGGCCAGCGGCGCAAAACGTTCGGAGGGGTACCCGCCCTCTCGGTAGACCCTCAGGGCTTCCTGCCGCTACTATCACGCGTCTCATGGCCGTCCCGAAGAAGAGAACCTCAAGCGCGCGGCGCGATAAGCGACGCGCCAATCACAAGGCCGGCAAGGCTCGCCTCAACAGCTGCCCGCGCTGTCACAGCCCGCGGCTGCCGCATCGCGTCTGTCCCACCTGTGGGACCTACGCCGGGCGTGAGGTCATCTCGCACAAAGTCGCCGAGCCCTCGGCGACGCCCACCGACTCCCAGTAGCCGTGGCGCCTGAGCGCGGCGTCACCGTTGCCCTCGACGGGTACGGCGCTGAGCAGGGTTTCGATGTTCTCGCCGAGGGAGCGAAGCTTGCCGCTGCCGACGGGATCGGCATCCGCGTCTTCGGCCCGCCCGCCGAGCTCGGCCTCGACGACGTCGACGGGGTGGAGGTGATCGCAACCGCGGAGCGGATCGGCAACGACGAGGATCCGGTGCCGGCGGTCCGCGCCAAGCCCGAGGCCTCGGTCGTGCTCGCCGCCCGTGAGGTCGCCGACGACGCCGCCGACGCGATGGTCAGCTGCGGCTCGACCGGGGCGACGATGGCGGCCGCGACCTTCGGCCTGCGCCGGCTCAAGGGCGTGCAGCGCCCGGCCCTGGCCGTACGGGTTCCGATTCCCGGCAAACCGGTGCTCTTCCTCGACGTCGGCGCCAACGTCGAAGTCCGCGCCCAGCATCTGGTCCAGTTCGCCTTTCTCGGTGCCGCCTTCAGCGCCGCCGTGCTCGAGGTCGAGAACCCCAGCGTCGGCCTGCTCACGGTCGGCGAGGAGTCGGGCAAGGGGCGCGAGGAGATCGTCGAGGCGCACGCCCTGCTCTCGACCGCGCCCGGGATCGAGTTCGCCGGCAACGTCGAGGGCCGCGATCTCCCGGCCGCCGTGGTCGACGTCGTCGTCACCGACGGCTTCACCGGCAACGTCGCCCTGAAGCTGATGGAGGGGACGGCGAAGACCGTGGCCGGCGCGGTCGGCGACGCCGCCCGCTCCAACCCGGTCTCGATGGTCGGCGGCCTGCTGCTGAAGCCGGCGCTCGGCGGCCTGCGCCGCGAGCTGCACCCGGACACCACCGGCGGCGCGATCCTGCTCGGCCTGCGGGGGATCGCCGTGGTCGGCCACGGCAGCTCCGGCGCCGACGGCATCGCCAACGCCGTGCGCCTGGCCGCCCGCTGCGCCGAGGTCGACGCGGTCGGCCGCACCGCGGCGCTGCTGCGCGAGGGCGGCGCCGGCCGCGGCGCGCTCGCGGCAGAGCGGGACGCGTGATAGGAAGGGCGGGATGAAGCGCGACGACGTCCTCACCCTGGTCCTCGAGCACCTCGCCGAGGAGCTCGAGGTCGACATCGGGAAGATCAACGAGGGGACCCGCTTCAAGCAGGATCTCGACGCCGACTCGCTCGACCTCTACGAGCTGGTGATGGAGCTCGAGGATCGCTACGGGGTGGCCGTCTCCGAGGAGCAGGCCTCGCGGATCGAGACCGTCGGCGACGCCGTCGGCTTCGTCGTCGAGCACGCTCCGGCCTGAGGTGGGAGTGAACCCGGAGTCGGCGGTCGCGGTCCTCGCGGCCCTGGTCGAGGAGCTTCCCGACGACCTGCGCGAGCAGGCACTGACCCACTCCTCCTGGACTGAGCGCCGGGTCGACTCCTTCGAGCGGCTCGCCTTCCTCGGTGACAGCGTGCTCGGCCTCGCCGTCGCCACCGACGTCTTCGCCCGCTTCCCCGAGGTCGCCGCCGGCGGCCTGACCAAGATTCACAACCAGGCGGTCAGCGGCGTCGCCTGTGCCGAGGTCGGCCGCCAGCTCGGCGTGCCGGCGATGCTGCGCGGCAACGAGCCCGAGGGCGTCACCGGGGCGATCCCGGCCGAGGTCCTGCTCGACGGCGAGCGGCCGCTTCCGGAGGCGACCGAGGCCCTGATCGGCGCCTGCTACCTGGCCTTCGGCTTCGAGCGCACGGCGGCGGCGGTCGCGGCCGCCTTCGAGCCGCGGATCGAGCTCGCCTCCGAGACTCGGATCGATTTCAAGTCCGCCCTGCAGGAGCTGCTGGCACGGCGCGGGGCACGCGTCGGCTACGAGGTGACCGAGGTCACCGGTCCGCCGCACCGCCGTGTCTTCGCGGTCGAGGCGATCGTCGATTCCGAGTCGGTCGGGGTGGGCACAGGGCGCAGCAAGAAGGCCGCCGAGCAGGTCGCGGCCGAGCAGGCTCTCCTCAAATTGGGGGGTTAATGGGGCTTCCCAACGCGTCCGACTCAACCGCGAGCCTTGACGCTGCGAAAGTGGAGGATTCATGTATCTGAAATCGATCACGATGAAGGGGTTCAAGTCTTTCCCCGAGCGGGTGAACCTCGAGTTCTCGCCCGGTGTCAGCGTCATCGTCGGTCCCAACGGCTCCGGCAAGAGCAACATCACCGACGCCGTGCTCTGGGCGCTCGGCGAGCAGAGCCCCGGCGCGATCCGTGGTGCCTCGATGCAGGACGTGATCTCAGCCGGCGGCAGGGGCGTCAGCCAGCGTCGCGCCGCCGAGGTCGAGGTCGTGATCGACAACTCCGACGGCCGCGCCGCCACCGAGTTCTCCGAGATCGCCGTGCAGCGCCGCCTCGACCGCTCCGGCGATGGCGCCTACCGGCTCAACGGCGCCCGTTGCCGGCTCGCCGACGTCACCGACGTCCTCTCCGACACCAACCTCGGCCGCGAGATGCACTCGGTGATCAGCCAGGGACGGGTCGAGACGATCATCCACTCCAAACCGCGTGAGCGCCGGCTCCTGGTCGAGGAGGCCGCCGGCCTCGGCAAGCACCGCAAGCGCCGCCGCCGGGCGGAGCTGAAGCTGCGTGCCGCCCGCGACAACCTCGACCGCGCCCTCGACGTCGAGCGTGAGGCCCGGGCGCGCCTGCGCCCCTTGAAGCGCCAGGCCCAGGCGGCTGAGATCGGCGTCCGGATCGAACGCGAGGAACTGGGCCTGCGCGGGCAGCTGGTCTCCGAGGAGCTGCGCTTCGGCGCCGACCGCGCCGCCGCGGCGGAGAAAGCGGCGGCAAAAGCGCGGGCGACCCGGACCGCGATCGAGGAGAAGCTGGCCGTGGTCGGCAAACGCCGCCGCGAGGCCGAGGAGCGCTTCGCCGCCCGCGACCGCGAGCGCACTCAGGCCTGGGGCTTGGTCACGAAGCTGCGTGGCGAGCAGGAGAAAGTCGCGGTTCGCGCCGCCGGCCTCTCCGGCCGCGTGACCGAGCTCGACGCCAGGCTCGAGTCGCTGCGCTCCGAACTGGGCCCGCTGACCCTCGACGTCGGTCCCGACAGCGCTCCCGCCGAGCGCGCCAGCAAACTGACCGAGGAGCTGGGCGAGATCGACGCCGGCCTGAAGACGGCGGTCGAGGGGCTGGCCGTCGCCCGCTCCGACGCCGCCGCCGAGTCGGCCCGCGAGGCCGCCCTTGGCAACGTCCACAGCGGCGCCGAGCGGGCCTCCCGCCACGCCCGCCGGGCCGAGGGCCTGCTGGGCGAGCGCCACCGTGAGGCGATGCGCAAACGGGTCGCCGACGGCGAGGGGCTGCTGGACGACACCCGTGCCGCCCTGGCGGCGGTCGAGGCGGTCGGCGCCGCGATCCGCGCCCGGGTCGAGCGCACCGAGGGCAAGGTCGTCGGCGGCAAGGACGACGGCGACGAGATCGCCGATGAGCTGCGCGCCTGCTCGCAGCAGGAGTTCGAGCTGCAGACGCAGATGAAAGGGGTCGCCGACGAGCTGACCCGGGCCGAGGTCGAGGCCGCCCACCTCGGCGACCGCCGCGCCGAGGCCGAGCGCGAGCTGGGCAACATCGCCGAGAAACTGGGCGAGGAGGTGTCGCCTGCCGAGCAGGCGATGAGCGAGGAGGAGCGGGCCGAGATCGACCGCCGTCTCGACCGCCTCGACCGCCGCCGTGCCCAGATCGGCCCGGTCAACCCGCTGGCCGAGCGCGAGTACGACGAGGCCCGCGAGCACGTCGAGGCCCTGCAGGCCCAGCGCGAGGACACCGAGCGGGCGATGCGGGAGCTGGAGACGCTGATCCGCGAGATCGACGCCGAGATCGAGCGCGCCTTCGAGGAGACCTTCGACGCCACCGCCAGGAACTTCGAGGAGATGGTCGAGCACCTGTTCCCGGGCGGGCGCGGCGTGCTGCGGCGCGTCGCCCTGCGCCCGATCCGCGACGAGGAGCGACCCAGCGGCGAGCAGGAGGCTCCGAGCGATGACGCCGAGCCGGAGCCCGAGGAGGAGGAAGAGGCCCGCGAGGAGCTCGGGGTCGAGATCGAGGTCACCCCGGCCGGCAAGTCGACCCGCAAGCTCTCACTGCTCTCCGGCGGCGAGAAGTCGCTGGTGGCGCTGGCCTTCGTCTTCGCCGTCTTCCTCGCCCGGCCCTGCCCCTTTTACATCCTCGACGAGGTCGAGGCCGCCCTCGACGACGCCAACATCGACCGCTTCCTGCAGTTGATCCGGCGCTTCTCCGACCGCGCCCAGTTCGTCATCGTCACCCACCAGAAACGGACGATGGACGCTGCCGACGTCCTCTACGGGGTGACGATGGGCGGCGACGGCATCACCAAGGTCGTCTCCCGCCGCCTGCCCCGCGACATCGCCGCAGAAGAGGGCGGGGATGAGGCGGAGGCGGACGAGGGCGATGGCGGCACGCTCTCGGCCGTGGCCTGAGTTAAAGAACCGGCGTGTAGCCGTTACTCTCTCGCCTGGGAGGGAGGTAGATGGCGCAACGACACATGGACAGGCTGACGTCGTTCGATACGTCGTTTCTGGCCAACGAGAAAGCGAACGGCCACATGGCGATCGGCGCCGTGCTGATGTGCGAGGGCGATGCCCCGAGCGAGGAGGACTTCCTCACCCACATCCGCAGCCGGGTCCACCACCTGCCGCGGTTGCGCCAGCGGCTCCTCTACCCGCCGCTGGGCCTCGGCACCCCCTTCTGGGTCGACTACCCGGCCTTCGACATCCACCAGCACCTGAGCCGGGTCTCGCTGCCCGAGTCCGGCAGCGAGCGCCAGTTCCGGGAACTGGTCGGCGATCTCCTGGCGCCGCCCTTGGACCGCGCGAAACCGCTCTGGGAACTGATCCTGGTCGAGGGCATCGAGGGCGGCCGCTTCGCCATCGTCTACAAGACGCACCACGCGATGGCCGATGGGATCTCGGCGGTCGACATCGGCATGCTGCTCTTCGACGTCGAGGCCAAGCGCGAGCCGGCCCGCGAGGAAGCGCCCTGGACGCCCGCCCGCTCGCCCTCGCGGATGGCCCTGGTCGGGCATGCCGGCAGCGGGATCGCTGCGACCCTGCGCCGGCTCGGCCGTTGGCTGCGCCGGGCCTGGCGTAACCCCAGGCGGGCGCGCCGCCGCGCCGCCGACGGCCTCGCCGGCCTCTGGGAGGTGACCTGGAACCTGGCCCGGCCGGCGCCAAAGGTGCCGCTCAACACTGAGATCGCCGCCGCCCGCAGCTTCTGCTGGGCGAACTTCGTCCTCGCCGACTTCAAGCACATCAAGAACGCCCTCGGCGGCACCGTCAACGACGTCACCCTCGCGGTTGTCGCCGGTGCCCTGCGCCGCTGGCTGCTGGAACGCGAGGTCGTGGTCGAGGGGCTCGAGCTGAAGGCGCTGGTGCCGGTCTCGATCCGGACCGAAAACGAGCATGGCGAGCTCGGCAACAAACTGACGGCGATGCGGGGGCCGCTGCCGGTCGGGGTCGCCGACCCGGTCGAGCGCCTGCGCGCGGTCTCCGTCGCGATGGACGCGCTCAAGGTCTCCAAGCAGCCGCTCGGGGCGGAGGCGATCTGGGGTCTCAACGACTGGTTCCGCGACTTCGCGCCGCCGGTCCTGCTGGCGCCGACGGCGGCGATCAACTTCTCGACCCGCCTCTTCAACCTCCTGGTGACGAACTTCCCCGGGCCGCAGGTGCCGTTCTACGTGCTCGGCCGCGAGCTCACCGCGGTTTACCCGGTCGGCTTCCTCGCCCACCGCCATGCCCTCGCGATCGCGATCCTCAGCTACAACGGCCAGGTCGGCTTCGGGCTGCTGGCCGATCCCGAGGCGCTGCCCGACGCCGAGCGCATCGCCGACCACCTCGGCGCTGCCGTCGAGGAGCTCGCGGTCGCCGCGCAGATAGCCTCTCCGCCTGATGGCAACGACCTGGCGGGAGATGATCGACCTCGGTTCGCGCGCGAGCGCGAACGCCTCGACGGCAGCTGAGCCCGACCCCCAGCGCCGGGGGGTCTTCAAGCGCCTGCGCGAGAGCCTCTCGAAAAGCCGCCAGGCGCTGACCGAGGAGATCTCGGCCAGCCTCTTCGACCGCATCGACGACGAGACCTGGGAGCGGCTGGAGGAGGCGCTGATTCTCGCCGATGCCGGCGCCCCCACCACCGCCGCCGTGGTCGAGCGGCTCGAGCACGAGGTCGAGGCCGGTACCGTCGCCGCCGACGGCGTCGCCGTGCGCGACCGCCTGATCGAGATCCTCGCCGAGGTTGCCGGCAGCGGCCGCGCTCCGATCGACCTCAGCGCCGAGCCGGCGGTGCTGATGATGGTCGGCGTCAACGGCACCGGCAAGACGACGACGATCGGCAAGATCGCCTGGCACCTGAGCAAGGAGATGGGCCTTTCGGTCGTCCTTGCCGCCGGCGACACCTACCGTGCCGCCGCCGCCGAGCAGCTGGCCGAGTGGGCGCAGCGGGCCGGCGCCGAACTGGTTCGTGGCGAGGAAGGCTCCGACCCCGGCTCGGTCGCCTTCGACGCGATCTCCGCCGCCCGTGCCCGCGGCGCCGACGTGGTCATCGTCGACACCGCCGGCCGCCTCCACACCCAGGACAACCTGATGGAGGAGCTGGCCAAGGTGCGGCGGGTGATCGACAAGCAGATGCCTGGCGCCCCGCACGAGACCCTGATCTCGATCGACGCCACCACCGGGCAGAACGGGCTGCGCCAGGCCAAGGTCTTCTCGGAAGCGGTCGATGTGGACGGGGTGGTCCTGACCAAGCTCGACGGCACCGCCAAGGGGGGCATTGCGCTGGCGATCGCTTCTGATCTTGGGATCCCGGTGAAGCTGATCGGGGTTGGGGAGACGCTGGAGGATCTGCGGCCGTTCGATCCCGCCGAATACGCGGCTGCGCTGCTCGCTGAGTAGTCGTGTTGGGAGGGTGGCGGTGCCCCTCTCTCGCCTGACTGGCGGGATCGCCTTAGAGCCGTCCGAGATTGCCTCTCGGCCAGCGGCGCAAAACGTTCGGAGGGGCACCACCACCCTCCCAACACGCGCTCACCGCGGTTCTGAGCAGTTCACCTTGGGCGCTGAAGAAACTCACCCCCTCTAAGCTGAGGCCCGTGTTCGACCAGCTCTCAGACCGCCTGCAGGCAACGCTCTCGGACGTCCGCTCGCGCGGCAAGCTGAGCGAGTCCGACGTCGACGCGGCGATGCGGGAGATCCGGCTGGCGTTGCTCGAGGCGGATGTCAACTTCAAGGTCGTCAAATCGTTCACGAAGACGGTCAAGGAGCGCTGTCTCGGTGACGAGGTGTTGAAGAGCCTCGATCCCGGCCAGCACGTGGTCAAGATCGTCAACGAGGAGCTGGCGACGCTGATGGGGGGGACGGGAAGCGAGCTGGCGATGGCCAACAGCGGCCCGACCGTGATCCTGATGGCCGGCCTGCAGGGCTCCGGCAAGACCACCGCCTGCGCCAAGCTGGCGATGTTCCTGAAGAAGGACGGCAAGGACGTGGCGATCGCCGCCTGCGACGTCTACCGGCCCGCCGCGGTCGAGCAGCTGGTCACGGTCGGCGGGCGCGCCGGCGCCCACGTCTACCAGCAGGGGACCGACAAGGACCCGGTCGAGATCGCCGAGTGGGCGTTGCAGCAGGCCCGCACCGAGCGTCGCGACGTGCTGATCGTCGACACCGCCGGCCGCCTCCACATCGACCAGGACCTGATGGCCGAGCTGGCGAAGATCCGCAAGAAGACGCAGCCGCACGACATCCTCCTCGTGGTCGACGCGATGACCGGCCAGGACGCCGTCGGCGTCGCCGAGTCCTTCGCCGAGGTCGCCGAGTTCGACGGCGTCGTCATGACCAAGCTCGACGGCGATGCCCGCGGCGGCGCCGCGCTCTCGGTCAACGCCGTCACCGGCAAGCCGATCCTCTTCGCCTCGACCGGGGAGAAGCTGGAGAACTTCGACAAGTTCCATCCCGACCGCATGGCCCAGCGCATCCTCGGCATGGG
This sequence comes from uncultured Solirubrobacterales bacterium, assembly GCA_963695275.1. Taxonomy (GTDB): domain Bacteria; phylum Actinomycetota; class Thermoleophilia; order Solirubrobacterales; family 70-9; genus VAYN01. The sequence goes on from OY968772.1 coordinate 766,476, forward strand.
CGACGTCCTCAGCCTGATCGAGAAAGCCGAGCAGCAGGTCGACGAGAAGGAAGCGCTGGCCCTGCAGGACAAAATGAAGAAGGACCAGTTCACGCTCGAGGACTTCCTCCAGCAGATGCGGCAGGTGCGGAAAATGGGCCCGCTCAGTGGCATCCTCGGGATGCTGCCGGGGATGGGGGCGATGAAGCAGCTGAAGAACGCCGACATCGACGAGGGCGAGCTGGACCGGGTCGAGGCGATCATCCTCTCGATGACTCCGGCCGAGCGCGCCAATCCGGGGATGATCAACGGCTCCCGCCGCAAACGCATCGCAAACGGCTCTGGAACGCGGGTTCAGAACGTCAACGCGCTGGTCAAGCAGTTCGACCAGATGCGCAAGATGATGCGCTCGATGGCCTCCGGGAAGATGCCCGACCAGCAACAGCTGGCGCAGATGACGGGCGCCGCGCCGCGCCCGAAGATCCGGCGCCGCTAGCCGCCCCGGACGCGGAAGCGCGGCCGCGAGATCGCCGGTCGTAATGAGCGCGGCCGCGCGGGAGCAGGGGAGGCGGCGCCTGATTCTGTAACCTGCCGCGTCCTATGGCAGTCAGAATCAGACTTAGACGAGTGGGTTCCAAGAAGAACCCGATCTGGCGCATCGTCGTCGCCGACAAACGCTCCCCGCGTGACGGTCGCACGATCGAGACGATCGGCCAGTACAACCCGCAGACCAATCCCTCGCTGATCGAGTTCGACGAGGAGCGCGCGCGCCACTGGCTCGAGCACGGTGCCCAGCCCTCGGAGACGGTCGCGGGCCTGCTGCGCACCAAGGGCATCGCCGCCTCCGGCAGTTAGGCGCGGCGCCGCGATGACCGAGCTGATCGAGTTCCTCGTCAAGGCTCTGGTCGAGGACCCCGGTGCCGTGGTCGTCGAGGAGCTGGAAGAGGACGGCGACCTGGTCTACGAGGTGACGGTCGCCGAGGGCGACCTCGGCCGCGTGATCGGCAAAGGCGGCCGGGTCGCGAACGCGATCAGGACGATCGCCAAGGCCGCCGCGGTGCGGATCGACCGCCGCGTCGTCGTCGACATCCTCGACTGATGAAGCTCGACATATTCACGCTGTTCCCCGAGGCCTTCGACTGGTTCCGGACGCAGCGGTCGGTCACCAACGCCGTCGCCGAAGGCAACGAGCTGCGGCTGATCGACTACCGGGCGACGACGCCGCTGAAAGCCGGCCAGGTCGACGACTCGCCCTACGGCGGTGGCGCCGGCATGGTGCTGAGGGTGGACGTCGTCGACGCGGCGCTGAAGGCCGCCTACGGGGAGGGGGGGAGGCCGCGGACGGTCCTGCTCTCCCCGACCGGGCCGCTGCTCGACGACGCGATCGCCGACGAGCTGACCGCGGAGCCGCACGTGGCCCTGCTCTGCGGTCGCTACGAGGGCTTCGACGACCGCGTCCACCAGCATCTTGCCGACGACGAGCTCTCGATCGGCCGCTACGTGCTCGCGGGCGGCGAGCTGCCGGCGATGGTCGTCGCCGACGTCCTCATGCGCAAGCTGCCCGGCGCCCTCGGCCACGCCGACTCGGCGGCCGAGGAGTCCTTCAGTCAGGTGCTCGAGGGCATGCCGGAGTACCCCCACTTCACCCGCCCGCCGAGCTACAACGGCTGGGAGGTGCCGGAGATCCTGCTCTCCGGGGACCACGAGAGAGTGCGCCAGTGGCGCCTGGCACAGAGCCGTCTGCGTGCCGAGGAATTCGACTCGGGCTCCGAGTAGCTACCATTCCGCCAGCCGCGCGGTTCCCGCACTCGGGTCCGGCGGTTTTTTCTCGCCAATGAGCTCCGTAATCGACAGCATCGAGCGTGCCCAGCTGAAAGAGGGACTTCCCTCCTTCGGCCCCGGCGACCGTGTCCGCGTTCACTTCCAGGTAATCGAGGGCACGCGCAAACGCACCCAGGTCTTCGAGGGTGTCGTCCTGCGGCGCCAGGGCTCCGGCGTGCGCGAGACCTTCACGGTCCGCAAGCAGTCCTTTGGCGTCGGCGTCGAGCGGACCTTCCCGCTGCACTCGCCGAAGATCGAGAAACTCGAGGTCGCGGCGCGCGGTGACGTGCGACGGGCCAAGCTCTACTACCTGCGTGGCCGCATCGGCAAGGCCGCCCGCGTCGCCGAGCGGCGCTGGGGCATCGACGACGACATCGTTGCGGCTCCGACCGCGGCCGCGGCGGTAGCGACCGATGCCGAGGGCGTCGCCCAGGACGAGGTCGTGCCGACCGAGGTCGAGGCGGCAGAGGCTGAGGAGGTGCCGGAGGCCGAGCAGGACGCGGCGCCCGAGGCGGCGAGTGAGCCCGAGGCGGCGACAGAGACTGAGGCAGCGGCGGACACGAGCGCAGGGGCGCCCGCGGCCGGGGAGACCGAGGACAGCCCAGCAGCGTCAGAGGATGCCGAGGACGAGAAGCCGGCAGATGCCGGTGACTCCGACGAGGATCCGGCAGCCTGAAACTCGCGATCCCGAAGCCGAAGGGCAAAGGCGGCGGGCTTGTTGAGTTGGTCGTCATCGTTGCGCTGGCCCTGGGGCTGGCGCTGGCGATTCAGGCTTGGATCATCAAGCCGTACCAGATCCCCTCGGAATCGATGGAGCCGACGCTCGACGTCGGCCAGCGGGTCCTGGTCAACCGCTTCATCTACCACCTGCACGATCCCTCGATCGGCGACATCATCGTCTTCCACCCGCCGGCCGGGGCCGACAACGGGACCGAATGCGGTGTCCAGCCCAAGCCAGGCGAACCGTGCCCGCAGCCGACCAAGGCCGAGTCCGAACAGAACTTCATCAAGCGGATCGTCGCCGGGCCGGGCGACACGCTCTCGGTCAAAGATGGCCACCCGGTCGTAAACGGCGTCGAGAAGACCGATGAGCCGTACATCATCCCCTGCGGCAGCGCTGCCGCCTGCAACATGCCGAAGGCGATCGAGATCCCGGCCGACCATTACTTCATGATGGGCGACAACCGTGGCGCAAGTGACGACAGCCGCTTCTGGGGACCCGTCCCCAAGGAATGGATCATCGGTGAGGCCTTTGCCACCTACTGGCCACCCGACCGCATCGGCACCCTCTAAGTCCCGTACCGGCCGCCGCAGGCTGGCCCGCAGCCGCCGCCTGTTTGCCTTCGACCGCGGTCTCCAGAGTCGTTACGTCGCCGGCACCGACGAGGCCGGGCGCGGTTGCCTGGCCGGGCCATTGGTCGCCGCCGCGGTTCTGATCGACTATGAGCAGCTCTCGGTCGCTGACCGCCGCGCCCTCGCCGGCCTGCACGATTCCAAGCAGATGACCGAGGAGCGGCGGCTGCAGATGTTCCCCAGCGTGCTGCGGGCGGCGATCCGGGTCAGCGTCGTGATCCGCTCCGCCGCCGGGATCGACCGCCGTGGCCTGCACGTGACCAACATCGAAGCGCTCTCGGTCGCGCTGGAACGGCTCCAGCCGCCGCCCGAGGCGACCTGTCTCTCCGACGGCTTCTCGCTGCCGCGCTGCGCGGTCCCGCACCGGGCCGTGATCCAGGGCGACGGCACCAGCGCCGCGATCGCCGCCGCCTCGGTCGTCGCCAAGGTCACCCGCGACCGCTACATGCACCGCGCCGCTGCCGCGCACCCGCACTGGGGCTTTGACGAGCACGTCGGCTACTCGACCCCTGAGCACCGGGCGGCGATCGAACAGAACGGCATCTCACCGCTGCACCGGCGCTCGTTCCAGAGCGTGGCCTACACGCAGATGGGTCTTGCCGGCTAGAAGGCGCCGCGGATGTGCTCGACGTCGACGACTCGGTTGGCGCGGTCGAGGGTGACGCCGACGGCGTCGAAGCGGATCTCGGCGTAGCGGGGGAGGTCGCGGCGCGCGGCCATCCAAGCGGTGGCGAGGCGGCGGACCTGCCGTTGCTTGCGGCGGTCGACCGCGAGGATCGGGCGCTCGGGTCCGAAGGCCGAGCCCTGGCGCCCGGCCTTGACCTCGACGAAGACGAGGGTGCGGCCGTCGCGGGCGATGATGTCGAGCTCGCCGTGGCGGCTGCGGGCGTTGCGCTCGACGATCTCCCAGCCGGCGGCGACGAGCCGGCGGGCAACCAGCTCCTCGGCCCTGGCGCCGGTCTTTTGACGGGCGATCGTCATCGTTCCCGGCCTAAGGTCCTGGTGGCCACAAAGTCTCCCCACCTCGGACTCAAAGTTCTTGCGAACTGCCGGTAACAAGTCGGATCTCCCTCCGTAGCGTCCTTGCCGTGCTCGCCACGGCCCGAACCTTCACCCTCGACGGCATCGCCGCCCGCCCGGTCCGGGTCGAGGTCGACGTCCACCGCGGCCTGCCCGGGTTCGCGATCGTCGGCCTCCCGGATGCCGCGGTGCGGGAGGCGCGCGAGCGGGTGCGGGCGGCGCTGGTCAACTGTGGCTTCGAGTTCCCGCTGCGGCGGATCGTCGTCAACCTCGCCCCGGCCAGCCTGCGCAAGGCGGGTCCGGGGATGGACCTGGCGATCGCCTCGGCCCTGCTCAGCGCCTCCGGCCAGCTCGAGTGGGAGGCGCTGCCACGGGTCGCTCTGGTCGGCGAGCTGGCGCTGGACGGCTCGACGCGAGCGGTCAACGGGGCGCTGGCGATCGCCGAGGCGGCGCGCGAGGGCGGGGCCGAGGCGATCGTCGTCCCGGCCGGAAACGGCCCGGAGGCGGCGCTGGTCGAGGGCATCGACGTGATCCCGCTGGATGGTCTCGGGCGGCTGGCGGAGCTGGTGTCTGGGGTGTGGGAGCCGCGACGTCCCGAGGCGCTGCCGCTGCAGATGGGCGCCGCCACCGGCCCCGACCTCGCCGATCTGCGCGGTCAGCCGCACCTGCGCCACGCGCTCGAGGTTGCCGCCGCGGGCGGCCACAGCCTCTTGATGATCGGGCCGCCCGGCGCCGGCAAGTCGCTGGCCGCCAGCCGCCTGCCCTCGATCCTGCCGCCGCTGGCCACGGTCGAGGCGCTGGAGGTGGCGCGGATCGCCAGCGCCTGCGGCCGCCTCGGTGGGTCCCTGTCGGCCGGCCGGCCGTTTCGCTCCCCGCACCACACGATCAGCCCCGCCGGCCTGATCGGCGGCGGCAGCCCGCCGCGCCCGGGGGAGGCCACGATGTCCCATCGCGGCGTCCTCTTTCTCGACGAGCTCTGCGAGTTCCGCCGCGACGCCTTGGAGGCATTGCGGGCACCGCTGGAGTCCGGCGAGGTCTCGATCGCCCGCGCCACCAGCCACCGCAGCCTGCCCTGTCGCTTCATGCTGATCGCGGCCGCCAATCCCTGTCCCTGTGGGCGCGGCGAAGCCGATCCCGACTGCAGCTGCGCGCCGGTCGCGGTGCAGCGCTACCAGGGGCGACTCAGCGGCGCCCTCGCCGACCGCATCGACATCCTCGCGGCGGTGCGGCAGCCCAGCGCGGCCGAGATCGGCGGCGGTCCGGGGGAGCCCTCGGCGGATGTGCGCGAGCGAGTGGCGGAGGCGCGTGAGCGCCAAGAGCGGCGCTTGGGGCCGGGGCGCTGCAACGCCGAGATGAGCCCGGGCGAGGCGCGCGAGTGCGCGCTCAGCCCTGAGGCCGCGGCGCTGCTGGCGGAGCTGTATGCGCGGCAGCGGCTCAGCGGCCGCGCCCACGACCGGGCGCTGCGGTTGGCGCAGACCATCGCCGACCTCGCCGGCAGCGCGACGATCGGCGAGGAGCAGATGGCCCAGGCCCTGCAGCTGCGGAGGCGGGATCGTGGTTGAGCCCAGCGCCTGTCCCGACTGCCTGCGTCGCTCCTGGCTGCTGGCCCTGCTCGGCCCCTACATCGAAAAAATCGCCACCGGGGCGATCGGCTCGCGCTCGCCGGAACTGCTGCGGCTCAGCAACGAGGACTTGGTCGCCGCGGCGGCGCCGAAGGTCGCCGGCCAGCTGCTGGGCCGGATCGCCGCACTCGACGAGCGCTACCTGACGGCAGAGCTGGCGGCCGCGCAGTGTTGGGCCTGCTGCCGCCACGGCGACCTCTATCCCGAGGGGCTGCGGGATGCCCCCGACGCGGCGTGGGCTCTGATTGGGAGGGGAGACCCGGGACTCCTCAGCGAACTCGAGCCGTTCGGCGCGGTGACGATCGTCGGCGCCCGCCGCGCCACCTCCTACGGCCGCGAGGTCGCCCGCGAGCTGGGGCGGGAATTGGCCGCGGCGGGGATGGTCGTCATCAGCGGCCTCGCCTTCGGCATCGACGCCTGTGCCCATCGCGGCGCCATCGAGACCGGCCGCACGATCGCCGTCCTCGGCTGCGGTCCCGACACCGCCTACCCGGCGGCTCACCGCTCGCTCTGGCGCCAGATCTGCGAAAAGGGCCTGGTCATCTCCGAGTTCCCGCCCGGTGCCGTCCCCTGGCGCTGGACCTTCCCCGCCCGCAACCGGATCATGGCCGCCCTGGCCGGGATGACCGTCGTCGTCGAGGCCGCCGCCCGCTCCGGCTCCCTGATCACCGCCGACCTGGCCGCGGACCTCGGCCGCGACCTCGGCGCCGTCCCCGGCCCGATCACCTCCCGCGCCTCCGCCGCCCCCAACAACCTCCTCGCCGGCGGCGCCTGCGTGGTCCGCGACGCCCAGGACGTCCTCGACGCGATGCTCGGCGCCGGCGCGAAGCGAATCGACCGCGGCGGTCCGGCGCTTGACCAAGCCCTCGCCGACGTCCTCACCGCGGTCGAGATGGGCGAGAGCAACTGCGACGGCGTCGCCGCCGCCCTCGGTCTATCCGGCCCCGCCGCCGCAGCGGCCCTGGCCCGCCTCGAGCTCCTCGGCTACGTCGCCTGCTCCACGGTTGGCATCTACTCACGCACTCTGCTGTCGTCCCCGGGGCGCTCCGATATCTAGGCTGAGGCGATGACCAGAGGACCCATTCCAACCGCACTCTCGATCGCCGGCTCCGATTCCGGCGGCGGGGCGGGAATCCAGGCCGACCTGAAGGCGTTCGCGCGCTGTGGGGTGCACGGGACGACGGCGATCACGGCGATCACGGCGCAGAACACCCGCGGCGTCGAGTGGGTCGAGGTGCTTTCGCCACGGGCGGTCTTCAATCAGATCCTGGCGATCGCCGAGGACATGGGAGCCGACGCGGTCAAGATCGGCATGGTCGGTTCGGCGGCGGCGATCGATGCGATCGCGGTTGGGCTCACCTACCTCGGGGTCGCGCTCGCGCCGGTGGTGATCGACCCGGTGATGGTCGCCGAGAGCGGCGCCGTGCTGCTCGACGAGGAGACGAGAGCGGCGCTTGTCGACCACCTGCTGCCGCGATGCGCGGTCGCCACCCCAAACATCCCGGAGGCGCGTGAGCTGACCGGGCTGGGGAAGAGGGCAAGTCAGGAGGATCTCGCCCGCGGCATGCTCGAGCTGGGACCGGAGGCGGTCGTCGTCACCGGTGGCCACAGCGAGGACCTGGTCGACCTCTTCTTCGACGGCGAGCGGCTGGTCGAGATCCCCGGCGAGCGCCATCCCGACGGCGCCGCCCATGGCTCGGGCTGCACCCACTCCTCGGCCCTGGCGGCGTTCCTTGCCCGCGGACTGGAGCCGCTGGAGGCGGCGCGCATGGCGCGGGTGATCGCCTCCGAGGCGGTTGGCAACGGCCTGCGCGAGATCGGCACGGGCCCCGGCCCGGTCGACGCGCTCGGGATTCGGGAGCGCTTCGCCTAGAGGCTTGATGCGGGTTATCCACGCACAGGATGACGCCCCAGGCCGTCGCTGGGCGCCCTGTGTCGCCCCCGCGCACGCGCCTAACCCGCATCAGACCTCTAGCCGGCGAGGAAGTCGTCCAGCACCGCGTTGAAGCGCGTCGGGCGCTCCAGCTGCGGCACGTGCCCGGTGCGCTCGAAGATCTCCAGGCGCGAGTGGGGGATTCGGCGGTGGTAGCTGAGCGCCGCCGACATCGGGATCACCCGGTCCGACTGGCCCCAGATCAGCATCGTCGGCATCTTGATCTCGCTCAGCCGCTCGCGGATGTCATGGCGGATCACCGCGTGCAGGGCGTCGCCGAAGCCGTCGGCCTGCTTCAAGCCGCTCTCGATCTGCTCCAGCAGCAGGTCCTCGCGCAGTCTCGCCGGGTAGCGCACGAAGGGGCGGAAGACGAGCTCGCGGGCGCGCGGCCGGGAGACGATGAAGCGACTGCGCCGAGCGTAGCGCGGACCGAAGAGCTTCCAGGCCAGGGCCGTCGCCACCGCCCGCTCTTCCGGGTTCCAGGTGTTGATGATCCCCGCGGCGGAGACCAGGACCAGGCGCTCGAAGTGGCCGGGAGCCGCGGTCACCGCCTCGACCGCGATGAAGCCGCCCATCGAGTTGCCGACGACGGTGGCGCCCTCGATCCCGAGCTTCTCGCAGAAGTCGTGCAGCAGGCGGCCGTAGGCGGGCATGTCGATCTCCCAGGAGGGCATCGGGCTGGCTCCGAAGCCGGGCAGGTCGAGCGCGATCGCCCGCCGGCCGCGGCCGAAGTGGGGCAGGTTTTCCAGCCAGTTCTGCCAGCTGCCGGAGATGCCGTGGACGAAGACGATCGGCTCGCCCTCGCCGATCTCGACGTAGTTGACGCGCGCCCCGGGCAGCTCGACCTGGTGCAGATGCTGGCGCCAGTCGATTCGCGGCCACTCCGGGTCGGGGTTGCCGTAGTCCGAGCCGGCGACGATGCGCCGGTCCCACTTCAGTGCGGCCGGGGAGTCAGCCCTTTCCGCCGCCATCCTTCTTCTTCCCCTCTGAAACCGTCCTGATCGTGCTGGCGTTGACCAGCAGCTTCGGGCCGTCGGCGCGGGTCACCTCGAAGAGCGGAAGCGCCGCCGTTTCGGCTGCCCGGATCCGCTGCTCGATCTCCTCGAAGCTCTCGAGGACGACGACGGAGTGATCCTCGCTGAAGCGGATGTAGGTCGGCATCAGGCGTAGCCCATCCGTTCCAGCACCGGGATCTCGCGGATCTGCGGCGGCTGCAGATGGTCCCAGAGGATCCCGCGCGGGCGCTCGTACTGGCGCTCGACTTCGATCACCGCGCGCGGCGTCGCGATCAGGTCGACCGGGAGGTCGTGCTCGGTGACCATCAGGTGCTGGCGCAGGATCTGCATCGGGTGCACGGTGGTGGCGACGGTGGTGTGGCTGTCGATCTTGCCGGCGTCGGCGAGGATCCCGTACTCGAGGTCGTGGTAGCCGCCGCCTTTGCCGACCCGGGCGCCGCTGAGGTTGACCGCGACCGAGCCGCAGAGGACGAAGTCGATCTCGGGCAGGTCGTCGAGGGCGACGACGCGGCCGTGCTTGAGCGCGCCCTTGATCGTTGCCGCCTCTTTCACCGCCGCCTTCGAGAGCTGCTTCGGGTCGAGCACGCGGAACGGGTGGGGGTCGCGCAGGCGCGGCACCGCCATGATCACCGTCTTGCCGTCTTCCAGGGCGATCCGTCGCGCGTGCGTCTGCGGCGAGTCGGGATTGGCCTTGATCACCCGCGCTCGCTTCCAGACCCGGTGGTTGGCGAGCTTCTCGGCCGCCAGCTTGGCGCCGGCGAAGTTGGGGATGCGCCCCTCGGCACCGGGGAAGCGGGAGACGCCCTCGCGTTCCATCGCCTTCCAGACCTCCTTGCGAACCTCGTCCTTCGTGCGCACCGACGAAAGATATCCCGCCAGCTGCCGATAAGACCGATGCACATGCGAAATTGCAGGGAAGACGGCCTCTCAGGCCGAATGATCCGAATGCCTAAACTTTTCGCAACCGGGTGTAAGCAAAGTCGAGAGAGGGTCGGTCAGAGGAACGAATGGGACGCAAGACTTCAATCGGACTGATCGTCGCTGCCGTGATCGTGGTTCTCGGAGTCGGTGCGGCCTATGCCTACGACAGCTCGCAGAAGGACAAGATCGCCGACGGCGTCCACATCGCCGGCGTCGACGTCGGCGGCCTGACCGAAGACGAAGCCGCCGCGCTGGTCCGCCACCGCCTGCTGGCGCCGCTGCGCCACTCGCTGCGGGTCAGCTTCGACGGCGATAAGTGGGAGCTGCCCGGCGCCAAGCTCGAGGTTAGAGCCGAAGTCGACAAGGCGGTCGAAGAAGCCGTCGCCGACAGCCAGGACGGCGGCTTTCCCGGTCGCCTGGTCCGCTACGTCACCGGCGGCGAGGTGAGCGAGAGCATCAAGCCGCAGGTCACCTACTCCAAGCGCTCCGTCAACCGCTTCGTCCGCCACGTCGCCGAGGAAATCAACCGCGAACCGAAGAATGCCGACGTCCAGGCGAGCGGAGACTCACTCGAAGTCGTCGCCGGTGAGTACGGGCGCAAGCTGCGCGACAACAAGCTGACCGCGGACCTCAACGCCGCGGTGCTGAACGCGACCACCCCGCACACGATCGTCGCCGCCGTCCACGCGACCAAGCCGGAGGTGACGAAGAAGGAAGTCGCCGCCGAGTACCCCTCCTACCTCACCCTCGACCGCTCGACCTTCACCCTGCGCCTCTGGGAACACCTGAAGCTGGCCAAGACCTACACCGTCGCGGTCGGGATGGAAGGCCTGGAAACCCCCGAAGGCCAGTACGAAATCGAGGAAAAGGAAGAAAACCCGACCTGGCACGTGCCTGACTCCGCCTGGGCCGGCTCACTGGCTGGCACCACGGTCCCGCCGGGACCGGCCAACCCGATCAAGGCACGCTGGATGGCGATCTACGAAGGCGCCGGCATCCACGGCACTGAAGAGACCGAATCGCTGGGCAGTGCCGCTTCGCATGGCTGCATCCGCATGGCGATCCCAGACGTCGAAGAACTCTACGATCGCGTCGAAGTCGGTACCCCGGTTTACATCGGTTAGCGCCGCGCTCGCAGGACGAACCGCGATTAGGCCGAATCCAGTTTCGTGAACTGGGAAACGGTGCTCGCTGACTACGACCGAGATCTGCGGGCGCGTGGCGCCGCGGAGCGGACGCGGAAGGCCTATGCGGTCGACCTGGCTGGCTTTGTCGAGTGGGTAGGGCCGCAGGGGTCTGGACCGACCGATGTGCGCCACCGCGACGTGCGGCGTTACGCGGCCGCGCTTTCAGAGGCCGGTGCCGCGCCGGCAACGGTTGCCCGCAAGCTCGCCTCGATCCGCGGGCTCTACGGCTTTCTCGTCCGCACCGAGCGAGCGGGGCAGAACCCGGCGGAGCTGGTTTCCAGCCCGAAGCGGGCGGAGACGCTGCCGAAGGTGCTGAACACCGAGCAGATGCGCTCGCTGCTGGAGCGGATCCCGGCGCACACGCCGCTGGAGCTGCGCGACCGGGCGATGCTGGAGCTGGCCTACTCATGCGGCCTGCGCTGCGAGGAGATCGTCAACCTCAACGAGGGCGCGCTCGACCACGAGACCGAGCAGCTGCGGGTGCTGGGCAAGGGCTCCAAGGAACGGCTGCTGCCGGTCGGCGAGCCGGCGCAGCGGGCGCTCGAGAGCTATATGCAGCGCGGCCGCCGCGCCCTGGCGACCGATCCGCGCGAGCGGGCGCTGTTCCTCTCCAAGAGCGGCAAGCGCCTCTCCAACTCCGACATCACCCGCCGCCTCGGCCTCTGGACCCGCGAAGCGGCGATGGCCGCGGGGGTCTCGCCGCACTCACTTCGCCATTCATTCGCCACCCATTTGCTCGAAGGCGGCGCCGATCTGCGTACCATTCAGGAGCTGCTGGGCCACGCATCGATCTCGACCACCCAGGTTTACACCCGAGTAGATGCCGCCCGTCTACGAGATACCTATGCCGCCAGCCACCCTCGTGCGTGACCCAATGACCCCTGCTAAACGTAGAATCGCCTAACGGATGGAGACTGGCGTAAAAGAGGTCGAGCTGCGCGATTTGTGGCGCCGCTACAAGGACGACGGGGACGGGACCGCGCGTGAGCGCCTGGTCGTCGCCTACTCGCCGATGGTCAAGTTCGTCGCCGGCCGCCTCGGCGCCGGTCTGCCCTCCCATGTCGAAGACGCCGACCTCATCTCCTACGGGCTGGTCGGCCTGATCGGCGCGATCGAGCGCTTCGAGCCCGAGCGCGGAATCAAGTTCGAGACCTTTGCGATGACCCGCATCCGCGGCGCCATCATCGACGAACTGCGCTCGCTCGACTGGGTGCCGCGCTCGGTCCGCTCGCGGGCGCGGGAGATCGAAGCCTGCCAGGCCAAGCTCGAGCACGAACTGCAGCGAGCCCCGACCGAGGCCGAGCTGGCGGCGAAGCTGAACATGTCCGAGGAGGAACTGCAGGGCGCGCTGCTGGAGATCGCCAACTCCTCGGTCTACGCGCTCGACGAGCTCTGGACCGTCTCCGACTCCTCCGGCGATCAGGTCTCGCTGCTGGACACGATCGCCGACGACGGCGCCGCCGACCCGCAGGAGGCCCTGGCCACCAGTGAGGTCAAAGACCGCCTGACCGAGGCGATCGGCTCGCTGCCCGAGCGCGAGCAGCTCGTCGTCGCTCTCTATTACTACGAGAACCTGACCCTGCGCGAGATCGGCGAGGTCCTCGGCGTCACCGAGTCGCGCGTCTCCCAGCTGCACACCAAGGCCGTGATGCGGCTGAAGTCCCAGCTCGAGCAGGCGTGATCGCCGCCGCGGCGGACAGTTTCGACCTCGCGGTAACCCGATTCAACGCCAGTGAGGCGGCGCGCACCGTCGCCGGCCTCACCCGCACCCTCGGCGAGCCGCGGGTCTCGATCGGGGCCGCGGCGGGAACCCCGGAGGCGGCGCGGATAACGGTTGCGTGGGAGCTCACCTGGTACCAGTGGGCGGTGGCGAGTGGCGAGCGCGAGCGGCCGATCGCCGAGCTTGCCCACGGGACCGAGATCGAGCAGCTCGACGCGCCGGCCCGCCAGTGGAACGCGAAATGGCGAAGCTGACCGTCAACGTCGACGGCGGCGCCCGCGGCAATCCGGGCGCGGCGGCGATCGGGGTGATCGTCCGCAATGGCGATGGCGAGGTGCTGGCCGAACGCGGCGAGCGCATCGGCCGCGCCACCAACAACGTCGCCGAGTACAGGGCGCTGCTGCTGGGGATCGAGCTGGCCGCCGAGCTGGGGGCGGGCGAGCTGGACCTGGTCGGCGACTCGGAGCTGATCGTGCGCCAGGTCGAGGGCCGCTACAAGGTCAAGGACGCGACGATGAAAGAGCTGCACGGCCAGGTGAAGGCGGCGCTGGCGCCGTTCGAGAGCTGGTCGATCCGCCACGTGCGCCGCGAGAGCAACGCCGACGCCGACCGCCTCGTCAACCAGGCTCTGGACGCCGGCTGAGCAGGAACAGCGTCGCCGCCAGCAGCAGCGGCGCCACGGTCAGGCTGGGGATGACGTCGCCGTGGCCGATCCCCGAGAACAGGATCGCCCCGACCATCACAGCGGCGAGGACCAGCGCCGTCGGCCGGGTCAGGCGGTCGCACAGCAGCAGCACTCCGCCGGCGATCTCGACGATGCCGATCAGGATCACGAAGGCGTGGGGGAAGGGCAGCCCGAAGCTGTCGAAGGCACGGGCCTCCCAGTCGTGGGTGGCGAACTTGGGGATACCGGCGATGACGAAGGCCAAGCCGGTGAGCAAGCGCACAGGTGACGTCCAGCGATCCATCCCCTGACCCTAGGCGTCAGACCTTGTCGGCCGGTGAACTCTGCTTGACTGAGATCGATGGCAGCGGCGGAGCCGAACCCGATCGATCCCGGTGTCGACATTGGCCACGTCCACCTCCGGGTGGCCGACGTCGACCGCTCGCTCGACTTCTACTGCGGGGTGCTCGGCTTCGAGCTGATGCAGCGCTACGGCGATGACGCGGCCTTCGTCTCGGCCGGCGGCTACCACCATCATCTTGGTCTCAACTCCTGGGAGTCGAAAGGCGGCTCGCCGCCTCCCCCCGGCACCACCGGCCTCTACCACACGGCGATTCGCTACCCGACGCGCCGGGCGCTGGCCGATGCCCTGCGGCGCCTGACTGAGGCCGGCATCCGCCTCACCGGTGCCTCCGACCACGGTGTCAGCGAGGCGCTCTATCTCAACGACCCCGACGGCAACGGGGTCGAGCTCTACTGGGACCGGGCGAAAGAGGACTGGCCGCAGCCCCAGCCCGGCCAGAAGGTGGAGATGTTCGTGCGGCCACTCGACATCCCGGGCCTGCTCGCCGAGCTCAACTAGTTCACGACGAGTTCCGCGGTTCCTAATCCACGAAATGAGGGGAAAAGGAACCGCGCAAGTGCTTGCTTAGGCCGGAGCGACGGTCGCGGCGCCGCTCTCGACCGGGTGGCCGCCGTTGCGCCAGACGCCGACGCCCTGGCCGACGTGGACGACGTCGGCGAAGCCCTCGCGCTGGAGGATCGAGGCGGCGAGGCCGCTGCGTTTGCCGCCGCGGCAGATCGCCGCGATCGGGCGGTTGCGGGGCAGCTCGTCGAAGCGGCCGGCGAGGTCGCCGTAGGGGATGTGGAGGGAGCCGGGGATGTGCTCGCCGGTGTACTCGGCGTCGTTGCGGACGTCGAGGACCAGCGGCGGCTCGGTGCCGTCGACGCGCCTGGCCAACTCGTCGGGGTCGATCAGCTCGATCTTGCGCACCGGCCGTTCCTCCGTGCGCCAGGCGGTCATCCCGCCCTCGAGGAAGCCGCGCACCCGCATTCCCACCGCCGCGAGCAGCTCGGCGGCCTGGCGCTCGTCGCCGTCGGAGGCGGCGACGACGATGATCTCGGCCGCGTCGGGGGCGACCCGGGAGACCTTGGTCGCGAAGCCGGTGTCGTAGGCGGAGGTGCTGAGGGCGCCGGCGATGTGGGCCTCGTCGAACTCCTCGTTGGTGCGGCCGTCGATGACGACGGCGCCGGCGGCGACCGCCTCCTCGACCTCGTGCGGGGTCAGCGGCGCCGGCGTCCCGAAATCCTCTACCAGCGGCCCGCGGTTGAGGTCGACGATCTGCTGCAGATTGGGCGGCTTGTCGCCGAGCGAACCGACTGCGGCCTCGACGAATTCGGCCTCGTCGGCGATCCCGAGGATGGAGTTGTGGCCGCGCTCGAAGCCGATCGTCGAGCAGTTCTTCAGGTCGATTCCGGAGCCGCCGCATAGCGAGCCGCCGAGGTGGGCGGGCCAGACCTCGACCTCGTCGTCGAGCGGCAGCAGGCGCTGGTGCAGGGAGCGGAACATCTCCGCCGCGCCCTCGCGCGGCTCCACCGCCAGGTCGGGACGGGCGACATCGCCGATGAACAGCGAGTCGCCGCCGAGCAGCGCCCAGGGCGTGCCGCCGCGGCTGGCGTCACGCAGCAGGAAGGAGGTGTGCTCGGGCCGGTGCCCGGGCGTATGTACGGCCTCGATCGTGAGGTCGCCCAGCTCCAGCGCCCAGCCGTCGCCGAAGGCCTCGTGCGGGTACTCGGCCGCGGCCAGCTCGTGGATGTGGATCGTCGCCCCGGTCGTCCGCGCCAGCCGCCCGTGCCCGGAGACGTGGTCGGCGTGGTTGTGGGTCTCCAGCACGTGCCCGATCCGCACCCCGTGCAGCCGCGCCAGCCGCCGGTAGGGCTCGACGTCCCACTGCGGATCGACGACGACGGCGACGCCGCTTTCGCGGTCGGCGACGAGGTAGGAGGCGCAGCCGAGATCCTCGTGGATTATCTGTCGGAAGAGCATGGTCTCTGGGAGAGGTCGAGCGATCCAGGCTAGCGCGAAATTGAGAGTGCGCGACGGTGGCTGGAACAGAGCATCGTGCAGGTGCCTTGCCCTTCCTTAGCGAACGTGATTCTGTGAGTCGCAATGAACTCTGAACATCCGGGATCGTGGCCGCGCTGGGCGCGGATCCTGATCGGTGTCTGGGTCCTCACGGCCGGCGTTGTGCTCGGGATCTACCTGCGCCATCTCACGACCGAAGATGACCATGTCGCCGAGGTTGCCGCGAAAACCGTGATGCGCGCACCCGATGGAGGGCAGACGCGGTTCCAAGGCGTCACCAAGACCAATGCGCGAAAGCCGGAGAGGATTCCCTCGGCAACTGGAGGGGGAAGCAACGGCACGACGGCGCCGCCCGGGGCTGTTCTCTCGCCACGGGCGGAAGCGGCGTTCGCCGAACTTGAAAGCTCCATCGCCGGTCAGATCGGCGTTGCGGTCGCCCCGCTTGGATCAGCGCGGCCAACGCGTCTCGGGTCGCTGCAAGTCGGACACGCTTGGAGCAGTTTCAAGGTGCCGGTGCTTGTCACCGCTATGCGACAGGGGACGCTCACTTCGGAAGAGCAAAGCCAGGCGGCCGCGGCTGTCACCGCTTCGGACAACGAAGCGGCGGCCGCGCTCTTCGCGCGATTGGGCGACGTATCCACCGCCAGCGCAGCCATCGAAGGCGTCCTCTCCGAATCCGGATACCCGACGGAAGTGGCGACCGCGCCACCGCCATCTGGAGCGGTTTCCACCTGGGGACAGACCGAGTGGACGCTCGAAGGCGCCGTCTACTTCTACCGGGCACTGGCCTGCGGTCAGCTTTTGGACAGCGCCGGGACTGAATATGTCCTCGGCCTGATGGAAAGTGTGATCTCAGAACAGCAGTGGGGCCTGGGTCAGGCTGGTATCCCGGCCCAGGTCGCGTTCAAGGCCGGATGGGGTCCAGACGATAGTGCTAGCGGCCCATACCTTGTGCGTCAATCCGGCATCCTGCGCTCCGGTAATTCTGGGGCTGTGGTGACGATCGCGGCGCAGGATGACTCCGGGTCCTTCGAAGCCGGGGTCCAGGATCTCGATGCGGTGGCGGGGTGGGTTAGGGACAACGTCCGGCTTGATGCTGGCACCTGCATTAGCTGACGATCTTCACGTTTCCGTCACGCGCGCCAAAGTTTTCGGTACTTCGAGACGTTTGAGCAACATAGGCTGTTCACCGCTCGTCATTAAGGATCAGGGGGAGTTCACGTGCTCGGAAGGTTCGCTTTCGTCAAAAAAGACTCTTGGTGTCTGGCTCGCATCGCGATGGTTGTCATCACCATCGCGGCCCTGGGGCTCGGCTTCGCCGCCTGCGGCGGTGGCACCAGCGATGAAGAGATCGCCCAGGCCGAAAAGCGTGGCCGTCACTACAAGATGGAACAGGAACGAAAGCGGCGGATCGAAAAGGAACTGAAGGAACTTCGCAAGCGACAGAAGCAGCTGGATCGCCCGACCGGTCCAATCACGCCAGCGCCGGTCCAATCGCCTTCCACCACTCCTCCGTCCTCCGGGAGCATCACCTCTTGCGGAGGCAGCCTCTCGGTCGGCCCCGATACCACCTGCCCGTTCGCGGAAAACGTTCAGTACGAATACGAGAACGAAATTGGCTCGGGCGGCGGCACCGTGTACGCATACAGCGCTGCCAACGACGAAGTCTATGAAATGTATTGCACCGCCGCGCCGCACGAATGCAGTGGTGCGATCTCGGCGACCGTGTATTTCCCCTAGAGAGCAAGAGACCCAGTGCAAGGAAAGCGGGGGTGGCTAGTGCTGGCTTGCCTGCTCCTCATTGGAGTGGGGGCTGGATGGGTTCTCGCGGGAGATGGCGGGACCGACGAGCCCAGGTCCCCAGCAGCCCACAGTCAGGAACGGCAACTCCGCGCTGAGACCAAGAAGTTGGAACGAGAAGTCGAAAGAGCGAGAAAGTGAGTCGCCCGCGGGGCTAGCGGGCGTCCCCTTCTCGCCCATCTGCCGCCAGGGCGTCGATCCCGAGCTCGAGCATCCGTCGCCAGGCCTCCGGATTGAGGGCGCGGGCCGAGCGGGTGGCGGCGAAGAGCAGGCGCAGGTCGAGGGCGGTCGCGTCGGGGCGCAGCCAGCCCTCGGCCTTGGCGGCGTCGAGCAGAGCTTCGAGCGAGTGCAGGGTCCGCGCCAGTGCCTCCTGCACGCCGGGGTCCTCGGAGAGGCAGGCCATCGCCTCGGCGAGCACGTCGTCGGCGGTCTGGCGCTCGGCGATCGCCCAGAGCAGCGTGTTCAGCGCCGCCCAGGGGCCGAGGGGGGAGGCCAGCGCCACCTCGACTTCGGCCTCGACCACTTCGTGGCGCTCGACCACCAGCGCCGCCAGCAGGTCGCGCTTGGCGGGGAACTGGCGGTAGACGCTGCCGACGCCGGCTCCCGCCGCGGCCGCGATCGCCGGCATCGGCGCGTCGAGCCCATCGCGGGCGAAGACCTCGCCGGCGGCAGCGAGCAGGCGCGCCCGCTTGGCCTCGGTCTCGAGCTCCGACCAGCCGCTCGCCGGGGAAGGCGGAATGATCATTCCGCTACAGTACCGCGCTTCCTTGGCCTCGGTTTCCGCAGATCGCACGCACCCCAACGTCACCCTCGCCGTGCTCGCGCTCGGCGGACTCGCCTACGCGATGCTGAGCTCGCTGGTGGTGCCGGCGCTGCCGACCATGCAGCGCGAGCTCGGCACGACCGAGACCGGCATCGCCTGGCTGCTCACCGGCTACCTGCTGGCGGCCTCGGTCGGGACCTCGATCATCGGCCGCCTCGGTGACATGTACGGCAAGGAGCGGCTGCTGCTCTGGACCCTGGTCCTGCTCGGTGCCGGCACCCTGCTGGGCGCGGTCGCCAGCTCGCTGCCGCTGCTGATCGTCGCCCGCTTCATCCAGGGGATCGGCGGCGGCATCTTCCCGCTCTCCTTCGGCATCGTCCGCGACGAGTTCCCAAGCGCGAAGGTGGCCGGCGGGATCGGCCTGCTCTCGGCGATCCTCGGCGTCGGCGGCGGCGTCGGGATCGTCCTCTCCGGGGTGATCATCCAGCACCTCGACTACCACTGGCTGTTCTGGCTGCCGCTGGTGGCGATCGTCGTCGCTGCTGTCGCGACCTGGCGCCTGGTCCCCGAATCGCCGGTCCGCACTCCCGGCAAGGTCAACTGGCTGGCCGCGGCGCTGATGACGATCGGGCTCTCGGCGGTGCTGTTGGCGATCAGCCAGACCTCGGAGTGGGGCTGGGTCTCGGCCAGGACCGCCGGGCTCACTCTGGTCGGCGTCCTCTTCGTCCTCGCCTGGATCCGGGTCGAGGTGCGCAGCGAGCAGCCGCTGATCGACATGACGATGATGCGCGTGCGCGGTGTCTGGACCACCAATGCCGCCGCCTTCCTGCTCGGCGCCGGCCTCTACGCCTCCTTCGTCGTCTTCCCCCAGTTCGCGCAGCTGCCGACCAGCACCGGTTTCGGCTTTGGCGCCTCGGTCGTCGTCTCCGGCCTCTACCTGCTGCCGGCGACGATCGGGATGACGATCCTCGGCCTCAAGGCGGGCGCGATCTCCAACCGCTTCGGCTCGCGGGCGGCGCTGCTGGGCGGCATCGTCTTCGCCACCGCCTCCTTCCTGCTGCTGGCAGTCGCCCACGATCATCCCTACGAGCTGTTGATCGCCGCCGCCCTGCTCGGAGTCGGCATCGGCCTCGCCTTCGCGGCCCTCGGCAACCTCATCGTGCAGGCGGTGCCGAGCGAGCAGACCGGCGTCGCCAGCGGCATGAACACGGTAATGCGCACGCTCGGCGGCGCCCTCGGCGGCCAACTCTCAGCCACCTTCATCGCCGAAAACATGGCCAACGGCCTGCCGACCGCCACCGGCTTCACCGAGACCTTCCTGATGGCCACCGGCTTCCTCGTCCTCTGCTTCGGAGCCGGCCTGCTGGTGCCGAAGGTGAGGGGAGTGGGGGAGCCGCCGGAGCCCGGCCCGGCCCTCGTCCCCGAGGGCGCGCAGGCCTGACCGCGACGCGGCAAGCAGGAAAGAGGATCGGAAAGCTAGAATTACGCGCTGTGCGGCTGTAGCTCAGCTGGCTAGAGCGTCTGCTTGCCATGCAGAAGGTCGAGAGTTCGAATCTCTTCAGCCGCTTCGCAAGAAAGCCCCGCTCTGGCGGGGCTTTCTGCGTTCTGGCTCGACGCTAGGCGGCTTGCTTGACGGTCTGCTCGGGCGCTCGCTGCCTGTTGCTGCCCAATCAGAGGCCGCGACGATGCGATCCAGGGCGGCCCGTGGTCCGTCTTCGACGCGATTACCTGCGTGTAGAGCCCAAGCAGCTACGACCATTGATGAGCATCAATGGTTCTGCTAGGTTCGCGGCCAGTGACCGATCTCCCCGTCATCAACTGCTGCACCCCCCTCGCCGGAACCTCGCTCGGCAAGGAGCAGGCCGCCGAGCTAGAGGCCGTGATGAAGGCGCTCGCGGATCGCCATCGGCTTCGCATCGTGAACATGCTCTTGCGAGCTGATGGCGAGGCCGTCTGCGTCTGCGAGTTCGAGCCATTCCTAGACCTCTCGCAAGGGACCGTCAGCCATCACCTGAAGAAGCTGGTCGAAGTGGGCTTGGTCGAGCGCGAGACTCGCGGCACCAGGAGCTATTTCAGCCTCGTTCCCGGCGCTCTCGATTCAGTGCGCGAAGTTTTCGCCCCCGTCGCCGTCTGCTGCTGAGGTCGATGTGACCGGCCGCCCCGATCTGATCCGCCGCGCCGCTGCCGAGGGCTTCGGCGTCTTCGCCCTGGTCTTCGCTGGCTGCGGCGCGATCATCGCCGAGGCCGAGCATCCCGGCACCCTTGGCGCCGTCGGGATCGCCCTCGTCTTCGGCCTGATCATCATGGCGATGATCTACGCGACCGGGCACCTCTCCGGCGCCCATCTGAACCCCGCCGTCACCGTTGCCTTCGTCTGCACGCGCCACCTTCCTCGCGCCGACGCTCTGGCGTATCTCCTCGCCCAGCTGGCCGGTGCGCTCGTCGCGGCTGGGCTTCTGGCCGCGATCTGGCCGAGTGACCCGGCCGCGCTCGGAACCACGCTCCCCACGGTCGGCGACGGCAGCGCCTTCGCCTATGAGGTCGTGCTGACCGCCTTCCTCATGTTCGTGATCATGGCCGTGGCGACCGACACGCGAGCGGTCGGCGCCGGGGCCGCCATCGCCATCGGCGGCACGGTCGGACTCGATGCCCTCTTCGGCGGCCCGATCACCGGAGCCTCGATGAACCCGGCGCGCTCGATTGGCCCGGCTCTGATCTCCGGCGAACTGCAACACCTCTGGATCTACATTCTCGCCCCGCTCACCGGAGCGATCATCGGCGCCTTCGCCTACCAGTTGGTGCGCGGCGAGCATCCGCCCGAGGCCCGGGCCAAGAGCGCCTGATGGCGCGCGCCCTCTTCGTCTGCCTGCACAACGCCGGGCGCTCGCAGATGAGCGAGGCGCTATTCACGCGTGCGGCGGGCGGTCGCCATGAAGCCCGTTCGGCGGGGACGACGCCGGGGGATCGAGTCCATCCCGAGGTGGTCGAGGCGATGGCCGAGGTCGGCGTGGATCTCGCCGACCGCGTGCCGCGCAAGCTCGACCGGGCCGACGCCGAATGGGCCGATGTGGTCGTGACGATGGGCTGCGGGGATGAGTGCCCCTACATCCCCGGCAAGCGCTACGTCGATTGGGACTTGCCCGATCCCAAGGGCCAGCCGGTCGCGGTGGTTCGCAGGACGCGCGAGGAGATCGCGCGTCGGGTCGAGCAGCTGGTCAAAGACCTAGATACCCAACATCACCGGGGGTAGACCAAACCGGCCCCCCTCGATTTCGAGCACTTCTGAGCGGAAGTGCTCGAAGCCGCGAAACGATTCAGGCGAGCGCTCGCTCGAGCTTCATCTCGCACATGTCCACCGACGCTCTGGTGCCGGGGGTCTCGGAGGGATCCATCGCACTGAACACTTGAGCCCCCGCCTCCATGTCCTCGGCGCTCTCGAAGTACTGAAGGACCACGGCCGTGTCCTGTGAGCCATCGAACAAGATCTTGAGACCCTTGGCAGGCACGCCGGGGGGTGGCCCGTCGGATTCCTCGATGCGGGCAAGGAGCTCCTGCATCCGCTCGGCAGAAACGTCGGTGAACCTGACGACGCGTACATACATGAGGGCATCCTCCTCGGTTTGTCTTGGGATATCGACCATAGTCGGTTTCCCCCGACCTGCGGGCCGATTCGAACCGTCTCTCCCGGAAACGCGGCATATCCCAATTCGCCGCAACCGTTCGCAAGCCCGGCGCTCCGTGGATCTCAGCGCCACAGCTCGCGGCGCAGCATCGCGTTGCCGCGCTCGAGCTGCTCGATGGTGGCGCTGGCGACCGAGCGTGCCCGGGTAGCGCGATTGATGCGGGCCTGGATCTCCCGGTGCGACTTGCCGCTGCGACGGGCGACGTCGGTGACCAGGCTTCTGCGCTCGCCGCGCAGCCGCTCTCGGGTCGCATAGGCGGACTCCCGCTCGGGTTCGACGTCCTCCGGCGCAGCTGCGGGCTCGGCTAGGGCGGTCGCCTTCTTCGCCCCCGACTCGGGGTCATCGGTCGGGAAGAGCTGCAGCGTGGTTTCGCTCATGATCGCCTCGTCCAGCTCGGCGTCGCCCGAGCTCAGGGGGGCAAAGCCGCCGCCCGGCTCGTGGTCTTCCGGACCAGGGTCGTCCAGCTCCTCCTCTTCCTCCTCGCCGTCCGGCGCGAGGTCGAGCGCGTGACGGCGCTCCAGCTCGATCTCACGGGCGAGTGCCTTCAGCCGCGGGTCGGCTGGCATCAGCAGGTAGCTCATCTGGCGGCGCGGCCGTGGGGTGGTGCGGATGAAGCGGCCGACCACCTGGCGGAAGAAGAGCTCGGTCCGGGCCGCCGTTGCATAGACACCGACCCGCAGGCGGGGGATGTCGACGCCCTCGGAGACCATCAGGACCGAAACCAGCCAACGTCGATCGGAGGAGGCGAAATCGGCGATGCGCTGGCTGGCGCCGGGCTCGTCGCTCATCACCAGCTCGGGTCGCTCTCCCGAGATCGACCCGAGCCGAGCCGCGATCGCCCGCGCGTGATCCTGATCGGAGGCGATGACCAGGCCGCCGGCGTCAGGGTGTCCGGCGGCGCGCACCTCGCTCAGCCTGGTATCGCCGTCGCGCAGCACCTCGCCCATCCACTCGCCCTCCGGGCTGAGTGCCGTTCGCAGGCGTCGGGCCGACTCCGCCGGCGGCAGGATGAGGTCGAAGTCGGCGCTGCGAAGCCGGCCGTCCGAAACCCATTCCATCTCGCCGTCGTACGGCAGGAAGGTGATCGGGCGGCACACCCGGTCGCGCAGGGCCTGCGGGTAGCCGTAGGCGTAGTCGGCCCGGCTGAGACCGTCCTCGTCGTAGGTGACCCAGGGAATGGCCGAGTTGTCGGAGCGGAAGGGCGTACCCGAGAGAAGCAGCCGGAAGCGGGCGCCGTCGAAGGCCTTGCGGGTCTGCACGCCCCAGGCGGCAAGATCGCCCATGTGGTGCGGCTCGTCGGCGATCAGCAGGGTCGGCCGGCGGCCGGCGGCCTGCCGGTGCGTATCCGGCCCGGCGGCGATCGTCTGGTAGGTGACGGCGACGCCGTGGAAGTCGGCCGACTCCGGCCCGTCCGAGTTCGGCCTGTTCGGCTCGAGGTCGATGCCGTAGCGGCCCGCGTCGGCGGCCCACTGGCGGCAGATGTGGGTGGTCGGGCCGGCCACGACGACGCGCGAGACGAACCCGGCGCTCAGCATCCGGTGGGCGATGTGCAGGCCGAAGGTGGTCTTGCCGGCCGCCGGCGTCGCCGAGGCCAGGAAGCTGGTGGCCGAGTGCGCCCGCACGGCCTCGGTCGCCTCCTCCTGCCAGGAGCGGAGGGGTCGGGCATCGGGCCAGTCCGGAAGCGATCGGGCACGCGCCCCGCCGCTGACTAGATGCTGAGAGGCGTCGTACAAGGGCGGGCCACAATAGGGTCGCCCGCGGTCGGCTAGATGTTGCGCACCCGTCTGCCGATCTCTTCGTCTCGCGGGTAACCGGCCGAGTCCCAAAAAGAGCCCGCGGCCTCGTCATCGAAAGCAACCAGCGCCGTGACCCTGCTCACGCCCTGATCGCGAAAGTAGCTCTCGGCAGCGCGGGTGAGCAGGAGGCCGATGCCCCGGCGGCGATGGTCCGGGTGGATCGCCAAGCGATAGACGTTCCCGCGCCAGCCGTCCCAGCCGGCGATCACCGCCCCGACCACCCCCTCCTCCGCTTCCGCCACGAGCAGGGCCGCCGGGCTGCCATCGATGAGGAATTCGAGGTCCTCTCGACGATCAGGAGTGCTGGCATGTTGGCTGCGAGCGAGCGACCAGAGGCGCAGCACTGCGCCAATGTCGTCGTACGTGCAGGGCCGAATCGTGACGTCACCTTCCGTCAAGTCCAGAAGCTTATTGGCACGCCGGGACTCCGCACCGCGGTAGATCCGAACCCGCCCCGGTGCCGGCCGGAGCGGGTTTGCGGATCGGCGTCGGACCTACTTTTCCAGGGTGACGTTCACCTTGGTGCCCGGCAGGCGGGTCTTGTTCGGCTTCGGGCTCTGCTTGGTGACCTTGCCGGTTTTACCGGTGGCGCCGTCGAGCTTGGTGACTTTGCCGATCTTGCAGCCGGCGTTCCGTAGGCGGGTCTTGGCCGCCCCCAGCTTCCTGTCCTTGAGCTTGGGAACGATGCACGCCTGGTAGTTGAAGCGGTCGCCGCCGCTGGTGAGGCTGGTGCCGGCGACGGTGGTGACGGTGATGTCGACGCGGCCGGCCTTCTTGGTCTCCGGCGCGGTTGCGGTCATTTCGGTTTCGGAGACGACCGCGTAGCTGGCCGCCGGCGTGTCGCCGAATTTCACCGCGCTGGCGGCGGTGAAGTCGGTGCCGGTTATTTTCACCACGGTGCCGCCGGCGATCGAGCCGGAAGCGGGGGCGATCGAGGTGATCGCCGGAGTCGGTTGCACTTCGGCGCTGAGCTCGATCTCCGCACCTGATTTCGGACCCTGCCCCGGCACGGTCGCGCCTTCGAAGGGTCGCGGGAAGATCGAGTCGAAGCTGGCGCCCGGAACTTCGACGACGCCGATTTCATCGCTCGCGCTGGTCGGGTCGATCCCAATCAGGTCACCGGCCTTGACCCGGAGGTTTGCGGTGAAGGTCTGCAAGCCGGTATCGGTCGGGGTCACCGCGCCGCTGGTGCCGCTGGCGGTGTAGGCGCCGGTGCCGTTCGGGTGCAGCACCCGCAGGAAGAAGGGCCCGCCTTTGGCACCCTGCATCCGCCAGCGCACGATCGCACCGCTGACCGGCGAGACGAGGTTGGCGCCTTTCTCCGGCAGCGCCGTGTTCAGTTGCGTGTGCAATTCACCGAACGGTTTCGAGGTGAAACCGGGAGGAAGGACGCTCCCAACCGTGATCGTCGATGCCTGTGCCGCCGTTGCCCCGAGCAGGGCGATGGCCGCCACCAGGGTCGTGACCAGACCAAGTTTCCGTTTCTGTCTCATGATTTCTCCCCAGCTAGTGGTTGCTCCCGCACACCCCCTGTCCATGCGCGGCGGGATTTCGAGCCCCTAAACACACCGCTTGGCCAAGGTTGCGTTTTTGCTCACACTTACTTGCGATTCGCTCACATAAGTTCGGGAAGGCACTGCCAGAACTCCAGTCGTGCTCCCGATCGGCCGAAAGAGATCCCTCGTCCAGCAATCAACGAATCGGGGAATCGAGATGCTCGAGCGGCTGCTGCCCAGACTGACCTATGCAAACGTGATCGCCACGCTGGCGCTGTTCCTGGCGCTTGGGGGCGGTGCGGCCTTTGCGGCCGCGACCCTCGGCAAGAACACCGTCGGCGCCAAGCAGCTGAAGAAGAACGCCGTCACCGGCGTCAAGGTCAAGGACGGCTCGCTCTCCGCCAGGGACTTCAAGGCGGGCCAGCTGCCGGCCGGCGAGCGCGGGGCGCAGGGCGCTCCGGGCGCTCCGGGCGCACCTGGGGCGACCAACGTCGTCGTTCGCTACGGCGACCGGCTTGGACTGAAGGACGCGGGGGAAGTCGGGCAGTCGCTCGCCACCTGCGCGCCCGGCGAGGCCCTGACCGGCGGTGGTTTCGACCTCGACGGGGAACCGGAATCGGCGACCCCGACCTCCCCCTACACGCTGATCGTCGACCGTCCCGGCGGCGAAGGGGAAGAAGTCGAAGGAGAATTCGTCTACCCCGACCCGACCAACGGCGCCCCGGCTAACAGCTGGACCGTCGTCCTCCGCAACGAGCTCGACCCGACGATCTTCTTCCGCGCCTACGCGATGTGCGCGCGGCCCTAGTTGTAGTTCCTAAGCACGTTGTTCATCCGGACCTCCTTGGAGGCTGGCGGTGTCGAAGCCCCAGCAACAAGGAGGAACCCGGATGAACCATCACGCTAACGCGCCCCTCGGCCCGAAGGGCAGGGCGATCATGGTCAGGCGAGTGCTCGAGGAGGGGATCGCACTCACGGAGGCGGCCGAGGCCGCCGGAGTGAGTGCGAGGACCGCCGGCAAGTGGGTGCGCCGCTACCGGGCCGAGGGCGAGGCGGGTCTCTTTGATCGCAGCTCCGCGCCCAGGCGCGTCCACAACGCCACCCCGCCCGAGCGCGTCGAGGCGATCGTCGCTCTGCGCCGCCTGCGGCTGACCGGCCCCGAGATCGCCGAGCTCTTGGAGATGGCGACCTCGACCGTCTCGGCGGTGCTGAAGCGGATCGGCCTGGGCAAGCTCAGCCGCCTGGGCGCCGAGGAGCCGATCCACCGATACGAAAAGCGGCGGGCGGGAGAGCTGATCCACATCGACGTCAAGAAGCTGGGTCGGATCGGCCCCAATGGAGCCGGTCACCGCATGCTCGGCCGCAGCTGGGCCAAGAAGGCGGGCACCCGCACCGACGCCGCCGGGGTGCGGCGCCTGCAGAGCGGCTGGGACCGGGTCCACGTCTGCGTCGACGACGCCACCCGCCTGGCCTATGCCGAGGTCCTGCCCGACGAGAAGGCCAAGACCGTCGTCGGCTTCCTGCGTCGCGCCGTCGGCTTCTACCGCTCCCACGGCGTCGTGGTCGAAGGGCTGATGACCGACAACGGCCCTGCCTACCGTTCCGCCGCCCACGGGCTCGCCTGTCGGGCGATGGGGATCAAGCACATCCGCACGCGCCCCTACCGGCCCCAGACCAACGGCAAGGCAGAGCGCTTCATCCGCACGATGCTGCGCGAGTGGGCCTATGCCGCCGTCTACGGAAGCTCAGCCGAGAGGGCCGCGGCCCTCTCGGGCTGGATCGAGCGCTACAACTACCGCAGACGACATGGCGCCCTCGGCCAGCGGCCGCCGATTCAGCGGCTACGGGAGTTGGCCGGGAACAACGTGGCTGGCATCTACACCTAGGCCCTCTGGGTGAGGGCCGGTCCTGGCCGTCTGGCCAGGACTGACACAATGCCGGCGTGGCCGAGCGGAAATACGACCTGGCGCTGTTCGGCGCGACCGGTTTCACCGGCGGCCTGACCGCCGAGTACCTCGCCGCCAATGCACCCGAGGGGCTGAGCTGGGCGCTGGTCGGGCGCAACCGCGGCAAGCTCGAGGCGGTGCGGGCGCGGCTCGCGAGCGCATCGCCGGACGCTCCCGTGCCGGACCTGATCGAGGCCGACGCCGCCGACCGCGCCGTGCTGGCCGGGGTCGCCGGGTCCGCCCGCGTCGTCATCACCACGGTCGGGCCCTACGCCCTCTATGGCGAGCCGATCGTCGCCGCCTGCGCCGCCGCCGGGACCGACTACGTCGACCTCACCGGTGAGCCCGAGTTCGTCGACCGCATGTGGCTCGCCCACCACGCCGAGGCCCAGCGGACCGGTGCCCGGCTCGTCCACTGCTGCGGCTTCGACTCGATCCCACACGACCTTGGGGCCTACTTCACGGTCCAGCAGCTGCCCGAGGGGGTGCCGCTGAAGGTCAACGGCTACGTCCGCTCCAGCGCCAGCTTCTCCGGCGGCACCTACCACTCGGCGATCAACGGCTTCGCCCGGGCGCGGCAGACGATCGGCGCCGCCAAAGAGCGCCGCCGCGGCGAGCCGCGCCCGCCCGGGCGCGAGATCCACTCGACCTCGCCGGGGATCCGCCACGACGACGATCTCGGCGGCTGGATCGTGCCGTTGCCGACGATCGACGGCGGCATCGTCCGTCGCTCTGCCGCCGGCCTCGACCGCTACGGGCCGAACTTCACCTACGGGCACCACATGGTCGCCAAGCGCCTGGGAACGATCGCGGCGCTGGGGGCGGGAGTGGGGACCGTCGCCCTGCTGGCGCCGCTGCCGCCGACCCGCAAGCTGCTGCTGAAGATCAAATCCCCCGGCGAGGGGCCCGACGAGGCCGAGCGGGCGAGGAGCTGGTTCAAGGTCAAGTTCGTCGGCGAGGGTGGAGGCAGGCGCGTCGTCACCGAGGTCTCCGGCGGCGACCCCGGTTACGGCGAGACCGCGAAGATGCTCGCCGAGTCGGCGCTCTGCCTTGCCTTCGACGAGCTGCCGGAGAGAGCCGGTCAGGTGACCACGGCGGTGGCGATGGGCGATGCCCTGATGACTCGCTTGCAGCGGGCCGGGATCGCCTTCCGCGTGCTCGAGCCGACCTCGGTCTAGCGCCGGACCGGTAGCTCTGAGGCAGTTACGCCGCGGGCGCGGCGCCGTAGATCGCCCGCATCCAGACGTCGACGAGGACGTCGAGGATCTTGTACTCGGCCAGGGCCGGGCTCTCGCCGGCAAAGGTCGCGTACTGCGCTCGCTCGTTCATCTGCAGCAGGGCGATCGCGAGGTCGCGGGCGGACTGGCCGGCGGGGGCGACGCCGCGGGCGCGCTCGGACTCGATCACCGCGGTGACGTCGGCGACCCAGCCCTCCATCACCCGCGACCAGAGCTCACGCGCCTCGGCATTGGTGGTCCGCAGCTCGGCCGCGGCGAGGATCACCGAGCGGCGCGAGCCGAAGGCGTCGAAGGAGGCCTGCAGGGCCATGCGCCAGCCGGCCCGTGGCTCTTCGGCCAGCTTCGCCAGCGCCTGCTCGCGGCTGGCCGCGCCGGCCTCGACCATGCGGTCGACCAGGGTCAGCAGGACCGCGTCCTTGGAGGGGAAGTAGAAGTAGAAGGTGGGGCGGGAGATGCCGGCGCCGTGGGCCAGGTCCTCGACCGAGATCTCACCCAGCGGCCGCTCCTCGAGCAGCCGTTCGGCCGTCTCCAGGATCGCCCGCTCACGCTCGTCACCGCTGGCGCGGGCGCTGCGGCGGCCGCGGGGGGCGGTCTCGGAAGTCGGCAGGGGGGTGGGCATCTCCTCTTTCACGATACACGGAGTTGA
The DNA here is from genome assembly GCA_963695275.1 of uncultured Solirubrobacterales bacterium. Classification (GTDB taxonomy): domain Bacteria; phylum Actinomycetota; class Thermoleophilia; order Solirubrobacterales; family 70-9; genus VAYN01. Next base: position 795,445 of record OY968772.1, read on the forward strand.
TGATCCCGACAAGAAGTTGAACTTTTCGACATAGTGTTGATAAGATGCTCTCGCGAAGCTATTGCCAGCCCGACCGATGACGAAAGGAATCACCGAGATGCCGAACGACCACGTCGATGTGCTGATCGTCGGCGCCGGCCTCTCCGGCATCGGCGCCGCCCACCATCTGCAGGAGCGCTGCCCGGGCAAGAGCTACGCGATCCTCGAGGCGCGCGAGGCGATCGGCGGCACCTGGGACCTCTTCCGCTATCCCGGCATCCGCTCCGACTCCGACATGCACACGCTCGGCTACCGCTTCCGCCCCTGGACCGACGACAAATCGATCGCCGAGGGTACGAAGATCCTCAACTACGTGCGCGACACCGCCAGCGAGGGCGGCATCGACCGCCACATCCGCTTCAACCACCGCGTCGTCAACGCCGCCTGGTCGAGCGAGGAGGCGCTGTGGACGGTCGACGTCGAGCGCACCGACACGGGGGAGACGGCGACCTTCACCTGCGGCTTCCTCTTCATGAACACCGGCTACTACCGCTACGACGAGGGCTACACGCCGGACTTCCCCGGCATCGACTCCTTCGCCGGCGAGGTCGTCCACCCCCAGCACTGGCCCGAGGACCTCGACTACAGCGGCAAGCAGGTCGTCGTGATCGGCAGCGGCGCCACCGCGATGACCCTGGTGCCGGCGATGGCCAGGGACGCGGCCAGGGTGACGATGCTGCAGCGCTCGCCCACCTACGTGATCTCGATGCCGGGCGAAGACGGGCTCGCGATCCGCCTGCGCAAGCACCTGCCCGAGCGCGTCGTCTATCCGCTCGTGCGCTGGAAGAACGTGCTCATGCAGGGAGCCTTCTACCGCCTCAGCCGCAAGCGGCCGGAGCTGATCAAGAAGATCCTGCGTCGAGGGACGATCAAAGCCCTGCCCGCCGGCTACGACGTCGACAAGCACTTCAAGCCCCGCTACAACCCCTGGGATCAGCGCGTCTGCCTGGTCCCGGACGCCGACCTCTTCAAAGTCCTGCGCGACGGCAGCGCCGAGATCGCCACCGACAAGATCAGGACCTTCACCACGGACGGGATCGAGTTGGAGTCCGGGGCCAAGCTCGACGCCGACGTCGTCATCACCGCGACCGGCCTCAACCTGCTCTTCCTCGGCGGCATGAAAATCACGATCGACGGCGCCGAGCCGGACCTGCCGCGGGCGCTGACCTACAAGGGGATGATGCTTAGCGACTTCCCCAACTTCGCCTACACGCTCGGCTACACCAACGCCTCCTGGACGCTGAAGGCCGACCTCACCTCCGAATACATCTGCCGCCTGCTCAACCACATGGACGCGAGCGGTCGCCGCATCGCCACGCCGACGATCACCGACCCCTCCATCACCGAGGAGCGGCTGCTCGACTTCAACTCCGGTTACGTCCTGCGCTCGCTCGACCACCTGCCCAAACAGGGCTCGAAGGAGCCGTGGAAACTGCGCCAGAACTACCCGGTCGACCTGCGGATGCTGCGCCGCGGCGAGATCGACGACGGCACCATGCGCTTCTCCAACCCGGCGCCGCGCCGTCAGCCCGAGACCCAGGTCCTCGCCTCGGCCTCCTGATCGAGGTCGTAGACCTCGACTTCGCCCGGGGTCATCCAGGCGAACATGCGGAAAGCCTTCTTGACCCAGTCGGCGTCGCTGACGATCGCCGAGCGCTTCCAGGCCGAGTGCTTGAGGAAGCCGAGCTCGAAGCCGGTCTTGGCGTCCTCAAGCCAGGCCCGTGGCTCCAGCTCCTCGAAGTCGGAGAGCACGAACAGCATCCGCACCTCACCCGAGTCGACCGCCTCGCGCAGGGTCGGGACCAGCACCTCGCGGTAGTCCTCGGGGGTGAGCTTGCCGGAGGCGCGGAACCCGATCGTCCCGGCCGGCATGTCCTCGATCCGCTCGACCATCTCGCTTCTCCTCTCCTGGGGAAGGCTGCCCGGCAGCCCGCGTTTCACGCGCGCTAGCCTACGTCGCCATGGACGATCAGCAGGTACTCAGCCGCATCGACGAGTTGGTCAAGGAGGAGGAGCAGCTGCTCCACCGCCACGAGGGCGAGGGCCTCAGTTCCGAAGACCACGCTCGTATGGAGGAGTTGAAAGTCCAGCTCGACAAGACGTGGGACTACCTGCGCCAGCGCCGCGCCCTGCGCCAGTACGGTGACGACCCCGACGACGCCAGCGTGCGCGACGGCGGCACCGTCGAGGAGTACGGCAGCGTCAGCGACTTCGACGACACCAGCCCCGACGCTCCCGCCTAGCCTCAGGATCTCCAAAGCGCCGCTAGTCTTGACCGGTCCCCTGGCGCCCTGGCGGAGTGGTTACGCAGCGGCCTGCAAAGCCGTTTACACCGGTTCGATTCCGGTGGGCGCCTTTTTGACCTGAAGCAGGACTTCCGGCTGCTCTACGAGCGTAGATCGACGACGCGACACGGCAACTGCTGGTGGCGGTCGATGATCTCCGGATCGCCCGTCCAAAGGGGAGCGTCCAGCCGGGCGGCGGTGGCAACGCAGAAGGCGTCTGCGTAAGACATTCCACCTGCCGCCTTTATCTGCGCAGCAGTTGCGACCAGCGCCCAATCCGGGTCAATGACCGTGCTGTTCCGGCGGATCGTTGAGATATCTGCCGTCGCCGCTTTCTCGCCACGTTCCCGGATTCGCATGTACAGGGTCTCCCCGAGATTGATCGAGGAGATCGCCGGAGGCTGTGAAAGCCACTCAGCTTCGATCCGGGTGGCGGCCGGCTCGTCCTTCAAGTAGGCCAGCACCGCCCAGCTATCGAGGACTACCAACGCCTTGCCTTAGGGCCTTGCGCTCCTCTAGCTCGCGCTCCTTGCGACGCTCTTCCTCCAGGGCCGCGGTCCCACCCCCTGGCGTGTCCTTCCAAAGCCCCCGCAAGGATTTGATATCCCTTTCGCGCGCTTGGGGGTCGTCGGCAACGCGGCGGACTCGAACCTCTTTGCCGTCGGGCAGGAAGGTCACCTCGTCGCCGGGGTTGATCCCGATTTCCTCCCGGATGGCCTTCGGGATCACGACCTGCCCTTTGATTCCAACCTTGTGAGTCATACTGCCAGTATAACGTGCTACTGCGGTGGCTTGGCCCGGAGCGCCGGCACGACGATCCCGATGAGCCCGCGCAGCGTCGCCACCGTGTAGTTCATCCAGTCGAAGCGGTCACGCCAGAGGACGATCTCTCCGTTCTCGACGTCGAAGCGGCCGCAGACCCAGAACTGGATCCGCAGTCGTCCCATCTTCATCACGTCGGTCCTTTCGGTCAGGACCGAGCTTCCCGAGGAGGAGATCGCGTGGTTGTAGACCTCGAAGCCGGCGCCCGGGCGGCCGAGAGTCAGATGGGCCAGGCGCCGCACCCGCTCGCGGCCCCGCACGGTCGGCAGCGAGACGTTGCTGTACTCGACGTCGCTCGCCAGGAGGTCAACCGCGGCATCGATCTCGCCGTCGGCCAGTCGCGTCAGGAACTGCTCCACCACCCGAGTCGGTTCGGCCACGCGGACCAGCCTAGTCCACCTGGAAGGTGACACACTGAAGCGGTGAATTCACCCCAGGGTGACACCGGTCAGAAGCTCGACCTCGTGCTCGAAGGTGGCGGTGTCAAGGGGATCGGGCTGGTCGGCGCGCTTACCGTGCTCGACGAGCGTGGGTTTGCGCCCCAGAACCTGGCCGGCACTTCGGCGGGGGCGATCGTCGCCGCTCTGGTCGCCGCCGGTTACTCGGTCGCCGAGCTGCGCACGATCCTCGACGGTCTCGACTTCAACTCGTTCAAAGACGAAACGTCCGCGGGTCACATACCGCTGGTGGGTGAGTACCTGAGTGCGGTCGTCGAGAAGGGGATGTACAAGGGCGAGGAGTTCCACCGGTGGATCGAGGATCTGCTCGAGCGCAAGGGTGTGCGCACCTTCGCCGACCTCGTCGATCCGGAGTTCGCCGACGACCCCGATTACCGGTACAGGTTGCAGGTGATCGCCTCGGACGTCACCGCCCACGACCTCCTGCGACTGCCGCGGGATGCCAAGCGGTTCGGAATCGAGCCCGACGACCTCAGCGTCGCCGACGCGGTGCGGATGAGCATGAGCATCCCGATCTTCTTCAAGCCCTGGCGCTGGCGCTCGGAGGTCGACGGCAAGGAGCACCTGATCGTCGACGGCGGCGTGCTCTCGAACTTCCCGGTCTGGATCTTCGACAGCGATGGCGAGCCGCCCTGGCCCACCTTCGGCCTGATGCTGGTCGAGCCGGAACCGCGCGTCGAGCTCGGTGCCGATCAGGCCACAGCTCCCGACACCAGCTTCGTCACCTACATCAAGGACCTGGCCAGCACGATGATGGAGGCGCACGACCGGATGTATCTGCAGAACGACACCTTCGTGCGCACGATCCCGATCCCGACCCTGGGCGTGGGCGCCACCCAGTTCGACCTCCCCAAAGAGAAGGCGGATGCCCTCTTCGAGTCCGGTCGCAAGGCCGCCGTCGACTTTCTCGCGGGCTGGCATTTCGAGGACTACGTCGCCACCTTCCGCTCCGGCGAGCGCCCGAACCGCCGCGAGGCGATCCGCAAGCTACAGGGGCGATAGACGCTGTTCGCCCGAGTGCACAAGTAGAGTTTTGGCAATGAATGCGACGGGCCGGGGGGCTCATCGGGCGCTCGCGATCTCGGTCCTGCCACTCGCGATCGTCCTCGCTCTGACGTCCGCGCCCGTCGCGGGCGCGACGACGCTGGCTTCCGTGGCCCGCGACGCCCGCCAGTTCTGGACGCCGGCGCGGATGCGGCAGGCGCAGCCGGTCGAGGTCCGGGCTCCGGGTCGCGCTCTGCTCTCGACCCCGGGCTCGACCCCGGGCTCGGGAGCGTCGACGAGCTCGGCCTTCGGGGAGGTGGGCGACCCGACCAGTGCCGAATCCCGCTGGAACGGCGTCATCTTCTTCAGGGTCGGCCACAGCCTCGGCCGCTGCTCAGGCACCTCGGTCAACGCCCCGAACTCCAGCGTCGTCATCACCGCGGCCCACTGCGTCAACAGCGGCGGGCGGTGGGGACGGTGGTACCGCGACCAGTGGGTCTTCGTCCCCGGCTACCGCTACGGCCAGCGACCGTTCGGCGTCTTCCCGGCCGTCTGGCTGGACACCACCCGCCAGTGGCGCAAGAGCGGCAGCGAGAACTTCGACGTCGGCGCCGCCGCGGTGGCGCCGAACGAACGCGGCGAACGGCTGGCCGACGCGGTTGGCGGCACCGGCATCGCCTGGGGGCTGAAGGCGAGGCAGACCTTCGACGTCCACGGCTATCCCGTGGCACCCCCGTTCGACGGCGAAACCCAGCGCCTCTGCCCGCAGACGCCGTTCCTCGGCCACGACGCCCAATCGTTCCTCGCCCCCGGCCCACTCAACCTCGCGGTCGACTGCGATGTCACCGGCGGCGCCTCCGGCGGTGGCTGGACGATTCGGGGCGACGTACTCAACGGCGTCACCAACTACGGCTACGGGGATGATCCGGCGACCGACTTCGGCGCTTATTTCGGCAAGGAAGTCGGCCGCCTGTACGGACGGGCGGGGAGGGCCGGGTGAGCGCCGCGACCGCCGCCCGGCGCCTGCTGCTGGTCGCCGCCCTCGCCCTCGTCGCGGTCCCCGCCTCGGCGTCGGCCCAGGCGGACGGGCTTTCGTTCGGTTCCCTCGGGGAAGTGCCGCCGATCCTGCGCTCGAAGGTGCCGGGGCATGTCGAGGCGCGTTCCTCCTCGGCACCCTTCCTGCCGCTCCTGGTGCTCAAGGCCAGCCATGGCTACCGGGTCGGCGTCATCGGCTTCGGCAGCACCGTCCTGCTCGAGGTCATCCACGGCCGCGCCCGGGCGATCACCGCCTACGTCGCCCGCGGAGTGGTGACGCCGAGCCGCCTCGAAGCGTCCTTCGGGGACCTCGGCCGGATCGCGATGCACTTCCAGCGGTCGAGCAATCAGCCCCGGGCAAACCCGCACCGCCGCTGCAGGCGGGGCGATCGGATCGTCCGCCGCAGGGGCGTCTACGTCGGCAACCTCCGCTTCCGGGGCGAAGGCGGGTACATCTCCGTCCGCGTCCACCGCGCCAAGGGGCGAGTCAGCACCGTCGCGCCGTGGTGCCTGCGATCGCAGATCGACCGGCCCGACCAACACGCGGTTCGCCCGTCGCAGCACAGCGACCCCTTCGACCTCGCCGCGGTTGGGGCGAGCTGGCGAGAAGGCGTCAGCTCGACCTCCGTCGGCGCGGTGGCGCTGGGTGGGAGGACGCTCTTCTTCGCCTCGACCGCACAGAGCAAGGGGGATCTGGCGATATTGCGGTTCGCCTTCACCTCCGCCAGGTCCGCCCGGGCCTTCTCCGTCGACAACGCGCTCACCCGCGCTCAGATCAGGCCGCCGGCGCCGTTCCACGGCACAGGGATCTATCGCGCGGCCGCCGATGGCACGAAAACCTGGAGCGGGGGGCTGGCCGTCAACTTCCCCGGTGCCCCACGACTGCCGTTGACCGGCCCCCAGTTCAAACCGGAACTCGCAACCGGCTTCTAAAGCAGCTGGTCGAAGAGCCGGAGCTGGTCCCAGGCGGTGAGGCAGCCCGAGAGGCGCCTGGGCGAACCGACTCCAACCCGTTCGGAGCGGATGGCGGTCCAGCAGCCAAGCCCGCCAACCCGCACCCGGTAGGTGACGGTGCCGCTGACGGCGCTGTTGTACACACCGCAGGTCCAAGTGTCGTTCGCCTCGTGCGGACAGGGCTGGCTGTCGAACAGGAGGCTGCCACCGCCGACCGAGTACTGCAGGGCCTTGCCGTCCACCCCGATGATCGGAGTTGGGCGGGCGGTGAAGATGCCGACCACCAGCAGCAGGGCAGCACTGCCGCCGAGCCAGTAGGCGGTCGCGCGGGCGGGGCGTGGATGAAGCACCGGGTCGGTCGCGCGCGCGAGCCTCTCCTTACCGTAGAAACGCCGCGCCCATCCCGAGTGCGCCTCGGCGAGCGGGACCGCGCCCAGGAACCAGGTGATGCCGAGGGTGAGGAAGCCGGCGAAGAACATCGCCAGCCGCTCCTTCAGCAGGCAGACCACGGCCGCCGGGATCAGCCCCACCAGCCAGATCCAGACGGCGCCGAAGATCAGCACTTCGGGGACCAGCCACCAGCTCATCCGGGCCGCTCCCAGTTCGGTCGCAGGTAAGCCTCTTCGAACCCCGCCCGGAGGATGTTCCTGTAGCTGGCGGAGGGGCGGTCCGGCACGCGCTCGCCGGTCTCGACGAAGAGGGTGCGGCAGCCGGCGGCGGCGGCGTCGAGGATGCGCTGGCGCAGGAGGGCGCGCTGGCAGCCGCGGCCGCGGGCCGGCTCCAGCGTCGCGGCAATTCCGAACTCGGCCACCTCCTCCTGGACCAGCATCGCCGCGCAGGCCTGGGCCTCGCCGTCGACCCGGGCGACGTAGCAGTGCCAGTCGGGGTGGCCCGGCAGGTCGGCGAAGAAGGCCGCCGCCCAAACCGGGAGGCCGAAGCCGGTCGCGGCGATCATCCCGAACGGCTCCCGCGTGGCATCCGTCACCTCGAGCACCTCGACGTCTTTGGGTGCGGCGAAGCGGGGCGGGTGGGCATCGCGGACGAACTTCATCCAGGCGTAGGCCGGGGAGAAGCCGTTCGCCGCCAGCCAGCTCGTCGCCGCCTCGCTCTCCGGCAGGCCCGGCGCCACCGGCACGTAGCTCGACGCTCCCCGTGACTTCACCCACTCGCTTGCGGTGACGAGGTGCCCGTCGGCGATCGCGCCGGGCTCGGTGGCGCCGAGCACCAGGTTCATCATTCCCACGCTCGCCAGCGCGCCCGCCACCGTGGCCTGCACGGGCCCGAAGTCCCGCACCTCGACCTCGCGCTCGGCGGCGACCTCGGCCGGGACCGACTCCCAGATGTCGCGCCAGAAGCGCTTCTCCACCCGATCCAGCGCCCGGTGGTCGAACTCGACTCCGCCTGCGGTCTTCCCGTCTGCCATCGCTCGACGCCAGGATAGGTCGGCAGCGCCGCGTTGACCAGCTTCGCCCATCTGTCAGCCTGGGGTTGTGAGCGTTGCCACCGCAAGCGCCAGTGCCGACAAGGCGGCGCAGGAGATCCCCGCCAACCAGGTGATCGTCCTCTTCGGGGCGACCGGCGACCTGGCCAAGCGCAAGCTGCTGCCGGGGATGTTCCACCTCTCCCAGGTCGGGCTGATGCCGGAGGGCTTTCGCGTCATCGGCGCCGCCCGCCACGGGATCGAGGTCGAGGAGTTCCGCGAGCAGGCGCGCCAGGCGATCGAGGCCTCGGGCCGCGAGGACATGTCGCCGCCGACCTGGAATCCGTTCGCCGACTCGCTGCGCTTCGTCAGCGTCGGGGACGGGTTCGAGCCGCTCGCCGAGGCCATCGCCGCGGCGCGCGACGAACTCGGCGGCGGCGCCAAGGTCCTCTACTACCTCTCGCTGCCCCCGGCGGCGATGGGGGGCACGGTCGAAGCGCTGGGCGCGGCGGGGCTCGGGAAGGGCGCCCGGGTAATCACCGAGAAGCCGTTCGGGACCGACCTCGAGTCGGCGCGGAAGCTGAACGCGCTGCTGCACTCGGTCTTCGAGGAGCGCTGCATCTACCGGATCGACCACTACCTCGGCCGCGAGGCGGTCCAGAACCTGCTGGCGCTGCGCTTCGCCAACGGGATGTTCGAGCCGGTCTGGAACCGCAACCACATCGACCACGTCCAGATCGACATCCCGGAGACGCTCTCGATCGAGATGCGCGGCAGCTTCTACGAGGAAACCGGCGCCTTCCGCGACATGATCGTCACCCACCTCTTCCAGGTCCTCGGCTTCGTCGCGATGGAGCCGCCGACCTCGCTGGAGCCGAAGGCGCTGGGCCTGGAGCGCGAGAAGGTCTTCGACTCGATGGCGCCGCTGCGGGCGGAGAACGTGGTCCGCGGCCAGTACGCCGGCTACCGCGGGGAGGACGGCGTCGCCGCCGACTCCGACACCGAGACCTTCGTCGCGATCAAGGCCTTCATCGACAACTGGCGCTGGGAGGGGGTGCCGTTCTACCTGCGCTCCGGCAAGCGCCTGGCCGAGAGCCGCCACCTGCTGACGGTCGCCTACGCGCAGCCGCCGCGGCGGATGTTCCCGCTCGACTGCGAGCAGATCGTCGAGTCCTTCGGCCACGATCACCTCACCTTCGAGCTCGGTGAGCCCGGCAGCATCTCCGCCTCCTTCCTGGCCAAGGTGCCGGGGCCGACGATCGAGCTCGGCGAGGCGCACATGCGCTTCAGCTACGCCGACACCTTCGGCGGCACCGAGCGCGCCCTCGACGCCTACGAGCGCCTGATCCACGACGTCATGGTCGGCGATCGCACCTTCTTCACCAGCTCCGCTGCGATCGAGCGCCTCTGGGAGATCTCCGAGCCTGTCCTGGAGCGGCCGCCGTCGGCGCTGCCCTACGAGCCCGGCTCCTGGGGGCCGGTGGAGGCCGATGCGCTGATCGCGCCGCGCCGCTGGCACCTGCCCAGCGACCACGTCTGAGCTGCGCTCCCGGAACGGAAAAGGGCCCCAGAAGGGGCCCCTTGTTTTCCGAAGGACGTGCCACCAGAGAGTTTGAAGTCGCTGGCTCGTCGGTCCTCGAGCTTTGAAGTCTTAGCGGCCGCTGCTCGTGCGACGTACCTATAAACACTGGAAGGACTGGAAAGTTGCACAGGTTGCATCGGCCGACCCGGGCGAGATCTTTAGCGGCCGGCCACCGCCGACCGGCCCCCGGTTTCACGCTGCTAGATTCCGGCTCCCCGGGCGTTTAGCTCAGTTGGGAGAGCGCTACCTCGACAAGGTAGAGGTCACTGGTTCGAGCCCAGTAACGCCCACTCTTCCCGGGACCCCTATGTCCGGCGGACCGGCCCAGCTACGGCTTGTCGCCTCTGCCGCTGATCCAGTTGGCCGGCCGGTTGGGTGGCATCAGCAGAACCAGGCCCATCAGGACGGCGGTCGCGGCGGCGTAGATGAACAGCTCGGCAACGCCGGAGTTTTCGCCGACCACGTTCTGACCCATGGCCAGGATCGAGAAGGTGAAGATCGCCAGCCCCAAGGCGCAGAGCAGGAAGCTCTTGCGTCGGTCGGGCATGAACTCGAGCCGGATCAGGCTGACCAGGACGAGGATGAAGATCAGCGACTCGAGAATGCCGAGGATCGTCCAGGCCGCGTCGATGCCCGGGATCGTGTCGAGGAAGGTGCCGCCGAACTGCTTGGCGATCGGCGGCGGCGCGCCGTGGCCGTCGATGATCTTCTCCTTGCCGGCATAGAAGAAGAGGACGCCGAGCAGCAGGTAGATGCCGGCGAGGGCGAGGGCATAGACGACACCGTCCTCCCATCGCATTCTGGATGCGGGGCGGTCCTGGTCAGGGTGATCGTTCATGCCCACTCCTCACGTCGACGATCGTTCCAACCAGTTGTACCGCCTCCGTGCCCTCCTTGTAAACCGTCTCGGCCCGCCCGGCGCTGGTCCTCCTAGGCGACCGCCGGCAGCTTCACCTGGGTCAGCCGGAAGCTGTTCCCCGAGGGGTCGTGGAAGCCGCAGTCGATGCCGTAGGGGCGCTCTTCCGGCGTCTCGGTGAACTCGACCCCCCTTGCCTTCAGCTCCTCATAGGAGGCCTGACAGTCGTCGGTGGTGAGGAAGACGGTGCCGGCGAAGCCCTTGCCCATCAGCGCCCGCACCTGCTCGGCGGTCTCACCCGTCATCACCGGCTCGCCCGGGATTTCCATCAGCACGATCGAGTAGTCCTCCTGGCCGGCCGGGCTCACGGTGAGCCAGCGGAAGTCGCCCATCTCCGGCAGGGTGACGTCGTTGCGGACCTCCATCCCGAGCTTCTCGGTGTAGAAGGCGAGCGCCTCGTCCTGGTCGTGGACCCAGAGCTGCGTGTTTGCGACCTTCATCGGTTCCTCCTTGGTTGAAATCAGCTTGGCGCCGATGCTAGGCCGCGGCCGGCGGGCTGTCTTCTCGAAACGTGCGGTGTTGCGGGCGGCCGTAGGCGCGGACCACACAGGCGGGGACGATGGCCTGGCTGACCGCCGGTGGGAAGCTCGCCCGGTACGCCGTCGGGGTCTGCCCGAAGGTGCGCTTGAAGCTGGTCGTGAACGAGCCGATGCCCTGTAGCCCGACGGCCAGGCAGATCTCGGCGACCGAGCTGTCGGTCGTACGCAGCAGTGCCGCCGCCCGCTCGAGCCGGCGCGTCAGCAGGTAGGCGTGCGGCGAGGCCCCGAAGGCGCGCCGGAACTCGCGGCTGAAATGCGCCCGCGAAAGCCCCGCCGCCCGGGCCAGATCATCGACTCCAAGCGGCTCGAAGTAGCGGGCGTCGGCCAGGTCCTTGGCGCGCAGCAGATGCCGGGCGGGAGGGACGAACGCCATCCCCGCAGTCTAGGAGTGGTTCCTGGTTCGGCAGTCGGTGGAGGCGAGCCGCGCAACGGGGCGGCGATCTTGCGCCGTCACGACCACCCTCAGGCTGCAGGTGGTGTGCTGGCTGGAAGTGCTGCCGCGAGCTCTGAGGTTGCAGTCGACCCGGCGGGCCGCCAGGCGCTGGCAGCCACCGAGGGAGAGGGAGTCGACCTGCGGGTTGCGCTGCACGAACTGGCTGGCGATCCGCCTCGATTCCGCCTCCGCGGCGCTCTTGCTGAGGCGGTAGGGAGGGGGAGGTTCCGGTTCGCTACCACCACCGGGCGCATAGCTGCACGGGCACGGGTTGTCCTCGCAGGCGATGCCGTCGCCGTCACCGTCGAGTCTGTATGGGTCGCCGGGCAACAGATGTTCTTGTGCTTCCGCCTGGTTGGAGAAGTCGGCGCAGTCGAGGTCGAAGGCAGTGGCGGAGCTGGGGAGCTGCGCGCCGAGCCCGAGCGCGGTCAGGACGACCGCGCAGAACAGGAGTCCCAAGGACTTCATCGACTTCCCTTCGGTTGACGTTTGAGCAAGGTCAAGCGAGTAAATCTAGGAAGCCTTTGCATACCCGGCTGTAGGGCTGGAGTGGCCGGTGGGCGGATGGCCGGGGACCGTTCCTCTAGGCTCGCCGCCTCGTGATCGGGACCTATGCAGCGGTGTTGGCGGTGTGCGCGGCGTCCCTGGCGATCGGGCAGGCGGCGATCTGCCTATGCGGAGCCCGGCGCTGGTCCTGGCTCTCGCCCGCGGTCGGCCTGGCGCTGCTCTGCGCGGTCTGCTGGGGCACGGTGCGCCTTGGGGGCGACGGCGTCGTCGCGGCGATCGTCGTGCCGTTGCTCGTGGTGGCGTCCGTCGTCTATCTCCGGGGACGGGTGGAGGGCGTGGGGGAGGCGCTGCGCGCGGGCTGGCCGGTCGCGCTGATCGCTTTGTTGGCGGCCTCGCTGCCCTTTGCGGTTGAAGGCCACTTCGGGATCCTCGGCACCAGCTTCAACCCGGACATGTCCCAGCACCTGCTGGCCGCCGACCGGTTGGCTCACGGCGAGGGAGGGCAGCTGCTGCACCAGGGCTATCCGCTCGGGCCGCACGCGATCGTCGTCGCCCTGAACAAGGGGCTCGGCATCGGCCTGGTCCAGGGCTTCAGCGGCCTCAGCGTCGCCGTCGCGATCCTCGCCCCGCTCACCGCCATCGCCGCTTTCGCCAGGCTGCGGCCGGCCCCGCGCACCGCCGGCGCCCTGGTCGTCGGCCTCGCCTACGTGGTCGTCTCCTACTTCGCCCAGGGCGCCTTCAAGGAGACGATCCAGGCCCTGCTCGTCCTCGCCTTCGCCCTCGCCCTGCGCGAGTCGACCCGCGCCTGGCGCGACCTTCCCCTGCGCTTCGTCCCAGCGGCGCTGCTGGCGGTCGGCTCCGTCTACGTCTACAGCTTCCCGGGCCTCATCTGGCTGATCGGCACCGCCATCATCTGGACGCTCCTGGAGTTCGCCTTCAGCCGGATGCGCTTGGGGGCGGGAGCCGCGGGGAGGGGGTCCGAGAACGGAGCCAGTTTGCCCCGCCCGCAGGACCCCCTCCCCGTGGCTCCCCTCGCCTGGCCGCCCGTCCTTCTGGCGTCCCTCGCCTTCGCCGTCCTCGTCGCCCCGGAGATCGGTCGCATGCTGGACTTCCACAGCTTCGAGACCTTCGACCCCAACGGCCCCGGCCTCGGCAACCTCTTCGGCCAGGTCTCGCCCTTCGAGGCGCTCGGCATCTGGCCCTCCGGCGACTTCCGGCTGGCGCCCGGCGACGGTGCCGTGCCCGCGCTCGGCTACTACCTCGGGGCCGCGTTCGCGCTCGTCCTCCTGCTCCACGGCGTCGCCCAGTCCTGGCGCCGCCGCGAGTCCGCGCTCCTCGCCGGCCTCGGCGCGGTGGCGCTCGCCTATGCCGCGGCTCGCGTCGGCGGCACCCCGTACACGGCCGCCAAGGCGATCGAGGTCGGCGCCTCCGTGGTCGCCCTCGTCACCCTCCTGCCGCTGCTCGATCGGCCCCGTTGGCGCTTTTGTCAACCCAAGGGTGACAAAAGCGCCAATGAACCGATTGCGGTCACGGCGGGCGTCGTATTTGTTCTCGTCGCCGGTGTCTGCTCGTTGCTTGCCCTGGCCAATGCCCCGGTCGGCCCGACCAGCTACTCCTCGACCCTGAGCGATTTCCGCAAGATCGTCGGCGCGGGACCGACCGTGGTCCTTGTCTCGCCGCAGCTGCTCGAGGAACAGCACGGTGCTCCGTATCTGGCCTGGGAACTTCGAGGCGGGCGGGTCTGCATCCGCTCCCGCGACGAAGCGGGCTCGCTGCCGCCGGGCACCCGCTTCGTCATCACCGACGACACCCGGGTCGGGGAGGGGCAGCCATCCGGGGTTTTCGTGCCCCCGAGTTTTGTGCCCCGACGCCTGGGTCGGCGCTCGCCGATGTTCCCAGCCGAGATCCGGTCTTCCTACGCGCTGTTAGTGGTTCGCGCCTCGCCACCCGGAAGGAGCCCCTGCCCGCTGATCGCCGAACGCCAGGCACGCCAAGGACCCGCTCGCTAACTACCATGGCCTCGGATGGAGGCCGCGACGGAGAAATTGAGTGTCACCCTGCCTGACGGCAAGGCGCTGGAGCTGCCGGCGGCAGCTACCGGCGCCGACGCCGCCGCGGCGATTGGTCCTGGGCTGGCCAAGGCCGCCTTGGCGATAAAGGTCAACGGGGAGCTGCGCGACCTCACGGCGCCTCTGCCGGAGGGCGCGGAGATCGCGATCGTCACCGACCGCGACCCCGAGGCGCTGGAGCTGATCCGCCACGACGCCGCCCACGTGATGGCCGAGGCGGTGGTGGATCTGTACCCCGGGACCAAGGTGACGATCGGGCCGCCGATCGAGTCCGGCTTCTACTACGACTTCGAGTTTCCGGCCGATACAAAGATCACCGAAGACGACCTGCCGAAGATCGAGGTGGCGATGCTCGAGCACATCGGCGCCGACGAGGAGTTCGGCCGCCGCGACGTGCCGGTAGCCGAGGCGCTGGAGATCTTCAAGGGCCAGGACCAGGGCTACAAGGTCGAGCTGATCGAAGACCTGGTCGCCAAGGAAGGCGTCGAGACCGTCTCGCTCTACAAGAACGGCCCCTTCGAGGACCTCTGTCGCGGCCCGCACGGTCCTTCGACCGGGCGGATCAAGGCGATCAAGCTGAGCTCGGTCGCCGGCGCCTACTGGCGCGGCGACGAGAACCGCGAGCGCCTCACCCGCATCTACGGCACCGCCTTCTTCTCGAAGAAGGACCTGGAGCAGCACCTGGAGCGGATCGAGCAGGCGAAAGCGCGCGACCACCGCCGCCTCGGCCCCCAGCTCGGCATCTTCATGCTGCGCGACGAGGCGCCCGGGATGCCCTTCTGGCTGCCCAACGGCACCACGCTGCTGCACCTGATCGAGGACGAGGTCCAGGAGCAGCTGCGCAAGCGCGGCTACCAGGAGATCGCCACCCCGCAGGTGCTCGACGAGCAGCTCTGGCACCGCTCCGGGCACTGGGACAACTACCGCGACGAGATGTACTTCATGGACGACGGCGAGCGCCGCTTCGCGCTGCGGCCGATGAACTGCCCCGGCGCCTGCCTCGTCTACTCCTCCGACCGCCATTCCTACCGTGAGCTGCCGCTGCGCCTGGCCGAGTTCGGCCGGGTCTCCCGCAACGAGCGCGAGGGGGTGCTCCATGGCCTGCTGCGCGTGCGCGCCTTCACCCAGGACGACGCCCACGTCTACTGCACCGAGGACCAGATCACCGACGAGGTGGCCAGCATCTGCGAGGCGATCGACGAGCTCTACGCGCGCTTTGGCTTCAGCGACGTCAAAGTCGAGCTCTCGACCCGGCCGGAGAAGTCGATGGGCTCCGAGGAGCAGTGGGCGAAAGCGGAGGCGGCGCTGACCGAGGCGCTCGACCGCCAGGGACGCGAGTACGAGCTCAACCCCGGCGACGGTGCCTTCTACGGGCCGAAGATCGACTTCCACGTCACCGACGCGCTCGGCCGCTCCTGGCAGTGCGGCACCTGCCAGCTCGACTTCCAGATGCCCGAGCGCTTCGACCTCTATTACACCGGCGCCGACGACCAGCCCTACCGCCCGGTGATGATCCACCGCGCCCTGCTCGGCTCGATGGAGCGCTTTGCCGGGATCCTGATCGAGCACTATGCCGGCCGTTTCCCGGTCTGGCTGGCGCCGGTGCAGGCGATCGTGCTGCCGATCTCCGATCGCCACAACGGGTACGGCGAGAAGGCGTTCGAGCAGCTGCGCGAACTCGGCGTCCGCGTCGCGATCGACGACCGCTCGGAGTCGGTCGGCAAGAAGATCCGCGACGCCGCGATCGGCCGCTACCCGTACATGCTGGTGGTCGGAGACCGCGAGCAGGAGACCGGTGCCGTCGCCGTCCGCTCGCACGAGGACGGCGAGCTGGGGGAGATGTCGCTGGCCGCCTTCGCCGACCGCGTCAGGTCCGAGACCGGCACAGGCTGAGCGCCGCCGGGTTGCCAACCGCGCTTCTCCCTCTATACTCCGGCCAACTTGACTGCAGGCACCTCAAATCACCGCCGCCGCTGAGCGTCCCGTGTCTGCATCCCGTCCTCTCGTCCTCTTGAAGCTCCACCGCTCTACTCGATAGTGCCGGTCCCGCGTAGGTTCGATCGGCGCCCACCAGAGCGCGACACGACTCGGATAAACGAGCGCATCCGCGTGCCGCAGGTGCGCCTGATCGGCGCCGACGGCGAGCAGCTCGGCATCGTCGAGATCAACGACGCTCTCAAACGCGCCCAGGAGGCCGACCTCGACCTGGTCGAGGTCGCCCCCGGCTCGAAGCCGCCGGTGACCCGCCTGCTCGATTACTCGAAGTACAAGTACGAGCAGGAGCAGAAGCAGAAGCAGGCCCGCAAGCACCAGCAGCAGGTCAACATCCGCGAAATCAAGCTGCGGCCGAAGATCGCCACGCACGACTACGTGACCAAGAAAGGCCACGTCGAGCGCTTCCTCAAGCACCACGACAAGGTCAAGGTGACGATCATGTTCCGCGGTCGCGAGCAGGCCCACCCCGAGCGTGGCCGGGCGCTGCTGCAGAAACTCTTCGAGGACCTCGGCGGCATCGCCGTGATCGAGTCGGCGCCGCTGCAGGAAGGCCGCAACATGAGCATGCTGCTGGCCCCGAGTAAAGAGGTCGACAAGCTCGACGACTCCGCTCCCGCCGCCGATGGCGCCGCGACGGAGACCGCACCCGCAGAGACTTCGGCTTCGGCCGACGCTCCCGCCGACGCTTAGCCGTCGGCGACCACTACATCGGCGATTCGATCGGCGGCGTGGCCGTCCCAGAGGGGCGGCGGGTTGCTGGGAGCGTCGCCTCGAGACGTCAGGGCCGCTGGGATGCCGGCGATCGCCGCCGGGTCGAGGCCGAGCAGGGTGTTGGTTCCGGCGCTGACCGTGACCGGGCGCTCGGTGTTGGCGCGCAGGGTGAAGCAGGGGATGCCGAGGTAGGTCGTCTCCTCCTGGATCCCGCCGGAGTCGGTGAGGACGGCGCGGGAGTCGGCCAGCAGCGAGAGGAAGTCGAGGTAGCCGAGCGGGTCGGTCAACAGCAGCCCCGTGTGCTCGGACTCGACGCTCTCCATCATCTTGCGGGTGCGCGGGTGGACTGGGAAGACGACCGGCAGCTCGCGGGCGAGGGCGGCGAGCTGTTCCACGGTCTCGGGCAGCAGTGGGCCATCGACCAAGGCGGGGCGGTGCAGGGTGACGAGGGCGTAGGAGCCGGGCTCGACCCCAAGCCGGGCAGCGGTGCCGGCGGCGCGGAAGCGGTCCTCGAGCGCGACCAGGGTGTCGATCATCGTGTTGCCGACCATGTGCATGCGCTCCTCGGCGATGCCTTCGGCGCGCAGGTTCGCTACCGCCTCCTTGCTGTGCAGGAAGAGCAGCTCGGAGAAACGGTCGGCGACGATCCGGTTTACCTCCTCCGGCATCGTCAGGTCGAAGCTGCGCAGGCCGGACTCCACGTGGGCAACGGGAATGCTCATCTTGACGGCGGTCAGAACCGCTGCCAGGGTCGAGTTGACGTCGCCGGGGACGATCACCAGGTCGGGCTTCTCCTCGGCCAGGACCGGCTCCAGGCGCTCCATCGTGCGGGCGGTCATCGCCGCGTGGCTGCCGGAGCCGACCTCGAGCATGTGGTCGGGGGCGGGCACGCCCAGCTCCTCGAGGAAGACCTCCGACATCAGCCGGTCGTAGTGCTGGCCGGTGTGGACGATCGCGTGGCGGCCCTCGGGCAGGCGCGAGCGCAGGGCCCCGATTACAGGGGCGGTCTTGACGAAGTTGGGCCGGGTCCCGACCACGTAGACAATGCGCATCGCGCGCAGCGTATCCGTGGCGGGAGACCGTGCCATGGTCATCAGCAGGGGGTTGCCACTCTCAAGTAGCGCCGTCTGCTTCAATACCGAGCCCGATGCCGAAGATGAAAAGCCATTCCGGCGCCAAGAAGCGCTTCAAGAAGACCGCCACCGGCAAGCTCCGGGGTCGTCGCGCCTACTCCAGCCACATCCTGGAGAAAAAGTCGCCGAAGCGGAAGCGGAAAATGGCCCGGCCGGTGGAGATCTCCCCGAACGACGCACCGAAGGTGCGGAAGCTGCTGGGGGGCAAGTAGATGGCCCGCGTCAAGCGCTCCGTTCACGCGCGCAAGAAGCGCCGCAAGGTCCTCAAGGAAGCGAAGGGCTACTTCGGCCGCAAGCATTCCTCGTACCGCTTCGCCAAAGAGCAGGTGCAGCGGTCGGGCATGTACGCCTACCGCGACCGTCGCAACAAGAAGCGCACCTTCCGGCGCCTCTGGATCACCCGCATCAACGCGGCCGCGCGGCTCGAGGGCATGAGCTACTCGGAACTGATCCACGGCCTCGGCAAAGCCGAAGTCGAGGTCAACCGCAAGATGCTCGCCGAGATCGCCGTCAGCGATCGCGACGCCTTCCGCCGATTTGTGGAGCTAGCCCGGGAGGGTGCGGCCGCCTAGCGGTCCACCGACACTCCAATCTCCCGGGCGGGCCGTGAAAACGGCCCGCTTTTTTTGTTCCAGGAGAAGAAACCGCCGACCCGAAGAGTCAGATTCGAACCCGAACCGATGATTGCCAGCCCCCAAAACGAGAAGCTGAAGCTGGTCCGCAAGCTGCGCGACCGCAAGCACCGCGAGCGCGAGGGGCTGTTCGCGACCGAGGGCGAGGACCTGGTTGAGGCCGGGCTGGCCGCCGGGGTCGAGCCGAGCTTCCTGCTCACCGCCGCCGGTTCCGATCTCGATGGCGAGGAGGTCGAGCCGGAGTTGCTGGCCAGTGTCTCGTCGCTCGGCTCCGGCACCCGGGCGATCGCGGTCTGGCCGCTGCGCTGGTCCGAATCCCCGGCCGCGCCCTGCGTCTACCTGCACGGCGTCAGCGATCCCGGCAACGTCGGCACCATCGTCCGCACCACTCATGCCCTGCTCGACGGCGCGGTCGCGCTTGGGCCCGGCTGCGCCGATCCGTTCTCGCCGAAGGCGGTGCGGGCCAGCATGGGCTCGGTCTTCGCCCAGCCGCCCTCGCGGGTCGAGCTGGGAGAGACGCCGGCGCCGCGGGCGGCGCTGGTCGCCCATGGCGGCGCCGGGCTGGAGGCGTTGGAGGGCGCCGCGACGCTCTGTCTCGGCGCCGAGCGCGAGGGGCTGCCGGCCGAGGTGCTTGCCCAGTGCGAGGTGACGGCGACGATCCCGCTGCGCTCGCCTGGCGCCGAGTCGCTCAACGTCGCCGCCGCGGCGGCGATCGCCGCTCAGCGGATATCGTCGGCCGCCATGGAGGCGCAGCCTGATGCTTGAGCGGATCGAGGAGATCAGGGGCGAGGCCGCGGCTGCAATCGGCACCGCTGACTCGAGCGGCGCCCTGGAGGAGCTGCGGGTCCGCTACCTCGGCCGCAAAGCCGAGCTGACGACGATCCTGCGCGGGATCGCCGACCTGCCTGCGGAGGAACGGGGCGCTGTCGGCGGCGGTGCCAACAAGGCCCGCAAGGAGCTGGAGGCACTGCTCGAGGCGAGCGCGGAGCGGCTCGACGCCAGCGAGCTGGAGTCGAAGCTGGCGAGCGACCGGGTCGACGTCACCCTGCCCGGGGCGCCGCCGCGCCCGGTTGGCCACTCTCACCTGATCGCCCGCACCACGCGGCTGATCGAGGACGTCATGGTCGGGCTCGGCTACCGGGTGATGGAGGGGCCCGAGATCGAGCACGACTACTACAACTTCACCGCTCTCAACCACCCGCCCGGGCACCCAGCGCGGATGCTCCAGGACACCTTCTACGTGCGCTCGCACCCGGACGTGCTGCTGCGCACCCACACCTCGCCGGTCCAGGTGCGCTCGATGGAGGCACAGGCGCCGCCGATCTTCATCGTCGTCCCCGGCAAGGTCTACCGGCGCGATTCCGACGCCACCCACAGCCCGATGTTCCACCAGATGGAGGGACTGGCGATCGCCGAGGGACTTACCCTGGCCGACCTCAAGGGAACCCTGCTGGCGCTCTGCCGGGCGATCTTCGGCGACGAGCGCGAGGTGCGCCTGCGGCCTCACTTCTTCCCCTTCACCGAGCCCAGCGTCGAGGTCGACGTCTCCTGCTTCCAGTGCGAGGGCACCGGCACCCTGCCTTCCGGCGAGCGCTGCAACCTCTGCAAGGCCCAGGGCTGGATCGAGATCCTCGGCGCCGGCATGGTCGACCCCAACGTGCTCGGCTTCGTCGAGCGGCACGGCTACGACTCCGAGCGGGTCCAGGGCTTCGCCTTCGGCCTCGGGATCGAGCGGGTGGCGATGCTGCGCCACGCGGTGCCGGACCTGCGGCGCTTCTTCGACAACGACGTGCGGATGCTGGAGCAGTTCGGATGAGGGGCAACTGATGAGAGTGCCGTACTCATGGCTGCGCGAGTACTGCGACCCCGGCGTCGAGGTCGCGGCGATCGCCGAGCGGCTGGTGATGACCGGGACCGAGGTCGAGCGGATCGGCACTGTTGGCCCGCCCTCGCCCGACGGCTTCGTCGTCGGCAAGGTGCTGAGCGCCGAGCAGCACCCCAACGCCGACCGGCTGCGGGTCTGCCGGGTCGACACCGGCGACGGCGAGCACACGATCGTCTGCGGCGCTCCCAACGTCGCCGCTGGCCAGACCGTCGCCGTGGCCCAGCCGGGAGCGCGGATGCCGGGCGGCGAGAAGCTGCGCAAGGCGAAGCTGCGGGGGGTCGCCTCGGAAGGGATGATCCTCTCGGTCTCCGAGCTCGAAGTCGGCGGCGACGCCGATGGCATCCTCGTGCTCGAGGACGAGCCGGCGCCGGGCACGCCGCTGGCCGAGGTGTTGCCGCTGGCCGAGCCCGTCCTGGAGCTGGAGGTGACGCCGAACCGCTCGGACTGCTTCGGTGTCTGGGGTGTCGCCCGCGAGGTCCACGCGATCTCGGCGGCGCCGCTGGCGGCCGAGCCCTGGGGCGAGGATGCGCCGGCCGAGGGCGGGGGAGACGTGAACGACTTCGCTTCGGTCGCGGTCGAGGTCCCCGAGCTCTGCCCGCGCTTCACCGCCCGCGTCTTCGCCGAGGTCACGATCGCGCCCTCGCCGCTCTGGCTGCAGGCGCGTCTGACCGCGGCCGGGCAGCGGCCGATCAACAACGTCGTCGACATCACCAACTACGTGATGCTGCTGACCGCGCAGCCCTTGCATGCGTTCGACCTCGACGAGGTCCCGGGCGGGGCGCTGACCGTGCGGGCCGCCGGCGACGGGGAGGAGATGACGACCCTCGACGATGTCGAGCGCACGCTCGACGCCGAGACGGTGCTGGTCTGCGACGCCAACGGACCCAGCGGGATCGCCGGGGTCATGGGCGGTCAGGTCTCCGAGGTCTCCGAGGCGACCACGCGGGTCCTGCTCGAGGTCGCCAACTGGAACGGCACCAACATCCTCCGCACCTCGCGCCAGCTCGGGCTGCGCTCGGAGGCCTCCTCGCGCTTCGAGAAGCAGCTGCATCCGGACCTCTGCCTGCGGGCACAGCGGGTCGCCTCACGGCTCATGGTCGAGCTCTGCGGCGCCAAGCTGGTACCGGGGACGATCGACGTCGCTGCCGGGATTCCCGCCGCGCCGCGGATCAGGCTGCGGGCGGCGCGGGTCGAGGGGCTGCTGGGGATGCGGATCGAGCAGGCCGATCAGGTCGCCTACCTGGAGCGGCTCGGCTTCGGCGTCGAGGTCGACGGCGACGACCTGCAGGTCACGGTCCCGCCCGAGCGCCATTACGACGTCACCCGCGAGGTCGATCTGATCGAGGAGGTCGGGCGGGTCCACGGATTCGAGGAGCACCTGCCGACGACGCTGCCGGCGGTCGCCGAGAAGGTCGGCGGCCTCAGCCGCGAGCAGCAGCTGCGGCGCCGGGCCGAGGACGCGCTGCGCGATCTCGGCTTCGACCAGATCGTCGGCTGGAGCTTCACCGACCCCGATGAGAACGCCCGGCTGCGGATCCCCGCCGGCGACCCGCGGGCCGAGGCGATCACGCTCGCCAACCCGCTCTCCGAGGACCAGTCGGCGATGCGCACGACCCTGCTCGGCTCCCTGCTCGACGTCGCCTCCCGCAACCTCGCCCGCGACGCCGACGCCGTCGCCCTCTTCGAGTCCGGCCAGGTCTACCTGAACACCCCGCCGACGGGCCGAAATGGAGACGATACGTCCCGAAATCGGCCCATCGACCCCCTGGCTGGAGCCTTTGTGGGGGAGCAAGGTGCGCCGTTTGTGGAGCCGCATCGGTTCGCCGCTCTGGCTGTCGGGCCGTTGGTCGAGCAGTCGTGGCGCAGCGGCGGCGAGCCGGCTGACTTCTTCGCGCTCAAGGGCGTGCTGGAGGGGCTTGCCGGGCAGCTGGGTGTCGAGTTGAGCTTCGCCGCCGCGGATGAGCCGTTCCTGCACCCGGGGCGCGCGGCCGCGGTCGAGATCGACGGCTCCGCGGTCGGCTGGATCGGCGAGGTTCACCCGCTGGTCTGCCGCGAGTGGGATCTGGAGGGGGCGGTCGGCTTTGAAATCGAGGCCGGGGCGCTGGTCGGTGCCGCCACCGTCGGCGTCGAGATCTACGAGGACGTGACCACCTTCCCCGCCGCCCACCAGGACCTGGCTGTCGTCGTCCCGGTCGAGGTGACCGCGACTGCGGTCCGCGACGCGATCCTGGCGGGAGGGGGCGAGCTGCTGCGCTCGGCCCGGGTCTTCGACCTCTTCGAAGGCGAGCAGCTGGGCGAGGGGCGCAAGAGCCTGGCCCTGCGGCTCGAGTTCCGCGCTGCCGATCGAACCCTCACCGACGAGGAGGTCGCGCCGTTGCGGGAGGCGATCAAGGCGAAGCTGGACGCGATCGGAGGGACCCTGCGTGAATGACCTCGGCGCACAACCGCTGAACGGCGAGGCTGCGGCGCGGGTGCTGGTCGCCGGCGCCTCCGGCTTCACCGGCGCCCTGGCGGCGCAGATCGTCTGGCGCCACCCGCGGCTGCAGCTGGCCGCGGTGACCTCGCGCAGCGATGCGGGTAAACGGCTCGACAGTCTTTACCCGCGCTACCGGGTGCCACTGGAGCTGACCGAGCTTGATCTCGACCGGGTCGCCGGCGTCGACGCGGCGATCGTCGCCTACCCGCACGGGGCCGCCGCGCCTACCGTCGCCGCCCTGCGCGCCCAGGGCATCCTCGTCGTCGACCTCTCGGCCGATTTCCGGTTGCGCGACGCCGAGACCTACCAGCGCTGGTACGGCGATCACGGCGCCCCCGACCTCTTCGGCACCGGCGTCTACGGGCTGACCGAGATGTACCGGGACGAGCTGCGCGAGGCGAAGCTGGTTGCAACCCCCGGCTGTTACCCAACCGCGAGCGTGCTTGGCCTGGCGCCGCTGGCAGAACAGGGTCTGCTCGCCGATGTCGTCGTCAACGCGATGCAGGGCGTCTCCGGTGCCGGCCGTGGCGGCGGCGACGCCATGCACTACGCCTCGATGGACGAGAACGCCTTCGCCTACAAGACCGAGGGGCACCGCCACCGGCCCGAGATCGAGCAGGAGCTGGCGGCGCTCGGCAGCCCCGCCCCGGTCGTCTTCGTCCCGCACCTGCTGCCGCTTGACCAGGGCGAGCTCGCCAGCTGTTACGCGCAGACGACAGAGCCCGTGACCAAGGACCAGGTCCAAGCGCTCTACCGCGAGCGCTACGCCGGCGAGCCCTTCGTCCACGTCGTCGACAGCCCGCCTGGCCTGCGCGACCTGCGCGACACGAACGAGTGCCACGTCTACGTCACCGTCGAGGAGCGCGGTCGGGTGATGGCCTTCTCGGCGATCGACAACCTCTGGAAGGGCGCCTCCGGCCAGGGGGTCCAGAACCTCAACCTGATGCTCGGGCTCGACGAGACCGCGGGGCTGTTGTGAGCGAGCCCTTCTTCAGGTCGCGCTGGGTCGACGCACCGGCTGGGGTGGAGGAGCTCGACCCGACCCAGCTGGCGCCCGGCTTCCGCGCCGGCGGCGCCCACTGCGGGCTCAAGGGCGGCGGCAAGACCGACGTCGGCCTGCTCGTCTGCGACGAGGAGGCGGTGACCTCGGCCCTGCTGCTGACCCGCAACGCCTCCGCCGCGGCACCGATCCGGGTCTGCCGCGAGGTCGTCGATCGCGGCCGGGTCCGCGCCGCCGTCGTCAACAGCGGCAACGCCAACGCCGAGACCGGTGCACAGGGCTACGCCGACGCGCTGGGGATGTGCGAGCGGGCGGCGACAGCGCTCGGCATCGATACCGCCGGCGTCGCCGTCGCCGAGACCGGCACGATCGGCGTGCCGCTGCCGGTCGAGGCGGTGCTGCCCGGCATCGACGAGGCCGCCGCGAGCCTTTCCGCCAGTGGCGGTGGCGCCTTCTCCGACGCAATCACGACCACCGACCGCTGGCCCAAGCGCTGCACGCTGAAGGTCGACGGCGTCACCCTCTCCGCTCAGGCCAAGGGGGCGGGGATGATCGAGCCGAATATGGCGACGATGCTCTGCTTCGTCCAGACCGACGCCGTCGTCGCGGATCCCGACGTGGTCCTGCGCGTCGCCACCGACGCCAGCTTCAACCGGATCACCGTCGACGGCCAGATGAGCACCAACGATTGCGTCCTCCTGCAGGCGACCGGGGCCAGCGGCAAGCCGCTGCCGGCGGGGCTGCTGGAGGCGGTGTTGATGCAGCTGGCGATCGAGATCGTCCGCGATGGCGAGGGTGCGGTCCGGGTCGCCCAGGTCGAGGTCGGCGAGGCCGCCTCGGCAGCCGAGGCCGAGCGGGTCGCCCGCGCGATCGCCAACTCGCCGCTGGTCAAGACGGCGCTGTTCGGCCGCGACCCCAACTGGGGACGGGTCGCCCAGGCCGCCGGCGCGGCCCTGGTCGGCGAGGACCTGGAGGAGCTCGGCGCCGACTCGATCGACGCCGGCGAGCTCGGGGCGGAGACCGCGGAGGCGGAGATCGGCCTGCGGCTCGGCCGCGGCGAGCACCGCGCCCACGTCTGGTTCTCCGACCTCGGCTACGAGTACATCCGGATCAACGCGGAGTACACGACTTGAGCTTCATGGCTGACAACCCAGCGATCGAGAGGAGCGCCGCATGACCGAGCAGGCCCCGCAGTCGCGGGCAGCCGGAGCCAGCGTCGAGACGCTGCTCGAGGCCCTGCCCTACATCCGCGAGTTCCACGGCCGCACCGTGGTGATCAAGTACGGCGGCGCCGCGATGCTCGACGAGGGCCTGCGCCAGGACTTCGCCGCCGATGTCGTCCTGCTCAAGTACGTCGGTCTCAACCCCGTGATCGTCCACGGCGGCGGCCCCGAGATCACCCGCTACATGGACAAGCTCGGGCTCGAGGTCAAGTTCCACGAGGGCCTGCGCGTCTCCGACGCCGAGACGGTCGAGGTGGCGAAGATGGTCCTGGTCGGCAAGCTCAACTCGGAAATCGTGCAGCGGCTCAACCGCGCCGGCCAGCCAGCGGTCGGGCTCGCCGGTGAGGACGGCACCCTGTTCGAGGTCGCCCCGGCGCCCAACGCCGAGCAGGTTGGCTTCGTCGGCTCGGTCGAGCGGGTGGACGTCGACGTCCTCAATCACATCGCTGCCGACTACATCCCGGTGATTGCCTCCTCGGCCTCCGATCGCGACGGCCAGTCCTACAACGTCAACGCCGACGAGGCGGCCGGCAAGGTCGCGGCTGCGCTCGGCGCCCACAAGGCGATCTTCCTCACCGACGTCGAGGGCTGGCTGGCCGACGCCGGCGACGAGTCCTCGCTGATCTCGCGTGCCGCGGTCGGTGAGGTCGAAGAGCGCCTGGACGCGATCGACGGCGGGATGCGGCCGAAGCTGCAGGCCTGCGTCGACGCGATCCGCGGCGGCGCCCAGTCGGCCCACATCATCGACGGCCGTATTCCCCACAGCCTCCTGCTGGAGCTGTTCACCGACGCCGGCATCGGGACGATGGTGACTCCTTGAGCGGCGTCGTGCGAGGTTCGTCGTGAACCTAGACGAGGTCCGCACGCTGGAGGAGCGTTATCTGATGCGCACCTATAAACGCGGCCAGGTCGACTTCGTCCGCGGCGAAGGGTCGCTGCTCTGGGACGCCGACGGCAAGGAGTACCTCGACTTCCTCAGCGGGATCTCGGTCTGCTCGCTCGGCCACTGCCACCCAGCCGTGGTTGCGGCGGTGCAGGAGCAGTCGGCCCAGCTGATGCACGTCTCCAACCTCTTCTACACCGAGCCGATGGCGCGGCTGGCGCAGCGGCTCTCGGACTCGAGCCTCGGCGGCCGCGTCTTCTTCGCCAACTCCGGCACCGAGGCCAACGAGTGCGCGATCAAGGTTGCCCGCAAGCACGCTCACGGGCGCGGCATCGCGGCGCCGGAGATCGTCAGCTTCGAGAGCGACTTCCACGGCCGCAGCTACGGCGCCCTCTCCGCCACCCCCGGGCTCGCCGCCAACCCGGCGCTGGGGCCGATGCTGCCGGGCTTCCGCTCGGTCTGCCGCGATGACGCCGCCGCCCTGCGCGAGGCGGTCGGCGCGAACACGGCCGCGGTCCTGATCGAGCCGATCCAGGGCGAGGCCGGGGTGCGGCCGATCTCCGACGAGGTCCTGCTGGCCGCCCGCGAGGCCTGCGACGAGGTCGGCGCCCTGCTGATCCTCGACGAGATCCAGACCGGTATGGGGCGGACCGGCTCGCTCTGGGCCTACGAGCAGACCCCGGTTCGCCCGGATGTGATCACCAGCGCCAAGGCGCTCGGCGGCGGCGTCCCGATCGGCGCCTGCATCACCGGCCCGGCCGCAGCCGACGTGCTCGAGCCCGGCGACCATGGCTCGACCTTTGCCGGCGGCCCCGTCGCCACCTCGGCAGCGCTGGCCGTGCTCGACGTCGTCGACGATCCGGCGCTACTGCGGCAGGTGCGGGAGCGGGGGGCGGAGCTGCGCGAGGGACTCCTGGCTCTGACCGGGGTCGCCGAGGTGCGCGGCCGTGGCCTCATGGTCGGCGTCGGCCTCGAGGAGGCGATCGATGCCGCGGCGATCGGAGCCGACCTGCTCGGGCGCGGCCTCGTCGTCAACGTGCCGGCGCCGTCGACGCTGCGGTTACTGCCACCGCTTACGGTCGAGCCCGCCCAGATCGAGCGTGCTGTCAGTCTGATCGGCGAGGCGACTGCCGGTGCGTCTGCAATGAGGCGCGCATAGCGCTGCTAAATGCAGACGCAGCGCGAATCGACCATCTAGGCTTGCGCCGGTGAGAGGCAAGGATCGACCAGAGCCGCCGAAACCGCTTGCGGCCAGCACGGCGGAGCGGCTGGCCGCGATCGTCGAGGCGGCCGAGCGGGCCGCGGTGACGGTCATCGACGACGCCGAAAAACAGGCCCAGCAGCATCTCGAACAGGCGCGGATCGAGGCCGACCGCATCGTTGCCGACCGCGTCGCCTCGATGGTCGACCTGACCGACTCGCTGGTCGCCCAGGCGGCCGCGATCAGGGACCAGTCGAAGCAGCTGCTGGCCTCGCTGGCCGAGGCCAAGCGCCGGATCGCGGCCGAGGGCGGGGTGGAGATCGCCGCTGTCGACGCTCCCGCGGAACCGGCACGGGCGCCGCACCTGAGCGCGGTCGAGCCGGTTGCCGAGCCCGCCGCCGCGCCGCCGACAGAGCTGCGTGCGGCTGGGGGAGGGGGCAGCGCCGCCGGAGCCCGCCTGCTGGCGACCCAGATGGCGGTTTCCGGCAGCAGCCGGGAGGAGATCGCCGCCCGCCTGCGAAACGGGTTCGAGATCGAGGACACCGCCTCGATCCTCGACGCGATACTCGGACCGGAGGACTGATGCACGAGGATCCGACCCGCCTGATGGGTCAGCCCGACGACCGCGGCCCGGACGGGCACAAGCCGCACGGCAATATGCGCCTGCTCGTCGCCTGCCTGGTCGCCGTGATCGTCGGCCTCGTGATCGCGGTGATCGTGATCGCCGGCAGCGACGACAGCGGCAGCTCGACCGCCTCCAGCTCCGAATCCGTCACCACCCTTCCGAGCACGGAAACCACCGAGTCGACGACCACGACGACTACGGAGCCAACCACGACCGAGTCGACGACGACCGAAACCACGGAACCGACGACGACCACGGAACCGACCACCACCACCGAAACGACGCCCCCGCCGGAAGAAGAAAACGGCAGCGGCGGCATCCCCGCACCCTGAGTCTCATCGTGCGAGACTTGCGCGTCCCGTGAGTCCCCTGCCCCCACAGGCGAGCCCCACCGCCAGCTACGAGGCCGACCCGGCTCAGGTCGATCGCGTCCTCCTGCTCTACTCGGGCGGGCTCGACACCAGCGTCATGCTGAAGTGGATCCAGGACTCCTATGAGGCCGAGGTCGTCTGCCTCACGGTCAACCTCGGCCAGCCCGGCGAGGACTACGGTGTGATCGAGGCCAAGGCGCGCCAACTCGGTGCCGTCGAGTGCCATGTCGTCGATGCCCGCGAGCGCTTCGCCGCCGAGTTCCTGGCGCCGGCGATCAAGGCCAACGCCGTCTACGGCAATGGCTACCCGCTCTTCACCGCGCTCGGCCGGCCGCTGATCGCCGCGCTCGCGGTGGAACAGGCGCGCGAATCAGGCTGCGACACGATCGCCCACGGCTGCACCGGCAAGGGCAACGATCAGGTCCGGATCGAGGCCACGGTCGCGACCCTGGCGCCAGAGCTGCGCACGATCGCGCCGGTGCGCTCGTGGCAGATGGGCCGCGAGGAGGAGATCGCCTACGCCCGCGAGCACGGGATCCCGGTCAAGGGCGGCACCGAGGTGGCGCCGTACTCGATCGACGACAACCTCTGGGGCCGCTCCTCCGAGGGCCGCTGGATCGAGGACCTCACCCACGCGCCCGACGACGACGTCTTCCAGCTGGTCACCCGCCCCGAGGAGGCGCCGGACGAGGCCGAGACCGTCACGGTCGGCTTCGAGGCCGGCCTCCCGGTCTCCCTCAACGGTGAGCGCCTCGGCCTCGTCGACCTGCTCGAAAAGGCGGCGGAGATCGGCTGTCGCCACGGGGTCGGGATCGTCGACCACATCGAGGACCGGATCGTCGGCCTCAAGGTGCGCGACATCTACGAGGTACCCGCCGCCGCGATCGTCCTCACCGCCCACGAGGAGCTGGAGCGTCTGGTCGGCACGATCCACCAGAACCAGTTCAAGACCGGCCTCGACCAGAAGTGGGGTTACCTCGTCTACGCCGGGCTCTGGTGGGAGCCGCTGCGCAGCGACCTCGACGCCTACATGGACGCCGTCAACGCCCAGGTCAGCGGCGAGATCGGCCTGCGCCTCTACAAAGGCAGCGTCCGTGTCGTCACCCGCTCCTCGCCCAATGCCGTCTACGACTCCGAGCTGGCCAGCTTCGACCAGTCCGGCGGCCTCTTCTCGCAGGCCGCCTCACCCGGCTTCATCGAGCTCTGGTCGCTGCAGTCGCGGATGGCCCACCAGATCCGCGAGCGCGGGGAGGAGGGGAGCTGATGTACGACAAGGTCGGAAAAGCCGCGATCCGCTTCGCCTTTCGCTACGCCCGCCGGCGCTACAAGCGCGAGATCCGTATCGGCCTTGGCGTCACCGCCGTCTTCATCGGCATCGGCGCCTACCTGGCCAGCCGCAACGTCCCCGAGGGCTAGCCGCCTCTCAAGGTTCCGCGGTTCCAAACCCACCTATTCCGTGGAAAAGGAACCGCGCAAACCTGGCATTGCGGCGGGGCACGCAACATCGTTGCCATCTATCGGCAGCTTGCGGGAATGAGGGCACGTCCTCGCTAGCCTCGGATGTTTCGTGGTGCCAGCTCGCGCCAGAAAGGACCTTGTCGCCCTCGGCGCCGCCGTGGCGCTGCTCTGCGGGTTGACGGCGTTGGTTTTGGGATTTGCGCCCCGCGCGGGTGCTGCCGACGCGGGCTCGCTCGAAGCCAAGCTGGCCAGCGCCCGTGACGAAGCGGGGTCGATCGCCGCCGGACTGCGAGCCAGTCGCGAACAGCTTGCGGTCGCCGAAGGCGAAGCGGCGCGGGCGCAGGCCAAGGAGGATCGCCTCTCCGGCCTGCTGGCCGAAGGAGAGGAGCGCGCCGCCGAGCTGAGCCGCAAGCTCGCGGCCACCCGCGAGCAGCTGGCGGCGGCGAAGGCCCGCCTGCGCCGCTCCCGCGAGGCTCTCGCGGCGCGACTGGTGGCGATCTACGAGAGCGGCATCCCCAGTACCTCCAGCCTCATCTTCGGCTCCGCCAGCTACCAGGAACTCGCGACCAGGACCGACTACCTGCGGATGATCGAGGACTCCGACAGCGCCCTCGCCGACCGGGTCGAGCAGGTCCGCGACGAAGTCCGCCACGAGGCGAAGGTCGTCGCCGAGCTCGAGGCCCGCGCCGTCGCCTACGACGAACGCCTCGCCGCCGCCCGCGACCAGATCGCCGCCGTGCGCGCCGCCGCCCAGGCCGCCGCCGCCCATCAGCAGGCGATCGCCGGCGAACGCGAAGCGGCTCTCGCCAACCTCAAGACCAGCATCGGCAGGTGGGTGAAGGAGGTCCAGGAAGCCCGCGCCGCCGAAGCCCGGGCGGCCAGCGAAGCCGAAGCCGAAGAAGAGGTCGGCCGCTGGCTCGGCGGCCCCTACTCGATCCCGACCTACATCGTGATGTGCGAGTCCGGCGGCGACTACGGCGCCGTCAATCCCTCGTCTGGAGCCGGCGGCGCCTACCAGATCCTGCCCTCGACCTGGGAGCTCTACGGCGGCCAGGGCGAGCCTCAGAACGCCCCGAAGGCCGAGCAGGACCGGATCGCCGCCGAAATCTGGGCCGACTCCGGCGGCTCCGCCTGGGTCTGCGCGTAGACCGGGAACCATTGCCCAAGACCGCCGGCTCAGCTCGCACCGAGTTACCTCGGAAGTAGCGCGAAAGAGCCACGAAAGGCGCCGGGGGCATCTGCCCCAGTTGGCATGATCGCTGCCACCCCGTGAGTAGCCCTGCCGCCGTCCATCTGCATGCCCACAGCGAGTACTCGCTGCTCGATGGCGCCTGCAAGATCGACGCGATGGCGGCCCGCGCCGCCGAACTCGGGCAGCCGGCTCTGGGCCTGACCGACCACGGCGTCATGAACGGCGCCGTCGACCTCTACAAGGCCTGTAACAAGCACGGCATCAAGCCGATCGTCGGGCTCGAGGCCTACTTCGTCGAGGACCGCAAGACGATCAAGGAGCAGACGAAGTACGAGCGCAACCACATCACCCTGCTGACCGAAAGCGACGTCGGCTACGCCAACCTCGTCCAGCTCACCTCGGCCGGCTTCCTCGAGGGCTTCTCGCGCGGCAAGGCCAACGTCGACATGGAGCTGCTGGCGCGTCACTCCGAGGGCGTCATCGTCCTCACCGGCTGCCTGCAGTCGCGCTTCTGCCGGCGCCTGGTCGAAGAGCGCCACGACGACGCCCGCGCCCACCTCGACGACCTGATCCAGGCCTTCGGCCCCGACCAGGTCTACTTCGAGGTGCAGAAGAACGGCATCGACGACCAGAACAAGGCGAACGAGGGGATCGTCCGCTTCGCCCGTGAGCTGAAGCGCCCGGTCGTCGCCACCGCCGACGTCCACTACCTGCGGCGCGAGGACTTCGAACACCACGCGGCGCTGCTCTGCGTGCAGACGAAGTCGACCCTGGAAGCGCCGAAGATGAGCTTCGACACCAACGAGTTCTACATAAAAAGCTCAGAGGAAATGATCGAGTCCTTCGCCGAGTGGCCGGAGGCGGTGCCGACCTCGCTGGAGATCGCCGAGCGCTGCTCGCTCAACATCGAGCTCGGCAGCCTGCTGCTGCCGCAGTACCCGACCGAAGACGGCTCCGAGCCGGAGGCGATGCTGCGCCGGGTCGCCGGCGAAGGGCTGCGCGCCCGCTACGGCGACCCGCCCTCGGCCGAGGCGGTCGAGCGGATGGAGTTCGAGCTCGGGGTGATCGAGGAGATGGGCTTCTCCTCCTACTTCCTGATCGTCTGGGACTTCGTCCGCTACGCCAAGGAAAACGGCGTCGCCGTCGGTCCCGGCCGCGGCTCCGCCGCCGGCTCGATCGTCTCCTACGTGCTCAAGATCACCGATCTCGACCCGCTCTCGGAGGGCCTGATCTTCGAGCGCTTCCTCAACCCCGGGCGTAAATCGATGCCGGATATCGACATCGACTTCTCGGTCCGCGGCCGCGAGCGGATGATCCGCTACGTCGGCGAGAAATACGGCCGCGAATCGGTCGCCCAGATCATCACCTTCGGCAAGATGGCGCCGCGCGCCGCCACCCGCGACGCCGCCCGCGTGCTCGGCTACGACTACGGCACCGGCGACCGCCTGGCGAAGCAGATCCCGGAGCCGATCATGGGCCGCAGCCCCTCCTTCGCCGAATGCCTGAAGAAGGGCCAGGAACTGAAACAGACCTACGACGCCGAGCCGGACGCGAAGAAGATCATCGACGTCGCCCAGGGGCTGGAGGGGATCGTCCGCAACAACTCGATCCACGCCGCCGCCGTGGTGATTGCCGACCGGCCGTTGCAGGAGGTGGTGCCGCTGCAACTGGCCGAGGATCGCAGCGCCCCGGCGGTCCCCGCCAACGGCAGCGGCTCCGGCAAAGCCGAGCGCCAGTACAAGATCGTGACCCAGTACTCGATGGGCCCGATCGAGGAGATCGGGTTGCTGAAGATGGATTTCCTCGGCCTCCGCAACCTCGACGTGATCGAGGACGCGATCGACATCATCCAGCGCTCGCGCGGCGAGACGATCGAGATGGAGCAGATCCCGATCGACGACGCCAAGACCTACGCGATGCTGGCCGGCGGCGACTCGACCGGCGTCTTCCAGTTCGAGTCCGAGGGCATGCGCGACGCCCTGCGCAAGGTGAAGCCGACCGAGTTCGCCGACCTGGTCGCGCTCGGCGCCCTCTACCGGCCGGGGGCGATGGCCTACATCCCCGCCTACGCCAAGGGCAAGAAGGACCCGACCACGGTCCGCTACCCGGATCCGCGCCTGCGCGCGATCACCGAGGAGACCCACGGCTGCGTCATCTACCAGGAGCAGTTGATGGAGATCTCGCGCTCGATGGCCGGCTTCACCGGCGCCGAGGCGGACGATCTGCGCAAGGCGATCGGCAAGAAGAAGCGCGAGCTGATGGCGACGATGAAAGACAAATTCATGCAGGGGCTGGCGGAATCGAAAACCGCGCCCAACGTCGCCAAGGACCTCTGGAAGCTGAACGAAGCCGCTGCCGACTACTCCTTCAACAAGTCCCACGCCGCCTGTTACGGGCTGATCTCCTACCGCACCGCCTACCTCAAGGCCAACTACCCGGCCGAGTACATGGCGGCGGTGATCTCCTCGGTGATGAGCACCAAAGACAAGGTGCCGTTCTTCGTCAACCGCTGTGAGGAGATGGGGATCGAGGTGCTGCCGCCCGACGTCAACTCCTCCGACCACAGCTTCGTCGTCAACGAAAAAGCGATCCGCTTCGGCCTCGACGCGGTCAAGAACGTCGGCCACTCCGCCGTGGAGGCAATCCTGCGCGCCCGCGAGGACGCCCCGATCGCCTCGATCTGGGACTTCTGCGAGCGGGTGGATTCCCGCGCGGTCAACAAACGCGCGATCGAATGCCTGGTCAAGTGCGGCGCCCTCGACTCGACCGAGGCGACCCGCAAAGGGATGCTGGAAGCGCTGCCGGCGGCGCAGTCGGCCGGCCAGAAGGCGCAGGCGGACGCGCAGATGGGCCAGGGCTCGATCTTCGATTTCGGCGACGACGCCGGCACCGGCGGCTCCGGATCGGCCCAGGCTCACCACCAGCGCCCGCCGATCTCCGCCATCGAGTTCGAGCGCGCCGAGCTGCTGGCGCTGGAGAAGGAGACGCTTGGGACCTACCTCTCCTCGCACCCCCTGGCCGAGGTCCGCGGGGCGCTGCGCGCCCGTGTCGACTGCAGCATCGCCCAGCTCAGCGGCAAGGCCGATGGCTCCTGGGTGACGGTCGGCGGCATTGTCGTCGAGTGCAAAAAAATCCGCACCAAGAGCGGCAGCCAGATGATGTTCGCCACCCTCGACGACGTCGAGGGCCAGGTCGAGATGATCGTCTTCAAGGCCGACGACTCCGAGAATGCCCGGGTGATCGCCCCCGACGCGATCGTGGTCGTCCGCGGCCGCCTCGACCACAAGGACCGCGGCGAGACCAAGCTGGTCGTGCAGGAGGCTCAGCGCTTCGAACCCGACAGCGAGGAGATCGCCCGCGGCAACAAGGGCGCGGTGCCCTCCGGGCCGTTCAAGGTCCCGGTCGATCCGAGCCGCCTCGACGTCGGCTTGGTCGAGGAGCTGAAGGCGGTGCTCGAACACCACAAAGGCGACGCCGAGGTGCACCTGGTCCTGGAGACCAGCGCAGGCTCGAAGAGCCTGCGGCTCGGCGAGGGCTACCGCGTCCGGCCCTCCAGCGGCCTATTGGCGGAGATCGACCACGTCCTGGGTCAAGCGGCGCTCGCCGCTTGATTCGGCCAAGCCGCTTCGTTTCGCGATCCCGGCTCCCTAGACTTTCGGCATGAGCGTTACCAAGACGCAGGTTGGCGAGTGTCGCCAGTGCCGCTCCTTCTGCGACAAGATGGTCGAGCCTCGCGGCTGCATCGAAGTCGGCTGCCGCTACCTCTACAGCTACGTCGATCGCTTCAGCGGCGAGCAGTACGTCGGCTGCATGCAGGAAGTCTTCGGCGCCGACGTCGAGCTCTCCGCCGTGCTCGAGCCCGGTGGCTTCGGCGGCGTCAAGATGACCGGGACGCCGCTGCCGCACTGCCAGTTCACGGTCGAGCAGGCCTACGAGGGCTCCGGCGAGTCCTACGGCTGCGTCAACCGCCGCTTCTTCGACTGCACCGACGAGGGCGCCGAGGGGCTGCGCGCCTTCGACCTGCGCGACATCTGACCACGATTCCGTGTAATTCCGACACGGTTTCATGTAGGATCCATGGCCATGTCTGAGGCCGGAGGAGTTGCAGAGTTGGACGCGAACGCGGCGCTGGCGGAGATCTCCGCCAGCAACGGCGACGCCCAGGACGGGCCGAAGTTCACGCTCGAGCTCAACCAGGACCAGAAGGACATCAAAGAGTGGGTCCACGGCTTCGCGGAGGGCGTCGTCCGCCCGGCCGCCGAGGAGTGGGACGAGCGCGAGGAAACCCCCTGGCCCGTGATCCAGGAGGCCGCCAGCATCGGTCTCTACAGCTTCGAAGCGCTCGGCCAGTTCTGGGCCGACGACACCGGCCTGACGCTGCCGATCGCCAATGAGGAGCTGTTCTGGGGCGACGCCGGCATCGGCATGTCGATCATGGGCACCGCGCTTGCGGTCGCCGCAATCTTCGGGCAGGGAACCCCGGAGCAGATGGGGGAGTGGATCCCCCAGTGCTTTGGCACGCCGGACGACGTCAAGCTCGGTGCCTTCTGCGCCTCCGAGCCGGACGCCGGCTCCGACGTCTCGGCGATTCGCACCACCGCCAAGTACGACGAGGCCAAAGACGAATGGGTGATCAACGGCCAGAAGGCCTGGGCGACCAACGGCGGCATCGCCAACGTCCACGTCGTCATCGCCTCCGTCGACCGTGAGCTCGGCTCGCGCGGCCACGCCGCCTTTGTGATCCCGCCCGGAACCAAGGGCTGCGAGCAGGGCGCCAAGGTCAAGAAGCACGGCCTCCGCGCCTCCCACACTTCCGACGTCCACCTCGACGACTGCCGCGTCCCCGGCGCCTGTCTGCTGGGCGGCAAGGAGAAGCTCGACGAACGCCTGGCGCGGGTCCGCGAAGGCAAGAAATCGAAGGGGCAGGCGGCGATGCAGACCTTCGAGGCCAGCCGGCCGACGGTCGGCGCCCAGGCGCTCGGCATCGCCCGCGCCGCCTACGAGTACGCGCTCGAGTACGCCAAAGAGCGCCGCCAGTTCGGCAAGGCGATCATCGAGAACCAGTCGATCGCCTTCGACTTGGCCAACATGAAGCTTGAGATCGACGCCGCCCGCCTGCTGGTCTGGCGTGCCGCCTGGATGGGCCGCACTGGGCAGACCTTCGAGAACGCCGAGGGCTCGATGTCGAAGCTGAAGGCCGGCGAGGTCGCCGTCTGGGCGACCGAGCGGGCGATCCAGATCCTCGGCGGCAACGGCTACACCCGTGAGTACCCGGTCGAGCGGATGCACCGCGACTCGAAGATATACACGATCTTCGAGGGCACCTCAGAGATCCAGCGCCTGGTCATTTCCCGCGCGATCTCCGGCGTCCACGTCAAATAACACGAATTTACGGCGGGAGAGCGAGGGCCGGCCTAGCGCCGGCCCTTGTCGCCTGCCTTTTTGCGGGGATGAAGGGGGATCGGGTGGGACTCGCCTGCGCGAACTGCGGGGAGGCTTGGCGAGTCCCACCCGATCCCCCGGCAGGCGCAATAGAGGGGCGACAAGGGTGCGGTCGTCGCCGGTAGATGGGTGAGGGCTGGGGCCCTGGTTACTTCTGGCGGCGCTTCAGGCCCTCGCGGCGGAGTTTCTTCGCCAGCGTGACTTCCTTCTTGTCGGAGCCTTTCTTGTCCGGGCCGGGGGTCTCCAAGGTGGCCGGGAGGCCCTCGAAGCGGGGCTCGGAGAGGAAGGCCGCAAGTCCCTTTTTGCCCATCTCGCCTTTGCCGATGTTGGCGTGGCGGTCGCGGCAGGAGCCGAGGGGGGCGGCGGCGTCGTTGACGTGGACGGCGCCGAGGCGGTCGATGCCGACCTTGGCGTCGGCTTCGTCGAGGACCTGGGCGAGGTGGGCGCCGTCGGTGATGTCGTAGCCCTGCACGAACATGTGGCAGGAGTCGAGGCAGAGGCCGAGGCGCTTGTCGCCGCCGGCGCCGTCGATCAGGTCGGCGATCTGGTCGAAGTCGCGCGCCAGCAGGCCTTTGTGGCCGGCGGTCTGCTCGAGCAGGAGCCGGCAGGAGTCGCTGTCCTCGAGGGCGCTGGCGATGGTTTTCGCGGCGCGCCTGATCGAGGGCGCGAGCGGCTCGTCTTTCTGGGAGCCGGGGTGGAGCACGACCCCCGCGGCGCCGATCGCGTCGCCGATGCGCAGGGCGTGGGTGAGCGAATCGCGTGACTTCTTACGCAGCTCCCTGTCGGTGCTGGCGCAGTTGATCAGGTAGACGGCGTGGATGATCACCGCTTCGACCTTGGAGGCGTCCATCGTCTCGCGGAAAGCGGCGAAGTCCTCCTCGCCGTATTTCGTCGGCCGCCACATGCGGGGGCTCTGGTTGAAGATCTGGATAGATTCGCAACCGCGCTCCTCGCCGCGCTCGATCGCCTTGGCGAGACCACCGGCGGTGGAAACATGCGCTCCTACGAACATGACCAGCGATAACCCCCGTTTGAGATTTGCCCCCTCGCCGACCGGTGCGCTGCACATCGGCGGAGCGAGGACGGCACTCTATAACTGGCTCGCGGCACGCCACACGGGCGGGGAGCTGGTGCTGCGGATAGAGGACACCGACCGCGAGCGCTCGACCGCGGAGAACGTCGAGCAGATCCTCGACGCGCTGCGCTGGCTGGAGCTGGACTGGGACGAGGGGCCGATCTCCCAGGCCGGGCGGGCCGAGAACCACGCCGCTGCGCTGGCGCGGTTGCTGGAGTCCGGTGCTGCCTATCGGGACTCGGCCACCGCCAAGGACGTCGAGGCCTGGAAGGCCGAGCACGGCGCCGGCAGTGGCTACCGCGGCACTGCGACCGAGGAGCCAGGCGCGGCGATCCGCCTGCGGGTGCCGGACGCGGGGGAGACCGTGGTCGAGGACCTGCTGCGCGGCCCGGTCGCCTTCCCCAACGCCAGCTACGACGACTTCGTGATCGCCCGCGGCGACGGCTCGGTTCTCTACAACTTCGCGGTCGCCGTCGACGACGCCGAGATGGGGATCACCGAGGTGGTGCGCGGCGACGACCACCTCTCGAACACGCCGAAGCAGCTGCTCGTCCTCGCCGCGCTCGGCCACGAGCCGCCGCGCTACGCCCACCTGCCGCTGCTGCACGGCCCCGATGGCAAGAAGCTCTCCAAGCGCCACGGCGCCGCCTCGGTCCAGGAGCTGCGTGAGTCCGGCTACCTGCCGGCGGCGGTGCGCAACTACCTGGCGCTGCTCGGCTGGGGCACCGACGACGACACGACCCTGATGTCCACCGACGAGCTGGTCCGCCGCTTCGAGGTTGCCGACGTCGGCAAGTCCTCGGCGATCTTCGACGAGAAGAAGCTGCGCTGGCTCAACGGCCGCTTCATGCGCGAGCTGCCGCTGCAGGAGTACACCGCTGCGGTTGCCGCCCACCTCGGGCGCGAGCCCGATGAGCGCCTGCGCGGCGCCTGCGCGATCGTCCAGGAGAAAGCGCAGACGCTGGACGAGGTCTGGCCGCTGATCCGCTTCCTCTTCGAGCCGCCCGTTGACGACCCGAAGGCCTGGGCGAAGGTGATGAAAGAGGGCTCCGGGGAGATGCTGGAAGCGGCGGGGGAGGCGCTGGGGTCGGTCGAGCCCTTCGAGCCCGAGCCGATCGAGGCGGCGCTGGCGCCCCTGCTGGAGCGCTTCGAGGTCAAGCCGGGCAAGCTCTACCAGCCGATCCGGGTGGCGATAACCGGCAGCTCGGTCTCTCCGGGCATCTTCGAGTCACTGGGGGCGCTGGGGCGCGAGGAGACGCTGAAGCGGCTCAGTACGGCCGTTGAGCGCCTCTCGGCCGCCTGACTGGACGGATGGTCGATGTCCGAGGGCCGTTATGAGGGTACTTTCGGCTAAACCAAACGTCTTCACCTGCCGATGGGTGGCCAATGCCCCCCACGACTCAAACCAAACGCAATCTCGCTGCGCGTGAAGTTCCCTCCGCCCAAAACGGCGCCCACGGTGCCAACGGGGCCGGTGCCAACGGGTCCAACGGCAACGGCTCGCGTGCAACCGCCGCCCCCGGCAGCCGCCTCGCCGAAGCCTTCGAGGCGGTCGAGCGCTTCCCGGTCCTGATCGAGTCCCGCGAGCGGGTTATCCGCGCCGCGACCGCCGAGACCACCCGGGTCGGCGACCTCGTCGAGGCCGTCGAGTCCGACGTCGCGCTCTCGATCTCCGTGCTTCGCTTCGCCAACCGCAGCGGCGTCGTCGCCGGCGGCGTCGGCAGCATCCCCGAGGCGATCGAGGTGCTCAAACCTTCGGGCGTGCTGGCGATCGCCGGCACCGCGCCCAGCTTCGACTTCTTCGAGTCCAACGGCGGCTGGGAGCTGAAGCCCGAGCGCTTCCGCGTCCACGCCCTCGCCACCCAGCGCGCCGCCGACCAGATCGGCCGCGTCGTCGGCTGGATCGAACGTGACGAGCTCGCCGTGGCGGCGCTGCTGCACGACGTCGGCCGCCTCGTCATCTCCCGCCTGCACCCGGGCTACAAGGTCTACTTCGACGCCGGCTCGCGCACTCCCGAGCAGCGCTTGCGCGACGAACGCGAGCAGCTCGGCATCGACCACACCCTGGTCGGCGGCGTCCTCGCCCGGCGCTGGAACCTGCCACAGCGGATCGCCGTCGCGATCGAGCGTCATCACGCCGAAGACGCCGACGGCCTGGCGGCGATGGTCGCCACCGCCGACATGGTCGCCCATTACTCCCAGGGCGAGGCGATCTCGCCGGAAAGGCTGCGCGCCAGCGCCGAGCGCTGCGGCCTCGGCCCCGACGGCCTGCGTGACCTCCTCTATGAGCTGCCGCTGGCCCGCGAGGGCTCCACCCGGGTCAGCGAGCCCTGTCCGCTCTCGGCCC
Source organism: uncultured Solirubrobacterales bacterium (assembly GCA_963695275.1). Lineage (GTDB taxonomy): Bacteria > Actinomycetota > Thermoleophilia > Solirubrobacterales > 70-9 > VAYN01. The sequence continues at coordinate 835,137 of OY968772.1, forward strand.
GCGAGCTCGACGTCCTCCGCCTCCTCTCCGAGGGCATGGTCTACAAGCAGATCGCCGGCGAAATGCAGCTCTCGGTCTCGACCATCCGCACTCACCTGCACAACGTCTACGGCAAGATCGGCGCAGTAGATAGGGCTCAGGCCGTACTTACGGCCCGAGACCGAGGCTGGATCTAGCGGCGCGGGCCGCCCGGCACTTCGCGCCTTGGCGCGGGAGTGCCGAGCAGAGGGACGAACTCTCCGGCTAGTCGATCAGGCACTCCCGGAGCGCGATCGCGACCGCGTGAGTGCGGTTGCGGGCACCCAGTCGCGCCAGGGCGGTCTTGATGTGGGTCTTGACCGTCTCTTCGGAGAGGTCGAGTTCACGCGCCGCCACCGTGGTCGATTCGCCGTTGGCGAGCAGCTGCAGGATCTGGCGCTGGCGACCGGTCAGCTTGCCGCGGCTGCCTTTCGGCGGCACCGCCGGGTCGACGAAGCGCTCCTGGGCCGCCGCCGCCGCGACTGCCCGTCGCAGCTCCGCGGTTTCCGCCGTGCGCGACACATAGGCGCTGGCGCCGGCCTGCATCGCGGCGCTGGCGATGTGGCGCTCGGGCCGCTCGCCGTGGGCGACGATGCCGATGCCCGGCGATGAGCGCCGCAGCAGCCGGATCGTCTCGGCGCCGCTGATCGAGGCGCCGGCTCCGTTCTGGCGCCAGCGCATGTCGACGATCGTGACGTCGAAGTCGCCGATGTCGTGAACCAGCTCCAGCGCCTCCTCACGGCTGACCGACTCATGCACCTCGAAATCGTCTTCGAGCACGCCGCGCACTCCGAGCCGGACGAGCGGGTGGTCGTCGATCACAAGGCAGTTGGGGCGCTCGCTCAGGACTGCTTCCGATCACTCGTTTGCGGGGCGGGGCCTTCTGCCGGCAGGGACCCCATCGATTCCGATCCTAGCCCAGGCCCGAAGGGTGCGGTAGAAAGGGCACTTGATCTCGATCACGTCCAAGTCGCGCTATGCGGTCGTTGCCCTCGCCGAGCTCGCCCGTTCCGGCGATCGCCCGGTCCCGATCAAGGAGCTGGCCGAGCGGCGGGAGATCCCCGAGCAGTTCCTCGAGCAGCTGTTCTCGACCCTGCGCCGGGCCGGCCTGCTGACCAGCCACCGGGGGATGCGCGGCGGCTACACCCTCTCGAAGCCGGCCGAAGAGATCACCGTGCTCGAGGTCGTCCAGGCCCTCGACGGCAAGATCGGCCAGGAGGCCGACGAGGCCGGCGGCATCTGGGCCGAGGGCGTGACCGCCCTGCGCAAGGTCTTCGGCCAGACCACGATCGCCGAAGTAGCGCGCCGCGAGGCCGAAGAGTCCGGCAGCGGCATGTACTTCATTTAAAAAAGCCGAAAAGGAAGAAAGATTCCCTTCGTCAGCGAAAAACTGAGGGACTAAATTCAGTTGGCGTGGACCAATTTGCCCACTAGCCATTACCGCGGAGAGAGTGGGTTGAGAGGGACGGGATCCCGCTGTGGGCCTGGGATTCCCCTCTCTTTCTTCCCGCGTGAACTGATCTGCCACTGGCGATCAGGGACGGCTGGGGAAACCTAAAAGTTAATGGCTTTCTTGCTTCCGGCCGATAGGTGCAATACCATCGTTTTAAATTTACTTGACAGAGATATAGGGTTTCTGGTATAGAGCGCAATTTTTGGGGTAAGAGAGCTGTATGACCGTTGCAGAGATCAATAAGGCTTTGAAAGCCGAGCGAGAGCTAGGGACCATCCTCAATGACTACGCTGGCAAGTGGGTAGGCGTTAGTGAGCACGAGGTCGTAGCGAGCGCGGTAACTCTGGGGGAGCTTGTTGAGCAGATCGAGGCATCAGGGAAAACCGACGTCGAGGTCATCCAAGTCCCAGAGGACACCTCAGCAGCCTGCTTCTTCTAAGGTCGTACCGGGGCCTAGCAAGACATTCAACTACCGAGGCATTGGTGGAGGTTGTCTGCGGCCAGCGGTTCCGCTCACCCTGCTGGGCCTCGATGGTCAGCACCTGTCGTCCCATCCGCTGGGCATCGTCGACAGCGGTTGCGACTTCACGACCTTTCCGCTCGAATGGGCCGAGCGGCTGGGCATCGATACGAGCACTGATTGCCTCGAGCAGGAGGGCACTACGGCGGGGGGGTCGACGACCCAATATTTCTACGTCCCGGGCGTGAATGTGCTCTTCCTCGGTAAAAAGATGCTCTTAAGCGCTACTTTTGCGCCTCGTTGTCCGCATGTGCTTTTAGGGCGTGAGGACTTTTTCCGCTACTTCAGGTCGGTCAACTTCGACCAGGAGAAGGAAAAGATTCGGCTTGAGGGTGCGCCCGATTGGGCAGCTGCCAGCCGGGCCGCAAGGGCAAATGTGCGCCGCCTGGGTCTCCACGCACATCAAGCTCACGCCAATCGGGTTTTATGAGGATCGGAGCCGAGACCTCGGCGGTCGTCGGCGGCACGCCGTTGGTGCTGCTCGACCGGCTCGCGGATGGGCTGGCGGGGCAGGTCTGCGCCAAGCTCGAGTACTTCAACCCTGGCGGCTCGGTCAAGGACCGGATCGGGGTGGCGATGATCGACGCGGCCGAAGAGGAAGGGCTGGTCAAGCCGGGGCGCTCGGTCGTGGTCGAGCCGACCAGCGGCAACACCGGGATCGCGCTGGCGATGGTCTGCGCGGCCCGCGGCTACGAGCTGATCCTGACTCTGCCGGAGGGGATGAGCCGCGAGCGCGCGAAGCTGCTGCGCGCCTACGGGGCGGAGGTGCGGGAGACGCCGTCGCTGGGGGGGATGAACGAGGCCGTCGCCCTGGCCGAAGAGATCCGCGAGCAGCGCAAAGCCTTCATGCCGATGCAGTTCTCCAACCCCGCCAACGCGGAGGCGCACCGGCTGACCACGGCGGAGGAGATCTGGAGCGACACCGACGGCAAGATCGGCGCCTTCGTCGCGGGGGTCGGCACGGGGGGGACGATCACCGGAGTCGGGCGGATGCTGAAGGAGCGGGCTCCCGAGGCGCTGGTGGTGGCGGTCGAGCCGGCCAGCTCGCCGGTGCTCTCCGGCGGTGCCCCCGGACCGCACAAGATCCAGGGCATCGGCGCCGGCTTCGTGCCGGCGGTGCTCGACCGCTCGGTGATCGACGAGATCGTCGCCGTCAGCGACGAGGACGCCCTGGAGACGGCTCGCCTGGTCGCCCGTGAGGAGGGTGTCCTGGCCGGAATCTCGGCTGGGGCCAACATCAAGGCGGCGCTGGAGATCGCGGCGCGGCCGGCGATGGCCGGCAAGCGGGTGGTGACGGTCGTCTGCGACTCAGGCGAGCGCTACATGTCCCTACCCTTCTTCTCACCATGAGCGGGTGGAAGAGAGCGGTCTCCGAGGTGCGCGCTGACGTCTGTGCCGCCCGCGATCGTGACCCCGCCGCCCAGGGCGTCTCCACGCTCGAGATCCTCAGCAGCTGGGCCGGGGTGCAGGCGCTGCTGGCGCACCGGGCCGCGCACGCGCTGCTGCGGGCCGGCGTGCCGGTGCTGCCGCGCGTGATCGCCTACCTGACCCGCGCCGTGACCGGGGTCGAGATCCATCCGGCGGCGCTGATCGGCAAGGAGTTCTTCATCGACCACGGCGCCGGCGTGGTGATCGGCGAGACCGCCGTGATCGGCGACCGCGTCACCCTCTACCAGGGGGTGACGCTGGGCGGCACCGGCTTCCAGCGCGGCAAGCGCCACCCGACACTCGGGAACAACGTCACCGTCGGCTCCGGCGCCAAGCTGCTGGGGCCGATCGACGTCGGCGACGGCGCCAAGGTCGGCGCCAACACGGTCGTCGTCGAGGACGTGCCGCCGGGCGCCACCGTGGTCGGCAACCCCGGCCACCTGGTCCGGGTCGAAGGTAGGCGGGTCGAGGGTCCCGACGCCGACTGGATCCACCTGCCGGACCCGATCGCCGAGGCGATCAAGGGCCTCTCCGGTCGCCTCGCCGACATCGAGCGGCGACTGGCGGAACTCGACGGCAACGGCACCGCGGCCGAGGAGCAGACCGAGATCAGCCCGCGCACCGGTCGCTCACCGGCCGGCGGCTGAAGTAGCTTCCGTGCCACCCCCTACGGGTTCCCGTCCAGCCTTCGCCTGAAAGGCATCTCTTGAACAAGCGCCACCTGCTGCTGATCAGTGCCCTGGTCGTCTCGGCGCTTGCCCTGGTCGCCTGTGGCGGCAGCGGCAGCAGCGACGAAGACAAGATCGAAGAAGCGATCGAAACCTCGGCCACCGCCTCCGACCCGGCCAACTGCACGAAGCTGGAGACGCTCGCCTTCTCCGAACAGAGCTCCGGCGAAAGCGGCAAGGCGGCCACCGAAGTGTGCGAAGAAGAAGCCAAGGATCCCGAAGGCAAAGCGGAATCGGTCGTGGTCAGCGAGGTCGAAGTAGACGGCTCCAAGGCGACCGCGAACGCGGCGATCACCGGCGGCAGCCTCGAAGGCCAGACGGTCTCGATTGCCCTGGTCGAAGAAGATGGTCAGTGGAAGCTCGACCAGATCACCGGCTTCGCGAAGCTCGACCAGGCGCAGCTGGCCAAGGTCTTCGAAGAACAGCTCGAAGAGGGCGAAGAAGTGGAACCGGAAGTGACCGCCTGCGTCGTCGCTGGGATCGAAGAAGCGCCAAAAGAGGAAGCCGAAGAATTCGTGCTCGACCCGGCCAATCAGGCGCTAGGCGAACTCGCCGAAGGCTGCGAATAGGAATCGCCCGCTGAGCCCCGCCGAGCCCCTGACTATGCTCGGCGGGTGACGTTTCAGGCTGAGTTCGAGATCCCCGCCGAAGCCGAGAATCCGCTCGGCGGGGCGCCGACCGAGGCCGGCGCCGACCGGCTCGAGCGGCTGCTGTCCGGACTCAACCCGCCCCAGCGCAAAGCGGCCGAACACACCGAGGGGCCGATGCTGGTGGTCGCCGGCGCCGGCTCGGGCAAGACCCGGGTCCTCACCCACCGCATCGCCTACCTGCTGGCCACCGGCGCCGCCCGACCGGGGGAGATCCTCGCGATCACCTTCACCAACAAGGCGGCGGCGGAGATGCGCGAGCGGGTCGGTGAGCTCGTCGGCCGCTCGGTGCGGGCGATGTGGGTGACCACCTTCCACTCCTCCTGCGCGCGGATGCTGCGCGCCGACGCCGAGCGGCTCGGCTACTCGCGCAGCTTCACGATCTACGACCAGTCGGACTCGCTGCGGATGCTGAAGCGGGTGATGCGCGAGCTCGGGGTCGACCCCAAACGCTTCCCGGCCCGGGCGATCCAGAACAAGATCTCCGGCGCCAAGAACCAGCTGATCGACTCCGACATGTACGCGGAAACGGTCGGCAGCGTCTTCGAGGAAGCGGTCGCCGAATGCTTCCCGCTCTACGAGAAGCGGATGCTCGAGGCCAACGCGATGGACTTCGACGACCTCCTGGTCCGCACCGTCAACGCCCTGGAGCTGTTCGAGGAGGTGCGCGAGCGCTGGCGCCGTACCTTCCGCCACGTCCTCGTCGACGAGTACCAGGACACCAATCACGCCCAGTACCGGCTGCTGCAGCTGCTTGCCTCCGAGCACGGAAATCTGATGGTTGTCGGTGACGAGGACCAGTCGATCTACGGTTTCCGCCACGCCGACATCCGCAACATCCTCGACTTCGAGCACGACTTTCCCGAGGCCGAGGTGGTCAAGCTCGAGCAGAACTACCGCTCCACCCAGACCATCCTTTCGGCTGCCAACGCGGTGGTCGAGCGCAACCGCGAGCGGCGGCCGAAGGAGCTCTGGACCGAGATCGAGGGCGGCGAGCTGGTCCAGCTCTCCGAGCTCGGCGACGAGCACGAGGAGGCGCGCTGGGTGGCGGCGGAGATCGAGCGGCTTAGGGAGGAGCACGGGGTCAAGCGCGCCGACGTCGCCGTCTTCTACCGGACCAACGCGATGAGCCGGGTGCTGGAGGACACGCTGGTCCGCTACGAGGTCCCCTACCAGGTGATCGGCGGCACCAAGTTCTACGACCGGGCCGAGGTCAAGGACGCCGTCGCCTACCTCAGCCTGCTGCTCAACCCCGCCGACCAGGTCTCCTTCCTGCGCGTCGTCAACTCGCCCCGGCGCGGCATCGGCAACACCACCCAGGGCCGCCTCGCCGCCTACGCGAACACGGCCGGGCTGACGATCTGGGAGGTCGCCGAACGGGCCGAGGAGGTGCCGGGGCTGAGCGCGGCGGCGATCAAAGCCGTCAGCCGCTTCTTCGAGACGATGGACCTGCTGAAAGCGCGGGTCGACTCCGGCGCCGCGGTCGCCGACGTCGTCCAGGCGGTGCTGAGCGAGAGCGGCTACGTGGAAGCGCTCGAGGCCGAGCGCACGGTCGAAGCCGAAGGCCGGATCGAGAACCTCGACGCCTTCACCGAGGCCGCCGCCGAGTTCGACCTCAACCGCGAGCAGGAGGGCGAGAGCGAGGTGCCGCCGCTGGAGGAGTTCCTGCAGCAGATCTCACTGCTGAGCGATCAGGACTCGATCGAGGAGGAGCAGGATCTGGTGACGCTGATGACCGTGCACAACGCCAAGGGCCTCGAGTACGACACCGTCTTCGTGATCGGCTGCGAGGACGGCACCTTCCCGCACATGATGGCGCTGGAAGAGGGCGGCGAGGAAGAGGAGCGGCGCCTCTGTTACGTCGCCATCACCCGTGCCCGCCAGCGCCTGTACATGACCTGGACGCGCGAGCGGCGGCTGTTCGGCCGTTCCGAGCACAACCTGCCCTCGCGCTTCATCGACGAGCTGCCGGTCGAGCTGACCGAGCGCCACGCGACCGTCTCCAGCACGGTCGGGGGGATGACCTGGGAGCCCTCGCCGGGCGCCGACCCGGCGCAGCCGGTCGACCCCGGCCCGGCGCTGGAGATGCAGGCCGGCGACGACGTCGTCCACGCCAGCTTCGGCGACGGCGTCGTCACCGGGGTCGAGCCCGGTGGCGTGGTCGTCGTCCGCTTCGCCGGCGACGGCTCCGAGCGCAAGCTGATGGCCGACTACGCGCCGATCCGGAAGCGCTAACGGTGGCGGCACGCGTCATCGACGGAAAAGCGGTCGGCGCCGCGGTGCGTGAACGGGTCCGCGGCGAAGTCGAGGCCTACGCGGCGGCGGCGGGACGGGTGCCGAACCTGGTCACCGTGATCGTCGGCGACGACCCCGCTTCGGAGATATACGTGCGCAACAAGCACCGCGGCTGTGAGCAGGCCGGCATGCGCTCGGCCCACCACGGGCTCGGCGCGGACACGAGTGAGAGCGAGCTGCTGGAGCTGGTTGCGGCGCTTGGCGCGGACGATGACGTCGACGGCATCCTCGTGCAGTTGCCGGTGCCCGACCAGATCAATCCCGATGCCGTCGTCGCCGCGCTCGACCCACGCAAGGACGTCGACGGGCTTACTCCCGTCAATGCCGGTCTACTCGCCCACGGAGTGCCGAACCTGGTGCCGTGCACCCCTGCCGGGGTGATGGAGCTGCTGCGCCACGAGGGTGTCGATCCAGAGGGGATGGAGGCGGTCGTGGTCGGCCGTTCGAAGTTGGTCGGCGTGCCGGTGGCACGACTCCTGCTTGCCGCCAACGCGACCGTGACCATCTGCCATTCGCGCACCCGTGAGCTGGCGGCAACCTGTCGCCGCGCCGATGTTCTCGTCGCTGCCGTCGGCGTCCCCGGGCTGCTCGGGGCCGACGCGATCAAACCGGGAGCCGTGGTGATCGATGTAGGCATGAACCGCACCGACAACGGCCTGCGCGGCGACGTCGACTTCGCTGCTGCAGTCGAGATCGCGTCGGCGATAACGCCCGTCCCGGGCGGGGTGGGCCCGATGACGATCGCGATGCTGCTGGTGAATACGTTGCAGGCGGCGCGTGCGCGCGGTCTGTCCAATCCGGCCTAGAAGGGTCGGCCATTTCCTCCCCGAATAGGCCCTGAGGTGGATATACAGGGTCGAACCGCACGGCCAAGCCTCGACGGAGGGATATGCAGATGGACGTAGACAAGCTCAACACCGGAGAGAAGATCGCCGGGGCATCGGCTGTCCTCCTCTTCATTTTCATGTTCTTCAACTGGTTCGGGGTGGAAATCTCCGGCGAAGGCGGGACCGTCTCCTTCGGCTCCGGTGCCGGCGGCAACGCCTGGGACGCGCTCGACTTCATCCCGATCATCCTCGTGATCGCGATCGTCGTCGCCCTGATCAACGTCTTCCTGCGGCTCAGCGATTCCGACTATGAGCCGCCGGTCTCGATGAACGTCGCCGTCGCCGTGCTCGGCGGCCTCTCGACCCTGCTGGTCCTGTTCCGGATCATCGACCCGCCGGGCTTCGGCACTTTCGGCGGCGTCTCGGTCGATGCCACGCTCGAATTCGGCATCTTCCTCGGCCTCATCGCCGCCGCCGGCATCGCCTACGGCGGCTACCGCGGCATGCAGGAAGAGGGAACGACTTTCAGCGGCACCGCCGACAAACTGTCCGGCGGCGGTCCCGGCGATCCACCGCCACCACCGACTTCGACCCCGCCGCCGCCTCCGCCACCACCTCCCGCCACCTGACGAGCGCCGGAGCAAGTAGGGCTAGGACGCAGGGAGGCCGCCGCGGCGAGCGCACATCAGTGCGTGAGCCAAGGCGTCCGACCGAGGACAACGCCCTATGCCGCTCCGCCGCCGTCAGTCAGCCCTCTCGCTATCTGCTTGGCGAAGGCGATGATGGTCATCATCGGGTTGACGCCGACGGACGTGGGGAAGAGGGAGCCGTCGGCGACGTAGAGGTCGCGGGTGCCGTGGACGGAGCCGTCGATGGCGCAGGCGCCCTCGCGTTCGTCAGCGGCGATGCGGGCCGTGCCCATCGGGTGGAAGGCCTCCAGCCGCAGCTCCGAGGGCTTGAAGGAGGTCGCCTCGAACTTGGCCAGGTCGCCGGGTCTGAGGACGCCGACACGGGCGATGTTGGGGTAGACCTCGGTGGCGCCGGCGGCGAAGTGGACTTCGGCGGCGCGGGCGATGCCGAAGGTGAGTTTGTCGGCGTCGCTCTTCAGCAGCTTGTAGCTGGCCCGCAGCGAACCCTCGGCCCCGAGCCCAACCCGGCCGGAGGACTCGTCGCAGAGATGGACGCCGATCGAGCCGACGTGGCCGAAGTCGAGCATCGCCCGCTGGTGGGACTCGCCGGCGCCGAGCAGCCAGGCGCCGCCGAAGGCGAGCGGGGTGAAGGTCGCCTCGAGCAGGATCCCGGTCGGCTCCCACTGGTCGACGTAGTAGCTCTGCATGACCCCCTCCCAGCCGCGCACCTCCTCCTCGTAGCGGGCGCCGACCCAGCAGGCGGGGTGGATGTGGAGGTTGCGGCCGACCTGCTTGCCGCCGAGCCCTGAGCGCAGCAGCAGCTCCGGCGTGCCGAAGGAGCCGCCGGCGGCGATCACGGCGCGGCGGGCGCGGACGGCGAAGGGCCGGCGCTTGCCACCGCTGCCGGCCGTGCCGCTGACCCCGACCGCGCGCCCGTCCTCGACCAGGATTTGGTCGACCGCGACGCCGGCGCGGATCCGCGCTCCGGCGGCGACGGCGCGGGGCAGGTAGCTGACGTGCATGCCGCGCTTGGCGTCGATCTCACAGCCGAAGGGGCAGGAGCTGCACTGGTTGCAGTCGCCGGCGTTGCGGTGGATCGGGGCGCCGCCGGCGCCGAGCGCGGCCGCTCCTTCCATCGCCAGCTGGCCGTTACGGCCCATCGTCTCCGGGTCGAGCTGCTTGACGTGGAGGGTCTGCTCGGCCTCGGCGTAGTCGCCCGCCATGTCGCCGGCCCAGGAGATCCCGAAGCGCTGCTGCCAGCCCGCCAGCACCGGCTTCGGAGCGCGGAAGCAGGTGCCGGAGTTGATCACCGTGGTGCCGCCGACGACCTTGGCGACCGGGACCGGGATCGGCGGTCGCCCTGCGGCGATCGTCAGGCCGCCGTCGCGGTAGAGCTCGGCGATCGCGTCGAGGTGGTCGGCGGGGTAGTTGTCGCGGTTGTAGTGCTGTCCGGCCTCGAGCACGATCACGTCGAGCCCGGCCGCGGCCAGCTCCGCCGCGGCGACGGCACCACCGGCACCGGAGCCGACGATGACGACGTCGCACTCCTCGCCTTCCCCGTGCGGCTCGGTGTCGCCGAGCGTCCCGGCGGGTTCCGGCAGCGAGCCGTCAGCGAGGCCGCAGCGGATCTCGAAGCCGATTCGCCGCTCGACCTCGGGCGTGACCGCGTAGCCGAGGGTCGAGAACAGCTTCGCCATCAGCAGCAGGTCGTGGTGGAGGGGGAAGCGCGAGCCCTCGAGCTTGAGCAGGAAGTCCTCCTGCGCCGCAGGGTCGAGGCGGCTGAAGCGCCAGGGGAAGGGCAGCCACTCGAAGGCGCGCAGGCCGAGCTTGAGCCGGAGCAGGACGCTGGGGGAGACCGAGCCGAGGAAGTTGGCGACCGGTCCGGAGACGTCGACGTCGCGCTCGGCCACGGGCAGGCCGTCGATGCCCGGCGCCATCGCCGCGCAGATCGCGCTGAGGCTGCGTTGCTCAGTGGCTGAAAGCCCCGGCGCCCGCTGTCAACCGGGGTCGACGGGGCGGCCGATGCGGCCGGCCAGGACCCAGAGCCAGAGCGCGAACAGCGCCAGGAAGCCGTCGACGAGGAAGTTGAGCAGGTAGATGAAGACGTGTTCCTGGATCAGGAAGAAGGCGAGCGAACCCAGCGAGGAGGCGGTCTTGCCGGCGGCCAGGACCAGCAGCAGGGCGCGGTAGCGGACGACGTCGGTCGCGGCCAGCAGGGAGATGCCGGTGATGACGACCATGTAGGCGAAGGCCAGCGCCAGCCAGAGGTACTCCTGGGTATGGGGGGCGCGGGTGTCGTTGCCGAACCATTCGCCGACGTCGGAGATGACGTCGAGGACGCCACTGGGTACGGCGATGAAGAGGATGCCGACGACGGCGAAGGTGACGGCGAGCAGGCGCAGGTTGACGACGACGAATCTCTCTGCCGCGGGCCCCTGCATCGCCGGGACAATAACTGGCTGAGCAGCCAGTCGTCCTCCGCCCGGGGTGCCCTCTTAGAATCACGCCGATGATCGACCGCGACCAGGTGCTGCACGTCGCCAGGCTTTCGCGCCTGCGCCTCTCGGAGGAGGAAGTCGAGACGATGACCGGCGAGCTCTCGGGCATCCTCGAGCACGTCGACCGGATCGGCAGGCTCGACCTGGAGGGGGTCGAGCCGACCTCGCACGTGGTCGCGCTGGAGAACGTCCTGCGTGCTGACGTGCCGCGGCCGAGCCTGGCGCCGGAGGTGGCGCTGGCCTCGGCGCCCGAGCCCGTAGACGGCGCCTTCCGGGTTCCCTCGCCACAGGCCGACGCTTGATGTCGGAGCTGCTGGGGCTGACCGTCGCCGAGGCGGCGGCGAAGATCGCGGCCGGGGACGTCTCTTCCGAGGAGTATTTCGCGGCCTGGCACGAGGCCGCACGGGGCGACGAGCTCAACGCCTACCTCTGGCAGGTCGAGGACCCCGACAACTATGAGGTCGAGGGCGGCCCGCTCAGCGGCATCCCGGTCGCGGTCAAGGACATCTTCTGCACCGAGGGCGCGCCGACCACGGCCGGCTCGCGGATCCTCGAGGGCTACCGGCCGCCCTACACCGCGACCGCGGTGCGGCGGCTCGACGCCGCCGGCGCCCGCGTGCTCGGCAAGACCAACATGGACGAGTTCGCGATGGGCTCCTCGAATGAGAACTCGGCCTACGGGCCGGCGCTCAACCCCTGGGATCGCGGCCGCGTCCCCGGCGGCTCCTCCGGCGGCTCTGCCGCGGCGGTCGCCGGCGGGCTCGCCCCCTGCGCGATCGGCACCGACACCGGCGGCTCGATCCGCCAGCCGGCCTCGCTCTGCGGGATCGTCGGCCTGAAGCCGACCTACGGCTCGATCTCGCGCTACGGGATGATCGCCTTCGCCTCCTCGCTCGACCAGTGCGGGCCGCTGACCCGCGACGTCACCGACGCGGCGCTGCTGCTGGCGGCGCTGGAGGGGCGCGACCCCTGCGACTCGACCTCGGTCGGGATCGAGGGCGGGATCGTCGCGCCCAGCCGCGAGGACCTGACCGGGCTGCGCTTCGGGGTGCCCGGCGAGCTGGCCGAGGCGAAGATGGACGCCGGCGTGCGCAAGGTCTTCGAGGCGACGCTGGCGCGGATCGAGGCGCTCGGCGGCGAGATCGTGACTGACCTGGCCCTGCCCAGCGCCGAGCACGGCATCTCCGCCTACTACGTGCTGGCCCCGGCCGAGGCCTCCTCGAATCTGGCTCGCTACGACGGCGTCCGCTACGGGATGCGCTCGGAGAGCTCCGGCGACCTGCTGGAGATGTACGAGAACACCCGCGCCGAGGGCTTCGGACCCGAGGTCAAGCGGCGGATAATGCTCGGCACCTACGCGCTCTCCTCCGGCTACTACGACGCCTATTACGGCCAGGCCCAGAAGGTGCGTACGAAGATCGCCGAGGACTTCTCGACCGCCTTCGCCGAGATCGACTTCGTCGTCACCCCGACCTCGCCCTCGGTCGCCTTCGGGCTCGGCGAGAAGACCGCCGACCCGCTCTCGATGTACCTCAACGACTTCTTCACGGTGCCGATGAGCCTGGCCGGGATCCCGGCGATCTCGATCCCCGCCGGCCTCGCCGAGCCCGAAGGCGGCGGTCCGCAGCTGCCGGTCGGCTTCCAGATCGCGGCGCCGGCCTTCGCCGAGCAGAGGCTGCTGGAGGCGGCGTACGCGCTGGAGCAGGGGATCGGCTTCGACTCCAGGCCGGAAGGCGTCGATGGCTGAGAACGCGCACGAGCTGGAAGCGGTGATCGGACTGGAGATCCACGTCCAGCTGGCGACGAAGACGAAGATGTTCTGCGGCTGCGAGCTCTCCTTCGGCGACGCGCCGAACACGCACACGTGTCCCGTCTGCCTCGCCCATCCGGGGGTGCTGCCGGTGCCGAACGAGCAGGCAATCCTCTACGCGCTGCAGATCGGCCTGGCGCTGGAGTGCGAGATCGCGCCGCACTCGATCTTCCACCGCAAGAACTACTTCTATCCCGACAGTCCCAAGGCGTACCAGATCAGCCAGTTCGACATTCCGCTCGCCAGCAACGGACGGCTTGGTGACATCCGCATCCACCGCGCCCACCTCGAGGAGGACGCGGCGAAGACGATCCACGTCGGTGGGTCGGGCCGCATCCACGGCTCCAGCGCCTCGCTGGTCGACTTCAACCGCGGCGGCACGCCGCTGGTCGAGATCGTCACCGAGCCCGACCTGCGCAGCGCCGCCGAGGCCGCCCAGTGGGCACGGCTGCTGCGCGAGACGGTGCGCCAGCTCGGCGTCTCCGACGTCAACATGGAGGAGGGGAGCCTGCGCGTCGACGCCAACGTCTCCGTGCGCCCAGCCGGCTCCGAGACGCTTGGAACCAAGACCGAGCTGAAGAACATGAACAGCTTCCGCTTCCTCCAGCGCGGGGTCGAAGCCGAGCTGGAGCGCCAGCGCGAGCTGATCGCGACGGGGGGGAGGGTGGCCCAGGAGACCCTCCACTTCGACCCGGTCAGCGGCAGCCTCACCTCGATGCGCTCGAAGGAGGAGTCGCACGACTATCGCTACTTCCCCGAGCCCGACCTGGTGCCACTGGCACCGACCGAGCAGATGCTCCGTGAGGCCCGCGAGGCGCTGCCGGAGCTGCCGGCGGCGCGGATCGAGCGCTATGTGGGCGAGCTGGGGTTAGCGGATGATGTCGCGTTGACGCTGGCGACTGAACCGTGGCGAGCCGACTTCTTCGAGAAGACCTTGGCTGCCGGCGATGCGGGTGCAATACCGGTGGCAAACTGGGTGACCGGTGAGCTTGCTGCGGCGTTGCGCCAGGCCGAGGCCAGTTCCGACGAGGCGCAGGTCACTCCCGCCTCCTTGGCCGCACTTATTGCCCTGGTCCAGGAGAAGAAGATCTCCCACGGCAGCGGCAAGACCGTGTTGGCGGCGCTCGTCGCCGAGGGGGGCGAGCCGGCCGCGATCGTCGAGCGCGAGGGTCTCGCCCAGATCTCCGACAGCGGCGAGCTGGAGTCGATCGTCGCCGCCGCGGTCGCGGCCAACCCCAAGGCCGCCGAGGAGATCAAGGCAGGCAATCCGAAGGCGATCGGGGCCATCGTCGGCGCCGTGATGAAGGAGACCAAGGGGCGTGCCGACGGCGGCGAGGTCAACCGGTTGATTCGGGAGCAACTGGGTTCGTAGCGAGGGCGGTCGGGGGGGGTCTCGCCGTCACGAACAGCGGGAGGTTCCGTCGAGACCTCCCCCCGACCGCCCGACGGTGCGTCTGCAGTTACCTCCGTATAGCGAGTGTTGGAGCAGATTCACCTGTGACGAAAGTGTGATCTAGGGGGATTATCTACTTGACACAGGGTTAGCTAGCGCATAGGCTAGCCCTGTGAATCCATTTTCTGGCTATCCAGCGCGGTTTTCTTGGCGGTCTCCCGAACCTTTTTCGGGAACAATTTCTTCATCACATCGGCGTCAGTCAGCTCGCGCGCTGGTTTCTTCTTGCGGGGCATGGCTATGAACCTTCCTGATCTGATCGAGCAGTTCCGCTCGGAGGACAAGTGTCGCGAATACCTGGAAGACCTTCGCTGGCCGAACGGCGTTCGATGCCCTCGCTGCGGCGCGAATTCGATCTCTTGGATCGAGAAGCGCAAGCAACACGAGTGCAACGAGCCGTCATGCCGCTACCAATTCTCGGTCACGGCGGGGACGGTCTTCCATGACTCTCATCTTCCCCTCTGGAAGTGGTTCCTCGCGATCTACCTGATCGGGGAGTCCAAGAAGGGGATCAGCGCCAAGCAGCTTCAGCGCACGCTGGGCGTCTCCTATAAGACGGCTTGGTATCTCGGCCATCGAGTGCGCTCTGCCATGGAGGAAGGCTCTCCGGTGCCCCTGAAGGGCATCGTGGAGATTGACGAGACTTGGGTCGGCGGCCTGAAGCGGCAGCGCAAGGGTGAGTCGAACCGCTCCAACAAGAAGATGGTCCTCGGCGCTATCTCGCGCGGCGGCGAGGTACGACTGGAAATGCGCGAAGGGCCAGGACGCGAGTCCAAAGTCTCTTACCAGAGCTTTGTGGAGGCGAACGTGGACGGGAAGACGGAAATGATCTTCACGGACTCCGACCGCTCCTGGGGCGACATGAACGACTTCGACACGTCGCACGAAAAGGTCGATCACCACCGCGAAGAATGGGTTCGCGGAATCGTCCATACGAACACGATCGAGGGCGTCTGGAGCCTCTTCAAGCGGGGCGTGGTCGGCACCTACCACCAGCTGTCAGCGAAGCACCTGCCCGCCTACTTGGACGAGATGGCCTTCCGCTTCAACAACCGCAACAACGCCTATCTCTTCCGCGACACGCTGCTGAGGATGATCGAGGGTGAGACGTTGCCCTACGCCGAGCTAGTCGCCGACGAGGCTTAGTCGGCGGCTCGGGGTGTCCGCCCCGAGCCGCCTAGCGAGAAACAACAAGCGGGCCATCCGCTCGCGCCCATGCTTTCAGCGCTAGCGGGGAAAAAGTGCCCCTCGTTCTGTCCGAGCTAGCGGGAAAAATCGTTATAGAAACTCCCAGTGCTTCCGAGTCCTGTGTCCGCAGGCGCGCTGGGATCAACGAAAGCGAGAAATAATCATGCCCCGTCGTTCTCCCTGGCACTCGATCCTCCAGAACCGCCATCACAACAACACGCGGTGTACGGAGGGCAACAACATCGAGCGGCGCAACCTGCGCTCCGGCACGGGCGGTAAGCCGCTCTGCCAGCACTGCCGTTCGCTCAACGCCCAGGGCCTTTAGCTCGCCGCTCGGCTAAAGGTTATTTCCCACCAGGGGCCAGTCGGCTCGCCGTCTTCGACGGGCCACGCCCGCCGCAAGGCGGCGACCGGCAGGTCTCTGCGCTGGGCAACGGCCAGCGCGTGAAAGCCCTCGGCTCGGTCACCGTGGAAGCGCACCGTTGGCTCCGGGAAGGCATGATCTTTGCCGCCTTCGCAGGACTCAAAGGTCTCGATTCCATCCTCGATTAGCGCCTGGACAAACGGCGCGATTCCATCGTCCAGCGGGAATTCAGGGGACACGGTAGACACCCAGTTCCCTTCGCCGCCAACCCCCTAGAGACCTGCACGACTCGGACTCTCTCAAGGGGCAGCCCCTTCCTCTCCACCGCCAAGCTGCTTCTGGATTTTCTCAGTTCGCTCCTGAAGTAAGAGCTGTTCCGGCGCTTCAATGCATTCGTGGACCTTCACTACTTGGCGTTCTTCTCGGATCTTGTTGGTCGCCGGATCTCGTTTCTGGATGACTTTGACTTTGGCGTAGAGCCGATCCCCGACGCCAAGAACCTCTTCGCGATGCGCGAACTTCTCCTTGAACTCGGCGTCTTCGATTGGCGCCCAGAAGGTTGCTCCCAGACCGCCAAAACGCCATTTCCGCGTAGAGCCTTGCTCTAGCTCTGCGGTCAGAACGTCGAGGTAGATGTCGAGTTCCTGTTCGGAGAGAACTTCCGCATCCTCAATGTCGGGCAACTCGAAGGCGGGAATGTCCTCCTTTTCGAGTTCAACGGTCGGTTTCGATTCAGCGCGAAACTCCAGCTTGTCTATGCCGTCGCGGCGGAGCGGCTCCACAACCTCGCGAGCCTTCTTACGAATGCCGGGGTCGCGGCCAAGTGCGGCGACCTCCGATTTGACGGTGAGTTCGTGACCCTCTTCGGATCGATAAGTGGTTTGCCCAGGCTCTGGGCCTTCTATCTCTTCAACGTTCTTGCCCCTGAGCCACTTCAACAGGCCGAACACGCTCGCGTCAATCCGATTGCCGATGACGAGCTGTTGAAAGATTTGGAGAGCCGCGGCGGACTCAATGGGGTGGGTCGAGAGTTGATCCCAGCCCATGCCAGCAGCGTGAAGGATCAAATCGACCTCAAAGGAGCCTTCCCGAGTCGCTTGGATTTCCAATGCAACCGGGTCGTTGTCGGGATACAGAAGCTGGCTGGCTTCAGTGAAAAGCTGCCCGAGTGCCAAGAGGGCAGGGGCTAGATCGCGGACGGGAATTCGTCCGTCGCGCAGGGCCTCGCCCTCGAATTTGACCTCGAATGAAGTTTCCGCCATGACCCGCACGGGCTACTTAGTCCCCTGCCTTAGCGGACTCTCCCCGTGACCGACCGGCATCCTTACGTTTAGCTCTAAGAATGTCAATCAGTCGGCCTTTCTGACGGTGGGATTACAAGGTAGCCGCCCCGTCAGACCGGCCTAAAGGAACTGCCCGCGCCGCGTCTCTCCGGGCGTCCAGGCGATTCCCTCAAGCAACTCGGCCGGGTCGGCTTCGAGCGAGGCGGCAAGTTTGATCAGCGTGTCGATCCGTGGAATGCGCAGCCCGCGCTCAAGCTGGCTTATCTCGGTGCGGTGGACCGAAGCGCGGGCGCTCAACTGGTCCTGGGACAGGTCGGCGAGCTTGCGGCAGCGGATGAGGTTGTCGCCGAACTGAGCGGCTATGTCGAAGCTCATAGCGCCAGCCTGTCGAAGACCAACGCGGGGACCGTCAACGCCAGGGCCTCGTCCTCCCAGCGGATGAGGCGAGCGCAGACGAGGGCGCGAATCGCGTCCGCGACCGCCTGGGTATCGCCCACTTCCGCCCTGATTTGATCGCGGGGGAAGTGGCGTGGGTACGAGTCGAGAACGAGAGCGAGGACGGCGCGTTGAAGGCGCTCGGCCTCGTACGGAGAACTGTTTTCCTGCATCGGAAGGCCTGACCTTTCGGTGCCAGGCCGGGGGCCGTTAGCGCGGCGCCCCGGCCGCTTTGCGATTGGTCACGCAAAGTAGGGCCAGGAAGCGACGGATTCTTACCCTGTGTCAAGGGGATAATCCCCTGATCTAGCACTTTGTAACACGTTGTTACAAAGTGCTAAGTTCATGGCATGGCCTGGAACGTAGTCATCGTCGGTGGTGGATTTGGAGGGGCGGCGGCCGCGCGGGAGCTGGAGAAGGTGATGCCGCGGCAGTCGGCGCGCCTGAGCCTCGTCAACGACGTCAACTACATGCTCTACACGCCGTTCCTGCCGGAGGCCGCGGCGGGAACGCTGGAGCCGCGGCATGTGGTGACGCCGCTGCGGGAGATCCTCAAGCGCACCTATCTGCAACTCGGTGAGGTCGTCGGCCACGATCCCGAGGCGAAGACGGTGCGGCTGCACAGTCATGAGGGCGATGACGAGGACCTGCCCTACGACCAGCTTCTGCTCGCGCTCGGCTCGGTCTCGCGGACGCTGCCGGTGCCCGGGCTCTCCGAGCACGCAATCGGGTTCAAAGACCTGGCCGACGCGATCTGGCTGCGCAACCACGTGATCGAGACGCTGGAGGCCGCCAACGCCAGCGAGGACGCGGCCCGGCGCGAAGAGCTGCTCACCTACGTCTTCGTCGGCGGCGGCTACGCCGGCCTCGAGGCGCTGGCCGAGCTGCAGGACTTCGCCGCCGAGGCGATGGAGAGCTACCCGCGCGCCCGTCTGCACGGGATGCGCTGGGTCCTGGTCGAGGCCGCCGACCGCGTCCTGCCGGAGATCGACATCGAGCTGGCCGAATACGCCCTGCGCGAGCTGCGCGGGCGCGGCATCGACATCCGCCTTGGCACGATGCTGGAGGAGGTGACTGCGAACAGCGCTCGTCTCTCGAGCGGCGAGACGCTGGCGACCAAGACCGTCGTCTGGACCGCCGGCGTTACCCCGAACCCGCGCCTGCGGGATCTCAACCTGCCGCTGGACGAGCGCGGTCGGGTCCCGGTCGACGACCACCTGCGGGTCGAGGGCCTCGACTCGGTCTGGGCGATCGGCGATTGCGCCGCCGCGCCCGACCCCCGTGGCGGCACCTGTCCGCCGACCGCCCAGCACGCCGTCCGCCAGGGGCCGGTGGCTGCCCGCAACATCGCCGCCGAGCTGGGGATCGGCTCGGCGCGGCCGTTCGAGTACCGCGGCGAAGCGGCTTTCGTCAATCTCGGCCGCTACAAGGCGGTGGGCAAGATCGGCGACCGCACCTTCCGCGGCTTCCCGGCCTGGTGGCTGGCCCGGACCTACCACATGAGTCAGATTCCGGGCGCCGCTCGCAAGGCCCACGCGGTGGTCGACTGGACCACCAGCCTGCCCTTCGGCCGCGACCTGGCCGAGCTGGGCCAGATCGGGCACCCGAAGCGCCTTGGCTAGCCGCTCCTGACTTCGAGGTCGACGCTCATCCCCCATTCCTCGTGCCGGGGGAGGCTGCACCAGAGCCGGTAGCTGCCCGGAGGCAAGTCGAAGTGCGCGACCCGGCTCTCGCCCGGACCGGCTTCTCCGACCTCGAGCGGCGAGCCTTCGCTGCCCTCGGGCCTGACGTTGAGGTTGTGCGGATCCTGGCCCTGGTTGTTGAGTTCGACGGTCACCTCGCCGGAGACGACGAAGGGCCGCGAGAGGCCGAAGCTGAATGCTTCCGGCGTGGCGTCGTTGGCTTTGACGCTGACCCGGCGCGGCGGTGGTTCCGGTTCCGCGGTCGGCGTGGCGGCGGGAGGTGGAGACGGTGCGAGGGTGATCGCCGGCGCCGCCAGCAGCGGGTCGCAGGTCCGCCAGCGCCTGACGCGGACGACCCGCCGCACCCGGCCGTCGCGCTTGACCCGCTTGACGACCCGCTTCGAGTGCTGCTGCCAGGCGCAGTCGGCGGCGCTGGCGCTATCGCCGCCGACGATCTCTCCTGCCGGGGCGAGGGTGAGGAGGGCGGCCAGCGCCAGGGCGACGACGGCCGCGAGGGCTCTGCTCACGCCTTCACCAGCGTTGGCCGGGCGAAGCCGGAGGCGCCGGGGATGATCGGGCCGGCGTCCTGGCCGAGCCACTGCTCGAGCAGGGCGCAGTACATGCCGCGGAAGTCGCTGGTCACCCGCAGGTTTTCGTTGCTGTCGAGGGTCGCCAGCCCTGGGAATTCGCCGACCATCTCGCCCTTGGCTTTGGAGCCGATCACGAAGGCGCAGCCGGCGGCGCCGTGGTCGGTCCCGGCCGAGCCGTTCTCCTCCGGCCGCCGCCCGAACTCGCTCCACATCTCGGTCAGCACCCGGTCGGCGAGGCCGCGCGCCTCGAGGTCGCGCTGGAAGGCGAGCAGGCCCTCGCAGGTCTCGCGCAGATTGCGGTCGAGGTCGGTGGCCTGGTCGGAGTGGGTGTCGTAGCCGCCGGAGGCGCGGATCGTCACCGCCCGCATCGGCAGCCCGGCGGCGATGAAGGCGGCGAGCCCGGCGAGCTTGTGGGCGAACCAGGTGTCGGGATAGGCGACCGGGCTGGTGAACTCCCCAACTCCCTCGAGGTCCTGGCGCAGCTTGTCGGTCTGGGCGGTGGCGCGGCGGACCTGGGCCAGGCCCGGGGAGTCGGAGGGCAGCGATCCGAAGCGGGCGAAGCTGCGGTACATCTCGGCCTGGACTTCGCCGCTCACCGACGAGTAGAGGTCGAAGCCGTCGACGCTGTCGATCGCCGCCACCGGCTTGTCGGCGGTGGCGAGCATCGGCGAGAGCGAGCCGTCCAGCGAGAGCCCCTGCAGCGGGTTCTCGGTGTCGCCGACCAGGTCGATGTAGCGGCCGAGCCAGCCGGTGCGGAAGCCGACCGCGAGCTCGCCGACCTCGTAGAAGTGGCGCGAGGTGAAGTGCGACTGGTCGGGATGGTCGTAGCCGATCGCCGGGAAGGCGCTGACCTTGCCCTCGGCGTGGAGGGTCGCCAGGCTGGCGGCGGCGGGGTGCCAGTTGAGCCGGGTGTCCTCAGTGAAGGGGGTGCCGGTCTCGGGCGTAAGGGCGAGGTTGGGGCGCAGCTGCGAGTAGCGCGGGTCGCCGACCGGGGCGAGCACGCTGAGCGCGTCGATGCCCCCGTCGAAGAAGACCGAGACCAGGACTTTGTCCCCGGTCGCCGCCTGGGCGATCCCCTCCTCGAAGACCGAGAGCGGGATCTTCGAAGCGCCGTAGACCGCCAGCGCCAGGCCGGCGGTGCGCGAGAGGAAGGTGCGCCGCGAGAGGCCGGTGCCGGCGGGCTCGGGCATCCCCGGCTCGATCACCGGCAGGCCCTTGCCGGCTTCGGCCGCCGCCGCCCGCAGCAGTTGCGAGCGGGTGTAGTCGCCGCAGCAGTTGTGAGAGCTCGGGGTCATTGCAGGATCGTGTCCGGGCTGATGCCGATCAACTGCAGCAGGGCGTTCTGGCGCATCGCCCGGTAAGGGCTTTTCTGCCAGCCGGCGACGGCGAGTTTCTCCGCCCGCTGGGCGAAATCGAGCAGCTCCGCCCGGTGCTCTGCCCGCAATGCCGGCGAACCCCAGGAGACGATCGCCCGCGCCAGCGCTTCGTCGGCGGTCTCGGTGGCGCTGTAGTCGCCGTTCCAGTTGTCGACTGCGATGTTGTCGAGGGCGTAGTGGACGACGTTCCAGCGCGCCCGCATGCGCGAGGTGTCGAGCCAGCGAGTGTCGTCCCAGCCGGAGACGTTGGGGGGACGGAACAGCACCTGTCCGGCCTGTTCGCAGAGCCAGGTCCAGGCGTCGGTGTCGACATAGCGGCCGAGTCGGCGCAGCATTCCGGCGAGCTGGACGACCGGCGGTTTGATCATCGCCGGACCCTGGTAGAGGTCGGGGCTGAGCAGGATCGTCTCCAGCACCGGGCGGATCTGCCAGCCGGAGGCGCGGTAGGTGTTCATCAGCCCGTCCCGCACCGCCGCCGACGCCGCCTGCGGCACGAAGTAGCTCCAGAGCTTGTCGACGAAGAAGGAGGGGTGGAGCGGGTTCTCGACGCAGAGCCGGCAGGCGTCTTCCCAGCCCCAGTTGCCGGTCTGGCCGAAGACCGTCTTGCTGTTGGCGTCGTACCGTTTGGGGTCGAAGCGGAAGTTGTAGGCGCCCTGCTCGTTCGACCAGTCGTTGCGCCAACCGGTCAGCGCCCGCGCCTGTTCGCGGATGTCGTCCTCCGTGTAGGCGCCACGGTCGGCGCCGAGGCTGAACAGCTCCATCATCTCGCGGCCGTAGTTCTCGTTTGGCGCGCCCTTGCGGTTTTCGGCCCCGTTCAGCCACTGCAGCATCGCCGGGTCGATCGTCACCGCCTTGAAGAGGTCGAGAAAGGAGCCGAAGCAGGCGGAGCGGAAGAGGTTGGACTGGTCGATCATCTGCTGCTGTTTGGAGACGCCGTCGATCGAGGTCGCGAACCAGTCGTGGAAGACCAACGCCATCCGCTCGACCAGCGGCTGGTCGGTTCTGATCATGCGGTCGAGCCACCAGAGGTGGCTGTGCCCCCAGGCATCGCCGGGGGCGATCGGGGTGCCTTCGTCGTCGACCGGCGCCGGGCCGTGCAGGCTGGCGGCGCCGCTGGGCCTGGTCAGCGACTGGACCGCGCCGACGAGGCCGAGCGAGACGAGCTGCTCCGCCTGGCCCGGCACCGGCCCGAACCCGGCTCGGTTCAGCAGCCGCACCGCCTGCTCGACGCCGAACGGACCCTGGTAGGCGCCGGCTGGCCGCGGGTCGCGGTTGAGGGGAGCGGCGACTGCCGCCGGGCGGGCCGCCGGTTTCTTCCCGGGGCCGCGGTAGTGGCCGCGCTTGGGCTTGTGATGGTGGCGAAAGATGTAGCCCTGGACGCGCCAGTCGCCGTTGCCGTCCGGCACCCAGCGGTAGTGCTTGTCCTTCCAGAGGTGCAGGCGATGGCGACGGTGGTGCCGCTGCGGTTTCGTCGTGCTCGCTGGGGTTCGTGGGATCGCCATGCGCAAGTTGACCCGGTTGGGCCTTTCACTGGTTGTCGGTCCTTCTATTAGTCCCTTTAGGCAGGTTCCCCTGCCTGGACGTTCGACCCATGCCCCGGAATCGTCAAAATGAGCGCATGGAGTACCTCGTCATCGCCTTCTTCTTCGGCCTCGCCACCGGCTTCGTCGCCAAGGGCAAGGGCAGCTCCTTCTGGATCTGGTTCGCAATCGGCGCCGTCATCCCCCTGCTCGGCCTCGTCGCCGCGATCCTCTACCGGGTCGAGAAGAACGAACCGGAACGGCAGTGTCCGACCTGCAAGAGGGAGCTGAAGCTCTACGTTCAGGTCTGTCCGCGGTGCGGCACCGATCTGTATTTGCCGGATCCGGCGGCGGTGCGGCATCCAGGGGTGCGGTAGAGGGGTTTGGGTACCCCCGATTCGAATTGAGTCGCGTCCGCTTCGCGGACGGCTCCGCAACATGCTGCCCGCCTATGGCGGGCAAAAAATCAGATTGCATTTCGCGGCCGTTCGGCCACATTCGAATCGGGGGTACTCAGACCCCTCCAACGACACAGGTCGCCAGGACGGACGAGGGTTCAGGACCTACGCGGGAAGAGCGACGGGGGTGGGTCTTCCCTCGCTAGGTAGGAGGTCGCGCGATGCGCTTGTGAAGGAGGTGCCGATACCCCTCCCGGGAATGTGCGCGAAGCGCGCGATATGCAATCTGTCTTCCGCGCGACCTCCTCCTAGGTCGCGCTCCAACATGCGGAGCGACGCGCCCATAGGGCGCGAAGCGACTCAATTCACGGGAGGGGTATCGGCACCTCCTCCCACATGCCTACCGCAGCCAGGTCCTGACGATCGCGTTCGCGAACCCTACCCCGTAGCGGAAGACCGCCGGCTTCTTGGAGTGACCGTGCAGCCGCTGTTCGACGGTGACCGGGATCTCCTTGGCGGGGATCCCCCGCTTGATCGCCTCGATCATGAACTCGGAGGTGTGGAACTGCTCCTGGCGCAGGACCAGCTGCGGGAGCACGGTGGTGCGGACGGCACGGTAGCCATTGGAGCAGTCGGTCACATGGGTGCGGGTGATGAACGAGACGAGGCGGTTGAAGAAGACGATGCCGAGCTCACGGGCGAAGTGGTTGCGGTCGGCGTGGCCGAGCACGCGGGAGCCGTGGGCCATGTCGACCTCGCCGTCGAGCACCGGTTTGACCAGGCGCTCCATCTCCGAAGGGAGGTGCTGGCCGTCGGCGTCGAGGGTGACGACGATCTCGGCTCCCGATTCGACCATCAGGCGGTAGCCCGTGCGCAGGGCCGCGCCGCCGCCGCGGTTGGTGACGTGGCGAGCGACCGCGGCGCCGTGCGAGGCGGCGACGTCGCCGGTGCCGTCGCGGGAGCCGTCGTCGACGACCAGCACCTCGGTTGCCACGCCGCAGACCTCGCCCGGCATCTGGTCGAGCACGTGGCCGATGTTCTCGGCCTCGTTGTAGGCGGGGACGAGGATCGCGACCTTGCCGCGGAAGCGCTCGGGCAGACCCGCCTGGCGGAACTCCTCCCAGGCCAATCCCTCCAGTGCCGCCGAGAGCTGGCGTGAGTTGCGCGCCGCCACCGAGAGCGCCCGCAGGATCAGGAAGAAGAGGATGAAGATGGCGAAGACGGCGAGGCCGAGGATGCGGCCGCCGTTGCCCTTTTCGAAGGAGAAGGCGGAGAGCAGGCCGTCGACGATTTCGGTCCCCGAGACCAGCGCCAGGCCGAGGCCGGCGGCGAGCAGCAGGAGGACGTCGACGTTGCGCAGGGAGCGGCGTCGCGCGATCGCGTAGGCAATCAGCCCGATCGCAAAGATCAGCCCGCCGCTGCGGAGCGCCGTCAGTTCGGCGGGGAAGATGCCTGCTCTGGGGACCATTCGCGACCGGAGGATATGGCCGCGACCCCCCGTGACAGCGCCAGGGCGGCAAGTGGGAAGACCAGCGTCATCAGCACCTCGTTGCGCCGCGGGGCGGCCAGCGAGGCGGCGCCGATCGCGGTGACGAGCAGGATCGGCGCCGCCAGGGCGACCAGATCCCACCAGCGCCGGCGCAGTCCGAGTAGGGCGAAGCCGGCCAGTCCGAGCGCGACGAGCAGGATCTGGATCGCTCGCCCGACCCCGCTGCTCATCGCCGCGCCGACCCCGCTGCTCCACATCCGCCCGACCTTGCGGGCGGTCATCGCCAGGTAGCCAGTCGGGTCTTCGCCGAAGTAGGTCGAGAAGTTCTCCTTGCCGATCTTGCCCAGGGCGGCGTCGCGGGACAGTTCCGGGTAGCGCTTGGCGACGCGGTCGAACAGCGGCGTCGGGTCGACCGCGTCCAGCGCCGCCGAGTTGGGCGCCAGGTCGCGCCCCTGGTAGCGCTTCACCAGCAGCGCCTTGACCCGTTGGTATTCGCCGTCGGCGGGCAGGTAGGTGCCGACGTAGAGCGCCTTGCCACTGCCGGTCGAGATCGGCACCACGCGCCCGAGCACGTCGACGTTGCGGATCGTCCACGGCACGATCGGCAGCAGCAGCGCGACGAGGAGCAGCGCCCCTCCGGCGAGGCCGGGCTTCCAGCCGGACGACCAGCCCCGCGTCAGGATTGGGCGCAGCGCGGCGAGGACGACGAAGGCGGCGCCGACGAAGAGGTACTCGGGCCGGAACATCGCGGTCAGGCCGAATAGCAGACCGGGGAGGAGCCAGGCCCATGGTGAGCGCCCACGCTCGCTCGCCCAGAGAAAGGCGAGCACCGCCGCGGGCAGGGTGAGAATCGCCGGCGGCTCGCTCATCAGCTCGCCGGTGGAGTGGATGAAGGGGGGGTAGACGGCAACGCCGCCCGCCGCCAGCAGGCCCACCCAGCGCCCGCCCAGGCGCTCGCCGAGGAGGAAGACGACGAGGATCGCGACGACGCCGAGCAGCGCCTCGACGATCCGCGCCGTCCCTTCGCGGGCGCCGCCGGTGGCGTAGAAGCTGGCCGCGTAGAGCAGCGGCGCCCCCGGCGACCAGTCGCTGGAGTCGCGGAATTCGGGCCCGCCGAAGCTCCCTTCCTCGTAGAGAGCCTTGGCGAGCGCGTAGTAGGCGTGCGAATCGTCCGCCGGGTGCTCGACCGGCTTGGCGACAACGTAGGCGCGGGCACCGAGCCCGATCACGGCAATCAGCGCCAGCACGATCAGCGTCGTCTTGCCGAAGCGCTGCGGCAGCGCGCGGATGCTGTTGGCGAGGGCGGTCAAGGCCGGCTCAGGCTATCTCGCCATATGCTGCCGCCCGTCCCGCGCCGCTGACGCTCTGCGTCCTCCGACCTTCAAGCTCTGAGCTCCGAGCCAGGTCGCGCCGGCGCCGGCCAGGGCGGCGACCAGCGGCAGCATCACCAGCACCCGCCGCGGCGAGGCAACCAGGAGGGCAGTGAGGGCGGTGATCGAGAGGAAGACCGTCGCCAGCACCAGCGCCTCCCAGCGGCGGCGCCAGGCGAGCAGGCAGAGGCCGAGCAGGCCAAAGCCGACGATCGCCCAGTGCAGGATCTCCCAGCCCGTCGCGCGCATGACTTCGCGCGGGCCGTGCGACCAGATCCGGCCGACCTTGGTGGCGAGGAAGCCGGCGAACTCGAGCGGCTGTTCGGAGATGTCGTCGCCGAGCTGCACGCGGCCCATCCGCGACAGCGCCCGGTCGGTTTCCAGGTCCGGGTAGCGGGCGGCGGCGAGCCGGGCGAGGATCTGCTCCAGCCGCAGGCGCTGGGCGGCCGTGGAGGCGAACAGTTCCGGGTGGCGGGCGACGACCTCCGCTCCGACTTTTTCCGGGTCGCCGTCGGAGGGCAGGTAGGTACCGGCGAACAGCACCTGGCCGCCCCCGGTCGAGATCGGCACCGCCCGGTCGAGCGCGACGGCGTTGCGGATCGTCCAGGGAGCGACGATGAGGACGACCCCGGCGAGCAGGATCGCGGCCTGGGCCAGCGCCCGCCGCCAGTCGCCCGCGGCCGTCCGGGCGAAGACGACGACTCCGAGCAGGAACGCGACGCCGAGGTACTCGGGCCGGACCATCGCCGCGCCGCCGAGCAGAGCGCCGGGGAGCAGCCAGGCAACCGCGCCGCTCCGTTCGCTGGCCCGAAAGATCGCCAGGACCGCGCCGGACAGAAGCGTCGCCGCCAGCGGCTCGCTCATCAGCATCCCCTGGTACTCGAGCAGCGCCGGATACACCGCCACTGCGAGCGCCCCGACCAAGCCCGCGATTACGCCGAGTGATGCCTGAAGCCGGTCCCAGCCGGCTTCAGGCATCACTCGGCTGAGGCGCCGTCCGAGGAGATACGTGAAAAGAACCGAAAGCGTGCCGAGAAGCGCAAGGAGGACGCGCGCCAGGCGCTCGTGGACACCGCCGGTCACCTCGTAGGCGCCGGCGACCAGCAGCGGTAGGCCCGGGGAGTAGTTGCTGGACGGCTGCGTCGCCGCGGCTCCGACCGTGAATCCGTTGCCCTGCTCGAGGTTGGCCGCGATCGCCGCGTAGGCGGCGGCGTCGAAGACCGGCTCGCGCCCGTCCCAGGCGTAGTCGACGCGCAACCCGAGCCCGATCAGCAGGATCACGACGAGGGCGGCGAGGCCGACCCGCCCCCCATTTCTCGCCGCCAGTCCGTTTTCCATCGGGCGGATTCAACTAAGCTGCCGCGTCCTATGCGAATCCTCATCCTCGGGGGTGACGGGTACCTGGGCTGGCCGACCGCTCTGCGCTTCTCGGCCGGCGGCCACGAGGTCTCCGTCGTCGACAACTTCTCGCGCCGTCGCTGGCACGAGGAAGCCGGCACCGGCTCGCTCACCCCAATCGCCGATCTCGAGCCGCGCATCGCCGCCTGGAAGGAGATCTCCGGCAGGGAGATCCGCAGCTATGTCGGCGCGATCGAGGACGGCGACTTCCTCGACGCGGTCGTCGCCGAGACGATGCCCGAGGCGGTCATCCACTACGGCCAGCAGGCCTCGGCGCCCTACTCGATGGCCTCGCGTCAGAAGGCGGTCGAGACCCAGCACGCCAACGTGATCGGCAACCTCAACCTGCTCTTCTCGATCCGCGACCACGTCCCCGACTGCCACCTGGTCAAGCTGGGGACGATGGGGGAGTACGGGCAGCCCGACATCGACATCGAGGAGGGCTACATCGAGATCGAGCACAAGGGACGCAAGGACACGCTGCCGTTCCCGAAGCTGCCGGCCTCGCTCTACCACTGCTCCAAGGTCCACGACTCGACCAACATCCACTTCGCCTGCCGGGTCTGGGGACTGCGCGCTACCGACCTCAATCAGGGCGTCGTCTATGGCATCGACACCGCCGAGACCGAGGGCGACGAGCGCCTGATCACCCGCTTCGACTACGACGAGATCTTCGGCACCGTGCTCAATCGCTTCTGCCTGCAGGCGGTGATCGGCCACCCGCTGACCGTCTATGGCGCCGGCCACCAGACCCGCGGCTTCCTCAACATCCGCGACACGATCGCCTGCGTCGAGCTGGCCGTCGCCAACCCGGCCGCGCGCGGCGACTTCCGCGTCTTCAACCAGTTCACCGAGCAGTTCTCGGTCCTGGAGCTCGCCGGCCTGGTCAAGCAGGCCGGCGAGCACCTCGGCTACACGGTCGAGATCCAGCATTACGAGAACCCGCGGGTCGAGAAGGAAGAGCACTACTACAACGCGATCCACACCAAGCTGCTCGACCTCGGCCTCGAGCCGACCCTGCTGGGGGAGACCCTGGTCGAGTCGATGCTCCACATCATCGAGCGCTACAAGGGGAACGCGATCGAGAGCTCGATCGATCCCCAGACCCGCTGGAACCCGGCGAAATCGCCCGCTGGCCAGGCGTAACCACGCCCAGCCCGGCGGCCCGGACGGCGCCTGCGCGCTGGTAGCATCGCCTGTTCAATGAGAGCCGCTGACACGTTGATGGAATGCCTCAAGGCGGAGGGCGTCAAGGACGTCTTCGGGATTCCCGGCGGGGCCAACCTGCCGACCTACGACGCGCTCGTCGACGCCGACTTCCGCCATGTCCAGGTCCGCCACGAGCAGGGTGGCGGCCATGCCGCCGAGGGCTACGCCAAGGCCTCGGGCCGGGTCGGGGTCGCCTTCGCCACCTCTGGCCCGGGCGCGACCAACCTGGTTACGGCGATCGCCGACGCGATGCTGGACTCGGTCCCGACCGTCTTCATCACCGGCCAGGTCCGCACCGAGCTGATCGGCACCGACGGCTTCCAGGAGGCCGACATCCTCGGCGCCACGCTGCCGTTCGTGAAGCACTCCTTCCAGGTCACCGACGCCCGCCAGATCCCCGAGTACGTGCACGAGGCCTTCCACGTCGCCTCGACCGGGCGGCCGGGACCGGTCCTGCTCGACATCCCGCAGGACCTCTCGCGGGCCGACATCGACTACCAGCCGCGCACCGAGCCGGTCGAGCTGCCCGGCTACAAGCCCTCCACCGAGGGCAACATCAAACAGATCCGCATCGCCGCCAAGGCGCTCGCCAACGCGCGCCGGCCGATCTTCTACACCGGTGGGGGCGTCGTCAACGCCAACGCCTCCGAGGAGCTGCGCGAACTCGTCGCCTCCGACCGCTTCCCGGTCACCTCGACCCTGATGGGCCTCGGCAGCTACCCGGCCTCGGGCGAGAACTGGCTCGGCATGCTCGGCATGCACGGCACCTACACCGCCAACACGGCGATGGACAAAGCCGACCTGATCGTCGCCATCGGCGCCCGCTTCGACGACCGCATCACCGGCAAACTCGACGAGTTCGCTCCGCACGCCAAGATCATCCACATCGACATCGACCCGGCGGAGATCTCCAAGAACGTCGGCGCCCACATCCCGATCGTCGGCGACGTCAAGCTGGTGCTGCCGAAGCTGACCCGCGAGTACCGGGCGCTGCAGACCGATTCCTCCCGCCTCGACGCCTGGTGGAACCAGCTGCGCGGCTGGGAGCAGGAGCACCCGCTCTTCTACGAGCCCGGCAAGGACGGGCTGATCAAGCCGCAGTTCATGGTCGAGGCGATGCATCGGGCGACCCAGGGCGACGCAATCATCACCTCCGACGTCGGCCAGCACCAGATGTGGGCGGCCCAGTACTACGGCTTCGACAAACCGCGGCGCTGGATCAACTCCGGCGGCCTCGGCACGATGGGCTTCGGGCTGCCCTCGGCGGTCGGCGCCAAGGTCGCTTGCCCCGGCGAGCACGTGGTCTGCCTGGCCGGCGACGGCAGCCTGATCATGAACGTGCAGGAGTTCGCGACCTGCGTGAGCGAGGAGATCCCGGTCAAGGTCTTCCTCATGAACAACGGCTACATGGGCATGGTCCGCCAGTGGCAGGAGCTGTTCTGGCATCGCCGCTACAGCTCGGTCGAGATGGGCGCCAGCCCCGACTGGGTGAAGCTGTCCGAGGCCTTCGGCGCCACCGGCATGCGCTGCGAGAGCTCCGCCGACCTCGAGGAGACGATGGTCAAGGCGCTGGAGACCGATGGTCCCGTCCTGCTCGACGTCCGCGTCGCCCAGGAGGAGAACGTCTACCCGATGATCGCTCCGGGTCAAGCGGCCCGTGACATGGTCGAGGCGCCGGGGGCGGTGCGCTGATGGAGGCCGGAACGCCACAGGCGGTCAAGCTCGAGGATCTGCACCTGCCCGGTCAGCTCAGCGGGCGCAAACACATCCTTTCGATCCTGGTCGAGAACAAGCCGGGGGTGCTGGCCCGCGTCGCCGGCCTCTTCTCGCGCCGCGGCTTCAACATCGACACGCTCGCGGTCGGGCCGACCGACGACCCCAGCGTCTCGCGGGTCACGCTCACCCTCGACGGCGCCGTCCACCCGATCGACCAGGTGACCAAGCAGCTGCACAAGCTCGTCAACGTCCTCAAGATCCGCGACATGGAGCCGGAAGAGACGGTGGCCAGGGAGATGGCGCTGTTCAAGGTCTCCTCGGCGGTCGAGAACCGGGCCGAGATCATCCAGTTCGCGGAGATCTTCCGGGCCAAAATCGTCGACGTCGCCCGCCGCACGATGACGATCGAGGTGACCGGCTCCGCCGACAAGATCGAGGCCTTCGAGCGCATGGTCCGCCCACATGGGCTCGTCGAAATGGTCAGAACTGGCGAGATCGCCATCGCCCGTGGGTCCGACTGAAATGACGGCCCAGGACGTCGCCAGACGGCGTCCTCGGTCGCCCAAATAGCGCTGCTATTCGGCCTCCCTGTGTCCTTGTCTGACAACCTCCTGACCTCGTCATTGTCAGCCGGACTGCATAAGGCGGTTGCGCGTGGTCGACGAACGCTGGTAAGTGTCACCGTCGAGACCGATGTCGCTGATCCCTGCGCGGCGGCCTTCGCCTCGCGGTTGGCCTCTGACCGCTGGTTTGCCTGGGAGCAGCCGGACCGCGGTTTCGCTCTGGCCGGGCTCGGCGTCGCTCACGAGGCGGCCTCGCGCGGTGCCGCCCGCTTCGATGACATCGCCGAGCAGTGCCTGCGAACAGGCGGCGACGCCGTCCTCGACGAGCCCCGCGGGCTGCCGGCGGGTGCCGGCCCCGTCTGGCTCGGCGGCTTCGCCTTCGACTCCGAGGGCGGCGGCTCCTCGACCTGGTCCTCGCTCTCGCCCGGCTCGCTGATCCTGCCCGAGCTTTCGCTCTGCTGCAGCGGCGGCCGCAGCTTCCTCACGCTCAACGCGGTCGTCCAGCCGGGGGACGATGCGGATGCGCGCAGCGCGGCGATGGCAGCGCGCCTCGCCGGCCTGCGCAGCGAGGCGCCGCTGCCGATGCTCGACCCGCATCCGACCTCGCACGCGGAGATCCGCAGCGCCCGCCCGCCGGGCGACTTCGAAGCCGCCGTCGGCGCCGCCACGGCCCGGATCGAGGCGGGGGAGATGAGCAAGGTCGTGCTTGCCCGCGAGGTCGTCGTCAGCGCCGGCGGCGCCCACGACCCGGCCGCCCTGTTCGGCGCCATGCGCGAGCAGTTCCCGGCCTGTTTCTGCTTCTGCGTCGGCACGCCCGAGGCGGCGTTCATCGGCGCCAGCCCGGAGCTGCTGGTGCGCCGTTCCGGCGCCAGCGTCTCCACCGTCGCCCTCGCCGGCTCGACCCGCCGCAGCTCTGATCCCGCCGTCGACGATCACCTCGGGGAGCAACTGCTGCGCAGCGACAAGGACCGCCGTGAGCAGCGCATCGTCTGCGAGCGCATCGTCCGCGCCCTGCGCCCGCACGCGGTCTGGGTGGAGGCGGCAGCCGAGCCGGAGATCGTCAAGGTGGCCAACATCCAGCACCTGGCGACGCCCGTGATCGCCCAGCTGGCCGACCCGCGCTCGGCGATCGAGCTGGCCGGGATGCTGCACCCGACCCCCGCCGTCGGCGGCGAGCCCTGGCCCAGGGCAGCCGGCGCGATCGCCGACCTCGAGGGCATGGACCGGGGCTGGTACGCCGGCCCGGTTGGCTGGATGGACGCGACCGAGGACGGCGAGTTCTGTGTCGCCCTCCGCAGCGCCCTCCTGCGCGACCGCGAGGCCCATCTCTTCGCCGGCGTCGGCGTCGTCGCCGGGTCGGACCCCGCGGCCGAGCTGGCTGAGACCGAGGTGAAGTTGCAGGCGTTGCTGCCGCTGCTCGCAGAGTAGGTGGGTGGGGAGGGATCGGGGGACACTCGCCGTCACGACAGCGGGAGGTTCCGTCGAGTGTCCCCCGATCCCTCTTCAGCGCAGCGCCGTGAGAGCGGCTTGGACGCGCGCTTGGAGGTGGTGGTGGGATGCGACGTTGGTGGTGCGGTCGGTTTGCACCTCGATCAGGCCGGTGCCGGCCGCGAGCGCTTCGGGGAGATCGGAAAGAGACTCGAGGTGGCGATGGGGGAGATCGAAGAGGGCTGCGGCCTTGGCGACGTCGACGCCGCGGGGGGTCCCCAGCAGCGCCTCGAACTCATCGCCTCCGAGTGCTTTCTCCTGGGGCAGGAAGTGGAAGATGCCGCCGCCGCCGTTGTCGATGACGACGATGCGGACCGGGGTGGAGACCTCGCGCAGGGCGGCGAGGCCGCCGATGTCGTGGAGCAGGCCGAGGTCGCCGCTGACGATCGTGGTCGGGCGGCCGCTGGCGTGGGCGGCGCCGATGCCGGAGGAGACGAGGCCGTCGATGCCGTTGCTGCCGCGGTTGCAGAGGAAGAGCGCGTTGGTGCCGGCAGCGGCGAGGAAGGCCTCCTGGTCGCGGATCGGCATGCTCGAAGCGGTGTAGACGAGGTCGCCATCGCGGTGGGCCCGGCCGAGGGCACGGTGCAGGGCCGGCTCGGAGATCGGGCCCCCGCCGTCGAGCTCGACGTCCAGCGCGGCCTGGGCCGCGGTCTCGGCGGCAATCCATGCCTCCGGCGCCCCGCGCTCCTCCTTCTCCAGCCGCGCCGCCCAGCCCGAGGCCAGCTCGGTCGGGTCGGCCCGCAGGATCGCCGCGGCGCGGTTGCTCGGCTCGTTCCAGTCGCCGTAGGGGTCGACGACGATTTCGCTGGCGCCGCTCGCGGCCAGCCACGCCCGCAGCGGCTTGCTGGTCGGCATCGCGCCGAAGCGGAGGACGAAGTCGGGGACGACCGAGCGGGCGAAGCGCTCGTCGCGCAGCAGCAGGTCGTAGGCGGCGACGACGTGGGAGCGGTCATGGGGGCCGCGGCGCAGCTGCGAGGTCGGCTCGGCCAGGATCGGGAAGCCGGCGGCGCGGGCGAGGTGGGCGAGCGGCTCGCGCAGCTCGGGGTCGAGCTGGCGGCCGGCGACGATCACGCCGGCGATCGCGTCGCCGACGTGTCCCGCCATCTCCTCCAGCAGGAAGGTGGACGGCTCGAGGTCGATGCTCGTCACCGCGGTCAGCGGCCGCCCGTCGCGTCCGCTCAGCGCCAGCGGATCGGTTGCGGTCACGGCTCCCTGGATCGGGACAGGTGCCAGCGGCTCGCGCCAGGGCAGGTTGAGGTGGACGGGGCCGGGGCGGACCTCGCCGCGCGCCGCCGCCAACGCTCGGCAGGCGACCGAGCGGTAGTGGAGCAGGCCGCCGTCGTCCGCCGCGTGCGTCCCGACTTCGCAGAACCAGCGCACCGAGGCGCCGAAGACCTTGATCTGGTCGATCGTCTGCCCGGCTCCGATCCCGCGCAGCTCCGGTGGCCGGTCGGCGCTGAGCACGACCAGCGGCACTGCCGATTCGTCGGCCTCGATCACCGCCGGGTGGTAGTTGGCCACCGCCGTCCCGGAGGTGCAGAGCAGTGCCACCGGCGTGCCGCTCGCCTGCGCCGCCCCCAGGGCGAAGAAGGCCGCCGAGCGCTCGTCGACGATCACCGTCACCTCGATCTCCGGCTCTCGCCACAAGGCCAGCGCCAGCGGCGTCGAGCGCGAGCCGGGGGAGACGACCGCGTGCCGCAGCCCGCCGCGGGAGAGCTCCTCGACGAAGGCCGAGGCGAGAGCGGTGTTGGCGTTGGTCGGATCCACGCTGGTCAGAACTTAAAGCCGGTGGTGGTCGAGCGCGCGCTCGTCGATCTCGACGCCGAGGCCGGGGCCGCTGGGCAGGTGCAGCATCCCGTCGCGCAGCTCGCACTCGGTCGTGGCCACGGTGGCGGCGAAGAGGCGCTGGGTGGCGAGGCCGTGGGCGAGGTCGAGGCCGCCGACCGGCGCTCCCTCGCGCAGCGTCTGCGCCACCTGCGCCGCCGCCGCGATCCCGACCGGCCCGTCGAGGGCGCTGGAGACGTAGGACGGCAGCACCTCGGCGATCTCGATCGCCTCCTCCGGCCCGCCGACCTTGGAGAGCTTGATCCCGGTCAGATCGCAGGCACCGAGTGAGACCGCGCGCTCGGCGTCGCTGCGGCTCTCGACGCTCTCGTCGCCGGCGATCGGGATCGAGGTGGCCGCTGCCACCTCGGCCGCCTCCTCCAGCGTCGCCACCGGCTGCTCGGCCAGCTCGATGTCGAGCTCCTCCAGCTCAGCCAGCGTGCGCTTGGCCGCGTCGACGTCCCAGCTCGCATTGGCGTCGACCCGGATCCGCGCTCCTGGCCCAACCGCCTCGCGCACCGCCCGCACCTGGCCGGCGTCGTCGCCGGTCCCGAGCTTGAGCTTGAAGGTGGAGAAGCCCTCGGCCGCCCAGCGCAGGGCGTCCTCGGCGACCGCTGCCGGCTCGCCCGCGACCAGCGTCGCGTTGCAGCGGACCGGCTCGCCCGCCGCCGGAGCGGAGCGACCCCCGGCGGCCGCCCGGCGGCCGCGCAGATCCATCAGCGCGGTCAGCGCCGCGCAGCGAGCCGGCGCCGAGAGGTTGGCGATGCCGCCGCGCAGGCCCGCCTCGTCCAGCTCGGAGAGCTCGGAGAGCAGCTCCAGCTCGCTCACGACCCGGGCCAGCGTCGCGCCGCCGCGCAGCGACATCGGCACCGCTTCCCCCAGGCCGGTCAGCCCGTCGTCCGAGCGCAGCCGCAGCAGCACCATCTCGCGCTGGGCGAGGCTGCCGCGCGCGGTCACGTAGAACTCGCGGAAGGGCAGCGCGTAGGGGATGACCTCGACGGAGGCGATTCGCACTCCCATACCCTCTCACTCCGGCGCCCGCGCGGGCGC
Organism: uncultured Solirubrobacterales bacterium; assembly: GCA_963695275.1. GTDB lineage: Bacteria > Actinomycetota > Thermoleophilia > Solirubrobacterales > 70-9 > VAYN01. Next base: position 870,386 of record OY968772.1, read on the forward strand.
CGCTCAGCTTGAGATCAGCAGCCCGGCCGTGACCAGGAGGCTGTAGACGCCGAGCACGGCGCCCGTCGCCGCCAGGGCGCCGTTCAGCGCCGGGCCGTCGGTGCGGTTGGTCATCGCCCGCATCGGTTTGAAGGCCATCGGCAGCGCCAGCAGCCCGATCAGCGGCAGCGCGCTCGCTTCGCCGGCCCACAGCGCGACCGGCAGCACCGCGAAGGCGCCGAGCATCAGCAGCCGGTAGAGCATCACCGCGTTGCTGCGTCCCATCCGCACCGCCAGCGTCATCTTGCTCGCGCGGCGGTCGGTCTCGAGGTCGCGGACGTTGTTGACGACGAGGATCGCGGTAGCGAGGAAGCCGAGCGAGATCGAAAGCCCCAGCGGCAGCGCGTCGAGCTGCTCGACCTGGACGTAGTAGGAGCCGTTGACGGCGACCAGGCCGAAGAAGAGGAAGACGAAGACCTCGCCGAGGCCGGCGTAGCCGTAGGGGCGGGGACCGCCGGTGTAGAGCACGCCGGCGGCGATCGAGAGCACGCCGACGATGAGGATCACGGGTCCCGCCACGACCGCCAGGTAGATCCCGCAGACGACGGCGACCGCGAAGGCGATCCAGGTCGCCCGCAGCACCCGCTGCGGCGTCACCAGCCCGGCCGAGGTGACCCGCACCGGGCCCAGCCGGTCGGCGGTGTCGGCGCCGCGCTTGGCGTCGGAGTAGTCGTTGGCGAGGTTGGTCCCGATCTGGATGAAGATCGAGCCGATCAGGGCGGCGAAGAACGCGCCCCAGCGCGGCAGGCTCCCGTGCCACTGCACCGCGGCGGCGGTGCCGACCAGGACCGGCGCGATCGCCGCCGGCAGGGTTCGCGGTCGCGCCGCCATCAGCCAGATCCTCATGGGCGGCGGGGGAACTTGGAGAAGTCGGGCTGGCGCTTCTGCTTGAAGGCCTCGCGCCCCTCGGCGGCCTCCTCGCTTCCGTAGAAGAGGAGGTTGGCGTCATGGGCCAGCTGCTGAATACCCGCGTAGCCGTCCTCGTGGGCGTTGAAGCTGGCCTTGGCCAGGCGCAGGGCGAAGGGGGAGAGGGCCAGCATGTCGCGGCACCAGGCGACCGTCTCGCGCTCGAGCTCGCCAACCGGCACGACCGCGTTGACCAGGCCCATCTCCAGCGCCTCCTCGGCGTCGTACTGGCGGCAGAGCAGCCAGAACTCCTTCGCCTTCTTGGTTCCGACCAGGTCGCGCAGGAGCGAGGCGCCGAAGCCGCCGTCCCAGGAGCCGACCCGCGGCCCGGTCTGGCCGAAGACGGCGTTGTCGCCGGCGATCGTGAGGTCGCAGCAGACGTGGAGGATGTGGCCGCCGCCGATCGCGTAGCCGGCCACCATCGCGATCACCGGCTTCGGCAGCCGCCGCATCTGCACCTGCAGGTCGGTGACGTGGAAACGGCCGACCACGGCGCCCTCGGCCATGTAGCCGCTGTCGCCACGGACCGTCTGGTCGCCGCCGGAGCAGAACGCCTTCTGTCCCTCGCCGGTGAGGATGATCACGCCGACCGCGGTGTCCTCGCGCGCCAGCTCCAGGGCGGCGCCGACCTCGACCAGCGTCTGCGGCCGGAAGGCGTTGAGGACCTCGGGCCGGTCGATCGTCACCTTGGCGATCCCGCCGGCCTTCTCGTAGCGGATGTCCTCGTACTCGGCGACGGTCTCCCAGGTGATCGGGGCGTACAGCTCTTGCTCGGGCAGGGCGTCCTTGTGGCGTTTGGGCATGATGGGCACGATATCCCGCCGATGAAGCTCGATGACTGGCTGGCCCAGAGATCCCAGAGTTGCCCGGACCGCACCGCCCTGGTCGCGGACGGCGCCGAGATGACCTACGCCGAGCTGGAGGCGGAGGCGACCTGGGTCGCCCGCCGCCTCGCCGCCCACGGCGTCCGCCGCGGCTCCGTCGCTGCCCTGACCATGCACCCGCGCCGCGAGCAGGTCGTGCTCGCCCACGCGCTGATGAAGGTCGGCGCCTGCCTGCTGCCGTTGAGCCCGCGCCTGACCGCGGCTGAGCGGGCGGAGATCGTCGCCGCCGAGGAACCGATCGTCGACCTCGACGACGCCGGCGAGCTGACCCAGACCGAGGCCGACATGCCGTTGCTGGGCGAGCACGACATGGACGAGATCTGCGCCCACGTCCTCACCAGCGGCAGCACCGGCACCCCACGCCCGGTCGGCCTCACCTACGGCAACTTCCTCTGGAGCGCGGTCGGCTCGGCCTTCAACATCGGCGTCGAGCCCGAGGACCGCTGGCTCTGCTGTCTGCCGCTCAGCCACGTCTCCGGCCTCAGCATCGTCGTGCGCTCGGTCATCTACGGGACCACCGCGGTCGTCCACGAGGGCTTCGACGTCGATCGCGTCGGCGCCGCCCTCGAAAACGACGAGATCTCCGTGGTCTCGGTGGTGGCGACGATGCTGACCCGGCTGCTGGAGGCCGGCGCCGACCTCTCCGGTCCGCGGGCGATCCTGGTCGGTGGCGGGCCGGTCCCGGAGGAGCCGCTGCAGGAGGCGACCGCCAAGGGCGCCACCGTGGTCCAGACCTACGGCCTGACCGAGACCTGCTCCCAGGTCACGACCCTGTCCCCGGCCGACGCCAAGCGCAAGCTCGGCTCCGCCGGCCGGCCGCTGCTGACCACCCATCTGCGGATCCTCGACGGCGAGATCCTCGTCCAGGGCCCGACCGTCGCCCCCGGCCGCGCCGACGCCGACGGCTGGCTGCACACCGGCGACCTCGGCCACATCGACGACGAGGGCTTCCTCTATGTCAAGGACCGGATCGACGACATGATCGTCAGCGGCGGCGAGAACGTGATCCCGGCCGAGGTCGAGGAGGTGCTGCTGCGTCACCCCGAGGTCGCCGACGCCGCCGTCGTCGGCCGTGAGGACCCGGAGTGGCAGCAGGCGGTGACTGCGGTGATCGTGCTCGAGAGCGGCTCCCAGGTGACCCCCGACGAACTGCGTCGCCACTGCGCCGAATCGCTGGCCGGGTTCAAGGTGCCGAAGCGGGTCGAGCTGGCGGCGGCGCTGCCACGCACGCCCTCGGGCAAGCTGATGCGCAGGGCGCTCCGCTAGGGCGGTTGGATAGCCTCCTCGGCCATGCGAACTGACGACATCTTCTACGACAAAGACGCCGACCTCGGCAAGCTCGACGGCAAGACCGTCGCGATCCTCGGTTACGGCTCCCAGGGGCACGCTCACGCCCTCAATCTCAAGGATTCCGGAGTCGACGTGGTCGTCGGCCTGCGCCCGGATTCCTCCAGCCGCGCCAAGGCCGAAGCGGCCGGGCTCGAGGTGCTCGACGTCGCCGAAGCCGCCAGCCGCGGCGACCTGGTGATGATCCTGCTGCCGGACGAGAAGCAGTCCGAGGTCTGGAACGCCGAGATCGCCGACGGCATCGCCCCCGGCAACCTCCTGCTCTTCGCCCACGGCTTCGCGATCCACTTCAACGAGATCCAGCCGCCCGCCGGCGTCGACGTCGGCATGGTCGCGCCCAAGGGCCCCGGCCACCTGGTCCGTCGCCAGTACGAGGAAGGCAACGGCGTTCCCTGTCTGATGGCCGTCCACCAGGACGCCAGCGGCAACGCCCACGACCTCGTCCTCGCCTACGCCTCCGGGATCGGCGGCGGCCGCGCCGCGGTGATCGAGACCACCTTCAAAGACGAGTGCGAGACCGACCTCTTCGGCGAGCAGGCCGTCCTCTGCGGCGGCGCCTCCGAGCTGGTCCAGGCCGGCTTCGAGACCCTGGTCGAGGCCGGTTACGACCCGCGCCTGGCCTACTTCGAGTGCCTGCACGAGCTGAAGCTGATCGCCGACCTGATGTACGAGAAGGGCATCCAGGGGATGCATTACTCGATCTCCAACACGGCCGAGTACGGCGACCTCACCCGCGGCAAACGGGTGATCACCGACGAGACCAAGGCGGCGATGAAGCAGATCCTCAAAGAGATCCAGGACGGCGACTTCGCCCGCGAGTTCATCGCCGAGAACAAGGCTGGGAATGAGAACTTTGACCGGATGCGCGAGGAGCTTCAGGGGTCAGACATCGAGGACGTCGGCAAGGACTTGCGGACGATGATGCCCTGGATCGATCAGGGCTTTAAAGACACGAAATAGGGGTTGGCGCGGGGGAGGGTCGGGTGCCCCTCCTGCTTGCTGACTTTTTCGCTGGGGAGCTGACGTCTCTCGCTGAGCTTTGTAGGCGAAAAAGGGAGCGCCGCTGCGCTGGAGGGGCACCCGACCCTCCTTCACGGAAGCTTCACTTCGCGCTCGGGGAGCGTGGTTTCCTACCAGCGCATCATCAGAGTTCTTGGCTGGAGGTGCGCAGCTCACTTCACGTAGTGATCCCGCGCCCCTTACTTCTCTTGAGAGGTTCTGCACCTCGGGCCGCGACGGGAGTGCGGAGGGCGCGGAGAGGGCCGGGTACCCCTCCGACGGAGGCTCAAGGAACCGCGCTTGAGCCCTCGGGGCTCGCCCCAGCTGCGCGACGGTCTCCGGCGGAGGGGTACCCGGCCCTCTCCAGGGTGCTTGGCCTACCGGTGCGTCTCGCCCTCGGCCAGTTTGCCGTCCCTCCCGACATAGCCATCCTTGCCGCCGACGATCATGTAGACCGCCTCGTCGGAGTCACTGACGTTGCGGACTTTGCGGGAGGTGGGGGCGTCGACCCAGGCGAGGCCGCCGGGGCCGAGGCGCTGGGTCGAGCCGTCGCCGAAGGTGAACTCGATCTCGCCGCTGTGGACGAAGTAGAGCTCCTCCTGCTCGTCGTGGAAGTGGGCGCCGGTCTCATACGTCGGCGGCAGCACGATCGCGTTGACGCCGAAGGCGGTCACGCCCAGCTCCTTGCGGATCTTGCGGAAGCCCGGGCCCTCGCCGAGGTCGGCCAGGTTGGCGACGGCGTAGCCCTCGCCTTTGGTCACGTTCTGGTTGGTCTCATCGCTCATCGGAGTCTCCTTAGAGGTTTGGCATCGCCGGCGGAGCGGGCGGCGCTGGAGGGACGGGGGGAGCGACCTGGATGCCGGCGCCCTTGGCCCGCTCGAGCCCGATCGGCGGGTAGTCGTCGGTGAGGATCGCCAGGTAGCCGAAGACGCGGGCGTGGAAGCTGTTGACGAAGGTCAGCATGTTGTTGACGCCCTCCGGCAGGTAGCCGCGGAAGACGATCGTCACCCAGGCGACGAGGGCGGCCAACTGCTGGATGTAGGTGGTGCCGTAGGAGAGCACCAGCGCCACCGGCAGCACGAGGATGACGCGGAAGAAGGCCTTGAGCCGGCTCTGGCGCTCGGCCGCGGGGGCGAAGTTGACCCGGATCGGGTAGCTGGGGTCGTCACCGAGGCTGAACGGCGGCCAGACGTCGGTCTGCAGGTAGATCCAGGCCGAGGTGCGGATCGAGAAACGGACGACGCCGGAGTTGAACTCGTACAGCCACTGGGGGTAGCGCCCGAGGATGACCACTGCGACCCAGGCGAAGAGGTGGGTGAAGGCGAAGAGGATCAGCCAGAAGGTCGCGACGATGAACCACGGGATCGCCAGGAGCAGGCGGAAGAAAGTGGTCCAGCGGTTCGGCGTCGGGTTGAAATCGGCTTCGTAGCTGATGGGATACACGGTTCCCCCTCGGGTTGGACGAGACTGCCAGTGGAGCGTGGCGAGCCTATCCCCGACCCCGGCCGGAGTCCACCCGCGACGGTCAATAACCTGTCCAACCCGATGGCGACCCCGGCAACCGACACCGCGCAGATCCCGGCTGAGCTGAAGCCGGCCGACGGCCGCTTCGGCTGCGGTCCCTCGAAGGTGCGGCCGCAGGCGCTGGCGGCCCTGGCCGAGCGCTCGGACCTGATGGGCACCTCGCACCGCCAGAAGCCGGTCCGCGACCTGGTCGGACGCGTGCGCTCCGGGTTGGCCGAGCTCTTCTCGCTTCCCGACGGCTACGAGGTCGCACTCGGCAACGGCGGCACCACCGCCTTCTGGGACGCCGCCGCCGCCTGGATCGTGCGTGAGCGCGCCCTGCACCTCACCTACGGCGAGTTCTCGGCCAAGTTCGCCAAGGCCACCGCCGGGGCGCCGTTCCTGGCCGACCCGATCGTCGTCAAGGCCGATCCCGGCGACGCCCCGGCGCCGCGCGCCGATCCCGCCGTCGACGTGATCGCCTGGGCTCACAACGAGACCTCGACCGGGGTGATGGTGCCGGTAGAGCGCCCCGCCGACGCCGGCGATGCCCTGGTCCTGATCGACGCCACCTCGGGCGCCGGCGGCCTGCCCGTCGCCGTCGCCGACGCCGACGCCTATTACTTCGCCCCGCAGAAGTCCTTCGGTGCCGAGGGCGGCCTCTGGCTGGCGCTGCTGAGCCCGGCTGCGATCGCCCGTGTCGAGGAGCTCGACGGCGCCGCCGGTCGCTGGCAGCCGGAATTCCTCTCGCTGCAGACGGCGCTGGACAACTCGCGCAAGGAGCAGACCTACAACACGCCGGCCCTGGCGACGCTGCTGCTGCTGGCCGACCAGGTCGAGTGGATGCTCGCCAACGGCGGCCTCGATTGGTGCGTCGAGCGCACCGCGGACAGCTCTGGCCGCCTCTACGGCTGGGCCGAGCGCAGCGACGTCGCCACCCCCTTTGTCGCCGACCCGGCCAAGCGCTCGCTGGTCGTCGGCACGATCGACTTCGACGACTCGGTCGACGCCGCCGCCCTCGCCGCCGCCCTCCGCGCCAACGGCATCGTCGACGTCGAGCCCTACCGCAAGCTCGGCCGCAACCAGCTGCGAGTCGGCATGTTCCCCGCCGTCGAGCCCGGCGACGTCGAGGCGCTGACCGCCTGCATCGACTGGGTCCTCGCCAACGTAGAAGGAGTCACCAAGTGAAGGTCCTGGTCAAGGAGAAGATCGCCGACGCCGGCGTCGACCTGTTGCGTGCCAACTTCGACGTCGACCTCGGCATGGAGATGTCCGACCAGGAGCTCGAACAGAAGATCGGCGAGTACGACGCGATCCTGATCCGCTCGGCGACGAAGATGACGCCGGAGCTGATCGAGCTGGCGACCAACCTCAAGGTGATCGGCCGTGCCGGCACCGGCGTCGACAACGTCGACATCCCCGCCGCCACCCGCCGCGGCATCATCGTCGCCAACGCGCCGGAGTCGAACTCGGTCGCCGCCGCCGAGCACACCGTCGCGCTGGCACTCGCCCTCTTCCGCAATGTCCCGCAGGCGCACGAATCGCTCGTCGCCGGGCGCTGGGACCGGGCCAAGTTCAAGGGCGCCGAGCTCTACGGCAAGACGCTCGGGGTGATCGGCTTCGGCCGCATCGGCCAGCTGGTCGCCAAACGCGCCCAGAGCTTCGAGATGGACGTCGTCGCCTTCGACAAGTTCGTCTCCGCCGAGCGCTTCCGCGAGCTCGGGGTCGAGGGGCTCGAGAGCGTCGAGGAGGTCCTCGGCCGCTCCGACCTGGTCACCCTGCACGTGCCGAAGACGCCGGAGACGATCGGGCTGATCGGGACCGAGACGATCGTCGCGATGAAAGACGGCGCCCGCCTCGTCAACTGCGCTCGCGGCGAGCTGGTCGACCTCGACGCCCTGATGGCCGGTCTCGAGTCCGGCAAGCTCGGCGGCGCCGCGCTCGACGTCTTCCCCTCTGAGCCCTTCACCGAGCACCCGATCTTCAGCCGCGGCGACGTCGTCGTCACGCCCCACCTCGGCGCCTCGACCGCCGAGGCCCAGGATCGCGCCGGCGTCGTCACCGCCGAGCAGGTGACCGCGGCGCTGAGCGGCGGCGTCGTCACCAACGCCGTCAACATCGCCGCCGTCCGCCCCGAGGCGATGGAGGCGCTGGCTCCCTTCGTGCCGCTCTGCGAAAAGCTCGGCCGCCTCGCCGCCGGCCTCGGCGACGGCTCGGTCGATCGGGTCAGCGCCGAATTCCGCGGCCGCATCGCCGCCCACGACACCCGCCTGCTCGGGATCGCCGTCCTCGCCGGCATCCTCGCCGGCAACACCGAGGAGCCGGTCAACCTCGTCAACGCCCCGCAGATGGCGGAGGAGCGAGGCATCGAGCTGGTCGAGACCAAGGACGCCAGCGCCGAGGACTTCACCGAGCTGGTCACCGTCCGCGTCGGCTCCGGTGACAACGAAGTCGAGGTCGCCGGGACCAGCGTCGGCCCCCGCAACGAGCCCTATCTGGTCTCCGCCTGGGGCGAGGGTTTCTACCTGCCCTTCGCCGACCACATCTCCGTCTTCCGCTATGCCGACCAGCCGGGAATGATCGGCCGGGTCGGGACGATGTTCGGCGAGGAGGGGGTCAACATCGTCTCCGCCGCCGTCGGCGCCGAGCAGGACGGCGCCCGTGCCGTCATGGCCCTCACCACCGACGCACCGGTTCGGGCCGAGACGGTCGAGAAGATCCTCGGGCTCGAGGGCTTCGCAGTCGGCCGCTCAGTCGACCTCTGAGGCCGTCTGACCGGCGCATAGCTGCGTCCTCGCTCGCTTGTGTGCAGAGCACACGGCGCTCCCTGCGTCCTTGCTCTGCTTGGTCAGACGGCCTCAGACCTGGTCAGAAAAACGTCTAGGGTAGGACGATGCGCGCCGTCGTCCTAACTGGCACCGGTGGTCCCGAGGTTCTCCAGGTTCAGGAGCGGCCCGACCCATCCGTCGGCGCCGGTGAGATCCGCATCGCCGTCCGCGCCGCCGGGATCAACTTCGCCGACACCCTGGCCCGCATCGGGCTTTACCCCGACGCCCCGAAGATTCCCTGCGTGCTCGGTTACGAGGTCGCCGGCGAGGTCGAGAGCGTGGGGGAGGGCGTCGACGACTGGAAGCTCGGCGACCGCGTCGTCGCCGGCACCCGCTTCGGCGGCCAGGCCGAGCTCGTCACCGTCCCCGCCGCGCAGGCACTGCCGCTGCCCGACCGCCTCAGCTTCGAGCAGGGCGCCGCCTTCCCGGTCAACTACGGGACCGCCTACGCGGCGCTGGTCCTGATGGGTGGGATGCGCAAGGGCGATCGCGTCCTCATTCACGCGGCCGGCGGTGGCGTCGGCATCTCCGCCACCCAGATCGCCAGCAACGCCGGCGCCGAGATCTTCGGCACCGCTTCACCCGGCAAGCACGACGCGATCCGCACCCAGGGCGTCGACCACGCGATCGATTACCGCAGCCAGGACTTCGAGGCGGAGGTGATGCGGATCACCAACGGCGAGGGCGTCGACCTGGTCATGGACGCGCTCGGCCCGACCTCCTTCCGCAAGGACTACCGCTTGCTGCGCTCGGGGGGGCGGATGGTTATGTACGGCCTCTCCGAGAACTCCAACAACGGCGTCCGCAGCTTGCCGGCGACCCTGAAGAGCATGGCGAGGATGCCGCTGGCGACGATGCCCTGGTGGAAGAGCCTCTTCCTGATGAACGAGAACAAAGGGGTCTTCGGCCTCAACATGCTCAGCTGGTGGGACCGCGAGGGCAACCTCGACCGGGTGACCGAGCCGCTGCTGGCCGATCTCGAGGCCGGCCGCTTGGAGCCGGTGGTCGCCGAGGCCTTCCCCTTCGATCGCGCTGGCGAGGCGCATGAATTCATCGCCCAGCGCCGCAACGTCGGCAAGGTCGTGTTGTTCCCCTAGTAGCGCTTCTGACTGGTGCCCGACCCGAGGCTGCTGTGAATTCTGCGATGAAGAAGGCGATCCTGATTGCGATGACGTTGGTCGCGGCTCTTGCCGCGCCGCCAGCGCAGGCCGAAGCGCCCTCGTTCACCCTGCTGATAACCGGTGGGTCGGAAGAGAACGCGCTCGACGTCAAGCTCAGCCCCGATGGGCGCGAATACATCATCGACTCGATGAGTCCGCTCGAAGTGGGCGGAGTCGTCTGCACCCATCCTGAAGCAGCCGAAAATCGATTGGTCTGCGAAGCGACGGCGATCGCCGGCTTCGAAGTCAATGCCGGCGGCGGCAACGACTCGGTGATCATCTCGCCAAAGATCCAGATCCCGGTGACCCTGCGCGGCGGTCCCGGGGAAGATCGCCTCTGTGGCGGAGCCGCCGACGACAAGCTCGTCGGCGGCTCCGGCGAAGACACCCTGATCGGCCGGGCCGGGAACGACGCGCTCTACGGCGGCTCCGGGAACGACCGCCTCTACGCCGGCAGCGGCGACGACATCGTCAACGGCGGCCGGGGCGAAGACGAAATCGTCGGCGGCCCCGGTCACAACCTGATCACGCAGTAGCGCCTAGGCGGCCTGTTCGGCCGAGCGCTGCCGCGAGAACAGAGTGCCGCCGACGAACAGCAGCGAGACCAGGAAGCCGACCAGCGACAGCGCCGCATCGAGCCGGAAGCCCGCCTGGACGCCGTCGACGAAGGGCGGGATCGCGGCCGAGAAGACGGTCGTGGTCAGGCCCAGCCCGATCGAGCCACCGGCGATCTGGAACATGTAGACGATGCCGCCGGCGAGGCTGGTCTGGGAGTCGTCGACCGAGGTGACCCCGGCCGTGGTCGCGGTCGGGTAGAAGCTGCCGACCCCGAGGCCGAGGACCACCATGCCGGGGACCAGCGAGCCGTAGGTCGAGCTCGCGTCAACCTGCGAGAAGAGGAACGGCGCCACGGTGATGCAGGCGGCGCCGAAGACGGCCAGCGGCTTGGCGCCGAGGCGGTTGTAGAGCGGCCCCGCGACGAAGGAGACGACGGCGAAGACGCCGAGGAAAGGCAGGATCCCGATTCCGGCTTCCAGCGGCGAGTAGCCGAACTGTTTCTCCATGAACTGCGGCAGGTAGAGCAGCGAGGCGAAGAAGGTCGCCGACATGAAGAGGATCGCCACGCAGGAGGCGGTGAAGCTGCGGTTGCGCATGATCTCCCGCGGGACCAGGGCGTGGGCGCCGGCGCGGCGCTCGAGCGGGACGAAGGCGGCGACGAGGATCGTCGCCAGCGCCAGCAGCCCGACCACCTTCGGGTCTCCCCAGCCCCAGTCGTCGACCTGGTCGAGGGCGATCAGCAGCGAGACCAGGCCGATCGAGAGCGCCGCGATCCCCGGGTAGTCGATCCGCTGGTCCCTGGCTTCGGGCTCCCTGACGTGGACCAGGAAGTAGGTGACGGCGACTGCGAAGATCGCGATCGGGACGTTGAGGAAGAAGATCCAGCGCCAGCTCAGGGTGTCGGTGAGGACGCCGCCGATCAGCGGCCCGACCGCATTGCCGAGCCCGGCGGCGCCGAGGATGATCCCGCCGGCCAGCCCCGCCTTGTCCTCTGGCAGGATCGCGAAGGTCATGCCGAGGATCGCCGGCCACATCAGGGCGCCGCCGATCCCCATCAGCGTGCGGCAGGCGATCAGCCAGGTCTCGCTCTGAGCGGCGCCGCCGAGCAGCGACATCGAGGCGAAGATCGCAGTGCCGAGGAAGAAGGCGTTGCGGCGCCCGAACATGTCGGCGAGGCGCCCACCGGTGACGATCATCACCCCGAAGGTCAGCGCGTAGGCGTTGACCACCCACTGGATCGTGTTGATGTTGGTGTCGAAGTCCTTCTCCATCGTCGGCAGGGCGACGTTGATCGCGGAGAAGTCGTTGGCGATCACCACCACGGCCATCCCCATCGCAAAGAGGGCGAGCCAGTTGATCCGCTGCGGTGAGGAGGCCTCGATGGGCGTCACCCTACGAAAAGCCGCCGATGCCGCGGCGGTCTGCGCTACCCTGAGAGGAGCGAATGACCCACCGGTTCCACAGCCTCGCGCTTCTCCTTCTCCTCCCCCCTCGGGGGGAATAGCGCTGGGCGGCGCGATAGCCGCGAGAGACAGAGGTCATTCAAATGAAGCAGAGAAGGAGGAGGTCCTATGGGACCCGTAGCTGACGCCAACCGCGTCCACATATTCGACACCACCCTGAGGGACGGTGAGCAGTCGCCCGGGATTTCGTTGAACACCGCCGAGAAGGTGGAGATCGCCCAGCAGCTGGCAAGGCTGGGGGTCGACGTGATCGAGGCCGGCTTCCCGATCACCTCGCCTGGCGACTTCGAGGCCGTGCAGAAGATCTCGCAGGTGGTCGAGGGCCCGGTGATCTGCGGCCTCGCCCGCACCCACAAGGCCGACATCGATGCCGCCTGGGGAGCGGTGCGCGAGGCCCAGCGTCCGCGCATCCACACCTTCATCTCCACCTCCGACATCCACATCGAGCATCAGCTGAAGACCGACCGCGAGGACGTCAAGGGACAGGCCCGGGCCGCCGTCGCCCACGCCAAGGCCCAGTGCGAGGACGTCGAGTTCTCGCCGATGGATGCGACCAGGGCGGATATCGAGTTCACGGCCGAAGTCTGTGCGATCGCCGTCGAGGAGGGCGCGACCGTCGTCAACATCCCCGACACCGTCGGCTATACGACGCCGGAGGAGTACGCGGACTACTTCCGCCGTCTGTACGAGCTGGTGCCGGCGCTGCGCGGGGTCGAGCTGTCCGTCCACTGCCACGACGATCTGGGGCTGGCCGTCGCCAACTCCTACGCCGGCGTCCTGGCCGGGGCACGGCAGGTCGAGTGCGCCGTCAACGGGATCGGCGAGCGGGCCGGCAACTGCTCGCTGGAGGAGATCGCGATGCTGGTCAAGGTCCGCGAGGACGCGCATGGTTTGACGACCGGCGTCAACAGCCGCGAGATCGCCCGCACCAGCCGCATGGTCTCGCGTCTGACCGGCTACGCGATCCAGCCCAACAAGGCGATCGTCGGCCGCAACGCCTTCGCCCACGAGTCCGGGATCCACCAGGACGGCGTGCTGAAGGAGCGCAGCACCTACGAGATCATGGACGCGACCGAGGTCGGCCTGGAGTCGAACTCGATCGTGCTGGGCAAGCACTCCGGCCGCCACGCCCTGAAAGACGCTCTGGAGCAGCTGGGCTTCCAAGTCGAGGGCAACGCCTTGAATGCCGCCTTCAAGGCCTTCAAGGAGGTCGCCGACCGCAAGAAGCAGGTGACCGCGCTCGACCTGGAGGCGATCGTCTCCGATGAGATGCGCGAGCGCTCCGATACCCACGAGCTGGCCTGGTTCGAGGTCGAGGCGGGCTCCCGCCGTGAGCCCGTCGCCAAGGTCGCGGTGACGCTGCCCTCCGGGACGGAGGTCGTCGGCGAGTCCGGCGGCGACGGCCCGGTCGACGCGATCTTCCGCGCGATCCAGTCGGCGACCGAGACCGAGTGCGAGCTGGCCCAGTACACGGTCGAGGCGGTGACGGGGGGAGAGGACGCCCTCGGCGAGGTGACCGTGATGCTGCGCACCGCCGGCCGTCTGGCGACCGGCCAGGGCGTCGCCACCGACATCCTCGAGGCCTCGGCCCGCGCCTATGTGCGGGCCCTGTCCAACGCCCTGGAAGGCGCCGCCACCCGCGAGGCCGAATCGGCCACCGCCGAAGCCGCGGTGGAGCGTACCCCGGGCCCCTAACCTCAAAAGCCACCGTCCCTCGGGGGGCGAGTTCAGCACGCGTCTGTAATTAGGCTCGCTATGCGAGGCCTTTTGCAGACGCGTGGTTTGGACGCGGTCCTGGCTGCGGTGGCAGACAAGCAGCACGGGGTTGTGGCCCGGGCGCAGCTGCTCGGTTGGGGAGTGGAGCGGAGTGCGATCGATCGGCGCTTGCGCTCGGGACGGCTCCATCGCATGCATGTCGGCGTCTACTCAGTAGGGCATCGGGTCATCTCTCAAGAGGGGCGATGGATGGGGGCGGTGCTACTTGCCGGCCCGGGTGCCGTGCTCAGTCACCGTTCGGCCGCGGCGCTGTGGGGGGTCCGAGGTGCTTCGAGTGGCGCAATCGACGTGACTATCCCGAGGAAGAGTCGCTCGCACGGCGGCGTCCGTCGCCATTTCGCGGTCTTGCCGGCGGATGAGGTGACGACCGAGCGCGGTGTCCCGGTAACCATCGTGCCGCGGACCATCTTCGATCTGGCTGGAGATTCTTCGACGGATGCGGTCGAGCAGGCGCTGCGGGAGTCCGAATATCTGCGGCTCCACGATCGGCTCTCGCTCCCGGACCTGCTCGCTCGCTACCCGGCGCGCCGCGGCGCGCCGACGGTAAGGGAGTGCCTGAGGCGCCGCCGGGAGCTCCCGACCGGCCGCGCCCGTAGCTGGTTCGAGCTCGAGTTCCTGCCCTTCCTGCGGCGCAGCGGCCTGCCCCGCCCCCGGCTCAACGTTTGGCTGCGGGTGGGAGGGAGGTCGATCCAGGTCGACTGCCTCTGGCCGGGCGATGTGGTCGTCGAACTCGACGGATTCGCGGCGCACGGGACGCGGGCCGCCTTCCGGGAGGACCGAGCGCGCGACCGGCGGCTGCGGGTGGCGGGCTACGGCGTCATCCGGCTCGCGCCGGAGCAGCTGGAAGACGAACCCGATGAGATCTCAGCGGATCTGCGGGCGCTGATCGAGGGCGGGAAACGGGCATCAAGAGTGGAATACAAGCGTCCGTGATAACGTACAAACCATGGATGCCCTCTCCTCCACCGTCGCCCCGCCGTCTTTACCCGAGACTGCACCAACCCAGCCAGAGCCCTCTTCCACCGTCGGCCCTCGCATCAAGGCCCTGCGCGACGCGATGGGGTTCTCGCTGCGCGACCTGGCCGAGCGCTCCGGGGTCAGTGCGCCGATGCTGTCGCAGGTCGAGCGCGGCGAGACCAGCCCGACTCTGGCGGTCGCCGAGAAGATCGCCGCTGGCCTGGAGCTGACGCTGTCGCAGCTGCTGCGCCTCGACGAGGGCCAGCACGTCTCGATCAGCCGCGCCGGCGAGCGCCGCCATTCCGAGCGCGGCGGCCATCGCTTCGAGGAGTTGACGCCACCGCTGCCTGGGCAGCGCGCGGACGTATCCGTGCACACCCTGGAACCGGGCGCCTCGACCGGCGGCCGCGAGGATCCGCCGATGCATGAGCCGGGCAGCCGCGAGACCGCCGTCGTGCTCAACGGCACCCTGGCGCTCTTCGTCGAGGGTGCCCGCCACGATCTTTCCAGCGGCGACAGCGTTACCTTCGACGCCGATCTGCCGCACCATTTCGAGAACGATGGCGAGGAGCCGACGCGCTTCCTCGCCGTGATAGCCGCCGGGCTGAGGAGGAGCTAACCGCTATGCCGCAAAACATGTTCGAGAAGATCTGGGGGGCCCACGAGGTCTCCGAGGGCTTGATCTACATCGACCTGCACCTGGTCCACGAGGTCACCTCGCCGCAGGCCTTCGATGGGCTGCGTCTGGCGAATCGGCCGGTGCGCCGCGCCGACAAGACCCTGGCCACGGCCGACCACAACACGCCTACCGACGGCACCATGGCGGCGCGCCTGATCGCCGACGAGCTCTCCCGGGTCCAGGTCGAAACGCTGGAGCGCAACTGCGAGGAGTTCGGGATCCCGCTCTACTCGCTGGGCTCCGACCGGCAGGGGATCGTGCACGTGATCGGGCCGGAGCTGGGGGTTACCCAGCCAGGCATGACGATCGTCTGCGGCGACAGTCACACCTCCACCCACGGCGCCTTCGGCTCGTTGGCCTTCGGCATCGGCACCTCCGAGGTCGAGCACGTGCTGGCGACCCAGTGCCTGGTCCAGAAGCGGCCGAAGACGATGCGGATCTCCTACTCGGGCGAGTTGGGCTCGGGCGTGACCCCCAAGGACCTGATCCTGGCCACGATCGGCCGCCTCGGCACCGGCGGCATGACCGGCTACGCGGTTGAGTACGCCGGGCCGGCGATCGAGGCGCTGGAGATGCCGGGGCGGATGACGATCTGCAACATGACGATCGAGGGCGGCGGCCGCGCCGGCATGATCGCCCCCGACGAGAAGACGGTCGAGTGGGTTCGCGGCCGCCCCGGCGCCCCCGCCGACTTCGACGCCGCCGCCAAGCGCTGGCGCCAGCTGCCCAGCGACGATGGCGCGACGTTCGACACCGAGATCGAGGTCGACGCCGGCGCGATCTCGCCGATGGTCACCTGGGGCACCAACCCGGGCATGGTCTGCGAGGTCACCGACACCGTCCCCGACCCGGCGGCGATGGACTCGCCGGGCGACCGCGAATCGGCCGAACGCGCCCTGGCCTACATGGGCCTGACCGCCGGCACGCCGATGACCGAGGTCGCCCCGGAACGGGTCTTCATCGGCTCCTGCACCAACTCTCGGATCGAGGATCTGCGCGAGGCCGCCGCGGTCGTCGACGGCCGCAGGGTCGCCGGCTCGGTGAGGGCGATGGTCGTTCCCGGCTCCCAGCAGGTCAAGGCAGCCGCCGAAGCGGAGGGACTGGACGAGGTCTTCCGCGGCGCCGGCTTCGAATGGCGCGAGGCGGGCTGCTCGATGTGCCTGGGGATGAACCCGGACACGCTGTCGGAGGGCGAGCGCTGCGCCTCGACCTCGAACCGCAATTTCGAGGGACGGCAGGGCAAGGGTGGGCGCACCCACCTGGTCAGCCCGAAGATGGCGGCCGCGGCCGCGATCGAGGGACATTTCGTCGACATCAGGAACTGGAGCTGAAGATGAGGCCGATTGACGTGATCGAGGGCAAGGTGTCGGTCCTGGACCGCCACGACGTGGACACCGACCAGATCATCCCCAAGCAGTTCCTCAAGCGGGTCGAGCGGACCGGCTTCGGCGAGTTCCTCTTCTACGACTGGATCCGCGACGGCGAGATCGAGCTGGAGCCGAACCCGATCCTGGTCACCGGCCGCAACTTCGGCAGCGGCTCCTCCCGCGAGCACGCTCCCTGGGCGCTGGAGGATTTCGGCTTCCAGGCGATCGTGGCGCCGTCCTTCGCCGACATCTTCTACTCCAACTGCACCAAGATCGGGCTGCTGCCGGCGATCCTCGACGAGGAGCACTGCCGCCTGGTGGCGGAAGCGGGGAGGGCTCGGATCGACGTCGACGACGAGACCGTCACCTGCGCCAACGGCGTCTTCGAGTTCGCGGTCGAGCCCGACGTCAAGCACCGGCTGCTGAACGGCCTCGACGACATCGCGATCACGCTCGAGAACGGGGCGGCGATCGACGGCTTCGAGCAGTCGGGGGGTGCCGCCCACGGCCCGGTGACGACGGCGCTGTGAGCGCGGCGGATCCGGCCAAGCCGATGAACAGCAGTGCCCGCGAGTGGGACGCCGAGACCTACGACGCCGTCTCCGACCCCCAGTTCAGCTGGGGCATGGAGGTGCTGGAGCGGCTCGAGCTGAACGGCGACGAGGCCGCGATCGACGCCGGCTGTGGATCCGGCCGGGTCACCGCCGAGCTGCTCGACCGCCTGCCGGATGGCAGCGTGCTCGCCGTCGACGGCTCGGAGGCAATGGTCGCGAAGACGCGCGAGCGCCTCGGCGACCGTGCCTCCTACTTGGTCGCCGATCTCGCCGAGCTGGAGCTGGAGGAACAGGTCGACCTGGTCTTCTCGACCGCGACCTTCCACTGGGTCCTCGACCACGACGCGCTCTTCGCCCGCCTGCGGGCGGCGCTGCGCCCGGGTGGCCGCCTGATCGCCCAGTGCGGGGGAGAGGGCAACGTCGCCAGGCACGCTGAGGTGATCGCCTCCGTCGCCGCCCGCCCCGAGTTCGCCACCCACTTCTCCGGTGCCGCCGGGATGTGGAACTTCGGCGGCGCTGAAGAGACCGAGGGCCGCCTGCGCGCCGCCGGCTTCACTGGCGCGCGCTGCTGGCTGGAGCCGAAACCGGTGCGGCCGCCCGATCCGCTCGCTTTCACCTCGACCGTCACCCTCGGCCCGCTGCTGGCGCAGCTGCCGGAGGAGCTGCGGCGCCCGTTCGCCGAGGCGATCCTGGAGGAGTCCGAGCAGCCGCTGGTGCTCGAGTACGTTCGTCTCAACATCGAGGCCGTCGCCGCTTGACGCGGCTCGCCTCCGAACCCTTAGAGTCCCGCCGCGTGAGCGCCACCCCCCGCATAGTCGTCCTGCCGGGCGACGGCATCGGCCCCGAGATCGTCGCCGCGGCGCGGCAGCTGCTGGAGTCGCTGGGGGAGTTCGAGTTCGACGAGCGCCTGCTCGGCGGCTGCTCGATCGACGCTCACGGCACCGCCCTCACCGACGAGGTGCTGGCGGCCTGCCTCTCCTCCGACGCGGTTCTGCTCGGCGCCGTCGGCGGCCCCAAGTGGGACACCACCGATCCGAACGCGCCACGTCCCGAGCAGGGCCTGCTCGGCCTGCGCAAGGGGATGGGGCTCTACGCCAACCTGCGTCCAGTGCGGCCCAGTCCGGCCCTGATCGGCGCCAGTCCGCTGCGCGAGGAGCGGATCGCCGGCACCGACCTGCTGGTCGTCCGCGAGCTCACCGGCGGCATCTACTTCGGCGCCAGCGGTCGCGACGGCGATGCCGCCCACGACACCTGCGAGTACAACGCCGCGGAAATCGAGCGCATCGCCCGCACCGCCTTCGAAGCCGCCCGCCGCCGCGCCGAGAGCTCCGGCCGCAAGCCGCGGGTCACCTCGGTCGACAAGGCCAACGTGCTCGAGACCTCGCGGCTCTGGCGCGAGGTGGTCGGCCGCGTCGCTCCGGACTACGCCGACGTCCCCCTCGACCACCTGCTGGTCGACAACGCGGCGATGCAGCTGGTCTCGCGCCCGGCCGACTTCGACGTGATCGTGACCGAGAACCTCTTCGGCGACATCCTCAGCGACGAGTCGGCGATGCTGACCGGCTCGCTGGGAATGCTGCCCTCCGCCAGCCTCGGCGCCGACGGCGCCCCGGGCCTGTTCGAGCCGGTCCACGGCTCCGCCCCCGACATCGCCGGCAAGGGCATCGCCAACCCGCTGGCGACCTTCCTCTCGGTGGCGATGATGCTGCGCCACGGGCTCGATCGCCCGGATGACGCGGCCCGGATCGAGGCGGCGGTCGACGTCGTCCTCGAGCGCGGACTGCGCACGCCGGACCTGGCGGCGGGAACGCTGGCAAAGCCTCCGATGCCAGACGTCCCCGCCGAGGTCGAGGTCGGGACCGCCGAGATGACCGATGCGGTCCTCGCGGCGCTCAGCGCTTAACTAGGGAGCGGTCACCGCCCACTGGCCCTGGACGAAGTTGTCGCCAGCGGCTTTGAATTTGGCCAGAAGGCCGAATCCGAGACGGTTGACGCTGCCGGAATCGAAGGCGAGGCTTTCGAATTCCGTTGACGCAGAGGTGATGTAGACGCAGAGCTGTCCTGCCGCCGCGCCCGGGGTCGCTCCGCCGCCGAGGCCAGGGCACGCCGCCGAGGTGGCACCGGAAGCGAGCACATTGGTCGTGGGCGCCGCCGGCGCGTTGAGCAGCGGGAACTGGAAGCTGCTCGCCGAGCGGGTCACTTTGCCTTCGTCGCCGAGGTCGAACGTGCCGCGCAGCGTCTGTCCCGTTTTCAGGGTTCCGAGGACCGGCGGGAATTCTTTGCTCAGCTTGGCTGGCGTCACTGATTCGTTGGCGATGATCGGCGTGGTCACCGCGTTGGCGGCGAGTTTGTCCGTGGTCACTGCCTTGCTGTTGAGTTTGTTGGTGGTGATGACGTTGTTCTTGATCGAGTTGGCGATCACCGCGCCGGCACCGATCTTGGCGCTGGTGATGGCGCCGTTGCCGATGTTGCCCGGCAGCACCGCGTTGGGGCCGAGCTTGCCGGCGATTACCGACTTCGGACCGAGCTTGCCGCTGGTGACGGCCGCCTTCTTGAGTTTCGCCGGGGTGACGGCGCCGCGCTTGAGCTGATTGGCGCCGACGCTGTTCCTGGGCAGGCCGGCGGCGACGGCGGCGCCGCCGAGCGCGATGAAGAGCGCCATCGTGGCGATCACATTGGAATAACTGAGCTTCGGAAGTCTCGATTTCATTGAGTCCTACGCCTCCTTCTGTTGCTTTCAACCGTCATTCGCGGCTTCGGGGGTGAAGCCCTGCGTTTGATCGGGCATACTTCTCTGCAACATGGATCAGGTGGATTTGATTTGGAAGAACGGCGAGTTCGTGCCCTGGGAGCAAGCCCAGACCCACGTGCTCAGCCACGGCCTGCACTACGGAACCGGCGTTTTCGAGGGAATTCGCTGCTATGAGACCGAGCGTGGGCCGGCGATCTTCCGCCACGCCGACCACCTCGCCCGGCTCGAGAAGTCGGCCGAGCTCTACTACTTGGAGATCCCCTATTCCGCCGAGCAGATTCGCCTGGCGACGCACGAGCTGCTGACCCGCAACGGCCTGCGCTCCGCCTACATCCGGCCGCTCGCCTACCGCGGCTACGGCAGCCTCGGGCTCTACGCGAAGGACGCGCCGATCGACGTCATCGTCGCCGCCTTTCCCTGGGGCGCCTACCTCGGCGAGGAGAGCAAGAACGGCGGTATCCGCGCCAAGGTCTCGAGCTGGCGGCGGATCAGTCCCGGCGGCTCGATCCCGCACGCCAAGGCCTCGGGCTCCTACCTCAACTCGATCCTGGCCAAGACCGAGTCGGCCAATGCCGGCTACGACGAGGCGATCCTGCTCGACGAACGCGGCTTCGTCTGCGAGGGCTCGGGCGAGAACATCTTCCTGGTCCGCGACGGCGAGATCGTGACGCCGCCGCACGTCGCCTCGATCCTCGACGGGATCAATCGCAAGTCGGTGATCCAGATCGCCCGCGACCTCGGCTACACCGTGGTCGAGCGCGACGTCGCCCGGGCCGAGCTCTACCTCGCCGAGGAGGTCTTCCTGACCGGGACCGCGGCCGAGCTGGTGCCGGTGCGCGAGATCGACGATCACCCGCTCGGCGAGGGCAAGCCGGGCGAGATCACCACCCACGTCCAGGCCAAGTTCGAAGACGCGCTCTACGGGCGCGCCGAGGAGTATCTGGAGTGGCTCGACTTCGTCGAGGCGCCGGCCGGGGTCGACGCGCCGAGTAAGGTGAACTCGTGATGCACTCCTTGATCGAGTCAATCGGGCGAATTACCGCAGCCGCCTAGCGGCTGGCGCGGCGATGCCGTGCGCTCAGGCCCTCGTGGCCTCCCCCGATTTCACGACTCGAAAGGCAGCAATCAGATGGAACAGGTGAAGCTCTACGACACGACCTTGCGCGACGGCATGGGCGGTCGCGGCATGTCGCTCTCGGTTGGCGAGAAGTTGAACGTGGTGCGGGCGCTCGACGCGCTCGGCGCCCACTTCATCGAGGCCGGCTTCCCCAGCAGCAATCCGAAGGAAGCGGAGCTGTTCGAGCGCCTGGCGGAGCTGGAGCTGGAGACGGCGACGATCGCCGCCTTCGGCATGACCCGGCGCCGCGACCGCGCCGCCGCCGAGGACGAGGCGCTGAGGTCTCTGACCTCGTCCTTCGCCCCGGTCGTCTGCCTGGTCGGCAAGAGCTCGGTCCTGCACGTCGAGAAGGTGATCCGGGTCTCGCGTGAGGAGAACCTGGCGATGATCGCCGACTCGATCGGCTTCTGCCGCGAACAGGGCAAGCGGCCCGTCTTCGACGCGGAGCACTTCTTCGACGGCTATCGCGAGGACCCCGGCTACGCGCTCGAATGCGTGCGGGCCGCAGTCGACGGCGGCGCCGAGAACGTCACCCTCTGCGACACCAACGGCGGCAGCCTGCCGCGCTTCGTCGCCGCGACGACCGCCGCGGTCCTCGACGCGGTCGGGGGCGCGGTCGAGATCGGCATCCACACCCACAACGACGCCGAGTGCGCCGTCGCCAACTCGCTGGCCGCAGTGGAAGCGGGGGCGCGCCTGGTCCAGGGATGCGTCAATGGCTATGGCGAGCGCTGCGGCAACGCCAACCTCGCCTCGATCCTGCCGGCCCTGCAGCTGAAGCTGGGCTTCGCGGTGGTGACGCCGGAGCAGCTGGCGGCGCTGACCCCGACCGCCCACTATCTCGACGAGGTCTGCAACGTCGCATCCGACTCCGATCGGGCCTATGTCGGCCGCAACGCCTTCGCCCACAAGGCGGGCATGCACGCGGCGGGGGTCGCCACCGACGCCAGCACCTTCGAGCATCTCGACCCGGCCCTGGTCGGCAACGAGCGCGACATCCTCGCCTCCGAGCTGTCCGGCAGGGCGACGATCCGCAGCCAGGCGGAACGGGCCGGGCTCGAGCTCGACGACAGGGCGGCCACTCGCGCGGTAGAACGCCTGAAGGAGCGCGAGCACCGCGGTTACCACTACGAGGCCGCACCGGCCTCCTTCGAGCTGCTGCTGCGGCGCGAGGCGGGCAGCTACAAGCCGCTGTTCAAGCTCGAGAGCTTCCGCGTCGTCACCGAGAAGCGGGCCGGCGGCGAGGTCGAGACCGAGGCGACGATCAAGGTCGAGGTCGACGGCGAGCGCTACGTCCGCGTCGCCGCGGGCAACGGCCCGGTCAACGCGCTCGACCAGGCCCTGCGCGGCGCCATCGCCGACCGCTACCCACACCTGGCCGAGATCGAGCTGACCAACTACAAGGTGCGGATCCTCGACGAAGCCCACGGCACCGGCGCCGTCACCCGGGTCCTGCTCGACTCCGCCGCCGGCGGCCGCGAGTGGGGCACGATCGGCGTCTCGGAGAACATCATCGAGGCCTCCTGGGAGGCCCTGGTCGACTCGCTGGAGTACGCGTTCCAGTGAGCGAGGAAGTCGAGCAGATTCAGCTCGCCAAGCCGGACATCGGGCCGCGCGAGGAGGAGCTGGTGCTGGAGGTGCTGCGCTCCGGATGGCTCTCGCTGGGCCCGATGGGCGAGCGCTTCGAGCGCGAGTTCGCCGTCTGGCTCGGAGTCGAGGACGCGGTCATGGTCTCCAGCGGCACCACCGCCCTCCATCTCGGGGTGCGGGCGCTCGGCTGGGGGGAGGGGGACGAGGTCCTGACCAGCCCTTTCAGCTTCGTCGCCTCCGCCAACTGCCTGCTCTACGAGGGGGCGAGGCCGGTCTTCTGCGACGTCGACCCGGTCAGCCTCAACCTCGACCGCGACGCGGCCGCGGCGGCGGTCGGCGAGCGGACCAGGGGCATCCTGCCGATCCACATCTTCGGCTACCCGGCGGCGATGCCGGAACTCGAGGCGCTCGCCGCCAAGCACGACCTCGGCCTCCTCGAGGACGCCTGCGAGGCGCTCGGGGCCAGTGACTACGAGGGGCGGCAGGTCGGCACCCGCGGCAACCTCGCCACCTTCGCCTTCTATGCCAACAAGCAGATGACCACGGGGGAGGGGGGCATGATCGTCCCCTCCGGGCCGGAGACCGCGGCGCGCCTGCGCAGCGAGCGCAACCAGGGTCGGGCCGCCGACATGGGCTGGCTCGAGCACGAGGGGCTGGGCTTCAACTACCGGCTCTCCGACCTGGCCGCTGCGCTCGGCGTCGCCCAGGTCGAGAAGCTCGACTCGCTGCTGGAGCGGCGGGCCGCCGTCGCCGCCTTATACGAGCAGCGCCTGGCCGGCCTCGAGGGCGTCGAGGTCCCGATCGCCGCCCGCGGCAAAGAGCGCCGCAGCTGGTTCGTCTACGTCGTCCGTCTCGCCGATGCGGTCGACCGCGACGCGGTCATCGCCACCCTGGCCCAGAACGGCATCGCCAGCAAGGCCTATCTGCCCTGTATCCACCTCTTCCCACAGCTGCGCGAGCTGGGTTACTCCGAGGGCCAGTTCCCGGTCGCCGAAGCCGCCGCCGCCCACTCGCTGGCGCTGCCCTTCTTCCCGGCGATGAGCGAGGCCGAGGTGGACCGCGTCTGTCAGGAGCTCGCCTCGGCGCTCGGTCAGCCGCCGGTAACGGGATAATCGCCCGCTGATGTCTCGCTTCCGCAAGGATCCAGACCCGCGCTTCTGGGCGCTCAACCGCTCGCTGCCGTTCGACTGGCAGCTGGCCGCCTACGACATCGACCAGTCGCAGGCCCATGCCCGTGGCCTGCTCGGGATCGGCGTCCTCGACGCGGCGGAGCTGGCCGAGATCGATGCCGGCCTGGAGCGGGTGCGCGCCCGCATGGCCGGGCACGGCTTCGCCTTCGAGGACTCCGACGAGGACATCCACATGGCGATCGAGCGCCTGCTCGGCGAGGAGATCGGGCCGCTGGCCGGCAAGCTCCACACCGGCCGCTCGCGCAACGACCAGGTTGCCACCGACGTGGCGATGGTGGTCCAGGTCCACTCGCTGCAGGCGATCGAGCTCTGTGGGGCGGCGATGGAGCGGCTGCTGGCGCTGGCCGAGGCGCACAAGGACGCGCCGATGCCGGGCTACACGCACCTGCAGCGCGCCCAGCCCGTCTACCTCGGCCACCACCTGCTCGCCTACTTCTGGATGCTCGCCCGCGACGTCCTCCGCTTCCAGTTCGCGCTCGACAGCGCCAGCGTGATGCCGCTCGGCTCCGGCGCCCTGGCCGGGGTCAACTGGGAGATCGACCGCGAGGCGGTCGCCGGCGACCTCGGCTTCGATCACGTCAGCCACAACTCGATCGACGGCGCCTCCAATCGCGACTTCGTCCTCGACTACCTGGCCGCCGCCTCGACCTGCTCGATGCACCTCTCGCGGCTGGGCTCGGAACTCGTCATCTGGTCCAGCACCGAGTTCGGCTTCTGCCAGCTCGACGAGACCTTCTCCTCCGGCTCCTCGATCATGCCGCAGAAGCTCAACCCCGACTCGGCCGAGCTGCTGCGGGCCAAGAGCCCCCGGGTCGCCGCCAGCTACGCGACCCTGCTCGGGGTCATGCACGCGCTGCCGCTGACCTATGGCAAGGACATGCAGGAGGACAAGGAGCCGCTCTTCGACGCGATCGAAACGATCGAGCTCTGCCTCGACGCGACCGCGGGGATGCTGGCCGGGATCGAGTTCGACCGCGAGCGTATGGAGGACGCCTCCGGCGACGAGATGCTGGCTGCGACCGAGGTCGCCGACCTGCTCGTCCGCAAGGGCATGCCCTTCCGCGAGGCCCACGGCGTCGTCGGCGGCCTCGTCCGCGACGCGGTCGAGCGCGGCGGCAAGCTCTCCGATTTCACCCTGGAGGAGCTCAAGGCACACTCCGACCATCTCGACGACTCCTATTACGAGGTGCTGCGACGCAGCAGCTGGCTGGAGTCGAAGCGGATCGCCGGCGGCACCGGCTCGGTTCCGCTGGCCGCGCAGATCGACGAGGCCCGCAACACCCTCGCCGCCATCCAGGCCCGGGTCCTCGACGAGCGCTCTTGAGACTGGAACGGGCGTTCTTCGACCGCTCGGTCCACGACGTCGCCAGCGAGCTGATCGGCTGCCGGCTCTTTTTCGACGGTGTCGGCGGCACCATCGTCGAGACCGAGAGCTACGAGCGCGACGATCCCGCCTGCCACGCCTACGTCGGCCTCACCGACCGCACCGAGATCCTCTTCGGCCCGCCGGGGCTGGCCTACGTCTACCTCTCCTACGGCATCCACAGCCTGCTCAACTTCGTCGCCGAACCCGAGGGCGAGGCGGCCGCGGTGCTGATCCGGGCGCTGGAGCCCACGGCCGGGCTGGAGACGATGCGCGAGCGTCGCGGCGACCGTCCCGACGGCGAGCTCTGCTCGGGCCCGGGCAAGCTGACCGAGGCGCTCGGCATCGGCCTCGAGCGCAACGGCGCCGACCTCAGCCGCGACCCGTTTCTGATTCTCGGACCCGACGGCCCGCCGCCCGTGGTTGTGACCGGGCCGCGGATCGGCATCACCAAAGCGGTCGATCGCCCCTGGCGCTTCAGCGCCGCCGGCAGCCGCTTCGTCTCCCGTCCCAGGCCCTAGAGGCTCTAGTCGGCCGAGGAGGTCGGCGCTTTACTCAGCCGGCGGTGACGCCACCGCCACCGCCGTTGGATTCCGGCGTGGCTTCAGGAGCCGCTTCGGGTGCTGCTTCTTCCGGCGCCGCTTCAACTTCGGGGGCGGCTTCTTCTTCCGGCGCTGCTTCGGCTTCTTCTTCGGGCGCTGCTTCGGCTTCTTCCGGCGCGTAGCTTTCGCTTTCGGTTGAAGAACCGCCTTCGCTCGCTTCGCGCCCTTCCTTCTTGGCCTTCTTCGCGGCCGCGTTTTCGGCCTGGATTTCCTCCCAGGCCGAGATCACGCTGGCCCAGATCAGGGCCGGGAAGGTGCCGCCCATCACCGGGCCGCCGTTGTAGAGCGTCGTCATCGCCGTCGTCGAGTCGGGGTAGCCGACCCAGACGCAGGCAGTCACTTCGGAGTCGACGCCACCGCAGAACCAGGCATCGCCGTTGTTCTCCGTCGTCCCGGTCTTGCCCCACTGGCCTTCGGCGCCGATCTGGGCGTTGGTGCCGGTGCCGCTGGAGACGACCGTTTCGAGGATGCTCTTGGCGGTTTCGGCGGTGCCTTCGTCGATCACCTGGGTGTGGATGGAGTCGTTGTCACCGCCCTTGATCGTCTTGTCGTCTTTGTCGGTGACCTGGGTGTAGGAGACCGGGCTGTCGCCGGGTCGCGGCGCCAGGGTGCCGCTGACGCGGTCGCCGTTGTTGCCCAGGGTGCTGTAGGCGTAGGTCCAGCCGAGCGGGGTGACGCCGATTTCGAGCCCACCGAGGACCATCGCCGGGTTGGTCGAGATCGGGTCGGCATAGCCCATCTTGTGGATCGTGCCGGCGATCGAGCTGGTGCGGTCGTGGACCGTCTTGCCTTCCAGGCCTTCGAGCGCCAGCGCGGCGTAGATCGAGTTGTCGGAGTAGGTCGTGGCGCAGATGATCGAGCAGGAGCCGAGGTAGGAGTCCTCGTCGTTGCTGACTTCGAAGCGTTCCCGGCCCTTCTTGCCGAAGTAGAAGGTCCGCTGTTCGGAGGGGTAGACCGTTTCCGGCGAGATCCCCTCTTCCAGGGCGGTCAGCAGCGTGAAGGGCTTGATCGAGGAGCCGGGCTGGCGGTGGCCCTGGGTCGCCAGGTTGAAGGGCTTGGTGTCGAAGTCGGGGCCGCCGACCATCGCCTTGATGCCGGCGTTGTGGTTGTCGATCACGACCACCGAGGCGGTCGCCGGCGAGTAGCCGAGGTAGGAGTTGACCGCTTCCTGCGCCGCTTCCTGCAGCTGCAGGTCGAGCGTCGACTTGACCTTGAGGCCGCCGAAGAAGGCTTTCGAGGCGCCGTAGCGTTCGACCAACTGCTGGCGCAGGTAGGCGGTGAAGTAGGGCGCCTTGGAGTCGATCGTCGGCGGTTCGATGTCGCTCGGCGAGGGCAGGGCCTGCTTCGTCCCTTCTTCGAACTGTTCCTGGGAGATGTACCCCTGTTCGTACATTTTTTCCAGCACCAGATTGCGGCGGCCGAGGCTGTTTTCGGGGTAGACCTTGGGGTCGTAGGCCGAGGGCGAGGCGATCGCGGCGGCCAGCGTCGCCGCCTCCCAGGGCTCCAGCACCGAGGCGCAGGGCTCGGTCGAAGTGCCGCAGCCGGGGTGGGCGTCGCCGAAGTAGGTGCGCGCCGCCGCCTCGATCCCGTAGGCGCCCTCGCCGAAGTAGATCGTGTTCAGATACTGGGTGAGGATCTTGTCCTTGCTCCAGTGGCGCTCGAGCCGGTAGGCCAGCGCCGCCTCCTTGAACTTGACGAAGAGGGTCCGGGTGCCCTGGGCTTCGAGCGCGTTCTTGACGAACTGCTCGGTGATCGTCGAGCCTCCCTGCTGGGCGCTCTGGCTGAGGATGTCTTTGACCAGGGCGCGGCCGATGCCCTGGAAGTCAACGCCGCTGTGTTCGTAGAAGCGAGCGTCCTCGATCGCCACCACCGCGTTCTTGACGTTGGGGGAGATCTGCCCCGAGTTGAGCAGGATTTTGTTCTGGTCGCTGGTCAAGGTGCCGAGCGGCTGACCGCTGGCGTCGTAGATCTCGCTGTTTTTCGAGGCCTTGTACTGGGCGAAGTTGTAGATCGCCGGCAGGTCCTGGGAGACCGCGGCCATCATCCCGAAGACCATCGAGACCAGGGCGAGGACCCCGAGCCCGAGCAGGACGAAGAGCACGCGCAGCTTCTTCAGCCGTGGTTTCGCGGGCTTGGTCGGGGAGGCCGGGGGTACGGGCGGAACATCGCCACCGCGCCGCCAGCGCTTTATTCCTAAGGGCGCCATCAAGGAGTGGGCGCTCGGCACAGCTCAACCCGCCGAGCGGAGGCGGCAGTCTAGCATTCGCCAAATGCCGGATTTGACGCGTAACGCGGTCGACGTGCTGCCGCAGGGGAGGCTCGAGCAGCAGCTCGCCGGTGAGCGGCCGCTGCGGGTGAAGCTGGGGATCGACCCGACCACCGCCGATATCCACCTCGGCCACACGGTCGTGCTGGAGAAGCTGCGCGAGTTCCAGGACGCCGGCCACACAGTCGTGCTGATCATCGGCGACTTCACGGCCCGGGTCGGCGATCCCAGCGGCCGCTCGAGCACGCGGCCGCTGCCCTCGCCGGAGGAGATCGAGGCCAACGCCGCCACCTACCAGGAGCAGGCCTTCAAGGTGCTCGACCGCGAGCGCACCGAGGTCCGCTTCAACAGCGAGTGGCTGCGGATGGAGCCGGAGGGGCTGTTGGGGCTGCTGGCGCAGACGACGGTGGCGCGGCTGCTGGAGCGCGACGACTTCCAGAAGCGGCTCGCGGCCGGGCAGCCGATCGCGGCGCTGGAGCTGCTCTACCCGCTGCTGCAGGGCTACGACTCGGTCGCGGTCGAGGCCGACCTCGAGCTCGGCGGCACCGACCAGAAGTTCAACCTGCTCTTCGGCCGCGACATCCAGGGCGCCTACGGCCAGCCGCCGCAGTCGATCCTGACGATGCCGATCCTGGTCGGCACCGACGGCGTCAAGAAGATGAGCAAGTCGCTCGGCAACTACGTCGGCGTCACCGAGGCGCCGGAGGAGATGTTCGGGAAGCTGATGAGCATTCCCGACGAGGCGATGGCCGAGTACTACCGGCTGCTGCTCGGCGGCGAGGTGCCGGATGCGCCCCCGAACGAGGCCAAGCGCGAGCTGGGGCGGCGGATCGTCGACCGCTTCCACGGCGAGGGCGCCGGGGCCGGGGCGGAGGAGCACTTCAACCAGGTTCATGTGGCCCACGGGGTTCCCGACGACATCAGGGAAGCCCGCATTGAGCCATACGTCGGGTCCGACGGGCGGCGGATCCACCTGCCACTGATGATCGGCCGCCTTTTCGAGGTCAGCTCGAGCGAGGCACGCCGCCTGATCGACCAGGGTGGCGTCAAGCTCGACGGCGAGACGGTCGCCGCCGGCAGCTACGATCTTGAGCCTGAAGCGCTTGACAGGCGGGTTCTGCAGGTCGGCAAGCGTCGCTTCCCCCGACGTGCCGACTCCGTCGTTGGGCACTAGGCAAACGTCCGCCGGAGCGCTATACTCCCGCGTCCTTCTGGGGCTGCCTGTTTGGAGCCCCATGCGTGAAGAGCGTCGAAACCCGGCGTCGAGGCGCAACGGTCTTTGAAAACTGAGCAGCGTGCACTCCGTAGACCCATCAACAGGTCTGCGGAATGTTTGAGCCCGATCCATCCGGCGCGCCAGCGCACCGGATGGTCTGATTTACCCGTCATGCCGGTCGCCGAGTTTGTGTACCCGGTGGCCCGCCAGGCATGGCAGCTCTTTGTGAGTACCTTTCACGGAGAGTTTGATCCTGGCTCAGGACGAACGCTGGCGGCGTGCTTAACACATGCAAGTGGTGCGACGAACCAGGGCTTGCCCTGGGGCTAAGCCGCGAACGGGTGAGTAACACGTGAGTAATCTGCCCCGATGACCGGGACAACCCGAGGAAACTCGGGCTAATACCGGATGTGGTGCACAGGTTTAAGCTTGTGTACTAAAGGAAGCTTCGGCCTCCGCATTGGGAGGAGCTCGCGGCCCATTAGCTTGTTGGTGGGGTAACGGCCTACCAAGGCAACGATGGGTAGCTGGTCTGAGAGGACGATCAGCCACACTGGGACTGAGACACGGCCCAGACTCCTACGGGAGGCAGCAGTGGGGAATCTTGCGCAATGCGCGAAAGCGTGACGCAGCAACGCCGCGTGGGGGAAGACGGCCTTCGGGTTGTAAACCCCTTTCAGGAGGGACGAAGGTTCACCGGTGAATAGCCGTGTGGATTGACGGTACCTCCACAAGAAGCTCCGGCTAACTACGTGCCAGCAGCCGCGGTAATACGTAGGGAGCAAGCGTTGTCCGGAATCATTGGGCGTAAAGCGCGCGTAGGTGGCTCTATAAGTCCGTTGTGAAAGTCAAAGGCTCAACCTTTGAAAGCCGATGGATACTGTAGAGCTAGAGTCCGGAAGAGGCGAGTGGAATTCCTGGTGTAGCGGTGGAATGCGCAGATATCAGGAGGAACACCAATAGCGAAGGCAGCTCGCTGGGACGTGACTGACACTAAGGCGCGAAAGCGTGGGGAGCGAACAGGATTAGATACCCTGGTAGTCCACGCCGTAAACGATGGGCATTAGGTGTGGGAGGTGTCGACTCCTCCCGTGCCGTCGCTAACGCACTAAATGCCCCGCCTGGGGAGTACGGCCGCAAGGCTAAAACTCAAAGGAATTGACGGGGGCCCGCACAAGCAGCGGAGCATGTGGTTTAATTCGACGCAACGCGAAGAACCTTACCTGGGCTTGACATGTCAGTGACCGCCGTGGAAACACGGTTTTCCTTCGGGACACTGTCACAGGTGGTGCATGGCTGTCGTCAGCTCGTGTCGTGAGATGTTGGGTTAAGTCCCGCAACGAGCGCAACCCCCGTCCTATGTTGCCATCATTAAGTTGGGGACTCATAGGAGACTGCCGGTGACAAACCGGAGGAAGGTGGGGATGACGTCAAGTCATCATGCCCCTTATGTCCAGGGCTACACACGTGCTACATTGGCGCATACAAAGGGCAGCAATACCGCGAGGTGGAGCAAATCCCATAAAGTGCGTCTCGGTTCGGATTGGAGGCTGAAACTCGCCTCCATGAAGGTGGAGTTGCTAGTAATCGCAGATCAGCAATGCTGCGGTGAATACGTTCCCGGGCCTTGTACACACCGCCCGTCACACCACGAAAGCGAGTAACACCCGAAGCCGGTGGCCTAACCGCAAGGAGGGAGCCGTCGAAGGTGGGACCCGTGATTGGGGTGAAGTCGTAACAAGGTAGCCGTAGCGGAAGCTGCGGCTGGATCACCTCCTTTCTAGGGAGAATTAAGTACCTAGAACGTCGACCGGGCTCCGTGTCGACTCATAGTTGGCACGCGCGCTGCTCAGTTTTGAGAGACCACCACGGAAGAACTCCGTGGTGCGCCTCGGTGGACCTTGAAAACTGCACAAGGCAATATGGGTAATTTAATTACGATCCGTACACTTCGGTGTGCGGATTGCTCACCGTCAAGATAGTAAGAGTTTACGGTGGATGCCTTGGCACCAGGAGTCGATGAAGGACGTGGACGGCTGCGATAAGCCGCGGTGAGGCGCTGAACAGCCTTTGACCCGCGGATTTCCGAATGGGGAAACCCGGCGCCGGTAATGCGGCGTCATCCAACGATGAATACATAGTCGTTGGAAGGGAACCGGGCGAACTGAAACATCTAAGTAGCCCGAGGAAAAGAAATCAACCGAGACTCCCTGAGTAGTGGCGAGCGAAAAGGGATCAGCCCAAACCTGACAGATGTAAGCGGGCACGCGTTGTCTGTCGGGGGTTGTAGGACATCATGCCCGAGCCGTGCCTGGCTCGGCAACAGTTACCAAATCAGGTGTTAACCGAAGCGAGTGGAACCTCGCACCATAGAGGGCAATCGTCCCGTAGGTGAAAGCGCACTGATCTGTTGATTGATGTTCCTGAGTAAGACCACACCCGTGAAACGTGGTCTGAATCTGGGGGGACCACCCTCCAAGGCTAAGTACTACCTGGTGACCGATAGTGAACTAGTACCGTGAGGGAAAGGTGAAAAGCACCCCTGAAGGGGAGTGAAATAGTACCTGAAACCGTAGACTTACAAGTGGTCGGAGCATCCTTGAGGTGTGACGGCGTGCTTTTTGCATCACGAGCCGGCGAGTTACTCGTCAGTGGCAAGGTTAAGCGATGAGCGGAGCCGTAGCGAAAGCGAGTCTGAATAGGGCGAATCAGTCACTGGCGGTAGACCCGAAACTGAGCGAGCTATCCATGGGCAGGCTGAAGCGGGGGTAAGACCTCGTGGAGGGCCGAACCGACCTAGGTTGAAAACTGGGCGGATGACCTGTGGATCGGAGTGAAAGGCTAATCAAGCTCAGAGATATCTGGTTCTCTCCGAAATATATTTAGGTATAGCCTCGAGTAATTGTGTTGCGGCCGTAGAGCACTGTTTGGATTAGGGGCCCTACCAGGTTACCGACTTCAGGCAAACTCCGAAGACCGTTACATTTAACTCGGGAGTCAGTGTGCGGGGGATAAACTTCGTACGCGAAAGGGAAACAACCCAGACCATCAGCTAAGGACCCCAAGTGCTAGCTAAGTGGCAAACGATGTCCGAATGCAGAGACAACCAAGAGGTTGGCTTAGAAGCAGCCACCCTTGAAAGAGTGCGTAACAGCTCACTGGTCAAGTGTTCGGGCGCGGATAATTCAACGGGGCTCAAGCTAGCCTCCGAAGCTATGGGTGTGCAGGCCTGCGGGCTCTGTACGCGGTAGGAGAGCGTTCTAATTGCGTGAAGCGGCGTCGTAAGGCTCCGTGGAGCGATTAGAAGTGAGAATGCCGGCATGAGTAACGAAAGTGGGGTGAGAATCCCCACCACCGATTGTCCAAGGTTTCCTGAGTAAAGTTCGTCTGCTCAGGGTTAGTCGGGACCTAAGGCGAGGCCGAAAGGCGTAGCCGATGGCCAACAGGTTGATATTCCTGTACCACGTCGACACCGTTATGACCGATGGGGGGACGGGGAAAGGTAAGGGAACCCAGGCGATGGTTGTCCTGGGGCAAGCACGTAGCTAGTCGCTGTAGGGAAATCCGCAGCGGCGTTTTGACGCGAGGTGCGATGCCAGCTGGCTTGACCGCCGGCCAGTCCCCGATCCTATGCCTCCAAGAAAAGCCTCTAGGCAGGAGTCGCGTGCCCGTACCGATAACCGACACAGGTGGACAAGTAGAACATACTGAGGTGAGCGAGCTAACTATCGTTAAG
Source organism: uncultured Solirubrobacterales bacterium (assembly GCA_963695275.1). Taxonomy (GTDB): domain Bacteria; phylum Actinomycetota; class Thermoleophilia; order Solirubrobacterales; family 70-9; genus VAYN01. The sequence continues at coordinate 903,238 of OY968772.1, forward strand.
GAACTCGGCAAAATCGTCCCGTAACTTCGGGAGAAGGGACGCCCCGTTAGTGTGAACTCCATCCGGAGGAAGCACGAGGGGGCCGCAGTGAATTGGTCCAAGCGACTGTTTACCAAAAACACAGGCCTCTGCTAAGTCGTAAGACGACGTATAGGGGCTGACGCCTGCCCGGTGCCGGAAGGTTACGCGGACTTGTTAGCGCTTCGGCGCGAAGCAGCGAAGCTAAGCCCCGGTAAACGGCGGCCGTAACTATAACGGTCCTAAGGTAGCGAAATTCCTTGTCGGGTAAGTTCCGACCTGCACGAATGGCGTAACGACTTGGACGCTGTCTCAACGATAGGCTCGGTGAAATTAAAGTCTCGGTGAAGATGCCGAGTACCCGCAGCTAGACGGAAAGACCCCGTGAACCTTTACTGCAACTTGATATTGGAGTCTGGGATATCTCGCTCAGGATAGGTGGGAGACAGTGAACCGGCGACTTTGGTTGTCGGGGAGTCACCCTTGAGATACCACCCTTGGTGTTCTGGGCTTCTAACATCGCGCCGTAATCCGGGCGGTGAACAGTGTCAGGTGGGCAGTTTGACTGGGGCGGTCGCCTCCTAAAGAGTAACGGAGGCGCCCAAAGGTTCCCTCAGCACGGTTGGAAATCGTGCGTAGAGTGTAAAGGCAATAAGGGAGCTTGACTGCGAGACCGACGGGTCGAGCAGGAACGAAAGTTGGGCTTAGTGATCCGGCGGTAGCAAGTGGAAGCGCCGTCGCTCAACGGATAAAAGGTACTCCGGGGATAACAGGCTTATCGGTTCCAAGAGTCCACATCGACGAACCGGTTTGGCACCTCGATGTCGGCTCGTCGCATCCTGGGGCTGGAGTAGGTCCCAAGGGTTGGGCTGTTCGCCCATTAAAGCGGTACGCGAGCTGGGTTCAGAACGTCGTGAGACAGTTCGGTCCCTATCTGCTGTGGGCGTTGGAGAGTTGAGAGGAGTCATCCCTAGTACGAGAGGACCGGGATGAACGTGCCGCTGGTGTATCTGTTGTCCTGCCAAGGGCATCGCAGATTAGCTACGCACGGAACGGATAACCGCTGAAAGCATCTAAGCGGGAAGCCGTCCTCGAGATGAACTCTCCCATCCCCTTGAGGGAGTAAGACCCCTGGTAGACCACCAGGTTGATAGGCCAGCGGTGTAAGCGCAGTAATGCGTTCAGCTGACTGGTACTAATGGGTCGAGGGCTTGACGGATATTTGATTACCTTACTCAGAAGGCCTTGTGCAGTTTTCAAGCTCCACCGAGCGTCTCGCAAAATTCCGGTGGCGCATGGCGAGTGGGAAACACCTCTTCCCATTCCGAACAGAGCAGTTAAGCCACTCTGCGCCGATGGTACTTGGGGGGCAACCCCCTGGGAGAGTAGGTCGCCGCCGGTTCTTCTGAGAGGCCCGGGCCGCGCATAGCCGCGGCCCGGTTGCCTCCGATTTGCTGCGCGCTACGCCCGGCCCGGGCCTCGGAGGGGATTGGAAGCGAGATGGCTAAGGACGGAGAAGGAAAGGGCCGTCGATTTGGTGCTTGCGGCGTGATCGCGGCTCTTCGGGCGCCAGGACCAGGGTGGGGGCGCCGGGGCGGCGTCGCCGGGTGGTGGCAGGGGAGAGCGGTTGGCGATGGCGGGTTTCGCAGCTTGAAGGCGCTTTGGCGACGGGCTCTAGGCCGTACTCGCCGAGGGTTGCGAAGTCGATCAGGAGGTCGGCGGCGTCGGCCAGCCGGGTGCTTATGTTTTTGCTTGAGTCGAACATAGGTTCGTAAGGTACGGAGGGCTTCGGACGGCAAGTGCTGGCTGCAACGCGGGTTGCAGGGAAGCTCGGCAAACCGCTCTGACAAGCCGTTTGCATGCCGCAGCGCCACTGATGGTCAGCGGGCCGCTGCGAACCCCAGAAGCGCGATTGAGAGGCGCTCAGGAGCTTCGCTGTGGCTTGGTGCCACGCTCCGCCGCGTCTCGTGCCGAAGATCCTAGGCCCTGTGGGGGTGATTTGGCAAATCCGAGGACCAGGCGGGCGGTCTCGGCCGGTTTCTCGACGTTGGGTGAGTGGCCGGCGCCGGCGACGAGGTGGGTCTCGGTGCCGGGGTCGCCGTTTGCGTACTGGTCCAGCGCCCGCTGCGGGTCGTTGACGATCTGCTCCTCGGCGCCCATCAGAACCATCAGCGGCTTGCCCGTGGTGCGCATGCGCCGGTCGAGCGATCTGTCGCCGATGAAGTCCTCGACCCCGGTGGGAGATTCGTCGTAGGCGGTGTAGGTGAGGCGCTTGACGTCGTCAACGAAGGCATCTGGCACGTCGTAGCCGGGCGCGAAGGCGACCCCGAGCCCGTCCCTGATCGAGAAGTCGGGCTTGATCGTCCACAGAGCCTCGCCGAGGATCGGCTGGAAGGCGAGGCCGGCGATGAAGCCGAGGTCCCCGTAGGAGTTGTCAGGCGGCATATCGATGATCGCGACCCGGTTGACCAGGCTCGGTGCCTGCTCGGCCAGGGCCACGGAAACTGCACCTCCCAGCGAGTGCCCGACCACCTCTGCGTCGCGGACATGCAGCCTTTTCAGGGCCTCCGCCACCAGCTTCGCCTGATTCGGCGGCGTGTATCCCGAGCCCGGCTTTTCCGAGCCGCCGTGCCCGAGCAGGTCGACGGCGATGACGCGGTGATCGGCTTCCAGCCGCGGTCGCATTCCATCCCACCAGTCGATCGCGCAGCTGAAGCAGTGGATCAGGACGATCGGCTCGCCGTCGCGGGGACCGCCTTCGACCACCTGCATTTCGCCGTCGGGGAGATCGAGGATGCGGCCGCCGGGCACGGTCACCGCGGCCGACTCGGTCTTGCCGTCGACGATCAGGGCGTTGACGAGCAGCAGCGCGATCAGCGCCACGGCCACACCTATCCCGATCTTCCAGCCTCGGCCCATCCCGGTCGTTACCCTAGCCGTCGTGAGCGAGAAATTCGTCATCGAGGGCGGCGCGCCGCTCTCCGGGGAGCTGACCGTCGCCGGCAACAAGAACGCGGCGCTGCCGATCCTCGCCGCCTGCCTGCTTACCGAGGAGGAGCTGCTGCTGCACCGGGTGCCGCGGATTCGCGACACCGAGGCCCAGATCGCGCTGCTGGAGCAGCTCGGGGTCGAGGTTGCCTGGGTGGCCGACAACAGCGTCCGCCTCTGCGCCCGCGGCGTCACCGCGACCACCGTCGACGAGGAGCTCTCGAGCCGGATTCGCGCCTCCTTCCTGCTCGCCGGGCCGCTGCTGGCGCGCTTCGGCGAGGCGCGGATGCCGCCTCCCGGCGGCGATTTCATCGGCCGTCGCCGCCTCGACGCCCACCTCGACGCCTTCAAGGACCTCGGCGCCCGCGTCGACGGCAACCGCTGGATCGAGCTGGCCGCCCCCGGCGGCCTCTGCGCCTGCGAGATCTTCATGGATGAGCCCTCGGTGATGGGGACCGAGAACGCGCTGATGGCGGCGGCGCTGACCGCGGGGGCGACCAAGATCTCCAACGCCGCCTCCGAGCCCCACGTCCAGGACCTGGCCCGGCTGCTGACCAAGATGGGCGCCCGCGTCGACGGCATCGGCTCCAACGTGATGGTCGTCAACGGCGCCGAGAGCCTCGGCGGGGCCGAGCACACGATCTCCCCCGACCACATCGAGGTCGGCAGCTTCATGGCCCTGGCCGCCGCCACCGGCGGCGAAGTGCGGATCCGCGACGTCGCCGCCCCCGACCTGATGATGGTGCGCCGCCAGTTCCGCCGTCTCGGGCTGCGCTCGGACATCGACGGGCCCGACATGATCGTCCCCGCCAACCAGAAGCTGGAGATCGAATCGGACCTGGGCGACGCGATCCCGAAGATCGAGGATGGCCCGTGGCCGGCTTTCCCGGCTGACCTCACCTCGATCGCGCTGGCGCTGGCGACCCAGGCGGAGGGGGAGATCCTGATCTTCGAGAAGATGTTCGAGAACCGCCTCTTCTTCGTCGACAAGCTGGTCGCGATGGGCGCTCGGATTACGCTCTGCGATCCCCACCGGGCGATCGTCAGCGGTCCGAGCCGGCTTCATGGCGAGCGCGTCGAGAGCCCCGACATCCGCGCCGGGATGGCGATCCTCATCGCTGCCCTGGCCGCCGACGGCACCTCCCACATCGGCAATATCCGCCAGATCGATCGTGGCTATGAGCAGATCGACGAGCGCCTGCGCGGGCTCGGGGCCCAGATCGAGCGAGTCTCCGCCGAGGTCCCTGCGTAGCAGGGGTTTCGCTCCGTCTCTCGTAAGGTCAGCCGGATGATCCACCCGATTCCACCCGGAACCCGTGACGTGCTCCCCGAGGAGATGCGTGAGCTGCGACGCCTGCAGCGGGCGCTGATGGAGGTCTTCGAAGCGCGCGGCTACGGCGAGGTCTCGACCCCGGCGATCGAGTACGACGAGGTCCTCGCCCGCGGCGACGGCCGCGCTGCCGCCGGCGCCTACCGCTTCTTCGACGAGGGCGAACTGCTGGCGCTGCGCTCGGACATGACGGTACCGATCGCTCGCCTCGCCGCCACGCGGCTGGCCGCTGCGGGCACGCCGCTGCGCCTCAGCTACATGGCCAGCGCCTACCGCGCCGTACGCCCGCAGCGCGGCCAGATGCGCGAGTTCGTCCAGGCCGGGGTGGAGCTGATCGGCGAGCCGGCGCCCGGGGGTACCGCCGAGGTGGTCGAGGTGCTGGAGGCAGCGCTGGGTGCCGCCGGGCTCGACCGCGCCGTGATCGGCCTCGGCGACGCCGATCTCTACCGCCAGCTGCTGAGCGAGTACGGCATCGAGGGTGAGGCCCGCGACTCGATCATCACCCGCCTTGCCACCCACGACCTGGTCGGCCTCGAGGCCGAGCTCTCCGCGGTTGAGGGGATCAGCGACGAGCAGTGCGCCACCTGCGTCGCCCTCTCGCAGCTGCGCGGCGGCAGCGAGGTGCTGGCCGAGGCCCGCTCTCTCGGCGGCGTCGCGGTCGAGCGGGCGACGGCGCGGCTGCAGGTGACCTTCGACGAGCTGGAGCGGCGCGGCGCCGCCGACCGGGTCCAGATCGACCTCGGCCTGCTGCGTGACCTCGGCTACTACAGCGGCGCGATCCTCGAGGTCTACGACCCGGCACTGGGCCACGTGCTCGGCGGCGGCGGCCGCTACGACGGGCTGCTGAAGCGCTTCGGCGTCGACCTGCCGGCGGCCGGCTTCGCCCTCTACCTGGAGCGCGTGCACACCGCGCAGATGGAGGAGTCGCGCCGGGGCGGGGAGGGGCGATGAGCTTCGAGGTCGCCGGCAGCCGGGCCCGGCCCGATGGGCCGCTGAAGCTGGCCGTGCCCCGCGGCGCGCTCTTCGGCGAGACCCTCGACATCCTCGACGCGGTCGGGGTCGACACCTCCGGGGCGCGCGGCGACTCGCGCTCGCTGATCTTCGAGACGGACGGGATGACCCTGGTGACGATGCGCCCCTCCGACGTCCCCACCTACGTCGAGTCCGGCGCCGCCGACGTCGGGATCACCGGCAAGGACGTGCTGCTGGAGCAGTCGGACCGGATGGTCTACGAGTTGCTCGACCTCGGCTTCGGCCGCTGCCGCATGGTCCTCGCCGGCCGCGTGGGCGACGAGAGCCTGGGCGAGTCCGAGCGCCGCCTGGGGATGATGCGGATCGCGACCAAGTACCCGCTGATCGCCGAGCGCTATTTCGAGGAGACCGGCCGCCAGATCGAACTGATCGAGGTCAAGGGCTCGGTCGAGCTGGCGCCGCTGATCGGGCTCGGAGACGGCATCGTCGACCTCGTCGCCACCGGCCGCACCCTGGAAGAGAACGATCTCGAGGTGCGCGAGGAGATCCTCGAGTGCACGGCTCGCTTCGTCGCCAACCGGGTCGCCCACAAGCTGCGCGCCGCCGAGGTCGACGAGCTGACGGCAAAGCTGAGAGAAGCGGCGGCGCAATGAGGACGCGCCGCTTCGAGTGGGAAGGAGCGGCGGAAACGGCCGCGGCGCTGCGCAGCTGGGCCGCCGAGTCGGCGCCGGCGGTCGACGTGCGGCCGATCGAGCGCGAGGTGATCGACGGCGGCGACGCCACCCTGCTGCAGCTGACCGCGCTATACGACGCGACCGAGCGGACGCCGACGGCGCTGCGGGTCGATCCGGCGGAGGCGGAGTCGGCGCTGGCCGTGGTCGAGCCAACCCTGCGCGAGGCGCTGGAGTTGGCGGCGGCCAACGTCCGCGCCGTCGCCGAGGCCCAGATCGGCGCCGAGACCAGCCTGGTGCTTCCCCAGGGGCAGAGCGTGACGGTCCGAGAGGTTGCCGTCGGCGCCGCCGGCATCTACGCGCCGGGTGGGCGCGCCGCCTATCCCTCCAGCGTCCTGATGTGCGCGATTCCGGCCCAGGTGGCGGGCGTGGAGCGGGTCGCACTCGCTTCCCCGCCCGGTCCTGACGGCCGCCTGCACCCGCTGGTGCTCGCCGCCGCGGCGCTCTGCGGGGTCGAGGAGATCTACGCGATGGGCGGCGCCCAGGCGATCTTCGCCCTCGTCCACGGCACCGAGACGATCGCCCCGGTCGACGTCATCGCCGGTCCCGGCAACGCCTGGGTGCGCGAGGCCAAGCGCGCCGTCTCCGGCACCGTCGGCATCGACTCGCTGGCGGGACCCTCGGAGCTGATGCTCGTCGCCAGCCACGACACCGACCCCGAGTGGGCCGCCCTCGACCTCTGCGCCCAGGCCGAGCACGGGCCGGAAAGCCCGCTGGTCGCCGTCGCGGTTGAGGAGCACGTGCTCGACGCGATTGCCGCCGCCACCGAGGCGGCAGCAGCCTCGCGCCCGTCGGTCGCCGACGCGCCGCTGGCGCTGGTCCAGGTGCCCGAGCTGGAGGTCGCGATCGCGCTTGCCAACGCCTACGCCCCCGAGCACCTGGAGCTGCTGGAGGAGGACGCCGGTCTGGCGGCCGAGCGGGTGACGACCGCGGGCTGCGTCTTCGTCGGCCGTTACGGCGCCACCGCCTTCGGCGACTACGTCGCCGGTTCCAATCACGTGCTGCCGACCGGCGGCGCCGGTCGCTTCTCCGGCCCGCTTGGGCTCGCGACCTTCCGGCGCCGGATCTCCCAGGTCGAGATCGGCGCCGAGGCAGCGGCGGCGCTGGCGCCGCAAGCCGACGCCCTCGCCCGCGCCGAGGGCTTCCCCGTTCACGGCGAGTCAGCGATGATTAGGCGATGAGCAGAACTTCCAGCAGAGAGCGCAGCACGGCCGAGACCCAGATCAGGCTCTCGCTCGATCTCGATGGGGGGGGTGCGAGCGCCGCGACCGGCGTCGGCTTCCTCGACCACATGCTCGACCTGCTCGCCCGCCACGGGCGACTCGGCCTCGAGGTCGAGGCCGACGGCGATCTCGATACCGGTGCTCACCACACGGTGGAGGACGTCGGCATCGTGCTCGGGCAGGCGCTCGACGAGGCGCTCGGCGATCGCGCCGGCATCCGCCGCTACGGCTCCGCCGTGGTGCCCATGGATGAGTCGCTGGCCGAGTGCGCGATCGACATCTCCGGGCGCCCCTACACCCACTTCGACGCCGATCTGCCGACCACCTCGATCGCCGGTTTCGACACCGAGCTGGCCGAGGAGTTCTTCCGCGCCGTCGCCAACAGCGCCAAGCTGACCCTGCACATCACGGTTCCCTACGGCACCAACGCCCACCACATGATCGAGGCCAGCTTCAAGGCCTTCGCCCGCGCGCTGCGGGTCGCCGTCTCGATCGACCCAGAGGAGAGCGGCGTGCCCTCGACCAAGGGGACGTTGAGCGAGTGACGGCCCGGATCGCCATCCTCGATTACGGGATGGGCAACCTGCGCTCGGTCGAGAAGGCGCTGGAGCACGTCGGCGCCACCGCGACCATCACCTATGACGCCGCGGAGGCGCGGGCGGCCGACGGCCTGATCCTGCCCGGCGTCGGCGCCTTCCCGCGGGCAATGGAGCGGATCCGGGAGCGCGGGCTGGACGAGTTGATCGCCGAGCGCCGCGAGGCCGGGGTGCCGATCCTCGGCATCTGCCTCGGCCTGCAGCTGCTCTTCGACTCGACCACCGAGCTCGGCGCCGCCGCCGGGCTGGGCCTGTTCGAGGGCGAGGTCGCCGAGCTCGACGCCGACGGGCTGAAGATCCCTCACATCGGCTGGTCGCCGATGCGTTGGGAGCGCGAGTCGCGCCTTGCCGAGGGCATTCCCACTGAGACCCCCTTCTACTTCGTCCACTCCTTCGCTCCCCGCCCGGAGGCCGGGGAGCTGCTCGGGAGCGCCGCCTACGGCGCCCGCTTCGCCTGCGCGGCCGAGCGCGACAACGTCTTCGGCGTCCAGTTCCACCCCGAGAAGTCGAGCGCCGCCGGCCTGCGGCTGCTCTCCAACTTCGCCGGGATCTGCGCCTCAGTCCCCGCGTGATCCTCTATCCCGCCATCGACATCCGCGGCGGCCAGGCGGTGCGGCTGCTGCAGGGCGACTACGAGCGCGAGACGGCCTACGACGCCGACCCGGTCGACGCCGCCGTTCGCTGGGCCGGAGAAGGGGCCGAGTTCCTGCACGTGGTCGACCTCGACGGCGCCAAGGCGGGGGAGCCGCAGAATCTGGAGGCGGTGCGGCGGATTGCGGCTGCCGTCGAGTGCCCGATCCAGGTCGGCGGCGGGTTGCGCGACGCGACATCCGTGGACGCCGTTCTCAGGGCTGGAGCCGAGCGTGTCGTGATCGGCACCGCGGCGCTGCGCGACCCCGAGTTTCTCGCTGCCGCACTCGACAGGCACGGAGAGCGTGTGGTCGTCTCCGTCGACGCCCGCGACGGCAAGGTCTCGCTCTCCGGCTGGACCGAGGCGACCGAGAGGGACGTCGCCGAGACCGTTGCCGAGCTGAGCAAGCGCGGCGTCACCCGCTTCCTCTGCACCGAGATCGACGTCGACGGGACGATGGAGGGCCCGGCCATCGCCGAACTGAACCGCATCGCCGCCGCAACCGACGCCCAGATCATCGCCTCCGGCGGCGTCGGCACCCTCGCCCATCTCCAGGGCCTCGCGGAAGACGCGGCGCCCAACATCGAGGGCGCAATCGTGGGTAAGGCGCTTTACGAGCGCCGATTCACCGTGGCGGAGGGGATTAACGCGCTGCGATCGTAGGAGGTCGGGTGCCCCTCTCACGGAGGCTCAAGGAACCGCGCTGGAACTCTCGGGACTCGATCAGCTGCGCAACGGTCTCCGGGAGAGGGGCACCCGACCTCCTACCACCTCTACGCTTGATCGATGGTTCTCAAAAGAGTCATCCCCTGCCTCGACGTCGACGCCGGCCGCGTCGTCAAGGGCACCAACTTCGTCGGGCTGCGCGACGCCGGCGACCCGGTCGAGCTGGCCGAGCGCTACGACGCCGAGGGCGCCGACGAGCTGGTCTTCCTCGACATCACCGCCTCGCACGAGAAGCGCGAGACGATCGTCGAGCTCGCCCGGCGCACCGCCGACAACGTCTTCATCCCCTTCACGATCGGCGGCGGGATCCGCTCGGTGGAGGACGCGCAGGCGGTGCTCGACGCCGGCGCCGACAAGGTCTCGGTCAACTCGGCGGCGCTGGCGCGCCCCGAGCTGCTGACCGAGCTGGCCGACCACTTCGGCGCCCAGTGCGTGGTGATCGCGATCGACGCCAAGCGCGAGGAGGACGGCTGGGGCGTCTACGTCAACGGCGGCCGCAAGCGGGTCGAGGGTCGCGACGCGGTCGGCTGGGCGCGGGAAGCGGTCGCGCGCGGGGCGGGGGAGGTGCTGCTGACCAGCATGGATCGCGACGGCACCAACGATGGCTATGACATCGCTTTGACCCGGGCCGTCGCCGACGCGGTCTCGGTGCCGGTGATCGCCTCCGGTGGGGCCGGCGAGCTGGGGCACCTGAGCGAGGCGATCTCGGCCGGTGGCGCTGACGCCGTTCTCTGCGCCTCGATCTTCCACTACGGGCAGCACCGCGTGCGCGAGGCCAAGGAGCGCTTGGCGGCCGACGGCATTCCGGTCCGCCTCTAGCCGCGACGTCCGACTATTCCAAGTCCGCGGCCATGCCGGCGACGCCGGTCGAGCCGAGGATCTCGAAGCGGGCCAGTTCGTAGGGCGCGTCGCGGTCGGCGGCGCCCGGGATCTCGGTCGTCGCGGTGACGTAGCCGGCGGCTTCGACGGCGGCGATCACGGTCGGGTCGAACTGGCCCGCCGGGTAGCAGAAGTCCTTGACCGGGACGCCGTATTCGCGCCGCAGGATCTGCCGCGCGCCGGCCGTTTCCCGCTTCAGCGCCGCCGCGTCGAGGGTGGTCAGGTCGGAGTGGTCGATCGTGTGCGAGGCCAGCTCCCAGCCGGCGGCGATCATCGCTCTGACGTTGCTCTCGTAGAGGTCCGAGCCTTCGGCCTTGAGGTTGAGGACCCCGGCCCAGCCGTGCTTGCGCAGCTCCGGCAGGGCGTAGGTGAACTGCGGCCGGTAGCCGTCGTCGAAGGAGACGACGACCGGCCTGGCCGGCAGGGTGCCGCCGTGGTACCAGGCCGTCTCGACCTGTTCGAGCGTCACCGCCTGATAGCCGTGCTGGTCGAGCCAGTTCAGCTGCTGATGGAAGTCGGGCCGGCTCACGTACAGCTCCGGGTAGGGAGCATCGGCCGCGGGGGCGCCGAGCACGTGGTACTCGAGGATCGGCACCGGGCCGGTGTGCGGTTCCCAGCCCGGCTGTGGGGTGGCGTTGCGGACCAGTTGAGAGGAGCCACTGTCGTTCGGCGCCTGCTGTCTGCTCGCGGCGCCGGTATGGGTCACCGTCGGGTCCGAGAGCTTCGGCTCGGAGCCGCCGCTGGTGAGCGTGGCGATGCCGACCACGGCCGCCACCGCGACCAGGGCGGCGCCGAGGGCGATCAGGCGCCGCCGCCGTTGCCGGCCGCGCAGGTGCCGCTGCTCCTCGCGGCGGGCGAGCAGCTGCTCGCGCCGCGCATCCGGCCCGTCGGGCCCGCTTGTGTCTCGGCTGACCATCCGCGCAGGCGATCATGGTAGGGAAGGGACCCATGCAGAGCGCCGGCAAGCCGATCGAGACCCTGACCGCGGCGCTGTGGAGCGCCCATCCGGAGCTGGCGGTTATCCGCGATGCCGCGACTGAGCCCGTCTACGTGGTCGGCGGCGCCGTCCGCGACCTGCTGGCCGGCCTCGGCCGCGCCGACCTCGACGTCGTCGTCGAGGGAGATGCCGCGGCGCTTGCCGCCCGCCTCGGGGCCGAGCCCCGCGAGCACGAGCGCTTCGCCACCGCCAAGGTCGAGTTCGACGGGCACGAGGTCGACATCGCCAGCGCCCGCTCCGAGTCTTATCCGCACCCCGGCTCGCTGCCGGTCGTCAGTCCCGCGGCCACGATCGAGGCCGATCTCGGCCGCCGCGACTTCAGCGTCAACGCGATGGCGATCCCGCTGAGCGGGGAGCCGCGCCTGATCGATCCCCACGGTGGCCGCGCCGACCTCGAGGCGGGCCTGCTGCGGGTGCTTCACCGCGAGTCCTTCGCGGACGACCCGACCCGGGCGATCCGGGCGGCGCGTTACGCGGCTCGCCTCGGCCTCGAGCTGGAGCCGGAGACCGAGGCGCTGCTGCGGGCGACCGACCTCGACACGGTCTCCGCCGACCGCCGCCGCGCCGAGCTGCTGCGGCTGGCCGGCGAAGCGACGGCGCCCCGCGGCTTCGCGCTGCTGCGGGGGTGGGGCTTGTTGGCCTCACGCGGTGGGGAGGACGACCTGGTCGAGCGGGTCGACGCTCTGGCCGCGGCGCCGCTCTGGGCGGCGCGCCTGACGCCTGCAGATCGCGCTCGCGCCCTGCTCGCCGCTGCTCTCGGACCGGCTGGAGGGGAGCGGGAGCTGGCGGCGGCGCGACCAGCGCGACCCTCCCAGGCGGTTGACCTGGCCCGCGGCTACGACCCGGTGGAGCTGGTCCTGGCGCGAGCGCTCGGCGCCGCGTGGCTCGACGACTACCTGGAGAAGTGGAGCGGGGTCGCCCTCGCGATCGACGGCGCCGACCTGATCGCCGCCGGCGTCCCCCAGGGTCCAGCCCTCGGCCGCGGCCTGGCCGCAGCCCTGCGAGCCAAGCTCGACGGTGAGATCGCCAGCCGCGACCAGGAGCTGGCCACGGCCCTCGCCGCCGCCCGAGATAGTTAGGGATATGGAGTGGCGTGAGAGCGAGGGCGTGCGTTGGTTGCAGGCCGACCTGGGCGGAGCGCGGGCTGCGTTTGCCACCCGAGTCGGGGGAGTGAGCGCGGCGCCGTTCGATCAGCTCAACCTCGGCGTCCTCACCGCGGACTCGAACGAGGCCGTGGTCGCGAACCGTGGCCGGCTGGCGGCGGCTTTGGGCCTCGACCCGGCGCGGATCCCGATCGGCCTCCAGGTTCACGGCGCCGACCTCGCCTTCCATTCCGAGCCGCAGCAACCGAGCCCGTTTGCCGTGCCCGGCAGCAAGATCCCCAAGGTCGACGGGCACGTCGTCAGGGAGCCCGGCCTGGCGCCGCTGGTCTTCACCGCCGACTGCCTCCCGGTCGCCCTCTCCGGCCCTGGCGGCGTGGCGATGCTTCACTGCGGCTGGCGCGGCCTCGCCGCCGGCATCGTCTCCGCCGGCGCCAAGGCGGTCGCCGCCACTGCTGCTGCCATCGGCCCCGGCATCGGCCCCTGCTGCTACGAGGTCGGCCCCGAGGTCCTCGACGCCTTCTCAGTCCTCGGCGAGGGCATCACCGTGGCCGATGGGCCGAAAAGTCGAGCGGGGGACGACATATCGGCCCACCGGCGGCTGGATCTGGTCGAGGTTGCGCGGCGGCTGCTGATCGCAGCCGGGGTGGAGCGGGTCGGGGCGGCCGGGCTCTGCACCGCCTGCGAGCCGGAGCTGTTCTTCTCCCACCGCCGCGACGCCGGCCGCACCGGCCGCCAGGGCGGACTGGTCTGGATCGAGGCCTGATGGCGGAGCTGATTCATGGCATCGAGGCGGACAAGGTGCGGGCCAATCTGGAGCGGGTGCGCGAGCGGGTTGGCGACGGCGTCGAGATCCTCGTCGCCTGCAAGTACGTGCCGCTGGAGGAGATGGGCGCTCTGGCCGAGGCTGGTGTGACCCTGGTCGGCGAGAACCGCCAGCAGGACCTCGTCGCCAAGCGCGAGCGCTGGGGCGCCCAGCAGTTCGCATGGGACTTCATCGGCAACCTGCAGAGCCGCAAGCTGAAGCAGGTGCTGCCGCTCTGCCGCCTCGTCCACTCGGTCGCCACCGACTCGGTCCTGCGCGAGCTCGGCAAGCACGGCACGCCCGAGACCGAGGTGCTCGTCGAGGTCAACATCGCCGCCGAGGAGGGCAAGGGGGGGGTGGCGCCGGCAGACCTGCCCGCTTTCATCGAGCGCTGCCCGGTCCGGGTCGGCGGTCTGATGACGATGCCGCCGTTCAGCCATGACCCCGAGGCCTCGCGCCCCCATTTCGCCCACCTCGCCGAGCTCGCCGCCGACAACGGATTGAGCCGCCTCTCGATGGGGACGTCCCAGGATTGGCCGGTCGCGGTCGAGGAGGGGGCGACGATCATCCGTCTGGGCACCGCGCTGTTCGTGTGAATCGTCGCTAACCTCCTCGATAATTCGTAAAGGAGTCGGCCGCGATAGGCCGAAACACCGATACCGATGGCTCTTCGCGACACCTGGCATAAAGCTCTCGTCTACTTCGGCCTCGCCGAGGACCACGACTATGGTCCCGAGTACGAGGAGGAGTTCGAACCCGAGACCGGCTCCGAGGAAGTCTTCGAGTCGCGCCGCGAGCGCGGCGACCAGGGCTCGGTCCGCCGCCTGCCGACCTCGCGCCGCGCCCGCCGCGACGAGATCGACGACATCTTCGCCGACGACGAGCCGATCGCCGCCAGCCGCACCCGCACCCTGCGCCCGGTCGACAACGGCGGCTCCGGTGGCCCGGGTGGCGATATCCAGGTCCACCTGGTCATTCCCCGCAACTTCAACGACGCCCAGCAGGTCGCCGACCAGTTCAAACGGCAGGTGCCGGTGATCCTCAACCTGCAGACGGCCGATCACGAGCTCTCGAAGCGGATGATCGACTTCTGCTCCGGCCTCACCTACGCGCTCGACGGCGGCATGCAGCGGATCGCCGAGAAGATGTTCCTGCTGACCCCACGCAACGTCGAGGTCTCGGCCGAGGAACGGGCGCGACTGATCGACAAGGGCTTCTTCAACCAGTCCTAGGCGCCGCGCCCTCCCGGCAACGGGAATTTCACAGCGGCTCAACAGTACGGCCACATCGTCCCGCCCGGGCGCTCCTAGCTTGCTTGGCGTCTCGCAAAGACGTCTCGTAACGACAAGCAAAGGGAGAATCGATGAAAGGCAGACGCCTTACCGCCGCCCTCGCGGCAGCGCTCGCCGTGACGGCAATCGGCGCCGGCACCGCCGCCGCCACGGGTGCGTTCTCGTCCCATCACTCGACCAGCACGGAGCGAGCCCTGACGGCCGCCCTGCGCGACCGTGAGCCGAAGAACGTGATCTTCCTGCTCGGCGACGGCATGGGCACCCAGGAGATCACCGCCGCCCGCTACTACCAGGGCGTCAGCAAGGACCTCAACGTCGACCGCATGCCGTTCACCGGCTTCGACACCACCTGGTCGGTCAAGCCGGCCGCCAGCGCGCCTTACCTGCCGGACTACGACCCCGACTCGGCCTCGACCGGCACGGCCTGGGCGACCGGCCAGAAAACGCTCGATGAGCGCATCTCGCAGGGCCCGAGCAGCGACATCTCGGTCCCCGGCAAAAACCTCGCCACGGTCCTCGAGCTGGCACAGAAACGAGGCATGAAGGTGGGCGACGTCTCGACCGCGGAGATCACCGACGCGACGCCGGCGGTGCTCGCCTCCCACATCTCCCTGCGCGGCTGCCAGGGCCCGGCCGATATGGCCGCCTGCCCGTTGGAGACGAAGGCGGCCGGCGGTCTCGGCTCGATCGCCGAGCAGGAGATCGACCACAAAGTCGACGTGCTGCTGGGCGGCGGCCTCGGCCGCTTCGCGCAGACGATCCCCGGCGGTCCCGACGCCGGCAAGACGCTGGTCCAGGTCGCCCAGGAACGGGGCTACCGCTACGTCACCGACGCCGACGGCCTCAGCACCGTCGCCAACGCCAACAAACCGGTGCTGGGCCTGTTCAACAAAAGCAACATGTCGCTGGAGTGGACCGGACCGGCGGCGGCGACCGGCAAGGGTAACGCCGCGGTGGCCTGCACCGAGGGTCAGCGCCCGGCCAACGAGCCGAGCCTGGCGGCGATGACGAAGCGGGCGATCGACCTGCTCGACGACGACAAGAGGAAGGGCTTCTTCCTCCAGGTCGAGGGTGCCTCGATCGACAAGCAGGACCACGCCACCAACGCCTGCGGCCAGATCGGCGAGACGGTCGCCTTCGACCGGGCGATCGGGATCGCGCTGGACTACCAGGAAGACCACCCGGACACGCTGGTCGTCGTCACCGCCGATCACTCGCACACGAGTCAGATCGTCGGCGAGGACGCGACCGGCGCGGGGGTCCCGACCGGCTACTCGACCAACCTCCTGACCAAGGACGGTCAGACGCTGAGCCTCACCTACGGAACCGCCGGCTACGGCGGCCCCGGTGTCGCTCCGGTCGCGGTGCCGCCGAGCCAGCAGCACACCGGCGCGGTGGTGCCGGTCTGGGCCTCCGGTCCCGGCTCGCTCGGGGTCCTGGGGACCAACGACCACACCGACTTGTTCCAGACGCTGGGGGGCTGATCTGGGGCAACGCGACGAAGGAGGGCCGGGGCCTCTACCCGGCCCTCCTTCGTTCGCCTTACTAGGCTGCTGCCAATGATCGTCGGCTTCGTCGGATCGGGCAGCATGGCCGCCGCCATCGCGCGCGGGTGGGCCGGGGAGTTCGAGCGGATGCTGTTCTCGGATTCCGGGTCCGGCCGCGCCGCGGCGCTGGCCGCGGAGCTGGGGGGGGAGGCGGTCTCCAACCAGGAGATCGCCGAGCGCGCCGACTTCGTCGTCCTCGCCGTCAAGCCAGCTGCCCTCGACGGCGTCGTCCTGGACCTGGGCGCGGCGCGGAAGCTGGTCTCGATTCTGGCGGCGGTCCCGGTCGCGCGGCTGCAGGCGGCCTTTCCCGAGGCCGAGGTCCTGAGGGTGATGCCGAACCTGGGGGTCGAGGTGCGCAAGGGGGTGCTCTGCGTCGCCGGCGACGCCGGCGACGAGGTGCGGGGGAAGCTCGACCTGCTCGGGCACGTGGTTGAGATCCCCGATGCTGACTTCGACGCGGCGACCGCGGTGATGGGCTGTGCGCCCGCCTACCTGGCGCTGGCGGTCGAGGCGATCGCCGACGCGGGCGCGGAGGATGGCCTTGACCCGGAGCTGGCCCTGGAGCTGACGGTGGAGACGGCGGTGGGGACCGCCGAGCTGCTGCGGACATACGGCCCTGTCGCTGTGCGCAAAGCGGTGGCCTCGCCCGGCGGCAGCACTGAGGCGGGCCTGGAAGCACTCGATCGCGAGGGCGCCCGCGACGTGTTCGCAGCGGCGGTCAGGGCTTCGCTGGAGAGGATGCGCGGGTGATTCCGCTGGCGCTCAGTCGCGGCGCCGTCGCCGACTACGTCGGCGCCCTCTTCACCGTCTACATAATCCTGATCCTGCTCAACGTCCTCATCTCCTACGTGCCGCGGATGCCCTATCGGCCGTGGCTGCGGTCGGTGCTCGACTTCATCACCGACTCGACCAACCCCTACCTCCTCTTCTGGCGTCGCATCCTGCCCTCGGTCGGCGGCAGCGGCTTTGCCCTCGATCTCAGCCCGATGATCGGGATCATCGTCCTGTTCGTGCTGAGGATCGTCGTCGTCAGCCTGATCTCCGGGTGAGCGCCCGCGCCCGCGCCTGGACTCTGGCCGGCGCCCTGGCGGCGGTCGTGCTTGTCGTCGACCAGGCCGCGAAGGCGGCGATCGAGGCGCACCTGGTGGTCGGTGAGCAGGTCGACGTGCTCGGCCCGCTCGGCCTCACCCTCGCCCACAACCGCGGCGTCGCCTTCGGCCTCGCCGGCGGTGCCGGGGTGCCGCTGATCCTCGTCACCCTGGTCGCGTTGGGCGTGGTTGGCTACCTCTTCGCCCGTGACCCGGCGCGGCCGGGAATGTGGGTTGCGGCCGGGCTGTTGGCGGGAGGTGCGACCGGCAACCTCGCCGACCGCGTCCGCGCCGGCGAGGTGACCGACTACGTCGACGTCCTCTCCTGGCCGCCCTTCAACCTCGCCGACATGGCGATCACCGCCGGCGTCCTCGTGCTCGTCTACGTCTACCTGCGCGACGCGGAGCGGGAGTCCGAGGGTGGCTGAGCCGGAGCTGCGGATCGTCCACCTCGACGAGGCCCTGGCCGTGGTCGACAAGCCGGCGGGACTGGTCGTCCACTCGGCGCCGTCGCACCAGGGCACGACCCTGGTCGACGAGCTCGGCGACATCCTCGGCGGCGGCGAGGACCCCGAGCGCCCCGGCATCGTCCACCGCCTCGACAAGGGCACCAGCGGCCTCCTCGTCGTCGCCCGCGGCGACGAGGCCCACGCAGCGCTGCAGGCGGCCGTCCAGGCGCGTGAGGTCGAACGCGTCTACCTCGCCCTCGCCAACGGCAGGATCGGCTCCCGCACCGGCACGATCGACGCCCCGATCGGCCGCGCCTCGCGCCAGCGCACCCGCATGGCGGTCTCCGGCGCCGGCTCGCGGGAGGCGCGCACGCACTTCACGGTGCTGGAGCTGCTCAGCCTCGAGAGCTACCTGGAGGCGAAGCTGGAGACCGGCCGCACGCATCAGATCCGCGCCCACTTCGCCGCGATCGGCCACCCGCTGACCGGCGATGTGACCTACGGCGGCGCCCGCCGCTACGGCCTCGAGCGCCAGTTCCTGCATGCCCATCGGCTCGCCTTCGAGCACCCGTTCAGCGGCGAGCGACTCAGCTTCGAGTCGGAGCTGCCGGCCGACCTCGCCGCCGCCCTGGAGACCGCGCGCGGCGCCCAGCGCTGAGAGTCGTGGCTCTCTACAATCGACCGTCCTAAACCAAACCCCCGTCCAAAGGCGAACCGGGATCCTGCCTGACGCACGACGTCAGGTTCTCGGCAAGCGGGGCGGGGCAGCTTCACCAACAGACCAAGGAGATTCAATGCCAGAGGCAGGCCTTACCGAGCTGCTCCAGGCCGGAGTGCACTTCGGCCATCAGACGCGCCGCTGGAACCCGAACATGCGCCGCTTCATCTTCGGCGAGCTGGACGGGATTCACATCATCGACCTGCTGCAGACCGAGGCATTGCTGGAGAACGCCCGGCGCTTCGCCGGCGAGCTCGCCAGCGGCGGCGGCACCGTGCTCTTCGTCGGCACCAAGAAGCAGGCCCGCGACGTCGTCCAGGAATGGGCCGACCGCTGCAAGATGCCCTACGTCAACAAGCGCTGGCTGGGTGGGCTGCTGACCAACTTCAACACGATGTCGACCCGGATCGCCCGCCTGCACGAGCTCAACGGCTGGAAAGAGGACGGCAAACTGGCCCTGCTGCCGACCAAGGAGCGGATGGGCATGGAGGCCGAACTCGCCAAGCTCGAGTTCAACCTCGGCGGCGTCCGCGACATGGACCGGCTGCCCGACGCGGTCTTCGTCACCGATCTCAAAACCGAGGAGATCGCGGTCCACGAGGCGGCCCGCCTGCGGATCCCGATCATCGGCCTGGTCGACACCAATTGCGACCCGACCCCGGTCGACTTCGTCATCCCCGGCAACGACGACGCGATCCGCTCCTGCCAGCTGATCATCGGCACGATCGGCGGCGCTGTCGAGGAGGGCTCCAGCGCCTGGCGTGTCCAGGAGGAGAAGCGCATCGCCGAGGAAATGGCGCGGCGCAAAAAGGACGAGGAAGAGCGCAAGAAGCGCGAGGAGGAAGAGAAAGCCCGGCTCGAGGCCGAGGCTGCCGCGAAAGCGGCTGCCGACGCCGAGGCTCAGGCCAAAGCGACCGCTCAGGCCCAGGCCGCGGCCGCGGCGACCCCGTCGCAGCCGGCGCAGAAACCCGCCACTCCGGATGCCGCGCCGCCGAAGCAGGCTCCGCAACAGGCCGCGAAACCGGCGCCCGAGGCGCCGAAAGCCGCACCGGAGGCCGCGAAACCAGCCGAGGCGCCAAAAGCTGCCGCCGAGGCCAAGCCGGCCGAGGAGGCAGCCCCGCAAGCCGAGGAGCCGCAGGCGAGTGAGCCCGCGCCCGCTGAGAACAAAGAGGGAGACGAGTCGTGAGCGTCACTGCAGCTGATGTGAAGGCACTCCGGGACCGCACCGGGGCCGCGATGATGGATGCCAAATCGGCGCTGGTCGAGGCCGACGGCGATGTCGATCGCGCGATCGAGCTGCTGCGGGTGAAGGGCCAGGCCTCCGCCGCCAAGCGCGAAGGCCGCGGCACCGAAGAGGGCGTCGTCTCCTCCTACATCCACGCCAACGACAGGGTCGGGGCGATGGTCGAGGTCCAGTGCGAGACCGACTTCGTCGCTCGCAACGAGGACTTCAAGGTCTTCGCCTACCAGGTGGCCCTGCACGTCGCCGCGACTGCTCCCCGCTACGTCTCCTCCGAGGAGATCCCGGAGGACGAGCGCGAGGCCGAAAAGCGGGTCTTCGAAGAGAAGGCGCGCGAAGAAGGCAAGCCCGACAACGTGGTCGAGAAGATCGTCGCCGGACAGCTCTCGAAGTGGGCCAGCGAGGTGGCGCTGCTCGACCAGTCGCACGTCAACGCCGAGAAGCACGACTCGAAGACGATCGAGGAGCTGCGCCAGGAGCTTGCCGCCAAGACCGGCGAGAACGTGCGAATCGCCCGCTTCGCGTATTTCCGCGTCGGCGACGAATAGGCTCACCCGCACGTGACCGACTTTCCCGAGCCGCGCTTCGGGCGCATCCTCCTGAAGCTTTCCGGCGAGGCCCTGATGGGCAGCCTCGACTACGGCACCGACGGTGTCGAGGTCGAGCGGATCGCCAAGCAGGTCTCGGCGATCCGCGACCGCGGCGTCGAGGTCGCGATCGTGGTCGGCGCCGGCAACATCTACCGCGGTCTCGAGGCCGCGGCCAAAGGGATGGATCGGGCCACCGGCGATTACATGGGCATGCTGGCAACCGTGCTCAACGCGCTGACGCTGCAGGACGCTCTCGAGGGGCTCGGCCAGCACACCCGGGTGATGTCGGCGATCGACGTCAAGGAGGTCGCCGAGCCCTACATCCGCCGCCGCGCCATGCGCCACCTCGAGAAGGGGCGGGTGGTGATCTTCGCCGCCGGCACCGGCAACCCGTTCTTCACCACCGACACCGCCGCCGCGCTGCGGGCCTTGGAGATCCACGCCGAGGCGATCCTGATGGCCAAGAACGGGGTGGAGGGGGTCTACGACGCCGACCCGGCGACCAATCCCGAGGCCGAGTTCATCCCCGCGATCACCCATCGCGAAGCGATCGAGCGCGGCCTCAAGGTGATGGACTCGACCGCGCTCTCGCTCTGCATGGACAACGACCTGCCGATCTACGTCTTCAACATGGGCGACGAGCAGAACATAGATAGGATCGTCTCCGGCGAGAAGGTAGGCACCTTGGTCTCCAACGGGCCTGCCGCTTAAGCGAGGACGGGAACCAGTGGAGCTGATCGACGAACTGCTCGAGGACGCCAAAGGGCGTATGACCAAGTCGGTGGATTCGAGCCGTGGGGAGTTGGCCACGGTCCGCACCGGCCGCGCCTCGCCGCACCTGCTCGACCGCATCAGCGTCGACTACTACGGCACCCCGACCGCGCTCAAACAGCTGGCCAACGTCGCCACCACCGACGCCCGGCTGCTCACCGTCACCCCCTTCGACAAGGGCGCCCTGGGCGGGATCGAGAAAGCGATCCAGGAGTCCGACGTTGGACTCACCCCGAGCAACGACGGCAACGTGATCCGTTTGGCGATCCCGGAGCTGACCGAGGAGCGGCGGCGGGAGATGGTCAAGGTCGTCCACGGCGTCGCCGAGGAGGGCCGTGTCGCGATCCGCAACGTCCGCCGCGACATCATGCACGACCTTCGCGAGCTGAAAAAAGAGGGCGAAGCGGGCGAGGACGACGAGCGCCGCGCCGAGGCGCTGCTGCAGAAGCAGACCGACGACGCGATCGCCGAGATCGACTCGCTGCTCAAGGGCAAGGAAGAGGAAATCCTCGAGGTTTGAGGCGGTCCACGGCAGCGTGACCGCGCCCAGATACGTAGCGATCATCACCGACGGCAATGGCCGTTGGGCGCAGCAGCGACGGCTGCCGGTTGCGGCGGGGCACCAGGCCGGTGCCGACGTCGTCAAGGCGCGCCTGCGCGACGCGGTCGAGCTCGGGGTCGAGGAGCTGACCGTGTTCTCCTTCTCGACCGAGAACTGGACCCGGCCCTCGGAGGAGGTCGAGGGGCTGATGCGGATGATGGGCGAGCGGATCGCCAACGAGACGCCCGAGCTCGACGCCGAAGGGGTGCGGATGCGCTTCGTCGGCCGCCGCGAAGGGGTGCCGCCGCAGCTGGTCGAGCTGATGGAGTGGGCCGAAGAGAAGACCGCGGCGAACGACCGCATCGTCTTCTTCGTCGCCTTCAATTACGGCGGCAGGGCGGAGATCGTCGACGCAGCGCGAAGCTTCCAGGGTGGCTCCGAGGAAGAGTTCCGCAGTCACCTCTACGCGCCGGAGATGCACGATCCAGACCTCCTGATACGAACCAGCGGCGAGCGGCGCGTCTCCAACTACCTGCTGTGGCAGTGCGCCTACTCGGAGCTGGTTTTCCGCGACGAGCTCTGGCCGGACTTCGACCGTGCCGCCTTCGAGGACTCGCTGCGCGAGTACGAGACCCGCCAACGCCGCTTCGGGGCACGCTGATGCGGACCGATCTCTTCGACGACGAGATGTTCGAGGACGAGGTGCCGCCACCGCCGAAACCGCCGCGGCAGCCACGCAAGAAGCGCGGGCTCAACGGCGAGACCGCGAAGCGGGTGCTGGTGGCGCTGCCCTGGATCGCCTTCGCGATCGCGATCGCCGTCGCCGGCGGGATCGTCTTCGCGGTGGCGATGATCGGGATCGGCGTCGTCTGCGTGCGCGAGTACGTCGCCATGACCGAGGCCTCGCGCCCGCTGGAGATCCCCGCCTACCTCTCCGTCGCGGCGCTGGTCGTCGCCGCCCACTTCGGCACCGCCTTCAACGTGCTGATGATCCTCGCCGCCTCCTTCCCGCTGCTCTTTTTCTTCGGCGCCCGGTCGCACCGGCGCGAGGGCGTCACCGTCTCGATCGGCGTCACCCTGCTGGGGATCGTCTGGATCGGGATCCCTCTGGTCCACGCGGTGCTGCTGCGCGACCTGCCCAACCACGGTGCCGGGCTGCTGGTCGACGTCCTCGTCGGCACCTTCGTCGCCGACACCGCCGCCTACGCCACCGGCCGCATGTTCGGCAGCCACAAAATCGCCCCCACGATCAGCCCCAACAAGACGATCGAGGGCCTGGTCGGCGGCTTCCTGATCGGCACCATGGGCTTCTGGTTCGCCGGCCTCTACCAGGACTGGCTGTCGGGGGTGGACGCCCTGATCATCGGCGCCGCCGTCGCCGCGATCGCTCCCGTCGGCGACCTCTTCGAGTCGATGCTGAAGCGCGACCTCGGGACCAAGGACACCGGCACCCTCTTCGGCCCCCACGGCGGCATCCTCGACCGCCTCGACGCCGTCTTCTTCACCGTTGTCGTCGGCTACTACCTCTCGGTGGCGCTTGTCTATTAGGACGCGTCTGCATTTGTGTTCGCTATGCGGACACCCGAACAGACGCGTGCTCTCCCTATCCTCTGGGGACCTATGAAGAAGGTCTTGATACTCGGGTCGACGGGGTCGATCGGGACGCAGGCGCTGGATGTGATCGGGCGCTCTGAGGCGCTTCAGGTCGTGGGACTCGCCGCCGGGACCGGCTGGGGGCTGGCCGTCGAGCAGGCGCGCGAGCATGGGGTGCCGACGATTGCCCTCGCCGATCCCGCCGCGGCCGAGCAGGCGCGAGGCTCCTGGAGTGGGAGGGTGCTGGCCGGAGAGGAGGGCGTGGTCGAGCTGATCGCGACCTCCGGTGCCGATCTCGTCCTCAACGGCATCGTCGGTGCCGCCGGCCTCGGCTCGACCGTGGTCGCGCTGACCGAGGGGATCGACGTCGCCCTCGCCAACAAGGAGAGCCTGGTGCTGGGCGGCGAGCTGGTGATGGCGCTGGCCGAGGCGACCGGGGCGCGGCTGCTGCCGGTCGACTCTGAGCACTCGGCTCTGCACCAGCTGATCGGGGGCGAGGCGCCTGGGACCGTGGAGAAGCTGGTCCTGACCGCCTCCGGCGGCCCCTTCCGCGGCCGCGACGACCTCTCCGGGGTCAGCGTCGCGGACGCCCTCGACCACCCGACCTGGAAGATGGGCGGCCGGATCACGATCGATTCGGCGACGCTGATGAACAAGGGCTTCGAGGCGATCGAGGCGCACCATCTGTTCGGCGTGCCCTACGAGCGGATCGACGTCGTCGTCCACCCGCAGTCGCTGATCCACTCGCTGATCCACCTCAACGACGGCTCCTCGCTGGCCCACCTCGGCTACCCGGACATGCGGGTGCCGATCTCCTACGCCCTGCACTTCCCCGAGCGCGCCGACGTCGATGTGCCGCAACTCGACCTCGCTGCGGTCGGCTCGCTGACTTTCGAGGCGCCTGATCCCGACACCTTCGCCTGTCTGCGCCTGGCGCTCGAGGCCGGCCAGGCAGGAGGGACGGCGCCCTGCGTGCTCAACGCCGCCGACGAGGTCGCCGTCGCCGCCTTCCTCGACGGCCAGATCCCGTTCACGGGCATCCCCGCGGTGATCGAGCGCGTATTGGAGGAGATGCCGGCCCGACCCATAACCCACTTCGATGACCTCTTCGCCACCGACGCCGAGGCCCGCGAGCGCAGCGAAGGCCAGGTTCGCGGGTTAGCTCCAGCATGAACTGGCTCTATATCTTCCTCGGCTTCTCGCTGCTGATCATCCTCCACGAGGGTGGTCACTTCGTCGCCGCGAAGGCGACCGGGATGCGGGTCGAGCGCTTCTTCCTCTTCTTCGGGCCGACCCTGTGGTCGTTCAAACGCGGCGAAACCGAGTACGGCGTCAAAACGATCCCGCTCGGCGGCTACGTGAAAATCACCGGCATGAACCCGGAGGAGGAGGTGCCCCCGGAGCACGAGGAGCGCGCCTACCACCGGCAGCCGGTTTGGAAGCGGATCGTCGTCGTCGCCGCCGGCCCCGCGGTCAACATAGCCCTCGCCTTCGCGATCCTCTTTGTCGTCGCCTTCAGCTATCCCGAATTGAATAACGAAGTCGGATCCGTAGAGCCACATTCGCCGGCAGCTGCCGCAGCGTTACGACCCGGAGATCGTCTCCTGTCCGTGGACGGTCAGCGGTTCGCGCGCGCCAGTGAGGAAGACCGCTTGATCGGGTTCGGCAATACGATTGCTCTTCACAAATGCGCCGAAGTAAAACCAACTAAGGGCTGTCACGCAAGTACTCCAGTGAAGCTAGGGGTGGAGCAGGGTGAAAGTTTGCGCGTTCTCACCTTGTACCCGATCTATGACTCCGCACTCAAAAGGACGCGAGTGGGTATTAGCTACGGCAGTGAAGCCGCCGCCAATAACGGGAAAGAAGCAGCCGCCTTTGCCGGAGAAAAAATGTGGCTAGTCGCGTCTGGCACCTTTCATGTTTTTACTCATATATTTGAAGCCGAACAGCGCAAGCAGATTTCAGGGGTCGTCGGCACCAGTGACATCGCCAATCAGGCGATCGATGTCGGCGTGACCCCAGCAGTGCTCCTTCTCGCCCTAGTAAGTCTTTCGCTTGGTCTGATCAACCTGCTGCCGATTCTGCCCCTCGACGGCGGTCACATCTTCTGGGCTCTGGTCGAGAAACTGCGTGGCCGGCCAGTGCCCATTAGACTCGTGGAGCGGGCTACCGTTATAGGGATCGCATTGATCGCAGTCCTACTTCTAATTGGTCTCACGAATGATGTCGGTCGGCTTGGAGAGCATTTCCAATCGCGATAGCGAAATTTAGGGTTTAATGGGGTAAGACTCGATCACGTCACCGCACAGAGGCCCACATACAGGCAAATTCGGGTCCTCTGGCTCAAGTTCATCACATGGACCGGTGCCTAGGCTCATTATGCAGCCACTGCCTCCATCTCCGCTTTCGGGGGGATGATGAGGTGGGTTCTTTTTACCATTACAGTACGTTCCGGCGGGATGATGGCGGTGGCATTCCAGTTTTGGATTCCCGGGCGGATGAGTTGGGTCTCCGGGCACGTAGCGGAGAGGGGCGGACGGAAGACTCATCCTGTGCCTTAGCATTGGTGCTGCAACTGACCGTGCCGCTCTGACCCCGCGCGATCCTCGGGTAGAACGCGCACGTGCCACGCAGTGATTCCTTGGGCATGCGCCGTCTAAATCGTATTCATTAACAGGATCGCCATTCGCGTAATCGTACGCATTTGCCGAGCCGCCTTCCACGGGATCCGGCGTAAGGAAGCGACCCAACGCTGGCACATAACTCCGAACCCCCATCTGAATTACCCCAGAGGACAATTCAGTTCGCCGCTGTTTGCCGCCCAGCCACCCGTAGCGACCCACGCTCCCAGAGACCGGATTCCCAAACTCGTCACTGCGGACAGTGGCCAGCAGTTTCGTTGCAGCCGGACTCGAGCTGGCGGTGGCGACGACATCGCCATGGAGATTGGTCAGCTGGAAGGCGACCCCAGAGCCGCTTTCCTGGGTGGCCGCGAGTTCACCGCCAATACCCGTGATGGGGCGCGTCCAGTTTGAGCCCAGTTGCGTCCAGGCGGGAGAGTCCGAGCCGCCGTCGTAGTGGAAGACTTCGCTGCCTTCGAGGCCACCGCCTTGGAGTCGCTGGCGCTGACGGAGGGTAGCGTCGAGTTCGAAGGTGTTGGTGATCCCGTTCTGGGACTGACTGGCGACCATATCGTTGCTAAAGTAGCCGGTCGTCAGCGCTTTCCCGCCGGCATTTGCCGCGGGCAGGCTGGTGATGCGGCCGAAATTGTCATAGCTCAGGCCGCTCCCGAGCAGGCGGTCGGCGGCGTCGTATTCGTATTTCTGGCTGGTGCCGCCGGTGGTGGCGCAGGCGCCGCCGATGCCCGGTTCCCGCGTGGTCAGTTCGGTGCGGTTGGAGTCGGGGTCGTAGTTGTAAGCGCGGGTCGTGCAGGTGCCACCTTTCGGCGTTTCCTGGGCCTGCTTGAGCCTCCCGGCCTTGTCGTAGGTGTACTGGCGGCTCGCCAGGGTGCCCGAAGTCGAGAGCACCCGACCCGAGATCGAGCGTTCAAGCCCTTCTTCGAACCAGGTGCAGCTTTCGCCGCAACTGGCGGCCTTGGTGTAGGCGAGTTTCATCGGTTCGCCGGCCTCGTTATAGGTGGTCCTGGCAGTCAGGCCGTTGGGCAGGGTGTGTTCGACCATGTTGCCGTCGGCGTCATAGGCCGCAGTGAAAGTGCCAGCGGCTGAGTCTTCGAGAGTCGTCAAAGCGCCGGAGACTTCGTCGTAGTGCAGCGTCTGATTTCCCTTCGAGTCGGTCAGCGTCACCGGCCTACCGTCGAGGTCGTATTTGGTTTCGGATTTGTTGCCGCCTGCGTCTTGATATTTCGTCACCCGGCCGAGCGAATCGTAGGTCGTCGTCGTCGCCTGAGTGTCGAAGGTGTAGTCGATCTGCCACTTCTTGACGAGGTTGTGCCCCTTGTCGACGATGAAAGCGGAGTTGCCGGAGCCGAGGGCGATTCCCTTTGGTTCGAGGAAGTTTTCTCCTCCGCTCCCGCCGGAGCCGAAGCTGCGGTGGAAGGCGCCTTCGCCGCTAAACTCCTCGATCCGGTTGTTGCCGACGTCGGCAACAAGGACGTTGCCCGAGGGAGCGACGGCGATTCCCGTTGGCCCTTTGAATTGACCGTTGCCGGTCCCAGAGGTGCCGACCGAGCGGATGAAGCTGCCTTCCGCGCTGTACTCAAGGATGCGGTTGCCGGCTTCATCGGCGACCCAGACATTGGCCGAGGCGTCGGTAGCGACACCCACCGGTTCGGTCGGGATGGTGCCGCTGACGTTGCGCACGAAGCGTTCTGATTCGCTCGCCGGGGATTGGCGGAACTCCCCGACTCGCCCTCCTTTGGCATCTGAGACCCAGAGCATCCCGCCCGGGGCCACGGCGATCCCTTCCGGGGCGAGGAATTCGGTTCCTTTGGACCCGCTGGTGGCTTTGGTGCCGAATTTCTGCATGAATGCGCCACTAGGACTGAACTCCTGCACCCGCTGGTTGCCGGTGTCGGCGACCCAGAGGTTGCCGGCGGGGGTGATCGCGATGCCCCAGGGTTCTTTGAACTTCCCGTCGGTGGAGCCGGCGGAGCCGAACTGGCCGACGTAGGCGCCAGCTTCGGTGTACTCGACGACACGGCTGTTGGCGCGGTCGACTACCCAGATATGTCCTTTGCCGTCGGCGGCCACCCCGCGCGGCCCGCTTAGCTGACCGCTCCCTCCTGCTTCCGTGGGGATCGAACTCAAGTACTGCGGCGTCGCGTTGCCGCATCCGGTTTCGCTATCGCAGACGAAGCGCTGGCTTTCGGGGGCTCCGGTGTTCGGGTCATAAAGCATTTCGCTTTTCGGAATCGGGATGCCACCTCCTTCGATCTTCTTGGTCAGTGGACGACCAGCGGGGTCGTAGGTCAGCGTCGTCGTTCGCGTCTTGCCGTTTTCTTCGAAGCCTCCCGGGCTTTCGATGACTTCTTCCGGCTGGTCGAGAATTGAATATTTCTTGAACCTCTTCACCACGACTTCCGGCTGCCCCGCGGTCCCTGGTTGTTTGGCTGGTTTGATTTCACAAGGAAGTCCCGCCCACTTTGCATTGTGCCGCCCACACGGACCGTTGTCAGAGCTCTGCTCGTAGTAGACGATCCTCGTCGAATGGGCATCGCCGGCTTCGGTGCTCGCCGGTAGGCGCCGTTCGCTCACCTGGCCGGTTTTTGGGTCATAGGAGATGCGAGTGTCGAGATTGAGCGGGCCGCCGCTGCCTGGGTCGACGATCGTCTCAGTCGGCTTGCGTAGGCTCCAGTCGTAGTGCGTTTCGGTTACGCGCGGTTCATAAGCGACTCCCCCATTCCAGGTGTCAGTGGTCTCCTTGGTCGGCAGATGCGGCCAGGGCGTGCCGGCCGGCGGAGCCGGGATGCTGGTCCCATTCGGTTCCTTGTCGTATTCCACCCTCGTACGGGCTCGCGCTTTGACGGCCGCACCCGATTCGAGCCGCACCCAGTGCAGCGGTCCGAGGGATTCCTGCATCTCGGTGCCATCGGCTGAGTAGGTGGACTGGCTGTCTAGCTCTCTGGAACGGGCGGCGGATTCAGGGCCAGCTTCCATTGCCAATAGACGGTTCTGGGCCGACAGCGAACGAGTGACGTTCCCGTGCTGATCGGTTTCCGCGGTGGTGATAGAAGGACCACCCGCGCCCGGGATTTCGGGTGATGCGGTGTTGACCGCGTAGCCGTCCGGATCCATGTAGGTAACCGCCGCCTTGGAGTAGTCGCTTGGCGGTCCGCTCGGCACTTCGGTCGGCGGGAAGACCGCCGTGGCGTTGACCGGGAAGTCGCTTTGACCCCACGCGGCCACCGCTTTCGGACTCATTTCGTAGGGCGCTTCGCCGCCACTGAGCGGCACGCCGTAGACGACGCTCGTCGTTGCTTTGGATGGGCTGGAGAGCAAACTCGCGCGGCTCACGCTCTTCAATTTCGGCCAACTGCTGAATATGTAATAGCCAAACTCCCACGGTTCCTCGCCCGGGGGAGTCAGCTTGGTCAAGAGCGCGCCCTTTTCGTATATGTGGCTCGATTCGAAGTCGTAGTTATAAGTCTCTTTGAGGTTCGGCGTGATGCGGGGGTCCCACTCGGCGATCAGTTCGCCATAGGCGAAGATGTCAGGGCTGTAGGCATATTCAGCCACGGTCTGCCCCACGCCCGAGCCCGAGCTGTCGTAGTAGGTAATCGAGCCGAGGCGTTTCTGAAAACCAAGGCCGGACGAGGTGTGGGTCCAAGTCGAGAGCGGCAGGTAGTTGAACTTAAGCGATCGGCAGCCCGCGGTTTTCGGGGCATAGTTGGGGTCTTCAGGAGAATCGCTACAAGTGATCCCGTTCAGCGACGGACCGATGATCATTTTCAGACGCATGTTGGATTCCGCGCCTTCGTAGACCATGCGAGCCGAGGTGAGGGTCGCCTGGAAGGAAACCGTGCTCACTTCGTATTCGGTGGGAGCGGATTGGGTGAAGACGGTGTGCGTCCCGTTGGGATCGACGAGAGTGAAGCTGTTCCCCGATTTCGTCAACTTGAGTTCCTCGGCTTCGGCCGGAGCAACGTAGGTTTCCCCAACCTCGTCGAAGGACAGCTCGCTTCCGTCGCTGGTGAGCACTTCGACCCAGTTGGCTTCCGGCACTTCGTCTTCGGCTATCCATTCATCGCAGGATTCGGGCGGGCAATCCGTGCCACATTTCGTGGTATTGCCTTCCGCGTCCCAGCATTCCTTTTCAGGGTAGGGCAATATGGCGGCTTGATGCTGCACCAACACCTTCTGCCACGCTTCACCTTCGTATTCCTGTTCGACCGGTGACGACGGATCCCAACCTCTGCCGAGCACTCCTCCATAGTCCAGAGCCTTGGCGCTGTTGTAGACGCGGGTGAATTCGAGGTTTGCTTCGATCCCGGGCACCGGAATCGACACGTCGGTCCTGCTCATCGTGTACTTGCCCGTAATCAGATCGAGGCTGACGGGTCCAAGCTGTTCCTTGGCGTCGGTGGGAGCTTCCCAGCGGCTGTAGGAGACGCTGACCGGTTCGCTGGCTCCGGCGGCGTTGGCCCCACCGTCGAAGGTGGCGCGAAACTTGATGCCATGTTCCAATTGCGGCCCATATTTGTCTTCGTAATCATCCATGTCTAAAAACACGGGCGACGTTTCTCCCGGGTTTTCTTTGACCTGAAGCGGCCAAGTCACCGATTTGCCGTTGGCGTCGATCAAGTCTTCGGCGGGGATCGTCCTGAATTCGTGCCAGTCGTAGAGCTTGGCCTGGAAGGTGACGCCCGTGACCCCTCCACCTTCTGGAGCGATGCCCCACGCAGCTTTGAGAGTGAAGTACCCCGAACTTCCAGCCGGGTATTCGGTTGAGGTCCACTTCATCCCGGCCGAAGCGTGACCTTCTTCGGGCGAGGTGAGTTTGCTGCCTGCTGGGGCGGGCGGGTAGATCGCCGGATTGAACGTGTATTTCGCCGGCGTGGGATCTTCGACCCCCGCCGCGCCGGCGGCGACCACGACGAAGGTGTGCGGGCCGTCTTTGAGAGTGCTGGGGATGGCGTAGGGCGAGCTGCAGGCTTTCGTCGGTTTTCGCCTTCGTCCAGCCCGCATTTGAAGGTCGAGCCAGCTTGGTCAGAGGAAAAGGTCACCGAGGACAATTCATGCGCCGTGTAGCTGGGCTGCGGCGAGGTGATGGTCGTCTCCGGTGGGTCTAGCGTCGTCAGTGCTTTATCGGCGCCATAGACGACTCCCGCTTCGTTGGTGGCTTTGACCCGGAAGTGGTAAGTGGAGGCTTCCGTGAGGCCGGCGATCAGGCGGTTGACCGCGACGGGGCTGCTGCCGCTGCCGATCGAGACTGGGGTCGTCGGACTGACCGTGCCATAATTCGTGGTCGGCCCGTATTCGAATTGATACGTCGTCGCCGAGCCGTTCGGATTGATGCTGGCGCGCAGGGTCGCTTCGCTCACTTTGACGCCGGTCGCGCTTTCGGTCGTCACGAGCGGCAGTTTTTGGGTCGTGAGGGTTTTGTCTTCGCTCACGCTTTTCCCAAGCGAGTTCGTGGCCGTAATGCGGAAGTGATAGGTGGTGTTCGACGTGAGGCCGGTCAAGGGCTCCGCTACCGCCACTTCCGTTTTGCCCGAACCGATCGCTTTCCCGGTCGCTGGCGCGACTTTGCCGTAGGCCGTGGTCGTGCCGTATTCGAATTGGTAGGTGGTTGCGGCGCCATTGGGATTGACGCCGGCGTTCAGCAACCGTCGGTGCCGTCGGCACGGTGTAGACGACCGAGAGATAGGGGCGTTTCGTCGTGTCGGTGGCCGCACTGGAGTTGAAGGCGATTGAGCGTTGGGTGCAGCTGGTCGGCCCACATACCCTGGTTTTGTCGTCGATCAGCTTCAAGAGGGTGCCGAGATCTGCGGCTTTCGCGGCTTCGGCTTCCACGGTTTTCGCGGGCACGGTGAACTGCCACCAACCGGCCTGCGAACCTCTCTGGCTCGTCAAGACCTGCCCGAGGCTTTCGGAGGTGTCGCCTCCTTCCGTCGTCCAAAGTTTGGAAGGGCCGGCGTACTGGCTCCACGAGGCTTCCCAGGTCCAGGGCTTGGAGGTCTTCAGCAGTTCCGCGCCACTGGTATTCACAGCCGCTTCGGCCGAGTAGATGTTGAAGGTGGCCGAGGAGACGGTCGCGTTGGCCGGCAGGGCGCTCGTTTCGAGATACAGCAGCCCCCGCTGCCAGCCGTCTTTGCTGCTTTCGATGCTCGGCGTGTAGTTGACGAGATCGACTTTGCGGCCCCAGGCCGAGCAGTCGATCCACCCCGTCTGGCCTTTGGAGCCGCCGATGATGCAATCGAGGTCAGAGCCGATGGTCATGGTCGGGTCCAGCCGGACGGGCCAGCTGCGATCCGGCTGGGTGAGCCAGTCGCGATCGGCTTCGACCGTGAGCTTCCAGTGGCCGTCGACTTCCGGGCCGAGGGTGTAGTGGATGTCGCGGGAAGTCTCTGGCGTGGGCTCGGCGCTGTCGGACATGACCGGCGCAGGCAGGGTGACGACGCCTTGGCCGTTGGCATCGCGGAACTGGATCGATCCGTCCTCGCGCATCACGGGAGTGAGGCCGTTGGAGGCATCGAGCTCGAAGTTGAAGGTGCTCGGCTGAGAGGGGTCGGCGAGAACGATTTCCTCCTTCAGGCCATCCGCGAGGTTGGCGAATTCGAAGTCGGCCCCGTTACCCACGGAGTCGTAGGTGGCGGTTGCGTCTTCGGGCTGCACCGCCTCGGGTTCGGCTCCAAGCAGCTCGGTGGTGACCCAGGCCCCGTCGATCCCGAGGCGGACCGGATCCTCCCCCAGGCGTTCGGGAAGGCTTATGTCGAAGCTGTTGGGGCCGTTGGTGAGCCGTCCGTTATCCAGCTCTTCGAAGCCTTCGTCGATCGGCTTCCAGTCCCCTTCGGGATCCTGGTAATTGACGGGGCTCCCGTAGAGCCGGGTTTCCAGCGCCCCGTCGGGGAGCAGGAAGGTCTGGGAGGTCGCCGTCCGCTCCCCCTCGAGTTCTGGGCCCGGCGCGGCAAGAGGGGCGCTGGCAGGCGCCGAGTCGGTGGATTCGCCCGCCTCATCCGCGGCGGCGATGGCACAACTCCCGCCCAGCAGGAGCATCGCGAAGATTGCTGCCAGCAGGAGAGCGGCTCGCTGCGGCGCGCGGCCTCGCTTCATCCCTGACGCCATCCCTCGTTCGGTGCCCACCACGGTGCCTCCCCTACCGCCCCGACACCGCATCTCTCATCGACGTCTTACGACTTCGGCGGAATGTCTGGCCAAGACTTTGTCAGTTTGCCTTTAGGCGATCGGGGATACCCAACATATTCGGGGATCATTTTACAACCCTAATTTTTATGAACGAGTAATCGAAAAGGAACGCACAGTGAAAGCGGTGTAATTTTGTGAAGTGTCAGACTTGGCGCTGCAGGCGGGATTCCCTCAGTACTATCGGCAGCCGAGGCAGTCAATATCGGCCATCGAAAGTGCGATCCATTCGACCTCTCCGTTCAGGATTGGCACCTCTTCGGGGTAGCGACAGGCCCAGATCGTCCGCTCGTTGGCGACTCATCGCTCCGTTTCGGACTTCACAGCAAGCGACACTCCCGGCTCGCTGTCTCACGCTCAGGCCGCGCGACGGATCCAGAATAGCTGGCCAAACGGTCTCAAATCATCGGAAACCGCGCGGCGACGCGGTGGGGAGGATCGTGTATGCACCTCGGGGAGTCCCTGCACATCGTCCACGAAAGTGAGGCCGATGGTGCTGATGGTGATCGGCCTCACCAACGACATCGGCCGCATCGGCACCGACGCCTACAACGTCCGCTAATTAGCGCCGGGACAGGACACTGAAGCCGTAAGCGGCGGGGGAGGGGTCCTCCAGGCCGGAGTTATCGCGGGCTCGGACCTGGAAGCGGTGGTGGCCCGGCGAAAGGGCCTTGGCAGTGAAGGGAGAGCGGCAGCTCCGGAAGGCCCTGCCGTCGAGCCGGCATTCGAAGCTGACATCGGCCTCGTCGGCCCGGAAGCGGAAGCTGGGCGTGCGGTCGCGACTGCGCTTCGGCGGCTTCCCGCGCAGTGCCGTCGCCGGGGCACCGTGCCCCGTTGCGCCTGGGCCAGCGCTGCCGGTGCCGCCGGCACCGGCGCAGGCATGCTCCGACGGCGCCACCGAGTTCGGGCGCGGGCCGGGGAAGGAGGGGGAGAAGTCGGCGGCGCTGTTGTCGCGGTCGTCGAACGGCTCCAGCAGGGTGGCGCAGCCCAGCGCGATCGTGCGTCGCAGGGCCATCCCGTCGGGGATGCCGGCGGGGCTCGCGGGCGCGCCGGCCGGACTGGGCAAGGCGCCGCTGAAGCTACCCCAGGAGACGCAGTCGATCGCCTCCCAGCAGACGGCGCCGCCGGCTGGGTCGAGGCGGTCCGGCGGGGTTATCGGAGCGTCTCCGGCGAAGCCGAATTCCGCTTCGGCCGCAGCCGTTGCGAGCACCAAGGTGCTCTGGTCGGCGCCGTGGGCGACGTCGGCCGGGAAGGCGAATGCGCCGGTCGGGCCGCCGGCAGCGTTGTAAGTCCGCAGCACGTGCCCGGCGACGTGGTTCTGGTCTTCCGCCCACATCTGCAGCTCGACGTACTCGGCGCCGGGGTTGGCGACCGAGCCGGGGTAGACCTCGCGGATCTGCATCAGGTGGAACGTCGCCGAGGCCGCCGGTGCTCCAACCGCGAGCACGGTGGCCACCGTCGCCATCGCCACCAGCATTCGCCTCAACATGCGCTCAGTGCCCCGCGACGACCTTGAAACTGAACCTGGCCGGCGACGGGTCCACCAGGCCGGCGCTCACCGCTCGCACCGAGACACTGTGGCGCCCGGGTTTGAGCGACTTCGTCGTGAACGGGGAGCGGCAGGGCTTGAAGGACTGGCGGTCGACCGCGCACTCGAAGCTGGATCCGGGCACATCGGTGCGGAAGCGGAAGCTCGGGGTGCGGTCGCGCGTCGTCGCGGCGGGCCTTGAAGTGAGGGTCGTCTCTGGCACCGGGGCGGGGCGCGGCAACGACACCGGCGGCGCTTGGGTGAGCACGGGAGTGGCAGCGACGCCGGCGGCTACGGCGACACTGAAGCTGTAGCCGGCCGGCGTCGGATCGACGTTGGCGCTGGTGTCGATCGCCCTCACCTGGAAGCTGTGCGGGCCGTTGGCGAGGCCTGAGTAGGTGACCCCGGTCGGCGGGCAGGGGCTGAAGCCTGCGCCGTCGAGCGAGCACTCGAAGCTCGACCCGGGCTCGTTCGATTCGTAGCTGAATGCGGCGCTGGCGCTGGAGCTCGGGTCGGGGGGTCGCGAGAGGATCGTCGTCTGCGGTGGCGTCGTGTCGGCCAGCGATTTATCCACTTCCCAGCTGAAGGAGGCCGCGGCGCCGGCGTTCGTCGCCAGGTCCGTGGGCACGACCTTGAAGGTGTATTCGCCGTTTTCGAGGTCCGAGTAAGTCTTGCCGGAGACGCAGGCGGAGAAGGCGTCGGGCTGCCCGGTCGGGACCAGGCTGCACTGGAAGGTCGCGCTCTCGTTGGCGTGGAAGGTGAAGGCGGGGCTTTTACCCGGACCCGGGTTCTGGGGGTGCGTGTCGATCGTCGCCACCGGCGCCGTCGTGTCGACCGTCCAGGTGTAGCTGGCGGGGGTTGGGTCGGGCCCGGAGAGGTTGACGCCGAGGACCTGGAAGGTATGGCTGCCCTCGGTCAAGCCCGTGTATTCCTGGCCCGTGCTCGGGCAGGCGGCGAAAGCGGCGGCGTCGAGCTTGCATTCGTAACTTGTCGCGGTCGGGGCTTCGTAGGTGAATTCGGCACTGGCGCTGTTCGAGCGCAGCGCCGGCTTGTCGTCGATCGCGGTGTTGGGCACGCCCGCGCAGATCGTCTCGGTCACGGCACTGGCGTTGTCGCGGGGGGCGGGGGCGACCTCGGCGAAGTCGGTGGAGCTGACGTTGCTGTCGTCGCTTTCCTCCAGCAGAGTGGGACAGCCGGGTGCGATCGCGCGCCGGATCGCTTTGCCGGCGGTGATCCCGCTCGGGGACACCGGCGTGCCGGCGCTGGTCCCGGTCGCGCTCTGCAGGGCCGCGCCACCGCTGAAGTTGCCCCAGGCGACGCAGTCGGCGGGAAGGCCGCCGGCGTTCCAGCAGGCTGCTCCGCCCGCCGCCGGGATCGTCAGGCTGGCGTCGACCAGGTCGGGCGTGATGCCGAATTTGGCCTGGACGCCGGTATCGCCGATCAGGAGGGTGCGCTGGTTTTCGGATTTCGCGGCGCCGGCGGAGAAGGTCGAGGTGTGGGAGAGGGTGCCGGCGGCGTCGTAGAGGGTCATCGAGTGGCCGGTGAGGAGGCTCTGCCCGGCCGCGAACATCTGCAGCTCGACGTAGCTGTCGTCGTTCGTCCCCGCGTAGACCTCACGCACGTCGATCAGGTGAAAGGTCGCCTGGGCGCTGGGCGCCACGACCATCAGGGCAACCAGTGCGGTGAAGAGCGGCACGGCAAAGCGGGCCCGGACACGCGGGCTGAGCCTCATGACGCCTCCCAAGACGAGGAACCCATCTGCCTGCCGATACGGATGCAGCGCCGGCAAGGTTCAGATCGGCTCGACAACCCCTCCCGGTACGCTTCGCATATGGCTTCCAAGCGTCAAATCTTTGTGGGCAAGGTGCCGATCGGCGGTGGTGCCCCAGTTGCGGTGCAGACGATGACCAAGACCGAGACCGCCAATCTGGCGGCGACGATGGAGCAGATCCACAAGGTCGCCGAGGCCGGCGCCGACATCGTCCGCTGCGCGGTCCCGCGCGAGCAGGACGTCGAGGCGCTGAAGACGATCGTCGTCCAGTCGCCGATCCCGATCATCGCCGACATCCACTTCAACCACACCCTGGCGTTGAAAGCGATCGACGCCGGTGCCCACTGCATCCGCCTCAACCCCGGCAACATCGGCGGCCGCGACAAGGTCGCCGAGGTCGCGGTCAAGGCCAACGCCGCCAACGTGCCGATGCGGATCGGCGTCAACTCCGGCTCACTGCCGAAGCATCTGCACGAGCTCGAGCGCGAGGCGCCGGTCGAGGCTCTGGTCGCCGCCGCCGTCGAGTTCACCGAGCTGATGGAGAGCCTCGACTTCGAGAACTTCAAGGTCTCGATCAAGTCGACCAACGTGCCGAACACGATCGCCGCCAACCGCCTGCTGGCCGAGAAGATCCCCTACCCGCTGCACCTCGGGATCACCGAGGCGGGGACCAAATGGGCTGGCTCGCTGAAATCGGCGGTCGGGCTGGGGACGCTGCTGGCCGACGGCATCGGCGACACGATCCGGATCAGCCTCTCGACTTTCCACGCCGAGGAGGAGGTCAAAGTCGCCTGGGAGATCCTCAAGGCCCTGCAGCTGCGGGAGAAAGGCCCGGTCCTGATCGCCTGCCCGACCTGCGGCCGCCTCCAGTTCGACATGGACTCGGTCGTGGCTGAAATCGAGCAGCGGCTGGAAAGCTACGAGGAGCCGGTCGAGGTGGCGGTGCTCGGCTGCGCCGTCAACGGCATCGGCGAGGCCAGCCACGCCGACTTCGGCATCGCCGGCGCCAAGAACGAGGGTCTGATCTTCGCCGGCGGCAAACCGCTGCGCAAGGTCCCCCAGGAGACCCTGGTCGACACCCTGTTCGAAGAGATCGACAAGTCGCTGGACCGCGGCAAGGTCGAGTTCGACGAGGCCGAGTCGCGCGAGGGGGCCGAGTGGGTCGCCAACATCGAGCAGGAAAACGCTGGCGAGCTGACCCCCGAGAAGATCGCGCTGATGGAGAAGGAGGCGGTCGAACGGGGAGAGTCGGACAAGGTGCTGCTGGACGAGGAGGCGTCCCCGACCGCGGGCCGCCGCTTCACCCGCGCCTAGGCCCGCCCGAGCAGGGGATAGGTTTCACGGGTGACTCGACTCTCGCAGGCATTTATTCCCACCCTCAAGGACGCCCCCGCCGACGCGGAGGCGATATCCCACAAGCTGATGGTCCGTGCCGGATTGATCCGACAGCTAGGGGCGGGACTCTGGTCCTATCTCCCCGCCGGCTGGCGGGTCGAGCGCAAGGTCGAGGCGATCATCCGCGAGGAGATGGAGGCGATCGGCTGTCAGGAGATGCTGATGCCGGTGCTGATGCCAGCGGAGAACTGGGAAAAGACCGGACGCTACGCGATCGAGGAGCTGTTCAAGCTCGAGGATCGCAAGGGGTCGCCGCTGGTGCTGGCGATGACCCATGAGGAGGCGGTCACCGACCACATCGCCCACGAGATCCGCTCCTACCGCGACCTGCCGCTGATGCTCTTCCAGATCCAGACCAAGGAGCGCGACGAGCCGCGGCCGCGGGCCGGCGTGCTCCGCACCCGCGAGTTCACGATGAAGGACGCCTACTCTTTCGACCGCGACGAGGAGGGGCTGGTGCGCTCCTACGAGCTGCAGGCAGCCGCCTACGAGCGCATTCTCGATCGCTGCGGGCTGCGCTGGTACAAGGTCGAGTCCGACGTCGGGATGATGGGTGGCTCCGGCGCCGACGAGTACATGGCGCCCTGCGCCGCCGGCGAGAACGAGGTGGCGCTGGCGCCCGGCTACGCCGCCAACGTCGAGGTCGCCTCGGCCACCGCGCAGCCGGTTGAGCTGCCGCCGGCGTTGGACGCGCCCGAGCCCGTCTCCACGCCCGGCCTCGGCAAGGTCGAGGAGGTTGCGGCCGAGCTCGGGCTGCCCGCGGGTGCCTTCCTCAAGGCCATCCCCGTCGTCGTCGAGGGTCGCGGTCTGGTCATAGTCCTGCTGCGCGGCGACCACCGCCTCAGCGAGATCAAGCTCGGCAACGCACTCGGCGCCGGCTTCCGCCAGGCCAGTGCTGAGGAGATTGCGGCCGAGATCGGCCCGGTCGGCTACATCGGCCCGGTCGGCGCCAGGGTGCCGGTGCTCAAGGACGCGGCGATCGCCGGCGACTCCTTCGTCTGCGGCGCCAATCAGGTCGACACCCACCTGCGCGGGGTCCAGCCGGGCCGCGACTTCGAGTTCGAGGAGCTCGACGTGCGCACGGTCGAGGCCGGCGACACCACGCCCGACGGTGAGGCGATCGCGATCGAGCCGGCGATCGAGGTCGGCAACATCTTCAAGCTCGGCAGCCGCTACTCGGAGCCGCTCGGCGCCACCTACTCGGACGAGGACGGGGTGGAGAAGCCGGTCGTGATGGGTTGCTATGGGATGGGTCCGGCCCGGATCATCGCCGCCGCGATCGAGCAGCGCGCCGACGAGCGCGGGATCGTCTGGCCGCGGGCGCTGGCGCCGTGGCAGGTTCACCTCGTCTCCCTCGCCAAGGCGGGTGAGCCCGAGCGCGAGGCCGCCGACAAGCTCTACGAGGAGCTGCGCGAGGCCGGGATCGAGGTCCTCTACGACGAGCGCGAGGCCGGCGCTGGCCAAAAGCTGACCGACGCCGAGCTGATCGGCTGTCCGCTGCGGATCGTCGTCGGTCGTCGCGGCCTCGCCAACGGCGTCGTCGAGGCCTCCGAGCGCGGTTCCGGCGCCGAGCACGAGCTGCCCGTGGGGGAGGCCGCCACGCGGGCGCTGTCCCTTCTCCAGGGCATCGATGCCTAGCCGCGCTCCCTTCGGCCGCGGCCGCGTGCGCCGCCTCTTCGGTCTCGACCGCAGCGGACCGAAACCGCAGCGGACCCGGAGGGGCGAGCCGCTCAACCCCTGGACGCTCCCCAACGCGGTCGGCTACGTGCGCCTGGCGGCGCTGCCGCTCTTCCTCGTCCTCGCCTATTCCAGCGGCGACGGCACCTCCTTCGCCGCCGCGATGGTCTTCTGGGCGATCGCCGCCGGTGATTACCTCGACGGCTTCCTCGCCCGCGTCACCGGCCAGTACAGCCGCATGGGGGCGCTGCTGGACCCGCTGGTCGACCGCCTCACGATCCTCTCCGGCGCCGTCGTCTGCTGGAGCTTCGATCTGCTGCCGCACTGGCTGCTGGTCGTGCTGGCGCTGCGCGAGCTGGCGATGCTCTTCCTCGCCCAGTACGGCCTCCGGCACGGGGTCGACATCGAGGTCAACTGGCCGGGGCGGATCTCGGTCTTCCCGATCATGGGCGGGATCTGGCTGGCGCTCTTCGCGCCCGGCTGGGTGGCGACGGCGCTGGTGGTCTGGGGCACGGCGATGGCGATCATCGCCACGGTGATGTACGCGCGGGCCGGCAGGCGCAGCGTGCGCGCCCGGGCTGCAAGCTGAGCCCCAAAACGCCGAACCTTCAACCTGCAGTTGAACCTTTAGCCACTCCCGACCTATAATCGTCGCCTGCGCAAACGGGGGCGGCTGCGCCTCCTTCGACTAAGGAGCGAGATGGAGGA
Organism: uncultured Solirubrobacterales bacterium; assembly: GCA_963695275.1. Classification (GTDB taxonomy): domain Bacteria; phylum Actinomycetota; class Thermoleophilia; order Solirubrobacterales; family 70-9; genus VAYN01. The sequence goes on from OY968772.1 coordinate 942,963, forward strand.
CACCTTTCCCGATCTGGGATCCCTCAGCGACAAGGAGCTGAAGGACCTGATCGACAAGCTGACGGAGGAGGAGAACGAGATCTCCTACAAGCGGCGCGTCCTGCACGGGAAGATCGACATCCTCCGCGCCGAGCTAGTCAACCGCCTGCGCGACAAACACGAGCGCGGCGACTCGATGATCTCCGGCGACGACGTCAGCAAACTGACCGAGATCCTCGCTGGCAAGGCCCAGCATGCTTCGGAGGACGACCCCGCCGCCTGAGCGCCGGGAGTCCAGCAATGGCCGTTCACTGTCCCGAGTGCGGGTTCGCCAACCCCGAGGGTGCCAACTACTGCCAGAAATGCGGTGCGTACCTGGGTGGCCCGGCGGAGTCCGGTGAGGACCCGACGACGATGACCTACACCGTCGACGACACCGGCGACATGCAGCCGGTCGACATCGAGGAGGTGGTCGAGGAGGCGGGCGCGGCGCTGGTGATCCGCGCCGGCGGCGGCCGCGCGGGGGAGAGCTTCAGCATCGACGAGGAGCGGGTCAGCATCGGCCGCAGCCCCGATGCCGGCGTCTTCCTCGACGACGTCACCGTCTCCCGCAACCACGCGCTGCTGGTGCGCCGCCGCGACGGCCTCTATATCGACGACCTCGGCTCGCTCAACGGCACCTACGTCAACCGCCGCCGGATCGAGTCGCACCGGCTCGCCGACGGCGACGAGATCCAGGTCGGCAAGTACAAGCTGAGCTACCTGGAGCGCTGAGGCGTGCCCGTCTCCGACCAGCCGGCGCGGCCGCCGGAATCGGCCAGCCGCCCGCGCAAGGCGCTGACGATCGGCGCCGTCTGCAAGATCCTCCAGGGCGAGTTCGACGACGTCTCGATCTCGAAGATCCGCTATCTCGAGGACCAGAAGCTGCTCAATCCCCGCCGCACCTCCGGCGGCTACCGCCTCTACAGCCAGAGCGACGTCGAGCGCCTGCGCACGATCCTGCGCCTGCAGCGCGACGAGTTCCTGCCGCTGCGGGTGATCCGCCAGGAGCTGGCCGGCGGCGGCGACCTCGTCCTCGGCGACTCCGAGCGCAAGCCGGCCAACGGCGCTGGCCGGCGGGCGATCCTGGTCGAGACCTCGCGCGCCTACCTGACCCTCGACGAGGTGGTCGAGGAGACCGGCGCCCGCGAGGAGCTGATCGCCGAGCTCGAGAACTTCGGCATCGTCCAGCCCGAGACGCGCGAGGGCAAGGTCGTCTACGACGAGACCGACCGCGAGATCGTCCGCTCTGCCAACGAGCTCTCGCGGGTCGGCGTCGGCGCCCGCAACCTGCGCGTCTTCCGCTCCTCGGCCGACCGCGAGGCGCAGCTGCTGGAAGCGCTGCTGGGTCCGTCGCTGCGCTCGCGCAATCCGGAGCGCCGCAAGGAGGCGCTGCAGAGCCTGGAAAGCCTGGCGGCGACGGTCAGCCACCTCAAGCATCTGCTGCTGGTCCGGGATCTCCGCCGCCTGGCCGGCGACTGACGGCCGCGCCGCTGTGCCACGCGTAACCCGCCGCCGCACGATCTCGGCTCCGGTGCCGGAGGTCTGGAGCCTCGTCTCCGACCCCTACAGCCTGCCGCGCTGGTGGCCGCGGGTGGGACGGGTCGAGAACGTCGAGCAGCGCGGCAGCGGTCGCCGCAGTCAGTGGACCAAGGTGCTGGAGACGAGCGAGGGCCGCGGGGTGCGGGCCGATTTCCGCTGCGTCAGCTCGGCCGAGAACGAGCGCTACGTCTGGGAGCAGGAGCTCGAGGGCACGCCCTTCGCCCGCCACCTGCGCAGCTCGCGGATCGAGATCGCCCTGCGCGAGAGCGGCGCCGGCACCCAGGTCGACCTCAGCTCGGTCCAGACCCTGAAAGGGATGTCGCGACTGGGCTCGCCGATGATGCGCCGCGGCCAGGGAGAGATCCTCGACGAGGCGCTCAACGGGATCGAAGGAGCGCTGACGTGAGCGAGCGAGGCGCATTTGTAACTCCAGGGGTGACAAATGCGCCTCGGCGCGACTCGAACTGGTCGGGCTGGGGGGATCCGGCAATCGCGCCGGAGCTGGACGCGGAGGCACAGGCGGTGCTGCGGGAGCGGATCGGGGAGCTGGAGGCGTGGCCGCTGGCGCGCCAGCTGGAGGACTTCGAGCTGCCCGCTGCCGAGCCGCTACCGGCGGCGCTGAGCGAAGCCGTGGGGGCGAACGCGATCTTCAGCTCGAACGAGGACCGGTTGCGGCACGCCAGCGGCCGTGGCTACGTCGACCTGGCGCGGATGCGGGGCGGCAGCCTCGAGGCGGCGCCCGACGCCGTTGTCCTGCCGGCTGACGCCGAGGCCCTGCGCCGGGTCCTCGACGTCTGCGCCAGCGAGGGCATCGCCGTGGTTCCGTTCGGCGGCGGCAGCAGCGTCGTCGGCGGGGTCGAGCCGCTGCGCGGCTCGCATCAACGCCTGATCAGCCTCGACCTGGCCGCCCTGCGCGACGTCGCCGTCGACCGCCGCTCCCTGACCGCCCGCCTTGGTGCCGGGCTGCGTGGGCCGGAGGCAGAGGCGGCGCTGGGGCGCGAGGGCCTGACGCTCGGCCACTTCCCGCAGTCCTTCGAGTACGCGACGATCGGCGGCTTCGCCGCGACCCGCTCGGCCGGGCAGGCGTCGAGCGGCTACGGGCGCTTCGACGCGCTCGTCAGCTCTGTCCGCCTGCTCGCCCCTGCCGGCGAGATGGAGACCCTGGAAACGCCGCACACCGCCGCCGGACCGGCGCTGCGCGAGCTGATCGTCGGCTCCGAGGGCGTGCTCGGCGTCATCCCCGACGTGACCGTGCGGGTGCGCCCAGCGCCGGCGGTGCGCCGCTACGAGGCCTGGATGGCGGAGAGCTTCGAGGCCGGCGCCGAGATCGTGCGGGCACTGGCTCAGGGTTCCGGGCTGCCTGACATCGTCCGTGTCTCCGACGAGGAGGAGACGCAGGGCTCGCTGGCGCTGTCGGGGCCGCGCGGGGCGGCCGGGAGGCTCTTCAGCGGCTACCTGGGCCTGCGCAAACGCTCCGGCGGGGCGCTGATGATCGTCGGCCACGAGGGCGATGAGGAGTCGGTGGCGCGGCGACGGGCGCTGGCGGTGCGGGCGCTGCGCTCCGGCGGCGCCGCCTACCTGGGCCAGGCCGCCGGCAACTCCTGGGAGCACGGCCGCTACCAGGGCCCCTACCTGCGCGACACCCTGATGGCCAAGGGGGCGATGGTCGAGACGCTGGAGACCTCGCACACCTGGAGCCGCCTGGGCGAGCTGCACGACGCGGTCGCGGCGGCGATCCACGACTCGCTCGACGGCCAGGGCACTCCCGGCCTCGTCTTCTGCCACCTCTCACATGCCTACGCCGACGGCGCCTCGCTCTACTTCACCTTCATCGCCGGCTCCCGCCACGGCGCCGAGATCGAGCAGTGGCGGCAGGTCAAACGGGCCGCCTCCGAGGCGATCGTCGCCGGCGGCGGCACGATCACCCACCACCACGCGGTCGGCCGCGACCACGCTCCGTACATGGAGGCCGAGGTGGGGAGGACGGGCCTCGAGGTGCTGCGCGCCGTCAAGGACCAGCTCGATCCGGCGGGGATCATGAACCCGGGCAAGCTGCTGCCCGACGCCTAGCCCTACTTGCCGGCTTCGGCTTCTTTCTTGGCGGCGCCGACGATCGGGCCGCTGATGGTGCCGCGGAGGACGTCTTCGCCGGTGTAGATCGGCGTCTTCTTTTCCTTCGTCGCCTTGGCCAGTGAGGCTTTCAGGGTGGCGTCTTCGGTCAGGGAGATGTCGAGCTGGTCGAAGGTTTCGTTGGCGAGATAGGCCAGCACTTCGGTCGGGACCTGGACCTGGGCGCCGATCTTGCCGTTCGCGCCGACCGCGGTCGAGGCCAGCGGCAGCATTTTCTGCGGCGACTCGTAGAGCCAGACCGTGTAGGACTGGCCCTTTCCGGTCGGATCGAGGCCTTCGGCTTCGATCTGCAGCGCCAGCGAGTTCTTGACCCGCCCGAAGGTCGCCACGCCTTTCGCGTCGCCGCCGTCGACGGGACCCAGGACCGCCTGGGTCAGTTTCGGGTTGTTGCTGGCGCTGATCGTCTCTTCGACGCTGCCGGTGCTTTCACCTGACCCGGCGGTCGTTCCGGAGTCGTCGCCACCGCTGACCGCGAGGACGATGACCAGGGCCACCACGATCGCGACACCGGCGGCCAGCGCGGCGCGGGCGCCGCCGCTCTTTGGCAGAGAGAGCTTGGGCGGCTGGGAAGGCTTGGCCTTGGCAGCGGCCGCGGTGGCCTTGGGCTCGGCGGGAGGAGGGACGGGCGCTGGCGCGACCGGCTCGTCTGTCGCCTCGGGCTCGCTGGGGACCGACGGCTGCGCGGATACAACAGGCTCGGCCGGGGCTGCCGGCTCGGCCGTCCCGGGAGCCGGGATCGAGGGAGCCGGGATCCCGTCGGCTTCGAGCTGGGCCGCCGCCGCTTGCGCCCGCTCATGAACCTCGGCGGCGCTGATCCCCAGCAGGGCGCTGAGATCGTCGTAGCCGGCCGCGCCGCGTTGCGCGAGCAGCCGCAGGATCGCCTTCTGGTCGTTGGTCAACTCCATCCCGGTTCGAAACCCTACGTGGCGGAGGCGATGCGGTGGATGCTCACGGCCAGGGGTCGCGAAAGCTTAATCTCGGCCTCGCTAGGGTTGGCGGCGATGGCCGACGACCTCCGCGGGCTGGTTTCCCACTTCGACGAGCTGATCGGCACCGAGTGGCTCGACGACGATCCCGACCATGCCCGGGTGCGGGTCGAGCTGCGCGACGAGCTGCGCCAGCCGCTCGGGCTCCTGCACGGTGGCGTCATGTCGAGCCTGGTCGAGAGCATCTGCTCGCGGGCGACGGCCCTGGCCGTGATCCCCGACGGGATGGCGGCGATGGGCCAGTCGATCACCGTCAACCTCCTCCGCCCGGTCATCGAGGGTGGGGTCGAAGTGAAGGCAAAGGCCCGCCATCGCGGCCGCACCAGCTGGGTCTGGGACGCCGAAGTCGTCAACGACGAGGGCAAGCTCTGCGCCCTGGCCCAGATGACGATCGCGGTCCGGCCGCGGCCCAGCTAACCGCCGAAGCGGTTGGTGATCGGGAGTCGCCGGTCCTTGCCGAAGGCGCGCGGGGTGATCCGGATGCCCGGCGCCGCCTGGCGGCGCTTGTACTCGGAGCGGTCGACGAGGCGGATCACGTCGTCGACCGTCGCCGCCGGCATTCCCGCGGCGATCATCTCCTCGCGCCCCTGGTCGCGCTCGACGTAGGCCTCGAGGATGCGGTCGAGCAGGTCGTAGGGGGGGAGGGAGTCGCTGTCGAGCTGGTCGGGGCGCAGCTCGGCCGAGGGGGCGCGGTCGATCACCGAGGCCGGCACCAGCTCGGTCCCGGCGCGCTCGTTGCGTCGTCGCGTGAGTTCGTAGACCAGCCCCTTGGGCACGTCCTTGATCACCGCGAAGCCGCCCGCCATGTCGCCGTAGAGGGTGGCGTAGCCGACCGACATCTCGCTCTTGTTGCCGGTGGTCAGGACCAGCCAGCCGTGACGGTTGGAGAGCGCCATCATCAGGTTGCCGCGGATCCGCGCCTGGATGTTCTCGGCCGCCAGGTCGGACTCGGCGGGAGCGTCCAGGGCTCGCGCGTAGCCCTCCATCATCGGCTCGATCGGGATCTCGATCAGCTCGCAGCCGAGGTTGGCGGCGATAGTTCGGGCGTCGCCCTGGGTTGCAGAGCTGGAATGAGGAGAGGGCATGACCACGCAGCTGAGCCGCTCCGGGCCGACCGCGTCGGCGGCGAGCAGCGCCACCAGGGCGGAGTCGATGCCGCCGGAGAGGGCGACGCCGACGTGGCGGAAGCGGTTCTTGGCGACGTAGTCGCGCAGGCCCAGGACCAGTGCCCCGTAGACCTCGTCGAGGTCGGCGAGCGGCTTGGCGAGCGGGCCGGGCGCCGCCGCCGGGATCTCGCAGACCAGCAGCTCCTCCTCGAACTGGGCGGCGCGGGCGATCAGGTTGCCGCTGGGGTCGGTGACCAGGCTCTGGCCGTCGAAGACGAGCTCGTCCTGACCGCCGACCAGGTTGCAGAAGGCGAAGTGGGCGCCGTAGGCGCGCGAGCGCGCGGCGAACATCTCCACCCGCTCGTGGCCCTTGCCGCGGTGGTAGGGAGAGCCCGACGGGTTGGCAATCAGCGTCGCCCCCTGCTCGGCCTCGGTCGCCGCCGGCGGGCCCGGCGCCCAGACGTCCTCGCAGATCGTCAGTCCGACCCGTGTGCCGCCGGCCTCGACCGTGAGCGGCTCAATACCGGGGACGAAGTAGCGCTGCTCGTCGAAGACGGCGTAGTTGGGCAGCCTGTTCTTGCGGTAGACGGCGCGCACGGCGCCGTCGGCGAGGACCGCGGTGGCGTTGTGGGCGCGGCGCGAATCGCCGCTCTCGGCGGCGGGCTCGGCGTAGCCGACCAGCACCGTCATCCCCTCGATCCCGCGGGCCAGCTCCTCGACCGCGCGCCGGTTGGCCTCGATGAAGTGGCGCTTCAGGTAGAGGTCCTCGGCCGGGTATCCGGGCACGCAGAGCTCGGGGAAGATCGTCAGCTCGGCGCCGGCGGCGCCGGCACGGCCGATCCACTCGGCGATCTTGGCCGCGTTGGCGTCGATGTCGCCGACGGTCGGGTCGATCTGGGCGAGGGCTATGCGCATCAGGCGATCACCCCGGAAGTATCGCCGCCGCGGGTGGCGGAGCGGGCCGAGGCGCCCGCTAGGGTCCAGCCGATGCCGGACCGCCGTCGCCACCTGGTCGGTTTCACGGTGGCTGCGCTCCTATTGCTGGCCGCCGCGCCGGCGGCTGCCTCGTCCTCGGTCGGCCTCGCCGACGGGGTCGCCAGCCTCGCCTCGCCGAGCCAGAAGCCGTTCATCGCGCCGAAGCCGCGGCCGACCGAAGCCCGCCGGCGGCCGACCGACGACCCCGACCCCAACCGCAACGCCTACACCGTCCCGCAGGCGCCCAAGTCGCCCAAGTGCGGGCGCTTCTTCTGCGTGCACTGGGTGGCCGAGGGGATCGACGCCCCCAACCTCACCGACTCGGTCGGCAACGGCGTCCCCAACTTCGTGCGGGAGGTGCTGAAGATCGCCGAACACGTGCACGAAGTCGAGAACGGCAAGCTCGGCTGGCGCGAGCCCAAGAGCGACGGCCGCAAGGGGGGAGGGGTCAGCAAGACCGACATCTACCTCTCCCAGATCGGTGGCGAACTGTTCGGCTACGCCGCCCCGGACAGCGGTCAGGCGAGCAAGCAGCACCCACTGCCACGCCGCCTCCACGGCTACCTGGTCCTCGACAACGACTACAGCGCCTTCGAGTTCCCCGGCACCTCGGCTGCCGACGACCTCGACGTGACCCTGGCCCACGAGTACAACCACATCCTCCAGTTCGGCTACGACGCCTTCCAGGACGCCTGGTTCGCGGAGTCGACCGCGACCTGGATGGAGGACCAGGTCTATCCCCACATCGACGATTACCTGCGGTACGTGCGGCGCTGGGTCAAGCGCTGGGACACGTCGCTGACGACGAGCTCGATCAAGGAGTACGGCTCGGCGGTCTGGAACATGTGGCTGGAACACCGCTACGGCGACTCGATCGTGCGCCAGGCCTGGGCGCGGGCGATCCACGTTCGCCCGGGCGGTTTCTCCGTCAACGCCTACGAATCGGCGATCCATGCCATCGGGCCTTCGGATTTCAGCCGCGATTTCGCCCACTTCGCGGCCGCGGTAGCGGAGTGGCGCACGGGCCAGGTCTTTCGCGAGGGCGGGCTGTATCCGGACATGCAGCGGCAGGGTCGTCTACTGCTGGACGGGCAGTCGCTGACCCGCTCGCTGAACCACACCACCTTCGCACTGCTGCGGGTGCGCGCCGGCGGCGGCCGCGGCATCGCCGTGAGGGCGGTGGCGCCGCGCGGAATCGACGCCGGCCTGGCCCTGGTCGGGCGGGTCGGCAGCGAACGCCAGGGGCACAGCATCACCCGCTTCGACTACAGCCGCGGCGGCGGCAAGCTCTACGTCCGCATCGGCGACCCCGGCCGCTTCAGCCGCATCACCGCCGTGGTCGTCAACGCCGACGCTGCCGCCAACGGCTTCAGCGCCCGCCACCTCGACTGGCGCTACCTGACCGACCGCATCCCCTTCGAAGTCCGCGGCACGTTGATCCGCCAGCGGACCGAGCGCTAGGAGCGCGACTCGGAGGTGACGGCCCTGGTGCCGTTGGAGGAGGCCGAGGCCTTCGCCCTCTTCGCCTTGGCGCCCTTGGGCTTCGTCGGTGCCGTGGCGACGGTCTCTGCGGTCGCCGCCTCGAGGTCGAGGGCGAAGCTGTCGAGGTCGGCCATGCCGTCGTAGTCGCCGATCAGGCCGAAGTTGACCTGGCCGTTGTAGGACATGATCCCGACGCAGAGCGCCTGGCGGCGGGCCAGCGGCACCATCGGGAAGATCGACTCCATCTTGCGGCCGAGCACGTAGAGCGGGAACTGCGGCCCGGGCACGTTGGTGACGACGAGGTTGAAGAAGCGCTGCGCCGGCTGCAGGCGGGCCGCCTGGGAAGCGATCGTCGAGGGCGCGAAGTCGGTCAGTTTGGTCAGGATCTCGGCGCCGACGGCCTGGCCGGAGTTCTTCAGGTCGCCCATCTCGCCGGAGACGACGTGCAGCCGCTCGACCGGGTCCTCGGACCAGACCGGCAGCGGCGCCATCATCGCCGAGATGCGGTTGCCGAGCGCGCCGTGCTCCTCCTCGGCGCGGACGCTGACCGGGACCATCGCCCGCAGCTCCAGCCCCTCGGTGTCGTGGCCGCGGGCGCGCATGTACTTGCCGATGCCGCCGGCGACGATCGAGAGGATGACGTCGTTGACGGTGCCGCCGTGGGCGTCCTTGACCCGCTTCAGCTCAGCGAGGTCGGCCTGGGTGATGGCGAAGCGCCGGTGGGGGCCGATCTCGACGTTGAAGACGCTGCTGGGCGCGGCCATGCCGGCGCCGATCATCTTCGAGGTGTCGCGGGCGCCCCTCAGCACCTGGCGCGGTCCGCGCAGCGCCGCGCGGACGCCGCGGACGATCTCCGGCGGGCTGGTCAGGCGCTCCTTCCAGGCGTCGCCGAGCAGCTTCAGGTCGGTCGGTTCCGGGCGGGCGAGCCAGGGCGGGGAGGAGGACGGCGAGCCCTGCGGCTCGGCGTCGAGGTCGAAGAGGACGGTGGTGATGTCGACGCCGGAGACGCCGTCGACCAGCGCGTGGTGGCTCTTGCCGATGATCGCGAAACGGTCGTCGTGCAGCCCCTCGACCAGCCACAGCTCCCAGAGCGGCTTGCTGCGGTCCAGCTGCTGGGAGAAGATCCGCGCCGCCAGGTTGCGCAGCTGCTCCTCGGAACCCGGCGCCGGCAGCGCGCTCTGGCGCACGTGGTACTCGAGGTTGAGATGGGGATCGTCGACCCAGACCGGCCGCCCCTGGTCGAGGGGGACGAAGCGCAGCTTCTGGCGGAAGCGCGGGACCAGGTGCAGGCGCGAGCCGATGTGGTCGCGGAATTCGGCGTGGGTCGGTGCCGGACCCTCGAAGACGCTGGTCGAGGCGACGTGCATGTGGGCGCCGGCGCGCTCCATGTGCAGGAAGGAAGTATCAAGTCCGGTCAGTCTTTCGGTGCCCACTCGTTCATCTTTGCACACACCGACCAGGCACGAAAGGGCCTTATTTTTGGCTTTCCGAAGCCATTTGCACGCCGACTTGCCGAATGGCGGGGTGTGAGGGCGGTCACGTAAGTGCTCTGTGAGTGCTTCTACGGTGTTTGCTCACAAACGAAACGAACCCCATCTGCCGAGTCCCCCTGCGCAACGCGGCGGGGATCGGGGGACCCAATGCCGCGGCGCTGTTGCCGCGGCCGGGGCGAATCGGACGGCGAGCCGTCCGTAGCGAGCGCCAGGCACCGTGCCGGCACCCGCGAGCCCGTCAGCTAACCCCGTAGGCAGCCGAGAAAGCGAGCGACACAGATGCGATACCTCCTGCCCGTGGTGGCAGCCGCCACTGCGCTGACGATCGGCTTTGCGCCGGCCGCCGCGCAAAGCAAGTCGCAACATCATTCATCCCCCAAGCGGGTCGACTCCCACGTCTCCCTGCATCTCTCCGGGCACACCATCCTCGGCGGCAATGGGGTGGCCGTCCACGGCAAGGTGCGCCCGAGCGGCCGCCACCGGGTCAAGGTCGTCTTCAGCGGCCCTGATGGCCGGGTCCTGAGCACGACCACCAAGGCCAACGGCACCTTCGCCCTGCGCTGGTCGCCCGACGGAATCGGCAACTACGCCGTGCGCGCGTTCGGTCTCCACGGTGCTCACACCCGCGGCGCGGTCAGCGTGGCCCGTCGCCTCACCAGCTACCGCCAGGCCGGCGCCTCCTACTACGGACCAGGCCTCTACGGCAACGGCGTCGCCTGTGGCGGCACCCTGATGCCGGGGACGATGGGAGTCGCGAACAAGACGCTGCCCTGCGGAACCAAGGTGAAGCTGCGCTACCACGGCCGTTCGGTGACCGTGCCGGTGATCGACCGCGGCCCCTACGTCGCCGGCCGCGACTACGACCTGACCGAGGCGGTCAAGGAGCGCCTCGGCTTCCCCGGCGTGGGGACGGTGCTGGCCAACCGCTGAGCGCCGCTCCGCACTCCGTTCCGCGGTTCGCTTTCCACGACATGCGTGGATAACGAACCGCGGAAATTCAGGCCGTGAGGCCGAGCTGGAGCTGTCCGCCGACCGGCTCGTCCTCGATCACTTCGTCGCCGCTGAAGCTGGCGACGCGGACGCCCAGCAGGCGCACCGGGCGCTGCGGGTCATAGGCGCGCAGCAGCTCCAGCGCCAGCGGCCCGACCACGTCGAGGTCGTTGGTCGGCTCCTCGACGGTGTGGGAGCGGGTGACGTTGGTCCAGTCGTCGAGCCGGACCTTGATCCCGATCGTGCGCCCCTCGAGCTCGCGCTTCTTCAGGCGCCGGCAGAGCTCGGCGGACTGCTCGGCGAGGATCGACTCGAGCTCGCCGCGCCGGCGCACGTCGACGTCGAAGGTCGTCTCCACCGACTGCGATTTGGTCTCGCGGGAGACCGTGATCGGCGTCTCGTCCCAGAGCCGGCCGCGGGCGTGCAGCCAGGCGCCGGAGCGGGGGCCGAAGGAGGATTCGAGCTGCTCGCGCTCGCGCCCGCTGAGGTCGGCGAGCGTGTGGATGCCCATTCCCTGAAGCTTGATCACCGTTTTCGGCCCGATTCCCGGCACCAGCCCGGGCGATTCGCCGGCAAACCGCTCCAGCGCGTCCTCCCGCGAGAGTACGACCAGCCCGGCCGGCTTGCCCAGCTCGCTGACGATCTTGGCCAGCATCCGGCTCTCGGAGATCCCGATCGAGCAGGTGAGGCCGGTGTCACGCCGGATCTCAGCCGCGACCCGCCGCATCGTCGCCTTCGGCGAGAAGATCCCGGTCAGGTCCAGGTAGGCCTCGTCGAGCCCGACCACCTCGACGATCTCGACGTTGCGCCGCAGCGCCTCCATCACCTGCGCCGAGGCCTCCCGGTAAGCGGGAAAGTCGGGCCTCAGGTAGATCGCATCCGGCAGCTTCCGCCGCGCCACCGCCGCCGGCATCGCCGAGTGGATCCCCGCCAGCCTCCGCGCCTCATAGCTGGCCGTCGTCACCACCGCCCGCGGCCCCGACCCGCAGACGATCACCGGTTTCCCCCGCAGATCTGGCCGCTTGCGCAGCTCGACGGACGCGTAGAAGGCGTCCATATCCAGATGGGCGATCTTCCTTACGGCGGCCACTGGTCGGATGGTAGGAGAGAGGAGGGACGGGACCTGAGGCCCGGTTCATGCTCAGTCGAGGCAGATCGCCAGCACGGCGCCGGTCTGCCAGCGCCGCCAGCTCAATGGCTGGCCTGGATCGACCCTCTAGGCTTCAGCTGTGGCATCCCCCGAGGCGAAGAACCTGGAGGCGATCTCCAGGGCGATCGACCAGCACAACGCGAACTGCCCGTTCCCGGCGGCCGAGGTGCGGATGAACCCGTTCGAGATCGAGCGGCTGGGCTGGGACCACATCCGTGGCCTGCCGCTCCTGCCCGACGCGGAGCTCGGCACCGGCCGCTTCCGCATCGTCTGCTCTCGCGACGTCGACGACAGCGGCCTCGAGGTCACCGAGGCCGTCGGCAAGGAGCTGGAGACTGTGGCGCCGGTAAATAACTAACTCCCTGAGAGGGCGCGGGGCCAAGCAGATCAAGGACGCAGGGAGCGAAGCGTGCTCCGCACGTGAGCGACCGAGGACGCCGAGATGCGCCGGCCCGGGGCACTCTCAGACTGAATTCCAGAAGTCGAGGCCTAGTTCCGAGAGCCAGTTCTGGGCTTCGATGTTGAGCTGGACGAAGCCGCCGGTGAGGATCAGGACGCCCATCGCGATCAGGATCACGCCGCCGCTGGCGACGATCAGCTGGTAGTGGCGCTTGACGACGGCGAAGGCGGTGGTCATACGGGAGAAGGCGAGGGCGGTGAGGATGAAGGGGATCGCCAGGCCGGCGGAGTAGACGGCCAGCAGCAGAGCGCCCTTGGCGGCCGAGCCGGAGACGGCGGCGGCGGAGAGGATCGCGCCCAGGGTGGGGCCGATGCAGGGCGTCCAGGCGATCGCGAAGGCGGCGCCGGCGATCACCGGTCCGCCTTTGCCGGCGCGCTCGAGCAGGCCGTCGACGTGCCACTCGCGGTTGAGCCGGGTGATGAAGAGGGAGGCGACGAAGAGCGCCCCCATGGCGATGATCAGGATTCCCGAGATCGTCGTCAGCAGCTGCTTGTTTTCGCTGAGGAAGGAGCCGAGGCCGGTGGCGGTGAGGCCGAGCAGGATGAAGATCGCCGAGAAGCTGGCGACGAAGATGAGGCTGGGGCCGAGGACGCGGCGCCAGCCGGCGTCGTCGAGCTCGGCCGCGGAGACACCCGTCACCGCCGAGAGGTAGCCGGGGACGAGAGGAAGCACGCAGGGGGAGAGGAAGGAGACGACTCCCGCCGCGAGGGCGGCGAAGATGCCCACTCCAGCGGCAGGATCGGAGTTGAGAACCGCGGTGACCAAGACCCCTGAGAATAGCCCTGGCGAGCTGTCCACCGGCGCGAGCGCCGGCCGGCTCTACAACGCCTCCGGCCGGGCGATGCGGCTGCGCGCCTCGCCTCTCTTCTCGATCGGTCCCGGCGATCCCGGGCCGTCGCTGCGGCGCGGCGTCCTGATCGCGGTTCCGGTCGGCGCCTCCCTCGCCGTCGAGCTCGGCTTCAACGCTCCGACCCAGGGAGCGATCGCCACCGGCGCCATGTTCGCCGGCTTCGCCGGACTCGACGCGCCGGCCGGCCCGCGCGCCGCCTGGCAGGCGGCCGCCGCCCCGCTGATCGGCCTGATGGCGGCGCTCGGCATCCTCACCTCGCAGTCGGCCCCCGCGGCGGTGCTGGCGATGGCTCTGGTCGGGGCGCTCGCCGGCTACTGCTTCTCCTACTCGGTGCGTCTGGCGATCTACGGGCTGGTGGCGGCGCTGACCCTGCTCGTCTCCCAGGGCCTCTTCCTCGCAGGTGACGAGGCGCTGCCGGCTCTGCTCTGGGGCACCGTCGGCGGCCTCACGCAGGTGCTCTGGTCGCTGCTCGTCTGGGTCGTCGTCGAGCGCTGCCGGCGCGGGGAGCCGAGCGGCTGGGATGGGCGCGAAGTCGTCACGGCCTTTGCCTCGAATTTCAACCTCGGCTCGGAAAACCTCCGTCACGCGATTCGCTTCGGCGCCTCGCTGGCGGTCGGCGTCGCCGTCTACCGGGCCTTCGACATGGACAACCACGGCTTCTGGATCCCGCTGACGATCCTCTTCGTGATGCGGCCCGACCGCGACGAAACGTATCTGCGGATCGCCCTGCGGGCAGTCGGCACCGTGCTCGGTCTGGTTCTTGCCACCGCGATCGCGGAAGCCTTCGGCCACAGCGACGCCGTCGTCGTATTCGTCCTCACCGCCGCCACCGCGCTGGCGCTCGGCCTGCTCACGGTTCAATACGCGCTGTTTACGGCGGCGATCACCGTCTATGTGGTCGTCCTCACCGATGCCCTCGGCGAGCCCACCTGGGAAGCCGACAAGCTGCGCCTGATCGGCACCGCCGTCGGCCTTCTCGTCACCTTCCTCGCCTTCGTCTTCTGGCCTGACCCGGGGGAGGGGAGGGACCTCAAATTCCGGGTTCTGAGGCCGCCTCCGGTCCCACCCGACGCCCCGGCGCGCTAGATTCCTGGCTACGCAGCCAAACACCGCCTCGCGGCGGGAGACTTCGAGGAGCCAGAGTTGAGCAACCGCACGTTCGTAATCGGTGTCGGCATGACCAAGTTCGAGAAGCCGGGAACCAAGGAGGGCGACTACCCCGACTGGGCCAAGGAGGCGGGGGAGAAGGCGCTCGCCGACGCCGGCATTCCCTACACCGACGTCGAGCAGGCCTACGCGGGCTACTGCTACGGCGACTCGACCTACGGCCAGCGGGCGCTCTACCAGCTCGGCCTCACCGGGATTCCGGTCGTCAACGTCAACAACAACTGCTCGACCGGCTCCTCGGCTCTGTTCCTGGCCCGCCAAGCGGTCAAGGGCGGCCTCGTCGACTGCGCCCTCGCGCTGGGCTTCGAGAAGATGGAGCCGGGCAGCCTCGGGGTCAAGTACACCGACCGCACCAACGCGCTCGACAAGCACGCGATGCGGATGTTCGAGATCCGCGACCCGGAGCAGTCGCCGCCGGCGCCGCAGATGTTCGGCAACGCCGGCCGCGACCACATGGAGAAGTACGGCTCGAATGCCGACCACTTCGCCTGGATCGGCTGGAAGAACCACAAGCACTCGGTCAACAACCCCTACGCCCAGTTCCAAGACGTCTACAGCCTGGATGAGATCAAGGGCGCGAGGATGATCCACGACCCGCTGACCAAGCTGCAGTGCTCGCCGACCTCCGACGGCTCGGCCTGCGCGATCGTCGCCTCCGAGCGCTACGTCGATGAGCACGACCTCTGGGACCGGGCGATCGAGATCGCCGGCCAGTCGATGGTCACCGACCTCTCCTCGACCTTCGCCGAGGACGCCAACTGCATGACGATCGTCGGCTCCGACATGTCGAAATTGGCCGCCGACCGGGCTTACGAGGAGGCGCAGGTCGCGGCAGCCGAAGTCGACGTCTGCGAGCTGCACGACTGCTTCAGCGCCAACGAGCTCATCACCTACGAAGCGCTGGGATTCGCGGCCGAGGGCGAGGCGCACAAGCTGGTCGAAGCGGAAGCCACGACCTTCGGCGGCGACGTCGTAGTCAACCCCTCCGGCGGTTTGATCTCGAAGGGCCACCCGCTCGGCGCGACCGGGCTGGCGCAGTGCTCCGAACTGACCTGGCAGCTCCGCGGCGACGCGGACAAGCGCCAGGTCGAGGGCGCCAAGGTGGCGCTCCAGCACAACATCGGCCTCGGCGGCGCCGCCGTGGTCACCGTCTACAAGCCGGCGAGCTAGGGCCCGCCGCACAACCAGGAGGCTCACCGATGGCGAAGCAGCGGCGTTCACTGAGTGGCAAGGTCGTGGCGATCACGGGCGGTGCCCGCGGCATCGGCAAGGCGACCGCGACGGCACTGGTGCGCAAGGGCTGCCGCGTCGCCATCGGCGACCTCGAGCTCGAGCTGGCGGAGCAGACCGCGGCGGGGCTGGGCGGCGGCACGATCGCGCTGGCGCTCGACGTCACCGACCGCGGCTCCTTCGCCAGGTTCCTCGACGAGACCGAGCGCCAGCTGGGCCCGGTCGACGTCGTCGTCAACAACGCCGGGATCATGCCGGTGACGGCGATCGTCGACGAGTCCGACGCCTCGATCAAGCGCCAGCTGGACATCAACATCTACGGCGTCATCGTCGGCACCCAGCTGGCGATCGAACGGATGCGCCCGCGCGGCAGCGGCCATATCGTCAACATCGCCTCGCAGGCCGGCAAGACGGCGCTGCCCGGGATCGCCACCTACTCCGGCACCAAGCACGCCGTGGTTGGGATCAACGAGGCGGTGCGGGCCGAGCTGCGCGGCAGCGGCGTCGAGGTCCACAACGTGATGCCGACGCTCGTCAACACCGAACTGACCGCCGGGCTCGGGCAGAAGCTGATCAAAGCGGTCGACGCCGACGACGTCGCCAACGAGATCGTCGACGCGCTCGAGCTCGGCCGCTTCGACGTCTACGTGCCGCGGGAGAACGCGATCATGACCCGCTTCAGCGCCCTGCTCCCACGCCGCGCCAGCGAGGCGGTCGGGCGCCTGATGGGTGCCAACAAGCTGATGTTCGAGGTCGACCACGGCGCCCGCCAGGCTTACGAGGACCGCGCCGCCGCCAGCGAGCCCGGTCTCAACGAGGAGGCTCCGGCCGCGGCCCCGGAGCCCGTTCAGCGCGACGCCGCCTGAACTTGGGCCGGCTCTACGAGCAGACCTGGGGTCGCGCCTTCGCGGCGCTGTACGACCGCGGGCTGAAGGCAACCGAGGAGGCCGGGCTGCGGGAGATGCGGCGCGAGCTACTGGCCAAGGCAGGGGGGAGGGTCTTGGAGCTCGGCGCCGGCACCGGGGTCAACCTCGGCCTCTATCCCGATGCGATCGAGGATCTGGTCATGATCGAGCCCGACCCATTCATGGCCAAGCAGCTGCGGGTGAAGCTGGTCGAGTCGGTGCGGACGGCGACCGTGATCGAAACATCGGCCGAGCGACTGCCCTTTGACGACGGCAGCTTCGACACGGTGGTGGCGATGCTGGTGCTCTGCACGATCCCCGACCCGGCCGCGGCCCTGGCTGAGGCAGCGCGGGTGCTGAAGCCGGGCGGGCAGCTGCTCTTCGTCGAGCACGTCCGGGCCGAGGACCCGGGACTGGCCCGCTGGCAGGACCGGCTCGAGAAGCCCTGGCGCTTCCTCGGCGACGGCTGCCACTGCAACCGCGACACGGTCGCAACGATCTCCGACTCCCGGTTCGAGCTCGTGGAGGTTGAGCGCGGGCAACTGCCGAAGGCACCGCCGATCGTCTCGCCGCTGGTCCGCGGCAGTGCCACCCTGGCCGCCTAAGCTGGTCGACTTGACCCCCACTATGGGTGGGTCAAGTCGACCAGGAGCCTTTTGCGCCCAGCAGCCGGCCCGCGATCTCGGCCGAGCTGACGCCGATGAAGGCACCGGCGAGCACGTCTGCGGGATAGTGGACACCGGTATGCACGCGCGAGTAGCCGACCAGCGTCGCCAGCGCCCGCAGCGGTGCCGAGAGGGCCGGCTGGACGGCGCCGGCGGCGGTCGCGAAGGCGAAGGCGGAGGCGGTGTGGCCGGAGGGAAACGAGCTCGAGCGCGGCATCGGCACGTGGCGCCGCGCCAGCACCTCGAGCTCCTCGCGCTCCGGTCGGCGGCGGGTGGTCAGCGGCTTGGCGACGAGGTTGGCGAAGGCCGAGGCGAGGCCGACCGAGGCGAGGCCGTGGACCGCGGCCCGTCGGCCGCCGAGCAGCGCCAGGCCCGCCGCCGCGCCGAACCAGAGCTTGCTGTGGTCGGCGGCCTGCGAGAGGCGGCGCATCGCCGCGTCCAGGGTCGGCGTCTCGGTCCCGGCGACGGCCGCATAGACGGCGACGTCGACCTTCTTCGCCTCGTTCATCCACTCCGCCACAGGGCGATGATATGAGTCGCCGCCTCGGGGCCATCCTGGCGCTGCTCGGCGGCGGCCTGGCCCTCGCCATCGCGCCGCCTACGTATTCGTCGCCAACATCCCCCGCGGACTGATCGTGCTCGCCTGTGTGTTCGCGGCCCTGACCCTGGCCTGGTACGGCCTGCTGCGGCGCGGCGGCCGGCGCTGGCTGGCGGCGGCGCTGAGCCTGGCCCTGATCGTCTTCGCGCTCGTCGTCACGATCGGCGGTAACAATGGCCTTGCCTGGGTCGCGGTCACGGTCGCCTTCGCCGTTGGCGTCGCCGGCGCTCGGGTCGCCTTCCGGCCCGATCGCTCGCTGCCGCCGGCGCCGGCGCCCCGGCACCCGGTGCTGTTCATCAACCCCTGGTCCGGGGACGGTCGCGCGGGGCGGGTCGGACTCGCCGCCGAGGCGCGCAAGCGCGGCCTCGAGGTGGTCGAGCTGGCGGCGGGGGAGGCGCTCGAGGACCTGGTGCGGGCGGCGGTGGGGAGGGGCGCCGACGGACTGGCGATGGCCGGCGGCGACGGCTCGCAGGCGCTGGTAGCGGCGATCGCGGCCGAGCACGACCTTCCCTACGCCTGCATCCCGTCCGGGACCCGCAACCACTTCGCGCTCGACCTCGGCGTCGACCGTGAAGACGTCGTCGGTGCCCTCGACGCCTTCGTCGACGGGGGCGAGCGTTATGTAGACCTGGGCGAGGTCAACGGGAGGGTCTTCGTCAACAACGTCTCGCTCGGCGTCTACGCCCAGGCGGTCAGCCAGGACGATTACCGCGAGTCGAAGCTGCGGACGCTGCTCGGCACTCTGACCGACACGCTCGGCGCCGAGGGTGAGACCGTTGACCTGCGCTGGACCGACCCCGACGGCGCCGCGCTGGTCAGCGCCGCGCTGGTCCTGGTCTCCAACAATCCGTACCTGCTGGGCCCGACCCTGGGCACGGGAACGCGCCCGCGCCTCGACCTCGGCCTGCTCGGCATCGTCGACTTCCACCCGCCGATGCCGGGAGCGGGCGAGCAGGCGGCGCGCTGGCGCGAGTTGGCGGCCACTGAGCTCGAGATCGAGGCCGACGGCCCGATTGCGGTCGGGATCGACGGCGAGTCGCTGACCCTGGAGCCGCCGCTGCGATTCCGGGTCCGCCAGCGCGCCCTCAGAGTCCGGATCGCCCGCGCTCACCCAGGCGCCTCGCCCTCGGCCGAAGTCCCGCACGGACCGCTCAGCGTGTTGAAGGAGCTGCTGAGGGCGGCGGGGCGTTAGATCCCGCTCTCCGGGCTTTCCAAGGCCAACGCACGATAATGGTAGTTATGTAAACCAGAAGGGGGAAAAGGGGTGTGGGCGAGGCGGCGGGCCTTTCTCGGCGCCCGCCGCCTCCCCGTGAGAAGGCTCAGCTGGCCTTGTCGATTTCTTCTTCGACTTCCTCGGGCGCGCTGGGCGTGCCGAGGAGTTCGAGGCCGTTGGTGCTCGGTCCCTTGATCGCGAACGACGGCGTGCCGGTGAAGCCGAGTCGCTGGGCTTCTTCGGTCGTCGCCGTGACCTCGTCGGTGAACTTGGTCCCTTTGCGGTCGGTTTCCCACTGGGCGATGTTCTTGACGCCGGCGCCTTTGGCCACGGCGGTGAGGAATTCGTCGTCGGCGTAGCCCGAGTTCTCTTTGCCCTGGTTGCGGTAGAAGAGCTCGATGTACTCCCAACCACGACCCTGGGCTCCGGCGGCCAGCGCCGCGGCGCCGGCCGGGGCCGACTGCGGGCCGATGATCGTGAAGTTGCGGAAGACCAGCTTCGCCTTCCCTTCTTTGATCTGGCCTTCGATGATCTGCGGCAGGAATTCTTCGGAATAGGCTTTGCAGACCGGGCACTGCAGGTCTCCGTACTCGATCAGTTCGACCTTCGCCTTCGGGTCGCCGAGCACCAGTTCATCCTGCGGGATCCCCGTGAACAGCTTGTCGACGGTGCTGATTTCCTTCAGGTTCTGGGCGTCGCCGCCGCTGTCGCTGTTGCCGTTGACGACGATCAGAATCACCACCGCGACGATCACCAGGAAGATGGCGCCGGCGCCGAACTGGAGCAACCGCGTGCGGCGTTCCCCGGAATCGACCCTGGTTTCTTCCTGCAGCCGCTGTTCGCGACGTTTCTCCCGCTCCCGCTTGTTGCTCATCTATCCCTTCCCCCTAGTTGCCGTTCAAGTCTCTTTGGGCACCGCGACCGCGGTGGTTCCGGCGTAGCCAATCAGACGGGTGGTGTTGAGGAGGAAGAGAATCGTCATCAGCACGGCGCTGGCGACGCACCACTGGCAGATCGCTTCGATCGTGAAGATCTCGAGGTAGGTCAGGTAGATGCTGAAGCCGAAGCCGCCGAGCGCGGTCGCGAAGCCGACGAAGCGGGCCAGGTCGTTGGCGAAGAAGGCGGTCCCCAGCAGGACGACGTAGCCGATGATCCCGAAGACGGCGACGTTGACCCCGGCGATGTGCGAGTAAGAGCTGTTGGCGACCGTCTCGCAACCACCGCCGCCGGCGAGGCAGGTCGGCGCGCCGCCGCCGGAGTCGGCGATCGTGATGTAGGTGGCGACGCCGATTCCCAGGGCCGCGACGAAGGCGATTATGCGGCGCAGTCGCGCTTCGGTCGGAAAATTCATAGCGATCACGATAAAGCCTCTGCGTAAAAGGCAGCTATCTCCCGCGAGAGCCTCCCTCCCTGCCAGGCCAGCGGCGACTCTCCCTCCTGCTCGCTGATCAGGCGCGCCCGCGGCAACCGCTCGGCGTAGGCGGCAGCGGCGGCGTAGGGATGGCCGGGGTCGGCGTCGTCGTGGCTGGCGACGACCAGGGTCGGGATCTCGAGCTGCTCGAGCTCGTCGAGCGTCTCGAAAGGCCGCGAGCGCGGGACCTCGCGGATCGCCTCGGTGAGGGCGTCGAGGTGACGATGGAGGAGCATGCGGGCGCGGGTGAAGCCGAGCACCGAGTCGCGCCAGGCCGGGTCGATGCTCTGGTGGTGGTCGATGTAATCGACGAAGCCGTCGACCCCGCCCGTTTCCAGCGCGTCCGCCAGCCCATCCCAGTAAGTCAGCGATGCCGGCTCGATCTCGCCCGTGTAGACCGGCCCGATCACGACCAGGCCGGTGAGGCGCTCGGGATGACGCAGCGCGTAGGCGACCGCGGTGTGGGCGCCCATCGAGTGCCCGGCGAGGACGAAGGGGGCCTCCCCCACCTCACGGTCGACGACCCGCTCGAGGTCAGCGGCCAGCCACGGGTATCCATAACCCTCGCCGGCCGGCGCCGGCTCGGACTCACCGTGGCCGCGGGCGTCGTAGATGACGACCTGGTGCCCGGCCCGCTCCAGCGCGCGCGAGCCATGGTGGACGTAGCGGCGGGAGGCGGTGATGCCGTGACAGAGGACGATTGGCGACCCCTCCCCCGCGCTCTCGCCGCGGATCGTCGGCGCCGGGGCGACCTCGAAGGACGCCGCGGCGGCGCCGGCCGTCAAGCGACCGAGGCGACGGCGCGCTGGAGGTCGTCGGCCGACTCGTAGGTGAGCCCGGCCAGGGTGACCTTGCGGTAGCGGACCACGCCCTCCTCGTCGATCACGAAGATCGCCCGCCGCACCAGCGGGCCAGCGACGACGCCGTAGGCGCGGGCGACGCTCTTGTCCTCGTCGGCCAGCAGCGGCACGTTCAGTTTCTTCTCCTCGCTGAAGCGCTCGTGCGACTCGACCGACTGCGGTGAGATCCCAAGCACCTCGGCGCCGAGGCCGTCGAGCTTCTCGCCCTGGTCGCGGTAGGAGCAGAACTGCTTGGTGCAGGTGGGCGTGAAGTCGCCGGGGTAGAAGGCGAGGACCAGCTTGCGCCCGCGGTAGTCGGCGAGTCGGTAGGTCTTGCCACCGGTGCCCGGAAGATCGAAATCCGGGGCGCGGTCGCCTACGTTGAGCTTGGCCACCGAGTCAGCCTAACCGCTGTGGCTAGCCCTTTTCGATCGTGATCTTTTCGATCAGGATCGTCTGTTTGGGTTTTTCGCTCGAGGTACCGAGGCTGCCGATCCGCTCGACGACGTCGAGGCCCTTGCTGACCTTGCCGACCAGGGCGTATTCGGGCGGCAGCCCGGCGTCGGCGCCGGTGACCACGTAGAACTGGCTGCCGGAGGTGCCGGGAGGCTCGGCCGAGCTCTTGGCCATCGCCACCGTGCCTTTGGTGTAGGCGAGGTTGGCGGGGGGCTTCTCGACCACTTTGTAGCCGGGGCCGCCGGTGCCGGTGCCTTCCGGGTCGCCGCCCTGGATCACGAATTCCGGGACGATCCGGTGGAAGGTGAGGTCGTCGTAGAAGCCTTCTTCGGAGAGGTAGGCGAAGGAGTTGGCGGTCTTCGGCGCCCGCTCGGTGTCGAGGGCGATCTCGAAGGTGCCGCAGCTGGTCTGCACCACCGCGGTCGCTGCTTCGCCCTGCTTCAGGGTCTGCTTCGGCGCCGGCAGCGAGACTTTCTTCGGCTTCGGCGCTTCGACCTGCTTGCAGCCGTCGGCGCTGGCCGCGGTCGTGCTGCTGGAGTCGCTGTCGCCGCCGCCGCGCGAGATCAGGATCGCGGCGACGACCCCGATCGCGATCAGCGCGAAGACGCCGAGGATGATCCAGCGCTGTCGGTCGGTTTTCCCCTCCATCGGCGCGAAAGCCTAGAGGACTTACGATCGTGCGGATGTCGTCGCCACCGCTGACCCCGCTCGCGGCCGCCGTGCTGCGCGTCTCGCCGGCGCCGGAGCGGGTGCTGGAGGTCGAATGCGGCGACGGCGACGGCGCCCTCTTCCTGGCCCGCGAGTTCCCGGCGGCGCGGGTGCGGGGAGTCGACCGCTCGGCCGAGCCGGTGCGGGCGGCGACGGCGCGGATCGGGCTCGACCCGGAGGGCCGGGTCGCCTTCAAGCAGGGCCGCCCCGGCGACCTCCCCTACCCCAACGACTTCTTCGACCTCGTCGTCGCCGTCGACGCGCGCCCGCGGGTGGCCGAGGTCGTCCGCGTCCTGCGCCCCGGCGGCCACCTGATCCTCGCCCGCGTTCGCGGCGCCGAGCCCTTGGATGGGCTTGGCGGGCGGCTCGCACGCTGGCGCCTGGGTCGTCACGGCGTCGAGCTGCTGGAGAGCGCCGCCGCCGGCGATGGCAGCTTCTCTGTCGCGCGCCTGCGCGGCGACGATGCGGCGCCCGCCGCCGACTAGGCTGCGAACGCATGGACATCGAGGGGATGCCGTTGACGCTGCTGGTCAATCCCAGTTCGGCCGGCGGCAAGACCTTGAAGCTGCTGCCGGCCGTCGAGCAGGCGCTCGACACGCGCCGCGTCGTCTTCCGGGTCCAGCGCACCAAGGGGCTCGAGCACGGCGCCGAGCAGGCGTTGCGGGCGGTCGAAGCCGGCGAGCTGCCGGTGGTGATGAGCGGTGACGGGCTGGTCGGCGCGATCGGCGGCGCCATGGCCGGCTCGGAGACCCCACTCGGGATCATCCCCGGCGGGCGCGGCAACGACCTCGCCCGGGTGCTGGGCATTCCCAGTGACCCCGAGCAGGCGGTGGCAACTCTGTTCTCCGGCCGCAGTCGCCGCATCGACGTCGGCGAGGCCAACGGCAAGCGCTTTCTCGGCATCGTCAGCGTTGGCTTCGACTCCGAAGCCAACCGGCTCGCCAACGAGACCCACTTTCTGCGCGGCAGCACGGTCTACGCCTACGCCGCCCTGCGCACCCTCTTGACCTGGAAGCCGGCCCGCTTCACGATCCGCGTCGACGAGGAACGAATCCGCCTCAGCGGCTACTCGATCGCGGTCGCCAACAGCAAGGCTTTCGGCGGCGGCATGTACGTGGCCCCGGACGCCGAGCTGGACGATGGCGAATTCGACATCGTCGCCGTCGGCGAGGTCGGCAAGCTGCGCTTCGTGAGTAACCTGCCAAAGGTGTTCAAGGGCACTCACGTGGAGGCGGACGAGGTGCGTGTCTTCCGTGCCCCCCACCTCGAGCTGAGCGCCAGCAAGCCGTTCCCCGTCTACGCCGACGGCGAGCACCTCACCGACCTGCCGGCCTCGCTGCGAGTGCTGCCACATGCGCTCAGCATCCTGGTGCCGGCGCCGGCCGCCGCTTGAGCGCTGTGGTGGGCGCCCGGCAGGGCCGGCGCGGGCCGTTATTCGGCGCCAAGGTTGCCGCTGCCCGGGCGCTCGGCGCCGCCAGCAGGGCAAGCGGCCGCGGCGGTGGCACGACGCTGCCGGGGCGAGTGCTGCTGCGGCTCGACCCCGAGGCGATCGCCAGGCTCGGCGCCGGCCTCGAGGGCGGCACGACGGTGGTCAGCGCCACCAACGGCAAGACGACCACGGCGGGGATGATCGCCGCCGTCCTCGCGGCCGAAGGTCGCCATCCGGTCCACAATCGGGCCGGCTCGAACATGACCTGGGGAGTGGCGACGGCGCTGCTGGAGCAGCGCGGCCGCGAGGGCCTGTTCGAGGTCGACGAGGCCTGGCTGCCGCGGGTCGTCGACCAGCTGGAGCCAAGCGCGATCGTGCTCGGCAACCTCTTCCGCGACCAGCTCGATCGCTACGGCGAGATGGAGGCGCTGGCCGACGAGTGGGCGAGGACGGTGGCGGCGCGGGCCGGTCGCGCCGCCCTCATCCTCAACGCCGACGACCCGCTGATCGCCGACCTCGGCCGCGACGCCGACGAGCGCCCGCGTGAGGGCGTCGTCTACTTCGGGATCGAGGACGCCGCCCAGGCGCTGCCGGAGCTGCAGCACGCCTTCGACGCCAAGCACTGCCGGCGCTGCGGCCATCCCTATGCCTACGAGCGGGCCTTCGTCGGCCACCTCGGCCACTACTCCTGTCCCAACTGCGGGGCCGAGCGGCCGCGGCCCGACGTCGCGGCGACGGCGATCGAGCTGCACGGCATGGAGGGCTCGCGCAGCACCGTGCGCACCCCTGCCGGCGAGTTCGAGCTGAACCTTCCCCTCCCCGGCCTCTACAACGTCTACAACGCCCTGGCGGCGGTGGCGGCGGGCCTCCATCTCGGCGTCGCCCCGGAGCGGATCGCCGCCGCCCTGGGCGAGGTGCGGGCGGCCTTCGGCCGGGTCGAGACGATCGCCGTGGCCGGTACGCCGGTCTCGATCCTGCTGATCAAGAACCCGGCCGGCGCCAACGAGGTGCTGCGCACGCTGCGCTTGGAGGCTGCCGAGACCGAGATTGACATGTGGATTGCTCTCAATGACCAAATCGCCGACGGACGCGACGTTTCCTGGGTCTGGGACGCCGATTTCGAGCTGCTCGCGGGCCGGGTGCGGCGGGTCGTCTGCGCCGGCACCCGGGCGCCGGAGATGGCGCTGCGGCTGAAGTACGCCGGCTGGGCGCCCGACTCGATCGAGGTGATCCCGGAGATCGAGGCCTCGCTCGACCACGCCGTCGCCTCCGCGCCGGGCCGGCTCTTCGCCCTCCCCACCTACACCGCCCTGATGGATCTGCGCAAGCTGCTCGCCGACCGCGGCCTGGCGAAGGAGTTCTGGCGTTGAATCGGGGGCGACGATGAGCACGGTGATCTGGCACGACGCCGAGAACGGCGCCTACAGCGGCGACCTGGCGCTCTGGGAGGAGCTGGCGGCTGAAGTCGACGGCCCGATCCTGGATATCGGCTGCGGCACCGGCCGCGTCGCCCTGCACCTGGCTCGCCGCGGGCATCAAATCGTCGGCCTCGATCTCGACCCGGAGCTGATCGTGGCCCTGGCCCAGCGCGCCGAGGGGCTGCCGCTGCGGGCCGTCGTCGGCAACGCCCAGCGCTTCGAGCTCGAGCACGAGGTAGCCCTGGCCCTGGCGCCGATGCAGCTGGCGCAGCTGCTGGCGGGCAGCGCCGAGCGGGTCGAATGCCTCCAATGCGTCTCTTCGCAGCTGCGCCCCGGCGGGCGCGTCGCGCTCTCGATCGTCGAGCGCCTGCCGGCGGCGGCCGAAGGCCCACCGCCGCTGCCGGACGTGCGCGAGGTCGACGGCTGGGTCTACTCCAGCCTGCCGCTCGACGCCGTCGACGTCGGCGAGGAGATCGTGATTCAGCGCTTGCGTCAGACCGTCTCGCCGGCGGGGGAGCTGAGCGAGGAGGAAAACGAGATCCGCATCCGCACCCTGGCCGCATCCGAGCTCGAACGGGAGGGCGTCGAGGCCGGGCTCATGCCCCTTCCGCGCCGCCAGATCTCCCCCACTGACCTCCACGTCGGCTCCACCGTCGTCGTCTTCGAGAAGGTGGGCTGATGGAGCTGCGCGTCCTCAGCCTCTACCCGGAGCAGATGAACATCTACGCCGACCGCGGCAACATCGTCTTCCTGCAGCGGCGCTGCGAGTGGCGCGGGATCGGCTTCTCTCATGCGGGGGCGGGTCCCGGCGACGCCGTCGACCCGACCGCCCACGACCTCTTCTACATCGGTGGCGGCCAGGACCGCGACCAGCGCATGGTCGCGGCCGACATGGTCGCCAGCAAGCGCGCCGACCTGGCGGCGGCGGTCGAGAGCGGCGCCGCCCTGCTCGCGGTCTGCGGCGGCTATCAGCTGCTCGGCCACCGTTACCAGCTCGGCGAGGAGACCCTGCCCGGGCTCGGACTCGCCGATCTGGAGACGGTGCGCGAGCCCGGCCCGCGGCTGATCGGCAACGTCGCGATCGAGGTCGACCTTGGCGCCGGCCCGCGGCTGCTGGCCGGCTTCGAGAACCACGGCGGGCGCACCTATCTCGGCCCCGGCGTGCAGCCGCTCGGCCGCGTCGTCAGTGGCCACGGCAACAACGACAAGGACGGGCTCGAGGGCGTGCGCCGCCACAACATGCTCGGCACCTACCTGCACGGCCCGCTGCTGCCGAAGAACGCCTGGCTCGCCGACCACCTGATCGCGGTCGCGCTCGAGCGCCGCTACGGCTCCCGCCCCGAGCTCGATCCGCTCGACGACACTTTCGAGGCCGCCGCCCACGAGAGCGCCCGCGTCGCCGCCGGAGTTGGCTGAGCCCCTCCGGGCTCGGGCTGGCAAGGAAGCAGGGAGCGCCGTGTGCACCGCACACAAGCGACCGATGACGCCGGCAGCCCCGCCCGAAGGGGCTCAGCGGCCGCTGGAGCCGAAGCCGCCGGTAGCACGGGCGGAGTCGGCGAGGACAGCTGTCTCGACCGGCGTCGCCAGGGTGATCGGGACCAGGACCAGCTGGGCGATGCGGTCGCCCGCTTCGACCCTGAAGGTCTCCGCCGGATCGTTGTTGAGCAGCAGCACCCGCAGCTCGCCGCGGTAGCCGGAGTCGATCAGGCCGGGGCTGTTGACCAGCGAGATGCCGTGGTCGCGGGCCAGGCCCGAGCGCGGCAGGACCAGGCCGGCGTGGCCCGCGGGGATCTCGACCCCGACCCCGGTCCCCACGCTCCAGCGCTCGCCGGGGCCGATGTGGGCGGCCTCACAGGAGTAGAGGTCGAGCCCGGCGTCGCCCTCGTGGGCACGGGTCGGCAGCACGGCCTCGTCCTTCAGCTTGGCGATGGGAAGTTCCACGGGCGGCAGCCTAGACGACGGCGAGATCGTTGAAGCGGTGCAGCTCGCTGACCGGCACCCTGGCGTGGACGAGGACGCCGTCCTCGCGCTCGGTCCGCTCCAGGTCGCCGGCGACCTCGTGCAGCTCGTGCAGGCGCCCGCCCTCGGAGTAGGGCACCAGCAGCTCGACCTCGGCCAGGGTTTCCTCGAAGGCCGCCTCGATCTCCTCCCGCAGCCGCTCCAGGCCCTCGCCGTCGAGCGCCGAGACCGGCACCGCGTCGGGATGGGCGAGCTCGACCTCGTGGCGCTCGTCATCGCTCAGCAGGTCGGTCTTGTTCAGCACCAGCAGCCGCGGCTTCTCGCCGGTCCCGATCTCCTCCAGCACCTCGTCGACGGCCTTCATGTCGACCAGGCGCCGCTCCTCGCTCTCGGAGGCGTCGACGACGTGGACGATGAGGTCGGCCAGGACCGTCTCCTCCAGGGTCGCCTTGAAGGACTCGACCAGCTGATGCGGCAGCTTCTCGATGAAGCCGACGGTGTCGGTCAACAGGTAGTCGCGGCCGGAGAGCTCGAGGCTGCGGGTGGTCGGGTCGAGCGTGTGGAAGAGCCTGTCCCCCACCCCGACCTCGGCGCCGGTCAAGGCGTTGAGCAAGGTCGACTTGCCGGCGTTGGTGTAGCCGGCGAGGGCGACCCGGGGCAGCGCCGAGGCATCGCGCTTGGCCCGCATCACACCGCGGTTCTGTTCGAGGTTCTTGAGCCGGCGCCGCAGGGCGGCGATACGGTTGCGGGCGAGCCGGCGGTCGGTCTCGATCTGGGTCTCGCCCGGTCCCCTGGTGCCGATGCCGCCGTCCATGCGGCCGGCGCCGAGGCGCTCGAGGTGGGTCCAGAGCCCCCGCATGCGGGCCATGTTGTATTCGAGCTGAGCCAGCTCGACCTGCAGCTTGCCCTCGGCCGAGTGGGCGTGGTCGGCGAAGATGTCGAGGATCACCGCGGTGCGGTCGATCACCGGCACGCCCAGGGCCGCCTCGAGGTTGCGCTCCTGCCGCGGCGCCAGCTCGTCGTCGCAGGCGACCAGGTTGGCGTCGCAGGCGGCGATCTGCGCTTTCAGCTCGTCGAGCCGGCCGCGGCCGAAGTAGCGGTCGGGGTCCGGTTTCGGGCGCTGCTGGGTGGCCTCGCCCGCGGTTGCCACGCCGGCGGTGCGCAGCAGCTCCTTCAGCTCGGCCAGCGGCTCGCCGGGCTCACGCCCGTCGACGATCCCGATCGCCAGCGCCCGTTGGCGCGCGCGTGGGTTCGAGACCCCGGCGCCGTCCACGCCGTCCGCCCCTTTGTGCGTCTGCGTGTTGCGGCCATTTCTCGAACGTTGCACTCGGGGTGATTGTAGGGAGCCGTCCGAGGCGGATAGGGTTAACCGTCGTGAAGGTCTTCGTAACCGGGGGGACGGGATTCATCGGCGGCGTCATCGTGCGCCAGCTGCGCGACCGCGGTGACGACGTCGTCTGCCTCGTGCGCAACCCGGAGAAGGGCAAGGCGGTGGCGGCGCTCGGCTGCGAGCTGGTCGCCGGCGACCTCAGCGACGCGGCGGCGCTCCGCACCGGCATGGAGGGCTGCGACGCGGCCATCCACGCGGCGGCGATGTACGAGGTCGGGATCCCGGCCAAGCAGCGGCCGGCGATGTATGAGGCCAACGTAACCGGCACCGAGCGGGTGATGGAGGCGGCGCTGGCGGCCGAGGTCCCGCGCATCGTCTACGTCTCCACCTGCGGCGTCTTCGGCAACACGCACGGGAAAGTCGTCGACGAGACCTACGAGCACCCAGAGGGGTCCTTCACCTCCTATTACGAGGAGACCAAGCTCGAAGCGCACAAGATCGTCAAGCGGATGATCGCCGAGCGCGACCTGCCGGCGATCATCGTCCAACCGGGCGGCGTCTACGGGCCGGACGACACCTCCCAGGTCGCCGACCTGCTGGAGGAATTCTTCGCCGGCAAGCTCTTCATGATGCCCTTCCCCGAGCTGGGGATCTGCATGTCCCACGTCGAGGACATCGCCGCCGGCGTCGTCCTCGCCCTCGACAAGGGCAAGCTCGGTGAGATCTACGTGATCAGCGGCCCGGCGACGACGATGCGCGGGGCGATCGAGATGGTCGCCCAGGTCAGCGGCCGCAAGGCCCCCAAACGCGACCTGCCGACGCCGCTGCTGAAGGCGCTGACCCCGATCGGACCGCTGATCGGCAAGATGATGGGGCAGCCGCCGAACCTGCGCGAGCTGATCTCCTCCGCCGACGGGGCGACCTTCTGGGCCACCTACGAGAAGGCCGAGCGCGAGCTCGGTTACTCGCCGCGGGGGCTCGAAGAGGGACTTAGGCAGACGCTCGAGGCGGATGCGCGGTTCCCTGACCCTGTTGCCTGAGGGAGTCGGGGGAGGACTCGCCGTCACGAACTGCGGGAGGTTCCGTCGAGTCCTCCCCCGACTCCCATAGGGTTCCGGCGTGCGCGTAATCGACGTCATGCACCTAGGCCGGCCGCACGTGATCGGGTGCTGGGTGGTGGATGGGGCGCTGGTGGATCCCGGGCCGGAGTCGTCGATTGGGACTGTGATCGATGCGCTTGGCGGCGAGCAGCCCGAGGCGATCCTTTTGACCCATATCCATCTGGACCATGCGGCCGCCACCGGGGCTTTGGTGCGGCGGTGGCCCGAGCTTCAGGTGTACGTGCATGAGCGGGGAGCGCCGCATTTGATCGATCCGTCGAAGCTGCTGGCCAGTGCTGAGCGGCTTTATGGGGATCAGATGGGGCGGCTTTGGGGTGAGATCTTGCCGGTGCCGGAGGGCAACGTGAAGGTGCTTGAGGGCGGCGAGACGGTGCATGGGATGCGGGTCGCCTATACGCCCGGCCATGCCTCGCATCATGTCTGTTACCTGCATGAGGAGAGTGGCACCGCCTTCGTCGGCGACGTCGCCGCCTGCCGGATTCCGCCCTCCGGCTTGATCATGCCCCCGACCCCGCCCCCCGACATCAACGTCGAGGTTTGGGAGGAATCGCTGGATCTGGTCGCGAGCTGGTCGCCCCGGCGCTTGGCGCTGACCCACTTCGGCGCCGTCGAGGACGACGTGCCGGGCTACTTGGAGGAGGCGCGGTCGCGCCTGCGCGAGGAGGCCAAGCTGGCCAAGGAGATGCCTCAGGACGCCTACGAGCAGGACCTGCAACTTCGCATCCACGATCAGATGACGGCCGAAGGCCTCGGCGAGGAGACGATCGCCGAGTTACTGCAAGCCGTCCCCACCGCCTACCAGTGGAGCGGCCTCGACCGCTACTGGCGCAAGCGCGCCGAACGCGGCGGCTAGCTTTCTTCGCGGCGGGTCTGCCCGGCCGATGGCGGCGGATAGGTGCCGCCTTCGAAGAGATGGCGGTTCCCGAGGCGCCTGGGCAGCCTGATCTTCAGCGGTGGCTCGATCAGTCCCTCGCAGGTGTAATCGCCGGGGGCGATGGGGTCGATCCAGACCGTCAGCAACAGCGCCCCTCCCAGCGCTTGAAAGACAGTGTGAGAGTGGTCGTTCAGGCTCCTGCCACCACTGCAGGGACCGCCGCTGAGGTAGACCTTCACGCTCCTGGTGCCTTTCCGGAGCGGCGGCTGGTTGCGGGCGAGAGTCCAGCTCACGACTGGTCCCTTGCCGACGATCGAAGTCGGCTCGCAGTCTGAGGAGTAGCTGATCCATTTCCAGCCGTCGCCGCTGCGCTCGAAGGCGAGCCAGGTGAGTTCAGCCGCGAGTCGGCCGCGGACGTATTCGGCGTGATTAGCGTCTTCGGCGAGCAGGCGCCAGCCCTGAGAGGGAAGCCCGGGAAAATTGTCCGAGTCGAGAAAAGCCCGCAACGCGCCCGCCGACGGCTGTGTGCCCAGTTCGGCTTCGGTTGGCCCCGAGAAGACCGTGACCGGATCGAACGGGAGCAGGCCGCAACTCGTCTGGTACGGCCAGGCGGGCCACTTGGCGACCGTTGGATCTGGCCCAACAGGGCCGTTGTTGGCGCCAACCGGACCGGCGCTCATCAAGCACAGCACGACGACGAGCAGTGCTCCTCCCAGGGCTCGCATCGACCTAGGCAAGGTGCTCGCGCATCCGCTCGACCGCCTCTTCGATGCGGTCGTCGGGCGTGGTGAGGGAGATGCGGAAGAAGCCCTCGCCGCTGGGCCCGTACATCGAGCCCGGTGAGATCACCACGGCGGCCTCCTCCAGCACCGTCTCGCAGAACGAAGTCGAGGTGTGGCCGCTGGGAACCGGTGCCCAGACGTAGATCGTGCCCTTCGGGGCGGCAACCTCGACGCCGATCTCGCGCAGGGCGGAGACGACCAGGTCGCGGCGGCGGTTGTAGGTCTCGTTCATCCGCTCCAGCGGTCCGCGTGGGCCGGTCAGGGCCGCCGCACCAGCGACCTGCACGGCCTCGTAGAGGCCGGAGTCGACGTTGGTCTTCAGCCGCCAGTAGGTCTGGATCGCCTCGGCGTTGCCGAGGATCGCGGCACAGCGCCAGCCGGTCATGTTGAAGCCCTTGGAGAGCGAGAAGACCTCGACGCCGACGTCCTTGGCGCCGGGCGTGGCGAGGAAGCTGGGAGCGACGTAGCCGTCGTAGGTCGTCTCCGAGTAGGCGTTGTCGTGGACGACGAGAATCTCGTGCTCCTTGGCGAAGGAGACGACCAGCTCGAAGAAGCCCTCGGGGACGACGGCCCCGGTCGGGTTGTTCGGGTAGTTGATGAACATCAGCCGGGCCTTGGCAGCGACGTCGGCGGGGATCGCGCTGAGGTCCGGCGCGAAGCCGAGCTCGGGCAGCAGCGGCAGCAGCTCCGGCGTCGCGTTGGCGAGGATCGGGCCGCCGGTGTAGACCGGGTAGCCAGGGTCGGAGGCCAGGGCGACGTCGCCCGGGTCGAGGAAGGCGAAGCAGAGGTTGTAGATGCACTCCTTGGCGCCGATCGCCGGGATCACCTCGGTCTCGGGATCGATCTCGACCCCGAAGCGCTGGTCGTAGAAGTCGGCAAAGGCCTGGCGGAAGTCCTCGCGGCCGCGGTTGCTCGGGTACTGGTGGGTGGCCGGGTCGGCGACCGCCGCCTGCATCGCCTTGACGATGTAGTCGTAGGTCGGCTGGTCGGGGTCGCCGATCCCGAGGCTGATCACGTCGATGCCGGCGGCGCGCTTGTCGGCGATCTGGCGCTCGAGCTCCTGGAACTTGTAGGGCGGCATCGCCTCCAGGCGCACGGATGGATCGGCGATTCCCATGGGCGCGAACCCTAATGATTTGCTCACGGATCCAGCTCGGACAGTGCCTGCAGCAGCTCCGGCGAAAGCTCCCCCGAGCAGACCGGCTCGGCCCATCCACTCAGCCGCACCGCCAGGTCCTCGCCGATCTCGACCTCGAGCTCGCCGCCTTCGAGCTCGACCACGATGGGGCTGGAGGAGCCGCGCAGGAAGGCGGCGATGGCGCCGCCGCTGGCACCGGTGCCGGAGGAGAGCGTCTCCCCCACCCCGCGCTCGAAGATCCGCGCCCGCACGCGGCTGCCCTCGATCGCCAGGAAGGAGACGTTGGTGCGGTTGGGGAACAGCTCGTGGCCTTCGATCTCCGGCCCGATCTCGCCGAGGTCGAGCTCGTCGAGCTCGTCGCCGACGACGATCGCGCACTGTGGGTTGCCGATCGAGACATGCTGGAAGTCCCACTCGCGCCCCGCCGCGCTCAGCGTCCCGCGGCCGTCCTCGCCCCCCGCGGGGAAGTCCTTCGAGGTCATCGCTGCCCGCCCCATGTCGACGGAGCAGGTCAGCTCGCCGGTGATCGTCGGCCGGATCGGCCCGGCGACGGTGCTGATCGCGAACTCGTCCTCGTCGGTCCAGCCGTGCCGGCGCAGGTAGAGGATCGCCTCCCGCGCCCCGTTGCCGGAGAGCTCCGCCTCCGACCCGTCCGGGTTGAAGATCCGCAGTTCGGCGACGAACTCGGGGTCGGGGTGTGGAGAGAGCAGCAGCAGCCCGTCGGATCCGACCCCGAAATGGGGATCGCAGAGCCACTCGACCCGCTTCGCATTCAGCTCCCAGGGGAGGTTCTGCGACTCGAGGATCAGATAGTCGTTGCCGAGGGCCTGCCACTTCTCGAATTTCACGGGCGGGAGCCTAGTCGCGCGGAGATCTCGGCGGCGACCTCGCCGTCGTCGCGCCTCGTGCGGTCGACTGCCTGAAGGTTGGGGATCTTGCGTTGCCAGGTGAGCTGGCGGCGGGCGTAGTTGCGGGAGCGCTTCTTCATCGCCTCGATGTCACCGGCGAGGAGCTCGTCGAAGCCGAGGGCCTTGCGGGCGGTGCGTGATGGCCCGGCGGCGTCGGCGCGGCGGGCCTCATCGGCGGCGCCGGCGGCGACGATCGCCTCGGTGCGGGCGTCGATCCGCTCGTAGAGCTGGGCGCGGTCCATGTCGAGGCCGAAGATCGTGGTCGGATGGCGGGTCGCGGGCGACCAGAGCTCGGAGTCCTCGGCGTTGGGCGGCGCCTTCACCAGCGAGAGGTCCGCCAGGGCCGCGCGCAGGTAGAGGCCGGTCCCTCCGACCACGATCGGCGTCCTCCCGGCCGCCAGCGCGGCGTCGACCTCCGCGTGCGCCAGCGGCAAGTACTGGCCGACGTCGAACGCCTGGGTGACAGGGACGAAGCCGATCAGACGGTGCTCGAGGCGGGCCTGCTCCGCGGCGCTCGCCGCGCCGGTGAGGATTTCGAGCCCTTCGTAGACCTGCAGCGCGTCGCAGGAGATCGCCACCGGGTCCTCGCCGCGCTCCCGCAGCAGCTCCGCCAGGGCGATCGCCGCCCCGGTCTTGCCGACGCCGGTCGGCCCGAAGATGGCGACGACGCTCAAAGGAGCTGCGAGAGGGGCTTGGCCGAGACTCCGGCCAGCGTCTGCGAGGTGGCGCTGTCGACCTCGACCATCACCAACTCACCGGGCTCCCCGACTCCCTCGAAGTTGACCGCCTTGTTGTGCCTGGTGCGGCCGCGCAGCCTGGTCTCGTCGGTGCGGCTGGTGCCTTCGACCAGCACCTCCAGGGTGCGGCCGACGAAGCGCTGGGCCCGTTCCTTGGCCCGCCGCTGCACCGCCTCTACCAGCCGCTCCATGCGCTCGACCTTGACCGGGTGCGCGATCTGTTCGTCCATGGTCGCCGCCGCCGTTTCCCGCCGCGGCGAGAAGACGAAGGTGAAGGCGCCGTCGTAGCCGACCTCCTCCACCACTTCCAGGGTCTCGGCAAAGTCGGCCTCGGTCTCCCCCGGGAAGCCGACGATGATGTCGGTGGTGATCGCGCAGTCGGGCACGTGCTCGCGGATCAGGGCGACGCGGTCCATGTAGCGCTGGCGGTCGTAGGTGCGGCGCATCCGCTTCAGCACGGTGCTGGAGCCCGACTGCAGCGGCAGGTGGATCTGCTCGCAGAGAGCCGGCAGCTCCGCGTGGGCGCGGATCACGTCCTCCTTCATGTCCTTCGGGTGCGGGCTGGTGTAGCGGATGCGGTCGATTCCCTCGACCGCGTCGACCCGGGCCAGCAGCTCGGCGAAGCTGGTGCGACGGTCCTTCGGCAGGTCGCGGCCATAGCTGTTGACGTTCTGCCCCAGCAGCGTCACCTCGCGGACGCCGTCGGCGGCGAGGGCCTCGGTCTCGCTGAGGAGCTCGAAGGGATCGCGGCTGACCTCACGCCCGCGGGTGCTGGGCACGATGCAGTACGAGCAGACGCAGTTGCAGCCCTGGGAGATCTGCAGCCAGCCCTGGAACTCGCGCTCGCGCCGGGTCGGCAGATGCCCGGAGAAGTCCTCGAACTCGAAATAGCCCTGGGCGCTGAGCGAGTCCGAGTTGAGGAACTCAGCCAGCTTGTGGATCTGCCCCGGCCCAAAAGCGACGTCGACAAACGGGAAGCGCTGAAACACCTCGTCCTTGACCGACTGCGCCCAGCAGCCGCCGACCCCGACGATCCGCTCCGGCCGTTCGCTCTTCAACCGCTTCGCCTCCCCCAGGTGGGCGATGAAGCGACTATCCGCCGACTCCCGGATCGAGCACGTATTGAAGAGGATGAGATCGGCACTGTCCCGACTCTCCGCCTCGTCATATCCAAGCGAGCTCAGCATCCCCCGCATCCGCTCGGAGTCATGCACGTTCATCTGACAGCCGAACGTAGTTACGTGAAACCTCTTCGCCATCGCGGCAGATTAGCGCTGCGCTGGGGGTCCCCGGGTGGGACTCGCCAAGCCTCCCCGCAGTTCGCGCAGGCGAGTCCCACCCGGGGACCCCTCCCACAAGCCCTACTTGACGACGAGCGTCCCTTCCATGCCGGCTTCGCGGTGGCCTGGCACCGTGCAGTAAAACGTGTAGGTGCCCGGCGCGAGTTCGGCGCTGGCGGAGGTTTTGGCGCCGTTGGCGACGAGTTCGGAGTCGGCGAGCTGTTTGCCGTTCTGTTCGATCGCGACGTCGTGTTCCAGCGCAGAGGGGTTGGTGAAGTCGATCGTGACCTTGCCCGCCCTGCTGCTCAATTCGGTCGTGTCGAAGGCGAGGTCGGTCGCGTCAGCGGCGAGCTGAACCGTTCCGCCGGGCCCCGAGGAGGCATGGACTTTTTTGGGCTCGGACCCGCCTTCTCCTCCGCCTTTGGACTGGCCTTCGCCCGGGGTGGTCACCTCACCGGCGGCGTCATCGTTGCCCTCTTGTTCGAATTCCTTGCCCGCCTTCTCGAGCTCGGAGGCCTTGGCCTTGTCCTCGTCCTTGGCGTGCAGGACCGAGAAGGTCGCGGCGCCGCCGATCAGAATCGCGAACCAGAGGACCACCAGCGGGAAGGCTTTGCCGGGGAAGCTCTTGACTTTCAGCCCGATCAGGCTGGTTACCACCGCCGAAACCGCCAGGGCGATCCCGCAGATGAAAAATAGGGTTTCGTTGCTCATGTGCGGCGGTGATCCTATCCAGTGAGGGGTGCGTGCCGCCGCCCGGCGGCACGCGGCCCTAGGCCGCCTGCGCCTCTGGGACCACAGGCGCGGCCTCGGCGCCCTCGGGCGCGGTGGCCTCAGCGACCTCGCCATCGATGCCGAGCGCTGCTCGGACCTTGGTTTCGATCTCCAGGGCCAGCTCCGGGTTGTCGGTCAGGAACTGTTTGGCGTTGTTGCGGCCCTGACCGAGGCGGGTCTCCCCGTAGGAGAAGAAGGAGCCGGATTTCTGCACCAGATCCTGCTCGATGCCGAAGTCGAGCAGGCCGCCCTCGCGGGAGATGCCGACCCCGTACTCGATGTCGAATTCCGCCTGGCGGAAAGGTGAGGCCACCTTGTTCTTGACGACTTTGACGCGGACCCGGTTGCCAACCGCCTCGGTCCCTTCCTTGAGGGTCTCGATGCGGCGGATGTCGAGCCGCTGCGATGAGTAGAACTTCAGCGCCCGGCCGCCCGGCTGGGTCTCCGGCGAGCCGAATGAGACGCCGATCTTTTCGCGGATCTGGTTGGTGAAGAGGCAGACCGTTTTGGTCCGGTTCAGGTTGCCGGCCAGTTTGCGCATCGCCTGCGACATCAGGCGGGCCTGGAGGCCGACCGTGGTGTCGCCGATCTGGCCGTCGAGCTCGGCTTTCGGGGTCAGCGCCGCGACCGAGTCGATCGCGACCACGTCGACCGCACCAGAGGCGATCAGGCGGTCGGCGATCTGCAGGGCCTGCTCGCCGTAGTCGGGCTGGGAGACGAGCAGCTCGTCGGTGTCGACGCCGATCGCCCGCGAGTAGACGGGGTCGATCGAGTGCTCGGTGTCGATGAAGGCGCAGACGCCGCCGAGGGCCTGGGCCTGGGCGATGATGTGGTTGACCAGAGTCGTCTTTCCGGAGGACTCGGGGCCGAAGATCTCGACGATCCGGCCGCGTGGGACGCCGCCTATGCCAAGCGCCAGGTCAAGCGCCAGGGATCCGGTGGGAATTGCCTCCACCTTGACCGTGCCTTTGTCGCCGAGGCGCATGAGCGAACCCTCGCCGAACTCCTTCCTGATGCCGCTGACAGCGCTCTCAAGCGCCGCGTCCTTGGCTTTCGCTTCCTTGGCGGAAACGTCGTTCAAGCTGGTCCTTCTGTCTGCCATCTAGATCACCTCACTGCCGCCCGCTCCGGGCAGCTTGACTTGGGCCAAGGGGACGTATCGCGCACCCGACGGCTGGAGTTCAGAACGGTAGAGAACGACCCGGATGCCATAGAAGGGCTTCGAGAGCTCCGACGGCAGTTTTCCCGGGGGTTTCTCTACTCCACTCGGCCGTCTGGATCCGCGCCCCTCGGCACGCACCCTGGCGACCGTCACATGCGGCCAGAACGGCCGCTTCTCCGGCTCGTAGAGCCGTTTGGAAATCAAGATTTGGCTCAGCTGCGCCTGCATCTGCTCAGCTCCTGGCGAGAGCGCCGGCAGAGCGAAGAGACGGGGGCTCCCCCGCGGTGGCCGTGCGACGGGATCCAGCAGCTCGACCAGCGGCGCCGGAGCCAGGCTCTGCTCGATCGCCTCGGCCACGCACCCCGCGTCCCGTTCGGACCGGTTGCCGAGGAAGGCCAGGGTGATGTGGAGGTTCTCGGCGGAAACCGGGCGCAGGGCGGGATCGGCAAGTGCCTCTTGCCCCCAGACTCCGATTCCACCGCGAATCGTGTCCGGCAGATCGAGGGCGACGAACATGCGGACGGGCTTGCTGTCGGCGGTAGGCCTGCTCACCCCGTCCACGCTACGGCGTCCGGGCGCACGCGTTAAGCCCCTTTCGCAACAAGTCTGAGCCGACTTACGCGCGGCTTCGAGCCATCGACCCTAAAGCGGCGGCTCGGCGTCGCCGAGCAGGATCCGCAGCAGGTGCATGCCGACCAGGGCCGAGCGTTCGCGGATGTCCTCACGGCCGCCGGGGATGACGGGGTCGCGGGCGATCGAGGTGCCGTCGGCGAGGCGGGCGTTGAAGCAGACGTAGCCGACCGGCTTCTCCTCCGTGCCTCCATCGGGCCCGGCGATCCCCGTGATCGAGACCGCGACGTCGGCGCCGAACCGCTCCAGTGCGCCGATGGCCATCGCCTCCGCGACCTCGGGCGATACCGCGCCCTTGGCGGCGATCAGCGCCGGGTCGACGCCCAGCAGCTCCGCCTTGACCTCGTTCGCGTAGGCGACGACGCTCCCGGCCATGTAGGCCGAGGCGCCCGGGACCTTGGTGATCCGCGCCGCCAGCAGGCCGCCGCTGCAGGACTCGGCCAGGCCCAGCCGCCGGCCCGCGAGCAGCTTCGCCACCTGGGAATCGATCGTCTCGCCGTCGAGGCTGAAGAGGTGGCGCTGGTGGCGTTCCTTGAGGCCCTCGCGGACGGCGTCGGCGACCGCCTCGGCCTCGTCGCGGTAGCGCACGTCGATCTCGATCTCGCCACGGCGCAGGCAGGTGGTGATCTCGACCGCGTCGATCGCGGTCCCGTCGCCCTCGATCTCGCGCAGGCTCTTGGCGATCTCCGACTCCGGCACGCCGAACATCCGCAGGGTGTAGCCACGCAGCGGCGTCGCCTGCGCCAGCACCTCCCGCACGGGCTGGGCCTCGAGTGCCACCGCCCACATCGGCTGCAGCTCCCGCGGCGGGCCGGGCAGGACGATCACGACCCGCTCGCCGGCCGGGACGACGAGCCCCGGCGCGGTGCCCACCGGATCCAGCGCGATCGCGCCCGCGGGCACCATCGCCTGCTTGCGGTTGGCCTCCATGATCGCCGCCTCGTCGAAGTCGAAGCCGCCACGCTTGGCAAAGCCGCGCAGGATCTCGGCGATCTTCTCCTCCACCACCTCGTCCAGCAGCAGCTCGCGGCCGGCGAAGCGGGCGACCACCTCCGCGGTGAGGTCGTCGGCGGTGGGTCCGAGGCCGCCGGTGGTGACGATCAGGTTCATGCCCTCGG
Organism: uncultured Solirubrobacterales bacterium; assembly: GCA_963695275.1. Lineage (GTDB taxonomy): Bacteria > Actinomycetota > Thermoleophilia > Solirubrobacterales > 70-9 > VAYN01. The sequence continues at coordinate 981,994 of OY968772.1, forward strand.
CGGCGAGGAAGCGCAGCGCCGCCTCGAGGTCGTCGGGGCGATCGGCGACGACGACGATATGGGCCACCTCCACCCCGTGCTCGGCCAGCCGTTCGGAAACCCAGGGGCCGTTGGAGTCGGAGATGCGCCCGGTCAGAACCTCAGTTCCCGTGACGACTATGCCCGCGCGAATCACGCGCTGAAGCTACCGGACCCACCCACATTGCGCGGTTCCTTATCCACCTATTCCGCGGGAAAGGAATCGCGGAACGGGTTCAGGCGTCGGGATCGATCACGAGCGTCTCGTCCGCCGGCGGCCCGCCCTGGCCGGCCGGAGCCAGCACCCGGTTGAGGTCGGCCTGGGTGATCAGCACCTGGCGTGGTTTCGAGCCCTCGTAGCCGGAGATGACGCCGCGGCGCTCGAGCATGTCGATCAGGCGTCCCGCCCGGGTGTAGCCCACCCGCAGGCGGCGTTGGATCATCGAGACCGAAGCCGTCTCGGTCTGCACGACCAGGCGGATCGCCTCGTCGAGGAGATCGTCGCTGTCGGGGTCGAAGTCACCCTCGTGGCCCTCCTCGACCACCTCCTCCGGAGTCTCCAGCAGCTCCGCCTCGAACTCGGGTTCGCCCTGCTTGGCCCAGTGGTTGGTGATGCGGGCGATCTCCTCCTCGGTGATGAAGGCGCCCTGGACGCGCTGCAGCTTCGAGCTGCCGGCGCCGCGGAAGAGCATGTCGCCCTGACCGAGCAGCGACTCCGCCCCGCCCTGGTCGAGGATCACCCGCGAGTCGGTCTGCGAGGAGACGGCGAAGGCGATCCGCGAGGGGATGTTGACCTTGATCGTGCCGGTGATGATGTCGGTCGAGGGCCGCTGCGTCGCCAGCACCAGGTGGATGCCGGTGGCGCGCGACTTCTGGGCGAGGCGGATGATCGAGTCCTCGACTTCGGCCGGGGCGACCATCATCAGGTCCGCGAGCTCGTCGATCACGCAGAGGATGTGCGGCAGCGGCGCGTCGCCTTTCTTCAGGCGGTAGCGGTTGAGCTCGACCAGGTTGCGGCAGCGGGCCTCGCTCATGATCCCGTAACGGGTCTCCATCTCTCCGATCAGGTTGGAGAGGACGTTGGCCGCCAGGCGCGGCGAGGTCACCACCGGCGTCAGCAGGTGCGGAACGTTCTCGTAGTGGTTGAGCTCGACCTGCTTGGGGTCGACCAACACCAGGCGCACCTCGTTCGGCGAGGCCTGCATCAGGATGGACGAAAGGATCCCGTTGACGCAGGCGCTCTTGCCGGAGCCGGTGGTGCCGGCGACGAGCACGTGCGGCATCTTCGCCAGGTCGGTCCAGACCGGGTTGCCGTCGATCCCCTTGCCGAGCCAGGCGACCAGCGGCGAGGTCTTCTCGGGCCGGCCGGCGTAGATGTCGCCGAGGCGGACGATGCGGCGGCGCGCGTTCGGGACCTCGACCCCGACCGCCTGCTTGCCGGGAATCGGAGCGAGGATGCGGATGTCGGTGGAGGCGAGGGCGTAGGCGAGGTCGTTGGCGAGCTCGGTGACTTTCTTCACCTTGATCCCCGGCGCCAGGCGCAATTCGTAGCGGGATACGTGCGGGCCGCTGACGACGCCGACGATCTTCGCCTCGACCCCGAAGTGCCCAAGGGTCTCGACCAGTTTGCGGCCGGTCACTTCCTGGTCGCGAGGGTCGGGCCCCTTGTCGCCCTTGCCACGCTCCAGGGCCGTCGCCGGCGGCGGCCGGTAGTCGATCTCTTCCGACATCGTCACGCCACGCTTGCTGCCGAGTGGGGTGAGGCCCGCCTGGGCACGGTCACCCTCGTCGACCACTGCGACGGCGTCGGCCGGGTCGTAGTTGCGCAGCTCGTCGGCGGCGATCGCGTCCTCCTCGGAGGTCGAGATCTCCTCCAGTTCGCGATCGAAGTCATCGGCGGCATGGGCGAGATCGGGCTCGTCCTCCGGCTCCTCGGCCAGCTGCACGGTCGGCTCGAACTCGTCGGTGTCGGGATAGGAGCTCATCACGTCGGTCTCGCCCGCCAGCGTCGCCGCCTCAGAGCGGGTCTGGCGCTGCTCGCGCCAGTCGGCGTGGGTGCGGGCGACCGTCTTCGCCGCCGCGTCGCTGCCGTGGAAGACGGTGCGGGTGGTTGCCCTGACGCCGCGGCCGATCCCGCGGACAAGTGCCGAGACGGAGGTGCCGGTCAACAGCATTCCCCCGACCAGCAGCATCAGGACAGTGAAGATGCGGGCGCCGACGGTCCCGAACAGGTAGGTGAGGCCGGTCTCGACGCCGTAGCCGACCTTCCCCCCCTCCCAGCCGAGGAAGAGGACGAAGACGAGATAGACGCCGAAGGCGACCAGGAAGAGCCCAATCAGATCGAGGTGCCGCTGCTCCAGCCCGGCGGGCAGATGCAGACCGCCCTTCGGCTTGGCCGCTTTGGCGCGTTTTTTCCCGGCTTTGGCTTTGCGCGCAGGCGCGCGCTTCTTGCGAACGAACATGCTGTCCCGGTTCGACGTGCAGGCGCGCACCCCTGCGGCTAAATTCGCTTTAAATCCTGCAGGTAGCGGCGGAATCGGAGGCTAACATCGTCCAATGCTCTCCGAGACCGACCCCAGCGGCGGCCGCGTCCTCGTCGTCGAGGACGATGCCGACATCGCCGACGTCCTGCGCCGTTCGCTCCGCAACGAGGGCTACGAGGTCAAAACCTCGGCCGACGGGGTCGAAGCGCTCGACGTCGCCGCCGGCTTCGTTCCCGACCTGGTCGTGCTCGATCTCGGCCTCCCCCGTCTCGACGGGGTCGAGGTCTGTCGGCGCCTGCGCGAGGACGGCGACGTGCCGATCCTGATGCTGACCGCGCGGGCCGAGACCGAGGACCGCGTCACCGGCCTCGACAGCGGTGCCGACGACTACCTGGTCAAGCCGTTCGAGCGCCAGGAGCTGCTGGCGCGGATCCGGGCGCTGCTGCGGCGCCGGCCGCCGCGGGGCACCGCCTCGCTGGAGGTCGGCGACCTCCAGCTCAACCCCGACACCCGCGAGGTGCGACGGGGCGAGCGCGAGATCGAGCTGACCAACCGCGAGTTCGAGCTGCTCGAGTTCCTGATGCGCAACGAGCGCCTGGTGATTTCGCGCGAGCGCCTGCTCGACGAGGTCTGGGGCTATGACCCGATGGCCGCGACCAACACGATCGACGTCTTCATCTCCAACCTGCGGCGCAAGCTCGAGTCCGGCGAGGAGCCGCGGCTGCTGCACACCAAACGCGGTGCCGGCTACGTGCTGAAGGACTAGGCGGTGGCGGCCGCCGTCAAAGGGCCCGCCGCCAGGCGGAGGCTGCTCAAGCCCGGCAGCTGGCCTTTGCGCTGGCGCCTGGCCGCGGTCTCGGCCGGCCTGACGCTGGTGATCTTGATGCTGTTCGGCGCCGTGATCGGCGGCGTCGCCACGCAGCGGATCCGTGATGACTTCAACAGCGAGGTCAGCAGCGCCGCGCAGATTCTCGCCGGCGAATTCAAGATCGAATACGGACCCTTTGGCGCCCAGGTCCGAAAGGGACCGCGCCTCGCGGACTTCGTCCTCCCCGACGACGCCTCCGCCCGCGTTGTCGACATCAACGGCGATGTCCGCGTCGCGACCACGGGATCCGCGCAGCTCGGGCCGCCCAAGCCCGGGATCTCCGACAACGGCAGCATCCGCGTCGCGACCGAACCGATAGTCGATGAAAACGGAACCACGACCGGCTACGTCCAGTACGGGCGCAGCATCGAGCACGTCGACTCGACCGTCGACCGGCTCTGGCTCTTCATCGCGGCCGGCGTCTTCTTCGGCACCCTGCTGGCAAGCCTGGCCGGGGTGGCGATCGCGCGCCGGGCGATGCGCCCGATCGCCTCGCTGACGGCGACCGCGCGTGATATCGCGACCACCCGCGATCCCTCGCGACAGATGCCGGAGCCGGCGGTCGAAGACGAGGTCGGGGAGCTGGCCCTGACTCTGGAGCAGATGCTGCGCGCGCTCGACGCCGCCCGGGCCGAGCGCGAGGGGGCGATGCAGAAGCAGCGCGAGTTCGTCGCCGACGCCTCGCACGAGCTGCGCACGCCGCTGACCAGCGTGCTCGCCAACCTCGAGCTCCTGCAGGCCTCGCTTGGCGATCCTGGCCAGGCAGAAGACCGCGAAGTCGTCGACTCCGCCCTGCGCTCCTCGCGGCGGATGAGCCGGCTGGTCGGCGACCTGCTGCTGCTCGCCCGCGCCGATGCCGGTCGCCTCGACAAGCACCACCGCTGCGACCTCGCCGAAATCGCCGGTGACGCCGCCGCCGAGGCCTCGGCCCTGATGGGAGACCGCACCCTGACCGTCGACAACGACCGCCCGCTGCGGGTAGAGGGCAGCGCCGACGAGCTGCACCGGATGGTCCTCAATCTGCTCGACAACGCCGCCCGCCACACCCCGGCCGGCTCGACGATCGAGCTCAGCCTGCGCGAGGAGGACGGCGACGCGGTGGTCGAGGTGGCGGATGACGGGCCTGGCATCCCGGTCGCGATGCGCGAGCAGATCTTCGACCGCTTCGTCCGCGGCGAAGGCCCCGCCGACACCGCCAGAGGCACCGGCACCGGCCTCGGCCTCGCAATCGTCGGCGCCGTCACCGACTCCCACGGCGGCAGCGTCGAAGCCCTGGAGTCAGAGTCCGGCGGCGCCCTCTTCCGCGCCCGCATTCCTCTGGCCGGTTCTGAGCAAGTCGTTACCAAGCCTTTAAAGACGCTTTAGACCACCGTCTTAGATTCCCCCGCGGACGAGACACAACACAGGCCCGCCGGAGGTTCTCCCCAGACACCACCCCGGCGGGTCTTTTTTTGTGGGCGTGCGGAGGAGGGACGGGGATAGCCCTCCCCGAAATTCAGTCGCGCGCGCTAAAGCGCGCTGGCTCCGCAACATGCTGCCCACCTATGGTGGGCAATAGACAGATTGCATATCGCGTGCTTCGCACACATTCCGGGGAGGGCTATCCCCGTCCCTCCAACAGGCGCCCACTCAGCTCAAAAGCTATGACGCACGGAAGCTGACGACGCAACGGAGCCTGAACTCCGGCCTCACCATGCGGCCGTTCTCCAGGTGATCCCGTTTGACGTGTTGATGGAGGGGTTGGGGGTCCCTCTGGCGCAGCGGCGCTCCCTTTTTCGCCCCACCGGCAACCTCGGACGGCCGCCAGCAGTCAGGCGAAAAAGTCAGCAAGCGAGAGGGACCCCCAACCCCTCCCCGCCCGCCAACCGAATCAGACCTCGATAACGACCGGCAAGATCATCGGCCGCCGCTTCAGCTTCTGGAAGACGAACTTTCCGACCGCGTCGTGCAGGTCTTCCTCGATCAGATGCGACTCGCGGTTGCCCTTGTCGGCGGCGTCTTCGAGCTGGTCTTCGACCAGGTCGCTGAGCTCTTCGACCAGGGCGTCCGCTTCCTCGAGGAAGGCGACGCCGCGGAAGATCACCTCGGGGTCGGCGACGACGCTGCCATCGTCGCTGGAGATCGTGACGACGACGATGAAGATGCCGTCGGCCGAGATCTCGCGGCGGTCGCGCAGGGCGGCGTCGTCGGGGTCGCCGATGTTGACGCCGTCGACGTACATCGTGCCGGCGTGGATGTCCTCGCCGAACTTGGCCCCACTGGCGTCGATTTCCAGTGGCAGCCCGTTGCGGCCGCGGAAGATGCTCTCGGACTCGACCCCGACCGCTTCGGCCAGCTCGGAGTGCAGGCGCAGGCGCTGGTGGTCGCCGTGGACCGGCATCACGTACTTGGGCTTGGTCAGGTTCAGCATCAGCTTGATCTCCTCCTGCCAGCCGTGGCCGGAGGCGTGGATCGGCGCGTCCTTGGCGGTGATCACCTTGGCGCCGATCTCGTAGATGCGGTCGATCGTCTCGTTCACCGCGCGCTCGTTGCCGGGCACGGGGGTGGCCGAGAAGACGACGGTGTCGCCGGAGTGCAGCTGCACGTCGCGATGGTCGTTGTTGGCCATCCGTCGCAGCGCCGAGAGCGGCTCGCCCTGGCTGCCGGTGGAGATGATGACGACCTTCTCGTCGGGGAAGTTCCCGATCTCACGCGGCTGGATGAAGATGCCCTGCGGCGCTTTCGCGATCCCCAGGTTCGAGGCGATGTTGAAGTTCTTGCGCATCGAGCGCCCGACCAGGGCGACCTTGCGGTCGAGCTTCACGGCCGCGTCGATCACCTGCTGGACGCGGTGGATGTTGGAGGCGAAGGAGGTGACGATGATCCGCCCCTTGCACTGGGAGAACTGCTGCAGCAGGGCCGGGCCGACGCTCGACTCCGACGGCGCCACTCCGGGCCGGTCGGCGTTGGTCGAGTCGCCGCAGAGCAGCAGCAGCCCTTCGCGACCGATCTCGGCCAGCCTTGGGATGTCCGCCGGACGTCCGTCGACCGGGGTCTGGTCGAACTTGTAGTCGCCGGTCATCAGCATCGAGCCGACCTCGGTGGTGATGAGGACGCCGCGCATGTCGGGAATCGAGTGGGCGAGGTGGACCAGCTCGAGGCCAAACGGCCCGCGCTGGACCCTCTCCCCCGCCGGCAGCTCCTGCAGTGGCGCGTCGGAGAGCTTGTGCTCGTCGAGCTTTGAGCGCACCATCCCGATCGTCAGCAGGCCGCCGTAGATGACCGGCGGCTCGCCGATCTCGCGCAGCACGTAGGGCAGGGCGCCGACGTGGTCCTCGTGACCGTGGGTGAGCACGATCGCTTCGATGTCGTCGGCGCGGTCACGCAGATAGGAGAAGTCGGGAAGGACGAGGTCGATCCCGTGCATCTCGGCGGTCGGGAACATCAGCCCGGTGTCGACGACGACGATCTTGCCGTCGAACTCGATAACGGTCATGTTCTTGCCGATCTCGCCGAGGCCGCCAAGCGGCAGCACTCGGAGTTTCTTACTTGGCACTAGTCACTCACTCTCTTCTGAAGTTGATTACTGGGCAACTGGAAGGCCGATGCCCTCCAGTGCGGTTCTGACCGCTGCCCGCTGGTCGGCATCCGCCGGGACCAGCGGCAGCCGCATCCGCTCCGAGGCAAGGCCGAGCATTTCCAGCGCCGCCTTGATCGGAATCGGGTTGGTAGTTACCGAGAGACCCTCGTAGAGAGGCGTCAGCTCGGCGTCGATCTCGCGCGCCCGGGCGATGTTGCCGCCCTTGGCCGCGTCCCACATCTCACGCATATGGTGCCCGGCGACGTGCGAGGCGACGGTGATGCCGCCGGCGCCGTCGAACTCGAGCACGCGAAGGAAGGTGTTGTCGTTGCCGGCCAGGATCGAGAGGCCCTCGATCGGGCCGAGCTCGTCGTCGTTGGCCTGCTTGACCGCGACGATGTTGTCGACGCCGCCAAGCTCGGCGAGCAGCGCCGGTGGCATGTTGATGATCACCCGCGAGGGGATGTTGTAGATCACCATCGGCAGCTCGGGAACGGCGGCCGCGACCGACTCGAAGTGGGCGCGCAGGCCGGCCGCGTTGGGCTTGTTGTAGTAAGGAGCGACGACCAGCGAGGCGTCGGCGCTGGCCGCGGCGGCCGCCTTGGTCAGCTCGCGCGAGTGGCGGGTGTCGTTGGTGCCGGTGCCGCAGATCAGCAGCGTCTCATCGCCGACCTCGGCGCGCACCTCGCGCAGCAGCTCGATCGTCTCCTCATCGGTCAAGGTCGGGCACTCGCCGGTGGTCCCACCGACGACGAGTCCATGTGAGCCGTGCTCGAGCAAATGGACTGCCAGATTGCGTGCTGCACGGTGATCGACTCCCCCGTTCTCGTCGAACGGCGTGGCCATCGCGGTCAAAACCCCTTGTATCGGCTCCTTCATCGCAGCCAGGGTACCCAGTTCGCCGGTCTAGGCATTGAAGAGCAGCTTCTCGAGGCCGACCGTGAAGTGGTCCGGCAACTCCCCCACCCTGCGCACGGCGAGGATCACGCCGGGCATGAAGGAGCGGCGGTCGATCGAGTCGTGGCGCAGCGCCAGGGTCTGACCCTCGCCGCCGAAGATCACTTCCTGGTGGGCGACCAGGCCCGGCAGCCGCACCGAGTGGATCGGCTGGTGGACGTTGCCGCCGGCCGCATCGATCAGCTCCTCGGTCCGCTTCGCGGTGCCGGAGGGGGCGTCGAGCTTGCGGTCGTGGTGGAGCTCGACGATCTCGCACTCGGGCATGTGCGGGGCGATCGTCTGCGCGACCTCCATCAGCAGCACGGCGCCGATCGCGAAGTTGGGGGCGACGAAGCAGTTGGCGCTGGACGCCTCGGCCGCCGCCTTGGCGGCATCGAGGTCGAAGCCGGTGGTGCCGACGACCGCGTGGACCCCGGCCTCGAGGCAGGCACGGACGTTGCCGAGGGCGGTGTCGGGGACGGTGAAGTCGACGACGACGTCGGCCTCGCCGAGCACGTCGGCCAGCTCGACGCCGAGGGCGGGATCGGCCCTGCCGGCCAGGACCGTGTCGTCAGCGGCCTCGACGGCCTCGCAGACCGCTTCGCCCATGCGCCCGGCGGCACCCGCGACCGCGACCCGGATCACGCTGCGACCAGGCTCTCGCTGACCGGCGCCAGCGCCTGCCGGAAAAGATCCTCGCTGGCGCCGACGCAGGCCGCGGAAAGGCGGTCGGCGCCGTAGAGCTCGGTCGCCAGCTCGGTCAGGTCATCGACCTCGATCGCGTCGACCTGGGCCAGCATCTCGTCGAGGCTTTCGATCGGCAGGCCGAACAGCGTCGCCCGCGAGATCCGCGTCATCCGTGCCGCCGTCGACTCCGAGGAGAGGACTAGGCGGCCCTTGACGCTCTCCTTGGCCCGGGTCAGCTCCTCGGCCGAGACCGGCTCGGAGCGCAGGCGGGCGAGCTCGTTGCCGATGATCGCGCAGGCCTCCTCGACGTTGTCCTCGCGGGTGCCGACGTAGGTCGCGACCAGGCCCTGGTCGGTGAACTGCTCGTTGTAGGAGCCGACCGAGTAGGCGAGGCCGCGCTTCTCCCGCACCTCGCGGAAGAGCCGGGAAGAGGTCGAGCCGCCGAAGATCGAGTCGAGCACGGCCAGCGGGTAGCGGCGTTTGTCGTCGCGGCGCAGACCGGGCGCGCCGAAGCAGATGTGGTACTGCTCGGTCTCCTTGCTGTGGAAGCAGAGCCGGGCGGCCTGGTCGAGCGCGGTGTCGGGCGCCACTCCCCCACCGGCGGCGGGAGCGGTGACGAAGCGTTCGGCCAGCTCGACGATGCGGCCGTGCTCGAGGTGGCCGGCGGCGCCGACGACGATCTCCGAGCCGGCGTAGCGCCCGCGGCGGTAGCCCTCGATGTCCGGCACCGGGATCGAGGCGATCACCTCGGGCTCGCCGAGCACGCGGCGGCCGAGCGGGTGCGAGCCGAAGACGGCCTCGGCGAGGACGTCGTGAACCCGGTCCTGGGGCTCGTCGTCGTACATCGCGATCTCCTCCAGCACCACCTGGCGCTCGGAGTCGATGTCGGGGTAGGTCGGGGCCAGCAGCATCTCCGAGAGCAGGTCGAAGACCTCCTCGGTGTGCTCGTCGAGGAAGCGGGCATGCAGATGCGTCGTCTCCTTGCCGGTGGCGGCGTTGATCGAGGCCCCGAGCCCGTCGAAGCGCTCGGAGATCTCGATCGCCGAGTAACGCGCGGTCCCCTTGAAGAGCAGATGCTCCAAGAAGTGCGAGACGCCCGCCTGGGCCGGGGTCTCGTTGCGCGAACCGGTGCGCACCCAGAGCCCGAGCGCCACGGACCGGACCGAGGGAACCTCCTCGGTAACGACCCGGACGCCCGAGCCCAACTCGGTGAGCTGAGGTGCGCTCAACGCTAGTTGCGCCGCTCGCGCTCGCGACGGGGGCCGCGGTCGCGTCCGCCACGACCACCGCGGTCGCCGCCGCCACGATCGCTGCCGGAGCCGACCGAGGCCAGCTCCTCCGGCGTTTTACCCGCGACCGAGGGGTCGTCGGAGAGGCGCAGGCCGATGCGGCCGCGCTCCTTGTCGACCTCGACCACGGTGACGTCGATCTCCTCGCCGGCGGTGAGGACGTCGTCGACGGAGTCGACCCGCTCACCGGGCTTGACGTTGGAGATGTGCAGCAGGCCGTCGGTGCCCTTGACGAGCTCGACGAAGGCTCCGAACGTGGTCGTCTTCACGACCTTGGCGGAGTTGTAGCGATCGCCGACTTCGGCCTCGCGGGTCATCGAGTCGATGCGGGCGACGCAGGCCTCGACCAGTTCGCCGGTCGGCGCGTAGATCCGCACCGTGCCGTCGTCCTCGACGTCGATCTCCGCTTCGAACTCCTCGCAGAGGGCGCGGATCGTTTCCCCGCCTTTGCCGATGACCGCCCCGATCTTCTCCGGGTCGATCTTGATCGACTCGATCGCCGGCGCGTGCTTGGAGAGCTTCTCCCGCGGGCCGTCGATCGCCTCGGCCATCTTGCCGAGGATGAACTGGCGGCCCTTGAGCGCCTGTTCCAGCGCGTCCTCGAGGATCTCGAAGGTGACGCCGGTGATCTTGATGTCCATCTGCAGGGCGGTGATCCCGTCCGCAGTGCCGGCGACCTTGAAGTCCATGTCGCCGAGGTGGTCCTCGACGCCGGCGATGTCGGTGAGGACGATGTAGTCGTCACCCTCCTTGATCAGGCCCATCGCCACACCGGCGACCGGGGCGCTGACCGGGACTCCCGCGGCCTGCATCGCCATCGAGGAGGCGCAGACCGACCCCATCGAGGAGGAGCCGTTGGACTCGAGCGTCTCGGAGACCGCGCGGATCACGTACGGGAAGGACTCTTCGTCCGGGACCGTGGCCAGCAGGGCACGCTCGGCGAGGGCGCCGTGACCGATGTCACGCCGCTTCGGGCCGCGCATGAAGCCAGCCTCCCCGACCGAGAAGGGCGGGAAGTTGTAGTGGTGGAAGAACCGCTTGGTGGTCTGCAGCCCGAGCGTGTCGAGGCGCATGTCCATGCGAGTCGTGCCCAGAGCGACGTTGGAGAGGATCTGGGTCTCGCCGCGAGTGAACAGGGCAGAGCCGTGCACGCGCGGGGAGATGTCGACCTCGCACTCGATCGGACGGATCTCGTCCTGGGCGCGGCCGTCGGGGCGCTTCTTGTCGACGGCGATCGCCTTGCGGATCGTGTCCTTCTCGATCGCACCGAAGATCGCCTTGACCTCGGCCTTGCGCTCACCGTCGGCGTCGTCGGACTCGGGTGCGTACTTGGCGACGACCTCGTCCTTGACCTTGTCGATCGCCTCGTAGCGCTCGAGCTTGCCCTCGGTGGCGATCGCGTCGACCAGGGACTGGCCGTACTCGGAGCGGATCGTCTCGAGCAGGGAAGCGTCGAGCTCCGGCTCCTCGTGCTGGATCTTCTCCTTGCCCGCCTTCTCTTGGAGCTCCGCCATCGCGGCGACGAGCTTCTTGATCTCGCCGTGGGCGATGTCGAGCGCGTCGAGGATCTCGGCCTCGGTGACGCCGTTGGCGCCGGCCTCGACCATCAGGATCGCCTCGTCGGTGCCGGCGACGATCAGGTCGAGCTCCAGCTCCTCGTGGCGCTCCTCGGGCGGGTTGACGACGAAATCGCCCTCGAGCTTGCCGACCCGGACCGAGCCGACGTGCTTGGCGACCGGGACTTCGGAGATCGCCAGTGCCGCGGAGGCACCGTTCATGGCGAGGATGTCGTAGGGGTGGACGTGGTCGACCGAGAGCGGCATCGCGACCAGCTGGGTCTCGTAGTGCCAGCCGCTCGGGAAGAGCGGGCGGATCGGCCGGTCGATCATGCGCGCCGTCAGCGTCGCCTTCTCGCCGGATTTGCCCTCGCGACGGAAGAACGAGCCGGGGATCTTGCCCGCGGCGTACGCGCGCTCCTCGACGTCGACGGTGAGGGGAAGGAAATCGACATCGCGCAGGCTGCCCAGGGTTGCGGTGCAGAGGACCATGGTGTCGCCGGCCTGGACTACGACCGCGCCACCCGCCTGCTTCGCGAGTTTGCCCGTCTCGAAGGAAATCTGGCTGTCGCCGACATCCACCGAGACACGGCTTACGTCAAACATGCTCATTTAGTTGTCCTACCTCCGGCCGCCCGGTTGGCAGCCATTCGCTTTTCTTCAGAACTCTCGTTCTCTAACTGCGACAAGGGTACAGGCATCGAATACCGCCGGAGTGCCCGCGACCCCGGCGCGGATGCCGGATTGGAAGTCGCGGCGCACGCGAGCGGCGAGATCCGGTGAGCGGCGGTCGTTCTCGAAGCGCTCGAGGTCGAGCCCGAGGCGCTCGGCCCGCTCCCACAGGTGCGGGTCGTCGACGTGGCCGCGGTCGGCGTAGAACGAGTCGACCATCGCGAAGAACTTTCCCTGGGCGCCCGCGGCCTCGGCGGCGGCGTGCAGCGCCGGCGAGCGCGGGTGCTTGCTGGCGACCGGGAAGTGGCGAAAGGCGATGCGGCCCGGCCGGGCCGCGATCTCGGCCCAGGCGGCAGCGCAGTGCGGACAGCCGAGGTCGGCGTAGACGATCAACCCCTCCTCCCCCTCGCCGCGCACGTGATCCTCGGGGCCGATCGGCGGCACGGCGGCGCTGGTCAGCTCGGTCATCAGAGCACGAGTCTGCCGCAGTGTCCGCTATGCGGACATAAATGCAGACGCGTGCTCAGGTCAGCGCGTCGAAGATGACGTTGGCGCCGGGGAACTCGCCGGGGTTGGGCGATTCGTAGGTCCAGGCGACCTGGCCCTCCTCGTCGACGAGGACGAGGGTGCGGTTGGCGAACCCCAGCTCGTCCAGGTAGGAGCCGTAGGCGCTGGCGACCTCGCCCTTGGGGTGGAAGTCGGAGAGCAGAGTGGTGTCGAATCCCAGCTTCTCCTGGAAGGCCTTGTGGGAGAAGAAGCTGTCGACGCTGATTCCGACCAGCTCAACGCCCTTGGCGGTGATCTCCGGCTTCACCTCCTGGTAGATCGAGAACTGGTCTCCGCAAATGGGGCTGAAGTCGCCTGGGTAGAAGACGAGCAGCACTTTGCGACCCCGATAGTCGGCTAGCGAGACCTTCTCGCCGTCCTGGTCGCGAAGGGTGAAGTCGGGAGCCGGCGCACCGGCGGCGATCATCTGCGCAGGCCGAGATCTGCAACCAGGGCGCGGTAGCGCTCGAGGTCGATCCGCTCGAGGTAACGCAGCATCCGGCGGCGCTTGCCGACCAGCATCAGGAGGCCGCGGCGCGAGTGGTGGTCCTTCGCGTGCGAGCGCAGGTGCTCGGTCAGTTCGTTGATCCGCTCGGTCAGCAGGGCAACCTGAACCTCGGCGGAACCGGTGTCGCCATCGGCTCGACCGTACTTGCCGATCAGCTCGCTCTTTTTCTCTTTGGTCAGGCCCATGTCGTAGAAATGCCGTGCACCCGGGTGCGGGTCACGGCCGCTGGAAGCTACCACAGACGCGCTTCGCGTCGGCGACATCGCGCTGCATCTGAGCGATCAGGGCATCGGCACTGGGAAAGCGCTTCTCCCCCCGCAACCGCTCGACGAAGGCGACCCGCAAGGTGCGGCCGTAGAGGTCTTCGTCGCGGTCGATCAGGTAGGTCTCGATCAGGACCCCGCGCCCGCTCTCGAAAGTCGGCCTGACACCGACGTTGACGGCGGCGGGAACGCCGTCGGCGAAGGCCGCGTAGACGCCGTGACCGGGGTAGGCCAGGCGATCGTCAGGGACGAAGTTGGCGGTTGGGAAGCCGAGCTCGCGGCCGCGCTGGTCGCCCTTGACGACCTCGCCCTCGACCATGAAGGGGGCGCCGAGGCAGTGTCTGGCGCCCTCCATGTCCCCGGCGGCAACCAAAGCTCGTATTCGAGTCGAGGAGACGGTCTCGCCGTCGACCTCGACCAGCGGCACCACCCGGGTCTCGAACTCGGGGCGGGCGCCCAGCATCTCCGGGTCGCCCTTGGCCCTGGCGCCGAAGCGGAAGTTCTCGCCGACCGAGACCTTGGTCGCGCCGAGCCGCTCGATCAGGACGTGCTCGATGAAGTCCTCGGCGCTGCGGTGGGCGAACTCGGCATCGAAGGGGATCACGACCAGCTCCTCGACCCCGAGCCCGTCGATCACGTCGCGCTTGACCGAGGCCGGCATGATCAGCTTCGGCAGCGCCGCCGGATGCAGGATCTCCAGTGGGTGCGGGTCGAAGCTGAGCACGGTGTCGGCGTCGTCGATCACCGCCTGATGGCCGAGGTGGACGCCGTCGAAGGTGCCGATCGCAACGTGGCGCGGACGCGGCTGGGCGTCGGGGAGCGAGATGACCTCGATGCTCATCGCAGCGCCGCCTCGACCGCGGGGACGAGCTCGCGCACGCGCTCGACCTCGACCTGCTCGCCGGCGTCCTCGATGCGGAAGGGCCCGATTGCGGTACGGCGCAGCTCGGCACAGTAGGCATCGTCCAGGGTCTCGACCAGGGTGCGGACGTAGGTCCCGGCGGAGCATTCGATCTCGTAGTGGGCGAGGCCGTCGCCGGCCGAGAGCAGCTCCGCCCGGTGCACCTCGACGTCGCGCTCGGGGGTCTCGACCACCTCGCCGCGGTGGGCCTTCTTGTAGAGGCGCTCGCCGCCGACCCGCACCGCCGAGGTCATCGGCACCCGCTGACGCACGGTGCCGGTCGGCAGCTGCAGCGAGTCGGGGACGGCGCCGGTCTCGGTCAGCTCGCCGTCGGGGTCGCCGGTGCTGGAGCGCCAGCCGAGGCGGGCGGTCGCCAGGTAGACCTTGGGCAGGCCGACCAGGAAGCGCTGCAGGCGGGTGGCGCGGCCGAGCAGGATCAGCAGCAGCCCAGTGGCGAAGGGGTCGAGGGTGCCGGCGTGCCCGGCTTTGCAGCCCTGCTCCCGGCGCACCTTGGCGACGACGTCGTGGGAGGTGACCCCCGCCGGCTTGTCGTAGAGCAGCACCGCCCCTCCGGGATCGCCGTTGACCACGCTCAGGGTCCCAGCTGAGCGGCGACCTCACCGCAGAGGAACTCGACCAGCTCGTCGAGCTCGAGGTCGGTGGAGAAGCCGGCGGCGCGCTTGTGCCCCCCGCCCCCGTTCTTGCGGGCGATCGCGGAGACGTCGACGTCGCCCTCGCTGGAGCGCAGGCTGACCTTGCGGGCGGCGCGGCCGCGGTTGCCGAGGTCGCGGACGACGGCGGCGACCTTGGTCCCGTCGACCGAGCGCAGGTGGTCGATGACGCCCTCGGTCATCTCCTCCCCCGCCCCGGTCGCCGCGTAGTCGGCGGCGGTGATGTAGGTGAGGATGAGGCGATCGTCGCAGTGGCGCTGGATCCCCTCCAGGGCACGGGCGACGAGGCGCAGCTTCTCGATCGGCACGTGCTCATACAGGCGGCGGTAGGTGTCGTCGATGTCGACCCCGGCCTCGATCAGCGCCGCCGCCACGCGGTGAGTGTCGGCGCCGGTGTTCTCGTACATGAATTTGCCGGTGTCGGTGATCAGGCCGACGTAGAGGGCCGAGGCCATTTCCTTGGTGATCGTGGCCCCGAAGAGGACGGCGAGGTCGTAGACGATCTCGGCCGTGCAGGAGGCGTCGACGTCGACCAGGTTGAAGTCGCCGAAGCGGGTGTTGTCGTGGTGGTGGTCGATGTTGATGATGTCGTTGCCACCGTCGGTGAGGAAGTCGACCGGCATGCGGTCGATGTTGCCGCAGTCGAGGAAGACGACGGTGCGGTCGGCCATGTCGGCCGGGGGCTCGTGGAAGACCTCCTCCAGGGGCAGGAAGCGGTACTCGATCGGCAGCGGGAACTCCTTGGCGCCGAGGAACATCACCGAGTCCTTGCCGAGCTGGGTCAATAGCTGGTGCATTCCCAGCAGCGAGCCCAGCGCGTCGCCGTCCGGGCCCTCGTGGGCGGTCAGCAGGAAGCGGTCGCGGGCGCGCAGCTCGGCGCTGACCCGCTCCAGGTCGGACGTGGCGACGCCGGTGGCCTCGCTCATGCCTCGGGCTCCGGCTCGGGACTGGCGGGGTTTTCGTCGAGCAGCTTCGAGATCCGCACGCCCTGCTCGATCGTGTTGTCGTAGTGGAAGGTCAGGGTCGGGGTCCGCTTCATGTGGGTTTCGGCGGCGATCCGGGTCTGCAGGACACCGTGGGAGGAGCGCAGGCCGACCAGCGTCTCCTCGCGATCCTCATCGCTGCCGAGCACGCTGACATACACCTTGGCGGTGCGTAGGTCTGCGCTGGTGTCAACCGAAGTCACGGTCACGAAGCCAATCCGGGGGTCACTCAAGTCGTCTGAGATCGCGGTGCCGACGACCTCGCGCAGCACCTCGTTGATGCGCCGCATGCGAGAGCTGGCCATCCTTACTCCAGGGTCTGCTCGACCTGCTTGGTCTGGAAGAACTCGAGCATGTCTTCCTCCTTGACGTCAGCGTAGCCGTCGAGCACGACGCCGCACTCCTGACCCTCCTCCACTTCCTGCACGTTGTCTTTGAAGCGTCGCAGCGAGCCGAGCTTGCCGGTCCAGATCACCGTGCCCTGGCGGACCAGGCGGACACCGGCGGTGCGCGAGGCCTTGCCCTCGGTGACGATGCAGCCGGCGATGCGGCCGACCTTGGAGGCCTTGAAGGTCTGTTTGACTTCGGCCTCGCCGACCGCCTCCTCGACCTCGACCGCCTCCAGCAGGCCCTCCATCGCGTTGCGCAGGTCTTCGGTGATTTTGTAGATGACCGAGTAGGTGCGGATGTCGACGCCCTCGCTGACGCCGGCCTTGCGGGCGTCGGCCAGCGGCCGCACGTTGAAGCCGATGATGATCGCGTCGGAGGCCGAGGCCAGCATCACGTCGGACTCGTTGATGCCACCGGTCTGGGAGTGGATGATGTTGATCGCGACCCGTTCCTGCGGGACTTTGGCGATCTCGTCCTGGAGCGCCTCGAGCGAGCCGGCGACATCGGCCTTGAGGACGATGTTGAGCTCCTTGATGTCGCCCTCCTGAACCCGGGCGAAGACCTCGTCGAGGCTGACCTTGCGGGCCTGGCGGCGGGCCAGGGCCTCGGTCTTCAGCCGGTTGGCGCGTTCCTGGGCGAGCTGGCGGGCGCGGCGGTCGTTCTCGACCGCCTGCACGAACTCGCCGGCGTCGGAGACGCCGTCGAAGCCG
The DNA here is from genome assembly GCA_963695275.1 of uncultured Solirubrobacterales bacterium. GTDB lineage: Bacteria > Actinomycetota > Thermoleophilia > Solirubrobacterales > 70-9 > VAYN01. The sequence continues at coordinate 999,034 of OY968772.1, forward strand.
AGCACCTCGACCGGCATGCCGGGACCGGCAGCCTCGACCCGGGCGCCGGTGAAGTCGTGCATGGCGCGGACGCGGCCCCACTGCGGGCCGCCGACCAGCGAGTCGCCGACCTTGAGCGTGCCGCGCTGGACCAGCACGGTCACGACCGGGCCGCGGCCGGGGTCGAGCTGGGACTCGATCACGGTGCCCGAGCCGGGTGCGTCGGGGTTGGCCCCGAGCTCCTCGAGCTCGGTCACCAGCAGGATCATGTCGAGCAGGTTGTCGAGGCCTTCGTGGGTCTTGGCCGAGACCTCGCAGAAGACGGTGTCGCCGCCCCACTCCTCGGGCGAGATGCCCTCCTGAGCGAGCTCGGTGCGGACCTTTTCCGGGTTGGCCCCCTCCTTGTCGATCTTGTTGACCGCGATCAGCATCGGCACGTCGGCGGCGCGGGCGTGGTCGATCGCCTCCTTGGTCTGCGGCATGACGCCGTCGTCAGCGGCGACGACGACGACGGCGACGTCGGTGACCTTGGCGCCGCGGGCGCGCATCGCCGTGAAGGCGGCGTGGCCGGGCGTGTCGAGGAAGGTGATCGTCTTGTCGTCTTTGTGGACCTGGTAGGCGCCGATGTGCTGGGTGATGCCCCCGGCCTCGCCGGCGGCGACCTCGGTCTCGCGGATCGCGTCCAGCAGTGAGGTCTTGCCGTGGTCGACGTGGCCCATGATCGTGACCACGGGCGGGCGGTCGACGAGGTCCTCGGCGGCATCGGAGAACTCCGGCTCCTCGGGCTCCTCCTCGGCGGCGGTGACGATCTCCAGCTTGCGGTCGTACTCGTCGGCGATCGCCCGCACCGACTCGTCGGTGAGGGTCTGGGTCAGCGTCGCCATCTCCCCCATCGTCATCAGCTTTTTGATCACCTCAGCCGGGGCCAGGCCCAGCAGCTCGGCGACCTCGCGCACGGTGGCACCGGAGTTGACCTTGGTCGCCTCGGGCTCGATCGGGGTCGCCGGACCCATCGGCGGCTCCTCCAGCAGCGGCCGGCGACGGCGGCCGCCACGACGGCGGGGCGGGCGCTGCGGCGGCGGGCCGCCCATCTGGTCGCGGCGGGCAGCCTGCGAGTCGATCACGACGCGGCGTTTTTTGGCGCCACCGGCGCCGCCACCCTGCTGTGGGCCACCGGCCGGGCGCACCGGTTTGGTCGAGGGCGCTGCTTTCTTGGCAGTGGGCGCCGCGGCTTTCGGCGTCGGAGCCGGTGCGGTGGCGGGTTTGTCGCCGGCGGGCGCGACAGCAGCCTGTTTGGGGGCAGCCGGCTGTGCGGGCGACTTCGAATCCGCCGTCCCCGCCTTGGCGCCGTTGCCCCGCGCCGCGGAGATCGCTTTCGCGGCCGCGTCCTCGTCGACGTTCGACGCCGCGGCCTTGGCCTCGACGCCGGCCGCCTTCAGTGCAGCGAGGACTTCCTTGCTGCTGAGGTCATGCGCTTTCGCGATCTCGTGAACCCGCTTCTTAGCCACTAAGCCTGCTCAGCCTCCTCGGCGACGGTCTCGGCCACCGTCTCCTCGGCGATCTCCTCGACCACTGCCTCGGCGACGGCCTCCTCGACCAGCTCCTCCTCGACCACCTCGACGAACTCGGCCGTGGCCCGATCGACGATCTCGTTGACCTGGCCTTCGTCGGCGTCGGGGTCGGCGAGAATCGCCACCTCAGCCTCGGCGACGTTGGCGAGGACCGCAACCTGGCTGGTCTCGAAGCGGGTCAGCGCCTGGTGCGAGGGCAGGCCGCAATAGGTGGAGGCGGGTACGGCGGCGTTGGGGCAGCGGCGGCCGTTGGAGAGGACCGCCAGGCAGCGCCCGTCGGACTGCTCTTCGCCCTCGTACTCGACCTCGGTGTCCTCGGAGGCGAACTCGGTCTCGGACTTGATGTCGACGCGCCAGCCGGTCAGGCGGGCGGCGAGGCGGGCGTTCTGACCGTCGCGGCCGATTGCCAGCGAGAGCTGGTCGTCGGGCACGATCACGGTCGCCTGGCGCTCCTCGTCGTCGACGATGACCTCGCGCACGCGGGCCGGGGAAAGCGCTTTGGCGACGAAGCGGGCGGGCTCGTCGTTGTGGGGAATGATGTCGATCTTCTCGCCGCGCAGCTCGGAGACGACCATCCGCACCCGCGAGCCGCGGGGGCCGACGCAGGCGCCGACCGGGTCGACGCCGTCGGCGTGGGAGACGACGGCGATCTTCGAGCGGTAGCCGGGCTCGCGGGCGACGCCGACGATCTCGACCAGCTTGTCGGCGATCTCCGGCACCTCGAGCTCGAACAGGCTCTTGATCAGCTCCGGGCTGCGGCGGGAGACGACGATCGCCGGCCCTTTGGTCGAGTCGGAGACGTCGGTGATGACCGCCTTGACCCGCATCCCGTGGTCGTAGCGCTCGTTGTAGACCTGCTCGGACTTGGGCAGCAGCGCCTCGACCCGCTCGCGCAGCTGGACCAGCGTGTAGCGCTTGTCGGACTGCTGGATGATGCCGGTGATCAGCTCGCCGACCCGGTCCTGGTACTCGTCGTACATCATCTGCCGCTCGGCCTCGCGGATCCGCTGCAGGATCACCTGCTTGGCGGTCTGGGCGGCGATCCGGCCGAAGTCTTCGGGGGTGACGTCGTTGGTCTCGATCTGGCTCTCGTAAGGAGCGATCATCTCCGGATCGAGCTCGGGATCCTCGGGCTCGCGCATTTCGCCGGTCTCCGGGTCGACCTCGGGCTCCTCCTGCAGCTCGGCGGCCTCTTCGAGGAGCTTCTGCTCCAGCTCCGGCGGCAGGATCAGTTCGAAGACGCGGAAGTCACCGGTTTCGTGATCGAGGTCGACGCGGGCGTATTTGGCGGCGCCGGGAGTCTTCTTGTAGGCCGAGAGCAGGGCGTCCTCGAGGGCGTCCATCAGCTTGTCGGCGGCGATTCCCTTCTCGGCCTCGAGCGCTTTGACTGCGTCGACGATCTCTTTGCTCACTGAAGCGGCTCCTTGGAATCGGAAGTGGTGGCGGGGCGGCGGTACTTCGGGCCCGGGCTGGAGACCTCGAGCGAGTACTCGTTCAAGAGGTCCCCGAGCTGCCTGGTGACCCTTTCGCAGAGTGCCAGGTCAACCCCGCTCGGGTGATCGATGAAGATGCGCAGGGTCTCGTTGCCGGGTCGCTCGATCGCGACCAGGCCGAGCTCGGAATCGAGCTCGGAAAGCTGCTCTTGAATGTTCTGCTGGAGGTCGGCCATGCCATGTTCGGGCGTAAAAAAAGTGGGCCAGGCCCACTTCTCGATACGGGACTACTGGAAAAGAAGAGTCAGTATAGCTCGCTGCTCAAGCGCGCTCGAAGGGCGGTGACGGGCGGGTCCTGTCGTCGCGGCATCCCCCACGGTGCTCGGCGCTCCGCGCCTCCGCGCCGCGGGGGACCCCCGCCACGACGCCACCCGCCCGACTAGCGCCCTTGCAGGGACTGCTGGGGACGGAGCTGGGCGACTTTGTCGAGGATCGCGTCGGCGATGGTGTCCTTCGGAGCGGTCGGGACGAAGGTGTCCGCGTCCTTGTCGATCAGGGTTACGGCGTTGTCGTTGCTCTCGAAGCCGATCGTGGGGTCGGAGACGTCGTTGAGGACTATGAGGTCGGCTCCCTTGCGGGCGAGCTTGTCGCGGGCGCGGGCGGTGGCCTCTCCCCCGTGCTCGGCGGCGAAGCCGACGATGGTCTGGGACGGGGTGCGGGTGGCGGCGAGGGCGGCGAGGATGTCCTCGGTTGGCTCGAGGTGGAGGTCGAGGGCGTCCCGACGCGCCAGCTTGCCGTCGGCAACGGCGGTGGGACGGAAATCGGCGGGGGCGGCAGCCATCAGGAGGACGTGGGCGCTCGGGAACTCGGCGTTTGCGGCGGTGGCCAGCTGCTCCGCGGTCTCGGCGTCGATGCGGCGGACGCCGGCCGGGGCGGGCAGGGTGACGTTGGCGGCGATCAGGGTGACCTCGGCGCCGCGCCTGGCGGCGGCGGCGGCGAGGGCGATGCCCATGCGACCGCTGGAGCGGTTGCCGATGAAGCGAACCGGGTCGATTGGCTCGCGGGTGCCGCCGGCGGTGACCAGCACCCGCAGACCGTCCCAGGGGCGGTTACCGGTCGGCAGCCTCGCCTCGACCCGGGCCAGCAGGCGCTCGGGGGTGGGCAGGCGGCCGCGGCCGAACTCGCCGCGGGAGGCGAGCTTGCCCTCGTCGGGCTCGATCACCTCGACCCCGCGCTCGGCGAGGGTCGCGAGGTTGGCCTGGGTGGCGGCATCGGCGTACATGCGGTCGTTCATCGCCGGTGCCACCAGGCGCGGCGCCGAGCAGGCGAGGAAGGAGGTGGTCAGCATCGAGTCGGCGCTGCCGGCGGCCAGCTTGGCGATCGTGTTGGCCGAAGCCGGGGCGACGAGGAAGGCGTCGCAGTTGGCGGCCAGCTCGAGGTGACCGATCGGGTCATGGCCGGGCTCGCCGTCGCCGGGGAAGGCGCCGCGCATCGGGTCGCGCTCGAACTCGGAGATCAGGACCGGGGCGCCGACGATCCCCTCGAAGGAGGCGGCGCCGACGAAGCGGGTGGCCGTCTCGGTCATGACCACGCGGACGCCGTGGCCGGCGAGGGTCGCCAGTCGCGCCAACTCCAACGACTTGTAGGCGGCTATCCCACCACTGACGCCAAGCAGGATTCTGGCCATCCGCTGCCTCCCGGGAGAGGGCTCCGCGCGCTGGGCGCTAGGAGCGGTACTCGTATTTGAGCTTGCCCTCGGCAAGCTCTTCCAACGCCATCGTGAGGTAGTTCCTCTCGGCGTTGACCTCAACCATCGGCGGCGGGTACTCACCGAAGCCACCCTCACCGAGGTTGTGGAAGTAGCTGTTGATCTGACGCGCCCGCTTGGCCGAGACGACAACGGCGGCGTAATGCGAGTCAGCGTGCTCTAGAAGCTTGTCTACGCGAGGTTTAATCATTGGCCGGGGAGTCTAGTGATAGTCCGAGCTCGGCGCGCACGATCCCCTCCAGCTCGCCCGCGGCGCGGTCGAGGTCGTCGTTGACGACGACGTGGGCGAACTCGTTCTGGGCCTCCATCTCCCCCTCCGCAACCTTGAGCCGGGCATCGATCGCCTCTGAGGAATCGGTGCCGCGGCCGTCGAGACGCTGGCGCAGGACGGCCGGGTCCGGCGGCGCGATGAAGACCTGGATCGACTCCCGCATCGCCGCCCGCACCTGGCGCGCGCCCTGGACCTCGATCTCGAGCAGCACCGAGTGCCCCGCCGAGAGCCGCCGCTGCACCTCGGTCCGCAGCGTCCCGTAGCTGTTGCCGCTGTAGGTGGCGTACTCGAGGAAGTCTTCGCGGCGCATCCGCTCTTCGAACTCCTCCGGCGAGAGGAAGTGGTAGTCGCGGCCGTCGACCTCGCCCTCGCGCGGCGCCCGGGTGGTGGCCGAGATCGAGAGCTCGAGCTCCGGCAGCCGCGCCAGCAGTTCCCTGATCAGGGTCCCCTTGCCTACGCCCGATGGGCCGGTGATTACGAAGACTTTGGACATATTCAACTCACGGACGGCCGCGAAAACCAAGCAGTTCGGTCGGACGCAGGGAGCGCGGCGAAACGAGCGTACGAACGTACGTGAGTGAGACGCGCGACCGAGGACGCCGAAATGCGCCGGTTTGCAGCGGCCGCGCTAACGACGCAGCAAACCTACAAGCTCGGTGCGCTGGCGCTCTGAGAGCCCGCCGATCGTCTTCGAGGGCGAAATCCGACACTGGTTGAGTATTCGATTGGTCTTCACCCGTCCGTACTTGGGGACGGCGAGGAGCATGTCGAAGACCTTCGCGGTGAGCACGTACTCCGGCGGATCCAGCAGGATCGCGTGGATGCTCGCCCGGCTCGCCTTCAGGTCCTTCTTCAGTTTCGCCCGGGCGGTGCGGATGTCGTTCGCTCGTTTGAGCGCCTCCATCCTCTGATCCAGGGACCGCTCAGGGGCGGCGGCTGAAATCTTGACTGGGGGGGCGGGCATCTGCGCGGCGAGTATAGCTTCGGCTTGAAGCTGTGCAAGCGCCCCGCACCCAATTCAGCCTAAATTCACCTCGACCTCTACTTGAGGTTGAGTACTGGTGCAGCCGTAGTCCCCGCCGGAGTGAGCTCGGCCAGCTCGGCGGCCACCCGCGAGCCCGCCCGCGGGTCTCTGAAATTCTCCGTCCCGACCGCCACCAGGCTGGCTCCGGCGGCGATGAATTCGCGCGCATCGGCGCCGTGGCAGATCCCGCCCATGCCGATTGCCGGGATTCCCGTGGCGGCGGCGACCGCGCGCAGCTGCTGCAGCGCGACGGGGCGCACCGCCGGGCCCGAGAGCCCACCGTGACCCGCCGCCAGGGCCGGGGCGCCGCTGACCGGGTCGATCGCGCTGGCCTTCAGCGTGTTGATCAGGGAGACGGCGTCCGCCCCACCCTGCTCGGCGGCGACCGCGACCGCGGCAGGGTCGGCGACATTGGGAGTCAGCTTCACGATCAGCGGCTTCGGGGTCAGGGGGCGCAGCGCTTGCAGCAGGGCCTCGGTCTCGCTCGGCTGCTCGCCGACGATCAGGCCGGAGTGGACGTTGGGGCAGGAGACGTTGAGCTCGATCGCCGCAACCTCGTCCCGCGCCGCCACCGCTCCGACCAATCGGGAGAAGTCCTCGCGGTTGGTCGCCATCACCGAGACGATCAGCGGCACCAGCAGCTCGGCCAGCTGCGGCAGGTCCTTCGAGAGGAAGCCCTGCAGACCCTTGTTCGGCAGCCCAATCGAGTTGATCATCCCGGCCGGGGTCTCCCAGATCCGTTGCGGGGCGTTACCGGCCCGGGGCTCGGGGGTGATCGTCTTCGAGACGAAGGCGGAGAAAGGGAAGTCCTCGAGCACGGCGTCGCCAAAGGTCTGACGTGCGGCGATGGCGTCGTAGGTGCCCGAGGCGTTGATGACGGGGTGGGCGAGTTCGATGCCGCAGAAGTCGATGGGATGGGTGTCCTCGGCAGCGGGCCCTGTCGTGGTGGGGTCCCCCACGGTGCTCGGCGACGGGGTCGCCTCCGCACCGCGGGGGACCCCCACCACCACGCCACCCGCGGAGGAGCGCATTACCGGGCCGTCTACGCAGAGCCGGTGGTAGCCGCCGTCGGGTTTGGGGACGGCGCAACCAAAGCAGGACCCGAATCCGCAGGCCATCGGGGACTCCATGGCTAATTCGCAGGGAACGTTCCTTGAGTCGCAAAGCTGGGCGACAGCGTCAAGCATTGCCGGTGGTCCGCAGCTGTAGACGACGGCTGATTCGGCGTCGTCGCCGGCGAGCATGGTGGCGAGCAGGTCGGTGACGTAGCCGCGATGGCCGCGATGGCCATCCTCGGAGGCGAGACGGACCTCGGGGCAGAGGTCGCCGCCGGAGCCGCAGAACAGCTCCAGGCCGCCGCTGTGCTCGTGGTTGCGGAAGCCGAGCAGGACGCGCAAGGGGATGCCGCGCTCGCCGAAGCGCCGGCGCAGCAGGGCCAGTGGGGCAACGCCGATGCCGCCGCCGACCAGGATCGCGCCGGCGGCGACCGGGCTGACCTCGCGCGGCTCGGCGAAGGCGTTGCCGAGTGGCCCGGTGACCCAGACTTCCTCGCCGGGCGCGAGCGCGCAGAGGCGGTCGGTGCCGGGACCGATGCCCTCGACCAGGAAGTCGAGGCGGACGCCGCTGGCGGCGGGGCCGGTTTCGGCGACCGAGATCGCCCGCGGCAGCAAGGGCCTCTCCCCCGCGCCGGCCCAGTTGGCGGCCGCGGCCAGCATGTAGAACTGGCCGGGAAGCGGCTCCGGGCCGTCGCGGTCGAGCAGGGAGAAGACGCGGTAGCCGTCAGAGGTCCTGTTCTCGCTGACCTCGCACCGTCGCCGGCCGAAAGGTGCGCCAGAAGCCGCCCCCGGACGCGGAAGCGGGGGCGGATGCATCAATGGTTCCTTTCCGCCCCCGCGAGAGCAGAGGAGGCGGCGCTATGTATCTCCTGGATGCTGCGCACCTCGGCGTCGCCCTGGCGGCCGGCGGCGATCGCCCGCGCCGCCGCGGTGGCGCCGGTCATCGTCGTCACGCAGGGGATGCCGTGGCGGACGGCGGCGGTGCGGATCTCGTAGCCGTCGGCGCGGGCGCCGGAGCCGGTCGGGGTGTTGATGACGAGGTCGCAGCGCCGCTCCTCGATCAGGTCGACGACGTGCGGCGAGCCCTCGCCCAGCTTGTTGATCCGGGTCACCGGGACCCCCATCCGCTCGATCGCCTGGGCGGTGCCGCCGGTCGCGATCACCTCGAAGCCGAGGTCGTGGAAGCGGGCCGCGAGCTGGGTGGCGGCGGGCTTGTCGGTGTCGGTGACGGTGATGAAGACCGAGCCCTCCTCGGGCAGCCGCACCCCCGCCGCCGCCTGGGCCTTGCCGAAGGCGGTCGGGAAGTCGGCGGCGATGCCCATCACCTCGCCGGTGCTCTTCATCTCCGGGCCCAGCACCGAGTCGGCGCCGGCGAAGCGGGCGAAGGGCAGCACCGCCTCCTTGACGCTGACGTGCTCTGGCGGCCCGTCGGGAAGCTCCTGGTCGGCGAGGCGCTCGCCCAGCATCAGGCGGGCGGCCATCTTCGCCAGCGGCACCCCGATCGCCTTGGAGACGAAGGGCACCGTGCGCGAGGCGCGCGGGTTGGCCTCGATCACGTAGAGCTCGCCACCGGCGACCCCGTACTGGATGTTGAGCAGGCCGACGACACCGAGCTCCAGGGCAATCCGCTCGGTCGTCGCCCGGATCTCCTCCAGCATCGCCTCGCCGAGGCTGAGCGGCGGGATCACGCAGGCGGAGTCGCCGGAATGGACGCCGGCCTCCTCGACGTGCTGCATGATCCCGGCGACCCAGACCTGCTCGCCGTCGGCCAGGGCGTCGACGTCGACCTCGATCGCGTTCTCGAGGAAGCGGTCGAGCAGCAACGGGTGCTCCTGGTCGGCCTTGACGTGGGCGGCCAGGTAGGCGTTCAGATCCTCGGTCGAGTAGCAGATCTCCATCGCCCGGCCGCCGAGCACGAACGAGGGCCGGACCAGCAGCGGGAAGCCGACCGCTTCGGCGACCGTCGCGGCTTCCTCGGCCGAGAGCGCGGTGCCGTAGGGCGGGTGCTTGATCCCGAGCCGGCGCAGCAGGGCGCCGAACTGGCCGCGGTCCTCGGCCAGGTCGATCGCGTCGACCGGGGTGCCGAGCAGCGGCACGCCCGCCTCTTCCAGGGTCCGGGCCAGCTTCAGCGGCGTCTGGCCGCCGAACTGGACGATCACTCCCTCGGGGTTCTCCTGCGCGCAGACCGCGAGCACGTCCGCGGCGGTCAGCGGCTCGAAGTAGAGGCGGTCGGAGGTGTCGTAGTCGGTCGAGACCGTCTCCGGGTTGCAGTTGACCATGACCGCATCGCGGCCGAGCTCGCGGGCGGTCATCGCGGCGTGGACGCAGCAGTAGTCGAACTCGATCCCCTGGCCGATCCGGTTCGGGCCGGCGCCGAGGATGACGACCGAGTCGCGCTCGCCGCGGCGGACCTCGGAGGCGGGCGGGCTGCCGTCGTGGCGCGAGCGCTCGTGCGCCGAGTAGTAGTAGGGCGTCGCCGCCTCGAACTCGGCGGCGCAGGTGTCGACCGCCTTGTAGGTGCGAACCAGGCCCTCGGTGCCGTCGCCCTCGGTCGCCAGGGTCTCCAGCTCGCGCAGGAACCAGCGGTCGACCAGGCAGGCCTCATGCACCGCCTCGACGCCGATACCGCGGCGGAAGGCCTCGAGGATCAGGTCGAAGCGCTCGGCGCAGGGCTTCTCGATCGCGACCAGCATCTCCGCTTCGCTCTCTGGCGCGTCCGGTTCGGCGTCGAGCTCGCGCGAGCGCATCGCCTTGGCGAAGGACTCGCGGAAGGTGCGGCCGATCGCCATCGCCTCGCCGACGCTCTGCATGTAGGTCGAGAGGCGGCCGTCGGCGCCGGGGAACTTCTCGAAGGCAAAGCGCGGGATCTTGGTGACGACGTAGTCGATCGTCGGCTCGAAGGAGGCGGGCGTGGCCTGGGTGATGTCGTTGGGAATCTCCTCGAGGGCGTAGCCGACGGCGAGTTTCGCTGCCATCTTCGCGATCGGGAATCCGGTCGCCTTCGAGGCCAGCGCCGAGGAGCGGGAGACTCGCGGGTTCATCTCGATCACGGCGATCTCGCCGTCCTCGGGGTTGACCGCGAACTGGACGTTGGAGCCGCCGGTCTCGACCCCGATCGCCCGAATCACCTTGATCGCGACGTCGCGCAGGTCCTGGTAGAGCGGGTCGGTCAGCGTCTGCGCCGGTGCCACGGTCACGGAGTCGCCGGTGTGAACGCCCATCGGGTCGACGTTCTCGATCGAGCAGATGATCACGACGTTGTCGTTGCGGTCGCGCATCACCTCGAGCTCGAACTCGCCCCAGCCGATCACCGACTCCTCGACCAGGACCTGGTTGATCGGGCTCGCCGCCAGGCCCTCGCTGACGACCTGGCGCAGCTCGGTCTCGTCGCGGCCGATGCCGCCGCCCTGGCCGCCCATCGTGAAGGCTGGGCGGACGATCGCCGGCAGGGTGATGCGGCCGTCGGCGAGGCCCTCCTCGACCTCGGCCAGGGTCTCCACCGTGATCGACCAGGGGATGCGGATCCCGGCCTCGTTCATGGTGGTGCGGAACTGCTCGCGGTCCTCGGCACGGTTGATCGCGGTGGCATCGGCGCCGATCAGCTCGACCCCGAAGCGCTCCAGGGTGCCGTCCTCGTGCAGGCTCATCGCCAGGTTCAGCGCCGTCTGGCCGCCGAGCGTCGGCAGCAGCGCGTCAGGGCGCTCCTTTTCGATGATCTTGGCCACCGGGCCCGGCAGCAGCGGCTCGATGTAGGTGGCGGTGGCGAACTCGGGGTCGGTCATGATCGTCGCCGGGTTCGAGTTGACGAGGACGACTTCGTAGCCCTCCTCGAGCAGCACCTTGCAGGCCTGGACGCCGGAGTAGTCGAACTCGGCCGCCTGGCCGATCACGATCGGGCCGGAGCCGATAAGCAGGATCTTCTGGATGTCGTCTCTACGCGGCATGCGTCCTCTCGGCTAGGCCGGGTCCCCCGCCAGTGACAAGAACCGACTGAACAAGTGGCGGGCGTCGTGCGGGCCGGGGCCGGCCTCGGGGTGGTACTGGACGGTGGCGCCGGCGACGTCACGTAGGACCAGGCCCTCGACCGTGCGGTCGTAGAGATTGAGCTGGGAGAGCTCGGCGACGCCGAAGTCGGTCTCCCAGCGCACCGCCTCGTCGCCCTCGATCCGCGGCTCGCCGCCTGGGCCGGCGACGGCGAAGCCGTGGTTCTGGGAGGTGATGTCGATCCGCCCCGTCTCCAGGTCCTTGACCGGGTGGTTGGCGCCGCGGTGGCCGAAGGGCAGCTTGTAGGTCTCGAGACCTACGGCGCGGCAGAGCAGCTGGTGGCCGAGGCAGATGCCGAAGACCGGCTTCTTGCCGACGATCCCGCGGACGCTGTCGACGACGTAGTCGAGTGCGGCGGGATCGCCGGGGCCGTTGGCGAGGAAGACGATGTCGGGATCCTCGGCCAGGACCTGCTCGGAGGAGCTGGTGCAGGGCAGCAGGGTCAGCTGGGCGCCGTGCTCGCGCAGCTGGCGGACGATGCTGAGCTTGATCCCGGTGTCGATCCCGACCACATGCGGGCCGTCGCCGGCGAAGCGGACCGGCTCCGGCGGGGTGACGGTGCGGGCGAGGTCGGCGCCGTCCATCGCAGGCTCGGCGGCGATCCGTTCGCGCGCCTCGGCTTCGGGCGTCTCGCCCGGGAAGATGCCGCCGCGCATGGCGCCGCGGTCGCGGATGTGGCGGACCAGGGCGCGGGTGTCGACTCCGCTGACCCCGGCGACGCCGCAGTCACCGAGCCAGTCGAGCCAGCCGCCCTCGGCACTGGCGACGTCCTCGCGGTTCTTGGCGTCGCGCATGACCACGCCGCGGGCGTGGATGCGGTCGGACTCCATCGCCGCCGCGCTGACCCCGTAGTTGCCGATCAGCGGGTAGGTGAAGACGATGATCTGACCGGCGTAGGAGGGATCGGTGACCGACTCCTGATAGCCGGTCATCGCGGTGTTGAAGACGACCTCGCCGGTGACCGCGCCGTCATGGCCGCAGGCGAGCCCGTCGAGCCGGGTGCCGTCCTCGAGCAGCAGGTAGGCGCTCATGCCGCGACTCCGAGGCTGAAGCTGCGCAGGCGGAAGGCGACCTGGCCGGCGGCGATCGTGACCATCACCCGTCCCGTCAGGGTTTTGCCGGCGCACCAGGAGTTCTGGGAGCGGCTCTCGTAGCCGTCCTCCCCCACCGTCCACTTGGCGCCGAGGTCGCAGAGGGCTACGTTGGCCTCCGAGCCGGGCGCCAGGCTGGGCCGCTCGATGTCGAAGGGGGCGGCGCCGCCGGCCATCCGCTCGACCAGCAGGCCGATGCCGATCGTGCCGGGCAGGACGAGTTCGGTGTGCAGCGCCGCGAAGGCGGTCTCGAGGCCGGTCACGCCCATTGCCGCCTGCTCGAAGGGGACGTCCTTTTCCACGGCCTGGTGCGGGGCGTGGTCGGTGGCCACGCACTCGATCGTGCCGTCGCGCAGGGCCTCGATCAGGGCCTGGCGGTCGCTCTCGCGGCGCAGCGGCGGGTTCATCTTGAAACGGTGTGGGTCGAGGCTGCGGACCTCCTCGTCGGTGAGGCAGAGGTGGTGCGGGCTGGCCTCGGCGCTGATCTTGACCCCGGCCGCCTTGGCGGCGCGGACGGCCTCGACCGACTCGGCCGCGGAGAGGTGCTGGACGTGGATGCGGGCGTTCTCGTAGGCGGCGAGGGCGGCATCGCGGGCGATCATCGTCGACTCCGAGACCGAGGGGACGCCGGCCAGGCCGAGACCGGCTGAGACCGGCCCCTCGTGCATGACGCCGTTGCCGGAGAGCTCGGGGTCCTCCTCATGCAGAGCGATCGTGCCGCCGCAGAGCCGCTGGTACTGGAGCGCGCGCCGCATCACCCGGGCGCTGACGATCGGCAGACCGTCGTCGGTGAAGCCGACGGCGCCGGCTTCGCGCAGTTCGACCATCTCGGTCAGGTCCTCGCCCTTCATGTCCTTGGTCACCGTCGCCATGAAGCCGACCGGGACCGAGGCGCCTGCCCGAGCTTGCTCGCGCAGGGCGGAGATGTCGGCCGCGGTCGAGACGGGAGGATCGGTGTTGGCCATCGCCAGGATCCCGCAGTAGCCGCCGGCGGCGGCGGAGCGGGTGCCGGTCTCGACGTCCTCTTTGTGCTCGTGGCCGGGGGTGCGGAGATGGACGTGCGGGTCGAAGAAGGCCGGGAAGGCGTGCATGCCCTCGGCCTCGACCACCTCGGCGCCGTCGGCGGATCCCTCCCCCGGCGCGGCCAGCTCGGCGATCTCGCCGTCGCGGATGACGACGTCGTGGACGCCGTCGATGCCGGCGACCGGGTCGAGCACGGTCGCTCGGCGCAGGATCAGGTTGGCGTTCTCGCCGGGGCGGACGTCGAGGGTGTCGGCCAGGCTCATGCCGGCTGCCCGATCGGCGTCGGCTGGGCGGCGCCCTCGCCCTCGGCCAACGGGGTGGGCCGCTCCCCACCGGCCAGCAGCTCGTAGAGGATCGCCATCCGCACCACCAGGCCGGCGGCGACCTGCTCGGCGATCAGCGACTGCGGCGAGTCGATCGCCTCGCCGGAGAGCTCGACGCCGCGGTTGACCGGCCCCGGGTGCATCAGCAGCTGGCGCGGGTTGAGCTTGCGGGTGTCGATCTGGAAGGTCGCCGCGTACTCGCGCAGCGAGGGGACGAAGCTCTCGCTCATCCGCTCCTGCTGCATCCGCAGCGCGTAGACGACCTCGGCCTCGCCGAGCCGCTCCAGCGAGTGCGAGACCTCGCAGCCGAGCTCCTCGATCCCGCGCGGGATCAGCGTCGGCGGGCCGCAGACGGTGACCTCGGCGCCCATCCGCTGGAAGGCGATCAGGTTGGAGCGGGCGACGCGGCTGTGGAGGACGTCGCCGACGATCCAGATCCGCACGCCGTCCAACTTTCCTAGACGGCGGCGCAGGGTGTAGACGTCGAGCAGCGCCTGGCTCGGGTGCTCGTGCTTGCCGTCGCCGGCGTTGACGACCGCCGCCTCGGTCCAGCCGGCGACCATCTGGGCGGCGCCGGCGTGGGGGTGGCGGATCACGATCGCAGCCGGGTCGTAGGCGGAGAGAGTGGCGACCGTGTCCTTCAGCGACTCGCCCTTGTCGACCGAGGAGCCGGCGGCCTTGACCGAGATCAGGTCGGCCGAGAGCCGCTTCGCGGCCAGCTCGAAGGAGCTGCTGGTGCGGGTGCTCGACTCGTAGAAGAGGGTGACGACGGTGCGCCCGCGCAGGGTCGGCACCTTTTTGATGTCGCGACGGCCGACCTCGGCGAAGCTCTCGGCCCGGTCGAGAATCGCCTCGATCTCCCCCCGCGAGAGCTGCTCGATGGCAAGCAGGTGCTTCACGCGATGGTCTGCGCGGCGCTGGACTCGGAGATCGTCATCTCGTCGACCCCGTCGCTCTCATCGAGGCGGACGTTGACGCGCTGGTCGAGGGCGGTCGGCAGGCTCTTGCCGACGTAATCGGGACGGAAGGGCAGCTCGCGGTGGCCACGGTCGCAGAGGACCGCCAGCTGCACCCGCTGCGGGCGGCCGTAGTCGAAGAGGGCGTCGATCGCGGCCCGCACCGTGCGGCCGGTGAAGAGGACGTCGTCGACGAGGACGATGGTGCGGCCGCCCATGTCGAAATCGATGTGGGAGGAGTGGACGACCGGCTGTGTGTCGGGCGCCTTGGCGCCGACGTCGTCGCGGTAGAAGGAGATGTCGAGGTCGCCGATCGGCAGCTCGGTCGCAGTCAGTTCGGCGAGAGTGGCGTGGAGGCGGCGAGCGAGGAAGGCGCCGCGGGTGTGGATCCCGACCAGGGCAAGATCCCCGGCATCGGGATTCTTCTCGACGATCTCGTGCGCGATCCGCCTCAGCGTGCGCCCCAAATCGTCGTGCGCCAGCACGACCTTCTCACTCACTCTTGCTTCCTTCCTGGCCTCACGGGACCTGGTTAAAGGACGGCCGCAGCGTAGCAGTGGCGGGGGCGGGACCGGTACGGCCTCGCCCTCACGAAACTGCGGGAGGTTCGGTTGAGGCCGTACCGGTCCCGCCTCGGTCGCGGGCTCCGTTTGGCACGAGTTCGGGGTAGCCCTTCTCCGCATACGGGATCTCGATGATGTCGAAGTCTTTGGGGGCGACGGTGGGTTCGTAGACGTTCTGGGCCTCCTCGAGGACCTTGCCGACGTGGTAACGGGAGGAGATGTGGACCAGGGCGAGCATCTTCACGTGCGCCTCGCGGGCGACCGCGGCGGCCTGGCCGACCGTGGAGTGGCCGGTCTCGGCGGCGCGCTGGACATCCTCCTCGGCGAAGCTGGCGTCGTGGATCAGCAGCTCGGCGTCGGCGGCGGCGGCCACGGTGGCGGGGCTGGGCGCGCTGTCGCCGGTGATGACGACGGTGCGGCCGGGCCGGTTTACCCCGACCACGTCCTCGGCGCGGACGCGGCCGGATGCGCCCTGTGCCTCCTTGCCGCGCTGCAGCGCGGCAAAGGCCGGGCCTTCGGGGACGCCGAGGCGCTTGGCGGCCTCGACGTCGAAGCGGCCGGGCCGCTGCTCCTCGACCAGGGCATAGCCGTTGGCGCGCACGCCGTGAGCAGCCTCGAAGGGCTGGATCTCGTAGCCGTCGTGTCCGACCGCCTCGCCCGGGGCGAGCTCGACCAGCTCGACCTCGAAGTGGAGCCGGCCGACGATTGGTTTCAGAGTTGCGAAGAGGTCGCGCAGCCCCGGCGGCCCGTGGATCGTCAGCGGCAGCTCGCGATCGGTCAGGTCGTAGGTCTTCAGCAATCCAGGCAGCCCGAGGATGTGATCGGCGTGGAAGTGGGTGAGGTAGATCTCATCGACCTGGGTCAGCCCGATCGAGCGCTGCATCTGCCGCTGCGTTCCTTCCCCACAGTCGAACAGCAGCCGGTCTCCCCCCCGCGAGATCAGCACGCTCGCGGTCGAGCGTCGCGCCGAGGGCACAGAGCCACCCGTCCCGAGAAATATCGCCGACAAATCCACGGCGGCGAGCCTACGCGAACCGAACTGCATCGAGAAACCGGGCCAGGGGACCGGTTTCCCGATGCAGTTCCGTAAGCTGGCCGCCTGAGCGCCCGTAGCTCAGCTGGATAGAGCGCTTCCCTCCGGAGGAAGAGGCCGCAGGTTCGAATCCTGCCGGGCGCGTTGTGTGATGTCTCGCGACATCGGAGACAGATGTCGCGAGACATCGTAGACATCTCAACCTCCTCCGATCGGCTGGTAATCGCGACTCGGATCGAGGGTGAGCCGGCGGATCAGCTCCCCTGTGTGGAGATCGAGGACCCGGATGTCTCGGTCGGCGATGAGGAGCTTGACCGGCTTGCCCTTGTGGGCCCGGCCGATACCGATGTGATGGAGCTTTGAGTCGTAGCGCAGCGTGATCGCTCCTGTGCTGTCGACCTTTCGTGGCGGACGCGGAAGTGGGTATCGGGATCGGCCTCGATGGCCGGCCGGGCCTTGACCCGGGCGCCGTAGGCCTGCAGGGGCGTGCGCCCACCGAGCGCCCGGTGAGGCCGCGTTGAGTTGTAGTAGCCGGTGAAGCCGTCCAGTTGCTCTTGCAGGCCCGCCAGCGTCCTCGCGGGAGTCTGGTTTGCCAGGTAGCGCTTCAGCGTCTGGTGCAGGCGCTCGACCTTGCCGCAGGTCTGAGGGTGGTAGGGCCGCGAGTTCTTGGCAGCGATCCCCAGCCGCTCCAGTTCGAGTTGCAAGAGCACCTTGCCACCCCGTGGGGTGGCGGTGAAGATGGCGCCGTTGTCGGTGAGCAGGCTGGCTGGGGCGCCGTGCAGGGTGATGGCCATGCGGAAAACGTCGACTACGTCAGCTGCCTTGACAGTCGGGTAGGCGCGGGGGGCCAAGAACAGGCGGGAGTGGTCGTCGACCATGTTGAGGATCTCCGCATGCCCTTGCCCGGCGAGGGCCCAGTGGGTGACGTCAGCCTGCCACGTCTCGTTGGGCAGCTCTGCTTCGAAGCGGAGCAAGGAGCTGCGCGGGCGCTTTTGAGGTTGGGGGACGATCAGGCCTTCTCTTTTGAGGATCCGCCAGATCGTCGAGACCGAGGGCACCTGATCGCTTTGGCGGCAAAGGTGGTGGGCGATCGTCTGAGCCCCGCAGTCGTGGCCTTCTGCGTTCAGCTGCTCGCGCAGATCGACGATCGCCTTCGCGAGCGCATCCGGGGTCCGACTCGGCGAGCTGCGCGGCGCCCTGGAGCGTCGCTCCAGGGCGCCATAGCCACCAGCCCTGTAGCGGGCTAAGAGCTTGTAGATCCAGCTGCGATGCACGCCGTGGGCCGCGGCCAGCTCGCTGACCGGGCGACCCTCCAGAAGATGTGCCTCGACCAGATACCGCGCCTTGTCCATAGGAGAACTCCCCTCATTCGGTGTCTCCTATGTCCTGACACAGGTGTCGCCTATCTCTTGAAACCGGACACTGCCGGGCGCGTTGTGCTGTGCCGCTAAGCGGTTTTGAAGCGGGCACGCCACTCATCGCGGTCGAACCGGGCCGGTTCGGTCTCGTCGAGGAAGCGTTCGAGGGCGGCGATGAAGGCGCCGGGACTCTCGAGCTGAGGCACGTGGCCGACGCCTTTGAAGATCTCGAGGCGGCTACTGGGCAGCTCGCGGTGGGCCTCTTCGGCGTGCTCGACCGGGATGATCGGGTCGCGGTCGCCCCAGACGATCAGCAGCGGCAGCGCCGCCGCCAGATAGAGGCGGTCGAGGGCGGCGACGCGCTGACCCTCAGTGTCGACGACCGAGCGCAGGGTCGCCAGGAAGGCCTTGCGGCGCTCCGGGTCCGACAGCGAAGCGTAGCCGCGCGCCACCTCGGCGACATCGGCGTTGGGGCGCATGCCGAGCATCCCGAGGCCGCGCCCGAGCAGCGATCCAGCCTGGCTGCCAATTCCGGCCGTGGCCGAGATGAAGAGGTTTGCTCCCGGCAGCGCCGCCGCCCGCAGGACCGGGCTGACGTCGGGGCCGAGCCCGCCGCTGGAGACCAGCACCAGGCGCTCCACCATCTCCGGGAACTGGTAGGTGAACTGGAGGGCGACACCGCCGCCCAGCGAGTGCCCGACCAGCGTCGCGCGCTCGTGACCCAGCATCAGCATCAGATCGCGCAGGCCACTGGCGAGACTGCCGAGCGAGTAGTCGCCGCCGCCGGGCGCCGAGAGGCCGTGACCGGGGAAGTCCGGCGCGATCACCGAGTTGCGGAGTGCAAGCGGCTCGATCACCGACTGCCAGTTCTCGGCGGTCCCGGCCATGCCGTGGACGAGCAGCAGCAGTGGGCCGGCGCCGGCCTCGGCGTAACTGACGTCGCGGCCATGCACGCTGACCGTCCGGGTCTCCACCTGGCCCACGCGCAGCGGACTCGGTTTGGCGCTCACCCCCAACACGCTACCCATCGCCCAGGGCGACCAGAACGACGGCCGCCAGATCAGCCGCCGGTTCGAATAACGTCGCGGCCGTGACCGAGCCCCCCCAGGACTCCCGCCCGCCGCGCGGGGCGCTGATCGTGATCGCCGTCGGGCTGCTCGCCTGCATCGCCGCGGCGCTCCTGACCACCGACAAGGGCAGCGGCGAAGCGGCCAACCTCGAATGGGTGCAGTCGGCGCCGATCGCGGACTCCAAGCCGGTCCAGGTGCCGGGCGGCAGCGAGGAGATGCGGCTGACCGACGGCGAGATCAGCGCCACCGGGACCAACGTCAGCGGCTACTCCCTGTTCCGTTTCGCCTCCACCCTGCGCATCGACGCCGGGGCCCCAATCGGTGATGGCCGCGTCCTCTGCGCGGTCAAAGCCGGTCAGCGGACCGAAGTCGCCCAGACCGCGGGCGGCCTGCGGGCGACTTACCCGCGCTCCTCCGAAGCCGGGATCTACAGCCAAGAAGTGCCGGAAACGATCCTGGTCGACTTCAGCGCCCGCGGCGGCGAACTCACGGTGCTCGAAGGCGAGCCGATCCCCCGCTTCACGACCGAAAAGGGGGTGAAGCTGGAATGGCCCACCTACAAGGTCGGGACCGAGCGACTCAAATACTTCATCGCCGGCGGCAAACCGAAGCAGGAGCTGGCGCTGCCCTTCTACACCGTCTGGAAGACCACGGTCGTTCCCGCCGCCACCGTCTCCTGCACGCTGACGACGAGTGCCGGCGAGGCGACCGTCAGCACCAAGGGCGCGCTGAAGAAGATCTCGCCGCCGATCGACGAAGAAGCCGAAGAGGAAGCTGAAGAAGCGGCGGATGAAGAAGCCGAAAGGGAAGAAGAACAGGAAGAAGCGAAGGAATAGGGCTCAGCCAGTCTGCGGCGCGACCAGCAGCTCCGGCCCTTCCCCCATTCCTTTGCCGACCTTGTTCAGCTTCGGGTTGGCCGGCGCGCTGGACATCCGGCCCGCGTCCAGCGGCCCGCACATCGCCACCGCGTCCTCGACGCTGAGGTCAGTGCTTAACCAGGTCCTCTCCGCCTCCGGCGAAGCAAGGATCACTGGCATGCGATTGTGTACCGGCGCAACCACCTCATTTGGTTCCGTGGTGACGATCGTGGCGCTGTAGAGCCAGCCGTCGTCGAAACCGCGATCGTCCTCGTCCTCCCACTCCTTGCGGGTGCAGATGCCGGCGAAGGCGAACGGCTGGCCGCCGTCGACGGTGAAGTGCCAGGGTTGGCGTGGCTGCTTCGGGTCCTCGGCCTTCATCCACTCGTAGAAGCCGTCGGCGACGATCAGGCAGCGATGGCGGAACTTGCCGACCAGCGGGCCGTAGGCACGGCTGCTGGTCAGGTTCTCGGCTTTGGCGTTGATCATCCGGTAGCCGACCTTGAGGTCCTTGGCCCAGCGCGGGACCAGACCCCAGCGCATCAATCGCGCCTCGCGCTCACCCGCTTCAGCCTCCTCCGGCACCGGCGAGGAGCGCACGGTGAGGATCTCCTGGGTCGGGGCGACGTTGTAGCGACCCAGCCCTTTCGCCAGCTTCTCCGCCCGCTCTTTCGAGGGCGGCGGCGCTTCGCCGTCCCCGCCCCGCTCCAGCGCTTTCTCCAGCTCGACCTGGAAGCGGTCGGCGATCGACTTCGTGTCTTTGGCCGTGACCGTGAATCGTCCGCACATGGCGCTCAGCCTAGAAGACCGCGAGCGCGAGTCTGCTGGACGCTACTCCGGGGTGACCAGCTCGACAGTGGGAAAGTAAGACCGATAGCGACCTGGATCGCGAGTTATCAGGCGCAGCCCTTCTACCGCCGCGTGCGCCCCGATGAAAAAGTCCGGCAAGGGGGATCGCTTCACACCGCCTCGGCGGCGATACTCGGTATACGCCCTACCGGCTAGGAAGGACGCTGGCCAAGGGAGCGGCATCCGCTCTATTCCCTGAATATCAAGGGCATGATTGCACTTCTCAACCGTCGAGAATCCGACAGAGATCTCCGCGTAGACCACC
The DNA here is from genome assembly GCA_963695275.1 of uncultured Solirubrobacterales bacterium. GTDB lineage: Bacteria > Actinomycetota > Thermoleophilia > Solirubrobacterales > 70-9 > VAYN01. The sequence goes on from OY968772.1 coordinate 1,019,567, forward strand.
TGGTTGACGAAGGCAGCGCCATCCTCCAGCGCCTGTACGAGCATCTCCTCCGACCAGGCGGTCCAGGGACCATCCCCAATGAAGATGTCGATCAGGATGTTCGAGTCAAGCAGGGTCGCCGTCACCCTCCTCCAAGTGTCCCGTGCCCCAATCCTCTCCCCGGGTCAACCTCATGACCTCATCCGTGGTCATCGTGTAGTTCCTGCCCGCCTCACGGAGATGCGCGACGACGTCCTCGCCTCGTCGCCTGCCTGCTTTGGCCTTGCGGACGCGAATCTCGTCGTCCTCGCCGGGCACAAATTCAACCTCAGTCCCGGGTAGCAAGCCGAAGTTCTCACGAAGCGCCTTTGGGATCGTGACCTGGCCTTTGCTGGTGATTCTCATAAAAGTAAGAGTAACACCGGTCTTACTCTTACTTTGGTCGTGCCTCCGGGTGCTGCCGATACCACTCCAGCGTGCGGCCGAGGCCGTCGCTGAGCTCGACCTCCGGGGTCCAGCCCGTGAGGCCGCGCAGCTTCGCCGAGTCGACGAACTGGCGGTCGATCTCGCCGGCCGGGTTGCCGGTGCCGTGGTATTCGGGGTCGAGTCCGGCGCCGGAGACGGCGGCGATCGTCTCCAGCACCTCGGCGACCGAGTGCGGGTGCTCGCCGCCGGCGTTGAAGGCCTCCCCTGCCGCCGGGCCGCCGGCGCCGACCGCATGCTCGATCGCCAGGTAGGCGGAGACGGCGTCGTCGACGTAGAGGAAGTCGCGCTCGGGGCTGCCGTCGGAGCGGATCTGGGGACGGCGGCCGTCGAGGACGGCGGCGATCGCTTCCGGGATGAGCCGGGAGAAGTTGAGGTCGCCGCCGCCGTAGATGTTGGCGAAGCGGGTGACCGCGACCGGCAGGCCATAGGCGGGCCGGTAGCTGAGCGCGATCGCGTCGGCCGCCGCCTTGCTCGCCTCGTACGGCGAGGCTGGACGCAGCTGCATCTCCTCGCGGTACGGAAGTTCGTCGCTGGGGCCGTAGGCCTTGTCGGAAGAGGCGACGACGACAGCCGGGACGTCGGCCCGGCGGCAGGCCTCCAACAGGGTCCAGGTGCCGCGCACGTTGGCTTCGAAGGTCGCCACCGGCCCGGCCATGGCCGGGCCGACCAGGGTCTGGGCGGCGAGGTGGAAGACGACGTCGAACTCGCCGGCGTCGAGCGTGGCGCCGACCCGCTGCGCATCGCAGAGATCGGCCTCGACCAGCTCGACCTCCGGCGCGATCCCCTGCAGGGCCAGTCCCGAGAGTGGCGGCGGCGCGAGGTCGAGCACGGTGACCGCGTCGCCGCGCTCGAGCAGGGCTCGGGCCAGATGCGAGGCGACGAAGCCGTGGCCGCCGGTGACCAGTGCCCGCTTCACGGCGCCTCCACCGCGGCCGCGTCCCACAGGCGCCACGGTGCCTCGCCGCTCGCCCAAAGGTCGTTGAGCACGACCGCGTCTTTGTAGGTGTCCATGCAGTCCCAGAAACCTTCGTGGCGGAAGGCCCGCAGCTGGTCGTCGCCGGCAAGCGCCTGCAGAGGCTCGCGCTCAAGGATGCTCTCCTCGCCGACGTAGGCAAGCGTCCCCGGCTCGAAGCAGAAGAAGCCGCCGTTGATCCAGTGCTCGCTGCGCGGCTTCTCGACGAAGCCGGCGACGCGGTCGCCGTCGAGCTCCGCCACCCCCCACTGCAGGTGCGGCTGGACCACGGTCATCGTCGCCAGTTTGCCGTGGACTTGGTGAAAGTCGAGCTGGGCGACGAGGTTGACGTCGGCGACCCCGTCAGCGTAGGTGGCGCAGAAGCGCTCGTCGCCGAGTCGCTCGCCGAGCCGGGCGATCCGCCCGCCAGTCGGCGTGTCAAGGCCGGTGTCGATGCACTCCACCCCAACCCCGTCAGGCCAGCGCTCAGCTGCAGCGAACTCGGCCACGGCCTCCCCCATGTATCCGGTCGCGAGCAGGAAGCGCTCGAAGCCCTGGGCGGCGTAGATCTGGATCACGTGCCAGAGGATCGGCCGGCCGCCGATCTCGACCAGCGCCTTCGGCACCGACTCGGTCCGCTCCCGCAGCCGCGTTCCACGCCCGCCGCAGAGGATGACGATGGGTGGCTTCATCGCTTCGGACTTTGACCCCAGCCGGGTGGGGTCAAAGTCGGCTGCGCTCAGCCGCCCGCCACGGCGGGAAGGATGGTTACCTCGGCGCCGTCGTCGATCGACGTCTCGAGGCCCTGCTGGAAGCGGATGTCCTCGCCGGAGACGTAGACGTTGACGAAGCGGCGCAGGTCGCCGTCCTGGGTGATCCGCTCGCGCAGGTCGCCGTGGGCGTCGAAGACGGCGTCGAGCACCTCGCCCACGGTCCCCCCACTCACCTCGACCTCGGACTGGCCTCCGGTCGCGGCGCGCAGCTGGGTCGGGATCTTCACGGTGACTGCCATCAGACTGCTACCTCCTGGCGGAACTCGGCCTCGAAGCTGTCGAGGTCTGGGTCGATCTCGTGCATCTGGAACGTATCGCGGGTGGCGTCGAGCGTCTTCAGCCCCTCGCCGGTGATGTAGACGACGACGCGTTCGCCGGCGCCGATCTCGCCGCGTTCGGCCAATTTCTTCAGGACCCCGACCGTGACCCCGCCGGCGGTCTCGGTGAAGATGCCGGTGGTTTCGGCCAGCAGTTTGATCGCTTCGCGAATCTCCGGGTCGGTGACCGAGTCGACGCCGCCGCCGGTGCGGCGGGCCTGCTCGACGGCGTAAGGACCGTCGGCCGGGTCGCCGATCGCCAGGCTCTTGGCGATCGTCTCCGGCTTCTGCGGCTTGCAGACGTCCCAGCCTTCGGCGAAGGCGGTGGCGACGGGGCTGCAGCCCTCGGCCTGGGCGCCGTTGAAGATCGGCTGCTTGCCGCTGACCAGGCCGAGGTCGAGCCACTCCTGGAAGCCGCGGCCGAGCTTGGTGAAGAGCGAGCCAGAGGCGATCGGGGAGACGACCCGGTCCGGCAATTCCCAACCGAGCTGCTCGACGGTCTCGTAGGCGAGCGTCTTCGAGCCCTCGGCGTAGTAGGGGCGCAGGTTGACGTTGACGAAGGCCCAGGGACGGGTCTCGGCCAGCTGCGTGCAGAGCCGGTTGACGTCGTCGTAGTTGCCGCGGACGCCGACCAGGTTGGTCCCGTAGACGCCGGTCGCGAGCAGCTTCTGCTCCTCGAGGTTGGCGGGGACGAAGACGTAGGAGTCGAGGCCAGCCGCCGCGGCGTGGGCGGCGACGGCGTTGGCGAGGTTGCCGGTCGAGGCGCAGGCGACGGTCGAGAAGCCGAGCTCATGCGCCTTGGCGACAGCGACCGCGACGACCCGGTCCTTGAAGGAGTGGGTCGGGTTGGCGGCGTCGTTCTTGATCCAGATCTCGCCCTCGACCCCGAGCCGCTCGGCGAGGCGGTCGGCGCGCACCAGTGGCGTCAGCCCCGGCTCCAGCGGGTCGTTGGGACGCCCCTCGAAGGGGAGGAAGTCGGCGTAACGCCAGATCCCCTGCGAGCCGGCCTGAATCCGTCGCTTGACCTCAACCGGGTCCAGCGACGAGTAGTCGTAAGCCACCTCGAGCGGCCCGAAGCAGTTTTCGCAGACGTAGCTCGCATCCAGCTCGTAGGCGGTGCGGCACTCCTTGCACTTGAGACTTTCGATTGACATCCGATCCTCTTTCCTAGCTGAAGAAAAACCTCGCCTTGTGTGGGGCGAGGTCCGATCGGACATCCCCCACATCTTCCAGGTCCTTTGCGATGCGACCTGCTGGAGTTGGCACCTCTCCCCGAACCGAAGTTCGAGTTGGTTGCCGGGGCTTCACTGGGCCAGTCCCTCCACCCCTCTAGATGTGGCGCTTATGTGGGAAGAACCTTACCAGGGCCTCTTTCGACCTTTGCAGGCGGCTGCGGCGGCTAACCTAGTCCGCATCATGTGCCCGCTGCCCGACGAGACGAAGAGCCAGAGCGATGCCGAACCTTCCGAAGCCAAGGCTGCGACGCCCTGGCCGGCGCGGCGATCTCGTCGAGTCGGCCTCACCCGCGACTGAGCCGCAGACCCCCAACGTCGAGCAGATCGACGCCGCCGGCCTGCGCTGGGTCAACATCGAGCACCCCGGGGCGCTGGAGCGCGCCTGGCTGGAGGAGCATTTCGACTTCCACGCCCTCGACCTCGAGGACGTGCTCTCGCGCAACCAGCGGCCGAAGATCGACGTCTACGACGAGTACCTCTTCATCGTCCTCCACTTCCCCGTCTTCGACCGCGCCGCGCGCCGGCTCGGCACCGGCGAGCTCGACATCTTCGTCGGGCCCGATTACATGGTCACGATCCCGAACCAGCCACTGCAGCCGGTCGAGTACCTGTTCGAGCGCTGCCGCAGCAAAGAGGAGCTGCGCGAACAGCTCTTCTCACGCGGCTCCGGCTACCTGATGTACCGGCTGGTCGACGACAGCTTCGACTACTGCTTCCCGATGCTGCGCAAGATCGGCAACAAGCTCGACGCGCTCGAGGACGACATCTTCGAGGAACGCGCCGACGAGGTCGTCCGTGACATCTCCAACGTCAAGCAGGAGATCATCAACTTCCGCAAGGTGATCCGGCCGCAACGGCCGGTCCTGCGCGACCTCGAGAAAGTCAAGCAGCGCTACCTGGCGACCGACCTCGACCTCGAGATCTACTTCGACGACATCGTCGACGCCCACGAGCGGATCTGGGACATGCTCGAAAATTACAAGGAGGTCGCGGAGGCGCTGGAGGAGACCAACGAGTCGGTGATCTCCCACCGCCTCAACGACAGCATCCGGGTGCTGACCTCGATCAGCGTCGTGATCCTGCCGCTGACCCTGATCGCCAGCATCATGGGGATGAACTCCTGGGTCCCCTTCGAAGGGGATGAGCCGGGCTTCTTCCTCGTCCTCGCGGTGATGGCGCTGGTCCTGATCGGGCTGATCGCCTACTTCCGCCGCAAGCGCTGGCTTTAGGCACGGCCTAGGATGCAAAGCCCGTGGCAAATTTCCGCATCTGGGCGCCCTGGCGCCTCGCTTACGTGAAGGACGCGTCCAAGGACAACGAGGAGGAGTGCATCTTCTGCGCCAAGCCGGCCGCAGACGATGACGAGGGGAACCTGATCGTCCACCGCGGCGAGAGCTGCTTCGTGATCCTCAACCTCTTCCCATATACGAACGGCCACCTGATGGTCGCTCCCTACGGGCACATCGGCGACCTGCAGGAGATCCCGGCCGCGACCCTGGCCGAGATGATGGCCCTGGCCCAGCAGGCGATGGGTCGGCTGGAGGAGATCTACAGCCCGCACGGCTACAACGTCGGCTTCAACCAGGGCCGCGTCGCCGGCGCCGGGGTCGAGCACCACATCCACATGCACGTCGTCCCGCGCTGGGCCGGCGACAACAACTTCATGCCGGTCATCGCCGACACCAAAGTGATGCCGCAATCGATCGAGCAGAGCTACGAGGCTCTGAAGGGAGCGTTTTGAGCGAGCAGGCACCGCTGGCCCCGGCCGGCATCTTCAAGGCTTACGACATCCGCGGCCTGTACGGCGCGGAGATGGACGAGACCACCGCCGAGGCGATCGGGCGGGCCTTCGCCCGGGTGCTGGCGCGGCTGCGGGGCAAGCAGCCGTCTGAGCTGCGAATCGGGCTCGGGCGCGACATGCGGCTGACCGCGCCGACGATGGCGGCGGCGCTGCGCGACGGCATGGTCGCCGGGGGTGCGACCGTGCTCGACGCCGGCCAGGTCGCGACCGAGATGCTCTACCACCTGGTCGGCTCACGCGAGCTCGACGGCGGCGCCATGTGCACCGCCTCCCACAACCCCAAGGCCTACACCGGGGTGAAGCTGGTCCGCGAGGGGGCGCTGCCGCTCTCGGGCGACGCCGGCATCGGCGACGTCCGAGACGAGATCGCCGCCGGCCTCGGCCCGGCGCCGGGTGGCGGCTCCTACGAGGAGGTCGACATCTGGGACGAGTACCACGCCCACGCGCTCTCGTTCATCGATGCGGCCAAGGTGAAGCCGATGAAGGTCGTCGTCGACGGCGGCAATGGGATGGCGGGGCCGATGGTCGGGCCGATCCTGGAGCAGCTGCCGCTGGAGCTGGAGGAGATGTACTTCGTGCCCAACGGCGAGTTCCCCGACCACGAGCCGAACCCGCTGCTGGAGGAGAACCGACGGATGATCATGGAGCGGGTCACGGCCTGTGGTGCCGATCTCGGCATCGCCTGGGACGGTGACGCCGACCGCTGCTTCTTCATCGACGCCAGCGGCGAGTTCTGCGACGGCGACTTCATCTGCGCCCTGCTGGCGCGGGCGGCGCTGGACAAGAACCCGGGCGCGACGATCCTCTACGACCCCCGTTCCAGCCGCGCCGTGCCGGACCTGGTCGCGGCCGAGGGCGGGCGCTCCGACCTCTCCCGCGTCGGCCACGCCTTCTTCAAGGCGCGGATGCGCGAGGAGGGCGCGGCCTTCGGCGGCGAGGTCTCCGGCCACTACTACTTTCGCGACTTCTGGAACGCCGACTCGGGCACGATCCCGGCGCTGCTGATGCTGGAGCTGCTCTCGCTCGACGGCCGCGGGCTCGGCTCTCTGATGGAGGAGTTCCGCGCCAAGTACTTCATCTCCGGCGAGATCAACTCCGAGGTCGCCGACCCGGTGGGGAAAATGAAGGAGATCGAAGCGCGCTACGCCGACGGCGAGCAGACCCGCCTCGACGGGGTCTCGGTCGACTACGAGGACTGGCACTTCAACGTGCGGCCATCGAACACCGAGCCGCTGCTGCGGCTCAACCTCGAGTCGCTGGTCTCGCGTGAGGACATGGAGCGGCGGCGTGACGAGGTATTGGCGCTGATCCGGGCGTGACCGCGCTGACCCCGGAGGCCGCGCTCGAGCAGGCCGCGCTGGCGGGGATCCACTGCATGCCGGTCTCGACCCCGTTCGCGGTCGGCATGGTCAACACCTACCTGCTCGACGACGACCCGCTGACCCTGATCGACGCCGGCCCCAACTCGGGCCGCTCGCTGGAGGAACTGAACGCCGCCCTGGCCCAGCGCGGCCACTCGATCGACGACCTCGACCTGGTCATCGTCACCCACCAGCACATCGACCACCTCGGCCTGGTCGAGATCGTCGCCGAGCACTCGGGCGCCGAGGTGGCGGCGCTGGGGCTCGCCGCCGAACGGCTGGCGAACTTCGACGAGGATGCCGAGCTCGAGGACCAGTTCGCGGTCGAGCTGATGCTCCGCAACGGCATCCCCGAGGAGGTGACGGCGGCGCTGCGCAGCGTCTCCCGCAGCTTCCGCGGCTGGGGGGCGCCAGTGCGGGTGACAAGGCCGCTGGCCGACGGCGAGATCGTCGAGCTGCGCGATCGCCGGCTTGAAGTCCTGCACCGGCCCGGCCACAGCCCCTCCGACACGCTCTTCTGGGACGCCGAGCGGCAGATCCTGATCGGCGGCGACCACCTGATCGCCCACATCTCCTCCAACCCCCTGATCAGCCGCCCCCTCGACGGCTCCGAGCAACGCGAAAAGGCGCTCGTCTCCTACAACGCCTCGGTCGCGAGGACCCGCGAGCTGCCGGCCGAGATCGTCCTCGCCGGCCACGGGGTTCCGATCACCGAACACGCGAAGCTGATCGACAGCCGCCTCGCCGCGACCGTGCGGCGCAAGGAGAAGATCTACAAGCTGATCGCGGAGGAGCCGCGCAGCGCCTACGCGATCGCCCAGGCGATCTGGGGCAACGTCGCCGTCACCCAGGCCTTCCTCACCCTCTCCGAGGTGATCGGCCACACCGACCTGCTGGTCGGCGAGGGACGGGTGCGGGGAGCGGAGGACGGCACCGTGGTGCGCTACGAGGCGGTCGCCTGAGCCGCCGGGACAGCCGCGCCTAGGCCCAGCTCTGCACCATGATCTGCCGGACCCGCCGGCAATGCGCCGCCGCTCCCTCGATGGTCCTGTCCGGTCCCCCTGCGCCGAAGTCGATCTTCGCCAGCTTCTTCCCGGCTGCATCAAGCACGACGATCTTCATCGTGTGAGGTCCGGAAGGTTCTTCCTTGACCTGGCCCATCCGCGAGACGGGAATCAGCTCGCCGACCTCGACTCTCTTCTTCAGGATGCCGCGAAGATCGGCGCGGAAGAGGCCGGTGGTGCAGATCGCCCAGAGACTGAGATCCTGCGCGACCGCGAGTACATCCGTGGTGGCCAGCCCATGCTCGGCCAGGCCGGCTTCGAGGACCGCGGGGTAGCGCCCGCGGTCGTAGGCGTCGAAGTTCGAGTCGTCGAACAGCTGAAACATCCTTTGATCCATTCTCTAATTATCAGTGATCGCCAAGCACTCAGGGGATAGAAAAGGGACAGTTCGAAAGGCCGTCGCCGGAGTCCGCTCGCTGCGATCGCACTACGCTGCACGGGCGCCGGCACCCTCCGACCGGTGCCACCTTGCCGAATGACCCCCAAACTTCCCCATAGAAAGCCGAAAAAGCCCGCCAAGAAGCGGATGCTGATCATCGGCGGCGTTACCTCTCGCCGTGCCAATTTGGCTTATACAAGCCACGCGCAGTCCGATTGAGTCCGGCTGTGTCCGGCTTCGGATGTGCGCCAGTGGCGCACCAGTGGCGCACATCTCATTGTTGTCGAGGGCGGTCTTGCTCGGCGGCTAGAGTCCCATAGGTGAAACCCAGCTCGAAACAACTTCGCACGATGGCCGGAATCACCCTTGCTCCGATGGCGATCTACGTCACCGGGTATCTCGCTCAGGCGGGGGACCCGGCCAACCCGACGCGAGTTATGCGAGCGAGTGGGGCGCCACAGCTCGTCAGCGTTAGCCCCGGCTACCAACAGGGATCAGCCACGTATAACCCCCAGCTTGGCCACCCGGTAGCGATCTACACCGGCGGCTCGATCAACTACTGAGCATCCACGCCGTCTTCGACACTGAAATTCGAGACCAAGTTCGGCCAACGGACGCCGCACTGATACGAGGGGCTAGTTGTCTCCAGGCCAGCGACGCCGTCCCCAGAGATAGCCGGCGACACCGCCGATGAGCATGCCTCTCGCACCCATGACACCACTGCCGATGGTCACGCCAAAACCCGTCATCGTGACGTCCCACTGAGTGCGAGCCCCGACGACATCGAGGAAGCGCCGGGGTTTCTCACCCGGCTCAGGCTCGTCTCCACCACCAGGAGGGTCACCTCCCCCACCGCCGCCGGCCGACCGACTGGCGACGCGACGGGAGCCTCGAACCCGGGGCGACGAGCAGCGACTAGTGCGAGCATGGGCGCGAGAGAGGAAATGCATCGACCGGCTGCCGACCGCCGCCGTCTTGCGGGATGAGCCCTCCTGACGACCGGCTCCACGGAGTATGTGGTTGGCCTCACGGACGAGGCCGGGCGTCGGACCAATGTCCCGCAGTCGCGGCCAGAAAGTCGGGTCGCGCTTGGCCAGCTCGCGGCCAGCAGCAAGAAGTTCGAGCCGAGCACGCGAGCCGACGAGTTCGACCAGCCACGCAACGCATGGGTCGGGTTCGCCAGGCTTCTCTTCACCGTTAGCGTCCCGGTTGTATTCGGGGATAATGGCGTCACCCGCGTGATAGATCGCGCGGTCGAGCTTGCGCATGAAGGTGATCTGCTCCTTGGTGATGTCGAACCACTCGGGGCACGATCCCTGCTCGACATCGACTTGGAAGTTGACGGCGTCGCCCTCTTCGCAGAGGTTGTACATCGCCTCTGGGTCGCTCTGATAGCTCTCGCCGGTGAAGTCGAAGGACGTGCTGGAATTTAGCCAGGCCAGCTCCCATTCGAGAGGTTTCACCTCCTCTTCCCAGTGGTGGATGCTGTCCCGTTCCTTCTTGACCGCCTGCTCCAAGGTGCAGGCATGCCCGTGGTAGCGTCGGTGGTCTGAGGTCCCAGCGGTGAACTCCTCGATCAATTCGGAGGCAGTCCTTATGCAGTTCCGGGTCTCGAGAAGATCGTGTTCCAACTCCCACTTCCGCGAATAATCGGCCGCCGGGTACGGCTCTGGAAGCCTGGCTAGATCAGCCTCCGAATATTTCACGCCGACCTTGGAGTCTTTCCGCCTTGCCATCACATCCCGCCACCAGTTCGGATCCGCCTGATTGCGCACCCGCTCTTCTTCAGAAGTCGTGTGCTCCTCGTAGCGGTCGTCGAATGCTTCGAGTGCCTCAGCGAAAGTCAGTTCGCCCAACTCCTCAAAGGTCGCCGGCATTTCAACTGCGTCAGGCTGACTGTCGCCAGCAGCGCTAGGCGAGAGCGTCACAGGCTGTTATTGAAGTAGTGAGGGACAACGAATCTCTTCGCGAACATAGCGCCCGTCTACGACGCCTAGATGTAGTTACTCAGCACGTTGTTCCAGCTCGGCGAGCCGGGCCGCGGGCGGTTGATGACCAAGGGAGCCGTGTCCTCTCCTGAAGTTGTAGTGGTCGAGCCAGCCGGGCAGTGCCCCGGTGCGCTCGGCCGAGGAGCCATAGATGGCTCCGTAAGCCCAACGGTTGGTCAGCGTCTGAATGAAGCGCTCGGCCTTGCCGTTGGTGCGGGGGCGATAGGGGCGGGTGAAGAGGTGGTGCATCTGAAGCTCGGTGCAGGCCTGCGCATGGACGGCCGAGCGATAACAGGCACCGTTGTCTGAGAGCACTCGCTCGACCCCGATCCCCATTCCCTTGAACCAGTCGACGGCGCGCCGCAGGAACCCTGCGGCGGTGGCGCCCTTCTCGTCGGGTAGGACCTCCACGTAGGCGAGGCGGGTGGCGTCATCGACGCAGACGTGGACGAACTCCCAGCCAGTCACTCGCCTGCGTTCGTGCTCGGGGCCCTGGGAGAACTGGCTCTTGCGGTTGCCGGTCACCCGATGCCCGGCGCCCCGGGCACTGATCCGCGCGAGCTTCTTGACGTCGACGTGGATCAACTCGCCGGGACGCTTGCGTTCATAGCGATTGGGTGGCTCGGGAGGAGCAAGTCGGCTGCGCTTTCCCAATCCGATCCGGGCCAGCCACCGCGAGACGGTCGAGAGCGCCATGCCCAGGACTTCGGCGATCTCCGCCGCTGTCATCCGCAGCCGCCGCAGTGCCTCGATCGCCTCCAGGCGGTCACCTGCCAGGCGCGAGGGCACCCGCCTCGGGGCGGAGCTGCGATCCAACAGCCCCGCCTCTCCCTCACTGCGCCAGCGAGACAGCCACTTGCGGGCCGATCGCTCGCTGATGCCGGCGGCCTCGGCCGCCACCATCAGCGACCAGTTCTCCTCTTCGATGCGTTTGACCAGCAGCCTGCGGCTATTCGGGCAGGTGCGGGCGTTAGCGTGGATGTCCATCCGGTGTCCTCCTTGATCTGGGTGGGTCGCACCCCCAGCCTTCAAGGAGGCCCGGATGAACAACGTTGTGAGGAACTACACCTAGTGACCTGAGTCGTTAGTCAGCAGGCATAGCCCCTTCCGCGTCGAAGTCGTCGCCATCGCAAGCGACGATGGGAGGCCTGATGCCCCGACGTGTGGACGTGACGCTGAGCGAGGAGGACCGCGAGATCCTGGAGCGCTGGGCACGGCGGCCGAAGAGCGCCCAGGCCCTGGCGCTGCGGTGCCGGATCGTGCTGGCGGCGGCCGAGGGCGCGCAGAGCAAGGAGATCGCCGAGCGCCTCGGCTGCACGCCGCAGACCGTGGGAAGGTGGCGCGGTCGTTTCGCCGCGCGGGGCCTCGACGGCCTCCACGACGAGCCCAGGCCGGGCCAGCCACGGAAGATCACCGACGAGCAGGTCGAGCGGGTGATCGTGAAGACCCTGGAGGAGAAGCCGACCGACGCCACCCACTGGTCGACCCGCTCTATGGCCGCCGCGACCGGCCTCAACCAGACCGCGGTCAGCCGGATCTGGCGTGCCTTCGGATTGAAGCCGCACCGAAGCGAGCACTTCAAGCTCTCCCCGGACCCGCAGTTCGTCGACAAGGTGAGGGACGTCGTCGGGCTCTACCTGAACCCGCCCGAGGCCGCCGTCGTCCTCTGCGTCGACGAGAAGTCCCAGATCCAGGCGCTCGACCGATCGGCACCGATCCTGCCGTTGATGCCCGGGGTGCCGGAGCGACAGACGCACGACTACGTCCGCAACGGGACAACCAACCTCTACGCCGCGCTCGACACCGCCTCCGGGAACGTGATCGCCGAGATGACCCCGAGGCACCGCGCCGAGGAGTTCAGGAAGTTCCTCAACCTGATCGAGCGCTCGGTGCCCGACGGGCTCGAGATCCACGTCGTCCTTGACAACTCCTCGACCCACAAGACGCCTCAGATCCGGCGGTGGCTGAAGAGCCACCCTCGCTTCACCTTCCACTTCACGCCCACCTACAGCTCCTGGCTCAACCTCGTCGAGCGCTGGTTCGCCGAGCTCACCACCAAGTGGCTGAAGCGGAGTGCCCACCGCTCGGTCCGCGACCTGACCGCCTCGATCCGCACCTGGATCGCGAACTGGAACGACCAACCCCGGCCCTACGTCTGGCACAAGGACGCAGACGAGATCCTCGACGGGCTCGCCGCTTACTGCCAACGGATCAATGACTCAGGTCACTAGACAACTGGGTGGGCGTCGCAGTTCCTTCCCGGGACCGAGTTTCAGCGGATCAGTCGAACCTCGGCTTCCACATCTGCAGCCGCCCATGCCCGATCAGCGGTCAATGCTGGAACCTGGAGGCGCTGAGCTAAAGCCAGACAGGCCCGATCCGCCAATGAGAGTCCCTGTTCCTTAGTGATTGGGCGAAGCCGTGCGATTGTGATGCAGTCAGCCGCAGTCATGGGCTCAATCGTCAGCGCCCTCCTGGAGCCTTCAGCCCTACGCAACTCGGCCGACGCATCCTCGGGGACCCTCCCGGCCTCAGCGAGCTTGGAAAGCACCTCAGCCCAATTTGCCACGCTGATCGCCGCCCCCTCCCCAATCGCCTCCATGACAATCGAAGCTCCGTCCTCGTTGTGGAGGACCGCCATCAGCGCCGATGCGTCGAGAACCGACGCCAGGCCGGTCTCAGCCACCGGTGCGCCGCGAGCGAACCGTGCCATCGCGAGCCTCGGCACCAGCTTCAGCCCGCCGATCAGCGATCAACTCATCGACCAAGCTGCGATCGGGTGCCACGTCGGCAAAGAGCCCGCGCATCCGCTGAGCCGCCGCACGGCGGCGTTCCACGTCGGGCTTGGTGAGCTTGCTCGCGTGAGCCATTAGAGGATGGTATCGCCAGATCCGGCATACACCCAAAGGACGCATCAATCCAGCGTGCTCATCCGTCCGACTCTCTCTCAATACTCGCGGAGTCCTTCGGGACCTGGGGCGAAGCCGGCTATACATAGCGCGCGGCCACCCCAGATTAGCCCGTTAAAGGGGCCGAGTCTTCTATTCCAGATCTTGCGACCGTCCCAGTGGCTTAGGCCAGGGCAGGTCGGATGATGTGCCATTGCGGCACAGCGCGGTAAAGCTGGACCTGGACGCGCCCGAATCCGACGCCGACGGCATACGGATACCTCTCGTTCCGACGGGAACATCCTTCACCCGCGCGGCTGCCTCTCGCTGTCAGCGGGGGCAGTGCGCCTCGGGTCAGCCGTTGTCCTCTATTCCTCCGGGAAGCAGGAACAGCCCTCACCCTACGGGGGGTTCGGGGGGTGTCCCCCCGATGTTCGCCCTGGCGTTCCGGGTTCCTGCGTTTCGGTTGCCGCTGGGCTTGAAGCGCAGCCACGGCATCCGCCTAGGCTTAGGCGGCTTCCCGTTCTCGCGCCTCTGGCATGTGGTCGTCGTCGACGTCCTCGTCGCCTAGGGCTTCTAGGGCCTCCTCCAATTCACGCTCGGTCCGCGCGATTGCGGCACTTAATTTGCGGCGCCGCTCGCGATGCTCTTTGAAGTCCTCGCTATCCGTCGATACGCCGGCAAGTGACTCTGCCAGTTCAACAATCTCGGCCTGCTGACGCCGCAGCCTCTGACGAAGTTCGTCTGGGACATCGAAATCCAAGACATAAAAGCCCGACTTGGAAGTCGCCCGGACTAGCGGCGACCTGACGACCTGATTCAAGAAGACTGCGTCGGGACGCTTCCCCCCAACCGAGAAGCCCTGCGCGACTAGTAGCTCGAACCATTCGCGGTAGTGAATTGGACTGCTCCCCCGATCACTTCTCAGCAGAGGAACTGCCGTGGCGCGGATTGATGCGCCGGTTAGCTGGGCAGATTCGTCGGCAACTTCTCCGGGATTGCTGGGCCGGATTTCGGTGTCCTGGGACGTCGCCAGACCCTCAAGCATCAAAATCTGCTCGTGGAGCGTCTCTAGCTCCTTGTCAAGGTGATCGAGGTCCGTTTGAACTTTCGTCCGTCGCCGAAGAAGCTGCGACCGGCGCTGCTCCATTCGATTTCGCTCTGCCAGGGCAGCATTTGAGAAGCGCTTGGATATGTGGGTCACGGGATCGGGCATGTCTTGGTTCTAGTGGAACTTCCTGTGGACTCCCAGTGGATCTTGAATCAGCTGCCGAACGTTGTCTAAGCCTTGTCTCGGCATCTCAAGCCAAAACTTGAGCTGCGTCGTCTCAAGGTCGCTTGTGGATAAGTCCTGTGGATAAGTCCTTGGCAGAGCGAAAATGCCTTGAATTTCTTCTGTGGAGCTAGAGAACGTGCCACTAAGCCTGGAATTTGGGCGTTTTCTCGTGCTGTCTCATCTAGGAACGCTCCAAATCTCTTTTTGAGATTCAGATTGATCCGAGGCGAGTGCATTTGCCCCTCTGCTGTCTGACCTCGTTGCTACTCTCGATTCATGGTCGGAGGCCGAGGAGGTGAAAATTGCCGGTAGACCAAACATCGCCCTCTGGGGGGATGCCCGGGCAACCAAGTGATATGCGTGGTTTCACGGGTCCTCTAGATCAGAAGGCCGGGCTAGACCTGGGCAGGCCCGGAGCGGACCAGGACGTGGTTCGGCGAGTTGTCAGGACTGAAGCCGCTGAACTGCTGCCCATCCTCCGCGATGCAATCGAGGCAATACCAAAGGCTAAGGCGTTGGCAGAGCTGGCTAAGGGGACGGGGAGTGAGAGCACCGAGGATGAGTTGGTCTTCTCACTTCGCAAGTTGTCCGAAATGGCCGCAATCTAGCTTTCGAGGAGGCGGGTCTCGGGAGAAGCTTCCCGGGGCCCCTCCCTGTCTTCCGCTAGGCGCTGGCGGGACTAAAGCGCGACAAAAGCGACCGCGGAGCCAGATCGTCTAAAAATTCCCGCTATTTGGGAACGAGTGGAGTCTCTTTTGCCGCCGCTGCTACGGCAATCCTTCCAAAGTTGCAGTCACGACAAAGCAACCTATGGAGGTGCAGTCTTGTTTGAAGAAATTAGCGGCGACGGCGGCGGAACCGCTGTCCTTGACCGCCCCATGGCCGACGCTGGCGTTGTTCTGCGGCGTCTTCATGAACTGCTCGACCTGAGCAATGTGAGGATGAAGCTCGCGGACGCCAGCGAGGGCCCGGGCCTCGACGCCGGCAAGATTGACCTGATGGAGGACGAGTATCGGAAGTTCCTCGCCCTCCAGATCGTCCATCCCGACGCCGACATTGTCCCCTGCGGAATTGTGGACGAGATGTGGCACCGCCATATTCTCGACACGGCTGCCTATCGGGAGGACTGCGACGCGATCTTTGGTCAGTTCCTTGACCACTTCCCTTATTTCGGGATGCGTGGCGAGGCGGATGCACAGGCGCTCAACGACGCCTATGCGGACACGCTGGAGCACTACGAAGCAGCCTTCGGGGAGCCGCCAGCTGACACCTGGATCAGCAGCGACGCCGCAAAATGTGGGCGTAAGGCGTGCAAACCGCAGAAGTGCAAATAAGGATCGTCACCCCGTACACCCGATGTTCGACTCTCACAAAGAGTCGAACATCGGGTCGGCGCCCCACGGCTAGCGGCCAATACCTAAGGAGCGCTCGTTGCTTCTCGCCCGTGCAGCCTCCCGCGCCTTCTGTCGGTTGAGTTGGCGCCACACGCGCTCGACCTGCTCCATCGCCTTGCGTTGGCGTGCCTTGGCCGCACCGCCTTTCGCGGCGGGCCCAAAGGCGCTGGCCCGGTCGGTGACGCCGTTGTCGCGGCGGTAGGTCTCGATCACGCTCAGGCCGCGATCCCAGGCTTTCGCTTCGGCCGGGTTGGTCGGCCGCCGGCCCAACTCGGCGGCGACGTAGGGAGGTGGGGCGATGCGGGCGGCGGTCCTCGTCAGTTGCTCGCGGGCGGCGATGGCCTCCTCGACCGCCGCCAACTCGCGGCGGGCGTCCTCGCGGATCGGCGGCAGGGCGTCGCGCTCGGCCCGGTACTTCTCAAGGCCGCTCGCGGCGAGCCTGCCACGGGGGCCGGGGTCGGCGAGCCTGGTTTCCGCCGCCGCGATCCGCTCGGCGAGAGCTTCGCGGCGCTCTTGGTTGGCGCGCTCCCGCGTGGCGGGTCCGCTCAACTCACTCTGGCGTCGCCGCAACTCCTCGATCGGCAGCCCGTCGAGGCGGGCGACGTCGTGCGCGGCGCGCTGGGCGCGATCGCGCACGGCCGCTTCGCTCAGATGGGCAAGCTCGCTCCGGTCGGCGAACTCGGCCGGGGCGATCTCGGCACGGTCGCCGCGCACCTCCGGGGTGGCGTAGATCAACGTCTCCCCCCGGCTGCGCGAGGTGGCGACGTATAGCTCCTGCTTGTCCATCGAAGCGTCGGCGGCGAGGTAGGCGCGCTCCACGGTGGTCCCCTGCGCTGAGTAGGTGGTGATCGCGTAGGCGTGCTGGAGCGCCGGGGCGCCGGAGTGCGGGTTGACCTGGGCGAGGTAGTCGGCGTCAAGCTCAACGGTGCGGGCCTGGTCGAGCCCCTGGAGGACGATGCGGTGGTTGGCCGCGTCGACCTCCACGACCTGCCAGCGCTCGCGGTTGTAGATGGCGGCCTTGCGGTCGTTGACACGGGTGATTACCTCATCGCCGGCGGCGAAGGGCCGGCCGCCGACCTCGACCTCGCCGGCACCCAGGCGCCCGGCCGCTTTCATCTTCGCCCGCGCCAGTTCGTTGAGTTGATCGACCTCGGCGTTTCGCTTGGCGATCATCACCGCGTCCTCGCCGCGCTCATGGGCCTGGTGCCAGTCGTTGACCATCGCCTCGCGGCGAGCCTCGGGGTCCGGGGCGACGATCACCCGCTCCTCGGATCGGTAGAGGCGGATCGCCTTCTCTCCCTCGCCGTCGCGGATGCGCTTCGCTCCCTCGCGCTCAACGTCGAAGCGATGGCGGATCACCTCGTCCAAGGTGATCGGGTCGCCGCGCTCGGCAATCGCCCTGAATAGGCCGCCCGACTCGATCTCTGAGAGCTGCTCGTAGTCGCCGACCAAGACGAGTTTTGCCTGAGCGGCGTCGGCGTGGTCGATCAACCTTGCGACGCTCGCCGAATCGACCATCCCGGCCTCATCGACCAAGAGGACGGAGCCGCGCTCCAAGCCGTCTCTCGATCCGGCACGGTCAAGCTCGGCCAGAAGCGAGGCGGTGCTTTGAGCCGCCAACCCCTCCGCTCGCATCACGTTCGCCGCCCGCCAGGTAGGTGCAGCTGCGCGCAACGCCACCCCTTCCCGCGCCCATGCCTCGGCCGCGGCGACGATGGCGTAGGTCTTGCCGGTCCCGGCCTCACCGATCACTACCGAGATCCGGCCGGGGTCGGTGAGCAGGCGGCGGATCATCTCGGCCTGGTCTGCCTTCAAGGTCGGGCGCTCGGCGATCACCCGCTCGGCGCCGAGGGAAGCCGATGCGCTCGACCCGTCGCCGCTCCGCATCTTCTCCACCTTCGCCAGCGCCGCGCGCTCGATCTCCCAGACCTCTCGCGTAGTGAAGCGCTCGCCCTTGGCGGAGGCGCCGAGCGTCACGACCTCCTCCGAGGCAAGGAAGGCATCCGCCGCCCGCTCGACCTCGGCGGCGTCCATCCCATGCCGTGTCATCCCGGCCACCGCCTGAATCACGTCCCTGCGGTCGAAGTGAGAGACCCCCGTCGTAACCGCACGGCCTACCCCGCAGGTAGAGGCCGTGCGGGCTACGTCGGGGGCGCCGGAATCTCTGTCACGGCCCAAGGTCCGCTCCACCTCCAAGCCGATCTCCTGGGCTTTGGAGTTCCAGCGCTCGCGTAGCGTCTCCTGCGTCACGCCCTCCTCCTTCGCGGTCCTCGTCGCCAGGGTCGCGACCTGCTTGGAGCGCGCCGAGGCTTCTGGACCGGCCGCCTCGAGGATCTGTTGGCGGCGCGTGGAGAACGCACGGAGATGGTCGTCGGCAAAGCCCTCGATCTCGGCTATGCCGTTGCGGACTTCCTGCCAACTGACCCCGAGGCGGCGGGACAGATCGGCGCGGAAGTGGGCCTCGAAGAGATAGCCCGCCGTCTTGGCGTGGTCGTAGATCGCCGGGTGGTAAAGGCGGGTCCACTTGCCGTCCGGTCCCTGGGTCGCGTTGGCGATCAGGGTGTGGATATGAACCTGGGGATCTCCGGCGCGCGAGGAGCGGTGGCGGAAGCCTGCGGCAAGGAAGCCGTTGCCCTTGACGAACTCGGCATCTGCTCCGCGCCGCGTCCAACACGCCTCCCGCTGGAGGTAGTCGAGCGCGGCGCCCAGAGCGCTTTCGGTCGCGGCGGTGACGGCGGCGCTGGTCTCCGCATCGCCGAGCGCCCAGAGCAGTGAGGCCGACTTCGGGACCGAGAAGGTGAGATCGAAGCCGGGGACGGCGCCCCGGCCGCCGACCGCGCGCAGGCCAAGCGGCTCACCCGTGGCGGGGTTACGGCCGGTCAACATCGCGGTTAGCTGTTCGGCTTCCACCACCCCGTCCAGGCCGAGCTCGGCGGCAGCGTCGCCCAGCCATTGGCCCTCGGCCTCGCCCTCACCGGAGTAGTAGTCCTCGGCGCCTTCGGCGACCTTGTCGAGGTAGTAGCGCTCCTGTCCTATGCCGAGCTTGCCTATCGAGAGCATCCACCTCCTCTGTCCAACGGGAAGCGCTTTTGCCCCGGGCAATTCGCAAATTGATAGTGCGTGAGGGGTGGTGCTGTTGCTGTTTGTTGAAGTGCTGGGTGGCTGGCGCCTATGGGCTGCTTGCTGTTTCAGTTGCCCTTCGGACTGCCTTGCTGGGGCTATGCCTTCCCTTGGGTTCTGGCTTGCTGCTGATTCGGCTGGCTCTTGTTCGTGGCTGCCTTTTGGACTGGCATTGACCCCGCGCCCGCGCCAGCCCCGGCGCCTAAAACCGAGGGCGTTGTCCCGGTTTTTTGGACGTACTCGATGCAATGGGCCATCTCGAAGGACAGTCTCTGTAATGAAGAAGCTCGCCGCTTCGGTCCCACGTATTGCCTTGACGCCGCCGGAGGCAGCGGCGGCAATTGGGGTCGGCCCGGACTTTTCGATGCCAATGTCGCGCCGGAGCTGCGCTTGGTTCGCCGAGGGCGTAAGCGATTGGTTCCGGTCAGCGAGCTGGAACGCTGGATGGCAGAGAACGCAGAGCAAGCGCTGCCTGGGGCGTGATGGCCGTGCTGCATCTAGGCTGCGCGGCATGGCCGACGCCAAGGAGAAAGCGCGCCGCGAGGCACGGAAGGTTCAGGCCGACTACGAGCGCCAAGTGGCCGACGCGAGAAACGCGCGACGAAAGGGTTTCGAGCGAGCGCGCAAGGCGGGGCTTTCCCTACGCGAGATCGGGGAGGCGGTCGACCTTCACTGGACGACGGTGGGAGGCATCCTCAAGGGCAAGTAGATCATCTGTAGGAGTTTGTCCTACAGATGATGCTACCGTAGGATTTCTTCCTACAAAAGCGGCTCCCGGCGGCGCGCTAACGCCAACCGGGAGCCTGACCACAAGGAGCGTGAACCTCCTCATGGCTGACGAGAACCCTACGGATCGGGCTTCGCTCGATCCTTCCTCGCCCGCAGGCGCAGATAAGAGAACGGAGCGCGCCGTCCTGGCGCTCCTCCTCGATGAACACCCGACCCGGCTGACGATGGACGAGCTGATCCTCGTCCTCCATGCCGATCCCGAGCGAGGCGATCCTGAGGACGCCGCAGGGCGGGCCGTTCGCGAACTGGTCGGCGCCGGGCTCATGCACCGGGAGGGTCGCTTTCTGTCGCCCTCGCGAGCGGCCCTGTACTTCGCCGCCCTGGAAGTCGCCTAATGGCGGGCTACGAGTATCCCCCCGATCTCGCACGCTGCCTGGCTGAGAACCTGCTGATCATCCGCAGGAGGGCGGGTCTCTCCCAGGAACAGCTTGCCCACCTCGCGGGCGTACACAGGACCGAGATCGGCAACCTTGAGCGCGGGGTCCGACTGGCGCGCATCGACACCGTGGTCAAACTGGCCGGCGCCCTGGAAATCGCTCCAGGTGATCTGCTCAAAGGGATGGCATGGCTTCCGCCAAAGCCGTCGCGTGGGAATCCGCGAGGCAAGTTCGTCACGCGCGGCCCCGAGCAGAGGGACGACTGATGGATGTCGCAGCGCAGTTCGGCGACAACCTCGTCCGCGCCCGCAAGAGCGCGGATATGTCTCAGGACGAGCTGAGCGTGCGGGCCTCGGTTCATCGCACCGAGATCAGCCAGCTTGAGCGCGGCCTTCGCATTCCTCGCATCGACACCCTGGCGAAACTCAGCGCGTGCCTTGAAGTCGAGCCGGGCGAGTTGATGGCGGGGATCAACTGGAGTCCTGGCGATGTGCGGATTGGTCGCTTTCGAGGCGGCGACTGATGGCCGAGGGAATCCGCAGACGGCATTCCAAAGGCTGCGCCGCCCGTGAGGGGCGGCGCTGTACCTGCAACGCGGGTTATGAGGCATGGGTCTTCTCAAAACGGGACGGGAAGAAGATCCGCAAGACCTTCCGGCGTGAGGCGGAAGCGAAGTCGTGGCGTGTCGATGCCCTCACCGCCCTCGCCAAGGGCGGGTTGCGCGCGCCAAAGCCGACGACCATCCAGCAAGCCTGGGATGCCTGGTACCGGGGCGCGCGAGCTGGCACGGTCACCAACCGCTCAGGCGACCCCTACAAGCCCTCGGCCCTGCGCTCCTACGAGCAGGCGATGCGGCTGCGCGTTCTTCCCGCCTTCGGTCGAACGAAGCTGGCCGAGATCAGCCGGCCCGACCTCCAGGCATTCGTTCATCAACTCATTGCGGAGGGCCTGAACCCGTCCACTGTTCAGGTCACGCTCCTCCCCCTTCGCGCCATCTTCCGGCGGGCTTTGAGCCTAGGCGAGGTGGCAATCAACCCCTGCACGGGCCTGGAACAGCCAGCCGTCCGGGGGCGCCGCGAGCGCTACGCCGATCCGAGGGAAGCGGAAGCGTTGATCGCCGCCGTTCCCCAGCGGGATCGCGTGATCTGGGCAACGGCGATGTACGCGGGGCTGCGCCGTGGCGAGTTGCGCGCCCTGCGGGTCGAAGACATTGATTTAGAGCAAGGGCTGATCCGCGTCGAGCGAGGATGGGATCCGTACGAGGGTGAGATCAGATTGAAGTCCAGTGCTGGGCGCCGAAAGGTGCCGATCATCGCCCTGCTGCGAACCCACCTCATCGAGCGCCTGAACAACGGCGAGCGCTCTGGGCGGGATCGTGTTTTCGGCGCGACCCCAACTCGGCCCTTCACTGGCGAGAAGCTGTCTGAGCGAGCCGACGAGGCGTGGAAGTCCGCTGGCCTCGATCGCATTACGCTGCATGAGTGCCGGCACACCTTCGCGTCCTTGATGATCGCGGCCGGTGTGAATGCCAAGGCGCTCTCCACTTTCATGGGCCACGCGAACATCTCGATCACGCTCGACCGCTATGGGCATCTGATGCCAGGCTCTGAGGCGGAGGCAGCCGATCTACTCGATGCCTATCTCGCCGAGCAGCGCAGGCGCAGGGCGGCCTAGCGGCTCACTGGCGCACCAACTGGCGCACGGACACCGAATGACCCCCAAACTCCCCCACCGCAAGCCGAGGAAACCCGCCAAGAAGCGGATGCTGATCATCGTCAACCCGGTCGCGACGACGGTTTCCGACCGGCTGCGCAACCTGGTCGTCTACGCGCTGCAGGGGCGCTATGAGGTCGAGGCGGTCTCGACCGAGGCGCAGAACCACGCGACCGAGATCGGGCGCGAGGTGGCCGACCATGGGTACGACATCGTCGTCGCCTTCGGCGGTGACGGGACGCTGAACGAGGTTGCCAACGGGCTGGCCGGAACGGATGTGCCGGTCTCGGTGCTGCCGGGCGGCTCGACCAACGTGGTCTGTCGCTCGCTGGGGATGCCCAACGACGTCGTCGACGCGACCGAGCACCTGCTGACGCTGGCCGAT
Organism: uncultured Solirubrobacterales bacterium; assembly: GCA_963695275.1. Taxonomy (GTDB): domain Bacteria; phylum Actinomycetota; class Thermoleophilia; order Solirubrobacterales; family 70-9; genus VAYN01. Next base: position 1,041,844 of record OY968772.1, read on the forward strand.
GACTGGGCGCCGCGCAAGATCGACCTCGGCGTCGTCAACGAGCGCCACTTCGTCTTCGCCTGCGGGGTCGGGATCGACGCCTCGGTGGTCGAGCGGGTCGATGCGCACCCGCGGCTGAAGTCGCGCGCCGGGCCCTATTACTACAGCTGGTGCGGGATCTCGGCCTTCTACCGCCAGTACCTCCACAACGCCGTCCGGGTGCGCTTCGAGAGCGGCGCCAAGGCGGCCGAGGGGGTGACCGCGATCGTCCAGAACTCCGACCCCTTCACCTACTTCGCCAGCAGCCCGATCCGAGTCTGCGAGGGGATCGAGATCGACGACGGCACGCTCTCGGTCGGCGTCCTCAAGCGCGCCACCCAGCGCGACATGCCGACCCTGATCCGGCGCCTCTTCAGCGCCGAGAAGCCGGCGGCGCGCCACCGCCAGGTGGAGCACTTCGACGACGTCATCACGGCGACGATCAGCTCCGTCTCCGAGGACAAGGACAGCGCCCCGCGGCCGTTCCCGCTCCAGGTCGACGGCGACTACATCGGCGAGCACACGCGGATCGAGCTACGCGCCGACCCCGGCGCTCTGACGATCGTCGCTTGAGTCCCAGCTCGAGACGGCGGCCAGTTCGCCAAAGGGGGGTTGTCGAGTCAGCGTGGCCGACAGGGCTACCCGCGCCGCCTCGCGCTGCCTCTTCCTGCGCTCGCCGAGCAGCGAGCAGACGCCGACCCTGAGGGCGTAGCGCAACGCCATCGCCCCGCGGTAGGCGCCGGGTCGGGCAAAGTGCTTGCGGGCAAACTGCAGCCGCGCGTAGGCGACCTGCGCCTCGAGCTGAGCGCCCCGCCCCTCCTCATGCTCATAGTGGCGGATCGTCAGCTCCGGCAGGTGTGCGATTCCCCAGCCCGCCTGCTTGATCCGCCAGCAGAGGTCGGTCTCCTCGGAGAAGAGGAAGAAGCGCTCGTCGAAGCCACCGCTGGCCGCGAGCGCCTCGCGGCGGGCGATCATGAACGAGCCCGAAGTCCAGTCGCAGCCCGTTTCGCGGCCGTACTGGCGGTGGTCGAGCTCACGCTCGCCAAGCCAGAGACGCAGGCCGGGAACCCGCTCGACCCACAGCGCTTCAGCCAGCATGTTCGCGGTCGAGGGAAAGCGGCGGATGCTCGGGGCCAGCGAGCCGTGACTGTCGACCTGGCGCACCCCCGCCAGCCCGAGCTCGGGCTGGCGGTCGAGGGCCGCGACCAGCTCACCCAGGGTGCCGCTGAGCAGTTCGGTGTCGGGATTGAGGAAAAGCACATAGCGGGCATCGGCCGTTTCCAAGCCACGATTGTTGGCATGGCCGAAGCCGCGGTTCTCGCAGCGGATCGTGCGCGCCGCCGGGAAGTGCTCCTCGACGTAGGTGGCGGAGTTGTCGGTGCCGTTGTCGACTACGACGACGTCGAGGTCGATGCCCTCCGCACCCTCGAAGAGGGTGGTCAGCGCGGCGTTGAGCCAACGCTTGCCGTTGTGGGAGACGATGATCGCGCAGACGTCATTCATGCAGGTGATCAACGCTTGGGCACGGCCACAGCTTGCGGCTTGCCGCCGCCGCTACGATCCCGCCCCGTGGTCGCCCCCTCCCTCCATCTCTCCGATTTCGCCCCTGGTCTGCTGATCGGCGAGGACGTCGAGATCGGCGCCGGTGTCCTGATCGGCGGCCAGGCGGTCATTCACGGGGGCGTGCGGATCGGCGCCGGCGCCCGGATCGGCGACCACGCCCAGATCCGCGCCGGCGCCCGGATCGGTGCCGGCTCGACGATCGGCAGCTTCAGCTCGGTCGACCCCGGCGTCGTCGTCGGCGAGCGGGTCAGCGTGCAGACCCGCTGCTACCTGACCGGCGGCACCGTGATCGAGGACGACGTCTTCGTCGGCCCGGGCGTGACCATGACCAACGACAACACGATGGACCGCCACGGGCCCGAGAAGGAGTTCGAGGGGCCGCTGCTGCGGCGGGCCTGCCGGATCGGCGGCGGCGTCGTGCTCTGTCCCGGGGTCGAGATCGGCGCGGAGGCCTTCGTCGCGGCGGCCGCCCTGGTGACCAAGGACGTCCCCCCGCGCGCAGTCGTCATGGGCGCGCCGGCCCGTCAGGTCCGGGAAGTGCCCGACGAGGACCTGCTCGAGCGCTGGCGCTGAACCGGGTCTCGGGCTGAGAGCGGTCGCGCCGGGCTGCCGATGACGGTGGTCCCGGCGGCGACGTCCTTCGTCACCACGGCGCCGGCTCCAACCGTCGCCCCGGCCCCGATCCGGACCCCACCGAGGATCGTCGCCCCGGAGCCGATCGTGGCACCGCGCTCGACCACGGTCCTCAGCAGCTCCCAGTCGGCGTCGCCCTGCAGCTGGCCGTCGCCGTTGGTCGCCCGTGGCCGCTTGTCGTTGACGAACATCACCCCGTGTCCCACAAAGACCTCGTCCTCGATCGTGATCCCGTCACAGATGAAGGTATGGCTCTGAATCTTGCAGGCGCAGCCGATGCGGGCGCCGCGCTGGATCTCGACGAAGGTGCCGACGCGGGTGCGGGCGCCGATCTCACAGCCATAGAGATTGGTGAATGAGTAGACGGCGACGTCGTCGCCAAATGACACATCGTCGAGCAGGCGATGCGGCGCGTCGTTACATGGTGCGGACGTCTTGACTTGGCTCATCCCAGCATCAACGGTGCCTGTGCGCCGGACTTGCGCAAACGGAGTGTCGCGCAAACTTTTGCCTCCTTGCCCCGTTGGTGATCCGTGGCGGTACTGAGCAAACCGATCGATGGCACCCGGGCATCCTCCGGCCAACTCTGCGTGGTGGCGGGCGCCAACGCGCCGACCACCCAGCGTCGTGTCGCGGCGGTGCTGGAGGCCAAGTTCGCGGACACTCCGCTGCTCGTCGCCCACACTCCCGGCGAAGCTGCCGAACTGGAGCTGAACGCGGCCGCGATCCTGATCCTCGTCTGCGACGTCGACCTGCCCCGCGAGATGGCGACCCTGCGCCGCCTGCGCCGCGAGGTCCCCGGACCGGCGATCGTCGCCATCTCCCCCACCGCAACCGCGACCGGGGTGCGTCGCGCTCTGGATGCCGGCGCCGACGCGATCGTCTTCGAGCCGCTGCTCGAGTCGACCCTGGCGGTGACGGTCAGCGCCGTCGGCTCCGGCCAGTCGGTCGTCCCCCGCGAAATGCGGGCCAGCGTCGAGCGACCCGCCTTCTCCCACCGCGAGCGCCAGGTCCTCACCTTCGTCTCACAGGGGCTGACCAACGCCCAGATCGCCGACGAGCTCTTCCTCTCGGAGAGCACGATCAAGAGTCACCTCTCCTCGGCTTTCGCGAAGTTCGGCGTGCGCTCGCGCCGCGAGGCCGCCGCGCTCTTCCTCGAGCTTGAAAACACGATGAACACGAGTGCGGCGGATTCAGAACATACCTTGACCCCATCCACCCCAAGCGAGGAAAAGACGTGAGCGCCCTAGCCCAACCGAACGCCCTGCCCCTGGCCGCGACCGAGGGCACCTCGGTTCCCTTCATCCGCCTCGACAGCGCCGATCCGGAGCTGTTCGCCGAGCTGATGGAAGTGGTCGAGCGGATCGCCCGTGACTCCGCCTTCACGCTCGGCCCCGAACTGGAGCGCTTCGAGGCTGCCTTCGCCGAGTTCTGCGGGACCGAGTACGCCGCCGGCGTCTCCTCCGGCACCGCCGCCCTGGAGATCGCCCTGCGCGCTCTTGGCATCGGACCAGGCGACGAGGTCATCGTCCCCACCTACAGCTTCATCGCCACCGCCGAGGCCGTCTCGACCGTCGGCGCGACGCCGGTGATCGTCGACATCGACCCGGAGACGGCGCTGATCACGGCGGCAACCGTGGAGCAGGCGCTGACCGAGCGCACGCGCTGCGTCATCCCCGTCCACCTCTTCGGCCGCCCGGTCGACATGGACCCGATCCTCGCCCTCTGTCGCGAGCGCGGGATCGCCGTGATCGAGGACGCCTGCCAGGCCCACGGCGCCCTCTACAAGGGCAACCCGGTCGGCTCGCTCGGCGACGCCGGCTGCTTCAGCTTCTACCCGACCAAGAACCTCGGCGGTTGGGGCGACGGCGGCGCGCTGGTGACCAGCGACCCCGCGCTCGACGCCAAGGTGCGGCTGCTGCGCTCCCACGGCGAGGGCACCCGCCACCACCACGAGCTGGCGACCGGAACCCACCGCCTCGACACCCTGCAGGCGGCGATCCTCGAGGTCAAGCTCAGGCACCTGCCGGCCTGGAACCAGCGCCGCCGCGACGCCGCCGACGCCCTGCGCGCCGGTCTCGAGGGCAGCAACGTCATCTCCCCCGCCCCGGCGGCGGCCGACAGCGACCATGTCTACCACCTGTTCGTGGTCCGCAGTGCCGAGCGCGACGCCCTCCGCGACCACCTCGACGCGCGTGGCGTCGCCAGCGCCATCCACTACCCGACGCCGATCCACCTGCAGCCGGCCTACGCGGACCTCGGGCTCGGCCGTGGCGACCTTCCCGTGGCGGAGCGGCTTGCCTCCGAAAACTGCTCCCTGCCGATCTTCCCGGCGATCGAGGATGCGCAGATCGCGGAGATCGTGGCGGCGGTACAGAGCTTTGAAGTCCCAGCAGATAACTGAGCTCCCCGAGCGCGAGGGACGCCGTGGTGGCCTACGGGTCTGCATGGTCCACTACTCCGACTTCGCCGTCGACTCGCGCATCCAGCGCCAGGCGCGGGCGCTGGCCGAACGCGGCGACCGGGTCGACTGCATATGCCTCAACGACGACGAGGAGATGACGGTCGGGGCCGGCGAGATCGGTCTGCACCGGGCCGCGGCCGGGAAGCCGCGCGGCGGCACCCGGGCCTATCTCGAGGGCAACGTTCGCTTCCTCGCCGGGGCGGCGCGCAAGGTCAGACAGCTCGACCGTGAGAAGCGTTTCGACCTGATCGAGATCCACAACATGCCCGACGCCCTGGTCTTCGCGGCCTGGCGCCCGAAGCTGCGCGGGGTGCCGCTGATCCTCAACTTCCACGACACCTTCCCGGAGCTGTTCGCGACCCTCTTCGACAAGTCCGAGAGCCACCCGTCGGTGCGGCTGATCCGGCTCGAGGAGAAGGTCAGCGCCTCGCTCGCCGACGGCCACGTCTTCGTCACCGCCGAGGCCCGCGACCTGCTGCGCGGCCGCGGGGTCACGGCCGAGCGCTCGCAGATCGTCATGAACACCCCCGACGAGCGCGTCTTCGGCGCGCGCCGGGCGCCGATCACGCCCCCGTCCGAGGGCGAGCTGCGGGTCGTCTACCACGGCGGCCTCGCCGATCGCTTCGGGGTCGAGACCCTGGTCCGTGCGGTGGCGCTGCTGCGCGGCCGCGGCGAGCCGGTCACGCTCGACGTCTACGGCTCCGACGCCGAGGCCGCCCGCACCCTCGCCGCAACCGCGGCCGAGGTGGCGCCGGTCGGCGTTCGGATCGCGCCGCAGCCGACCCCGGTCGAGGAGATCCCGAGCCGGCTGACAGAAGCCCACCTCGGCGTCGTCCCGACCCTGCGCGACGACTTCACCGAGCTGCTGTTGCCGGTGAAGCTGCTCGAGTACGTGCACATGGGCCTGCCGGTGGTCGCCTCGCGGCTGCCGGTGATCGAGCGCTACTTCGGCGACGACGTGCTGCTGGCCGAGCCGGGCGACCCCGCCTGTATCGCCGCCGCGATCGAAGGCGTCCGCACAGAGCCGGAGCTTGCCCGCGAGCGCGCCGCCCGCGCCTCGGCCCGCCTGGCCGAGATCGAGTGGCGGCGCCAGAAGGAGCAGTACCTGGAGCTGGTCGACGGCCTGGTCCAACGCGCCCGGAGCAAGTAACGGTGTCCCGCCTGCTGCTGATCACCCCGGCCCGCGACGAGGCCGCCCACCTTGAGACGACGATCCGGGCGATGCGGGAGCAGACCCGACCGCCCGACCTCTGGCTGATCGTCGACGACGGCTCCAGCGACGAGACCCCGCGCATCCTCGCCCGCGCCGCCGCCGAAGTCCCCTTCCTCGAGGTGCTGCGCACGCCGGCCGAGGTGCGCGCGCCAAAGGCGGACGGCCTGGCGCTCGCCGCCGAGGCGCGGGCCTTCAACGCCGCCCTGGCCGGTGTCGACGTCGCCGACTTCACCCACCTCGGCAAGCTCGACGCCGACATCGAGCTGCCGCCCGACTACTTCGAGGGCCTGCTCGCGCGCTTCGCCGCAGACCCCGAGCTCGGGGTCGCCGGCGGCACCCTGCTGGAGCAGAGCGCGGGCGAGTGGCGACCGACCCGGATCCCGGCTTACCACGTGCGCGGCGCCGTCAAGCTCTACAGCCGCGAGTGCTTCGAAGCGGTCGGCGGCGTCGAGGAGCGCCTCGGCTGGGACACGATCGACGAGACCTACGCGCGGATGCACGGCTACACGACGCGCTCGCTGCCCGAGCTGGCCGCCCGCCACCACCGCCCGGTGGCGACCCGGGGCGGCGCTCTGCGCGGCCGCGCCCGCCTCGGCCAGTGCGCCTACATCCTCCGCTACAGCCCCTGGTGGGTGACGCTGAGGTCACTGAAGATCGCCACCTGGCGTCCCTACGGCCTCTCCGGCCTCGCCTTCCTCTACGGCTACCTGCGCGCCGCCGGGCGCCGCGAAGGCCGGGTCGAGGACGAGGAGTACCGGCGCTTCGTCGCTCAGGAGCTGCGCAATCGCGTGCGCTCCGGGGTCGCCCGCAGGAGACAAATCTCAAATCAAGTAGAAGCTACGAAAGTTCCTACGTTTTTCATGCGTTCATAAGCCAATGGCCTTCGTCGACACCATCAGACACCTCTGGGGGCGCAAGCTCCTCGTCGGCCTCGTTCTCGTGGTCGCCGTGATCGCCGCGCTGTTCAGCGCCTACCGCTTCAGCGCCTCGCCCCCGGGTCTCGAAAAGCGCGCGCTCAGTGTCGCCGCCGCCTCGAGCCAGATCCTCGTCGACTCGACCGACTCCCCGGCGCTGGTCAAGGGCGTCGAATCCGGCACCTTCGAAGAGAACTCGACCCGGGCCAAAATCTACGCCCAGTATCTGGCCGGCTACGAAGCCCGCCAGAAGATCGCCAAGCTGGCCGGCGTCCCGGTCGCCACGCTCGCCACCAGCGGCCCCTTCAGCGGCGCCATCGCCGAAGGCTCCTACGCCTCACAGCCGTCCGAGGAACGGGCCGGCGAACTGCTGCAGGAAGGCAACAGCAACCGCCTCGTCTACACGGCACAGGAAGACGTCCCGATCATCACCGTCGACGCCCAGGCCGCGACCGCGAATACCGCGATCGCCCTCGCCGGCGCCTCCTACTCCGTCCTCAAGGAATACATCCACAGCCTCGAGGTCGACGGCACGCCCGTGCGCAACGGCGTCACCGTCCGCGAGCTCGGCGCCCCCGAGGGCGGCACGCTCGGCGGTTCCAACAACATCCTGCTGATGATCCTCGCCTTCCTGCTCGTCTTCGGGCTCGGCTGCGCGGCAATCCTCCTGGTCCCAACCTTCGCCCAGCGCTGGCGCGCCCTCGACAAAGCCGACTACGAAGAGCACTTCCCGACCGAGACGACCTACCCGGCGCCGGTCCCGACCGAGCCCGAGACCTTCGTCGCCCCGCCTTATGGCGACGCCGGCAGCGGGCACCACGGCGCCGGACACCAAGCAGCCCCGACGCGCTAATGGAGGCGACGACCGGGGTCGGCCCATTCAGTGGGGCGCCGGCGCGGGGACCGCAGGCGCGCGACCGCCAGGCTCTGGCCGCGGCCGCGGCGCGGAGGGCCGCTGACTGGCCCCGCACCACCCGGCTTCTGCCCTGGACCCTGTTCGGGTTCGTGGCGATGCTGTGGCTGATCCCCTTCGACAGCATCAAGCTCCCGTTCGGCGGTCCCGTCGACATGACCCTGGACCGGCCGCTGCTGGTGCTGCTGGCCGGAATCTGGCTCTGCTGCGGTGAGATCGACGGCAAGAGGCGGATCCCGACAAGGTCGAGCCCGGTCCACTGGGCCTTTGCGGCCTTCACCGCGATCGCGATCCTCAGCGTCCTCACCCGCTCCGAAGCGCTGGTCCGGGTCGGCGGCCTCGACCTGGCGATCAAGCAGCTGGCGCTGCTGATCTCCTACGGCATCTTCTTCGCCCTCGCCGCGGCGATCATCAGGCCGAGCGAGGTGACGAAGATGGTGACCGCGATGCTGGCGATGGCCTGCGTCACCGCCCTCGCCGTGATCGTCGAGTACCGGCTCGGCTTCAACCTCTTCCACGACGTGATCGGCCCGCTCTTCCCCGGCTACGTCCGGCCCGAAGGCCTGGGCTCGATCGACTCGATCGGGCGCACGCTGATGTACGGGCCGACCGTGCAGCCGCTGGCGGTCGCGGTGATGCTCTCGATGGCGCTGCCTTTCGCCTTCGCCTGGCTGCTCAAAGCCAAGGAGCGGCGCGAACGCCTGATCTACGGCTGCATCGTCCTGCTGCTGATCGGCGGCGCGGTTGCGACCCAGAAAAAGACGAGCATGATCGGGCCGCTGGTCTGCGTCTTCGTCCTCGCCGTTTACCGGCCGCGGGCGATGTTGCGGCTGGCGCCGCTGGCGATCGTCCTCGTCGGGGTCGTCCACTTCGTCGCCCCGGGCGCGCTCGGCGCCGTCGTCAACCAGCTGGCGCCGGGCTCGGTCAACGAAGTCGACACGACCAAGGACCGGGTCAGCGACTACGACGCGATCAAGCCCGACCTCGCCGCCCACCCGCTGACCGGGCGCGGCTACGGCAGCTACAACCAGAAGGCGCACCGGATCCTCGACAACCAGTACCTCTCGCTCGGCATCGGCGTCGGCCTGCTCGGGATCGTTGCCTACCTGGCGATCTTCGTCACCGCCTTCCTCAGCGCCAACCGGGTCGCCCGCTCGGGCAACGCGAAACGGGCGCCGCCCGCGCTCGGGGCGGCCGCGGCGATCGTCGTCGCCGCCGTCTCCGGGGCGCTGCTCGACTTCCTCTCCTTCCCCCAGCTTCCCTATCTCTTCTGCTTCATCGCGGCGATCGCCTACGTGCTCGGCCAGGACCAGGCGCGGAAGCGGAGGCACGCGTGAACGGCGCAGTCTCCACCCCCGTGGCCAGCGCCGTGCGCTGTCCCGGCTGCGGTGCGGAGCAGGAGAAGCCCGCGGTGCTGCTGCGCGGCCACGATCGCCTGACCGGCGCGCCCGGGGAGTTCACCGTGGTCGCCTGCTCCAGCTGCGGCCTCGCCTTCACCGAGCCACGGCTGCGCCCGGAGGACTTCGCCACCTACTATCCGGACAGCTACAGCGCCTACACGCCGAACACCGGCGCCCACCGATCGCTGGGCGAACGGCTCGGCGACCTCCAGCGCCAAGTCGTGGTCAGGTTCGGGACCTACCGCCGCACCTGGCAGCGCCCGCCCGGGCGCATCCTCGACGTCGGCTGCGGCGTCGGCGACCTCGCCGCGGTCTTCGCCGGCCACGGCTGGAAGGCCTCTGGCATCGAGCCCTCGGCGCAGGCGGCCGAGCACGCCCGCGCCGCTGGCGTCGACGCCGTCACCGGCACCCTCGCCGACGCCCCCTGGGCCGAGGGCGAATTCGACGCGATCGTCTTCAACCACTCGCTCGAGCACATCGACGACCCGGCCGAGGCCGTGGCCCAGGCGGCCCGCCTGCTGCGCCCCGGCGGCCTGCTGACGATCGCGGTGCCCAACTTCGGCAGCTGGCACCGTCGCCTCTTCGGCTCCGCCTGGTTCCAGCTCGACCTTCCCCGCCACCTCCAGCACTTCGATCGCGACTCGCTTGACGGCCTCGTCCGCCGCGCCGGCCTGCGCACCGTCGACGTCGGCGCCGCGACGATGCGCCCGAGCCCGCTCGGCAGCATCCAGTACGTGACCTGGGGCAACCTCCGCCACGACGGCCGCGGCTTCCGCGTCCTCGCCTGGGCGCTGGCGCCGCTGCTCTTCCTCAGCGATCGGATCGGCGAGGGCGACTGCCTGCACCTCGTCGCCGAACGCTGAGCATGCACAGCCACGTCATCTACACCTTCGACGACATGACCTGGGCGGCCGCCCAGGATCGCGGCATGTGCTTCCCCCAGGACCAGCTGGTGCTGTCGCTGCTGGCCGACCCCGGGATCGAGCGGCTGCTGGTCTGCGACCGGCCCCGCAGCGCCCCGGTGAAGCTGGCCAAGGACGTGGCGCAGCGGCCGGCGAAGTTCCCGGCGGCCGAAGGCGCTCGCCTCTGGCAACCGCTGCGCCTGCGCCGCCAGGACCCGACCTCCGTCGCCGGCCTCGAGCGTGCCTACGCCCGCTACGACCGGCGCCTGCGCCGGGTCGCCGAGCGTTTCGGGATGGAGCGCCCGGCGATCGTCACCTCGCAGCCGTTGCTGGCCGGCTTCGCCGAGCTCGATTGGGCCGGCCCCGTGACTCTCTTCTCCAGCGACGACCTCGCCGCCCACCCCGACTACCAGCCCTGGCGGGCCGGCCTGCTCGAGGCGTATCAACGGGTGGCCGCGCGCGAACGCCGCCTCTGCGCGGTCAGCAACGCGATCGTCGAGCGGATCGAGCCGCGCGGGCCCAGCGCCGTCGTCCCCAACGGGGTCGACCCGGAGATCTGGCTCCAGCCGGGCGCGGCGCCGCAGTGGTTCCGGGAGCTGCCTGGGCCACGGCTGCTCTACATCGGCACCCTCGACAGCCGGCTCGACGTCGATGCCGCCCGTGCGGTCGCCCGCGCCTGGCCCGAGGGCACGGTCGCCCTGGTCGGGCCGCTGACCGAACGCGAGCACCTCGCCCCGCTCCTGGCCGAGCCCAACGTCTTCGTCCACGAGCCGGTCGCCCGCCAGCAGGTGGCGGCCGTCGCCTGCGCCGCCGACGTCTGCCTGGTGCCGCACAACCAGACGCCGCTGACCGAAGCGATGAGCCCACTGAAGCTGTACGAGTACCTCGCCTCCGGGCGCCCGGTCGTCGCCACCGACCTCGAGCCGGTGCGCCGGGTCGAGGGCCCGGTCGTGCGGGTCGCGCCGGGGGGCGATTTCGTCGCCGGAGTTGGCGCCGCGCTGGCGGCGGGGCCGGTCGGCGAGGCCGAGCGGAGGGACACGATCGCGGCCAATTCCTGGGCCAGTCGCAGCGCCGCCGTCAAGGCCCTCGCGCTTCAAGACTAAGTCTCGACTTTAACCTTAGTGTTGGCCGAAATCCATAAGTCTTTCGGCCTCCCGCAAGTCGTCCGCCGCGCCGGACGTTGGATATTGGATGAGCCAAGCTGACTTCGAGCAGGCGGAGATCTCCAAGGAGGACCTGAAGCAGGCCGCGGTCGCGGGCGTGCGCTGGACCACCGCTGGGCGGGTCGCGATCGAGGCGATCACGCTGATCTCCGCGATCGCCCTGGCCCGCCTCATCCCCCCCGCCGGCTTCGGCCAGGCGGTGGTGCCGCTGATCCTGGTGCCGCTGGCCGTGATCTTCACCTTCGAGGGCTTCGGCAGCGCCCTGGTCCAGCGCAAGGCGATCGACCGCACCCACGTCGAGGCGGCGATGTTCGCCAGTCTCGTCACCGGGGCGCTGCTGACCGCCGCCGTGGTGCTGCTGGCGCAGCCGGTCGGCGAGCCGCTCTTCGGTGCCGCCACCGCTCACCTGCTGGTGATGATCTCCCCCGTCTTCCTGCTCGCCGGCATCGGCGCCGTTTCGCGCAGCCTGCTCTGGCGCCGGCTCGACTTCCGCCGCGTCAGCCTGATCGAACTGGCCTCGCTCGGCCTCGCCGCGGTGGCCTCGGTGGGCCTGGCGCTGGGGTCCGGGCTCGACGCCTCGGCGATTGTCCTCGGTGCCCTCGCCGGCTCCCTGGTCACCACCGTCCTCCTGCTCGCCGCTGTGCCGCCGCCGCTGCCGATCTGGCACCGCGGCGCGCTGAAGGAGGTGATGGCCTTCGGGCTGCCCGCCTCCGGTGCCGGCCTCACCTACGTGGCGATCACCAACGCCACCCTGGCGGTCGCCGCGGTCCGTCTCTCGGCCGCCCAGGTCGGGCTCTTCTGGCGCGCCTTCCAGCTCGGCGTCATCTACCAGGAAAAGATCAGCGGGATCATGGTCCGGCTCGCCTTCCCGGTCTACTCGCGGACCAGCGACCTCGACGAACTGCGCCGCTTCCACGAGCGCGCGACCCGGATCCACGCCGCCGTGCTGCTGCCGCTGCTGGCGCTGCTGGCGGTCACCGCCCCGGACCTGGTGCCGTGGCTGTTCGGCCAGCGCTGGGCTCCGGCCGCCGCCCCGGTCCAGGTGCTCTGCGTGGCGGGGATGATCGCTGCGATCCTCACCGGCTACCCGCAGATCATGCTGGCGGCCGGCAAGCCACGGGCGCTGCTGATCTTCAACGTGGTCCTGCTGGCGCTCTACATCGGCGGCTCCTGGATCGCCGCCCCTTACGGGATCACCGCCCTTGCCTACGCGGTCGTCGGCGTCCACGTCTTCCTCCTCCTCTCCGTATATGGAGTGCTCTTCCGCCGCGTGCTCGAGATCCCGGTCCGCCGCCTCGTCACCGACCTCCTCCCCGCCGTCGCCAGCAGCCTGCTGCTGCTCGCCGTCGCCTTCCCGGCGGCTGAGCTAATGCGCAACTACGGCGCCCCGGTGCCGGTGCTGCTGGCCGCCGTCGGCGTCACCGGCGGGATCGTCTACCTCGGCGCCCTGCGCAGTCTCTTCCCCGTCGTCTGGGCCGACGTCGCCCAGCTGACCCGCCGTGTCCTTCCGTCCCCCAGTGGCGCGCTTCGCGTGCTCCGACCCCAGCGAACCGCCGTAGGAGGTGCCTGAACCGATGAACCCCAGGTATGACCGTTTTTCCGCCTTCTACTCGCCCGTTCGCTGGAACAATCCGAACGTGCGTTCTTTGCGCCCCACCGGGTCTCGCGACCGCCTGACCCGACTTGGCTCGGCGGCATTCGCCTGCGTCGTCGGCCTGCTCCTGATCCTCGCTTGGAGCGGCACCGCGAAGGCCGCAGTCTCCTGCCCCAACTCGAACCCGGTCGTCAACGAGAACCAGTGCAAGACCGGCAGCGCCAACTGGCAGGTCTTCGACTACAGCCACGACCTCGGCGGCTACACGACCAAGACCAGCGTCGACCTCGGCGAAGACGTGGTCCTGAAAATCGGCCGCGATGCCCCAGTCGCGCCGCAGAAGACGGTCAACATCGACGTCTACCGGATGGGCTACTACGACGGCGACGGCGGCCGCCTGGTCAAAAGCGCGACCAACGTGCCGATCAACAACGACTACACCTGCAAACCGATGAGCCAGATCACCGGTGAAGTCGACTGCGGCAACTGGTCCCCCACTTACACGATTCCCGGCAGCGCCTTCCCGGCCAGCGGCATCTACCTGGCGAAGCTGACCGCCTCGACCGGCGATCAGACCCAGGTCGTGTTCACGGTCCGCGACGACGACAGCTCGGCGAAGATGCTCTACGTCCTGCCGGTCAACGACTACCAGGCCTACAACCTGTTCGGCGGCAAGTCCCTCTACTTCGGCGGCTGGCCGGGCGACACGGTCGGAACCACGGTCGCCACCGGCACCGACCGCGCCGCCAAGGTCTCCTTCAACCGGCCCTTCTACCAAGCGGGGGCGATGCAGAACTGGTTCCTCGGTCCCGACTTCGATCTCCTCTACTGGATGGAGAAGCAGGGCTACGACATCTCCTACAGCGACGACGTCGCCGTCGGCTCCAGTCCCGGCCAGCTGCTCGACCACGACGTCGACATCGTCTCCGGCCACTCCGAGTACTGGACCGAACAGCAGTTCAAAGGCTTCAAGGCAGCTCGCGAAGCCGGCGTCAACATCGCCGCCTTCAGCGCCAACACCGCCTACTGGAAGGTCCGCTACGAGAACGGCGCCCGCACCCTCGTCTGTTACAAGACCGTCCAGGGCAGCGGCTCCGAAGGCAACGGCACCGTCAGCGAAAACGACTGGGGGCCCGACGGCCTCAAAGGAACGGCCGACGACGCGCTCGGCCTCGACGGCAAAGCCGGGACGCCAGACGACAACCCACAGAACTCGACCACCACCTTCCGCGACAACGGCGCGCCTCCCGGCGACCCCAATGCCCCTCCCGGCGGCCGAGTCGGTCCCGACATGCCGGAGAACGAACTCTGGGGCGTTCTCTACCTGGGCGACGACGACGCCTTCAGCTGGCCACTGACGGTTCCCGCCGGCAACGCCAAAGACGAATTCGCCGGTGACCGGATCTGGCGCAACGCCGGCATACCGGAGAACTCGACGAGCAAAATCGGCACTCGCATCGTCAACTGGGAGTGGGACGCGGTCCCGACCCAGGCGCAGTATCTGGCTCACCAGCCGGCCAACGTGGTCAAGCTGAGCTCGACCCCGATCGAAAACGGCAGCCCCGAAACCAACTGGCTGCAGGACGAGGGCCGGGTGCGGGCCAAACTGCCTCCCCCCGGCCAGCCCAACACCGTCAACGCGGTCAAGTACAAGGCGGCCAGCGGCGCCCTCGTCTTCGCCACCGGCACCATGCTGTGGTCGCACGGGCTCTCCAACGAACCACAGGGGCCGATCGAGCAGGCGACCTACAACATCTTCTCCGACATGGGTGTGCAGCCGGTAACGCCCGAAGAAGAACTGGTGCTCGACCCGGGTGGCTCCAACCAGGCCCCCAACGCCAGCTTCACGGCCAGTCCGAACCCGACCAAAACCTCGACCACCGTCACCTTCAACGGCGCCGCCTCCAGCGACCCCAACGGCACCGTCGCCAAATACGAATGGGACCTCGACGGCGACGGGACGTACGAGACCAGCACCGGGAGCAAATCCAGCGCCACCCACAGCTACTCCCTCGAGGGTGAATACGCCGTCCGCCTCAAAGTCACCGACAACGGTGGCGCCACCGACTTCGCCGTGCGCACGGTGACCGTGATCAACAACCAGCCACCGACCGCCAGCTTCAGCTTCTCCCCGCTCGCACCGGTCGTCGGTGAAGCGACCACTTTCAACGCCTCTGCCTCCAAAGATCCCGACGGCACCATCGCCAAATACGAATGGGACCTTGACGGCAACGGCAGCTTTGAGACCAACACCGGCTCGACCCCGACCGCTAACCGCACCTACACGGCGGCGGGCGACGTCAACGTCAGCGTCAAAGTCACCGACAACGGCGGCAAGAGCGCGACGGCAACGAAAACGATCAGCGTCGCCAGCAACGGCGTCAGCAACTACAGCCCGACCGTGCTCGGCACGCCCGGCCTCGTCCACTACTGGCGCTTGAACGAGACCTCCGGCACCACCCTCGCCGACAGCGTCGGCTCGAGCCCGGCGACGACGGCCGGCGGGCCCACCCTCGGCGTTCTCGGCGGCGTGCCCAACGACGCCGACAAAGCGGCGCGCTTCGACGGCATCGACGACGGGGCAGGCGCCCAGGTCGACCTCTCCGGCACTCAGGCGATCACGGTCGAGTTCTGGATGAAATGGAGCTCCTACACGACCCTCGACCACCTGGCGATGGAGTTCACCAAAAACTTCAACGAAAACTCCGGTGGCTTCCTGATCGATCCCGACGCGCCGCAGCTCGGCGGCAGCTTCGGTGTCGGCATCGGCACGGGGGCCTCCCGCAACAACGTCTTCTTCACCCGTCCTTCGGCCGGGACCTGGCACCACTACGCCTTCGTGCTCGACACCAGCGCCGCGGCCGCCAGTGAGATCACGCCTTACGTCGACGGCGAACCGGTCGCCTACTCCAAGCTCGACAACGGCAGCGGCGGCGGCTTCGCCAACTCGACGCTCTCGTTCATGTCGCGGGGCGCGGGCGGCAGCCTCAACGGCGCCGGCGACCTCGATGAGGTGGCGATCTACAACCGCGCCCTCAACGCCGGCGAGATCGACGAACATTTCAACAGCGACAGCGCCAACAAACGGCCGCAGGCCAGCTTCACGGCCCCGGCCTCGGCCAAAGCCGGCGAAACGGTCGCCTTCAACGCTTCCGCCTCCAAAGACCTCGACGGCACCATCGCCAAATACGAGTGGGATCTCGACGGCAACGGGACCTACGAGACGAACACCGGCACCACGGCGACGGTCAGTCACTCCTACACGGCCAACGGCACGGTCAAAGTCGGTCTGCGCGTCACCGACAACGGCGGCGCGATCGGGACCACGACCCGCTCGGTCCTGATCGAAGGCGGCGAAGAACCCGGCGGCGGCGAAGAAAAAACCAGCAACTACAGCCCGACCGTGCTCGGCACGCCCGGCCTCGTCCACTACTGGCGCCTGAACGAGACCTCCGGCACCACCCTCGCCGACAGCGTCGGCGGCACCCCCGCCACCACCTCCGGCGAACCGACCCTCGGCGTCGCCGGCGGCATCCCCAACGACTCCAGCAAGGCGGCGCGCTTCGACGGCTCCAACGATGCCGCCAGCGCCAAAATCGACCTCTCGGCCAGCAAAGCGATCACGGTCGAGTTCTGGATGAAATGGAACGCTTGGGCGAACGACGACGACCTGGCGATGGAGTTCACCAACAACTTCAACCAGAACGCGGGCGGCTTCCTGATCGACCCCAACGCGCCGCAGCTCTCCGGCAAATTCGGGGTCGGGATCGGCGCCGAAGGCTCCTCCCGCAACAACGTCTTCTTCTCCCGCCCCAGCGCCGGCCAGTGGCACCACTACGCCTTCGTCCTCGACACCACGGCCCCGGCCGCCCAGCAGATCACCCCGTATGTCGACGGCGTGCCCGTCGCCTACGAAAAGCTCGACAGCGGCACCGGCGCCCTGCCCTTCGCCAACTCGACGCTCTCGTTCATGTCGCGCGCCTCCTCGGGCCTGTTCGGCGCCGGCGACCTCGACGAGGTGGCGATCTACAACCGCGCCCTCAGCGCCGCCACGATCGACGAACACTTCAACAGCGACAGCGCCAACAAACACCCGACGGCGACCTTCACGGCGCCCGCCGGTGCCAAAGTCGGCGAAACCGTCTCCTTCGACGCCTCCGCCTCGAAAGACCCCGACGGGACGATCGCCAAATACGAATGGGATCTGGATGGCAACGGCAGCTATGAGACCAACACCGGCACCACGCCGACCGTCAATTACGCCTACGAAGCGGCCGGCAACGTCAAAGTTGGCCTGAGGGTCACCGACAATGGCGGTGCGACCGCGACCGCGACCCAGACCGTGACCGTCGGCGAAGGCGGTGGCGGCGAACCGGCCCTGTCCAGCTACTCCGAAAGCGTCCTCGGCACCCCTGGCCTCGCCGACTACTGGCGTCTGAACGAGACGTCCGGCTCGACCTTTGCCGACAACGTCGGTGGCAATCCGGCGGCGATCATCGGTGAACCGATGCTCGGCATCGCCGGCGGCGTTCCCAACGACAGCGACAAGGCCGCCAGCTTCAACGGCGACAAAGACGCGGCCAGCGCCGCCGTCAGCAGCCTCGCCGGCAAGACCGCGGCCACGGTCGAGTTCTGGATGAAATGGGACTCCTACAACAACGAAGACGACCTGGCGATGGAGCTGACCAACAACTTCAACGAAACGCCGGGCGGCTTCCTGGTCGACCCCAACAGCAGCTACGGCTCCTTCGCGGTCGGGATCGGGATCGGCGCCTCGCGCAACGTCTCCCTCTTCGCCCGGCCATCTCTCGGCACCTGGCACCACTACGCCTTCGTGCTCGACACCACGGCCGTGGCCGGCCAGCAGGTCATCCCTTATGTGGACGGACAGCCGGTCGCCTTCACCAAGGCCGAGAACGGGACCGGGGCGCCGGCCTTCGCCGACGCCGCGGTCTCGTTCATGTCGCGTGCCGCCTCCAGCCTCAACGGCGCCGGCGACCTCGACGAGGTGGCGTTGTATGACCGGGCGCTGACCGCGGGCGAGATCTCCAACCACTTCCAGGGCATCGTCGCCAATACACGCCCGGTCGCCTCACTGCAGGCTCCCGCCGCGGCCAAAGTCGGCGCCGCGGTGAGCTTCAGCGGCGCCGCCTCCAGCGACCCCGACGGCAGCATCGCCAAATACGAGTGGGACCTCGACGGCAACGGCAGCTACGAGACCGACACCGGTACGACGCCAAGCGCCAGCCACACCTACTCCGTCGCCGGCACGGTCAAAGTCGGCCTCCGGGTCACCGACAACGGCGGCGCCACCGCGACCGCCAGCCGCCTGCTCTCGATCGAAGGTGGAGAAGGATCTGGCGAAGAAGAAGGCGGCGGCGGTCCCGGCGAACACGCCACCTACGCCGAAGGCGTCCAGGCCACCCCCGGCCTCGTCGACTTCTGGCGCCTGGGCGAGACCTCCGGCTCGACCTTCGCCGACAGCGTCGGCCCCAACCCGGCCACGATCGTCGGCGCGCCGACCCTGGGTATCCAGAGCGCGATTGCCGGTGACGCCAACAAAGCGGCAAGCTTCGACGGCAACAAAGACGCGGCCAGTGCGGCCGCTACCGGGCTCGCCGGCAAGACCGCGGCCACGGTCGAGTTCTGGATGAAATGGGACTCCTGGTCGAACGACGACGACCTGGCGATGGAGCTGACCAACAACTTCAACGAAACGCCGGGCGGCTTCCTGATCGACCCCAACAGCGGCTACGGCTCCTTCGCGGTCGGGATCGGCAGCGGCGCCTCGCGCAACGTCTCCCTCTTCGCCCGGCCATCTCTCGGCACCTGGCACCACTACGCCTTCGTGCTCGACACCACGGCCGTGGCCGGCCAGCAGGTCATCCCTTATGTGGACGGACAGCCGGTCGCCTTCACCAAGGCCGAGAACGGGACCGGGGCGCCGGCCTTCGCCGACGCCGCGGTCTCGTTCATGTCGCGTGCCGCCTCCAGCCTCAACGGCGCCGGCGACCTCGACGAGGTGGCGTTGTATGACCGGGCGCTGAGTCCGACCACCGTCGCCGACCACTTCGCTCTCTCGATCTTCAACGTCGCCCCGGAAGCGTCCTTCACCGCTTCCCCCAATCCGGCGCCGAGCGGAGCCAACGTGACCTTCAACGCGGCCGCCTCCAAAGACCCCGATGGCACGATCGCCAAATACGCCTGGGACCTCGACGGCAACGGGACGTACGAGACCGACACCGGTACGACGGCGAGCGTCAGCCGCGCCTACGCGACCCCCGGCACCCGCACGATCGGGTTGCGCGTGACCGACAACAGCGGCACCACGGCGACCGCCTCGCGCACGATCGTGATCCAGAACGTCGCCCCCACCGCCTCCTTCACCGCCGCTCCGAACCCGGTGCAGACCGGAAATGCGGTCACCTACAACGCCGCCGGTTCCAGCGACGCCGACGGCACGATCGCCAAATACGAGTGGGACCTGGACGGGAACGGGACCTATGAGACCGATACCGGCACCACGGCCAGCGCCAGCAGCTCCTACCCGACCATCGGTGCCCGCACGATCGGCCTGCGCGTGACCGACGACCTCGGTGCCACCGCGACGGCAACCCGCAGCGTCAGCGTCGTCAACAGTCCGCCGGTGGCCTCGTTCACCGCAACGCCCAACTCGGCTCTGAGTGGCACCGCGATCGCCTTCAACGCGAGCGCCTCGAGCGACAGCGACGGCACCGTGACCAAATACGAGTGGGACCTCGACGGCAACGGCAGCTACGAGACCAACACCGGTGCCGTCGCGACCACCAGCAAAACCTTCGCCACCCCGGGCAACCGCACGATCGGCCTACGCATCACCGACAACAATGGCGCCACTGCGACCAGCTCGCAGGCCGTGAGCATCCAGAACCGCGCCCCGACGGCCTCGTTCACGGCCTCTCCCGCCACCGCCCTGAGTGGCGTCGCGATCGCCTTCAACGCGTCGGCCTCCAGTGATCCCGACGGGACGATCGCCAAATACGAGTGGGACTTCGACGGCAACGGGACCTATGAGACCGACGCCGGCACGACCGCGAGCACGAGCCACGCCTTCCTCACCACGGGCACGCTCACCGTCGGCCTGCGGGTCACCGACGACAGCGGCGCCGTCGCCACGACGACCCGCACGGTGACGATCCAGAACAGCCCGCCGACCGCCGCCTTCACCGCCACCCCGAACCCGGTGCCGACCGGGACCACGGTCGCCTACGACGCCTCGGCCTCGAAAGACATCGACGGCACGATCACGAAATACGAGTGGGACCTCGACGGCAACGGGACCTATGAGACCAACACCGGGACCACGGCCAGCACCACGAGCAGCTACGCGACGGTCGGCGCCCGCACGATTCGCCTCCGGGTCACCGACAACACCGGCGCCACGGCGCTGACGACCCAGACCGTGACCGTCACCAACCGCGCGCCGACCGCTTCCTTCACGATCTCGGCCAACCCGGTCCAGAGCTTGGTCAACGTCACCCTCAACGCCAGCGGCTCCAAAGACGCCGACGGGACGATCGCCAAATACGAGTGGGACCTCGACGGCAACGGGACCTATGAGGTCAACGCCGGCTCCAGTGCCTCGACCACGCGCTCCTTCTCGACCTCCGGCGAACGCGCGGTCGGCCTGCGCGTGACCGACAACCTCGGCGCCACGGCGACGACGACCGTCAACGTCAACGTCACCAACCGCGCCCCGACCGCCTCCTTCACCGCCTCCCCCACCTCGGTCCCGACCGGAACCAACACCACGCTCAACGCGTCGGCCTCCAGCGACCCAGACGGGACGATCGCCAAATACGAGTGGGATCTGGACAACAACGGCAGCTATGAGACCAGCGGCACCACCGCCTCGCTGACCACCTCCTACGCCACCGCCGGCACCAAGACGATCGGGCTGCGGGTCACCGACAACAGCGGCGCCACGGCGGCGACGACCAAAACCCTGACCGTCACCAACCGCGCCCCGACCGCGGCCTTCACCTCCTCGCCCAACCCGGTCGCCGTCGGCTCCAACGTGACCTTCAACGGCGCTGGCTCGGTCGACCCCGACGGCACGATCGCCAAATACGAGTGGGACCTCGATGGCAACGGGACCTATGAGACCAACACCGGCACCACCGCCACGACGACCAAATCCTTTACGCCAGCCGGCACCAAGACGATTGGGCTGCGCGTCACCGACAACAGCGGCGCCACCGGGACGATCACGCAAACGATCACGGTTAAAGGCCCGTACAACACCGCGGTCGCCTCGACCGCCGGCCTGATCGATTACTGGCGCCTCGGCGAGACCTCGGGCTCGACGTTTGCCAACAGCGTCGAAGGTGCTCCCGGCGCAAGCGCGCAGAACACCCCCACGCTCGGCGTTGCCGGGCCGCTGACGGTCGACTCGAACACCGGCGTGACCTTCAACGGCACCAACGAGAGCGCCACCGCCTCCCTCAACCTCTCCTCCAGCTCGACCCTGACGATCGAGTTCTGGATGAAATGGACGAGCTTCACGAACAACGACGATCTCGCCTTCGAGTTCACCTCCAACTTCAACAACACCAACGGCGGCTTCCTGGTCAACCCCAACTCGACCACCTCGAGCAGTCGCTTCGAAGTCGCCCTTGGTCGCGGCACCTCGCGCAACAACGCCTACTTCACCCGGCCCTCAGCCAACGTCTGGCACCACTACGCGATCGTGATGAACACGGCGGCCGCCGCCGCGCAGCAGATCCTCGTCTACGTCGACGGCGCCCCGGTCTCGATCGTCAAGGGCTCCAGTGGCACCGGCGCCGGCAACTTCGCCAACTCGACCCTCAACTTCATGTCGCGCAACGGCAGCTCGCTGTTCGGCGCCGGCAGCCTCGACGAGGTCGCGATCTATAACCAGGCACTCAGCGCGGCACAGATTTCGCAGCACTTCGCGGCCAAATAGCCGGTGCTTGGAGTGAGCCGGCGGTCCTCGTTGGCGCTGGCACTCCTGGCGGCGTTCGCGCTGAGCGTCGCCACGGCGACTGCCGCCGAGGCGATGGCCCGCCATCACGGCAAGGCACACGGCCAGCGCTACGGCATCGCCCAGCGGGTCGCGGTCGACCGACCGCCGCCTTCGCGGCGCTCGTTCCCGGTCCCCGCCGACGCCGGCGCTGCCGTCGCCACCTCGGGGGTGAGTCCGACGATCACGGTGACCCCACCTCCCACGCCGTCCGCGGCCAGTTGCACCCAGGTGGTCGCTGACCTGGGCACGGCGGAGGCGGCAGTCTCGGCGGCCTCCCCAGGGGCGGTCATCTGCCTGGCTGACGGCTCCTACGGTGAACTCTCGCTCCTGGCCGAAAAGCCCGCGGAGGTCACCCTGCGGCCTGCACACGCCGGGGGAGCAACGCTGGACGGAGCCACCATCGGTGGCAGCCACCTGACGCTGGCCCGCTTCGCGATCAGCAACGAAGTCTCCGTGCAGCCCGGCTCGGAGTCGATCGCAATCGAACACAACCGGGTCAGCGGCGGTTACTTCGGCGTCGACGCGGGGCCGACCTCGACCACGACGATCGACGACACGAGGATCGTCGGCAACCAGTTCATCGGCCCCTTCGGCGAGGACGCAATCCATCTCAACCGCTATCACGACGGCGACGGAGACGGGGTCGGAGTGCTGGTCGAAGGCAACGAGATCAGCGGCGTGCGCGAGAACGGAAACCACAGCGACTGCCTGCAGACGGTCTGGGTCGGCGACCACCTCGTCTTTCGCCGTAACTACCTGCACGACAACCGCTGCCAGGGCTTCTTCGTCAAGGATCAGGCCGACCTCGGCGGGGTCTCGGGCCCGATCGTCGGGATCGTGGTCGAAGACAACCTCTTCCTCCGCGACGAAGCGCCCTGCGCGCCCGAGGCCCCTGAATGCGGAGAGCCTTCTTATTTCCAGGTCTTCGGGCCCTACAGCGGCTTGACGATGCGCCGCAACACGATCTGGGGCGGCGAACCCGTGGCCAGCTTTCAGGAGGGCACGGGCGCGGACACGACGATCGAATCGAACGTGGTCTACCGCTTCTGGACCTCCACCGACCTCTCCCGGGTCCTCTACGCGAACAACACCGGCTGCCAGCGCGAAGCCGGCGAAGAAGGCTCCTGGCCGAGCCAGATCGTGGGCGAGATCATCGCCTGCGCGCCGGCTTTCAACGACCCCGCCCTCGACGACTACCGCCTGCTCGGTTCCTCTCGCGGCGTCGATTGGGCGCCAGCGCAGCAGCAGTTCGGTCCTTGACCGGTACGAGGTTCAAGATGCCTTGTCAACGGGTATCGAACATTCGTTGACCCGTTTGGGATAGAAATTGCAAGTGGGAATCCCGAATTGGCCGACAAAAGAGAAATGACGGCGGAGGAGGACAGGGTGTCGACCATCAAGAGTGGGAGCAAAAAACTTGGTCTAATTCGCCTGCTGGCGGTGGCGATCTTCGCGCTGCTCGCGATCGGAGCCACCGTCGCGGTGGCCAGCGGGACCCCGATCGGCCTCACCTCCGCCTTCACCGGCGGCTCCGCGATCGGGCTCAACGGGAGCGAGTCCGCCCGTCATCGCGTTCCGGCCAGCCTGACCGACCGCAAGCGGGTGGCAATCAGCTACCGCCGCCATCACCACCGGCCGCCTCCTGCATCGCCCACTCCCGGCGAGCCCGGTGCGCCCACGGTGCCGCCGGCACCCCCTGTGCCTGTCCCGGGAACCGACACCACGGCGCCGCAGACCTCGATCGGCACCGCGCCGGACCCGAGCGACACCGCCACCGCCGCCAGCTTCACCTTCGCCTCCAGCGAGTCCGGCTCGACCTTCAGCTGCAAGCTCGACAGCGGTAGCTGGGCAGCCTGCACCTCGCCGAAGGCGTACTCCGGCCTTGCGGTCGGCTCACACACCTTCTCGGTCCGGGCCACCGACACGGCTGGCAATGCCGACACCAGCCCGGCAACGTGGATCTGGACCGTGGAGACCCCGGAACCCCCCGACGACACCACCGCACCGCAGACTTCCGTCGCCAGCGGACCGGCGCCGACCGGCACGGCGACCACGGCCAGCTTCACCTTTACCTCCAGCGAGTCGGGTTCGACCTTCGCCTGCCGGCTCGACAGCGGCAGTTGGACGACCTGCACCTCGCCGAAGGCGTACTCCGGAGTCGGCGTCGGCTCACACCGCTTCTCGGTTCGAGCCAGCGACGCATCCGGCAACGTCGACACGACGCCCGCGACCTACGACTGGACCGTGTCAGAAACGGCACCGCCGGCTGACACCGTCCCCCCGAACACCTCGATCACCAGCGGGCCACCGGAGACGACGACCTCGAGCGCCGCCAACTTCACCTTTGCCTCGACCGAGAGCGGCTCGACCTTCGAATGCCAGCTCGATGGCGGCGCCTGGGTGGCATGCACGCCGCCACAGGCCTACGACTCGGTCCCGGTTGGCGAACACGAATTCCTCGTCCGCGCCAGCGACCCGGCGGACAACGTCGACCACACTCCGGCTGCCGCCGAATGGACCGTTGAATCGCAGACCCAACCGCCGCCCGCCACGGGTTGCACGACGACGACCTCCAGCGTTGCCGCGGCGCAGTCCGCGGTCTCCTCGGCCGCGTCCGGCGCGGTCGTCTGCCTGGCGAACGGGAGCTACGGCAAAGTCTCGCTCGATGCCTCCAAGTCGGCGCCGGGAGTAACCCTGCGCGCCGCCAACGCCGCCGGCGCGACGATCGCCGGTGCCAGTCTCGACGGCTCGAACCTGACCCTGGCCGGCTTCATCTCCACCAACAGCATCCAGATCCAGCCCGGCGCGGCGGGAATGACGGTCGAACACAACCGGGTCACCGGTGGCGGCCAGGGCATCGACGCCGGCCCGACCTCCACCACCACCATCAACGACACCAAGATCATCGGCAACGAACTGATCGGCCCCTTCGGCGAGGACGCCATTCACCTCAACCGCTACCACGACGGCAACGGCGATGGGGTCGGGATCCTGATCGAAGGCAACGAGATCACCAACGTGCGCGAGAACGGCAATCACTCCGACTGCCTGCAGACGGTCTGGGTCGGCGATCACATCGTCTTCCGCAAAAACTACCTGCACGACAACCGCTGCCAGGGCTTCTTCGTCAAGGACCAGGCCAGCCTCGGCGGCGTCTCCGGCCCGATCGCCGGGATCGCGGTCGAAGACAACCTCTTCGTCCGCAACAAAGAACCGTGCGCGCCCGAGGCTGCCGGCTGCGGGCAGCCGATCTACATGCAGGTCTTCGGCCCCTACAGCGGCTTCGTGATGAAGCGGAACACGATCTGGGGCGACGGCGTCGACTCGATCGCTGCCTTCCGCGAGGGCACCGGCGCCGATACCCAGATCGCAAACAACGTGGTCTACCGGCTCTGGACCGACACCAACATGAGCGCGGCGACGCTGACCAACAACACCGTCTGCAAACGCGAAACCGGTTCAGGCGGCTCCTGGCCGGCGGCGCGGACCGGTGAAACCGCCGCCTGCACCCTCAGCTTCCAGAACCCCGCCGCCGACGATTACCGAATTAGCGGTAGCGATCGCGGCATCGACTGGGCACCGGCCGAACAGCATTTCGGCCCGTAGAGCGCCCGTTCATACATCTGTTGGGGGGTTGATGTCGACATCTGTCTGTGGATGGAGATCTTGATCCAATCGCGCGATGAGGCGCCGATCCATGGGGCATGCCGCCAAAGGAGACCCCAATGCCCGCACCTCGTCACGGCATGCGCTCAAAGCGTGCCTTCCTCACCATCGCCGCCGTTCTCGTGCTCGCCCTGATCGGAGCCAGCTTCGCCCTCGCCCAGGGACCGATCTACACCTTCCTCGCCAAGGCGGGCAAGCCGGCGCACGCCGCGGCTGGGGCCAAGGGACGCCAGGGCGCGGTCTCGAAGGCGAGCCAGGTGGTCAGCCTGAAGCTCCGCCAGCACCGCGATACGACGGCGCCCGAGACGACGATCACCAGCGCCCCGGGCAACAGCACCTCGACCAGCGCCAGCCTCGGCTTCGCCGCGAGCGAGTCGGGTTCCAGCTTCGCCTGCAAGCTCGATGGAGGCCGCTGGTCGGCCTGCGGCTCGCCAAAGGCTTACTCCCGCCTCGGGCTCGGGTCCCACACCTTCTCGGTGCGCGCCACCGATGCCGCTGGCAACGTCGACTCCACCCCAGCCGTGAGGGCCTGGGTGGTCGAGGACGTACCCGCACCCGCACCTCTGCCTGTACCGACTCCCTCACCGCCGGCGGTCGAAGCCACGCCACCCCCGCCCCCCGCCGACACGACCGCGCCCGAGACCACCATCACCAGCGCCCCGGGCAACAGCACCTCGACCAGCGCCAGCCTCGGCTTCGCCGCCAGCGAGGATAGCTCGACCTTCACCTGCAGTCTCGACGGCAGCAGCTGGGTGGATTGCGACTCGCCCAGCTCCTACTCCGGTCTCGGCGTCGGCTCGCACACCTTCTCGGTCCGAGCCACCGACGCCGCCGGCAACACCGACGGCACTCCGGCAACCCAGACCTGGACGGTCGAAGCGGTGACCCCGCCGCCCCCGCCGCCGGCCGACACGACGGCGCCCGAGACCTCGATCGCCGACGGACCCCCGGCCACCACCACCTCGACCTCGACCAGCTTCTCCATCAGCGCGAGCGAGGACGGGTCCAGTTTCGCCTGCAAGCTCGACAGCAGCAGCTGGGCGTCTTGCAGCTCGCCGAGGAGCTACTCCGGCCTCAGCGTCGGCTCGCACACCTTCTCGGTCCGAGCCACCGACGCCGCCGGCAACACCGACGGCACGCCGGCCACCCAGACCTGGACGGTCGAAGCACCGCCGCCACCGCCGGACACCACCGCGCCCGACACCTCGATCAGCAGCGGGCCGGCGGCGACGACGACCTCGACCTCGACCAGCTTCTCCATCAGCGCGAGCGAGGACGGCTCGACCCTGGCCTGCAAGCTCGACGGCGAAAGTTGGACTGCCTGCGCCTCGCCAAAGGCGTACTCCGGCCTCGCGGTCGGCTCGCACACCTTCTCGGTCCGAGCCACCGACGCCGCTGGCAACACCGACGGCACGCCGGCAACCCAGACCTGGACGGTCGAAGCGGTGACCCCGCCGCCCCCGCCCAGCGACGAATGCACCAGCACGGTCTCGACCGTGGCCGCAGCGCAGTCCGGCGTCTCCTCGGCCTCCCCGGGTTCGGTCGTCTGTCTCGCCAACGGCAGCTACGGCAAGGTCGCCCTCAACGCGACCAAGGCGGCGCCGGGCGTGACCCTGCGTGCGGCCAGCGCCGGCGGGGCGACGATCGCCGGCGCCACCCTGCAGGGGTCGAACCTGACCATCGCCCGCTTCGTCTCCACCTCGAGCATCCAGATCCAGCCCGGTGCCAACGGAATGACGGTCGAACACAACAAGGTCACCGGCGGCGGTCAGGGCATCGACGCCTGCCCCTCCTCGAGCACCACCTGCAACGACATGGCGATCATCGGCAACCAGCTGATCGGTCCCTTCGGCGAGGACGCCATCCATCTCAACCGCTACCACGACGGTGACGGCAACGGGGTCGGCGTCCTGATCGAAGGCAACGAGATCACCAACGTGCGCGAGAACGGCAATCACTCCGACTGCCTGCAGACGGTCTGGGTCGGCGATCACATCGTCTTCCGCAAAAACTACCTGCACGACAACCGCTGCCAGGGCTTCTTCGTCAAGGACCAGGCCAGCCTCGGCGGCGTCTCCGGCCCGATCGCCGGGATCACGGTCGAAGACAACCTCTTCATCCGCAACCACGAACCCTGCGGGGCGCCGCTGACCAGCTGCGGGCAGCCGATGTACTTCCAGGTCTTCGGCCCCTACAGCGGCTTCGTGATGAAGCGGAACACGATCTGGGGCGACGGTGGCGACTCGATCGCCGCCTTCCGCGAAAGCTCCGGCTCGGACACCGTCATCGCCAACAACGTGATCTACCGGCTCTGGAACGACTTCAACATGAGCTCGGCCACGGTCACCAACAACACGCTCTGTCAGCGCGAAAGCGGCTCGGGCGGCTCCTGGCCCTCCTCGAGGCCCGGAGAGACGACGGCCTGCAGCCTCACGTTCGCCAACACCAAAGCCGACGACTACCGCCTCAGCGGCAGCGATCGCGGCGTCGACTGGGCCCCGGCCGAACAGCACTTCGGCCCGTAGGCGCCGTCGGCGCCAAATCCCGCTCCACGGAGCCCGCCGGCGAGAAACGGCGGGCTCCGCGCGTTGATGGGGTATGAGCACTGCCCTCCGGGCGCGTAAGCGCCTGACCCTGATCGCGTCGGTCCTGATCGCCGCCGCCGCGATCGCGCTGCTGTTCGCCCTCCGTGGCGACACCGTGGATGCGGGGGCAAAGGCTCCAAAAGGCAACGGTGCCACCCCACTGTCCTGTGGCGCCACCGTCTCCGGGCTCGACGCCGCCCAGTCCGCGGTTGCGAGCGCCGGGCCCGGGGCGACCGTCTGCCTGCGCGACGGGACCTACGCCAAGCTGACCCTCGACGCCGAAAAGTCCGGCGCCGACGTCACTCTGCGGGCAGAGAACCCGGGCCGGGCAACCCTCGCCGGCGCCGACCTCAGCGGCTCCCACCTCGCCCTGGCCCAGTTCGACGTCCGCGGCGAAATCGTCATCGAGCCGGGCTCGCGCAAGATCTCGGTCCTGCACAACCGCATCAGCGGCGGCTATTTCGGAGTCGAAGCCGGGCCGACCACGACCACCTCGATCAGCGACACGACGATTCGCGGCAACAGGTTCGTCGGTCCCTTCGGCGAGGACGCGATCAGGCTCAACCGCTACCACGACAGCGGCGACCCCGATCACTACGGAGCTCTGGTCGAAGGCAACGAGATCACCAACGTGCGTGAGAACGGCAATCACTCCGACTGCCTGCAGTCGGTCTGGGGCGGCGACAGCCTCTACTTCCGCCGTAACTACCTGCACGACAACCGCTGCCAGGGCTTCTTCGTCAACGACCAGCCCGAGGCGATCTCCAACGTCGTCATCGAGGACAACCTGATGCTGCGCAATAACGCTCCCTGCGATCCTCCCGGGAGCGGCTGCGGGCCGCCGCTGATCGTGCAGATCTTCGGGCCGACCAAGGGCATCCGCCTGACCGGCAACACGGTCTGGACGCCGGAGGACGACTCCCCGGTCGCCCTGCGCGAGGGGCCCTTCGGCAGGGTCACGATCGCCGGCAACGTGCTCTACCGGGCCTGGAGCGACTGGACCGGCGGCTTTCCGCGCTTCAGCGCCCCGCGCAACCTCGTCTGCGTCTGGGAAGGCCTGCCGCGCCTGGGCCCGAAGTCGCACCATGACTGCAGGCCCGGCTTCCGCGACGCCGCCCACGACGACTACCGCGTGCCTGGCGGCGCCGGCGTCGACTGGTCTCCCGCCGGGCAGCATTACGGTCCTTGAATCTGGACGAGAAGTATTGAGGCGGTTCGTGCGTTAGTTCGATATGAGCGCCCCCACGGCCGCCCCTCCAGCCACGCCTGTCCTCCCGCCCACGGCGCATAAGGAGGACCTGCGCGAGAAGCACGCCCACGCCGGCCTGGCGATGGCGGTGGCGACGCTGGCGATGGCCGCGGCCTCGGGAATCCAGGCGCTGCTGTACCTCAGCTCCTTCGGGGTCGGCGCCCGCACCGACGGCTTCTTCGTCGCCTTCGCGCTCTACACCAGCTTCGGGGTCTTCAGTCAGAGCATCCGCGTCACCTCGGCGCCGCTGCTGGTCGGCGCCCGTCCCCGCCTCACCGCCGGCGAGTTCGCCCTGGCGCTGCTGGCGATCTCGGTCCCGGTCGGGCTGGCGACGATCCCGCTGGCCGGGCCTCTCGCCGGCCTGCTGGCGCCGGGGGTCGGGAACGCCGGGCGTGAGGTCGCCGAATCGGCCCTGCCGATCCTCGGGCTGGCGATGATCCTCCAGCTCTGGGCCGCCGGCGGCGCCACCCTGCTGGCCGTCCGCGACCGCTTCGACCGCATCGCCTTCTCCTACATCGCCGGCGCCGTCACCGGCCTCGTCGTCTACGTCGTCGTCTCCGGCCCGGCCGGCGAGCTCTCGCTGGGCTGGTCGATGCTGGCGATGGCTGTCGTCACCAGCGTCACCATGCTCGACGGGGTCCGCACCAGCGGCTTCGACCTGACCATTCGCGGCGGCCGCGCGCTCGGCGCGCTCGCCAGGCGGGTCGGGCTCGTGCTCGGCAGCACCCTGATCTACCTCGCCTTCAACGGCCTTTACGTAATCACCCTCGCCTTCGCCAGCAAGTACGGCGCCGGCGGCGCCACCGTCCTCTCCTACGCCTACCTCTTCGCCAGCTACCTGGTCGCCGGGACCGGCTTCGCACTGGGGATGTCGCGCATCGCCGACATGCGCCGTGGCGCTCTCGCCGACTGGCGCGAGGTGATCGCCGACACCGTCCCGGCCGGCTTCCGCTACTCGATGCTGATCGTCGCCCCGGCGCTCGCCGCCCTGATCGCCGGCGGCGCCACCCTGGTCGGAGAGGTGCTGCCGGCCAGCTTCGACCCCTCGCAGGTCGACCAGCTGCAGGTCTTCGCGGCGCTGCTCTGCACCTGGACGGTGGCGGCGCTGTTGGTCAACCTGCTGCTGCCGGCGCTGTTCGCGCTGGGGCGGGCCAAGATCGTCAACCTGCTGGCGCCGGTGGTCGTCGTCCTTCACATCGCCGTAACCGCACTGGGCGGGGCCCTGTTCGGCATCAACGGGGTCGTCGGCGCCTTCTTCATCGTCCCCACCGCCTTCGCCATCACCCTGCTCCTCGTCGGCGCCAAACGGGCCAGCGGCCCGATCGCCCGCGAGCTCGCCCGCGACGGCCTCCGCTTCGCCCTGGCCGCCGCCGCCTGCTTCGGGGTCGGCGCCCTGGTCGGGGAGTCGCTGGCGACCGGACTGGCGGTACCGCTGCTGACGCTCGGCACCGGAACCATCCTCTACGGCTGTCTGACCCCGTGGCTCGCACCCGATCAGGTGCGACTGCTGGTCGGTGCCGTGCGGCCCGCGTCGGCATGAACGACGTCGCCGTCGGTACTTCCTCGGCCCAGTCCAACTGGACAACGAGGGGTGCCGCGACGGCGCGGCGAATCAGCGCCAACGCCGATGTCCGGGCGGTTGCCGGCATTGCCTTCTTCTTCGCCCTGCTGGCGGCGCTGAGCTGGCGCAAATGGGGCGTCCCCTCGGTCGACGCCGGCCACGAGCTGACCGTGGCGGCGACGATCGCCGAAGGCGGTGAGCCCTACCGCGACATCCGCTATTTCTACGGACCTGCCGGCGTCTATTCGCTGGCCGGCGCCTTCGCCGTCTTCGGCACCGGCTTCACCACCGCCTTCGCCTTCGGACTGGCCCAGGCGGCGGCGATCGTCGGCGCCTTCTACGCCCTCTCGCGACAACTGCTGCGGGCCGTCCCGGCTTTCCTCGGGACCGCTGTCGTGGTCGCGATCGGCTTCTCCGGCACCGCCTTCAATTTCATCCTCCCCCACACCAACTCGGCCACCTTCGGCATCCTCTTCGTCTTGCTGATGCTGCTCGCCCTCTGCCGCGAGCGCCTCGTCCTCGCCGGCCTGGCGGCGGGTGTGCTCTGCCTGACCAGGCCTGAATTCGCCGCCATCGGCGGCCTCACGATCGCCGCCTACCTGCTCGGCGCGGCGCGCCAGCAGGGGCTGCGGCCGGCACTGCGGATGCTGCCGCGGCTGGTCCTGCCGCTGCTGCTCGTTGCCGGCCCGGTCCTTGCCCTGCTCGCTTCGAGCGCCGGCAGCGCCAACCTCTTCACCGAGAACCTCTGGCCGGTCGACTTCCTGCGGATCGGCGGCTTCAGCTCGCAGCAGGCCTGGACTCCCTTCGACCTCGAAAGCGTTGCCTCGACCCTGGCCCGGGCGGGGGTCTACCTGACCCTGCTCGGCGGCCTGATCGCGGCGGCGGTCCTGTTCTCGCGGGCTGACGACCGGCGGGCTCGGGTCCGTGCCCTGTGGCCACTCGCGGCGGCGTTCTGCGCGCTCGTCCTTGTCGGCGCTTTCTGGTGGCTGACCGGGATCTGGCCCGACGCCCGTGCCGCCGTCTGGACCGAGTCCACCCACCTGCTGATCGGGATGAGCTGGCTGCCGGCGCTCGGCTTTGCGGCCTGCATGGTCGTTGCCGTGCGCTTCTGGCGCAAGGACTCGCCGCCGATCTCCGGTTCCTGGGCCTTCGACCTCGCCCTGGTTGCCGCCGCGGCGGCGCTGGGTGCCCGCGCCTACGACGCCTTCACCGCCGAGGCCTCCTACGCGCCGTACTACGCGGCGCCGCTGGTGCTGCTGCTGACCCTGCTCCACGACCGCCTCGGCAAGCGCTGGCCGCCAGCGCGCACCGCCTCCTTCGCGGCGCTTGGCGCGGTCGCGCTCGGCCTCGCCGCCTACGCCCAGGTCGGCCTCTACCGCGACGACGGCGCCACGGTCATCACCCCACGCGGCAGCTTCGTCACCACCGCGGCGGCCGCGCCCGGCCTGCAGGGGACGATCGACTTCATCTCATCGCACACGGCGCCGGGCGAACCCATCCTGGCGCTTCCTTCCGACGCCGGCATCAACTTCATGAGCGCCCGCCCGCCGGCTCTCTACAACGTCATGTTCCTGCCCGGCCTGCTCGACACCAGGGCCGACGAAGTCGAAGCGATCGCCCAGCTCGAAGCCGAGCACGTCCGCTACGCGGTCGTCAGCGACCGCCGTTTCGATGGCTACGGCTTCCAGCACTTCGGTGGCGACTACAACCGCCTGCTGGCGGCGCGGATCCACCGCCACGGCGGTCCGGTGGCCAGCTTCGGGGACGGCGTGGCCGCCGCCGGCACCAATCCGTCGACCTCATTCGACGTCTACGACCTGCAGGGAACCCCACCGCCGCAGCTGCCGTGAGCGCCGCGGCGCCCGCGCTGACGGTCGGCGTCTTCCCCGCCGCCGCACCCGATCGACTGAAGCGGCTCCTCGCTGCGCTGGAGGAAACGTTCCCGGTCCGCTTCGAGGGGCGGCGGGACGGCGGCTATCGCAACCTCGACGCCGTGCTCGAGATCGGCGGGACGGCCCAGGGTGAGGCGGCGGCAGCCGCGGGCACCCCGGCGCTTTCGCTGCTGGTGCCCGAGCCCGCTGTCGCCGGCGCCGGCGTCAACAACGCAATCGGCGCCGACCACCGGCTCGACAGCCGCCTGCGCGGCGCGGCCCTGCCGGATGCCCTCCTCGGCGTAGCTCTCGACTCCGGCGCCGCCCTCGGAGCGAGCGGCCAGGGCGTCGTGCTCGCGAGCTGCCGCCGGCAGCCGACCTGGATCCGCGCCGACGCGCACCAGACCGCCCTGCTCGCGCCGGCTGAGCTCGACCCCGACGAGGCCCTGCGCGAACGGCTCCGCGACGGCCGCAGCGCCGCCCTGCTGCCCATCGTCCACTTCCTCCGTGAGCTGACCGCCCCGATCGCCTGGCAGCCGCCGCCGGCCCGCGCCAGCTTCCTCTTCGACGACCCGAACCTGCACTGGCCCTCCTACGGCTTCGTCAAGCTCGACGAGCTCGGCGCCCACGCCCGCGAGCACGGCTATCACGCGTCCCTGGCCACGGTTCCGCTCGACGGCTGGTTCGGCCACCCGGCCGCGGTGCGGGCGCTGCGGGAGAGCCAGGGGGCGCTCTCACTCGTGGTCCACGGCAACGATCACTACGGCGCCGAGCTGGAAGCGATCGACTCCGAGCGGCGCGCTCTGAGCCTGGCAGCGCAGGCCCTGCGGCGGACCCAGGGCTTCGGGCGGCGCCAC
Organism: uncultured Solirubrobacterales bacterium; assembly: GCA_963695275.1. GTDB lineage: Bacteria > Actinomycetota > Thermoleophilia > Solirubrobacterales > 70-9 > VAYN01. The sequence continues at coordinate 1,075,435 of OY968772.1, forward strand.
GGCATTCCGGTCGAGCCGGTGATGGTGCCGCCTCACGAGGAGTGTTCGCAGGCGACGATGCTGGCGCTGCGGCGCTGCGGCTTCGAGGCGATCACGATGACCCGCCCCTTCCCCTGGCTTGCACCCCCGCCCCGTTCCTGGCTCACCCGGCCGCCCGCGGCCGGGCCGCTGACCGGCTGGGGTCCCAGCGATCGTGCCGAGGGCCTTGCCGTCTTCCTGCGCCACCCGTTCGCTGGCCGCTCCCCCGCGGAACTGGCGCTGCGCGCCTTCCTCGACCAGCCCCTGATCCTCTATGGCCACCAGGCCGACCTGCACGGTGGTCTCGACATCCTCGGCGAGGCGGCCGCGGACGTCAACCGGCTCGGCCCCACCCACTGGTGCTCGCTGGGCGAGATCGCCGCCGGCAGCTACGAGACCCGCCGCCAGGGGTCGGCCCTGGCAGTCCGCCCCCTGGCCCGCCGCGCGGTCCTGGAGGTGCCCGCCGACGTCGACCGGCTGCTGGTCTCGCCGCGGGAGGACGGGACCGGACCCGCTCCCACTCGGCTGCTTGTCGACGGGCGGCCACAACCATTGGACCAGCCCATCGCCATCAGCCCGGGCACCACGGTCGAGCTGGAGCTCGGTCACGACGACGACGTCGACCCCAGCGCCGTCCCAGCCCCCCGCCGCCAACCGATGGCGTTGCCCCGACGCCTGCTCAGCGAGGGCCGCGACCGCCTCGCACCGCTGCTAGCCCGCGCCCACAGCTAACGCCTCTTCCCCACTTGCGCGGTTCCTTATCCACGCATTTCGTGGAAACGGAACCGTGGAAAGAGAATCTCGGGAGGCTGCTGGGGTGGCGCGTCGCCGCTAGCCGGCAGGGGCTTCGAGCCGCACCGGCGAGGTCGCGTCCTTGACCAGCAGCTTCGCTTCGCCGGAGCCGTCGGCCGGGACCGTGTAGACGTTGGTTTCGTCCGAGTAGGCGAGCGTGTCGTCGTCGAGCCACTCGACCTGGTCGTCGATCGAGCGCGACTCGGCGACGGCGTGGTCTTCCAGCGTGTCGACGTCGAGCACGCGCAGGTGCCAGCGGTTGCTGCTGCCGATCCGGCTCTTGTAGGCGATCTGCTTGTTGTCCGGCGAAAGCGAGGGGCACTCGACGCCGTCGCGCAGCACCCGCATCGAGCGCTCGCGGACGTTGCCCTCGACCAGGTAATGCTCCCCCCCGGTCCCCAGCGTCGCGTAGAAGCGGTTCGGGTCCTTGGCGAAGGTGACGCCCCAGAAGTTGAAGTCGACCGCATCGAAGGGCTTGCCGTCCTTGCTCACGTCGAACTGCTCGAGCTGGCCGATCTGGCTGCCGTCGCTCATGTCGAGGATCGTCGTCCGGGTCGAGAAGGCACTGGCCGTTTGGAGGTAGGAGTCGCCGGTCACGAACACGGTCATCGCCCCGTAGCGCCCGTCGGCGGAGACCCTGGCCCGCGAGGGCAGCCCGGTGAGGGAGATCCTGTCGACCGGTTGCAGCTTCGAGTCGAAGATCGTCGCGTCGTAATCGACCCCCGAGGCGGCGACGCCCATGCAGATCCCGCGCCCGGCGGCGTAGTAGACGCGCTCGCAGGCGAGGTCGGCGGAGCGGCGCCTGACCTTGCCGTCGTCGACTTCGTAGACGCGGCCGTTGAGGCGCGGGTTGTCGGGGTCGACCGCCCGCACCATCAGGTCGGTATTGGCCAACACCTCGCTGGCCTCGGGCCGGGCGTCGGTGGTCGTCTGGTCGGGACCAAGCGCGGCAACCGCCACGTAGGCGCCGCCGGCGACGACGCAGAGGACGACCAGGACGGCGAGGATCTTCTTGCTGCGGCTATCCATGCAGGGGGGACCGCTGTGCCCGCCACAGCAGCGGCGCCGCCGCCGCGATCGCCAGCACCAGGGCGGCGGCGAAGATCAGCACGGCGCTCTGCAGGCCGATCGCGAACCAGAGGGCGCCGAAGGCGAGTGAGGAGAGGAACTGACCGATGCTGACCACGGTGATCAGTATCCCGATCCCGCTCGCCTGCAGCTTCTCCGGCAGCACCGCACCGGCCAGGGCGGTCATCACCCCTTCGGTGGCGGCGAAGTAGGCGCCGAGGGCCAGTAAGCAGACGATCAGCATCCCGTAGCCGAACGAGCCCATCAGGAGGACGCCGTAGACGACGAAGAGCATGGCGTAGCCCGCCAGCAGCACCGGCACCTTGCCGACCCGGTCGGCGAGCTGGCCGAAGGGAATCGCCAGGCCCATGAAGGCCACGGCCGTGACCACGTAGAGCAGCGGGAAGATCGCCGGCTCGAAGTCGATCTTGCGCTGCAGTCCGACGTAGATCATCGCGTCGGAGACACTGGCGATCGAGAGGCCGACGGCGGCGAGCAGCAGCAGGCCGAAACGCGGATCCCGCACCAGGCCGGCCGCGGCCCGTAGCGAGGGCGCCGGCGCATCCGGGCGCGGGGCGCGACGCGGGCGACCCTGAACGGTGAGGACGAGGACCGCGAGGCCAAGCACGGCGAACATCGTGCTGACCACGAAGACGGCGTCGAAGCGGGCGGGAGCGACGAAGAGGATCCCAAAGGCGACGAGCGGGCCCAGCATGGCGCCGAAGCTGTCCATCGCCCGGTGCACGCCGAAGGAGGTCGCCAGATTCTCCTTGGCGCTGGAGAGGGAGATCAGGGCGTCGCGGGGCGCCGTGCGGATCCCCTTGCCGACGCGGTCGAAGGCGACGATCGCGCCGATGCCGCCGATCGTGTTGCCGGCCGCGACCAGCGCCACCTTGCCCACCGCGGAGATCCCGTAGCCGATGCCGGCGACCTCCTTGGGCCGGCGCCAGCGGTCGGAGACGAAGCCGCTGGCGACCTGGACGATGGCGGCGGCACCGCGGTAGGTGCCGTCGATCGCGCCGAAGACCAGCGGGCTGGCGCCAAGCGTGAAGACCAAATACAGCGGCAGGACGGTGGCGACCATCTCCGAGGAGACGTCGGTCAGGAGACTGACCAGGCCGAGCATGACCACGTTGCGCGGCACCCGCAGGCGCGAGGAGTGGCGCACCCAGAGGCTCGGTTTGAGGAGGGCTTTGGAGGCTTCTACTTGGTACATGGCATCTCAGGGGCGCGACCGGGAGCCGGTCTTTTCCGCGCCCTCAGTGATGCAACGTGCCGACTAGTCCTTTTCTCGCACTTTCGCCAGCGGCCTTCCCGTCCAGCTCGAGCCGCTCGGCGACTTCGCCGGCGACGCCTTCGGCAAAGCCCATCACCGAGTCGCCGTTGAGCAGGTACGGGTAGATCTGGGCGTTGGAGGCCAGGGCCAGCCCCTTGACACCGGGCCAGACCGGGGCCACGCGGACGTCGTGGTCGGGACCGAGCCTGTGCACCGGCTCGACCAGCTTCGCCCGCTGCACGGTCCAGTCGACGACCTCGTCGCGGCTGAAACCGGGCACGAGGCGGCCCAGGTAATCGGTGAAGCGGTGGTAGACGGACTCGTCGTCCTCGCTCTGCTCGCTGGCGTCGGGAGCGCAGTACTTGGGCAGGTAGACGAGGTGGAGGCCGTCGGTGTGGTCGGTCCCCAGCACCTGCGTGGTCTCGATCGCGCTGGTGATCGGCGTCTTCTCGACGATGTTGACCGCGTAGTAGGGCAGCAGCGAGCGCTTGACCTTGATGATCGGGCAGACGCAGCCGAGCCAGCGCTCGGGATAGGGCGCCAGCAGTCCCTGGTGGCGCTCGGGCAGCAGGAACTTCAGCGCCGGCGGCTGCAGGGTCGGAATCGTCAGGTCGAACTCGAGGGTCTCGTCGCCGAGCTCGACGCCGGTGATCGAGCCGTCCGCGGCCATCGCCAGGCCGCTGACCGGGGCATCGGTGAGCGTCTCCACGCCCAGCCCTTCGGCCCGCGCCACCATCGCGTCGATCAGCCGCTGGTGGCCGCCGATGACGTGCCCCATCTCCTCGCCGCCGCTGCCCCTGCTGTTGCGGGCGCCGGACATGCGCCGGGTGCGGGCCCAGAGGTAGGTGGCGGGGAGACCCGAGGGGTCGCCGTCGAAGCGCGAGTCCAGCAGTGGCTTCCAGATCTGCTCCCAGACCTGCTTGCCGCAGATTTTCCGCAGCCAGTCCTCGAGCGGGATCTTGTCGAGCTTGTCGTAGGAGGAGCGAACCTGACACTGGGCGACGAAGAGGCCCAGGCGCAGGCGCGCAGGCGGGCTCAGCGGCGAGAACCGCAGCAGGTCGCCGACGCCGTTGAAGTCGTGCATCTCGCCGTCGGCGAAGAAGCCGGCGCCGACCGGGTTGAAGCGCAGCTGGTCGCCGAGCCCGACCTCCTCGGCCATGTCGATCATGCGCTGGTCGGCCGGGGTGACCACATGGTAGAAGCGGTCGACCTCGTGGCCGTTGAAGTCGAAGGCGCCGGCGAGGCCGCCAAGGCTGGGGCCGCGCTCGATCACCGTCACCTTGGCGCCGGCCTGGGCCAGGCGCAGGGCGAGCGAGGTGCCGAGGACGCCGCCGCCGACGACGCCGATCCGGGGCTGCTGCGTGCTCATCAGGTCTGCGCGACGGACACGCGGCCGTTCGCCGCGGGCGGCTCGGTCGCGGTTGCGGCGCTGGGCTCCGGCAGCGCCAGCGGCGCCGTCGCCTCAGCCAGCGGCGAGACCGGCGGCGGCTGGATGCGGCCGACCACCTGCGCCGCCATCACCCGGAAGTAGGCGAGCACGGTCGGTTTCAGCTGCATCTTCGACTCGCCTTTGCGGGTCCGCCAGTCGTTGGTCGTCGGCACCTCGGCAACCGTGGCGCCGGCGTTGTAGAGCTTCAGCAGCAGCTCGACGTTGGCGGCGAAGCCGGGCTCGCGCACCAGCAGGTAGCCGTAGGTGTCGGCAGCCTTGCGCAGCGTCCCCGCGCGGTAGATCCGGTAGAGCGAGGAGAGCGTGTGCATGTCGCGCAGCCCACCGAGGTAGCGGAAGGTGTTGGAGACCGATTTGCTCGCGGCCAAGCGCCAGCCGGCGACGCCGATGATCTTGCCGCCCGGCGCGTAGACCGAGGCGAGCACGACGTCTTTGCCTTCGTCGAAGAGCTCGAGCATGCGCGGCAGGTCGGAGAGGTCGGAGGTGGTGTCGGCCTCGAGGGTGACGATCGCGTCCTCGTCGGAGGACTCCTTGAGGGCGGAGCGGATGCCGGTGTTGATCGCCGTCCCGAGGCCGCGGTTGACCGTGTGGGTGACGACCGCCAGGTGCATGTCCTGGGCGTGTTCGCGGATCACGTCACCGGTGCCGTCGGTGGAACCGTCGTCGACGATGATCACCCGGGCACCCAGTTCGCGGGCGACCGGCGCCAGGTCAGCAAGCAGGCGCGGGATGTTTTCGGCCTCGTTGTAGGCCGGAATGACGAAGCGGATCATGCGACGACCTCCAAAGTTCGGGGAGTGGGGATATCGAGCAGCTCGACTGGGCGCCGCACCGCGGCCGACTCGCGCACGGCGAGGGCGGCGGCCAGGGCCTTGACGCCGTCGTGGGCGCTGACCGGCTCCGGCGTGTCGTCGAGCACGCAGTGGCAGAAGGCCTCGAGCTCGGCCCGCAGGGGCTCCGCCTTGGCGAGCGAGAACCGCACCGCCGCACCCTCGCCGTCGCCGCGCAGCATCGAGAGCCCGTCCCACTGCAGGGGCGCGGTCGTCGACTCGACGAACCAGACGTCCTGGGTGATGTAGCTCGCCCGCAGCAGCCCGTTCTCGCCGATCAGGGCGACCTCGCGCTTCTTCTCGGGGGTCAGCCAGTTGACGTCGAGCAGCCCCAGCGTCTGCGCCTGACCCGGGTCGCCGAAGCGAGCGAGACAGGTCAGCAGGTCCTCCTGGGAGCTGTGCTGGAAGCGGCCGCCGTCGGCGTAGATCTCGTGGATCGAGCTGTCGAGGACGTACTGCATGACGTCGAGGTCGTGGGTGGCGAGGTCGATCGCGACACCGGTGTCCTGGATCCGCGTCGGCAGCGGCCCGACCCGGGTCGTGTGGGCGCGGTAGACGGTGCCGAGGCGGCCGTCGGCGACCAGCTCACGCAGCTTCTCGACCGCGGGGTTGAAGCGCTCGACGTGGCCGACCATCAGCTTGCGGTTGGCTTCGAGGGCGGCACCGCGCATCCGCAGTGCGTCTGGCAGGGTCGTCGCGATCGGCTTCTCGACCAGCACGTGGAGGCCGGCGGCAAGCGCCTCCAGCGCCACCTCGGCGTGGTGCTCGGAGGGACAGGCGATCGAGACCGCGTCGAGCTCCTCGGCGCCGAACTCGATCATCTCGCGCCAGTCGTCGTACTCGGCCACAGGGGTGTCGCCGAGCGCCCGGCGCCGCGACTCCTGGCTGGGGTCGGCGACCGCGACCAGCTGGGCGCAGTCGAGCTGGGCGTAGTTGCGGATGTGGAAGCCGCCCATGCGGCCGCAGCCGATGACGCCGATTCGAAGCTGCTCAGACACCGGTCTTCTCCAATGCTCGGTCGAGATGGGCGACGGTCAGCTCGGCGATGCGCTCGGCCGCGTGGCCGTCGCCGAAGATCGGCGGGCGCTCGTCCGGCAAGGGCTTGGCGAGGGCGGCGCCGAACTTCTCGGCGTCGACGCCGACCAGCGTGTTCCAGCCGGTCGAGACGGTCTCGATCCACTCGGTCTCCTCGCGCATCGTGATGCACGGCACCCCCCACAGATAAGCCTCGCGCTGGACTCCGCCGGAGTCGGTCGCGATCGCGGCGGCACCGCGCTCGAGCACCAGCATCTCGGTGTAGGTCAGCGGATCGCGCACCTCGACGTTGGCCGGCAGCTCCAGGCTCCAGGTCTCGATGCTCTTGCGGGTCCGCGGGTGCATCGGGAAGATCACGCGCCGCTCGGCCGCCCGTAGGCAGTCGAGCACGGCACCGAGCCGCTCGGGCGAGTCGGTGTTGTAGTTGCGGTGGGCGGTGGCAAGCACGTACTCGCCCTCCTCGCCGCCCTCGGGCAGGCGACTCTGGGTCGCCAGGAGGACGTCGGCGAGAACGTCGCCGGTGACGTGGACCGTCCCGGAGACGCCCTCTTCGACGAGGACGTCGCGGGCGTGGCCGCAGGGGGCGAAGAGAAGGTCGGAAAGCTGGTCGGTCTCGATCCGGTTGTGCTCCTCCGGCATGTCCTGCCGGTAGCTGCGCAGGCCGGCCTCGACATGGAGCAGCGGCACCCCGGCGGCGACGGCCGCGCGGGCGCCGGCGATCGTGGCGCTGGTGTCGCCGCGGACCAGGACCGCGTCGGGCTGCTTGCTCTCGATCACGCGGGCGATCCGCTCCTGTGCGACCTCGACGCCCCTGTCCAGCGGCAGCGAGCCGACGCCGAGGTTGAACTCCGGCAGCGGCAGGCGCAAATCGGCGATCTGCAGATCGGACATGCCCGGGTCGTAGTGCTGGCCCGTGTGGACCAGGATCTCCTCGACGCAGTCCGAGTATGCGAGCGACAGCGGTGCTGCCTGCACGATCTCGGGGCGTGAGCCGATGATTGAGACGATCCGGGCTGCCATGCACAAACAACGCATGGAGTCGCCCCGTCTTTGCGCGGCCCGGAAAATTTCCTCGCTTTACTAAGACCGGTCGTTTTTCAGCCATCTCCTGGCTGGGGCGGCGCAAGTGTTCCGGCCGCAGGGACGTTGTCTTTGCGATGGAGGCACACGGACTCACCCACGATCAGCCGCTGGAACGGGTCGTCAGCGAACCACGCTGGCTCGCGGCCGTGCGGCGCCTCTTCGACATCGCCATCGCCGGCACGATGATCCTGCTCTTCTCGCCGCTGCTGATCGCCGTCGTCGTCGCAATCCGCCTTGACAGCAAGGGCCCCGCCCTGTTCCGCCAGCGCCGCGTCGGCCTCGGCGAGCGTGAGTTCACCCTCTTCAAGTTCCGCAGCATGCGCCTCGACGCCGACCCGCGCGGCCACCAGGAGTACGTGACCGCGCTGATCAACGGCAACGACGAGGACGCGGAGAGCCTGCCCGATGGCGGCAAGAAAGACCTCTACAAGCTCGCGGTCGACAACCGCATCACCCCGGTCGGCCGCTGGATCAGGAAGTGGAGCATCGACGAGCTGCCGCAGCTCTTCAACGTCGTGCTCGGCGACATGACCCTGGTCGGCCCGCGCCCCGCCATCCCCTACGAGGTGGCCGAGTACCCGAGCTGGTACCTGGAGCGCTTCTCCGTCAAGCCCGGCCTGACCGGCTACTGGCAGGTCAGCGGTCGCAGCGAACGCACTTACGAGGAAATGGTCCGCCTCGACATCGAGTACGCCGAGCGGCGCTCGTTGGCCCTGGACCTCTCGATTCTTGTCAAGACCCCGTGGATCGTCCTCAGTAGAAAGGGAGCCGAGTGAACCCATCAGGAGCAATAGGCACCATGGTCGTTGGATACGGCTACTGGGGCCCGAACATCGTCCGCAACGTCGTCGAGCGGCCGGAGTTCCGTCTCATGGGCCTCTGTGAGAAGGACGAAGGCCGGGCCGAAGACTTCCGCCGTCGCCATCCCGGCGTCTGGGTCGAGAGCGACTACGACGCCGCCCTCGCCGATCCGCGGATCGAAGCGGTGGCGATCGCCACCCCGCCCCACACCCACTACAACCTGGTGCGCCGCGCGCTCGAGGCCGGCAAGCATGTGCTGGTCGAGAAGCCGCTGGCCCGGACCTCCGAGGAGGCGGCCAAGCTGGTCGCGCTCGCCGACGAGCTCGGCCTGGTGATGATGCCCGGCCACACCTTCGTCTACAGCCCCTCGGTCAACAAGGTCCGCGACCTGATCCAGAGCGACGAGCTCGGCGAGATCTACTTCGTCACCTCCTCGCGCATGAACCTCGGCCTCTACCAGCAGGACGGGGTCATCCTCGACCTGGCGCCGCACGACCTCTCGGTCCTGCTGCACTGGCTCGGCAAGCCGTTGGTCGAGGTCTCCGCCACCGGCCGCAGCGTCTTCCAGGAGGGCGTCCACGAGACCGCCTTCCTCACCCTGCGCTTCGAGGGCGGCACCCAGGCCAACGTCCAGCTCTCCTGGCTGGCGCCGCGCAAGGTGCGGCAGATGGTCGTCGTCGGCTCCCGCCGGATGGTCCAGTACGAGGACACCTCGGCTGACGACTCGGTGCGGATCTACGATCGCGGGCTCGACTTCTCCGAGCCACCTGCCAACTTCGGCGAGTACCGCCTCACCTACCGCAGCGGCGACATGGTCGCGCCGCGGATCCAGGCGCTGGAGCCGCTCAGCCAGGAGCTCCAGGACTTCGCCACCGCGATCCGCAGCGGCAGCACGCCCGTCTCCAACGCCCGCCTGGGCTTGGAGATCGTGCTCGGCCTCGAGGCTCTCGAGCACTCGCTGGCGAACCAGGGCGAACCGGTCGCCGTGCCTCCCGTCGACGAGGTCCTGGCCGCCGGCCGGCGGACCCTCGCCGCGGGCCCCAGCGACGCCTAGCTGTAGTTACTCAGCACGTTGTTCCAGCTCGGCGAGCCGGGCCGCGGGCGGTTGATGACCAAGGGAGCCGTGTCCTCTCCTGAAGTTGTAGTGGTCGAGCCAGCCGGGCAGTGCCCCGGTGCGCTCGGCCGAGGAGCCATAGATGGCTCCGTAAGCCCAACGGTTGGTCAGCGTCTGAATGAAGCGCTCGGCCTTGCCGTTAGTGCGGGGGCGATAGGGGCGGGTGAAGAGGTGGTGCATCTGAAGCTCGGTGCAGGCCTGCGCATGGACGGCCGAGCGATAACAGGCACCGTTGTCTGAGAGCACTCGCTCGACCCCGATCCCCATTCCCTTGAACCAGTCGACGGCGCGCCGCAGGAACCCTGCGGCGGTGGCGCCCTTCTCGTCGGGTAGGACCTCCACGTAGGCGAGGCGGGTGGCGTCATCGACGCAGACGTGGACGAACTCCCAGCCAGTCACTCGCCTGCGTTCGTGCTCGGGGCCCTGGGAGAACTGGCTCTTGCGGTTGCCGGTCACCCGATGCCCGGCGCCCCGGGCACTGATCCGCGCGAGCTTCTTGACGTCGACGTGGATCAACTCGCCGGGACGCTTGCGTTCATAGCGATTGGGTGGCTCGGGAGGAGCAAGTCGGCTGCGCTTTCCCAATCCGATCCGGGCCAGCCACCGCGAGACGGTCGAGAGCGCCATGCCCAGGACTTCGGCGATCTCCGCCGCTGTCATCCGCAGCCGCCGCAGTGCCTCGATCGCCTCCAGGCGGTCACCTGCCAGGCGCGAGGGCACCCGCCTCGGGGCGGAGCTGCGATCCAACAGCCCCGCCTCTCCCTCACTGCGCCAGCGAGACAGCCACTTGCGGGCCGATCGCTCGCTGATGCCGGCGGCCTCGGCCGCCACCATCAGCGACCAGTTCTCCTCTTCGATGCGTTTGACCAGCAGCCTGCGGCTATTCGGGCAGGTGCGGGCGTTAGCGTGGATGTCCATCCGGTGTCCTCCTTGATCTGGGTGGGTCGCACCCCCAGCCTTCAAGGAGGCCCGGATGAACAACGTTGTGAGGAACTACACCTAGCGCCCTGAGCGGGCCGAAACGACGGTAGGGCCAGCTCCTCGGCGCAAAGCCGGGGAGCTGCGTCCAGAGGGCCGCAGAGCGGCGCCTTACGCGCGCGAAGCTTCGGCGCGCGGCGCGACGCCGAGAAACTCGAGCTCGGCCAGGTAGACCAGCACCGTGTGGGCGGCGAGCTGGCTCAGCGTCGTGCGCTGCCTCAGGGCCTCCTGCTCGAGCATTGCCTCGGTCTCTGGATCAACCGTCAGCTCAAAGGCGACCTCGGGCTCCAGGGGCGTCTGGTCGACCAGGAAGCGCGGTGGCGCCGGCGGCCGGCGACCGGCCTTGAGCTTGCGGGCATAGTGGAAGAGGGCAGTGCGGGTGCCGGCAGGGATATCGTCGCCCAAGTGGGTTTCGATTCCTGAACAGGCGAGTTTGCCGAGTGCGACTTTCATCATCTCTCCCCATGAACTCCCCGAGGGTGCCCAAGGTTTTCACCCGCCGGGCCAAGTTCCTCCTAACTTCAGACTCCCCAATACCTGTGCAAATCGCCCCGAATTAGTTGTGCAATTGCAGGGGCTTGAGCACGAGAATGAAATTTGGACAAATATTGGGCATTGACAAGTAGGGCGATCGTCCTTAATCCTCTGCCCCGCAGCCTCTCCCGGAAGCTGCCCAGGGTCAAGCCGGAATCCCCATTTTGCGTTGAATTTCTTATCCGAATTTTTTCCCAAGTAGGGACTCCACCTCGTTGTATGAAGATCGCAGAACGAATCGACAAACCCAGTAAATGCATGCGGTGAGCATGCGGGGAGAAACACCGATGAGCAGCACGCCCGATGAATCAGAGACTCGAGCGACCACCAGGCTCACGCAGCAGGCAATCGCCCGCGCCAAGGCCGGTGACTCGGAGGGCTTGCATTACCTCTACGTGCGCTACTCGGACGACGTCCTCCGCTATGTGACCGGCTTCATCCGCGACCACCACGAGGCCGAAGACATCACCCAGAACGTCTTCGCCAAGCTGATGAAAGCGATCAAGAAGTACGAGCAGCGCGAGGTTCCCTTCGACGCCTGGATCCTGCGCGTAGCTCGCAACGCTGCTCTCGACCACCTGCGCGCCAAGCGGGCGATCCCGACCGAGGAGATCAGGCTCGCCGACAACGGCAGTGCTCAGACCGGCCTCGATCGCGGCCGTGCCCTGCGCCAGGCCCTGGAAGAGCTTCCCGAGGATCAGCGCGAGGTGCTCGTCCTGCGGCACATCGTCGGCCTCTCACCGGTCGAGATCGCCGGCACCCTCGATAAGACCGAGAGCTCGGTGCACGGCCTTCACCATCGCGGCCGCCGCTCCCTCAGGGCCAGCTTGATTGAGCTCGACGCGGCGCCCGTCGTAGCAACGGCCTAGCCGGCTTCGCCGGCGGCTTCGGTCGCGTCGAGATCGTCGAGGATGCGCTGGGTGATGCGGCCGGCGTCGAGCTCGGCGGCGAAGTAGAAGGCGGCGTGCTCGAGTAGCTGCTGGGTGCTGACGCCCTGTTTTCCGGCCTCGGCCTCGAACTGGAGCCAGAGATCGGAGTCGACATTGAACTCGAGCCCAACGTCCTCCTGGGTCTCGCTCCCCCGCAGAAAGCCGGGATACGGCCAGGCGGGCCGGTCGGAGCCCTTGTCGCTGAGGTAGATGCGGACGGCGCTCTCCGTCCTGCTCGGTGCCCGCACGGAACCGTTGCGCGACTCTCCGGCGAGAGCCTCGAAGGCGATCTGACTCAGCCGCACGGTCACCGCCTGCTTCCGCGCGGAGCGGCCGCGGCTCACATCCTGTGCCTCTGCCTTCGTCTTCATTGGCTCCCCCGTACTAAAGCCGCTCTTTCGGATGGACCCCAGCTACCCCGTGTAAGAACAGAATAACTGTCCAGGCTGGATTTACCTAGTATTGGCTGACCCAGGCGAGACCTTGGTACTTATTTAGTACTTCCTAGTCAAGGAGCCCAGCTTCGCGAGCCGAGACGGCGGTCTGGACCAAGGTCTCGGTGGCATCGAAGCGCGGTTCCCAGTCGAGCTCCTCACGTGCCTTGCCGGTGTCCATCAGCACCGGTATCCGCAGCGCCGCGGCCCACTCCAGCTGGGGTGAGACGAAGCTGAGCCGCTGCGCCATGGCGGCGCCGAGGCCAACGGCGGCGCCGGGGACCGGAACCGTGCGCCAGCCCAGCGCCCGGGCGACGTCGCCGATTCCAACCTCGCCGGCGCCGGCGAGGTTGTAGGCGCCGGGCTCGCCCTTGCCGGCGATCGCCGCCGCCAGAGCGCGGGCGACGTCGTCGTGGTGGACGAGCTGGAGCGGGGCGCCGACGTCGGGCAGAACCGGGCGTGGCAGTGGCAGCCGACCCAGTCCCCGGCGCAGGCTCGGCAACGGGTCGCCGAGGCGGGCGCTCTCGACGAACTTCTCGATCAGCATCGGCGCCCGCGGGCCGGCGACGATGCAGGGCCGGAACACGTAGGCGTCGACCTCGGTTGCCGCCAGCAGCTCGTCCAGCGTCGCCTCCAGCTCGGCCTTCTGGGCGGAGTAGTAGAAGCTCTCGCTGCCGCGCGCCGGCACATCCTCGGTCAGCGGCTGCGGATTCTCCGCATGGAAGCCGTAGGCGGCGACCGAGGAGGCGTAGACGAGGCGCTTGACCCCGGCCTCGATCGCGACTTCGAAGACGTTGCGGCTGCCCTCGAGGTTGATGCGACGGGTTTCCTCGCGGCCGCCGAAGATCGCGAAGGCAAGGTGCACCGCGACATCGGCGCCGTCGAAGAGCGCCGCCAACGAGCCGCGGTCGAGGATGTCGCCGCGCCGGTAGGACGCCTTCTCCCACCCCTCCGCCACCGGGTCGAACGGCCGCCGCGCCATCCCCCGCACGGCTCCGACCACGGGGTCCCCCTCCAGCTCCGCCATCAGCGGCAGCCCGATCTCCCCCGTGGGGCCGGTGACGGCGACGGTCAAAGCCAATGATCCTCCCCGTCCGTCGTGCCGTCGATTACGCGGCCGGGGTTATCCGATAAGCGTCAAAAACGCTCTCGACGTTGCGGAGGCGGGAGATGCACTGCTTCAGCTGCTCGGTGTCCCCCACCTCGACCACGAACTTGTTTTTCACCATCGGGTGGTTGGTCGTGCAGGAGGCGCCGATGATGTTGATCCCGGCCTCCGAGAAGGTGCGCGAGAGGTCCTCCAGCAGGCGGGTGCGATCGTAGGCATCGATCTGCAGCTCGACCCGGTAGGAGGCTTCGTTTTCGCCCGCCCAGCTGACCTCGACAAACCGTTCCGGGGACTTTTTCAGCGCCTTCACGTTCTTGCAGTCGGCCCGGTGGATGGTGATCCCCCGGCCCAGCGAGACGTAGCCGGCGATCTCGTCGCCGGGCACCGGTCGGCAGCACTTGGCCAGCCGCACGGCGACGTTCTCGGCGCCCTTGACCGAGATCCCGTAATTGGAGGCGTCCTTGGTGCGGCGGGCGTGGTCGTCACGGCCGCGGACCGGGGCGGCCGGCTGCTCCTCGACCGCCTCGCCGGCTTTGAGCCGCTGCATCAGCTTGTTGGCGGCGGTCTTGGTCGAGACTTTCCCTTGGCCGAGGGCGATGTAGAAGTCGGTGGCTTTGCGGTAGCCCATCTCGCGGAAGACGTCGGCCAGCAGCGCCGAGCCGGCGATCTTCTGCATCGGGATGCCACGCGTACGCAGCGCTTCGTCAAGCCCCTCGCGCCCCTTGCGCTCGGCGTCCTCGCGGCCTTCCTCTTTGAAGAAGGCGCGGATCTTGTTGCGGGCGCGGCTGGTCCGCACCAGTTTCAGCCAGTCGCGCGAGGGGCCGCGGTTCTGCTTCGCGGTCAGCACCTCGACGATGTCGCCCGACTTCAGCTGGTAGTGGAGCGGCACGATGTTGCCGTTGACCTTGGCGCCGACGGTGCGGTGGCCAACGTCGGTGTGGACCGCGTAGGCGAAGTCGAGCGGGGTCGAGCCGGCCGAGAGGCTCTTGACTTCGCCCTTGGGAGTGAAGACGAAGACCTCGTCCTCGAAGAGGTCGACCTTGAGCGACTCGAGGAACTCGGCCGGGTCCTGTTCGCCCTCGGCCTCGACCAGCTGCCGCAGCCAGGTCATCTTCTCCCGCCTGGGGTCGTTGCCGCTGCCCTCTTTGTAGGCGACGTGGGCGGCGATCCCGTACTCGGCCAGCTTGTGCATCTCCTCGGTCCGGATCTGGATCTCCAGGGGCTTGCCCTCGGGCCCGATCACGGTCGTGTGCAGGGCCTGGTACATGTTCGCCTTCGGCATCGCGACGAAGTCCTTGAAGCGGCCGGGCAGCGGCTTCCAGAGCGAGTGGATGACGCCGATCGCGCCGTAGCAGTCCTTGACCGAGCCGACGATCACCCGCATCGCCGTGAGGTCGAAGATCTCGTTGAACTCGCGGCCCTTCTTCGCCATCTTCGTGTAGATCGAGTAGAAGTGCTTGGCCCGACCGGAGATCTGGGCCTCGATCCCGACCTGCTCCAGCTCCTCGGAGAGGAACTGGCCGGCGTCGGTGACGTAGCTCTCGCGCTCGTCGCGCTGCTGGGCGACCAGCTGCTTGATTTCGGCGTACTTGCGCGGATGCAGGGTCGCGAAGGCGAGGTCCTCGAGCTCCCACTTGATCGCGTGGATCCCCAACCGGTGGGCGAGCGGCGCGTAGATCTCCAGCGTCTCGTGCGACTTCGCCATCTGCTTCTGCTTCGGCAGGGCGCCGAGCGTGCGCATGTTGTGGAGGCGGTCGGCCAGCTTGATCAGGATCACCCTGACGTCGGTGGCCATCGCCACCATCATCTTCCGGTAGTTCTCGGCCTGGCGCTCGTCACGGCTCTCGAACGACATCCCGGTCAGCTTGGTGACGCCGTCGACCAGGTGGGCGATCTCGTCGCCGAATTCGTCGCGGACGTCGTCGAGACTGGCGCTGGTGTCCTCGACCGTGTCGTGCAGCAGCGCCGCGCAGAGGGTCTCGGTGTCGAGCCGCATGCCGGCGCAGACCTGGGCGACCCCGACCGGATGGGTGATGAACTCGTCGCCCGAGTAACGCAGCTGGTCGGCGTGGCGCTCGCAGGCGAAGTCGAAGGCGCGCTCGAGCGCGGCCCGGTCGATCGTCGTCACCGCCGTCGTGGTCGCGGCACCGCTGCCGTTGAGGACGCCGTTTTCGCCCGCCGGAGCGTCGAACTCCTCGACCACGGCGAAGAGGTCGGCGAGGAGCTCTGAGTGCTCTACGGCTGCTTGGGTCTTTCTAGGTATGGCACTGCCTCCGAGTGGTCTGCTCTGTAGGCCCGGAACGCGGCTGAGCGCTCCAGATCCGTCCCCTCTGAGGATACGACCCCGACGCGCCCGGCGCCCTGGCTGGGCTCGCCTGAGATCAGGCCGAGCTCAGCCAGAACCCGGAAGCAGCGCGCCGCGGCCTCGGGGCCGAGCGGGTGGGCGCCACTGCCGGCCAACACTCGGCGCAGCTCGGGGGCGCTTGCCTCGCCGCCTTCGCGCAGGCGCCGAAAGACACCGCCGACCGCGGCTCGCGAGGCGTGCTGCTCGTCGTCCGCCGCCACCGCAAAGCCCTGCTCGGCCTGGGTCCAGAGCCGGTGCACATAACCCGGCTCGACGCCGACGGCCGCGCTGGCGCAGCGATCCTCATCCGCCCGCTCGCGCGGAGGGTCGACCATGACCACGTGCTCGAAGGCGCCGGCCAGCCGCGGTTCCCGCGCCAGCGCCGCGTAGTCGGTGAGGGCGAGGCCGCCGCCGGCGCGGGCGGCCAGCGCGGCGATCTCGTCCCCACCACAGCGGTGGCACGCAACACGGGCGGCCCCGCCGTTGAAGCGGGCCAGTCCGGTGGCTCCACTGGCCAGAGGAGCACGGCGCGAAGCGTCGGCACAGACCGCCAGCACGCCGGCGCCACTGGAGACGAGCTCCGCTATCGCCACGGTGACGGCGCCACCGCCGTCGACGATCATGCGCTTGCCCTCGCTCGCCACCTCTGAGCTGCGCGCATCTGGATCGCGCCCGAGCTCATCCTCGAAGCGCTGCCACCACTCTTCCTCGGAGCACTCGCATGTGTGCAGCCGCAGCTCGGTCTTCTCGGCCTCGCCGTCGTCCAGCGGATAAAGCTCGTTGAGGACGACGCGGGGCTCGACCGAGCCGTTCCAGTGGTTGACCTCGAGCCGCACCGCGGCGTCGACCGACTCGTCGTCCTCGACCCCGAGGCTGGAGCGGCCGAAGGCGACGCCGAGGGCGCGATGGGAGCCGCTGTGGAGGCTGAAGCGCGAGTGCTTGCCCTCCCCCATCGTGCGCACGTCGCTGACCCGGGCCGAAGGAACCATCAGTCGCACACCCGGGTTGCCCATCCCGAAGGGCGCCAGCTGCCCCAGCTCCTCGGCCAGCTCGAGGCCGAGGCCGACGCCGCCGACCATCGCGTCGATCCGCTGCGTGCGCCGCAGCTCGTCGGGGCCCAGGACCGCGGTCGCATGCGCCGCGAAGGCCTCGCGGAAGGCATCCAGGTCCGCGGCCCGCAGCGCCAGGCCGGCCGCGGCCCGATGGCCGCCGAAAGTCTCGAGGTGCTCCGAGCATGCCTCGAGCGCGGCAAGGAGGTCGAAGCCCGGGATGCTGCGCCCGCTGCCCCTCCCCCCGCCCTCGCCGTCGAGCGAGACGACCACCACCGGCCGGTGGTGGCGCTCGACCAGCCGCGAGGCGACGATCCCAACCACGCCCGGGTGCCAGTCCTCACCCGCAAGCACCAAGCCCGGCGCTTCGCGCAAGCTCTCCGGCAGCTCCCGGCGCGCCGCCTCCGCCGCCGTATCGACCTCCCGCTCCCGCGCCCGCCGCTCCGAGTTCGCCCGCCCCAGCTCAACCGCGATCTCCTCGGCCCGAGCCTCGTCCTCGGTCAGCATCAGCTCGACGCCGGCGTCGGCTCTGTACAGGCGCCCCGCAGCATTGATCCTCGGTGCCAACCTGAACCCCAAGTCACTCTCATCCAGCTGCGTCGGCTCACATTTCGAAGCCGCCATCAACGCCCGCAGCCCCGGCCGCCGCGTTCTCCGCATCTCCACAAGCCCTCTCTTCACCAGCGACCTGTTCTCGCCAACCAGCGGCACCACATCGGCGACCGTAGCCAGTGCCACCAGGTCGAGATCCGCCTGGTCCTCCCCCCGCAGCTCACAGGCAAGCTTCCAAGCCACCGCCGTCCCGCAGAGCGAGGCGAACGGGTAGCTGCTGAGTTCGGGATGCAGAATCGGGCAATCCGGCAGCTCGTCCCCGGCCTGGTGGTGATCGGTGACGATCGTCTCGATCCCGAGCTCGCGCGCCAACCGCACCTCGTCGACCGCAGTCACCCCGCAGTCGACCGTGATCATCAGCTTCGTGCCCCGCTTCGCCAGCTTTTCGATGTTCGGTGCGCTGAGCCCGTAGCCATCGCCGATCCGGTCGGGGATCAGCCAGTCGCACTCGGCCCCGAGCGCGCGCAGGGTCGAGACCATGATCGTCGTCGCGCAGACACCGTCGACGTCGAAGTCGCCGTGGACGGTGATTCGCTGGCCGGCGTCGATCGCGGCGGCGACCTGGGCGACGATCGCCTCCATCGACTCGAAGGCCGAGGCCGGGTGCGACTCGTCGGCGTCGAGGAAGGTCCGGGCCAGCTCCGGGGTGCGGTAGCCGCGGCGGACCAGCGTCACCGCCACCGGCTCGCTGAGGCTGAGGCCGTCGGCGACCGCGCGCACGTCGGCGTACTCGTAGGGCTCGGCAGCGAACGCTTTCAGGGTTTCCGACACACAGCCAGGCTAGGAGGCGCCTGGGACGGACCCGGTGCTCAGGGCACTGGCAAATTGCGGGCCTTCGGCTCGCAGGACTCCCACTTGATCGCAACCTCGTCCTGGGCGGAGCTGGTGCACTGACGGCGCGCCATGGTCACCTGCTGCGGGTTCGGCAGGTAGATCTGCTTGCTGCTGCCGCCCGGATAGCTGTGGCCGCAGCGGAAGGGTGGGTCGTGCTCGCACTGGGGGGCAACCCCTCCTTCCAGGTAGAGGACTTCCTTCCCCAACGGCAGCTTCGCGGTTACCCGCATGTCGAAGATCGACTGGAAACGACCTGGCAGAGCGAGCGCGTCCCTGATCTCCAGCATCGTCTTCGATTCGCTTTCGAGCTTCCTTGCTTCGTTGCAGGAGGTCCACCAGCGCCCGAGGGGTGACTTCTCGGCCGAGGCGTACCGCACCAGGCAATGCCAGGGCCTGACCACCTTCTGGTGGACGGTCACCGATCCGCCGAAGGCCCTCGCGACCGTTTCGATCGAGCTGGGTCCGGAGCCATCCACGGCCGACCCGGTGCCGCCGTCACTGCCCGTGGTGCCCGTGGTGCCGGTGGTGCCGGTGGTGCCGGTGGTGCCGGTAGCGCCCGTGGTGCCGGCGGCGCCGGTCGCCCCAGCCGTACCGGTTGGGCCACTCGGCCCCGTCGGGGTCGAGGCCGGGGCGGGAACCGGCGGCTCCGGTGCCTCCCGTTCACGGTTGGCAAGCAACTGTTCAAGCAGCTCCAAAGCCCGTTCTTCGGCGTGTTCGATGCTGTCCAGCGGGCCGACCGCGTAGGCCGCGCCCTCGCGCGGGATCTCGACGATCGCCCTCTTCGTGTCCTGACCTGACCCGTCCTTGCTGTCTGTGGGAATCGGTACCGGTTGGGCGATATAGAGGGTGGTGTCGGTCGCGGCTACGTAAAAGCCGACCAGGCCGGCGTCGCGGTCCCCACGCAAGACCGCCACCGCCTGCACGAACTTCTGATCCTTGATGATCAGCAGACCGGTCGTGGCGGAGAAGATGAATGCGGCCAGGAACATGGCCAGTGCCAGCGGCCAGAAGTGAGTTTCGGTGCGCATCCCGACGATCCCGCAGCCGATCAGCAGGAGCAGCGCGAACAGACACAGGAGAAACTTGGAGACGCAGCCGAGTTCGGTTCCGATCACATACGCGCAAGCCCACAGCAGCAGAACGGCAAAAGCGGCCACGGTAATCCTGCGAATGATCCCGGCAGGATCGAAGAAGTAGATCACCAGCACCGCTATCAGCGCGACCGCCAGTAGGACCACGACCCTCTGCGCACCTAGGACCAGCGGCTCATACTTGGGCTGCACGCTGATCGCCTGGATCGCCGGGATCCCCGCCCCGCTGAATCTGAGCCAGAGCACCGCGGCGCCAACGGCGACGATCGCACCGGTGACGGTGATCCCGGCGGCGACCGCCCCGGCCACCTTGAAGATGCCGGAGCCAAGCGAGTCCCCGGCCTGCTCTTCCTCCGCGTCGTCACCCGCGGAGGGCTCGGCCCCGGACAGCTCGACCTCGACCCCACCGGACCTGATGGTGACCTTCAGTTTCTCGCCGTCCTGCTCGGTATCGGGATCGTCCTTCTCGTTCTCCGACTCCCCCACTTTCGCCTTCTCCACCGCTTCGAGCTCTTCTACCTTCTTCTTCTCTGTGGCTTCGAGCTCTTCTGTGGCGATGCGCTGCGCTTCGTCGACCCTCCGCGCCCAGAGGCCCACCCTCACCAGGCGCCTGGGCCGTTCGGCAAGCTTGGTGCCCAACGCACTCAGCCAGTGACGCGACCCTCCACGTTTCCGCTCCGGGTCATTGGGCTCGCTCGCCATGGGCGCCAGCCTATGCACCCGAATAAGAAAAACTCACTATTAAAGGAAGAGCGGCACTAATTTGGTACTACTTGGAAACCTGCCCCTCGCCGCGGATGCCGATCGCCCAGACGACGCCCAGGCCGATCGCGGTTCCGGGGATCGCCAGGAGCGCCGTCGCCAAGTCGGTATCACCAAGGTCACGACCGCTGATCGTCCAGACGATCAGGCCGAAGACGATCGAGCCGATCACCGCGCCGACGAAGGCGCCGACGATGCCCTGCCAGAAGTGGTCGGGCAGGAAGACCGTGAAGTGCCAGAGGGCAATTCCCATCGTGAACCAGACGAGCAGTGCCATCAGATGGCCTCCTTCGTGGCCGTGTACGCCTGGGGGCGCCCGTGGCCAAGCAGATCAAGGACGCAGGGTGCAGCCTTTGGTGGTGCCAAAGGCAAACCCGAGGACGCAGAGATGCGCAGCGCCACGGGCGCCATCCGGGTGTGCAGGGTCGCGGAGGAGGCCATCAACGCTTCCTTCCGTGTTTGCGGCGGGCCTGGCGACGCGCCTTGCGCTCGGCGTTGCGCTGGCGGCGCTCGGCCGAGGCGGCATCGACGTCAGCCTCGCCATTGCTCGTCGGGTCGGCACCGTTGCCGTCGGCGGTGCGCTCGGCCGTCGCCACCGCGCCCGCCTGTGGCTGTGCCTCGGGCTGAGCGGCAGCGGCGGCGATCTCGGCTTCGCTTTCGTCGTCCCCGGCCAGGTCGACCGTGGCCACATCGTCGGCGAAAGCCGGAACGCTGCCCTCGGCCTCGGCAATGCGCAGGCGCCGGCGTACGAAGCCCGGCTCACGTTCCTTCCAGGCAGTCAACACCGGCGAGGCGATGAAGATCGACGAGTAGGTACCGGAGGCGATCCCGACCAGCATCGCGAAGGCGAAGTCCTGCAGGGTCGGGCCGCCGAGGATCAGCAGCGAGCCGACCGCGAGGATGGTCGAGAAGCTGGTCGCGAGCGAACGCGTCAGCACCTCGCTCATCGAGCGGTTGACGATCTGGGAGAACGCCGCCCGCGGCATTCGCGGCACGTTCTCGCGGATGCGGTCGAAGACGATGATCGTGTCGTAGATGGAGTAACCCAAGATGGTGAGGAAGGCGGCGACGGTCCCGCTGCTCACCTCTTTCCCCGTCAACGAGTAGACGCCGGCCGTGATCAGGATGTCGTGGAAGATCGCGATCAGCACCGGCACCGCGAACTTCGGGTCGAAACGCAGCGCCACATAGCCGCAGATCACCAGGAGCGAGAAGATCAGCGCCTTGAGGGCACTGCTCGCCACCTGCTGACCGAAGGTCGGGCCGACGCTGGTGCTGTCGAAGCCGTTTTCAACGACGCCGAATTCGGCGCCGAGCACCTTCTCGGCCTCCCTCACTTCGCCCGGGCGAAGCTGGTGCGACTGGACCTGGAAGACGTTCTCGCCGAAGTTCGGATCGGTGACCTGCTGGACCTCCTCGCCGTCGATCCCGACCGAGTCGAGAGCTTCGCGCACCCCTTCCTCGTCGGTCGGCTTGACCAGCGCCGCGGTGATCCTCGTCCCCGACTCGAAGTCGATCCCGAAGTTGAGCTGCTTGGTCGCCAGGGCGAGGGCGCCGACCAGCAGAATCACGCCTGAGATCGAGAAGAACCAGCGACTTGCCCCCATGAAGTCGAAGTGCCAGCGGCGACCCTGGCCGGAGGCGCCCAGCGCCGCGGGGGAGCGCAGCAGGCGGGTGCGGCTCATCGAGCCGAGCAGGGCCTGGGTGAAGACGACCGCGGTCAGCAGCGAGACGATCGTGCCGACCCCGAGGGTAAAGGCGAAGCCTTTGACGCCTGAGGTTGCCAGCACGAAGAGGATGAAGGCGGTCAGCAGGGTGACGACGTTGGCGTCGATGATCGTGCTGATTCCGCGTTTGTAGCCAGCGCTGATCGCGCTCGACATCGAGCGTCCCGCCCGCACCTCCTCCTTTATTCGCTCGAAGATGACGATGTTCGAGTCGGCCGCGACGCCGATCGTCAGCACCAGGCCCGCGATCCCCGGCAGGGTCAGGGTGATCGGGATCAGGTTGATCAGGGCGAAGAAGATCACCCCGTAGGCGGCCAGCGCGATCGAGGCGATCAGGCCGAGGAAGCGGTAGTAGAGAAGCAGGAAGATGACGACCAGAGCGAGGCCGACGATCCCGGCCTTGATCCCGTCGTGAAGGGCCTGGGTGCCGAGGGTCGCCGAGACCTGGGTCTCGCTGATCAGCTTGAGGCTGATCGGCAGGGCGCCGATCTGCAGCGTCGTCGCCAGTTCCTGGGCCTCGCCGACGTCCTGGAAGCCGCCGGAGATCTGGGCGCCTTCCCGACCGTCGATTCCGTCAGGGTTTTCGGCGAAGTTGATGATCGGCCGGGTTTTGACTTCGTTGTCGAGAATGACCGCGAAGTGCCCGGAAAGCGCCGCCGCCTGTTCGGCGTTGACCGGGCCGATCGCCTGCGCCTGGCCGCGCTGGGCGATCTGGCGGGTCACTTCCTGGAAGGACTCGCGGCCCTTGTCGGTAAATTTGAAGGCGACGTTCGGCTGGTTGTTCTGCCCGTATTCCTGCTTCGGTTCAGTGATGTCGGTGCCCGACAGCGCCGGGTTGTCACGCAGCGCGAACCAGCCGGGCTTGGCGGTTTTGTCGACCTTCCCGGATTCGTCCGTCGGGTATTCGGAGACGAGGATCGTGCCGGCCGGGATTTCGACGACGATGCCGTCCTTCGGCAACTTCTTCCCGGTCGGGCTGACGTAGAGGTCCTTCTTGTTCAGCTCCGGGCCGGCGAGCAGTTCGTGCGGCTCCTCCTTGGCGAAGAGGTAATAGCGCGGTTTGGCGACCGTGCAGTTCTCGCACTTGGCGTCGGGCTCCTGTTCGGCCGCCAACTGGGCGGCTTCGTAGGCGGTCGGGTAGGCCCCGGCGAAGATCAGCTGCTGGTTATCGGCGCTTTTGGCGTTGCGGCCTGCTTCCGTCCAGCGTTTTTCGGACGCTTTCAGCGGCCCCGCGGGCGGCTGCTGGCCGGGGCGTCCGCCAATGACGCGCTCGGGGCCGAGCAGGTTCGGCTCCCAGTCGAAGAAGTAGAGCTGCGCGGTCGTCCCGACCTGTTCGGCCGCCCGGTCGGCATCGGTGATGCCGGGCAGGGAGACGGTGATCTCTTCGTTGCCGAGGCGCGCTACTTCCGGCTCGGAGACGCCGAGCTTGTTGATCCGCTCTTCGATGATCGAGATCGAGTTGTCGATGTCTTCGCCGCTGACCGACGTCGCCGTGCCCGTCGGCTGCCCCTGGTAGACGAGCTCGAGCCCGCCCTGGAGATCCAGCCCGAGCTTGGTCGAGGTGTTGGCGATGACCAGCGCCGAGGCGATGACCAGCCCGAGCACGAAGGCGAGGACGAAGAAGTAGCGGCGGCGGGTACCCATCTCTAGCCCTCTGGGGTGAGCACGAGCAGCAGCCCGCCGTCGTCGTCATAGGCGGGGAAGACATCGGCCACGGCTTTCGCCGGCAGGTCGCCCTCGGCGTTGACCGAGACGCGCTTGCCGAGCGAGCGCACGCCCCACTCGAGCGAGGTCTCGATCGGGTCGGTGACGCCGTCGCCGTTGGTGTCGGCCGCAGGATCGCCGTCGCCTTTATCGATCCAGTCGAGGCCGAGGACCTCGCGGACCGGGCGTCCGATCACGTCCTCGTCGGTCAAGCCGGTCAGCTCGAAGCTGCCTTTGCCGGCGTCGATCACGCGTTCCTGCTTGTCACAGACGAAGAAGGCCGCATTCGGAGCCGGATAATAATCGTCGAGTAATTCGAAGACGAATCCGAAGCCGCATTTTGAGCAGCCCTTCGGGCGCGAGCTGAACCCAGCGGTCCGCTCGCCGCTTACCTCCCGGTGCCCGCAATTCGGACAGATGAAAAACGGCATATTCGACAGGCTACAAGTGCGCGGCTAGAAGAGGCTCGCGGCGCCCTCCGGCGGCGCCAGGCCGAGGTGATCGTAGGCCCGCTGAGTCAGCACCCGCCCGCGCGGAGTCCGCTTCAGCAAGCCCTGTTGGAGCAGGTACGGCTCGAGTACGTCCTCGATCGTGTCCTGCTCCTCGCCGATCGCGATCGCCAGGGTCGAGAGGCCGACCGGGCCGCCGCCGAACTTGCTCGCGACGGTGTCGAGCAGGGCGCGGTCGCTGCGATCGAGGCCGCCGGCGTCGACCTCGAGCATCTCCAGCGCCCCGATCGCGACCCCGGCTTCGATCTCGCCGGTCCCCTTGACCTGGGCGAAGTCGCGCACCCGCTTCAACAGTCGATTGGCGACGCGGGGCGTGCCGCGCGAGCGCGAGGCGATCGTGCGCGCGCCCTCGGCGTCGATCTCGACCCCGAGGATGCTGGCCGAGCGCTCGATGATCAGAGCGAGGTGGTCAGGGCTGTAGTGCTCGAGCCGGTGCGAGACGCCGAAGCGGTCGCGCAGCGGCGTCGTCAGCAGGCCAGCGCGAGTGGTGGCGCCGATCAGGGTGAAGGGCGGCAGCGGCAACGTCACCGTGCGGGCGCCGGCGCCCTGGCCGAGCACGACCGGCAGTTCACCGTCCTCCATCGCCGGGTAAAGGGTCTCCTCGACGGCGCGGCCGAGGCGGTGGATCTCGTCGATGAAGAAGACGCTGCCGGGCTCCAGCGAGGTGAGGAAGGAGGCGACGTCGGCCTTGCGCTCCAGGGCTGGACCAGCGGTCTGCACCATCGGCACCCCCATCTCGGCGGCGACGATGTGGGCCAGCGAGGTCTTGCCCAGCCCCGGCGGCCCGGCGAGAAGGACGTGGTCAAGCGGCTCGCCGCGCCCGCGTGCGGCCTCGATGAAGATCGCCAGCTGGTCGGTCACCTGCACCTGGTTGACGAAGTCGTCGAGGGTCGGTGGCCGCAGCGAGCGGTCGAGGTCCTCGTCGGGAACGTCGGCGCGGGCGTCGTGGACGCGGACCTCGGCGTCGACCGGGACCGGCTCCTCGCCGATTCCCGGCGTGCGGATGCGGTTGGCGCCGATGTCCGGGGGGTCGCTCATGCGCGACTCGCCGCCGCTTTGCGCAACGCCGCCGCCACCAGCTCCTGCGGGTCGTCGCCCTCGATGTCGTCAAGCAGCTGCTCGGCCTCCAGCGGCGCATAACCAAGGTTGACGAGGCCGTCGCGAGCGAGCGAGCGCGGGTCGCCGTCGTCAGATGCGGCGACCGCCACCTCTTCCTCCAGCGCGCCGGTGACCTTCTCCCTCAGCTCGACGATGATCCGTTCCGCGGTCCGTTTGCCGATCCCCGGCACCGCCTGGAAGCGTTTGGCGTCACCGGCGGCGATCGCCCGCAGCAGGATCCGGGGACTGCCGCCCGAGAGCGTCGCGATCGCGACTTTCGGGCCGACGCCGCTGACCGAGATCAGCAGGCGGAAGAGGTCGCGCTCCTCCTCGGAGGAGAAGCCGTAGAGCGCCAGTGAGTCCTCGCGGGCGATCAGCTCGGCGTGCAGGAAGGCATCGCTGCCGCTGGCCGGAACCGCCTTCAAGGTCTCAGCCGAGACCGTCAGCCGGTAGCCGACGCCGCCGGCGTCGATGACGACGTGGTCCGGGCGTCGCACCATCACCTCTCCGCGCACGGCAGCGATCATCCGGCCACCTTCGCCGGGGCGGCGGTGGCCGAGTCGACTGCGTTGCGGTGTCCAGCGCTGCCGCCGTGGCAGATCGCCACCGCGAGCGCGTCGGCGGCGTGGTCGGGCGTCGGCGGCTCGGGCAGCCCGAGCAGGGTTCCAACCATCCGCTGCACCTGGTCCTTGCCAGCCCCGCCGGAGCCGCAAACCGCCATCTTGATCGCCTGCGGCGTGTAGGAGAAGCAATCGACGTCGCGCTGGGCGGCGGCCAGCATCGCCACCCCGCTGGCCTGACCGACGGCAGTCGCCGACTGCACGTTCTTGCCGAAGTACACCGACTCGATCGCCAGCGCACGCGGCTCATGCCAAGCGATCAGCTCCGCCAGGGCCCGATGAATCCGCTCCAACCGCCGCTCCATCGGCTCCTCCGCCGTCGTCTCGACCACCCCGCCATCGAGCGCAACCATGCGGTTTCCCTCAACACGGACGATGCCGAAACCCAGATTGGCCGCCCCAGGATCAATGCCCATCACAACTTGCATGGGAAGGGATTCTCGGAAGCAGGTCGGATGCCTTCCTCGGCGGGAGCATTGCGAGGGAGGGGTCTGGTTGTCCTCCATTCGAATTGAGTCGCTCCGCGCCCTATGGGCGCGTTGCTCCAAATGTTGGAGCGCGACCTGAAGGTCGCGCAGAAGACAGATTGCATGTCGCGCGCTTCGCGCACATTCGAATGGAGGGCGACCAGACCCCTCAGCAACACAGATCACCGGGAGCGCCCAGGGTTCAAGAGCTTGTCCCACCTTGAGCGAGAGTGGTGCCCCCAAGACTCTCGTTGAGCTTCCGTACCCTGGGCCGTCTGCGGAGCGCGTTGCGTTGGCGGGAGGTCGGTACCCCCTCGCGTGAATGTGCGCGAACGCGCGCGAAATGCAATCTGTCTATTGCCCGCCATAGGCGGGCAGCATGTTGCGGAGCAGCCCGCTTCAGCGGGCGCGACTGAATTCACGCGAGGGGGTACCGACCTCCCGCCCCCACGGTGCCTCCATCCGCCGCCCCTCAGGCCGCGAGCTTCTCCAGCACGTCCTCAGGAATGTCGAAGTTGGCAAAAACTTCGTCCACGTCGTCCTGGTCGTCGAGCGCGTCGAGCAGCTTCAGCAGCTGCTCCGCCTCGTGCCCCTTGACTTCGACGGTGCTTTTGGGCTCGGTCGCTTGCCCCGCCGACTCGACCTCCACCCCGGCCGACTCGAGTGCCTCTTTGACGGCACTGAGGTCGCTGGGCTCGCAGATGATTCGCAACTGGTCGCCGTCCTCGCGCACGTCCTCGGCCCCGGCGTCGATCGCGACGATCACGTCGTCCTCGCCGTAGCGGCCGCCGTCGACGACGATCGCGCCCTTTTTCTCGAAGATCCAGGCGACCGAGCCGGGCTCGCCGAGGCTGCCGTTGTGGCTGGAGAAGGCGAAGCGGATCTCGGCGCTGGCGCGATTGCGGTTGTCGGTCAGGGCCTCGACCAGGATCGCCACCCCGCCGGGCCCGTAACCCTCGTAGAGGATGCTTTCGATTGCCGCCCCGTCGGCGTCGGCACCGGTGCCGCGGTCGATCGCCCGCTTGATGTTTTCCTTCGGCATCGAGGCGTCGCGGGCTTTCTGGATCGCGGTCGCCAGGGTCGGGTTGTGCTCGGGGTCACCGCCGCCGTCACGGGCGGCGACGATGATCGCGCGGGCGAGCTTGCTGAAGAGCTTGCCGCGTTTGGCGTCGGCGGCACCCTTCTTGTGTTTGATCGAAGACCACTTCGAATGACCTGACATGTGCTGTCATTCTATGAAGTAGGGAGATGACCGCCAACACGCATACCCATAACCCCGCCCGCGCCCTCGCCGCGGGCCTGGTCTTCGTGGCGATGCTGCTGGCCGCGTTCGCGCTCTGGACGGCAGTTCCGCTGACCTGGATCTACATCGCCTCCAAGCTCTCGCAGACCCAGTTCCCGGCCGGCGGCCCGTATGCCGTCGTCGCGGTCGGGATCGTCGCCTCGGTCCTCGTCGTCGCCTGGCTGATCGGACGCCTCAACGACCTCTACGTCCGCATCACCGGCACCAACCGGTTGGCCCCGATCCGCCCCGCCTGGCTGAAGAGCATGCGCGACACCGGCAGCGTGCAGAGCTCGGTCACCGTCGTCGAGGCGGTCCTGATGGGCTCGGTGATGCTCGCCGGCCTCGCCCTCACCATCTGGTTCTTCCTGTTGGCGGGATCGCCGATTCCAAACCAGTAGCTGTTCGCGTCGCAACTCTTACGTTGCGGCGACAACACGTTACAGCCACGATCATCTCCCAGGCCTGAGAGTCAGACCACGAACTTGCCGTCTTCCTGCATCACCACACCGTCGACTTCGAGCTTGCCGCCGAGGCGGAGGTCGCAGACGAGGTCAGTGTGGACGGCCGACTCGTTGACGCCGCCGGACTCGGGGTAGCTGGTGCCGACCGCCATGTGCACGGTGCCGCCGATCTTCTCGTCGAGCAGGACCTCGCGGGTGCCGCGGTCGATGCCGTAGTTGGTGCCGATCCCGAGCTCGCCCAGCCGGCGGGCGCCGGGGTCGGTATCGAGCAGTTTCAGCAAATACTCCTCGCCGCGCTCGGCGCTGGCGTCGACGACGAGGCCGGCCTCGAAGCGCAGGCGCACGCCGGAGACCTCACGGCCGCCGATCACCGCCGGCAGGTGGAAGCTGACCTCGCCCTCGACCGAGTCCTCGACCGGGCCGGTGAAGAACTCGCCGTCGGGCATGTTGTGGCGACCGTCGCAGGGGATGAACTTGCGGCCGCCGATGCCGAGCTTGATGTCGGTTCCGGGCGCCGTCACCCGCACCTCCTCATGGCCCTCGATCCAATCGGCCAACCGCTCGGTCTCCTTCGAGGCCTCGAGCCAGGCGCTGAGCGGATCGGCCGCGTCGGCGAGGCAGGCGCCGTAGTAGAAGTCTTCGTAGTCGGCCAGGCTCATCTCTGCCTCGGAGGCGTAGGCGCTGGTCGGGTAGAGCGTGTAGCACCAGCGGAAATCGCCCTCGGCGCTGCGCTTCATCGCCCGCGCCATCAGGTCGCCGGTGACCGTCTGGCGCAGGGTCTGGCGCTCCGGCGGCACCCCGGAGAGCTCGCGGGTGTTGGTGCTGGCCCCAATCGCGATCCGCACGTCGGCGTTGTCGACCATCCACTCGGCGAAGGGCGAGATCCATTCCAGCTGGGCGTCGGAGGCGTGCTTGAAGTAGGCCGCGATCTGGCCATCGAGGGCGACGTTGAGGACCGGGTTGGCGCCGGCCTTGAGCACCTCCTCGTAGACCGCAAGCAACAAGGGCGCGGCGGCGCTCTCGCCGTCGATCGAGACGACCTCACCCTCCTTCACCTCGGTCGAGTAGCCGACCAGGATCTTCGCCAGGCCCTCGGTGCGCGCGTCGCTCATCTCTTCGCCTCCTCCTTGGCGCGCTCGCGCGCGGCCGTAGTCATCGCCATGAAGATCGCATGGAAGCGAGGGTCGTCGGTCAGCTCCGGGTGGAAGGCCGAGGCCAGCACCGTGCCCTCGCGCACCGCCACCGGGTGCCCCTCGTAGGAGGCGAGCACCTCCACCCCGTCCCCGTGTCGCTCGATCCAGGGGGCGCGGATGAAGACCGCCCGCAACGGCTCGTCGCCGATCCCGGTCACCTCGAGGTCGGCCTCGAAGCTCTGCAGCTGGCGGCCGAAGGCGTTGCGCCTGGCGCTGGCGTCGAGGAAGCCGAGCTGCTCGGATGCGCAGACGATGAGGCCGGCGCAGGTGCCGAGGATCGGCCGCCCGGACTCATGATGGGCCTGCAGCGCCGGCTCCAGCCCCGCCGCAGCAATGCCCTTGACGATCGTCGTGCTCTCGCCGCCGGGAATGACGAGGCCGTCGAGTCCCTCCATCGCCGCCGGCGTGCGCACCTCGGTTACTTCGGCGCCGAGCTGGCGCAGGGTGCGGGCGTGCGCCTCAAAATCGCCCTGCAGCGCTAGGACGCCGACGCGCAGCTCAGGCTCCGCGGTTCTGCAGCAGGGCGTCGGCGGCGGCGAGGTCGGCGATCTCGAGTCCGGGCATCGCCTCACCGAGGCCGATCGAGGCGGCGGCGACCCGCTCGGGGTCGTTGAAGTGGGTGGTGGCCTCGACGATCGCGCGGGCGCGGCGGGCCGGGTCGGAGCTCTTGAAGATCCCCGAGCCGACGAAGTTGCCTTCGGCCCCGAGCTGCATCATCAGCGCCGCGTCGGCCGGAGTGGCGATACCACCGGCGCAGAAGAGCGGCACCGGCAGCTTGCCGGCGGCGGCGACCTCAC
The DNA here is from genome assembly GCA_963695275.1 of uncultured Solirubrobacterales bacterium. Classification (GTDB taxonomy): domain Bacteria; phylum Actinomycetota; class Thermoleophilia; order Solirubrobacterales; family 70-9; genus VAYN01. The sequence continues at coordinate 1,105,435 of OY968772.1, forward strand.
GCACGACCTCGATCGGCGCCTGGTGTTCTTTGGCTTCCGCCGACAGCTCCTCCGGGCGCAGCTGCGCCAGGCGCTTGATGCCGGAGGTGATCTCGCGCATGTGGCGGACCGCCTCGACCACGTTGCCGGTCCCGGCCTCGCCCTTGGAGCGGATCATCGCCGCCCCCTCGCCGAGCCGCCGCAGCGCCTCGCCGAGGTTGGTGGCGCCGCAGACGAAGGGAACCTCGAAGGCCAGCTTTTCGATGTGGTTGCGCTCGTCGGCCGGGGTCAGGACCTCGGACTCGTCGATGTAGTCGACCTCGAGCGCTTCCAGGACTTGAGCCTCGGCGAAGTGGCCGATCCGGGCCTTGGCCATGACCGGAATCGTCACCGCCTCCTGGATCCCTTTGATCATCGCCGGGTCCGACATGCGGGCGACGCCGCCGTCACGGCGGATGTCGGAGGGCACGCGCTCCAGGGCCATCACCGCGCAGGCCCCGGCCTCCTCGGCGATCTTCGCCTCCTCCGGCGTGACCACATCCATGATCACCCCGCCCTTCAGCATCTCTGCCAGGCCCGTTTTGAGGCGGAAAGTCGCGCGCTCAGTCATCGCGCCCCATATTACGGAGGAGCGGCTTACTTCAGTTTGTAGGCACGGATGCGGTCTTTGTGGGCCGCTTCGTCACGGGCGTAGAGACCGTGAGCGAGGGCCTGCACCAGAGCCATCAGCGCCGTGTTCGAACGGGCGAACGAAGGGCTGTTGGAGGAGAAGTAGAGGGTCATCTCGGCGTGCTCGCCGACCTCCGACATGGTCGCGTCGGAGATCGCGAGGGTGCGGGCGCCGCGGTGCAGCGCCAGCTTCATCGCCCGCAGCAGCAGCGGGTGAGCGCGGCCGGCGGAAAGGGTGATGACCAGCGTGTCTTCGCCGATCCGGCCGAGCCGCTGCAGGGACTCGCCGCCGGTGCTGGCGACGATCTCGGCCCGGATGTCGAGCAGGCTCAGGGTGTGGCGCAGGTAGCTGGCGAAGAAAGCCATCTGGTCGACGCCGACGATGACGATGCGCTGCGCCGTGGCCAGGGCCGCGACGGAGTCGTCGACCTGCTCCTTGGTCAGTTTGCGCGCCGTTTCCTCGAGGTTGGCGTAGTCGGCGCTGAGCGAGCCCTCGAGCTCGGAGTGGTCGAAGGAGAAGAGGGCGCCGCCGTTGCTGGCGCTGGCGGCGGCGATCGTCGTCCGGTACTCCTCGATCGCGGCCTGCTGCAGCTCTGGGTAACCCTCGAAGCCAAGCGCCTGTGAGAAGCGCACGACCGTCGAGGAGGAGGTGCTCGCCCTCCGGGCCAGCTCCTCGGCGGTGAGGAAGGCTGCCTCGTCGAGGTGATCGACGATGTAGCGGGCTACGTCTTTCTGGGAGCGCGAGAACTCTTCGAAGCGCTCCTGGATGTAGTCGGAAAGACTCTTGAGTTGTGGGGACTTCGTCGCGGTCTTGGTCACGGCGGACGATTTCGCCGAACCCCACCCTTTCCCTTCTTGCGAACTCACACTCGTGTGCGTAGTTCGGTGCCGATCTGGTTGGATTCAAAGCAGCGATGACTCTGGAACAGGCGCTGCGCCTCACCAATCGCAACATGATCGCCTTCGACCTGCTCCTGGGCAGCGCCGCGATTGCCGCGCCCGCCGCGACCCTGAAGCTGCTTGGCCACGACGAGCCTTCGCCCGACGCCAGGCACCTCTTCCGCCGCTGCGGACCGATCTGGCTCACCTTCGCCGCCGCCCACGCCGTCGCCGAGCGTCGCGGCAGCGCCGCCGACTGGCAGTCGCTGGCCTGGCTGCGCGGGACCGAGATCGCCACCGACGCGCTCTGGGCCCGCTCACCCGCGGTCAGCCGGCCCGGTGCCAAGCTCGGCCTGCAGTTGGCCGGGGTCGCCAACGTCGCGATGGCCGCCGGCTTCGCCTGGATGTCGAGGCGGTGACGTGGGTCAGTTCGACGGCCAGCCGAGCATCCGCTGGAGCCTGCGCGGGCTGAACGAAGAGGGCGACGAGGCCTGGCTGATCCGCGGCATCGCCCGCAAGCTCTACCACTGCCCCGGCTGCCACGGCGACATCGACGTCGGCGCCGAGCATACCGTCGTCCAGTACGTGCGCCGGCTGGGCGGGACAGACCATCACCACTGGCACCGGCGCTGCGCCGAAGAACTGCTGATCCCCGAGCTCGGCAGCCTCAAGCGCGTGCCCGCCTCGGAGTCGAGCCAGTCCAAGCTCGAGCACCGCGGCAGGCGCCCCTCGGGTCGCAGGCGCCGTTAGCGTGAAGTTCCTCCGCGGGCTCGGCTCCTTCTACCGGCGCATCGGCCAGACATACGTTTCGAAGGCGGGATCGCTGTTGCTGCTGGCCGCGATCGTCTTCATCCCGGTCGGCTTCCTCGACGCCTTCACGACCGGGATCGACATCGAAACGCTCGACCCCGGGAGTCTGGTCAAGCTCGCCGCCACGATCGGCGCCGTCGCCGCGATCACGATGACCGGCCTGCTCGGCGAGGTCTTCTACAGCGGCGCCGTCGCCGTCTCCCTCACCCACCCCGCGCACGAAAAGCCGCCGTCGATCGGCGAAGTCGCCCGCCGCCTCGACTACAAGCGCCTGATCCTGGTCGACATCGCCTACGTCGCCCTGGTGATCGTCGGCCTCGTCGCCTTCTTCGTCCCCGGCATCCTCGTCTTCGTCTGGTTCGGCCTGGCCGGGCCGGTGGTCGAGCTGGAGGGCAAGCCCGTGCTGGCGGCCCTGCGCCGCAGTGCCTCCCTGGTCCGCCACAACTTCTGGCTGGTGTTCTTCGTCCTCGCCCCGGTCGAGCTCCTCGGCGACTTCTTCGGCAAGTTCGTCGGCCACCTCGTGCACGGCGCCCTCGGCGACTCCTTCTTCGCCACCTGGCTGGCGGAGTCGGCGTCGAACATCGCCTTCACCCCCGTCTTCGCGATCGCAGTGGTGCTGCTGACGATCGAGCTGATCGCAGCCAAGGACAGAAGCGACGCGGTTACTGACTGCAGACCTTGAAGCCGACGGCTTCGGCGAGCTGCTTCCTTTCGGGGTCGGTGCGGTTGCGGGTTTCCCGCGCCGCCAGATAGGCCGTTTCGTCGCCGGCTTCCGCCGCTGCCAGCGCGTCCTCGTCCCAGCCCTTCACTTCTTCCTGGGATTTGACGTAGCGCTCGTAGGCTTGCCGCGACTGCGATGGCGGCACCAGCTGCTTGAACCGCCCCACCGCCTTGGTCGAGATCCCGACCAGCAGTTCCGAGTAGCCAACGCTCGGTTCGGACTCGCCGCTGGGGAATTCGTCGCGGTAGCTGAGGAACTTTTCGCGACTGGCGGTGCAGATCGCATCCCCCTTTGCGATCAGCTCGGAGCTGGTCAGGGTCTTCGGCTCCGGCTTCTGGGCCTGCTTCGGCTTCGTCTCTTCCTTCACCGTGGTTGCCCCGGTCACTCCGGAGCCCTCGCCACTCGAGCCGGAGAGGGCGATCGCCGCGATGACCACGGCGAGAATCGCCACCAGGGCGCCGCCGATCAGGAGCGGGCGACGCTTTGGACCTTCGACGTTCGGCTCGGTCAGCGGCTCCGACGGCTCCGGGACAAGCCTCCCGGTGGCGGCGGTCGGCGGTAGCGACTCCCGCGTCGGCGGAGCCGGGGCGAGCGTCTCCCTTTCGACCGTCGCCGCCGCGCCGGTCGCGACCGTGTGCTCAGGCACCGTTACCGGGGCACCGCTGAGGGCGGCGAGCGCGGCCCGGCCGAGGTCGCCGGCGGAGGGGTAGCGATCGTCGGGCTGCTTCGACATCGCCCGGAGGACGACGTCGTCGAGCGCCATCGAGACCTCCGGCACATACAGCGAGGGCGCCGGCGGCGAGTCGTTGAGGTGGGCGTAGAGGCGAGCGGCCTCGCCTTCGCGGGGAAAGGGAACCTCCCCGGTCAGCAGCTTGAAGAGCAGGCAGCCGAGCGCGTAGACGTCGACCCGGGCATCGATCGCGGCGCCGGAGATCTGCTCCGGGGCGACGTAATCGAGGGTGCCGACGAAGCGCCCGGTCTGGGTCAGGCCGGATTGGGTGGCGACGTTGCGGGCGACGCCGAAGTCGGTGATGTAGGCGTGGTCGGCCTCGCCGCCGCTGAGCAGGACGTTGGCCGGCTTGACGTCGCGGTGGACCAGGCCGGCGGCGTGGATCGCGTCGAGCCCGTTGCCGACCTGGGCGATCAGCGCCACCGCCTGCTCCGGCGCCAGCCGGCCCTCGCGGCCGATGCGCTGGCTCAGGTCCGAGCCGGCGACGTAGCGCATGGCGATGAAGGGGACGCCGTCCTCCTCGCCGGCGGCGTAGATCGGAACCACGTTGGGATGCTCGATCGAGGCGGCGATCCGCGACTCCTCGGCGAAGCGCTTGGCGAAGACCTCCTCGGCGGCCGCCTCGGGGGCGATCAGCTTCAGGGCGACCCGGCGGTCGAGACCGGGCTCCACCGCCAGATAGAGGATCCCCATCCCACCGCGGCCGAGGCGGTGCTCGATCCGGTAGCCGGCGAACTCGTCGCCGTCGGAGAGCTCGGTCGGCCCGTGAGGCTCAATCATCGCTCAACCCTAGTCGCAGAATCCGGCGCCTAGACTGGACCGTGCCGATGCGTCCACGCCTTCTCATCCCCGCCCTGCTCGCCCTCGTCAGCCTGCTCGGCGCCGGTCTGGCCGGGGCCGAGTTGGTCCAGAAAGGCAACCTGCGGATCTCCTTCGACGGCAACTTCAGTCCCCGCTCGCTGCCGCGCGAGGCGCTGGCGCCGGTGAAAATCGACGTCCAGGGCGCGATCGGCACCACCGATGGCACCCATCCACCGGCGGTGCGGAAGATCGAAATCGCAATCAACCGCCACGGCAAGCTGACGACCCAGGGACTGCCCGCCTGCAGCGGCCCGCTGCTGCAGTCGACCAGCACCGAAACCGCTCTCGCTCGCTGCCGACCGGCACTGGTCGGACGCGGGCAGTTCGGCGCCAACGTCGAGTTCCCCAACGCCGAACCGGTGCTCGCCACCGGCACCATGCTCGCCTTCTACGGCCACAGCAACGGCAAGAAGGCACTCCTTCTCCACCTCTACGCAACGACGCCGGTGCGGGCGACCTTCGTCCTGCCGCTGACGATCTCGAATACGGGCAACGACCTCTTCGGCACCGTGCTCGCGGCCAAAATCCCGACCCTGGCGGGCGGCCTCGGATCGGTCACCAAGATCGACCTGACGATCGGGCGTAATTACACCTATAAGGGACAGCGCCGCAGCTTCATCAGCGCCAGCTGTCCTGCCCCTGCCGGATTCCCAGGCGCCAGCTTCTCGCTCGCCCGCGGCAGCTTCTACTTCGCCGGCGGCAAGAAGCTCGAGACCACGCTCGCCCGCAACTGTCACGTCCGCTAGCGCTTCGGCTCAGAGGCCGAGCCCGCCGACGCCGCGCTCGTCCCAGCCGAGGTGATGGGCCAGCTCGTGGCGCAGGGTCCGCTCGACCTGGCGCGCGAGGAGGTCGCGGTCGTGGCCGAAGTCGCGTTCCAGGGTGTCCTGGTAGATGACGATCCGATCCTCGTAGCGGTCGCGGGCGACGCCGTCCCCGTAGTACATGCCATAGGCGTGGTGCTCGGTGCCAAGATCGGAGACGACCACCGCCACGTTCTCGAGCAGCTTCTGGAACTGCGCCGGCAGGGCGTCGATCGCGTCCGCGACCAGCCCTTCGAACTCCCCCATTTGAGCGTCCTCAGCCACCGAACCCAACGGTAGAGTCATCCGTTCTGAGAATCCACCCCGGGAGAGCTAGATGAGAGATGCACAGTCAGGCAGTTCCAGGTTGCGCGCGCTGAGCGCGATGTTTGCCCTCTTGGCGATCGTCGCCGGCGGTGCCGTCTGGTCCGGCTGCGGAAGCAGCGACGACACCACCACCGACGTCACCGCGCCCGCCGCACAGGAAGTCGAAGAAGGCGTGAAGAAGGCCGAAGAAGGCGTTGAGGAAGGCACCGAACAGGCCAAGAAGGGCGTCGAAGAAGCGAAGAAGCAGATCGAAGAAAGCAACGGCGACGCCAAGAAGCAGATCGAAGAGGGCACCAAGCAGGCCGAAAAGGGCATCGAAGAAGGCAAGGCCCAGGCTGAAAAGGGCGTCGAAGAAGCGAAGAAGCAGGCGGAAAAGTATCTGCCGTAGCTCCTAGTTCGAAGTGATGAAGTGCCGGATCGCGCCCACTCCCGGCGAGCGGAAGGGGAAGTAGAGGCTCGAGGAGTGGCCGCGGTCCGGGACCACGTAGAGGCGGGACCGCGGGAAGCGCCGCTTCACCTGCCGGGCCTCCGCCACCGAGGTGACGTCGTCGACCTGGCCGGCGAGGATCAGGGTCGGGAAGGTGGTCGCGGCGCGCCAACCCACCGGCACCGGCGGCTCGAGTCCAGCGGGCGGCGGTGCCGGCCAGGTCAGGCAGTTGGTCAGATGAGCCGCCGGGGAGAGCAGGTACTCGCGGCGGCCGAAGGGGGCGAAGTAGCCCTGCGGCAGGCGGGTGACCGCGGCGGACAGCTGGCGGATGCGTTCGTCGATTCCGGCCTGCGGATCCCAGAGCAGCGGGTAGTCGTTGCAGGTGACGGCGATTTCGAGGCCGTATGAGAATTCGGACAGCTCGCCATGGCCGGCCGGGCCCGGGGCGATCAGCTGCTCCAGCCGCCGCGGCTCACCGGCGAGGAAGCGGCGATCGGCTTCGTCGAGGCTGAGATAGGAACGCGGTGCCAGCGTCCCCGCCTGCAGGAGGAAGCCGAGCAGGTCGTCGGTCGGGCGATCAGCGGTGTGGAAGCGGTGGACGACGCGGGCGAAGCGGGCCACCGGATCGCCGCCGCAGGTCGGCGCTCTGCGACAGCTGACTCGCAATCCGTTGAGGCCGGCCGGCAACAGCGTCCGGTAGTAGGGATCGTCGCCGGGATAGGCGGAGTCGAGGACAAGCCCGCGCAGGGAGCCGGGGTAGCGGACGGCGTAGGCCTGGCCGAACAGCGTCCCGTAGGAGTCGCCATAGAAGAAGACCCTGCCGAGGCCGAGCGCCTCTCGCACTGCCTCGAGGTCGTGCGTGGCTTCGGCCGTGGTGTAGCCGGCGAAGCGCGAGCCAAGCTGGTTGGCGCACTCGCCGACGGCGATCGCTTCCTCGGTCAGGCCGCTCTGCAGGGGCGCGCAGTCGACCACATCGGAACGCCCGGTGCCGCGCTCGTCGAAGAGGACGAGATCGCGGCGGCGCAGCAGCGGCGCCAGCACCGCGACCAGCGAGCGGGCGAAGGGAGCGTCGCTGGAGGCGTAGCCAGGGCCGCCGTCCATCGCCACGATCGTGCCCAGGGAAGGACGGCTGCGATCGGCGCGGGCCCGCACCGCGAAGGCGACCTTGGTGGTGCCGAGGTTGGGATCGGCACGGCGGATCGGAGCGACGATATGGCCGCACCGGAAGGGGCGCGGCAGGCCGAGATCGCAGCGCTGCAGCCGCGGCGGCGCCGCGGCCGCCGAGACCGGAAAGAGGATCGCCAGGAGGAGGATCGGCAGCGCGGCGCGCAGGAACGTCTTCATCGGTGGGCAACTTAGCTTCCGTGGCGCCTGGGACGTCCTCTTCGCGGTGATCCTCGAGGGTGAGCGCCCGGGCTCAGGCCCTGTGGCTCTCGACGAAGATCTCGAACTGCTTGTGGGTCGGCTCGCGGACCTTGCCGTTGCCGTGGAAGACCCGCACCACCTCCATCTCGACCGAGCTCATGATCTCCCTCAGCTCGTCGACGCCGTAGAGGCGCTGGCGAAATTCGATCGGCTTCAGCTCGTCGAGGACCTCGCCGAAGCGGATCGGGATCATCGCCCCTTCCATGTAGCGGTCGCTCTTGTTCCAGCGGTGCTCGACCAGTTCGATCATCGAGGAGCCGGAGATCCACGATTTCTGCGGCAGGTGCTCGCGTGCGTAGAGGACGTTGGGCAGTTGCATCAGGTGGCGCGCACCCGGCTTCAGGGAGCGTGAGATGACCTCGAAGGTGCGGAGGTTCTCGGCTTCGGTCTCGAGGTAGCCGATGGCGCCGTCGTTGAGGCTGAGGACGAGATCGAACTCGGCGTCGAACTCGAGGTCGCGCAGGTCCGCCTCGACGAACTCGACGTCAAGACCCTCCTTCTCGGCATCGCGCCTGGCGATCTCCAACAGCTCCGGCGAGATGTCGGCCCCGACCGCCTCGAAGCCCTGGCGCACCAACTCCAGGGAGTGGCGGCCCGAGCCGCAGGCGAGGTCGAGCACGCGCTCGCCGCCCGCCGGCTTCAGCATCCGCATCGCCCGCTCCACTTCCGCCTCGGTCCGGTCGGTCCAGGCCATGTCGGCCGTGTCGGCGAAGGCCGAGACGTACCAGTCCTCAGCGATCTCCTTCGAAAGCACGCTCATCGTCGCCCCCTGAGACGTTTAGACACTCCAACAGTCATCAATCCTCTTAATCACTCAACTTCCCCATAGTGGCGAAAGACGATAGCTGAGCCGGCTCGCCGTGTCCACGCGGCAGCCGCGGCACTCGGATCTTCGTCCCAGGGCTCACGGAAACCGTGCCGGCAGCCGAAGAGGAGAGTCGATGCCGAGGAAGTTGACCGCAACCATCGCTTTGACCGGTGTCGCCCTGGCCGTGGCGCTTGGCCTCACCGCCTGCGGCGAATCGTCGAGCGCCGGCAAGGAGAGCGGGACCCTGCGGGTCACCTACGCTTCCTTCCCCGGTTACCTGGACCCGGCGCTGGGCTACGACACCGAAAGCTATACGGCGATGTACAACACCTACATCCCCCTGCTGACCTACGCCCACGCCAACGGCAAGGCCGGCAGCAAGGTCGTCCCGGGCCTGGCCAAAGCGCTGCCGGAGATCAGCGACGGCGGCAAGACCTACACGCTCTTCCTGCGCCAGGGGCTCAAGTACTCGGATGGCACGCCGGTGCTGGCGTCGGACTTCACCAGCAGCGTCGAGCGGATGTTCAGGCTCAACTCCGGCGGCTCTTCCTTCTACACCGACATCGTCGGCGCCGAACGCTTCCTCGAAACCAAGCAGGGTGGGATCCCGGGCATCGAGACCAACGACGAGAGCGGCGAAATCGTCATCCACCTGGTCGAGCCACGGGGGACCTTCAGCAACGAGCTGGGGCTGCTGTTCGTCGCCCTGCTGCCGCCCGGCACGCCGGCCGAGAACCTGACCGCGAACCCACCACCGGCAACGGGCCCTTACGCAATCGTCGATTCCCAGCCGGGCAAGGGCTGGGCCTACGAACGCAACCCGCAGTGGCTGCGGAACAACGCGAAGCTGATGCCGGACCTGCCCAGCGGCCACGTCGACAAGATCGACGTCACCGTCATCCGCAACCCCTCGACCCAGGTCAACGACGTCGAGCAGGGCAAGTTCGACTGGATGGAGAATCCGCCGCCGGCCGACCGCTACGCCGAAGTCAAAAGCAAATATGAGGGTTCCCAGTTCCGGGTCGAGCCTCAGATCAACACCTATTACTTCTGGATGAACACGCAGAAGCCGCCGTTCGACGATCTCGAGGTGCGCCAAGCGGTCAACTACGCGGTCGACCCGGCGGCGCTGGAACGGATCTACGCCGGTTCGCTCTCAGCCACCCAGCAGATCCTGCCGCCGGGGATGCCGGGCTACGAGAAGTTCGAGCTCTACCCGCACGACATGGCCAAGGCCAAGCAGATGATTGCCGCTGCCAACCCCGCTGACCGCGAAATCACCGTCTGGACCGACAGCGAAAGCCCCAACGACGAAGCCGGCACCTACTACCAGGACGTCCTGGAGAAGCTCGGCTTCGACGCGCAGCTGAAAGTGCTCAGCCCCGACAACTACTTCACGGTGATGGGCAACACCTCGACCCCCGACCTCGACACCGGCTGGACCAACTGGTTCGAGGACTACCCCCATCCCAACGACTTCTTCCAGCCACTGCTCGCAGCCGAAAGCATCCAGCCGACCAACAACACCAACTGGTCGCAGATCGCCGACCCGGCGCTGAGCGCGAAGACCAGGGAACTGGCCGCAGAACCGCTCGGACCCGAGCAGGAAGCCGGCTACGCCGAGCTCGACCGCGAATACATGGAACAGGCGCCCTGGGCGCCCTACGGGACCCTGACCGTTGCCACCTTCGTCTCCAGCGCGATCGACCTCGACAAGGTGATCTTCAACCCGACCTTCGGCCAGGACCTGACCAGCTTCCAGTTCAAGTAGGGACCTGATCCAGCGGATGCAGCTCGCCCTTGACCAGGGCCTCGGTGCGCAGGTGGGCGATCGCCAGGTACTCCGTCGAGCCGGTCATGTCGAGGAAGGCCTGCCGGGTCGGGTACTCGACCAGGATCACCAGATCCAGGAGCCGTCGCCGAGCAGGGGCGAGGCGGGAGCGCCCATGAAGACGATGCGGCCGCCGACTCGCTCGAGCAGCGGTGCCACCGCGACGCCGTACTCCTCGTAGCGCTCCCTCCCGCCCTCCGGCTTGAAGGCGAGCAGGTTCAGCATCACCACGGGCGCGTCCTCCCCGGCCCGCACGGCGAAGCTGGTGAATCCCTCCTGGTTCAGTCGCTCTGGCGGCGCATCGCTCATCGGCTCCCTTTCTCGGTCAGGCGACCGCGCCGGCCAGCTCGCGGTCGATCTCCAGTAGATACGGCGCGACCTGGCCCTCGTAGTCGGCCTTGCGCTCCACCGGCAGATCCTTCCAGCCGGTGACGGCGCCGCGGCAGATCTCGGCACCACAGAGACAGCCGCCCGGAAAGTGCTCGATCGCGTAGTTGCGCATCGCGTAGTCGAAGGTGATCTCTTCGCCGTCGGCGATCGCCCGCCGGGCGACGAAGTCGCAGGCGCCGGTCGCGTTCAACTCAACGCCGCAGTTGGGGCTGCAGGAGTGGTTGACCTTGGGTCCGAGGCCGCCGTGGCGGGCCCACTTGGTGCGGCTGACCTGGGTCGCGTGCGAGTCGTTCCGGGCCACCTCGCCCTCGAGCACGCCGATCATCACCGTCTCGCCAACCTGGAAGCCACGAGTGGCGCGAACGCCACCGCCCTTGTCGCCTGCGGGAGTGCAAAGCTCATATCCGACCGGGTCCAAGGGACCGCCTCTCAGTTGTTTGGGCGCGGAAAGCCGCGCCCGACGACCTTAGGCGCTAACGACTTCCCACGCCTAGACCCCTCCTAGCGCTCCGCCGGGGTCTCGCCGGCGAGGACGGGATCGGCGGTCGGGTCGAGACTGGGAACGGCGGCGCCGACGCCGCCCGGCAGCAGCGGGCCGAAGCCCTTGCGGGTCATCTCGCCCCAGTGCTGCTTGCGGCGAAGCAGCGTGTACCAGGAGCGCATCCGCACCAGGGCCAGCATCTGGCGGTAGCCGAAGTTCTCGACCACGGTGGTGAGGGTGAGGCGGGTGAGGTCGCTCCAGCCCGGGTAGCGGCGGAAGGCCCGCTCCTCCATCAGGATCACGAGGAAGCTGAGCACGAGGCTGTAGGTGAGCGAGACCGCGAAGAAGACCAGGGCGAAGGGCAGCGAAACGATCCCCAGGATCAGCGCCAGCACGAACAGGGTGTATCCGAAGCACTCGATCGTCGGGCCGAGCAGCTCGAAGAGGATGAAGTAGGGCATCGCCAGGCAGCCGATTCGCCCGTAGCGGGGACGGAACAGCATCTCCTTGTGACGGGCGATCATCTCGATCAGGCCGCGCTGCCAGCGGTCGCGCTGGCGCACCAGCGTGCGCAGATCCTCCGGGCACTCGGTCCAGCAGATCGGGTCGGGGAAGAAGGTGATGCGGCAGGGCTTGCCCTGGTCGCGCTGGTGGCGGTGCAGGCGCAGCACCAGCTCGGCGTCCTCGCCGACGGTGGTCGGGTCGTAGCCGCCGACCTCGACGCAGACGTCGCGACGGAAGAGCCCGAAGGCGCCGGAGATGATCAGCAGCATGCCGCTCTTGGACCAGCCGATGCGGCCGCCGAGGAAGGCCCGCAGGTACTCGATGATCTGCAGGTTGGCGAGCAGGTTGCGCGGGGTGCGGACCTTCAGCAGGCGCCCGTCTTCGAGCTGGGAGCCGTTGACGATGCGGACGATGCCGCCGACCGCGACCGTCTCCGGTGCCGCCTGGAACTCCCAGACCAGGCGCGGCAGGGCACCGGCGTCGAGCATCGTGTCGGCGTCGATCGCGCAGAAGAGCGGGTAGATCGCGTGGTTGATGCCGGCGTTGAGCGCGTCGGCCTTGCCGCCGTTGTCCTTGTCGATGACGACGACCCGAGGCTCCAGCGGACTCGTGTAGACGCCGCGGACGAGCTGCGTGGCGATATTGGAGCGCGGCACCCGGCCGACCTTGACCAGGCCAAAGGCCTCGGTCAGCTCGGCCATCGTGCGGTCGGTCGAGCCGTCGTTGATGACGACGATCTCGTACTCGACGAACTGCGAGGTCAGCAGCGAGCGCAGCGAGGCGACGATCGAGCGCTCCTCGTTGAAGGCCGGGACCAGAATCGAGACCGGCATGCTCATCTCCGACTCGGCGACGGCCTGGTAGTCGCGCATCGGGCGGCGCTTGACGTAGTCCTCGATCGCCCGCCAGCCCACCACCGCAAGCAGCGTGTAGGTCAGCTGCAGGACGATGAAGTAGGCGAGCGTGAAGATGTTGAAGCCAAGCAGGGTGTGTTCGAGCAGGCCGGTCATGCGATCGCGTGCTCCTCGATCACCCGGTGCAGGGCGAGCTGCTCGGCGGCACGGTCGGCGGCGTAGGGATCGTGGTGCTCGAGCGTGCGGCGCAGGGCCTCGATCCCGGGCTCGCCGAGCTCGCGCAGGGCGCGGGCGGCGTTCGCCCGCACCCACCAGGCGCGGTCGGAGAGGCAGTGCTCGAGCGGCTCCAGGGCATCGCCGGCGCCGAGGGCGCCGAGCGACTTCGCCGCCTGGGCGCGGACCGGCCAGGCCTCCGAGTCGAGCGCCTCGATCAGCGCCGGCAGGCAGGCGGGCTCGCCGACGCGGCCGAGGGCGCGGGCGGCGGAGATCCGCACCTCGACCGAGTCGCTGTGCAGGAGGGAGGCGAGCGCCGGGGCGCCACGGCGGTCGTGGGCGACGCCAAGGGCGCGGGCAAGGCTGGCGTCGAGCTCGACCTCGTGGCCGCTCGGAGCGATGCCAGCGAGTGCGTCGGGGACGGGCGAGGGGCCCCACTCAAGGGTGCGCAGGATCGTCCCCACGGCCCACGGCGCCCCGAGCCGCTCGATGATCCGCTCCGGCGGCAGCAGACGGGCGACGAGTGCCCAGATCAGGATCTCGGCAGCGCGCGGGGTGGCGGCACGGGCGAGGCCGGAGCAAGCGACGAGGCGCACATCGGGGTCCTCGTCGCCCAGCAGGGGGATGATCTGCTCGACGACCGAGGGCAGGCCGGGCCGGGTGAGCAGCAGCGCGGCGCGGGCGCGGGTGGCCGGGCGGCGCGACGCGAGGGTCGTGGTCAAGCGGGGGATCAGTGTCGAGGACTCCATCGCCGCGCCGATCGCGGCGATCCGCTCCGGCGGCAGCGCCGGGTACACGGCATCAATCGAGACCGCGAGGTCGACCTGGGCGTTGTCGCCGCGGACCTCGTCGCAGATGGCCGCTATCGCGGCAGCGTCGCCGTCGCGGAGCACCGCCTCGTAGCGGGCGCGGGCGGCGCTCGAGCGGACCTCGCGGCGATCGCGGCGGAGCTTTCGTGCGACGGCGAGACCAACGAGTGCCAACCACAGCAACAGGCTCGATCCCACCAGCACGATGAGACCAGTAAGGGAAGTCATCGTTACGCCCGCTATCGACGCTGCCGTTGGCGAACTAAAGCGTGCACGACGGCCGTCAGCGTCGGCTTCGCCTCAAGTCCGCCGGGGCAGCGTCCGATGAGGACTCAGGTCGTTCTGCCCACCAACGCAAGGACTCTCTCTTATGCCGCGTCTCGCCCGCCGTCTGCTGACCCCGATGATCCTTGTCGCCGCCTTCGCCGCGGTCGGCGTTCTCCCTGCCGCGGCCTCCGCCGCCGCGCCGAGCACGTCATCCGCTACCGCAGCGGTGGTTCGCGCCGATGGCTCGGCGAGCGCCCGTAGCAACGGCGGCCACGTCCGCCGCGCCTGGCCGGCGAAGAAGGCGCACCGGCCGAAGACCGCGATCGGCCGCTGGCTGGCCCGTCAGGTCGGGCCGCTGACCCCGGTCGCCTGCGCCAAGCGCGGCGCCAAGGGACGCGCCCACTGTGCCGCCCACAGGGGCAAGGGACCCGCATCGGCCTCCGCCTCGGCGTCGATCGCCAAGGGTGCCGGCTCGAAGTCGGCCGGCCGCACCGAGAACGTCTCGCTGCGCCTCTCCACCGGCAAACGAATCCAGGAACTGCAGCTGATCCGCTCCTTCGACATCCCGATGGACGACCCCTCCTACGAACGCCTGCTCAACTGGTCCTGGACCTATGACTCCGCCGTCGCGGCGACCGCCTTCTCGTCGGTCGGCCTGCAGGAACAGTCCGGTCGCCTGCTCGACCAGCTGGCCGCGCTGCAGCAGAAGGACGGCTCGATCGAATACGCCTTCGACGTCCAGACCGGCGCCAGCAGCGGCAGCATCCGCTCCGGCTCGATCGCCTTCGCGGCGATCGCCTTCTCCGACTACGACAGCACCTTCGAAAGCAACCTCTACCTCGACAACGCCCGTCGTGCCGCCAACTACCTGCTCTCGCTCCGCAACGCCGATGGCCTGGTTCGCGGCGGACCGGACGTCGAGTGGGTCTCGACCCAGCACAACATCCTCACCCTGATCGCGCTGATGACCCTCTCCGGTCAGCTCGAAGCCCAGGGTGACGAAAGCGCCGCCTACTACCGCGAGGCCGCCGAGGTGATCGCCAAGGGCATCGACTCACAGCTGATCGTCCGCGACGAAGGGCTCGCCCACTTCCGTCAGGGAGTGAACGACAACGTGATCCCGCTCGACACCCAGGCGTTAGGAATCATCTACGCGATGTTCCGCAACGACGGCGACCTTGCCAAGCAGGTCTACGAGTACACCCAGCAGAACTTCCCGCTGGAAAACCGCTCGATCACCCTCTCCTCCAAGCCCAAGAGCTACAACATGACCTACCAGGCCAAGGGCCCCTTCCGCGGCTACCGCCCCTACATCGGCAAGGGCGCCCCGGACGTCCTCTGGTTCGAGGGCACCGCCGAGATGCGCTTCGTCTCCACCTTCCTCGGCCAGCCGACCGAAGAACTCGACCAGAGCATGAACTCCTGGTGGGACGTGACCCGCAAGCAGGGCCTGGCCCCGCTCGGTGCCGACCGCACCATCACCAACAACCCTTACAACGAATACCACGTGTGGCCGACCGCGGCCGCCGGTGCCTGGACCGTCCTCAGCGGGGCGGCAAAGGACACCGCCTGGGCCGATCCGACCCAGGCCCAGCAGCAGGTGTTGCAGCTGCTGCGGTAACCCAACCCAAAACCGTAGGACCGGGGGGAGGCGATGTTTGCCTCCCCCCTTTCGTTCTCCGGGTGCCGGGACCTAGCCCTTGCCGGTGCAGGTGCGGATGACTTCAGCGGTGGCCCTGGTGCCGTCGCTGAAGACCGCGGTGCCCTTTGCCTGAATCTTGCCGTCCGGGCATTTGGCGAGTAGAACGCCCCTCTTGGTGATCGAGAGGTTGAAGTCCGTGACCGAACCGGACCCGCCAGCGATTTTCGGGATCGAGGTCACCGATTTGATTCCGTAGCGACCGTTGTGGATCTTCGTGATCTTCACCGTGCTGACGATCGCCGCCGGCGTTGGCACGGTCAGGTAGGCGTGGATGAAAAAGGTGGTGGTGCCACCTGAGACGCCGCCGTTGAAGGCGATGATCTTGCTGGTCGCCGGGATTGGCGGCTGTTCCGGGAACTTGATCTCGGCTTTCGCCTGACCCGTGCCGATAATCGATGATCTGCAGATGTCTTCAGCGTGCTTGGTGTCCTGCGATTGCAGTTTGCTCGCCGTGCAGACCGGCAGCCCCTTGGCTTCGACAGCGGTGTTCTTGTCCGCTTCGAGGATGAATTCCTTCATCGCCGGCGGATGTTCCCCGTCGACCGTCCTGATCTTGCCCGAGACGTTCAGCGAGACAGGGGTCAGTTTCGTCTTCGATACCGCTTCCGGCGTCAAGCCGCCGTTGAAGGTCAGATCGAGGTTGCCGGCGACTACTGTGACCGGCGTCCGATTCCCTGCCACCGCGACACCGGCCAGAGTCAACGCCCCCAGCACCGCCACGGCGGTAACCAGCAGTAGATATCTACGCATATCCCTCACCTCTCCATTGCTGTTTGCCCGTCCGGGCCCCGTTCAACACCCACTCAACCGTTCTCAACGTATCACCGCGTACCCGAAGGGCAGCCCGGGATATGAGCCCGAGATCCCGCAATGTCTCGCTACCCTCAAGAGGATGCTCAGCCTCACCCAAGATGCCCTGCCCGGCGCCGACCTCGTCAAGCAGGGCGCCCAAGACCTCGAAGCCGGGCGTGAATCCGTTGAGGCACTACTAGTCTCGATCGGCGCACCTCGCCTCCGGTCAATAGGCATCGAGCTCGCAGCGCCGATCACCACTCCCGAGCACAAGCTCTACGGACTTCTCGCTGACGAAAAGGGCGACGCAGCCCACTCTGCCTACAACGCCCTGATCCGCCGCCTCGTCAGCTTCGAGCGGGCGGCCGCATGCGCGAACTAGCCAACTCCACCCGCATTGAGGAGTTTATGCGCGAACTGGGCCGGGCCGTCCAAACCGAGGGCCGCGTCTATCTCACCGGCGGAGCGACCGCGGTTCTCTACGGATGGCGAGAAACGACCATCGACGTCGACATCAAGCTTATCCCTGACCGCGACGAGATCCTGCGTGAGATACCTCGGCTCAAGGAGAAACTGAATCTCAACGTCGAGCTGGCCGCACCATCCGACTTCATTCCCCTCCCATCAGGATGGGAGGATCGAAGCCCCTTGATCTATAGAGAGGGCAAGCTCTCCTTCCATCACTTCGATCCCGTCGCTCAAGCCCTCTCAAAGGCGGAGCGCGGACATGATCAAGACATTCGCGACGTCAAAGAGATGATCGCCGTGGGCCTGGTGAATCCGGCAGAGGCAATGATCCAGTTCGAAGCAATCGAGCCCGAGCTCTTCCGTTTTCCCGCGATCGACCCGGCTGCATTTCGCGCCGCTGTCGAGAATCTGTTCGCACAGTAGTCCCAAGGCATAAGCCAAGCACGGCCTGCGTCGCCTCGCTCATGGCAATGAATTCGAAGCGATGACCAATCGTCAGATGGGCAATAGCAGTCCTTCCGGCCGGGTCAATCGGGGGATCTGCCCACCTGGGCCGCCTACAGGGGACGGCCCAGGCGGAGGCTTACTGCGCGGTGGACAACTTCAACTGGTCCAGTTCCGATCGCATCCGCTCGTACTCCTGCTGCATCAGGTAGGTTGCCGCGATCTGGTGGCACTGCCGCCAAAACGGCCGGTTCTTCCCGACCGCGCTTGGGCTGTACCCGGCCGCCTTGGAGACATCCTTCGCGGTGACCATCATGTCGCCGCCAATCGCCTTCCAGGCGCCGAGAACCTGCTCAAAACCGCCGATCCATTCCATGTCGCCCGATTTGTCGTTGACCTGGACGAAGGACGAAAGGCAGCGAGCATCGCAAAGCGGACGCCCTTGGCCAGCCTGTAGGTGGAACGAACGACCTCGGGTTCCCCCTCCGAGATGAAGGGGAAAGTCCAGACGTCGGTGATGGCATTGTTGTCGCGATCGACGCGCTTCTCCATGATCGCAAGGCTGCCAGGACTGCCCTCGGGGACAGCATCTTTGTAGCGGTCCCAGGCGTCCTTGCCGATCCAATCATAGAGATAGAGGGCGTCGTTCATGATCGGGACCATCCGGCTGAACGAGGTCGGCTTCGACTTGTCGTCTAGCTCATTGCCGAAGGCCGCGATCGTCCGGCCCTGTTTCTCGTAACTCTCGATCGGATGGCGATCCCGATCCTCGTTCGGGAACCTGTCAACGTTGAGCGCGTTGAGGACAGAGAACACATCGCGGGCGTCGTACTGGCCACCCTCGTTTTCGTGCCAGCCGACATCCTTTCTATAGGACTTTGATGCCATCGCCATCTTGAAGGGCTCGAAAGCACCGCCGAGGTCGATGATCGACTCTTCGGCGACCTGAATGTTGGTGTTCAGCCCTTCGCCGATATAGGGGACGAGGGTGGCGTCCACGTTCTCGATCAGGGTGATCGTCACGTATTGTCCCCGCGGAATCTGCCCCTCCTTTAGAGCCTTCTCGATAACGGCGATCGTGTGCAAACCGTTGGCAATCCCATCGTCTTGAGCTCGCTTGCCGGTGTCGACCTCGAAGGTCGCCTTGTAGGTGGTCTCGTCGATCTTCACGAACGATTTGACCATGCCGCGAATCCCTCCATGGGCCAGGTGGAAAGAGCCGACGGTCGCCTGATCGGAGCCTTCGAGACTCTCACGCAGTCGCCTCGCCGCCTGTTTCTTGGTGTTAGGAGTCCGAGGGTTCGGACCGTCGAGGTCTAGCAGCACTTCGGGGGACAACATCGACGCCGGGACATCGAAGGTGTGCCGGACGATCCCGCGTTTGACGTCTTCGGCGTTCTGGAGACGCTTCGGCGTCTCCACACCTTTGAACAGAACCTCGACCTCGATGGGTCCAGGGGTAACTTTGGGCGCCTTGAGCGCCTCGGCCTCCGAAGGCTCTGCTCCGGGGACGCGGCCCCACGCGCGGTGTGGGCCTATCTTGCGCCTACCACCAGTCGGTGCGTAGACGAAGCCGTCGACTTGATCGACTCGTTCGCGAGCGTAGCATTGAGGAACGACGTCGCAGACCGGGGACTCGTCTCATGCCGCGACACGCCTCCCGGTGCACCACAAGATTTGGCTCTGCAAAATGGGGCGGGAAGGACTCGAACCTTCGACCGACGGATTATGAGTCCGCTGCTCTAACCAACTGAGCTACCGCCCCTCGGGGGCGAGCCTAGCGGGATGAAAGGGCTCGGGAAAGGGCGGCGTCGAGCGCCACGGGGTCTTCGACCTGGGGGTAGTGGGCGAGGTCGGGGAGCTCGAGGACGGGCGCCGCCGGGCGCAGGTCGCGGAGGCCGTCGAGGACGTGGGTCGTGGCTACGGGGTCGAGCATTCCCCAGACGAAAGAGAGCGGCTTGGGCCAGTCGCGGATCGCGCCGTGCCAGCGATCGGCGTGGCGGGCACGTTCGAAGGTGTAGACGATCAGCTTGTCGGCGATGCGGTTGCCGCCGCGGTACTTCATCAGCGCCCACTGGTCCTCCCCGTCCTCGGCGCTCATCGGGTGTTGCTTGCCGAAGACCGAGCCGAGCTGCTGGCGGAAGAAGCGGCCACTGGAGAGATGGACGAAGACCGGGCCGAGCCGGCTGCGCAGGAGCTTCTGGCCCGGGGTGAGGCTGGCGCGCTCGATGATCATGCTGCCGTTGAAGAGGACGGCCTCGGTGAGGTCGATGCCGGCCGTGCCGTCGATGTCGCGGGCGAGCAGCTCCGTCGCCACCGAGGTGCCCATGTCGTGGGCGACCAGCTGGACCGGCCCTCCCCCGTGCCGGCGCACCAGCTCTGCGGTCAGGTCCGCCTGCCAGGCGAGGCTGTAGTCGTGGTCGCGGGGCTTGTCGGAGAGTCCGAAGCCGAGGAAGTCGAAGGCGAGGATCCGCCGTCCGGGCAGGAGCTCGATCAGGTCGCGCCAATCGTAGGAGCAGGTCGGGAAGCCGTGCAGGAGCAGCAGCAACGGCCCCTCTCCAGGCTGGTGGAAGCAGTGAATCCGGCGACCGCGGAACTGCTCGGCATGACCCCGCCTCCCCCACGCCTCGACCCGGTCGGGCAGCTCGGCGGGGCGAGTGGCCACGATCGCCCTAGGCGCTGAAGAGCTGGGCGAGGGAACGCCCGACGTCCGGCGGCTCTTCCTTGCCTTCGGAGGCAGCCTTCGCTCCCTCGGCGAGGGCCTTGGCGGCGTCGGCGATCTGGTGAGCGCGGCCGCCGCGGATGACGCCGGTCGTCTTCGCTTCGGCCAGGTCGGACTCCATCAGGCCGGCCAGCTCGGCGAGGCGGCGCAGGCCGACGACGGCGGCGGTGCCGCGGAGGGCGTGGGCTTCGGCGCGCATCGTCTCGAAATCGGTGGTCTCGGTGGCGAGGCCCGCAGCGATCACGTCGCAGCGGCGGCGCGCCTCCTCGGCGAACATCGCCCGCAGCTCTTCTTTGGAAGCGATCTCCTCCGCCGTCGGCTCTTTCTCCTTGGCTTTCTCTTTCTTGGAGCTCATTCGGCCACCGCCTTCTTCACCGCGCTGGTCAGCAGTTCGAGGCCGAAGGCGCCCTCGATCACCGAGCTGATCGTGCCCTGGCGGTTGATCGTGAAGAGATACGGCTCGCCGGGCAGGTTGTAGGCGCGCACCTGCGGTCGCACGCCTTTGCTCGGGTCGTTGTCGTTGTAGATCTCCATGTGGATGAAGGCCGCCTCGTCTCCGTATTCCTCCTTGACCTGCTCGGCCACGTCGACCACCGGGCCACAGACCCGACTTTGGCAGAACTGGGGGGTCGCGAACAAGAGCACGATCGGTTCCTTTCCGAGCGCATCGGCGTAGTCGACCTTGTTCTGCGTATCCGGGGGAATGCGGGTGGTGATCTTGGCGAGGTCACCACCGACGTCCGCGGCCGTCGGCGTGTGGATCCTCGGTGCCTTGTCGCCGGGCCTGGGGATACCGCTGAACTGGCCGACGACGGCACTGGGCAGCAGCGTGCCCTTGATTTCGCCGTCTTCCTTGACCAGGGCGGCGATCCGCCACTCGCCGTCGCTGGGGAAGTCGATCTGGGTCGAGTAGACGACGCTGGCGGCGTCGGGGTCGTCGCTGGTCGTCTGGGCGCGGAAGGCAGGCTGGGTGGCGAGGCTTTCGATCGAGGCCGGGAAGGGCCCGACGGCGGGCTGGTCAAGCGCCTGCTGCTCGGCTTTCGCGCTCGGCCCTTTGTTTCCCGACTTCGACTTCGCGCCTGGCTTGGGCGTCGGCGTCTTCGAGAAGTAGAGCGCCACTTCGGCGTCGGGTATCTGGGTGCGGTCGCGTTCGAAGACGCCGAACGGGTAACGGTTCTCCCCTTTGTAGAACGCCATCGCAGCCGGTGAGACGACCAGTTCGGAAGGGCCGTCGGCGGCTTTCAGCAGCTCGCGCAGGGTCCTGCCTTCGGGGCTCGGGAAGTCGTTCTTCGGCGGCGCGGGCCGGCTTTCCGCCTTGCCGCTCGCGACCGAGCTGGAGTCGGTCGAGCTCGAGTCACTGCCGCAGCCCGCGACGAGCGCGGCGGCAACGAACAGGCAGGCAAAGACCAGAGCAAGGCGGGGGGCGGCACGCATCGCCGCCATGTTATTCAGACCGGAGCCGAGACCGATACGCCGCGGCGCCCCATCGGTACGGCAGATAGGGTGCGCGGCGGCGTCGAAACAGGAGGAGACGAGATGGCGGAGCGAGCAGCATTGGTAACCGGGGCGTCGAGCGGCATCGGCCTGGCGATCGCGCGAACCCTTGGCGAAGAGGGATACGCGCTGACCGTCTCCGCCCGCCGGCCCGAGAAGCTCGAGGAGGCGGCGGCCGGACTCGGGGCCGATGGCTTCGAGGTCCAGACCGTCGCCGCCAACATGACCGAGGAGGACGATGTCCTCGCCGTCTTCGCCGCCCACCGCGCCAAATATGGGCGCCTCGACGCGCTGGTCAACAACGCCGGAGTCGGGATCGGGGCGCCGATGGAGGACATCCAGACCAAGCACCTCGACATGCAGCTCGCGGTCAATCTGCGGGCGCTGATCCTCGGCACCCGCGAGGGGCTGCCGCTGCTGCGCGAGGCCGGTGCCGAGCACGGCAAGGCGCTGATCGTCAACACCGCCTCGATCGCCGGCAAAGGCGGCCAGGCCTGGCTCTCCATCTACGCCGCGACCAAGGCCGCGGTGATCAACTTCACGCAGTCCACCCACCGCGAGGCGGGCGGCGCCGGGATCCAGTGCACGGCCCTGGCTCCGGGCTTCGTCGACACCGCGATGACCGAGTTCGCCAAGGGCCAGGTCCCGGCCGAGGCGATGATCCAGCCCTCCGACCTCGGCGAGGCGGTGCGCTTCCTGTTGCGGACCTCGCGCAACTGCCACGTTCCGGAGATTGTGTTTACTCGCCCCGGTGAGGGACTCGATACCCCCTAGCGGCACGCCGGCGGTTGACGCCGGCGGACCTTTGAGAGTGCTGGTCGCCGCCTTCGGCGACCCCGGGCACGTTTTTCCGGCGATCTCGCTCGGGCGGGCGTTGAAGGGGCGCGGGCACGAGGTCGTGGTCGAGACCTGGGAGGAGCGCCGGGGAGCGGTCGAGGGCGCCGGGCTCGGCTTCGCGGCGGCCGAGGAATACAAGATGTTCCCGCCGCCGGAACCCGACTCGGACGACGGACAGCACGCCGCCGAGGCGGCGCGGGCGCTGCTGCCGCTGCTGGAGGAGATGCGCCCGCACATCGCCGTCAGCGACATCCTCACCCTGGCCCCGGCCCTCGCCGCCGAGCGCGCCGGGGTGCCGTTGGCGACCCTGATCCCACACATCTACCCGGTGGTGGAGCCGGGAAAGCCGTTCTTCGCGATTGGCCTGCGGCCGCCGCGGACGCCGGTCGGCACGGCGATCTGGCGGGCGGGACAGCGGGCGCTCGACGTCGGCCTCGAGCACGGGCGGCGCGACCTCAACCTGCAGCGTCAGCGGCTGGACCTCCCCCCAATCGAGCGCTTCCATGGCGGCATCAGCCCCGACCTGGCGCTGGTCGCGACCTATCCCCAGCTCGAGTACCCGCGCCAGTGGCCGGCCGGGGTCGAGGTGACCGGACCGATGACCTTCGAGGTGCCGCACCCGGAGATCGAGCTGCCGCCGGGCGAGCGCCCGCTGGTCCTGGTCGCCCCCAGCACCGCCCACGACTCCGAGAACCACCTGGTCCGCACGGCGTTGGCGGCGCTCGCCGGCGAGCCCGTGCGGGTGGTGGCGACGACCAACCGGGTCGTGCCACAGCGCCCGATCGAGGTCCCGGCCAACGCCGTCCTCGTCGACTGGCTCAGTTACAGCCAGCTGATGCCGGCGGCCTCGCTGGTCATCTCCCACGGCGGCCATGGCACCGTCGCCCGCGCCCTCGGCGCCGGTACCCCGGTCCTGATCTGCCCGATCATCGGCGACATGAGCGAGACCGCGATGCGGGTCGCCTGGGCCAGGGCCGGCCTCTCGCTGCCCTGGCGGCTCTGCCGTCCCTCCCCCCTGCGCTGGGCGGCCCGGCGCATCCTCGACGACGGCTCGTTCGCCGCCGCGGCCGCGAAGATCGCCACCTGGGGGCGGGCCAACGACGGGGCCGAGCGCGGCGCGGAGCTGGTCGAGCACCTGGCCCGAAGCAAGGCGGGCAAGGCCTAAGAAGCTCCGGGGGTGGGATTCGAACCCACAACCCTTCGATTAACAGTCGAATGCTCTGCCGTTGAGCTACCCCGGAACGAGATGCCCGGATGCCGAACCGGGACCGCTCGGAATTTACCGACTCAGCTCTCGACCCGCTGGGTGCGGGCAATCCGCTCGACCAGGGTGGCGCGTTCGCGGCTGAGCGTGGCGCGGCGCTCGTAGTCATCGCGTTCGCCGGCGGCGGCGATCTCGTGCTCGATGCGGCGCTGGTCCAGCAGCAGGAAGTTGAGCTCCATCGACTCGCGCGAGGCGGGCTCGTCGTGGGCCAGCATCACCAGCTCGGTGACCAGCCCCGTCAGCTCGGGGTCGTCGGGGAGGTTGGAGGCCGGTTCCACGGGATGCTCGCGCAGCCAGGCGACGGCCGCCCGCCCCGACATCGAGAGATGGGCGTCGGTGAGCCGGCCGAGGTACTCCTTGCCCTCCTCGGGCAGGGCGATGCACATCGCCAGCAGCGCCCGCTCGCGACGCTCGCGCGAGGTCAGCTCGGCGCTGCGGCGCGGTTGGGGCGCGGGGGCCGCGCCGCCACTGCCACCGCCGCGGGCCGGCTCCGGCTCGCTGCCCCCGGTCAGCGGCTGCGCCGATACCACCCGTCCCATCACCATCGCCGGCTCGAGGTCGAGCCGCTCCGCCACCTGGCGCACGAGGTCGTCGCGGCTCGCGGTCTCCCCCATCGCCGCCAGCACCGGCGCCACCTCGTCGAGCGCCCGGTCGCGCGCCACCGGCGAGGCGACGTCGGTGCGGTCGAGCACCAGTCCGACCTGAAAGGCGTTGAGCTCGACCGCGGCGTCGATCAGGGCGCGGAAGCGCTCGGGGCCGCCCGGCCCGGCCATCATTTCCGCCGGATCCTCGCCCGCCGGCATTTTCGCCACCCGCAGCCTCATCTTGCGCCCGGCGGCGACCCGCTGCGCCCGCAGCATCGCCTCCTGTCCGGCGGAATCGGCGTCGAGTGCCAGCACCACCTCCTCGACCATCCCCGAGAGCGTCGCCACCTGCTCGCCGGTGATCGCCGTACCCATCACCGCCACCGTCTCCTCGACCCCGGCCTGGTGCAGGGCGAGGACGTCGGTGTAGCCCTCGACCACGACCGCCCGGTTGGCCTTGGCGATCGCCGCTTTCGCCCTGTCGACGCCGTAGAGCAGCTGGCTCTTGTGGAAGAAGTCGGTCTCGGCCGTGTTCACGTACTTGGCGCCCTGGTCATCGCGCATCGCCCGGCCGCCGAAGCCGAGGACGCGGCCGCGGCGGTCGCGGATCGGGAACATGATCCGCGAGCGGAAGCGGTCGTACTCGCGCCCGTCGCGGTTGCGCTGGACGAGGCCGACGCCGTGCAGCTCCTTGGCGCTGAAGCCCGCCTGCTGGCCGCGGACGAGGATCTTGTCCCAGGCGCTGGGCGCGTAGCCGACGCCGAATGCCCGCAGCGCCTCCTCCGACAGGCCACGCCCAGCCAGATACTCGCGCGCTTTCTCCGCCTCCGGCGCCTCCCAGAGGTAGCTGGAGTAGTAGGCGGCGACGCGCTCCAGCAGCTGCTCGAGCCGGCGGCGCTGCTGGCGGCGGGCCTCCGCCCGCGGGTCCTCCTGCTCGCGCTCGATCTCGACCCCGTAGCGGTCGGCCAGCAGCTCGACCGCCTCGGCGAACCCGAGCCCGTCCTTCTCTTCGACGAACTTGATCACGTCGCCGCCGACCCCGCAGCCGAAGCAGTGGTAGAGCTTTTCCTGGGCGTCGACCGAGAACGAGGGCGTGCGCTCGTCGTGGAACGGGCAGAGGCCGGTGTAACGGGCGCCGGCCCGGCGCAGATCGGTGTGAGCGGAAATCACCTCGACGATGTCCGCCGCCTGCTTGACCCGGTCGAGGCTCTCGGGCGAGATCAGCGCCATTAGAAGCGCGACTCCTCGGGCACGGTCAACGCGGTGAACTTGGCGATGCAGAAGCGGTCGGTCATGCCGGCGATGTAGTCGGTGACGCGCTGGCTGTCGCTCGCCCCGGGGTCCCAGGCGGGCAGCTCGTCGGGGTGCTCGAGGTAATGGTCGAAGAGGCCGCGCATCGTGCGTTCGACCCGCTCGTGCTCGCGCCGGGCATCCGGGCCGAGGTAAACGCGGTCGAACATGAACTTGCGCAGGCGCAGCATCGCGCCGCCGATCTCCTCGCCCTGGACGATGTCGCCGGCGTCGCGGGAGCGCTCGACGATGTCGCGGACGAGGGTGTCGATCCGCAACGAGCCGGTCGGGCCAAGCAGCTCGATCTCCGCCGCCGGCAGGTCGCTGACCCGCAGGATCCCGGCCCGCAGGGCGTCGTCGATGTCGTGGTTGATGTAGGCGACGCGGTCGACCAGCTTGACGATCCGGCCCTCCAGCGTCGCCGGCTTGGTCGCCCCGTTGTGGTTGAGGATGCCGTCGCGGACCTGCTCGGTCAGGTTCAGGCCGATGCCGTCGCGCTCCAGCACCTCGACCACCCGCAGCGAATGCTCGTTGTGGCGGAAGCCGCTGCCACAGCGCTCGCGCAGGGCGGCGTCGAGCGCGTCCTCGCCAGCGTGGCCGAAGGGCGGGTGGCCGAGGTCGTGGCCGAGCCCGATCGCCTCGGTCAGGTCCTCGTTCAGGCCCAGCGCCCGGGCGACGGTGCGGGCGATCCCGCAGGCCTCGAGCGTGTGGGTGAGGCGGGTCCGGTAATGGTCGCCCTCGGGGGCGACGAAGACTTGGGTCTTGTGCTTGAGCCGGCGGAAGGACTTGGAGTGGACGATGCGGTCGCGGTCGCGCTGGAACGGCGTCCGCAGCGGGCTGTCGGCCTCCTCGACCGTGCGGTGGGCCGGATAGGAGCGAGTCGCGTCATCAGAGAGGAACGCGTCCTCCCAAGCCTGGGTGCGATCGGCGAAAGTGGTGGTGGCGGGCACCGTTCGATCTTAAGCGGCGGCGCGAAGCTGCACATGCGCATGGTGCTCGAGGGTCTCGCCGATGGCGCGCTCGACCTGACGCAAGGCCAGGGGCTCGGCGGTGGGAGCCTCGGCGAGTGGCAACGCAAGCGCCTCGACCATGAACCGGTGCGCTTCCTCGGAGAGGCCGAAGGAGCCCGCTTCGCAGCCGGCGCAGACGACGCCCCCGGCGGCGCCGGAGAAGCCGGCCAGGTGCTCGCCCTCGCCGCAGCGGGCGCAGCACGCCAACTCAGGCACGAAACCGGCCGCCATCGCCAGCTTCAGGCGGAAGGAGAGCGCCACTTCCAGCCCGGTGCCGCCTGGCTGCTCGGGATCGTCTAGCAGCATCAGGTAACGACAGAGCAGGTTGTAGGCGGGGAGATTGGGCTCGGCCGAGTCGAGCAGGCGCAGAACCGCGTCGCAGGCGCGGGCTCCGGCGGTCAGGGCCGGGCCGCTCGAGCGCAGGTGCGGGTAGCCGTCGATCGTGGCGACGTTGGTCACCGTCATCAGGTCGCCGCGACCTTCGTGCAGGATCAGGTCGAGCCGGAAGAACGGCTCCAGGCGGCCGCCGAAGCGGGACTTCGGTTTGCGCGCGCCCTTGGCGATTGCACCGAAGCGGCCGCGGGTCTTCGAGTAGAGATGGAGGATGCGGTCAGCCTCGCCGTAGCGGATGCTGCGCAGGACTATCGCCTCCGTCTTTACGGTCCTTCCGGCCACCCACCTACCTTGCCCGGCGGCGCGGACGTTTGCGCAGCTTCACCTGGCAGCTCGGGCAGAAGTAGGTGGAACGGCCGCCGACGACGATGCGGACGATCTCGCCGCCGCAGGAGGGGCAGGGCCGACCCTCACGGGTGTGGACGAGGAACTCGTCCTGCATCGTCCCCTTCTCGCCGCGGCCGTCGCGATAGTCGTCGATCGAGGAGCCGCCGTGGTCGATTCCAGCCTCCAGGGCAGCGACGACGGCATCGCGCAGGGCCTCCAGGTGCTCAGGCTTCATCGAGCCGGCGGGAGAGAGCGGGTGCAGGCGGGCCCGGTAGAGCGCCTCGTCAGCGTAGATGTTGCCGACCCCGGCCACGCCCGACTGGTCGAGCAGGAACGACTTCAGGGGGGCGGTGCGGCCGGAGGCCATCGCTCCCAGCGCCTCCGGGGTGAAGTCGGGCGAGAGCGGCTCGACCCCGACTTTGCCGGCGAAGCGCGCCTCGAGGTCGACGTCGTCGATGAGGAAAGCCTCGCCGAAGCGGCGTGGGTCGGTGAACCAGACCTCGCGGCCGTCGTCGAGGACGAAGCGAGCGCGCAGATGGCGGGCCGAGGTCGAGCGCTCCGCCTCATACAGCCGCCGTCCCTCCGAGGGATCGAGCACGTCATCGCCCTCGACCAGGACCAGGTTGCCGGTCATCCGCAGGTGCATGACCAGGGTCTGGCCGCCGTCGAGCCCCAGCAGCAGGTACTTGCCCCGCCGTCCCAGACCTTCGATCGTGCGGCCGCTGATGGCGGCGCCGAGCTTCTCCGGCGACACCGGCCGCGACCAGCGCCCATCCAGCACCTCCAGCGACTCGATCCGGTGCCCTTCCAGCTCCGGCTCGAGCTGGCGCGCAACGGTCTCGACCTCAGGCAGCTCGGGCATCCGTCAGTTCTATCGGATGCTCCGTTTGTCCTTTGTCACCCACAGGGATACAAGGGACAAAGGGAGCGCTCAGTCGACGCTGGCCCTCGGGTGGGCGCTGAAGTAGACCTCCTTGAGGCGGTCGCCGGAGAGGTGGGTGTACATCTGGGTGGTGGCGATATCGGCATGGCCGAGCATCTCCTGCACGGCGCGCAGGTCGCAGCCGCCCGCGAGCAGGTGGGTGGCGAAGCTGTGGCGCAGGGTGTGCGGACTCATGCGGCCCGACAGGCCGGCGTCGCGGGCGTGGCGCTGGACGATCTTGTAGAGGCCCTGGCGGGTCAGCGGGCCGCCGCGGAAGTTGACGAAGAGCTTCGGCTCGTGGCGATCGCCGATCAGCTTCGGGCGGCCACCGCGCAGATAGGCGCTGATCGCGGCGATCGCCTGGCGGCCGAGCGGCACCAACCGCTCCTTCGAGCCCTTGCCGCGGGCGCGCAGGAAGCCCTCGCGCATGTCGATGTCGGCGAGCTCGAGCCCGATCGTCTCCGAGGCCCGCAGTCCGCAGGCGTACATCACCTCCAGCAGCGCCCGGTCGCGCAACGTCGTCGGCTCGCTGCCACGCGGTGAGGCCAACAGCTTCTGCACCTCGGAGTAGTTGAGGACCTGTGGCAGCTTCTTCGAGCGCCGCGGCGCGGTCAGCGCCGCGGTCGGGTCGTCGCCGATCAGCTCGTCGCGGCGCAGGTGCTTGTAGAAGGAGCGCAGGCAGGCGGCCTTGCGATGGATGGTCGAGGCCGAGCAGGCCGGCCGGCCCTCCCCTGTTGCCAGCTCGGCAAGAAAGTCGGCGACGTCGGCCGGACGCGCATGCAGCGCGTCCTTCTCATGTGCGGCGAGGTACTCGCCGTACTGGAAGAGGTCGGTGCGGTAGGCGTTGAGCGTGTTGCGGGAGAGGCCGCGCTCCAGCTCCAGGTAGGAGAGGAAGTCGAGGACGAGGCCCTCGAAGCGGGCATCGGCTCCCGGCGAGGCGGGCGCAGACGGAACCGCGGGCTTGACTGCGATCGCCATGACGGCTGGTTCTCCCCGCCCCCGACCAACCCTCTAGCCGCAAGGCGCGGCCCAAGTTCAGGCGCCGAGCAGGAACCCGGCGGCGAGCGGCGCCGCGAAGAAGAGCGGGTCCTCTTGGAGCGAGCGACCCATGGTGGTGGTCGGCAGGCCCGAGGCGGCGTAGGCGTCCAGGTCGGCGGTGGCACGGCGGAGACGGTGAGTGCCAGGGGCTTCTTCGAGGGCAGCGGCGATCGAGTCCTCGCCCTCGGGCACGGCGACGTCGACCGGGGCCAGGAGCAGCTCAAGGACGGTGTAGGTGTGGTGGCTGACGTCGACGTGGCGCTCGCGCGGGTCACCGGAGGAGAGCCGCGGGGAGAACAGGGTCGGAAGCCGGAGGCTAAGGGCGGCGTGGGCGCTGTCGAGGGCGGCCATGCCGCCGTGGCCGAACTCGGTGTTGGAGCCGATGATGCCCGGGCCGGGGCCGACCAGGGCCGCGTCCCAGCCGAGCCGGTTGGCGGCATCGAGGGCGCCGACGGTGCTGAGCGCCTCGTGCTCGCCGCCATAGGCGGGGGCAGCGGTGATGTGGCCGCAGAGCAGCCCGCGCTCGCGCAGCACGGCGACATCGCGCGAAAGCGAGCTGGGCAGAGCGCCGCCGCCGGTCTGGACGTAGCCGACCTGAATGCCAGGCGATGCCTGCGCCGCCGCCCAGGCCGCCGGGGCGAGGTGCCCGTGTAGCGGCAGAATCAGCGCCGACACCGCCACCGGCGCCCCGGTCTCCGCCGCCTCAGGCGACTTCCCCCCCACCTCTCCGCCTTGCGCGGTTCCCTTTCCACCAGCCTGGTGGGTTTCGAACCGCGGAACGAGGGTGGGCTCGACTGGGGACACCGGATGCTGCAACGACGTGTAGTTGAGCTTGATCACGTGCTCGCCCTTCGGCCCTCCCCCGCCCTCCAAGCCACGGGTGAGATTGACGTGGACGACGTCGAAGCCGCCGGAGCCGAGCCCGAGGTCGAGCGCGGCGACGTTGACGACGACCTCGTCGCCCTCGCGCATCTCTCCCAGGAGCACCGTGTCGGCCCAGGCGGGGCGGCGCTCGCCGTCGACCTCGACGGTCAGCGGCCCGGCGGAGACGACGATGCCGCGGCGCAGCTCGAGGCGGCCGCTCACGCCTCGCCCGTGCCGGCGCCGCCCGCGGCCACGGCGACGACGATGCCCTCGCAGACCGCGAGCATCTTCTCCAGGCTGGCGACTGGGACGTGCTCGTCTTCGGTGTGGACGGCGTCGGTGCCGTTGGCGAGGAGGACGGCATCGAAGCCCTCGAGGCGGAAGACGTTGGCGTCGCTGCCACCGCCGATCGCGGCGCGCAGTGGCTCCAAGCCGGCGGAGCGCAGGCCCGCCTCAGCCAGCTCCAGCGCGGGCGACGACGAGGGCACCTCGTAGCCGCGGAAGAGCTCTTCCAGGCGCACGTCGACGTCGCAGCTGTGCTCGCTGGCGCCCCAGGCGCAGGCGTCGGAGATCTGGCCGGCGACCTCGGCGGCGCGGCCGGCGTCGCGGCTGCGCGCCTCGGCCTGGATCCAGCAGTGCCCGGGCACGACGTTGCCCGAGGTCCCGCCCTTGATCAGGCCGACGTTGGCAGTCGTCTGCTCGTCGAGCCGGCCCAGCTCCATGCGGCCGATCGCGGCCGCGGCCGCGGCGATCGCGCTGCTGCCGTCCTCCGGCTTGATCCCGGCGTGCGCCTCGACCCCCATGAAGTCGGCGAGGATCTTCTGCTGGGTCGGCGTCGCCACGATCACCTCCCCGACCGGGCCGGCGTGGTCGAGCACGAAGCCGGTGCGCGAGCGCAGGACCGAGGTGTCGAAGGCTTTGGCGCCGCGCAGCCCCTGCTCCTCGGCGACGGTGAGGACGAGCTCGATCCCGACCGGCGGCGGCGCATCGGCGTGACGGGCGACCAGCTCCATGAAGACCGCGACCGCGGCCTTGTTGTCGGCGCCGAGGATCGTCTCGCCGCGACTGCGGAAGACGCCTTCGTCGTCGACCACCTCGACCAGACCCCGGTGCGGCACCGTGTCGAGGTGGGCGCAGAACATCACCCACTCGTCGGTCGCACCAGGCAGGCGCGCCAGCAGGTTGCCGGCGCCGGCTTCGGCCGGACCCGCCGCGTCGTCCTCGCTGACCTCGAGCCCCAGCGCCCGCAACTCGGCGGCGACGGAATCGGCGATCTCGCGCTCCTCACCGGTCGGACTGCGGATCTCGCAGAGTCGAACGAAGGTTTCGGAGAGGCGCGAACTCACGCCGGACAGGCTAGATGACGGTCCGAGGAACGACTATGCAGCGTCCTCGGTCGCCCGAATAGCGCTGCTATTCGGGCTCCCTGCGTCCTCGCCTAGCCGCCCCTCGACCTCGTCATCGAGCCTGACGCCAGCTTTCTGGCCGGCGTGCTTGGCGGCCGCCCCGACGAACTCGCGGAACAGCGGCTCGGGGCGGTTGGGCCGGGAGTTGAACTCCGGGTGGTACTGAGAGGCGACGAAGAAGGGGTGATCGGGCAGCTCGACCATCTCGACCAGGCGCTCGTCCGGCGAGGTGCCACCGCAGACCAGGCCCTCGTCTTCGAGCCGGCGCCGCAGCTGGTTGTTGACCTCGTAGCGGTGGCGGTGGCGCTTGTAGATGACGGCCTCGCCGAAGATCTCGCGGGCTTTGGTGCCCTCGTGCAGCTTCACCGGGTCGGCGCCGAGCCGCATCGTCCCGCCCATGTCGGAAACCTCCTTCTGCTCCGGCAGCAGGTCGACGACCGGGAACGGCGTCTCGGGATCGAACTCGGACGAGTTGGCACCCTCGAGGCCGGCGACGCTGCGGGCGAACTCGACGACCGCGATCTGCATCCCGAGACAGATCCCCAGATAGGGAATGCCGCGCTCGCGGGCGATCTTCGCCGCCTGCACCTTGCCCTCGATGCCGCGCTCGCCGAAGCCTCCGGGAATCAGGATCCCGTCGCAGCCCTCGAGCTTCTCGGGATCGAGGTTCTCGGAGTCGACCAGCTCGACCTCGGTTTCGACCCCGTGGTGGAAGCCGCCGTGCTCGATCGCCTCGATCACCGACTTGTAGGCGTCGGCCAGCTGCACGTACTTGCCGACGACGGCGATCCGCACCTTGCCCTCGGCGGAGTCGGCACTGCGCACCATCGCCTCCCACTCGCCCAGGTCCGGCGACGGCGCCTCCATCCCGAAGTGGTCGAGGACGAGGTCGTCGACGCCCTCGGCGCGGAAGACCAGCGGCACCTTGTAGATGTTGTCGACGTCGTGAGCGGAGATGACGGCGTCGACGGGAAGGCTGGCGAAGAGCGCGATCTTGCTGCGGATCTCGCGATCGAGGCGGCCTTCGGAGCGACAGACCAGCGCGTGCGGCTGGATCCCGATCCGGCGCAGCTCGTTGACCGAGTGCTGGGTCGGCTTCGTCTTCAGCTCGCCCGCATGGCCGACGTAGGGGACCAGGGTGAGGTGGACGAACATGCTCCGCTTCGGCGTCAGGTCCGTGTAGAGCTGGCGGATCGACTCGAGGAAGGGCAGCGACTCGATGTCGCCGACGGTGCCGCCGATCTCGGTGATCACGAAGTCGACGGCCTGCGACTCGGCGACGATCAGGATCCGCTGCTTGATCTCGTTGGTGATGTGCGGGATCACCTGCACGGTGGCGCCGAGGTAGTCGCCGCGGCGCTCGCGCTTGATCACCGAGTTGTAGACGGCGCCGGCGGTGACGTTGGAGGCGCGCGAGGTGTTCTCGTCGGTGAAGCGCTCGTAGTGGCCGAGGTCGAGGTCGGTCTCGGCGCCGTCCTCGGTGACGAAGACCTCGCCATGCTGGAACGGGCTCATCGTCCCCGGGTCGACGTTGATGTACGGGTCGAACTTCTGCAGCTGGACCCGGTAGCCGCGGGAGACGAGCAGGCGGCCGATCGAGGCAGCGGCGATGCCCTTTCCGAGTGCCGAAACCACCCCGCCGGTGACGAAAATGAACTTGGTGTCGCCTTTGTGGGAAGGATTCATGCTCTGCCGAGCGAGTCTAGCCAGCGCAGTGGCGGAACCGACTCGATCGTCGCCGAAATAGACCGCATCTCGCCGTAAATCGTCAGCGCGACGACGATTACGAGGGCAACGAGGCGCGCGTCTCCTCCCAAAATGGTCAGTAACCAGACCCCGGCGACAGCGCCGATCAAATTCGACCCGGTATCGCCCAGCATCGCCCGCTCGCGCAGGGTCAGCCAGGCGCCAACCAGGATCGGCCCGGCGAAGATCCCCAGCAGCTCGATCGGGGCCAGCGTCCAGGCACTGAGACAGAGCCCAGCCCCGAGCAGCGCCAGCCCCTTCTCCGCCCGCCCCGGCCGCAGGTCGAGCAGGTTGCCGAGATTGGTGGCGAGGATCAGCAGGGCGACGTCGGCGACGTAGCGCCAGTCCTCCAGCCCGCGCCCGGAGACCACGTAGGCGGCCAGCGCCAGCGCCCCGACCGCCTTGATCGCCCCGGTCGAGAGGCTGCCTTCGCGCAGCGCCCGCGCGTGTCCGCGCCAGCCCCGCGGGGTCGCGGCCGAGGCGCCCTCGCCGAGCGCGTCGTCGAGGAAGCCGAGAAAAGCGATCCCCAACAGGTAGGGCAGCCAGCGGCGCAGTTCCGGGTCGAGCAGGTCGAGGTCGGCGCGGTCGTTGAGGAAGGCGAGCGGCGCCAGGGCGACCAGCGCCGCCGTCGCCAGCACCGCCCCGAGCGGGAAGGCGAGCGTCGCTCCGCGGTAGTTCTCCCGCGTCAGCCCCGCGTCCCGCAACCCCCGCGCCCCCGCCGGCAGCAGCCAGAGCGAGAGCGCGATCGCCAGCGGGAAGCCGACCCAGTACACCTCAGGGACCCTGGGTCAGCAGATCCGGCAGTAGCCGGTCGGCGCTGCCCTTGACCCCGAAGCTGCCCTCGGCGCCGAGCATCGTGAAGACCAGCGCCAGCTGGCCCGCCGTCAGCTCGACGTCGTCGACGCTGGAGAGGTCGTTGCTCTGGAAGAAGGAGATCGAGGACGGGTCGGCGTCCGAGGTCTCGACGCCCGTCGCCGGCGTGCGCGTCGCCGTGACCCCGCTCAGCAGCCCACTTTCCAGCGTGCCCGCGGTCGTGCGCTGGACCGGGCCCAGGTCCTGCGGCTGGTTGCGGACGATGACGACGCCGTCGAGGGCGCCGAAGTTGCCGCTGGCACGCGAGAAGAGATGGCCGCGAACGACTTCGGGCAGGGTGCCGCCGCGGACCAGCTGGCGGCCGACGCCGACACCGAGAGCGGTCAGCGTTTCAGGATTGCTCTCGATGTCGGCGAAGCGGGTCTTGGCAAGGTCTCCGGCGAGTCCGTTGAGGTCAACCGGCTCGCGCACCACCCCGACCCCGACCAGCTTTGCCCCGGTCGGCGCCAGCGTCTCCTCGACCGCCGCGATGTCCTGGCTCGGCAGGCCGCCGAGGGCGACGATCGCCAGTCGCTTCCCCTCCAGGCGGTCGCGCGCCAGCGCCGGGTAGACGCGGTCGGCGAATTCGTTCGAGCGCCCCAGCTCGCCGTTCAGTTCATCGGTCTTGGAGCGCGCGTCCTGGAGGTTGTTGACGAGGCTGGCCTCGAGGTTCTTGCGGGTGCTGGTCAGCGCGTCGCCGCCGAACTCGGCCCCGATCAGGATCCCGACCGCCAGCGCCAGGAACACGGCGATAAGCGAAGTTGCGTGGTAGCGCCCGCTGTAACCCATCAGCGGGGGAAGGCTAGATGGTCGCCCCGGTGTTCGCCCGGGCTGCGCCTAAACGCCAAGCCAGATGCGGATCTTCAGCCAGAACAGCTCGAAGATGTCGTTCAGGGCCGGTGAGGTGATGATCAGGATCGTCAGCAGGATCAGGAAGGCGAGCACGAAGAGGCCGACCGGGGCCAGGGTCGAGCTCGGGTTGTAGAGCCGGCTCACCCCCTTGGCGTCGACCAGCTTCTCGCCGATCCGCAGCCGGGTCAGGAAGGTCGAGGACATGCCGCCGCGCTTGCGGTCGAGGAACTCGATCAGGTTGAAATGGGCGCCGACGCTGACGATCAGCTCCGCCCCCTTCTCGTAGGCCATCAGCATCGCCACGTCCTCGCTGGTGCCGGCGGAGGGGACGACTTTGTGGGCCAGGCCGTGCTCGATCAGGCGCTCGCACCCCGGGGCGCGGCCGTCCGGGTAGGCGTGGACGATCAGTTCGGCCCCGCAGGCCAGCGCCGCGTCGCTGGCGGAGTCCATGTCGCCGAGGATGATGTCCGGCTTCAGCCCCGCTTCCAGCACCCCGTCGGCGCCGCCGTCGACGGCGACGATCAGCGGCCGCACGTCGCGGATGTAAGCGCGCAGGGCCTTGAGGTCGCGGCGGTGGCGGTCGCCGCGGACGACGATCAGCACCTGGCGGTCGCGGAAGGAGGCCTCGGTGTGCGGGAACTCGACGCTGCCGGTCAGCAGGTCGGTCTCTTCGCGCACGTGGGCGACGGTGTTTTCGGCGAACTCGGCCAGGGCCTCGTCGATCTGCTCGCGCTGTTGCTCCAGCTGCTGTTCCAGCTCGGCGGCGCCGAGCACGCGCCCGCGCAGCACCTCCTGGTCGCCGATCAGCACCGTGCCGCCGTCGATCCGCAGCCGGTCGCCGTCTTTGAGCAGCTCGAAGAGCCCGGCGCCGGGGGCGTCGACGAGCCGGATCCCCTCCCGCGCCAGCATCAGCGGGCCGGCGTTCGGGTACTTGCCGTCGGATGAGGGCGAAGCGTTCAGCACCGCGGCGACGCCGGCTTCGATCAGCTCCTCGGCGGCGATGCGGTCGATGTTGACGTGGTCGATGACGGCGACGTCGCCGGGCCGCAGGCGTTTGACCAGGTGCTTGGTCCGCTCCCCCAGCCGGGCCATGCCCTCGACCGCCGCTTCCGGGCGCACACCGTTGCGACGCCCGAGCAGAGCAGGAAGGCGACGACGACTGGTGGCGGCCACAGCCCCAGATTAGGCGACCCAGGTGATGACCCGCAAGGGCGCGCGTCTGCTCCAGGCCTCGCATAGCGAGGCTAAATGCAGACGCGTGCGATCGCTAGGCCGCCGCGAGCAGCTCGCGGGCGTGTTGGTCGGCGGCCGAGCCCTCGCCGCCGAGCATGCGGCGGATCTCCGCGACCACACCCTCGCCGTCGAGGCGCTCGACACTAGCTAGGGACTCGCCCTTCGCGACCCGCTTCTGCAGCCGGAAGTGGACGTCGGCGAGCGAGGCGACCTGTGGCAGGTGGGTGATGCAGAGAACCTGATGGCCCTTACCCAGCGCCTTCAGGCGCTCGCCTACAACTCGGGCGGTGTTGCCGCCGATGCCGGCGTCGATCTCGTCGAAGACCAGCGTCCCGGCGGAGCCGCCCGGGCCGAGCCCGCTCAGCGCCAGCATCACCCGCGAGAGCTCGCCGCCGGAGGCCGCGTCGCGCAGGGGCGCCGCCTCGATGCCGGGGTTGGGAGCGACCCGCAGCTCGACCGTCTCGCGGCCGTTGGCTCCGTAGTCATCGGCGTGGGGCTCGAGCACGACCTCGAGCGTGGCTTCGGCCATCGAGAGCATCTCCAACTCGGCGGCCACGCGCTTTTCGAGCGGTCCGGAAGCCTTGGCGCGTCCGGTGCTGAGACGCTCGCCCAGCTCCCGGCGCCTCCCCTCGGCCGCGGCCAGCGCCGCCGCGGCCTCGGCGCCACGCACCTCGGCGCCCTCCAGGCGAGCGATCTCCGCCCGGCAGTGCTCAGCGTGGGCCAGCACCGACTCGACGCTGCCGCCGTGCTTGCGCTCCAGCTTGTCGATCGCTTCCAGCCGCTCCTCGATCACCAGCAGCGCGCCCGGGTCTGCCTCCAGCCCCTCGGCGTAGTCGCGCAGCTCGGCACTGATGTCGCCGAGGTCGACCGCGAGCGCCACCACTCGCTCGGCGATCGCGTCGAGCCCGGCGTCGAGCCCAGCCGCACCCTGCAGCAGCGATTCGGCCTGGGCCAGCGCCGCCCCTGCGCCGCCGCCATCCTCCTCGGCCCCCGCCAGCCCGGCGTACGCCCCGGCCGCCGCATCGCGCAGGCCCTCGGAGTTGCGCAAACGCTCGCGCTCGCCCGCCATCCCCGCCCGCTCCTCCGGCTCGGGACCGACCTCCTCGATCTCGGAGAGCTCGTAGCGATAGAGGTCGAGATCGCGCTCGCGTGAGCCTTCGGCTTCGCGCAGCTCGGCCAGCTCGGCGGTGAGGCGCCCGCATTCGCGGTGCGCCTCGCGGTACAGCCGCCGCGCCTCCAGGTGCTCGGCCCCGGCGAAGCCGTCGAGGATCTCCAGCTGGGCCGAGGAGATCGTCAGCTTGCGGTGCTCGTGCTGGCCGAAGAAGGCGAGCAGGCGGCCGCCGAGCAGCTTCAGATCCGCCGCGGTGGCGGCGCGACCGGCGACGAAGGCGCTGGTCCGCCCGCCGGCCGAGACCCGCCGACCCAGCACAACCTCCTCGGCACCCGCCGGCAACCGTTCGGCCAGCTCCGCCAGCTCCGGCTCCGCCAGCAGTCCCTCGGGCAGGTCGAAGACGCCCTCGACCCAGGCCTCCTCGGCGCCGGGTCGGACGATGTTCCCTTTCGCCTTGCCGCCCATCAGCAGGTCGAGCGCGTGCGCGAGCACCGTCTTCCCCGCCCCCGTCTCCCCCGTGATCGCGTTCAGGCCCTCGCCCAGCCGCAGTTCCGCCCGCTCGATCAACAGCAGGTTCTCGATTCGGAGCTCACGCAGCATGGGCTCTGTGTAGCAACGGCGGCGGACCGACTCTCCCCCGTTTTCCGCTCCTTGCGCTGCTCCTAATGGCCGGCGGACTCGTCCGGACCGGCGTGCTGCACGAAGTCGCGCGAGCGCACGAGGGCGAAGCCAAGGCCGGCACCGACGAAGGAGAGGATCGCGGCGATCAGGATGATCTCGTTGAAGCCGCTGACGAAGGCGACGTCGGCGGCGTGGACGGCTTTGTCGTGGATCGCCGGCGGCAACGGCAGCGCGGCCACTCCGCGTGAGCCGCTCGAGGCGACGATTTCACCGAGCCCATCCGGTGCATGCGGCAGCAGTTCGGTCAGCTTCGAGTCGACGCGCGACTGGAAGACGGCGCCGAGGCCGGCGACGCCGGTGGCGATCCCGACCTGGCGGAAGGTGGTGTTGATCCCCGAGCCCATCCCCGATTTCTCCACCGGTACCACCGCGATCGCCGCCTGACCGATCCCGGGGTTGGTGATGCCGATGCCGATGCCGGCGACGATGAAGCCGGCCAGCAGCGTCGTCCAGCCAGAGCCGGGCGAGATGCCGTGCATCAACAGCAGACCCAGCCCGACCACGGCGAGCCCGGTGCCGAGCAGCACCCGGATCGGGATTTTGTTCGAGAGCGCCCCGGAGATCGGCGCGACGATGAAACCGAGCACGGTCAGCGGCAGGAAGCGCAGCCCCGCCTCCAAGGGCGAGTAGTCGAGCACGCCCTGCATGTAGATCGTCAGGTAGAGGAACATCGCGAACATCCCCGCCGAGAGCCCGAAGGCGACCGCCGAGACCCCGTTGAAGGCTGGCTTGCGGAACAGCGACAAGTCGAGCATCGGGTGGGCGCTGCGGCGCTCGATCGCGATGAACGCCGCCAGCAGCGCCGCCGCGCCGCCCAGGCAGGCGATGATCAGCGGGCTCCCCCAGCCCTCGGGATTGCCGCGGATCAGCCCGAAGATCAGCAGGAAGAGGGCGAGCGAGAAGGTGACGACACCGGGGAAGTCGATCGGCTCCGGGTCTTTGGCGAAGACGTTGACGATCTTGCGCTCGGTCAGGACCATCGCCCCGATCCCGATCGGCACGTTGATGAAGAAGATCCACTCCCAGCCGAGGCTCTCGGTGACGACGCCGCCGACCAAAGGCCCGACCGCGACCGCGCCGCCGACCACCGCTCCCCAGACGCCGAACGCGGTCGCCCGGTCTTTGCCGTGGAACTCCTGGCCGATCAGGGCCAGCGAGGTGGCGAACATCCCGGCGCCGCCGACTCCCTGCAACCCGCGCGCCAGGTTGAGCAGGGTCGGGTCGTTGGCGATGCCGCAGAGGAAGGAGGCGAAGGTGAAGATCCCGAACCCGATCGTGAACACGCGCCGGCGCCCGAGCCGGTCGCCGAGCGAGCCGGCGGTGAGCAGGAAGGCGGCGAGGGTCAGGGAGTAGGCATCGACGACCCACTGCAGACTGGAGAGACTGGCGTGGAGTTCACGCTGGATATCGGGCAGGGCGACGTTGACGACGGTGACGTCGAGCAGCAACATGAACGTCGCGATCGAAACGAGTAAGAGGGTCCACCATTTGCGTTCCATCGCGGCAACACCCTAGAGAACCGACCTCGTCGGCTAAGGGCATCGTGCCGGTCAGCCGCCTTCAGACGGCGAGGTGTCCGAACTTCTCTCTGATTCGCTGGTAGAAGCTCGTTCCCGGCAGCTGGGCCAAGCGTCCCACGCCCTCGGCGAAGCGGACCTCCAGCGCCGCCCCGGCAGGCAGGTCGGTGAGGTAGGCGCCATCGACCGCGACTTCGACCGGCTCGCGGCCGGCGGCGTTGCCGACGTGGAGAACGTCGCCGGGGGCGACGACGAGAGCGCGCGCGGTCAGCGAGTGCGGGGCGATGTAGCTGACCGCGTATCCCTTCACTCCCCAGGCCAGGATCGGGCCCTGGTTGGCGAGGTTGTAGCCGGTGGAGCCGACCGGGGTGGCGGCGACGAGGCCGTCACAGCGCACATGGCCCACCTCCTCGCCGGAGAGCCGGTAGCTGAGCTCGGCGACCCGGTCGTGCGGGCGGCGGGTGAGGGTGACGTCGTTGAGGCCGACCCCGGCCTCGCCCTCCAGCGCGACCTCAAGCCCCGGCAGCTCGACCGTCTCGATCTCACCGGCGAGGGCGCGGCGCATTCCCTGCTCGGCTTCGTCGCGCTCGACCGCGGCAAGGAAGCCGACGGTGCCGAAGTTGACCCCGAAGACCGGCACCCCCGTGCGGGCGAAGCGGCGCAGCGCGTGCAGGATCGAGCCATCGCCGCCGAGGACGATGCAGAGGTCCGGGCGCGGCTTGTCGCTGGCGACGACTTCAATGCCCTTGGCGGCGTCGCCGTGCTTGGCGAACTCATCCGCTGTGCCGACCAGGCGCCAGCCGGCCTCACGGGCGACCGCGACGGCGACCGCGGCGGCTTCGGTGGCGGCCGGCGGGTGCGAGTGGGTGACCAGGGCGGCGGTCTTCACTTGTCGACCTCCACGGCGGCATGGATCGCCGCGTCGAGATCCGCGACGGGCAGGCCGTCGCCGCCGCACCAGAGAAAGGTCTCGCGGTTCCCCTTCGGGCCGGGCAGCCCCGAGGAGGCGACGCCGCGCACCGGCAGGCCGTTCTCGGCGGCGGATCGGGCGACGGCGTGAATCGCCTCGCGGCGGTCGGCGGTGTCGCGGACGACGCCGCGGCCGACCCGCTTGCGTCCGAGCTCGAACTGCGGCTTCACCATCGCCAGCGCCTCGCCGCCGGTGGCCAGGCAACCCGCCACCGCCGGCAGGATCTTGGCGAGGGAGATGAAGGAGACGTCGATCGTCGCCAGCGAGGGCGCGAAGGGCAGGTCGGAGGGCAGCAGCTCGCGGCCGTTGAGGCGCTCGATCACGGTCACCCGGGGATCCTCGCGCAGTCGCACGTCGATCTGGCCGTAGGCGACGTCGACCGCAGCGACCCGCGGCGCGCCCCGCTGCAGCAGGCAGTCGGTGAAGCCGCCCGTGGAGGCGCCGATGTCGACGCAATCGCGCCCTTTCGGATCGATCCCCAGCGCCTCGAGCGCGTTCTCCAGCTTGATCCCGCCGCGGGAGACGTAGCGCGGCCCGGCGTCGACGATCAGCTGCGCCTCCGGCTCGACCAGCATGCTCGGCCGCAGCGCCACCGGCCCATTCTGCCCGACCCGGACTTCGCCGGCCCGCACCGCACCGGCCGCGGCCGTGCGCGACGGAAACAGCCCCTGCTCGGCCAAAACCGCGTCTATCCGGGACTTCTTCACGCCCGGAACGCTACAGCGAGGTCGCTTTACAACTCGTTTACCGGCATTTAAGAGGGGTATGCGACCTTGCATCGGGAGGCCGTTTGCGACCGATCAAGGTCTCTGTGATCGGCCTCACACACAAACCGCACGTATGTTCGTACGCTGTTCAAGGATTCAAGTGGAGATGCCGACGTAAGGAGCAGCACCCAATCTTTTAGGTCGAGTCCCGCGTCATACATTGCCCCGTTGCTTCCCACAACGGCGCCCATGACATCAAACAGGGCTCACCCACCTCCCACAGATCCACATATATAGAGATACATATCTCTCCTCCCTGTAGTAACCCCAGAAGCGCCCCGCCTCCCCGGTGGGGCGTTTTCTGTTGTTGGCCCAAATTCTGGGCATTCGGCGATTCGTGATCAAGCGGGCTGCCAGAGCTCGATCCGATTGCCCTCGGGATCCGTGACCCAGCCGAATCGACCGACGCCCTCCATGTCCTGCGTCTCTTCGGCCACGTCCGCCCCCTTGGCGCACAGTTGCTCGAGCATCGCATCCAGGTCGCGAACCCGGAAGTTGAGCATGGTCTGCTGGTCACGGGACCCGAAGTAGTCGGTCTCGGACTCGAACGGCGCGAACACCATCGGGCCGGTTTCTTGGCGCCAGATGCCGTTCTCGTCGGCATCCAGGCCGAGGCAATCGCGATACCACGAGCCCAGGGCCACCGGATCGGCGGCCCGCAAGAAGTATCCACCAACTCCCAGCACACGCTCCATGTCGCCATCTTCCCACGCGTACTGACGATGGCCGCGGCGGCAATAACCTAGAGCGGCGTGACTATGGCTGGACATCTGGAGGCGACCTGACATGGCGGAGCAGGTGCCCGCCGTCGGTGCCGTGCTGACCGCGATCGAGCGCCGCGACTGGCGCCGGCTGGAACGCCTGCTCGATCCGGACGTCCACTGGACGACCGCGATCGAGGAGCACCTGCACGGGCCGGGCGAGGTGATCGCCCTCCTGACCAGCGACCCTCCCCCAGCCCCACCGGCGTTCCACGAAGTGCGCGACGGGCTGATCGTGCGCTGGATCGATACCCCGGCTGACAAGGCCCCGAGGCGCTGGCGACCGCTGGGCGGCTCCACTACCCTGCCGCCCGTGACCGAGGTCTTGAAAGATGTCCTGGAGCCGGGAATGCGGGTCGTCTTCTGCGGCACGGCGCCCAGCACTGCCTCGGCCAAAGCACGGGCCTATTACGCCGGGCCGGGCAACGCCTTCTGGCAGGCGCTGCACCTCACCGGCCTCACCCCGTTCGAGCTGGTCCCCGCCGAATTCGAGCGGCTGCCGGAGCATGGGATCGGACTGACCGACATCTGCAAGGTCGCCCACGGCTCCGACGCGGAAGTCGGGACGGCCGAGTTCGACGTCGGCGCGCTGCAGGAGAAGATCGCCGCGGCCGAACCGGACTGCCTCGCCTTCAACGGCAAGAACGCCGCCCGCGGCGCCCTCGAACGCGACGTCCTCTACGGCCTCCAGGACGAGACGATCGGCGGCGCGCCGGTCTGGGTGCTGCCCTCGACCTCGGGCCGCGCCCGCCGCTTCTGGAAGATCGAGCCGTGGCAGGAGCTGGCACTGGCCTGCGGCGCCGACCCCGACCGGCTGTAGAAAGCGCTGCTAGACGCTCTCGGCGCGTTCCTCGCCGGGCCAGCGCCCGGTGAGGCGGGTGACGCCGCTGCGGACGCCGTGGTCGGTGATTCCCTTCACCAGGCGGAAGATCGCGCCCTCGACCAGCAGCGCCGCGACCAGTTTCGGAACCGAGACTTCGCGCTGGTCAGGTGCCGGCGGTTCCTCGTCGTCGATCACGGCCCAGAGTCGCTCGAAGACCTTCTGGGCGGCGATGCCGGCAAGCAGTCCGGTGACGATGCCGATCGGGGCGAAGAGGATCTTCATGCGAGCAAGGCTACCCGGCCGGTCGTGGCGAAAACGAAATGTCACTCCTGGCGACTTGTTACGATATATCGCGTTAGATATCGATAGAAAGGTATTCAGATGCACCACAGACATGAACCACGACATTCCGGCCATCGCGGCCATCCCGAGTTCGCCCGCAGCCGCGGCCCTCGCTACGGACGCGGACGGGGTGGCCCCCGGGCTCGCCGCGGCGACGTCAGGGCCGCGGTCCTGGCTCTCCTGGCCGAGCGGCCGATGCACGGCTACGAGATGATCAAGGAGATCGAGGAGCGCACCCAGGAAGCCTGGACCCCGAGCGCCGGCTCGATCTATCCGATGCTGCAGCTGCTCGAGGAGGAGGGGCTGATCCAGGGCGAGGAGAGCGACGGCAAGCGTCGCTTCACCCTGACCGAGACCGGCGCCACCGAGCAGGAGGCCAAGGCCGGCGAGGAGACCCCCTGGGACGCCGTCCGCGCCGGAGCGGCGCCGGAGGCGATCCATCTGCGCGACAGCGTCGGCAAGCTCCACCACGCGATCGGCCAGGTCTTCCACGC
Organism: uncultured Solirubrobacterales bacterium; assembly: GCA_963695275.1. Taxonomy (GTDB): domain Bacteria; phylum Actinomycetota; class Thermoleophilia; order Solirubrobacterales; family 70-9; genus VAYN01. Next base: position 1,148,926 of record OY968772.1, read on the forward strand.
CGCCGACGACGGGCAGCAGCAACGGGTCCGCGAACTGCTCGACGAGAGCCGCCGCAAGATCTACGCGATCCTCGCCGAGGAGAGCTGAGCCCAACCGCATGGCGCGTCAACCGGCGCGCCATGCGGAACCGGCCGCGCTAGCGGCCGGTTCCTAGAAGGTCCGTCCCCCAACGGACCCACATATACAGAGAACCTCTCCTCCCTTGGTGATCCCCAGAAGCGCTGGCCTGACGACCGTTGCTCCGTCAACCATCACCGGAGAGATTGGGGCAATCTATTCGATTGAGACGATTGGTTCAATCGTCAAAATTAATGAGGGCTGAAAAAGTGCGACTCAGCCCAAAACGGGCTGCGAGGAGGGCAGCGCCGCCAGCACCCGCTCCGCCACCGACTCGCCGGTGAGACCGGCCTCGGCCCGCAGCAGCGCCGGCTTGCCGTGGGTGACGTAGCGGTCGGGAAGGCCGACGCGCAGCACCCGCGCCCGTTCCGCCGGGCCCTCGGCGAAGGCGTCCTCGAGGTGCTCCAGCACCGCCGAGCCGAAGCCACCGGGCAGGACGTTCTCCTCGATCGTCACGACCAGGTCATGCTCACGGGCCAGATTCTCGGCCAGCTTGCCGTCGAGCGGCTTGGCGAAGCGGGCATCGGCGACGGTGACGTCGAGGCCGTGACCGGCGAGGATCTCGGCCGCCTCCTGGGCTACGGCGACTCCGTAGCCATAGCCGAGCAGGGCCACCCGCTCGCCCTCGGCCAGCACCTCGCCGGTCCCGATCGGGATCAGCTTCGGCCGCTTCGGCAGCTTCGCCCCCTCCCCCGCCCCGCGTGGGTAGCGCAGCGCCACCGGCCCCTCGTGGGCGACAGCGGTGTGGAGCATGTGGACCAGCATCGCCTCGTCACGCGGCGCCATCACGACGACGTGCGGAATTGGGCGGAAGTAGGAGACGTCGAAGGCGCCGTGGTGAGTCGGGCCGTCGTCGCCGACCAGGCCAGCCCGGTCCATCGCGAAGGTCACATCCAGCTGCTGCAGGCAGACGTCGTGGATGATCTGGTCGTAGGCGCGCTGGAGGAAGGTCGAGTAGATCGCGCAGACCGGCTTCGCCCCCTGCAGCGCCAGCCCAGAGGCGAGCAGGACGGCGTTCTGCTCGGCGATGCCGACGTCGTAGTACTGGTCGGGGAGCTCGTCGGCCAGCTTCTGCAGGCCGGTCCCCCCCGCCATCGCCGCGGTGATCCCGATCACCCGCGAGTCGGCCTCGGCCTCGGCGACCAGGGCGTCGGCGAAGACCTGGGTGTACTGCGGCGGTGCCCCCGCGGCCGGCGGCTTCTCCAGCATCTCTGGCGCAATCGCATCCGGCGCATCGGTTTCCGTCACCGGCACCGGCCGGTGGGCCGATTTCGGGTCCATATGTCCCGTTTTCGGCCCATCGGCCACGGCGGTTCCGGCGGGTTGGCCGTTGACGATCGAGTTGGGCTTGGCGGCGTGCCATTTCTCCATCGACTCGAGGCCGCCCTCTTCGGCCGGGAGGAAGCCTTTGCCCTTGACCGTGTGGATGTGGACGACGACCGGGCGCTCGGCTTCGAAGGCCTCTTTCAGTGCCTCGCGCAGGGCGTGGACGTCGTGGCCGTCGATCACGCCCATGTAGGCGATGTCGAGCTCCTCGAAGAAGAGGCCGGGGGCCCAGTAGGCCTTGATCGCCGACTTGATCTCCGGGCCGAGACGCTCGATCCGCCGTCCGAGGCCGAGCGGCAGCTTGGTCAGCCGGTCCTCGACCCCCTCGCGGGCGTGGAAGAGGCGCGGGTTGAGGCGGATCCGGTTGAAGTAGCGCGAGAGGGCGCCGACGTTGGGCGAGATCGACATCCCGTTGTCGTTGAGGACGATCACGAACGGGGTCTGCAGGCCGCCCGCGGCCAGCATCGCCTCGTAGGCGACGCCGCCGGTGAGGGCACCGTCGCCGATCACGGCGGCGACCTTGCCGTCCTCGCCGATCCCCTTGCGCATCGCCTCCTTCAGCCCGACCGCGTAGCCGATCGAGGTCGAGGCGTGGCCGGCGCCCATGATGTCGTGCTCGGACTCCTCGATCGAGCAGAACGGGGCCAGGCCCTCGTACTGGCGGATCGTCGGCAGCTGCTCGCGGCGGCCGGTCAGGACCTTGTGCGGGTAGGACTGGTGGCCGACGTCCCAGAGGACCTTGTCGCGCGGGGAGTCGAGCAGGCTGTGCAGGGCGACGGCGAGCTCGCAGGTGCCGAGGTTGGCGCCGAAATGGCCGCCGATCTCGCCGATCGTGTCGATGATGTAGGTGCGCATCTCCTGCGCGACCTGCTGCAGCTGCTCGTCGTCGAGCTCGTGCAGATCGGCAGGGCCGTCGATTCCGGCCAGTAGCGCCTCGGTGTTGTCGTCTTCGCTGCCCTGGGTGGGGGGCTGTTCGCTCATTCGTTCCTCGTGAAGATGTAGTCGGCCACGCGCCTCAGGTCGTCCGTCTCCCCCGCCGCCTCCGACAGAGCCGCGGTCGCCTTGGCGTGGGACTCGGCAGCCAGCTCGCGGGCGCGATCGAGCCCGAAGAGGCTGACGTAGGTGAGTTTTCCATGTCGCTCGTCGCTTCCATGTGGCTTGCCGAGCTGCTCGTCGCTCTCGGTGACGTCGAGGATGTCGTCGACGATCTGGAAGAGAACTCCCAGCTCGCCGGCGAAACGGCGATACGCAATTGTCTCAGGTTCTGGCAGCCCCTCGAGAATCAGTACGACGCCGACGCTCGCGGCGATCAGTCGGCCGGTCTTGAGGACGTGCAGGGCGCGCAGCCCCTCGGCGTCGTCCTCGGCCCCGATCACGTCGACGTACTGGCCGCCGACCATGCCGTCGACCCCGGTCGCGCCGGCCAGCTCGGCCAGCGCCGCCAGCACCCGCGCCGGGTCACCGGGCTGCTGGCAGAAGAGCCGCACCGCCTCGGCGAAGAGGCCGTCGCCGGCGAGGATCGCCACGTCCTCGCCGAACTTGACGTGGGAGGTCGGCAGGCCGCGGCGCAGGGCGTCGTCGTCCATCGCCGGCAGGTCGTCGTGGATCAGCGAGTAGGTGTGGATCAGCTCGATCGCACCGGCCACGGGCAGGAAGCGCTCGGGGTCGGCGCCGAGCGCGCGGGCGGTGGCCAGCGCCAGCACCGGGCGCACGCGCTTGCCGCCGGCCAGCAGCGAGTAGCGCATCGCCTCCTCGAGGCCGGCGGTCGGGTCGGAGTTGGAGAAAGCAAGTCTCCCCAAGGTCTCCTCGACCATGTCACGCAGGTCGTCCGGGTAGCTCACGGGTTCCGCGGTTCCTTTGCGACGTATCTGGTGGTTAAGGAACCACGGAACGCGGTGGCGCTCACCCGGCGCTCGCCGCTTCGCGCGCCTGGCGGTTGGCCTCCTCGACCGCCTCGGCGGAGAGATCGGCGGCCTCGGCCGCAAGCTCGGCGGCGCGCTCGTCGCTCAGTTGGGCGTCGCGGGCGAGCTCGGCGGAGATCTCGCGCAGGCGCTCGGCGATCTCGCGCAGGCGGCTCACTTGGCCGGTTCCCGCTCCCGCACGATCGCGCCGAGGATGCCGTTGATGAACTTGGGCGCGTCGGCGCCGCAGTACTCCTTGGCGATCTCGACCGCCTCGTCGATCGCGACCTCGACCGGGGTCTCCCCCTCTTCGATCTCATACAGCGCCACCCGCATCACGTTCAGGTCGAGCGGGGCGATGCGGTCGACCGTCCAGCCCTTGGCGTATTCGGCGATCGTCTCATCCAGCTCTTCGCGCTCAGCGTCGACCCCTTCGGCCAGCTCGCGGGTGAGCGGTTTCGAGTCGGCGATCAACTCGGCCAGGGGACGGCCGGTGACATCGCGCTGGTAACTGGCGAAGACGGCGTCGCGGCGTTGGTCGGATCGGCGCATCGGTTCATTCTCCCGCTTTTGCTGGCTGCCTGAAAGCTGCGCTCGCAGCTAACGCAGGATCTCGACCAGGAGGACCCAGGCATTGGCGACGGAGGCCGCGATCGCCAGGACGATTCCGGCGAACACCCAGTAGAGGCCGCCGCCCTGCTCGGCGAGGATGCTGACGGCGCCGATCAGAAACGGTGCCATGGCAATGGCCCGCAGGGTCCAGCGGGCAACCCGCCAACTGCGCTGCATCACTTCTCCCTCCTTGACCTGGATCGTCGGCTGTCGCAGCACGATCGCGTCGATCACGAGCGTGACGATCAGCAGCTCCAGGCCGAGGGCGACGTGTCCCTGCTCCGGGACCAGCCCGACCAGCGAGATCAGCAGTACGGAGACGAGGAAGAGCAGCGTTTCCAGTGAGCGCTCGGGCAGGCCCGGAAAGCTGAGGATGCGCTCGATGTTGATCGAGACAGCGACGAAGACGAGGCCGGCGAGCGCCGCCGAGGCGCCGGCGGTGGCGACGAAGAGGTCGGACCACTCGCTGGGGTCGTACGCGGTCACGCCGGGGATCGTAGGCGCCGCGGAGGGGCGTCAGCGGCGCGCTAGGCGCGGGAGATGTACTCGCCGGTGCGGGTGTCGACCCGGACCGCTTCGCCCTCGTCGATGAACAGCGGCACCTGGACGACCACGCCGGACTCCAGCGTCGCCGGCTTGGTGCCACCGCCCGAGGCGGTATCGCCCTTGACGCCGGGGTCGGTCTGGGTGACCTTCATCTCGATCGCGCCGCCAACCGAGATGTCGCTGGGCTTCTCGTCGACGAAGAGGACCTCGACCACGGCGTTCGGCAGGACCCATTTCATCGCGTCGCCGAGCGAGTCGGTGGGGATTTCGATCTGGTCGAAGTCGCGGCTGTCCATGAAGACCGCCGCGTCGCCGGAGTCGTAGAGGTACTGCATCTTCTTCGATTCGGTGCGGACGGGACGGAACTTCTCCCCGGCCCGGAAGGTTTTGTCGATCACCGAGCCGTCCTCGATCCGGCGCAGCTTGGTGCGCACGAAGGCGCCGCCCTTGCCCGGCTTGACGTGCTGGAACTCGATCACCTTCCAGATCTTGCCGTCGATCTCGATGTGGACGCCGTTGTGGAATTCGTTGGTGCTGATCACGGCGCGGATCCTAGAGGCTTGACGCGGGTTAGGCGCGTGCGCGAGGGCGACACGATCCAGCGACGGCCTGGGGCGTCATCCGTGTGCGTGGATAACCCGCGTCAAGCCTCTAAGGGGCCGGCGAGGCGCAGCAGCGCCTGGTCGGGGTCGGGGAAGACTTCGCCGCGGACGAAGCGGCGGTTGGCGACGTCCCAGACCCAGGCCATCGGGACGTCGCGGATGCCGAGCTCGCGGCTGCGGACGTAGACCCGGCCGCGGACCAGGAGCGAGCCGTTGTGCTGCTCGATCGAGGTCGGCGTGACCAGCAGCTCTTCCCAGGCGCGATCGACGTCAGCGAGGTAGTCGTGGAGGCCGGCCGGGCCGATGTAGGGCGCGGTGCGGCCGACCGCTGCGGCGGTGCCGACCGGGAAGAAGTCGAGGGCCTCGTCGCAGACCGCCTCGAGCTCGTCGGCGTCGCGCCGGTTGAAGGCTTCGAAGAGGCGCTCGACCAGTTCCCGGTCCGCCGGCGAGGCCTGCTCACCAGCGGCCGGCGTCGGGGCGATCGCGAGGATCGCGGCGTCGTCGTCGAGCGGGCCGGCGCTGAACTCGCTCAGAGCGCCCTCGACCGTCTGCACGGCGAGCGCCGGACTCGATACCCCGGCCAGCGCCGCCCGCAGTCGCGCCTCGCCGAAGCGCTCCTCGGCGCCGGTGCTCTCGGTGACGCCGTCGGTGATCACGACCAGCTGCTGGCCGGGGCGCACCTCGACGTGCTCGATGCCCCAGCCCGCGTCGGGGAAGGCGCCGAGAACCGGGGCCGAGACGGTCGCCTCGATGACCGCGTCGCGATCGACCAGCAGCGGCGCCGGGTGGCCGGCGATCGCCAGGCGAACCGGCCGCGCGTGGTCTTCGTCGATCGCCATCGCGGCGACGCTGCAGAGCGAGGCGCCGCGCCGCGCCAGCAGGTCGCGATTGAGGGTTTCCAGGGCGATCACGGGATCGCCGGTCAGCGCCGCGGCGGTGCGCAGGGTGTAGCGGGCGAGAGCGGTAACGGCGGCAGCCTGGGCGCCGCGGCCGGTGACGTCGCCGATCACGACCATCCAGCCGCCGGCGATGCGAAAGGCGTCGTAGAAGTCGCCGCCGATCTCGTTCTCGGCGCCGGCCGGCCGGTACATCGCCGCCACTGACCAGCCCGGGATGTGAGGCAGCGGCGAGGGCAGCAGGCCGCGCTGCAGGGTGGCGGCGATCTCCGCCCGTTCGCGCTCACTGCGCTCGAGGTTGGAGAAGAGGCCGGCGTTGTCCAGCGCCAACGCCACGCGGCCGGCGAGGATGGCGGCGAAGTCGGCGTCATCCTGGCGGTAGCGGCGGCCGGAGTGGCTGACCCCGACCGAGAGGATCCCGGTCGGCCGCCCCCGCGCCCGCAGCTCGACGGTGACGAAAGAGCGGATCCTCATCGCCAGCAGGAAGCGCAGATCCTCCTCGCTCTCGGCGACGGGACGCAGATCGGCCTCGGTCACGTGCTCGAACAGCCGCGGCTCCTGCCGGGCGACCGAAGCGGCGTCGGCGATCTGCGCCTGCAGGGCCGGCCTGCGCTTGATCAGGCCCTTTTCGATCGCCTCCGCTTCGGGACCGTCGACGCGGACGGCGGCACGGCGGATCTGGCCCTCCTCGATCACGTCGATCATGCAGTAGTCGCCGAGCGCCGGAACGAGGATCGCGGCGATCGCGTCCAGGGTCTCCTCCAACGAGCGCCCACCGTCAGCGACCGAGGCAATGTCCTCGAGTATCTGGAAGCGGAGGCGGGAGAGCTTTGAGCTGGCGCGGTAGAAGGCAGCAAGAACGATCAGCGCCACGATGGCAAGCGCAAAGCCGATCTCCAGCGCCGTCACCGCCCCGCTCCTCTCCACATCGGCAAGATCCCCAGTCGCACTGCGACGCAGGGTAACGACTGGCCGGCGCCGATCTCACGTTTGCGCGAACGGGGGCGTTGGTTGTGCATGGATCGCGAGGAGATCGAGTTCGGCGCCGGCGAGGACCGCTGCGCCGCCTGGCTCTACCCGGCCGCGGCTGGCGCGGTTGCGGCGCCAGCCGTGGTCATGGCCCACGGGCTCTCGGGCACGCGACGGGACGGGCTGGGGCCGTTTGCCGAGCGCTTCGCGGCGGCGGGACTGAGCGCCCTCCTCTTCGACCACCGTGGCTTCGGCGACAGCGGCGGCGAGCCCGACCTGTTCGAGCCGCGGCGCCAGCTCGAGGACTGGCGGGCGGCGATCGCCCACGTGCGCTCGCTGCCGGGCGTCGACCCCGAGCGGGTGGCGACCTTCGGCTCCTCAATGGGTGGCGGCAACGCGCTCGCGGCGGCGGCCGACGACCGTCGCGTGGCCGCGGTCGTGAGCCAGGTGCCGTTTCTCGACATGGCGCGCCAGGCACATCGCTCCTCCCCCCATGTCGCCGCGCGGATGCTGCTCGCCGCCGCTCGCGGTGAACACCTGCCAGCGGTGGGACAACCGCACGAAGCGGCCTTCATCAACGCGCCCGGCGGCGACGCCGGGTGGCGCCGGGTGGTCGCCGGTGGCGAGGACTCGCGCTGGCGCAACCGCGTCTCCTCGCGCTGGCTGCTGCGCCCTCCCTACCGTCCGGCCCGGCATGCCGCCGGCCTGCACTGCCCCTGGCTGCTCTGCGTCGGCGAGGCCGACCGGGTCGCCAGGCCCGGCCCGGCGATCGCGGCGGCGCGGCGGGCGCCGCGGGGCGAGCTGCGCACCTACCCAGGCGTCGACCACTTCGACATCTACGACGGCGCCGAGTTCGAGGCGGTGGTTGCGGACGAGGTGGCCTTTCTGCGCCGCCACCTCCTGGCCGAGGGCTAGAGCCGGTTCAGCTGGACGCGTCGCCAGAGCTGTTTTCGGCCGCGGTGCTGGTGGTGAGGCTGGCGGCGGGGGCGCCGGCGAGCACGCGGCGAACCAGACGCGGGGCGAGAATGCGGGCGACGGCGGCAAGCGCGTAGGGGCGCGGCACGTAGCGCTCCGCCTTCCCTCCCGGCCCCGCCTCGTAGATCGCCTCGGCGACCTTCTCGGGCTTGGAGACGACCCAGCGGGTGATCGCCTTCTCGCGCAGCTCGGTCGCCGGGAAGCCCTCGGTGGCGACGAAGCCGGGCAGGACCATGCCGACGTGGACGCCGTGTGGCAGCTCCTCGGCGTAGAGCGAGTCGTTCCAGCCGATCAGGGCGAACTTGCTGGCCGAGTAGGCGCCGGTGCGGGCGCGGGAGACGCGCCCGGCGGTGCTGGCGACGTTGACGATCGCGCTCGGGGCGCTGGCCCGCAGCAGCGGCAGCAGCGCCTCGGTGAGGCGGAGGACAGCGTCGAAGTTGAGCGCCATGTGACGCTGGACGTGGGCGTAGCCGGTCTCGGCGAAGTTGCCGCGCCAGGCGCCGCCGGCGTTGTTGACCAGGAGGTCGAGGCGGCCGCCGTGCTCGGCCTCTAGGTGAGCGCGAACCCGCGCTGGCGCCTCGGCGTCGGTGAGGTCGACGGCGACGTAGGTCGCCCGACAGGGCAGCGACCCGGCCAGCTCGCGCAGCAACTCTCCGCGGCGGGCGACCAGGACCAGCTCGGTCCCCGGCTCGCGCGCGAGCCGGACCGCCGTTGCCCGGCCGATCCCCGTCGAAGCTCCCGTAACCACCGCGACGCTCATCACCCAAGGCTATTCGACCGGTAACCAAGGGGACGTGTCTGAGCTTAAGGGCCTATACGACCCCCTGAACTCAGACACCCCCCGTCGGCGAGTTGCAAGGATGCGCCGATGCCGGAGTCCTCCGCAGCCCGTGGGTCTCACCTCGGCGCCACCCGGCGCGAGGGCGAGCGGGTGACGCCGCTGGAGCTCTTCTTCGATCTCGTCTTCGTGCTCGCGATCACCCAGTGCACGGCGCTGATGGCCCACCACCCGACCTGGTCGGGGATGGCCCAGGGCCTGCTGGTACTGGGGATCCTCTGGTGGGGTTGGGTCGGCTACGCCTGGCTGACCAGCGTCATCGACCCCGAGGAGGGCGCGGTGCGGCTGGTCATGTTCGGGGCGATGGCGGCGCTGCTGATCGTCTCGCTCTGCGTGCCCGAGGCCTTCGGCCACCTCGGCCTCACCTTCGCCCTCGCCTTCGGCGCCTTCCGCGTCGCCCACATCGGCCTCTTCATGCTCGCCAGCCCCGACGACGACGCCCTCCGCCACTCGGTCCTCGGCCTCGCCGCCAGCACCGCGATCGCGGTGACCCTGCTGGCCGCCGCCTCGCTCTTCGACGGCGTCGCCCAGGGGGCGCTCTGGGCGCTGGCGATCTTCCTCGACATGGCCGGGCCCTACTTCTTCGGCTCCGAGGGCTGGAGGCTGGTCCCCGGCCACTTCGCCGAGCGCCACGGGCTGATCATCATCATCGCCCTCGGCGAGTCGATCGTCGCGATCGGGGTCGGCGCCGCCGGCGCCCTCGACCTCGGGATCGGCGTCGTCGCCGTCCTCGGCGTCGCCCTGGCGGCGGCGCAGTGGTGGATCTACTTCGACGTCGTCGCCCTGATCTCAGCCAAACGCCTGGGCGAAGCCGAGGCGGGCCGGGCGCAGAACGAGCTCGCCCGCGACTCCTACTCCTACATCCATCTGGCGATGGTGGCCGGCATCGTCCTCGTCGCCTTCGGACTGAAGACGACGATCGCCCACAATGGCGAGCATCTCCACGCCGTGCCGGCCTTCGCGCTGTTCGGTGGCGTCGCCATCTACCTGCTCGGCCTGGTCGCCTTCCGCTACCGCCACGTCCACACGATCAACCGCCAACGATTGGGGTTGGCGATCGTGCTCCTGATCCTGGTTCCGGTTGCAACGGCCGTACCAGCGTTAATCGCTTTGGCGGTTGCTGCCGTACTGATGTGGGTGATGATCGCTTACGAGCACCGCAGCTACGGCGAGGGCCGTAGTCAGCTGCGCCACGAAGCCGCAGTTGGCCACGCCTGACCAGGCGACGAACGCACATTCGATTTCGACATACTCCAAAACCTTGAGCAAGACACCCCAACTACTCGACAGTCTCCTCCGCCCCGGAGCTCCCTCCGGCTACGAGGGTCCGGCCGCCGCCGTCTGGCGCGAGGCCGCCTCTTTCGCCGAGCTCAGCACTGACGGCATCGGCTCCTCGATCGCCCGCGTCGGCGACGCATCGCCGCTGCTGGCCGTCGTCGGCCATATCGACGAGATCGGGCTGATCGTCGTCCACATCGACGAGAAGGGCTTCCTCTGGTTCGCCCCGGTCGGCGGCTGGGACCCACAGATCCTGGTTGGCCAACGGGTCGAGGTGCGTGGCAAGAACGGTCCGGTCCTCGGCGTCGTCGGCCGCAAGCCGATCCACCTGCTCGAGGCCGACCAGCGCAAGAAGGTGGTCGAGCTGAAGGGACTGCACATCGATATCGGCGCCGCCGACCGCGAAGAGGCCGAGGAGCTGATCCGCGTCGGCGACCCGGTCGTGATCGCCGCCGAGCCGATGCCAGTCGCCGGCGACCGCCTCGTCTCCCGCGCGATGGACAACCGCCTCGGCGCCTACGTTGCCCTGGAGAGCCTGCGCCGCTCGCACGAGGGCGGCGAGATGCACGGCTCCTTCGCCGCCGTCGCCGCGGTGCAGGAGGAGATCGGCCTCTTCGGTGCCCGCACCGCCGCCTTCGAGCTGCGGCCCGACATCGCGATCGCGGTCGACGTCACCCACGCAACCGACGCTCCTGGCGTCGACGAGAAGGAGATCGGCAGCCACCCGCTCGGCTCCGGCCCGGTGATCGGCCGTGGCTCCACCCTCTCCCCCAAGGTCTTCGAGCTGCTGGTCGAGACCGCCGAGGCGGAGGGCATCGAGTACTCGATCAGCGCCAGCGGTCGTGGCACCAGCACCGACGCCGACGTCCTCCAGATCTCCCGCGCCGGCATCCCCACCGGCCTCGTCTCGATCCCCCTGCGCTACATGCACTCGCCGGTCGAGATGGTCGACCTGACCGACGTCGAGGCCACGGTCGAGTTGCTCGTCGCCTTTGCCTCGCGGCTCAAGGCCGACGTCGACCTCAGCCGCTAGCGCGACTACTCGACCAGCTGCAGCTCTTTCGGCAGGCTGCTGAGGTTGCGCAGCCCGTCCGCGGTGACGACGACCAGGTCCTCGATCCGCACTCCCAGCTTGCCGGGCAGGTAGACGCCGGGCTCGACGGTGACGACTTCGTTCGGGGCAAGAACGTCGTCGGAGCGCAGCGAGAGGCGCGGGCCCTCATGCACCTCGAGCCCAACGCCGTGGCCGAGCCCGTGGCCGAAGCGGTCGCCGTGGCCGGCGGCCTCGATCACCTTGCGGGCGACGGTGTCGACCGCTTCGCCTTCGACGCCGGCCTTGATCGCGCCGAGCGAAGCCTGCTGGGCCTCGCGCACGACCTCGTAGACGGCACGGGCCTCCTCGCCGGGGTCGCCGGTGGCGTAGGTGCGGGTGCCGTCGGAGCAGTAGCCATCGAGCTTCGCCCCCATGTCGAAGACGACGAGCTCGCCGCGGCCGATCTCGCGCTCGCCCGGCTCAGCGTGCGGCAGGGCGCCGTTGGGACCGGCGGCGACGATCGCCGGGAACGAGGGGTCAGCACCGAGCTCGCGGATCCGCGCTTCGGCCGCGCGAGCGACGTCGCGCTCGCTGCGCCCGGCGAGGCCGCGCTCGACGCTCCATAGCCAGACCTCGTCGGCCAGCTCCGAGGCGGCGGCGATCGCTGCCAGCTCCTCAGCGTCCTTGACCCGCCGCAGCCCCTCGACGGTGCCGCCGGCGGCAACCGGCTCTACCCCATCGGGAAGTTTCTCCTTCAGCTTCTCCAGCACCCGCACGGCCATGTGGTCGTCCTCGAAGCCGGTCTTGCCGGCCAGCTGCTCGGCGATCGCGCCGAGCCAGTCGCCGCCAACGGTGATCGGCTCCCAGCCCTCGACCTCGGTCGCGGCGCGCTCGGTGTAGCGGAAGTCGGTGAAGAAGAGACGGAGGCCGGGGCCGCAGACGCAGGCCCCGTTCGTACCCGTGAAGCCGGTCAGGTACCGGATGTTGGTGAGGTCGGTGACCAGCATGCGGTCGAGCTCGCGCTCGGCCAGCACAGCCTCGAGGCGGTCGCCGCGACCGTGCATCAGGCGCTGGCGCCGAGCTCGCGGGCCAGCAGCTCCAGCGCCTCGCGGTAGCCGTCGGGGCCCTTGCCGGAGATCTTCGCCAGGACCAGGCCGTCGAAGACCGACTGCCGGCGCCAGTCGTCGCGGTTCTCGACGTCGGAGAGGTGGACCTCGACCGCCGGCAGGCGGGCGACGTCGAGCGCGTCGGCGATCGCGCGGCTGTAGTGGCTCCAGGCGCCGGCGTTGACGATCGAGGAGTCGGCGAGGTCGGGCAGGCGGTGCAGGTACTCGACGAACTCGCCCTCGTGGTTGGTCTGGAAGAAGATCGGTTCGAGCCCGTGCCCGTGCGCCCAGCCGGCGATCCGCTGCTCCAGCTCGCTCAGCGAGAGGCCGCCGTAGACCTCCGGGTCACGGCGGTCGAGGATGTCGAAGTTGACCCCGTGCAGAACGGCGACGCGGTTGCGGGTGGTGGTCATCCGATCAGCTCCTCCACGGCCGCCCGGACCCTACCGGGGTCGACCAGCTGCCCCGTGCGGGGCTTGCCCGGCTCGGAAAGGAGGACGAAGCCGACGCCGGCGGCGGTGCGCTTCTTGTCGCGCTGCAGCGAGTCGAGGATGGCGTCGACGTCGATCGCCGGGTCCAGCCGCACCGGCAGCTCGTGGCGGGCCAGCGCGGTCTCCACCTCCTCGCGGAACCCGGACGCGTCGGAGAGGCGCAGCGCCGCCAGCAGCCCGAGCCCGACCGCCTCGCCGTGGCGGTAGCGCTCATAGCCGCTTGCCGCCTCGATCGCGTGCCCGACCGTGTGGCCGAGGTTGAGGACGTGGCGGCGGCCGCTGTCGCGCTCATCGGCGGCGACGACCTCGCACTTGTAGCGGGCGCAGGCGAAGACGACGTCGTCGAGCGAGGTGGGGTCGAGCGAGTCGAGCCCGCGCACTCGCTCCCAGAGCGACCCTCCGGCCAGCAGGCCGGTCTTCAGGACCTCGACGAAGCCGGCCGCCAACTCAGCCGGCGGCAGGGTCGCCAGCGTCGCCGTGTCGCTGACGACCGCGGCGGGCAGATGGTAGGCGCCGGCGTAGTTCTTGCCCTCGGGCAGGTCGACGCCGGTCTTGCCGCCGTAGGCAGAGTCGACCTGAGCTACCAGCGTCGTCGGCACCTGCACCACCGGCACGCCGCGCTGGTAGAGGTGGGCGCAGAGCCCGGCGAGGTCGCCGACGACACCGCCGCCGAGCGCGACCACGTGGTCCTCCTTGGTCATCCCCTCCCGGGCCAGCTCGCGCAGGACCCCCTCGGCCACGCTCATCGTCTTCGAGGCCTCGCCGGGGGTGAGCTCGGCCCCGCCGGCCAGCGGCTGCAGGCGCTCGGCGTAGAGCGACACGGTGGTCGCGTCGGCGACGCAGAAGCGGCGCCCGGACGCAGGCCACCAGCCCGGCGTGGAACCGGAGCCGGCGAGGGCATCGAGCAGCCCGGCGCCGACGAAGATCGGATACTCGCCCGAGGCGCTGGCAGCCCAGAGCAGCTTGGTCCCTGAGGGCAGGTCGGCGAGCGCCTGCAGTGCCGGCAGGGTGCGGGCGACGATCCCGCGGTCGCCGACCGGCACCACCGCGTCGGCCAGCTCCTCATACAGCGGTTCGCGCACCGCCATCAGCTTGGCGACGTCCTCGACGCTGGTCGCCAGCGGGCGATCGCTGTGCGCGATCCGGCGCCAGGACTCACGGGCGTCGACCTGGAGCCAGACGACGACATGACGGCCGAGCGCGGCGCGGATCCGCTTGCTGAGGATGCTGCCGCCGCCGAGCGCGATCGCGCCACCGTCGGCGTCCTCCAGCAGCGCCCCGACGACCTCGCCCTCCCGGGCGCGGAAACCCTCCTCGCCATGGCGCTCGAAGGCCTCCGGGATCGTGCTGCCGAACTCGGCTTCCATCACCGCGTCGATCTCGGTCGTCTCCAGGCCGTGCTCGCGGGCGGCCTGCAGCGCCGTGCTCTTGCCGGCGCCCATGAAGCCTATGAATACGAGAGCGGGCCTCAAGGTCTTGCCGGCCGCCCCCGGACGCGGAAGCACGGACGCGAGGCTTCCGGGTGTGATGAGCGCGTCCGTGCGAGAGCAGAGGAGGCGGCCATTATTCCCGCAGGTCGATGCGCTGCTTGTACGCGGCGATCGCGCCGAGCACGTCGTCGATGTGGTCGCCGCCGAACTTCTCGCGGTAGCAGCGGGCCAGGGTCAGCGCCACCATCGCCTCGGCGACGACGGCGGCGGCCGGGACCACGGTCGAGTCGGTGCGCTCGCGCAGCGCCTGCGCCGGCTGCTTGGTCCCGGTGTCGACCGAGCGCAGCGGCTTGGTCAGGGTCGAGATCGGCTTGATCGCGGCCCGGACCGAGAGCGGCTGGCCATTGGTCATGCCACCCTCGAGGCCGCCGGCGTGGTTCGTTTCGCGGAAGTAGCCGTCCTTCTCCGACCAGAAGATCTCGTCGTGCGCTTCGGAGCCGGGGCGGGTGGCGACGTCCCAGGCCTCGCCGATCGAGACGCCCTTGACCGACTGGATCGAGGCGACGGCGCCGGCGAGGCGGCCGTCGAGACGGTCTTCCCAGGAGACGTGGGAGCCGAGGCCGGGGACGAGGCCGAAGACGCGTACCTCGAAGGTGCCGCCGAGGCTCTCGTTGGCCTTGCGCAGGCGGTTGATCTCGGCCACCATTGCTTTGCCGGCCTCGGGGTCGAGGCAGCGGACCGGGTCGTCGTCGACGTCGGCGAAGTCGGCCGGCGTCAAGTCGTCGCGCTCAGCCGCCTTGACCGAGGCGATCTGGGTGACGTGGCTGTGGATCTCCACTCCCAGCGCGGCGAGGAAGCCGCGGGCGACGGCGCCGGCGGCGACGCGGGCGGCGGTCTCACGGGCACTGGCCCGCTCGAGCACGTTGCGGATGTCGTCGTGGCCGTATTTCTGGGCGCCGACGAGGTCGGCGTGCCCTGGGCGCGGCAGGTGCACGGCGTCGGGCTCGAACCCCGCGACCGGCCAGGGGTTCATCCGCTCCTCCCAGTTGGCGTAGTCGCGGTTGGCGACGAGGACGGCGATCGGACTGCCGAGGGTGCGTCCGTGGCGCACCCCGGAGCGGACGTCGGCGCTGTCGGTCTCGATCCGCATGCGCCCGCCGCGGCCGTGGCCGAGCTGGCGCCGGGCCATGTCGCGGTCGAGCGCCTCGCGGTCGAGCTCGAGCCCGGCCGGCATCCCCTCGACGATCGCCACGAGCCCCGGCCCGTGCGACTCCCCCGCGGTGGTGAATCGGAACGTCGTCACGGCGCCAAGGCTATAGGCGCGTCGATTGCTGAGTTAGCCCGGCTATGGGCGGGTCAAATCAGCAATCGGCGCTCAGGCGCGGGCGGCGGCGCGCATGACCTCGATCGGCGGCTCGCGGTCGGTCCAGACCTGGAGGGAGATGGCGCCCTGCTGGACCAGGACCTCGATGCCGTCGACGGTTGCCGCCCCGGCGGACTCGGCAGCCCGCAGGAGCGTGCTCGGCCGGTCTCCGTAGACCATGTCGACCACCACCTGGCCCGGTCCGAAGCCGTCCCGCCGCAGCGGCAGGTGATCGAAGGGGTCCTCACCGTGGAGGCCAACCGCGGTGGTGTTGACGATCAGCTCGTAACGACTCTGGTCGAGCCCAGCGGAAGCCGCCCCTGCCCCGACCACGACCGTCCCCACCTCGATCGAGACCTGCAGCTCCTGCGCCCGCTCGGCCACCTCGATCCGGACCGACTCGGCGCGGGCCGGGGTGCGGTTCCAGATCTCGACACTGGCGCCCGCCGCACCCAGCGCCCAGATCGCCGCCCGCGCGGCGCCCCCGGCGCCCAGCACCAGCGCTCGCCGGCCCGCCGGGCGCTCGGGAAGCGAGGCGATCAGGCCGCCGGCGTCGGTGTTGTGGGCCTCGATCCCGTGCGGCCTGAAGATCAGGGTGTTGGCGGCGCCGATCTCGCGCGCCATCTCGCTCGCTATGTCGGCCAGGGCCAGGGCCGCCAGCTTGTGCGGCACGGTGACGTTGGCGCCGGCGAAACCTTCGCCGGGCATCGCCCGCACCCGTGCCTCGAACTCCTCGGGGGCGACGTCGATCGCCTCGTAGCTCCACTCCTCCCCCAGTCCCAACGCCGCCAGCGCCGCGTTCTGCATCGCCGGCGAACGCGAGTGCGCGACCGGATGACCGAGGACCGCCAGCCGCGGCATCTCTATTCCCCGCAGGTGGTTGGCTCGTTGCCGCCATTGGCTTCGCGCGCTTCGTTGTACTTGGCGACGTCGGCTTCGAATTCGGCTTCGTTCTTGGCGAAGGCGAGCTCGTTGCACGTGTTCGGCTTGTTCACGTAGAAGAGGTAGTTGGACTTGGCCGGGTGGGCGGCGGCCTCGATCGCCTCGATCCCAGGGCTGTTGATCGGTCCCGGCGGCAGGCCGGCGTTGGTGCGGGTGTTGTAGGGCGAGTCGACCGCCAGCTCCGATTCGGTCAGCGGCTTTTCGTAGTTGCCGGTGGCGAAGCGGATCGTCGCGTCGATCCCCAGTGGCATCCCTTCGTGCAGGCGGTTGTAGACGACCGAGGCGACCAGCTTGCGCTGGCTGGGGACGCCGGCCTCGCGCTCGATCATCGAGGCGATGATGAGGACGTCGAAGACGGTCAGGTTCTTCGACTTCGCATACTTCATGTCGACGCCCTTGATCCGCCGCTTGAAGTCCTGCAGCTGCAGCTGGACCAGGTCGGCGGCGGGCGCGCCCGGCTTCAGTTCGAAGGTGTCGGGAAAGAGGAAGCCCTCGAGGTCCTTGACGCCCTTGCCGCCGTACTGGGCGGGGTTGAGGTACTTGGAGCGCACGGTCTCCTTCGTGTAGTCGCCCTCGAGCCCGTCTTCTTCGACCAGCTGCGCCGCCTGCGAGCGGCTGTAGCCCTCGGGGATCGTGACCGTGGTCACCTTTTTGACCGGCGGCTTGGAGAGGGCGTCGATCGCCGCCCCGTAGGACATCCCGTGGGCGAGGGTGAAGTGGCCGGGGTAGAGCTCGGAGCGCTTGCCCGCGAGGGTGACGCGGACCTGGAACAGGGTCGAGCTGTCGATCACACCCTTCTCGCCGAGCAGGTCGCCGACCTCGCTGACGCTGGAGCCTTTCGGGATCGTCACCTGGACCTGACCAGAGCCATCGCCGTGGAAGGGCTGGAAGAGGGCGAAGGGGAACCAGAGGACGAGCACGGCGACGATCGCGCCGACGAGACGGAACGGGTGGCGGCCGATGGTGCTGAAGAAGCCCCTGCCTCCGCCCGAGCCACCACCGCGATCCTTGGAGGCGGCTGGCGGCGCCACCGGCGGCGCCTTGATCGGCTCCCCCTCGAACGGCACCTCGATCACCTCCGGCTCCTCATCCCAGAACTCCTCCTCAGACCCACGAGGCGTCAGCACCGGCTCAGCCGCAGGCGATTCGTCGAGAGGCTCGGGGGAGGGCTCGATGGAACCTCCCGCAGTTCGTGACGGCGAGTCCTCCCCCGAGACTCCACCCGCGTTGCCTTCCTTCGCCGCCCGCTTGACCTCCCGGGCACGCCGCTTCTCCTCACGTTCGAGGCGCCGCTGCTCGCGCTCCCGCGCGGCCGGATCGTCGGGACTGGCGAAGGGGTCCTCGGGCATCCAGTCGTCAGTCATCGGCGCGCTCCTCGATCGCGGCCTGGCCGGCGAGGTAGGCCTGCAGCAGGTGGGCGGCGGCGATCGAGTCGCGGGCGCCGGTGGCGCCGCCGCGCCGGGTCGCGTCAGCCATCTTCGTGGTCAGGCGCTCGTCGTAGGTCTCGACCGGGATCGAGAGCATCGCTTCCAGTTCGGCGCAGAAAGTACGGGCGAGTTCCGCCTGGCTCCCCTCTTCGCCGCTGAGGTGCAGCGGCAGGCCGACGACGACGCGCTCGACCTCGCGCTCGGCGACCAGCTCGGCGACCGTGCGCGGCTCCGGCGGTTCGATCACCGGCAGCGGCGTCGCCAGGGTGCCGCT
This sequence comes from uncultured Solirubrobacterales bacterium, assembly GCA_963695275.1. Classification (GTDB taxonomy): domain Bacteria; phylum Actinomycetota; class Thermoleophilia; order Solirubrobacterales; family 70-9; genus VAYN01. The sequence continues at coordinate 1,167,053 of OY968772.1, forward strand.
GGGGTCGGAGAGGGCGCAGCCGATCCGCACGGTGCCGTGGTCGAGGGCGAGGACTCGCACGGGCTAGGAGAGCTCCCGCTCGATCGCGGCCCGGGCGGCGGCCAGCGCCTCGTCGACCCTGGCCGGGTCCTTGCCGCCGGCCTGGGCCATGTCGTCGCGCCCGCCACCACCGCCGCCGACGATCGGGGCAATCTCCTTGATGAGCGCCCCTGCCGACAACCCGCTCGCGACCACCTCCGGGGAGAAGAGCGCGACCAGTCCCACCTTCTCACCATCCGTGCCCGCCAAGACGATCGCGCTGCTCCCACCCAGCTTCGACTGAGCCCGGTTCGCGACCTCGAGCAGCTGCTTCGGGTTCGCCGATCCCAACTTCTTCGCCTCATACAGAACCAGGTGGCCGTCAGGCATGCGAAGGACGCCGTCGACCGCCGAGTCGACCGCCAGCTGCGCCTCCTCGCCGGCCAGCTGTCGCTGGGCCTGCTCGACGCCGGCGCCGGCCTCGCGCAGCTGCTCGGCGGCGCGGCGGGCGCCGGCGAGCGGATCCTGCGGGTTGCCGAGCAGCTCGCCACTCTCACGCAGCTCGCCCTCACGCTCGCGGAAGAAGTCGATGGCGGCGGGACCGGTGATCGCCTCGACCCGCCGCACGTTGGCGGCACTGGAGCCCTCGGAGGAGATCTTGAAGATGCCGACCTCGGCGGTGTTGGCGACGTGGGTGCCGCCGCAAAGCTCGCGGGAGACGCCGTCGACCTCGACCACCCGCACCCACTCGCCGTATTTCTCGCCGAACAGGGCCATCGCCCCGAGCTTCTCGGCCTCGGCCCGCTCCATGTTCAGCCAGCGCACCGGCGCGCTCGCCTTGACCCACTCGTTGACCCGGTCCTCGACGTCGCGCAGCTCGGCCGGGCTCAGGGCCTGGCCGTGGGTGAAGTCGAAGCGCAGCTTGTCGGGGCGGACGGCGGAGCCGGCCTGGCGCACATGGGTGCCGAGGCGCTCGCGCAGGGCGGCGTGAAGGAGGTGCGTGGCGGTGTGATTGCGCATGGTCGCGTGGCGGGTCTCGCGGTCGACGACGGCTTCGACGGCGACCCCGGGCTCGATCGCGGCGCCGCTGGGCTCGACCTCGAGCGCCTGGTCATCGCCGACCCGGATCACGTCGACGACCTTCGCCTCCTCCCCGGCCCAGCGCAGCACGCCGGAGTCGGCAACCTGGCCACCGCCCTCGGCGTAGAAGGGGCTCTCCTCGAGCTTGACCAGGGCGCGTCCGTCGTCGCCCTGGACGGCCGCGAGGCCGGTGGTCGCGCTGAGCGTCTCATAGCCGACGAAGCGCGTCTCCGGTGCCGTCGCCGCGAAGGCGATCACCTTCTCGTGCGAGTCCTCGGAGCCGTGGGCGCTGGCGCCGCCACTGCGGGCGCGCGTGCGCTGTTCCTCCATCAGCTCTTCGAAGCCCGAGTCGTCCACCGAGAGCCCCTCCTCGGCCAACAGCTCCTTGGTCAGGTCGTAGGGGAAGCCGTAGGTGTCGTGCAGCTGGAAGGCGTCGGCGGCGGCGATCCAGGAGGTCTCCGACTCCCTCGCCTCGGCGATCAGGCGGTTCAGCAGCTCGGTGCCGCGCTCCAGGGTGCGGCCGAAGCTCTCCTCCTCGTCGTTGACCCAGCGGGCGATGATTCCGCGCTGGTTCACCAGCTCCGGATAGGCGCTCCCCATCAGCTCGATCGTGCGCTCGGCGAAGCGGCCGAGCCAGGGCGCCTCGAGGCCGAGCGTGTTTCCCTGCTGGATCGCCCGCCGCATGATCCGCCGCAGGATGTAACCCCGATCCTCGTTCGAGGGGACGACGCCGTCGGCGATCAGGAAGGCGGCCCCGCGCGAGTGGTCGGCGACGATCCGCATCGCCCGCGTCACCCGTTCGCCCTCCTCGTAGCCGTGGCCGGTCAGCTCCTCGGCGAGGTCGATCAGCGGTCGCACGTGGTCGGTCTCGTAGACCGAGGGGACGTCCTGGAGGATCGCCGCCATCCGGTCCAGACCCATGCCGGTGTCGATGTTGCGCGTCGGCAGCTCGGTCAGAGTGCCATCCTCGGCCAGGTCGTAGCTCATGAAGACGTGGTTCCAGAACTCGAGGAAGCGGTCGCCGTCGCTGCCGGGGCGCTCATCCTCATCGCCGAACTCCGGCCCACGGTCGAGGTAGAGCTCCGAGCAGGGTCCGCAGGGGCCGGTCGGGCCGCCCTGCCAGAAGTTGTAGCCGCGGCCGAGCTGGACGATGCGCTCGTCGGGCACACCGACCCCGCGCCAGATCGCGATCGCCTCCTCGTCGGGACCGAGCCCGAGCTCCTCGTCGCCGCCGAAGACGGTGACCCAGATCCGCTCCGGGTCCATCCCGAAGCCCTGGGTCGAGAGCTCCCAGCCCCAGGGGATCGACTCCGCCTTGAAGTAGTCCCCGAAGCTCCAGTTGCCGAGCATCTCGAAGAAGGTGAGGTGGCGGGCGGTGTTGCCGACCTCTTCGATGTCGGTGGTGCGGAAGCATTTCTGGACGTCGGTGAGGCGTGGCGCCGGCGGCTTCTCGCGGCCGAGGAAGTAGGGCTTGAAGGGCTGCATTCCAGCCGTCGTCAGCAGCACCGAGGGGTCGTGCGAGGAGGGCACGAGCGAGGCTGAGGGGACGATCTTGTGGCCGCGCTGCTCGAAGAACGAGAGGTAGGTGCGGCGGATCTCCTGGGCCTTCATGTGAGGGAGCCTAAATATTTCGCTGACGGAAAGAGCTGGGCCTGCGGCCGGTCGCGCCGAACCGGTCAGGCCGGGGCGGCGATCGTGCCGTGGCCGACGATCGTCTCGCCTTCCAGCAGCACCGCGGTCTGGCCCGGGGAGGCGCCGACGAACTCCTCGCCCAGCGCGATCTCGAGCACGTCGTGGCGACCGGGCCCGGCGGCGCCGATCGAGGCCGGCAGGGCGCGCGAGTGGTAGCGCAGACGGACCGCGTCGACGCGGGCGCCGTCGCGGTGCAGGGTCGCGTCGCGGACGTGAACGCGGCGGGTTTCGAGCTCCTCGCGGGTGCCGACCGTGACCGTGTTGGCGACGGCGTCGGTGGCGAGGACGTAGAGCGGCTCGGGCGCGGAGACGCCGATGCCGCGGCGCTGGCCGACGGTGAAGTTGTGGTGGCCCGGATGGCGGCCGACGGCGCGACCGGCGCCGTCGAGCACCGTGCCCTCGTTGTCGGTGAGGCCGCCGTGGCGGCGCAGGAACTTGCGCTTGCCCTGCCCGGCGAGGAAGCAGAGGTCCTGGCTCTCGGGCTTCTTCGCGACCGTGAGCTCGTGGCGAGCGGCGATCTCCCGCACCTCGGGCTTGGTCAGCTCGGTCAGCGGGAAGGCGAGCCGGCCGAGCAGCTCCGGCGGCAGCGCCGCCAGCATGTAGCTCTGGTCCTTGGCCTCGTCGGCGGCCGAGGCGAGCAGCGGCCCGTCGGCGTCCTCGACGATGCGGGCGTAGTGGCCGGTGATGAGGCGATCGGCACCGAGGCGGTCGGCAAGGTCGACCATCGCCGCGATCCGCACCTCGCCATTGCAGAGCACGCAGGGGTTGGGAGTGCTGCCGGCGGTGTAGCCGTCGATAAAGCGGCCGACGACGCGGCGGCGAAATTCCTCCTCGAGGTCGAGCGTGAAGTGTGGGATCCCGAGCGAGTGCGCGAGTCCACGGGCACCGAGCACCGCCTCCGGCGAGCAGCAGGCCTTGGCGCCGTCGGTGTCCGGGTCGGCCCAGAGCTTGACCGTGACCCCGACCACTTCGGCGCCCCGCTCGCGCTCCAGCAGGGCGGCGACAGCGCTGTCGACGCCGCCGGACATGGCAACGGCGACGCGCTCGCCGCTGCTGACGGACGCGAGGCGACGATCCGAAGCAGCGGCCGCAGCGAGTGCCCGGTGCAGAGCGTCGCCGGCGAGGACGGCGGCGTGGCGCTTAGCTGGCGTCAGCCCGCCGATCGCCTCGTCAACCGAGTCGACGTCGATCGTCGCCGCCTCCAGCACCGGCGCTCCGTCGACCATCTCCGCGACAGCGGCGGTAGCGGCCTTGGTCGCGCCGCAGCCCTCGGCGTCGAAGGTGACCGCGGCGATGCGCGCGTCGGCGATCGAGAGTGAGATCCGCGAGAGGTCACCGCAAGCCGCCCCACCGGCCGCGCCGGTGAAGGCGCCGTCGGCCGGCGCCCCACGCCGGCTCTCGTCGCTGAGGTGATGCTCGAAGAGCTCCCGGTCCATGGCTACAGGGTAGGAGGCCGCGTCCCGACCCGCAGCAGGCGCCGCAGATCGGCGGCGATCTCATCCCGTTCGTCGCGCAGCTGCCGCCAGGTGATCCGGGTCGAGCACCACCCCTCGACGAGCAGGATCCGATCCCGCTGGCGGTCGCCCTCGAACGCCTTGTCGGTCCCGTGCGCCTCGCGCCCGTCGAGCTCGCAGAGAAACCGCCGCTCGGGCCACATGCAGTCGGGCCTGAGCAGGCGCCCTCGCAGCGGCAGCGTTGCGTTCAACCGCGGCCGCGGCAGTTCGTACTCGTCGAGGAATTCCACGAACAGCCTCCTCGAGCTCCGTCTGCGTGATCCCCGCCGGCGCCTTCGCCCGAATCAGCGCCCGCAGATTCGCCGCGCCCCGCCGCCGCGGATACCGCTCCAGCAGATCCCGCAACGAGAGCCGATCCGTCAGCCCCTTCACCTCCGCCTCGTGCATCGCCCGCTCCACCCCCGCTTCGGCAGGACCGCCGCGAGATCGAACTGAGTCCGCGCCACCGAGGTCACCGGAATCCCGAGGAGCTCCCCTCGCTCATCCAGCGGAACCTCAGATTGATGACAGACGATCCTCGGCCGCTGCCTGAAGGATCCCGCCCTGGTCACTTCCGGCACAGTCGCCGCTCGCGGCACGATCCCCCAGAGCTGCCCTGCGCTCCGATGACTGAGCACCGCGTCCGACCCACCGGCCAGCACCGCTGCCATCCACCGCGCCTCCACGGTCAGGGCTCGATACCCAAACGCGTAGACCCCTTGGTGAATTCGGAGCAGGGCCCCTCGTGCGATGCGCCCCTCGACCGCGTCGACCCCGACCCCAGCCGATCTCAGCTGCCACCGTGCCACCACCCCGTACTGTCCTTGGGCGATCTCGCCGATCGCTCGGTCCACCCCATTCCCACAAGGAGTGCATTTCCCGTTCATAGACCCGGAAATGCACGTCTCGTTGCCCATGGCGCCGATGGTCTCTCCTGCGCCCGCACGCGTGGTGCGCGCTTCGAGCCGAAAGCGTCAACTGAAACGCAAAAGAGGCCCCAGCCCGCCGTTGCCGCCTCTGGCTTTGATCCCTTCAAGTGAAGGTGGGTGCCTGCTCCCGACCCCAAGGGGCCTGAAGACTCCCGGCTCCCGCGCCGTTTGTGTTGGGTCAAACGGTGAGACGGCTCTCGTACGGGCTCGAGCCTTGGCTCAACCGTACCACCGCTGGCGCTCGCGGAGGACACATGGCGAACCGCGCCGTAGGACGATCAGAAATCGTCGGTGTCGAGGTTGGAGAGATGCAGCTCGGCTTCGCTCCAGCGGTCGGGCGGGACGCGCAGGGCAATGTCGCCGTGACCGAAGCGATCGAGCGGCCAGTCGGCAGTCAGCGCCGCCGTGATATCGGCCTCGATCAGGGCCTGGTGCCAGGCCCGCGCCGTCCTCACGTCGGCGAAATCGCGCACCACCTCCCAGCTGTCGAAACTGGGGTCGTCGACGAAGACGGGCGTCTGCCCGGGTCCGGGAGCCGGGCGCCACCTGCGTGGAAGCCAGTCCCGGAGCCCCATCTCAGTGGCCCGCGAGTTTTCGCTGGTGGATCGAGATCCCGAGGTCCCGCACCTGGACGTCGTCGACCGGAGCCGGGGCGCCGACCAGGAGGTCGAAGCCGGAGGCGGTCTTGGGGAAGGCGATCACGTCGCGGATCGTCTCGGCACCGCTGAGGCGCTGGACGATGCGGTCGACGCCGTAGGCGATGCCCCCGTGCGGCGGCGCCCCATAGCGCAGCGCCTCGAGCAGGAAGCCGAAGCGGGCCTCGGCCGTCTCGGCGTCGATCCCGAGCGCCGCGAAGACCTGCTGCTGGGTCTCGGCGTCATGGATGCGGATTGAGCCGCCGCCCAGCTCCTGGCCGTTCCAGACCACGTCGTAGGCGACCGCCCGAGCCTCACCCGGGTTCTCCGGGTCGAACTCGCCCGCCGGCGCCGTGAACGGGTGGTGCAGCGAGTCCCAGCGCTGCTCCTCGGCGTTCCACTCCATCAGCGGCCAGTCGACCACCCAGACCAGCTTGTGGTCGTCGGGGTCGATCAGGTCGAAGCGCTCGGCCAGGTCGATCCGCATCTGCCCCAGCACCGCGTTCGTGACGGAGCGCTGGTCGGCGACCAGCAGCAGCAGGTCGCCCTCCTCGGCCCCGAGGCGCTCGTTCAGGTCGGCCAGCTCCGCCGCGCTGAGGAACTTCGCGGTCGGCGAGCGCCAGCCGTCGCCCTCGCGGAAGGCCCAGACCAGGCCCTTGGCGCCGAGCTCCTGTGCCCGAGCGATCAGCTTGTCGAGCTCCGAGCGCGGCATCTCCCGCTTGCCGGCGTTGATGCCGCGGATCGCGCCGCCCCCGTCGAGGACCGAGCGGAAGACCTTGAACTCGGTCTCGCGCAGGGCGTCCCCGAGGTCGACCAGCTCCAGCCCGAAGCGGAGGTCGGGCCGGTCGGTGCCGAACCGCCCCATCGCCTCGTCGTAACACATGCGCTGCATCGGCAACTCGATCTGGGGACCGCCGGCGCGTTCGAAGACGTGGGCAAGCAGCCTTTCGTTGACAGCGATGATGTCCTCGCCGTCGACGAAGGACATCTCGATGTCGAGCTGGGTGAACTCGGCCTGGCGATCGGCCCTGGTCGACTCGTCGCGGAAGCAGCGCGCCACCTGGTAATAGCGCTCGAACCCGGCCACCATCAGCAGCTGCTTGAACAGCTGCGGCGACTGCGGCAGCGCGTAGAAGGAGCCCTGCTGCTGGCGGCTGGGGACGAGGAAGTCGCGCGCGCCCTCGGGGGTGGAACGGGTCAGGACCGGGGTCTCGACGTCGACGAAGCCCTCCTGGTCGAGGAACTCGCGCATCGCCCGGGTCACCGTGTGGCGCAGCATCAGCGCCTCACGCATCTGCTCGCGGCGGAGGTCGAGGTAACGGTGGCGCAGGCGCGCGTCCTCGCCGACCTCGCCGGAGAAGCCCTCGATCTGGAAGGGCGGCGTCTCGGAGTCGGCCAGCCGCTCGGCGCTGGTCACCCTGAGCTCGACCTCGCCGGTCGGCAGCTCCGCGTTGACCGTCTCGTCCGAGCGCCGGACCACGGTCCCGGCCGCCGTCAGCACGTCCTCGGCCCGCAACTTGTGCGCCGCCTCAAAGGACTCGCCGGAGCTGTCGGGGTGGAAGACGAGCTGGACGATGCCGGTGCGGTCGCGCAGGTCGATGAAGATCAGGCCGCCGTGATCGCGGCGGCGGTGGACCCAGCCGGCGACCCGCGCCTCGGCATCGACACGGTCGCCAAGCACCTGGCCGCACCAGGTGTCGCGGTACTCGTTGCCCCTCAGGGCGGGTGCCTCGTTCACGACTCTCCTCCGGTTATCTCGTCGACAAGGTTGGCCAGTTCGATCGGCCGCTGCGTCCTGGCCTCCATCTCGCGCAGGCTGACCGCGCCGCCGTCCTCGAGTAGGAGGACGTGGGAGGCCTCGATCCGGCTCGCGTGTTTGAGCTGCCCCTTGGCGCTGCGGCCGGCGAGGTCGAGCTCGGCCGCGATGCCGGCGTGGCGCAGCTCGGTCGCCAGCGCCATCGCCTGCCGGCTCTCCGCCTCGCCCGCCGCGTGGGCGATGAAGACCAGGCGCTGCCGCGGCTCCGAGGTGCCCTCGTCGCCGTCCAGTGCCAGCAGGATGCGCTCTATCCCCGCCGCCCAGCCCACCGCTGGCGTCGCCGGCCCGCCGAGCTGCTCGATCAGGCCGTCGTAGCGGCCGCCGCCGCCGATCTCCGACTGGGCGCCGAGCGCGTCGCAGACGAAGGAGAAGATCGTGCGCGTGTAGTAGTCGAGACCGCGGACCAGGGTCGGGTCGACCTCGTAGGCGATCCCGGCCGCGTCGAGCAGGCCGCGAACCGCGGCGAAGTGCTCGGCGTCCGCGCCCGCGAGCGCGCCCACGATCGTCGGCGCGCTCGCCATCACCCCGCGCGTGCCCTCGTGGTCGGAGTCGAAGGCGCGCAGCGGGTTGATGTCGATGCGCTCGCGCACGTCGTCGGAGAGCGCGCCCTCGTGCGCGTGCAGGTGCGCCTTCAACCCCTCCAGATAGGCGCGCCGGGCGTCGAGCGAGCCGAGGCTGCCCAGTCGCAGCTCCACCCCCGGCACCCCGAGCTCCCCGAGCAGGTCGGAGAGCAGCATGATCGCCTCGGCGTCGGCCAGTGGCGAATCGGTGCCGATGCACTCGACCCCGACCTGGTGGAACTGGCGGTAGCGCCCGGCCTGCGGGCGCTCGTGACGGAAGAAGGGACCGAGGTAGGAGAGCTTCACCGGCTGCGCCAGCTTGTGCATCCCGTGCTCGAGGTAGGCGCGGCAGATCGGCGCCGTGCCCTCGGGCCGCAGGGTGAGGCTACGTTCACCCTTGTCCTCGAAGGTGAACATCTCCTTGCGGACGATGTCGGTCGACTTGCCGACGCCGCGTTCGAACAGCTCGGTGTCCTCGAAGGCCGGGGTCGCGATCGGCTCGTAGCCGGCGCGGGCGAAGATCGCCGCGGCGGCGCGCTCGACCCGGGCCCGCTGGCGGGCCTGCTCGGGCAACACGTCGAAGGTCCCACGGGACGCCTGGTACTTGCTGGCCATGATTGTGAGCGACCTTACTTACCGCTGCGGTAGGCCGCCTACCGCGCCAGCGAGGCGAGGAACGGGTTGGAGGCGCGCTCGGCCCCCAGCGTCGTGATCCCCATGTGGCCGGGGTGGACGACGGTCTCGTCGGGGTGGGTGTCGAGCAGGCTGCCGATCGACTGCATCAGGGTCGGGCCGTCGCCGCCGGGCAGGTCGACGCGGCCGACCGAGCCTTGGAAGAGGACGTCGCCGGAGAACAGCGCGTCCTCGCCGCGGACCGAGTAGGTGACGTGGCCGGGACTGTGCCCCGGGGTGAAGATGACGTCGAGCTCGAGCCCGGCCAGCGCCAGGGTCTCGCCGCCGGCGACGGTCTCGTCGGCGGCGTAGCTCTCATACGGGCCGAAGCCGGGCCAGGGGACGAAGGCCATGATGTCGGCCAGCAGCGGCACCTCCAGCCGCGGGCAGTAGACCGGCGCCCCGGTCGCCGCCGCCACCGGCGCCACGGCGCCGATGTGGTCGAAGTGACAGTGGGTGAGCAGGATCGCCTCGACCTCCCCCATCTCCCCGGCCGCGGCGAGGATCCGCTCGGCCTCCTCGCCGGGGTCGACGACGAGGACGCGGTCAGAGCCCTGACGGCGCAGCAGGAAGCAGTTCTCGGCAATCGCGCCGACCGTGAGCATCTCGACGTCGAGGCTCACCGGCGCCGCTCCTAGTCCCCCCGCGAGCGCATCCGCGTGCGCTCACGGCGGCGCCACAGGGTCATGTCGATGAAGTACCCGGCGGGGATGTAGAAGACGAGCATGAAGGCACCGAGCGCGAGCGAAGCGCCGAGCGGGCGTTTGAAGATCAACAGCAGCAGCATGAAGAAGATCACGGCGGCGGTGACGCCGCGGACGAACGAGCTGCGCCAGGTCGGCGGCAGGTCGGCGCGGGCGGCCGGCTTGCGTTTGGAGCGGGCCTGGGCTTTGGCCTCGGCGCGACTGCGGGGTTTGGAGCGGCGAGCGGTGTCGACGCGGCCACCCTGGGTGCCACGCTGCTTACGGCGGCGCTTCTTCTTGGTCTGGGCCATCTCCAGAGAATCTAATCGGTCAGGGCCGCAAGCCGCCGCTCGATCACGTGCCGCTCGGGGGCAAAGCCGCGCATCGGCACGTCCTCCGGGTAGCCGGCCAGGGCGGCAGCCGGGACCAGCCCGACCAGCTCCGCCTCCAGCGGGCGGGCACCCAGTGGCGCCGCCAGCTGCCGCACCCGCTCGACCACGTCGCCCAGCGGCACCGCCAGCGGGTCGTGGACGTTGGTCGAGACCTGGGCGCGGCCGCTGGAGAGCAGCAGCCCGATCGCCCGCACCCCGGGCAGCCCGCCACCGGACTCGCGCAGGCCGGCGGCAACCGCACGGGCGAGCTCGATATTGCCGCTGTCGAGCTCGACGTTGAAGGCGGCCAGCGGCGGGCGCGCGGTCAGCAGGGTGGCGCCGGCGCGGCGATGGGGCAGGCCGGGCCCGAAGTCCGACCGCAGCTCCCCGGACTCCATCCGCAGCCAGAGCTCGGCCAGGCCGCCGTTGCGGAAGTAGGCGCGCTCGGCCCGCCCCGGGTCACGCGCCAGCTCGCCGTAGAGGAAGACCGGGATGCCGAGGCCACCGATCTGCGCCGCGGCGGCGACAGCCTCGGTGCGGGCGGCGTCGCGGTCGGCGCCGTCGAGCCAGACCAGCGGGCAGACGTCGAGCGCGCCGATCGCCGGGTGGGCGCCGCCATAGCTCGACATGTCGATCGTCTCCAGTGCCTCCTCGGCGCCGGCGACCAGCGCCTCGGTCAGCGACCCCGGTTGGCCGGCGAGGGTGAAGACGGTGCGGTCGTGGTCGCCGTCACTGTGACGGTCGAGCAGGGAGACGCCGCGGGCGAAGGCTTTCTCGAGGGCGGCGAGGCGGGCGCGGTCGCGTCCCTCGGAGACATTGGGGACGGCGAGCAGGGACGGCATCGGCTGAGGCTAGCCGCCGGCTCCGGCGTGCGGGGTGCTCAGAGCAGCAGGTCGCCGCCGCTGACGATCGTCTCGCCGTCGATTTCGACAGTCGGCTCGAGCACCACGCAGTCGATATGGACGGGGACCTGGACGGTGCCGCCGATCGCGGCCGAGGCGCCGAAGGCGACGTGGCAGGTGCCGAGGATCTTCTCGTCCTCGAGGATGTTGCCGGTCAGCAGCGCCTCTTCGTTGGTGCCGATCCCGAGCTCGGCGACGTTGGTGCCGTCCTCGCCGTGGGCGCTCAGCATCTCCAGCAGTGCACCGCCGTCGGAGCCGGTGGTGTCGGTCAGGTGGCCGCCGCGGATGGTCAGCGAGGTCGGCGTGTCGAGCAGGCCGATTTCGGCGATTGAGCCATCGACCACGAGCGTGCCCTCGGCGGTTCCCTCGACCGGGGCGATGAAGGCCTCGCCGCAGGGCAGGTTGCCGAAGGCGCCACGGTTGCCGAGTTCGCCGGCGTCGACGATCGAGAGCCGGCCCTCGAGGCCGATTCGCAGATCGCTGCCGTGGCGGCAGGTGATGCGCGCCTCGGCGCCACCGTTGAGGATGCCGCTGAGCGCCCAGCCGCGCCGCCGCACCTCGGAGAGATCGCTGGTCATCAACCGGGTCAGCATGTCTTCGGTAACCCCCGGCAGGCTGCCGATGCGAACGCCCTGCTCGCTCGCCCTCTTGCGGGCGGCGGTATGGGAGATCGACTGGATCGTCGGCGCCAGCACCACGTCGGCCTCGGCCATCGCGGCGGCAACAACGTCGGGCGGCTCGGCGGCCGGCGATTCGCGCTCGGACATCACCGCCAGCGTCGCCATCGCGCCGTCGCCCTGGGCCTCGATCCGCATCAGCGCGCCGATCTCTTCGGTGACGGGATTGCAGACGACGAGCACCTCCTCGCCCGGGGAGACGCTCATGCACTCGCGGACGACCGTCCGTACCGCTCTATCCAGCTCGGTGGTCACTCCCCCGCCCCCTGTCGAGATTGCCGCTCACCCCCGCCACCCTAGCTCGCACCGGCGCCCGATGCGAACGTTTTCCCCTGCAACTGTCGGTCGTGGCTCTCAGTATGGTGAAATCCGTTCCAGCAATAGACGCCTGGGCCCTCCTAATCCCTCCTAGTCATCGTCGTGCCGGTGTCGCAGCGCCCAGCCCTCGAACCAGATCAGCCCCAGCAACAGCGACCCGAAGGCGAGAAAGGGCGGGAACCAGCCCCCAGGATGGGCGATCGCCAGTGAGGCCACCGCGAAGGCGTCGACGACCAGCAGCAACGCGACCAGCAGCGGCCGCATCGCCGCCCAACCCGATCCTGGAGTGCGACCCGAGCCGGCGTCCACGCCAGCAAGGATCGCAGGCCCTCGCAGCCGCCAAGACCCCCCGCTCCACCGCTACCATGCCCGTCCCTCGCCGGAGTAGCTCAGCTGGTTAGAGCAGCGGAATCATAATCCGCGTGTCGGGGGTTCGAGTCCCTCCTCCGGCATCAGGAAGTCCCTGGAAATTAGCACCTTTTGGTCGTACCAGAGGGCACAATCGGCGTTTTGTGTCCCAAATGTGTCCCAAACCTTCCCGGCGAAGAATCCAGCAGCAAGGAGAAGACATGGAGGACAATGGCAGCGACCTTGTCAGGCAACCAGAGGATCTAGAGAAGGTTCCCGGTCCGACCCATCTTGACCCAGATCCGGACTTCGAGATACCCACGGCGGTTTATGAGGCGAAGACTGAGGCGAACACGCGCAACAGCACTGAGCACCTCTTCGATGCATTCCACGAGTTTCTAGACGGATACCGGCGATGGGGTGGGTACCGCTATCACGGCTTCACGGCGCAAGAGGATCCTGAAAACTTTCGTGGTTCAGCAGTCCTCTCGGAGGCGGACATTGTGCTGAGGCTCGCGCCCCTACTGGCCAGCCGTTTTCCCGAGACCAGCGAGGTCCACGCAGAGTTCAACATCGCCAACTGGACGCGAGCCGACTACAACAAGGAAGAGGATCGGATCCAGCGGATCGACTTGGCAGTCTCAGATCTCAGCGCCATCAAACCAGGCCCCGACGCTCAAGAAGAATTCCGAAATCTCGTTTACTGGCTCTTCATCGAGGCGAAGTGGGTTCCGAAGGGCTGGTGGGGCGGACCGTGGGAGGGTCTGGAGGGAAAGAAGCGCGTTGAAGCAGTCTCGAAGGATGCCTGGCGGCTTCACCGACACCTGGAGTTAGGCCGTTGCCTCGTGGCAGCCGTCTTTGTCGTCGATGACGAGTGCCTTTTCGATTACCTACACGGACTTTTCGACTGGCCACCGGATGTAGCTGTGTTGGTAGCCAGCCCGAGTTCTCTGGCGCAGGCCGGCTACGAAGACGAGCCGTTGGTCGCGGCCGCTATCAACAAGGCCGAAGAACTAGCCGAAGGAGGTGACTACGACCTGCCAGATATGTGGCCACATCACGAACTCTAGTTCGGGATAGGGACCGGCTACGGCGTGGACCGACCGCCCAGTAAGCTTCGCGCTCAAATGAGACTCAACCTCAAGGCCTTCTCCGTTTCCAGCCTCATCATCTGCATGACGGCCCTTCTGGCGGTTCTGTTTTTTTGCCCATCGGCATCTGCCAAGTGGCGTTGGGAATCTCAAAGCTGGACAGCACCATTTCGCGCGAGCGTCTGCGGTGGGAAGCTGAAGACGACCCGTGCCCTCGTAAGCAGCGGAAGAGTTAAACACGCAAAGGTCGTGAGCCCTCGCGTCGGCGACCCACTGAGGAATCTAAAAGGAGAAGTCTTTGCCCGGGTCACGCGGATCAGCGTGCAGCAAGGGCGACATGGACCAGTGCGAGCGACATGGTATGCGTCTCCAAAGGCGCCGTGTATGCCTGAAGTGCCGAAACCAGTGGAGCCAACGCCGGTTCCCGTCCCGGCATGGAACGCAGATCCAGCGACCCAGGAAGCCTACTGGCGCTACACCGCAGTCCAGGAACGCTACCAAGCCGAACTCGAAGAATGGGAAGGTGCCAATCAGGCCGCAAAAGAAAAATGGCAGAAGACTTGGGGGCGTCACGGAGCAGAAACCAAGCCCGTAACTCTTCTTGTCCGCATCTTCAGGAATGCCGAAAACCACCTGGAACCAACGGCACCCTGCACCGGCTTTAAGTGCGCTGCTCAACACGCCGTAGTCCACGAATTGCAGACGAACTACGAAATGAACTTCCCCGACGTGTCTTGCCACGTTCTCTCACCGGGATACGCGCATTGTTTCTTTGAAGGGCTCACGCACGAGGATGTCCAGCAAGGAACCCGTCACGCTGGCGATGCATATGTAACCCGGCATGCATATGGACTCGATGTGCAGATTGCTTCCTTCCACCTGAAGTAACCCTCCGCCTAGCGCCCGATCCCAAACGTCCGACCCTCCATGCTGCGCTCCCGTACCCGCTGGCGCACCGCCACCTCGCGTAGCTGGCGCTGGACCCGCTCGGTGCGCTCCATCGCCTTGCGCTGGCGTGCCTTGGCTGCGCCGCCTTTCGCGGCGGGCCCGAAGGCGCTGGCCCGGTCGGTAACGCCGTTGTCGCGGCGATAGGTCTCGATCACGCTCAGGCCGCGATCCCAGGCTTTCGCTTCGGCCGCATTGGTCGGCCGCTGGCCCAACTCGGCGACGATGTACGGGGGTGGGGCGATGCGGGCGGCGGTCCTCGTCAGTTGCTCGCGGGCGGCTATGACCTCCTCGACCGCCGCCAACTCACGGCGGGCGTCCTCGCGGATCGGCGACAGGGAGTCCCGCTCGGCCCGGTAGCGCTCAAGGCCGCTGGCGGCGAGCCTGCCACGGGCGCCGGAGTCGGCGAGCCTGGCTTCCGCCGCCTCGATCCGCTCGGCGAGTCTTTGCCGGCGCTCTTGGTTGGCGGTCTCCCGCATGGCGGGTCCGGTCAGCTCGCTCTGGCGTCGTCGCAACTCCTCGACTGGCAGCCCGTCGAGGCGGGCGACATCGTGGGCGGCGCGCTGGGCGCGATCGCGCACGGCGGCTTCGCTCAGATGGGCGAGCTGGCCCCGGTCGGCGAACTCAGCCGGGGCGATCTCGACGCGGTCGCCGCGCACCTCGGGAGTGGCGTAGATCAGCGTCTCCCCCCGGCTGCGCGAGGTGGCGACGTAAAGCTCCTGCTTGTCCATCGAGGCGTCGGCGGCGAGGTAGGCGCGCTCCACCGTCGTTCCCTGCGCCGAGTAAGTGGTGATCGCGTAAGCGTGCTGGAGCGCTGGGGCGCCTGAGTGTGGGTTGGCCTGGGCGAGGTAGTCGGCGTCAAGCTCGACCGTGCGAGCCTGGTCAAGCCCCTGGAGGACGACGCGGTGGTTGGCCGCGTCGACCTCCACGACCTGCCAGCGCTCGCGGTTGTAAACGGCGGCCTTGCGGTCGTTGACGCGGGTGATCACCTCGTCGCCGGCGGCGAAGGGCCGGCCGCCGACCTCGACCTCGCCGGCACCAAGGCGCCCGGCCGCTTTCATCTTTGCCCGCGCCAGTTCGTTCAGTTGATCGACCTCGGCGTTTCGCTTCGCGATCATCACCGCGTCGGTGCCGCGCTCATGCGCCTGGTGCCAGTCGCTGACCATGACCTCGCGGCGAGCTTGGGGGTCCGGGGCGACGATCACTCGCTCCTCGGATCGGTAGAGGCGGATCGCCTGCTCCCCTTCTCCCTCGCGGATGCGCTTGGCGCCCTCGCGCTCAACGTCGAAGCGGTGGCGGATCACCTCGTCCAAGGTGATCGGGTCGCCGCGCTCGGCAATCGCACGGAACAGGCCGCCCGACTCGATCTCCGATAGCTGCTCGTAATCGCCGACCAAGACGAGCTTTGCCTGCGCGCGCTCGGCGTGGTCGATCAGCCTCGCCACGCTGGCCGAATCGACCATCCCGGCCTCATCGACCAAGAGGACCAAATCGCGTTCCAAGCCCTCTCCCGATCCGGCACGGTCAAGCTCGGCCAGAAGCGAAGCGGTGCTTTGCGCCGTCAGACCCTCGGCCCGCATCACGTTCGCCGCCCGCCAGGTGGGTGCAGCTGCGCGCAGCTGCACCCCTTCCCGCGCCCATGCCTCGGCCGCGGCGACGATGGCGTAGGTCTTGCCGGTCCCGGCCTCGCCGATCACGACGGAGATTCGGCCAGGGTCGGTGAGCAGGCGGCGGATCATCTCGGCCTGGTCTGCATTCAAGCTCGGGCGCTCGGCGATCACCCGCTCGGCGCCAAGCGAGGCGGCGGGACTCGATCCGTTGCCGCTCTGCATCTTTTCCACCTTCGCCAGGGCGGTGCGCTCGATCTCCCAGACCTCCCGCGTGGTGAAGCGCTCGCCCTTGGCGGAGGCACCCAGCGTCATGACCTCCTCAGAAGCCAGGAAGGCATTCGCCGCCCGCTCGACCTCGGCGGCGTCCATCCCGTTCTGAGCCACTCCCGCAACCGCCTGAATCGCGTCCCTGCGGTCGAAGTGAGAGACCCCCGACGTAACCGCACGGCCTACCCGCCGGGTAGAGGCCGTGCGGGCTACGTCGGGGGCGCCGGAATCTCTGACACGGCCCAAGGTGGAGTCCACCTCCAAGCCGATCTCCTGAGCTTTGGAGTGCCAGCGCTGCCGCAAGGTCTCCTGGGTCACGCCCTCCTCCTTCGCGGTCCTCGTCGCCAGGGTTGCGACCTGCTTGGAGCGTGCTGAAGCCTCTGGCCCGGCCGCCTCGAGGATCTGTTGGCGGCGCGTGGAGAACTCCCGCAGATGGTCATCCGCGAAGCCCTCGATCTCGGCAATGCCGTTGTGGACCTCCTGCCAACTGACCCCGAGACGGCGGGACAGATCGGCGCGGAAATGAGCCTCGAAGAGATAACCCGCCGTCTTGGCGTGGTCGTAGATCGCCGGGTGGTAGAGACGGGTCCACTTTCCATCCGGGCCTTGGGTCGCGTTGGCGATCAGGGTGTGGATGTGGACTTGGGGATCTCCAGCCCGGGAGGAGCGGTGGCGGAAGCCTGCGGCGAGAAAGCCGTTGCCTTTGACGAACTCCGCATCCGCTCCGCGTCGGGTCCAGCACGCCTCGCGCTGGAGGTAGTCGAGCGCGGCACCCAGGGCGCTTTCGGTCGCGGCGGTGACGGCGGCGCTGGTCTCTGCGTCCCCGAGCGCCCAGAGCAGCGAGGCCGACTTCGGGACCGAGAAGGTGAGATCGAATCCGGGGACGGCGCCCCGGCCGCCGACCGCGCGCAAGCCCAACGGCTCGCCCGTGGCCGGGTTGCGGCCGGTGAGCATCGCGGTCAGTTGCTCGGCTTCGACCGCTCCGTCAAGGCCGAGCTCGGCGGCTGCGTCGCCGAGCCATTGGCCCTCGGCCTCGCCCTCACCGGAGTAGTAGTCCTCGGCGCCTTCGGCCACCTTGTCGAGGTAGTAGCGCTCCTGGCCGACGCCGAGCTTTCCGATGGAGAGCATCCACCCCCTATGTCCAACGGGAAGCGCTTTTGCCCCGGGCAATTTGGAAATTGATAGTGCGTGAGGGGTGGTGCTGTTGCTGTTGTTGGAGTGCTGGGTGGCTGGCGCCTATGGGTTGTCTGCTGTCTCAGGTGCCATTGGGATGGACTCCTTGACTATGCCTTCTCTTGGGTTCTGGCTCGCTGCTCATTCGGTTGTTCTGGGTGCTTGTTCGTGGCTGCCTTTGGACTGGCTTTGACCCGACGACCGCGCCGCGCTCGGCACGAAGAAGCGGGGGCGTTCTTTCCTCTTTACGGACGTAACCGATGCAATGAGCGCTCGCGTCGGACAACAAGGACAGAGACCGATGGCCGACGCCCCGCTCCTCTCTGAGCCTTTGATGACCGCCGACGAGGCGGCGCAGCTCCTGCACGTTCCGCGCAGCACGCTCTACGAGCTGGTCCGCTCGCGCGGCCTCCCGCACGTAAAAGTCGGACGGGCGCTGCGGTTCACGCGAGCGGATCTCGGTGGTTGGATCACCCAGAACAGCTACGGCCAGGGTCTGCGGAGGTAGTTCGCCGCTCAGGCGGCAAGCGCCGAAGCTGGCGATACGGTCGAAGCCGAACGCAGCGCCGTTGAAGAATCATCGTGGTGGTTCAGAGAGTGACTAGTTCTCGCTCGGGCTGCTCGGCGGTCCCGTCCTCGAAGCCGAAGACGGCGCGAACGCCGAAGGCGTCGGCCAGCTTCTTGAGGGTCTGAGCGTTGGTGGCGTGCTGACCACTCTCGATCCGCGAAACCGCCGAGGCGGTCGTGCCCATGCGAGTCGCAAGCTCGGCCTGGGTCAAGTCAAGTGCAGCCCGCCGCATGATGACGATGCGAGCAAGCTCCTCGTAGGGCGCGAGACGTTCGTACTCCGCCCGGAACTCAGGGTTCTTGAGGGAATCCTTGATGTGATCGGAGACTGCTGCTCCGATTGGGCTGGATCGTTTGCTCATGGCTAACCCTTTGCCTAATGCTCACTGACCTGGGTCAGCATGTTAGCAGCACTGCTAACTCTCAGAGACCTACGGCGCATCATGCCCTGCCGCTCGCGGAGGCTTTCTAGGTCGCGCTTCCATCCGTCCCTTGAAGTCCTCCCAGCGTCCCTCGGCAATCTTGATCTCGCCCGGCGGCACCTTTCCCGTGGTCTTCGGAAAGGCGTGCAGAAGCACGATCAGGCGGTCCGACCGCCGATACAGAATCCGGTAGTGGTCTGAGCCCATGTGGCAGCGCAGCTCTCGCAGCTCTCCAGAGATCTGCGAGCTATAGGGATGTGGAAGATGGGGCACCGCGTCAGAGAGGCCGTTGAGTCGGTCGATCTGTCGCAGCAACGCAGCGCGACGCTTGGGGTCGAGTCCGTCGATGAAATCGCGGACGGGCTGCGCGCCGTCCTTGCCGCGGAAGTAGACCGCCTGAAAATTGCTCACGCTGCAACTGCCGATGCCGGCGCGGCGGTCGACGCATCGCGAAGGGCCGTCGAGAGCCTTTCGGCAGCGTCCACTTGGGGAACGTGGTGGACATAGATCATCGTCGTCGCGATGTCAGCGTGGCCCATGTAGGCCTTGACGTCCGTGAGTGGGAAGACCTGAACGGCGAGCGTGCCGAAGCTATGACGGAGATCGTGGAACCGGATGTGCTTGAGACCGGCTGCCTCCAACGCGGCGTAGAAGCGGCGGCGCAGGGCGCTGTCCTCAATGTGCACGCCGGCCGGGTTGACGAACACGAGGTCTTCCTCCCCGGTCCAGTCCTTGCGGCGGCTCAATTGATCGAGCGCCGTGGCCACTTGGTCGATCATCGGGACGCTCCGGACCCGGCCCGACTTCGGCGCGTCCTCATGCCGCATCACGTAGGAGTGGCGGACATGGATCAGGCGCTTGCTGAAGTCGAGATCGCGCCAGCGCAAACTCCGCAACTCCCCCAGGCGCAATCCCGCGTAGGCCGCGGTGAGAAAGATCGCAGCGTCCTGCTGGTCTTGCTGGCGGAGCTTCGCTCTCCATTCCAAGCCGGTCGGGTGCTTGGGCGGCTTACGGTGGCGGCCCTCGCGAGCCGCTCGCGCCAAGGCCTCAATCTCCGCAGCCGAGAGCACGTCGAAATCGCCGGACCGGCTCACGGGCTGGCGCTCGGCCCAGGCGGCGGCGTTCGCCATAAGCCCGTAGATCCGCTGCGCGCGTTTGAGGATGCTGTGCATGACCCCGAGGTACTTGTTGATCGTCCGCGCCGACAGACCCTCGCTGTCGGCAATCCCACCGGCAGCGACCAGTTCGACCCGCCAAGCGTCGATCCGCTGCGTCGTGATCGACTCAAGAGCCACGCTGCCGAACGCGGGCAGCAGCCGCCTCTCGACGATCCAGCGGTAGTCGGTGATGGTCGAGGGTCGCCGCTTGCGGTCGTGCTCGACGTAGCGCAGCCACTCCCGCGCCGACTCGGCGAAGGTGACGGTGCTCGACCGCCGAGGCCGGCTCGTCAGGTGGCTCCGTCGGGCGTCGGCAAGAAGCGCGTCAAGCTCGCGCTGGGCGCCCTGCTTCGTCAGGTAGCCGTCCGCCGGCCTCCCCCGCTTCGCCCACGCTTTCCCCAGGACGACCTGATGCTGGCCCTCGGCGTCGCGCCACTTCGCCATCCAGCGATCCCCCGACTTCCGTTTCCTGCGGAAGACGTGGCCGCTGATCGGCGCTTCGTGGATGAGCATCGAGGATGACCCCATCGCCCGAGGGTAGGGCATCTTCAGGACCGAAAAATGTGTCCCGAAATGTGTCCCCAACTAGGCAAAAAAGTACCCAACTGGACCGCACTAACTGGACAGGATTCCGCTTAAACAAGCGAAATCCTTAACAATTGACGCCGATCATAATCCGCGTGTCGGGGGTTCGAGTCCCTCCTCCGGCATCGCTTTTCTTTCCTAGCTGGTCGCGAATCTGACCAGGTCGGCGAGGCTGAATTTCCCGGCTTTCGAGCCCAGCGTCGGTTTCCACCCGGGCCGGGCGTTGACGAAGGAGTGGGAGTCCCCCTTCAGCAGCCCGAGCAGGACGTCGGCGACGATCCCGCCGCCGACCGGACCGAGGTGCTGGCCGCCACCGAGCCCGGACTCCTTGAGGATGTAGAACCAGAGCGGGGTCGGCTCCGGCGCGCCGAGTTTTTTGCCGCTGAGCGGTTTCAGGCCCATCCGTTTGGCGACGTCCTGTCCCGACGGCAGACCCAGTGCCTGTCCGCGTTTGAGGTTGCGGAAGGCGAGCGAGGATTCGGCCTGGGGGAACCCGGGCAGGTCGAACAGCCCAGGCGACAGCTTCGCGTCGATCTTTCTCGACAGTTGCGGTTTGTTCGAAGCCCCCGGCACGTCGAGGAAGAACGACCAGTCGACCGTCCAGGCACCGGGAAGCGGGCGGAAGCCGCGCAGGTCGTCGAGTTCGCCGACGTTTTCACCGGGGATGAAGATCGGCCGGTTGGTGACGATCTGGTTGAGATCGTAGGTCGGTCGCACCTGACTGTGGCCGTAGCGGTAGGCGGCGACCGAGAACTCGACCGGCATGAACGGGGAGTTTTTGGGGTTGAACCAGCGTGGGTGGATCCTCACCTCGCCACCTTTGCGCTCGACCCGTTCGGCGACGGGTCCGCGACCCGCGATCCGCGGCAGGAAGTCCTCGAGGATCACCCACTGGTAGTGCCAGCGGACGAGCTTCTGGGCCTCTTCGAACTTGCGCTCGTCGGGGATCGATTTGTCTTTGGCGACCTGCTCCGCCATTTTGTTGTGGAAGCGCAGGAAGGCGAGCTGAAGCTGGCTGACGATGATGTTCTCGTCGTTGCGCGGATCGCCGATCAGCGCCACACCCTCCGCGTTTCGCTGCAGGTCCGGTTCACCTTTGACGTTTTTTTTGTCGATGACGAGCTTGAGCCGCTGCGGCTGGTGATAGAGGAACGGCTCATCAGCGGGACCCGAGCCGTAGACCGAGTCGAGGTCGAAGCGCGGCGAGCGGAAATCGGTCAGCGCGTCGGGGTCATTCTGGCGCTGCAGGCTCGAAACCGGGTCGAAGGTGATGTCGTGGTCGACGAACTGACCGAAGTAGGTGTAGGCGGAGGGGATTTTCGGGTTGTCGAGTTTGGCCCCGCCTTTGCTCTCGCGCATCTGCTCGGCGAGGTCCTTCAGTTTTTTATCGCTCAGCTCCGGGGCAGCGTGCATCTGCCTGAACAGGCGCCCGAAGCGACCCTCGTTGAGGCTCGAACGGGCGACGCCTTTTATCCCGCGGGGTACGTTTTTCCCGTGCCCTTTGCTGACCAGTTCTTTTGCTGCCATCAGTGCCTCCCGGCGACTCGTTGGAATGCCTATAGCGCAAACATTCTGCACTGGTCTATGAACTCCACTGTCGAGACGGCTCAGGCGCCCGCGAGAGCGCGGATCAGGACAGCGGTGCGCTCCGGCTCCTGGGCCATCACGGCGTGGGCGCAGCCGGGGAGGATCTCGACCTCGGCGCCGGGCCAGTGGGCGGCGAGCGCGGCGGCGTTGGCGGCGGGGATGACGGCGTCGAGGTCGCCATGGGCGACCAGGGTCGGCGACGACTCGACAGGGGCGGCTTGGCTCGGTCGCTCGTCACGGTGCCAGCGGGCCATCGCGGCCTCCTGGGCCTGCAGGGCCTGTGGCAACAGCTGGGCCTGGGTCGTAGCCACGACCTCGCCGAACTGGCGGTCGATCTCGGTCGCCAGGCCCGGGGGGAAGAGCAGCGAGATCAGGCGGGTGGCGCGCTCGCGTGGGGTGCCGGAATGGTCGGTGAGGCGAGCCCAGTCCGCTGCCGCCGCGGGCACCGAGTCGGGGGCGCCGGGGTCGGTTGCCAGCAGCGCCATCGCCTTGACCCGCGCCGGGGCGCAAGCCGCCAACCGCTGGGCGACGAAGCCGCCCATCGACCAGCCGACGACAACGGCGCGGTCGATCGCCAGGGCCTCGAGCAGGGCCTCGAGGTCGGCAGCCATGCCATCGATCGTCAGCACCCCCTCGCCGAGCTCGGAGGCGCCAACGCCACGGTTGTCGGGACAGACCACCTCGAACGACTGGGCGAGCGCCACCAGGAAACCGGGGTCCCAGTCCGCGCCGGTGGCCGCGTAGCCGTTGATCAACAACAGCGGCGGGCCCTCTCCCAGTCTGTGCCAGGAGAGCTGGCGCCCCTCGACCTCGATCGTCTCCACCGGTGCGGCTGCCATCAAGGCGAACCTACTGGCCGGTCGGCGGCTCGACCTCGAGCATCAGCGTCACCGGGCCGTCGTTGACCAGAGCCACGCCCATGCAGGCGCCAAAGACACCCTTCTCGGCGCCAAGCCGCTCGCAGAAGCGGTCGTACAGCGGCTCCGCCAGCTCCGGCCGGGCGGCGCCGACGTAGCTGGGCCGGTTTCCCTTGCGAGCGTCTCCGTAGAGGGTGAACTGGCTGACGCAGAGGATCTCGCGCTCACCGAGCGGCTCGTTCATCCGCCCCTCGGCGTCGTCGAAGATGCGCAGCGCCCGGACCTTGTCGGCCAGGCGGTCGGCCTGCTCCTCCCCGTCCCCGGTACCGACACCGAGCAGGACCAGCATCCCCGGCCCAACCTGGGCGACCCGCTCGCCCTCGACGTCAACCGCCGCCTGACTGACCCGCTGGACGAGCGCCCTCAACGCCCGGTCGCCACCGCGTGCGGCCCGTGCCCACGGCGATGGTGCCTTTTGTGGACCTTGACGCAGCGCTGCTTACCTTTGACGAACTTCTTGCGGAAGCCTTTCCCACAATGGAGCGCCCTAGGAGTCGGCGGTGCTGGCAGCAGCGTCACCTGCAGCGATTCGGGCCGCGGGGGCTGATACCTGGCGGGAAGCTGGCCATCGATCCCGGCGCGCGTTTCCGGCGGCGCGATCGCGATCGGGGTGGCGGTGCCGGCGGTTGACGCCCCCTGCCACCACTGTCCAACGGCCCGACCGAAAGGAAGGAATTCGATGCCGAAGGCGACGAGGTAGGTGCCGGCCGGGATGCTCCGGATCGCGTAGTTCCCGGCGGCATCGGTCCAGTCGCAGGCCTGGTATTCCCCAGGAGCCTGCTCTTCCGCGCAGACCATTTCGTTCGACAGTGGGGCTCCGGTGCCGACCGTGCTGACGTGGCCGAGGATCTGAGCGCCGGCCGCGAGTTTCGCGTCGATGGCCGGGGTCAGTGCCGGCGCGGCGACGGTCACGTCGGTGGCCTCCGCCCAGG
The DNA here is from genome assembly GCA_963695275.1 of uncultured Solirubrobacterales bacterium. GTDB lineage: Bacteria > Actinomycetota > Thermoleophilia > Solirubrobacterales > 70-9 > VAYN01. The sequence continues at coordinate 1,190,500 of OY968772.1, forward strand.
TTTCCGCGTCTTCGTAGAACTCGCGCAGGTAGTTGACCCGGTTGCCACCTTCGTATTCGATGTCGTAAACACCGCTGGGCAGGCCGTTGAGCTGGTATTCGCCGCTGGGACCGGTGTTGGAGCAGCGAACCGGGATGCCTTCGTGATCGATTGCGCAGGCGCGAATATCGGCGATCGGCTGGTCCGTGCCCTCGTCAGTAACGACACCGCCGATCGAGCCGCCTTCCGCCAGTTCGACGTTGAGCGCCTTGTCTTCCGCGGAGCCGAGGTTGAACAGGTCCGCTTCCCAGCTGTAGGACCTGTCGTTGTAGAACTCGCTGACGTATTTGAGGTTGGCGCGCTCGGCCGAGAAGTGGACCATGTAGTTCCCGCCAGGGAGGCCGTCGTATTTGTATTGGCCGGTCGGTCCCGTTTCGACGCAGCTGGTTTCGAAGGTGTAGGGCTGAGGCGTGGGACAAACTTCAACGCCCTGGATCGGCCCACCCCCGGGAGCGGTCACGATGCCCGAGATCGAGCTGGCCAGCGCGGCCGACGGCAGGGCCAAGACGGCAGCGCAGACCGCCGGCGCCAGAAAGGACTTCGACACGAGTGGCCGCTTCATCCGACTTCTTCTCCCCTGCTCGATTGACCGGTTTGCCGTAGTAACCGGCGAGCATTCAAGCAGTTGCGGTACCCGGCTCAGCGCCGATCGAACGAGAGCTGGACCGCACCGGCGGCCCCATACAGGCGCTGCCGTTTGCCGCCATGCGCGTGGTGGCGCTTGTGATGGACCCGCACACAGCGTTCCTTCCCATTCAGCTTGACCCTCTTCAAGCCCTTACGGCAGTGCTTCTTCGGCGGCTTGGAGATCGGAGCGGCGGTCGGTGGTGCCGGCACAACCGGAGGTGCTTTACGACTGACCAGACGGGCGTCGATCCCGGTGGTCACCGCTGGGGCGACGACCGTCACTGGCGTTGCCAGCGCAAAGGTCGCAGCACCGCTGAAGTACTGCTGGAAGTAGTCATCTGCCACTTCCGGTACGTCGGGCGAGAACCAGATCTTGTAGCTGCCACTGGGCAGCCCCTTGATCGCATAGTGCCCGCCGCCGTTGGTCGAGTCGCATTCGTAGATTTCGCCCGTAACCGCCTGCCTGGCGCAGACGGTGCTGGCACCGATACCGGCGCCGCTGAGCGAATCGGTGACCGTTCCGGAGATCTGTCCCGATTTGTCCAGAGCGGCGTCCACATTCGAGGTCGTCGAGCCGACGGTGACCGGCACCAGCTCTTTCTGGTTGCCGTGAAAGATCTGACTGAGATATTCCCCTTCTTCGCCGAAGAAGAAGACTTCGTAGGAACCGTTCGGCAGACCGGCGATCGTGTATCCGCCGCCGCTGGCGGTTTCCGCGCAGCGGCCAATTTCTTCATTGACCAGACTCGCGCAGACGAGAATTCCCTGGATGCCGACTTTGCTCGCGCTGTCGGTGACGTGGCCGGCGATCCGGCCTCCTTCCGCGAGTGCCGCGTCGATGTTCGGCGTATCCGCGCCGTCGTTGACGACGACAGGCGTCGCCTGACTCCAGGTCGGTTTCCCGTTGTAGTACTGGGCGACCAAGTTGGCTTCTTCCGGCGGCCAGAATTCGACTTTGTAGGAGCCGGACGGAAGGCCGGCGACCGAATAGGTGCCGTCGGCGGCGGTGACATCACATCCGAAGCCTTCGGATGCCCCAACACCTTCGGCGCAGACTTCGACGTTGGCGATGGCGGCCCCACCTGAGGCGGCGGTAACGGTGCCGGAGACAGAGCCGGCAGCGAGCGCCGACGCCGGCACCACGAGAACGAGCGCCACTGCTAGCGCGAGCCCGGCAACGACTGACCTCATCCTGTCCCCCTCCGTAGAAGTCCCTAACAACTCAAACAGCGGGCGAGTATATAAACCGCGTGCTCAGCCGTTGCGGCCGGCTTCGAGCTCCTCGACCAGCGAGGAAGCGTCGTAAGCCCCGAAGTGGCGCTTGCCGTTGACGAAGAAGCTGGGGGTGCCGGTGGCGCCGCTCTGCTCCGCCGAGGCGATGTCGCGCTCGACCCGGGGGCGATGGATCCCGGAGTCGATCTCGGCGGCCATCCGCTCAGCATCGAGGCCGAGGTCATGGCCGACCGCGAGCATCGTCTCCCGGGAGAGTTTCGGCTGCGCCGCGAAGAGGGCGTCGTGGTACTCCCAGAACTTCCCCTGGGCCGCCGCCGCCTCGCTGGCCTCAGCCGCCAGCGGCGCCAGCGGGTGGCGCTCGGGGATCGGCAGGTGGCGGAAGGCGAAGACGAGGCGATCGTCGAGCCGCTCGTGGACGCGGCGCAGGACCGACTGGGCGCCGAGGCAGAAGGGGCACTGGAAATCGCCGAACATGACCAGCTCCAGCGGCCCGCCCAACTCACCGCGGATGTGGTCTTCTGAGTCGAGCTGAGGTGAGAGCGTGTCGTCCACTCGGCAGGATGTTATGCCCACATGAACCACATCGAGTCGATCCTGGTCCTGATGCTGGCGGCGACGCTGCTGGTGCGGCTTGCCGAGTTCGGCAAGGTGCCGGCTCCGATCGTGCTCGTCGTCGGCGGCCTCGCGATCGCCTTCGTCCCCGGCCTGCCGACCGTCGACCTCGACCCCGACGCGATCTTCCTCGTCTTCCTGCCGCCGCTGGTCTTCTCCGCCGGCTGGCGCACCTCGCCGCGCGAGCTGCGCACGGTGATGCGGCCGCTGGCCCTGCTCGCGGTCGGCCTCGTCTTCCTCACCGCCGCGGTCGTGGCCGTGGTCGCCCACGCGACCGTGCCCGGCCTGGGCTGGGCCGAGGCGGCGGTGCTCGGCGCCATCCTCGCCCCCACCGACGCCGTCGCCGCGATCGCCATCTTCCGCCGCATCGGCGGCCCCGAGCGAGTGCGACTGCTGGTCGAAGGCGAGTCGATGATCAACGACGGCACCGCCCTCGTCCTCTACTCCATAGCCCTCGGCGTCGCCACCGGCGGCGCCTTCTCGCTCGGCGACGCGGCGCTCGAATTCGTCGCCGTCTCGGTCGGCGGCATCGCCATCGGGCTCGCCGTCGGCTTCCTCTCGATCCTCGTCATCCGCCATCAGACCGATGCCAGCCTGGTCGTCGTCCTCACCCTGCTGACCGCCTACGGCGCCTACATCGGCGCCGAGGAACTGGGCGTCTCCGGCATCCTCGCCGCCGTCGTCGCCGGCCTCTACGGCGGCTACCAGGCGCCGCGCGCGGTCGACGCCGACACCCGCCTCAGCTCGGTCGCCTTCTGGAACGTCCTCATCTTCGCCCTCGAGATGACCCTCTTCGTGCTGCTTGGGGTGCAGCTGCCGGGAATCGTCGACGACCTCCAGGCGAGCTCCTCCGGCGTCAGCGAGCTGCTCGGTCCGGTCGCCGCGATCGCCGCTGCCTCGATCGCCGTCCGCCTCGCCTTCGTCTTCGCGATGCGCTCCGACGCCGGCGAGACCCTGGGCGAGCGCTTCGCCGTCGGCTGGAGCGGGATGCGCGGTGCCGTCTCCCTGGCGGCGGCGCTGGCGGTCTCGCTCGACGTCCCCGGCCGCCCTCAGATCATCTTCCTCACCTTCGCCCTGATCCTCGTCACCCTCGTCGGCCAGGGCCTCTCGCTGCCGTTCGTCATCCGCAAACTGCGCCTCGAGGAGCCGCGGCGCTGGAGCGACGAAGAGGCGGTGGCGCGGATGGAGGCGGCCCAGGCCGCACTCGACCGCATCGACGAGATCGAGAACGAGGAGCGCGCCGCCGACCACCAGCTGAAACGCCTGCGCGACCTCTACCGCTCCCGCTTCCGGATGTGCCAGGCGATCCTCGGCGGCGAGGACCAGGAGACGATCGCCCGTGAGCAGAGGCTCGCCAACTACGGCGGCCTGCGCCGCGAGCTGATCGGGGTCGAGCGCGAGATCCTGCTCGACCTGCGCGGCGCCGAACGCCTGCGCAACGCGACGATGCGCCAGATCGAGCGCGACCTCGACCTCGAGGAGGCACGGATCCGCTCCTAGCTCAGCGGCGTTTCCTGCTCTGTTTCTTCGGCTTCACGCACTTCGCCTTGCCGTGGACCTTCTTCTTCTGGAAGCCCTTCTTGCACTTCAGCGGCGGCGCGCGCTTGATCGGCGGCGGCGGTTGCACGGGCGGCGGCACCCTTCCCGCATCGGGCGTGCCTCCCGCCGAACCACCGCCGGAGGTCCCACCGCCACCTTCGAGTTCGGGCCCGGCGGACCCCTCGACCATCCGCGCATCGATCGAGGTGGTCGGAGGACCGCCCGCGGTCACGGCCACCAGTTTGGCGTTCACCCGCGAGGCCCTGGAGTCGTAGTACTGGGTGGCGAATTCTTCTTCGGAGGCGGCTTCTTCGAGGCCTTCTTCGTAGTTGAGCGCTTCAAAGCTGACCTTGTAGGAGCCGGTCGCCAGCCCCGCGATCCCATATTCGCCGTTGCCGTTCGTTTCGTCGCAGCTCAGCGGTTCTTCGTCCCCGCCCGGTTCGAGCGCGCAGGCGAAGACGAACGCGAGTGGGACGCCGTCGGAGGCGGCGGTGACGCGGCCCGTGATCGCCCCGCCTGCGTGAAGTTCGGCGTCGACTCCCGTGTGGGCCGACGGCGCCGTGACCGCGACCGCGGTGGCCGTCGCCTCGGTTGCCTGGCCGTCGTAGAACTGCGGCAGGTACCTGACCAGGTCACCTTCGTAGCCGGCGTCCGACCAGAATCGAACCTTGTAGGAGCCGCTGGCCAAGCCTTCGATTCGGTAGTCGCCATCGCCGTCGGCATAGTCGCAGTGTGAGTATTCGCCTTCCTCGGGGTCGTAGACGCAAGCGGCGGTGTAGGAGGTCGGCGCTTTGGTCACCGCATCGATGATCCGGCCTTCGATCTGACCACCTTCCTCCATCGCCGCATCGACGTCCGGCACCGTCTCGCCCGCCGTCACCACGACGGAGGTCGCCGTCGCCCGCGATCCGGCGCCGTCGTAGTACTGGGTGACGTAGTTGAAGTTCGGCTGCTCCAGCCCGATCCCGCCGAGTTCGTTCCCGGGAGAGAACTTGACCTTGTAGGAGCCGGTGGCCAGGCCCTCGATCGTGTACTCGCCGTCGGCATCCGTGTTGTCGCACCCCTCGTATTCGCCACTGGCCGCCTCATAGGCGCAAGCCTGGACGGAATCGGCCCCGAGCCCGCTGAGGGCATCGGTGACTTTGCCGGCGATCTTCCCCGCCGCCTCGAGTTCGGCGTCGATACCCGTCTTGACCTCACCCTCGCCGACCGTGACCGGGCTGGCGAGGTCGCGAGTGGCTTTGCCGTCGTAGTACTGGCCGAGGTAGCCGCCGGTCTGGAAGCTGGAGAAGAAGCCGATCTTGTAGGAGCCGGCGGCCAGGCCTTCAATCGTGTACTTGCCGTCGGCGCCGGTGGAGACACAGCCTTCGAAGTTGCCGCGGAGGCAGACGTTGACCCCCTGCAGTGGGCCTTTGGTGACGGCGTCGATGACCGTACCCTCGATCTTGCCGCCCTGGCGCATTTCGGCGTCGATGCCGTCCGTGGCGCTGCCGGCGGTGACCGCAACCGGCTCCGCCAGCTTCTTGGTGACCACACCGTCGTAGTACTGCGGCAGGTAGCCGTGCAGCGAGAAGCCCGGGAAGAACCTCACCCGGTAGCTGGTCGTCGGCAGCCTCTCGATGCTGTATTCGCCGCCGGCATCGGTGCTGTCGCAGTTGCCGAAGGGATAGCCGGAGGGGCTGCGCCTGACGCTGACCGGAGTGGCACAGACTTCGACCCCTGGCAGCGCGGCTTTGCCGGCGGCGTCGACCACTTTGCCCGCGATCGTTCCCCCCGGCCGCATTTCCGCGTCGATCGAGGGAGTCGTCGCCCCCGCCGCCACCGCGACGGCGTTCGCTTCGCCTTCACGCTCGCGCCCGTCGTAGTACTGGGGCAGGTAGTTGACGATGTTGAAATTGGAAACCGAGAAGCGGACCGAGTAGGAGCCCGCCCCGAGGCCGCCGATCGTGTATTTGCCGTCGGCATCGGTGACGGCGCATCCACCGGGGCCAGGCCCGGGGCCGTTGTCGGGCCTCTGAGCACACACGCTGATGCTCTGCAGCGCCGCTTTGCTCGACGCGTCGACGACCTTGCCGCTGATCTTGCCGGCGCTCTCGAGGGCGGCATCGATCGAGTCGGTGGTGGTTGCGTTGACGACCGCGACCGGGGTGGCGTTGAAGTTCGAGGACTTGCCGTCGTAATACTCGGTGACGTGGTCGGGGCCGCCCTTGAATTCGACCCGGTAGGAGGAGTTTTCCTGCAGACCGGGGATCGCGTAATCGCCGCTGACATCGGTGAGGTCGCAGCCGGAGTCGGAGCTTTCGATGCCGGACGAGCTCGCGCAGACTTCGATGCCCGCGAGCGGCGCGCCGCCGCTGGCGGCGGTGACTTTGCCGGCGATGCCACCCAGTTCGACCAGCTCGGCGTCGATCCCGCCGACAGCTCCGCCCTGAGTGACCGCGACCGCGTTCGCCGCCGCCAGCGTCGCCTTGCCGTCGTAGTACTGACGGGCGTGAGTCTGATCGCCGAAGCCAGGTGTGAAGCCGATCTTGTAGGAGCCGGTCGCGAGTCCGGAAATGGAGTATTTGCCGTCGGCATCGGTGTTGTCGCAGCCCGTCGGTTCTTCGAGGCTCCCTAGCTGGGGGCAGACCTGGACACCTTCGATCGGGTCGCCGCTGGCCGCGTCGGTCACCGACCCTGAGACCACCCCTCCAACCGCCATCGCGGCGTCAACGCCCGACGTCGTCGCTCCCGCTGCGGCGGTAACCGCGTCCGCCTGCGCTTTACCGGCCTTGCCGCTGTAGAACTGGGTGACGTAGTTGAAGCGCCCGAACTCGCCCGCCGAGACTTCGCCGAAGCCGGGAGCGAATCTGACCTTGTAGGAGCCGCTCGGCAGGCTCGCGATCGCGTACGCGCCGTCAGGCCCGGTCTCAGTGCACCCCTTGGATTCCCCGACGCCGGCGGCGGCAAAGGCACACACTTCAATCGAGTCGAGCGGCGCCCCACCGGCCGCGGCCGTGACTTCGCCGGCGATCCTCCCGCCGGCGTGCATCTCCGCGTCGACTCCGGGTTTGGTCGCGCCGTCGGCGACCGTCACCGGATCGGCTTCGACCCAGGAGGCCGCACCGTCGTAGTACTGGGCGATGTAGTTGAGCCCACTTCCCATGGTGACCGAGAAGGCGACCTTGTAGCTCCCGGGAGCGAGGTCCGAGATCGCGTAGGCGCCATCGGCGTCGGTGTAGCCGCAGCCGCCGAAGCCGATGCCACTCGCTTCCGCGCAGACTCGGATTTCTGCGATCGGCGCCCCACCCGCAGCGTCGACGACCGTGCCCGAGATCGCCCCGCTGGCGGCGGCCGAGGCGGCGCCGGCGCTCCACAGCGTCAACGATGCCCCGACGACGGCGAGGATCAGGGCGACAAGCCTCGACGCACGGGCCGCAGCCCCACGCACACTCATCGCGTTGTCCACCGAAGACGCCCCCTGTCTCGAATTTCGGCGCTTGTGCAGCGCGCCCCCTGGCATTAGCGCCGGAATAGTAGCCCGATATCGCGCGCTCGGCCGAATTTCGGCCCCGGTGCAGCAGTCCGGTGCGCTAGAGGCTTGATGCGGTGAAGAACTCGCGCGTCCGGGTGGCGACCAGATCCGGCATCTCGTCGGCGATGAAATGGCCGCAGCCGGGCACGAACTCGACCTCCATGTCGTCGGCGTGGCGCTCGTAACCGGCGAGGATCTCGGGCCGCAGCGCTTTGTCGTCGGTCCCGAACAGCATCCGGGTGGGCACGGTCAGCCGCTGGGCCGCGTAGCGGCCGCGGATGATCGGGACCGTCTCGCGCAGGTTGAAGACGCGGTACATCTGCACCGCCACCCGCGCCCGCGCCGGCTCCATGAAGGCATCGCCGAAGCTGCGCAGCGCCTCCTCATCCCACGACTCCCGCCTACTCGAGGCGCCGACCAGGATCTTCGGCACGAACCTGCCGCTGCGATGGAGGCGGTAGCCGAGGCCTGGCGCCAGGATCAGCCACTGGTACCAGAAGCGCCAGAGGTGCGGCGCCATCGACCGCGCGGTCGTCCATGGCGGCAGGATGTTGAGCGCCTGGAAGCGCTCGAAGCGCCGCGGCGCCCGCAGGCAGAGCAGGAAGCCGATCCAGGCGCCCCAGTCGTGGCCGACCAGCTTGACCCGGTCGAGGCCGAGCGCGTCGAGGACGGCGAGCACGTCGGTCGCCATGTTCTCCTTCTCATAGCCATCCCGGGGCGCATCCGACCAGCCGAAGCCGCGCAGGTCGAGTGCCAGCACCCGGTGGCGGTCGGCGAGCGCCGGCATCAGATACCGCCACTCATACCAATGCTGCGGCCAACCGTGCAGACAGAGGACGACGTCATCGCCGGACCCCGCTTCCGCCACATGGAAGTCAAGGCCGCGCGCCCGCACGGTGCGGTGGGTAACGCCATCGACGCTCGGGAAGTTGCTCATGCACACAGGCTAATTGCCGACCGCAAGCGGGCACGGGGCGACCGGCCGCGCGCCGGGGCGCGCCGGTCACCCGCCCCCCCGTCCGTCAGCGCAGCGCGGCCGCGGCCGTCTGACGGAAGTCGGCGAGAACTGCCCCCATCGTCTCGACATCGCAAGCGACCATTTCCGGCCACTGCTTCTCCGGATGGTCCTGAAGCGTCTTCAGCCCGTTGCCGCTGATCACCGCGATCACGGTCTCCTCGGCGCCGATCTTTCCTTCGGCTGCAAGCTTTGCCGTGACGGCGACCGTGGTGCCGCCCGCCGGCTCGGTGAGGATGCCCTCGGTCGCGCCGAGCAGATCGATCCCGGCAAAGATCTCCTGGTCGGCGACGGTTGCCGCCGAGCCACCCCGCGTGCGCACCGCGTCGACCACCAGTGCTCCGTCGCCGGGGGCGCCGATCGCGATCGAGTGCGCCGCCGTGTTCGGTGTCTGCGGCTGGATCTCGCCGCCGTCGAGGATCGCCGTCGCGATCGGTCCACAACCGCTGGCCTGGGCGATGTTGATCTTCGTCCCGGCGGTCTCCGCTAGGCCGACGATCTCCAGCTCGTTCAAACCCTTGTGGACCCGCGAGGAGAGCGTTCCCCCCGCCGCCGGGATCACGAAGTGGTCCGGCGCGCTCCAGCCGAGCTGCTCGACGACCTCAAAGGCCATCGTCTTCGCTCCCTCTGCATAGAACGGCCGCAGGGTGATGTTGGCGAACTCGATCCCGCTCGCCAGCGAGAGCTCACGACAGGCGCGGTTGGCCTGGTCGTAGTTGCCGTCGAGCTGGCAGACCTGAGCCCCGAGCGCCCGGCAGGCCTTGGCCTTGCCCTTCTCCATGTTGCCGGGGTAGAAGATGTAGGCAGTGGCACCGGCCTTGGCGGCGAGGGCGGCGACGGCGGTGCCGACGTTGCCGGTCGAGACGCAGCCGATCTCGTCCTTGCCGAGCTCGAGCATCCGCGCCACCGCCATGCTCACCACCCGGTCCTTGTAGGAGAGGGTCGGCCGGTTGGTGGAGTCGTCCTTCAGGTAGAGGTTCTTGAGGCCGATCGCGGCGCCGAGCCGGTCGGCCTTGATCAGCGGCGTCTGGCCGGCGAACTGACCGACCCTGGCCTGCGCGTCGCGCGAGGAGATCGGCAGCAGCTCCTCGAAGCGCCAGATGTTGCTGGGACGATCGCCGAGACCGCGCTCGGCGATCAGCGACTTCGCGCGCTCGTAGTCGTAGTCGATGTCGAGCCCCTCGCCGCAGGCCGGACACTTGAAGGCGGTGTCGAGCAGAGGCGTGACGTATCCGCAGTCGCGGCAGACGAGTTCGGTCGCGCACGAACTGGTTCGGGGACCGGCGGGCCCTCCCAGATGCGCGTCGCTCATGACTCCTCCTTTACCGCCATCCAACGACCATTGCCGCGGATCGGCGCTCGTCCTTTGTTCGCACGGGTATAACACACCGGCCGCCAGCGCTCAACGCTTTCTGCGTAAATATTCGGATATCGGCGTCTCATCCCGAACTGCAAAGTAGCGAAACGCGCCACTGCACCGGTGTGAAGAAACTTTCTGTCTGTAGAGTTCCTGTCTTCAGCACCGAAGAATCGCTACTCAATGACCCCTCAGGAGCGCTTTGCCACAAATCTGCGCCAAACCCGCACCAAGGCCGGCATCTCTCAGGAAGAGCTCGGCAATCGCTGCGAGCTGCACCGGACCGAGATCTCGCTGCTCGAGCGGGCTGGCCGCGAGCCGCGCCTGGGGACGATCGTCAAGCTCGCCGGCGCTCTCGAGACGACGCCGGCCGCGCTGATCGACGGGGTCTCCTGGCAGCCCTCGAAGCGCCGCTTCGAGGTCAAGCCACCGCCCCGTATCGGCGACTGAAACCGAGCTCATTGCGATGAAGTGAGGCGGGGCCGCGCCGGCCGTGCCGACGTCACCAAGAGCCTTATCCGGTCCTGGCTCATGACTGGTCCTCCTTTGCCACCCCAAGGCGGTTTCCCAGGTCCTGAGAAGCCCCGCCCCCTTCACCGGTTTGATCGCCCGGCAGGGCAATTCATAACACAAGCCGGTGTAACAATCAAGCCAGTTTGCTTAATCGGCGGACTTTTGTCGGAGACCCTATCCGGTCGTTGCCGAAGGCTCTGCCGCAACCGGAATCGAGGCCGCCTCAGGCCACCGAACCGGCAACTCAGCCGCCTCGGCGTGGCCGGATCCGAGCAGGAGCTCCTCCGCCGCGTGCGGGGCAAATGGCGCCAGCGCCTGGGCCAGCAGCACCAGGGCGGCAATCTGCGCCTCGGCGTCCGCCCGGTCGAGCTGGCCGCGGCGCTTGACCACGCGCTTCTCGAAGTCCTGGATCCGCTCGAAGAGGCGGGTGATGTTGCGAACCGCCTTGTGCATCTGCAGCTGCTCGGTGTCCTCGGTGATGCGGGCGAGGCCGTTGTCGCACCATTTGCGCAGCCGGTCGCGCATGAACTCGGTGTCGGCGGCGGCCTCCTCGTCGTGCGGCGTGCCCTCCAGCGCCGCAAAGCGGTCCTGCGAGTAGGTCCAGAGGCCGCGCAGGAAGCGGTTGGCGAAGCGCAGCGCCCCATCGCTCCAGTTCAGCGTCTTCGCCGGGCCGGCCGCGTAGAGGATCGCCAGCCGCACGGTGTCGGCTCCGTACTGCTCGACCAGCTCGTCGGGGTTGACGACGTTGCCGAGGTGCTTGCTCATCTTGCGCCCGTCGGCGATCACCATCTCGTGGAAGAGGCAGCCGGCGAAGGGCTCGCCGTCGGCCATGAAGGCGAAGGGGCCGATGTCGCGCAGGGCCTTGGTGACGATGCGCTGGTCGAAGACGAAGCCGCCGCTGTCGCCACCGGCGACGAGACGCTCGGAGGGCAGCCACTCCTTCAGGTCGGGGTGGGTGAACATCTCCTCGGCCCGATCGGCCGGCGGCACCGCGGCCGGGACCCAGAGCCAGAGGGCGTCGAAGTGGCAGTCGAGGGTGTCGGTCTCGCGCTGGGCGGCGCCGCCGCACTTGGGACAGGCGACGTCGACGAAGTCGGGGCGCTCGGCCAGCGGGTTGCCCTCGCCGGTCGGTTTGATGTCCCGCGGCAGCACCACCGGTAAATCGGCCTCGGGCACCGGCACGGCGCCGCACTGCTCACAGTGGATGATCGGGATCGGGGTGCCCCAGAAGCGCTGGCGCGAGATCGAGAAGTCGTTGGCGCGGTAGCGCTTGGCCTCGCGGGCAGCCGCGACCGGGGCGGCGGCGACGCCGTCGCCATCCTCTCTCCCCTCACCCTCGGCCGGCGCCTCCCAGGTCGGCACGCGCTCGATCCGCGCGGCGAGGTCGCGGTCGGCCTCGTCGACGGCGGGAATGCCAAAGGCTGCGGTCGGGCCGAAGCGGGCGTCGACCAGCGGCGAGACCAGGACCGCCAGCTGCTCGCCGCCGGGGCCGACGACCGAGGAGCCGGTGTCGAAGACGGGTACCGAGCGGGCGTCGCGGGCACTGCGGTCCCAGCCGCCCGAGCGCATCTGCTCGAGCTCCTCGCGCACCTCGTCGTCGGCGACCCAGGCGTCGATCGCCGGGTGCCGCGGCGAGAGCAGCACGAAGCTGGCCAGGCCGACGGCGCCGCGGTGGGGGCTGAAGACGGTGAGGGGACCGCCGTCGCCCTCGAGGTCGACCTCGACCCCGTCGCTGCGGCCGAGGATGTAGCGCTGGGTCGCCAGCGCCAGGTCATCCCAGTTCTCGAGCTGCTCAGTGTTGCGGTCGTTCTCCTCGAGGTAGGGAGTGATCCGCAGGAACCAGGTCGGGCGGCGGATCAGCCGCACCTCGTTGTGGCAGCGCCAGCAGCGCCCGTCCTCGACCTGAATCGAGGCCAGGGTCGTCTGGCAGGTGTCGCACCAGTCGACGGTGGCGTCCTCGCGGTAGATCAGGCCCGCCTCGAACAGGGTCAGGAACAGCCACTGCGACCAGCGGTACTGGCTCTCGTCGGAGCTGTAGAAGACGCGGTCGTAGTCGAAGGAGAAACCGAGCCGCTTCATCTGCCCGAGCATGCGCTCGCCACACTGGGCGACCCAGTCCGCCGGCGGCTCCTGACGCTCGATCGCCGCCAGCTCGGCCGGCAGCCCGAAGGCGTCGAAACCGAAGCCGAGCAGGACGGCGTCGCCGCGGGCGCGGCGGAAGCGCGCATAGGCATCGCCGATCGAGTAGTCGCGAACGTGGCCCATGTGCAGGTTGCCCGAGGTGAACGGGCTCGAGGGCTTGATGTAGACGCGGGCCTGGCCGTCGGCGGGACGCGGCGCCTCGTAGTCGCCGCGCTGCTCCCAGGCAGCCTGGCGGGCGGCCTCGATCCGTCCCGCGTCATAACTCGGCTTTTGCTTGCTGCTCATGCGCGGTCAAGGCTAACTTAGCGGTGCCTCCGCCCGAGCACGCCATTCTGGAAATAGTGGTTAGCTCTTTTGGTACCGACTGTCCGGAACCGGCCCTACGCTCGCCGGGTCCATCCAGATAGAAGGCCCCGGCGGTGCAATCACACCCCGGGGCCTGGCCGAGACCTAAAGAGGAGGTCCCAACGTGAGAGAGGGTAGAGAAGCGCTCCTGATCGTTCCGGATGCCTGCTATCCGAATGCCGTCGCCCGCGCTTTCGAGGTCGCCGACCACTCGGCCGAACCGGTCCAGGCCGGGATCGAAGCGGCGATCGCGATGGCGGAGCTGAACCCCGAGGGCGCCCGCGCCGCGCTCTGGCGCCTGCAGACGGACTGGCCGACGCTAAAGCGCCTCGAGGAGCGGGTCGGCGGCGAGCCGACCCAGGCGGCGCTGCGAATCGGCGCGGCGATCCACCTCGCCCGGGCCGAGCTTGCCGCTCCCGCGCCGCAACTGCGGCAGCGCCTGCCCGAACTCCTGGAATGGCTGGGCCGGCGCCAGCTCAGCACGGCGGAGTGAAGCGGAGCTAGGCGAACGTCCAGAGCTTGTTGCCGAGGAAGTTGAACGGCATCGCGACGGCGACGGCGATCGCCTGTGCGGTCAGCTCCCCAACCGTGCCACCCGCCACCAGGACCTCCAGCACAGCGAGGTTGATGCCGAGCGAGGCGAGGCTGACGGTGAAGAAACGGACGGCCTGAAACCCGGCCGAGCTCTCACCGGGCCCGAAGGTCCAGTAGCGATTCCAGAGGAAGTTGCTGGTCACGGCGACGCCGAAGGCGCCGATCGCGGCGACCGTGTGGTGGACGCCGAGACTGCCGGCCAGGATCGCGAAGACGACGAGGTTGATCAGGTAGCCCGAGCCGCCGACGATCCCGAACTTCAACAGCTGCCACCAGCTGGCCGGCCGCCGCGCCGCGGCCCCGAGCCGGTCGGCGAATTCGGCGGCGCTCATGGCCTGCCGCCGTCGAGCAGCACGGCAACTTCCCCGAAGCCGGTCGGCAGATTCCGCAGGGTGTCGAATTGGATTGGCACGGGGCGCTTGGAGTAGTACACGTTGAGGGTCAGGCGGTCGGCTCGCACTCGCCCTACCTGGTGAAACGAAGGAGGAAGGCTAACCGTCTGTCCGGTTACCAAGGGCTTGCGGAGAACGGCGATTTCGCGGATCCGTTCCTCTCCACCGTACATGCGCACGGCTCGGTCATGGAGGTAATAGCGCACCGGATCGGCCGCCAGCTTCCAGGTGACGATCGCGCGCCGACCGCCGGGCGGCCCGAGCGCGTCGGTGACGGTGCGGAAGTCGGGGCGCTGCAGGTTGGGCGTCTGGGTCACGTGGACGTCAAAGGCGATCCAGTAGGCGCAGAGGGCGACCGCGAAGAAGACCCCAAGCCGGCGAGCGCTCCCGACGGCGAACCCGATCGCGACCACCGCCAGCAGCGGCACCAGGGCCGGCAGCAGGTTGCGCTCGACGACGTAGTCCTTCCCGACCAGAGCTGCGATCGCGGTCAGCGCCGCGATCCCGAGGCCCAGCGCCAATCCCAGCACCGCCCCCCGTCGCTCGCGGCGCTCGCCTCGCAATGCGAGCAGCGCCAGGGACAGGCCGACCAGGATGATCGGGACCAGCGCGTAGCGCTCGCGCGGCGCCTCGGCGATCACATGGCCCGTTTCGCCGACGAGGAAAGAAACCGCGGTCTCCCAGAAGCGTTCGGCCAGCGGGCTGTTTTCGATCCAGCCGATGTGGGTCGGGTTGGTCTGCGAGTTGGCGAGCGGCAGCAGCGCCAGGCCCGCCGCGCCGGCGGCCGCGACCGCCGGCAGCACGACCCGCCAGCGCGCCCGCAGCGCCGTGATCAGCCAGAGCGCCTCGATCGCGACGGCGAAGACGGCGAAGTAGTGGCTGCAGAGCGCCAGCGCCGAGGCCAGCGCCCACCAGGCGAGGTCGCGCCCCCGGCCCGTGTCCAGCGCCCTCAGGAAGAAGAAGAGCGCGAGAGCGCCGAAGAAGACCAGCAATGCATAGGAGCGGGCCTCCTGCGAGTACCAGATCAGCATCGGGTTGACGGCGATCAGCGCCGCCAGGATCAGGCCAGCGCGGCGGCTGGCGAGCTGGCGGCCGATCAGGTAGCCGATCGGCACCGTGGCCGCGCCGAACAGGGCGGAGAGCGAGCGCAGGCCGACCTCGCCGGTGCCGAACTCCTTCGCCCAGGCCCAGCCGAGGACGTAGTACAGGGGTGGGTTGGACTCGCTTACCTTGACCGTGTGCAGCATTTCGCCAAAGCTGCCCGGCAGCACCCGCAGCGCCGTGATCACCTCGTCGTGGTGGTAGCTCTGGACGCCGAGGCTGGCGAAGCGCACGGCGACGCCGAGGGCGGTCAGGCCGGCGAGGATCCAGAGCGCGGTCGAGCGTTGGCTCACGGGGCGCAATCGCCCTGTGGCATCGGGTGCTGGGGACCGAAGGACGGCGGTGCGGCGGCGACCGCGGCACCCCAGGAGCGGTTCGGGTTACGACCGAGGTGGAAGGAGAGCGTGGCGCCACGGGCAAGGGCGCAGTAGGTGGTCCAGGGCTTGGCGTAGGCGTGCCCGTCGAGGCGCAGGGACTGGATGTAGGGAGCGGCGGCGAGACTGAGGGAGCGCACCTGGCGCCGACGGCCTTTGCCCGCCCCGCTCGTCGTCACCTCGCGGGCGGCGGCGAGGATCAGCGCCCGGCGCCGGTGCGGCAGGCGGATCTCGGTCCGGGCGAAGAGCGGGCTGCCGATCGCCAGCACTCCCACGCCCGGCACCTCGGGATAGAGGCCGAGCGCCCCGAACACGTACCAGGACGAGAGCGTGCCGAGATCGTCGTTGCCCGGGTAGCCGTCGGGCGAGGTGTCGTAGAGGCCGAGCAGGGCGCGGCGGACCGCGGCCTGGGTGCGGTAGGGCCGCCGCATCCAGTCGTAGAGCCAGGGCGTCTGCAGGGTCGGCTCGTTGCCGAGCAGGGCGTGGTCGGTGTGGGTCCCGCCCGGGCCGCCGTTGAGCTCGCGCAGGAAGTGGTCGAGGCGTGCGGCGGCCCGCCGCGGCCCGCCCATTCGCGCGATCAGGCCGCCGGGATCCTGCGGGACCATCCAGGTGTACTGGGCCGAGTTGCCCTCGACGAAGCCGCCACCGCCGAGGTTGTCGTAGGACGCCGGGAAGTTGCCGGCGGCGAAGCGCGGCTCGACCATGCCGCTGGCCGGGTTGAAGAGCCGGCGCCAGTTCGCCGAGCGGTCCATGAAGGCACGGTAGGTGGCGCGGTCGTGGAGGGAGCGGGCGGCGAGCTGGGCGATCGCGAAGTCGTCGACCGCGTACTCGAGCGTGGTCGCCGCCGAGCCCCAGACGGCTTCCGGGTCGCCGTAGATCGAGTTGGCGTTGCGGGTGTTGGTGTCGAGGTCGAAGGGGACGTAGCCGAGCGCCATGTACTGCGCCAGCCCTTGCCGCTGCAGGTATTCGCCGTTGACGCTGCGACAGGGCTGGGTCGCGCCCTTGACCATCGCCGCCAGCGCCGCCCGCCGGTCGAAGGCGCCGGCGCCGAAGGCGGCGGCCGAGGCGAGGATCGGGTCGGCCGAGTCGCCGACCATGGTCATGCTCTGGCCATTGGCGTAGGGCCAGCGCGGCAGGCAGCCGCTCTGCTCGGCGTCTGCCAGCAGCGACCTCATCATGTCGCTGGCCCGCTCCGGCGCCAGCAGTGCCAGCAGCTGGGTCTGGGTGCGATAGGTGTCCCAGCCGGAGAAGTCGGCGTACTGGATGCGGCCGCGAGCCTGGTGGATCGCCCCGTCCATACCCGCGTAGGCGCCGCCGACGTCGCTGAAGGTCCGCGGCGCCAGGAAGGCGTGGTAGAGCGCCGTGTAGAAGGTGTCGAGGAGCGACCTCGGGCCGCCGCTGACCCGGACCCGGCCCAGCGCCTGGTTCCAGCGCTGGCGAGCCAGCCGCCCGATCGCGCCGAAACCCCTGCCGCGGCTCTCGGCAGCGAGGTTGGCGCGGGCTCCGTCGACGCTGACGAAGGAGATGCCGACCCGGGCGGTGACGGTGCGGCTGGCGCGGGTGTCGAAGCTGGCGTAGGCACCCGCCTGGGCGGTCGTGCGCGGGTTCGCCACCGGCTCTTTGCTGTCTTCTGCCGCTTCCCCGCCAGGGTCGAGCGAGTCCCCCTTCCAGGTTCCGGAGGCGTCGAAGCGGCGGTCGAAGACAGCGGCGAAGTAGACGCGGTAGCGCGGGCGCTGGCCGCAGAAGAGGCCGCTGGAGGCGGTGCCGGAGATTTCGCGGCGGCCGGGGTCTACGGCGACCGCGGCCTGGTCGTCGGGCTGGGCGCTGCCGCCGGCGTCGATGAGGACGCTGGCGTGCGGGTTCCTGGGGAACTCGAAGCGGGCGATCCCGGTCCGCGTCGTCGCCGTCAGCGCGACGTCGATGTCGGCGCCGCCGACGGGGTTGAGCCGGACCTCGTAGAAGCCCGGCCAGGCGGCCTCCTCGGAGTGGGAGAAGCCGGGCTGGAAGCGCCCGTCGAGACCACCGCCGGGTGCAGCCGGCGAAGAGGTCAGCGGCTCCGTCGTCGGCAAAAAGGGAAAGTCGCCGTAGAGGGCGCAGCCGGCGCCGTTGAGATGGGTGAGGCTGAAGCCGCGGATGTGGTTGTCGCGATGGTCGTAGCCCCCCGAGTGCGGCGCCGAGGGTGCGGTGTCGGGACCCCACTGGACCATCCCGAAGGGCAGGGTTGCGCCGGGGAAGTTGTGACCGCCACCGAAGGTCCCCGGCCCTGGGCGGGTGCCGGCGAAGGGATTGACGTGCCCGGCGAGGTCGGCGGCCGCCACCGCGGGCGCCGCCGCGGCAAGGACCAGCGAGAGCGCGAGGATCGCGATCGGGAGCCGCCGGATGTGGTTCTCGATGTTGCGCGTAATGTTCCCGCTCCGATGCGTAGAGGGACTGCAACCTTGGCAGTGCTGGCGGCTGCCGCCGCCCTGGCGCTGGTCGCCATTCTCAGCGGCTGCTCCAATTCCCAACACGACGAGGCGAGCGCGGCAGCGGTGCCGGGGCAACCCAGCGTAGAGATCATCTCCCCGCGCAACGGCGCCAGGCAAACGAGCCACGCGGTCGTGGTCAAGGCCAACATCGAAAACTTCCGCCTGGCGCCGCTGCAGTTCGGCCGTGAACCGCAGCTCGGCGAGGGCCACATCCGCTTCAGCCTCAACCGCGTTCCCGACTGCGTCGATCCGAAGAAATTGCTGGACGCGATCAACAGCCCGATCGGCAACGGCCGCCTGGTCGGCGCTTCTTTCGACTACCCGCGCTACTCCGGCCCCAACGGCGTCCTCGCCGAGCGCATCGGCAGCGCCGGCAGCTACTCCCCGGCGACCCGGCCGGAGATCTTCTACCACGGCCTCCCGCCCGGCTTCTACCGCCTGATCCTCAACCTGGCCCACAACAGCGGCGCCACCACCCCCTTCCACGCCGTCACCAACTTCCAGATCCTCCCCCGCCCCGGCCACGGCCCGAAACCGTGCCCGCAGGGCAAAGTCCCAAGCGCCAAGGCCGCCGCCCGGCTCAACGGCTGAGCCGACCCAGAACGGCCCTGAACGCCGCGGTCAACCGCTCGGCTCCAATACTTCACTTTGTATAGTAGGTGGGAATGCGTACGTACCGCCGTTTGATGGGCTTCCTGCGTCCCTACCGCCCCCAGCTCTGGGGATCGATGGCGTTCGCCTGGGCGGCGATCGGGATGACGGTGTTGATCCCGCTGCTGACCGGCCGCGCCGTCAACGCGATCAAGGACGGGGACAAGTCCGCCCTGCTTCCGCTCGCCCTGGCGATTGTCGGCGCCAGCATCCTCCGCCTCGGCCTGACCGTGGTCAGGCGACTGGTGGCGGGCAAAGTCTCGCTCTCGGTCGAATTCGACCTGCGGCAGACCTTCTACGCGCACCTGCAGCGGCTCGACCTCGGCTTCTTCGACGGCCAGCAAACCGGGCAGCTGATGTCGCGGGCGACCGTCGACCTGCAGGCGATCCGGTTCTTCCTCGGCTACGGGCTGATCTTCATCACCCAGAGTCTGCTGACGATCGTGCTGGCGAGCGTAGTGATGATCGCGATCAACCCGCTGCTGGCGCTGATCGCGCTGGCACCGGCGCCCTTCGTCATCTACACCGCCTCGCGCTACAACCGCGTCTCCCGCCCGGCCCTGCAGGAGGTTCAGCAGCGGATCGCCGAGCTGACCGCCGAGGCCGAGGAGAACGTATCCGGGATCCGCATCGTCAAGGCCTTCGCCCGCGAGGAGTATCAGCTGCACCGCTTCCAGCGTGCGGTCTCGCGGGTCTTCGACCAGAGCATCTACTCGACCCGCCTGCAGGCGTTCTTCTCGCCGCTGATCGGCCTGCTGCCGCAGTTCGGAATCGCCCTGGTGCTGCTGGTCGGCGGCCGCGAGGTGATCAACGGATCGCTCAGCCTCGGCAGCTTCAGCGCCTTCTACCTATATGTCGGGATGCTGGCCGGCCCGATGCGGATGCTCGGGGTGACGATGGGGATGGCACAGCGGGCGATCGCCTCGGGCAACCGGATGTTCGAGATCATCGACCGCGAACCGGCGATCCAAAGTCCGCCCGGGGCCCCAGCGCTGCCCGCGGGGGGTGGCCACGTGGAGCTGCGCGGCGTCAGCCTGCGCTACGACACTTCCACCGGCGAGCGTGGAGGAGTTGACCACACCGGGGTGGGGTCAACTCCTCAATCACTGGCTGCTTTGGCGCTGAGCGACGTCGACCTCGACATCGCGGCAGGGAAGACGGTGGCTCTTGTCGGCCCCTCGGGCGCCGGCAAGACCAGCCTGGTCGGGCTGATCGCCCGGCTCTATGACCCGAGCGAGGGAACGGTGCTCGTCGACGGTGCCGACATCCGCGAGATCGACGTCGATTCACTGCGCTCCGAGATTGCCTTCGTCGCCGACGACAGCTTTCTCTTCACCGCCAGCGTCGCCGAGAACATCGCCTACGCGCGCCAGGAGGCGAGCCTGGAGGAGATCGAAGCGGCGGCCCGCCGCGCCCAGGCCGACGAGTTCATCCGCGAGTTGCCCGAGGGCTATGAGACCCGGGTCGGCGAGCGCGGCCTCACCCTCTCCGGCGGTCAGCGCCAACGCGTCGCGATCGCCCGCGCCCTGCTCGCCGATCCACGGATCCTGATCCTCGACGACGCCACCTCCTCGGTCGACGCGACGACGGAGGAGGCGATCAAGTCCGGGCTCGGCGAGGTGATGGCCGGGCGCACGACCTTCATCATCGCCCACCGCCTCTCGACCGTCTCCCTGGCCGACGAGGTGGTCGTGATCGACGGCGGCAGGATCGTCGACCGCGGCACCCACGAGGAGCTGATGCGGGGCTGCGGCTTCTACCGCGAGATCGCCGAGCACGGGCTCGCCGACTCGGTCTTCCTCCAACGCGACCTCGAGAGCCGCGAGGAGATGGCGCGCCTGTGAGCGAGATCCAACCGAACAACACCGAGCCGAACGGCTCCGAGCCCGGCGACAACCGCTTGCGCAACGTCTACCTGCTCTTCGTGGCGCTCTGGCGCCTGGTTCGCGGCGAGGATCAGCGCGGCCGCAAGGTGCGCTGGATGATCGGGCTGCTGCGGCCCTATCGCGGGCGCATGGCGCTGATGTTCCTCGCCCTCGTGATCGAGACCGGCGCCGGTCTCGCGCCCCCCTACCTGGCCGGCCAGGCGATCGACGCCGGCATCAACACCGGCGACCTCAGCGCCCTCGACCTCATCGTCGCCGCCTTCGTCGGCGCCGCCCTGCTCTACGCGCTCGCCACCTACGCCGAGACCTACCTGGTCGGCTGGGTCGGCACCCGCGCCCTCCAGGATCTGCGCGAGCGGCTCTTCGGCCACATCCAATCGATGTCGATCGGCTTCTTCACCCGCCGCAGCCCGGGCGTGCTGATCTCGCGCATGACCAACGACGTCGAGGCGCTCAACCAGCTGGTCACCAGCGGCGTGGTGACGATGTTCTCGGCGACGCTGACCCTGGTCGGCGTGATCGTGATCCTGCTCCTGCTCGACGTCAAGCTGGCCCTGATCACCTTCCTCACCCTGCCGCTGCTGGCGATCGCCAGCGTCACCTTCCGGATCGTCTCGGCCGGGGCTTACCGCGCGACCCGCGAGCGGATCGCCGCCGTCACCTCCTACCTACAGGAGACGCTCAGCGGCGTCCGGGTTGTGCGCAGCTTCGGCCAGGAGCCCCGCCATGTCGACGTGATGACCGACCTCAACGAACGCAATCGCGACGTGAACATGAAAACGGTCTACCTCAACGCCTCCTACTTCCCGGCGGTCGAACTGCTTGCGGCGATCGGGACCGCGGTGATCCTGCTCTACGGCGGCAGCCAGGCGATCGACGGCGCGATCAAGGTCGGCATCATCGTCTCCTTCGTCGCCTACCTGGCGACCTTTTTCGAACCGATCCAGGAACTGTCCCAGCTCTACACGACCTACCAGCAGGGGATGGCGGCGCTGGACAAGATCTTCGACCTGCTCGACACCAAGCCGGACATGGTCGACGCCCCCGACGCGATCGACCCCGGCACGCTGACGGGCGAGATCGAGCTGGAGGGTGTCTGGTTCTCCTACAGCGAGGACGCCGAACCCGCCGACGACGCCTGGGCGATGGAAGGCGTCGACCTCCATGTGCCGCCCGGTCAGACGCTGGCCCTGGTCGGGGCCACCGGCGCCGGCAAGTCGACCTTCGCCAAGCTGGTCGCCCGCTTCTATGACCCGCAGGCCGGCAAGGTGCTGGTCGACGGCCACGACCTGCGCGGCGTCCAGCAGCGGGCGCTGCGGCGCCAGCTCGGGATCGTCCCCCAGGAGGGCTTCCTCTTCTCCGGCAGCGTCCGCGAGAACATCGCCTTCGGGCGGCCGGAGGCGAGCCTGGAGGAGATCGAAGCCGCTGTCGCCACGGTTGGCGCCACCGAGTTCGTCGCCGCCCTGCCCGACGGGATCGAGACCGAGGTCGGCGAGCGCGGCGTCCAGCTCTCCGCCGGCCAGCGCCAGCTCGTCGCCTTCGCCCGCGCCCTGCTCGCGGAGCCCCGCATCCTGATCCTCGACGAGGCCACCTCCAACGTCGACGTCCGCACCGAGAAAACGATCGAGAAAGGCTTGGAGCGGCTGCTCCAGGGGCGCACGGCGATCGTCATCGCCCATCGCCTTTCGACGATCCGCCGCGCCGGCAAGATCGTCGTCCTCGAAGGCGGCAAAATCGCCGAGCAGGGGACGCACGACGAGCTGATCGCGGCTGGGGGCGTTTACTCCAGGTTGTACGGGGCGTGGGCTGAGTCGTCAGCTGCCTGACCTGAGGGGCGGGGAGTCGGGTGCCCCTCTACGCGCTTCGACCAGCGAGCAGCGACAAGGAAGCGCTGTTCATCTCACAGCGAGGAACGGCTTACCCGGGCAGTGTTCGGAACGAGTGATCCCAGTGTTGTGTTCAACGCCCCAGCTTCGTACTCGGTAGCTGGGAGTTACCTGGGCGCCTGCTGGGGAGAGGTGGGGGTGCCTCTGGCGCAGCGGCGCTCTCTTTTTCGCCCCACCCGCAACCTCGGACGGCCACAATCAGTTCAGGCGAAAAAGTCAGCAAGCGAGAGGCGCCCCCACCTCTCCCCAGCCCGAGACAGCCAGAGGATCAGCCCGGCCCAACGCCCCCGGAACTACCGCCAGTTTCAGGAGCCGCTTCCGGCGCCGCTTCTTCAACCCCGCCCCCAGCGCCACCCGTTTCCGGCGCCGCTTCTTCGGGAGCGGCTTCTTCCGGCACCGCTTCTTCTTCGATTTCTTCAGGCGCCGCTTCGACCCCACCTTCTTCGACTTCTTCAGGCGCGCCCGAGCCAGGGACGCCGGCGGTCGGCGTGCTGGGACCTTCGCTGCAGTCTTCGAAGCCGTATTCGCCGGCGACGCTCTCGAATTCTTCGAGCGCCGGCGCGGCCACCGACGCCGCTTCGCCGAGGGCCGCGGTGTCTTCGCGTTCTGCCGCTAGCTTGACTTCACCCTCGACCTTCGAGAGTTCTTCGGCGGCGGCGATGAATTCGGGGTAGCCGGTGTCGTCGTCAGGCGCGCCCAAGCCCTTGATGCTGTCGACCATGCCGGCGTAGAGGCTGGCGGTCTGGGTGATCTGCTCCGGGACTTCGGCCCCGGAAACGGCCAGCGCGCCGACCGCTTTGTTGACCTCGCCGCAGATCGCGTCGCCCTGGGAGATCAGCTCCGCCTTGGTCAGCGCCACCGTGGTTTCCGTGGTCGCTTCGGTCGCGGTCGAGTCGCCGCCGCCACCGCCACAGCCGGCGATCGCCAGCGCCGCAAGAGGAACGGCAAGCATCGAGGAGATCTTGGTGAGTCGGGTCAAAAGAACTGCGGCCCAGGGACTCGAACCCCGACTGCCTCTTCCAGAGAGAGGTGTGCTGCCATTACACCAGGCCGCAAAGCGTCCTCGAAGGATATCGATGGTAGGGGGAGAGAAACGCCCCGCTGCGACCTTAGGCGAGAACATGCGCGCCGGGGGCTCATGTAGACATAAATGTAGACTTGCCCGATGGCAAGCGTCGAGACGACCACGATCCGGGTGCGCCGGAGCACCCACGAGCGTCTCCAGAAACAAGCAGAACTCACGGGACAAAGCGTGACTCAAGTCCTGGAAGAAGCAGCGGACATGCTGGAGGAGGCCAAGATCCTCGAGTCGGCCGAACGCGCCTGGCGGCGCTACTCCGAACTGCCGGCGGAGATCGTGGCTGGCGCTGCCGCGCGCGATGACGAGTGGGTCCGCGAGCTCGAATCGCAACCGCCCTTCCCCGATAGGGACTGAGCTTGCTCGCGCCCCCTCGCCGCGGTGAGGTCTTCCTAGCCGACCTTGAGCCTGCAATCGGCGGCGAGCAGAACGGGCGCCGACCGTTCCTGGTTCTCTCGATCAGGCAGATGAACGCGGCGCCCGCAGATCTGGCGATCGGGCTGCCGTTGACGGCCACCGATCGGTCCAGCAAACTGCACGTGCGGATCGACCCCGCCGAGAGCGGCCTGTCTCGGGTCAGCTACGCGATGCCGGAGATGGTCCGCTCCGTATCCACGCTGCGTTTCCGCAAACAGGTCGGCCGGGTCCCGATCGAAACCGTGGAAACCGCTTCCGCCCGCGCCGGCTTCCTGCTCGGCCTCGGCCGCACCAGGTTCTAAGCGATCTCGGACAAATCCGAGCCCAGGTCGGCAATCGCCTCGCGCGCGCCGGAAACGTCGACGCCATCGGCCAGCATGCGCCTGGCTTCGGCCAGGTCTTCGGGGCGGTCGACGCTGAGGGCGCCGCCGACGCGGCCGTCCTTCAGGTACCAGACCGAAAACTCGCCCTTGGCGCGGTCGCCACGCCAGACCTCCTCATCCCAGTCCTGGGCCGGGCCGACGTACTCGAGGCTGGCCCAGTCGGCGAGGTCGCTGAAGAAGTAGGGGACGACCTCGTAGTCGCGATCCTCGCCGAGCATGTTGCCGGCGGCGTGGATGCCCTGCTGCATCGCCACGTCCCAGTGCTCGACTCGCAACCGGCGGCCGTGGACGACGCTGTCGTAGGAGCAGCAGTCACCGGCGGCGTAGATCCCCTCGACAGAGGTCTGCAGCTTCGAGTCGCAGACGATGCCGTTGTCGACCTCGAGCCCGGCACGCTCGGCGAGCATCGCGTCGGCCCGCACCCCGGCACCGACCACGACCATGTCGCAGCCGAGGCTGAGCCCGCTCTTGGTCACGACCGCGCCGACCCGACCGTCGCCCTCGAACGCCTCGAGCTCCTCACCGCCGTGGAACTCGACGCCGTTGGCTTCGATCTTCGCCTGGAACCAGCGCCCGGCATCGGCGCCAAAGGTGCGCGAGAGTGCCACGTCCTCCATCGCCACGATCGAGCACCTGGTGCCCTTCGCGGTCAGCGAGGCGGCGACCTCGGTGCCGATGTAGCTGCCGCCGATCAGGACCACATGCTCGGCCACCTCGGCCTCGGCCCGAATCGCGTCGGAGTTGCCGAAGGCGCGCAGGTAGTGGATGCCCTCGTTCTCGGCGCCCTCGACTCGAAGGATGTTGACCATCGCGCCGGTGCCGATCAGCGCCTTGCCGAAGGCCACCTCCTCCCCGCCCTGGACCTTCACCGTGCGCGCCTCGGGATCCAGCGACATCACGTTGCGACCGCTCAGCAGCTCGACCTCGTTCTCCTCGTACCAGGAGGGCGGGTTGACGTAGGCGTCGGCGCGCCCGGCCTCGCCGCGCAGGTACTCCTTGGAGACCGGTGGGCGTTCGTAGGGCGGCTCCGGCTCGCGGCCGACCAGCAGGATCGAGCCCTCGGCGCCGCGCTTGCGCAACTCGGCGGCGCAGTGGGCGGAGGCCATGCCGCCGCCGATCAGAAGGAAGTCGACCTCTCGGTCAACCACCGTCGCTGCCGTTGCTTTCGGGTCCGAAGAGCACCTTCAAGTCGTCCTCTTTGCCCGGATCCAGCACGGCCAAGATCTCGTCGCCCTCCTCCAGCACGGTGTCGGCGGTCGGGACGAAGCCCTTGCCGGAGCGCAGGACCGAGATCAGCAGGCTGCCCTCGGGCATCTGCAGGTCGCCGACGCGGCGCCCGGTCACACTCGAGTCGCTGCCGAGCAGCATCTCGATGATCTCCAACTGCTCCTCCTGCAGGTCGAGCAGGTGGACCAAACCGTACTCGGGCACCTCGTGCTCGAGCAGGCGCAGGATCAGGTCGGTCGCCGAGACCGAGGGTTTGATCCCAAGCAGGTCGAAGTGCTGGCGGTTCCGCGGGTTGTTGACCCGGGCGATGATCTGGTTGACCAGGTACTTCTCTTTGGCGACCTGGCAGATCAGCATGTTGTCCTCGTCGTCGCCGGTCACCGCGATCACCATGTCGGCGCGCTGGATCCCGGCCCGCTCCAGCACCCAGAGCTCAGAGGCGTCGCCGTAGGAGACGTTGTGCTCGAGCTCCTGCTCGACGGTCAGGTAGCGACGCCGGTTGTTCTCGATCAACGTCACCTCGTGGTCTTTCTCCAGCAGCTCGCGCGCCAGGTTCCACCCGACCTTGCCCGCTCCGACGACGATGATGTACATCCGCTCCCCAGTCCCTCTCTAGGCGGCTTCCGCCGCGCCGTCGGTCGGGTCGCCGCCTTCGCCGCCCCTGCGCACCGCAGTCTCGAGCATGTCGATCGCCACGCTGGTCGGGCAGACCGTGTTCAGGCCCTGGCGCTGATACCACTCGGCCCGCAACGGGTCGAGCACGCGGGCGATCACGGTCGGCACCTCGTAGCGTTTCTGGGCGATCTGGGCAATCACGATGTTGGTGTTGTCGCCGTCGGTGGAGGCGATGAAAGCGTCGGCGCGCTCGATGCCGGCGGCCTCCAGGGCCTCGGTCTCGAGGCCGGCCCCGACCGTGAACTGGCCGCCGAGGTCCTCCCAGCTCTTCTCGAGGCCGACCTCGAGCCGCGCGTGCGACTCGGGGTCCTCGTCGAGGCAGGAGACTTCATGTCCCTCCCGCAGCATCGCCCGGGCGACCGAAGAACCCACGCGGCCGCAACCAACAATCAAAATCAGCATTGGCCGGATACTAGATGGGAAGCGCGGCTAGGGCGCTTCGGGAGGTGCGGTCAGCAAGACGCGGCACGGGGCTTTCTTCAGCACGTACTCGGTCGCGGCGCCAATCTCGGCTGGCTTGGCGCCGCCGATCCCGCCGATCTTGGCGCCACCGCGGATCTTCGAGGGCGGCTCACCGCCGATCACGATCGCCTCCGAGCCACTGCGCCGTGCCGCCTCGAGGATGCCGGCGCCAATCTTGCGGGCGCGGATCACCTCGGTGCTGACACCGACGTCCTCGTACTCCTCGCCAACCTCGCGGGCGCGCTCCAGCGCCCGCCGCGCCTCCTCCTCGCGCTCGGGCGGCAGCGCCGCATCCAGCGGCAGCGTCAGCGGCACTTCGATCACGTAGACGAGCTCGAGTCTGGCGTCCTCCTCGTCCTTGCCGGACTCGGCCTGCTCGGCCGCGGCGAGGCGGCCGGCGGTGGCGACGATGTCATCGTCGAGCTTGGTCCCGAAGACAGGCACGAGGATGTTGCGGAATTCGACCTCCGGCACCTGCTTGGTCAGGGCGCGCTCGGTCACCGAGACCCGCTTGGTCAGCGTCGTCCCCTCGAAGACCTTGCGGTAGACGACGTAGAAGATCAGGCCAAAGACCATCCAGCCGCCGCCGACCAGGCGGGCGGTCTCGTGGTAAAGGAGGACGCTGATGAAGGCGAGGCCGCTGAGGATCGCGGCGACGACCGCCGGCAGCGGCAACTCGGCGCCGCGCCAGGGGATCCCCATCGGGATCTTGAAGGGCCGGCGGCGGTCGGGGTCCTTGACCCGCAGGCGGATGATCGAGAGGTGGGCGATCGTAATCGCCAGGGTGGCGCCGAAGGCGTAGATCCCGGCCAGCAGCTTGACGTTGGTCGGGATCACCAGGCCGAGCGCGATCATGCCGCTGATCACGATCGCCACGTACGGCGTTGCCTTGCGCCGCTCGAGCTTGCCCAGCCAGCTGGGGATCTGGCGGTTGATCGCCAGCGTGTAGATGTGGCGGGAGACGCCCAGCATCGAGGTGTTGGCGGCCCAGAAGAGCACCGGCGCCGCGATCAGCGCCACCATCCAGCGCATCGAGTCGGCGACCCAGCCCGGGTGGAAGGCCGAGACCACCCCCAGCACCGGCTCCTCGACGAACTGGTTGCCGAGCGCGGTCTCGGGCCCGTGTGGACCGGCAACCACGGGCACTGCCATCAACGCGATCGCGGCCATGCCGGCGTAGACGAGCGGGACGGCGACGGCGCCGAGCGTGGCGATCCGCTTGAGGTCACGGCGGTCGACGTCGATGTCCGGAGCCAGGTCGGAGGCGGCCTCGATCCCGGCGTAGGCCAGCATCGCCACCACGGCGGCGTAGACGATGTCCTTGAAGCTGGGGTCGGAGAAGAGGTGGAGCTGTTCGGTGAGGCGGTCGGGGTGGAGGACGACGAGGGCGCCGACGACGATCACCGCCAGCTGCAGGCCGAGGTCGGCCAGGGCCAGCAGCGCCAGCGAGCGCCCTTTCTCGCGGCCGGTGACGTTGAGGATGTTGAGCGCGCAGGCGGCGGCGATAACCGCCGCGGCGACGCCGATCTCCCAGCCCGGCCGGGAGAACCCACCCCAGATCGGCTCCAGGTAGTGCGGCACCGAGATCGCCGCCAGGGCGATCACGATCAGGTAGTCGATCAGGATCGCCCAGCCGGCGATGAAGGCGACCAGCTCGTTGAAGGCGTGGCGGGCGAAGGTCGAGGAGCCGCCGCGCTCGCGGAACATCGCCCCGCCCTCGACGTAGCTGAGCGTGGTCAGGCCGAACAGCAGTCCCGAGGCGAGGAAGATCAGCGGCGTCAGCCCGAGGCCGCGGTCGGCGACGACGCCGAGCGCGAAGTAGATCGAGAAGCCGACCGCCGAGTAAGCGGCGGCGAACAGGTAGGGAACGCCGAGGCCGCGCTTGAGCAGCGGGTCGCCGCGCCGCCCCGGCGCCGGCTCCGTCGGCCGTGCCGCCCCTCCGCCCGGCTCGCTCATCGCTCCTCCATCTTCCTGGCGACCCAGAGCCGCCCGATGCCGACGGCGACGAAGGCGATGCCCATCAGCACCCCGACCGAGGCCGGGCCGCCACCGTTGACCAGGGTCACGATCAGCACCACCAGCCCGATCAGGACGAAGGCGACGGAGAACCCACGCACCGCGTGGCGGTAGATCACCTGGTGACCTCGACTACCGCTTCGGTCGGCACCGCGACCGGGCTGCTGGTCGGGTCGGAGACGACGATCACCCGGCAGGGGCGCTCGCCGAGGACCGTCTGCAGGGTCTTGTCGTAGAGCGGCACCCCGGCGCGGTAGCGCAGCCCGATCACGATCGCCGCCGCCTTGATCAGCTCGGCCTCGTCGGAGATCGAGTAGCCGGCCTGCCCGGGGCGGACCCGGGCGACGTGTCCGGTGACCCGCTGGCCGCCGATCAGTCGAGCCTCCTCGATCATCCGCTGCGCCGCCTCCTCCTGCTCGGGCATCTCGGCGTCGAGCGGCAGGTTGGTCGGAACCGTCAGCATCGAGTGGACGTGGATGCCGCGGCGGCGCTTGGAGGCGAGCTTGACCGCAGTCGCGACCATCTCCGGCGAGAACGATTCGTCGTCCTCGAAGCCGACCAGGACGCTGCGGTACTCGACCTCCTCGACCCCCAGCGGCTCCGGCGTCACCACCTTGACCGTCTCCGTCAACGGCAGCTTCTGGTTGCGGCGGTAGAGGACGTAGACGACGATCCCCAGCACCATCCAGCCGGTGCCGACGAAGAGCGTGCGCGGATTCAGCGCCATCACCACGATCCAGGCGCCAAAGGTGCCGAGGCCGCCGAGCACGGCGACCATCGGTACGTCGAAACCGAAGGCGCGGATGTTCAGGGGCGCCTTCCAGGAGCGCTCGACGTCGCCCTGTCTTCGCCGCAACTGGATCAAGGCGACGTGGGCGATCGTGAACGAGAGCATCGCCCCGAACGAGTACATCGTCGCCAGGAAGTCGGTCTGCCCCGGCAGCAGGGTGACGATCGCGATCGCGGCGAAGATCAGGATCGCGATGTAGGGCGTGCGGTACTTCGGGTGGACCTGGCGCAGCGCCTCCGGCAGCTGCCGGTGCTGACCCATCGAGTAGGTGAGGCGGGAGACCCCGATCAGGCCGGCGTTGGTGGCGATCAGCAGGATCACCGCCGCCAGCACGCCGACGTAGTAGCGAAGGATTTCGGTCGGGACCGAGGAGAGCCCGAGGTTCTCGACGATGCCGAGAATCGGGTCGTCGGCGAACTTCGAGCCGAGGTCGGTCACGTAGTGGCCGCCGGCGTCGAGGTGCACCGGCATCGCCGAGAGCGCGACGATCGGGATCAGCAGATAGAGGCCGAGCACGGCGGCGACCGTGAGACCGACGCTGCGGGGGATCGTGCGAGCGGCGTCCTTGGCCTCCTCGGCCATGTTGGAGATCGTCTCGATCCCGGTGTAGGCGATCATCCCGACCGCGATCCCGAGCGCGAAGTCGCTCCAGGTCGGGGCGACGCCGAGGTGGATGTTGTCGACCAGGACCTGTGGGCTGAAGACCAGGACCAGCCCGATCCCGACCAGCACCACCTGGGTCGCGAGGTCGGCGACGGCGAGGATCAGGTTCAGTTTCGCCGACTCCTCGGTGCCGCGGATGTTGATCAGCGCCAGGCCGACGATCAGCGCCGCGCCGCCGACGATGTCGCCGGGGCTGCTGCCGAGCCAGGGCCAGAACACGGCCAGGTAGTGGGGCACGAAGAAGGCCGAGATCGCGACCGTGATCGTGTAGTTGAGCATCTGCCCCCAGGCGGCGATGAAGCTGACCATCTCGTTGAAGGCGTGGCGGGCGAAGCTGGAGGAGCCGCCGGCCTCCGGGTACATCACCGTCGCCTCCGCGTAGGTGGCGGCGGTGGCGGCGAAGATCAGGCCGGAGATGACGAAGGCGACCGGGGTCAGGCCGAGGGCGAAGGCGGCGGTGACGCCGAGCGCGTAGTAGATCGAGGAGCCGACGTTGCCGTAGGCGGCGGAGAACAGCGCGCCGACGCCGTGGACGCGGCTCAGCGATTCGTCTCTGGGGATTCGCTGGGCCATCTAGATGCTGCCGAGAACGGACACTCAGTCCGAATATACGGACGTTGCCGGTGCTCTCCGCACGTGGGCGCGATTCAGCTCGGCCGGTGAGGCGCAACCGCAGAGCGCCAGAGCGAGCTCGAGCTCGTCGCGGAGCAGGCCGAGGATCTGCCCGGCGCCCTCCGCGCCAGCGGCGGCGAGGCCCCAGAGGGCGGGTCGTCCGACCAGCACCGCGTCGGCGCCGAGGGCTAGCGCGATCGCGACGTCGACCCCGCGGCGGATGCCGCCGTCGACCAGCACGGTGGCGCGCCCGCCGACGGCGTCGACCACCTCCGGCAGAGCGTCGCCCGTGGCCAGTGCCCGGTCGAGCTGGCGCCCACCGTGGTTGGAGACGACGACGCCTGCGGCGCCGTGCTCGACCGCCAGCTCCGCGTCCTCCGCCGTCAGCAGGCCCTTGACCAGCACCGGCAGGCCGGATTCGGCGGCGAGCTGCTCCAGGTCCGACCAGCCCAGCGCCGGGTTCATCAGCGCAAAGGTCTCCGCGATCGTCACCGCCCGCTCGACCCCCATCGCCGCGGCGACAACCGGGACCCCCAGGCTCGCCGGGATCTCGAAGCCGGTGCGGCGATCGCGCTCGCGGTTGCCACCCGGCGGGGCGTCGACGGTGACGACGATCGCCTCGAAGCCCGCCGCGACCGCTTCGTCCATCAGCGCCCGCGTGACCGCCTCGTCCTTGAAGCAGTAGAGCTGGAACCAGCGCCGCCCGCCCGGAACCGCCGCGGCCACCTCGCTGGGCAGCGTCGTCGCCAGGGTCGAGAGGCACATCGCCGTGCCCGCTGCCGCGGCGGCACGGGCCATCCCGATCTCGCCCTCGGGGTCGACCAGTCGCTGGTAGGCGACCGGCGCCACCAGCACCGGCATCGAGACCGGCCCGCCCAGCACCTCGGCCTCCGTCGTCACCCGGTCGAGGCCGGCCAGCACCCGCGGCCGCAGGCGCCAGCGCGACCAGGCGGCGACGTTGTCTCCCAGGGTGAGCTCATCGCCGGCGCCGCCGGCGAAGTAGCCCAGCGTCCCCTCGTCGAGCTTGGCGGCGGCGAGCCGCTCGAAATCGGCGACGTTGATTGGACCCTCGCTCACAGCGGGCGAGCCTAGCGCTACCGTGAGGGCCTTGAACGCACCGCCGAAGCCCACGGAGCGGCAAATCCGGCGCCGGAGGCGGTCCGCCCTCGGCATCCTCGCCGTGGCGCTGATCGGCATCCTCTATCTCGTCCTGGCCGCGACTGTGTTCGCGCCGGTCGACCGCCACGGCGCCAGCCTCACCCACATCGAGCTCCACAGCAAGGCGGTCGGCGAGGACCTCGGGGTCAACGTGATCGTGCCTGCCAACGCCGGACCCAAGGGAGAGCGCTCGCTGCTCGTCTTCCTGCACGGCCGCGGTGGCTACGAGGGGACCTTCAACGACGCCGTCTTTCGCGGACTGCCGAGCCTGCACGGCAAGCGCGGTGCGGTTGTCGCCTTCCCCGCGGGCGGAGTCCACGGCTACTGGCACGACCGTGCCGACGGCGACTGGGAAGACTGGGTGATGGACGAAGTGATCCCGCTGGTGATCCGCCGCTTCGGCATCGACCCCAAGCGCCTGGCGATCGGCGGCATCTCAATGGGCGGTTTCGGCGCCTACGACATCGCCCTGAAGAACCCGGGCCGCTTCTGCGCGGTCGGCGGCCACTCCCCCGCGCTCTGGTTCGACGGCTCCGAAACGGCTCCCGGCGCCTTCGACGACGAGGCCGATTTCGAGCGCAACGACGTCGTCGAGGCGGTCCAGGCCGATCCTGAGGCCTTCGGCGACACCAGGGTCTGGAACGACTACGGCGAGACCGACGACTTCCGCCCCTACGACGAAGGCTTCGTCGCCGCGATGGAAGCGGGCGATGCCGACTTCACCACCCACTCATGGCCGGGCGGCCACGAAGGCAGCTACTGGGACGCCCACTGGCCCACCTACCAGCGCTTCTACGTCAACGCGCTGAACCACTGCTAGCTCCTCTGCGATCGGGCGAGCCCGCCGGCGGCGTGCCGGGCGGCGGTGCCGGGCCCCAGCTCTCGCGGCCGTCGGCCGTGGAGATCGGGATCGAAGGACCGGCCATCGCCGGCGTGTTCAGGGTCACGTCGGCGATCGCCTTGACCCGCGAGAGCACCTCCCGCACTTCGCTCTTCTTCAACTGGTAGCCGTAGCGATGCAGGTCCGAGGTCAGGCCGGTCGCGTGGATCCCGGCCTCGTCGGCGAGGAACAGCGCGCGGGGCATGTGGAAGTCCTGCGTCACGACCACGGCATCCTGCACGCCGAAAATGCCGCGAGCCCGCACCATCGTCGCCCAGGTGTCGAACCCGGCATGGTCCTCGAAGATGTCCCGCGGGGGCACGCCATGGCGGACGAGCGCCTTACGCATCGTGTCCGGCTCGTCGTAGGCCCAGGTGTGGTGGTCGCCGGAGACGAGGACCTTTTCCACCTTGCCCGCGTGCCACAGGCGCGCAGCCTGCCTGACCCGGTCACCGAGCATCACGCTCATCTTCCCGTTCGGCTGCACCAGCGCCCCCGGCACAATCGCCACCTGGGCGGGGGGAACATCGGCCAGCGTGGCCGTCGACTCCCCCTCCGCGCTGAGCAGGATGTAGGCGTTCGAGCCCACCACAACCAGAGCGACCAACAGCGCCCCACCAATCGCAGCCCTGGAAAGCCGCGGCCACCGCCTGAACGGATACCCCGCTCCCCGCTGGATCAGTTTCAACCCCCGCACCCCGGGAACGCTAACAACCTCCAAGGAAACCAGCAGCTAGGCGAACGACCCGGTGCTTCTCATCCCGCTCGTCCACTGACCGCTTTTCGTCGAGAGGGGCGGTGTGCCCCTCCAGCGCAGCGGCGCTCCCTTTTTCGCCCCAGTAGCCAACGGGCGACAGCCCCTCAGCTCCTCAGGCGAAAAAGACAGCACAAGCAGGAGGGGCACACCGCCCCTCCCACCCGCAGACGCTTAGAAGTGAACGATCGGGATGATCAGGATCGCGACGATGTTCGCCACCTTGATCATCGGGTTGATAGCCGGCCCGGCCGTGTCCTTGTAGGGATCGCCGACCGTGTCGCCGGTGACCGAGGCTTCGTGGGCCGGCGAGCCTTTGCCGCCGTGGGCGCCGTCCTCGATCAGCTTCTTGGCGTTGTCCCAGGCACCACCGCCGGCGGTCATCGAGATCGCCGCGAAGAGGCCGACGACGATGACGCCGATCAGAAGGCCGCCGAGCGCGTCGACGCTGAGCAGGCCGACGATGACGGGGATGACGATCGGAATCAGGGCGGGCGCGATCATCTCCTTCTGCGCCGCCAGGGTGACGATGCTGACCGTTTCCCCGTACTCGGGTTTTTCGGTCCCGTCCATGATCCCCGGGTGTTCTTTGAACTGTTTACGGACCTGCTCGACGACCTGGCCGCCGGCCCGGCCGACCGCCTCGATCGAGAGCGCCATGAACAGGTAGACCATCATGCCGCCGATGATCAGCCCGATCAGCACGTCCGGGCTGGTCAGGTTGAAGAGCCCGTTGAGATCGAACCCGGACGGCGCTTCTTCCGCCAGCTCGCTCTTGAAGGCGGCGAACAGCACCAGCGCGGCCAGGGCCGCGGAGCCGATCGCGTAACCCTTGGTGACCGCCTTGGTCGTGTTGCCGACCGCGTCGAGCGGGTCGGTGACGTTGCGAACGTCCTCCGGCAGCTCCGCCATCTCGGCGATGCCGCCGGCGTTGTCGGTGATCGGCCCGAAGGCGTCCAGGGCGACGATCAGGCCGCAGAGCGAGAGCTGAGCCATCACGGCAATGCCGATGCCGTAGATGCCCGCCAGCTCGTTGGCGCCGAGGATCGCCAGGGCGAGGACGATCGCCGGTGCGGCGGTCGCCTGGTAGCCCTGGGCGAGGCCCTGGATGATGTTGGTCGCGTGACCGGTCTCCGAAGCCTGGGCAATGGTCTTGACCGGGCGGAAGCGGGTCGACGTGTAGTAGTCGGTGATCACGAACAGCAGCGCGGTAACGGCGATCCCGATCACGGCGCAGAGCCAGAGGTCGGTGACGCTGACAGCGTCAGCGGCGGTGCTGGCGAAGCCGAGCCGCAGCGGCTCGCTCATCAGCCAGTCGGTGATCGGGTAGAAGGCGACGATCGAGATCAGGCCGGAGACGAGCATGCCGACGTACAGCGCACCCTCGACTTTGTCGGACTTGGTCCGCACCGAGAGCGCCCCGACGATCGAGGCGAGAATCGCGATACCGCCGATGACCAGCGGGAAGATCGCCACCTCACGGGCGTAGTCGGTGGTGAAGGTGAGGACGCCGAGCAGCATCACGGCGACCGAGGTGACCGCGTAGGTCTCGAAGAGATCGGCGGCCATGCCGGCGCAGTCGCCGACGTTGTCGCCGACGTTGTCGGCGATCACGGCCGGGTTGCGAGGATCGTCCTCGGGAATCCCCGCCTCGACCTTGCCGACCAGGTCGGCACCGACGTCGGCGGCCTTGGTGAAGATGCCGCCGCCGAGGCGGGCGAAGACGGAGATCAGCGAGCCACCGAAGCCGAGGCCGATCAGCGCGTCGACGGCCTCCTTGTCGGTGCTGCCGGTGATGACGAGGGCGCCGTAGTAGCCGGCGACGCCGAGCAGCGCCAGGCCGACGACCAGGAGGCCGGTGACCGAGCCGCCCTTGAAGGCGACGTCGAGCGCCGGCGGGACGCCGCCGCGGGCCGCCTCGGCGACGCGCGAGTTGGCCCGCACCGAGACGTTCATCCCGATGAAGCCGGTGGCGCCGGAGAGAACGGCGCCGATCACGAAGCCAAGCGCGGTCTTCCAGTCCTGCAGGAGCAAAAGCACGACCGCGAGCGGGATCGCGACCGCGGCGATGATCGTGTACTGGCGGTTCAGATAGGCCTGTGCTCCCTCCTGAACGGCACCCGAGATTTCCTGCATCCGGTCGTTGCCAGGGGACTTGGCAAGCAGGCGCTGGGTGACGATGAGGCCGTAGACGACAGCGGCACCCGCACACACAAGCGCGACAACTACCCCGTAATCGGTCAAGAAGCTGGTCAAGTTTTGTTCCTCCGGTGGAATTTAGAGCGGCGCGGGAGTCTATAGACGCATACGGCGTTGCCGCCTATAGACCCGATTCAAGAAGATTTTGCGGTCTCGCCGGCGCCGGAGTAGGTGTGCTTGGTCTCGGCCACCGCGTCGCGGTAGATGTCCTCGATCGAGAGCCCGGAATCGAGCGCCTCGTGCGCCCGCTGGGCACCGTTGCGGTCCGGCAGCTCGAACTCGATGCCGAGCTGGGAGCGGGCCGGCTCGACCCAGGCCAGGACCGAGTCGAGCGCCTCGCGCGCCTCCACCTCCACCCCACGCCGGAAGTCGATCAGCTTGCCGCTGAGGCCGTAGCGGATCGCCCGCCAGAGATTCTCCTCGATCTCGCGGTCGGCCAACGGCGCCCCGGCGCCTCCGTAGCCATGCTCGTCGTAATCCAGCGTCGCCTGGGCGATACAGGCGGAGATCAGCCCGGCCAGAGCGAAGGACTCGTCGCCGCGGGTCTGGGCGTCGCAGATCCGCACCTCGACGGTGCCGAAGTGGTGATGTGGGCGGACGCTCCACCAGAGCTGGGTCGACTCGACGATCGAGCCGGCCCGCTCCAGTGTGTTGACGAAGGTCGCGTAGCTGTCCCAGTCGCGGAAAGGCGAAGGCACGCCGCAGCGGGGAAAGGTGCGGGTGAAGATCTCGGTGCGCACCGTGTGCAGGCCGGTGTCGCGGCGGTCGAGGAAGGGTGAGTTGGCCGAGGTGGCGAGCAGCAGCGGCAGCAGCTCCCGCATCCAGTCGCAGACCGCGATCGCCCGGTCGGCACCGCGCACGCCCATGTGGACGTGGGTGCTCCAGGTGTTGTTGCGCTGCGCGACCCAGCCCAGTTCGTGGCGCAGGCGGTTGTAGTGCGGGGTGTCGATGATCCGCTGGTCGAGGTAGCTGGCCCAGGGATGGGTGCCGGTGGCGCCGAGCGCCAGGCCCATACCACCGACCAGCTCGAACAGCCGCGCCCGCCGCTGGCTCTGCTTGGCGACCGCCTCGGCGAAGCTCTCGGCCCGCCCCGAGCGGATCTCGACCTCGGCGGCGATCAGCTCCCCGGCCGCCGACTCGGCCAGCAGCTCATCCTTCTCGCAGACCGCATAGACGTCCTCGAAGCGGTGCTCCAGCTCCAGCGTGGCCGGGTCGAGGATCGCGAACTCCTCCTCGAGCCCGATCGTGAAGTCGGTGGAGGACTCGAATCTCTCGCGGACGAGGTCGAGGTCTAGCGACAAGGACTCAGGCCAGGTAGAAGTAGAGCGCGTAGAGCAGGTCGACGGCGGGGCTGGACGTGTGGACCGTCACCTCCGGCGGCACCTGCAGCAGCTGCTCGGAGTAGTTGAAGATGATCTTGACGCCGGCCTTGACGAGGCGGTCGGCGACCTCCTGGGCGGCCCCGGCGGGCACGGCGAGGACGCCGACGACGATCTCCTCCGCAGCGACAACCGCTTGCAGGTCGCCGAGATCGAGCACCTTGAGCTCCCCGATCTCGGTCCCGACCACGCTCGGATCGGCGTCGAAAACTGCCTTCACCTGAAAGCCGTGGTCGGCGAAGATCGCCGAGCTGGCGATCGCCTGGCCGAGGTTGCCGGCGCCAAAGAGGGCGATGTTGTGCTGGCCCGAGGTGCGCAGGATCTTGCGAATCTCCAAAACCAGCGACTCGACGTTGTAGCCGACCCCGCGCTTGCCGAACTTGCCGAAGCCAGAGAGGTCGCGGCGGATCTGAGTCGGGTTGATGTGGGTGTACTCGGAGAGCTCCTGCGAGGAGATCGTGTCGCGGCCCATCTTGCGGGCCTGCGTCAGCACCTGCAGGTAGCGCGAGAGGCGCGCGGCGACGCCAAGCGAGAGGCGATCCCCTTCGACCGGGAACCCCCCTGGCGCGTCGAACTCCTCGATCACCTCGACCATGCCCCCACAGTATCGAGCCTGGCACGCAGCCCGGCTTCGTCCAAAACGAGTTCGGAGACGGCGACGCCGTCGACCTCGACAACCGGGATCCGCTCGAGGTGGCGGCGCAGCAGCAGCTCGTCGCTCTCGATGTCGATCTCGTGCAGGCCAAAGCGGTATCCCTCTTCGTGCAGGGCGACGATCTTGGCGATCGCCTCCTCACAGAGGTGGCAGCCGGAGCGTGAGTAGACGACGACGTCGGTCATGCGGCGCGGCGGGCAGGGGTGGCGAAGGCGTCGAAACCGAGGTAGTCCGGGTACTCGATGCGGGGCGCGAAGCGGGCCGCCGAGCCGATCATCGCCGCGTTGTCGGTACAGAGCTTGCCCGGGACCAGCTTCAAGCGCACCCCGCGCTCCTCGCAGAGGGCGGACACCGCTTCGCGTAGGGGGCCATTGGCGGCGACGCCGCCGCCCAGTGCCACCGCCTCCCAGTGCCCCTTTTTCAGCGCCCGCTTCAGTTTCGCGATCAACTGCCTGACCACGGCGGCCTGGAAGGAAGCGGCCAGATCGGCCCGATGCTCGGCCACCCCCTCCTCGCCGAGTTCGCGACAGCGATAGACCAACGCCGTCTTGAGGCCGCTGAAGCTGAAGTTGAGACTGGGGTCGCGGGCCATCGCAACCGGCATCTCGAAGGCGGTCGGGTCGCCCTCCTCGGCCAGCTTCTGCAGTGCCGGCCCGCCGGGGTAGCCGAGCCCAAGCAGGCGCGCCGACTTGTCGAAAGCCTCGCCGGCGGCGTCGTCGAGCGTCTGCCCGAGCAGCTCGTAGCCGCTGTGATCGGTGACCCCGGCCAGCAGCGTGTGGCCGCCGCTCGCGACCAGGCAGAGGAAGGGCGGCTGCAGCGGCTCCGGCTCGAGGAAGTTGGCGGCGACGTGCCCCTGCAGGTGGTCGACCGGGATCAGCGGCAGCCGCCGCGGCGCCGCGATCGCCTTGGCGGTGCTGACCCCGACCAGGAGGGCGCCGATCAGCCCCGGGCCGGCGGTGACGGCGACCGCCTCGATCTCGTCGAGCCCCACTCCCGCCTCGTCAAGAGCGGCGCCGATCACCGGCGTCGCCAGTTCGAGGTGGTGGCGGGAGGCAACCTCGGGGACGACGCCGCCGAAATGGGTGTGCGCCGCCGCCTGCGATGAGATCAGGTTCGAGAGGATCCGCGGGCCGTCGAGAACAGCCGCGCAGGTGTCATCGCAGGAGGTCTCGATCGCGAGGATCAATCGAGCCACATGATCAGCGCGTCCTCGCCGTTGTCGTGGTAATAGCGAGGGCGCACACCGGCGGAGCGAAAGCCGAAGCGCTCGTACATGGCAATCGCCTGGTGGTTGGAGACGCGGACCTCGAGCGTGAACGGCAGCACCCCGCGCGCCTCCTCGAAGAGGCGGGTCAGCAGCCGCCCGGCGACGCCGGCACGGCGCTGCTCGGGGGCGACGGCGATGTTCATCAGATGCCAGACCTGGTCATAGCGGGAGCAGATCACGTAGCCAAGGAGCTCGTCGCCGGCGCTGGCGGCGAGGCAGATACCCGACGGCTTCGAGAGCTCGAGCACGAACATCGCCAGTGACCACGGGGTCGGGAAGGAGCGGCGCTCGATCGCGATCACCGCCGGCAGGTCGCTGTAGGCAAGCCTGCGGACCCTCACCTCCTGGGTCAGATCACTCTGCTCTCTGTGAAGAATCTCGCTCACGCCACCGTTCCGCGTCTGGAGGTCTGAGGTAGATCGGGGCGAGTGGGCCACCGGCCTCCGATGCTGCCGCGAGAGCGCAGATGTGCCGTGCGGCGACGTGGTGAACGGGGTCGACATCGTCCGCTATCCGGACCCCATGCCGGGCCAACTCGTGCCGGAATCCTACCGCCCCCGACCCTGCCGCCCGCGGCGGCGCGGGCAGCGCCGCCACGCGCTCCTCCAGCTCCTCGGGCCGGCAGACCAGCGGCTCCCAGATCCGCTCGCCCCGCTCGGAGTAGAGCGCCGCGAAGACCTCGCCGCGGCGGGCATCGAGGACGGCGAGGCGATCGCCCTCGGCACCGGCCTCCCCCAGCCCCCGCCCGATCGCATCGAGGGTGCAGACGCCACTCACCGGCAGGCCGAGGCTGGTGCCGAGCCCGCGCGCGGTGGCGATGCCGATCCGCAGCCCGGTGAAGGAGCCGGGCCCGAGACCGACCGCGAGCTGGGTCACCTGCTCCCAGCCGCCGGCCGCGGCCGCGCAGAGCTCGACCTGCTCGAGCAGGTCGGTCGTGTGCTCTGGCCCCCGCTCGGACGGCCCCAGCAACGACTCGTGCAGAACCTCGCCGTCGCGCCAGGCGCAGGCGGCGGTGTCGGCGGTCGCGGTGTCGAAGCCGACCAGCGCCAGCGGAGCGCCGTTCTAGCCCTTGACCCTGAAGACGAAGGAGCCGACCTTCTTGCCTTCGACGAACCAGGTCACCTGGTGCCTGCCGGGGATGGTCGAGGTCACCTTGTTCACGTAGAGCGTCCCCTGTTTCGCTTCCTGCGCCTGGGCGCAGAGGTTTTTGCCACTAGGGAACTTCACGCAGACGCTGTAGTTGACGTCGCCGTTGAGGCTTTTGAAGAAGGCGCCCTTCTTGCTTTTCTTCGGGCAGGCATGCGAGGGAGTGGCGTTGCGCGAGATCCCGCAGCCGACGTAGTGCTTGTACGCCGCCGCCCCGGCCGTGGCGGGCGCCACGCTAACCAGCAGCCCGGTGACGACCAGTACCGCCGATAGCGCTTTCAGTCCCTTCATTGGGTCCTTCCCTTCGTGGATCGCAGTTTCTGAGCCGATGCTACAAGTTGTGTTCGCTGTCTCCCGAACACGACCTGCGCCCAGTTGCTGCGCTACCAGTCGATCTCGAGGCGGCGCCTGTCGCCGCCGGCGTGCTCGAGCCGGATCTCCAGCGCCGGCCGACCGAGCCGCTCCACCCCGACCGCCGGCCACTCGACGAAGGCGATGTTGTCGGGACCGAGGTAGTCGTCGAGCAGGGCCGGGTCCTCGCCTTCGAGGCTCTGCAACCGGTAGAGGTCGAGGTGGGAGACCGGCACCCGGCCGCCGCCGTAGCGCTGCCCGATCGTGAAGGTGGGAGAGGTCACCGGCTCCTCGATGCCGAGCGCCCGGCAGGCGCCGCGGATCAGCGTCGTCTTGCCGGCCCCGACCTCGCCGCTGATGACGACGACGTCACCGGGGTTCAGGCGAGCGGCGACACGAGCGCCCACCGCCTTGGTCTCCGCGGCGGATGTGCTCTCGATCCGCTCGGCCGGGCGCCGCCTCCTCTGCTCTCGCTCATTCGCACTCATAGTCACCGGAAGTCTTGCTCATTCACTTCCGCGTCCGGGGGCGGCTAGCCGAACATGTCCAGCTGGTCTTCCGGCGGCGGCGGCGCGGCGATCGGCTCGCCAGCCGCCTCCGCTTCGGCGGCGGCAATCTCCTCGGCGATCGGGGCCGGCGCCGGGGGCGTGCGGGCCAGCAGGTCCGGCACCGTCGCCAGGTCTTCGCGCAGCTGCTCCTTCATCGCCGGCGTGCGCAGCGCCGCCGCCGGGTGCAGCAGCGGCAGCAGGAAGACGGTGCGGCCGCCGAGCTCGTGGACCTGCGGCGTGCCGCGCACCCTGGTGATCCCGACCGGGCTGCCGCTGAGCAGCTTGGTGGCAAAGTTGCCGAGCGTGCAGACGACCCTGGGCTCGATCAGCCGCACCTGCTCGAACAGGTAGGGCTTGCAGGCCTCGATCTCCAGCGGCTGCGGGTCGCGGTTGCCGGGCGGGCGCGACTTCAGCACGTTGGCGATGAAGACCTGCTCCCGCGAGAGGCCGATCTCTTCCAGCAGCTGGTTCAGCAGCTGCCCGGCGCGGCCGACGAACGGCAGCCCCTGGCGGTCCTCTTCGGCCCCCGGCGCCTCGCCGACGAACATCAGCTCGGCGTCGGCGTTGCCGGCCCCGAAGACGGTCTTGGCCCGGGTCTCGTGCAGCGGACATTTGGTGCAGTTGGAGACCTCCTTATAGAGGGAGACCAGCTGCTCGCGACGCTGCTCCGCCGTGGCGCCGCTCATTGCGCCTTCTTCTTCGGCGGATGCGGGTTTTCGCCCCGCGCCCGCTTCTGGCGCGACTCGACGATCCGGTCCTTGCGCGCCGCTTCCCGCTCGCCCCGCATCGATTCGTTCGAGCGCACCTTGGCGCCGCGCGGCTGTCGCCCCGGCGGCGAGACGCTCGACATCAGCCGCCGCGTCCGCGTCGAGCCGCACTCCGCGCAGGGAACCGCCCCCGCCCCAGCGGCCACCAGCTCCTCGAAGCGAGCCCCGCACTCCCCGCACTCGAACTCATAGATCGGCATGCGGCGCCCATCGTACGACGCGGAGGATCGCCCAGCGACATTCAATAGCCTGGAGCCATGACAGAGAGAAGGGTCGGGGCCGTTGTGGCCTGTGTGGCAATCGTGTTGCTGGCGCTGCCGGCCGTCACGTCGGCGAAGCCGGGCTATTTTTTCCTGCCCAGGGAAACCGAAGCGAGCTTCGCTGTCCGGGCCAGCAATGGCTACCGGATCCAGGTAGTCGGGACCCGCGAAGGCCCCCGCCACCGCGCGAAGGTCTTGGTCGGGCGTGGCGACACGGTGGCAACTTACCGCGTCCCCGCCCGGATCCGTCGCGACTCAGTGAGGATCAATCTCGGGGCACTGGGGCGGATCGACGTCCGCTTCCACGCGCGCAGGCGGGAAACCGAAGAAAGTCAGCCCGGTTGCCACGGTCGGCCACCGGCGGTCGAAGAGGGCTCCTTCAAAGGGACCCTGCGGTTCAGGGGCGAGGATGGCTACACGCGGTTCTCCGCCGCTCGCGTCCGCGGCGAACTCTGGAACGCCTTCCGCGAAGTTTGCAAGCTCTCCGTCGGGCTGCGAGCCAGGCCCGGCCGCGGGGGTCCAACCCGCAGCGCCAGGCCGATGCTTGGAGCCGCGGGCAGAGCAAAGGAGCGGGACAAGAGCCAGCTGACCGAACTGGCCGCAGCCTGGACTGGCCGATCGCGCGCGATCACCTCCAGCTACACCTCGATCAAGGTGCCCTTGAAACGGGACAAGGTGTTCAGCCTCGCGTTCGCCGGAGCCGAAGTCCGCGAACGGCGCGGCCGAATGCATATCGAACGCTCGGCCTTGGTCGTTCCCGACAACGGCGCCCTGCTGCTCGCCCCACCCGCCGTCGACACGCAGGGCGCGACGCTGACCCTGGCACCCCCATTCGCGGGCAGCGCTAGCTACGAGTCACAGTTAGGAGCGACCCCCACCTGGTCGGGATCACTGCGAGTCCACCTGCCCGGTGCGGACCCGGTACGGCTGACCGGCAAGCGGTTCGTCGCGGCCTTCTGCCAGGGCAGCGAGGCTAAAAAGGTCGAGCGTTGCATGGGCCCAGTCAGGGCCGAGATGAAGCGCTTCGACGACTAGGGCAGCGGCTCCCAGTCCCAGGCCTTCTGGGACGTAAGGCTCTCCTGGTCTAGGTAGCGGCGGAACTCGTCGAGCTCGGTTGGCTCGACGCTGTAGACGTGGTCGGGTTCGGGGAAGTGACGGGAGCGGACCTCGTCGCCGTACTGGGCGACCGCGGCGACCATCTGCTCGTGGATGTCGGCGTAGCGCTTGACGAATTTGGCCATGTGGCCGGTGGTGATGCCGAGCAGGTCGTGGAAGACGAGGACCTGGCCGGAGGTCGAGGGGCCGGCGCCGATGCCGATGCTGGGGACGTCGAGCTTGGCGACGATCGCTTCGGTGATCGCGGCGGGAACCGCCTCGAAGACGATCGCGAAGCAGCCGACCGACTGCAGGGCGAGGGCGTCCTCGCAGAGCTTGATCGCGTCCTTGGCGGTCTTGCCCTGGGCTTTGTAGCCACCGAGGGCGGTGGCGGTCTGCGGGGTCAGGCCGACGTGGCCCATCACCGGGATGCCGGAGCGGACGATCGCCCGGGCGCGCTCGACGGCGATGCCGCCGGCCTCGAGCTTGACCACCTGGCAGCCGGTCTCCTTGACCAGCCGCTGGGCGCTCTGGACGGCCAGCTCGTTGCTCGACTCGTAGCTGCCCATCGGCATGTCGCCGACCATCAGCGGCGTGCTGAGGCCGCGGCGGACGGCTTTGCCGAGGACGATCATCTCCTCCATCGAGACCTGCTCGGTGCCAGGGTGGCCGAGCACGACCATTGCCGCCGAGTCGCCGACGAGGACGATGTCGACGCCGGCCGCCTCGGCCACGGTCGCCGAGGGGTAGTCATAGGCGGTGACCATCACGATCGGCTCGCCGTTGGCCTTCATCTCGGCCAGGCGCGGCAGGTTGACCGGCGTGCGGCCGGAGGCCGGAGGCGCCGTGTGGGAGCGGCCGCCGGAGCTCATGAGAGCAGCACCTCGGGATGGCTGTCGACGGCGACGGGGTCGTTGGCGTCGTCGACGTGGACGACGACCGGCGAGTAGCGCTCGAGGTCGCTCTCGTCGTAGGCGCCGAAGGAGGCGACGATGATCTTGTGGCCGGGCTCGACCAGGTGGGCGGCGGCGCCGTTGACCTGCATCGTGCGCGAGCCGGGCTCGCCGTCGATCACGTAGGTGACGAAGCGGGACCCGTTGTCGATGTCCCAGACGTGGACCTGCTCGTTGGTGATCAGGTCGGCCTGGGCCATCAGCTCGGTGTCGACCGTGATGCTGCCGATGTAGTCGACGTCGCAGTCGGTGACCGTTGCTCGGTGGATCTTGGACTTCAGCATCTGTCTCTGCATTGGCTCTCCCTTTGCCTTTCTACGGGTTCAAGGTCGGATCAAGACGTTGTCGATGAGGCGGGCGCCGCCGACCTGGGCGGCAACGGCGATGAGGACGGGACGGCCGTTCAGGGCCGTGACCGGGCGCAGCTCTTCGGCGTCGCGGGCCTCGAGGTACTCGGGCTCGATGCCGGCGTCGGCCAGCTCGCGGCGGGCGGCGGCGAGGCCAGCCGCCAGCGACTCCTCGTGGGCGCCACGCTCGGCCGCCTGCAGTGCCCGTGAGAGGGCGACGGCGCGCCCACGGGCGTCCGCGTCGAGGTAGGCGTTGCGCGAGCTCATCGCCAGTCCATCGGCCTCGCGGACCGTCGGCATTACCGCGATCCGCACCGGGAAGTCGAGGTCGCGGGCCATCCGCT
Source organism: uncultured Solirubrobacterales bacterium (assembly GCA_963695275.1). Lineage (GTDB taxonomy): Bacteria > Actinomycetota > Thermoleophilia > Solirubrobacterales > 70-9 > VAYN01. Next base: position 1,235,214 of record OY968772.1, read on the forward strand.
GGATAACGACCGCCTGCTGGGCGTCCTTCTGGCCGAAGTAGGCGACGTCGGGCCCGACGCTGTTGAAGAGCTTGGCGACGACGGTGGTGACGCCGCGGAAGTGCTCGGGGCCGCGGCGGGCGGGGTCGCCGTCGAGCACCTCGGTCAGACCCCCGCCGACTTCGACCGCCGTGGCGAAGCCCTCGGGGTAGACCTCCTCGACCGGCGGCGCGTAGACGAAGTCGGCTCCGGCTTCGGAGGCCAGCCGCAGATCGCGCTCCTCGTCGCGCGGGTAGCGCTCGAGATCCTCGCCGGGGCCGAACTGGGTCGGGTTGACGAAGAGGCTCATCACCACCAGGTCGCACTCGGCCCGGGCGGCGTGGAGCAGGGAGAGGTGCCCCTCGTGCAGGTAGCCCATCGTCGGCACCAGGCCGATCGTGAGGCCATCCCGGCGCGCCGGGGCCAGGGCAGAGCGAAGCTCCTGGCGAGAGCGCACGGCTCGCGCAGAGGCGATCGCAACGGGGGGGTTGCCAATTCGGGAGTTCACGTCAAGACGGTCCATGCCCTGTCGTGGGTCACGGCCGGCCACGGATTGTACCCCTTCCTGACAGAACTGAAACGAGAGATAAAAACAAGCCATACGAATGATCCACGGGGTGACGGAAGACGCAAGGAACGGGAAAGCAAGACTCCCCCGATCGAAAGGCAGTCCACCCCATGAGCTCCAAGTTGAACATCGAGCAGGTCGACGTAGACGGCGACATCCGCGAAACCGCTCACGACGCGGCCGAGGCGCTGCAGGGCGACACCCGCCTCAGCTTCCTCAAGAAGGCCGGCCTCACCGGCGGTGCGGTGATGGGCGGCGGCGCCCTGCTCAGCGCCCTCACCCCCGCCGCCTCGATGGCGGCCATGGGCAAGGGACGCCCGCCCGCCTCGTTCGGCAAGGGCGACGTCGGCATCCTCAACTACGCCCTCACCCTCGAGTACCTGGAGGCCGCCTTCTACAACGAGGCGACCGCAAACAACAAGAAGAGCTCGTTCCTCAAGAACAAGCAGGCGCAGGTCTTCCTCAAGACCGTCACCGCCGACGAGAACGCTCACGTCGCCTATCTGAAGAAGGCGCTCGGGAGCAAAGCGGTGGCCGCTCCGAAAGTCGATTTCGGCAGCACCACCTCCTCGGAAGCGTCCTTCATCAAGACCGCGGTCGCGCTCGAGAACACCGGCGTCCACGCCTACTCGGGCCAGGCGACCAACTTCACCAACCCCGCCACCGCGGCGGCGGCCGTCTCGATCCTCACGATCGAGGCCCGTCACGCGTCGGTAGCCGGCTTGCTGCTGAAGGCAACGCCCGGCAACATCACCCCGGACGGCCCCTTCGACACGCCGTTCACCGCAGCGGAAGTCCTCAAGGCCGTCGGCAAGACCGGCTTCCTCAAGTAGCCACCCCGAGTCCCAGGGGAGGCGGTCGGCAGATCGGCTCCCCTGGTCCCTTTTCAACCGATTGGAGACACCATGCCCAACATAGGACCGATGGAGATCATCGTCGTACTGATAATCGCGCTCGTCGTCTTCGGGCCCAAACGCCTGCCGGAGCTGGGCAAGTCGCTCGGCAAGGGCATCCAGGAGTTCAAAGGCACGATCAGCGGCGAGAAGTCCGACTCCGACGAGCCCGAGGCGATCGAGCCGGCGCCCGTCGTCGTCACCCCGGCTGCCGCTCCGAAGACGCCGGTAACCACCCCCGAGCAGCACGCCTGAGGACGGGATGATGCGGCGCGTAAAAGCGATCTCACACGAGGATGAGCTGAGCCTCGTCGAGCACCTGGACGAGTTGCGCTTCCGCGTCGTCGTCTCGATCGCCGTCTTCGGCGTGGCGCTGGCCCTCTGCTTCTGGCAGAACCACCTGCTGCTCGAACTGGCGAGCGTGCCGCTGCCGTCCAACCACGACAAACTGATCACCTTCGGGATCAGCGAGCCGTTCACCACGACCGTGACCGTCTCTGCCTACGGGGCGATCATCCTCGCCCTGCCGATCATCCTCTACCAGCTCTACGCCTACCTGCTGCCGGCCTTCAGCAAGCGGCAGCAGCGGGCGATCCTTCCCCTGCTGCTGCTGATCCCGGCCCTGTTCATTGCCGGGATCGTCTTTGGCTACTTCGTCGTGCTGCCGGCGGCGACCAAGTTCCTGCTCAACTTCAACGATTCGCAGTTCAACATCCAGGTGCGGGCGAAGGAATACTACGGTTTCTTCGCGCAAACTCTCCTCGCCTGCGGGCTCGTCTTCCAGATTCCCGTCGGGATCCTCGCTGTGACCAGATTGGGCATCGTCAAGGTGGAGCAGCTGACCAGGAACCGCCGCTATGCCTACCTGGCCTGCGCGGTAATCGCCGCCGCGCTTCCCGGCGTCGATCCGGTCTCGATGCTCCTGGAGACCGCGCCGCTGGTGGTGCTCTACGAGCTCAGCATCGTCCTGGCCCGGGTCTTTGGGACCCCGGCGGCGGCACCGCTCGCCGACGCTCCCCCCAGCGGGATTTAGAGGCTTGATGCGGGTTAGGCGCGTGCGTGGATAACCCGCATCAAGCCTCTAGGAGTCCGAGCCCTCGGCGAAGTCGATCTTCCGGATCGGCTTCGCCGGCGCCCCCGCGGCGATCGTCGCCGCTGGCAGGTCGCGGGTGAGCACCGAGTTGGCGCCGACCACACAGCGCTCGCCGACCGTCACCCCGGTGGTGACGACGCAGTTGACGCCGAACCAGCAGTTGGCGCCGATCTCGACCGGGCCCTTCGAGGTGAAGCCCTGTTCGGTGATCGGCCTCTCGGGGTCGTCGAAGCGGTGGCTGGCATCGCCGACGAAGCAGCCGTTGGCGAACATCGTGTGGTCGCCGATCGTGACCCGCTGATGGGCGGCGATCATCGTGTTGCGGTTGAGAAAGCAGCCGGCACCGATCTCGATCCGTGCCTCCGGACCCAGGGTCAACCAGCAGCCAGGCTCCAGCAGGGTGCCTTCGCCGATCGTCAGCCGCCCCTCGTCGAGCGCCTCCAGCAGCTCGCCCTCGACCGGGTGGCGGATGAAGAAGCCGCCCTCGGCAGCGTGGCGGTCGATCCGGCGCCGCCGGCGCCAGCTGCGATTGCGCTCGTACCAACGCCGCTTCGCCCGCCAGACCTTCCTCCCACGCTGTCCCCCGCTCTCGCCCATTGACCCGCACGTTACGAGACGCCGGGACCGATGGGCCGAAAACGTGTCCATACGTCCCGGAATCGGCCCGCCGGCACATAGACTGCGCGCGTGGCTGAACTGCGCGGCGGCATAGACCTGGGTGGAACGAAGATTCAGACGGCGATCGTCGACGCCGGCGGCAAGGTCAGTGGTGAAGCGCGGCGACCGACGCCGACCAGCGGCGGGCCGCAGGACGTTGCCAACGAGATGGCGGCGGCGCTGCAGGAGGCGGCCGAGCAGGCTGGGGTCGAGACCTCCGCGTTGGAGGGGGTCGGGGTCGGCTCCCCTGGCGACGCCGACGAGAAGACCGGCGTCGTCTCTGGCGCCCGCAACCTGCCCGGCTGGGAGGGCAGCTTCCCGCTGGCAGAAACCTTGAAGGAGGCGCTGGGGACCGAGGTCCGGGTCGGCAACGACGTCCAGGTCGCGACCGAGGCCGAGTTCCACCTCGGCGCCGGGCGCGAGTTCCAGAGCCTGATCGGCGTCTTCTGGGGCACCGGCGTCGGCGGCGGTCTGGTCCTCGACGGCAAGCCCTGGCTGGGCCGCGGTGCCGCCGGGGAGATCGGCCACATGGTCGTCAAGCGCGGCGGCGCCAAGTGCCCGTGCGGGCGCAAGGGCTGCATGGAGGCCTACGCCGGGCGCTCGGCGATGGAAGCCGAGGCGCGCCGCCTGCACGAAGAGGGGCACAAGACCGACCTCTTCAAGCTGATGGAGAAGCACGACAAACCGCGCCTCACCAGCGGCATCTGGGAGCGGGCGATCGACGCCAACGACCACCTCGCCGAGGACCTGATCCACCGCGCGATCGAGGCCCTCGGGACCGGCGTCGCCTCCGCCGTCAACCTGCTCGACCCGGAAGCGGTGATCATCGGCGGCGGCCTCGGCGTGCGCTTCGGCGACCGCTACATGGAGCCGCTGACAAAGGAGATGGGCAAACACCTCTTCCTCGACGAAAAGCCACCGGCGGTACGGGTCGCCGCCCTCGGCGATCTCGGCGGCGCCGTCGGCGCCTCCCTGCTGTTCGCTCGCTGAGCTAGACCCGGCCCGTGGCCGAGCGCTGATTCCGCGCGATCGCGTCGACCAGGACCGCCAGCAGCAGGACGCCGCCGGTGACCATGAACTTGACCGCGGAGGAGAGCGCCAGCAGGTCCATGCCGTTGGAGATCGAGCCGATCACCAGAGCGCCGGTCAGCGCCGTCCAGACCGAGCCGCGGCCGCCGAAGAGGCTGGTGCCGGCGATGACCGGGCCGGCGATCGCCAGCAGCAGCAGTTCGTTGCCGCCCGAGTTCTGGTTGACGGCGAGCAGGCGCGAGGCGGCCATGATGCCGCCGATCGCGGCCATCGTCCCGGCGATGCCGAAGACGGCGACGCGGATGCCGTTGACGCGGATGCCGGCGCGGCGGGCGGCCTCGGCATTGCCGCCGACGGCAAAGACATGGCGGCCGAACCCGGTGCGCTTGACCACGTACTCCATCCCGACCACGAAGGCGAGCAGGATCAGCACCGCCAGCGGCACGCCGCGGTCGGAGTTGAAGACCAGCATGGCGCCGATCGTCACCACCGCGACCGCGGCGAAACGGATCACCATCCCGGCCATGCTCTCGCTGTCGAGCCCGGCGGCGACGCGGCGCCGGTGCCCGAGCAGAAGCACCGCGCCGTAGCCCCCGATCACCGCCGCGGCGATGATCCAGCCGACCGTATCGGAGTAGAAGGTGTTGGCGAGCCCGGTGATCTTGGGGTCGGTGAGGTTGATCGACCCGGTCGAGCCGAGTACCTGCAGGAGGGCGCCTTGCCAGGCCAATAAGCCCGCCAGGGTGACCACGAACGAGGGTATGCCGAAGCGACTGAAGAGGAACCCCTGCAGCACCCCGATCGAGAGCCCGACCGCGACCGCGGCAGCGATCGCCAGATAGGGGTTCCAGCCGTGCTTGACGTTGAGCACCGCCATCACCGCGGCGGCGAGGCCGCTGACGGCACCGACCGAGAGGTCGATCTCGCCCAGCAGCAGCACGTAGACGACGCCGATCGAGATCAACCCGGTGGCGGCGATCTGCAGCATCAGGTTGGTCAGGTTCTGGGCCGAGAGGAAGCGGTCGTTCTCGAACTGGAAGATCGCCCAGATCAGGGCCAGGCCGATCAGCACCCGCAGCGAAGCCAGGTCGCCCTGGATCAGCCTGCGGATCGTCTCCTTCGGCCGGGGAACGCTCTCCTCGCCGGCGGTGGTGGCTGCCGCGTCGCTCATCGCCCCTCCTCCCCGGTTCCGGGATCCGCGGGCTCCGTGCTGCCGGCCTTCTTGCGGGCGTCGGCGCCGACCCCGGTTATCGCCGAGACGACGTGCTCCTCGGTGGTCGATTCGGCGGCGAACTCGCCCGCCGCTTTGCCCAGTCGCAATACGAAGATGCGGTCGGCGACCTCGAAGACGTCGACCAGGTTGTGGCTGATGACGACGACGCCGAGCTCGCGCTCGCGCAGGCGCCGGATCAGGTTCAGGACCTGGGCCGTCTGCGCCACTCCGAGGGCAGCCGTCGGCTCGTCGAGCAGTACGACCTTGGGCTCGCCGAGCAGCGAGCGGGCGACCGCGACCTGCTGGCGCTGGCCGCCAGAGAGGGTGCCGACCTCGCTGCGCAGGCTCGGGATCGTCACCGCCAGGTTCGAGAGCAGCTCGCCGGTCTGGTGCTCCATCCGCGCCTCGTCGAGCTGGCGCGAAGCCGTCCCGAAGCCGGGCGAGACCTCCTCGCGACCGAGGAAGAGATTGGCGACGACGTCGAGGTTGTCGCAGAGGGCGAGGTCCTGATAGACGGTGGCGATTCCCAGCCCGGTCGCGTCCTGCGGCTTGGAGATCGAGACCTCCTGGCCGTCGAAGCGGATCGTGCCTTCGTCGGCCGCGTGGATGCCGGCGATCGTCTTCACCATCGTCGACTTGCCGGCACCGTTGTCGCCGACCAGGCCGACGACCTCGCCGGCGTGGACGGCGAAGTCGACCCGGTCCAATGCCTGGACCGGGCCGAATCGCTTGCTTACTCCCTCCAGCTCGAGGAGTGGAGTTCCCGAGCTCATGCTCAGCCCGAGATTCCCGCTTCTTTGCACGCGGCCGCGTAGGACCCGGTGCAGAGTTCCGCAGCGGTCACGAACCCGTCCGCGACCACCGTCGACTTGACGTTGTCCTTGACCACGGCGATCGGTTCGAGCAGAACCGAGGGCACCTTGCCGGCGCCGTTGTCGAGTTCTTCGGTGACTTTGTCCTGCGGGACTTCCTTGCCTTCGGCCAGATCGATCGCGATTTCGGCGCTGACCTTGGCCTGCGGGCCGATTTCCTTGTACACGGTCATGTACTGCTGGCCGGCGAGGATGCGCTGCAGCCCCGCCACGGTCGCGTCCTGACCGGTGACCGGGATTTCTTCGGGGTTGAGGCCAGCACCTTTCAGCGCCGCGATCGCGCCGCCGCCGGTGTCGTCGTTGGCGGCGTAGATCCCGGCGAAGCCGTTGTTGCCGAGCGCGGTGATCGCCTGCTGGGCCTCGCGCTGGGCGTTTTCGGCGGACCAGCCGGGGGTGTCGTATTCCTTCGCGACCTCGACCCCCGCGGCTTCGAACCCTTTGTTGGAGCCGGCTTTGAACAAAGCGGCATTGGGGTCCGCCGGATCACCGTTGATCTTGATGATCGGGCCGCTGGGACTGCCGTCTTCTTTCAGTTTCTTGGCCAGCGTTTCCGCCTGTAGTTCGCCGACTTTTTCGTTGTCGAAGGAGACGTAGGCGTCGACTTCACCGTTTTCGATCAGGCGGTCGTAGCTGAGGACCGGCACGTTCTGTGCCTGCGCCTTTTCGGCGATCGCGGCGGCCGATTTGGAGTCCATCGGGTCGACGACGAGGACTTCGGCGCCCTGGGTCAGCGCCGCTTCGGCCTGGCTCTGCTGCTTCTGGGCGTCACCGCCGGCGTTGCTGTAGATGACTTCGCAGTCGCTGCAGAGTTCTTCGACCGATTCTTCGAAGTCCGGTCGGTCGTTGGTTTCGTAGCGGGGCGTCTCGTTTTCGGGCAGCAGGAGGGCGATCTTGGTACCGCCGCCACCGCTGCTGCCACCACAACCAGCGACAACCAGGGCAATCACCAACAGTGCCCCAAGCCCGAACGTGATCCGCTTCAGCGCGGCAGGACTGGTCATTTGTCTCCTCCTTTAGCCGGGCTCTCGCCCGATTCCCAAAACCTGCATCGACCATACCCACCTGATGTCGGTCTCAATCCAGATTCGGGACACGGCGTCCCACGGGACCGGAAAACCTGGGACGTGGCGTCCTAGACGCCGTGCCTAAGTCAGGCGGCGAGCGCTTCGCGGCGTTTGCCGCCGCGCTTGGGCTTCGCCGGCACCACAAGGCTGGAGAGGAAGCTGCCGGTGTAGGAGCCCTTGACCGCGGCGACCTCCTCGGGAGTGCCGACGGCGACGATCTCGCCACCCTCTTCCCCACCCTCCGGGCCGAGGTCGACCAGCCAGTCGGCGGTCTTGATCACGTCGAGGTTGTGCTCGATCACGACGACGCTGTTGCCGGCGTCGACCAGGCGACCGAGCACTTCGAGCAGGCGCGCGACATCGGCGAAGTGGAGGCCGGTGGTCGGCTCGTCGAGGATGTAGAGGGTGTCGCCGGTGGCGACTTTGGAGAGCTCGGTGGCGAGCTTGATCCGCTGCGCCTCGCCGCCCGAGAGCGTCGTCGCCGGCTGGCCGAGGCGGATGTAGTCGAGGCCGACGTCGTGCAGGGTGCGCAGGCGGCGGGCGATCTTCGGCACGTTCTCGAAGAACTCGACCCCCTCCTCGACCGACATCTCCAGCACGTCGGAGATGTTCTTGCCCTTGAAGCGGACCTCGAGCGTCTCGCGGTTGTAGCGTTTTCCGTGGCACTGCTCGCAGGGGACGTAGACGTCGGGCAGGAAGTGCATCTCGATCTTGATCTGGCCGTCGCCTTTGCAGACCTCGCAGCGGCCGCCCTTGACGTTGAAGCTGAAGCGGCCCGGCTTGTAACCACGCGCCCGCGACTCCTGGGTCTGGGTGAAGAGCTGGCGGATGTGGTCGAAGACGCCGGTGTAGGTGGCCGGGTTGGAGCGCGGCGTGCGCCCGATCGGCGACTGGTCGATGTTGATGATCTTGTCGATCTGGCTGAGCCCGTCGACGCCGTCGTGAGCGCCGGGGCGCAGCTTCGCCTGGTGCAGCCGGTTGGCGACCGAGTGGTGCAGGGTCTCGTTGACCAGGGTCGACTTGCCGGAGCCGGAGACGCCGGTGACGCAGCAGAGGACGCCGAGCGGGATCGTCACGTCGACGTCCTTGAGGTTGTGTTCGCGGGCGCCGCGGATCAGCAGCGCCCCGCTCGGCTGGCGGCGCTCCTCGGGCACGGCGATCTGGCGCTTGCCGGAGAGGTACTGGCCGGTCAGCGAGGCTGGGTTCTTCGCCACTTCCTGCGGCGTGCCGGCGGCGATCACGTGGCCGCCGTGTTCGCCGGCGCCGGGGCCGAGGTCGACGAGGTGGTCGGCGGCCATCATCGTGCCCTCGTCGTGCTCGACCACGATCACCGTGTTGCCGAGGTCACGGAGGCGGTCGAGGGTGCCGATCAGCTTCTCGTTGTCGCGCTGGTGGAGGCCGATAGAGGGCTCGTCGAGCACGTACATGACCCCGACCAGGTGCGAGCCGATCTGGGTCGCGAGCCGGATCCGCTGCGCCTCGCCGCCTGACAGCGAGCGGGCCGAGCGGGCCAGCGAGAGGTAGCCGATGCCGACGTTCTCGAGGAAGGCGAGCCGTTCGGTGATCTCGCGCACGATCAGCCGCGCGATCGCCTGCTCGGTCTTGGTCATCTCCAGGTCCGCGATCCACTCCGCCGCCGCCCGGGCCGAGAGGTCGCTGTACTCGGCGATGCTGATGCCGCCGACCTTGACCGCGAGCGTCTCCGGCCGCAGCCGGGCGCCTTTGCACTGCGGGCACGGCTGCTCGGCCATGTAGCTCTCGATCCGCTCGCGGTTGGTCTCCGAGTCGGTCTCCTCGTAGCGGCGCTGGAGGTTGTTGACGATCCCCTCGAAGCGGACCTTGTAGGAGCGGCGGCGGCCGAAGCGGTTGGTGTAGGTGACCTGATGGCGGTCCTCGCCGGTGCCGTAGAGGAAGATCTCTTTCTCACTTTTCTTGAGCTGCGACCAGGGCGCCTCGGCGTCGACGCCGTACTCCTCGGCGACGGCGGCGATCAGCCGTCTCCAGTAGGCGGCGATGCCGCGGTTCCAGGGCTGCAGGGCGCCCTCGGCCAGCGAGAGCGTCGGGTCGGGGACGACCAGCTCGGGGTCGATCACCCGCTGGAAGCCGAGCCCGTGACAGCGCTCGCAGGCGCCATGAGGCGAGTTGAAGGAGAAGATCCGCGGCTCCAGCTCGGGGATCGAGGTGCCGCAGTTGAGGCAGGCGAACTGCTCGGAGAAGAGCAGCGGCTCGGCGTCGTCGTCGACCATCTCGACTTCGATCAGGCCCGCGGCCAGGCCGGAGGCAGCCTCGACCGACTCCGAGAGGCGCCGGCGCAGGTCGTTCTTCATCACCAGCCGGTCGACGACGACGGCGATGTCGTGTTTGAACTTCTTGTCGAGAACGATCTCCTCGTCGAGCCGGCGCAGCTCGCCGTTGATCTTCGCCCGTGAGTAGCCCTCGAGCCGCATCTGCTCCAGCAATTTCCCGTACTCGCCTTTGCGCCCGCGCACGACCGGGGCCATGACCATGAATTTGGCCCCCTCGTCGAGGGTCATCAGGCGATCGACGATCTGCTCCTGGGTCTGGCCGGTGATCTCCTCACCGCACTCGGGGCAGTGCGGCACCCCGATCCGTGCCCAGAGCAGGCGCAGGTAGTCGTAGATCTCGGTCACGGTGCCAACCGTCGAGCGCGGGTTGCGCGAGGTCGTCTTCTGGTCGATCGAGATCGCCGGCGAGAGCCCCTCGATCGAGTCCACGTCGGGCTTCTCCATCAGCCCGAGGAACTGACGGGCGTAGGCGGAGAGCGACTCGACGTAGCGCCGCTGTCCCTCAGCGTAGATCGTGTCGAAGGCAAGGCTCGACTTACCGGAGCCCGAAAGCCCGGTGATGACGATCAGCGCGTCCCGCGGCAGCTCAACGTCGATGTCCTTGAGGTTGTGCTCGCGGGCGCCCGAGATGACGATGCGGTCAGAGGCAGCCACTCATCACGAGTCTAGCGATGCGAACAGATGTTCCCCTTCGTGAAACGAGGGCGCTGTCGTCTTTTGTAGCGCTATGCGGCACAAAAGACGACAGCACTCAACCGAGGGCGGTGGCGAGCTGGCGGCGGTAGGCGCGAGCGCTGGGATTGGTGGGGTCGAGCTCGCTGAGGATGCCGACGATCGCCTGGCGCAGCAGGTCGCGGGTGTCCTCGCCAGCGCCGTCGCCGTTGGGAAGGGATGCAAGCTCGCCGAGCAGGGCATCGAGCGCCGGCTCGCGCTCGCCGTGATCGAGGGCGGCGAAGGCGTCGGTGCCGACGCCCTGGCGCGCGAGCTGGATGCGAGCGGCGAGTCCGGCCGCGGCGAAATCTCCGGGATGCGCCTCGACCGCTGCCAGCGCCTCCTCCTCCGCCCCGCGTTCGAGCCGGGCGCGGCCGAGGCGCACGGCGACGTCGGCGCGGCGCGGCTCCAGTTCGGCTGCCTCGCGCAGCGAGAGCTCGTCGCCTTTCTCCAGCAGCTCGTCCGCTTTCGAGGGCAGCAGCGCCTCGAAGAACTGCTCGACTTTGGCCGGTGGGATCGCGCCGGTGAACTCGCTCACCACCTTGCCGTCGCGGAAGGCCTTCACGGCCGGGATCCCCTGCACGCCAAAGCGCCCCGACAGCGCTTTGTTCGAGTCGACGTCGACCTTGGCCAGCAGCACCCGGCCGCCGTGGCTCGCCTCAGCCGCTTCCAGGGCCGGGCTCAGGGCTTTGCAGGGTCCACACCACTCGGCCCAGAAGTCGACCACCACGGGGGTCTTGGCGGAGAGCTCGACGACGTCGCGGTCGAAGGTCGCTTCGGTTACGGCGATGGCCACCGGCGCAGATTAGCCAGGAGCGACGCCCGGCCGGCCTTCTGCCCCTTGTGCCACGGCCACGGCGGCGTTACGTTGATCTACGGGCGGGGTCAAACAGAGGAGGAGAGATGTCGAACGTCGACACTGCCCGGTCCGCCTACGACGCCTTCGGGCGCGGCGACCTGGCCGCACTACAGGAGTCGTTCGCCGAGGACGCGGTCTGGGTCACCTCGGACGAGCTGCCGCTCGGAGGAGAGACCCGGGGACGCGACGCGATCATCGCGAACTTCGCCCAGATCCCCAACTACTGGACGTCGTTCAGCGTCGAGCCGGAGGAGTTCATCGACGCCGGCGAGTGGGTGGTCGTGCGCGGCACCCAGCGCGCCAGCAACGACAAGGGGAGCTTCGAGGCTCCCTTCGCCCACCTGCTCAAGGTCGACGCGGACGGCAAGACCGTGCGCGGCGAGTTCTTCACCGACAGCGCCAAGGCGGCGAAGCTGATCGCCTAGCCCTAGGCTCCGGCGGTCATCCCGTCGAGGTCGCGACGCAGCTCGCGGAGCTCGTCGCGAATGCGGCCGGCCTCCTCGAAACGGAGGTCGTCGGCCGCAGCCAGCATCTCCTCCTCGAGCGCGACGATCGTCTTCTCCAGCTCCTCCGGCCCGTCGTACTCGCCACTGCGCTTGCTGCGCCGCTTGGCCGGCGCCCGGTCCTCCATCGCCAGGAACGAGGCCATCTCGGAGATGCCCTTGCGGACGGTCTCCGGGGTGATCCCGTGCTCCTCGTTGTAGGCGAGCTGGATCGCCCGGCGCCTATCCGTCTCGCTCATCGCCGCCCGCATCGCGTCGGTCTCCTTGTCGGCATACATCAGCACCCGCCCGTTGACGTTGCGGGCGGCGCGCCCGATCGTCTGCACGAGGCTGGTCTCGCCGCGCAGGAAGCCCTCCTTGTCGGCGTCGAGAATCGCCACCAGCGAGACCTCGGGCAGGTCGAGCCCCTCGCGCAGGAGGTTGACCCCGACCAGGACGTCGTACTCGCCGAGCCGCAGGTCGCGGACGATCTGGATCCGTTCCAGGGTGTCGATCTCCGAGTGCAGGTAGCGGACCTTGATCCCGTACTCGAGCAGGTAGGCGGTCAGGTCCTCGGCCATCTTCTTGGTCAGGGTGGTGACCAGGGTGCGATCGCCGGTTTTGGTCACGGCCCGGACTTCGTTCATCAGGTCGTCGATCTGGTTCTTGGTCTCGCGAACCTCGATGTAGGGGTCGATGATTCCGGTCGGGCGCACGATCTGCTCGACGATCCGTGTCGATTCGGCTTTCTCGAAGTTGCCCGGCGTCGCCGAGACCATCACCAGGCGGTCGACCCGCTCGAGGAACTCGTCGAACTTGAGCGGGCGGTTGTCGATCGCCGAGGGCAGGCGGAAGCCGAAGTCGATCAGGGTCGACTTGCGCGAGCGGTCACCCTCGAACATGCCACCGATCTGGGGAATCGTCTGGTGGGACTCGTCGACGAAGGTGACGAAGTCGTCAGGGAAGTAGTCGATCAGCGTGTGCGGCGGGCTGCCGGCGGGGCGCCCGTCGAGGATCCGCGAGTAGTTCTCGATCCCCGAGGTGAAGCCGACCTCCTTGATCATCTCGAGGTCGTAGGCGGTGCGCTGGCGCAGGCGGTGAGCCTCCAGCTGCTTGCCTTCCTCCTCGAGCTCGGCCGTGCGCGATTCGAGTTCGGCGCGGATCTCCTCGACCGCCCGCTCGACCGTCTCGTCTTTGGTCACGTAGTGCGAGGCCGGCCAGACCGAGACGTGGTCGATCGTGTCGAGGATTTCTCCGGTCAGCGGGTCGAAGTGCTGGATCCCCTCGATCTCGTCGCCGAAGAGGGAGATCCGGTAGGCGGACTCGGCGTAGGCGGGCATGATCTCCAGCACCTCGCCGCGGACCCGGAAGGAGCCGCGCCCCAGCACCTGGTCGTTGCGCTGGTATTGCATTTTCACCAGCTTGCGCAGGACCTCGTCGCGGTCGAGCGAGGCGCCGACCTTGAACAGCTGCATTTTTTCGTTGTAGACCTGGGGCGAGCCGATCCCGTAGATGCAGGAGACCGAGGCGACGATGATCACGTCGCGGCGGGCGAACAGGGCCGCCGTCGCCGCGTGGCGCAGGCGATCGATCTCGTCGTTGATCGAGGAGTCCTTCTCGATGTAGAGGTCCTGGGCCGGGACGTAGGCCTCCGGCTGGTAGTAGTCGTAGTAGGAGACGAAGTACTCGACCGCGTTGTCGGGGAAGAACTCGCGGAACTCGTTGCAGAGCTGGGCGGCGAGCGTCTTGTTGTGGGCGATCACCAGTGATGGCCGCTGGACCTTGGCGATCGTCGCCGCCATCGTGAAGGTCTTGCCAGTCCCGGTCGCCCCCAGCAGCGTCTGGAAGCGCTCACCAGCCTCGATCCCTTCGGCCAGGCCCTCGATCGCCTTCGGCTGGTCGGCGGTCGGCGTGTAGGCGGGGTTGAGCTGGAACTCGGGCATGTCTACGAAAATAGCGGGCGGCCACCACGGCCCAACCGGTTCCGCGGTTCGAAATCCACGTCTACGGTGGGTTTGGAACCGCGGAATGAAAGACTGCGGCGCGTGAACCGCTCGCGCGCTGGCCTCGCTGCCTTCTTCAACCTCACCGGGACGCTGCACTTCACGATCCCGCGCAGCTACGAAGCGATGGTGCCGGAGCCGGTACCGGCCAAGGAGGCGGTCGCCGTCAGCGGCGTCGCCGAGATCCTCGGCGGCCTCGCCGTCCTCCACCCCGCCACCCGTCGGCTCGGCCGCTGGTGGCTGCTGGCGCTGTTGATCGCCGTCTTCCCGGCCAACGTGCACATGGCGGTCAACCCGGAGCAGATCCGCGGTCTCGACCTGAACAAGGTCCCGCGCTGGTTGCTCTGGGCGCGGTTGCCGCTGCAACCGCTGGCGATGATCTGGGTCTGGCGCGCTACGCGCGACTGACCGGCAGGCCCCGGAGACAGGCGGTAAGCCCGCTAGCTAGGGCAGCAGTTCTTCGAGCAGGTCCCCGGCCGGGCCGAGGAAGGACTGGACGTTGCCGAGCAGCGAGTCGGCGTTGTTGATCAGTTCGATCGCCTGGTCCAGCGGGATTTCTTCGATCGTGCCCCGCAGCGGACCGGCAATGAAGGGGCTGAGAGCGCCGGCTTCTTCGGCGTCGTCGACGGCGCGCAGCAGCCCGGCCCTGATCGCCCGCGCCAGCTTCGCGTCGTCGATCCCGTAGCGCTCTTTGAAGCGCTCGCGACCCTCCGGGGTGGCCAGTGCCCGCGCCAGCGTCTCCCGCGTCACCCCGAGCTGGCAGGCGGCGCCGTCGAGAGCCGAGATCGAGAACTGGTTGGCGATTTCACTGAGGCTTTCGGGGTTGCTCCAGGGCCGGTGCTTGCAGGGATCCTGGCTCTTCTCCGGCGCGTAGGAGGAGCCTCCCGCCGCCAGGTAGACGCCGACCAGCGCCAGCGAGAGGACGATCGCCGTCCCCACCAGCACCTGCGCCCGCAGCCCCGCGTTCACAGCTCGATCCTTCGCGCCAGGGCGATCGGGATCAGCGCCAGCAGGCCGAGCAGCGCCGCGAGGCCGAAAGAGGGGCTGAAGGCGTGGGTGGCGCCGCGGTTGAGCTGCTCCTGCAGTTCGTCGCGCAGCCCTTCGACGTCGGCGCGTTCCTCGGGGTCGCTGGGCAGCGGCTCGAAGGCCGGGCCGATCGTCGGCACCTTCCCCGTCTCGCCTTCCAGCCGGTCCTCGATCTTCTGGGCGAGGTCGATCTTCAGCAGCGGGTTGACCTTGGAGTCGAGGATCACCGCGGTGCCGGCGTTGATCGCGTCGTCGCGCTGCTGGGCGATGTCGGCGGTGAAGACCGGGGTCAGCGCAAGCAGACCGATCACGACCCCGGCGTGACGGGCGGAGATCGTCCAGCCGCCGTGGATCGCCTGCGGGGCGCGCCCGCCCAGCGCCGTCTCGGTCAGGGCCGAGAGCACCAGCGAGAGGCCGACGCCGATCAGAACCTGCGGCGGCACGGTCAGCGCCACCTCCGCCTTCGGCAGCAGCGCCAGGCCGCCGAGGCCGCCGGAGACGAGGATCGCCCCGGCCGCGGCCCGAGCCCTGGCGCTGGGCACCAGCGGGCCGATGCGGCTGCCGAGGATCGCGGCCAGCGGCATCACCGTGACCACGATCGCGGCGCCGATCGGGGTCAGGCGCCAGCCTTCGATCAGCAGCAGGACCAGTAGGAAGAGCGCCGCGGCGATCGCCGCCGAGACCATCGCCAGGGCGATGTTGGCCGCCAGGTGGGGGCGGCCGGTGCGGCGCAGCTCGGTCGGCAGGATCCCGGTCGCCGCCTCGTGTTTGGCGACGGCGAGGATCGGCACCGCCGCGGCGAGGGCCAGCGGCACCTGGATCAGGAAGATCGACTGCCAGGAGACCAGCTCGGTGAGGAGGCCGCCGACCGCCGGCCCCAGCGCCGCACCGGTGGCGCCGGCGCTGGCCCAGATCGCGGTCGCCCGCTGCTCGGAGCCGACCGATGCCGGCAGCAGCTCCAGCGCCGCGGTGACCGCGAGGGCGCCGCCGATGGCCTGGATGCAGCGGGCGAGGATCAGGGTCGAGAGCTGGTCGGCGACGCCGCAGGCAAGCCCGGCGCCGGCGAAGATCGCCAGGCCGACCGCCGCCGACCGCGCCGGTCCGACCCGCCGCGCCAGCAGCGCCGCCGGCACCGCGGCCAGCGCCATCACCAGGTTGAAGGAGATCAGCACCCAGGTGACGCCGGCGATGCTGGTGTCGAAATCGCGGTAGATGTCCGGCAGCGCCAGGACGACGATCGAGGAGTCGGCGAGGACGATGCCGACGGCCAGTGCCAGCGCGGCGACGCGCGGTCGGGGGACGGGGGCGCTCACCGGTAGCCCAGCTCCTTGGCGTACTTGTCACGGTAGGCGCTGCGCTTTTCCAGAACCTCTTCCACGTAGGCGCGAGTTTCCGGGAAGGGAATGTCGCTGACGTTAAGGTCGGCCCCGCCCCACTTGTCGGCGTTGCCGGGGCCGGCGTTGTAGGCGGCAAGGGCGGCGGCCTCGTCGCCGCCGTAACGATCCAGCAGTTCGCGCAGCAGGAAGGTCCCGTAGCGGATGTTGATTTCCGGGTCGGAGAGGTCGTCGAGCTTGAACGTGGTGCCACCGCTGAGGCGCTCGATTTCTTCGGCCGCTTCGGGCGTGATCTGCATCAGCCCGCGAGCGCCGGCGCTCGAGGTCGCGTCGCTGAACTTCGACTCCGAGTAGATGACGGCGGCGATCAGCGCCGCGTCGACGCCCTTTTCGTCGGCCTGCTGGCGGATCACGTCCTCGTGGCGCAGCGGCAGGGTCAGCTCCTGGATCGCCTCGTCGAACTTGCCGCTGGCGATCATGACCCCGACGACGAGCCCGATCGCCACCGCGACACCCCCCAGGGCCAGCCAGCGACGACTCATCCGCGCAGCTTCTCGATCAGCGCGGACAGCGCTCGCTCCAGGTCCTCGACCGAGCCGTCGTTGGGGACGACGTGATCTGCCCGCTCCGCCTTCTCCTCCTGGGTGAGCTGGCGCGCCTCGCGCTCGTCGACCAGGGCGTGGCCGCGGGCGGCGGCGCGCTCGCGCCGCACCTCGTCCGCGGTAACGACGGCGACCGTCTTGTCGAAGGCGCTCGCCATCTTCCCCTCGAACAGCAGCGGCACCTCGATCACGGCGATCTCGGTGTCGGCGGGAAGGTCGGCGAGCCAGCCGCCGATCCTTTCCCCGACCAGCGGGTGGATCTGCTGCTCGAGCCAGGTCAGCTGCTCGGGGTCGGCAAAGACGATCTCGCCGATCCGGTTGCGATCCACCCTGCCCTGCCGGGCCACCTCCGGCCCCCAGCGCTCGGTCAGGCGGCCGACCAGCGGTTCGGAATCGAGCAGCTCGTGAACGACCGCATCGCTGGAGAGGGTCGCCGCGCCCAACCGTGAGAAAGCCGCCAGCGCCTCGGACTTCCCGGCCGCGATGCCGCCGGTGAGGCCGATCGTCAGCGGCATCGAAAGCTAGGAGTCGGCTGGTGCCTCAGGCTCGGGCGTCTCTGCCTCGGGCTCCGGAGTCTCCTCCGCAGCCTCTGCCTCGGCAGGAGCCTCAGACTCAGCGGCAACCTCTGCCTCGGGCTCCTCAGCAACAGGCTCCTCGGCAGGGGCGTCGTCCTGGGTCTCCTCGGTCACGGTCTCCTCGGAAACCGCCTCGGCCGGAGCCTCGGCCTCAGGCACCTCATCCGCGGGTGGCGTGGAAGATTGCTCCTCGCCCACAGCTTGTGAGTCGTCCTCCGCAACAGGACCCGCGGCTGAGGGGTCAGAATCCTCGGCGGTTCCCTCTGCCGCCGCCAGCTGCTCACCAAGATCGCCCATGGGCATGTTCTGTCCCTCAACTCGCTTAATGCTGAGAGACAAACGGCGCCGCTCTTCGTCGATCTCGAGGATCTTGACGTTGAGCGTGGAGCCGGGCTCGACCACTTCGGAGGGGTTCTCGACGTGATGGTCGGCAAGCTCGGAGATGTGGACCAGGCCCTCAACGCCGGGCAGGATTTCGACGAAGGCACCGAAGGCGACGACCTTGGTCACCGAGCCCTCGAGCACGTCGCCGGGGCGATGGGTGCTGATGACCCGCTGCCAGGGGTCCTCCTGGGTCTGCTTGAGACCGAGGGAGATGCGCTGGCGGTCGCGGTCGATGTCGAGCACTTTGATCTTCACCGTGTCGCCGATCGCGACGACTTCAGAAGGATGGTTGACGTGGCTCCAGGAGAGCTCGGAGATGTGGATCAGGCCGTCGATGCCGTCGAGGTCGACGAAGGCGCCGAAGTCGACGATGTTGGAGATCTTGCCTTCCACGACCTGGGCCGGCTCGAGGTTGCCGAGGATCTGCTCGCGGACCTCCTTGCGCTCCTCCTCGAGCACTGCGCGGCGCGAGAGGACGACGTTGTTGCGGCTGCGGTTGAGCTCGATGACTTTGCACTCGAGCGTCTGGCCCATGAACTCGTCGAGGTTGTGGACGCGGCGGATGTCGACCAGCGAGGCGGGCAGGAAGCCGCGCACTCCGAGGTCGAGGATGAGACCGCCCTTGACGACCTCGATGACGCTGCCTTCGACCGGTTCGCCGGAATCGGCGGCGATCTCGATTTTGCGCCAGGCCTTCTCGAAGCGGGCGCGCTTCTTGGAAAGGATCAGGCGGCCCTCGGCGTCCTCCTTGGTGAGGACCAGGGCATCGACCTCCTCCCCGAGCTCGACCTCCTCGGCCGGGTCGACCGACTTGCGGATCGAGAGCTCGTTGGAGGGAATGACCCCCTCCGCCTTGTAGCCGATGTCGACGAGAACCTCGTCTTTGTCGATCCGGACGACCTTGCCGTTAACGACGTCGCCCTCGTCGAAGGAGACCATCGTCGCCGCGTAGTTGGGGACGATCTTGCCGTCGACCTGGAGCAGCAGACCGCCCGATCCCTCAACGGGGGTGGCGGTAGGCGCAGGGGCAGTCAGTACGTCGGTCGCGGACACGGCGGCGAATAATGGCAGAATCGAGGCCGATGCCGATTCGAGCGACCAAGCGCGGCGAGGAGCGCACTCCTCTCGACGGAAAGCACGACGTCCTGATATGCGGAGCCAGCTTCGCCGGACTGGCGATCGCACGTGAGCTTGCGGGCTCCGGCGCCGACGTGATGATCGTCGATCGCTACGAGATCGGCGAGCGCCAGACCTCGGCCTGCGGCATCCCCACCGAGTGGCTGCGGCGGCTCGGCCTGATGGACAGCGAGCGTCAGCGCTTCGACGAGCTGGTCATGCACACCCCCCACGGGGACGCCCGCTACAAGCTCCCCTGGACCTTCTCGACCTTCGACTACCGCGAGATCTGCCAGCTGCTCTGGCGCGACTGCGACGCCTCCTTCGAGACCGCGAAGGTGCACGGGCGGGCGCCCGCGAGCAACGGCAGCGGCGACATCTCGATCGAGACCGACCGCGGTGTCATCTCCGCTCCGCTCGTCGTCGACGCGCTCGGCTGGCGGCGGATGCTGTCCAGCGGCGACGGCTACCAGCCGCCCGACGCCCCGCTCTCGCGCGGGCTCGAGGTGCACCCGGCCGGCGCCGGCGACGACCTCGAGATCTGGATCGACCGCCGCTACGTGCCCGCCGGCTACGGCTGGTCCTTCCCCGCCCGCGACGAGCTGCGGATCGGGATCGGCTCCTTCGACCCGCGTTTCCACGTCAAGGACACGACCGTGCTGCTGACCGAGGACCTCGGCAAGGAGCCGAACGAGTACCAGGGCAACTGGATCCCGCATAAGCTGCGCGGGCCGACCGAGGGCGGCGTCTTCTTCGCCGGCGACTCGGCCGGACACTGCCTGCCGCTCAGCGCCGAGGGGATCAGGACCGCGCTCTACTTTGGGATCGCCCTCGGCCGCGAGCTGCGCGCCGTCGTCGAGGGCCGTCAGAGCCGCGAGCAGGCGGCCGCCACCTACGCCGAGTTCAACGACTCGCACGAGTGGAAGTTCCGCTGGATGCTGCGGGTGCAGAAGCTGATCCCGAAGATCCCGCCGCGTGTCCTCGGCCCGGCGATCCGGCTGATGGGAAACAAGCGCTTCGTCGACTGGTCCTTCTCGCACTACCTCAACATCGCCCCACCGGACTTCGTCCCGCCCGCTTCAGCGGATGATCAGGAAGGTTCCGGCCAGCAGCAGGCCGACCCCGAGCAGGCGCCCGGGGCTGAGCGCGACCTGATCCAGGCCGAACAGGCCTAGGCGGTCGATCACGACCGCGGCGGTGAGCTGACCGGTGACGGTCGCCGCCGCCACCCCGCCGGCGCCGATCGCCGAGACCGCGATCAGCGCCGTGGTGACGTAGACGGCGCCGAGCAGGCCACCGACCAGGTAGTACCAGCTGACGTCGAAGGTCGAGCTGAGGCCGCCGGCCTTGCCACTGAGGACGACGATCACCGCCAGCGCGGTGGAGCCGACCGCGAAGGAGACCAGCGCCGCCGGCAGCCCCCCGGTCGCCTTGCCGAGCCCGGAGTTGATCGGCGCCTGCAGAGCGATCAGGCCACCCACCGCGGCGGTGAGGAGGACGGCCAAGCCCCTATCCATGGATCTGGCCTGGCTCTCTCGTGATCTTTGGACTGGACGCGTGTTGCATGGGTGAGTGGCGGGAGTTGAACCCCGCTGCTGTCATATCAGTACCTCGCAATAGAGAGCGATCGACGCAATGCCTCCACCGCCAGCCGAGCCGTTCGCCGCCCGGGTCTTCCTCGGGCCGGCGCTGCGCGCCCAGCCGGACCGGCGCCTGGTCAAGCTCGTACGCCAGGGCTACGAGTCGGCCTTCGAGGAGATCGTCCGCCGCTACCGCAAGCCGCTCGACCGCTTCGCCGCCGCGATCGTCGGCGGTCGCTCCGAGGACGTCACCCAGGACGCCTTCTCGAAGGCGCTGCTGGCGCTGCGTGGAACCACGACCGAGATCGAGCTGAAGCCCTGGCTCTACCGGATCGTCCGCAACACGGCGCTGAACGAGATCCGCGATAGCCCGCCGCCAACCGAGGAGCTGGGCGAGACGATCGCAGGCGGGCGCAGCGCTGCGGTCGAGGCCGAGCGGCGCGAGGAGATCGGCGAGCTGATGGAGCGCCTGCGGGCACTGCCCGAGCCGCAGCGGGCGGCGATCGTGATGCGCGAGCTGGAAGGGCTGAGCCACGAGGAGATCGCGGCGGCCCTGGGCGTCAGCGGCGGCGCGGCGCGGCAGGCGATCTACCGGGCCCGGGTGGCGCTGCGCGATGGCTTCGGCCTGCTGATCCCGCTGCCACTGCTGCGGGTGCTGTTCGACCACGGCAGCGAGGCTGCCGGAGCGGCGGGCGGCGGCGGCGCGGTCGCCGCGGCGGGCGCGGCCTCGGCTGCCGGGGGCGGCGCCGGCGCGACCCTGGGCGGGCTCGGTGCCGCCGGAGCGCTGAAGGTCGGGCTGGCGACCGTGGTCCTGGCCGGCTCGGTCGGAGCCGGTGTGGCGGCGCAGCACGACCGCGATGGGCGCGGCCCGGAAGCGTCCGAGGCGTCGGCGACGGGGCTGACGGCCGCTGACGACGCCGCCGGCGGGCCGGAAACCAGCCAGGCGCAGGCGGTCGTCGCCGCCGGGAACCGGGCCCGTGGCAGCTCGGACTCGGGCGACGACAAGGGGCGCAACCACGGCTCTGGCGAGAGCAGCGGACACGGGAGCGGCGACAGCTCCGTCGATGACTTCGATGACTCCTCGGGGCACGGCGGCGACCCCGGTCCGGGATCGCGGGACGATTCCGGACACGGCGGGCGCGGCTCGGGCCACGGCGGCCGATCCGGGTCGGGGGACGATTCCGGCGAGGGCATCTCCGGCGGGGGCCACTCGGGCCGAGGCGGTCCCGGTGGTCCCAGCAGCGGCTCGGGCAGCGGCGGCCACGGTGGCTCCGGATCGAGCGGGAGCAGCAATTCGCACGGCGGCGGCTCCGGCTCGGGCGGCGGTGGCGATCACCTCAGCGGGCTCCGGCCACAGCGGTCACGGCGGCGACTCCGGGTCGAGCGGCGGACCGGCGCCCACCACCAGCCCTCACCCGACCCCCGAACCTCCACCCCAGACTTCCGACGGCGACCCCGGTGGCGACTCAGGCGGCGGCTCCGGCTCGGGCGGCGATGACTCTGACGGCGGCGGCGAACCCGATTCGTGATCTTCGCCGCCGGCTCGGGTTGAGAGGGCGAACGTGACCTGTTTTCGACAAGGAGGAACTGCCATGACCAGCTTCAAAGGAGGGCGAGCCCGCCTCAGCGGTCTGCTCGTCCTGGCGCTCGGCGCCGCCGCACTGCTGGCGCTGTCGGGCCTGGCCGCCGCTCACGGCGGCCGCCACGGCGATCGCCACCACGGTCCCGACACCGGCCAGATCGCCGCTTTCGACAGCGGCGGCGGCGTGCTCTCGATCGAGCTCAGCGGCGGCGACACGGTCAGCGGCCTCGTCACCGGCAGGACCAAGATCCGCTGCGAGGACGAGCACTCCCCGGACGTCTCGGTCCGCGGTCGTGAGAGCGAGCCCGGCGACGACCACGGTGGACACGGCAACGAGCCTGGCGACGACAACGGTGGCGGCAGCTCCGCCCCCGGCCCGTCGCAGTCCGGTCCCAGCGGCCACGACGACAACGGCCACGGCGCCAACTGCACCGTGTCGGACCTGATCGTCGGCGTCACCGTGCACGAGGCCGAGCTGGACCTGCGCAACGGCAAAGCGGTTTTCGGCGAGGTCGAGCTCGCCGACTGAGCTACTTGGCGGTGAGCCAGTCGGGGCCGACGCCGACGTCGACCTCGAGCGGTGGATCGAGCTGGTAGGCGGCGCACATCTCGCGCCGCACCAGCTCGGTCGCGCCCTCCATCTCCTGCGGCGGGCCCTCGAAGAGGAGCTCGTCGTGGATCTGCAATACAAGCCGGGTGCCGCCACCGGCCTCGGTCAGCGCGCTCTCGCAGCGGACCATCGCCACCTTGATGATGTCGGCGGCGGTGCCCTGGATCACGGTGTTGACCGCCAGCCGCTCGCCGAGGCGGCGGGTGTTGGGGTTGCCGGAGCGCAGCTCGGGGATCTGGCGGCGGCGGCCCATCAGGGTCGTCACATAGCCCTCCTCCTGGGCTTTCTCGACGACCCCCTCGCGGAAGGCGCGCACGGCGGGGAAGCGCTCGAGGTAGCGGGCGACGAATTCCTCGGCCTCTTTGCGGGGGATGTTGAGCCGGTCGGCGAGGCCGAAGCCGGTGAGGCCGTAGACGATCCCGAAGTTGACCATCTTCGCTTTCGAGCGCTGGCCGACGTCGACCTCGTCGCGGCCGATCTCGAAGACCTCGGCGGCAGTCGCGGCGTGGACGTCTTCACCGGCGCGGAAGATCGCTTTCAGCACCTCCTCGGCGGCGACGTGGGCGAGCACCCGCAGCTCGACCTGGCTGTAGTCGGCGGAGAGCAGCTGGGCACCCGGCTCGGCGACGAAGCAGGCGCGGACCGGGCGGCCGACCTCGGTCCTGATCGGGATGTTCTGCAGGTTCGGGTTCGTACTGGAGAGGCGACCGGTCGTCGTCGAGGCCTGGTTGAAGGTGGTGTGGACGCGGCCGGTCTGAAAATCGATCAGGTCCGGCAGCGAGTCCAGGTAAGTGTTCTTGAGCTTGGTCAGCTCGCGCCAAGACTCGATCTTCTCGACGATCGGATGCTCGTCGCGGATCTGGGCGAGCACGCGGGCGTCGGTCGAGAACCCGGTTTTGCCGCGGCGCTTGCGGCTCAGCTCCAGCTTCTCGAAGAGGATGCGGCCGACCTGCTGCGGCGAGCCGATCGTGAACTCCTCGTCCGCAAGCTCGAAGATCTCCTTCTCCAGGGTGGCGATCCGCTCGCCGAAGCCGGCGCCCACCTCGGCCAGGCGCTCCGCGTCCAGCTTCAGCCCCTCGCGTTCCATCGCCGCCAGCACATGGACCAGCGGCAGCTCGACCTCGCGCAGCAGCGACCCCAGCCCCAGCGCCTCGATACGGGAGCTCTGAATCGCGGCCAGGGCGGCGACCAGGCGCGCCTCCTCGGGCGGGTCGAGCCCGGCCTCGACCTCCTCGCCGAGCGCCAGCTGGCCATCGTCCTCGTCGGCCGCGGCAGCCGCGCCCTCGGCGAGGCCGATCCCGGCGTCGGCCGCCAGCTCGGTCAGCTCGTAGGTGCGGCGCTGGGGCTCCAACAGGTAGGCGGCGATCATCGTGTCGTGGTCGAGACTGAGCTCGACGCCCTCACGGGCGGCGGCGGCGAGCAGGCCGTGGCGGCCGCCGCCAAGCGACTTGGCGTCGTGGGCGAGCAGCGGATGCGTGCCCAGAGCCACGGCAAGCTCGCCGTGGCTGCAGTTGCCGGCGAGGATCCGCTCGCCCTGCGCGGCCGCCCAGCGCTCGCCGTCGATCGCCAGCGCCGCCGGCCCCTCGCCGAGGTCGGCTGGGCTCCCCTCCTCCACCTCGACCGCCAGCTCCTGCTCGACGCTGCGTCCGGGCACCGCCTCACCATCCGGCAACGCTTCTTCGAGTCGCTCCAGCACCGCTCGCAGCTCGAACTCGCGCATGAACTCGCGCAGGGTGGCGCGGTCGGGCTCGGATTCCATCGCCGCCGCCAGGTCGACCCCGGTCTCGATCTCGTACTGCAGCGTCGCCAGGTCCTTCGACATGCGGGCGTCGTCGGCGTGCTCGGTTAGGTTCTGCTTGCGTTTGGCGCCGGAGATCTCCTCGACGCTCTCCAGCACCTTCTCCAGCGAGCCGAACTGCTGCAGCAGGGCCGAGGCGGTTTTCTCGCCAAT
The DNA here is from genome assembly GCA_963695275.1 of uncultured Solirubrobacterales bacterium. Classification (GTDB taxonomy): domain Bacteria; phylum Actinomycetota; class Thermoleophilia; order Solirubrobacterales; family 70-9; genus VAYN01. The sequence goes on from OY968772.1 coordinate 1,259,742, forward strand.
CCCGGGAACGCCGGGAATGTTGTCGGAGGTGTCGCCGCGCAGCCCCATCAGGTCGGTGACCAGCCCCGGCGGCACCCCGTAGCGCTCGAGCACGGCGTCGCTGTCGTAGATCTTGGTCTCGGTGATGCCGCGCGAGGTGCTCATCACCCGCACCCCCTCGCCGACCAGCTGGTAGGCGTCGCGGTCGCCGGTCACGACCATCACCTCGATCCCCTCCTCACGCGCCTGCCGGGTCAGCGAGGCGATCACGTCGTCGGCCTCGTAGCCCTCGACCTTGACGTTGGTGTAGCCGAAGGCGTCGACCAGCGGCATCAGGTGCGGCCACTGCTCGCGCAGCAGGTCGGGGCGGGGTTTGCGCTGGGCCTTGTAGAGGTCGTAGGTGACCTCGCGGCCCGACATCCCCGCATCCCAGGCGACGACAACGCCCTGCGGGTGGTGCTCGTCGATGATTTTGACCAGCATCGAGGCGAGCCCGTAGATCGCGTTGGTCGGGCGCCCGTCGCTGGTCCCGATCGACTCCGGCAGCGCGAAGAAGGCCCGGTAGGCGAGCGAGTTGCCATCGATGAGGAAGAGCTGGGGTGCGTCGGCGGCCATCGGCGCCCACTCTATGAGGCGAGGCCCAGGGCGTCCCTGAGGTCGGCAGCGACTTCCTCGGGCTCGTCGTTGATCTGGTCTTCGCTGAAGCGATGGACGGCGAATCGGCGACGCCGCAACTCGAGCTCCCGCGCGCGATCGTCCTGAAATGCGATGCGACCGCGGTGATAGTCGTAGAAGTCGGTCTCGACCGCGATCCTCTGCTCTCGCCAGAGGAAATCGACCGTCCAGCGGCCGACCTTCACGTTCACCTCCGGGGTCGGAATCCCGTGGCGGCGACAGAGCTTCAGGAAGTCCCGCTCCAGATCGCTGCGCGTCCGATCCCCTTTGATTTTCGGCCCAAGGCGGTACTTCGCCATTTCGGCCTGGCGCGTGGCGTGCCGCACGAGGTGCGGCGGCGCCTCGCCCCGCAGGTCTTCGATCGTGCGGGCCGGCGTGGTCACCGGGATACCGCGACGGCGAGTCAAGTGTTCCGGGGACAACGACGCGGCGCGATGCACTCGAATGCCGAGCCGCTGACGACGTCCAGCCTGGGTCGGAACCGAGACGTCCACCGGTCCATCGACCGGCTTGAGGAGCCCCCACAGCGCCGCCGCGCCCAGGTGACTCAAGACAGCCCCATCTCCGCAGGCGAGAACCGCGGCCATCCACCAGCCCTCCTGCGACGTCGGAGGACAACCCACCCCGTAGACGCCGTGATGGACCCGGCGAAGGGCTCCGCGCCGTGCCCGGACCGAAATCCCATTCCTGCTCAACCCCAGGTGCAACAACTGGCGATGGGAGATCACACCGTGCTGATGTCTTGCGATCTCCGAGATGCCGATGTCAAGTGAGGCGCATTTGTCACCCATGGGGTTACAAATGCGCCTAGCCCTTCGGAATCTCCCCCTTCCACCCAAAAAAGGGTGCGGGCTACCCCTTGCGTTTGCGGAGGGTCAGGTCGCCCCTGATCTCCTGCGGGGTGCCGGATGAGGGTTCGAAGTCGACCTTGAGGTGCAGGCGCAGCCGGTGTTTCGCGCGGCGGCGGCGGACCGGTGCGGTCAGCTTGCAGGTGATCTCGGTCGGCCCGGCGGCGGTGACGCCGAGGCGGATGGGCGCGCAGGCGTTGGCGTGCTTCTTGCCGGCGCCGATCCAGCCGTAGAGCACAACCTCACCGGCGGCGGGTGCCGTGACCTGAAGGTGGACGGCGCGGCGGCCGACCTTGGACCGTCCCACGCGAAGCGGAGCGATCTGTCTTCCCAGCCCTGCCGGCGGCACGGCCGACGGACCGGCGGCCGGGGGTGCCTCGTGGTCCCGCCGCTGGGTCGGCGGTGGGCATGGTTGGGACGCGGGCGGCGCTGGCGTCGACACTCCGAGGAAGGACGCGAGCTCACCAGGGCGGTCAGCGATGAAGTCTCGGGTTGAGGCGACGCCTGAGGCGATCTGCCCAGCGCTGAAGGGAACCCGTTCCGGGTGGGTCGGGGACTTCTCCGCGGCTTCGAGCTGCTGCCAGGGCCGCAGGCGTTCGGCCGTGCAGCGGACCACGTCATCGAGACCGAGCCCATTGAGGGCCGTCAGGGACGAAGCCAGTGCCTGTCGGTAGGTCGCTTTGCACCCGGGATCACCCAGGCAGCCGTTGAAGAGAACCCCGCCCGCCGCTTCGAAGCCGATCTGTTCGCCCCAGGTCTCATCGGTGCCCCAAGGCAGCATCTGGAACCGACCCGAGGCATCGCTGTAGAGGTAGTAGTTGTTCGGCTGTTTTTCGCCGGTGCGGCCCGAGTAGCCGTCCCACTGGCCGCTGTACTTCTCAACCGCCCACATCCTCGCCATCTCGCTGAGATCAGTCAGGGGTCCAACCGCACCCGAGAACGAGGGAGTGGGATCGGCGACGGCGGCGACCAGCGCTTCGAGGTCGCCTTTTTCTTTCTTTTTCCCCTCGTCGACTTCGAGTTCTCCAAACCGGGCCGGCGTTACGTCCGCTCCGTACTCGCCCTCGTAGAGGTGCTGCGGCGGGCTGAGGAAGGGACCGAACCGCTTTTCCAGGGCGATCTTGTCCAGAGTCTCGATGTTGAGATGGAGGCCGAAGCTTTCGCCGTTGACCCGCAGAAAAGCGAAGCCGGTGTGCGATGACGGGACTCCCAGCGCCCTAAACGCTTCATAGGCCGCGGTCTCGTGGGTCATCGAGGGGTCCTCGACCATGTTGTTGAGCGTCAGCTTCTCGAGACCGAGAAAGGTCTGCCCTTCGACGAACTCGCCGAACTTGATCTTGAAGGCAGCCTTCTGGTCGAGGGTTCGCAGTGAACCGAATTCCCCGCCCTTCAGCCTCACCCCGACTTCGATCGGGGTCGTGAACGCTCCCGCCGTCCCCGGTACCCCGTCGGTTTCCGCGATCGCGAAAGTCCCCGGCACATACGCGTCCTCAGGGTGTTCTTCGAGCTCTTTGTAAGACGACGGCGGCAGCGTCAGGTTGATTTCGGAAACCGTCCGCGGCGAGTACATCCAGGCGGCGGGATCTTCCGCAGCAGCGGCCGGAGCCGCCGCAAGCGCGAAACTGGCCATCGCCGCCGCGAGCAGCGAGACGCCCCTGCGTATCCATGAACTGGTGCGAGTCATCACAGATACAACTACTTCGGCCCCCGTTTGCTTCTGTCGTGACCACTGCTCAGCAGCGGAAACGGCCTTCGCCTTCACGAAAGCAGGAGAGAACGAGGGTGGCGCCGGTGCCCGCCAGCGGCGCGTTCGGGCGACCGGGGAGGTCAACCCTGAGGCTGGCAGTCCAGCGATTTGCCGGGCCGCTTCGCGGTGAAAGCCGGCGTGCCTGGCGTGACCCAAGGGCCACGTCGAGAGCAACGACGCCGAGACTGCCCAGATCGGCGCGATCCTCGTCGCCGTCAGCCGCGCCGGCGCTACGTAGGTCGCACCGCCGGGATGCGGTCGAGGCACCCCCGAGCCCACGGCCCGAATCTGATTCGATAGCCGCGATGGCCGTCAGCGCTCAATACAGCGTCACGATCCGGGTCGAGCTCGATGCGCGGCAGGAGCCCCTGGGCAAACTGACCGCGGCGATCGCCGAGGCGGGCGGACAGTTGCAGGGCGTCGACCTGGTTCCGGGCGCGGGACCGGAGGGCAAGCGGGTGCGCGAGTTCACGATCGACGCCTCCGACCGCGAGCACTGGGAGAGGATCCTGCGGGCGATCGGCTCGACCCGGGGCGCGCGGGTGCTCGATTACGTCGACCGCACGATGCAGATGCACCGCGGCGGCAAGATCGACATGCACAACAAGTACCCGGTGAAAACGCGCGACGACCTCTCGATGGCCTACACGCCCGGCGTCGCCCGCGTCTGCATGGACATCCACCACGACCGCAGCAAGGCCTTCGAGTACACGATCAAGAAAAACACGGTCGCGGTCGTCTCCGACGGCAGCGCCGTGCTCGGGCTCGGCAACATCGGCCCCGAGGCGGCGATGCCGGTGATGGAGGGCAAGTGCATGCTGTTCAAAGAGTTCGCCGGCGTCGACGCCTTCCCGATCTGCCTCGACACCCAGGACGCCGACGAGATCGTCAAGGCGGTGGAGCTGATGGCGCCGACCTTCGGCGGCATCAACCTCGAGGACATCTCCGCCCCGCGCTGCTTCGAGATCGAGGACCGGCTCAAGGAGACGCTCGACATCCCCGTCTTCCACGACGACCAGCACGGGACCGCAGTGGTGACGATGGCGGCGCTGTTCAACGCGCTGAAAATCACCGGCAGGCCGATCGTGGAGCTGCGGGTGCTGGTGGTTGGCCTCGGCGCCGCCGGGGTGGCGGTGACGAAGATGATGCTCGCCTCCGGAATCACCCAGATCGTCGGCTGCGACCGCAAGGGCGCGCTCTCGACCGCCCGCGAGGACTACCAGTCCGGCGAGATGAACGAGGCCAAGCGCTGGTACGCCGAGAACTCCAACCCCGAGTTGATCCAGGGCCAGCCCGATGACGTAATCGAAGGCATGGACATCTTCGTCGGCCTTTCCGGCCCCGGAATCATCGAGCCCGCTTCCCTGGGCAAGATGAACGACGACGCGATCGTCTTCGCGATGGCCAACCCGACCCCCGAGGTGATGCCCGAGGAGGCCGCTCCCTACGTGCGGATCATGGCCACCGGGCGCTCCGACTACCCGAACCAGATCAACAACGTGCTCGCCTTCCCCGGCATCTTCCGCGGCGCTCTCGACGCCGGCGCGCCGACGATCACCGAGGAGATGAAGCTCGCCGCCGCCAAGGGGATCGCGATGGCCGTCTCCGAGGCCGACCTCGCCGAGGACTACATCATCCCCAGCGTCTTCAACCGCGACGTCGCTCCCAAGGTCGCCGAAGCGGTGGTCGAGGAGGCCAAGCGCGACGGCATCGCCCGCCTCAACGAGGAGACCGGGACCTTCGCCACCGTCGACCCCGAGCGATGAGAGGCCGGGCCGCGACCCAGTGAAGGTCCTCGTCACCGGAGCCACCGGCCTGATCGGCTCGGCCCTGTGTGACTCGCTGCTGTCCCGGGACGATGAGGTCGTCGGCCTCACCCGCGACCCGGGCAAGGCCCGCCTCGCCAAGCCCGGGGTCAGCTGGCACGCCTGGGAGCCGACCTTGGAAAGGCCCATGGCCGACGCCTTCGAGGGCGTCAACGGCGTCGTCAACCTGGTCGGCGAGAAGATCGACCAGCGCTGGACCGACGAGGCGAAGAAGAAGATCATCGAGAGCCGCCGCCTCGGCACCCACAACCTGGTGCAGGCGATCGCCGGCCTCGAGCGGCGCCCGGCGGTCCTGGTCAACCAGTCGGCGGTCGGCTACTACGGCAATCGCGGTGACGACCTCGTCGACGAGTCGGACGGACCCAGCGGCGAGAGCTTCGATTCCAAGGTCGTCGTCGAGTGGGAGCGGGCAGCCCACGAGATCGACCCCGCAGGGGTGCGGCTGGCAATCGTCCGCAGCGGCCAGATCCTCGATGCCGGCGGCGGCATGCTGGCCGAGCTGCTGCCGCCGTTCAAGCTCGGCGTCGGCGGCCCGCTCGCCGGCGGCTCCCAGTACGTCTCCTGGATCCACGCCGACGACGAGGTCGGGATCCTGCTCTGGGCGCTCGAGAACGAGGACGTCAGCGGTGTCGTCAACGCGACCGCGCCGAACCCGGCCACCAACCGCGACTTCTCGAAGGCCCTAGGGCGAGCGCTGGGGCGCCCGGCCGTGGTCCCCGTCCCCGGCTTCGTCCTCGACCTCAAATTCGGCGGCGAGTTCGGGAGGGTGCTGAGGGGCGGCCAGCGGGTGGTTCCGAAGCGGACCCAGGAGCTGGGGTACGAGTTCAAGTTCCCGGATCTGGACGAGGCGCTCAGGGACTTGGTTTAGCGAGGGAGGGACGGCTAGTTCAGGTTCTGGCGCACCTGGTCCCGGAGCGGGCTGGAGTCGTCGGCCTCGGCGATTGCGTGGAGGAGCTGGGCCATCGCCGTTTTCCCGGAGCTGGTGCGGACTACGGCGATGTTGGCGGCTTCGACGATCGGGCGCGAGAAGCTCGGGGTGACGGGGGGTTCGAGGTAGCCGACAGCAGCCGAGTCCTCCGTGGCCCGGCGCGCATTGGCACCCACGGTCGCAAGATCTAACCGCTTGCCGTCATCGACGCGCTCCAGACAGACCGCGCGAACGCGAACATCTCCCGCTTGCCCGCCTTCCTTCGCCAGCTCCCGCTCGGCTTCCGCGCACAACGGCGCTTCAACGTAAGCCGTCACGGTAGCCCCGGCCGCGACCCCCCCGCTTTCGCCACAGCCCACCGCAGCTGCGAGCAGGGCGCTGAACCCGACGGCCAGCAGAACCCTGGGAAGCGCCCGCAGGGAGGGTCGGGTGCCCCCTCCCAAAACACTCCAGAGCGGCTCCCGCCGCTCGTTTTGGGAGGGGGCACCCGACCCTCCCAACGCCCTACCCAAAGAACACCTCGGCCTCCGCGTAAAGCGACTCCGGCACGGTCTTGAGCTCCGCCGTGGCCTCCGTCAGCTGGACCAACTGAATATCGGTCCCCCGCAGCGCCGCCATCGTCCCCCACTGGCCCGCGTTCGCCGCGTCGATCGCATGCAGCCCGAAGCGCGTCGCCAGGACCCGGTCGAAGGCGGTCGGAGTGCCGCCGCGCTGGACGTGGCCGAGCACGGTCGCGCGGGTCTCTTTGCCGGTCCGGCGCTCGATCTCGCCCTCCAGCCAGTGGCCGACCCCGCCGAGGCGGACGTGGCCGAAGGCGTCGAGCTTGTCGTCCTCGGCGCTGGGCACGCCGCCCTTTGGCTCCGCCCCCTCGGCGACGACGATGATCGGCGCGAAGTGACTGGCGAAGCGGCGGCCCACCAGGTCACAGACCTGCTCGACGTCGAACTGGCGCTCGGGGATGAGGATCACGTTGGCGCCGCCGGCGAGGCCGGCGTGGAAGGCGATCCAGCCGGCGTGGCGGCCCATCACCTCGACGATCAGCACCCGGTGATGACTGTCGGCAGTCGTGTGCAGGCGGTCGATCGCCTCCATCGCGATGTTGATCGCGGTGTCGAAGCCGAAGGTGTAGTCGGTGGCGCCGAGATCGTTGTCGATCGTCTTCGGGACCCCGACCACGGGCAGCCCGTGCTCCTCGTGCAGGCGCGAGGCCGCACCGAGGGTGTCCTCGCCGCCGATCGCGATCAGGCCGTCGACGCCGGCCGCAGTAAGGTTCGCGGCGATCCGCGCCGGCCCGCCGTCGTCGGCGAAGGGGTTGGTGCGCGAGGAGCCGAGGATGGTGCCGCCGCGGGGCAGGATGCCGCGCACCTCGGGCACGCCGAGCGGCCGGCTGTCGGCCTCCAACGGCCCGCGCCAGCCGTCCCGGTAGCCGACGAACTCATGCCCGTAAATACCCACGCCCTTGCGCACGATCGCCCGGATCACCGCGTTGAGGCCGGGACAGTCGCCGCCGCCGGTGAGGACTCCGATCCGCATCGGCTCAGCTTAGAAGTTGTCCAGCCCCGGTGGCGGGAGTAAGTTCGAGGGCAACACCACGAGGAGGAGAGATGACCGAGCAACCCGATCTTCAGGCAGTCACCCAGGTCCAGCAGCAGATCTGGTCCAAAGGCGATTTCGCGATGGTCGCCAACCTGGTCTACCACCCGGCCGAGAAGCTGGCCGAGGCGCTCGACCTGGTCCCCGACGAGCGCGTGCTCGACGTCGCCAGCGGCAGCGGCAACGCAGCGCTCGCCGCCGCCCGGCGCACCTGGGGCAACGTGGTCAGCTCCGACTACGTCCCGGCCCTGCTCGAGCGCGGCCGCGAGCGCGCGGCGGCAGAGCGGCTGGCGATCGAGTTCGTCGAGGCCGACGCCCAGGCGCTGCCGTTCGACGACGCCAGTTTCGACGTCGCGATCTCGATCTACGGCGCCATGTTCGCCCCCGACCAGGAGAAAACCGCGGCGGAGCTGATGCGTGTGGTCAAACCCGGCGGCCGCATCGGCATGGGCAACTGGTGCCCCGACGGCGCCGTCGGGACGATGTTCCAGACGATCGCCAAGCACGCCCCACCGCCGCCGGGCCTCGACTCGCCGCTGCTCTGGGGCACCGAGGAGCGCCTGCGCGAGCTCTTCGGCAGTGGAATCTCAGACCTGCGGGTGGAGCGCCGCGTCTCGCGCCAGCCGTTCCGCTCCGCCGACCACTACATCGAATTCTTCCGCCAGTACTTCGGCCCGACCCAGATGGCCTACGAACGGGTCGGCCCCGAGGGCGAACAGGCCCTGACCGACGACCTGAAGGCATTCCTCGAAGGGGCGAACACCGCCGGCGAGCGCGCGATGGTGCTCGAGGCGGACTACTTAGAGGTGATTGCCACCCGGGCCTAGCGCGGAGCTACGAAGGCTTCGGGGCGAAAACCCTGATTGCCGCGCCAATGAGAAGCACGGTGAAGAAGACCAGGCCGGCGACCGGGCCACCCTGCCCGAAGGCGTAGGAGACCGTCATCGCGGCGAGCGCCAGAAAGAGGGTTACGACCATGCCCATTGCGGCCGCAACTCTACCCGGCGAGGGCGACGCGCGTCTCGCTGAGGAACTCGGCGACCGCGTCGGCGGCCCCCTGGGATGAGCCGGCCTCGCCGGCGGCGCGGACGAGACGACTGCCGACGATGACGCCGTCGGCGATCCGGCCCACCTCAGCCGCCTGCGCCGCGGTACCGATCCCGAAGCCGACGGCGACCGGAATCTCTGAGTCCTGCTTGGTCGCCGCGACCAGATCGGCCAGCTCGGCCGGGATCGCAGCCCGCTCCCCGGTCGTCCCCACGGTCGAGACCACGTAGACGAAGCCGCGGGCCACAGCGCAGATCTGGGCGCGGCGCGTGGCCGAGGTAGTCGGCGCCACCAGCGGCACCAACGCCAGCCCAGCCGCCGCAAAGTCCTCCCGCACATCCTCGGCCTCCCCCAGCGGCAAATCCGGGACGATCACCCCAGCAGCCCCGGCGGCAACCGCAAGCCGCGCGAACTCAGATGCTCCGCCGTGAGCGAGCACCATGTTCGAGTAGGCCATCAACACCACCGGAATCCGGTCGCAGACCGAACGACACACCTCCAACGCGGTAGCGAAGGTTGCACCAGCCTCTAACGCAGCGGTAGCGGCGGCGTGAATCGTCGGCCCGTCGGCCAGCGGGTCCGAAAACGGCACCCCCAGCTCAATCAGATCCGCCCCGGAATCGACGTAGGCAGCAGCCACCGCCAGCCCGGTCTCCCGGTCGGGATACCCAGCCATCATGTACGGCATCAGTGCCGCCCGGCCTTCGTCCTTCGCGGCTTTGAACGCACCGGCAATCCGCCCCTCGCCGGTCGTTGCCGGCTGCGTGACGGGCGTCGGGGGGTGACTCTGGCGAGCCTCCCCGCTTTTGCTCGACAGAGTCACCCCCCGACGCCCTTCCCGACCTGCTCCACGTACTCGGCCATGTCCTTATCGCCCCGTCCCGAAAGACAGAGAACGTCGAAGTCCCCATCCCCTGGGTTCTCCAGCAACCATGCAATCGCATGCGAGGACTCCAGCGCCGGAATGATCCCCTCCAGGCGTGCCAACTCGCTGAACGCGGCCAATGCCTGCTGGTCGGTGATCGAGACGTAGCTGGCCCGACCGGTGTCGCGCAGATGCGCGTGCTCGGGCCCGACACCCGGGTAGTCGAGCCCGGCCGAGACCGAGTGGGCCTCGAGGATCTGACCCTCCTCGTCGGCGATCACCGAGGAAAGCGAGCCGTGCAGGACGCCGGTCGTGCCGGCGCCGAGCGAGGCGCCGTGGCGGAAGCTGTCGAGCCCCTCGCCGGCGGCCTCGACCCCGACCAGCGCCACCTCGGCGTCGGCGATGAAGGGGGCGAAGATGCCGATCGCATTGGAGCCGCCGCCAACACAGGCGATCACGCGGGCAGGCAGCGCGTCCTCGACCGCCAGCGCCTGCGCGCGCGCCTCTTCGCCGATCACCCGCTGCAGGTCGCGAACCAGGACCGGATAGGGCGCGGGACCGACGGCCGAGCCGATCACGTAGTGGGTCGTGGCGACGTTGGCGACCCAGTCGCGGATCGCGGCGCTGACCGCCTCCTTGAGGGTGCGGGCGCCGGCCTCGACCGGAACCACCTCGGCCCCGAGCAGCTTCATCCGCTCGACGTTGGGCGCCTGACGGCGGATGTCCTCGCTGCCCATGTAGACGACGCACTCGAGCCCGAGCAGGGCGCAGGCGGTGGCGGTGGCGACGCCGTGCTGACCGGCGCCGGTCTCGGCGATCACCCTCGGCTTGCCCATCCGCGCCGCCAGCAGTGCCTGGCCGACCGCGTTGTTGATCTTGTGGGCGCCGGTGTGGGCCAGGTCCTCGCGCTTCAGATAGACCTTCGAGCCGACCTGCTCCGAAAGCCGTTCGGCCAGGTAGAGCGGGGTCGGGCGGCCGATGAAGTCACGCCGCAGCAGTTCCAGGCGAGCCATGAACTCGGCGTCCTCGCGAGCCTCTGTCCACGCCGCGGTCAGCTCGTCCAGTGCCCCGATCAACGTCTCCGGCACGTAGCGCCCCCCATAGGGGCCGAAGCGCTCCTCGACGGCGCTCATGCGCTGGGGATGCCGGCCGGCTGCGCGGCCTCGAAGAAGGCGGCCATCGCCGCGTGGTCCTTGCGCCCGGGCACGGCCTCGACGCCACTGGCGACGTCAACCGCAAAGGGCTGGGTGACGGCGACCGCCGCCGCGACGTTGTCGGGCCGCAGCCCGCCGGCGAGGATGTCCGGGACGTCGGAGCGGTGCCCGCGCAGCAGCTCCCAGTCGAAGCTTTCCCCGGTGCCTCCCCAGAGCCCCTTGCCGCGCCGGTCGAAGAGGTGGAAGTCGGTGCGATAGGCCTCGGCCGCGTGGATGTCGGCGGCGCTGGCGACGTGAATCGCCTTGATCACCTTGACCCCCGTCCGCCGCGCCACCTCGCCGCAGAACTGGGACCCCTCCGCCCCGTTCAGCTGCACCATCGTCAACGAGGCGTCTTCGACCGCCTTGTCGACCTCCTCCAGGGTGGGGTTGACGAAAACGCCGACGATCTCGCACTTGCGCCGGAAGGCCGCTCCGATCTCGCTGGCGACCGCCGGCTCGACGCAGCGCGGGCTCTTGTCGTAGTGGATCAAGCCGACGGCCCACGCACCCAGTCGCACCGCCTCGGCCGCGTCGTCCAGGTTGGTGATTCCGCAGAACTTGACTCGCATACCCCCAGACTACGCGAGCCGCTATTCGGATTTCTGCGATTCCCCTTCGACCGAATCGGGCCGGTTGCCGAGCGTCACCGTCGCCTTCTTGGTCGAGCCGTCGCGGAGGATCGTCAGCTCGAGTTCTTCGCCCGGCTTCGCGTCGTTGATGAGTTCGACGATTTCGTCCATCCCGGCGACCTTCTTGCCGTCGACTTCGGTGATGATGTCGCCGCCGAGGCTGACTTCGGCGCCGTCGATGGTCGCCGAGGTGTGACCGCCTTCGATTCCCGCCTTGTCGGCCGGCCCGCCCTTGACGACGGACTGGACGATCACGCCTTCCTTCACCGGCAGGTTGATCGCCTTGGCCAGGTCGGGAGTGATCGTGCCGCCGCTGATGCCGATGAAGGCGTGGTCGACTTCGCCGGTGGTTTCGAGCTGGTGGATCTCGGCGCGGACGGTGTCGATCGGGATCGCGAAGCCGATGCCGACGTTGCCGTTGCCGCCACCGCCGGTGGCGATCTGGGAGTTGATGCCGATCACTTCGCCGCGGGCGTTGATCAGCGGGCCGCCGGAGTTACCGGGATTGATCGCCGCGTCGGTCTGGATCACGTCGGTGATCGAGAAGCCGTCGGGGGCTTCGATCTGGCGCTGCAGGGCGGAGACGATGCCACTGGTGACGGTGCGGTCGAGCCCGAAGGGGTTGCCGATCGCGACCACCGGGTCGCCGACTTCCATCTCCGAGGACTTGCCGAGCCTGAGCGGATGCAGTTCGCTGGCCGGCGCTTCGACGTCGAGCATCGCCAGGTCCGTCGCGGGGTCGGTGCCGACGACCTTGGCGGTGTAGGTCTTGTCGGATTCGCCGAGTTTGACCTGGATCCGGTCGGCGCCTTCGACCACGTGGTTGTTGGTCAGCAGGTGGCCCTCGGTGTCGATCACGAAGCCGGAGCCGGTCGCGGTACCGCCGCCTTCGGATTCGGGTTCGCCGAAGGGCGAGAACGACTGCGATTCCTGGGCGGGGATCTCGGATTCGATGAAGGCCACCCCACCGCCGTCGTTCTTGTAGATCTGGTTGACGACGTTGGCGCCGCCGTCGCTCGACTTGTCGACGATCGGCGCCGCCAGCGGCGCTGCGACGGTGGTCGTCGAGCCGCCTTCGGACTGGATCCAACCGGCCGCGATAGCGACCCAGCCGAAGGCGGCGACGATAACCCCGCCCAAGAGGGCAGAGATGAACGGGGTGCGGAAGCTTCTCTTGGGCTTGGTCATGACGTCCAGGATGCTCCCGGGCACTGATCCAACCCTAAATCCTCAGTTAATGTTTTCTAAAGAGGCGAGCTCGCGGCCTAGAAAAGGTGCTCGCGGGTGCCTTCGTCGGCCCCGGTCAGCTCGCGCGTCTTCGCCTCGGGGTCGGCGGCTGCCATCAGGGCGCCGCCGATCAGGACCGCGTCGACGCCGACCCGCTCCAGCTCCTGCAGCTCGGCCCGGCCGGAGATGCCGCTCTCGGCGACCACGGTCTTGCCGGCCGGCACGTCGGGCATCAGCTCGAAGGTCGTCGCCAAGTCGACCGTGCCCGCGTCGAGATTGCGGTTGTTGATCCCGATCACCTCGGCGTCGGCCTCCAGCGCCCGCTCCAACTCGGCCTCGTCGTGGACCTCGACCAGGCAGTCGAGATCGAGGGCGCGGGCCTCCTCGTAGAGGGCGCGCAGATCCTCGTCCTCGAGGGCGCGGACGATCAGCAGCACCGCGTCGGCGCCGTTGACCGCCGCCTCGTAGAGCTGATACCGGTCGACGATGAAGTCCTTGCGGATGATCGGCAGGCCGCAGGCGGCGCGAGCCGCGCGCAGGTCCTCGAGCGAGCCGCCGAAATGGGGCGCGTCGGTGAGGACCGAGAGCGCGGCGGCGCCGCCGCGCTCGTAGGCGCCGACCTGCTCGGGGACGACGGCGGTGGCGGAGATCTCACCGGCGCTGGGCGAGCGCCGCTTGAACTCGGCGATCAGCGAGAGGCCGGGGCGCACCAGCGCCTCGTTGAAGGGCCGATCCTCGCCGCGGCCGGAGAGCCGCGACTCGAGGTCGGCCTGCGGGAGCTCGCGGCGACGGGCGTCGACGCCCTGCCGGGCTCCATCGATGAGCTGATCGATCATTCCCACTTGGTCGCCAAAGCCTAGACGCCGCCGGCGGCCGTCGCCGCGACCAGCCGCTCCAGCACGTTTCCTGCCGCGCCGGAGTCGATCGCCTCCGCGGCCTTGGCGGCGCCCTCATCGAGGTCGGCGGCGAGACCGCCGACGTAGATCGCCGCGGCTGCGTTGAGCAGGGTCAGGTCGCGGCGCGCGCCCGGCTCGCCGGCCAGCACGCCCCGCACAGCAGCGGCGTTCTCCTCGGGACTCCCCCCCGCCACCGCCCCCAGTTCGGCCGGAGCCAGCCCGAACTGGCCCGGCTCGACAAACCACTCCGAGGTGCCGCCGTCGGCGACCTCGATCACCCGCGTGCGCGAGGAGATCGCGAGCTCGTCGAGGCCGTCTTCGGCGGCAACGACCAGGGCGCGGACGCTGCCGAGGCCGACCAGCGCCTCGGCGATCGTCTCCTGGAAGTGGCGGTCGGCGACGCCGAGCAGCTGCCGATTGGCGCCCGCAGGGTTGGTCAGCGGGCCGAGGAAGTTGAAGACCGTGCGCACCCCAAGCGCTTTGCGGGCGGGGATGACGTGGGCCATCGCCGCGTGGTGGCGGGGCGCGAACATGAAGCCGAATCCGACCTCGTCGATGCAGCGCCCGACCGCGTCGGGATCGAGCTCGATGTTGACCCCGAGCGCCTCCAGCAGGTCGGCGGAGCCGCACTTGCTGGTGCTGGAGCGGTTGCCGTGCTTGGCAATGGCGCAGCCGGCGCCGGCGGCGACCAGGGCCGCGGCGGTGGAGACGTTGAAGGTCGAGGGGCCGCCGCCGGTGCCGGCGGTGTCGACCAAGTCGGGGCGGCCGCTGGAGACCGGCGCAGCCAGTGCGCGCATCGTCCGCGCCAACCCGACCAGCTCCGGGACGGTCTCGCCCTTGGCGCGCAGCGCGATCAGGAAGGCGCCGGTCTGGACCGGGTCGGCGCGCCCCTCCATGATCTCGGCCAGAACCGCCGCGGCGTGGTCAGCGGTGAGGTGGTCGCCGGCGCAGACCGCGTCGATCGCCCGGCTGACGACGTCGTTGGGCATCAGGACAGCACCGCGGTAGAGGTTTGGGTCGCTATGCAGACCAAAGCTCTACCGCGCCTCGAGGAAGTTGGCTAGCAGCGACTTGCCCTGCGGGGTCAGCACCGACTCCGGGTGAAATTGAACGCCCTCGGCCGGCAGCTCGCGGTGGCGGGCGGCCATGACGATGTCGCCGAGCGAGGCGCTCAGCTCGAGCTCGTCGGGAAGGTCGGGGTCGGCGACGAGCGAGTGGTAGCGGCCGGCAACCAGTGGTGTCGGCAGCCCGGCGAAGATCGTCCTGCCGTCGTGCTCGACCTCGGCGTCCTTGCCGTGGACGGGCTCCCCCTGCACGACCTTGCCGCCGAAGGCCTCGACCATCGCCTGGTGCCCAAGGCAGACGCCCAGCACCGGCGTGCCCGCCTCGGCGAAGGCGCGGATCGCCGCGCCCGAGATTCCCGCCTCGGCCGGCGTGCAGGGCCCCGGTGAGACGACCAGGCGGTCATGGCCGCGCTCGAGCAGCTCGGCTACCTCGGCCTTGTCGTTGCGGACCACCTCCACCTCAGCCCCGAGCTCACCCAGGTACTGGACCAGGTTGTAGGTGAAGGAGTCGTAGTTGTCGATCACAAGCACGCGCTTCATCTCATTCGCCCCTAAGCCCAGTCCGGCTGTTCGCAGGCGACCTCGACGGCGCGGAAGACCGCCTTCGCCTTGTTCACCGACTCGATGTACTCGTTCGCCGGCTTGGCGTCGGCGACGGTGCCGCCGCCGGCCTGCACGTGCAGCTGGCCGTCCTTGACGACGACGGTGCGGATGTGGACCGCGGTGTCGAGGTCGCCATCCCAGGCGAGGTAGCCGATCGCACCGCCATAGCCGCAGCGCTTGACCGGCTCGAGCTCGTCGATGATCTGCATCGCCCGCACCTTCGGCGCTCCCGAGAGAGTTCCGACCGGCAGAGTCGAGCGCAGTACGTCGAGGGCACTGACATCCTGGCGCAGGGTGCCGGAGACCTGGCTGACGATGTGCAGAACGTGGGAATAGGTCTCGACCACCATCAGCTCGTCGACCTTGACGCTGCCGTACTCGCAGACGCGGCCGAGGTCGTTGCGGCCGAGGTCTACCAGCATCACGTGCTCGGCCCGCTCCTTGGGGTCGTTGATCAGCTTCTCGGCGAAGCGCCGATCCTCGTCCTCGCTGCGCCCGCGCGGCGAGGTGCCGGCGATCGGCCGTGCCTCAACCCGCCGGCCGCTGACCTTGACCAGCGGCTCCGGCGAGGCGCCGGCGATCTGGAAGTCGCCGAACTCGAGGAAGTACATGTAGGGCGAGGGGTTGACCGCGCGCAGGCCGCGGTAGACCGAGAAGGCCTCGACCGTGGCGGGAGCGGAGAAACGCTGGGAGGGAACGACCTGGAAGGCATCGCCCGCGTGGACGTACTCGACGATCCGCTCGACCGCGGCTTCGAACTCCCCCCGCTTCATGTTGGAGACGAACTTCGGCGGCTCGGTGATGGCAGGACTGGCCGGAGTCGGGACGGCGCCGCGCAGACGCTCGCGCATCTCGGCGATTGTCGCCGCAGCGCGCTCGTAGGCGGCGTCGATGCCGCCCTCGGAGTCGGCGAAGGCGCAGGCGAGGATCGTCAGCTCGTGCCGCAGGTGGTCGAAGACGACCATCGCGTCGGTCACCATCAGCGCCATGTCGGGCAGGCCCAGCGGGTCGGGGTTGGGCTCGCCCAGCGGCTCGACCGTGCGGACCAGGTCGTAGCCGAAGAAGCCGACGGCGCCGCCGACGAATGGCGGCAGGCCCTCGACCGGTGCCGGCTGGAAGTCGACCAGGCGGGCGGCGACGGCGGCATAGGGGTCGGGCGCCGGCTCACTGCGGCTCGGACCCTCGCCGGCGGCGGCCTCCTCCCCGCTCCACTCCGAGAGGACGCCGTCGCTCCAGCGCAGGATCGCGCGCGGTCGCAGACCGACGAACGAGTAGCGGCCGACCTGACCCTGCTCGGCGGACTCGAGCAGGAAGCTTGGCGCCCCCTCGGGCTCGCCCGCGCGCAGCTTCAGGAAGGCGGAGACCGGCGTCTCGCAGTCGTCGACGAAGCGGGCACGGACCGGCACCACGTTGCCCTCGCGGGCCAGCTCCCGCGCCCGCTCCAGGCTCGGCTCCAGCCGCAGCTCGGAATCAGCCGCTACGGTCATTCAGCACTTCCATCACCGCCGACTGGGAAACACCGCGCGAGACCAGCAGCACGCTGAGGTGGTACAGCAGGTCGGCCGCCTCTTCGGCAACGCGCTCGTTCGACTCCTCGCGGGCGGCGCGGATTACCTCCTCGGCCTCCTCCTCGACCTTCTCCCCGATCAGCTCGCGGTTGTCGAGCAGCTTCACGGTGTAGCTGCCGTCCGGGCGCTCGACAGCGCGGCTGCGCAGCGTCCGTTCCAGCGCCGGCAGCGCTTCGTAGGTGACCGGAAACGGCTCGCCGGGAGCCGGCGGCGCGTCCTTGCGGCTCGAGGCCGAGCCCAGCACCTCGCGGTAGAAGCAGCTGCGCTGGCCGGTGTGGCAGGCGGGGCCGGCCGGATCGACCATCGCCACCAGGGCGTCGCCGTCGCAGTCGTAACGGAGCTGGCGCAGGTGCATGAAGCTGCCCGAGCTTTCGCCTTTTTTCCAGAGTTCGTCGCGAGAGCGGCTGTGGAAGTGCAGGTCGCCGGTCTCCAGCGTCATTTCCAGCGATTCGGCGCTGACGTAGGCCAGCATCAGCACCTCGCCGGTGGTCCAGTCCTGAACCACGCAGGGCGCCAAGCCGCGCTGATCGAATTCTATTTCCCCGAACATCGGTCCATCGTAGCCCGGGCGGGCGGCTACTCGATCCCCAGCCGGTCCAGCAGGTCCTCGTCGCGGCGCCAGTGGCGCCGCACGCGGACGCTGAGATCGAGGTGGACCTTGGCGCCGAGCTCGTCCTCGAGCGAGCGCCGCGCGGCGGTGCCGATCTCACCGATCTTGGTGCCGCCCTTGCCGATCAGGATGCCCTTCTGGGACTCGGTCTCGGCCCAGATCTCGGCCCGCACGGTGACCAGCCCGTCCTCGCGCGGCGCCACCTCCTTGACCGCGACCTCGACCGAGTGCGGAATCTCCTGGCGAGTGCGGTTCAGCACCTGCTCGCGAATCAGCTCGGCGAGGAGCAGCTCGCTCGACTGGTCGCTGTGGTCCTCCGGTGGGTACATGTACGGCCCCTGCGGCATCAGCTCGCCGAGCCGCTCGATCAGGACGTCGAGGCCCTCTCCGGTCTTGGCGCTGATCGGGAAGACCTCGTCGACCCCCGGCAGCTCAGCGGCGTCGGAGAGCACCGGGACGATCTCGTTCGGGCCGAGCCGGTCGGCCTTGTTGACGGCGCAGATCACCGGCAGCTTGGCGCCAGCGCCGAGCAGCGAGCGGACGATGAAGCGGTCGCCCGGGCCGACGCCCTCCTCGCCGTTGATCACGACCAGGGCGACGTCGGACTCGGCCAGCTCGCGCTTGACGCGCTCCTGCATACGCTCGGTGAGAACGTCGCGCGGGCGCTGCACTCCGGGCAGGTCGACCAGGATCAGCTGCCGCTCCGTCTCGAGGTCGGTGGCAACGCCGCGGATCGCCCGGCGGGTCGTCTGCGGGCGTACCGAGGCGATCGCAACGTGGGAGCCGACGATCGCGTTGACCAGGGTTGACTTGCCGGCGTTGGGGCGGCCGGCGAGACCGATGAAGCCGGAGCTGGTCATCGCAGCGCCGCCAGGATCCGCCCCTGCTCGGCCAACATCTCGCCATCGTCGGTCTCGTGGTCGCGCCCGCAGAGATGGAGGACCCCGTGGACGGCGGCCTCGGTCACGTCGGCACAGTGCTCGGGGCAGATCGCGACGTCGCCGAGCTCGCGCGGGCCGGCAACGGGGCCGGGGCCGTCGACCGGGAAGGCGAGCACGTCGGTCGGCGCATCCTTACCGCGGTGTTCGCGATTGAGCTCCTGGATCCGCTCGGCCTCGACCAACTCGACCGCGAGGTGGCCGTCGGCGACGCCCGCCGCGTCGAGCGTCGCCGCAACCGCGACGCGCAGATCCTCGGGTACGTCGGCCAAATCCAGACTCAAGAGCGCGGGGTCGGGCCGTGTTCGGCTCGGGTCGCCCGTTCGCCGCCGTCGTGCTCGTCGTAGGCGGCGACGATGCGCTGCACGAGCTTGTGGCGGACCACGTCGACGCCGCCGAACTCGACGAAGGAGATGTCCTGGACCTGGTTGAGGATGTCGCGGACGGCGATCAGCCCAGAGCGCTGATCGGTCGGCAGGTCGATCTGGGTGATGTCGCCGGTCACGACCATGCGCGAATTGAAGCCGAGCCGGGTCAAGAACATCTTCATCTGCTCCGGACTGGTGTTCTGCGCCTCGTCGAGGATCACGAAGGAGTCGTTGAGGGTGCGCCCGCGCATGAAGGCAAGCGGCGCTACCTCGATCACGTCGCGCTCGAAGTAGCCGTTGACGCGGTCGGGGTCGATCATGTCGTAGAGGGCGTCGAAGAGCGGCCGCAGGTAGGGATCGACCTTGGCCTGGATGTCGCCCGGGAGAAAGCCGAGCCGCTCGCCAGCCTCGACCGCGGGCCGGGTGAGGATGATCCGCTGGACTTTGCGTTCGGTCAGGGCCGCCGCGGCCATCGCCACCGCGAGGAAGGTCTTGCCGGTACCGGCGGGGCCGATCCCGAAGGTGATCGTGTGGCGGCGGATCGAGTCGACGTAGCGTTTCTGGTTCAGCGTCTTCGGCGCCACTTTGGTGTTGCGGTGGCTCCAGACCACGTCGTCGAGGATCTCGGCCGGGTCCTCGTCGGCGTCGAGCGCACCGGTCACGGCCTCGATCGTGCCGGGGGCGACGTCGTGGCCCTGCTCGATCAGCTCGACCAGCTCGTCGACGATCGTCGCACCCTGCTCGACGTCGCCGCCGTCGCCGTCGAGAGTGAGGACGTTGCCGCGCAGGTGCAGGTCGCAGTCGAGCCGCTCGCGCAGCTCCCGCAGCACGGTGTCCTCGGAGCCCGCCAGCTCGGCGGCAACGGTGTTGTCGAGCGTCAGCTGCCTACGCGCCAAGCCGCTCACGCACCGCTGAACTGACCCGCTTGCCGTCGGCGCGGCCACCCACCTTGGGCATCAGCGCCGACATCACCTCGCCCATCTGCCGCTGCTCGCTGGCGCCGGTCTCGGCAACCGCGGCGTCGACCAGTTGCGCCAGCTCCTCGTCGGACAGCTGTTGGGGCAGATAGCCCTCGATCAACTCGGCCTCGAAGCGCTCCGAGGCGGCCTGCGCAGTGCGGCCGGCGCCCTCGTAGGCCTCCGCCGCCTCGACCCGCTTCTTGTGCTCCTTCTGCAGCACCGCGACCTCGTCGCCCTTGCCGAGCTTGGCGTCCTTCTGCAGTACGTCGACGACCATTCGCAGCGCTCCCGCCCGCTCGCGATCGCGCGCTTTCATCGCCGTCCGCACATCGTCCTGAACCTGCTCGAGAACGCTCATCGAGCTAAGGGTAGTCGGCGGCGTCGGGCGTCACGGCGAGGCCCTTGGAGACGAGGTCGCGGATGTCGGTGCTGACCAGGGTCCAGCCGCCGCGGCGAGCCGCCGCGGCGTAGGCGGCGTCGTAGGCGGAGAGACCGTGCTCGGACGCCAGCGCCAGCGCGGCGTCGACCATCTCGACGCCGATCGGGACGACCCGCCCCTCGCAGCGCAGGTCGATGGTTCGGCATAGCTCACGCGCCAGGTCCGAACGACCCCAGCGCGAGCCAACGACATTGGCGACCTCGTAGTAGGTCAGGTCGAGCGCGGTCACCGGCCGCTCGGTGTCGAGGACAAGCGCGCGGGCCGGATCGAAGTACCGATCGTCGGCGTCTTTGGCCGCGACCCAGACGCTGGCGTCAAGCAAGAACATCTCAGTGAGATTCGCGGTCTTCACGGATCAGCTTCGCCGCGTCGCCGCCGAGATTGACTGGTGCGCCGAGCAAGTCTTCGAGCTGCCTACGGCGGTCCTTACCCTGTTCGCTCAACTCTCGCTCCGCCAAGCGCTGCAGGAAGCCGCTTCGGGTCTCGCGGTTGGCGCGAGCCTGAACGTCGATGCGCTCGAGAAGGTCGTCCGCGATGGAGATCATCACCTTTGCCATGGAGCGAGTGTATACGGTATTGCCGAGGGCGAGAACGGACATGGCCCAATGGTTCCGAATGAGGATTCACCTGGGGCGCGTCAATCGAGCCTTTTTCGGGTCAATTTGCGCGCGGAAGCTTTATTTCAGGTCGATCTCGACCCGCTCGACCTCGCCCAGCGGCATCTGCAGGAAGCGGGTGCCGAGGTCGCGAAAGGAGTCGGTGTCGCCGGTGCAGAGGAAGCGGTAGTCACCCTCGCCGTCGCGCTCGCGGGCGATGCCGGCCCGCTCCATCGTGCGCTGGACCGCCGCCGCCACCGCGTGGCCGCCGCTGACCAGGCGGATGTCGCGGCCGAGGATGCGCTGCAGCATCGGCGCCACCAGCGGATAGTGGGTGCAGCCGAGGATCAGGGTGTCGACCTCAGCCCGCTTCAGCGGCTCGCAGTAAGCCCGCGCCATCGCCATCACGCTCTCGTCGAAGGGCGAGCCCTGCTGGATGAACGGTGCCAGCTTCGGCGCCTCGACTTCGGTCACCTCGAGCGGGCGCCCCTCGGCTTCGAGGGCGCGGCGGTAGGCACCGCTCGCGACCGTGTTCGGCGTCGCCAGCACCCCGACCTTGCCGCTGTCGCTGATCGCCGACGCGATCTCGGCCTGGGGCTCGACCACCGGCACCACCTCCACCCCACTGCCACCCGCCACCGCGCGGGCGACGTCGGTGCCGATCGCGGTGGCGGTGTTGCAGGCGATCACCAGCAGCTTGGCGCCGCGACCGAGCAGCAGCTCGGCGATCCGCGCGATCCGCTCGCGCAGGGCATCGGGATCGCGCGTCCCATAGGGGAACCAGGCCGTGTCGCCGAGGTAGACGAAGTCCTCCTCCGGCAGCGAGACCAGGCACTCGTGCAGCACCGTGAGCCCACCGACGCCGGAATCGAACATCGCCACCGGCAGCGCGGGATCGAGCTTGTCCACTCGCGGGCGCGCCCTAAAGGAACGGTTTGTACGTCATGAAGAAGATCGTCACGACGACGATGATCCCCGCCAGCGTCCCGACTTTGCCGATCCGGTCGCCGAGCGCTTCGAACTCGGGGCTGAGCGCGTCGCCGCTCTTCAGATCACGCTCGGCGATCTCTTTCGCCTCGCGCACCTTCGGCTGGAAGAACCCATGCTGCAAGGCGAAGAGCGCGACGATCGCGAAGATCCCGACGCTGACGAACGCGTCGTTGAGGTCCCAGACTCCATCGCTAGCCGAGAGCAGGCCGAACCCCGCCAGCAGCAGCACGATCATTCCGGGGTTGACCAGATACTTGTCGACCTTCTGCACTCCCGCGAGAATCGCCGGAGTCGCCTGCGGATACTGCGGGGCGACCGAGAAGAAGAAGGCGTAGCCGAAGGTCGGCCCGAACGCCAGCACCACCGCGAGGATGTGCAGGAATAGGACAACCTTGTAGCCGGGGTCGACTATCGAACCGAAGAGCACGCGGGAACCCTACCCCTCAGGCCCGACGCAGCAGCAATGCCGCCCAATCGCCATCGCGTCGGCGCTCGACCTCTCCCAACCCCGCCTCCGCGAAGAACCCGGCCGCCTCGTCCAGCTCACCCGGCAGCAACCCGGAGCAGACGAGCGTGGCGGGGGTCGTGGGGGGACTCGGGCGAGCCTCCCCGCCGTTGCTCGAACGAGTCCTCCCACGACCCCCCTCAAGCCCCTCGAGCTGCCCGGCAACAGCCTTCAGAATCGGCGAAGTCATATTGGCCACGACGGTCGGCGCCAGCTTGGGTAGACGCTCTCGCAGGTTGATCCGTTCGAGCTCGATCTCCACCTCGTTGGCGGCCGCGTTGACCGCCGCTGCCTCCAGCGCCGGCGGCTCGTGGTCGTAGGCGTGGATCGGATCCCAGCCGAGCTTCGAGGCGGCGATCGCGAGGACGCCGGAGCCGGAGCCGAGGTCGGTCAGCGGCCCGTCCGCCTCCCCGGCCGCCTCCAGCTCCAGCAAGAACTCCAGGCAGAGCCGGGTCGTCGGGTGGGCGCCGGTGCCGAAGGCCTGGCCGGGATCGACGACGACGTCGATCGCCCCCTCGCGCGGGTCCTCCCAGGACGGCCGCAGCCAGAGCCGCTCCCCAACCAGCAACGGCTTGTGGAAGTCGCGCCAGCGGTCGGCCCAGTCATCGGGGATCTCGGTGCTGCTGACCTCGATCCGGCCCTCCCCCACCACCGCGTCGAGCTCGCCCAGCTCCGGTAGCTCGCCCTCACCGCCGTAGATCGCGTACTCGATGTAGCCGGGTCCGCGCTCCTCCTCGACTCCGTTGGGCGCCAGCACGGTCAGCTCGGCGAGGACCAGGTCGGCCTGCTCGGGCGGACAGCGGACCGCGAGACGGATCAACCGAAGGCCCGGCGCACGCGGCTGAAGAGGCCGTCGCCCTGGCGCGGGCCGAGGTTGTCCTCCTCCAGGGTGCCGTCGAGGCGCTCGGTCATCTCGCGCTGCTCCTCGCTGAGGTTGGTGGGGACGATGACGTTGAGGATCACCCGCTGGTTGCCGCGGCGACGGCCGCCGAGGCGCGGCAGTCCGGCGCCGCGCAGGATCTCTTCGTGGCCGGGCTGGGTTCCCGCCGCGACCTCGATCTCGCGCTCCTCGTCGAGAGTGGGCACGCTCACCGTGGTCCCGAGCATCGCCTCGGTGGCGGGGATCGAGACGACGCTGATCAGGTCGGTGCCGTCGCGCTGGAAGCGCTCGTCCTCATTGACCTCGATCTCGACGTAGAGGTCGCCGGCGGGGGCTCCGGCCTCGCCGGCATGTCCGGCGCCGGAGACCCGCAGCCGCTGGCCACTTTCGATCCCGGCCGGGATTTCGACCGCGTGGGTTCGCTGCCCGGGGGTGCGGCCACTGCCGCGACACTCGGCGCAAGGAGTCTCGGGGATTTTGCCGGCGCCGCCGCAGACGTCGCAGGCGACTCCCTGGACCATCTGCCCGAACGGGGTGCGCGCGACCCGGCGCAATTGACCAGCGCCGCCGCACTTCTCACAGGTGGTGATCGGCGTCCCCGGCTCGGCACCATTGCCGTGGCAGTGCTCACAGGCGCCGACGGCGTCGAAGGAGATCTCGCGCCGGACCCCGGTGGAGACCTCCTCGAGGTCGAGCTCGGCGGCAACGAGGATGTCGCCGCCCGCCGCCGGCCCGCCGCCGCCGAAGCCGAAGGCGGCGCCGCCGCCGAAGAGCGACTGCAGCAGGTCGTCGATCGAGCCGAAGGAGGAGGCACTGCGGGGGTCGAAGCCCCCGGAGCGCAGACCCTCGTGCCCGTAGGCGTCATAGGTGCGGCGGCGCTCGGCGTCGGAGAGGACCTCGTAGGCCTCGGCCGCGGCCTTGAACTTCTCCTCGGCCTCGGGATCGTGGTCGTTGACGTCGGGGTGCAGTTCGCGGGCGAGGCCGCGGAAGGCCTTCTTGATCTCGGTCTCGCCGGCGTCGCGGGCGACGCCCAGCACCTCGTAGTAGTCGCGGGGCATCCGGCTAGCCGTCGTACACGGTCTCGAAGTAGCGCGAGAGCTCACGGGCGGCGCCGCGCACCGAGGCGATCGCCGTCGCGTAGTCCATCCGCAGCGGCCCGACCACGCCGACCGAGCCGAGGTTGCGGTGCCCGAGGCCGTAGTTGGCGCCGATCACGCTGACCGAGCGCAGCTCCGGCTGCGGGTTCTCGGCACCGATCCAGAGGAAGACCGAGCGCTCCTCGAGCGAGGAGCGCAGCATCTGCAGGACGCCGGCGCGGCGCTCCAGCGCGGTCATCAGCTCGTCGGCGCGTGGCAGGTCGGCCAGGTGGGCTTCGGAGAGCAGGCGCGAGGCGCCGTCCATGTAGAGGGCGGCGCCGGCGTCGGGCTCGAGTTCGGTGAAGGCGGCGCCGAGGGTGGCGACGAAGTCGGTCTCGGTGCGGTCGAGCTCGGGGTCGGCGAGGCGGCCGGCGATCATCCGCGAGCCGACGCCGAGCCCGGTCAGCGACTCGTTCAGGTAACTGGAAGCCCACTCGATCAAGCCCGGGTCGACCGCACGCTCGAACTCGAAGACGCGGCGAGCGACGTCGCCGGTCGAGGCGATCGCGATCACCACCACCTTGGTCGGGGTCAGGCGCAGCACCTCGACCCGGTGGATCGTCGCCGGCGCCAGCTGCGGCGCCGTCGCCATCGCGACCAGGTCGGTGACCTGGGCCAGGGCCGCGGTCGTCTCCCGCATCGCCTCGTCGACCTCACGACGCAAGCGCGAGAGCTCGAGCTCGACCTGGGTCTCGGCCGGCAGCACCCCCGACTCCATCAGCAGGTCGACGTAACGGCGGTAGCCGACGTCGGTGGGTACCCGCCCCGCCGAGGTGTGGGGATGGGTCAGATACCCCTCGGCCTCGAGCAGCGCCAGCTCGGCGCGAACAGTCGACGGCCCCCAAGCAACCTCGGGCCGCTCGGCGACCTCCTTCGAGGGCACCGGCTTGGCCGAGGCAAGGTACGCGTCGACCACCAGCCGCAAAATCAACTCTTGCCGCGAGGAAAGCATCCTCCGAAGTCTAGGAGGAGCGCCGGGTGAGCTCTCCCAAAACACTCAAGCGAGGCTCCCGCCGAGCGTTTGGGAGGGCTCACCCGGCGCTCCTACAGCTGAACTTCCGCCTCAGCGTTCTTGATGATCGCCGTCTCACCCTGCTGGGCGACGGTGTCGACGACGACCCGATCGCGGTCCACGGACTTGACCGTGCCGGAGACGACGATCTCCTGCTCGGGCATCCCCATCCCGCGGAACTGGACCGAGAGGCGCTTCAACGCCCGCGGATCGCCGCCGGCGATAGCGGCATTGGCTTTGGCGACCAGGCCCATCGAGTAGAGGCCATGGAGGATGTTGCGCGGCAGGCCGACCATTTTCGCGAACTCGTCGTCGATGTGGATCGGGTTGAAGTCACCGGAGGCACCGGCGTAGCGGTGCGGCAGGAACTTGTCGGGCGTGACGCTCAGCTCGGGAACCGCGTCCCCGACATTCAGATCGCTCATCTCAGACTCCCCTGACGATGTTGGTCCAGGTGCCGCGCACGACCTCGGCGCCGTCCTGGTTGACGGAGACGGTCTCGAAGACGTAGAAGCCCTTGCCGTCTTTCTCCTCGATCGAGAGGCACTTGGAGCTGGTCGTGATCTCGTCGCCGGAGCAGACCGGCTCGCCCCACTCGAAGACCTGGCCGCCGTGGACCATCGCCGCGAAGTTCATCTCCACGTCGGGGTCGAAGAGGACCGGACCCAGAGCCGGGCCGCTGTAGACGACGGCGAACATCGGCGGCGCGACGACGTCGCGGAAGCCGGCCGCGCGGGCGGCCTCGACGTCGAAGTGCACGGGGTTGTCGATCCCCAGCGCGTCCGCGTACTCCTTGATCTTCTCCCGGCCGACCTGGTAGGTCGTCCCGGGCCATTCCTTACCTATGGCGTCAGTCTTAATCGGCATCGGCGGGACTTTATCCGGCCGCCCAGCCAGGCGGCGGCTCCTACTCGTCGATCTGCAGCACCGCCAGGAAGGCCTCCTGCGGCACTTCCACCCGACCCACCGACTTCATCCGCTTCTTGCCTGCTTTCTGCTTCTTCAGCAGCTTGTTCTTGCGGGTGACGTCGCCGCCGTAGAGCTTCGCGGTGACGTCCTTGCGCAGCGCCTTGACGGTCTCGCGAGCGAGGATGTTGGAGCCGATCGCCGCCTGCACCGGCACGTCGAAGAGCTGGCGCGGGATCGTCTTGCGCAGCCGCTCGACCAGCCGTTTGCCCTGCTCGTAGGAGAAGTCGCGGTGGACGATGATCGAGAGCGCGTCGACCTTGTCGCCGGCCAGCAGGATGTCGACCTTGACCAGGTCGGAGGCGCGGTTGCCGATCGGCTCGTAGTCGAGCGAGGCGTAACCGCGGGTGCTGCTCTTGAGGAGGTCGAAGAAGTCGAGGACGATCTCCGCCAGCGGCATGTCGTAGCGAATCTGCACCCGCACCGGGCTCAGGTAGTGCATGTCGACGTGGGCGCCGCGGCGCTGCTGGCAGAGCTCCATCACGGCACCGACCTGCTCGGAGGGGCAGATGATCGTGGCGCGGATGTAGGGCTCTTCGACCGACTCGATGACGCCGGGGTCGGGGAGATCGGTGGGGCTGCGCACTTCTTTCGAGGCGCCGTTGGTGAGGTGGACCTCGTAGCGCACGTTGGGGGTCGTCGAGAGCAGGTCGAGGCCGTACTCGCGTTCCAGCCGCTCGCGCACGATCTCCATGTGCAGGAGGCCGAGGAAGCCGCAGCGGAAGCCGAACCCGAGTGCCTCCGAAGTCTCCGGCTCCCAGGAGAGGGCGGCGTCGTTGAGGGCCAGCTTCTCGAGCGCGTCGCGGAGGTCTTCGTAGCGGTCGGTGTCGATCGGGAAGACACCGCAGAAGACCATCGGGCGGACCTCGCGGTAGCCCTCAAGCGCCTCGGCGGCCGGGCGCCCCTGGGCGGTCAGGGTGTCGCCGACCCGCAGCTTGGTCACGTCCTTGATCCCGGTGATCAGGTAGCCGACGTCGCCGGCCTCCATCCCCTCCACCGCCGTCATCGCCGGCCGGAAGAAGCCGATGTCGTCGATTTCGGCCTCGGTCCCGTTCTGCATCGCCAGGATCCGCTCGTGCTTGCGGAAGGAGCCGTCGACCATCCGCACGTAGGCGATCACGCCGCGGTACTGGTCGAACTCGGAGTCGAAGATCAGCGCCCGGGTCGGCGCCTCGGACTCGCCCTTGGGGGCGGGGATGCGGGCGACGATCGCCTCCAGCACCTCCGGCACACCGACCCCGGTCTTGGCCGAGATCCAGAGCGCTTCCTCGGGGTCTCCCCCAGTCAGGTCGGCGATTTCGGCCGCGACCCGCTCCGGTTCGGCGCCCGGCAGGTCGACCTTGTTGATCACCGGGATCAGCTCCAGCCCGGCGTCGATCGCGAGGTAGGTGTTGGCGACGGTCTGCGCCTCGACTCCCTGGGCGGCATCGACGACCAGCAGCGCGCCCTCGCAAGCGGCGAGACTGCGCGAGACCTCGTAGGAGAAGTCGACGTGGCCCGGCGTGTCGATCAGGTGCAGGTGGTAGGTCTCGCCGCTGGCGGCGGTGTACTCGACCCGCACCGCCTGCGCCTTGATCGTGATCCCACGCTCGCGCTCGAGGTCCATCGAGTCGAGCATCTGCGCCTGCATTTTCTTCGGGTCGACGGCGCCGGTGACCTCGAGGATGCGGTCGGCCAGGGTCGACTTGCCGTGGTCGATGTGGGCGATGATCGAGAAGTTGCGGATGCGGTCCATGGGCGAGGCGGAAGTATGAGGGACGAGGGCGGTCGGCCGCCGGAGGAACGCCTTCAGCTCAGGGGCACGCCGATGGATCCAGTGGTCCGTTGAGCTGGAAGACGACCGTGGGAGGCTTTCTCAGGATGGGTTTGGCTCCGGGGCTTTCGGTCCAGCGAGCCTGGGGCGGGTATGGGGGGTTGCCGGGTTCGAGGCGGTCGTAGGTGGTGACCACGTAGTCATAGTGGCCCTTGTTGAGCTCTTCGCGCCAGGTGCGGCAGGTCGTTGGAGCTACGAAACCGCCGTGGGGGGTCTCCTCGCCGATGAACTGAACGTGGTTGGAGAGGTCGGTGCCGAAGAGGGGGTACTGGCGGGTGCTGGTGGTGGCGATGCGGGCGTCGCTGATGTCGTCGGCCCAGGCGAAGGCGGCGTTGAGGCCGGGGGTGGTGAAGGTGGGGTCGGAGTAGCGGCTTTGCAAGTAGTGGCGCTGGACCGGGTAGCCGATCGCGACCACGAGCAGGATCAGGGCGGCGCCGGCGCCGAACAGCCATCCCCGATGGGTGCGGTCGTCCTTTGTATCCCTATGCGTCACAAAGGACGACCGCGCTCGGCCCAGGCGCGCGAAAGTGTCACGCAGTGGTGGCGTCACCGGCAGCAGGACCAGACCCAGAACCAGCGCCGGGACCAGGTAGCGGAGGCCGGACTCAAAGCCCCGGGGCATGCCCTCGGGACCGGAGGCGGAGGTCGGGGCGACGAGCCAGGCCAGCGCGGTTGACAGGCCAACGAGGCCGGCGAGCGCCAGAACGGGGCCCCGATTGGCCTCCCCCAGGTTCCGCGGTTCCCTATCCACGTCATCCGTGGATTTCGAACCGCGGAACCGTTGGCCGCGGGGATCGAGGCAGAGAATGAGTCCGACGAGCGCAGCGGCTGCGAGTAGTGGCCAGAGGAGCCAGAAGCCGCTGTGCAGGCCCGGCAGGAGCCAGTCCGACCAAACCGTGCCGTCGGTCAGGTAGCCGAGAACGCTGTGCGCTTCGCGGCCGCCCAGGGCCTGCCCGGGAGCTGGCAGCGAGATCGGGCCAAGGTGGTGAATCCAAGGCAGCGGGTTGCCGCTGTGGACGAGATTGCGCAGGTACCAGTAGCCGCCGCCGGCGAGTGCGGCCAGGCCGGAGGCCGCGAGCGCACTCCCTCGCCCGCCCCGCGGCGCGATCGTGCCGAGCCCGGCGACCAGGACAACCGCCGGCAGAAGAAAGTTGAGCTTGGTGCCGGCGGCGAGGCCCGCCGCCAGCCCAACGACCACGAGCGCGCCCGCCGAGAGACCCCTCTCCCCCTCGTCGCGAGCAGCCCACGCATTCAGGGCGATCGCGACCGCGGCGAGCAGGAAGAAGATCCCGACGACGTCGTTCCGCGCCTCCCCCGCTTGGTCGGAGAGGGCGGGCACGCTCAATGCGATCGCACCGAGGATCAATGACCAGGGCCCAGCTCGATACGGCCTACCGATACACCAGCAGGCGATCAGACACCCCACAAACCAGCCAAGATTCAGCAGCGGCGACAACACGTCCCGCCCGAACGCGAGCATCCCAACCGAGTGGAAGATTTCCCCGTTGGCCGGGTAAAACCAGGCCAGGAACTGCGGGGCGATGAAATGCAGATCCATCGTGTTCCCGCTCTGGAAGAACCCCGCCGCGAACGGCCCGTGGTACCAGGTCGAATCGAACCCGGTCATCCCCGTCGAGAGGCGGGTCTTTGCGCCAGCGGCGAAGTGGATCAGCGCGACGGCCGCGATGACGAGGGAAACGAGGGTCACGGAACCAGACCCTCGGCCGGCGGGTCCTGTCGTGGCGGCATCCCCCACGGTGCTCGGCGCTGACGCGCCTCCGCGCCGCGGGGGACCCCCGCCCCCACGCCACCCGCCGGAGAGAGCCAGGCATGCCAGACCCACGAGACCAACGCAGACGAGATATGGCACCGGCTTCCAGGCACCGAAAGAACCGAGGAGCTCGGCAACCCAGATCAGGAGTGCCAGCGCCAGGACAGCGGTGGCGAGCTGAGAAGAAAGCCCAGCGAGCTTTGGCAGCAGGCGCGCCCGCACGCTCGCCCCCCCCAGCCAGGCGAAGCCCAGGAGCAGGGCCAGCTCGGCGACTCCAAGCAGGTAGCGGCCGGGACCGAGCATCTAGCGGCGCCGCAGCAGGCGCGTGATCTGCTCCAGCTCGGCCACCTGGAGCAGCTTCGCGACCGCGACGTAGACGAGCCCTCCAACCGCGAGACCGGCGCCCAGGGAGGCGATCTGGCCGACCAGGCCGCGGCCGAGGGCCTCGTCGAGCAGGTCCCAGACCAGCCAGCTGACCCCCGCGAGGGCGGCGGAGGCGATCGTGATCCGGCTCGCGGTCGAGAACAGGCGGCCGAGCTCGAGGCCGCCGAACTCGCGACGCAGGATCACCGCCTGGGCGACGACCGCGGCGCTGGTGCCGATGCCGGTGCCGGCGACGATGCCGCCGACGCCGAAGGGCTTGTAGAGCGCCAGCGCCGCCACGGCCGAGATCACGAGGTCGATCACCGCCAGGGCGGTCGCCTGCCAGGGGCGCTGCAGG
Source organism: uncultured Solirubrobacterales bacterium (assembly GCA_963695275.1). Taxonomy (GTDB): domain Bacteria; phylum Actinomycetota; class Thermoleophilia; order Solirubrobacterales; family 70-9; genus VAYN01. The sequence continues at coordinate 1,290,137 of OY968772.1, forward strand.
CTGAAGAAGGTGCGCGTCTGCAGCAGATAGAGACCGTTGGTCGGCAGTGAGAAGGCGAACCAGAAGAGCGCCGTCGCCACCACCGCCGTCTCCGCCGGGTCGAAGGCGCCGCGCTGGTAGACGAGCCGGATCATCGGGTCCGAGAGCGCCAGGATCGCGGCCGCGGCCGGCAGCAGGACGAAGAGGATCTGGCGCATCCCGTTGGCCATCGTCGCCCGCAGGTTGTCGATCTCGCCGGCGTTGGCGAAGCGGGCCAGGGTCGGGAACAGCACCGTCGCGATCGCGACCGAGAAGATCCCCTGCGGCAGCTGGTAGATGCGGAACGCTTTGTCGATCGCCGCCGGCGCCTGGTCGGAGACGAGGCTGCCGAAGAAGCTGTTGATCAGCAGGTTGAAGTTGATCAGGCCGAGGCTGATCGTCACCGGCAGCATCAGCCACAGCACCCGCCGCAGGCCCGGGTGGCGCCAGTCGAAGCTGAAGCTGAATTTGAACGGGGTGTGGCGCAGGTCCCAGGCCGGGATCAGCAGCTGCACCAGGGTGCCGGCGAGGATTCCAATCGCGTAGGCGTAGATCTTGTTCTGGCCGTGGAACATCGGCTCCAGCACGACGAGGACGACGATGATCGTCAGGTTCCAGAACAGCGGCGAGATCGCGAAGGCACCGAAGCGGTCGTAGCTGTTGAGGATGCCGACGACGACGCCGCTGATCCCGAGCAGGATCAGGATCGGGAACATCACCTGGGAGAGGGTGACCGTGAGGTCGAGGATCTCGCCCTTGAAGCCGGGGGCGAAGATCGGCATCACAACCGGGGCGAGGAGGACGAAGAGGGCGGTGATGACGCCCAGCACCATCGTCACCAGCAGCAGCAGGGTCGAGGCGAGCCGGAACGCGTCTTTGTATTCCCTCTTGCCGATCAGTTCGGTGAAGACGGGGACGAAGGCCGGCTGCAGGGCAGCGTCGGCGAAGAGGGCACGGATCAGGTTGGGGACCTGGAAGGCGATCGTGAAGGCCGACATCGGGCCGCTGATGCCGTAGAAGCCGGCGGCGACCACTTCGCGGCCGAGGCCGGCCACCCGCGAGGCCGCGGTGGCGATCGAGAAGAAGGCGGTGGAGCGGGCGATCCGGCCCGCCTGGCGCCCCGGCGCCGGGGCGCCGGAGAGTTCCTCGCCGGGGTCGAAAGCCTCGGCCTCGCGCAGCGCCGCGTCGGCGTCGATAGCCGCCCGCTCGTCGTCTCCGGGTGTGTCGGGTGCCTTGGGCGTCTCCAAGCTGGTCTCGTTCTCAGTCGCTATAGTCGGCGGCCGCTTGGGGCTGGCACCTCGTCAGCCCGGGCACTTGACTCATGGCCAACATAGCCTCACAGAAGAAGCGGATCCTACGCAGCGAGCGCGAGCGCTCGGAGAACCGGCTGCTCACCAGCACGGTCAAGACCCATTTCCGCCGGCTCGAGAGCGCCGTCGAGGGTGGCGACGCTGCGGCGATCGCAACCGAGGAGCGCGATCTCGTCTCGAAGATCGACAAGGCCGCACAGAAGGGCGCCATGCACAAGAACACGGCCGCTCGCAAGAAGTCAAAAGCCGCTCGCATGGCCGCCGCCTCTTAGGGCGCGAAAACCAAGCAGGTCAAGGACGAGAGAGGGAGTGTGCTCTGCACATGACCGACCGAGGACGCTGAGATGCGCCGGTTTGCAGCGTCCTATGAGGCGGCTCGTCTGATGGCCAGCGTGAAAGCCAGCTCGTCGCCGTAGTCGGCGCCGCCGCGACACCAGAGCTCGAGGTCTGCCAACGCCTCGGTTGCCATCCGCAGGTCGGCGACGTTGGTGTCGCGCAGGCGGCCGACCAGCAACTTGGCGGCGTAGGGGTGCATCTTCAGCGAGGCCTCGACCTGCTTGGGCGGGGTGCCCTGCTCGAGCTGGCCGGCGGCGAAGCAGGCGCCGCGCAGGCGCGAGGCGAGGCCGTAGATCAGCCCGGTGACGTTCTCGCCCTGGTCGACCAGGCGCTCGCCGATCCGCAGGGCGCCGGCGGCGTCGCGTTCGAGCAGGGCGTCGGAGAGCGACCAGACGGCCGCCTCGGAGGTGTCGGCGATCATCGACGCGAGGTCGGCGGCGCTGATCTCGCCCCCCTCTCCCGCCCACAGCGCCAGCCGCTCCAGCTCGTGCTGCAGCCGCACCGGGCTGGCGCCCATGCGCTCGACCAGCAGCCGGGCGGCGGCGGGGTCGAGCCGGAAGCCGAGCGCCTGCGCGTTGGCGACCAGCGCCCGCGGCATCTCGCGCGCTTTCGGCGCCTCGAACTCGTGGATCTCCCCTTTCGCGGCTTTGACCGCTTTGGACAGCTTCGCCGGCGTTTTGCCGCGGGAGATCAGGACCAGGGTCAGGTCAGGGGGAAGTTCGCCGACCACCGCGGCGACCGGCTCGAGCTGGCGGTCGCGCCAGCGCTCGATCCCGTCGACCAGCAGGTAGCGGCGCGACTGCATCAAGGACATCGCCGGAATCGCCAGCAGCAGCGCCTCGTGATCGGGCATCCCCCGCCCCTCGCCGGGCTCGAAGACCTCGAGTGCGTCGGACCCTGCCTCGCGTTCGGCGCGGACCCGCAGACGGGCGCGGGTGGCGTCGATTTTCGCCCCGTCGGTGCCGGCGATCAGGTACAGCGGTCGCATCTCCTCGGCCATGCGGCGAGTCTAGGCGACCGCCTGGCGGTGCCCTCAGCCGCCCGCCGCGACCGCGACCGCGCCGCCCTGGACGTCGATTGTCACCGCTCCGTCTTCGTCGGTCCGCAGGGTGCGGACGCCGTGCCGGGCAAGCGTCGACAGAGTCTCCGCCGTGGGATGGCCATAGGAGTTGCCGGCGCCGACCGAGATCACCGCCAACTTCGGAGCGGTCCGCTCGAGCAGCGCCGCGAGGCCGGCGTCGTCGCTGCCGTGATGGGCGACCTTGAGCACATCGAGCGGGCCCGGGTCGAGCGGCACCGCTTCCGCCTCGGCATCGGCGGTCAACAGCATCGAGAAGTCGTGCCAGCGCGCGAGCAGGACCAGCGCCAGCTGGTTCGGGTCGGTGCCGGACGTGGGCTCCTCCAGCAGCTCGCGCGGTGGCCAGAGCACTTCCAGATGAAGTCCACCGGAGCGCAGCTCGCTACCGACCGCCGCCCGCACCGGCACGGCACCGGCGGCGCGGGCCGCTTCGAGCGGCTGGCGTCCCAGTCGCGCGTAGACGACCCTGCCAATGGGAAGACGACCGAGCAGTTCTTCGATCCCGCCGATGTGGTCGGACTGGTCATGGGAGACGATCGCAGCGCCCAGCCGCTCGACACCGGCCTCTTCGAGCTTGCCGACGAGACCGTCGCCCGGCGGCCCACCGTCGACCAGCACCGCCGGGGCACCCGCTGGCTGCAGCAGGATCGCGTCGCCCTGGCCGACGTCGAGGACCTCGACCCGCAGTCCCGACACGGGCGCCCCCGACGCCCCCCGCTCCGTCCCCACCCAGCCCAAGCCAATGACGACCAATCCCAGCGCCCCCGCCAGCAACAGCCGCCGACGGGCCGATATCGGGAACCATCGTCCCGTTATCGGCCCGTCGGCCGGGGGTTTCAGAGACGCGAGGCGATGGTGCCGGGCGAGACGGAACGCCGCCAGGACGATGCCGGCGAGCGTCAGGTATGCCGCGGCCAGACCGGTGAGGCCGAGGTGGACGTCGATCTCGGCCCAGCTCGGGCGGCCGCACCAGGCGGCGACCTGGGCGATGTAGCCGAGCAGGAGGGCGTTGAGCCAGTTCAGGGTCTCGACCGGCAGGCCGGGAACCTGGGAGGCGGCGGCGGTCGCCATCCCCAGCCACATCGCCGGTGCCACCGCCGGCATTGCCAGCAGGTTGGCGATGAGGGTCGTGGTCGACAACGTTTCGAAGTGGAAGGCAATCAGCGGCGCCGTCGCCAGGGTGGCGGCGATCGTCACCGCGGCGCCCTCGGCCAGGGCGCGGCGCGGCGCCCCAGGCCCGAGGCGGGACGCGATCGCCCGCCGCAGCGGCGTCGCCAGCAGGAAGATCCCGGTGACCGCGGCGAAGCTCAGCTGCCAGCCGATGTCGGCGGCGACGCCGGGATCGATCGCCAGGGTGATCCCCAGCGCCAACAGCAGCGCGTAGAGGCGCGAGGCGCGGCGGCCGGAGAGGGTCGCCAGAACGCCGGCGGCGCCCATCACCCCGGCCCGCTGGATCGACGCCCCGGCGCCCGCCAGCGGCACGTAGATGACGATCAGGCCCAGTATCCAGACCAGACGCTCGCGCAGTGGAATCCCGAGGGCCGCCATCAGCGGCATCGCCAGCAAGGCCAGCAGAGTGACGTTCTGGCCGCTGACCGCCAGCAGGTGGCTCAGCCCGGCGCGGCGGAAGTCTTCCTCGGTCCGCGGGTCGATGTTCTCGTCCTGGCCGAGCACGAAGCCGCGAGCCAACTCGGCCTCGCGGGCGGGCATGCCGCGACCCAGGCCGCCCTCGGCCCGCTCGCGGATCTCGTCGCTGCGTGCCAGCGCGAGGATGACGATGATCGCGATCCCAAGCAGGACCGGCAGCGGTGAGCGCACGAGCCACCCTCAGGGCTGCAGTCGCGCCCGCAGCGACTCCATCGTCGCCGGGCCGATCCCCGAGACCTGGTCGAGCTGATCGACCGAGGCGAGGCCGCCGTGCTGGTCGCGGAACTCGACGATGTCCGCTGCGGTGACCGGGCCGATGCCGTCGATCGTGTCGAGCTGCTCGACCGTGGCGGTGCCGAGGCTGATCGGCCCCTCTTCTTCGGCGCCGGCCGCGACCGCGGCGGCTCCCGCCGGGCCACGTTCGGGCACCACCACCTGCTGCCCGTCGGCGAGCCGGGCGGCGCGGTTGACGGCTTCCAGCTCGGCCCCGCCACTGGGTCCGCCGGCGCGTTCAATCGCGTCCTCGACGCGGCTCCCCGCCGGCAACCGGTAGACGCCGGGGCGCTCGACTGCGCCGGTGACGTCGACGACCAGGTCGGAGGCCTGCCCGCTCAGAGTGAAATCACCGCCCGACGAGGATTCGCCGCCCGCGGAGCCCCCAACGCCCGAACCGGCCGCGAAGGACTGCTCGGCGGCGCCCTCAGAGCGAATCGCGCGGGCGCCGACCAGCAGCAACGCGACCGCGATCGCGCCATACACGGCGACCTGGGTTCGGCTCAACTCGGGCATGGCCCGAAGCCTGGATCAACTCGACGCGCGGTTGGCGCGCGAAAACGAACGCCTCAGTTAATTCTTACCTTAAGCAATGTCATCATCGTCGTCGTAGCCCGCAACCTCGGCCAGCTGGTCGCTGTACAGCTCGGCGGCGGCAACGGGCGGCGACTGGATCGAGACGAAGGAGAACTCCACCTCACCGTCGTTGGCGACCGAGTGCTCGGTTGCCGGTGGGACCAGGATCAGGTCGCCCTCCCCCACCTGCTGCGTGTCCCCCGCGACCGACATCGTGCCGGCGCCGCGGACGACAACATAGGCCTGCTCGGACTCCTGCTGGGAGCTCAGCGTCTGCTCGGCCCCAGCCGGCAACGAAAGCCAGGTGACGGAGAGGTGGCGCGAGCCGAGTTCACCCGCGTCCATGAGGACGTGCGTGCGCAGCCGGTGCCACTCCTCTACTGGTGCGTCCTCCAGACGCCTGACGAGCATCGGCGCGCTTTGTACCAAAAGCGGGCGCCAGCTGGGGACCTCCCCCGGCTAGCGGACCACCAGGTTGACCAGCTTGCCGGGCACGACGATCTCCTTCACGACCTCTTTGCCGTCGAGATGAGCGCTGACCTTCTCGCTCGCCCGAGCCAGCTCCAGGAGCTGCTCCTGGGGCGCCTCGGCCGGGGCCTCGATGCGGTCGCGCAGCTTGCCGTTGACCTGGACGATCAGGGTCACGGTGTCGCTGGCGAGGAGGGCGGGATCGGCCTCGGGCCAGGGGCGCTCCCAAACCCGCTCGCCGTTGAGGCGCTCGAACACCTCGGCGCCGAGGTGTGGCGCGAAGGGGAAGATCAGCGAGGCCGCGGTGGCGGTCGCGAAGCGCACGGCGGCGTCGCCATCGGGGTCGCCGTAGAGGCCGTCCTTGAGCCGGTAGGAGTCGTTGACGAGCTCCATCACCGCCGAGATCGCGGTGTTGAACTGGAAGCCGCGCTGGAAGTCGCGGGTCGACTTCTCAATCGCCCAGTGGGCCTTGGCCAGCAGCTCGCGCGCCGCGCCTTGCAGCTCGGTGCTCGGCTCACCGGGGCCGGTGCGCTCCGCCACCTCCTCGCAGAGCCTGGCCAGGCGCGAGAGGAAGCGGTTGACGCCCTCCACACCCTCGTCGGACCAGTCGCCGCCGCGCTCGGGTGGGCCCATGAAGCAGACGTAGGTGCGGGCCGTGTCGGCACCGTAGCGCTCGACGTAGTCGCCCGGGCTGACCGTGTTGCCCTTCGACTTCGACATCTTCGCCCCGTCGCGGGTGATCATCCCCTGGGCGAAGAGGTTGGCGAACGGCTCCTGCACGGAGAGGTGGCCGAGGTCGGCCAGCGCCTTGGTGAAGAAGCGCGCGTACATCAGGTGCAGGATCGCGTGCTCGACGCCGCCGATGTACTGGTCGACCGCAAGCCAGTGATCGGCAGCAGCACGGTCCCAGGCGGCCTCCGCGTTCTTGGAGTCGAGGTAGCGGATGAAGTACCAGGAGGAGTCGACGAAGGTGTCCATGGTGTCGGTCTCGCGGCGGGCCGGACCGCCACATTTGGGGCACTCGGTGGCGACCCAGTCCTCGGCCGCGGCCAGCGGGCTCTTGCCCTGCGGTGCGTAGTCCTCGATCTCCGGCAGCTCGACCGGCAGCTGGTCGTCGGGGACCGGCACGGTCCCGCACTCGCCGCAGTAGACGATCGGGATCGGCGCACCCCAGTAGCGCTGGCGTGAGACCAGCCAGTCGCGCAGGCGGTAGTTGACCGAGGGCTTGCCGCGATCCTCGGAGCCCAGCCAGGCGACGATCTCCTCGTAGGCGTCGCGGTTGCCTTTGCCGTCGAAGCGCCCGGAGCCGACCATCGGCCCATCGCCCGGATAGGGCAGGCCCTGCTCGTCGCGTGCTGCCTCCTCGTCGGTCCCTTCGATCACGCGCCGGATCGGCAGCCCGAACTTCTGGGCGAACTCGTAATCGCGGGAGTCGTGGCCCGGCACCGCCATGATCGCCCCGGTGCCGTACTCCATCAGCACATAGTCGGCGACGAACATCGGGATCTCCTCGCCGTTGACCGGGTTGACGACGCTGCGCCCGAGCGCCACCCCGGTCTTCTCGCGGTCCTCGGCGCCGCGCTCCTCGGCCGACTCGCGACCGACCCGGTTGACGTACTCGCGCACTGCCTCTTCGGCCGGGGTGCCGGCAACGAGGCGCTCCAGCTCGGGATGCTCGGGGGCGAGGACGAAGAAGGTGGCACCGAAGAGGGTGTCGGGCCGGGTGGTGAAGACCGGGAAGTCGAAGTCGACTTCGCTTTCTTGACAACGGAAGACGACCTGCGCCCCCTCGGAGCGGCCGATCCAGTTGCGCTGCATCGTGATCACGTGCTCGGGCCAGGACTCGAGCAGATCGAAGTCGGCGAGCAGCCGGTCGGCGTAGTCGGTGATGCGGAAGAACCACTGCTCGAGGTTGCGCTGGATCACCTCGGTGCCGCAGCGCTCGCAGCGACCGTCGACGACCTGCTCATTGGCGAGCACGGTGGCGTCCTTGGGACACCACTGCACCGGCGCTTCGGTCCGGTAGGCGAGGCCTTTCTCGTAAAGCTGGAGGAAGATCCACTGGGTCCAGCGGTAGTACTCGGGGGTGTGGGTGCCGAGCTGGCGCGACCAGTCGATCGAGATCCCCCACTCCTGGAACTGCTTGCGGAAGGAGGCGATCGAGCGCTCGGTCGCCACCCGCGGCGGCTCGCCGGTCTTGATCGCGTTGTTCTCGGCCGGCAGACCGAAGGCGTCGTAGCCCATCGGGTGGATCACCTCAAAGCCGTGGCGGCGGCGGAAGTGGGCGATCGCGTCGCCGACCGCATAGCACTTGAGGTGGCCCACGTGGGGCTCTCCCGAGGGGTAGGGGAGCATCTCGAGGACGTAGGACTTGGGCTTCGACTCGTCGAAGCCGGGCTGGCCCGGGTTCGGGACCTCCCAGGTCTTCTCCTCGGCCCAGACCCGCTGCCACTTCGCCTCGATCGCTTTTGGTTCGTAGCCGCTCACCGAGCGGCGATCTTATGAGCCGAGCGTGAAGTGGGTCGTGATGTGGTGCGGATCGATCGGCGACAGGGCCTCGAGGATATGCGGCCAGACGTAGACCTCGACGGTGGCGGTGAGGATCAGGACCGGGATCGCGAGGGCGACGGTGATGAAGGTCGCCGCCAGCAGCTGGTTCCACTCACCGCGGCGGCTGGCGATCAACCAGGCGGCCAGGGGCAGGAAGAGCGCGGTCAGCTCCGGCAACGCGTGCGGGAGCACGCTGACGATCAGCGCCAGCCGGGTGATCTCCAGCTGCGAGGCCAGGGTTGAGCCCTGGAAGCCGAGGTAGAGCGCCTGCGTCCCCAGCGAGAAGAGGGTCACCGCGCAGACGAAGAGGATCGCCAGCTCGCCCGCCTTGACGTGGATCCAGCGCGAGATGCCGGTCCGCTGCGCGGCGGCGATCGGCATCGAGGCGCCGGCGATGAATCCGGCGACGCAGGCGGTCCCATGCAGCGCCAGCACCAGCGAGTTGCGCCAGAGGATCGGCAGCAGATCGCTGGGCTCAGATGGTTCGGTCAGCCCCGGCAGGTGAATCGGAGTGAGGTCGGGGGTGAGCAGACCGGCGACGAACCAGGTCGCGACCAGCAAAGTCAGGGCGATCGCCACGCTCAGCGCCAGCCAACCTCGCAGAACCGCCCAGGGGCGCTCGCTCCAGACGTCCAGCGTCTCGCGCGTGTCCCGCATCCCATGCGAGAACACATGCTGATTGACCGCGCTCACGCCTCATTCATCGGCAGCCGAGGGCGGATCGTTGAGGCTCAGATCCTCTTCAACAGCTCAGCCTTCTTCGAGGCCAGCTCTTCGGCCGTCAACACCCCGGCATCGTGGAGTTCCTGGACCCGCCGCAGGTCGTCATAGGGATCGTCCTCTTGTCTGCCGACTTCCCTTTGGGACGCATCGTCCCCGGGCGTCTCGCGGATGCCGCTGTCCTTCATGGCGTTGGCGAGAGCCTTGACCGCCGCCTCGAGCTCATCCAGAGCCCCACCCAGATCCTTGCCCGCAGCGGGGGGCCTGGTCTCCGTCCATAGATCGCGCCTCGGCTCGAAACCCCCGAGCCGGTCGGGGGAAAGCCCATATATCCCACCGCAATACCACCTGATGCTTCCGTCGGAGATCGCCCGCTCCAGGGCCGCGCGCAGCTCCGGCGCGCCGTTCTCGAGCCCCAGCTCGCCAGAGATGTGGTCCAGGCTGGCCAGCCCGAAGTTCCCGATGAAGACGACGATTTCCTCCTCGAACTTCCTGACGTGAGGGGTATCCAGCAGCTGCAGATCGGCCCACTCCGTCGTGTCCCACTTGATTCCGCGAAAGGTGACCCCGGCCCTACGTATATACCCGTCCTCTCGAGCCATGGTCATTGCCCGTTTGAGGGTCGAATCGTCCTTCCCTGCCGCGCCCACGGCAGCCGCGATCTCCTCAGCCGTGGCTTCTGAGACCTTCTGCAGATGGGCGACGACGGCCCTCGCCATCTCCTCGGCCGGACCCGGGTGAAGAACCCTGTCCAAGGCCGCTTCCCAATCCGCCGGAGGATCGACGACGCTCCGCTCCGCGGTTGCGGCGACCTTGACCGCCATGATCGCGACCGCTGCCCTGCGCCCCTGCTCCTGCACCTCGGCCTGCTGTGCAGGAGGCAGTGAGTTCCACTGTCGAACCAACGAGTAACCGCGTTTCATCGTTGGCAATGCGCGTGCCGCGTAGAGAACAAGAGGCACTTCTCACCCCCGTCGAAGGTAATCCGATCGGGGGGATTTCAGCAGATCCCGAGTACTAGAGGAATCCAGATCAAGAACGGGTCGCCCAAGCCGCCGCGACGCACCTGCGGGCAATGGAGCTGAGGGGGCTCGAACCCCTGACCTTCGCGCTGCCAGCGCGACGCTCTTCCAGCTGAGCTACAGCCCCAGAACAGGCTGGGAGTTTAACGCGAGTGCGTCCGGACTAGGCGGCGCGCTGCTCGCCTGAATCCTCGTCGATGTCGAGGATCAGGTTGTCCGGGGCGGTGTGGCGCACCTTGAAGTCGAGCGACGAGAGCTCCTCCAGCTCGCGCAGCAGCTCGACCGGCTGGTCAAGTCGCATCGAGAGCGTGGCCCGGCCCTCGGAGAAGCGTTCGACCGAGATCTCGGAGGCGCCGACCTGGCCGACCGCGTCCTCGAACCCGACCAGCTGGGAGAAGTCGCCCAGCGGGCCAATCTCGAGCTTGATCAAGCCTTCGAAGATGCCGTTGAAGTCAGGAGCCTCGCTGCTGCCGTTGCCGTTGGGCGCGACCTCGGGAGCCGGCATCTCAGCGGCCGCGGCCTGGGCGTCGTTCAGCTCCTGCACCCGGCGGCCGACCTCGACCGCCTCGCGCAGCGCCTTCATCCGGATCCGGGTCGCCTGGCCGCGGGCCTGGTTCTGGATCTCCTCGAGCCGGCCGGAGACCACCTCCAGCGAGGCGATGCTGCGGTCGTGACGTTCGTTGGCCTCGCGTAGCCGCTCGCTCAGGCCACGGATCTCGCGCTCGCGCTCGATCACCATGCCCGAAAGCGACGAGAGCTCGCGCTCCATCTCGGTGATCGCCTTGCCCTGGCGGCCGGCCTTCATCTCGAGTCCGATTATCTGCGCGTCTCGCGTGGAGATCGCGTCGTCCACGTCGAAACGGCGATACCCCAGCAGCGCCCGCTTGAAGCTACCCATGCGCGGCACCGTACGGTCGCGCTCGGACGGCTTTTCAGGCGCTGGCAGCCGAGGGCTCTTCGGGCGCGTCGAGGTCGAGCTCCAGGCGCGGCGCCTCGCGCCAGAGATCCTCGAGCTGGAAGCGCTGGCGCGCCTCCTCGGTGAAGACGTGGAGGAAGCAGTCGAGGTAGTCGAGCACCGCCCAGCCAGCATCGGCGCCGGTGTCGGCGCCGCTCGGCAGCAGCGCCATCTCGTGTTTCACCTGCAGCTTCACCTCGTCGACGATCGCCTTCGCCTGGCGCTCGTTGCGGGCAGTGCAGATGACCAGGAAGTCGGTGTAGGAGACCAGTGCCCGCATATCGAGGGCGACGATCTCCTCCGCTTTTTTGGAGTCGGCGAACTCGGCCAGGCGCCGGGCCAACGGCTCAGATCGCGGCGCGCTCATGAGTAGATCCCCTTTTCCTCGATGAAACGGGCGACGGGCTCGGGCACCAGATAGCGCAGCGGCCTGCCGGCGGCGGCGCGCTCGCGGACAGCCGAGGAGGAGACGCCGAACTGGGGCATCTCCAGCATCGTCGCCCGCCCGCCGGCGCCGAGGCTGCGGATCACGGTCGCGACCTCGGCGTCGGAGACACCGGCGCGCCGGGCCACCGCCAGCCGCGCCAGCCCGACCACGCGCTCGGGGTTGCGCCAGCTCTCCAGGCCCAGGGCAGCGTCCGCACCCATTACGAACACCAGCTCCGTGTCGCCTCTTTCTTCCGCAAGCAGCTCCAAGGTCTCATACGTGTAGGACGGCCCGTCGCGGTCGACCTCGAGCGAGGAGACCGAGAAGCGCGAGTCGTCGGCGGCGGCGAGCCGGGTCATCGTCATCCGCAGCTCGCGGCCGGGATCGTCGGCAATCAGCTTGTGCGGGGCGTCGCCGGTCGGGACCAGAATCACCTCGCTGAGGCCGAGCTGCCAGAGCGCCTCCTGGGCCAGCGCCAGGTGACCGAGGTGCGGGGGATTGAAGGCCGACCCCAGCACGCCGATGCCCGTGCCCGTGGAGCTACTCACGCACTTGGCCGTTGCCGCGCGCGACGTACTTGAAGGTGGTCAGCTCGCGCATCCCGATCGGACCACGGGCGTGCAGCTTCTGGGTCGAGTTGCCGATCTCGGCCCCCATCCCGTACTCGAAGCCGTCGGTAAAGCGGGTCGAGGCGTTGATGTAGACGGCGGCGGCGTCGACCCCGGTGGCGAACTCGTCGGCGGCCTCCTCGGAGCTGGTGATGATCGCCTCCGAGTGACCGGTGCCGTGGGCGTTGACGTGCTCAACCGCGTCGGCGACCGAGTCGACCACCGTCACGGCCAGCTTCAGCCCCAGGAACTCGGTGTCCCAGTCGGCCTCGGTCGCGGCGCCGACCGCGACCCCTCCGGCCAGAGCACGGACGCGCTCGTCGCCGATCAGCTCGACTCCGGCCTGGTGCAGGTCGCCGAGCACGGCCGGCACGAAGCGGGCGGCGATCGCGGCGTCGATCAGCAGCGTCTCCGCCGCGTTGCAGACGCCGGGGCGCTGCACCTTGGCGTTGACGGCGATCCGCCGCGCCATCTCCAGATCGGCGTCGCCGTGCACATAGACGTGGCAGTTGCCGGCAGCGGCGTACATCACCGGCACCGTGGCGACGTCCTTGATCGCCGCCTTCAGCCCCTCGCCGCCACGCGGGATCAGCAGGTCGACCGTGCCCTCCTGGGTCGCCAGCTCGGCCAGCTCGTCGCGGCCGCCGCCAGCCAGGAGCAGGGCCGCGTCCTCCGGCAGCTCCGCCTCGGCCAGCGCCTCGCGGACGACCGTGGCCAGCGCCCCGTTGGAGCGTTCGGCGTAGCTGGAGCCACGCAGGACGATCGCGTTGCCGCTCTTGATCGTCAGCGCCGCGCAGTCGATCGTCACGTTGGGCCGCGCCTCGTAGACGACGGCGACGACCCCCAGCGGCACCCGCAGCTTGCGCAGGTCGAGGCCACTGGCCAGGGTTTTATGTTCGAGCTCCTCGCCGACCGGGTCGTCGAGGTCGGCCACGACCCGGACGCCCGCCGCCATCGCCGCCACCCGCTCGGCGCTCAACGCCAGCCGGTCGCGCAGCGCCGCGCTCAGGCCGGCCGCCCGCTCGTCGGCAAGGTCAGCCGCGTTCGCCTCGAGAATCGCCTCGGTCCGCTCTTCGAGCAGGCGCGCGGTTGCCTCCAGCGCAGCGTTCCTGCTCGCGGTGGACGCGCCCGCCAGTACCCGCGCCGCCTTCTTGGCGGCGGCGCAGCTCGCGGCAACGGTGGTCGTGGTCACAGCCATGCGGACAAGGGTAGCTGGGCGTCTAGACCAAGACGAAGCGGTCCCGGTGGATGACCTCGTCGGCCGCGTGCGGCAGCACCGCGCGCACGTCGGCGCTCTTCATCCCGAAGACCTGGGAGAGCTCGCGGGCCGAGTAGTCGGCGATCCCCTTGCCGATCGGCACGCCCGCGGCGAGGACGTCGACCGCGTCACCGGCATCGAAGTCGCCTTCGACCGCGACGATCCCCACCGGCAGCAGGCTCGAACCATGCTCGCGCAGGACCCGGCCGGCGCCGTCGTCGACGACGATCGTCCCCCGCGCCGGCTTCGCGTGCTTGAGCCAGAGCTTGAAGCTGGGCGCCTTGCCGGCCTGGACAGCGAAGCGGGTGCCGACGGCGCCACCGCCGGCGGCTGCCTCGAGCGTGCCCGGGGTGGTGCCGTTGCAGATCACCGCCGGGATGCCGGCCTCGCTGGCCATCTCCGCCGCAGCGACCTTGCTGCGCATGCCGCCGGAGCCGAAGGCCGAGGTGCGATCGCCGATCGCCAGCCCGGCCAACTCGGAGAAGTCCGTCACCTCGGAGATCAGCTCGGCCTCGGGGTCCAGTTGGGGGTCGGCGCTGAGCAGGCCGTCGATGTTGGTCAGCAGGACCAGCAGGCGGGCGTCGAGCAGCAGCGCCACCTGGGCGGCGAGGAAGTCGTTGTCGCCGAAGCTGATCTCGTCGGTGGCGGTGGTGTCGTTCTCGTTGATCACCGGCACCACCCCCCAGGCGACCAGGCGCCGTAGGGTCTGGCGCGCGTTCAGGTAGTTGGTGCGGGCGGCGATGTCGCCCGCGGTCAGCAGCACCTGCGCCGCCCGCGTGCCGCCCTGTGCCAGGCGACTCTCGTAGGCGCGGAAGAGATCGCCCTGACCGACCGCGGAGGCGCCCTGCAGCTCGTCCATCGCCCGCGGCCGCACCGGCAGCTCCATCAGCCGCATCCCCCGCGCGATCGCCCCCGAGGTGACCATCACCACCCGCTCCCCACCCCGCTCGAGCGCGCTGACCTGCGCGCAGACGGAATCGAGCACCTCCGTGCGCAGCTCACCGTCGTCGGCGGCGACGATCGAGGAACCGAGCTTGACGACCAAGGTCATGGCCAGGCCAGTGTATGAGCCCGGCGCGGCCGCGCCGGGCTCAGGCGAGCGCCACTTGGGCCAAGAGCGCAGTCACCGTCAGCGCAACGCCTGCCAGAGTCCAGGAGTGTTCGATCCGCCTGATCCGATCCGGATGCAGCTCACGACCGTCCCGCTCACGCCAGACCACTACCGACTTGCCAGCGAATGCACCCAGCACGATCCCGGCCAGCAGGTACTGAACGGGTGACCACAGCCTGACCAGGGAGAAGGCATCGGCCAGGAACAGCAGTCCGGTCAGAGGCAGCATCCACTCGTATAGGGCCGCCAGGGCCGTCGCTCTCCCCCCGGCCCGGCGCTCGGTCCCGGGAGATGGAGCATTGCCTGCCCGCTCCCAGTCGAGGGCATGGACGCCGTTGCGGACAAGAGGTTTCATGCGTCAAGGCTACCGAAAGCGCTGGGGGAAGATCCCGCGGGCTGGGATCTGCTCCAGCTAGATGTGCAGCTCGAACTCGTGCTCGCCGACCCGGACCTCGTCGCCGGCCTCGAAGCCGGCCTTGGTCAGGGCGGAGATGACGCCGATCTCGCGCAGGCGCTGCTCGAGGTAAGCGAGCGCCTCTTCGTTTTTGGTGTCGTGGCGCTCGAAGAGCAGCTCGACCCCGCGGCCGGAGACGCGGTAGGCACCATCCTCCTCCTGCTCGACCCAGTAGCCGCCCTCGCCGACCGGCTTGTAGACCCGGTGCTCGGCCTCGAATTCGCCGCCCGATTCGCCTGCCGGGGCCGCCACGACGGGCTGCAGCTTCGGCAGCTCGGCCAGGACCTCGAGCCGCAGTTCGTCCAGACCCTCGCCCGTCGCCGAGGACACGGGGAGCACCCCCAACACGCTGCCGCCGAGCCGTTGGGACCACTCGGCCACGGCCGCCTCGACCTCCTCCGCTGGAAGCAGGTCGCGCTTGGTCAGCGCCACCAGCTCCGGTAACTGCTCCAGCCCCGCCCCGTGCGCGGCCAGCTCCGCCCGCACCGTCGCGTAGTTGCCCTCCGGGTCGCCTTCCAGCGGCGCCAGGTCGACGAGGTGGACGAGCATCGCGCAGCGCTCGACGTGGGCGAGGAACTCATGCCCGAGCCCGGCCCCGTCGGCCGCGCCCTCGATCAGCCCCGGGATGTCGGCCACCACCGCCTGCCGGTCGTCGTCCTCGAGCGTCCCCAGCACCGGCGAGAGCGTCGTGAAGGGGTAGTCCGCCACTTTCGGCGCCGCCCGCGTCAACCGCCCCAGCAAAGAGGACTTCCCCGCATTCGGCAACCCCACCAGCCCGACGTCGGCCAGCAGTTTCAGCCGCAGCTCGATCCAGTCCGCCTCCCCCTTCGTTCCTTTCTCCGCAAACCGCGGCGCCTGCCGCGTAGAGGTCGCAAACCGCTTGTTCCCGTGCCCCCCACGCCCCGCATGAGCAACAACCGCCCTTTGACCCGCCTCCACGAGGTCAACCGCACTCCCATCCACAGTCGTCGCCTGAGTCCCAGCCGGCACCGGAATAACCCGCTCCTCCCCCTGCCCCCCGTGCTTATTCGACCCTTCCCCATGACTCCCCCGCTGCCCCCGAAAGTGCCTGCTGCCTTTCAAGGCACCGAGATCCCGCTTCGACAGGTCGCAGACGAGCACCACATCGCCCCCATGCCCTCCGTCCCCACCATCGGGCCCACCCCGCGGCACGTGCGCCTCACGCCTGAAGCTCACGCACCCATTGCCCCCCGCACCACCTTCAACCCAGATTTTCGCCTTGTCGTACACAGGGGAGGAGGGTAGACGGAGTGCTGTCGCCCTTTGTAGCTCTATGCGCACCAAAAGACGACAGCACCAGCTGGGCGCAAGCTCGAGGCCTCGTCGGAGGGGCGGGTGCCCCTCAACCGAACCTCCCCGCAGTTCGTGAGGGCGAGGGGACCCGCCCCTCCTTCAGGCTCGACCCTTAGTCGTCCGCGAGAACGCGAATCATCCGGCCCTTGCGAGCCGTGAGGAAGTCGACCTTGCCGGCACGAGTCGCAAAGATCGTGTGATCGCGCCCAAGCCCAGTCCCCTCGCCGGGCCAGAACCGCGTCCCCCGCTGCCGCACGATGATCTCGCCACCGTTGACCTGCTGGCCCGCGAATACCTTCACGCCCAGCATCTTCGGGTTCGATTCACGCCCGTTGCGACTGGAGCCCAGTCCCTTCTTATGAGCCATCGGTCTCCTCCTTCGCAGCGGGTTTTTTCTCAGCAGCCGGTTTCCCGGCGGCTTTTTTCTCAGCTGATGCGCTTTTACTGCTTTTGGTGGCGGCCGATTTGAGCAGTTTGACCTCGGTCACTTCAAGCCTGGTCAGCTCGGAACGGTGGCCCTGCTTGCGCCGATAGCCCTTCTTGGCCTTGTATTTGAAGACTTTGATCTTCGGGCCGCGCAGGTGCTCGACGACTTTCGCCTCGACCTTGACCTTCTCCAGCTCCTTCGGCGCCGCCAGGACGGTGTCGTCCCGGAACATGACTGGGCGCAGGGAGACCTTGTCCCCCTCCTTGACATCGAGGCGATCGACGAAGAGGGCGGTGCCCTGCTCGGCCTTGTACTGCTTGCCACCGGTTTCGACTACTGCGTACATGCTCAGCTCACTCGTCCTTGCTTCCTTGATTGGCGCGCGAACGTCCGCGACCGCCGCGACGGCCACGACTGCGTTTACGCGAAGCGGCCGCTGAGTCTAGCTCGGAGTCGCCCTCGTCGGCGGCGCCGTTTCCATTCGGGGAGTCCGATCCCAGCAGCGAGGCGATCGCGGCGGAGCGCTCGACTTCCTCGATCCGCACCAGCTTGCGCTCGCCGACGAAGCGGCCGCCGCCGGTGACGCTGACGATGTAGGAGTCGATCCGGGCGACCGCGTCGTCGGCGTTGTACATGTGCGGCTCGTCGATCTTGACCAGCACCTCCTCGCCGACCTTGAACGGCAGCGCCCGCTCCTCGATCTCGGCCCGGGTCCCGGACTCGACCATGTCGAAGGTGTCGATCGCCAGCGCGTCGCCGCCCTCGAAGTGGAAGCGCTTGCCGGTTTCGTCCTCGAGCTCGGGCAGGCCGCTGTCGTCTCCGGTCAGCTCGTGCGCGACTTTCGGGTTGACCCGGATCAGGAAGGCCTCGGTGTCGGCGTGCTCGGCGGCGATTTCGCGCATCTTGCGCAGCCCCTCCAGCGCCACCGTCTCGGCCGAGAGCACGACGCCCTCGCCGTGGCAGGTCGGACAGGGCGCGGTGAGGATCTCGCGGACGCCGTCGGTGACGTTCTGGCGGGTCATCTCGACCAGGCCCAGCGGCGAGACCTCGACCACGTAGCTCTTCGACTTGTCGGCGTCGAGGGCTTTGCGCATCACCTTCAGCACCTTGTCGCGGTTGCTGGCCCGGGCCATGTCGATGAAGTCGATGACGATGATGCCGCCGATGTCGCGCAGCCGCAGCTGCCGCACGGCCTCCTCGGCCGCCTCGGTGTTGACTTTGGTGATCGTCTCCTCGAGGCCGCCTTTGCCGCGGCCGGTGAAGGAGCCGCTGTTGACGTCGATCACGGTCAGCGCCTCGGTGTAGTCGATGATCAGGTAGCCGCCCGAGGGCAGGTCGACGCGGCGGTTCAGCGTCGACTCGATCTCCTCGTCGATCTTCCATTTCTCCAGCAGCGGCTTCTGGCCGCTGTAGAGCTCGACCCCGCCGACCAGCTCCGGCGCCGTGCGCTGGAAGAAGTTGGTGACGCGCTCGAACTGCTTCTCGGAATCGATGATCGCTTTCTCGAACTCGCTGAGGAAGACGTCGCGCAGGACCCGCACCGAGAGGTCGGCCTCCTGGAAGACCAGCGACGGTGCCTTGGTCGTCTCGCTGCGCCGCTGCAGCACCTCGTCCAGGCGCTGGAGATAGCCGATCTCGCGCACGAAGTCGGATTTTTTCGCCCCGTGGGCGGCGGTGCGGACGATCAGCCCACCCGGCCCTTTGTAGGTGCGGTCGACCATCTTGCGCAGGCGGTCGCGCTCGGAGTCGGTGAGCCGGCGGCTGACGCCGACGCCGCTGCCCTGGGGCGCGAAGACGAGGTAGCGGCCGGCGATCGAGACGTTCATCGAGAGCCGCGCGCCCTTCGTCTTCAGCGGGTCCTTGACCACCTGGACGAGGATCTCCTGTCCGGGTTTGATCAGCTCGTTGATCCGCCGACCGGAGCCGCGACCGCGCTTGGGAGCCTGCTCACCGCCCGGGAGGACGATCTCGTCGACGTGCAGGAAGCCGTTGCGCTCGAGACCGATGTCGACGAAGGCGGCCTCCATGCCGGGCAGGACGTTGTCGACCTTGCCCTTGTAGATGTTGCCGACGATGGAACGCTTGCCGCGGCGCTCGATGTAGAGCTCGGCGACATCGGCCTTACCGCCTTTCGTCTTCGACTCGAGGACGGCGACACGGGTCTCTCCGCGCTCGGCGGAGACCAAAATCGTTTTTTTCATTGCTTCAACTCAGTTTCGGGTAGGTACGCAGGCCGGGGGCCCGTTAGGGCTTCACCAGGCGAACCTCCCCTTCTGACTGAGACGCGCTTGGATGTTGATGCTCTGAAGAACTCCGATCGCGAGGAAGGTAGCGATCACCGAGGACCCTCCGTAGCTCATCAGCGGTAGGGGGATGCCCGTGATCGGCATGATGCCGAGGTTCATCCCCACGTTGATGAAGACCTGGAAGAGCAGCGAGACGGCGATGCCGCCCGCCACCAGGGTCCCGTATGAGTTCTTCGAGAGCATCACGATCCGCAGCGCCCGCCAGAAGAGCAGGGCGTAAAGGGATAGGACGAATGCGGCGCCCATGAATCCGTAGCGCTCACCGATCACCGCGAAGATGAAGTCGGTGTGCCGCTCGGGAACGAAGTCGAGCCGCGTCTGGGTGGCACGGTCGCCACGGCCGGTCTTCTCACCGGATCCGATTGCGACCACTGATTGGTTTTGCTGGTAGCCCGCGCCGCTGGTGTGCTCGCTCGGGTGCAGGAAAGAGGTAAGCCTCTGCTCCTGGTAGCCCTTCAGGACGGGCACCCCAACAGCGGGTGCGGCGACGAGAACTAGAGCGATCAAAGCGATGAGGGCCGCGCCGATGACGGCGAAGTGGGTCCAAGGAACACCACCGAAGTACATCACGGCGAGGGTCGCGACAGCGAACACCATCGAGGTGCCGAGGTCCGGTTGGAGGAAAACGAGGGCCGCCGGAGCCAGTCCGAGGCAGAGATAACGGACCGTGCGCTGCCTGGCAGAGCCCCGTCTGGCGCCGTCGATTACGAAGCCAGCCAGGGCCAGGACGAGCAGGAGCTTGCCGAGCTCGGACGGCTGGAAGCTGAAGAAGGGGAATTCGAAGGAGCGCCGGGAGCCGCGGGCGGCGAAGCCGAAGACGAAGACGAGCGAGACGCTGGCGCAGAGGAAGGTGTAGATCCCGACCCGCAGCTCGCGGAAGCGCGAGTAGTCGATCCTGGTCAGCAACAGCATCCCGACGACGCCGAGGATGCCGTAGAGCGCCTGGCGGTCGACGTAGTAATGGGGGCTGCCGGGGACGTCGTTGGTGGTCGCCTGGGAGAGCACGAAGACGCTGAAGGCGGCGAGGGCGACGGTGGCGAGACTCAGAGTCCAGTCCATATGGGCAAGGCCGAGGCGCTCGCCGATGCCGACACGGATCGCGAATGGCTCGGGGCGGGCATGTCGGCCACGGGTGGCGTACATCATTCAGCCAGTCCGGTTCCGGCCGCCGAGACCGAGCTCGCGTGTTTGCCGAAATACGCTTCGAGGATCTGCAGCGCGGCCGGAGCGGCCGATTCGGCGCCGAAGCCGCCTTCCTCCATGGTCACGACGGTGACGATACGGGGGTCGGGATACGGGGCCAGGACCGCGTACCAGGACTGGTCTGCGTGCGGCGGTCGCTGCGCAGTCCCGGTCTTGCCGGCGACCTCGATCGGGAAGCCGCCGAAGATCCCGTACGAGGTGCCCTGGGAGCCCTGGGCCGCCTGGTGCAGCCCTTCCATGATCGCCATCCGGTGGCCGGCGTCGATCTTGATCTTGCGCTGCGGCTTCGGGTCGAATTCCTTCAGCACCCGGCCGGCCGCGTCCTCGACTTCCATGCCCACGTGCGGGGTGACGATCGTGCCGTCGTTGCCGAGGGCGGCATAGGCGATCGCCAACTGCAGGGGGTTGGTCTGCAGGTCGCCCTGGCCGGTGGCCAGCTGGATGTTGTCGCCGGCCGACCAGGGGCGTTCGGTCTTGCCTTCCTTGTAGAGCTGGTTGCGCCAGGCGCGGCTCGGCACCAGCCCTTCGGACTCGCCGGAGATGTCGAGCCCGGACTCCTTGCCGATTCCCAGCTTCGCCGCCCAGCGCTGCAGCTGGTTGGTGTCCCACATTTTCCAGCCCAGTTCGTAGAAGAAGACGTCGGAGGACACTTCCAGGGCGGGAACCAGGGTCAGCGGCCCGTAGGAGGCGCCGCCGGCGTTCTGGAAGCTCTGGGTCCCGACCGTCAGCTTGCCGCCGTCGAAGATCGTGGTCGAGGGCGTGATCACATTTCCTTCCAGAGCCGCCAGGGCGGTGATGAGCTTGAAGGTCGATCCCGTCGGGTAATAGCTCTGGGTCGCACGGTCGGTCAGCGGCGCCAGCACCGGGTCGCGGTAGAGCTGGTTGACCTGGGCCTGGGTCTTGGGTTCGGTGAAGACCGTGGGGTCGAAGGTGGGGAAGGACCCGAGCCCGAGCAGCTGGCCGTTGTTGACGTTCATCGTCACGAAAGCCCCGGGCAGGCCACGCGAGGCGAGCGCGCTTTCGCCGGCGGCCTGGACTTCGGGGTCGATCGTCAGCTTCAGGTTGTCGCCAGGGGCCGGCGGATCGGAGACGAGCTGGCCGCCCGGGGTCGGCTGCCCGAGCGCGTTGACCTGGATCTTGGTCAGACCCGGCTCGCCGCGCAAGTACTTGTCGTAGGTGTACTCGACCCCTTCCTTGCCGACCTCGTCGCCGGGTTCCAGGTCCTTATACGCGGCTTCCTTCAGCTCTTCTTCGGAAACCTCGCCGACGCTGCCGACCACGTGGGCGGCGCGGCTGCCGTCGGGGTAGTCGCGGACGAAGACCCGCTGCACGGTGACCCCGGGGAAGCGCCGCTGGTTCTCTTCCAGGTAGTAGACGAGGTCGTAGCCGACGTCCTTGCGCAGCGTCACCGGCGCCCCGGCGGCAACCTCTTCCTGTTCCTTGATCGTCCGCCGCATCTTGCGCAGCGACATATGGGCGAGGTGCCCGAGCTGTGTCAGCTCGGCCTTTTCCTCGGCCGGGTCTTCAGGCAGTTTCAGAGTGTTGAGCTGCAGCGCCAGGCTGGTGCGGTTGTCGACCAGCACGTTGCCTTCGCGGTCGAGGATGTTGCCGCGCGGCGCGATCACCTTGTACTCGCGGGTGCGGTTGTTCTTCGCCTCGGCCAGGTACTGGGAGCCGGAGAGGACCTGCAGGTCCCAGAGCCGGAAGAAGAGGACCGCGAAGAGGGCGACGGCGATGCCGCCGAGGACGGCACTGCGCAGGGCCAGGCGGGGTCCGGGGCGGTCGTTGGAGCGTTGGTACATGTCGACCTAGGCTCCCAGCACCGTCGGCCTCCGCGGCCGGCGCACCGCCGGCTCCTCGACCAGGGCCGGGCGCAGCAGGCGCTTCAGCCCGAGGTAGATCGGCCAGCCGAGCACGAAGGCGTAGATGGCCTTGATCAGCAGGTCGCGGACGACGAGGCCGCTGACCGCGGTGTCGACGCCGAGCATCAGCTCGATCGCGCCGAAGCCGAGCTCGGCGAACAGGGTCAGACCCATGCAGAGCAACGGTGGCACCAGCGGGCTGTGGATCTCGTAGCGCTCGCGGAAGAGCCCGGCCAGGTAGCCGGTGGCGAGCAGGACCAGCGAGGCGCCCCCGAGCGGCTCGATCAGCAGGCAGTCGAGCAGGAAGCCGACCGCAAACCCGGTGACGGCGCCGGTCATGCTGCCGCCGAGCAGGCCCAGCGAGATCACCAGCACCGGCAGCAGGTCGGGGCTGACGTGGAAGATTTCCACCTGCGAGAAGAAGGAGAGCTGGAGGAGGACGCCGAGCAGGACGATCGCAACCAGGCGGGCGAGGATCTTCGGGGTCAGGATCATTCGCGCGAGCCCCCGGTCAGGACCTGGACCAGGTCGAGGTCGCGGAGGTCGGCGAAGGGGCGCACGTGCACCTGCTGCTGGGCCTCCTGCTCGCGGATCGAGGCCGTCGTCACTTCGCCGATCGGGAGGTTGGGCGGGAAGCGCGATTCGATGCCCTGCCCGCGCCAGCCGGCGGTGACCACGTCCTGGCCCTTGTGCACGTGCTTGGAGGAGTCGATGAAGTCGAGGATGAGGTCGCCGGGGTCGCCGACTTCGGGGCGGATCACGCCCTGCACCGCCACCGGCAGGACCTTGGCCGAGACGGCGCTGGAGTGGTCGGCGATCAGGGTCACCTGGGCGGAGCCGGCGGTCACGGCGGTCACGGTGCCGACGAGGCCGTCGCCGTTGACGACGGGATCGTTTACCTGGACGCCCTGGTCACTGCCGGCGTCGATCGTGACGTCGGAGAACCAGACGGTCGGGGAGCGCGCGATCACCCTTCCCGTAACCGGGTCGTAGCCGGAAGGGATCGCTCCGCTGCGGTCGAGTTTCAAGAGCTTGCGCAGCTGCGCGTTTTCGGCCAGGGCCGCGCTCGCACCGACGGCCTGTCTGCGCGCCCCCATGAGTTCGTCCTGGAGGCGGCTGTTGCGGCCGCGGGCGTCAAAGGTCTGATCGAACCAGTTGACGAGGTCGCGGGCCGGCTTCAGGGCACCGTCGGCGACCCCCTGAACCGGGCTGAAGATGGTGCTGACGCCCCGCTGCAGGCCGTTGGAGCCCGAGCCATAGGTGATCGTCAGCAGCACGAAGGAGCCGATGATCAACAGGGCGAGCACCGCTCGGCGGCGCCGTACTTGCTTTCGATACACGTGGGAGACCTAAGTTCGTTGCTTTTTTTCGGCACGGTGGATCGCCTCGAACTCCTCGAGCGAGATGCCCGAGCCGACCGCCACGCACGTCAATGGCGACTCTGCCAGTTGACAGGGCATCTGGCACTCGTCGCGCAGCCGCTGCTCCAGTCCTTGCAAGAGCGCGCCACCGCCGGCGAGGGTGATGCCGCGATCCATGATGTCACCCGCCAACTCCGGAGGCGTGCGGTCGAGCGTCTCCTTGACCGCCTCGACGATGTGGCCGACGGTCTCGTCGAGGGCTCCGCGAACCTCTTCGGAGGTGAGGGCGACGGTCTTCGGCAAGCCGGAGACGAGGTCGCGGCCGCGAATCTCGATTTCCACCTCGCGCGCCAACGGCGAAGCCGAACCCGCCGTCACCTTCACCTGCTCCGCCGTCTGCGCCCCGATCGCCAGCTTGTGAATCCGCTTGCAGTGGGCGACGATCGCGTCGTCGAGCTCGTCGCCGCCGATCCGGATCGACTGCGAGACGACGATGCCGCCGAGCGAGATCACCGCCACCTCGGTGGTGCCGCCGCCGACGTCGACGACCATCGAGCCGATCGGCTCGGCGACCGGCAGGCCGGCGCCGATCGCCGCCGCCATCGGCTCCTCGATCAGGTAGGCGCGGCGGGCGCCGGCGGCGAGACAGGCCTCCTCGACCGCGCGCTTCTCGACCCCGGTCACGCCGGAGGGAACGCAGACGACCACCCGCGGATGGGCGAAGCGGTTGGAACGGGCCGACCTGATGAAGTAGCGCAGCATCTTCTCGGCGACGTCGAAGTCGGCGATGACGCCGTCCTTGAGCGGGCGGATCGCGGTGATCGTCCCCGGCGTGCGCCCCAGCATCCGCTTCGCCTCGGCCCCGACCGCGTGGACGTGGCCGTTGCTGGAGTCGATCGCCACCACCGAGGGCTCAGAGAGCACGATTCCGCGCCCGTGGACGTAGACGAGCGTGTTGGCCGTGCCGAGATCGACGGCCATGTCGCGGCCACCGAGTCGTTTCAGGTAGCTGAGTGCGCCCATATGAGGATTTCCAGGAGAAATCATCCCAAACGCACCTAATTTGCCTGTGAGCCGGGCTCAGACCGGCCCGAAGAGCGCCGGCGCAAGCTCGAACAGCAGCCCCACCGGCAACCCGACCACGTTGGAGACGCTCCCCTCGACCCGCTCGACCAAGGTCGACCCCAGGGTCTGAATCGCGTACCCCCCCGAACGCCCCTCCCACTCCCCGAAAGCGACATAGCGGTCCTTCTCGGCGTCACTGAGCTCCTTGAAATGCACCGAGGTCCGTTCCAGTCCTGACCGCTCCTCATCACCATCAAGGATCACCAGCCCACTCAAAACTTCGTGGGCGCGGCCCGACATGCGATCAAGATACTCCCGAGCCTCAACCTCTGACTGAGGCTTCCCGAGAGCTTTGCCGTCCAAGACCACGTCGGTGTCGCACGCGATAACCAGGGGCTTCGTGGGTGCGCCGGGAGGGGGTCCGAGAACGTAAACCTCGCCCGCAGGACCCCCTCCCGGCGCACTCGCAACGGCCTGAGCCTTCATCCGGGCGTTCTCCAACACCTCGAACTCGGGGTCTCCCCCGCTCAGCTCGTCGACGCCAGAAACAACGACCTCGAACTCGACTCCCAGCTTCGCGAGGATCTCCCGCCGCTGCGGCGACCCCGAAGCTAGGACAGCTCTGGGAACCAGATCCCGATCTCGCGCTCGGCCGACTCGTCGGAGTCGGAGCCGTGGACCATGTTGAAGGTCATCTCCAGGGCAAAGTCGCCGCGGATCGAGCCGGGGGCGGCCTCGACCGGGTTGGTGGCACCGATCAGCTGGCGGGCGGCGGGAACGGCGTTCACTCCCTCGAAGACGATCGCTACCAGGGGCCCGCCGGTGATGAAGGAGACGAGCTCGCCGAAGAACGGCTTCTCGGTGTGCTCGGCGTAATGCTGGTTGGCGATCGACTCGTCGGCCAGCAACGACTTGATGGCGACGATGCGCAGGCCCTTGCGCTCGAAGCGGGCGATTACCTCGCCGGAGAGGGCGCGCTCGAACGCGTCAGGCTTGACGAGGATCAGGGTCCGGCTCACGACGGGGGCTCCTTTGGTCTGGTTCAGGGCTGGGTGCCTCTGGCGAGGCGTCGCGGGCCGGCTCTTTGCGGGCGGCTTTCGCGGAAGCTTTTTTGGGCTCAGCAGCCGCTTTTTTGCGGCGTTTCTGCGGGCGGCGCTGGCGCTCGCCGCCACCGCTCAGAGTCGTCTCGCAATAGGGGCAGAGTCCCCAGCGCGGGTCGACCGGCTTGCTGCAGGTCGGGCAGGGGTCCTTGAGACGGCGCTGGCAGTTGGGGCAGCGGAGGAAGTTCTTCTCGACCGGGTACTCGCAGTTGGGGCAGGTCTGCTCGCGCAGCTGCCGCACCTTCAGCTCCGCGGCTTTGATCTCCAGCTCGCGCTCGTGGGCGTCCTCGAGGAACTCCGGCGGCCGCACGATCGCGTAGACGGCGGTGCCGATGTAGGGGAAGAAGGAGGCGACGGTGGCGCAGGCGATCAGGAAGGGGTCGGAGATGCGGCGGCGCGCGTCAAGATACGTGTAGACGATCAGCGCCAGCCAGAGAACGACCAGCATCAGGACAAAAAGGGTCGCGACCAGATTGAGGGCGCTGTTGGTGATGCCGAAGATCGCTAGAGCCATAGGTGGGGGTCCCGCTTGCGGGATCGGGCAGTCTACTTCTCCGCGTCGGCCGCGAACCCTGTTCGCCATGCCTGGGCGGGCGCGCCCGCTAGAGGAAAAGGCGCCCGAACAGGTAGCCGATGCCGAAGAAGACCAGGATCACGATCGCGACGACGGCGGCGACGAGGCCCATCATCGACAGCAGTTGCGAGCCAGCGCCTCGATCCATGCCCGAATCCTCGCACGTTTCGGGCTGCGTTCACGCTCGCAGCGCGGCGCGAGCGGGCGCGATCCCATAATTCGAACCCGCGATCAGCAGCACGCCCTCCGGCGCCTCCGCCGCCAGCGCCGACGCCCGCCCCAACGCCGCCTCGAAGTCCGCCTCAGCCTCCGCCCCCACCCCCGCCTCCCGGCACATCGCCGCCAACGCTTCCGCCGGAACCGACGGTCGATGGGCCGATTTCGGGCTCATGCCTCCCGTTTTCGGCCCATCGGCGGGCAGCTGGGTGCAGATGGCGTGGTCCAGGGTTGGGGCCAGGGCCTCGATCATGGCCGGGGCGTCCTTGTCGGCGAGGATCGCCAGGCAGGCGACGACGCGGCGGCCGGCGCTCAGGGTCGGCAGCGCCTCGGCCAGAGCGGCGGCGCCGTCGGGATTGTGGGCGGCGTCGATGAAGGTCAGCGGGTGCTCGGCGACCTGCTCGAGGCGGCCGGGGATCGGCAGCGTTGCCGCCACCCGCTCGACCAGGGCGGGATCGAGCTCGCCGAGGAAGGCCTCGGCGGCTGTGCGGGCGAGGGCGAAATTGCGACGCTGGAAGCCTCCCGGCGCTCGCAGTTGCAGCTCCGGTCCCGGGTCCTCGGGGGCACGCAGCAGGCGGGCGCCGCGCTCGGCCGCGGTGCGCTCGGCCAGCTCCGCGACCGCGGGTGAGACCCGGCCCAGGACCAGCGTCGTCTGGTCCCGCAGGACCGCCAGCTTCTCGGCCGCGATCTCGAGCTCGGTCCCCCCCAGCCACTCGGTGTGGTCGAGGCCGATCGAGGTCAGCACCGTGACCCGCGAGGGGATCGTGTTGGTCGCGTCCAGCCGCCCGCCCAACCCGGCCTCGATCGCTGCCGCCCCGACCCGGGCCGAGGCCAGGGCGACGAAGGTCGCCGCGGTCGCCGCCTCGAACTGGGTGACCGCGTCGCCCTCGTCGAGGCTGCGGTTGACGCCCTCGGCCGCGGCGGCAACCCGCTCGACCGCGCTCGCCCACTCCCGCGCCCCGACCTCCTCGCCGTGAATCAAGGTCCGCTCAGCCCAGCTCGCAGTGTGCGGCGAGAGACAGGCGCCGGAACCGACCCCGTGCGCCTCCAGCAGCGCCGCCGTCATCCGTGCCACCGAGGACTTGCCGTTGGTGCCGACGACGTGGATCGAGGCGAAGCGATGCTGGGGCAGGCCCAGCGCCGTGGTCAATTTGTACATCCGCTCCAGCCCGAGCCGCCAGCCGATCGGCTCCAGCGAGTCGAGGTACGAATCAGGGTCGCCCAGATCAGGCGACGGCTGCTCCGCTTCGCGTCCGCCGCCGGCTGGAATCAAGCCAGCTCGGCGAGTTCGGCCCGATAGCGCTCGAGCTTGCCGCGCTCCTCCTCGACCACCTCGGCCGGCGCCTTGGCGAGGAAGCCCTCGTTGCCGAGTTTGCGCTCGCCGCGCTCGACCTCGGCCCGCAGCTCTTCGCGGCGCTTGCCCAGGCGCTCGGCGACCGCCTCGACGTCGAGCTGGTCGGAGGCGAGGATGCGGACCGGGCCGACCGAGGCGACCGGCGCGGCGCCGATGCCGTCGAACTCGAAACGCGAGAGCCGGGCGACGAAGCCGGGTGGCTCGACCCCGTCTATGACCGCCACCAGCACCGCCCCGACGGGGACGCCGGCGAGGTCGCGCCAGGCGCGCAGGCGCTGGGTCAGGCCGATCCCGCCCTCGACGTCGGCCTCGGCGGCCTCGTCGAAGAGCGCCTCGTCGGCGGCCGGGAAGGGGTGCACGACGAGGTGGCCTCGACGGGACGGGTGGAAGGACCAGATCTCCTCGGTCACGAACGGCATCGTCGGGTGCAATAGAGCGAGCAGCCGTTCAAGGACGTAGAGGAGCGTCGCCGAGACCTCCGCCTCGCCGTCATAGAGGCGCGGCTTGACGATCTCCAGGTACCAGTCGCAGAGGTCGCGCCAGAAGAACGAGTAGGCCTCCTGGACGGCGTGGGCGAAGTCGTAGGCCTCGAGCTTCTCCGTGACCGCGGCGATCGTCCGCTCCAGCCGCGAGAGGATCCAGCGGTCCTCGACGCAAATGGGCTCGGGCTTGATCGTCCCCTGACCAGCCGCCCCAGGAACTTGGTCCTGCAGCGCATTGGTGTGCGATTGATTCTGCTCGAATTTGCAATTCAGCAGAATCAATCGCGACGCGTTCCAGAGCTTGTTGGTGAGGTCGCGGCCCTGTTCGACCTTGGCGTCGGAGAAACGCACGTCCTGGGTCGAGGACATCGCCAGCAGGCCGAAGCGCAGGGCGTCGGCGCCGTGGACGTCGATCTCCTCCAGCGGGTCGATGCCGGTACCGAGGCTCTTCGACATCCGCCGCCCGTCGCGGGCTTGGATCACCGAGTGCACGTAGACGTCGCGGAAGGGGATCGCGCCGGGGAACTCGAGGCCCATCATCACCATCCGCGCCACCCAGAGGAAGAGGATCTCGCGCGCCGTGGTGAGGAAGCTGGTCGGGTAGAAGGCGCGCAACTCGGGGGTGTCGCCGGGCCAGCCGAGGGTGGCGAAGGGCCAGAGGGCCGCGCTGAACCAGGTGTCGAGCACGTCCTCGTCCTGGCGCAGCTCACCGCCGCAGGCGCCGCAGCGCTCTGGCGTCTCCTCGGCGACGTAGGTCTCCTCGCAGGCGTCGCAGTACCAAACCGGGATCTGGTGTCCCCACCAGAGCTGGCGCGAGACGCACCAGGGGCGGATCTCCCGCATCCAGTTGAGGTAGACGCGCTTCCACTGCTCCGGCGCGATCCGCACCTCGTCGCGCTCGACCGCCTCGATTGCCGGCCGCGCCAGCTCGTCCATGCGGCAGAACCACTGCAGCGAGATCAGCGGCTCGATCCGCTCGCCGGAGCGGTGGGAGAACGGGACCGAGTGGGTGTAGGGCTCCTCGGCGCGGAGCCGACCCTCCTCGCGCAGGGCGGCGACCACCGCGACCTGCGCCTCGGCGGCGCTCATCCCGGCGAAGTCCCCGGCCTCCTCGGTGAGGCGGCCGTCGGGGCCGATCACGACGATCTCCTCGAGCCCGTGCTTGCGGCCGATCTCGAAGTCGTTGGGGTCGTGGCCGGGGGTGATCTTCAGCGCCCCGGTGCCGAACTCGGGGTCGACGTGCTCGTCGGCGATGATCGGCAACCGCCTCCCGACCAGCGGCAGCACGCAGAACTGCCCGACCAGGTCGCCATAGCGCTCGTCGTCCGGGTTGACCGCGACCGCGGTGTCTCCCAACATCGTCTCCGGCCGCACCGTCGCCACCGTGAGGATCCGGTCGCTGCCCTCGACCGGATAGTCGATCGAGAAGAGCGCGTCCTCGACCTCTTTGTTCTCGACCTCGAGGTCGGAGATCGCCGAGCGCGAGCCCGGGTCCCAGTTGACCATGTAGTAGTCGCGGTAGATGTAGCCCTTGTCGTAGAGCTGCTTGAAGACGCGGTGGACGGCCTTCACATAGCCGTCATCGACCGTGAAGCGCTCGCGCCCATAGTCGAGGGAAGCGCCGAGCCGCTTGTACTGCTCGACGATCCGCGAGCCGTACTCCTCTTTCCACTCCCAGACCCGCTTGACGAACTCCTCGCGGCCGAGCTCCTGCCGGCTCACCCCTTCCGCCACCAACCCCTTCTCGACCACCGCCTGGGTAGCGATCCCGGCATGGTCGGTCCCAAGCATCCAGAGCGTGTTCCTCCCCCGCATCCGGTTCATCCGCACCAGCGCGTCCTGCATCGACCCGTTCAGCGCATGCCCCATGTGCAGCACCCCGGTCACGTTCGGCGGCGGTATCGCCACCGAAAAATTCTCCTCCGCCGACCCCTCCGCCTCAGGATGGAAGTACCCCCCCTCCATCCACTCGCCAAAGATCCTCGCCTCAACCTCCGAAGGGTCGTAACGCGTGATGCTCTCCAGCTTTTTCCTTTCAGCGGCGCCCATCCGCGGCGAGTCTAGATACCCGCGTTCGTGCGCGAGGGTCGGGTGACCCTCAACCGAACCTCCCCGCAGTTCGTGAGGGCGAGGGTCACCCGACCCTCGCCCGCCTACGCGCTTTCCTCGGAGAGTCCCTCGTCAGCGCCACCGATGTCCTGCGGCTGCGCCTCAGTAACCAGCGTTGGCCGCCGCCCCTGCGAAATCGTCTCCTTGGTGACCACGCACTTGGTCACGTCCCGCCGCGAGGGCAGCTCGAATTGGACGTCGAGCAGCGTCTCCTCGAGGATCGAGCGCAGGCCGCGGGCACCGGTCTCCCGCTCCAGGGCTTTGTCGGCGATCGCGTCAAGGCTGTCCTCGGCGAAGACCAGCTCGATGTCGTCGAACTCGAAGAAGCGCTGGAACTGACGGGTGAGCGCGTGGCGCGGCTCGGTCAGGATCGTGGTCAGGTCGTCGCGGCTGAGCTGGTGGATCGCCGTGATCACCGGCAGCCGGCCGATGAACTCCGGGATCAGGCCGTACTCGATCAGGTCCTCGGGCAGCACCTGCTCGAACCATTCGCCGGCGTCCTTCTTTTCGCGGGCGGAGATCGAGGCGCCGAAGCCGATGCCGCGGTCCCCCACCCGGCGCTCGATCACCTTGTCGAGCTCGGCAAAGGAGCCGCCGCAGATGAAGAGGATGTTGGTGGTGTCGATCGTCAGGAACTCCTGGTGGGGGTGCTTGCGCCCGCCCTGCGGCGGCACCGAGGCGGTGGTTCCCTCGAGGATCTTCAGCAGTGCCTGCTGCACGCCTTCACCGGAGACGTCGCGGGTGATCGACGGGTTGT
Source organism: uncultured Solirubrobacterales bacterium (assembly GCA_963695275.1). Lineage (GTDB taxonomy): Bacteria > Actinomycetota > Thermoleophilia > Solirubrobacterales > 70-9 > VAYN01. The sequence goes on from OY968772.1 coordinate 1,321,078, forward strand.
CGGCTTTGCGCGCGATCTTGTCGATCTCGTCGATGTAGATGATCCCGGTCTCGGCCTTTTTGACGTCGTAGTCGGCGGCCTGGATCAGCTTCAGGAGGATGTTCTCGACGTCCTCGCCGACATAGCCGGCCTCGGTCAGCGCGGTCGCGTCGGCGATCGCGAAGGGGACGTTGAGGATACGAGCGAGAGTCTGGGCGAGCAGCGTCTTGCCGCACCCGGTCGGGCCCAGCATCATGATGTTCGACTTCTGCAGCTCGACCTCGGTCTCTTCGGACTGGGCGATCTGGACCCGCTTGTAATGGTTGTAGACGGCGACGGCGAGCGAGCGCTTGGCGGCCTCCTGGCCGACCACGTACTCCTCCAGCACGTCGTGGATTTCCTGCGGTTTCGGCAGGTTCTCCAGCTCGAAGGCGGGGGCGGCGGTCAGCTCCTCGTCGATGATCTCGTTGCAGAGGTCGATGCACTCGTCGCAGATGTAGACGCCGGGGCCGGCGATCAACTTCTTGACTTGGCGCTGCGACTTGCCGCAGAAGCTGCAGAGGAGCTGCTCATTCGAATCTGTGGGACGTGCCAGCGGAATCCCCTCCTAACGGGACGATCTATGACCTCCGGCAGCCCCGACAGCTTAAACGGGCGGACGAGCCGGTACGAGAGGTCGTTTACTGCGTGCGTACCGATGTCCCTGCTCGTGATCGGGGGCTTGCGGGCGCCCCGATACGGTTGGCAGGTGCCAGCCGAGATCGAGATCGCCCCGGTCAGTGCCGCCGAGTTCGAGCTGCTGCTGCCCCTGATCGCCGACTATCAGCGCTTCTACGAAGCCGAGGGGATCGACGAGGAGCGCAACCGCGCCTTCTTCCGCCGCTTCCTCTCTCCCAGCGACGACGGCATGCTGCTCGGCGCCCGCGATGGCGACGAGATCCTCGGCTACGCCTGCCTCTACTGGCACTTCTCCTCGACCCAGGCAGTCGAGACGGTGCTGATGAACGACCTCTTCGTCAGCGAGGCCGCCCGCGGACGCGGCGTCGGCCGCGCCCTGATCGAGACCAGCGCCGCCGTTGCCCGCGAGCGCGGCGCCGGCCACCTCGAGTGGTCCACCGCGCCCGACAACCTCACCGCCCAGCGCCTCTACGACAGCACCGGCGCCGAGCGCTCAGAATGGGTCACCTACGAGCTGGGACTTTGAGATGACGAGAAGTGCAATTACCGCCATATAACCCGGAAATGCACTTCTCGTTCGCCATCTCTTTTGAACCGATCAAGCTCGATGACCCTGAGGTCTTGCCGCTCTTCGACGCCTTCATCCGCGAGGCGGACGGGCCGCTGGACATCGACCTCGACATCGAGGCCGAGATCGCGGCCGGGCCACCGGTGGAGTTGGCGGGACCGTACGGAGTGCTCCTGCTAGCCCGGGTCGATGGCGAGCCGGCGGGACTGGGCGGCGTCCGCTTTCTCGACACCGAGGCGGCCGAGGTCAAGACCATGTTCGTCTCCCCCGCCCATCGCGGCCAGGGCGTCGCCCGCGCGATCCTCGTCGAGCTGGAGCGGATCGCCCGCGAGCACGGCTGCCGGTGCACCCAGCTCGACACCTCCGACTACCTGACCGGCGCCGTCGCCCTCTACCGCTCCGCCGGCTACCACGAGGTTCCTCCCTACAACCGGAACCCGAAGGCCAACCTCTGGTTCGAGCGAGCTCTCTGAGCGAACTGGGTTAGCTGTAGCGGTCCCAGCGTTCGAGGCTCGGCAGGGGGTTGACCGGGACGCCGTGGATGTGGATCTCGAAGTGGAGGTGGCAGCCGATCGTGATCGCGTTGCCGGTCTTGCCGACGGTGCCGACCCGCTCGCCCTCCCAGACCCGATCGCCCCTATGAACCGGGGACGGGCGGGGCAGATGGGCGTAGAAGTAGCTGCGTTGCTCGCCTTCGCCGTGGATCAGCAGGTAGTTGCCGTAGAGGACGGGGTCGTAGCCGACTCGCAGCACGCGGCCGTTGCTGACCGCGACCAGCGGCGTCTCGCAGGCGGCGACGATGTCGAAGCCCTCATGGGTGCGACCACCGCTGCGGGGCGCGCCGAATTCACCGATGGCGCCGCGGACCCCGTGCGGGCCCTGGACCGGGAAGACGTGCCCGTAGTACGGCACGCCGCCGACCGGACTGGAGATGCGAGCAGCGGCCGGAGCGGCCAGGGCGAGGAAAAATGCGAGGGCGAGAAGGGCCGGGTGCTTCAGTGGTGCTCGATGACGCGGTCGACGATGTTGTACTCGACCGCCTCCTCCGCACTCATGAAGTAATCGCGATCAGTGTCTTTGGTGACCTTCTCGAAGGGCTGCCCGGTGTGGTGGGCGATGATCTCGTCGAGGCGGCGGCGGACGTCGATGATCTCTTTGGCGTGGATCTCGATGTCGGTCGCCTGGCCCTGAAACCCGGCCGAGACCTGATGGATGAGGATCTTCGAATTGGGCAGCGCCATGCGCTTGCCGGCGGCACCGCCGCTGAGCAGCAGCGCGCCCATGCTCATCGCGACCCCGGAGCAGATCGTCTGCACGTCGGGTTTGATGAATTGCATCGTGTCGTAGATCGCCAGCCCGGCATAGACGGAACCGCCGGGCGAGTTGATGTAGATGCTGACGTCCTTGTCCGGGTCCTCCGACTCCAGATGCAGCAGCTGCGCCACGATCAGGTTCGCGATGTCGTCCGTAACCGGCGTACCCAGGAAGATGATGCGCTCACTGAGCAAGCGCGAGTAAATGTCGAAAGCGCGCTCGCCCCGCGAGGTCTGCTCAACAACCATCGGCACCAGAGGACTCATGAGTCGGACTCTATAGAGCGTGGGGGTCGGGTGACCCTCAACCGAACCTCCCCGCAGTTCGTGAGGGCGAGGGTCACCCGACCCCCACCCCGCCCTCAGCCGTCGGACTCAGGCGTCCAGAGCTCGCCGGACTCCTTGCGCTCCTTCTCGGGAGTCCAGATCTGCTCGCGCGCCTCGGCCTGCTCGATCGAGATCGGCACCGCCGACTCGGCCACCAGCTCGATCGCCTTGCGGGCCTTGATGTCGTCGATGACCATCGCGTCGCGGCCGTTCTCGCGCAGACGGGCGAGCAGCTTCTCCGGCGTGGTGCGTTCGTGCTCGGCGCTGTGCTCGAGCGCCTCGACCAGCTCCTCGTTGCTGACCTCGATCGCCTCGGCCTCGGCGATCGCGGTGACGACCGCCTCGCGCTTGAGCTCGCGGGAGGCGTCGGGCTTGGACTCCTCGATCAGCTCCTCGCGGGTTTTGCCCTGCATCTGCAGGAAGGCGTTGGGGTCCATCCCGCGCTGGGCGAGCTGGCGTTCCATCCGCTCCCAGCGTTCGGTGGCGCGGGCGGTGACCAGCTCGGCCGGGACGTCGACCGTGGCGGCATCGACGGCGACGTCGACGGCGGCGACGCGGAAGTCTTCCTCGGCCCTGCTGCCAAGCGCCTCGCCGACTTTGGCGCGGATGTCGGCGCGCAGCTCCTCCAGGGTCTCGAACTCGGAGGCGTCGGAGGCGAAGTCGTCGTCGAGCTCGGGGAGGTTTTTCTCCCGCACCTCTTTGACCTTGACGTTGAAGACCGCGTCTTTGCCGGACAGGTGCTCGGCTTGGTAATCCTCGGGGAAGGTGACCTCGACGGCGACGTCATCGCCGGGCTTGGCGCCGGTCAGCTGCTCCTCGAAACCCTCGATCAGGGAGTTGGAGCCGAGCGCCAGCAGGTAATCCTCGGCCTTGCCGCCTTCGAAGGCGGCGCCGTCGATCAGTCCCTCGAAGTCGATCAGCAGCGAGTCGCCCTCGGCGGCCTCGCGCTCGACCGGCTCCAGGCGGGCGAAGCCCTCGCGGATCCGTTCGACCTCGGTGTCGACGACCTCGTCGGAGGCCTCGGTCTCGGCCTTGCCGACCTCGAGGCCCTTGTACTCGCCGAGCTTGGCCGGCGGCCGCACGCCCACCTCAAACTTGAACTTCAGCGGTTCGCCCTCGCTCTCGGGGCTCGAGACCATCTCGATCGCGGGATCGCCGATCGGGCTGACCCCGGCGTCGAGCAGCGCCGCTTCGTACCACTCCGGCAGCGCCTCGCGGATCGACTCCTCGAGGACCGGGCCGAAGCCGAGCCGCTGGATCACCATCGAGGGCGGCGCCTTGCCCTCGCGGAAGCCGGGCAGCCGCATCTCCTTCGCCATCGCGCGAGCGGCGCGCGAGGTGGCGCGGGCCACGGCCTCGGCGGGAACCTCGACCTCGACGCTGACGCGCGAGTCGGGGAGCTCTTTGCGAGAGGTCTGCATCGAAGGCGGCACCCTAGCGAGAGACGAAGGTGCGCAACGCCGCGGCGAAATCGACCGCGAACGAGAGGCCGCGACCGACGGGGCCGGTGACGAGCCAGGCGCGCAGGCGCTCCAGGGGTCTACTCATTGGCTGACTCAGGGTCCCTTCCACTCGCGATCAGCTGCTTCTCCAGGCGCTCGCCGTGGCCGGCGGCGACCGCACGCTGGGCGCGGGCGGCGTCGAGCTCGACGCCGCGATCGTGGGCGAGGTCGAGCAGGCGCTGCTTCTCGATCCCCTCGCGCGAGGCCTCGAAGAAGACCCAGGCGAGCAGGCCGAGGCCGAGGAAGGTGCCCTCGACCATCATCACCACCCCGGCGGTGCTCTGGTCGGCGACGGCGGAGATCCCCCAGTAGCGCTCCCCCGGCGCGTAGATCGGGTAGAGCACGGTGCCCGACCACATCAGCACGTTGCCGAGGATGGCGCCGGCGAAGCGAACGGCGATCACGTAGACGACCTTCCAGGCGGCGGTGAACCACTGCGGGGTCGGCAGCGGGCCGAAGACCGGCATCCACATCAGGCAGCCGAAGAAGATGAAGAGACCGTGCTCGAGCCCGTGCAGCGCCGCACCTCCGTAGGCCGCGTCGTAGAGGGCCGGGATGTGCCAGACGTAGAAGTTGACCATCCACAGCGGGAAGGCGACGAGCGGGTGGGCGAGGATCCGCAGCCGGTCGAAGAGCCTGATCGCCAGCACCGGCTGCAGCAGCGGGCCGGTCAGGCCCAGCACCAGCAACAGGGTGGCGAGGTCCCCCAGCAGCAGGTGCTCGACCATGTGGGCAATCACCAGCTCCTCGGCGATGTGGGCGATCGGCGAGACCAGCGCCACCATGATCAGCAGCAGGCCGCTGGCGAAGCAGACCTGACGCCAGACCGGCACCGGGCGGCCCTTGGCGGCCAGGGTTGAGGCGCGCTTCGCGTAGAGCGCCGCCACGATCAGCAGCGGCAACAGCTCCAGCGGGGCGAAGACGCCGCCCACGTGCGCCAACGGCAGGGTCATCGGGTCAGCGTAGCGACGCCAATCCGCTTCCTCGCCGCCCGCGGGCGCTGCTAGCTTGGGCGGAGTCGTGACTGCCAGCAAAGATCGCTTTCCGACCATCGGCAGCTACGGCTTCCTCTCCGACTGCCACACCGCCGCCCTCGTCTCCTACGACGGCTCGGTCGAGTGGCTCTGCCTCCCCCGCTTCGACTCGCCCAGCGCCTTCGCCGCCCTGCTCGACCGCGGCGCCGGCCACTTCAAGGTCAAGCCGCGCGGCGTCGTCGTCCCGATCGGCCGCCGCTACGAGCCGGGGACGCTGGTGATCGAGACCACCTGGGTCACCGACACCGGCTGGGTCGTCGTCCACGACCTGCTGACGATCGCCGAGTGGGCGACCGCCGACGGCAAGGGCAGCCGCCCCGACACCGAACACGAGTCCGACCGTTCGCTGCTGCGGACGATGACCTGCGTCGACGGCGAGGTCGAGATGGAGATGGAGTGCCTGCCGCGCTTCGGCTACGGCCTCGAAGCGGCCGAGTGGAGCGGCGGCGGGCTGGGCGAAGCCGTCGCCCGCGCGGAGGACGGCACCGAGCTGCGGCTGACCAGCGACATGGGCTTGACGATCGAGGGCGGGACCGTGCGCGGCACCTTGAAGCTGCGCGAGAACGAGAGCGGCTTCTGCGCCGTCACCTGGGGCGACGACGACCTCGGCGGCCCGCGCAGCGCCCCCGAGGCGCTGGAGCGGCTCGACTCGACCGAAGAGTTCTGGCGCGACTGGCTGCGCGACGGCAAGTTCCCCGACCATCCCTGGCGGATCCACCTGCAGCGCTCCGCCCTGGTCCTCAAGGGCCTCACCTACACGCCGACCGGGGCGATCGTCGCCGCCCCGACCACCTCACTGCCGGAGACGCCGGGCGGGGAACGCAACTGGGACTACCGCTTCAGCTGGATCCGCGACTCGACCTTCAGCCTCTGGGCGATGCACACGCTCGGCTTCGACCAGGAGGCGCGCGACTTCATGCGCTTCATCGTCAACGTCTGCAAGGACAATCCGGACCTGCAGATCATGTACGGGATCGGGCACGAGAAGGAGCTGACCGAGAAGACCCTGGACCACCTCTCCGGCTACGACGGAGCGAAGCCGGTGCGGATCGGCAACGGCGCCTACGACCAGCGCCAGAACGACGTCTGGGGCGCCCTGCTCGACTCGATCTACCTGCACGAAAAAGCGCTCAAAGGGCGCGGCACCCCCGCCGACCGCGAGCTGGTCCGCTACCAGGTGGAGGCGGCGATCAAGGCCTGGCACGAGCCCGACCAGGGGATCTGGGAGTCACGCGGCGACCCCCAGCACTACGTCAGCTCGAAGCTGATGATCTGGGTCGCGGTCGACCGCGGCGCCCGCCTCGCCGGCAGCATCGGCTTCGACGGGCTCGCCGGCGAGTGGCGGGCGAAGGCAGACGAAGTCAAGGCCGAGATCCTCGAGCGCGGCGTCCGCGACGGCGTCTTCCGCCAGCACTACGAGACCGACGCCCTCGACGCCTCGCTGCTGCTGATTCCGCTGCTGCGCTTCCTCCCACCCGACGACGAGCGCGTGATCGCGACCGTCAACGCGATCGCCGCCGACCTCACCGAGCACGGCCTGGTCCTGCGCTACAAGGTGCAGGAGACCGACGATGGCCTCAGCGGCAAAGAGGGCACCTTCCTGATCTGTTCCTTCTGGCTGGTCTCGGCGCTCTCGGAGATCGGCGAGTGCGAGCGCGCCAGGGCGCTCTGTGAGCGTCTGCTCGAGGCGGCCGGCTGGCTCGACCTCTTCGCCGAGGAGCTGGAGGCCGAATCCGGCCGCCACCTCGGCAACTTCCCCCAGGCCTTCACCCATCTAGCGCTGATCAACGCGGTCTCCCATGTGATCGCCGACGAGCAGCGCGAAGACGGCGGCGTCACCGCGGTCTTCAGTGAGATGGGCGGCGTCCGCGAGGACGCCTGATTCCGCAGACAGAAGCACTACAGACAGAACGTTTCGTTTTGCTCTATATTGCGCGGGGCGCATGGCGAATCTCAACCGTTCTGACGACAACGACCTCCTGGTGGCCCTGCGGCACCCCGTGCGGCGGGACATCCTGCGGGTGATGGCGGGCGAGAAAGCGATCAGCCCGCGTCAGATCGCCAGCGCTCTGCACCAGCCGCTCAGCAACGTCAGCTATCACGTCCGCGTGCTCGCTGACTGCGCCGCCGTCTCCCTGGTCAGCACCAAACCGGTGCGGGGGTCGATGCAGCACTTCTACCGCGCCTCGGTTGAAGCACCCTGGGCGCGCGAGGTACTGGGGCTCGACCCCACAGACGATGGCCCCACGGGGGAGAGTTCGACCGGGCCCGAGACTTAGCGCCCACGGCCATGGACGAGATCGACGACAGCTTGACTCCCGCCGCCGGCGACGCCGCCACCGAGTCCGCCGTCCTGCAGCGACTGCTCGATCTTCACCCGGTACAGGTGACCGCCGCCGAACTCGTGCGCGAGATCGGCGGCGAGTCGCCCGACTTCGCCGTGCGGGACGCGATCGAACGCGCCGTCCGCGACCTCGGCGGCGCCGGTCTGGTCCACGGCCACGACGCCTTCGTACTGCCGACCCGGGCCGCGCTGCGCTTCAGCGAACTGCTCGATCGTTAGCCCCCTAAACGACCAGGTGCCAGAACCCGGCCCGCAACCTCCGCTTCAGCTCGACCGCCGCGGCCTCGCCCGCCGGGTCCTCCTCGGCACCGCCGGTGACCAGGACGACGTCGGTCGCGGCGAAGCTCTGCAGCCGGTCTTCCACCGCCTGGACCAGATCCTCGTCGCCGACCCTGGCCTCGGCGACGAGGCCGACCTTGGCCAGCGAGGCGACCGTGACCACCAGCCGCCGCTGGGCATCGCGCCGCGCTCCCTCGACATCGGAGGCCCAGCGGTCTAGAAAGCCGATCCGAGCTGGCGAGAGGACCAGCACCTCCGCCGCGGCAGAGCTGGAGCGGCCCCTGGCCAGTGCGGCGATCTCATCGATCGCCTCAGCGTTCTCCACCGGCTTGCTGACGACGACGAGCAGCCGGCGCGGGTCCGCATCCGCGAGCGACTCGCCAATTGCGCCGCGGGGACGATCGCGAACCGCGAGCACGACTATCGCCACCCCGACCAGGGCGCCCGCGGCCACCCCGACCCCAGGACCGCCGGCCCAGAAGGCGACGGCGACCGGGACGGCGATCGCAGCAACGACCAAAGGCAGTTTCCAAGGTGCCACCACCCAAGCCTGGCATGCGCGTCCGCCGTCCCTCGCTTTTCCTAGGAGCCCTTGACGATGGCCACTGCGGCAACCCGGTCCTGAGTCGTATCGATCCTCACGTTCGTCCACCTCCCCTCGCGAATCCCCTCTCCCCGAACCGCTCCCTCCACGCGGTTTCCGTGCAAGTGGAAGTAATACTTTAATCATTTCCATCAATCAAGTCAAAAGGACCAAAAGACAAGGAAATAAACGAAAATTGCGGGACCGTTGTAGAAATCTTGAGTCCAGCCCTTTAAAATCCTGTGATCGGTCGCCACCCCCGGAAAACAACGTAAGGAAGCCGTTTTGCCCAAGACCAAGAAAAAAGAGGGCGTCGAACAAATCGTCGCCAAAGCGTTCGCCCACCCGCTGCGCGTACAGATTCTGATCATTCTCAACGAGCGGGTTGCCAGCCCCAACCTGCTCTCCCAGGAGCTCGACCAGAGCCTCAACCTGGTCGCGTACCACGTCCGCGTCCTGGAGAAATACGACTGCATCGAGCTGGTCGACACCAAGCAGCGGCGCGGTGCCACCGAGCACTTCTACCGCGCGACCCGACGCCAGTTCCTGACCGACTCGGAATGGTCCCGGATGCCTGAAAGCCTGCGTCCCGGACTGGCCGGCGCGATGCTCAAATCCGTCTTCGAGGATCTCGAGGACGCATCGAAAAGCGGGACTCTCGACGAGGTCGAGGATCTGCACCTCAGCCGCACGCCGATGGTCGTCGACAAACAGGGCTGGGGCGACATCTCAAGCCTGCTCAAAGGCACGCTGGATCGCGTCCTGGAGATCCAGACCGAAGCCTCCGAACGTCTGGCCACGGGGGACGAGCAGGGCATCCTCTCCAAAGTTCACATGCTCCACTTCAAGTCGCCCACGGCGGAGGCCAGGGCCGAGGCGCAGGTCGAGGTGGACTCAGAAGCAGCCGCGGCCGAGTAGTACAGCGGCTGGCGCCAGGCCGGCACCGCTCAGGAACTGAGCGGTGCCGCCGCCTCCGGCGTTGCGACGACGAAGGAGAAGCTCTCCTCCAGATAGAGATGCACGGCCTCGGCGTCGTGATGGCTGTAGCCGATCGCCAGGTCCTGTCCGGACTCGAAGAGGAAGTCACCACCGCGCAGGCTGAGGACGACCGCGCCCTTTGCCCCGGGCGCCCAGACGATCGGACCGGCGAGGATCTTCTCCAGGTGGTCGAACAGCGGATAGCCGCCGTGCTCGGCGGTCTCGATCACCTGCGTGTACTCGTCGGGGCCGAGGGCAAGGCCGTAGGGGCCTTCGACGCCGACCTCGCGCAGAGCCTCGACCGCACGGGCGACCGAGCGCGGATAGTCCTCGGCGCTTTTGCCGAGCGGCTGCGCTTTCACCGGCGAGGCCTCGGCGACGCCGGCAATACCTGCCCTGGCCCAACCGTGGAAGACGGCGACGTTCTCGGCGATCGCGATCCGCTGGGCCGCGGCGTCGAGCTGCGCCAGGTCGGCGTCGAGGGCACCGCGATCGTTGTCGGCGAGCTCTGATCGCGAGACCGAGAACCCGGCCCGCAACTCGACCAGCGGCAGCACCCGCCGCTGAGCCGCGCTGACGCCGTCGGCCGCCGGCGAGTCGACCGCCTCGATGCGACCGAGGTTGGTCGCGGAGTGCTGCCAGCCGTGCGGGCCGGCAAAGTCGACCAGCCGGCGGGCCGCCAGCGACGGCCGCAGGCGCTCGCGCGCCTCGTCATCGAGAAGCTCCCAGCCCGCATCCGAGATCGGCGCCAGCTGGCGCAGAAGGTGATTCATCGGTCCTCCCCTTTGAGACTGCCAATTGCGAGCGAGCCGGCGCCCGCCCCACTCTCCTCCGCATCGGCGGCGCCATCGGCCGAACCGGCCTCGGCCGCCTCGCCGTGCTCGACGATGTCCCCCTCCCGGAAGAGGACCCCTTCACAGATCTGGCGCCAGCGCGGACTGCGCCGGAGCAGAAACTCGAGGTCCATCGCGAAGTGCTTGAACTCCTCCCCCTGGGCATCGCTCATGATCGCTTTCGCCTCGGAGTCGGCCTCGACCGCGAGGCGCTGCTCGTACCAGCCGATCGCCTCCGCCTCCTCGGTCAGCGAAGCGCAGAGGCGGGCAAAGGTGCGGGTCTCCGCCGAGAGCTCCTCGGGTGGCTCGTGGTACTGGTCGAATCCCATCTCGTCTCCTTCGCGGGCCGCGGGCTTGCGAGTACGCCTCTACCCGAGATTAGCCTTCCCAGTCAGGACGGGTTAATCGCAGGGCGACCAGGGACGGGCGAAGAGGTCATAGGACTTGCGGATGGCACTGAACCCGATCTCCTCGGCGGTATCGCAGAACTGGTCGGGATCGAGTTCGTACTCGGCCTCGAAGACCGCCTTGCCGGCGGCGACGAAGGGCCGGTAGAGACCGCACTCCTCGTACTGGAAGCACTGCTCGACGATCGCGAAGTCGAAGCTGCCGAGCAGCTCCTCGGTCTGGGACCCGTCGTTCTTCAGCGCCACCGCCATGTCGCGAGCGTGGACCTGGCGGGCGATCCAGCGGTTGAAGCGGAGCTGGTCGGCGGCGGAGATCGGAAAGCCGGTCGCGTTTTCCCAGCCGGCGATGTTGTCGGGCTCGACCGCGTCGAAACCCTTACGGGCGCAGATCGCGATCCGCGCCCGCAGCGGTGCGGCGAAGGCCGGGTAGCGGCGGACGTCGAGCCAGCGCTCGTCGGGGAAGCCTTCGTAGCGCCTGCCGATGACCGCGCGGGGGAACCTGCCGGCGTCGGGCCGGTAGCTCTCCCAGCTGCCGACGTCGAGGTAACAGATCGCCCGCCGCCCCTGGCGGTGCAGCGCCCGCACCTCGGCCGGGCGCGCCACGAAGCCGTCGATGTCGTAGGCCGCGGCCGCAACACCGGTGTCGATCTTCCCCTGCAGCTGCCACTGCCAGGCGGTGGTGGTCGGCGCCGGATGCCAGATCGCGGCGCCGGCCGGGAGCACGGAGATCAGCCCGACCGCAATCGCAGTCAGCCATGGAAGGTGGACGAACCGAAGCTTGGCCGATGTCGGTGAGCGCGAAATGATCGCTATCAACGTACCCCCATCGCTATGGTGTGAACCGGCGGCCGAACTGGCCCCAGGCGCTGCACGGCTTCGATAGAAACGCCCTCAGGGCGGCGCCGGTGTAACTATCCGGCGCGAGGCATCGATGGCAGCGAAAAGCGAAGAGACTCGACCCCCTCAACACGAAGCCACGCCCGGGCCGGGCGACGGTCTCGTCAGCGAGCGGATGCTGTGGGAGCGCTTCGCCGAGCACCGCGACCAGGCGACCCGCGAGGAGCTGGTCCGTCGCTATCTCCCCTTTGCCAAAAACCTGGCGCTGCGCTACCGCGGCGCCAGTGAGTCCTTCGACGACCTCCTGCAGGTCGCCAGCCTCGGTCTCGTCAACGCGATCGACCGCTTCGAGCCTGGCCGCGGGACGCCTTTCGCGGCCTTCGCCTCACCGACCATCCTCGGTGAGCTCAAGCGTCACTTCCGCGACCGGGTCTGGACCGTGCGGGTGCCGCGCGGACTGCACGACCGCATGGCCGAAGTCGACAAGGCGATCTCGGCTCTGACCGTGGAGCTGCAGCGCTCGCCCTCGGTCGGCGAGATCGCCGCCAAGCTCGAAGTCGACCCGAGCGACGTGCTCGAGGTGCTGGAGGCCAACCACAACCGGCGCCCGCTCTCGCTCGACCGGCCGGTCGGCGGCGACGAGGAAGAATCACCGGCCTCGGAGTGGGTCGGCGACGAGGACGAGGGCTTCGAGCTGGTCGAGGACAAGCTGGCCCTGGAAGGGGCGCTGCCCCACCTCGACGAGCGCGAGCGCCTGGTCCTGCAGCTGCGCTTCGTCGAGGACATGACGCAGTCGCAGATCGCCGAGCGGATCGGCCACTCGCAGATGCACGTCTCACGGATCCTGCGCCGCACCTTGGAGCGGATCCGGGCCGAGGTAGCCGAACAGAACAGCAACGACAGCTGAGCTGGAACCCGCCCAGCTAGGCGGCGAGCGCGGCGATGCCGACGACGAGGAACTCGCCGTCGTCGTCCTGCTCGACCCGAACCTCGTCGGCCAGGGTCTCCAGTGAGCCGCCGACGTCCGGCAGATTGAGACTGGCGCGCAGCTGCTCGGCCCCGCCGCCCTTCATCGGGCCCACGCGCAACTCGAGGCCCTCATCGCGGTCGGCGATGCTGAGTGAGACGTGGCCGTCCTCAAAGCCGGCGGGGGCACTGGCGGAGATCGCGTCGCTGAGCAGCATCGTGTCGGAGAGGCGATCGACGGTGATCTCGCGGCGGGCGGCGAAGGCACCGAGGGCGCGGCTGAGGATCGGGGCGACGAGGTCGGGATGACCGACTCGCATCTCCGTTCCCTCGACGATCCGCGCTCGGACGGCGGGCGGCGACTCGGGCTCGGGCTCGCCCGCTGTCGCCTGGAGGGGGAGGTGCATGCGGATCTCGGTACCGCGATCGACACCCCCCTTGATCTCGAAGCTCTTGGAAAGCGCGGCGATCAGGGTCAATCCGATTCTCAGGCTTGGGCGTTCGACGTCCGGGCGCGGACGGATACCCATCCCGAAATCGCGGACGACGACGGTGAGGCCGTGTAGCTCCTGGGTCGCCTCGACCTCCAGCAGGCCCGGTTCGCCCGCCGGGTAGGCGTGGACGACGACGTTCATGCAGGCCTCGGTGACGACGGTCTTGAGGTCGGCGATGCCCGGTTCGTCCATCCCGATCCGATCGGCGAGGCCGGCCAGCGCGTGCCGCACAACCGCCACGTTCTCAGCCCTTGCGGGAAGGGACATCTGCAGCCCCGATCGGTCCTCGGTGGTCGTATTCACGTTTTCGCCAGTCCCCAAGCGCCTGGAACGCTCTCGTCGAATTTCGGCGAGCATAGCTTTCCGCGTCGCCGCTCATTTCTTACCCCCAGGCGCCGGGCGCAAACCGCCACCCATGCATGACCCGATCCCTGCGGTAGCATCGGCGCGTGAATCCGGCTCCATTCGAGGCAACCGCCGCCCAGCTCGATGACGGTGTTCGCGTCATCGTCGTGCGCGGCGAGCTCGACCTCAGCACCGCCTCCGATCTCGAGGGTCCGCTCGAGGAGGCCATCTCTTCTCACGATGGCTCGGTCCTGATCGACCTCACCGATTGCGAGTTCATCGACTCGACCGGGATCGCCCTGATCGTGCGGGCCTGGCAGCAACTCGACAGCGGCGCCGACGGCGAGGGCAGCGGCAGGGTCGTCATCTGCAGCGCCAACCACCAGGTACGACGGGTGCTGGAGATCACCGGCCTCGAGCTCTCGATCCCGATTCACAGCACTCGGGACGAAGCGCTGGCCGCGCTGCGCGGCTGAGTTCTCGCCTGCGGACACCACCGGCGGCAGCCGGGTCCACTCATGAGCTGAAGTCGAGGATCAGCTCGGCGGCCTCGAACGGAACGTCCATCTGGGGGGCGTGGCCGACGTCGTCGAGCACGACCCAGTCGGCCAACGGCAGCCACTCGTTGCGGAAGCGGGCCGCCGCCGCAGGCCAGGGAAGGAGCCGGTCGGCGGCACCCCAGACGATGCGGACCGGGCAGGCGATCTTCTCGGCGTCGAGGCTCCAGCCCTCGCGCTCGGCGTACTCGATCAGCGGCACCGCCGCCGTGCATGCCGCCGCGCCCCGCATCTGATGAGCCAGCAGATCGGTCGGGATGTGCTCGAAGTTGACGGTGGCGAATTCGGTTGCGCGGCGGCGGCCGTCGCGGGTGGAGAGGATCGCCTCTGCCTGAGGAACGGCAGCGAGGAGCAGATCCTGCATCGTCGTGAAGAAGGCGAGCGTGTCTCGAAAGGATTCGTCGCCCGGCGCCCAACCGCCGGCCGGCGCGAATGCGACCACCGTTTTCGCCCGGCCGCGGGCTGCCAGCTTGAGAGCGACAAAGCCACCCAGCGAGCAGCCGACGAGATGGGCGGTCTCGATACCGGCCGCGTCCATCTGCCGCTCGACCGCGTCAGCGAGGGCCCCCTCGGTGATCTCACCCTCCAGCGGCGGGCCGCCGGCATGGCCGGCCAGAGTTGGCGCGAAGACATCGTGCTCGCGCTCCAGCGTCGGCAGCACCAACTCCCACGTGCGCCAGGTGTCGACGAAGCCATGAAGGCAGACCATGGGCGCGCCGAAGCCACCACGGTGAAATGGGGTGAAGTTGAGGTCCAAAGCCCAACGCTAGCGCCGAACCGGACTCTTTGCTGGATTTCCTTCAACCCAAAGGGGAAGACGACTGCTCGAACCCGCTACCCGTCCGCCGGGATCGCCTGGTCGGCCTCGCCGCGCTCGACCTGCTCGCGGTCCTCGGGCGCTCGCACGTCGCGATCGGGGAAGCGGTGTTCGTCGCCGTGGCTGGCGATGTCCTGGAGCCGCTTCTCGGCCAGCTCGAAGCCCTCCGACTCGCCCTGGCCCGACTCGATCAGCGGCTGCTGGGCCGGATCGTCGCTCTCGATCGGGGCGACTCCACCGACCTGGCCCGCTTCGGCAGCGGCGGCCTCGGCCTCTTCCTCGACCCGCTGTTTGTCGGCGAGGAGCTCTTCGGTGTCCTTCTCAGGTGCGTTCATGCGGGCTGACCAACCCCTCGCTGGGGGCGGACGAACAGCCAGGCGGCGACACCGCCCAGCAAGCCGCCCAGACCCAGCAGCGTCGTCGCGCGCAGCGGTTCCCGCTTCAACTTCGAGGCGGTGCCGTGCGCGGTGTGCTTCGCGGTCGACTTGACCGCCTTGCGGGCGAGCGTTTTCTTGATCGATGGCATGGCTGCCGGATACCCGTTCGAGGCGGGGGCAATCGTTTGAACGACTAGCTCTTGGTCTCGCCCGAGCGCGCTTTTTCCTTGTTCACGGTGCGGGCGGCGATCTCCTCGGCCCGCTTGGTCGAGCGCCCCCGTTCCTTCTCGCTCTTTTTGATCTCTTCGTACTGACGGTCCCTCTTGCTGCCTTTCTCAACTCCGCGCGGCGGCATGCTCGCTCCTTCCCTTTTCATTACCCGCCGACTCGATCGCCTCTCCGATTACCCGTCGGCTCGCGGGGGCAAACGGCTCAGGAGACGAGGTCGAGCACCGCCCGCTCGATCCGCGCCCGGCGGCGGGCCGGGATCTCGCCGTTGCGGGAGAGGCCGACCTCGATCGTGACCCCGTCGCGGTAGCGGTCGAAGACACGCGGGTCGATGTAGGAGCGGCGGCAGACCGCGGGGGTGTTGCCGAGCGCGCCGGCGACGCTCGCGACCACGGCGGCGACCTTGCGCTTGGCGGCGGCCTCGGACCCCGGCTTCGGCTCCCCGGCAAGCGCCGCGGCGGCGAGGACGGTGCCGCTCCAGGTGCGGAAGTCCTTGGCCGAGAAGCCGTCGCCGATCTTCTCCTGGATGTAGGCGTTGACGTCGGTTGAGCGGACGTCGTGCCAGGCGCCGCTCTCGCGGTAGGCGAGCAGGTCGTCGGGACCGCTGCGGCGGCGGCGCATCGCCTCGACCGCGGCGATCGCGTCGGGGTCGCGGATCGACTGCACCCGGCGCTGGCCGCTCTTGGCCGGGAAGTCGAAGACCATCTCCCCGTCCTTGACGGCGACGTGCTGACGCTGGATCGTCGCCAGCCCGTAGCTCTCGTTCGTCTCCGCGTACTCCTCGCCACCGACCCGGAAGAAGCCGAGGTCGAGCAGCCGCACCGCACAGGCGAGGGCGCGCTCGCGCGGCATCCCCTCCAGGGCCAGGTCGCGGTTGACCGCCCGGCGCAGGCCAGGCAGCTGGCGGGCGAACTCGCGCATCTCCCCGTACTTGCGGGCGGCCCGGCGCAGCTCCCAGCGATCGTGGTAGCGGTACTGCTTGCGACCGGCGGCGTCGAAGCCGGTGGCCTGGATGTGTCCGAGCGGGTCGGCGCAGATCCAGACCTCCTCCCAGGCCGGCGGAATCACGAGGTCGCGGATCCGCTCCAGCGTCTCCCCGTCCTCGATCCGCCGCCCCTCCGCATCCTCGAAGGAGAAACCGCGCCGGCGCCGGCGCCGGTGGATCCCGGCGGCGGCGCAGTCGGCGCGACGCAGGCGGCCGCCGCTACTCAACTTTCTTGCGGGCTTCCTTCGCCTTCTCGGTCGCCTCGCGCAGCCGATCGGCTTCGGTCTTGGCGCGGACCGCTTTCTCCTCGGCCGCGAGGCTCCTCTCGCGCGCCTCGAGCTCGGTCAACCTGGCGGATTTCTCGCGTTTCTCGTCCGCCTCTTTCGCCTTCCTGGCCTTTTTCGCTGCAGTCCGCTTCTTTGCCGCTGCCGCCTTCTCGGCCCGGGCCACGGCGGCCTCGCGTTTCTCGGCTGCCTGGCGCCGCTCCTCGGCGGCCTGCTCGCGCAGGCGCTCGGCGCGGTCGCGCTGCAGCTCGGCGGTGCGAGCACCGGGGCTCTTGCGCTTGACGCCGGTGGCGTCGAGCGCGTAATCGAGCGGGACGCGGGTCAGCTTCAGGGAGCGGTCGACGACGCTCTTCGGGAGCGAGAGCAGGCTCATCGGCTTCGCCCCGGGTCGACGGCGTCGGCGGCGGGCTCGGCGCGCTTCGCCTCGCGCTCCAAAGCCGCGGCCTCGCGGACTTCCTCGGCGTGGGCCGCCTTGGCCTGGCGCTCGTTCTGGGCGCGCTCGCGCTCGATGCGCTCCTCGTCGGAGAGCTGCGAAAGCTCCTGCTCGAGCTCGCGGCGCTCGGTCTCCGTCTCGGCTTTGGCGATCGCCAGCTTCGCCTCGGCGTCGCTCTGCTCCGCCTCCTCGCCGCGCTCGATCGCCTCTGTCTCGGCGTCGACCTGGACCTGCTGCAGACGCCCCTCGCGATCCAGCTGCGAGTTGCCCAGCGCCGATCCGAACAGCTGCTTGGCTCGACCAGCGGCCTTGCCCAGCATCCCGCCGGCGACGCGCTCCTGCATTTGCTCGTGTGCGCTCATCGATTAAGCCTTCCTGGAAGAGAGGGATCGCGAAGCGGGTGACTCGGCCTCGGATCGTCGATCGGGTGGCCCTCCCCTACCCGTTCCTCGCGCGCGGTCAAACCGGCGGGCGCGGACGACTGCCCGCGCCCGCCGTGCCAATCGCGGCCGTGCGGCCTCAGGCGCCCGGGTCCTCGTCCGCGGCCAGCTCCAGGGAGCCGTCGCGGACGGTGCCGAGGTGGCGCTCCTGAATCGGCAGAGCCCAGTCGACCAGCTCCTGGACAGGAGCCTCGCCCGCCGTCTCGTTGAGCTTGCCGAGGATCGCCCAGTGCCCGACCTCACCGGCCTCGGCCATGATCAGGAACTCGAAACCGTCGAGCTCGTCGGAGTCCTCGCCGAGGTAGGTCCGCATCATCTCGGTCGCCTCGTTTTTCGTTTCCTGCGCCTTCTCGAGGATCGCCGTCTTCTTGCCGTCGCGCTCATCGGCCACGGCGATGCAGCGGCTTTCGGTCTCTTCGGCCTCCTCACGCATCTGGCGCAGCGCCTCGGCGAGCAGTCCGGAGTCGCCATCGAGCAGCGACTCCGCTTTCCTCGTCGCCTCCTGCGCGGCACCGGCCAGGCCGGTCACCTCGGCCAGCTTCTCCTCCAGGGTCGTCAAATCAGTCATTGCTTCTCCTTCTGTCGTCAATGAATGCCCGTGAAGGTCGGCTGACGGCCGGCGCTTCCCTTGAGGCGGAGATGATCGGGCTGCGTGTACCCGATCTGCGCCCGTCGAACCCGCCGATTGCCGGACTGGGGCGGAGCCGACCAGCTCGGCGTGGAGGGCGGGATTCGCCGCCGCAAGCCCTCGGGCGAACCCGTGCGCCCTTCAACGCGCCGCGGACGGGCGCTCGCGCACGACCTCGCCAGCCGGCTTGTCCTCGCGCAGGCCGAGGTAGCGGGGGTGGCGCAGCTTGCCGTCGCGAGTCCACTCGCCGAAGCCGAACTGCCCGACCAGCTCCGGCCGCACCCAGCGCGCCTGACGGGGCTGCCCAGTGCCGCGCTTGAACGGCGAGTGCGGCTGCTCCAGTGCTCCCAGCCGGTTCCCCAGCTCCTTCAGGGTCCGTTCGCTGAACCCGGTTCCGACCTTGCCCGCGTAGTGCAGCTCGCCGTCCTCGTAATAGCCGACCAGCAGCGCCCCGAAGCTCTGGCGCGAACCCTGTGGCGGGGTGAAGCCGCCGATAACCAGCTCCTGCTCGAAGGAGCACTTCAGCTTCAACCAGTCGCCGCTGCGACCGTGGCGGTAGGGGCTCTCGGCGCGCTTGGCGATCAGCCCCTCCCACCCCCGCGCGCAGGCTTCGGCGAAGAACTCCTCGCCGCGCTCGTTGCGGTGCGGCGTGTAGCGGACCGGGCCGTGGAAGCAGAAGGCCCGTCGCAGGGCCGACTTGCGCTGGCGCAGCGGCAGTCCGGTGAGATCGTGGCCGTCGAACTCGAGCAGGTCGAAGAGGTAGAGGTAGACGGGGATGCCGCTCAACCGCGCCAGCTGCGGATCGTGGATGCCCATCCGCCCCTGCAGCCGCTCGAAGCTGGTCCGCGAGCCCTGGAAGGCGACGATCTCCCCGTCGGCGGCGAACTCGGTCGCCGCCTCGGCTTCCAGCGCCTCGACCAGCTCCGGGTAGGCCGGGCTGAGCGGTTTGCCGGTGCGCGAGGTCAGCGTCACCTCGCCGCCGTCCCGCCGCACCGCGGCGCGGATGCCGTCGAGCTTGCGCTCGAAGACCCAGGCCGGGTCGCTGAAGGGACGGTCGGTGAGCTTGGCCATCATCGGCTCGCCGGACGCCGCCATGAAGGAGAATCTAAACCCGATGAAGCTGCTCGCCCTGACCGCCCTCGCACTCGCCGGGCTCCCGCTCGGCGCGACGGGGGCCAACGCCAGCGTCTCCCGGCCGCCGATCGTCAAGCACCTGATCCCTTTCGGCCCCAAACGCAAGCGCGAGATGGCGGACTACTCCGAGCGCCACTACGGCCAGCACAAGTGGCGGCTGCGCAACCCGAAGGTGATCGTCGAGCACATGTCGCAGACCAGCAGCGCCGCCGCCGTCTTCAACACCTTCGCGCCGGACGTGCCGGACGTCGAGCTGGGCGAGCTGCCCAACGTCTGCTCCCACTTCGTCGTCTCCCCCTCCGGCCGCATCTTCGAACTGGTCAACCTGCGCACCCGCTGCCGCCACACGGTCGGCCTCAACTGGACCGCGATCGGGATCGAGCACGCCGGCTACAGCGACTCCGACGTGCTCGACAACCCGGCCGAGCGCCGCGCCTCGCTCTGGCTGACCCAGTACCTGCGCTGCCGCTTCGGGATCGGCGTCGGCAACGTGATCGGCCACAACGAGAGCCTCAGCTCCCCCTACCACCACGAGCTGGTGCCGAGCCTGCGCGACCAGACCCACGGCGACTGGAAGCACAGCTCGATGCGGGTCTATCGCGAGCGGTTGCGCCGCATGGGCGCCTGCTGAGCCCGAGCGGGGATACACTCGGCCCGGTGAGCGACACGATCGAGGGCTTCAAGGAGGGCGACAAGGTCTGGGTGCAGGATGCCGACGGCAACCACCACCCCGGGATCTTCGTCGGCAACAACGAAGCAGCCGGCTGGTTCGGTGGCGGCCCCAGCGCTTACGTCGCCCATCCCGAGGCGCACCAGGCCGAGGTCGTCTCGGTCTTCCGCATCACCCCCCGCGACGAGTAGAACGCGCGGGAGCGGGAGATGCTGTTGCGGCGCGTTGCGTCACGCCCATCCGCACCATATGCTTGGGGATCTTCTAGTACTCAACCTTCCATAAGGAGTGAACGTGAGCCCCGTAGACCCCGGTGGAGCCGAGGAAAAGCCACAAGTCGTGGGAGGCACCTGGAGCGAGAAGATCAAGACGATCGGCGGGCTGGTTGCCGTCGTCGCCGGGGTCATCGCCGTGCTGGTAATCGCGATCGTCGCCATGGCCGTGAACTCGAGCACCTCCGCCACGATCGCCAGCGCCACGGCTGGGGTCATCGCGACCATCGTCGGCGCCTACTTCGGCGTCAAGGTCGGCAGCGACCAGAGCAGGACCGCCGCCGAAGGTCAGAAAGCGGAAGCCGCCAAGGCCCAGGTCTTCGCCGCCCACCTTCCACCCGCAGACGCCAAGGGAATCATGGCGATGGCGGAAAGGGCAGCGAAAGACGTGCTCGCCAAGTAAGGCACCAGCCCGGGTCTAGCGAGCGTCGGGGGCGCCGGCGAGGCCGCGCATGCCGTCGACGTCGAGGCGGTGGGTGATCCAGTCGCCCAGCTGGATGGCGCCGAGCTTCTCGTAGAAGCGCAGGGCCGGCTCGTTCCAGTCGAGCGCGGTCCACTCGAGGCGGACGTGGCCGCGCTCGAGCGCGAGCGCGGCGATGTGCTCCATCACCTCGCGGCCGATGCCACCGCGGCGCTCGGAGGGACGGACGTAGACGTCCTCGATCCAGATGCCGGAACGGCACTCGAAGCTGGAGAAGGTGACGAAGAAGATCGCGTAGCCGATCGCGTAGCCGCCCCGCTCGACGATCAGCGCCTCCGCCGCCCGCTGCTCGAACAGGGTGCGGCGCAGCACCTCGGGGTCGCCGGCGACCTTGTCGGCAAGTTTCTCGTACTCGGCCAGCTCCAGGATGAGGCCGAACAGCAGCTCCATGTCGGCCTCGGTCGCCGGGCGGATCTTCGCTTGCTCCACCGGCGCAGACTAGGCGAGCGGCTAGGCTGCCGCGCCATGGAAACGATCGACGAGCTGCTGGCGAACAATCAGACCTCTGCCGAGCCCCTGGCGGACCGCCACCTCGACGTGCAGCCGAGCCGGCGGCTGGCGATCGTGACCTGCATGGACTCGCGGCTCGACGTCTTCGCCGCGCTCGGGCTCGGCGGCGGCGAGGCGCATGTGCTGCGCAACGCCGGCGGCGTCGTCAGCGACGACGTGATCCGCTCGCTGGCGATCTCGCAGCGGCGGCTGGGGACCCGCGAGATCATGCTGATCCACCACACCGACTGCGGCATGGAGAAGATCACCGACGAGGGCTTCCGGGTCGAGCTCGAGGAGGCGACCGGGGTCGCCCCCGAATTCCCGATCGAGGCCTTCGAGAGCGTCGACGACAGCGTCCGCGAGTCGCTGCGGCGCGTCCGCCACTCCCCCTTCATCCCCCACCGCGACGCGGTGCGCGGCTTCGTCTACGACGTCGACACGCACCGCCTGCGCGAGGTGGAGGGCGAGGGCTGAGAGTGCTGTCGTCCTTTGTGCCGCCAGGCGATACAAAGGACGACAGCACTCCGGTGGCTGACTACGCGCTCATGGTCCGCGCGATGACCACGCGCTGGATCTCGTTCGTGCCCTCGTAGATCTGGGTGATCTTGGCGTCGCGCAGCATGCGCTCGACCGGGTACTCGTTGACGTAGCCATAGCCGCCGAGCACCTGGATCGCCTCGACCGTCACCTTCATCGCGTTGTCGGAGGCGAACAGCTTCGCCATCGAGGTCCACTTGGGGAGGCTGGCGGGGCGCTCGGCGAGGTCGGCCATCGAGCAGGCTTTGTAGAGCAGCTCGCGGGCGGCGGCGGTGCCGGTCTCCATGTCGGCGAGCTTGAACTGGATCCCCTGCAGGGCGTTGATCGGCTTGCCGAAGGCGATCCGCTCTTGGGCGTACTCGTTGGCGTAGTCGGTCGCCCCCTGGGCGATGCCGACGGCCTGGGCGGCGGCGCCGAGGCGGGTCCGCTCGAGCGTGCCGAGGGCGACGCTGAGGCCTTTGCCCTCGGCCCCGACCAGGTTCTCGTGCGGGACGCGGACATCGGTGAACGAGGGGGAGCCGGTGGGCGAGCCCTTGATCCCGAGCTTGTGCTCGAGCTGGCCGGGGTCGAATCCGTCGCGCTCTTTCTCGACCACGAAGGCGCTGATCCGCTTGTTCTCGCGATCGGTGACGGCGAAGACGACGTAGAAGTCGGCGATCGACGCGTTGGTGATCCAGTTCTTCTGGCCGTTGATCACCCACTCGTCGCCGTCGCGGACGGCGGTGGTGCGCATCGCCGCGGGGTCGCTGCCGGCCTCGGGCTCCGAGAGGGCGAAGGCGGGCGACCACTCGCCGCTGGCGCACTTGGGCAGGAAGCGCTCTTTCAGCTCGTCAGAGCCGAAGAGCTGGATCGGCAGCGTGCCGAGCTCCTGAATCATCAGGATCAGGGCCGAAGAGGCGCAGGCCTTGGCGATCTCCTCGACCGCCATCTGCAGGACCAGAGTGCCGGTGCCGGTGCCGCCGTACTTCTCGTCGAAGGGGAGGCCGAGGATGTCGTGCTCGGCCAGCAGCTTGCGGACGTCCCACGGGTACTTGCTCTCGCGGTCGATCTCGCCCGCGCGCGGGGCGATCTTCTCCTGCGCCAGCTGGCGCACCATGTCGCGGAGGTCACGGGACTCTTGAGGGACTTCATAAGTGTTGGTCATCGGCGCGGCAGTTTACGGGCGAGCGTCACGCGACGAGTGATGCCTTAAGCCGGCTATAGGCGGCTCAAGGCATCACTCGTCGGACCTAGACTGCGCCGATGCCTTCGATCGCGCCCTACGGCTCTTGGTCCTCGCCGATCGCGCCCGCGGTCGTCGCCGCGGGCGGGCGTCGTCTGGCCTCACCGAAGCTGGCCGGTGACGGCGCCCTCTGGTGGGGCGAAGGGCGGCCGGCCGAGGGCGGGCGCGTGGTGCTGGTGCGCCAGCCCGCCGGCGGCGAACCCGAAGACGTGACGCCGGCGGGGATGAACGCGCGCACCCGCGTCCACGAGTACGGCGGCGGCGCCTGGAGCCTGGTCGCCGACGACCTCGTCCTCTTCGTCGACTTCGCCGACCAGCGGCTCTACCGCCAGCGGCTCGGCGAGGAGCCGGTCGCGATCAGCCCCGAGGCCGCCAGTCCCGGTGCTCTGCGCTACGCCGACATGCGGCTCGCCCCGGATGGGCGCACGGTCATCTGCGTACGCGAGGTCCACGGTGAGGGCGAAGCCGAGAACCAGATCGTCGCCCTGGCGCTCGACGGATCCGCTGAGCCGGCGGTGCTCGCCAGCGGGCGCGACTTCTACTCCTTCCCCCGGGTCAGCCCCGACGGCTGCTGGCTCGCCTGGACCTGCTGGGACCACCCGCACATGCCCTGGGACGGGACCGAGCTCTGGGTCGCGCCGCTGGAGGACACGGCCGACGCCCGCCTGGTCGCCGGCGGTCCCGCGGAGTCGGTCTTCCAACCCGAATGGAACGTGGAAGGCCGGCTGCACTTCGTCTGCGACCGCGACGGCTGGTGGAACCTCTACCGCGACGAGGGCGGCTCGGCGGTCCAGCTGACCGCGGAGAAGGCCGAGCTGGGCCACCCGCAGTGGCTGTTCGGCGGCTCGACCTACGCCTTCCTCGACGACGGCTCCGTCGTCTTCATCCGCTGCGAGCGCGGCGAGGAACAGCTCTTCCTGCTCGACCCCGGGGCCGAGCGCCTGCGCGACCTCGGCCTCCCCTACACCTCGTTCGGCTTCCCCTCGCTCTCTGCCCAGGGGACGGTGGTCGCCTTCGCCGCCGCCAGCCCCGCCAGCGAGACCGCGATCGTCGTCTATGACATCGCCAGCGACGAGCTGGAGGAGGGGCGCAGCGCCAGCGACGAGCCGATCGACCCCGCCTACGTCTCGACCCCGCGGGCGATCGAGTTCCCGACCAGCGGCGGCGAGACCGCGCACGGCTTCTACTACCCGCCGGCCAACCCCGAGTTCGGGGGACCGGCGGACGAGCTGCCGCCGCTGATCGTCCAGAGCCACGGCGGCCCGACCTCGCACGCGACCCCCTCCCTCGACCGCGAGTACCTGTTCTGGACCAGTCGCGGGATCGGCGTCGTCGACGTCAACTACCGCGGCAGCAGCGGCTTCGGCCGGCCCTACCGGCAGCGACTGCAGGGCGAGTGGGGCGTGGTCGATACCGACGACTGCATCGCCGCCGCCCGCCACCTGGCCGCCACCGGCGAGGTCGACGGCGAGCGCCTGGCGATCCGCGGCGGCAGCGCCGGCGGCTACGCGACCCTCTGCGCCCTCGTCTTCCACGACGACTTCGCCACCGGCGCCAGCTACTACGGCGTCGCCGACACCGAGACCCTGGCGACCGACACCCATAAGTTCGAGTCGCGTTACCTCGACGGGCTGATCGGCCCCTACCCGGAGCGCAAGGACCTCTACTACGAGCGCTCGCCGATCCACTTCGTCGGGCGGCTACGGTCGCCGGTGATCATCTTCCAGGGTCTCGACGACGAGGTGGTGCCGCCGAGCCAGTCGGAGACGATGGTCGCCGCCCTGAAGCAGAACGGCATCCCCCACGCCTACCTCGCCTTCGCGGGTGAGGCTCACGGCTTCCGCCGCTCGGAGACCGAGATCCGCTGCCTCGAAGCCGAGCTCTACTTCTACGGCCGCATCCTCGGCTTCGAGCCGGCCGACGAGCTGCAGCCGGTCGAGATCGACGGCGCCTGAGGCGCCACCGTCCGGATCTCGACCGACCGGAGCTCGTTAAGGGCTAAGCGCTTTTTTTGCGCGAGGCGGCTTTCGCTTTCGCTTTGCGGGGCGCTGATCTTTTGGCGGTTTTGGCTTTTTTGGCCGCGGCTTTCGGTTTACGCGAAGCGCTCGCTTTAGCCTTTTTCGTGGCCGGTTTGGCTTTTTTCGGCGCGGCTTTTCTCGCTTTGCTCGCCGGGGCGGCTTTGGGTTTGCCGGCTTTGGTTTTTTTGGCAGCGGCCGCTTTTTTGGCCGGGCGACGCTGGGCGGCCGGGACCGCGGACGTGGCGACGGCACCGGCGAGGGACTTGATCTGGCCCTCGAGGAACTTGGCCATCCGCTCCTCCTCGCGACGGATGTCGCGGGCGAGCTTGGCGGTCTCCTTGTCGGAGACCTTTTCGGCGAAGACCTCGATCGCCAGGTAGGTGGCGATCTCCTCCTGCTCATTGAAGTACTGGGTCTTGGCGTTCTTCAGCATCGTCTCCTGCTCGCCGCTGCCGCGCAGCGCCTGGCCTGGGGCCTTCGCGACCGCCGATGCCTTGGCGACGACCTTCTGCAGCGCGTGGCCGCCACCGCCGAGCTTCTTGATCCGGCGCTCGAGCTGCCTGGCGTGCGACTTGGTCTCTTTGAGGTGCTGTTTGAGGCGTTTCCTGTAGGGCGCCTTCGTGGTCAGGGCGATGTGCAGCTCGAGCGAGGTCTCCAGCTCCTTCTCGTTGCCGTAAGCCTCGTTCAGGTACTGGACAAGCTTGGCGTCGCGCTCGTTCAAATCACTCATATGACTGGTGGTCCTTCCTGTAGTTGGGTGGAAATGGGCAACCCGTGCCCGATGTGTAGAAGAGAGGTGGTCCGGTCAACTGACCAAGCAGTTGGCGCCGCCTTCGCTCTCGCCGGAGGCGGGGAAGGCATGGGCCAGGGCGTGGGCGATCAGCTCGCTGCGGGCGGCGTAACCGGGTGAGGTGAAGTGGATTCCGTCTTCGATGAACCAGGCGTCTTTGACGTCGGATGCCCAGTCGTAGACTCGCATGTTGGGGTATCTACGGCAGGCGACGAGTAATTCTTCGTCCCACTTTTCCATGTTCTTCGCCGCGTAGGGGTCGCCTTCTTCGACCAGCGAGCGGACGTTGACCCACATCACCGGTTCGTCGCCGATCGTGTTCATCATGATTTCGATCCGTTCCATCTCGCCGACGGCGGAGCCGACGAAGACGTTGGCCGCCTCGTTGGTCCCCAGCGCCAGCACCCAGCAGCCTTTGAAGCCTTCGAGCTTCCAGGCTTCGGCCACTTCCTGGGCGTTCGGTTCGCCTTCGAACTGCTCTTCGATCGAGCGCGCGCCGGAGATCTCGAAGTGCTCTTCCTTGACCCCGACGTCGGCGTACTGGGCTTCGATCCGCTGGCTTTCGAGCGGCAGGTATTCGGGCGAGGTGAGGCCCTCGGAGGTGGAGTCGCCGATGTGGACGACGGCTTTGCAGGAGGAGCGTTCGGAGGAGTTGGCCTGGGCCGGGGTCAGCGGCGGCGGCTTCGCGGTACCGGCGGCGACGGCTTCTTCGACCCGCACGTCCTTGCCTTCGGCCGAGACCGAGTTGACCCCGGCCATGCCAGCGCAGAAGGCGACGAGGACGAGGGTGGAGGCGCCGGCGACGGCCCAGCCCTCGCCGGTGAGCCGTCGCGGCTGCCACTCCCCCGCCCGTGCCCGCTTCCAGAGGCGCCCGATCGCGCCGTGGCGGACCGGCTCCTCGATGAACTTCCAGGAGAGCGCCGAGATGCCGATGATCGCGGCGAGCTGGAGCAGCTCGCGCAGCGGTTCGGCCCCGTTGGCGACGCCGCCGGGGGTGGTGAGGACGATCACCGGGAAGTGCCAGAGGTAGATGCCGTAGGAGCGCACGCCGATCCAGCGCAGCGGCACCCAGCCGAGGACCGGGCCGAGCCGGCTGGCCGGGTGGGCCAGCGTCGCGACCACCAGCACGGTCGCGATCGAGAGCGCGACGAAGCCGCCGCGATAGAGGAAGGACGAGTACTGGTCGGTCTGCCAGATCATCAGCGCGATCACGACCAGGCCGGCGACGCCGAGGGCGTCGAGCGTGTTGCGGGCGCCGGCGGCGATCCGCGGGCTCAGTTTGCGGCTCGGCCAGACCATCGCCAGGGCGGCGCCGAAGAGCAGCTCGAAGGCGCGGGTGTCGGTGCCGTAGTAGACCCGGGAGGGGTCGAGACTCGGGTGGTAGAGGACGGCCATCAGGACCACCGAGACCAGGGCCAGCAGCAGGGTCGCGACGGCCAGCCGCGGCCGCACCCCGGAGGGCAGCGGCTTCTCGCGCACGACCTTGACCCCGAGCAGCAGCACGAACGGCCAGACGAGGTAGAACTGCTCCTCGATCGCCAGCGACCAGAGGTGGTTGAGCGGACCGGGCGGGGCGAAGCGGGCGAAGTAGGAGACGTCGCCGAAGATCAGCTGCCAGTTGCTGACGTAGAGGGCCGAGGCGACGACGCCGTCGCGGAACTGCTGCGGCTGGGCGGGGCCGAAG
Source organism: uncultured Solirubrobacterales bacterium (assembly GCA_963695275.1). Classification (GTDB taxonomy): domain Bacteria; phylum Actinomycetota; class Thermoleophilia; order Solirubrobacterales; family 70-9; genus VAYN01. Next base: position 1,348,594 of record OY968772.1, read on the forward strand.
ATCGTCACCCAGGCGACGACGATGATCAGCATCACGAACAGGGCCGGCAGCAGGCGGCGGGCGCGGGCGAGCCAGAAGCGGCCGAGCTTGATGTGGCCGCGGCGGGCCAGCTGCGAGAGCAGGATGTCGGTGATCAGGTAGCCGCTGAGGGTGAAGAAGATGCCGACCCCGAGCAGGCCGCCGGGCGCCCAGCCGAAGCCGAGGTGGAAGGCGATCACGGCGAGGACGGCGACGGCGCGCAGCCCGTCCAGCCCGGGCATATAGCGCTGGTTGCGCTTGACTGGTTCAGGCATCTGTCGCCCGCATGCTACGCGCGCCGCTAGTCGTTCCGCGGTTCCTTTCCCACGACATGCGCGGATATGGAACCGCGGAACTCGTCCGCTGGGGGGACTAGGTTTCCGGGCCGTGAGTCTCGTTCATACCTCCCCTCGGAAGAAAGGTCTCGGCCTTGCTGGCGCGCTCGCCTTTGCGGCGCTGCTCGCCGCCCTCGTACTGAGCCTCGGCGCCTCCTCGGCAGCCGGCGCCGGCTGCCCCAGCTTCCGGGTCCTGCACGACGACCGCATCGGTCCCGCAGTCCTGCCGGCCGGCAGCTACACGATCACGATCGCGCCCTCCGCCGGCCTCACCTGCCCGGCGGCGTCGAAACTCTTCACCCGCTTCCTCGAGGACTTCGACGGGGTCCTCCCCTCGCCCTGGCGCGTCAGCGGCCAGGGCAGCGGCAAGGCGACCTTCACCCAGGGCGGCCGAGCCGGCTTCTCGGTCGCGCGCAGCTCCGGTGGCGGAGGCGGCGGCAACAACGAACTCGGCGCGCTCTGCCGCAACACCTTCACGGTCAACTCCAACGTCGTGCTCGGCCCACTCACCTTCCCGCGTGGCCAGTACCTGCTCTACCTGCCGCCGCGCAGCGGCATCAGCTGCAACCGCGCCGCCGTCCTCTTCACCCGCTTCCTCGGCTCGCCCGGCGGCCGCCTGCCCTTCCCCTGGCGCCTGAAAAACCAGACCGCCACCTTCTTCAAGCCCGAAAACCCGACGCGCTCAGCCTTCCGCGTCGAGCCCGCTGCCGGCTCCACCGGGTCCGCGGGCGCCAGCCCTTCCTAACCTTTCGCCGCCTCCAGCGCGAACGGGCTGCCCTCGGAGTCGCGGCAGATCGACCAGCGCTCGCCCGGGTGGATGACCGAGCCGCCGAGCTCGCGCACCCGCTCCAGCGCCGCGGCCATCTCCATCACCGGGAAGTAGGGCAGGGAGCCGGTGTCGCCGGGGCCCTTGCCGCGCTCGTGGACGCCGACCCGGACGCCACCGTCGTCATGCACCCAGCCGGCGCCGGCGTCGTCGCTGCGCGGCGCCAGCTCGACCCCGAGCACGCCCTGCCAAAACCGCAGTGCCCGCTCGGCGTCGTCGGCGGGGAACTCGATCAGGGGAGTGGGCATCGGTTAAGTATCGGTGCTCGGCGCCAGACCGGGGCCGGCGTAGCGGCCGAGGAAGGAACTCTCGGCGCCGATCAGCTGCTCGAGCTCACCACGGTCGAGGAAGATGCCGTGGCATTTCGTGCACTGCTCGATCGTCACCCCGTTGCGCGTGTGGGTGCGCATCGGCGCCTGGCACTTGGGGCAGGTGAGTTCGGCCACCCTTTGAAGTTACCGACCCGCCGGTAGCGGCCCGGGGCGCTTGTAGGCTGCGGCGGGGTGAGGGAGCCGGACAGACCAACGCGGAGCAGGGCGAAAGGCGCCGCGCTCTCGATCCTGCTCACCGGCCTCTCGCTGCTGGCCGGGCTGGCCACCGCCCTGCTCGGGATCCTCGCGGCGCCGATCGCGCTGGTCGCCTTTGGCACCCTCGTCGTCTACCGGCTTGGGATCTTCGGCGAGACCGCACCGCCCTTCCCGCAGCCGAACTTCACCCTCGCCTGGCTCGGCCAGCTGGCCCACTTCGTCGTCGACTTCGTCGCCTGGGCGGCGCCCCAGGTTCCCTTCGTCGCTCCCTTCCTGGTCTTCGTCGCCGTCACCTGGCCGCTGCCGCAGGAATCGGAGGGACTGCGCTTTCAGGAACAGGCCTCCCAGATCATCCTCGTGCTGCTGGTCGGCTACGTGATCGAGACCGGTGCGATCCGCTGGCGAGCGCGGCCGGTCAACTGGATCCTCAGCCTGATGACGGCGGCGATCCTGCTGGCCGGCGAGATCTACGCGCTGGTCGACCTCGCCACCAACAGCCCCGACCATGCCGACATCATCGCCGGCTCGATGGCGGCCGGCGTGGTCGCGATCCTGATCGCGGCGATCCAGGGCTCGGTGCAGAAGGCAGTCGAGGATTGACTTCCACGCCCAGCGGGCACCAGGGGTGGATCGAGACCTTGAAGCGAACCGCGAGCGAGTTCATGGAGGACAACCTCACCGACTGGGCGGCCGCCCTCACCTACTACGGCCTGCTCGCCCTCTTCCCCGCCTTGATCGCGATGGTCTCGCTGATCGGCCTGGTCGGCGACCCCCGGAGCACGACCGCGAGCCTGACCGAGATCATCACCGAAATCGGGCCGGCCTCCGCCGCCCAGACCTTCTCGGGGCCGATCGAATCGATCGCCTCCAACCAGAGTGCCGCCGGCGCCGCCTTCGTGCTCGGCCTGGCGGTGGCGCTGTGGTCAGCGTCCGGCTACGTCGGCGCCTTCATCCGCGCCTCCAACATCATCTTCGAGACTCCCGAGGGTCGTTCGTTCTGGAAGCTGCGGCCGCTGCAGCTGGCGGTGACGCTGGCGATGGTGATGCTGATGGCGCTGCTGGCGCTGGGCCTGGTCCTGACCGGGCCGATCGTCGCAGCGATCGCCGACCCGCTCGGGTTCAGCGACACCGCGATCACGATCTGGAGCATCGCCAAGTGGCCGGTGATGGCGGCGATCTTCATCCTCATGGTCGACGTCCTCTACTACGCCTCGCCGAACGTGAAGCAGCGCGGCTTCGCCTGGGTCACCCCGGGCAGCCTGGTGGCGATCGTCGTCTGGGGCATCGCCTCCGCCGCCTTCGCCTTCTACGTCGCCAACTTCGGCTCCTACGACAAGACCTACGGCACCCTCGGCGGCCTCATCGCCTTGCTGATCTGGTTCTGGCTCAGCAACCTGGCGATCCTCTTCGGCCACCAGCTCAACGCCGAGCGCGAGCGCAGCCTCGAGATCGAAGAGGGGCTGCCGCAGGCGGAGCGGGAGATCCAGCTGGAGCCGCGCGCAGAGCCAAAAGAGCCGAAGACGAGCTAGTCGCGCTTTTGCCGCCGCAGCGAATGCGAACATACGTTCCCATTCAATTTGCAGGAGGCGAGAGATGCCCCAGTTCGACGCATATGAAGACCTCGTAGGGAAGTGGCGCTGGCGCTTGCTGGGCGCCGACGGACGCACCGTGGCGACCTCCGGCGAGTCCTTCGACTCGCACTGGCACGCGCTGCGGGCGGCGGAAAACGTCCGCGGTGTGGCCGCGGGAGCAAAGATCTCCGGCACCCCCGCCGACGGCGTCGAGGACGCGCTCGCCGCCCTGATCGACCGCGAGCTGGCGCGGAGCTGAATCTCCGGTCCAGCGAGACCGGCCATCCCACCTTCGGTGGTGAGGATCGCGAGGATTTCGCACGACATGCGGAGGTGCCGAGTTCGAACACTCCTAGTAGAGCCCAAGCCGGGCCAGCTCGGCCCGCAGTGGGCCGACGATGACAGCGACGCCAGCCCGCGCAGCGCCCCGCGGCTCAGCCGGCGACGTGCAGCTCGAGTGCGTGGATCTGACTCTGGCCGTAGGAGCCGGTCTGGACCGGGCCGGCGGCGCTGATCAGGTCGCCTGGCCCGGGCAGCGGATGCGGGCGCAGGCCCTTGCGGACATCGATCGCGGTCAGTCGCGGCAGGGTGATTCCCTGCGGGTCGGTGACGACGAAGTGGGCGTCGCCATCGCCGTCGGGATCGACCCGCTCGACGTAGACGATGCGGCCGACGGTGACGCGGCAACTGGGCAGCAGGCCGGGTGGGCAGTGCGAGGGCGCAACCAGGTCGGCGGCGGGCCGCTCCCGGCTCGGCGCGGGCGCGGAGAGTGTCGTCTCCCCCTTCCCACCGCAGCCGGCGACGAGCGCCAGTAGGGCGATGCCCGCCAGTGCGACGCCTCTGCCCACTTCAGACCAGCCGAACCGGCAGCGAAGCCATACCCTGCAGGGTGTTGTTGCGGATCCGGGTCGGCGGGCCGGCGATCTCGATCGTCTCGACCCGGGCGACGAGGGCGCGCAGCAGCGCCGCCATCTCCAGCTTCGCGAGGTGGATCCCGACGCAGGTGTGAGGACCGTGCCCCCAGCCGAGGTTGCCGCCGGGCGGGCGGTCGAGGTCGAAGCGCTCTGGATCGGGGTAGCGGCGCTCGTCCATGTTCGCGGCGCCGAAGAGCAGGACCGCGCGGTCGCCGGCGCGCATCTGGACGCCGCCGACCTCGGCGTCGCGGCTGAGCCGGCGGGTGAAGCCGCGGATCGGGGAGGAGAGGCGGACGGCCTCGACCACTGCCGCTGGGACCAGCTCGGGATCGCGGCGGAGGCGCTGCCAGGCCTCCGGGTTCTCGCCCAGCAGCCAGAGCATGTGGGTGCTGGCGAGGATCGTCGTGTCCAGACTGGGGGCGATGAAGTCGACCACCATGTTGCGCGCTTCGGTCATGTCGATCTCACCGCGATCGGCGGCGTCGAAGACGCTGGCCGCCCAGCTCCCCGGCACGACGCGGGAGCGATTGAGGCGCTGCGAGTAGGCGAGCATGCCGATCGAGCTCGGCGCCGCCCGCAGCCCGCGCCGGTTGAGCGGGCCGAGCATGTCGAAGGAGAGCGAGCCCCAGCCCAGCAGCCGCTCGCGGGAGACGCGGACGCCGACCAGGTCGGCGACCACCCCCAGGGGCAGGGCGCTGGAGAAGTCGCGGGCGGCGTCGAACTCGCCGTGGCCGGCCAGCTTGCCGACGATCTCCGCCGCCTCGGCGTCGAGGCGGTCGGCGACCGGCGCCAGCGCCTGGGCGCCGAGCGAGCGCATCAGCACCTTACGCCGGTCCGAGTGCGTCTCGCCGTCGCTGAACAGGGTCGTCTTGCGGGCGGCGACATTGGTCATCGGGTTGGCGGCAACGCCGTGGCCGCTGGTGAACAGCTCGTCGTCGCGCAGTGCCGCCCGCACCTCGTCGAACCGCCCCAGCGCCCACATCCGGTGCCGCGGCAGCCAGACGACCGGCCCGGCGTCGCGAATCGCGGCGAAGGCGGCCGCGGAGTCCTCGGTCACCGCAGGTGCGTAGAGGTCAATGTCGACCGCAGGACCGCGACGCTGGCGCCGACCCGAAAACCGCCGGTCGGTGGGCCGATCTCGTGCCATATAGGGACGTTTTCGGCCCATCGACCCGCTAGGGACTGGCGGTGGGAGTGATCCTGTTGCTGACGGTGCCGATGGGGTCGATCTCCAGCTCGACGGTCTGACCCGTTTGGATCCAGCGGTTGAGCTCGAGGCCGCAGCAGCCGGGCATGGTTCCGGTCGAGAAGGTGTCGCCGGGCTGGAGGCGCTCGCCGGCGGAGGCGTAGGCCAGCATCGCGCCGACATCGTGGGCGGCGCCCGCCGTCGCCCCCTCGCACCAGACCTCGCCGTCGACCCGGACCCGGCCCGTCGCCGTCTGCCAGTCGGGCAGCTCGTCGGCGGTGATCACGTCGGCGCCGATCGAGTTGGCGAAGGTCTTCGACTTCACGACCGGCCCGAACGGGTTCTCGCGCAGGTCCTCGGCCTGGACGTCGCGGGCGCTCCAGTCGTTGAGGACGAACCAGCCGCCGACCGCGTCGACAGCTTCCTCGGGAGTCGCATCGGCGAGCGGCCTGGCCAGCACGAAGGCGAGCTCGAGCTCGAAGTCGAGGTACCTGGTGTGACTCGGCCACCACATCTCCTCGCCGTCGGCGAGCACCGCCGCGTGGTTGGCGACGTAGAAGGAGGGCGTCTCGTAGAAGCGCTTGTTCGGCTTCAGCTTCGGGAAGGTCCTGCCGGTCACGCGCTCGTAGCCGCCCACGAACCTGGCCACCGGCGGCGGAAAGAAGTCCTTCACCAGCGCCCGCGCCGAGGCGATGTAGTGCGACTCCCAGAGCATGAAGGCGCGCATCGAGCGCGGCTGGAAGGGCAGGATCGCGTCGCCGGGGTCGACGGCTGCGCCCGATCCGGCCGCGGCCTCCTCGAGCGTCGCCTGCGCCGCGCCCCGCGCATCCTCGCCGCGGGCGAGAAAGTCGACCAGGTCCGTCTCCCCCGGCAGTGCGAACCAGCGGCCGTCCCCGGCCTGGGCGATCAGCCCCGCGGGCGTGCGCCGCAGCTTCATCGCAGCCACTCCGGTGGGCTGACGTTGGCGATCGGGTGGCCGGCGAGCAGGAAGCGTGGCGGCGGCGGGCCACCCCACTGGTTGATCGCGCCGAAACCGCCGGGCCAGCGTTTCGCCTCGTAGTCACCATGCGGCGGCATCGCCGCCAGGTCGGCGCAGCACTCGACCATCGCTCCGTCGGCGTCCTTGAAGTAGATGAAGAGATTGTGGCCGGGGCCGTGGCGGCTCGGCCCCCAGGTCAGCTTCTGGCCGCGGGCGGCGAGGCGATCGGCGATCCGCCCCATCGCGTTGAGGTCGGGCACCGACCAGGCGTAGTGGGAGAGCTCGTGCCGGGGTCCGAAGATAAGCGCCATCCCGTGGTGGTCGGCGTCGCAGTGCCACCAGCTAGCAGTCCGGCCCATCCGGTCGGAGAAGGCGAAGCCGAGCCCGTCGGCGAGGAAGCGCTCGGTCGGACCGAGGTTGCGGGCCTTGACCGAGGCGTGCTCGAAGCGGGTCGGGCGGTCGCCGGCGGGCAGCGCGGCGACGGTCCCCATCCCACAGAAGAGCTTGTAGACGTGGCCGCCTGGGCCGCGGACGAGCGCCGCCCGGTCGATTCCGGGCTCGCCGTCGTAGACGCTTCCGATCGACTGCCCCCCGGCCCGCCCGATCGCGGCGCGCGCCGCCTCCAGCGCCTCGGCGTCCGCCACTTCGAGCCCGATGTGGTCGTAGCCGCGCTGGCCGGACTCGATCAGGATCAGCTCGTGGTGGCGCTCGTTGCAGGTCAGGTAGGCGACCCGCCCCCGGCGCTCGCTCTCGACCAAGCCGAGGACGTCGGCCTGGAAGGCGACCGCGGCGTCGAGGTCCTTGACGCGCAGGCCCATGTGCCCGATTCGGATGACGCCGCTCACCAGCCGATCCTAAGGGCCTCCCCGGCAGGCCGCCAGGGGAGGCTCCGAACAGGGGTCGCTACTCGTTCTCGGACGGCTGGCCGGCACCGTCGACGGGATCGTTGGGTCCCTCGGGCGCATCGCCTTCAGAGGCCGAGTCGGGCCCGTCGTTCTGCTCGGCGGCGGAGTCCGGCGCGTCCGCCTTGTCGCCCTGCTCGGCGGCGCCTGCGGCGTCGGCAGGATCGCCCGGAGACCCTTGCTCGGCCGCGCCCCGATGGCTGGGCGGGGTGCCGGCGACGCCGGCGTTCTGCGCCTGGGCGAAGGCCGCCCCGCCGGCGGCGAGCGCCGCCAACGCTGCCACGGTCACCGCCAGTTTCTTGAATTTCTTCATCGCTTCCCTTTCGTTGGGGTTGATTCAGCGATGCTCCTCGGCGGAGATTGGATAGGCATGAGATGGGGCGGTTTCAGCCCTAAAACCTTCGTAAGGATCCGCCTGATCCGAGGGCGTGTCCTTGCCGGTCCTGGTCAGGTAATAAACGAAGCCCGCGATCGTGGCGGCGAGGACGAGGCTGACCGGCCCGGTGCCGAGCGCGAGGCCGCCGCGGGCGGAGGAGACGCCCAGCCAGTCGGCGACCGAGGCGCCGATCGGCCGGGTGACGACGTAGGCGAACCAGAAGGCGAGGATCGGGTTCATCCCGAAGCGGAAGTAGCCGAGCGCCGGAATCGCGATCACCGTGGAGAAGAGCAGGATCGAGCCGAAGTAGCCGAGGCCGAGGGTGTGCGCGGTCAGGTCGCCGGCGGCGGTGCCGAGGGCGAAGGTGGCGAGCACGGCGGCCCAGTAGAAGAGCTCGCGCCGGCGCGTATGGATGCTGTGGATCGAGAGCGTGCCCTCGCTGCGGAACCAGGCCTTGAAGACCACGGCGAGCACGAGCCCGTAGAAGACCGTCGAGACGGCGTAGGGGACGCCGAGCCCGACGTGGAGCACGTCGGCGGCCATCGTGCCGAAGACACCGACCATCGCCACCGCCAGCCAGTAGGCCCAGGGCACGTAGCGATCCTTCCCGAACTGCAGGTAGAGGGCGACCGCGAAGGCGACGGCGCCGAGGACGACGGCGACCTCGGGCACGAGGCTGTGGACGAGGAAGTCCGAGGTCGACTCGCCGACCGCGGTGGTCAGCGCCTTGACGATCCAGAAGTAGGCGGCGACTTCCGGCACCTTGGAGAAGGCGTGGTGCCGCGAGCCGGGGCCGGAGCGGGCGGGCGGACTCGAATCGATCGGAGGGGCGGTCGGGTGCAAGCGGCGGCGATCATCGGCCGCCTTCGTTAAGGACAGATGAGAGCGCGTCGCCAGGCGGGCTGAGCGGGGAGCGTGATCCAGACGTCGGCGCCGCCGCCGGCGCGGTTGGCGGCATGGGCCTCGCCGCCATGGGCGCGGGCGACCGTCTGGACGATTGCCAGGCCGAGGCCGCTGCCGCCGTCGCGTTTGCTGGAGGAGGCGCGGCTGAAGCGCTCGAAGGCGCGGTCGAGGAACTCGTCCGGGAACCCCTCACCCCGGTCGAGTACGTGGATCTCGACGGCGTCCCCCGCGGCGCCGGCCTCGATCGAGATCGTCCCGGCGCCGTAGCGGAGCGCGTTGTCGACCATGCTGCCGACCGCCTGGTCGATTCGCAGCCGATCGGCGTGGAGTACGAGCTCGGCGGGCGCCGCGACCTCGACCTCCCTCTCCCCCTCCTCGGCCCGGCGGGCAAACCTGCGGCCAACGCCTTCGAGGGCCTCCCTCACATCCAGGCGGGCCAGGCGCAACGGCAGCTCGCCGTGCACGGTCTGGGCGATCGTCAGCAGGTCCTCGGAGAGCTGCGTCAGGCGGTCGGTCTCCTCGGCGGCCGAGGCCAGCGCCGCCCGCAGCTCCTGCGGCGAGCGACCCGCCGCCAGGGCCAGCTCCAGCTCGGTCCGCAGGATCGCCAGCGGGGTGCGCAGCTCATGGCTGGCGTCGGCGACGAAGGCGCGCTCGTGCTCCAGGGCCTCGCCCAGGCGCTCGAGCATCTCGTTCAGCGTCCTGCCGAGACGGGCGACCTCGTCGTGCGTCGGCGGCACCGGCAGGCGCTGATCGGGCTCTGCCGCCGAGATCTCCGCCGCCCGCGACCGCATCGCCTCGACCGGCTTCAGCGCCGCCGCAGCCACTCCATAGGCGGCGAGGGAAGCGAGCAGGAGTGCGATCGGCCCACCGAGCAGGAGCAGCTGGGCGAGGTCGGTGAGCGACTCGTCGCGCGCCTCGGTCGCGGTGCCGACGACCACGACCTGCTCCCGTCCCCGCGCCGCGACCGGCACCGCGAGCAGGCGCGACTCACCCTCCAGGCCCGGCGGCGAGCCGCGGTCGAGGTAGACCGGCCCGTGCAGCGCCCGGCGCAGCTCGACCGGCGTCAACAGCGACCGGCCTCCGATTGCCGGCGAGGAATCGGTGACGCCACCGCTGGCATCGAGCACCTGGGCGAAGCTCTCCTCGTGGCCGACCAGGCTCTGGCTCCCCTCGCTGAGACCGGAGTCCGCCTCCTTGACCAGGGAGGCGACGTCGCTCGCCCGCGTGCGCAGGCCGGAGTTGATCGTGGCGTCGAGCTCGCTCGAGAAGCGCAGGTAGACGAAGACGCCGGTGGCGCCGAGGACCAGTGCCATCACCGCGGCGAAGACGAGGGTGACCCGGAGGCGGATCGAGACCCGGCTCAGCGTCCGCCGTCCTTTCGCAGTCGGTAGCCGGCGCCCCGCACCGTCTCCAGCGATTTGACCCCGAACGGCAGGTCGATCTTGCGTCGCAGGTAGCGGATGTAGACCTCGATCACGTTGGAGCGGTGTTCGAAGTCGTACTCCCAGGCCTGGTCGAGCAGTTGCGAGCGGGTGAGGACGTGCCCGGGACTGCGCATGAAAGTGTCGAGGAGGACGAACTCCTTGGCCGAGAGCTCGATCTCGGCCTCGCCGCGCCAGACCTGGTGCGTGGCCGGGTCGAGGCGGAGGTCGCCGACCTCGATCAGCGTCGGCCGCTCGCTCTGGCCGCGACGGACCAGGGCGCGGAGGCGGGCCAGCAGCTCGGCGAAGGAGAAGGGCTTGGTCAGGTAGTCGTCGGCGCCGCCGTCGAGCCCGGCGACGCGATCCTCCAGCGCGCCGCGGGCGGTCAGCATCAGGACCGGCGACCAAATCCCTTCCCGGCGCAGCTGCCGGCAGGTCTCGAAGCCGTCGATGCCGGGCAGGATAACGTCGAGGACGATCGCATCGTAGGCCGAGGCCCGCGCGATCCCGACCGCGTCCTCGCCGCTGCCGGCGACGTCGACGGTCAGCCCCTGCTCGCTGAGCCCGCGCCGGATCAGCGCCGCCATCTTCACCTCGTCCTCGACGATCAGAACATTCACACCCACAAGCTTCCCAGTGAAGATGAATGCCAGATGAGAGCTGTCCCATCCCCGTTTCGGGGCGCCACACCGTCCGCTAGGCCGGCTCCTCCAGCGGCCGCGCGTCCCGCAGATCCGCTTGCCTCCGCAGGTGCGCCTCCTCGGGCGTGACGACGCCGAGGTCCTTCTTCGTCACCGAGAGGTAGACGACCAGGGCGAGGATCGTGACCAGGAAGATGACGCTGGTCAGGACCGTGCCCAGGCCGAGACCGGTTTCTTCGACCGGCTGCGAGAGGTAGTCCCCGATCGAGGCGCCGAGCGGGCGGGTGAGGATGTAGGCGATCCAGAAGGCGAGGATCGCGTTCAGCTTGAAGCGGAAGTGGGCAAGGGCGACGAGGCCGATCGCGCCGGCGAAGATCGCGGCCGAGGGCAGGAAGCCGAGTTCGAGCTTCTCGGCGAACAGGTCCCCGGCGGAGGTGCCGAGGGCGAAGGTGAAGAGGATCGCCAGCCAGTAGAAGGCCTCCCGCCTGCTGGTGACGATGGTGTGGACCGAGAGGGTGCGCTCGACCCAGTACCAGACCGCGAACACGGCGGCGAGGACGAGGCTGAAGACGATCGTGGTCGTCTGCAGTGCGACCCCGGCGTTGTCGACGAGGTTGTCAGTGATCAGGGTGCCGACGATGCTGATCAGCACCACCGCCAGCCAGTAGATACCCGGGATGTACCTCCTCGACCTGAACTGGGCGACGAGGATCGCAATCAGGGCGGCAGACATGATGTAGGTGGTGTTGGTCAGACCAAGGCCGAGTTCTTCGTTCATCAGGTCCGCCGCGGTCTCCCCCACCGTCGTGCAGAGGATCTTGATGATCCAGAAGTAGAGGGTCACCTCGGGGACCTTGTTGAGCATCTGACGGCCGAGTGACTCGGTCGATCCTGCCGCTGCGGCGACAGCCGTGGGGGTGCTTGCGACGTTCATGGCGCGGCAGTGTCGGACCCCGCGCTTAACCCCAGATGAGAGGCGAGCGGGAGCGCCGGCGGCCGCCCCCGCTCGCGGGCCGCTAGCCGCGACCCTGCTCGACGGCGGCTTCCGAGTACCGCAGCGAGCCCGGGGTGGTCAGCAGCTCGCCCGTCTCCAGCAGCGTCTTCAGGCCGGAGAGGATCATCGGCCAGCCGCCGAAGAGCTCGCTGTTGGCGCCCTCGGGCAGCTGGTCGTGGGTGACCAGGAGCCGGCAGGAGTCATCGCCGACCGGCTCGATCTCCCAGGTCACCCGGGAGAACCCCGCCGCCTTCACGTCCTCGCTCCAAAGCGCCTGGAAGCTCTGGACGAGCCGCTTCGGCGGGTCGACCTCGAGGTTCTCGCCGCCGGCGATCTCGACTCCTGGAGCGCCGGAGCGGTACTCCGAGCCCGGGGTCCAGTCCGAGTGGACGCCGATCCCGAAGCTGTACTTGCTCCTCAGCTCGGGGTCGACGATCGCCTCCCAGAGCCGCTCCGGCGTCGTCTTGATGTAGATCTCGAAGGCGGCCATGGCCCGCCCGTCCACCACTTCCCACGTCTCTCTGCTGCTCATGAGTGCTCCTCCTCGATGTCGTGTTTGAGCTGGCCGAGTCCGGCGGCCCAGGACTCGGAGTACTTGCTGACCCAGCGCTCGTAGACGAGCCGGATCGGAACGGGGTTGAGGAAGTGGAGCTTCTCGCGACCGCGACGGCGCGTGGTCACCAGGCCCGCCTCCTCCAAGAGCTTGAGGTGCTTCATCACGCCGAAGCGCGACATCGGCAGCCTCTGCTCGAGCTCGCTCAGACTCTGGCCGTCCCGCTCGAAGAGCTCGTCGAGCAGACTCCTGCGGGTCGGGTCGGCCAGTGCCTTGAAGACCTCGTCCATGGGCCGGACTATACGTGACCTTTTAGTCACATGTCAAGTAGCGAGCGGGCCTTCAACTTCCTGCCCGGCGGCCGCATAGTCGCCAGTGGGTGCGTTGCGGCAAACCTAATTGCTCCGAATAGTCAGTGATCGGAGCGGGCGCTGTCGCCATCGAATAGGTTCAGGTGTGATGGCGACGGGAGACGCCGGCGAGCTGGTCACCTACGCCCGCACCGAGCTGCTGGCGCGGATTCGGGGTGCCCAGCAGCGAGTCTGGCTCGCGAGCCCGTTCCTGAGCAAGCCGGTCGCCGAGGAGATCGTCACCGCGGCCGCAGAGTCCTCCGCGAGCGAGCTACGCCTCCTGACCGCGCTGGTCGCGGGCAGCGTGCAGACGCGGGTCCTCGACCCGGGCGCGCTTGAGACCCTGCTCGACGCCGGCTTCGAGCTCTGCAGCGTTCCCAACCTGCACGCCAAGCTCAGCCTGACCGACACAAGCTGGGGACTGGTCGGCTCCGGCAACCTGACCAACGCCGGGCTTGGCAGCGAGGGTCGCGCCAACGTCGAGCTCGGCGTCGTTCTCGACGCCGAGCAGATCGCCGGCGCGGCAGAGCTCTTCGCCCGCTGGTGGGACAGTGCCGATCCGATCGGCGCCAGCCTGATCGCCGAATACGCGGCGTTGCCGCGGCTGAAACGGATGCCGGGTCAACCTGGCGACTACGGCACGCCGGTCGGGGTCGGCTTGCCGCAGAGCCTCGAGGAGATCCTGGCCGAGGACGAGCTGACCGCGCATGGCCGCGGCTACTGGGTCAAGTCCAACTACCAGCGCCACGACAACCCGACCTGGTGGGAACGGGGTTGGATCAGCGACTGGCGGCAGGCCTCCTACGCGATCGGCGACCTCATCGTCCTCTACCTGAGCGCCAAGGACGGCGGCCCCGCGATCTGCCCGGCGGTGGTCAGGGTCACCGAGGGCTCGCAGCTCGCCGGCGAGTGGATCGCCGCGCACGGCGATCCCGAGGCGGCGCAGCAGTGGCCGTACCGAACGATGACCGAGGTGGTCGGTGAAGTGCCGATCGAGTCGGGTGCCAAGCTCGAGGAGTTCGGACTAAGCGGCCAGAGCGTGCAGGGGGGTTACTGCAGCATCACCCGGTTGCAGCTCGAGGAAGCGCTATGGGCAATGGGGGTCTGAGGGCGACTGGCGCGAAGCCCCCGCCAATCCCCATTACCCCGCGGAAACGGCGACGCTGAGCCGCTCGCGGGCGAGGTCTTGCAACCCGAGGCCATCTAGGCTTTCCTCTCCGCCGCCGAAGAGAGGAGCCCCGCAGGTGAACGCCAGCCATCCCGATGCCCCGCCCGAGAGCGCCACGCGAGTCGCGTTCGTGCAGTCCCGCTGGCACCGGGAGATCGTCGACCGCTGCCGCTCCTCGTTCGTCGCCGAGATCGGCGGCCTCGGCATCGCCGAGTCGGCGATCGACCTCTTCGAGGTCACCGGCGCCTTCGAGATCCCGCTGCACGCGAAGCGGCTCGCCGAAAGCGGCCGCTACAGCGCCGTCGTCGCCGCCGGCCTCGTCGTCGACGGCGGCATCTACCGCCACGAGTTCGTCGCCGAAGCCGTGATCAGCGGCCTCATGCGGGTCCAGCTCGACACCGGCGTGCCGGTCATCTCCGCCGTCCTCACCCCCCACCACTTCCACGAGCACGAGACCCACCAGGCCTTCTTCTCCGAGCACTTCGTGGTCAAGGGCGTCGAGGCGGCCCGGGCCTGCGCCGACACGGTCGCGGCGCTCGCCAAGCTCCCGGCCTGAGCGGCGCTAGCTGAACTCGATCACGCTGCGGATCCCGTCCTGGGCCTCCATCAGCTCGAAGCCGCGGTTGACTTCGTCGAGGGAGATGCGATGGGAGATGAAGGGCGCGACGTCGATCTCGCCGGCCAGCGCGCGCTCGACCAGCAACGGCACCTGGTCGCGGCCCTTGACGCCGCCGAAGGAGGAGCCGGCGACGCGGCGGCCGGTGATCAGGAAGCGGGGGACGACGTCCAGGGTCTCCCCCTTGCCGGCGACGCCGGCGACCGTGCAGAGGCCCCAGGCCATGCGCGCGGCTTCGACCGCCTGACGCATCACCTTGACGTTGCCGGTCGCCTCGAAGGTGTAGTCGGCGCCGAAGCCGCCGGTCATCTCGAGGATCGCCTCGACCGTCCCCTCCCCGCCGACCATGACGTCGGTGGCACCCTGGCCGCGAGCCAGCTCGAGCCGCTCCGGCGAGAGGTCGACGCAGACGATCCGCTCGGCGCCCTGGAGGCGGCAGCCGGCGACCGCGCCGAGCCCGACCATGCCGGCGCCGAAGACGACGCAGGTGCTGCCGGGCGCGACCGCGGCCGTGTTCATCGCCGCCCCGAGGCCGGTCGAGAGCCCGCAGGCGAAGAGGCAGACGTGCTCGAACGGCGCCTCCGGGTTGACCTTGGCCAGGGCGATCTCCGGCATCACCGTGTACTCGGCAAAGGTCGAGCAGCCCATGAAGTGGCGGATCTCGTCCTCGCCGCGGCGGATCCGCGTCGTCCCGTCGGGCAGGAAGCCCTTGTTCTGCTGTTCGCGGATCGCCATGCAGAGGTTGGTGCGGGGGTCGACGCAGTGCACGCACTCGCCGCACTGGGGTGAGAAGAGGGTGACGACATGGTCCCCCTCGGCCAGAGAGGTGACGCCCGGCCCGGCCCGCTCGACCACCCCGGCGCCCTCGTGTCCAAGCACCGCCGGCGCGTAGCCGGACGGGTCGGCGCCGGAGGCCGTGTAGAGATCCGTGTGGCAGACACCGCAGGCGACGAGGCGGACCAGCACCTCACCGGCACGCGGCTCAGCCAACTCGACCTCCTGAACCCCGAGCGGCTGCCCGAACTCCTCCAACACCGCGGCGCGCATCTTCATCGCCGGCTCGCCGTCACTCGCTCGTGAAGCGGGTGGCCTCGTCGGAGCCGCCGGTCGCGTCACCCTCGCTGTAGGAGTGGGCGCCGGCGCCGGCCAGAGTGCCGCCGTCGACGATCAGATACTCCTCGCGGATCGGGCGGCCATCGAACCAGCACTCGAGGATCTCGCGGGTGCCGGCCGCGTAACGGGCCTGGGCGGAGAGGCTGGTGCCGGAGGTGTGCGGGGTCATGCCGTGGTGGGGCATCGAACGCCAGGGGTGGTCGCGCGGGGCCGGCTGCGGGAACCAGACGTCGCCGGCGTAGCCCGCCAGCTGGCCGCTCTCGCAGGCCGCGGCGACGGCGTCGCGGTCGCAGATCTTGCCGCGGGCGGTGTTGATCAGGTAGGCGCCGTGCTTCATCTTCGCCAGCATCGCCGTGTCGAAGAGGTTTTCGGTCTCCGGGTGCAGCGGCGCGTTGATCGTGACCACGTCGCAGACGCCGACCATCGACTCGGCGTCGGGGTGGAAGGTGAGACCAAGCTCCTCCTCCACCTCGGCCGGCAGCCGGTGGCGGTCGGTGTAATGGAGGCCGACCTCGAAGGGCTGCAGCCGCCGCAGCACCGCCGTGCCGATCCGCCCGGCGGCGACGCTGCCGACCTGCATCCCCTCGAGGTCGTAGGAGCGCGACACGCAGTCGGCGATGTTCCAGCCGCCCTCGACCACCTGCTCATAAGAGGGGATGTAGTTGCGGACCAGCCCGAGGATCATCATCACCACGTGCTCGGCGACACTGATGCTGTTCGAGTACGTGACCTCGGCGACGGTGATGCCGCGCTCGATCGCCGCCTGCAGGTCGACGTGGTCGGAGCCGATCCCGGCGGTCAGCGCCAGCTTCAGCTTCGGCGCCTTGGCGATCCGCTCGGCCGTCAGGTACGCCGGCCAGAAGGGCTGGGAGATGACGACCTCCGCCTCCGGCAGCTCGCGCTCGAAGACCGAGTCGGGACCGTCCTTGTCGGCGGTGACGACCAGCCGGTGCCCGGCCGCCTCGAGGAACCGGCGCAGCCCGAGCTCGCCGGAGACGCTGCCGACCAGCTCGCCGGGCGTGAAGTCGAGGGCTGACGGGGTCGGAGCGCTCTGCCCGTCGGGGTAGCGCTCGATCTTCGGCACGGCGTCGCGAGCATAGGACGGCGGGTAGCCGTCAACCGGGTCGTCATAGAGCACGCAGAGAACGGTGGCCATCGTCAGCCCACCTTCTCACCGGCAAGGCTCTGCGCGCAATCGACGATCGTCTCCTCGACCGGGCGCGGCGACCAGCCGAGGCTGGATTCCGCCTTGGCGCTCGACACCTCGACCTTGTCGCCGAGCTGACTGGCGACCGAGCGCACGCTGGGGTCGAAGAGCCCCATCGCGCGGACCACGAAGTCGGGGATGCCGCGCTTGGGCACCTTGGCGGCGGCCGGGCCAAGGCGGTCGCGCAGGACCGTGGCGATATCGGCCATCCACTGGAACCGCGCGATCGCGATGAAGCGCTCGCCACCCGCCTCGGGGGCGGTCATCGCCCGGATCTGCAGGTCGGCGACGTCGCGGACGTCGACGACGCTGAAGCCGATCCGCGGCGTCCCGGGCATCCCCTTCAGCAGCCGTTCGACTATCTGCAGCGAAGTCGACTCCTCCCCACCCAGGGCCGGGCCGAGAATGGCCCCCGGATTGACGACCGCCAGCCGCCCGGTCGCGTCGCGCTCACGGGCGAGATCCCATGCCGCTCGCTCCGCGATCGCCTTCGAGCGGGTGTAAGGCGTCAGCTCGGCGTTGTCGCCATCGGTCCAGCTCTCCTCGTCCAGCGGTTTGGGCGCTGCGGTCACCCCGCCCCGCACCGCGGCGACCGAGGAGGTGACGACGACGCGCTCGACCCCGGCGTCCAGAGCCGCCCGCAGCACCCGCAGGGTCCCCTCCCGCGCCGGCACGATCAGCTCGTCAGGGTCCTTTGGCTGTGCCGGCGGGAACGGCGAGGCGACGTGGAGGACGTAGTCGCAGCCGGCGACCGCGGCGGCCCAGCCATCGTCGTCACCCAGGTCCGCGGCGAAGAAGGAGAGGCGATCGCCGGCGTCGACCTGCGACCCGACCCGGGCCCGCACCTCGGGCTCCCTGGCGAGATCCCGCACCGTCGTCCGCACCCGGTAGCCCTGCCGCAGCAGCTCGACCACGCACCAGCCGCCGAGGAATCCCGAGCCACCGGTGACCAACACCGTCTTCTGTGGAAGTGAGCCGTCCAAGTCGAAACCCACGACGACCGTACCAGCGACCCGAGCCAACTCCGAGCTACAGCGGCTTCAAACGGGTCTTTTCGACCCGGGCGAGTTTGCGTTTGAGGCGCTGGAACTGCTTCTCCTGGACCTCGTTGCGTTCGTAGCCCTTGTAGGCGAGGTTGATCTGCTCGAGCGGGTCCGTTTTGAGGTCGTACATCTCCCACTGCGGCGGCTTCCGTTTGCGCAGCTGGTTGGAGACGTCGTGGTATTTCGCCAGCTTCCAGCGGCCTTCGCGGATGCTGACGATGTGGTTCGGCGGTTTCGGATAGGGCGGCTGCTTCTGGCCCGACTGGAAGTCGTCATAGGTGAAGACGACGTAGTCCTGGACCGGCGCGCTCTTCGGATTCAGTATGAGCTTGGAGTAGTCCACCCCCTGCCAGTTGGCGCGGGCGCTCTTCGGGGACGCCGCCAGGCTCGCCAGCGTCGGCAGGAAGTCGACGTGAGAGACGAGGGCGTCGGTTTCCTCCGGTTTCGGGAAGAGCTTCGGGTTCGAGTAGACGAGCGGCACCCGCGTCGCCTCCTCGTAGAAGTTGAAGTTCTTCTGCCGCATGCCGCCGTGGGTGAGGCCCATCTCGCCGTGGTCGGCGGTGCGGACGATCAGCGTGTCCTCGTAGAGCCCGTTCTGTTCGAGCTTGTCGAGGACGTTGACCAGGTAGCTGTCGGAGGAGCGCATCAGGTTGCCGTAGTAATTCAGGTAGGCCTGTTTTTCGGCTTTGGTTTCCGGCTTGCCGGTGAGGTTGAAGATTTTGAGGAATTCCGCCTGCACCGTCGGCTTGGTCGAGAGGTCTTCTTCGTTGGTCCGCGGCGGCTGGATGCTGCCCTCGAGCCAGGAGTCGTCGTAGCCGGCTTCGTTGAAGGTCTTGCTCGGGTAGAAGAGGACGTCATGTGGGTTGACCAGTGAGATCACCATGAAGAACGGCTGTTCTTTCGCCGCGTTGGTGTCGAGGTACTGGAGGATCCCTTCGTTTTCACCCGTGCCTTCCGAGTTGACGAAACGACCGTCGTTATCGGGGAAGCCGCCGCCCGCCTCGGGCACGCTCTGATTGGCGCCGGCATCCGGCGGGTCCCAGCGGCTGAAGCCGTACTTTTCGAGGTCGGAAGGTTTCGCGTCTTCGGGCGTTTCCGGCTTCGAGCAGTGCCACTTGCCCTTGTAGACGACTTTGTAGCCGGCCGCCTTCATCACCGTCGCCAGGTTCTTCAGTTCGACCGGCAGGTTGACCTGCGGGTAGCCCTTTTCCGCCGGCATGTCTTCCTCGAGCGTGTATTTGACCCCATGCTGGGCGGGGAAATAGCCGCTCATCAGGGTCGAGCGCGCCGGCGAGCACATGCAGGCGTTGGTGAAGGCGCGTTCGAAGCTGAGCCCGTGCTGGCGCAGCCGCCGCATCCCCGGCAGGTTCTGGCGCAGCCAGTTCGGCGGGAAGTGCTGGATCGCCCGTTCCTGGTCGGTGAGGAAGAGGATGATGTTCATCCCGGCGACGTCCTTCTTCTTGCCTTTCGCCGCCGCCAGCGCCTGCTCGATGCCGGCGCCCTGGGAGAGCAGCAGCGTCCCGGCCGCCGCGGCGCCCGAGCCGAGCAGCTGTTTACGGGTGAGGCCGCCCTGGCGGTCGTCGGACTGACTCATTTGTTCCTCCGGAAGATGTCGACGGCATTGCTGCCGAATGAGGTCGAGTAGACGCTGCGGCCGTCGGGGCTGACCGCGACCGAGCCGGCGCCGCGCATCGCCTGGGCGCGAGTGCAGCCCGGCACCGACTTCGGGGCGAGGCAGCCGAAGCGGCCTTCCAGCTGCGCGACTTCGCCGGACTTGTTGCGGCCGAGGACGGCGATCGCACCGGTGGCGAAGACGGCGACGTAGACGTTGGCCCCGTCCGGGGAGACGACGAGCCCCTCGGGGGCGCTCAGCGCCTGGCCGAAGGAGCAGCCGACGGCGCGCAGCCAGACCAGGCAGCCGGCCGGGCCGGTCTTCTGGGTCAGGCCGCCGGCCGGAACGGCGCGGGTGAAGGAGGTGACGCTGTTGCTCAGCAGCGAGGTGACGTAGACGTCCTTGCCGCCGGGGCTGACCGCGACCGCGTTGGCGCCTTTGAATTCATAGCCGCTGGTGCAGCCGGTGAGCGGAACGCTGGCGAGACAGCCGCCGCCGTCCGTGGCCTGGGCCAGGGCGCCGGTGGCGGGATTGCGGGCGAGAACCGCGACCGCGCTGGAGGAAGCGCTGCCGGTGTAGACGCCGGTGGAGGTGACCGCCAGCCCCTCGACCGCCCCGAGGCCGATGCCGACGGCGCAGCCGCTGACGGCTTCGGCGATGCAGCCGGTGGTGCCCGAGGGCTGGGCCAGGGCGCCGGAGGCGGGGTCGCGGTTGAAAACCACCACCGCATTGCCGGCGAAAGCGCCGACGTAAACGCTGAGCCCGTCGGGGCTGATGACGACCACGTCCGGGTCGATCAGGGCGCGGCCGCTGGAGCAGGCCGGAACCGGCAGGCCGGAGACACAGCCGAAGCCGGCCGGCAGCTGTGTGAGAGCGCCGCTCTTCGGGTTGCGGCTGAAGACGGTGAGCGAGCTGGCGCCGCGCGAGGCCACGTAGACGTTGCGGCCGTCGGGGCTGACCGCGACCGAGTTGGGTCCGTCGAGCCCGACCGCGATGGCGCAGCTGCTGGGCCCCTGGGAGGCGATGCATCCCGCCGGCCCTTTCGGCTGGGTCAGCTTGCCGGTCTTGGCGTTGCGCCTGAAGATCGCGATCGCGTTGCTTTTGGAGGAGGCGACGTAGACGTTCCTGCCGTCGGGGCTGACCGCGATCGCCCGCGAGCCGAAGCCGACACCGGGCCCCTTGAGGGCACGCGCGGACCCGCAGCCACCCGAGGGCGCCGAGCGGTCGACCAGGCACCCGGCCGACTTCGGCAGCTGGGTCAGCGCTCCCCGCGGAGGAGTCTTGGCGGCGACCGCAGCGGCCGGCACCAGCGCCAGAGCGGCAACGGCGAGTGCCAGCGACGCCCTGGCGGAGATGTGGCGTATGGAGCAGGGCCGAGGCACGCGCAACGACCCTATTCGCCGACGCGGACGCCGCTCGCAACGGGCGCAACCGCGCAGCCGACTTTCACCCCACCAGGGTGGGGCAAATGTCGGCTGCGCTCGCCGTCCCTACTTACCGGCCTTGAGGTTGCCGAGCACGCCGATGCGGAAGCCGAGCCACGGGTACGTCGCGGTGAAGGCGGCGTTGTCCTCCGGCTGCAGTCCGACCGCCGAGAGCCAGAGCTGGTAGGCGGGGGCATTGGCGATGCCGCCGTGGAGGCGGCGCCAGACGCGGCCGTCGCTCTTGCCGGTCGGCGAGGCGGTGATCGTGTCGGTCCACTCGACCACGTTCCCGCCCTGGTCGAGCGTGCCCCAGGGGGAGGTGGTCCGCGCCTGGCCGACCGTGCTGAGGCTGCCCGCGAAGGCTTTTTCGTAGCCCTGCGGCGGGATCCCGAAGGGGTTGACGGTGGCGCACGCTTCCGCGGTCTGGGTCGACGGGCACCAGGTCGGAGCCGGCACTTCGGAGGCGTGGTAGGTCGCCAGCGGCTGGGTCGCGCCGTTGGTGACGTTGCCGTTGCCGGGGTCGAGCGTGGTCGTCTTCGGCGCCGTCGCCGAGCCGTCGCCGAAGACGCCGGCGTTGGTCGGGTACTTCCAGTAGGAGTAGGTGCCGCCGCCGCTGGGGTCGTAGTAGGCGGCCTTGATCCACTCGTTCTGGCTCGGCAGCACGAAGCCGGTCTTGTGCTGGCGGGTGGCGCCGGGGCGCTTGCGGCCGTCGAGGTTGTACATCCCCTCGCCGGTCGCGGACGAGAGCCGCACCCGGTAGGTGGTGTAGCGGAAGGCGCCGTTGGTGTTGGTGGTCTTGGCCAGCAGCTTGCCGTTGTAGAGGGAGTTGGTGAAGCGAGCCGCCCGCGGGAAGTTGGCGAAGCCGTAGGGCTTGTTGGCCCATTCCGGCGAGCCGACCGAGTAGTGGCGGCCGACGTGGGCGCCGCTCGAGTAGCCGATCTGTCCGAAACGCGGCCAGGCGGTCGGGCTCTCGGTCGAGCTGTATAGGTGGTGGCGGTTGCGGCCCATCGGGTCGACCGTGTTGAGGAAGGCGACCCACTGCTTCACCGTCACCTCGAGCTGGCCGAGGCCGTAGCTGTAGTCGACGCCGCCGACCGTGAGGCATTCTTTTTCCGACTGCGGCGCTTCGCTGCAGGAGCGGTAGATCGCGTCGGTGAACGGCAGGATCGCCACCGAGGGATTGCCCGGCGCGCCCACGGTCACGGTTTTGAAGTTGAGGACCGCGGGCTTGGGGGCGGCTGCCGCGAAGGCGGGCAGCGCCAGCGCCACAAGCACGACGGCGGCCAGGGCAATCGAAAGCCGGATGGACGGGACGCGGGACACTGCTCGGCGAATTGGCATCCCTGTTTATTACGGCGCGAGACGGGGAAACCTTCAATCGAGGGATAAGGAACTAGACCAATGACCAAGGCACTCGAGGGAACCGTGGCGCTGATTACCGGCGCCAGCAGTGGTATCGGCGAGGCGACGGCGCGAGCGCTGGCAGCTGAGGGCGCCAAAGTCGCGGTCTCGGCCCGGCGACTGGAACGGCTGGAGCGCCTGGCCGAGGAGATCGGCAAAGGCGGCCAGACGGCGCTGGCGATCGAGTCCGACATCACCGACCAGGAGCAGGCGATCAGCGCCGTCGAGCGCACCGTCGACGAGCTCGGTCGCCTCGACATCGTCGTCAACAACGCTGGCCAGATGCTGCTGGGTCCGATCGAGGACGCGCCCACGGAGGAGTGGGACCGGATGATCGACCTCAACCTCAAGGGCCTGATCCACACCACCCACGCCGCCCTCCCCCACCTGCTCAGCGCCGCCGCCGACTCGCCGCGAGGCTGCGTCGACGTGATCAACATCAGCTCCGTCGCCGGCCGCATCGCCCGCTCCGGCTCCGGCGTCTACAACCTGACCAAGCACGGGGTCGGTGCCTTCAGCGAGTCCTTCCGCCAGGAGTTCGCCAGCCGCAGGGTGCGCTCGACCCTGATCGAGCCCGGCGCCGTCGCAACCGAGCTGACCGACCACATCCGCGACGGGGTCCGAGAGCAGGTGCGCAGCCGCTTCGCCGACATCGAGAGCCTGCAGGCAGAGGACGTCGCCGAGGCGATCGTCTTCGCCGTCACCCGACCCTGGCACGTCTCCCTCAACGAGATCCTGATCCGGCCGACCGAGCAAGTCGGCTGAACTGGCCACGAAGCGAGCGCGGTGCCCTCGATCGCGACGATCGGCGTCTACGGCTTCGACCGCGACTCGTTCCTGGCGGCCCTTGCCGACGCCGGCGTCGACCTCCTGCTCGACGTGCGCCAGCGCCGCGGGGTGCGCGGCAGCGAGTACGCCTGGGCCAATGCCGCCCGCCTGCAGGAGGCGCTGGCCGAAGCGGACATCGGCTACTCCCACCTGAAGGAGCTGGCCCCGACCACGGCGATGCGCCAACTCCAGTACCGCGAGGACGACCGTCGCGGCGAGGGCAAGCGCTCGCGCACGGTGCTGGCCGCCGAGTACGCGCGTCTCTATGAGGAGCAGATCCTCGACCCGCTCGACCTCGCCCCGATCGTCAAGTGGATCGGCAACAGCGCAGCGGCGCTGCTCTGTGTGGAGCGCGATCCCGAGGCCTGCCACCGCTCCCTGATCGCGGCTCGACTGCGGGACAAGTGGGGGTTCGAGGTCGAGCACCTGCGCCCAGAGCCCGTGCCTGGACCCACCGCCGCTGAGGTAAAAAGTACGAAAAAAGTATGAAACGGCGGTAATTGCCCTCAAGGAGTTCAGCGGCGGCGCCGAATGGGTATGCGAAGACCATGTTCCAGTGCGACACCTGTCATACCGAGTACGGCGGAATCCGCGGCCTCCCCAGCGGAACCTGCCCCCGCTGCCGGGCGCAGCGAGCGGACCTGACGCGGCCGGTCGCCACATCGGCTTCCCTCACCGGAGCCACTTCATACGCGGAAGCCGCGGCCTACCCCGCGCTCGCCACCTCCAGCTGGGCATCTCCTCCGCCGCGGCTGACCGGCGAGATCGCCCGGCTTGACCGCGCCTTCCGCTTCTAGCTCCAGCCCAAAGCTTGTCGACTTGACCCCACTATGGTGGGGTCAACTCACCGGACTTGACGGCGTCTACTCCTCGATCAGCGCCGCGACCGCGGCGGTGAGCAGGGCCGAACCCCCGGCCACCGCGGCCGTAGCGCCAGCGCTGCCGCCGGGCAGACCCTCCCGCGAGATCGCGGTCGAGGCGATGTCGGAGAAGTCACAGGCGATGCTGGCGCCGAGCAGTGGCCGCACCGGCAGGCCGCGCAGCAGCCCCACCAGCGCCAGCCCGTGGAGACCGACCTCACGGGCCCCGAGGCCGCGCAGAGCCACCTGGGCGGCAGGCTCGCCAGCGCCGGCGCCGAGCCAGCGGTTGCCGGCAACCTTCGCCGGGACGACGAGCAGCGCCGCGCCGTAGGCGACGCGGAAGGAGAGGATGGCGACGGCGGCACCGCGAACGGCTGGGCTGGATTCGCTCACCGGTCCAGGCTAGCTGGGCGGTCTCGCGGGTTCGGGCAACGTCGATTGCGGGTACCGCGGAGCAATCGCCTCCAACTACCTCTCGATCTACCTCAACGACCATTTCGCCGGCGCCGCCGGCGGGGTCGAGCTGGTGCGGCGACTGCACGCGAGCAATCGCGAGGACGAGGTCTTCGGGCCGCCGCTTGCGCGGCTTCAGGAGGAAATCGAAGCCAAGCGGGCCGCCCTCGACCGGCTGATCGAGCAACTCGGCTTCTCCCGCAGCCGGCTGAAACCGGTGGGAGCGTGGGCGCTGGAGAAGGTGGGAAGGCTGAAGCTGAACGGACAGCTGCGCGGTTACTCACCGCTGAGCCGCCTGCTCGAGCTGGAGGGTCTGGCGATGGGCCTGAGCGGCCAGCTCGGGCTCTGGCGGACCCTGATCGAGCTCGGCTTCGAGCAGCCCAGCTTCGACTTCGAGCAGTTGGCGATCGAGACCGCCGCGCATCGCTCCACGGTCGAAGATCTGCACCGGCGGGCGGTCGCCGCCATCGAGTAATCCTCAGGCCGAGCCGGTGACCCCGAAGCTTGTGACGGTCAAACGGACCAACCCGGATCAGATCGGCGACCCCGGTCAGCGGTGCATAGGATTGCGCCGTGCCGTTCACGCGGAAGAACCTCAAGGAGGATCTGGAGGACGTCGGGTCCAACTTCGACGGCGCGCCAGACCTGGAGTTCCGCATGGCGACCCAGGCGCTTGGGCTCGAGCAATCCGGCCTGAGCTACCAGCGCGTCCCGCCCGGCTATCGCTTTCCATACGGCCACACGCACAAGACGCAGGAGGAGGTCTACGTGGTCCTGCGCGGGAGCGGCCGGATGAAGCTCGACGAGGAGATCGTCGAGCTCGAGGAATGGGACGCGGTGCGCGTCCCGCCCGGCACCTGGCGAGGCTACGAGGCCGGGCCGCAGGGCCTCGAGATCCTCGTCATCGGTGCGCCCAGTCTCGGCGAGGGCCAGCGTGAGGACGTCGAGGGCCAGCGCGACTGGTGGGCTGACTAGCGCCAGGCCATGAGCCCGAGGCTCAGCGCTTGGCGGCCAGCGCCCGCCGGACCACGCCGGGATGGCGGCCGACCTTCGGCCCCAGGATCAGGGCGAAGACCGTCAATGCGAGCCAGGGACGAAGGTGGGGGGAGATACGGCGGATGCGCCCTTCGGAGTCGAGGTCGAAGACCATCGCGTCGGTCATCCTGATCCCGGCGACGTGCGCTTCGCCCACCGCGACCTGGCTCTCCCCCTCGCCAACGGAGTTGGTCCAGCGCAGGCGGCTCAGAGTTCCGTAAACGGCCGTCAGCAGGATCCGAACATCGTCCTCGCCGCGAAAGACCATGCGGCCGGAGATCGGGGAGATGAGCTCGACGTCCGGCGCCATCGTCGCCATCATCGCGTCGACGTCGTTTGCCTCGGTGGCAACTCGGTAGCGGGCGATGGCGTCGTCCATGCGGTTCATCTTAGGCCGAGCGAGGTCGCTCGAGGCCGTGCGGGTGCAGGTGGTCCTCGGCCATCCGCTTCAGCCCGACGCGGTCGATCTTGCCGGTCGGGTTGAGTGGCATCTCGTCGAGGAAGACGATCTCCTCCGGTGCCTTGTAGCCGACGCGGTCGCGGGCGAAGACGATCAGGTCGGCGCTGGACGGCCGCTCCGCGCCCTCCCGCAGGGTGACGTAGGCGCGCACGTTCTCGCCGTGGACGCTGTCGTGGATGCCGACGACGCCCGCCTCGGCGACCGCCGGGTGCTCGTCCAGCGCCGACTCGACCTCGAGCGGGCTGATGTTGGAGCCGTCGTGGACGATCACCTGCTTCTTGCGGCCGAAGAACCAGAGGTAGCCGTCGGCGTCGGCGCGGGCGAGGTCGCCGGAGTCGAGCCACCCGTCGACGACGACCTCGGCGGTCGCCTCCGGCGCCTCCCAGTAACCGGCCATGCGGCTGCGGGTGCGGATCCAGATCCGGCCCACCGTCTCCGCCCCGACCGGCTCGCCGTCGTCGCCGCGGAGGGCGACGCTGTAGCCGCCGATCGGCGGCCCGATCGAGCCCTGTTTGATCTCCCCCGAGGGCGGGTTCAGGGTCGCCAGGCCGACCTCGGTCATCCCATAGCCCTCGACGATCGGGAACCCGGCGGCCGCGGCGAACTCGCTCAGCAGCTCGGTCGAGACCTTGTCGGAGCCGGAGCGGCAGATCCGCAGGCAGGCGAGGTCGCCCGGCTGCAGGTCGTGGTCGCGGACCAGGGCCAGCAGCGCCGCCGGAATCATCGCCATCACCGAGGGCTGGTGCTCACGCAGCAGCGGCAGCAGCTCGTGGCTGTCGGTGCTGCGGGCGACGACGACGCGGCCGCCGACCGCAAGCGCGCTCAGCGCCCAGAGGAAGGAGCCGATGTGCGACATCGAGGAGCCGGGCAGGAAGGCGTCGCCGGGCTCCAGCTCGAAGGCGGCGGCGGCGCTGGCGATCATCCAGCGCAGCGACTCGCGGGTGTGGGTGACGCCCTTGGCCGGCCCGGTGCTGCCGGAGGTGAAGAAGATGACCGCGGGACTGGCGGGGTCGGGGGACTCGGCCGCTGCCAGCGGCTCGCTCGCGAGCAGCGTCTCGAAGCCGCGCTCGTCGTCGTAGGCGATCGCGCCCAGCTCCAGGCTCGTCGCCAGCTCGCTCGCCGCCACGTCCTCCCCGCGCTCGACATGCGCCAGCAGCGCCCTGGCGCCGCTGACCGCGAGCGCGTGGTCGATCTCGCGGTGGGTGTAGCGGTAGTTGAGCGGGGTCGCGATCAGCCCCGCCCGGAAGCAGGCGAGGTAGTGGACGACGAGGTCGATCCGGTTCGGCATCAGCGAGGCGAGGCGGTCGCCCGGCTCCAGCCCCAGCCCGCGGTAGCCGCCGGCCAGCCGCGCCGTCTCCTCCTCCAGCTGACGCCAGCTCAGCGCCCGCTCGGCCGAGACCAGGGCGACCGCGTCGGGGGCCGACTCGAGGCCGACCCGCAGCAGGTCGTCCAGCGGCAGAGCGGGTCGGTCAAGCGAGGTGCCGTCGATCAGCATCGACGGATCGTACGAACTGGTCGGGTCGCGCCTCCCCGCGAGCGGGGAGGCGGCGGCGTCATCAACGCCACCGGAATCGAGAGTCCGGCCGCGCGGCGCAGGGTGGCGATGCGGCGGCCTGGCTGGACCGCCGGACGGGCCTCGCTGACGCGGTCGCCGAGCCTGGCGACGGTGGCGTCGAGGTCGGGGGCGACGAAGGCCAGCCCCCAGAAGAAGGCGGGCCGGTAGCCGCCGGCGCGCGCGGTCGCCTCGGCGGGCTCCTGGACGACCTCGAGGATCGTCCCGCCGAGGCGGAAGAAGGCCTGGCGCGGCGCGCCCGCGGGCGTCGGCTCCTCGCGGATCCGGCGCAGCTCGAGCCCGGCCCCCTCCAGCGCCGCGACGGTGCGGTCGAGGTCGGGGCTGATCGCGACCACGTGGTCGAGAGCGACGATGCCGTTCGGGTGCGCCGGTGCCTCGCCCGGCAGCGGGCGATTCGACCGGGTCGTCGCCAGTCCGTCGAGGTCGGCCGCCTCGACCCCGCGCAGCGACCAGCCGACCAGTCCCCGGCCCGTGTCCGCACCCGCCAGCCGGATCCGCACCTCACCGACGACACAGGTATCGCCGTCGACCGCGAACCCGAGCGCCGCCCAGACATCGGCCGAGTCGGCGACGGTGAGCGCGTCGAGCGTGGCGACCATGCCCGAACCGTAGAGAAGATGAGAGAGCTTTTTAGCGGCGGTCGCGGCGATGGTGGAAACGACCGACCCGGAGGAAACCGAAATCGAGACGGCAGAGTCGAAACGCACCGGATCGCGATCGGCCGACCGCTAGCAACCGACCCTTGCGCGAGCTACCTCGATCCGGAACCATGCCGTGTGGGTCAACGAGCGAGGAGAATCCCCAGTGGAGCCAATGGACGGCGTGAGTCCCGCAGCCGATACCGGACCGAAGGCGCTTGCCGCCGCGACGCTGTGCGAGGCGTTCCAGACGACCGCCGCGGAGTCGGCGCAGACGCCGGCGCTGCGGCTGAAGGACAGCGACTTCGAGGCGAGCTTCGCGGAGTACGCGGAGACCGTGCGGCGGCGCGCCGCCGGGCTCGCAGCGCTGGGGGTGGGTCGGGGCGACACGGTCGGCTTCATGCTGACCAACCGGCCCGGGCTCTTCCTCACCGACTGCGCCGCGATGCACCTCGGCGCGACCTGCTTCTCCGTCTACAACACCTCCTCGCCGGAGCAGATCGAGTACGTGGTCGCCGACGCGGCCAACCGGGTCATCGTCACCGAGCCGCAGTTCCTCGACCGGGTGCTGGAGGCACGCGAGCGGGTCGACACCCTCGAGCACGTCGTCGTGATCGGCGGCGAGGCGCCGGCGGGCACGATCGCGATCGAGCAGCTGGAGGCGATCGGCGACCCCGACTTCGACTTCGAGGCCGCCTGGCGGGCGGTCGAGCCCGACGACGTTCTCTGCTTGATCTACACCTCAGGCACGACCGGGGATCCGAAGGGCGTGCAGCTCACCCACGACAACCTCATCAGCGGCTGGCGGGCGGCGAACGCGGTCTACTCGCCGACGCCGGAGGTGCGCCAGATCTCCTATCTCCCGAGCGCCCACGTCGCCGACCGCTATTCCTGCCTGTACGCGCAGATGGTCTTCGGCGGCTGCACCTACTGCTGCCCGACGTGCGCCAGATGATCGCCTACTCGATCGAGGTGAGGCCGACCGCGTGGGTCGGGGTGCCGCGCGTCTTCGAAAAACTGAAGGCGGCGCTGGAGATGGGGATGGCCGTCGAGACGGACCCGGAGAAACGCCAGGCCACCGAGTGGGCGCTGGCGATCGGCCACCGCTGGGTCGCCGCCTATATGGAGGGCGAGGTTCCCGCCGAGCTGCAGGCCGAATGGGATGAGGCCGACAAGCTCGTCTTCGCGAAGATCCGCGCCATGCTTGGCCTCGACGAGGTCGAGTTCTTCGGCGTCAGTGCCGCCCCCACCCCGCCCGAGGTGATCGAGTTCTTCCTCGCGATCGGGATCGAGATCTGCGAGCTGTGGGGGATGTCGGAGCTGACCGCGACGGCGACGCTGAACCCTCCTGGTCGCATCCGGATCGGAACGGTGGGACCGCCGCTGCCCGGGATCGAGGTGAAGCTGGCCGACGACGGCGAGGTGATGGTGCGGGGGCCGATCGTGATGAAGGGCTACCGCAACATGCCCGAGCGCACGGCGGAAGCGTTCACCGAGGACGGCTGGCTGTTGAGTGGCGACATCGGCGAGTTCGACGAGGAGGGCTACCTGAAGATCGTCGACCGCAAGAAGGAGCTGATCATCAACGCGGCGGGCAAGAACATGTCGCCGGCGAACATCGAGGCGAAGCTGAAGACGGCGACGCCGCTGATCGCCCAGGCGGTGGCGATCGGCGACCGCCGTCCCTACAACGTGGCGCTGATCGCGCTCGACCACGAAACCCTGGCGGCGCGCGGGCTCGGTGCCGGCGACCCGGAGGTCGCAGTCGAGATCGAGCAGGCGGTGGCGGCCGCCAACGAGCGCCTATCGCGGGTCGAGCAGATCAAGCGCCACAAGCTGGTGGAGCAGGAGTGGACCCCCGGCGGCGAGGAGTTGACCCCGACGATGAAGCTGAAACGGCGCCCGATCGCCGAGAAGTACACGGTGGAGATCGAGGCGCTGTACGCCTAATCAGTAAGGGTCTCGCCGCTGATCACCGAGCGCGGCTGCTCCGCGACCACGTCGGAGCCGGGCCGGGCCTCGTCGTCCTTGCGCTTGATCAGCAGCCACTGCGGCTTCTCGCCAGGCCGGGTGCGCTGGAGGGCGAAGCCGCCGCGCAGCTTCTCGCCGTGGAGGACGAAGACGGCGTGGCCGCGCTCGAGCGCCGCCGGCCACGGTACGCGCCCACCCTGCTCGTAGCCGCCGCGGTCCCAGACGATCACCCGGCCCTCGCCCAGCGCTCCCTCGAAGTCGTTGTGGGAGATCTCGTGGTCACCGACCTCGACCGCGAGGCGCTTGACGGCGGGGTCGAGCGAGGGCCCTTTCGGGACCGCCCATGAGCGCATCACCCCGTCCACCTCCAGGCGCAGGTCGAAGTGGTGGGCGGTCGCGGCGTGCCCCTGGACGACGAAGACGCCGGCGCTGACGCCGCGGATGGCGAACTGCTCGTGGCCCTCGACCTTGACCGGCTCGACCTCCACCCCGGCGACCTTCGCCAGTGGCGGTCCTTCGCGCAGGAACGCGACCAGATCCTCGACCGCCGGCTCACGCCCCTCGGCGTGGACGAGCAGCTCGCCCTCCTCGCCGTTGCGGACCCAGCCCAGCACCCCGAGCTCGTGGGCGCGCCGCACGACCGCGTCGCGAAACCCGACCCCCTGCACCGCTCCGCTCACGACCGCGCGCAGCGCCGTCGCACTCGGGTCCGACCGCCTGGAGGGTGACGGGGTCAAGAGCCCAGAAGCTAACGGTCGGGAACCCACACCACCGGGCACAAATGCCGTATGGTCATTTTAGTACTTAAGTGTACTTAATTAAATAACCGAATGTAAGGACTTACCGCGTGCCAAGCAAGGAGGCGGTGGCGCCGCCCAAAGAGGAGGCGCGTAAACGGATCGCAACGTTGGCAGACGGCCATCGGCGTGCGCGAGGAACGATGGAGTTCGTTTCGGCGCCACGGACCAGGAAGCACAGTCGCAGGATCCGGCTGGGGTGGCTTTGGGTCGCGGAGAGGGCGGGGGACCTACGGCGGCGACTCGACGATTCCCACCGCTGGCCGGGACGCTGGGGCGGCAGGATCGCGCTGCTGAGACCGTTCGAGACCTTCTCGCTCTGGGTGTTTTTCTGGACCGCCCTGGTCGGTGTATGTGTGTATTTCGCATTCGAGGAACCGCTCGGCGACCCCTGGGACTGGCTCGCGAAATGGGGGCTCGGCGGCGCCTTCGCGGCGCTCGTGGCAGTGCTCTGGCACGACGCCCTCAAGAGCCCACACACCGCCCGGCGGGTACGTCGCCGGATCATCGCCGAACCCGCCGCGTTGCTGCGCACCACCCTCGCCCCCCAGACCACGAAGATCGTCGAGCTCGACCCACCGCTCGACACCGTCCCCCGCGCGGCGCTCTACGACGAGTTGCTTCCGGGGGCGCTGGCGCGCAAGAAGGACGTTCAGATCATCGTCGGCGACCCCGGCGCGGGCAAGACCACGGCACTTCTCGACCTGGCGGCGATTCTGGCCAAGATCGGGTTCGTGCCGGTCCTGCTCGAGCTGCGGGGCGAGTGCGCCGGCGAGGACCTCTCGACCCTCGCCGAGAGACGGTTCGCCCAGCAGATCCGCCCCTACGTGAGAACCGGCGCCGACATCGACATCGTCTGGCGCTGGCTGTTCCGCCGCAAGCGGCTGGCGATCCTGGTCGACGACATCGATCAGATCGGCTTCGAGGGCGAGCCCGGGTTCGTGATGCGACGGCTGCTCGAGGGCGTCGCCACCGAAGGGCAGGCGGTGATCGTGACCGCCCGCCCCGCCGGCGTGCCGGTGGGGATAGCCGCCTCGGCGATAAACATCGACCCGCTCGACTTCGAGACCGCGATCGACCTCGTCGCGCGGCCCTCCATGCGCGAGCCCGGCGCCACCGTCTCCACCGACCCTCCGCGCGGACGCATCGAGCGCTGGGTGCGGGGCGGCGACCTCACCGAAGCGCCCCTCTACCTGGAAGCGCTGGCGGAGCTGAGCTCCGTCGGATCCTGCCCGGATCTGCCGGACGACCCCAAGGTCTGGGGCGCGAAGGAGCGGCCGGGCCGCTGGCTCGAGCGCGCCGAGCAGAGGCGCGAGTGGAACCCCCTGTGGGTCCGCTACATGCTCCTCGGCCATTTCTACGAGGGGATCGCCAGCGGCGAGGTGCGGCGCAGCCTGGCGATCGACACCTACGATCGCCGGCACGGCATCGAGGCCCTCGAGGGGGCGGCGCTGGGCGCGCTGGGCGCCAGCGGCATCGGGGCAAGCGCCGCCGCCCGCCACGCCGACCAACCCGAGCAGACCCGGGAGGGGCGGCCGAAGCGGACGACGCTGGTCGAGTTCATCAGCACCGACGACCGCGCCGTCGCCGCGGGGGAGAGCGACCGGGCGGCGCCCGACCGCCGGGGGGGCGTCTCCCAGCACGAGGCGATCGACACCGGCGAACGGCTGCGAATCCTCGAGCGCGACTGGCGCGGCGACCCCCAGTTCCGGCACCGCATCATGCAGGCGTTCCTGGCCGGCCGCTGCCTGGCCAAGCTCGGCCGGGAAGAGAACGTCGCCCGCGGCGACGCCGCTTTCGACGCCGACGCCGCCCGCGCCGCCACCGTCGACGCGGACGCCCCGGTCGACTGCTTCGACGCCTGGGTGAGGACGCTGATGGACCATCACCACCCGGAAAAGCTGACCGCCCACCTTGCCCTCACCTTCGCGGCGATCCACGCGGACGAGCGCTCGCTGCACGAGCCGGACGGGCGCTGGCGCGGCCTCTCCAGGTGGATCGTCGAGCGCCTGGCCGAGCAGCGGGACAGCGAGGCGGCAACGGCCGGCAAGGCGACGGCCAACGGGTACCAGACCGCGATCGCCAAGCTGCTCGACCCACGGCACGCGCCCGACCCCCACGATCGCAGCGACCCCGACGACGAGTTGATCAGGCTGACCACGGCGGCGAACATCGTCCGCTTGATCAGCAGCCCCCCTGACTCGAGCGAGGACGAGCAGGAGGAGGCCCAATCCGAGCTGATCACGACGAGCCTGAAGTCGAACCGGCGGGCGATCCGCTGGACCAAGCTCCAGGCGATCCCGGCGATCGGCGGGCTCGGCGGCGACGAGGCGTGGCGGGTGCTCTGGAAGCGCTTCACGAGCGATCACGACTACGACGTGCGGCGGGCCGCGAGCAAGCAGTTGGAGAGAAATGCCCGCCACGCGTACCCCGCCCTCGGCGACAGGATCGAGGAGCAGATCCTGCGCGCCGGCCGGGGTCAGCCGCCGGGCTCCCTCGATTCCGACCCGGAGGGTGAGAAAGCCTCGTTCACGGCGCTGGGCTGGGTCCTGCCGGCGATCGTCAGCGGCCTCAGCGAGGAACTGCGAATCGAACAGGGGGCGCGCCCGGAGGCCGGCTCGAATGGAGCGGGGCCGAGCCCGGAGAACAGCCCCCCGGCGGCGGCCGCGGCCCAGCTCAACACGCACGAATCCTGCCTCCTGCACGCGCGGGCGCGACTCGCGGATTTCACCACGCTGGCCTTCTCGGGCGGCTGTCCGGAACTGGAAGAGTCGCTGGCACAAGGGTTCAAGGCGGACGCGATGCGCCATGCCTCCGACCCGGCGAAGACGTTCACGGGCCCGGGCTGGGTCGCCGGCAACCGCCGCCTCGTCGCCGACATCGGCCTGCCCCACGCCGAATCCTGGTACGCGCGGATGCTGCTCTACCAGGCGCTGACCCTGTACGCGATCGCCGGCACCAGCAGAGACGACACCCTCGACATGCTCACCTACCGGCTCCATGCCACCCGCGAGCGACACCCGCTGGCGCGGCGGGCCGCGGTGCTGGCGCGGACCGCGCTGCGCCAAGCCGAACTGAAGCGCGGGCGCTGGGAGGCCTTCATCTGGAGCGACGACGTCGAAGACGCCGGCCGCCTGCCTTCCGCCCTCGACCGCGGCGCGGCGCAACTGGTCGGCGACGTCGCGATCCTCGTCGACCTGAAGGAGGGCAGCCCGGACGATCGCCACCTCAACTTCTGTCACATGGAGGAGCTGCCGCACTGCCTCAGCACCAGCCCCAACCGCCACGAGATCCTCGGGGCCGGCTGTCCCAGCCACTGCGGCTGGGGGTTCTGCCCCTACCGGGCCGCGTCCCCGGACGAGCCGGACGAGCACCGCGGGCTCAGCCGCGGGTTCACTCGCGGCCAGCGGAGGATCGCCCTGCGCCTGCGCTCGCCGTCCTGGCAGCGCAGCATCGGCAAACGCAGGATGCGCGACTTCTGGGAGCAGATGGAGTACAAGGCGCGGCGGTAGCGAGAGTCGTAGCCGTCGCCGCTAGCCGGCGGTGCCATCGGCGTCGAGCAGGCCCGCCGCCCGCGCCCGCGCGACCGCCTCGCCGCGTGAGGTCACACCGAGCTTGCGGTAGACGCCCTGCGCCTGCGTCTTCACGGTGTTCGGCGAGACGAAGACCTGGCCGGCGATCTCCGGGAAGGAGAGATGGGTCGGCAGGAACTGGAGCACGCGCAGCTCCGCCGGGGTGAGGTCGCCGGAGGCCGAGGCAGAAACCGTCTCGATCGCCCGCACCGTCGCCTCGATCCACTCGCCGAGCACGACCGCGTCCGGAGTCTGTTTCAGGGCCCGGGTCGCGGCAGCCAGCATCCGGGTCGCCGCCGGGGCGTCGTCGAGGCGGGTGGCGGCCCGCGCCAGCGCCACCAAGGTCTCCGCCACGTACCAGGGCGCGAACTCTTCGAGCTGGTCGAGCAGGCCGGCGCCACGGCGCAGATCCGCGGCCGCCTCCTCGACCCTGCCGGTACGGGCGCGGACCAGCGCCGAGACCGCCAGGGCCAGGGCCATGATCGGATAGTCGCCGAGGCCGGAGCGGTCGACCTGGGCGCGGGCCTGGGAGGCGAGCATCTCCGCCAGCGTCCAGTCGTCCTCCTCGATCGCCAGCAGCGCCATCTGCGCGAGGCAGAGGACCTGGACGTTGGGCGCCCCGACGGCGCCGCGGCGGGCGCCGTCGACGAGCTTCTCGCGGGCCTCCTCGCGCAGGCCACGCAGGTGCAGGCCGACCCCCTCGATCAACCGGCACATCGACATCCAGGGGCTGTCGTCCGGGAGCATCTCGGCGGCCAGCGCGGTGCGCTCGGCGATCGCCTCGACACCGTCCCGGGCCAGCGTCGCCTCGATCAGCCCCAGTCCCGCCGTCAGCACGGTTTTCTGCTCCGAGGCCACCTCCAGCTCGAGCCGCGTCGCGGTGACGGCGGCCCAGTGCTCGGCCTTGGCTCCCTCCCCCTGGGTGATGTGGGCGTAGGCGGCGGTCAGGCTGAGGGCGGCGTCGGTGGCCACGGTCGCCTCGCCGAGGTGCGCCAGCCAGCCGAGCACGGTGGCGTTGCGGCCCCGGGTCATGAACTCGGGGATGCTGGTCCAGAGCAGCTCGCCGGCCCAGTCGACGGCGCCGCCGTCGATCGCGTGGGTTATCGCCCGGTCCCAATCCCCCGCGGCCGACCACCACTCCGAGGCCCGCCGGTTCAGCCCGGCCTCCCGCGCGGGCTCCACCCGCCGCAGCTCCGCCCGCAGCATCTCGCGGAAGAGCGGGTGGAAGCGGAACCACTCGTCGCGACGATCGAGCGGGGCCAGCAGCATGTTCGAGCGCGAGAGGTCGCGCAGCACCGTCGCCGAGCCGCCGCGCTCGAGCACGGCGTCGCAGAGCTCGCCGCTGAGACGGTCGAGGACCGAGGCGCGGCGCAGGAACTCGAGGCGCCGCCGTGAGACCGGGACCAGGAACTCGTCCCTGAGGTAGTCGACGACGAAGCGGTCGTCGCCGGCGAAGCGGGCCAGCGCCTCCCCCGTGTCCGGCGCCTCGCCGAGCGCGAGCCCGGCGAGGTAGAGCGCCGCCGGCCAGCCCTCCGTCCGCCGCACCAGGGTCTGCAGCTGCCCCGCGCTCAGCTCCAGGCCGAGCGCGGCGAGCAGGTCGCCGGATTCGGCCCTGGTCATCGCGAAGTCCTCGGGCCCGAGCTCGGTCAGCTGGCGATGGGCACGCAGCCTGCCCAGCGCCAGGGCCGGCTCCTTCCTGGTCGCGAGGGCGACCTGGGAGCCAGCGGGAAGCCGGTCGATGACCGTCGCCACCACCGTCAAGGCCTGCGGCGAGTCGATCCGCTCGAAGTCGTCGAAGACGAGGACGAGGGGGGTCTTGCGCTGCTCCAGGGCATTGCCAAGGCGGGGAAGCACGACCCTGTCGAGGTTCGGCTCGGGGTTCGCAAGGGCGGCGCCCACCTCCGGCGACACCGGCTCGATCGCCTCCAGCACGGTGAGGACCGAGGCGACAAGCAACGCCGGATCGTTGTGCTCGTCACCGAGGATCAGCGACTGGAACGGCCGCGGGTCCTCCCTCGCCCACTGCTCGAGCAGGACCGACTTGCCGTAGCCGGAAGGAGCCTGGAGCAGGACCGTCGCGGCGGCGGACGCCTGCAGCTTGGTGAGGAGTCGCGGCCGCTGAACCAGGGCGGAGCGAGGATCCGGAGAGCTCGACGGCACGACCCCAGACTAGCCCTCGTTTCAGGCTCTTAGATGTCGGCGGTCAGGCGCTCGCGCTCGGACTCGTACTGCTCCCGGGTCAGAACACCCGAGTCCAGCAGCGATTTGAGCTTGGTCAGCGCGTCGATGCGGTTCTCCTCCGAGGCGGCGGAGGGGACGTCGTCATCGCCCTTTTTGAAGACGTGGCTGACGGAGCCGGCCATCGCCGCCTCCGTCAACGGACGTTTTCTTTCCCCTGGCATCTAGGTCACATACCCGACCAGGCCGCGAACTATCAGCAGGGCCCCGAGCGCCGCCGCGGCGATGATCGCGATCCGCCGTCCGCTGCGGGTCAGCCAGGCCCGGAAGCGCTGCACCTCGACCACGGTCCGCTCGGGCGCGAGGAAGTAGCCGGCCAGCGGCACCTCGAGCAGGATCAGCAGCATCACGTTGAAGCCGACGATCACGAGGATCTCGCCCACTGCCCCATAGCCGAGCTCCTGCAGGTCGCGCAGAGCAACGAGATAGGAGACGCCGGGCAGGGTGAGTACGACGCCGAGCGCAAAGGTCACCCGCGCCGATCCCCTGCCCAGCAGCTGCTCGACCTTGGAGGCCGACTTCTCGGCCTCCTCGTCGGCCTCGCCCTTCCTCGCCCGGCGGCGCTCTTTCAGCCTCTGGTCGTGACCGCCGCGGAGCACGTAGGCGACCAGCAGCAGGATCAGCCCGAAGGCGACGTCGATCGAAGGGCTGACGCTGTTTTCGGCGGTGCTGGTGGCGCTCTCATCGCCGACGACGAAGACGACCAGGAAGCCGATCGCGAGGCTGGTCAGCAGGGCGCCGGCGAGATAGCCGAGCAACAGCCGCTTCGGGTTCGGCAGGAACAGCATCACCGTCACCGCCGCGAGCAGGCTCGCGTTGGCGGCGGCGACGAGCGAGAGCAGGAATATGTCCCACATCGGAGGTCAGGCCTGCTGGGCCTCGGGGCTCGGCTTCGGGGCCATGATCGCGCCGATCACCCAGAGCACGGGAAAGATGATGCCGACCCAGAAGAGGACGAAGTGGCGCTTGCGGAAGGTCAGAGTCCCGAGCGTGACCAGCAGCACGAAATAGAGAACTCCCATGAGCACCAGCATCAGTCGGCTCCTTTGGTCTGAGTGACGGGACGGTCGCCCGTGCCACCGCCAGGGGTGCCGGCGAACTCGCGCAGCACCTGGCGGCGGAGGACCTCGGCGCCGGTGGCGAAGAGGACCGCGAAGAGCAGGATCCCGAGCGGTTTGTGGAAGGCGGCGATCGGCGCCCAGGCGACGAGGGCGATGAAGACGGCGAGCGCGACCACGGCCGCTGCTCCCGGCTGCTCACGCAGGTAAGGCGAGGCCGTGCGGCGCAGGTCCGTCGCCAGCTTGGTCGGCCCGGCCAGCCAGGCGCCGAGGAAGACGAGCAGGCCGAAGGCGATCGCCGAGGCGGCGACGGTCACCAGCAGCGAGGTGCCGATATCCCAGACCGCTTCGGCGGCCGGCTTGGCGGCTTCGTTCGCGGTCAGGGCGTCGACCACCTCGTTCCCGGCCAGGCCGCGCAGGAGCAGCGCCAGGATGCCGGCCGCGACGAAGCCGAGGCCGGCCGAGCGCAGCGCCTGCCGCCGCCGCGGGCCGGCCAGGTAGATCGCGAGCCCGTAGAGGATGAGCACCAGCAGGGTCAGCACGATCGGCAGGCCCCTGATCACCTTGGCGACGCTCTGCGCGGTGGAGATCTGGTCCGATTCGAGGATCGTCAACTTGCCCGCTTCCGGCGGGATCTTCGCGGCGATCGCGTCCCCGACCCCGATCTGTTCGCCGACCTGGGTCAGCAGCGAGCCGAGGTCGAGCGTCACCTGGCCGCCTTCGGTGGAGACGGTCTTGCCACCGCCGTCGAGCACTTCCAGCAGCGTCTCGTGAGCGGCGCGGTTGGCTTCCGCCCACAGCGCCTGCACCTGCGACGTCGCCAGGGCCCTTTCGGCGACCTGGGGCGCCAGCTGGCTGAGCCCGGTGGCGGCGGGACCGGCGAGCGCCCCGAGTTCGGGCGGCAGTGCCTTCGCCAGTTCGGCCTGGACGTCGACGTTCGCGAACAGCTGAGCGGCGACGTAGGTGGAGAGCTGGGACTGGACCTTCGGATTCTGCAGCACCTTCTCGCTGGTGTCGACCCAGTTGTCGGTGTTGAGTGCCTGGCGGTTGGCCCAGATCGAGAAGATCGCGACGACCGCCAGCAGGGTGCCGAAGAAGAGCAGCGCACCAACGATCTTCGGGTGGCCGGATTTCTGTCCTGCGGTCGCCGGTTTGGAGCTCACCACCCCAACCTATGAGAGCGCGGCGGCGCCCGCATCATCCGAAGCAGGTGATTCGCCCAGTCATTTGTCTATAAAGCTGGTCGACTTTGTCGCCGTGGTCTACCGCGAGCCCTTCGCGCCCGTCGCGGACACGGTCGCACCCGCCCTTCCGCCAGCAGTGAGCCAAGCTGTTCGATTCGAACCGTCGCCGCCAGCCCACTCTTTTTCGCGCACATGGCTCTGCCGACGGCATCGAGAGACAGGCCCAACCGCACCGTCTGACCCGCGCCAATGGAGGCAACCGCCTGACCAATCTCCCGCGCTCCACGCCGATGCCTCGCCCGGCCTCGCCTGGCTGGGCTCGGAGCGCTGAGTCCGGCGACCACCCCCGAGCAGTCGAAGTCACCGGGACAGCGCAGGGTGACCAGCGCTCCGGACCGGGCGCGGGCGATCGCCGACACCACGGCTCGCCCATCCCCGACCGACGCTCCGGCATCGACGGCGGCGGATCGCCTGCCGTCGGCGACTGGAGGATCGACGACGTAGGAGACGGTCTTGCTGGTGACGTTGCCAGCTGGGTCGGTGGCGGTCGCGGTGAATGAATGAGTACCCGGCACAGAAGTCGAGAGGCCCTGCCAAAAGCAGCTGCCATCGCAAGTGACGACTGGCGCGACAGCGCTGCCATACGAGAAGCGCTGACCGTCCCGCGGCACGACGATCGCAAGCCCGGGAGGAACGGTGTCGATCCACCAGAAGACCTCGGCCCTCGCGCTCCCATTCGAGCTCGACGCGTCCAGCTCAACGTGATGGAAGCCCTCGCCGAGGCCGTCCAGCTCCAGTGGGCTCGAGCACTCGTCCAGCACCACCCCGTCCAGCCAGCAGGAGCTCGTCAACCCAACGGCCGACGGATCTTCGGCCGCGATCGCGAAGACGATCTCTGCCGCATCGGAGTTCGAAGAGGTCTTGGGCTGAGAGAGAACGGTGATTTTCGGCGCCGGGCGCGGCAGCGAGACCTGCGGAAAGGGCTCCAGCGCAGCGGCGGCGTTGTAGCCGGCGACGGGATCGCAGGCGTCGCCGACGCCGTTTTCGTCGGCGTCGAGCTGCGCCGGATCAGCGTCGGCGGGGCAATCGTCGGCGGCGTTCTCGATCCCGTCGCCGTCGCCGTCCGCCGCAGGCCCGTCGACGTAGGAGGCATCGCAGCGATCGGCGAGGTCGTCGCCGTCGCGATCGAGGCTTTCGGCCGTGGCCAGGCACCCTTCCGGCACCTCGATCGAGGTCATCGACGTCGCCAACGGCTCGCCGCTTTCCTCGTCGTAGGCGACCAGCACGTGCAGGCCCGGGTAGATGCCGGCCGGCATCTCGTAGGGCAACTCGACCGTGCCGTCGGCCGCGACGGTGCCGCTGCCCAGCAGGGTCGGACTGCTGTACATGCCGAGCACGACCTTCGAGCCGGCGGACTGCCCCTGGATGGTGACGCGCCCCTGATCCCCCCACGCCTGCATCTGGCCACTCAGGACCATCGCCCCGCTCCCGCTCGTCGCCCGCGAGTGGTTGATGCCCTGCGGGGTTGGCGCAGGGTTGTGATCGGGCCGGAAGTCGGGGCCGAGCTCGAACTCGATCCGGGCCGCCATCTGGGCATAGCCGTCGGGGTTGGGGTGGAAGGACTCGTTGCCCAGGAACGGCTTCACGCTGGGGAAGTCGTCGCCGGCGGCGAGGCCGTTGCCGTACGGATCCGAGCTGCAGATCCCGTGCCCATGGAACCACCCCGAAGGGTCTATCCAGCGCACCCCGGCCTCGGCCGCGGCGCGTCCGAGTTCGCGGTTCAGGGTCGGGATCAGGGTGCCGTTCAGCCAGGCCTGCTCATGGGCGTCGACCCGGAACCCGCCCGCCGCGTCGACGAGCGCGCCGGCATAGGCGGAGTAGTGCAGGAGCGCCCGCTCGACCGCGGTCAGCCCGATGTCCCCACAGCTCCCGTCGGGTGGGTCGACGATGCTGGGATAGCCGGAGAGGAAGACCGTGGCGTGCGGGGCGGCGGCCTTGATGTGCTCGAGCGTCTCCTCGACGTTGGCGGCCGCGGCCTCGACCGCCTCCAGTCGGTCGCGCTGCCAACCCGGGCTCAGGCATTTGATCGCCATGCAGGTCTCGATGATCGACTTGAACCCCGCGTCGTTGCCGCCGGCGCTGGCGAAGACCAGGTCGACCGGCCTCCCCCCCTCCGCGTCGTAGGAACGCAGGCGGTCTATCTGACTCGGCTCCGTGTACTGGCCGTGCTCGATGTTCGCGGTCGTCGCCCCCGAGCAGGCGAACGACCGCAGCAGCGGATGGGCGGAGTTGAGCCTGAAGGCGGCGAGTCGCTGACCCAGCTGGTAGGCCCAGGAGGACACCGAGCGATGACAGAGATTCCGCACGCCGTCGGGCTTTCGGACGTCGGTTCCGCTCTCATAGCCGAAGGATCCCTCGCCGGAGATGTAGGAGTCCCCCACGATCGCGACCTTCAAGGCGCTGGGATTGGCCGAGAGCTGGGCGACCTCGAGCAGGCTGCCCAGGACCTGACCCCCGCCGGGGTCGTCGCGGGAGCCGGTTGCCGCCACCTGGTGCAGGAACGGATCGACTCCCCGCAGAGTCAGGTTGTTGAAGCTGGTCGCCTGGCCGGTCGGCAGCTCGGTGCGGATCGCGCCCCCGGCCGCTTCCTGGAGAACGCTGCGCCCATCGACCCCGATCGCGAACTGCGATATCTCCGTTGCTTCGGTGTCGCCGAGCGAGTGCATGTGACAGTCCCGCCCGGCCCAGTAGAGCTGCTGACCCGCCGTGTACACGACGGTGTCGGGATCCAGCCCGACCTGGTCGCTGGAGACGACCATGCGCTTGGCGGCACCGTCCACCCGCGCCCGCGCCCCGGAGGGGAATTCGCAGGCCCAGTTGGAGCTGGGCCAGTTGATCACGGCGTTGCCAGGCTCGGCGTCGTTGTCGAAGAATTCGATCGGAAAGACGTAGAGCCGGGAGAAGGTCGGCTCGTCGGGGTCGACCGTGCCGTTCCAGTTGTAGTCGTAGTAGAGATCGACGCCGAGCGCGAAGGAGCGACCGTCCGCAGTGACTTCCTCGGTGTTGCCGCGAAAGGAGGTGATGAACTGCCAACGCAGCGTCG
Source organism: uncultured Solirubrobacterales bacterium (assembly GCA_963695275.1). Taxonomy (GTDB): domain Bacteria; phylum Actinomycetota; class Thermoleophilia; order Solirubrobacterales; family 70-9; genus VAYN01. The sequence continues at coordinate 1,390,444 of OY968772.1, forward strand.
GCGAGGAGATGTCGAGCGCGAGCACCTTGTCGTAGTAACAGGGGCTGGTGGTCAACCAGGCCACATCGCCGTCCTCGGAGAGGTGAAGCTCACGCAGGCGGGTCAGCAGGGAGCAGTGCTCGACCCATCCCGAGAGCCAGGTCTGACTGCCGGGGTCGGGCAGCGTGACCTCGTAGTTTTCGTGCCGATCCAGACGCACTATCCGCAGCGTCGGTTCGTAGCTCTGGTCGGATTTGAGCAGCAGGACCACAGTGCTGCCGTCGCCGCTGATGGCGGCCGCCTGCACATCTTCGGGAAGCGGGGTTCCGTCGAAGAAGACGTCGACCCGGCGCGACGCCCCGCGGGAGCGATCGAAGACGTAGTAGCCGGAGTAGCCGCCCCCGCCACTCTTGTAGAGGATGCTCTGGGCGTCGTCGGAGACGCCGACGACGTAGGCCGAGCGGTCGTCGAGCGACTCCAGGATCGTCCAGTAGAGAGAGCCGGAGACCGCCGGCGTGCTGGTCTCGGGATCGACCGCCGGCTCAACGCTCGAGGTGCTCTCAGCGCTCGGGATGCTTCGGAGCGGTGGTCCAAACCCCGCTTCGGGAAGGGTCATGGTCCGGGGCGCCGCGGCCTGGGCGGATGCGCAGAGGAGGCCGATCAGCGTCAGAGCGAGAACCAAGATGCGACCCGGCCCAAGGCTCATGGTCGCGAAGACTAAAGGCCAAAACACTGCTGAGCAGTGCCAAAAAGGGCCAGAACCAGGTGGGCGCCCTTAGAAGAGGGGGGTCGCCGCTGTCACCACGGCGGCGCCCTCCAGCTCCAGCAGCTGCCGCTTACGCTCGCGCCCGCCCGCGTAGCCGGTCAGGTTGCCGTCCTTGCCGACCACGCGGTGGCACGGCGTGACTATCGAGAGCGGGTTGCGGCCGACGGCACCGCCGACCTTGCGGGCCAGGGTCGGGTCGGAGCCCAGCTCCCGCGCCATCTCCCCGTAGGTGGTGGTCTTGCCGTAGGGGATGCGGTCGATCAGCTCCCAGACCCGATGCTGGAACTCGTCGCCGCTGGCGGTGGTCTCGAGCTCGAACTCGGTCCGCTCGCCGGCGAAGTACTCGGCCAGCTGCGCTTCCGCCCGCTCGAAGCCGCGCTCGGACCGCGTCCCGAAGGCGTCCGGGGCGGGCATGTACCAGTGGCCCGGGAAGTAGAGGCCGGCCAGCACACCGTCGGCGGCGACAAGCGTCAGCTCCCCGATCGGCGAGTCGATGCTGGTGTGGGTCCTGGTCATCGAACGGCTCCTCTCCTTGGTGTGCCTTCCTCAATTAGAACGCTCGCGGCGGCTATTGCGTGAGATCGAAACCCGGTGTCGCCAATCGAGTGATGCCTTGAGCCGGCTATAGGCGGCTCAAGGCATCACTGGGCCGCTCTCTAGCATGGCCACATGGCTCTGTGGCGCAGGAACGGGGCGCGGGCCCTACCCGGCGCGGTCATCGGCCCGCCCACCGACGAGACCTCGATCGACCCGCGGACCGGCGCCGTCACCTCCCGGCAGGGCGCCGACATCGTCCTCCCCGCCGCCGCCCTGGCCGGCCTCTGGAACCCCGAGCATCTCGAGCGCGCCGCCCGCACCTACTGGAGCACGCTGCGGCGCTTCACCCTCGGCCTGATGCACGTCGACTACACCGAGACCGAGCGCTCGGTCGTCCTGCTCACCCGCCGGCTCCCCCTGCTCACCTTCCAGGCGCCCGAATACGAGATGGACCGCTGCCGCGGGATCGTCCGCTGGCGCATCGACCGCGGCCTGCTCGTCTCCAGCCGCGGCCACGGTGGCGACGGCTACCTCGAGCTCGACTTCGAGCGCCACGACGAGGGCGAGGCGGTTCGCCTCCACGTCGCGGTCGAGGTAGCCAACTACTACCCGCGCCTGACCGGCCTCTCGCGCCGCTTCTACGCCAACACCCAGTCGCGCATCCACGTCCTCGCCTGCAACTACTTCCTCCGCCGCCTCGTCCGCCGCGAACTCGAGACCTCCAGGGTCGGCCACTTCGCCATCCCCAGCTCAGCCGCGCAGACGCCGGACCCGGTCCCGGCGCGCGAGCGGACATAGCGGTACGCCTGCTGGGCTAGCATCGCGCGAATTCCGTGACCGCACCCGACCCGTTCTCCTCGCTCTCCTCCGCTCTCACCGGCTTCACCCTCCAGGAGCTGGCCGGCACCGGCTCGGCACCGGAATACCGGGGCTGGCTGGAAGCGAACTTCGGCGCCATCTTCGCTGAACTGCTGGAACTCTGGCGCGAAATCGAGGACCAGAGCGTGGACCCTGGCGGACGCGAAAAGGCGCTGCGACGGGACGTCCTCACCGATCCCCGCCTGGGACCGTTTGCTCGCAACCTGGCGCTGCTCTGGTACACGGCCGTCTGGTCGGCGCTGCCGCTGGAATGGTCCGGTATCTATGGCCAGAGGCGAATCCATGAGCGGGTGTTCGCGAACGCCTATCCGGAGGCCCTGGTCTGGAAGGCCGCCGGCACGCACCCGATCGGCGCCAATCCGCCGGGCTTCGGCAGTTGGGCGCTCCCCCCGACGCAGCTCGCAAACGGGCGGACGGCGTGAGCGCTCCGGGCCGAACCACTCCCTATGACGTGGTCGTCGTCGGAGCCGGGATCAGCGGCGCGATCATCGCCAAAGAGCTGGCGGAGGGCGGCGCTCACGTCCTCGTGCTCGAGGCCGGCACCGACCAGGGGCGCACCTTCGCGGGCTACCAGGAACAGGTGGACAGATTCCGCGGCGCGGTCTACAAGACGCCCGAGTCACCGTACGCGTTCAACCCCAACTCACCCCAACCCGACTCTCCCGAAGTCCCCACCCCCGGAGCCAAATACTTCATCGAGACCGGCGAGCAGGACTACCGCAGCACCTACGCCCGCACCGCCGGCGGCACCACCATGCATTGGCTCGGCACCTGCCTGCGGATGCTCCCCGAGGATTTCGAGATCAAATCCAAGTTCGACCGCGGTCGCGACTGGCCGCTCGGGTACAGCGACCTCGCCGACGACTACGGCCGGGCCGAGCAAGAGATCGGCGTCGCCGGAGACGCCGCCGAGCAGACCTACCTCGGCGTCTCCTTCCCACCCGACTACCAGTACGGGATGCAGCCGATCCCACCGTCCTGGCTCGACCGCCAGATTGCCGCCGCCGTCGACGGGGTCGAGGTCGAGTACGGCGGGGTCACTCGCCCACTCAAGGTGCGAGGGACCCCGGCTGGCCGCAACTCGACCCCGAACCCCGGCTACAGGCCGGTCGGCGCAGTCGACCGCGCCCACGATTGGGGCGATCCCGAAAAAGGCCAGGATCTCGCCCGCGACATCGGCCAGCGCTGCCAGGGCAATACCTCCTGCACGCCGATCTGCCCGGTGCAAGCGAAGTACAACGCCCTGAAGACGCTGACCAAGGCGGCCCGGACGGGGAAGGTGCAGGTGCTTACCCAAGCCGTCGCCTCACGGGTCCTCCACAGCGGCGGCAAGGTGACCGGGGTCGAGTACCTGCACTACGACTCGCCCGACTCGCCCCGGCATCGCGTCGAGGTGGCCCACGGGCGCACCTACGTGCTCGCCTGCCACGCGGTGGAGAACGCGAAGCTGCTGCTGAATTCAGGCGCGCCGGACTCCGCCCAGCTGATCGGCCGCTGCCTCTTCGACCACCCGACCGTGCTCGCCTGGGCGCTGGCGCCGCGGCCGATCGGCGCCTTTCGCGGGCCCCTCAGCAGCTCTGGCATCGAGGACTTTCGCGGCGGCGACTTCCGCTCCAAGCTGGCGGCCTTCCGCATCGAGATCGGCAACGAGGGATGGCTCTGGCCAGTGGGCGCGCCGGAGACCACCGTTGAAGCCGCGCTGGCAGACGAGGATCTGATCGGCGCTGGCCTGCGCCAGGGAGTCGGCGACCGCCTGGCACGGCAGTTCCGGGTCGGGATGCTGGTCGAGGAACTGCCCAACCCCTCCAACCGGGTCTCGATCGACACCACCCATAAGGACGCGCTGGGACTGCCGCGGCCGGTTATCCACTACAACCGCTTCGACGACTACACCCTGGCCGGGATCGCCGCCGCCAGCGACGTCGCCAAGGAGATCTTCCACGCCCTCGGCGCCGAAGACCACACCGACCCGAAGCACAGCCTCGTCGGGACCGCCACCTACCGCGGCAAGGAATTCCCCTGGGACGGGGCCGGCCACTATGCCGGCACCCACCTGATGGGAGCCAGTGAAGACGACTCGGTGGTCGACTCGACGCAGCGCCTCTGGGGCCTCGACAACCTGCACGTGACCGGCGCCGGCAGCATGCCGACGATGGGCACGTCGAACCCGACGCTGACCGTCGCCGCGCTCGCCTTCCGCACCGCCGCCGATATCCACCGCGCCCTGGAGCTCCGCGATGGCCGCCACACCTGAGCACTGGGAGCTGAAGGACCTCCACGCCCACCTGCAGGCGGCGGTCGGGGTGGAGCTGCTGGTGATGCCCCCTTACCTCACCGCGCTCTACTCGCTGCACCCCGGCAGCAACCGCGAGGCGGAGCTGATCATCCGCTCGGTCGTGGTCGAGGAGATGCTGCACCTGGCCCTGGCCGCGAACGTCCTCAACGCGGTCGGCGGCAAGCCCAGGGTCACCGACGCCGCCTGGACGCCGCGCTACCCGGCGAAAATCCCTTACCACGACAGCAGCTTCGCAATTGGCCTGCTCCCCTTCGGGAAGACCGCCCTCGACGCCTTCCTGGCGGTCGAGAACCCCTCCTACGCACCGGCGAAAACGGTAATGCCAGCACCCGCCGGCTCCGGGGTGCCGCGGCTGCTGACCCTCGACGCCGGCGAAGGCGAAACCTACGCGACGGTCGGCGACTTCTACCAGGCGATCGCGGTCGGGCTCGAGGGCTTGGTCGAACGCCTGGGCGAAGAGGCGGTGTTCAGCGGCTGCCCCGAGCACCAGATCGGGCCCGAGCACTATTACGCGGCAGGAGGCACGGTGCTGCAGGTGACGGATCTCGCCACGGCGCTGGAGGCGCTGACGGAAGTCGTCGAGCAGGGAGAGGGAGAGCTGACCATTCCCCCCAGCGGCGAGAAGTTCGACCGCGGGCACGACCTCGCCCACTTCTACCGCTTCGACGAGCTGCGCCAGGAGCGGCGCTACCTGGTCGGCGACGAACCCCGCCAGCCGACCGGCGACCGGGTCGAGATCGATTTCGACGCCGTCTATCCGATGCAGCCCAATCTGCGCCTGCGGGACATCCCCGCCGGCGAACTGCACGACGCCGCAACGGCCTGCTGCAGGGTCTGGTCGCGACTCCTGGACCAGGTCCAGACAGGAATCTCGGGGCGCCCGGCGGCGCTGAGCGACGCGGTGGTGACGATGTTCGAGCTCAAGTACTCGGCCCAGCAGCTGCTGCGGGTGCCGCTTGCCGACGGCAGTGGCAAGCACGCCGGCCCGACCTTCGAGTACCTGGCAAACGAGTCCACCAGGTCGTGACACCGGCGGTGGCGAGCAGCAGCGGCCCAGGCCGCCGCGAGGACAGCTACTGGATCTTCGCCGACGACCCAGCGGCGGCCGAGCATGTCGTGATGGCCTCGGTTCCGCTGGACACAGTCGAGGAGATCCTCATCTGCTCCGATGGGTTCACGCGACTGATCGATCCGTTCGAGATCGTCGGAGACGCCGAGAGCCTGCTCGAGCGCGCCAGGCTCCAGGGCCTCGGCGCCCTCGGCGCCCAGCTGAGATCCGCCGAGGAAGCGCCGCGCAGCTTCACCGAGTTTCCGCGTCTCGACATCTCCGACGACGCGACCGCGATCCGGTTGCAGCGAGTCTGAGCGACCGGGATCAGCCGCCGAACCAGCGGGCGCGGCGACTGCTGCCGAAGTGCTCCTTCTTCGCGACCAGCTCGGCGGAGGGCGCGTTGAAGGTGCCGGTCCGCGAGGGGCCGGAGAGGAAGTCGATGTCGACGCTGCCGACCTGGCCGCTGCCGAACTCGATGTAACAGGTGCCGCGCCCGAGATGGGGTCCCGGCCCCTCCCCTCCCCGCAGCTTGGCGACGAGCGTCTCAGCGACGATGCGGGCGGCGCCCTCGGCGAAGACGCCGGCCTTCGGCACCCCGGCGGTGGCGACATCGCCGACCGCGTAGACGCCGGGGAAGCGGGTCTCGAGCGTGGCCGGGTCGACGGGTATGTAGCCGTCCTCGGTCATGCCGCTGGCGCGGACCACGTCGGGAGCGCGGTGCCTGGGCACGCCGAGGAAGAGGTCGAAGGGCAGCTCGCCGTCGTCGTCGAGCACGACGACGCTGCGCGCCGGGTCGAGCGCGGCGACGCGGCGGCCGCTGACGAGGGTGATGTCGCGCCTGGCGAACTCCGCTTCCAGCGCCGCCGAGGCTTCCGGCGAGGGCGGCACCGGGGTCGGCAGGGGGATCACGAAGGAGATCTGACAGGCGTCCCGCACCCCGCGCGCCTTCAGCGCCTCGTCGAGCAGCAGCGCGCACTCGCTCGGCGCCGGCGGGCACTTGAAGGGCGCCCCGCAGACGCCGATCACCGCGTGCCCGTGGGAGAAGCTCGGGATGATCCCGGCCAGCCGTTCGGCCCCGGCCACGGAGTAGAACTCGTTCCCGGCCTCGAGCAGGCCGGGCGTGGCCTCGAAGTCGTAGTCGGCGCCGAGCGCGACGACGAGGACGTCGGCCTCGTGCGTCCCGGCGTCGGTGGTCACCCGCTGCGCCTCGGGGTCGATCGCGGTGACCGTCTCCCGCAGCACCCGCACCCCCGGCTTGGCGATCCCGGCGTAGGGCATCCGCACCGCCTCTGGGGTCGCGTGGCCGAACATCAGGTCGAGCTTGGCGAAGCCGAAGACGAAGGAGTCGTTCCTGTCGATCAGCGTCACCTCGACCCCGTCGCCGAGCTGCTCCGAGAGCACGGTCGCCAGCTCGAGACCGCCGAAACCCGCTCCGAGGATGAGGACCCTGGTGCCGATTTGGCGAGCATAGGCGAGTAGCGGTAAGCGCGCTATGCCCGGGGACCAAAGGCCCCAGGGCGAGGAGAGTCGATACCTCCTTACCAACGGGATCGGGGAGTACGTCGAGCTTTGCGTCACCGACGAGGTCTTCCATGAGATCCATCGACATACAGATGCCGAAGACGGGCCGCGCTCAGCTCTAGCTGCGCGGGCCAGGAATACCGCGGAAGCCGAACGCCTGGCTCTCGCGCCCGGCCTGGACGAACCAGCACTCGCCGTTCATCTCGCCCTCGAAGAGCTCGAGGACGACGTCGACCACCTCCTGCACGGGGATGATCGGCAGGCCCTCGGCCAGCAGCAGCTCGCGGATCGGGCCGATGATCGCCGTTTCCGCGAAGCCCGGACAGACCGCGTTGATGCGGATGTCGTCGGCGGCGAGGACCGGGCCGAGCGAGCGCACCAGGCCGACGACCGCGTGCTTGTTCGCGGCGTAGATGGGGTCCATCGGCACCGCGGTCAGCCCGGCCAGCGAGGCCGTCGCCACGATCGCGCCCCGGCCCCGCGCCTTCATCGCCGGCAGCACCGCGTTGACTCCGAAGACGACGCCGTCGATGTTCACGCCCATCGCCCGCCGGTAGGCCTCGAGGTCGAAGTCGTCTCCGAGCTGGGTGCCGAACGCGACCCCCGCGTTGAGGAACGCCATATCGAGCCCGCCGTACTCCTCGACCGCGATCTTGACCGCCGCCTCGTTCTGCTCCGGCTCGCGCACATCGCAGGCGACGAACAGCGCCCCGGTGGCCTCGGCGATCTCGTTCCCCGCCTCCTCGTTGACGTCGCAGGCGACGACCTTCACCCCACGTCCGCTCAGCGTCTCGGTCAGCAAGCGCCCGAAGCCGCTCGCCGCGCCGGTGATCAGGGCAACCTGGTCGCTCATCCCCGGCACCCTTGCACAGCTCTAGCGCTTCTTTTTCTTCCCGGCGAGAACGACGTGGATCGTCTTCTTCGCGGTGACCGCGGCCTGCCCGGTGGAGGTGACCGTGACGGTCGCCTGGATATCCAGCTTGCCCTGCTGCTTCAGGAGTTCTTTGCCCGCCTTGTTCAGATACATGAGCAGGGGCTTGGTCTGCCCTTCGTGGAGCTTGAGCTTGCCGCTGCCGACGAGGACCGGCTTCGGCTTGGCCTTCACGCTCGTCGCCGCCCGCGGCCTGATCCCGGCCGGCGCCGCGGCCTTCGAGGACGAGCCCCGGGTCGACGCACCGCAGTCGGGCGCCCCGCAGGCGACGCTCATCATGTGGATCGGGGCGCTCGCGGTGATCGGGATCCTTTTCGTGAACCAGACCAGCTTCGGCTTGCGCTGGGCGCCGGGGACTTTGCCGCCCGTGCCAGCGCCGGCGTTGCCGGAGCCAGCCGGCGGCACGGTCCTGCAGATGACCGGCACGTACGGCGTCACCAGCCGGTCCGAGCGCCAGGACGGCTCGGAGTTTTTGCCGCCGGTGGTGATCGCGGTGACCGAGCCGGAGCCGTCTTCGTTGCCGACGTAGACCTCGCGCCCGGTGGTTTCCGAGGAGTAGCCGTCGAAGGTGAGTCGCTGCCCGTTCGGCGACCAGGAGGCGGCGCGACCGCCGCCCATGTTCACGTTCTGGACTTGCACCATGCCGTGGCTGGCGCCGCCATAGCGGCCGACGATCCGCTCGTAGCCGTAGCCGTTGTCATGGGTCGAGCGGTAGGAGAGGCGGGAGCCGTCCGGGGACCAGCTGGCGTCGATCCACTGCGTGTATTCGGCCGGATAGGGGACCGGCACGACCACGGGCGAGGCGCCGCAGCCGCCGCCGACGATGTGAAGGTCCATGAAGGAGCTGACGTAGGTCACCTGGCCGAAGGCGATCTGGCTGCCGTCGGGCGACCAGGCCGGTTCCTGGCCCTTGACCCCCAGCGGAGCGGTGCCACTGCCGTCGGCGTTGACGGTGTAGATCTGTTCGGAGTAGGCGGAATAGACGACCTTGCCCCCGTCGGGCGCCCAGCTCGGGTGATAGCCGTCGGCGGCAAGCATCAACGGCGTCGCCGTGGTGCCGTCGGAGGCAACCTCGAAGACGCCGGCGTGGGCGCCGTAGTTGGCGGTGCGGCTGAAGGCGATCCGCGTGCCATCCGGCGACCAGGTGAGGTAGTTGATGTCGTTGCCGTAGACGTTGCCCGTGTAGAAGGTCAGTTGCAGGGCGATGTTGCTGGCTTCCCCTTTGCCGGGTTCCATCACGTAGATGTTTTGGGTGCGGTCTTCGTTCGCGGGATTGCCGCCGACAAAGGCCACTTTCTTCCCGTCGGGCGACCAGACCGGGTGCTCGTCGTAGCTTTTGCTGCCGTTGTCGGTGAGGTTGACGACGCTGTTGAAGGAGTCCGGGTCGGCCAGGCAGACGTCGACGTCGCACGTGTAGGCGACTTCTTCGGCTTTCGCGAAGGCCGAGGGCGCAGCGACCGCGGTGCCAATGACGGCAATGAGGATCAGGGCAAGAAACCAGCGTGAAGCCAAGCGCATCGGCGCAGCTTAACCGCCCCGTTTGCGCAGCGCGCGAGACCTGGATCAGAAGCGGCCGGCGACTGCCGCCTGCCGCGCCTCGTCCCCGGTCGGCGCGCTGGCTGTGCCGGTCTCCGGGTCGATCAGGATGACCCCAACTCCGGTTCCGACGGCAACGCCCATCGCGTAGGAGTGGTGCTGCCCGAGTGGCGTCGAGCGCCCGTCGGGACCCCAGTGGTTGGCCTCGATCGTGGCCACCACCCAGTGCGCCAGCTTTGCCGCCGGATCGCCGACCCTGTGCTTCTCCCAGAGGTCGTAGGTGAGGTCAGAGATCGCGTAGAGGATTAACTTGCGCCAGCCGGCGGGGGCTCCCGCGGAGAGGCCCTCGAACGCCCTGACGCCGAGCAGACAGGTCTCGACAACCGCCTCGCCGCTGGGAGGGCCGTCCTGGTTGAGCCGCTGATCGGCCATGAAGAAAGCCTTGATCAGCTCGTCGTCGGCCTCGCTCAAACCCTCCTGTGAGTAGGTGACGCGGTCCCCCTCGCGATGGCAGATGGCGCCCACGTCGACGTCCTCCTGGATCGGGATCTCGGCCGGCGGGCTGTCGTCCACCGCCGGCAGCGCCTCGATCCCCGACCACAAATCCCGCAGTTCCTTCGAGAACACCTTCGGCGGCATCATCGAGATCCCCGGGCGGGCCGCCTCGATCCACTCCTCTGCCCGCGGGTGGCCGAGCGCCTTCGCGTGCGCGGCGATGGTCATCAGCGCGACCAGGCGGGCGGGACCAGCGTCGCCGTTGGTCAGCTCCTCGTCGGTGTGGAAGCTGACCTCGTCGTACGGTGGGCCGAGCAGGCCTTCCTCCCACAGCTGCTCGCCGAGACGCAGGACCACGCGCTGAGCCTCGGGGCCGACGGCGCTCCATGGCCCCGAGGAGGCGATCCGCGACACGCGAGAGGAGGGCTTCTGCCCGGCTGCGTCATCGAGCTCAGCCCGGCGCCACTCGGCGGCCAGGCCCAGCGCGTTGCGGAAATCGTAATCCCCGAACTCCTGCTCCAGCCAGGAGTGCCAATCGGTCACGTCCTCGGGCCCGGCGGTGACGAGGGCGTAGTAACGATCGAAGTCGGCGGCGTAGTCGGCCGGGTCGAGCTGCAGCCCCCACTGTGAGTACTGCCCGGCGTGGGCCGCGAAGATCGCCCGAAACATCCGCGCCCGCTCGCCGCTGTCGCGCCAGCCGAGCAGGAAGGCGTCGTCCTCGCTGGGGGCGAGGAAGGTCACCGAGTTGAGAAGAATTTCATCGCTTTCGGCGACGTACTGGTAGTCGCCCAGCTGCAGCGCTCGCGCCCGCGGCTCCGGCGCCCGGAACAGCCCGCCCTTGCGCATTCCCACCAGCACCACCGCCTCGCGCATCAGCACGACGAGGACGTCCTCCTGCTCCGTTTCCGTCGCCCACAAGGCGCGGCTCACCTCCAGCAGGAGGTCGAGGTCGCTGCCGACACACCCCATCGCCGCCCCCAGCTGCGCCAGAACCTCCTCCGGCGCAGGCAGCATCCCGGCCCGCTCGAGCACCGCCGCGATACGAGGGTCAGACGAATTCACACTCATGCGCGGCGAAACCTTATTACTCATGCGCAGCACCTGTGTTCTCGTCTCGCCTGCTGGAGAATCTCCCGATGGCCGCCGACCCCGAGCTCGACCTCAGCGCCAACGAGGCCCGGCGCCTCGCGGTTGCCGCGCAGGGCTTCGGCCGCCCGCGGCCGACCGGGCGGATCGACGCCAGACACCTGCGGCGAACGATCGACGACGTCGGCCTCCTCCAGCTCGACTCGGTCAACGTCTTCTGCCGCTCCCACTACATGCCGGTCTTCTCCCGGCTCGGCCCCTATCCGCGTGCGGCCCTGGATCGGCTGGCCTGGCACGAGAACCCGGGCGGGAAGACCCGGCGGGCGGGACAGCGAGACCTGATCGAGTACTGGGGCCATGAGGCCTCGCTGCTGCCGGTCGCGCTGCAGCCACTGCTGCGCTGGCGGATGGCGCGGGTGGACGCACTGGCCTGGAAAGGCGTGGCGCGGGTCGCGGCGGAGCAGCCCGAGCTGCTCGAGTTCGTGCTCAACGTGGTGCGGGAGCGCGGCCCGATCCGGGCCTCGGACCTGGCGGCGAAAGGGCGGCGGCGCGAGCCGGGAGAGATGTGGAACTGGAGCGAAGAGAAGACCGCACTCGAGTACCTCTTCTTCGCCGGGCGCCTCTGCGCGGCGCGCCGGGTCAACTTCGAGCGGCTCTACGACCTGCCGGAGCGGGTGCTGCCGCAGCAGGCCCTCGACGCGCCGACCCCGCCAGAGGAGGAGGCGCAGCGCCAGCTGATCCTGATCGCGGCGAAGCGGCTGGGAGTGGCGACCGAGGCCGACCTCGGCGACTACTTCCGCCTCCCCCGCGCCGAGTCGAAGGCCCGCGTCGCCGAGCTGACCGAGGACGGCAACCTGGTCCCCGTCCGGGTCGAGGGCTGGCGCCAGCCCGCCTACCTCTCGACCGCGCGCCCCATCGGCCTGCGTCGCCCCGCGTCAGCACGGGCCCTGCTGACCCCTTTCGACTCCCTTATCTGGGCCCGCGACCGAACCGAGCGCCTCTTCGACTTCCGCTACCGGATCGAGATCTACGTCCCAGCCCCAAAACGCGTCTACGGCTACTACGTCCTCCCCTTCCTGCTCGGCGACCGCCTGGTCGCCCGCGTCGACCTCAAGAGCGACCGCCAGGCGGGCGTGCTGCGCGTCCGCGGCGCCTTCGCCGAGCCGGGCGTCGACACCGCCCACGTCGCCGCGGAGCTGGCCGACGAGCTGCGCCAGCTCGGCGAGTGGCTCAACCTCGGTGGCGTCTCGGTGGCACGCAAAGGCGACCTCGCTCTGCCATTGCGCCGCGCGCTCGGGGCTAATCGCGTTTAGCCAGCTTGAGCGATCAGGGCTGATAGAAGTCGTCCATGTCAGCCTGGGTCTGGGTTCTGCTGGGTCTGACCGTCTTCGGCTTCGTTCTCTGGCTGCTCGAGGACGCGATTGGACTGGACGCAGCTGAGAGGTTTGGGAAGGCCCTCGCAATCCTGTTCATCCTCGCGGTGATCGCCAGCCTCATATTCAGCTTCGTAAACGCGGATTGGCGGTGATCGAGGGATCGATGCAGGCAAGTCCCCGGTGAGCTGTCGGCGGGCTGCTGAGTGGGCCTGCCTACTCCGCGAACGAGAGCCGCGTCCGCAACATCGCGTGGGGCGTGACCTCCTGGTTGAACCGGTAGACCGAGACATCCAGAGCCCCGTCCACCGGCTCATAAAGGCCGAAGGTGTTGTCGCGCATCCGCGTCGGCAGGCGCTGAAACTTCGCGCCGGCGCTGCCGCCCCCGATCACCATCAGCGGCCTCTTGTAGCCGTCCCAGTCGTTCTGCTCCAGGGGCTCCTGACGTGCCGCCGAGCCGATGAACGGGAGGTGCTCGTGACCATGCAGGGCGGCGTGGACGCCGGCCGCCTGCGCCTCCGCGATGATCCGCCCGGCATCGAGAGTGAGGCTGACCGGAGCGGTCGGCGGCGGGTCTGTCATCAACGCCCCGGAGATCAGGTGATGATGGAGGACCGCGAAGTTGAAGATCCCCTCGCGCGCCAGCTCTTCGCTGTCGCGCCCGGCATTCCGCTCGGATAGCGCGTCGAAGACGAACTTCGAGCGCGGCCCAACATAGCCGTACTGCCTGGTGTCCCGGCTCGAGAGCCGGACCGAGTTGAGCGTCGCGAAGTTGAGGGTCCGCCCTGCCGGGGTCTCGAACGCGCAAACCGCGTCTGGCTCGCGAACGCCGTCACCGAAGAGCTGGTCGAGGAAGGTCCGGAACCCGAGCTCGTGCTTGTAGCTTCCGAACTCGGCTTCCAAGAGCTTGATGTCGTGGTTGCCCGGAACCACGACGACGTTCTCGAGCTGCAGGCCAAGATCGGCAACGAGAGCTTTGATTTCCTCCAGCGCCGTCGTCTGCATCGCGTGCAGATCCCCGCCGGTGGTGATGTCGCCGGAGATGACGAGAACACCGACCCGCACCTCGATCGCTGTCAGCGCCTCCATGATCCTCTGCCGCATCGACGCCCCCTCAAGCTTCTTGCTGTCGAGCCGGAACCCGTGGTCGCTGCCGTAATGGATGTCGCTCAGGTGCAAGATCGCCTCGCCCGGCGCTCCTAGCTCGTAGAGGGGGGTCTCAGCACTCGGCTCGTATGGGGCCGGCGCGTCGTCAATCGGATAGAGGGTGTCGTCGCCGGTCGGCTCACCGAATCCACCGAAGGTCTCGTTCCACTCATCGAGATCGATCTCCTCGATCTCCTGAAAGTGGAACCAGGCCGGAAATACGCCTTCGTTGTAGTACTCGGGCGTCAGCTCGCGCTCGGGGGAGCAGATCATCTCGCCGGCGGGGGCGACCGCGACCTTGTCACAGCGGGCGCGGTAGAAGCGCTGGCTACGGCGGTTGACCAGACCGATCGTCACCGGGACCTTGCCCGCAACCGCCTCGAGGACATGGTGGCGGGCGTCCTCGTGGGACTTCTTCCACCAGCCCCACCAAACCTCACCGTTCCGGTTCAGGACCGCCTCGTGGAGGTCGATCGTCGGGTCCCCAAAATCGACGAACCGCAGGATGAGCGTCCTCACATCGGCCATCGCGGATCCGGTCGCTCAGATACCCGTTGGCAGGGTGGTGCTGCTCACTTCTCTCCGTGCGGTCGAGGGGAGGGCGACCCTGTTTCGCGAGGTCCAGGCGACTATCGGCAGATGCCTGGTCCGACTGCGGCTGACCGTGTCAAGGGCGGGCAGGGAGTTCCAATGGGAGGGGTCCTGCCGCTGGGTGCCGGGTCGGGCCTTGACGACGAGGTCGCCGACGGAGCGGGTGGCCCATGCTTGCTCGTGAGGCGCGGGGGGCGAGGCGAGGGTCCCCGAGGCATTCTCGATCAGGACCAAGTCCCCGAGTCGCCAGGGCGCCCGCATCTCGTGGCCCGAAGCCGCAAGGGCTTCTGACTCGAACAGGGGGGTCCGGTACTCGAGAGCGGATTCCAGGAGCGAGACGCTGCCAATCGCCTCGGCAGCCACGAGCAGTTGCTCGCGCTCGGCGCGGGCTGCCGGTCGGGTCATCGGACCGAAGAGGGCGAAGGCAACGGTACCGCCTCTTCGCACGGCGAGGCTCGCCTGCCAGAGCCAGCGGCCGATGTGGTCGGCGTGCCAGGGGGCGTCGAAGAAGATGACCGAGTGGGCACGGAGGAAGCCGAGGGGAGCGCGAAGGTCCACGTGGTGCAGGTCGCCAAGCGCCGAGCCGAAGCGGGCGCCGAGGAACGGGCTGCGGTCGACCGCTGTCGCCCGCACGCCGGACCTCGCCATCGCGGAGGCGACAGTCGGCGCCCCGAGCAGAAGCGGCTTGCCTCGACGCGATCGCAGCAGGGCGGCGAGTTCGCGCGCGCACCCGTCCGTGAAATACCACTCGAACTCGGCGGCGTGCAACTCGGGCCCGGGCAGCGCCTCGCTGCCCTCATGCCCCGAGCCCGGACCGCCGCCGAGAGCATGGCCGTGAAGAGAAGCGCGTTCGGCGACCACGCTCGGAAACGCCCCGCCGGCGCGCCGGCTGATCTCGGCCAGACTCGCCCCCGGCGCCGCCGCGACGGCGCGCAGGAGCCGCCGGTCGAGCTCCTCCCAATAGCCGTCGGAATCCGGCCTCGGGACTGGTTTCGCTTGGGTTGCCTGAAACATTCCCGACCAGGCTAGCGCTGGCACTTCTGAGGCTCATTTGTTTACCGGCGCCTGCAAGGACCGCTGCGAATCTGCGTCCGCGGCGGTTTGTAGCTTGGCCCAATGAGAAAAGCTCCCTCGGTGCCAAATGGATACGTGATCTCACTCGCGCGGATCGCCGGAACTGAACCGAAAACGAGATCCTCAGACACCTACATGAAGATGACGACCGCGGTCAAGCTCCACCGGCGCCCCTGCTTCTCGTTTGCCGACGTCGACATCATCGGCGGAGAATTCGCCCACCTCTGCCTCGCCCGAGTCCTGCTCTTCGCTGCCCACCACGGTCATCCCGCGGGAGCCGTCAATCTCGCCCCCACCGTCTCCGCCCAGCTTCACTCCTCCCTTCAAGATGTCGGAGCCTTAATGCCCGACTACGGCCGCGACACCGTCCTCGGCGCATCAGAGGAGTTGACCATCGTCCTCCACTCCCTGCGCCAAGGCCGACACAGCGCCGCCCAAGTGGCCTTCATCCTCGGCTGCTCGGAGCTGGCAGCCGAAGCCCAGCTCTCGATCCTCGACTACTGGGGTCTGAGTCCCACCCCCGAGCACACCAGAACCGACCACCTCTCCATCGCCGCCTAACCAGAAACGCTGCTTCAAGCGTTTCTACCTAAAGGTGGCTGACCGGGCTCGAACCGGCGACCGCCTGGACCACAATGACGCCCCTCGCCCCGCTCCCAAGCCAGAATCCCGCATGCGCATGCGCTCGCAGTCACTCGGCCGGCGTCTGACCCGGATCGTCCTCTGGATCGGCGGCGTCGCGCTGGCGATCTTCGTCCTCGACCTGCTCGGGATTCCGGTGCGGGAGTGGATCGAAGAACTGCTCGACAAGCTCGGCGAGATCCCGACCTGGGCGATCGTCGCCGGCGTCGTCCTGCAGAGTGCCCAGACCGCGCTGGCGGCGCTGGCCTGGTTCGGGATCCTGCGCGCGGCGCCGATCGGGCCCGGGGTCAGCTACCGGATCGTGCTCGCCTCCTATGCGACCGCGGTGGCGCTGAACAGCTTCCTGCCGGCCAACATCGGCACCTGGGTGATGCTGCTGATGTTCACCACCCTGTTCGCGGGCGCGACCTTCACGATGATGCTCTCCGGGATCGTCGTCCAGAAGATCCCGTTCACCGTCTTCAACCTCGCGCTCTACCTCTACCTCTTCCTCTCGGTCGCCGGTTCCTTCTCGGTCAAGCTCGGCTTCCTCGCCGACCACACCGGGCTCGTGGTCGGAATCTTGGTGGGCGGCGCCGTCCTCCTCGTCCTCCTCGGCCGCATCTTCTGGCCGAAGCTGGCGAAGCTGCGCGCGCAGGTGGCACAGGGTGGCGCGGTCCTCGGCCAGCCTCGCCGCTTCCTGCTCGACGTCGTCGCCCCCTCGCTCGGCAGCTACCTGGCGCGGCTCGCGATCGTCGCCGTCTTCCTCGGCGCCTATGGAATTCCAGCCAGCTTTCACAACGTCGCCACGGTCACCGCCTCGAACTCGATCTCCAACTCGTTCTCGGCCACGCCCGGCGGCGTCGGCGTCACCCAGGCGATGAACTCGGTCGCGCTCTCCGGCTCGACCGACTCGGCGACCGCCACCGCCTACTCGATCAGCCAGCAGCTGGTCACCTCGGCCTGGAACGTCCTCTTCGCCGTCGTCCTCGTCTCCTGGGTCTTCGGCTGGGTCGGCGGCAAAGCGCTCGTGGGCTCCTCCTACGCCGACGCAAAGGTGAAAAGCCACGAGCTGAAAGAGAAACGGCGACGCAAAACCCCGGCTGCCTAGCCGCGGATCGCGACCGAACGGCAGACACATGCAGAGAGAGAAATCCCCCGCATCGGGAAGGCCGCCCCACCGCGCCCGCCGGCTACGTCGCTGGGTACCGGGGGTCGAGCTGATCCAGAGCTATCCCGGCCAGTCCGCTCGGCCGGACCTGGTGGCGGGAGTCGTGCTGGCCGCGATCCTGGTCCCACAGGGAATGGCCTACGCGGAGCTCGCCGGCCTGCCGGCGGTTACCGGCCTCTACACGACGATCGCCTGTCTGGTCGGCTACGCCCTCTTCGGGCCTTCGCGCGTCCTCGTGCTCGGACCCGACTCCTCGATCTCCCCGCTGATCCTCGCCTCGATCACCCCCCTGCTGGTCGTAGGGGACCCGGGGTCAGCGATCGTCCTGGCGGGCATGCTCGCGATCTTCGTCGGCCTGATCGAGATCGGCCTCGGCCTCGGCAAGCTCGGGTTCGTCGCCGACCTGCTCTCCAAAGAGGTGCAGGTCGGCTACATGAACGGGCTCGGGATCACGATCATCGTCGGACAGCTGCCGAAGCTGTTCGGGTTCTCAACCGACGCCGACTCCTTCCTCTCCGAGCTGAAGGCGTTCGTGGAAGGCCTGGGCCAGACCCACGCCGCCACGCTCGTGCTCGGGCTCGCCGTCCTCGCCATCCTGCTCCTGCTTCCGCTCTTCACCAAGCGCCTGCCGGCGATCCTCGTCGGAGTCGTTGCGGCCACGGTGGCCTCGGCGGCCTTCGGCCTCGTCGACCACGGGGTCGCGACGATCGGGTCCCTCCCCCAGGGGGTGCCCACCCCTGGACTTCCCTGGACGAATGCCGGGGACGTACCGGCGCTGCTGCTGGCGGCGCTCGGCATCACCCTGGTCTCGCTGACCGACACGATCGCGACCGCGACCAGCTTCGCGGCCCGCCGCGGGGAAGAGGTCAAGCCCGATCAGGAGATGATCGGCGTCGGGGCGGCGAACGTGGCGGCCGGCTTCTTCCAGGGGTTCGCGGTCTCGACGAGCGGCTCGAGGACCGCGGTCGCCGAGCAGTCGGGGGCAAAGACCCAGCTGGCCGGCCTGGTCGGCGCCGGGCTCGTCGCGGTCCTCCTTCTGTTTCTGAACTCACTGCTCACCGACCTGCCGCAAGCCGCGCTTGCGGCGGTGGTCATCGCCGCGGCACTGTCGCTGATGAATCTGCCGCTGTTGCGTCGCTACTACGAGATGCGCAAAAGCGCGCTCGGCGTGTCTCTGGTCGCCACCGCCGGGGTGGTGCTCCTCGGCGTCCTCCAAGGGATCGTGGTCGCGGTCCTGCTGGCGATCATCCTCTTCTTCCGCCGCAACTGGTGGCCGCACGGCGCGGTTCTGGGACGCCCCGAACGCTTGGAGGGATGGCACGACGTGACCGCCTACCCCGACGCCAAGGAAGTCCCCGGCGTCGTCGTCTACCGCTGGGAGGCGCCGCTGTTCTTCGCCAACTCGGGAAGGTTCCGCGACGAGGTCAGGCGGCTCGTGCGCGAGCGGGAGCCCGGCTGGATCGTCCTGCAGTGCGAGGCCGTCACCGACGTCGACGTGACCGCGGCGGAGATGCTCGAGCAGCTCGACCGCGAGCTGAATGCGGCGGGGGTGCACCTCGCCTTCGTCGAGCTGCGCAACCGCCTCAAAGAGTTGACCCTGCGCTACGGGCTGATGGACACGCTCGACAAAGACCACTTCTACCCCTCGATCGAGGCGGCCATCGCCGCGATCCGACTGGAGGGCGGCGCCGGAAAAAGCTAGACGCCGATTCGAGTCACTCCTCCTTTGCCTTGGCTCGCGGCTCAGGCGTCCTCCCCGCTGCTATCCGTACCAGCGCCACCACGGTCTCCCGAGCGCGATCGGGCATCGCCGCGGACGGCGAGGCACCGGGATGCGCGGCGGCGATCCGTACCTGCAACGCCGCGGGAAGAGTTTTGAAGCGCAAGGGCGTGTCGAGCGTTACCGCCTCGCCGTCGATGCCGGCGGCGATCGGGCCGTCCGCGTCAACCTCGAAAACAGGCGCCGACCACTCCCGCCAAGGCCGCGCGAGAAGACGCCTGCCGACTGGCGCGGAGGCGACGGTGATCCCAAGCAAACCGTCGTCGATCCTCGGCCTGGTGCCCGAGCCGACCGCCCGCCCGAGGCGGTAGCGATTGTTGGACACGAGAATCGCCGCCCCCGAGGAATGCTCATGCCCGTCGGGTCCGGTCCAGCGCATCCGCAGCCCCTTGCCCTCCGGCCCGACAACCTCGGGAAGGGTGTCGAGGATGGTCCTCAGCTTCGCCTCCCGGTAGCCCTCGCGCTGAACGGCCTCGGCATAGAGGCCGATCGAGACGTTGTTGACGAACACCTGGCCGTTGACCTCGGCGAGATCGACCCGCCTCACGCGACCAGCGGTGAACGCATCGAGAGCGCCGACCACATCGTCGCGGTCAACCCCCAGGTCGAGAGCGAAATGGTTGCGCGTCCCGGCCGGAATGCAGGCGTAAGGGAGGCCATGCTCGGCGGCGACCATTGCCACCACGGCCTGGGAGCCATCGCCACCGGCCATCGCCAGCGCATCGGCTCCTTCAGCGACCGCTTCACGCACCAGTTGCTCGAGATCGACACCGCGCTCCAGTTCGATCGGCTCGATCCCACGGGCCCGAGCCTCGTCGGCCAGGTGAAATCTCTCGGCCTTCCCTCCACCCGACTTCGGGTTGTAGAAGAGCGCGGGGTGCCGTGGGTCGGGTGCCCGGCCGAGCGGGGCGTGGATTCTGAATGCCGCCCGCGTGGCGACCAGCATCAGTCCCAGGCCCACCACGATCACGAGGGCCTGCCCAACGTGATCGCCCTTGGCGAGCAAGGCGCCAACCGTGAGCACCAAAGCGAGAATGGCGATCCCGAATCCCAGCAGCCTGCTCGCTCCGGTACGGGTCAAGCCATACCAGGCTGCGGCGATTGCAACCCCAAGGCCGACCAGCACGGCGAAACCGAGAAGAAGCCCGGAGATGACGACGTCGACAGCGAGGACGAAGAGAGCTGCGGCGGACCCAAGAGCGGCGAACGCGGCGAGACGATTGACCTGCTCGAACTCCATCGCCAAACCATAAGGCGCGACGGTAGATTTGCGCACGACCCGAGATCCTGACCCCAAAGATGGAGATCCTGATGGTGGGAGGAACCGCCGCATACGGGTCTGCGGTGCAGTGGCAGCCGCAGAAGCCGCGCCTCAAGCCCCTGCAGCTGGCTTTCTCCTGGGCACTCTCTGCGGCGTCGCTATATGTCGCGGCCGCGCTGGTGCCGGGAGTGAGCATCGGCGCATTTGGCGGCGCCCTCCTGGTCGCGGCGCTGATCGCGCTGCTCAACGCCGTCCTGCCTCCGGTGGTGGCCGCGCTGAGGCTGCCGCTGACCCTGGCACTCGGCTTTGTGTTGGTGCTGCTGGTCGACGCCCTGCTGTTGGAGCTGGCAAGCGACGTGCTTCCCAACTACATCGGGGTCGATTCGCTCGGGGATGCACTGCTGGCCGCGGTGGTGATGGCGGTCGTCTCGCTGGTGCTCCAGGTGATGACCGGGGCCAACGACGAGGACGCCTACTCCCTGCGCGTCGTGCAGCGGGTGGCACGCCGACAGGGCACGCTCGCCCACACCGACCAACCGGGGATCCTCTTCCTCGAGATCGACGGGCTGGCACTCCCGGTCCTACGCGATGCCGTGCGCGACGGGAGCGCACCGACGATGGCGCGATGGCTGGCCGAGGACGGCTATCGCCTGACCGAGTGGGAGCCCGACCTCTCATCGCAGACCGGCGCCAGTCAGGCGGGCATCCTGCTTGGCTCAAACGAGGACATCCCCGCCTTCCGCTGGGTGGAGAAGGAGAGCGGAACCCTCGTCTCCTGCTCGGCCCCGAACGACTGCGCAGAGATCGAGCGCCGGCATTCGAGCGGCGTCGGCCTGCTCACCGACGGCGGCGCGAGCCGCGGCAACCTGCTCTCCGGCGAAGCCGAGGAGGTGATCCTCACGGTCAGCCGCATGGCCGAGGAGAAGCGGGCGAACCCCGGCTACCGGGCGTTCCTCGCCAACGGCTTCAACGTAACCAGGGCCCTGGTCCTATTCGGCTGGGAGGTGCTGTTGGAGTGGACGGCGGCAATTCGCTCGGCCCGGCGTGACATCCGGCCCCGTGGGCACCGCGGCGGCATCTATCCGTTCCTGCGCGCGACGATGTGCGTGGTCGTCCGCGACCTGATCGTCTACGGGGTGCTGACCGACATGATGCGCGGCCGCTCTGCCGTCTACGCCACCTTCTCCAGCTACGACGAGGTCGCACACCACTCGGGGCTGCAGCGGGCAGACACGATGGAGGCCCTGCGCAAGCTCGACCAGCAGCTCGACCGCATCGCCCGAGCCCGCAGGTTCGCTCCCCGCCCCTACGAGATCGTCGTGCTCTCCGATCACGGCCAGACCCAGGGCGCGACCTTCAAGCAGCGCAACGGCTACAGCCTCGAGCAACTGGTGGAGAGATCGATCGGCGGCGGCGACGTCGCCGGATACGCGGGGGGCGACGAGCAGAGCGCGATGGTCGGGCACGCCGCCAAGGAGGCCACCGGCCGCGCCGCCACGAAGCGCTCGAAGAACGACGTCTCCGATCGCGAGGTCGTCGTCCTCGGCTCCGGCAACCTCGGGTTGATCTATCTGATGGAGGAGAAGCGCCGCCTCGCCCGGGAGGAGATCGACGCGCGCCACCCGAAGCTGATCCCGGCCCTGCGCCAGCATCCCCACATCGACTGGCTCCTCGTCCGCTGCGCAGAGCACGGAGCCGTGGTCCTGGGAAAAGACGGCGCTCACTACCTGCAGAGCGGCCGGGTCGAGGGCGAGGACCCGCTGGCCCACTACTCGCCGACCGCGCCCCGACACGTCCTGCGCAGCGACGGCTTCCGCAACGTTGCCGACATCATGGTCGGCAGCTTCTACGATTCCGAACTCGACGAGGGCTGCGCCTTCGAGGAGCTGATCTCCTTCCACGGTGGCCTCGGCGGCCCGCAGACCCGGCCCTTCATCCTCTCCGCCGAAAGGCTTCCCCTGCCCGCCGAGCCGATCGTCGGCGCCGCCGCCGTCCACCGGATCCTCTCCGGCTGGAGAAGGGAACTCCACGGAGCCGCCTGATCGCCTCACCTATGTCGGACACGCGACCGTGCTGCTCGAGCTGGACGGCCTGCGCATCCTCACCGACCCGGTGCTGGGGTCGAGGGTCGCCCACCTGCGTCGCCAGGGACCCGCGCCCAGCGCGGAGGTGACGGACCGGCTCGACGCGGTGCTCATCTCCCACCTCCACCATGACCATGCCGACCGGCGCTCGCTGCGATCGCTAGACCCCGAGACGCCCGTGCTCGCTCCCCCCGGAGCCGGTCGGTTTCTCGAGCGCTGCGGCCTGACCGCGGTGTCGGAGCTGGCTCCCGGGAAGTCGATCAAGATCGGGAAGGTCGAGATCGCCGCGGTGGAGGCCGAACACGGCCACGGCCGCGCACCGCGATCCCGTCGCTCGGAGGCGGTCGGATTCCACCTCTCGGGTTCGAGGCGGGTCTACTTCGCCGGCGACACCGATCTCTTCGACGACATGGCGACGCTCGCCGACAAGCTCGACCTGGCGCTGCTCCCGGTCTGGGGATGGGGGCCAAATCTCGGGCCCGGGCATCTCAACCCCGAACGAGCCGCCCGCGCGGCGGCGATGCTCTCACCGCGGATCGCCGTTCCGATCCACTGGGGCACCTTCTTCCCGCTGGGCCTGGCCCCACTGCTTCCCAGGCGGCTCAGCGCCCCGCCCCACGAGTTCGCCGGCTGGTGCGAGAGGCTTGCCCCGCAGGTCGCGGTTCGAATCCTCCTCCCAGGCGAGGCGAGCCCGCTCTCGCACTTGGGCGAAGAGACAGGGATCTAGAGGGTGGCTGACCGGGCTCGAACCGGCGACCGCCTGGACCACAACCAGGAGCTCTACCAACTGAGCTACAGCCACCACGCGGCACTCAATCTACCGGGCCGCGCGCGCCGGTAGCGCCTCGCGCTCAGGCGAGGGCGGGAGCTATCTCCCGCCCGAGCAGCTCGATCGCGTCGAGGTCCCGGTGCAGCAGGTGCTGACCCATGATCCGGGTCAGACCCGCCGCCTCCAGCCCGCGCAGCTGCTCGATCGCCTGCTCGGTCGTGCCCTTGATCGCGCTCTCGCGCAGGCCGGCCAGGAATGCGTCGCCGTCGTCGCCCTCGCCTTTCCACCGGGCCAGGCGGCTCGCGCGGTCGCGCAGCTCGGCCTCGTCGGCACCGACCAGCCAGCCGGTCATCATCGACAGCGGCAGGCTCTTCGGATCGCGGTCAGCAGCTTCGCAGGCCTCGTCGAGGCGCTTGCGCACGTCGGCGATCTCCTCGGCCGTCGACATCACCGTGTTGTACTCGTCGGCGAGGGCGGCGGCGAGGCGCAGGCTGCGGGGGCCACCTTTGCCACCGAGGATCAGTGGCAGGCGCGGCTGCTGCACCGGCTTCGGCTGCGCGTCGAGGTTCTGCGCCCGGTAGTGGCGCCCCTCGTAGTTGAACGGCCCGTCTTCCCAGTGGCGGCGGATCACTTCCATCTGCTCCTCGAGCGCGTCCAGGCGCGGACCCGGCTCAGGCAGGTCGAAGCCGTAGGCCTCGTGCTCGCGCTCCCACCAGCCGGCGCCGATCCCCAGCTCGACCCGGCCGCCGGAGATGTGGTCGGCGCTCACCGCCATCTTCGCCAGCACCGCCGGGTGGCGGAAGGTCGCCGGCGAGACCAGCGTGCCCAGGCGCAGCCGCTCGGTCGTCGCGGCCAGTGCCGCGATCGTCGCCCAGGCGTCGAGCGAGCCGCGCTCGCGGCGGTCGTCGACCGAGAGGTAGTGGTCGGAGCGGAACAGCGTCCCCACCCCATGCTCCTCACAGGCGGCGGCGATCGCCTGCCAGTCGACCCAGTTCACATCCTCCTGGCCCTCGATCATCAGGCAGACGTCCACGGCATTCCTCCTTCGGGTTCGGGCATCGACGCTCTCACGCTCCCCGACTACCCGTTTGCGGCGACAAATCGCGCGAAGGCCTCGAAGCCCGGCGCGGTGCGCTCGACCAGCGCCGGCTCGGCCGCGGCCGCCCGCTCCGACAGCGCGTGGGCGCCGTCGTTGCCGAGCGCCGCGACCGCCTCGTCGATCATCTCCGGCACCGCCAGCCAGGCCTCGACCAGGGCGAAGTCGGCCTCGGGGTGGAAGAGCGCGCCCCAGGCGTTGCCGGCGCGGAAGGCCTGGCACTCCGTCATCGCCGAGGAGGCCAGTGGCTGGGCGCCGTCGGGCAGGTCGAAGACGTCGCCGTGCCAGTGCAGGACGTCGGTGCTGGGAGCGAGCCCGCCGAGTACCGGGTCCCCGGGGTCGCCGACCTCGACCGGGGCGAAGCCGATCTCCGGCCCCTCCCCCGCCCGCACCTCGGCCCCGAGCGCCCGTGCCAGCAGCTGCGCGCCGAGGCAGATGCCCAGCACCGGCAGCTCGCGCCGCGCCGCCTCCGTCAGCCACTCGCGCTCGGCCGCCAGCGCCGGGAAGCGCTCGATCTCGTCGACGTTCATCGGGCCGCCCATCACCACCACACCGGCGACCTCGTCATGCGGCGGCAGCGACTGGCCGGCGAGCGGCTTCACCGTCTGCACGTGGAGGGCGCCGCAGGCGTCGAGGATCCGGTGCGGCCCCTCCCAGGGCACATGCTGGATCGCCAGCAGGGTGGGACGGTCGTCCACGCTCATCGGAGCGTCAGCCTAGCCGCGCTACGGTTGCCCCATGGCCAAGGCCCGCAACGCCTTCCGTCGCAGGCGCAACGCCCACCCGGCGACCGCGACCGGCGGCTTGGCGACGGGCGCTCAGGCGATCGGTGCGCAGGCGATCGGGCCCACGGTGCGCGCCCCGCTCGCGATCGCCGCCCTCGCTGTCGGCGCCACCGCGATCGGCGCCTTCGCGATCGGCCGGCTCGGCGTCGGCCGCCTCTCCGTCGGCCGCGCCAGGTTCGGCAAGGTCGAGATCGAGGAGCTCGAGGTCGGCCGGCTCAGCGTGCGCGAGGGCTGGCCGCCCGCGTGAGGCTCGCCCGCGCCGCCGCGCCGCTCGTCCTCGTCGCCCTGGCGCTCGCCGCCACCGCCGTTCCCGCCCAGGCCGTCGGCCCCTACCCCGACCTCGGCGACTGCCGGCTCTTCCCGGCGCCGCCAGCCTCGCTCTCGCCCAGCGCCCCCTCCCTCGGCAACCAGGCCGCCTGGAACCAGGACATCTCGAAGGCGCCGCGCGACCCGCGCTCGGCTGCCTACATCGCCTACATCAACGGCAATGGCGGCGACCATCTGCACCCCGACTTCGGCTCTCCCCGCCCCTACGGCTTCCCCTTCGCCGTCGTCGGCCCCGGCCAGCGCCAGCTCCCCGTCCACTACACCGCCTACGGTGACGAGAGCGACCCCGGTCCCTTCCCGATCCCGGCCAATGCCCCGATCGAGGGCGGCAACAGCAGCGGCGGCGACCGCCACGTGCTCACCGTCGACAAGTCGAGCTGCCGCCTCTACGAGCTCTACAACGCCTCCTACGTCACCAGGCCCAAGCCCCACTGGAACGCCGACTCCGGCACCGCCTGGGACCTCACCTCAACCGGCCTGCGCCCCGAGGGCTGGACCTCCGCCGACGCCGCCGGCCTGCCGATCTTCCCCGGCCTCGTCCGCTACGACGAAGTCGCCGCCGGGCATCTCGAACACGCGATCCGCGTCACCTTCGACAGCACCCGCAACGCCTACGTCCACCCCGCCGTCCACTGCGCCGGCGACAGCTCCAGCGCCGCCGCCCCGCCGATGGGCCTGCGCCTGCGGCTCAAGGCCGGCTACGGCCTCGGCGGCTTCAGCGGCCCCGCCCGCACGATCGCCGAAGCGATGAAGCGCTACGGCCTGATCGTCGCCGACAACGGCTCCAACTGGTACTTCAGCGGCAGCAGCGACCGCCGCTGGGACGATGAAAACCTCGACCAGCTGAAGCGCATCCCCGGCAGCGCCTTCGAGGTCGTCAAGAGCGCCGCCGGCATCCACGCCTGCTGAGGTTCAGCCCAGCAGGCTGACCTAGCTGCGCATGACGACGCGCCAGATCTTGCCGAAGAAGGCCAGCACCCCCAACGAGACCACCAGCCCGATCGCGCCCAGCAGCAAGAGGAAGAGGACGAAGGCGACGATCGCGAATGGGACGAAGAGCAGTTTCACGCTCCCCGATTCTCCTCCCGCCGGTTAAGCGGTCCTTTAAGTCAGCCCCGCGTGCCGCCGCCGCTGCCGTCCGGTGACCAGCCGGGGCCGCGGAACATGTAGCCGAGCCGCTCCCGCCAGCTGCTGGCGCCGCGCACGTCGCGGGCGATCGCGGCGAACTCGTGGAACGCCACCCGGTGCGGCTTGAACGTGCGCAGGTTCTGCGTCAGCCCATACGTAACCCGCTCGGTCTCCCCCTGGAAGGTCCCGAACAGGCGGTCCCAGATGATCAGGATGCCGCCGTAGTTGCGGTCGAGGTAGAGCTCATTGGAGCCGTGATGCACACGGTGATGGGACGGCGTGTTGAAGACGAACTCGAACGGCGCCGGCAGCCGCCCGATCCGCTCGGTGTGGATCCAGAACTGGTAGATCAGGCTGATCGCCTGCTGCAGCAGGATCATCCAGGGCTGGAAGCCGAGCAGCGCCAGCCCAGCCCAGAACGGCAGCGCCGTCATCGGCGTCCAGGTCTGCCGCAGCGCCGTCGAGAGGTTGTAGTGCTGGGAGGAGTGGTGGACGACATGGCTGGCCCAGAAGACCCGCACCTCGTGGTGGATGCGGTGGAACCAGTAGTAGGCGAAGTCATCGGCAAAGAAGAGGAGGGCGTAGGTCCACCACTCGTCGGCCGGCATCCGCAGCGGCGTCAGCTCGTAAAGGCCGGCGTAGACGACGATCACGGCCAGCTTCCAGACCGCATTGATGACGACATTGCCGGCACCCATCGAAAGGCTGGTGCGGGTGTCCCGTGCCTCGTACCCGACCAGGTCCTCGTCGGCCGCCAGCCGGAACGACCAGAGCTCGACCGCCAGCAGCAGCACAAAAGCCGGAATCGCATAGAGGATCAGCTCGCCCATCGCGGGCACTGTAGCCGCCCTCCCCCCGGGTTCCGCGGTTCCTTTCCCACCAAATGGGCGGGTTCCGAACCACGGAACGCCGCCTTCCCTTTCCGCGGTTCCTTTTCCGCCATATACGTGGATTTGGAACCGCGCAAACCGGCTGCCGGTAAGATTGACTGACGAGTCAATCGACACGAAAGGCTGTCACATGGCTTCCAGCGGCACCAAGGTCTCCCCAGCGGACTTCCCACCGCCGGTCGACGTCGATAAGGAGTTCGTCAAGCGCGGTCTCGATGGCGAGGACGAGCGGATCGAGATCGGCGTCGCGATCGTCGGCGGCGGCACCGCCGGGCTCGCCTGCGCCAACCGCCTGCTGCAGCTGCTGGGCGACGACCCGGAGACGATGGAGAAGCTGGGCGAGGTTCCGGTCGCGGTGATCGAGAAGGCGAAAACCTGCGGTGGCCACAACCTCTCCGGCGCGGTCATGCGCCCCGGCCCGCTCGAGGAGCTCTTTCCCGATCTCAGCCGTGAGCAGTGGCGCCAGGAGGGCTTTGCCTTCGGCGAGGTCGAGAAGGAGGCGATCTATCTCCTCCCCAACGGCAAGCGCAAGCTCCGCATCCCGCCCCCGCCACCGCAGAAGAACCACGGCAACGAGGTGATCTCCGTCTCCGCCCTCTGCCGCTACATGCAGGCCCAGGCCGAGGAGGCGGGCGCCTACCTGCTGACCGAGACCGCGGCGACGCGGCTGATCGTCGAGGACGGCGCCGTCGTCGGCGTCCGCTCCGGCGACAAAGGCCGCGGCAGAGAGGGCGAGGAGCAGGGCAACTTCGAGCCCGGCACCGACATCGCCGCCAAGGCGACGGTCCTCGCCGAGGGCTGCTGGGGTCACCTCACCGACGCCGCCGTCGGCGAGTTCGACCTCGATGAGGGCCGCGAGCCACAGGTCTGGGAGCTCGGGGTCAAAGAGGTCTGGAAGGTGAAGAAGCCGCTCGACCGCGTCATCCACACCCTCGCCGGCTGGCCGCTGAAGATCCCCGCCAAGTACCACCAGATCGGCGGCTCCTGGATCTACCCGATGAAAGACGAGAAGACCGGCGACGATCTGGTCTCAATCGGCTTCGTGCTCGACCTCGACTACGCCGACGCCACAACCTCCGCCCACGACCTCCTGCAGCAGTTCAAGACCCACCCGCTGGTCCGCGACATCCTCGACGGCGGCGAGCGGGTCAGCTGGGGCGCCAAGGCGATTCCGGCCGGCGGCTACTGGGCGATGCCGAAGCTCTCGGCCCCGGGGGCGGTGCTTGCGGGCGACGCCGCCGGCATGGTCAACCTGGCGGCGCTGAAGGGCGTCCACCTGGCGATCAAGGCCGGGATCCTCGCCGCCGAATCGATCTACGCCTCGCTGAAGACGGGGACGAACGACTTCTCCGCCTACGAGGAGGCGATCGCCGAGTCGATCGTCGGCAAGGAACTCTACGAACAGCGCAACACGCGCCAGCCGTTCCAGAAGGGGCTGATCAAAGGCGGGCCGCTGGTCAACCTGATGATCGCGACCAAGGGCCGCTTCCCCGGCGGCCGCTGGAAGATCCACCGCAACGACGCCCAGCCGATGTTCATCGGCAAGACCAGGGACGGCTACCCGACGCCTGACGGCAAGTACACGTTCGACAAGCTCTCCAGCGTCTTCATCAGCGGCAACGCGACCCGCGACGACGCGCCCAACCACATCCGCGTGCAGAAGCGGGTGCCGCGGGAGATCGCCGAGACCTGGGCCTACATGTGCCCGGCCGGCGTCTACGAGATCCCCGACGACGCGCCCCCCGAGGGCGAGGTCGACGTGATCGTCAACTACACCAACTGCGTCCAGTGCGGCGCGATCACCGCCAAGGGCGGTCGCCTGACTCCGCCCGAGGGCGGCGACGGCCCGCTCTACCAGAACACCTGAGCCCTGGATCAAGTTTGCGGCAGTCCTTTGGGTCGCTACGCGTCACAAAGGACTGCCGCACTCCGCTGTCGTCCTTTGGCGCGCATACCGCCCCAAAGGACGACAGCACTCCCTATGTGCCGAGATCGACCGCGTCGCCGATCGGCAGCCAGCGAATGCTGTCGCGGAAGCTCTGTGGGGCGCCGACGAACTCGGCTTCGATCGCGTCCCGTCCCTGGCGGAAGTGCTTCCAGCCCTCGTAGTGGATCGGGATCACGGTGCGGGGGCGGATCTGGCAGCAGAGCTCGATCGCTTCGGCCGCGTTCAGCGTGTAGCGCAGCGGTCCGGTGGTGGGGAATTTGACGCCGCCAAGGTGGACGATCGCAGTGTCGACCTCGAGCCGGTCGGCGACCTCGCGGACGCCGTCGTAGAGGACGGTGTCGCCGGAGATCCAGAGCACGCCGTGCTCCTGGCCATCCCAGCGCAGGGCGAAGCCGACGACCTCGCCGACGATCGGGTGGCTTAGCGGAGGCCCGTGCCGGCACGGGGTCGCGGTCACCTCGATCGGCGTCCGCCCCGGTGCCTCCAGCGTGGTCGAGTCCCAGGCCGCGAGTCCGCGCGAGTTGCCGCCGAGCCGCCTGGCCCCAGGCACCGTGGTGACGACGGTCCCTGCCGAGGGCAGCAGCGCCCGGCCGGCGTCGTCGAGGTTGTCGTCATGGTGATCGTGGGAGAGCAGGACCGCGTCGATCTCGCCGAGCGCGCCGGGCGCGAGCGCCGGCCCGGCCAGCTTGCGCGAGCTCGTCCCCCAGCCGAAGTTGTATTTGCGGCCGGGCGCGTCGAAGGTCGGATCGGTCAGCAGCCGCCAGCCCCCGACCTCGATCAGGACGGTCGGGCCACCGATGTGGATGATGCGGATTCCCTCCATGCGCCGGGTCATTATCGTGTTTGCGGTCGGGCTTGGATATGGGACGTCTCAACAAAGCCGCACTTCTCTGCGCTCTCGCCCTCCTGGCGCTGCCTCTCGGCGCCTCCGCGAAGGCGCCCGAAGAGGCGCCCCAAGGCACCGCCTTCGCAGCCCTGGGCAACACCCTGCTGGCCGCGCTCGCCTCCTCCACCGGCGCCGACCGGGCGCTCGGCGCGCTCGGCAACGGCCTCGCCCTGATCGAAGCCAGACGCAAGATCGAAGCGAAGCCGCCCGCCACCTACGGCTCCGCCGTCACCACCTCGCCACCGCCGGTCCCAACCGACCCCGCGAAGATGCCGCCCGCCTCGGCCGGCTCCAACGGCACCAAAATCCCCCGCCACAGCGCCGCCGACCGCGAAAAGATCTTCGCCAACACCCGCGCCGCCGGCGACGACGGCTCGACCTCGATCCTGCTCACCGGCATCGCCCTGCCGCCCCCCGACGCCCCGCAGGCGGTCAAGGACGTGGTCAACAACGCCAACATGATCGTCGGCCGCCCCTACGTCTGGGGCGGCGGCCACGGCTCCTTCTACTCCCAGGGCTACGACTGCTCCGGCTCGGTCAGCTTCGCCCTCTTCGGCGGCGGCCTGATCCCGGAGCCGCTCACCTCCAGCTCGCTCGAGGGCTGGGGAGCCCCCGGCCCCGGCAAGTGGATCACCGTCTACGCCAACGCCGGCCACACCTTCGCCGAGATCGCCGGCCTGCGCTGGGACACCGTCGGCGACGAGCAGGGCACCGGCCCCCGCTGGCACCTCGCGCCGGCTTCAGGCGACGGCTTCGTCGTCCGCCACCCGCCGGGCTTCTGATACCCCCGGCAGGATTCGAACCTGCGACATCCGGCTTAGAAGGCCGGCGCTCTATCCAGCTGAGCTACGGGGGCTCGGACGCCTAGTTTGACGCCGAAGCGGCAGTCATGCTGCCGGAATCCGGCCGTCTCTACTTGGAGGAACGATGCGAGCCCTGCGCAGCAAGCTGACCTACGCCAACGTAATCTCGACCCTGTGCCTGTTCTTGGTCCTCGGCGGCGGCGCCGCCGTGGCCGCGGGGCACCTCGGGAAGAACAGCGTCGGCACCAAACAGCTCAGGAACGCCGCGGTCACTGGGCCGAAGATCAAAAAGGCGAGCATCGAAGCGACCAAGCTGACCGCGCTCGCCATCTCGACCCTGAAGGGGCAGAAGGGGGCAAAGGGCGCAACCGGGGCCAAAGGCGCGACCGGGGCCAAGGGTGAGCGCGGCGCGACCGGTCCTCAGGGGCCACAGGGCCCGACCGGCACCTTCGCCGCGCCGGAAGCGCTACGGGTGGTGGGCGCCCCCGGTCAGCCGACCTTCGGCGCCGGATGGGCAAACTTCAGCCCGAGCGATCGCCCGTCGGCGGCGTTCTACGTCGACCGCCAAGGCATAGCCCATCTACAGGGAGAGGTGACGCGACTCACCGGAACGGGAGGGCAGATCTTCGTGCTCCCAGCCGGGTACGCACCGGAACTGCAGCAGTCGTTCCCCGCGGTCGGGAACGGCGGCACCTTCGCGACGGTCTCGGTCGAGCCCAACGGGGAAGTCCACTTCAACTCCGGCGACCCCGGCGTCCTGCACCTGAACGGCATCACCTGGCGCGCCGGGAGGTAGTCGCCCGGCGCGGGCACCCCGAGCCGATCCCATAGCCTGAAACCATGCCCAAGGTCGAGCTAGCCGGCACCGAACTCCACTACGAGCGCGCCGGTGCGGGCGAGCCGCTGCTGCTGATCCAGGGGATGAGCGCCAACCACCTGGCCTGGGGACAGGCGTTCTCCTCCCGCCTCGAGCGCGACTTCGAGGTGATCGCCTTCGACAACCGCGGCATGGGGCTCTCGAGCCCGGTCACCGAGGCCTTCTCGATCGCCGAGATGGCTGCCGATACGGCCGGGCTGCTGGGGGCGCTGGAGATCGAGAGCGCGCATGTGCTGGGGATCTCGATGGGCGGAATGATCGCCCAGGAGCTGGCCCTCGCCCATCCCGGCAAGCTGCGCTCGCTGACGATCGGGTGCAGCTACTGCGGCGGCGAGGGCTCGCAGCTGATGGACCCGGCCGACTTCCAGGGCCTGGTCGAGGCGATGGCCTCCGGCGACGCCCAGCGGGTCTTCCGGGCGATGTACGAGCTCAACCTCTCCCCCGGTTTCCGCGCCGAGGAGAGTCGCTTCGCCGACTTCACCGCGATGGCCGAAGCGCTGCCCGCGCCGCGCGAGACGATCGGCCTGCAGGTGCAGGCGATCGTCTCCCACGACACCAGCGCCCGCCTACCAGGCATCACCACGCCGACGCTCGTCGTCCACGGCACCGCCGACCGCGTGCTCGGCTACCCCAACGGCCCGCTGATCGCCTCGCTGATCCCCGACGCCCGCCTCGAGGCCTACGAGGACGTCGGCCACATGTTCTGGTGGGAGCAGCCCAAGCGCACCGCGGACCTCGTCCGCCAGCACGCCCTCACCTGAACCGCCGGTCGACGGGCCGAAAGCGGGACTATGTATCCCGAAATCGGCCCATCGGCCCCGAGCGTTACTTGCTGGCGCAGCCGGCGGGGTCGAGCTTGCCGTTGACCTTGAAGACGTAGTCGGGCTGGGGGACGATCTTGGGCTCGGCCACGACCAGCCTCAGCGCCGGGTCGTCCTTCACCCAGGAGTAGATCGGGTACGAGTATTCGGCCGCTGGCGAGTCCTGGGTGGATTCGCTCATGATCAGGTAGTCGTAGTCGCCGGCGTTGATCTGGCGCCGGAACGCCTCGCAGGTCGTCGCCAGGCGGTAGGTCCCGTTCGGCCCCGGCACGCCGATGTATTTGACGTGGTTCGTGAGATCGGCGCCGTAGAAACCGTACTGGCCGAAGATGATCTCGCTGGAGCCGACGATGCCGATCCGCTTGTCGTGCTGGCGGCGGGCGAAATCGTAGGCTTCCTGCGGCCCGCCTTCGCCCAGGAACAGGGTCGATTTCGTGTAGTGGTGGTCGGCGTACTGGACCTGCTGCGCCCGCCCGAGCACCACCGCGAGCAGCAGCACCACAGCGCCGACCGCGACGACGATGCCACGGCTGACCTCGCCGCGCACCCGTCCCAACACCAATCCGGTCGGCACCCAGACCAGCGCCAGGGTGATGAAGATCGTCCCGAAGATGTAGCCCGGGTACCAGCGCGGCGTGGTCAGCACCGTGATCGCGTAGAGCCCGGCCAAGAAGAGCAGCGTCTGCCAGGCGCGCTTGTCCGGCGCCCGCAACGGCCGCGCGATCGGCAGCAGCGTCAACGCCAGCACCAGCCCCGGCACCAGGTAGCGGGTGTTGGTGAAGAAGCCCGTCGGCGAGCCGTCCTGGCCGGCCGCGGTCAGCGGCGTGAACAGGTAGACGAAGGCGGTGGCGAGCGCCGCGGCGGCGATCACCCGCAGGATCCGGTTGCGCGAGCGCACGACGATGAAGACCGCGGCGGCGACGGCGCAGATCAGGATCAGCGGCCAGAGCGGCCCGAAGGCGTTGTCGAGCTGGGGGAAGAACCACTTGCGGTAGATCGTCGGCTCGGTCAGATAGTGGGCGACGGCGAAGCGCGGCCGCGGGTCGAGCGGCATCTGGTCCGGCGTCGGCAGCTGCAGCGGCCCGAACTTGGTGATCGGGATCGGGTTGCCGCCGGTCTTGATCGCCGCCCGCAGGTACCAGTAGCCACCGACCACGAGCATCGGCACGGCCATCACCCAGGCGGTGGTCCAGCGCCGCCCGCGGCCGCTGAAGAGGACGACCCCGACCGTGATCGCGGCGACCGGGATCAGGAACGT
This sequence comes from uncultured Solirubrobacterales bacterium, assembly GCA_963695275.1. GTDB lineage: Bacteria > Actinomycetota > Thermoleophilia > Solirubrobacterales > 70-9 > VAYN01. The sequence continues at coordinate 1,424,210 of OY968772.1, forward strand.
GTACTTGACCGAGCCGGCCAGCCCAGCCGCGATCCCCGCCATCACCAGCGGCCCCTTGTCGAGCAGCGGCGCATCGAGGTCGGGCTTGTCCTGCACCGCACCCTCCACCGGCGCCCGCCGCTGGTGGCCGTTGATGAGGAAGGCCGCGAAGGCGATCAGGAAGGCCAGCCCCATGATGTCGTTGCGCCCCTCCCCCGGCTGCGTCTCGATCATCACTCCGGCGTCGAGCACGATCGCGCCGGCGACCAGCGTCGCCGGGCCGACCTTGTAGGGACGGCCGACGCACCAGGCGGCCAGCAGCGCGATCGCCAGCCAGAAGAGGTTGATCAGCGGCGAGAGCCAGTCGCTCTTGAAGAGGACGATCGCGGCGCCGTGGATCAGCTCGGTGCTCTGTGGGTAGAACCAGGCCGCCAGCCGCAGCGGGTCGGTGAAGTGGAGGTGGACCGTCGAGTGTTCCTGGGCGATGCCGGCCGCGAAGGGCATGTGGTACCAGGTGGTGTCGCCGCCGAACATGCCCAGGTCGAGGCTCAGCTGCGACGGGAAGGTCCACTCGGCGACCGTGAACGAGGCGACGGCGAGGGCGATGACCAGCGCCGCGGTCCCCACTTTCGGCGCCGGCACTTCCTGCCCCTCGCGCGGCGCCATGCGGCGGCCGAGCGCGGCTGAGCCGAGGCCGACGGCGATGCAGAAGAGGACGACCCAGCCCAGCCGCAGCTGGCTGATCGTGCCGAGGATCTCCAGCGAGATCACCAGCAGGCCGACCGCGATCGTGGCATCGGCGAGCCGGGCCAGGGCGCCGGAGAATTCCGGCACGATCCAGCGCCGCAGCCAGTAGCCGCCGAGGCCTAGCGCCGCAACGATGCCGATTACGGCGAGGCAGCCGCCTATGTAGGAGCCGAAGGAGGGTGCCACGGGCGCGGGATGCTATTCGCCGCGCCGGTGGACCATCCCCGCGACTAGGAAGCGGCGGTCGGGATACGGCAGGTGACGCCGGTCCCGGCCAGGCCGCAGTAGCCGTTTGGGACCTTGTGCAGGTACTGCTGGTGGTACTCCTCGGCGTAGTAGAAGTGGCCGGCGGGCTCGATCTCGGTCGTGGTCGGCTCCTTGCCGGCGGCCTTCAGGTCGGCGTCGTAGGCGTCGCGCGCCATCTCCGCCGTCGCTTTCTGGGCGTCGTTGGCGTAGTAGATGCCGGACCGGTACTGGGTGCCGACGTCGTTGCCCTGGCGCATCCCCTGGGTCGGGTCGTGCTCCTCGAAGAAGATCTTCAGCAGGTCGGCGTAGGAGATCTTCTCCGGGTCGAAGGCGACCAGCACCGCCTCCGCGTGCCCGGTCTGGGCCGAGCAGACCTCGTCGTAGGTCGGGTTCGGGGTGGTCCCGTTCTGGTAGCCGACCGCCGTCGTGTAGACGCCGTCGAGCCCCCAGAACAACCGCTCCGCGCCCCAGAAGCAGCCGAGCGCGAAGTAGGCGGCCTCGATCCCCTCCGGGAACGGCGGCTCGAGCGGGGTGCCGAGCACGGCGTGGGTGTCGGGGACCTCGAAGGCGGGCTCGCTGCGACCGGGCAGCGCCGCTTCCGGCGCGGGCATCTTCGTCTTCTCAGGATTCAGCATCGTCATCAGCTTTCCGAGTCTGTTCATGTCGTTCCTCCTTGCCATTGAGGCTACGGCAGAGGTCTAACGAGCCGGTGAACTCGCCGCGGTTAGGGGAAGTCGTAGCTGACCCCGGTCAGCGCTTCGGAGACGTTCCAGAGCCGCGCCGCCGTCGCCTCGTCGCGGCCGGCCCGGACCGGGCTGACCACCTTCGGGTAACCCCGCTGCTCCTCGAAGCCGTCGGGTCCGATGAAGAGGCCGCCGTCGAGATTGGGACGGGTGGCGGCGTAGAGCTCCGGCAGCGCGCCCATCTCCGGGCTCTGGCCGACGAGGAGATTGGTCACCTTCATCACCGTGCGGTCGAGCAGCGGCGGCGCCGCCGACTGCAGGTTGGTCGACGAGTAGCCGGGGTGAGCGGCGAGGCTCTTGACACTGGAGCCGGCGGCGCGCAGGCGCCGGTCGAGCTCGCGGGCGAAGAGGACGTTGGCGAGCTTGGACTGGCCGTAGGCGTTCCAGCGGAAGTAGCGCCGCTCGCCCTGCAGGTTGTCGAAGTTGATGCGGCCGAATTTGTGGGCGGTGCTGCTGACGGTGACGACGCGAGCGTCCTCCCGCCCCTGCATCCCGCCGAGCAGCAGGCCAGTGAGAGCGAAGTGACCGAGGTGGTTGGTGCCGAGCTGCAGCTCGAACCCGTCGGCGGTCTCGCGCCGCGGCGGCGCCATCACGCCGGCGTTGTTGATCAGCAGGTCGAGGGCGCCGCGCTCAGCCTCGAAGCGCGCCGCGAAGTCGCGGACCGAGGCGAGGCTGGAGAGATCCAACTCCTCGAGCACGACCGACGCGTCCGGCAGATCGGCGCGGATCGAACCCACCGCGGCCTCCCCCTTCTCCAGGTTCCGGCAAGCCAGCACGACGTCCGCCCCGGCCGCCGCCAACGCCCGCGCCGCGGCCAGCCCGAGCCCGCTGTTGGCTCCGGTCACCACCGCGGTTCGCCCCGCCTGGTCGGGAATGTCCGCCGCCGTCCACTTCTCAGCCATCGCCGCTCCCATTGACCTCGACCGTAGTCGATTGCCGCCGTCCCAGCCAGCGGGTACGGTCCTGCAATGGGTTGCTTCGTCGTCCTCTTCGCCTTCATCTCGCCGCGCCTGGCGCTGTTCGCCCTCTTCCTCTTCAGCGACCTGCTCAGCCGCGCCTTCGACAGCTGGTTCGTGCCCTTCCTCGGCTTCTTCCTGCTGCCCTGGACGACGCTCGCCTACGCGGTGATGTGGAGCAGCTCCAACCGCGTCTCCGGCTTCGAGTGGTTCATCGTCATCCTCGCCTTCTTCATCGACCTCGGCTCCTACGCGAGCCGCGGTCGCATGCAGCGCTCCAACGCCTAGCCGGACCCGGCGCTAAGGGTTGTACGGGTAGGAGAGCCGCACCTGCGCCTTGGAGACGACCACGAACGGCCGCTCCTTGACCGTGCCGTCGACCAGCGAGGTGATTTCGACCTTGGTCAGCGGCAGGAAGTCGAAGTCGCGGCGGTTGAGCACGTCCGAGAACCGGCTCTGGTAGCCCTCCGGCGGCAGCGTCACGTCGCCGACGATCAGCTGCCGGTCGGTTTCGAACGCGGCCCGCTCGACCCGGTGGGCAATCTGGTCTCCCTCGTTCATCTCGACCCCTATCGGTAGAAATCCCTGCAAACCCGAGCGTACAAACGTCCATGCCGCTCGCACGCCCTTATCTGACCGCTATACTGTCCATATGGCCAAACAAGTGACTGCTACTGACGCAAAGGCGACGATCCTTCGCCTCTTGGACGATGCCGCAGCCGGTGAGGAGATCGAGATCACCAGGCATGGCCGTCCGGTCGCCCGTCTCGTACCCGCATCTGGCGCGCGCTCTCTCAAGGGCTCATTCGACGGTGTGGCGGAAACGGTCGTCGAGGAGGAGCAGTTGTTCTCCACCGGCGAGGCCTGGAACGCTTCGTAGCCGTGGCTGCGGTTCTGCTGGATACCCACGTGGTCCACTGGTGGTCGGCTGAGCCTGAACGGGTCAGCAAACCGGCATGCAACGCCCTTGAGGAGGCGGATGAACATGTCGTGGCGGCGATCTCCTGGTACGAGCTGGCCTGGTTGGCGAAGCACGAGCGGATCGCCGTAAGCATTCCGATCCGATCCTGGCTGCAGGGCCTCGCCGCTCAGCTTCGAACGATCGGCGTGACCCCGGCAATCGCGGACACCGCTGCCGCCCTCCCCTCCTCGTTCCCAGGCGACCCTGCCGATCGACTGATCTACGCGACCGCAATCGAGCACGGCCTCGTCCTCGTGACCAAGGATCGGGCCATCCGCGACCACGACCGCCCGCAGTCATTGACGATCTGGTAGCCAGGACCGTGAGCGGGGTTGACGCCGGTATTCGGGAACAAGAACTACCCGGCGAACTGACCGGTCCCACTGGCAATCGAAAATCGGGGCGCCCGGATTCGAACCGAGGACCTCGGCCACCCAAAGGCCGCGCGCTACCAGGCTGCGCCACACCCCGACCGGCCCAGTCTAGAGTGAGTTCCCATGGCGGATGTCCAGCCCTTCAAGGCGCTGCACTACGACCTTGGCGTGGTCGGCTCGCTCGACGCCGTCGCCGCGCCGCCCTATGACGTGATCGACGCCGCCGGCCGGGCGGCGCTGCTGGCGCGCTCGCCCTACAACGCGGTCGCGATCGACCTGCCAAAGCCGTTCGACCCCGCCGACCCGGCCAGCGACCCCGATGGCGATCCCTATGAGGGAGCGGCGCGGACGATCGAGGCCTGGCGCGCCGACGGCGCCCTGGTCGCCGACGAGCAGCCCTCGATCTGGGCGATGACCCAGGACTACACCGCTCCCGACGGCTCCAGCCACAGCCGCCACGGCATCCTCGCCCGGGTGCGGGTGGTCGACTACGACGGGGGCGTGCGCCCGCACGAGCGCACCCACCCCGGCCCACTGCTGGACCGGCTCGAGCTGACCCGGGCGACCGGCTACAACCTCTCGCCGATCTTCTCGCTCAGCACCGCCGACGCCTGGCCGCTGGTCGAGCCCGCGCTCAGCGCCGCGCCCTGGGGCGAGGCGACGGACGAGACCGGCACCGTCAACCGCGTCTGGCAAGTCACCGACCCCGCCGTCCACGCCGCCGTGAGCGAGCGCCTCGCCGAGGCCGAGCTGCTGATCGCCGACGGCCACCACCGCTACGAGACCGCCCGCGCCTACCGCGACGAGGTCGGCGGCGAAGGTCCGCACAACTACACGCTGATGGCGCTGACCGGACTCGACGACCCCGGCCTCACCGTCTTCCCCACCCACCGTCTGCTCTCCGGCTTCGCCGCCGACCCCGAGCGCCAGCGCCGCCTCGGCAGCGGCCTGCGCGAGCTGTTCGAGATCGAGGAGATCGGCCGCGAGCGGATCGACCCCGGCGGCGAGGACGGCGTCGGCGTCTTCGGCCTCTACGACAACTTCCACAGGCAGGCCTACCGGCTGCGGCTGAAGGACACCGCCGACCTCGACCGCCGCCTCCACGGCAAGCCGGAGTCCTACCGCCGCCTCGACTCGGCGATCCTCGAGACGCTGGTGCTGAAGGGCCTGGCCGGGATGAGCGATGAGGACATCGACGAGCGCCGCGGCCTCGAGTACGCCAAGAGCGTCCCCGACGCGCTCGCCATGGTCGACGGGGGCGAGTTCGACGTCGCCTTCATCCAGCGCCCGGTCCCGGTCGAGCAGGTCAAGGCCGTGGCCGAGACCGACGCCAACATGCCGCCGAAGTCGACCTACTTCTTCCCCAAGGTGATGACCGGCTTCGCCTTCAACCCGGTCTCCTGAGCGCCGCCGCGTAGGATCGGCACATGGTCAAGATCTATACGAAGAAGGGTGACGACGGCACCACCTCGCTCTGGTACGGCGGCCGCGTCCCCAAGCACCATGGCCGCACCGAGGCCTATGGCTCGCTCGACGAGGCCTGCTCGCTGCTCGGCGTCGCCCGCTCCCTCTGTGGCCCCGAGCAGGCCGAGCTGGCCGCCGACGTCCTCCGCCTCCAGGACGATCTCTTCGTCGCCGGCGCCGAACTGGCGACCGCGCCGGAGGCCTCCGAGCGGCTCGAAGACGGGGTCAGCCGCGTCACCGAGCCGATGGTCGCCGAGCTCGAGCGCCTGATCGACCGCTACATGGACGAGGTGACGCTGCCGCCGAAGTTCGTCATCCCCGGCGGCAACCAGCTCTCCGCCCAACTCGACGTCGCCCGCACCGTCGTCCGCCGCGCCGAGCGCCACATCTCCGCCCTCGCCGTGGCCGGCGAGCTCAACGGCGAGACCGTGATCCACTTCGTCAACCGCGCCTCCGACCTCGTCTATGCGATGGCCCGCTGGGCCGACGTCGACGATCCGGCCCTGTTCGAGGGCCGCGGCAAGAGCTGACAGCGTGAAGATCGTCGCCCGCCGCAGCGCGGGATTCGCCCACGAGGTGGACATGGAGGGCGGCCACACCCTGGTCGTCGACGAGCCCGCGGACCGCGGCGGCACCGACACCGGACCGCGCCCGACCCAGCTGCTCGCCGCCAGCCTCGCCGGCTGCACCGCGATCACGATCGAGATGTACGCCGAGCGCAAAGGCTGGGACGTCGGCACGATCGAGGTCGACGTCGACGTCGCCTACGAGGACGGCATCCCCTCCACCTTCGCGGTGGCGCTGCAGTTGCCCACGGAGCTGAGCGAGGAGCAGCGCCAGCTGCTGCTCCGGGTCGCGGGCAAATGCCCGGTCCACAAGGTCCTGGCCGGCGAAGCCTCGGTCACCGTGGCCGAGCGCCTGGAGACACTCTGATGGACCTCGGACTCAAAGGCCGCACCTGCGCCGTCACCGGCGCCAGCCGCGGCATCGGCGCCGAGACCGCGCGCCAGCTCTGCGCCGAGGGCGCCAACGTGCTGCTGGTCGCCCGCGGCGAGGAGCGCCTGCGCGAGGTCCAGGAAGAGGCGGTCGGGGCCGGGATCAAGGCCGGCGGCCGCGCCGCTGTGCTCGCCCTCGACGTCACCCTCGCCGACGCCGGCGAGCGCATCCTCGCCACCGCCGGCGAGTACTTCGGCGGCCTCGACGTCCTCGTCAACAACGCCGGCGCCGCCAGCTGGCGCGACCTCGACGACGTCCCCGACGAGGACTGGCGCGCCCAGTACGAGCTCAACGTGATGGCGCCGCTGCGGGCGATGCGAGCCGCCGCCCCGGCGATGGCCGAGCGCGGCTGGGGCCGCGTCGTCAACGTCTGCTCGACCGCCGGCAAGCGCCCCTCCGCGGCGATGCCGGAGTACTCGGTCGCCAAGGCCGCCGAGCTCTCGCTCTCGCGCCTCTTCGCCGACCGTTACGCCAAGAGCGGTGTCCTCGTCAACGCGATCTGCCCCGGCCCGACCGAATCGGAGATGTGGATGGACCCGGGCGGCCTGCTCGACCAGTCCCAGGCGATGAGCGGCCCCGCCAGCCGCGAGGAGGCCCTGGCCGCAGCCGGCGCCAAGCGCCCGATCGGCCGCCTTGCCGACCCGGCCGAGATCGCCAGCGCGATCGTCTTCCTCTGCTCCGAGCGCGCCTCCTACGTGGCCGGCGCGGCCTGGTCGGTCGACGGGGGCACCGTCCAAGTAATCATCTGATGACCGGCGCGCTGGCGCTGCTGCGCAACCGCCCCCAGTTCCGGGCGCTCTGGGCGGCACTGGCCCTCTCCTACACCGGCTCCGGCGCGGCGCTGACGGTGCTGACGCTCTACGTCCAGCAGACCCGCGGCACCGGCACGGCGGTCGCGGCGCTGTTGATCGCCGGGACGGCACCACGCCTGCTCGGGCCGCTGGCCGGCAGCCTCGCCGACCGCTTCGACCTGCGGCGGCTGATGATCGGCGCCGACCTCGGCCAGGCCGCCCTCTTCGCCCTGCTGGCGACGCTGCCGCCCTTCCCGGCGATCCTCGCCCTGTTGGTGCTGGCCACCTGCCTGGAGACGACCTACGCGCCGGCCAAGGCGACCGCGGTGCCGGCGCTGGTCGGCGAGGACGAGCTGCTGCTCGCCAACAGCCTCACCGGCATCGCCTCCAACCTCTACGTGGCGGTCGGGCCCCTGGTCGGCGGTCTGCTCTTCGCCGCCGGCGGCGCGGGGGTCGCGCTGCTGTTCAACGCCACCACCTTCCTCGCCTCGGCACTGCTGACCCGGGCGCTGGCGCCGCTGCCGCCAGCCGATCGCGAAGAAGGGCGCAAGCGCGAGTCGGTGTTGGCCTCGACCCGGACCGGGCTGCGTCATGCCATGTCCAACCGGGTCACCCGCGTCGTCACCCTCGCCATGCTCTTCATGTTCGCCTTCGTCTCGATCGACAACGTCGCCCTCGTCTTCCTCGTGCGCGACACGCTCGGCGGCAGCAGCGCCACCTACGGGATCGTCTCGGCCATCTTCGGCGTCGGCATGCTGCTCGGCTCGGTCGGCGTGATGCGCCGCACCGGCACTCCCGCGACCCTGCTCTTCGGGCTGGCGCTCGGGCTCAGCTCGGTCGGCACCCTGGCGACCGGGGTGGCACCGGGAATCGCCCTGGTGGCACTCGCCCAGCTCGCCTCCGGCGGCGGCAACGGAATCGAGATCGTCGCCAGCGAGACGATCTTCCAGCAGCACGTCCCCCGCCACCTGCTGGGTCGCGTCTACGGCCTCACCGCGACCGCGGTGGCGGTCGGCTCCGGGATCGCGATGGCCCTCGGCGGCTTCCTCGTCGACGCCACCTCTCCCCGGGTCGCCCTCATCGTCGCCGGCGCCGGCGGCCTCCTGGTTACCGCTGTCGCCGCCCCGGCCCTGCTGCGTGCCCGCTCGGCCAAGCGCGCCCCTCGCTCCGTATGACCTTTGTAACCCTGTGGGTGACAAAGGTCATACGGAGTCGAGGATGATGGGCGGCGTGGAAGAGCTTGCGCGCCTACTGCTGACGCCCGCGGAAGCGGCGGCGATGGAGGCGCACGGCGGCACCGACGCCGCGGTGCTGCTGGCGCTCTACGGCTGGCCCCAGGAGCCAGGGCTGATCTTCACCGAGCGCCGGGCCGACATGCGCCGGCACGCCGGCGAGGTCTCCTTCCCCGGCGGGCGCCGGGACGAGATCGACGCCGACCTGACGACGACGGCGCTGCGCGAGGCCCAGGAGGAGATCGCCCTGGAGCCGGCGCGGGTCGAGCTGGTCGGGGCGCTGCCACCGGTCTCGACCTTCGTCACCGGCTACCGCGTCCACCCCTTCGTCGGCCTCGTCGCCCACCCGGCCGAGCTGGGCCTGATGCCCAACCCGACCGAGGTCGAGACCGTCCTCACCTTCTCACTCGAGGTGCTGCGCGAGAGCTACGAGATGCGCCGCCTGGTCCGCCGCGGCGTCCCCATCCGCACCCCCACCTACGAGGTGGAGGGGCAGTTGATCTGGGGAGCCACCGCGCGGATCCTCGGCGACCTGCTCAGCCGCCTGCAAACCGGCGCCTGACGGCGTCCTCGGTCGGCCGCCTCGGGTCACGCACTGGAGTGCGCTCCCCTCGGCGTCCTTCCCTGCGTCCTGGTCAGGCTTGGTTTTCGGCGGCTGAGGACGCTAGTTGTAGTTCCTCACAACGTTGTTCATCCGGGCCTCCTTGAAGGCTGGGGGTGCGACCCACCCAGATCAAGGAGGACACCGGATGGACATCCACGCTAACGCCCGCACCTGCCCGAATAGCCGCAGGCTGCTGGTCAAACGCATCGAAGAGGAGAACTGGTCGCTGATGGTGGCGGCCGAGGCCGCCGGCATCAGCGAGCGATCGGCCCGCAAGTGGCTGTCTCGCTGGCGCAGTGAGGGAGAGGCGGGGCTGTTGGATCGCAGCTCCGCCCCGAGGCGGGTGCCCTCGCGCCTGGCAGGTGACCGCCTGGAGGCGATCGAGGCACTGCGGCGGCTGCGGATGACAGCGGCGGAGATCGCCGAAGTCCTGGGCATGGCGCTCTCGACCGTCTCGCGGTGGCTGGCCCGGATCGGATTGGGAAAGCGCAGCCGACTTGCTCCTCCCGAGCCACCCAATCGCTATGAACGCAAGCGTCCCGGCGAGTTGATCCACGTCGACGTCAAGAAGCTCGCGCGGATCAGTGCCCGGGGCGCCGGGCATCGGGTGACCGGCAACCGCAAGAGCCAGTTCTCCCAGGGCCCCGAGCACGAACGCAGGCGAGTGACTGGCTGGGAGTTCGTCCACGTCTGCGTCGATGACGCCACCCGCCTCGCCTACGTGGAGGTCCTACCCGACGAGAAGGGCGCCACCGCCGCAGGGTTCCTGCGGCGCGCCGTCGACTGGTTCAAGGGAATGGGGATCGGGGTCGAGCGAGTGCTCTCAGACAACGGTGCCTGTTATCGCTCGGCCGTCCATGCGCAGGCCTGCACCGAGCTTCAGATGCACCACCTCTTCACCCGCCCCTATCGCCCCCGCACCAACGGCAAGGCCGAGCGCTTCATTCAGACGCTGACCAACCGTTGGGCTTACGGAGCCATCTATGGCTCCTCGGCCGAGCGCACCGGGGCACTGCCCGGCTGGCTCGACCACTACAACTTCAGGAGAGGACACGGCTCCCTTGGTCATCAACCGCCCGCGGCCCGGCTCGCCGAGCTGGAACAACGTGCTGAGTAACTACAGCTAGGCGTCGCCGTTGGGCTGAGGCACTATGCGGATGTAGGGCCGCGGCTCCTCCCAGCCGTCGGGATAGATCTCCTTCGCCTGGTCGTTGGAGACCGAGCCGGCGATGATCACGTCATCGCCCTGCTGCCACTGGGCCGGGGTTGCGACTTTGTGGTTCGCGGTCAGCTGCAGCGAGTCGATCACCCGCAGCACCTCGTCGAAGTTGCGCCCGGTCGTCATCGGGTAGACGAGGATGAGCTTGACTTTCTTGTCGGGGCCGATGACGAAGACGTTGCGCACGGTCTGGTTGTCGGCCGGGGTGCGGTCGCCGGGGTCACCGGAGACATCTGCCGCCAGCATCCCGTAGGCCTTCGCCACCTCGAAGTCGGCGTCGCTGATGATCGGGTAGTCCGGTCGCGACCCCTGGGTCGCCTCGATGTCGTCCACCCACTGCTCGTGCTTGTCGAGCGGGTCGACCGAGAGGCCGATGATCTTGACGCCGCGCTTGGCGAACTCCGGCTCGATGCTCGCCATGTAGCCGAGCTCGGTCGTGCAGACCGGGGTGAAATCTTTCGGGTGGGAGAAGAGGACCGCCCACGAGTCGCCGATCCAGTCGTGGAACTTGATCCGGCCCGCGGTCGTGTCGGCCTCGAAATCCGGTGCTACGTCGCCAAGTTGCAGAGCCATCGAATCGCCTCTCTCGCGTGTTTCAGGTATCTACCTTAATTCCTATCCGAGTTTAACTATTTGACCTCGCGGGCTGGGGATATCAGACTCAGAGCCAAATCCACCATTGCTTGAGACCACTCCGCGGGGTCGTTCGGTTCAGTCCTGACCACCTCCGCCGGGATCCGCCAGGTTCGCGAAGCGGTCTCGACCAGCCCCGCCCCGCCCTCCAGCACGGCGGCATCGACGCTGCCGACCGCCTCGTAGACGACGCCGCGCACGGGGGTGTCGACGACCTTTTCCAGCAGCCGTTCCAGGCGCGGCCCGTGGATCTCCGCCAGCGCCTCGGGCTCGCCCGTGGCCGACCCCAGCAGGTGAAAGACGATGGCGACGTCGCCGACGTGCTCCAGCACCGTCCCGACCCGGTCGGGGTCGGCCAGTGCCGCCTCGATCCCGGCCGCCTCGATCGCCGCCAGACCCTCCTCGCGGCGACTGGTCCCGCGCACCGCCCAGCCCGCGGCCAGCAACCGCTCGCCCAACTCTCCGCCGCGGCAGCCGCAGCCGATGATCAGCGCTCGTGCCAAGAGCCGGAGGCTACGCGGCCCGGCGCTCGACGGCGCGCTGCTTCTGCGCTTCGGCCCGCTGGCGCTGCTCCGCGGTCGCACCCGGGCCGGGGCGGCTGTGGGTGTGAGCGCTGTCGACCTCGCCGCCGCACTCCGAGCAGGTCGGGACCATGTGGAAGGCCTTGCCGCACTCGTCGTGGACGGTCTCCAGCGGCGGCCCGGCCGGGCTCGCGGTGTAGCGATCGCCCCAGGCCAGCATCGCCAGCAGCACCGGCTGCAGGTCGCGGCCCTTCTCGGTCAGGCGGTATTCGAAGCGCTCGGGGTGCTCGCTGTAGCGGTGGCGCTCGGCGACGCCCTCCTCGACCAGGGACGCGAGGCGCTGGCTGAGCACGTTGCTGGCCACCCCCAGCGACTCTTGGATCTCATCGAAACGGCGGCGGCCGAGGAAGAGATCGCGCAGCACCAGCAGCGCCCAGCGCTCGCCGAGGAAGGAGAGCGGCCGGGCGACGGAGCAGTTCAGGTTGGCAAACGCCTCGATGGCCATGCAACCCAGTCTAGCCACTCACTTTTCTTTTGCAAGTTAATCCTGCTACCGTGGCTTGCGAATTGCAAGCGACTTGACTGGAGACAGCATGGAGCAGCGCTGGAAGGTCCTCACGATCACCTCAGTCGGCCTCTTCATGGCCAGCCTCGACCTCTTCATCGTCAACATCGCCTTCCCCGACATGGCCCGGGACTTCGCCGGCACCTCCCTGCCCGACCTCTCCTGGGTACTGAACGCCTACGCAATCGTCTTCGCGGCGCTGCTGGTCCCGGCCGGGCGCATCGCCGACCGCATCGGCCGCAAGCGCGTCTTCGTCTACGGGCTGCTGCTCTTCGCCGCCGCCTCCGCGCTCTGCGCCGTCGCGCCCTCGCTCGACGTCCTCGTCGCCGCCCGGGTCCTGCAGGCGGCCGGCGGGGCGATGATGCTGCCGACCACCCTCGGCCTGATCCTGCCCGCCTTCCCGGTCGAGCAGCGCACCCTGGCAATCGGCATCTGGTCGGCGGTCGGCGGTGTCGCCGCCGCGCTCGGCCCGCCGATCGGCGGATTGCTCGTCGAGCTGAGCTGGCGCTGGATCTTCGTCGTCAACGTGCCGATCGGAATCGTCACCGCGATCGTCGCCATCCGCACCCTGGACGAGATCCGCGAACCCGAAGACGGCCGCCCCGACCTGCTCGGCGCCGCCGAGCTGGCACTGGGGATCGCCCTGCTCACCCTCGGCATCGTCAAGGGCCCGGAGTGGGGCTGGGCCGATCCCCGCGCCCTCGCCTCCTTCGCCGGCGCCGCCGGCCTCGTCGTCGCCTTCGTCCGCCGCTCCGCCCACCACCACGCCCCGGTGATCGAGCTGCCGCTGCTGCGCGTCCGCTCCTTTGCCCTCGGCAACCTCGCGGCGGCGGTCTTCTTCGCCGGCTTCGGCGCGATGCTGCTCTCCGGCGTCCTGCTGCTGACCGAGCTCTGGGGCTACTCGGCGCTGAAAGCCGGCCTCGCCCTCTCTCCCGGGCCGCTGATGGCGGCGCTCTTCGCGATCCCCTCCGGCCGCCTCGGCGGCAAGCTCGGACAGCGCCCGGTCGTTGCCGCCGGCGGCCTCACCTTCGCCACCGGCTTCGCCTTCATCCTCGCCACCGTCGGCGCCACGCCCGAATACGTCAGCACCTTCCTGCCCGGCTTCATGCTCGGCGGCGCCGGCGTCGGCATGGTCCTCGGCGCCCTGCCCGCTGCGGTCACCGCCTCGCTGCCGCCGAGCCGCTTCGCCACCGGCACGGCCGTCTTTGGGATGTCGCGCCAGCTCGGCTCGGCGATCGGCGTCGCCGCCCTCGTCGCCCTGCTCAACGACTCCCTACAGGGCGGCGACCTGCTCGCCGGTCTCCAGCGGGGCTGGTGGTTCTCGCTCCTTGCCGGCCTCGGCACGGCGGCGCTGGCCCTGGCATTCGGCCCGGTCGGCGCGCCGGCGCAGCAGCCCGTGGCCGCCGAGCTGGCGGCCCAACCCTAAGCCGATTCGAATGGATCGCGCTCGCGCAGCCGCTCGTCCTCGGCAACCTTCTGCCGCAACTCGGCCTCGGTCATCTCCGGGGCGCCGCGGCGGCGGCGCATCTCGTTCTGCGCCTCCATCATCTGGCGGATGTCGTCGATCTCGTTCTGGGCCTCGAGGTCGGGCGAACGGGTCGGCTTCCAGTCGAGCAGCTCGGCGCTGCTGCCCGGGTAGAAGTGGCCGACGAGCACCAGCACGCCGATCATGAAAGCCACTACCGCCAGGGTCCCCAGGATGTACAGCACTAGATGCCTGTCTTCGCGGCCGCGTGCGACTGGGGGCGGGCGTGTTCAAGCAGATCAAGGACGCAGGGTGCAGCCTTTGGCGGTGCCAAAGGCAAACCCGAGGACGCAGAGATGCGCAGCACCACGTCCGTCATCCAGGCGTGCGGGGTCGTGGAGACAGGCATCTCAACCAGGATACGGTTCCTCCCGATGCCAGACGCATACGTAATCGAGGCGCTGCGTACCCCGATGGGCGCCTACCGCGGCGCTCTCGCCGGCGTCCGCCCCGACGACCTCGCCGCGCACACGATCCGGGCCGTGGTCGAGCGCACCGGCGTCGACCCCGAGCGGATAACCGACGTCTACCTCGGCGCCGCCAACCAGTCCGGTGAGGACAACCGCGACGTGGCGCGGATGGCGGCCCTGCTCGCCGGCCTCCCCCACAGCGTTCCCGGCGCCACCGTCAACCGCCTCTGCGCCTCCGGCCTGGAGGCGGTCAACTGCGCCGCCCGCGCCGTCAAGCTCGGCGAAGGCGACCTTTACCTGGCCGGCGGCGTCGAGTCGATGAGCCGCGCCCCCTGGGTCGTCGAGAAGCCCGAGCGCGCCCTCCCCCGCGGTCCGCAGACGATGCACGACACCACCCTGGGCTGGCGCATGATCAACCCGCGCATGGCCGAGCTCGGCGTCTCCACCGAGTCGATGGGCGAGACCGGCGAGAACGTCGCCGAGCGCTACGGGATCAGCCGCGAGGACCAGGACGCGTTCGCCCTGCGCAGCCACCGGCGCGCCGTCGCCGCCGCCGAGGCCGGCTGGCTGGCGGAGGAGATCGTCCCGATCGAGGCGCCCAAGGGTCGCGAGACGCTCTTGGTCGAGGCCGACGAAGGGCCCCGCCCCGATGCCTCGGCCGAGAAGCTCGCCAAGCTGCGCCCCGTCTTCCGCGAGGGCGGCAGCGTCACCGCCGGCAACGCCTCGACCCTCAACGACGGCGCCGCCTGCCTGCTGATCGCCTCCGAGCAGGGCGCCTGCCAACTCGGCGCCGAGCCCCTTGCCCGCGTCGTCGCCACCGGCGTCGCCGGCGTCGACCCGGCCTGCATGGGCATCGGCCCGGTCGCGGCCGTCCCCCGCGCCCTCACCGCCGCCGGCCTCACGATCGACCAGATCGACCTGGTCGAGCTCAACGAGGCCTTCGCCTCCCAGGTCCTCGCCAGCGCCCGCCAGCTCGGGATCGAGGAGGAGCGCCTCAACGTCAACGGCGGCGCGATCGCCCTCGGCCACCCACTCGGCTGCTCCGGCGCCCGCCTCAGCGGCACCCTCGTCCGCGAGCTGCGCCGCCGCAGCGGCAAATACGGCATCGCCACCATGTGCGTCGGCGTCGGCCAGGGCCTGGCCACGGTCTTCGAAGCCGTCTAGGCAACCCGCCTAAGCCACCTGAGCGCTCAGCAACCACTAGCCTGGGCGTCGATGAGGCTGTCGGGGAGCCACATATGGAGCAAGCGAGCAGCCGCCTTCGGAACTTTCTGCGCATTGCTGATCAGCGCGATGCCCAGCTCCGCGCCGGCGGCACCGAGTGCGCACGCCTCGATCATCGGCGGCGATCTCGCCGCGATCGCCGACTTCCCCTCGCTTGCGTTCATCGCCGCCCGGACCAGCAAGGACCTGGGCTTCTCCTGCACCGGAACGGTGATCGCCCCGCGCGTGATCCTGACCGCGGCGCACTGCGTCGAGGACCTCCGTTTCGGCGGCTTCACTCCGGCGCCGGACTACAAAGTCGCGACCGGTCGCGCCAACCCCCGTCGAGATCAAGCCGGAGAGGTCCTCGAGGTGAGCGACACCCACGTCTTCCCCGGGTTCGATCCCGGCACCACCCACGGCGACGCCGCCCTGCTGATTCTCGCCAGCCCCACCACCGCCCCGCCGATTCCGCTGGCCGCATCCGCCGACAGCCCGCTCTACACGGGCGGAGCGCCGGTGCAGCTGGCCGGCTGGGGGCTGACCCGCGCCAACGCCCGCTCGGCCCCCGACGCCCTCCACACGACCACCGGCGCGGTGCTGGACCCCGGCGCCTGCAAGGTGCGCATCCCCTCCTTCTATCGGCCCTACTCCCCCGCCCTCCAGATGTGCACGACGGACCCACCCGACCACGCCAACGGCGGCTGCTTCGGCGACAGCGGCGGCCCGGCGATCGCCCACCGCACCGACGGCTCGCCGGTCGAGATCGGGATCGTCAGCACCGGCGGCCCGGAGTGCAGCACCAAGCTGCCCAACATCTTCACCCGCGTCGACCGCGTCTCCAGCTGGGCCGCGGAATGGATTGCCGCGACCGAACTCAGCGCCCCGCCCCCTGCCCTCAAGACCCACCTGCCGGCGATGACCACGGAAAGCGCCGAGGGCCTGGCGGCCGGATTCCTGAGCGCCAGGTTCGGCAAGCTCTTCACCGGCAACCAGGGGCTGCGGGGCGGCTGCCGCCGACTCGGGCCGGCCCGGCAGAAATGCGAACTGCTCTGGCGCTTCGGGCCGAAGGTCTACTTCGGCACCGTGACCGTCTTCTACGCGTTGCAGCGAGGGACGGTTGCCTGGGGCAACAGCTACGTGGTCAGCCGCGCCAGCATCCGCTGCCTGCAGAGCGATCACAGCGGGCGCTGCCCGGTCGAAACCCGACGCGGGTAGCGGCGCAGCCGTCTCAGGTAGCCTCGCCAGCGGTGACTTCGGGCATTACAGAGCTGGCCAGCGTCGACGGGACGGTGACCCCGACCGGCGAGGCGATGGTGCCGATGAAGGACGACGGCCTCTACCGCGGCGACGGCGCCTTCGAGGTGATCCGGCTCTACGACGGGAGGCCGTTCGCGCTGGTCGACCACCTCGACCGGCTCGGCCGCTCCGCCGCCGCGATCGAGCTCGAGTTCGACCGCCCAGCGCTGGAGAGTGAGATCGCAGCGCTGCTCGAGGCCGCCGGCCCGGTCGACGGACAGCTGCGGCTGATCGTCACCCGCGGCGGCCGCCGCATCGCCGCGACGGAGCCGATCCCCAACCACGGCGAGACGTTGACGCTGGCGACCGTCACCTACAACCCGACCGTGATCTTGAACGGCGTCAAGTCGCTCTCTTACGCCGCCAACATGCAGGCCAGCCGGCTGGCCAAAGGCCGCGGCGCCGACGAGGCGGTGCTGGTCCGCCCCGACGGCACGGTCCTCGAGCCGCCGACCTCGGCGATCTTCTGGGTCGCCGCCGACGGCCAGCTGCGCACCCCGGCGCTCGACGACGGCGTGCTCGAGTCG
This sequence comes from uncultured Solirubrobacterales bacterium, assembly GCA_963695275.1. Lineage (GTDB taxonomy): Bacteria > Actinomycetota > Thermoleophilia > Solirubrobacterales > 70-9 > VAYN01. The sequence goes on from OY968772.1 coordinate 1,441,205, forward strand.
ATCACCCGCGACCGCCTGATCAAGGCGCTCGACGTCGCCGAGGGCAGCTGGCAGGTCGATGACCTGCGCGCCGCCTCCGAGGCCTTCCTCGCCTCGACCACGCGCGAGATCCAGGCCGTCGCCGCGATCGACGGCACCGACCTTGCCGCCGCCCCCGGCCCGCGTACCCGGGAGGCACAACAGGCCTTCGCCGAGACCCTGGGCCGGGAGCTGCGAGAACTGTGATGACGAAACGGTGCTGTCGTCCTTTGTGCCGCTATCCGGCACAAAGGACGACAGCACTCGACGAGACAGGAGTGAGATGTCAATGAACTTTCAGCTCAGCGACGAGCAGCGACTGATCTCCGAAGCGGCGCGTGAATTCGCCGACAAGGAGATCGAGCCCCGGGTCAAAGAGAACGACCGCGCCGCCCGCTTCGACCGTGAGCTCGCCAGCAAGCTCGGCGAGGTCGGCTACCTCGGCGCCCCGGTCTCCGAAACCTACGGCGGCCGCGGCCTCGACTACATCGGCTACGGCCTGATCGTCGAGCAGGTCGGCCGCGCCGACTCCTCCGCCCGCACCGTCGTCTCGGTCCAGACCTCACTGGTCGCCGGCTCGATCGAGAAGTGGGGAACCGAGGAGCAGAAGCAGCGGTGGCTCCCCCGCCTCTGCTCGGGCGAGGCGCTCGGCTGCTTCGGCCTGACCGAGCCCGACACCGGCACCGACGCCGCCAACCTCCGCACCCGCGCCACCAAGACCGACTCCGGCTGGTCGATCAGCGGCCAGAAGATGTGGATCAGCCTCGGCAACTTCGCCGAGGTGGCGCTGGTCTTCGCCCAGACCGACCCCGAGAAGAAGCACAAGGGCCTGGCCTGCTTCCTGGTTCCGACCGCAGCCGAGGGCTTCTCCAGCCAGGAGATCCACGGCAAGCTCGGGCTGCGCTCCTCCGACACCGCCTCGCTGGCGCTGGACGAGGTCGAGGTCGGCGAGGACGCGATGCTGGGTGGGATCGGCGACGGCTTCAAGGTCGCGATGAGCGCCCTCGACAACGGCCGCTACAGCGTCGCCGCCGGCTGCGTCGGCATCTGCGACGGCTGCGTCGACGCCTCTGTCAAGTACGCCCAGGAGCGCAAGCAGTTCGGCGTCCCCCTGGCCCGCTTCCAGCTGGTCCAGGAGATGATCGCCGACATGATCCTCAAGCGCGATGCCAGCCGCATGCTGGTCTACCGCGCCGGCGTGCTCAAGGACGAAGGCAAGCCGAACACGACCGAGACCTCGGTCGCCAAGCTCTACGCGACGGAGTCGGCGGTCGAATGCGCCAACCTGGCGATCCAGGTCCACGGCGGTGCCGGCTACGTCGACGACTACCCGGTCGAGCGCTACCTGCGCGACGCTCGCGTCACCACCCTGTACGAGGGCACCTCGCAGATCCAGAAGCTGATCATCGGCCGCGCCGCGACCGGGATCAACGCGATGCTGCCCTTCGAGGAGAGTTGAGTTGGCCGGGATCGTCGAGACCTCGGTCGACGACTTCCACGTCGGCCTGCTGCGGCTCAACGACCCCGGGACCCGCAACTCGCTCTCGAGCGAGATGCGGGAAGGGATCCTCGCCGGCCTCGAGCGCTTCGACGCCGACCCCGAGGTCCGCTGCATCGTCCTCGCCGGCTCCGATGAGATCTTCGCCTCCGGCGCCGACATCAGGGCCCTGGCGGCCCGCGCCCTGGGCGAGCCCTCCGACGCCAGCGGGGTCGAGTTCTGGCACCGGATCGCCGCCGTGCGGACGCCGCTGATCGCCGCCGTCTCCGGCTACGCGCTCGGCGGCGGCTGCGAGCTGGCGCTGGCCTGCGACATGATCGTCGCCGACGAAAGCGTCCGCTTCGGCCAGCCGGAGATCACGCTCGGGATCATCCCCGGCGGCGGTGGCACCCAGCGCCTGACCCGGGCGATCGGCAAGCAGCGGGCGATGGAGTACGTCCTCACCGGCCGCGTCTTCGACGCCGGCATCGCCGCCGCCTGGGGTCTGGTCAACAAAGTCGTCAAAACCGGCCAGTCGACGCTGGAGGCGGTCGAGCTCGCCCGCACGATCGCCGAGCGCCCGCCGCTCGCGACCCAGCTCGCCAAGCAGGCCGTGCTCACCGCTCAGGAGTCCGGGCTCAGCGATGGCCTCACGGCCGAGCGCGGCATGTTCGACGAAGCGATGGCGACCGAGGACCGGGTCGAGGGCATGCAGGCATTCCTCGAGAAGCGCGAGCCGAACTTCAAGGGCCGGTGACGGTCGCCCGCGTCGGCGTCCTCGGCGCCGGCACGATGGGCCGTGGCATCGCCCAGGTCGCGGCGCTGGGTGGGTTCGAGACGCGGCTCTACGACGCCTTCCCAGAGGCCGCCGAAGATGCCGCGGTGAAGATCCGCGAGGCGCTGGCCAAGGGCTCCGTGCGTGGGCGTTGGAGCGAGGCCGAGGCCGACGCGGCCGCGAACCGGATCGGCCCGGCGCTGGCGATCGGCGAGCTGGCCGGCTGCGAACTGCTGATCGAGGCAGCGCCAGAGGACGTCGAGCTGAAGCAAAAGCTGTTCGCCAGGGCAGCCGCGATCTGCGGCCCGGAGACGATCCTCGCCAGCAACACCTCCTCGCTGCGCATCACCGACATCGCCGCCGGCGTGCCCCGCCCCGAGCGCGTGGTCGGCATGCACTTCTTCAACCCACCGGTGCTGATGAAGCTGGTCGAGGTGGTCGCCGCCCAGCGCTCTTCCGAGCAGGCGCTGGCGACGACGACCGCGGTCGCGGAAGCGATGGGCCGGACCCCGATCCGCGCCCGCGATACCCCCGGCTTCGTCGCCAACCGGCTCGCCCGCCCCTTCTCCCTCGAGTCCCTGCGGATGCTCGGCGACGGCGTCGCCGACGCCGCCACGATCGACCGCGTCGTCCGCCTCGGCGGCGGCTTCCGCATGGGCCCGTTCGAGCTGATCGACCTGATCGGCCTCGACGTCAACCTCACGATCGCCCGCTCCTTCTTCGCCCAGGGCGGCGAGCCCGAGCGCTGGCGCCCGAACCCGATCCAGGAGCGCCTGGTCGAGGAAGGCAAGCTCGGCCGCAAGAGCGGCGAGGGCTACTACTCCTACGCCGGCGGCAGCGGTCGCGAGCCGGACCCGGAGCTGGGGATCGACCCGCCGACGCTCGACCCCGAGCAGCTGGCCGAGATCGACCCCGCCGCGACCGCCGTCCTCCCCCGCCTCTTTGCCCAGATCGCCAACGAGGCCGCCTTCGCGCTCGAGGAAGAGGTCGCCTCGCCCGACGACATGGAGACGGCGATGCGACTTGGCCTCAACTGGCCGCTGGGACCCCTCGGCATCACTGAGCTGATCGGCGCCCCCCGTGCGGTCGAAGTGCTGGAGTGCCAGGCGGGCGCCGCCTACGCGGTGGCGCCGCTGCTGCGGCAGGCGGCGGGCTAGTCACTCGGCGCGCAGCTCGAACATCAGTTCATCCGGGTAGCACCAGCTCCAGGTCTCCCCGGGCTCGGCGGAGCGGATGATCGGGTGGCCGGTCTCGTTGTAGTGGGCCGTGGCGTGTTTGCCGATCGAGTTGTCGCAGCAGCCGATATGACCGCAGCTCTGACACATCCGCAGGTGGACCCACTGCATCCCCTGCTTGAGGCACTCCTCGCAGCCGTCGACCGGGTCGGGGAGATCCAGCAGCTCAACCGAATCGAGATGTGCGCACTCAGCCATCAGCCGACGAAGAGTAGTACCCAGATCACAGCGGCAAGCAGCGAGACCAGGATCAGCCGGATCCCCAGCACCCGATTGTCCTGCAGCAGGTTGAGGATGCCGAGCAGCAATCCGGCCGGGGGCAGCACGACGGCGATGCCGAACGGAAACAGAGTCGATGCGCGCTCGCCCATCGCCGCACCCTAGCCGGCCGGGCTGGGCTAGGAGGTCGGAGCGATCTCGGCCGGCTCGCCGCCGGGCATCCAGTGCGCCTCGACCGGGGGCGGGCTGTCGCGCAGGTAGCGCTCGGCGTCGAGGGCGCCCATGCAGCCGGTGCCGGCGGCGGTGACCGCCTGGCGGTAGGTGTGGTCGACGACGTCGCCGACGGCGAGCACTCCGGCCAGGCTGGTCCTGGTCGAGCCCGGCTCGGTGACGATGTAGCCGTCCTCGTCGGTCTCGACCTGGTCGACGACGATCTCCGATTTGGGGATATGGCCGATCGCCACGAAGGCGCCGCTGGCCTCAAACTCCTCCTCCGCCCCGGTCTGGCTGTGACGCAGGCGAACCTTCTCCAGTTTGCCGTCCTCGCCGGCGACGAACTCCTCCGGGATGAACGGCGTCTTCAGCTCGATGTTGTCCTGCTCGCGGGCGCGGTCGAACATGATCTTGGAGGCGCGGAACTCGTCGCGGCGGCCGATGATGGTCAGCCGCTCGGCGTACTTGGAGATGAAGATCGCATCCTCCATGGCCGAGTCGCCGCCGCCGATCACGATCACGTCGTGGCCTTTGAAGAAGGCGCCGTCGCAAACGCCGCAGGTGGAGACGCCGCGGCCGCCGAGCTCCATCTCGCCGGGAATGCCAAGTCTTTTCGGCTCCGCCCCCATCGCCAGGATCACGGTCTTGGCGCGGTGCTCCTCGTCGCCGAGGAAGACCTTCTGGACGCCGCCGTCGGAAAGCTCGACGCGGTCGACGTCGTCGGTGACGAAGCGGGTCCCGAAGCGCTCGGCCTGGGCGCGGAACTGGCTCATCATCTCCGGGCCCATGATCCCCTCGGGGTAACCCGGGTAGTTCTCGACGTCGGTCGTGTTCTGCAGCTGACCGCCCCACTGGAAGCCCTCGAAGACCAGCGGCTCCAGATTTGCGCGCGCCGTGTAGAGCGCCGCGGTGTAGCCGGCAGGCCCGCCACCGATGATGATCACGTTCTCGATTTTCTTCGTATCAGCCATTTATTTCCGCCTGGAGTCTATTACTTTACTTTTTATAGTAGTCCCCTCGGCGGCTCATCGCAAATCCTCCGACGGGCAGCTCGAGGTCCGTTTCGGCGTTGCCGCCTCGCGCCACCGGCAGGCCCTCCGTCTCCCACCCGTGGACCGTTTTGCGGAGCTGGAAGAAGGCGATTATGCCGACCGGGATCGGCATCCAGAAGGCGACCAGGCGGAAGACGAGGATCGCCGGGAAGACGGTCGTCTCGGGAATGCCGAAGAGGACGAAGGCGCCGATCATGCCGGCGTCGACCGCCCCCACCCCCGCCGGCGCCAGCGGGAAGAGGTTGGCGACCATGCCGAGGAAGAAACCCTGGACCACGACCGCCAGCGGCACGTGGACGCCGAAGGCGTGGAAGGAGGCCCAGAGGACGCCGATGCTGGCCGCCCAGAAGCCGGCCGCCCCGAGCACCGCCAAGCCGCCGCGTGAGGGGTGGGCAAAGAGCCCGATCGCGAAGCGGAACCCCTCGCCCACGGTCGCCGGCACCTTGGCGGCACTTTTGAGAAAGGCCCGCGCCCGCTCGCCGTGGGCGAACGGCGCCAGCCGCCGTTCGAGGTCGGGCGGAATCAGGGCCACGAGGACGCCGATCACCAGCAGCAGCCCGGCGACACCGGCCGGGACGATCGTCAGCTCGACCGAGCCCTTGCCCTCCAGCACCCCGGTCCGCAGCAGCACCCCGAAGACGATCAGCGCCAGCGGGTAGAAGGCGTAGTGGAGGGTGATGAAGGCGACCATCCGCCGGGCCACGTCGCGGCGTCCCATACCCGCCTTGCGCAGCGACCAGTAGGTGAGGGCGATGCCGCCGGCGCCGCCGGCCGAGAACAGCAGCGTCGCCGCCACCCCGGCCATGTTGATCTCGTAGGTCTCCTTCCACTTCAGCCGCAGCGCGTCGCCCCCGACCACCGCCTTGAAGAGGGCGATGTAGGTCGCGTAGGCAACGACGTTGAAGGCGATCGCGATGCCGATCCAGAGTGGATCCGCCTCGTCGAGCCGGCTCAGCGCGTCGCCGAGCCCGACCAGCTTCGGGAAGAGGAAATAGATGCAGACGAGGAGGAGGACGACCACGACGAGCGTCTGCAGCAGCCGCCGCGTCGTGAGCAGCGGCATCTCGGCGCTTCCGTTGCCGTTCGCCGGGTCCTCAGACACCCTGGAGACGCTACCCGTTGGCCAGGCGCTCCAATCGGCGCAAGCCGTGGGTAACCCCGTGCACGAGCGGCTCCGCCAGCGGCTCGCCGCGCCTCACCACCGCCACCAGCGCAGCCCCGGCGAGGAGATCGGTCACGTAGTGCTCGCCGAGGTAGACGAGGGCGAAGCCGAGCGTGCCGGCGTAGGTCCAGCCCAGCGTCCCCTCGACCTTGCCCACTTCTGAGAGCGAGAGCGCGGCGACCAGCGAGGTGGCGAAGTGCAGCGAGGGCATCGCCGCCCAGGGATTGCCGCCGAGCGCGTCGTACATCTTCGGCCAGGCCGAGCCCCAGGTGTCCTCGCCGACCTCGACCATGATCCGCCGCACCTCTTCCCCGGTCAGCCCCTCCTCCGAGGCCCACCAGGGCGGCGCCGTCGGCACCGCGAAGTAGACGGCGCAGCCGATGTCGAAGACGGCGGCCATCTGGCGCGCGGCACGCGGGAAGCGCTCGTTGTTGCGGACCAGCACCAGCGCCAGCGAGACGTAGGGCTCGAAGAACCAGAGCCAGTGGGTCCAGGTGAGGACGCGGTCGATGACCCCGACCCGCGGCAGTCGTGCCAGGCGCTGCTGCAGGCGCGTGTTCGGCAGCCGGCCGCCGCCGATCACCCGGTCGCTGACGATCGGGTAGCGGCTGCGCAGACGGGCGCGCAGGCGCTCGGGGTCGTCGAAGGGAATCTCGTGGACCATGATGAAGGCCCACATCTGCATCGCGTAGAGGGCGACGTCGCGCTTCTTCGAGCGCGGGAAGAGAACGGCGAGAGCCAGCGGCCCCCCGGCGCAGGCGGCCACGGTCACCGGGGCCGGCACCCGCAGGCGGCGGCGCAGCAGTGGAACCGCCACCGCAGCGGCGACGAAGCCGGTCGCTCCGGCCCGCACAGCCAGTCGAAGCGCGGGTGATGGCCGGGATCGCCTCGTCATAAGGCCGGCGAGTATAGGTAGGCATCCGGGGGGCGGGCGCCGATGGGCACGCCGCCCGACAGCCGCCCGGCGTGATTAGAATGGCCGCGCTTTGACGCCGCACTCTCCTGGCACCGACCAGATCGACACGTTGCTCCAGATCGGCTTCGTCGCCGCCGCGATCGTCGTGGTCGCGATCAACGTCGCGCTGATCCTCGCCGTGCGCCGCAACCGCGCCCACCGCGGCAGCGCCCCGAGCGAGGGTGGCAGCGACCGCCGCGGTCAGTTCCGAGTCGGCGCCACGCTCACCGTCTTCGCCGCCGCGATCTTCGTCCTCAGCGTCATCTTCACCGACAAGGCGCGGGAGACCCCGGCCAACGGCGACGCCGGCCTCGCCGCCGCCAAAACCGCACCGCTGACGATCAAGGCGACCGGCCAGCAGTGGCTGTGGCGCTACGACTACCCCAACGGCGCCTTCTCCTATTACAAGCTGGTCGTCCCGGCCGATACCGCGGTGAAGCTGGAACTGCTCTCCACCGACGTCGTCCACACCTGGAACGTGCCCGACCTCTCCGGCAAGCGCGACGCGGTCCCCGGCAAGACCAACAAGGTCGTCTTCCTCGCCGACGAAGAAGGCGAATACACCGGCCAGTCGGCGACCCTCTCCGGCCAGGCCTACGGAGCGATGCGGACCGCGGTCGAGGTGGTCTCGCCACAGGCTTATGAAGAATTCGTCAAGCAGCAGAAAGTCGACATCGACAGCGCCCAGGATCGCGTCGTCGGCCTGATCGAAAACGGAGAAGTCCCATGAGCGAGAAGCCGCGTCCCGAGCTGGTAATCGACGGCTTCCCCGGCAAGCGCCGCCCGCGCTGGGTCGAGCTCGCCACCAGCGCCGACCACAAGGACCTCGGCCGCATCCTGATCTGCGGCTCGCTCGGCTTCCTCTTCATCGCCCTCGTCGAGCTGCTGCTGATGCGGCTGCAGCTGGCGATCCCGGAGAACACCTTCCTCTCGCCGGTCGGCTTCAACCGCATGCTCTCCCTCTACGGGACCGACGCGATCTTCCTCTTCGCGCTGCCACTGGCGCTCGGCCTCTTCTACTACGTGGCGCCGCTGCAGATCGGCTCGCGCGGCACCGCCCTCCCCCGCGTCGGCCAGATCGGCGTGGCGCTCTGGGCCGCCGGCGCCACCGTGCTCTACGCCGGCTTCCTCTTCACCCCCTCGGAGGCCGGGATCAACCCACTGGCGCCGCTCAGCGAGCTCGCCTTCCTCTCCAACAACGGCGTCGACGCCTGGGCGACGACGACCGGCCTCTGCACCCTCGGCTTCGTCTTCGTCGCGATCGACCTGCTGACGACGCTGCGCAACATGCGCGCCCCGGGCATGGCCTGGCGCCGCGTCCCAGTCTTCTCCTGGGCCGCCACGGTCAGCTGCTGGCTCCTGCTCGTAATCGGCCCGGTGCTGCTGGCGGCGCTGACGATGCTGATGATCGACCGCAACTACGACGGCATCTTCTTCGCCGACGGCTCTGGCGGCGCGCCGCTGCTCTGGCAGCACTTCAGCTGGATCTTCTTCTCCGGCGCCTACATGCTGATCCTGATCTTCGCCTTCGGCGCGATCGCCGAGATCGTCGCCGCTTTCTCCGGTCGGCCGCTGGTCAACCGCGGCGTCGTCATGGGGTCGCTGGTCGCGATCGCCGTGCTCGGCACCCTGGCCTGGATGCAGAACATGCTGACCGCCCCGATCGGGATCGGCTGGATGTACTTCGCGATGCTGATGTCGCTGGCGCTGATCGTCCCCTTCGGCCTGATCGCCTTCAACCTGATCGCGACGATGAGCCGCGGGGCACTGCGGATGCGGGCGCCGCTGCTGTTCGCGCTCGGCGCGATCTCCTCGATCTCGATCGGCCTCGCCGCCGAGATCGACCACTCGATGGTCGCCGCCGCCTGGGAGCTGAAGAACACCACCGACTCCACCGCGGCCACCCACTTCGCCCTCGTCGGCGGCGCCGTCTTCGGCGGCTTCGCGGCGCTCCACTTCTGGTTCCCGAAGATGACCGGCCGGACGATGGGCGAGGACCTCGCCCGCATCTCCTTCTGGACGATGGTCGTCGGCATCCTGCTCGCCTTCGTGCCGCTCTTCTTCGCCGGTGGCGAAAAGGGCGAGGTGATCGACGCCTACAAGTTCTTCGGCGGCACCGGCGTCAGCGGCTACAACCTGACCGCCTCGATCGGCACCCTGATCCTCGCCGCCGGCATCGTGATGACCCTCGTGAACGCGATTTCCAGTCGCGTCAACGGGCCCGAGGCCGGGCATGACCCCTGGGGTGGCGAGTCGCTCGAGTGGTTCACGCTCTCGCCGCCGGAGCCACACAACTTCGACGTCCTGCCCGATGTCCGCAGCGCCCAGCCGATGCGCGACATCCGCGACGCGATCGCCCACCGCACCAGCAGCACCCCAGCACCGGCTCGCGAGTCCCAGCCGGTAGCCTGACCGGCATGGAAGCCGGCGCCGGCGCGCAGACCGCGCCCACCCCGACGGCGGCCACGGCTGCCCCGCGCTCCGCCGCGATGACCGTGGTCCGCGATTACCTGACGCTGACCAAGCCGAAGGTGCAGTCGCTGCTGCTGTTCACGACGGTGACGACGATGTACGTCGCCGGCGACCCCTCGCTGGGCCTGATCTTCCTCACCTGCCTCGGCGGCGCCCTCTCAGCCGGCGGCGCCGGCGCGATCAACCACGCCGTCGACCGCGACATCGACATCACCATGGCCCGCACCGCCGACCGCCCGGTCGCCTCCGGCCGCGTCTCCCCGCGGGCCGCGATCACCTTCGGCGTCCTGCTCGGCTGCGCCTCCTTCGCCCTGCTGGCGCTGACCGTCAACCCGCTGGCGGCGGCACTCTCGCTTTCCGGGCTGCTGGGCTACGTCTTCGTCTACACGCTCTGGCTCAAGCGGACAACGCCGCAGAACATCGTCATCGGCGGCGCCGCCGGTGCGGTCCCGCCCCTCGTCGCCTGGGCCGCGGTCACCGGCAGCCTCAGCGGCATGGCCTTCTATCTCTTCGCGATCGTCTTCTTCTGGACGCCGCCGCACTTCTGGGCGCTCTCGATCCTGATGAAGGACGAGTACGCCAAGGCCGGCATCCCGATGCTGCCGGTGGTCCGCGGCGAGGACGAGACGCGGCGCCAGATCCTCCTCTACACCGTCCTCCTCTACGCGGTCACCCAGCTCCCCTTCTGCGCCGGTGGCCTCGGCGTCGCCTACCTGATCCCCTCGATGCTGCTGGGCGCCGCCTTCATCTACTTCTCTACGAAGCTCCTCCGCACCAAGCAACGCGCCTGGGCCCTCCGCACCTACCTCTTCTCACTGGCCTACCTGGCCTTGTTGTTCCTCTCAATGGCCATCGCGGCCAACGTCTAGCCCGCGATACGGGCTTCGTGAGGCGGGGTCGGGTACCCCTCCTCTCTCGCCTGACTGGCGGGATCGCTTAGAGCCGTCCGAGGTTGCCTCTCGGCCAGCGGCGCAAAACGCTCGGAGGGGCACCCGACCCCGCCTCACGAAGCCGGAGTCACTTCTCGGGAGAGCTCCGTACTTCGAAAGCTGTCGGGACTCGTGAGCCCGGGACTCGGGGGCTCCCCCCGGCTTGATAGAAATCCTGTTGATGGATCGCGATACCGCACGTAAGAACATGAGCGCCGGGCTGGTTGCCGGTGGACTCGCTGCGGCCGTCTTCGCGCTCTGCTTCGTTGCTGCCTTCCTCTACATCTCCCAGTAAGCCATGAGCGAGCATCGACAGATCCCTGAGCCCGGCGAGATGGTCTATGCGCCGAAGCCTTCCTGGGCTCCCGTCTTCTTCGCGCTCGGCGCGATGGGGTTAATCGCCGGCATCTACGCCGCTGGCTTCATCTTCCCGCCGATCGTCTACGCGGTGGTCGGAGCGATCTTCGTCCTCGCCGCCTTCCGCAGCTTCACCCGCGGCGCGATCCGCTCGTATTACGGCCTGCCGCGCAAGCAGAAGGCCCGCGGCGCGGCGCTGCCGATCGAGACGATCTCGGCTCCCCCTAAGCCCTAACGGGCTCAAGCGCCTCCCGGTCTCAGCCCGGGGTCATTCCCGAGGTCGCGCCCTCGGAGGTCCAAACCCGGACGATGTCGCGCATCGAGAGGACGCCGACCGCGCCGCCTTCCTCGAAGACGACGAGGTGGCGGACACCCCGGCGGGACATCTCGGCGGCGGCGCGCTCGAGGCTCCAGTCCGGTTCCGCCGCGATCACCCGCTCGGCCATGTGCTCGCCGACCAGCTCGACGTCCGGATCCTCGCCGCCGCCGATCGAGATCAGCAGGTCGCGCTCGGTGACGATTCCCGGCGTCGGCGACTCGGCATCGCTGACCAGTGCGGCGCCGGTTCCCTTCTCGACCATCATCGCCGCAGCCTCGCGCAGCGTGTGCGAAGGGCCGACGGTCAGCGACACCTCCGACATCCCGTCTCTCACCTGCATCTGCGGCCTCCTCTCGCCTCGCCATCAAGTTAGTGCGGATCGCTGCAAGACTACCCCACCGCAGCGGCCCACAGGACGCTTTCAGGCTGCCTCGACATATAGACTCCGGCGCCCGCCAGCCGTATGCACAGCCCTTCGCAACTCATCCGCCCGCTGCTCGCCCTCGCCGCCCTCGCGGGCGTCGTCGTCGCCGCGTCCGGCTGCGGCACGACCAGCGCCGACACCACGCGTGGGCGCGTCCTCTTCATCCAGAAGTGCGGCGTCTGCCACGTCCTCGCCGAGGCCGGGACCACGGCCGAAGTCGGTCCCAACCTCGACGGCGCCTTCGCCTCCGCCCGCGAAATCGGCGAGAACAGCGACACGATCGAAGGGATCGTCAAGGCCCAGGTCGAGAACCCGCGGCCCGACAACGGCAATCCGGCGGTCTCGATGCCGCCTGAGATCGTCAGCGGCCAGGACCTCGACGACGTCGCCGCCTACGTCGGCATGTACGCCGGCGTGCCCGGCGCCGCGCCCCCCAAGGTGCCCGGCGGCCCCGGCGCCCAGGTCTTCGCCAACAACGGCTGTGGCGGCTGCCACACCTTCGCCGCCGCCAAATCGGGTGGCGTCACCGGTCCGAACCTCGACGAAGTCCTGGTCGGCCAGAGCGACGCGATGGTGCACGAGTCGATCGTCGACCCGAACAAAGACATCGCCAAGGGCTACCCGGCAAACGTGATGCCGGCCACCTTCGGCGAAACCATCTCGGCCAAAGAACTCGAACAGCTGGTCGAATATCTGGTCGAAAACACCCCTGGCGGCAAAGCCGCCGGCGCAAAACCCGCGGGCGGCTGAGCCCAGCGGCCAGGCGGCCGCTGCGATCCTTCTCTGACGATGTGGCAACGCCTCCGAGCCCGCCTCGAGATCTCCCCGCGGCGCTACGCCCAGGTCACCGCAGTGGCCCTGGCGGCGCTGGCGCTGATCGTCCTCACCGGCGCCGGCGTGCGCCTGACCGGCTCCGGCCTCGGCTGCCCGGACTGGCCCAAGTGCTACGGCGGCACGGTGCCGCCGCTCGACACCCATGCGGTGATCGAGTACGGAAACAGGCTGCTGACCGGGTTCGTCGGCTTCGCGGTGATCGCCGCCAGCGTCCTCGCCTTCTTCCGCGTCCCCTACCGCTGGCACCTCGCCCTGTTTGGCGCCCTGTTGCCGCTGGGGGTCGTCGGACAAGCGATCCTCGGCGCCCTCGTCGTCAAGTACCACCTCGCGCCGGGGCTGGTGATGTCCCACTTCATCCTCTCGATGATGCTGCTCGACGCTTCCTTCGCGCTCGCCTGGTGCTCGCGCTACGAGCCCTGGGAGCGCCGGCGCTCCCAGGATCGCCCCGGCGTCTGGTCGGTGCGGGCGCTGATCCCACTCGGCCAGCTGACGATCCTCGTCGGCACGATCGCCACCGCCTCCGGCCCCCACGCCGGCGCCCACGCGGGCCAGCTCGTCCACCGCTTCACCTTCGAGGGGGCGCGGACGCTGGAATGGGTGGTGGAACGCCACGCGGTTATCGCCACCGTCTACGGCTTTGCCGCGATCGGCGTCTGGTTCCTCCTGCGCCGCCCAGGAGGCGACAGACGGGCCGTCAAGCCCCTGACGGTGGTCCTGGGCCTCCTAGCCCTTCAGGGAGCCATAGGCGGCCTCCAGTGGTCTCTGGAACTTCCCAGTGAGATCGTCTGGGTCCACGTCGCGATCGCCACTCTCAACTGGCTGGCCATGCTTTGGACCGTGGCGGCAGCCGGGCGGTTGGAGCCACCCGGGGAGACAACGGCCCCGCGGGCGCCTGCCGAGGCGACGGCGGGGGCCGCCTAGACCCGACCGGTGCTCCCGTTCTCCCTATCGATCGGCGCCCTCAGCCTCGTCCAGGCGGTGCTGGTCGCGGCGCCACGGGCCGCCACCGCCCCTCTCCTCGCCGGCCTGCGCAATCGTTCCTGGGCACTGGTGCCGCCGCTCTCGATCGCTGTCGTGGTGGTGGCGATCGCCCTCGACTCGGCCTCGGCCCGCCTTCTCACCTATCTCGCCCTCTTCGCGGTGCCCCCACTGGCGGCGTTGGCCCTGGCCGCGATCGTCCGCGGCGCCCGCCCCCCGCTCGCGCTTCTGGTCGTCCCGCTCTTCGCCCTCGCCTGGGCCGCCCGCGGCGCCCTCGGCGGCCAGACGGCGGCGCTAACCCTCTCGGCCCTGGCCTGTGTCAGCCTCGGCTGGCTGCTCGCCTGCGTCGTCCCCGGCCGCTGGCTGAGGCTGGGCATCTACGCGATGGCCGCAATCGACGCCTGGCTGGTCGGCTCCAACCTCCTGCAGGAGCCCAACGCAGTCCTCAATGCCGCCTCACCCGGTGGCCTACCCCGGCTGCAGCTCGCCTCCTTCGGCTCCGCGGTGATGGGTTTCGGCGATCTCTTCATCGCCGCCACCCTCGGAGCCCTACTGGCGGCCGACCGGCGTCAGCAGCTGACCGGCGCCGCCCTGGTCGCCGTCATCGCCCTTGCCTTCGACCTCCTCTTCTTCGCCGTCGACCAGCTCCCGGCGACCGCCCCGATCGCGCTGGCGTTGGCGCTGCTCGAGATCTTCCGCCCGCAGCTCAGAGCTGGGTCGCCACCAGCACGGCGGTAGCGGTGAGAAAGGTGCCGATCATGCCGGCGAAGAGCTGAATCATCAGCTTGTGCATCGCATCGAACTTGGCGTCCATCTTGGCATCCATCGCATCGAAGCGCGCATTCATTTCGCCGCGCAGCGCCCTGAATTCGTCGTCGATCCGGCGAAAGCCCTCGCTGACCCGGTCGTTCAGGTCGTCGAGCCGCTCGTCGGTCCACTTCTCTCTCACCGCCTCCATCCTGCCAGGCTACCGAGAAAAACGCAACGTATTGTCTACGCAGGTTACAGCTCTGAATCAACTCTCGCGCCGCTTACCCACAACCCAACGAACCCCATGCCAAGCGGCAGCGCAAACGAGCACCAACCCCCACAGTGCCCCCACCAAGGGCCGCGTCAACAGGGTCAGCGCCACGACCGAACCCCCCGCGATCCCCACGATCACGACCCACCGAAACACCGCCTCCTCAGAGATCTTCATCTCACGCTCGGCGTTCTGAGACGGCGAGAGATTCGAGCCGCCTCAGAGGATGTAAACCGTCACATAAACGATGATCCACATGACGTCGACGAAGTGCCAATAGATCCCTGGCACCTCGACGCCGAGGTGGTCCTCCGCCTTCGGGCCGAAGTGGCCGCGGAAAGCGCGGATCGTGGCGAAGCTGAGCAGCATCAGGCCGACGAAGACGTGGGCCCCGTGGAGACCGGTGAGACCGTAGAAGATCGAGCCGAAGGCGAGGTCGCGGATGCTGAAGCCGAGGTGCACGTACTCGTTGATCTGGATGAAGAGGAAGGTCGCTCCCAGCATCCAGGTCAGCAGCAGGCCCAGCTTCAGGCCCTGCTTGTTGCCGCGGCGGATCGCCTCCAGGGCGTAGTGGATCGTGAAGCTGGAGGAGACGAGGATCGCCGTGTTGATGCCGGCAACGGCGACCGGCAACTCGTAGGGATGCGGCGGCCAGCTCGGCGGGCTGACTACAACGCGGAGGAAGAAGTAGGACGCGAAGAAGGCGCCGAACAGCATGACCTCGGAGACGATGAAGAGAAAGATCCCCAGTACCTGTTTGTCGACGCGAGAACTCTGGTTCGCCTCCGGCGGCCCGTGGTGCTCCTCCGCGTGATCGTGCCCGAGGGCAACCGTTGCGCTCTCCATCAGCTTGCCTCTCCCCCGGCCACGGCGGCGGCGACGGCTGCAGCCGGCCTGCCCACCTCGATGTGCTCGACCTGCTTCTCGGTGATCTCGCGAACCCGGCCGATCAGGTCGTCCTCGAGCCAGCGCGACTTCTCGCCGGCGAAGGTCGAGATCAGGACCTCGTCGATCCGGTAGTGCTCGATCGCGTTCTTGACGGCCTGGAAGGGGTCGGGGCTCATCGGCTGCCCGGTCGCGTCGACCTCGGCCCGGTAGAGCTCGGCCAGGGTGGCGGCGAGGTCGCGGACGATCTCGGCCTCGCTGACGTCGTCGGCCCGGGGGCAGACGATCGTGTAGCGATGGGGCCGGTCGGCGGCGCGCTCCTTGAGGCGATGGACGAGGTCCGGGGTCGCCACGGTCTTGGTGGCGACGACGAGGGTGTGAATCAGGTCCCAGCGGATCGCGTCGTCTTCGATGCGGACCGGGATGTGGGTCAGCTTCGTCTCCGGTTCGACCTGAGCGCGGGCCCACTCGACGAGGTCTTTGCGGGTGAAGCCGAAGCGGGTATCCGAGCGGCAGGAGAGCAGCACCTCGCCCGGCTCGTGGGCGCGGACGGCGTCGTCGAGGGCCAGCGAGGGCTCCGGGTCCATAACCTCACCGACCGAGTCGATGCCGAACTCGGCCAGCACCGACATCGTCACCTCGACCCGTGCCCGGGCGGCCTCGCGCACCTCTCCGGCGTCGATCAGCTGGCCGACCGAAGGCTGGTTCTGGGGCGCCGCGACGACCACGTTGGAGACCGTCTCCTGACGCTCGCGCACCGCCTGCAGCAGCTTGCGGCCGCCGGCGACCTCGTTGAGGAAGACCAGCAGCGGACGACCCGCCTCCACGGCGCTCACGTGGTCCCCACCACGGTCGGTTCTTTGGCGGGCGCCTCGGTGCCTTCGCCGGCCATGATCGCGTGCTTGGCGCCGGGGACGCCGAACTCGTAGGGGCCGCCGACGACGCGCGGGATCTCGTCGAAGTTGAAGACCGGCGGCGGCGAGGAGACCTGCCACTCGATCGAGTTGGCGCGCCAGGGGTTGGCGGGGGCGCGCGGGCCGAAGCGCCAGCTGACGACCATGTTGTAGAGGAAGACCAGCTGCACCGCACCGAGCATGAAGGCGAAGCAGCTGATCAGCAGGTTCCAGTTGCCGAACTGCGCGGCGTAGTCGGCGACGCGTCGTGGCATCCCGTCCATCCCCACCCAGTGCATCGGGATGAAGGTGCCCCAGGTGCCCACCAGGGTTCCCCAGAAGTGGACCCGGCCCAGTTTCTCGTCATACATGCGCCCGGTGATCTTCGGGAACCAGTGGTAGATCCCGGCGAAGATCGTGAAGACCGAGCCGCCGAAGAGGACGAAGTGGATGTGGGCGACGATGAAGTAGGTGTCGGAGACGTGGATGTCGATCGGCACCATGCCCAGCATGACGCCGCTGATGCCGCCGATCGTGAAGGTGACGATGAAGGCGAGCGCAAATAACATCGCCGTCGAGTACGTGTGGATTTTCCCGAAGTAGAGCGTGCCCAGCCAGGAGAAGATCTTGATCCCGGTCGGCACCGCGATCAGCAGCGTGGTCAGCATCATCGGCACCCGCAGCCAGCTGAACATGCCGGCGACGAACATATGGTGAGCCCAGACCGAGTAGCTGAGGACGACGATCCCGATCAGCGCCAGCGCCATCAGTCGGTAGCCGAAGATCGGCTTGCGCGAGTGGATCGAGATGACCTCGCTGATGATCCCGAAGCCGGGCAACATCATGATGTAGACAGCTGGGTGCGAATAGAACCAGAAGATGTGCTGATAGCTGATCACGTCTCCCCCGGCCGCGAAGTCGAAGAAGTTGGTGTGGAGGACGCGGTCGAAGAGGACCATGAACTGGGCGCCGGCGATGAACGGGGTCGCGGCGACGACCAGCAGCGAGGTGGAGAGGTTGGCCCAGACCAGCAGCGGCATCCGCCAGAAGGTCATGCCCGGCGCCCGCATGGTGATGATCGTGACCAGGAAGTTGAGCGCGGTGGCGATCGAGGAGGCGCCGGCGAACTGGACGCCGAGGTTGAAGAACGACTGCCCGAGCGGCGCGCCCGTCGAGAGCGGCGCATAGCCGGTCCAGCCGGCGTCGAAGGCACCGCCGGGGGCGAGGAAGCTGCCGATGAAGAGGATGCCGGCCATCGGCAGCATCCAGAAGCTGAGCGCGTTGAGGCGCGGGAAAGCCATGTCCGGGGCGCCGATCATCAGCGGCAGGACGTAGTTGGCGATCCCGGCAAAGACCGGGATCACGAAGAGGAAGATCATGATCGCCGCGTGGGTCGAGAAGAGGCTGTTGAAGGCCGCGGCGTCGACGATCTGGGTGCCGGGCTGGGCCAGCTCGGCCCGGATCAGCATCGCCATCAGGCCGCCGATGAAGAAGAAGACGAAGGTGGTGACGATGTACTGGATGCCGATCACCTTGTGATCGGTGTTGAAGCGGAAGTAGTCCTTCCAGCTCTTGGCGCCGTGCTGGGAGTGGTCGTCGGGGATCGTCGGCAGGCCGGCGGCCCAGCGCAGCCAGTAGTCGAAACAGCCGAAGCCGGCGAGAAAGCCGAGCGGGGCGAGGATCAGCGGCACGATCACATGCGGGTAGCCGGTCTGCTCCGTCTCGTAGAGCGGCAGGTCGGAGATCGCCCGCAGGGCGATGACCAGGCCGAAGCCGAATGCCCCGGCGACGAGGGCGCCAAGGACGCCTCGAATCCACCCGGGTTGCTTGATCGCAGCCGTCATCGCGTCTCCTTCATTATGCCCCGCCCGCGTCGAGCGGCACCGGGTTCGCCTCGGTGTCCTGCGTGATCGACTCCGCCAGCGGCGCCGGGACCTTGGTCTTCAGGCTGCCAACCCATTCGCGGAATTTGGCGGGCGACTCGACCACCACTTTGGCCCGCATCGAAGCGTGGCCGAAGCCGCAGAGCTCGGTGCAGATCAGCTGATAGGTCCCGACCTTGTCGGGGGTGACGATCGCCGTCGTCGTGATCCCGGGCACGTTGTCTTTCTTGATCCGCCACTCCGGCACCCAGAAGGAGTGGATCACGTCCTGGGCGTGCATCTTGAACTGGACCTGGCGGTTGACCGGGACGTGGAATTCGCCCTCCGAGAAGGCCATGTCCTTGCCCGGGTAGCCGAAGCTCCAGGCGTACTGCTGGGAGAAGACGTCGACCGTGAGCGGGTTGTCGGCCGGCTTTTCGATGTCGCTCAGCACCGACCAGCTGTAGCCGCCCGCGAAGAGGACGATCACGGTCGGGATCAGCGTCCAGGCGATCTCGAGGCGGGTGTTGCCGTGGATCGGCTCGCCGTCGGATTCATCGCCGGGCTTCGCTTTGAATTTCCAGAGCGCGTAGAAGAGCATCACGATCACCAGCGAGAAGACGAAGGAGGAGAGGACGATCATCACCGTCAGCAGATCGTCGATCTTCGGGGCGGCCGTGGACGCCTGCTGGCCGTCCCAGTGGATCGGAACCATGACCGCGCAGATCGCAGCGGTCAGCCCGACCGTGGCGGCGAGCATCTTCACTATTGGGAGGCGGCCGTACATGAGGCGCGCGGCATTCTATTGAAGCGGCGGCGGGAGGTTTTCCGGCCTCAGGTGACGGTTGGCACTAGGAGGCTCCTGACTAGGCGGGGCGGGGCAAATCCCCGAGTTCCCCAGCCGACGCGGCGAGCACCCCACGGGCCACTCCCTCCCAGCTCCACAGCCGTCTGACGGTCTCCACCAGAGCCTGGCGAGCGCTCTCCCGCTCGGCCTCGGACAGGGCCAGCCAACCGTCAAGTCGGGCCGCGATTGCCTCGACCGCGCCGGCCTCGACCGCGAACGAAGTGAGCCGACCGACCTCCGGCGGCAGCGATCCGGCCAGCTGCCGCGACACCTCGAGCATGCCCGAGTGACCCGCCGAGACGGGCAGGGTCCCGCAGGCCGCGGCCTCGACCGCGACCATCCCGAAGGCCTCGGGAAAGGTGCTGGGCATCACCAGCGCCTCGGCCCGCGGCAGCAGCTCGGCGACCCGGTCGTGCTCGAGGCGGCCGATCAGCTCGACCGACGCGGACACCCCCCTCGCCGCCTCCAGATAGCCCGGCGGCGGATCTGCAAGGAACGCCGAGAGGATCGACAGCGGCTTCTGCTCCCCACCCTCGAGCGCCCAGCCGAGCCGGGCGACCTCGCGGGCATCATCGAGATCGCCGCGGTCGAGGGCGGCCAACAGGCGGCGCAAGCCCTCCTCGTACTCGCCGTAGCCGGCGACCTGGAGCTTGGCCTCAGGATGCGCGGCCCTGACCAGGGGCCAGGCCGCGATCAGCAGGTCGACGCCCTTGGAGACGATCAACTTGCCGACGAACGCCACCAGCAGCTCGCGGTCGCCGCCCGGGCTGAATTCCTCGATGTCGACGCCGGGCGGGCCCAGGCGCGTCTTCTCCCTCAGGTCCGGCAGGTCGGGAAGCGCCGCCCAGAGCGACGCCCCCGTGTGACCAGAGCCGACGAGGACGCCCGACGCCGCCTCCATCCCTTCATAGGCGTAGGGGAGGAATCGAGGATTGGGCTTGACCGTGTACTCCAGGGCCGAGCCGTGGATCTTGGCGGCGAAGGGACCGACGTCGGCACGGGCGAGGATCGCGGGGCCCATCACCAGGTGGTTGGCGAGGGCGGCGTCGAAGCCGCCGACGGACTCGGCCACGGCGCGCACGGCGGCGACGTTGGCGTCGATGTAGCGGTCCAGCTCGGCCTCCGTCAGCTCCGGGAATGCCTTGACCTCGAAGCCCTCATAAGGGTCTTTGACGTAGACCGGCAGCAGGCCGTGGATGTCGGGATTGTGGATCTCGACCCCCTCGATCTCGACCTCGCGGTCCTGGCAGAGGAGGTGGACCTCGTGGCCCAGCCGAGCCAGCGCCCGGGCCAGGTTGACGTTGTAGATGTTGCTGCCGGTACCCCGCAGCATGTAGCCATGAAAGAGGAGGACGCGCATCGCTGCCGCCCAAGCTATTAGTCTTCGCGGCGATGAACGACCGTCAGCTCTTTCGGATGCGCGCCCCGGCCTCCGGCCGCGAGGCCCTCGCCCACGCCGAGCCCGGCCAGACCTACGTCGATCGCGAGACCGGCGAGGAGATGGAGCCGGTCGCGATGGTGCTGCCCCTGGCGCCCTCAGCGTCCTCGCTGCCGCGGACTCCCGCGAACCTGCGCTCATGCCGCCGCTGCGACCAACTGATCGGGTTGGACGTCAGCGACTGCCCTTACTGCGGTCTGCGTCAGAGCGCTCTTTAAGAGACGGCTTCGAAAGGGAGGCCTCGGTGGGTCCTCCTCTCTCGCCTAACTGGCGGGATCGCTTACAGCCGTCCGAGATTCCGGTTTGGCCAGCGGCGCAAAACGTTCGGAGGACCCACCGAGGCCTCCCGCACGAAACCCCAGCTCTCAAAAAGGCGGGTGTCCCAGCGCGGATGGAGGGACAGCCACCGAGCGTCTCCCTCACTAGCTTCCGAGGGTCCAGGTCTCCTCGTCGACTTCCCGTGCTCCTAGCCGAAGCGACGGGATGTGCTTGTTAGAGGCGGTGGGTGCCCCTCCGAACGTTTTGCGCCGCTGGCCGAGGGGCCGTCTCGGACGGCCCCAGGCGATCCAGCCAGTCAGGCGAGAGAGGAGGGGTACCCACCGCCTCCCACCAACCGCAACCCGGACTACGGTTTCTTGACCAGCGTTGCCGTGTAGAGCAACCGCGCGTTGCTGTAGTAGCAGCCGTAGGTCTTGGTCTTACCGACCCCCTGCTGCGGGTGACCGCCCTGGATGTCTTCCTTGGAGGCGCAGTGTTCGGGCAGGCGGCTGCCGCGCCAGGTGTTGTCGGCGTCGACGTTGAAGGCAAACATCGGCGCCCAGGTGGGGACGGTGAGGGCCACGACCTGGCCCTTGAGGACGGTCAGCGGGTGCTCGAGGGCGAAGATCGGGGTGGTGCCGAAGTAGGGGTTGAGGACCTCGAGCGGGCTCTGGCGGACGAGGGTGTACTGGGGCGGCTTCGAGCCTTCGACCGGGCGCAGGATGCCGATCCGGGCCTCCGACGGCTTGCCGAGGAATTCG
Organism: uncultured Solirubrobacterales bacterium; assembly: GCA_963695275.1. Classification (GTDB taxonomy): domain Bacteria; phylum Actinomycetota; class Thermoleophilia; order Solirubrobacterales; family 70-9; genus VAYN01. The sequence goes on from OY968772.1 coordinate 1,462,589, forward strand.
TCGAAGAAGCCGACCTCGTTGGAGGTGGTCGGGGTTTCCACCGTCGAGGGCTTGGCCAAGGTGATCGACCAGGCGACGATCTTGCCTTCGAAGGGCGCCTCGTAGGGACGGGCGACGCCGCCGGCGATCGCCTGGAAGCCGCTCACGTGGCCCTCCACCCGGCAGGGGGTGATCTCGACGTTGTTGACGATTTTGCCGGGACAGGAAGCCGGCGGGGTTTCCGCCGTCTGGCCCAGAACCACGACCCGCAGCGGCGCCGAGTCGGCGTCACCGGGGGCGACCACCGCGACCAGGGCCGCGAACAGGGAGGCGGCGGCCAGGCAGAGTGCCCAGGCGCGGCCGGTCCGGCTGTTTTTCTCGGTCAAGGGCATGGACTTGGACAAACACCGGGTTGGAACCCCGGTTGCGGCCTCGATTCTGCCTTCCGCGCCGGGGGAATGCCGTGGCGTGGCTCCGCTTGCACGATCCCGGCCATACGAGCGCTGTAGGTTTCCTGAGGATGCCGGCGATCGAGGTCGAGGGACTGGAGCGCGCCTTCGACGAGGTGCTTGCGGTGCAGGGCATCGACCTCGCCGTCGCCGAGGGCGAGATCTACGGCTTCCTCGGCCCCAACGGCGCCGGCAAGACGACCACGGTGCGGATGCTGACGACGCTGCTGCTGCCGACCGGCGGCCACGCCTCGGTGGCCGGCCACGACGTGGTCAAGGAGGCGCGGGCCGTACGTGGCTCGATCGGCGTCGCCCTGCAGGAAGCGGCGCTCGACCCGCTGATGACCGGGCGCGAGCTGATCCGGCTGCAGGCCACCCTGCAGGGCATCCCCACCGCCGAGGGCCGCCAGCGCGCCGACGCCCTGCTCGAACGGGTCGACCTGGTCGCCGCCGCCGACCGCCGCGTCGGCGGTTACTCCGGCGGCATGAAGCGCCGCCTCGACCTCGCCGCCGCGCTCGTCCACGAACCGCGGGTGCTCTTCCTCGACGAGCCGACCACCGGCCTCGACCCGGTCAGCCGCAAGACGATCTGGGAGGAGGTGCGGGCGCTCAACGACGACGGCACCACCGTCTTCCTCACCACCCAGTACCTGGAGGAGGCCGACCAGCTCGCCGACAACGTCGGCATCATCGACAGCGGCCGGATCGTCGCCGAGGGCACGCCGGAGTCGCTCAAGGACGAAATCGGCAACCCCCACATCCAGTTGCAGCTGGCCCAGGGCTCAGTCGTCGAGGCGGAGTCGATCCTCGCCCCGATCGGCAAGCTGCTGCCGCCCAAGGACGGCAAGAAGGTCCTGGTCGAGGTCGAGAACGGCGCCGCCGACATCCCCCGCGTGGTGCGGGCACTGGACGAGGCCGGGATCGCGGTCGAGGCGCTGGAGCTGGTCAAACCGACGCTGGACGACGTCTTCGTCGCCAAGACCGGCTACCACCTCGAGGAGGAGAGCGAGGAGAACGCCGAGCAGGCGCCGGTCGAGGCATGAGCGCCCTGGCGACCAACGTGCGGGTGGTGCGAGCGCTGGGCATGCGCTCGATCCGCCAGACCTTCCGGCGGCCACAGCTGATCGCGCCGATCATCGTCTTCCCGACCATCCTGCTGGCGATTCAGACCGGCGGCGCCGGGGGAGCGGTGGAACTTCCCGGCTTCCCCCCGGTCCAGAGCTTCCTCCAGTTCATGCTGGCCGGAGCGATGATGCAGTCGCTGATGCTGGCCGGCAACAGCGGCGGCATCGCCCTCGCGGTCGACATCGAGATGGGCTTCACCGACCGCCTCTTCTCGGCCCCGATCCCGCGCTTCGCGATCGTCCTCGGGCGCCTCGCCGGGACCGCGGCGCTGGGTCTGTTCGGCGCCCTCTGGTTCCTCGCGATCGGGTTGATCTTCGGGGCCGAGATCGAGAGCGGGGTCGCCGGGGCCTTGCTGGCGATCGCCCTCGTCACCGCGGCGGCGATGGCGGTCGGCGGGATCGGCGCCGCGATCGCCCTGCGCACCGGCAGCGCCAGCGTCGTCCAGGGCCTCTTCCCCCTGGTCCTCGTCGTCCTCTTCATCTCCTCCGCCTTCTTCCCGCAGGAACTGATGATCGAGCCGGCCAAGACGATCGCCAAGTACAACCCGCTCAGCTTCATCGCCGAAGGGGTGCGCGAGCCGATGATCTCCGGGATCGACGCCGCCGACACCCTCTATGCGGTGCTGGCGATCCTCGGCATCGTCATCCTCGGCCTGATCCTCAGCGCCCGCGCCCTGCGACACCGGCTGCGGGTGGGCTGATGGAAGCGGCGCTCGCCATCCCCGCCTGGCGCACCAACCTGGCGACGATCGGCGCCCTGATGGCGCGGGCCAAGAACGAGCTGATCCGGGTTCCGGGAGCGGCGATCCCAGGGGTGCTGGCGCCGACGATCTTCTTCCTCGGGCTGAATGGGGTCTTCGGCGCCTTGACCCAGCTGAACGGCTTTGAAACCGGCGCGTATGAGAGCTTCATCGTCCCGGTCAGCATGCTGCAGGGGGCCGGCTTCACCGGCGCCGCGGCCGGAGTCAACCTCGCCCGCGACATCGAACAGGGCTGGCTCGACCGCCTGCTCGTCTCCCCTGCCCCGCGCTGGGTGCTGCTGGCCGGCACCGTGCTCGCGGCCAGCGCCCGGGCGCTGATCCCGGCCAGCTTCGTACTGACGATCGCGCTCGCGCTCGGGGCCGGCTGGCCCGGCGTCGACGGGCTGCTGGTCACCTTCTTCATGGTCGCGGCGATGGCCGCGGTCGCCGCCTGCTGGGGCTCGTTCCTGGCCCTGCGGTTCAAGAGCCAGTCAGCGGCACCGCTGATGCAGGCGGGGATGATGGCGCTGATCCTCACCACCACCGCCTACGCGCCGCTGGCGCTGCTGCAGGGCTGGCTCCAGGACGTCGCCCGCGTCAACCCGGTGACCCAGGTGGTCGAAGCCGCCCGCCAGGGCTTCGTCGGCAGCGTCACCTGGGCCGAAACCTGGCCCGGCCTCCTCGCCCTCGCGGGCCTCCTGGCCGTCCTCGGCACCCTCGCGCTGCGCGAGATGCGCCGCACCGGCCGATGACCCCCGGCCGACGGGCCGATAGCGGGACGCATAGTCCCGAAATCGGCCCGTCGGCCGCCGTTGTCGCGGAGGCGGAGCGGGTACTGCGGCAGAACTGGCTCGAGGGGCAGAGGGACAAGAGGCATTACAGGTACACGCAGCCAAGCCCGGGGCGCTATCCCTGGCAGTGGTACTGGGACTCCTGCTTCGCGGCGATCGTCTGGCGCCGCTTCGAGCCGGCGCGGGCGCGGGCCGAGCTCGAGAGCCTGCTCGCCGCCCAGCGCCCCGACGGCTTCATCGGCCACACGATCTTCTGGGCGCAGGAGGTCTCGCTGTTCCGCTCGCTCTTCTACAACATCACCTCGCGCAGCGCCTTCCAGACCGAGACGATCCAGCCCCCGCTGCTGGCCTGGGCCTGGAGGATCGCCGTCGGCGACCCGGCCGCGGAGCCGCGGATCGGCGCCCACATGGACTGGCTCGCCGCCAACCGCGACCTCGAGGGCGACGGTCTGCTCTGGATCCTGCAGCCGGACGAGTCCGGGCTCGACGCCTCGCCGAAGTTCGAACCGGTCTGGGGCCGGCGCTCGAACGGGCGCCTCGGCTTCCCGCTGCTGGTCCGCCGCAACCGCCGGCTTGGGTTCGATGCGCGGCGGGTTCGCGCCGCCGGCGAGCCGCTCCTCTGCGAGACCCTGGTCAACACGATGTGGTCGCTCTCGCTGCAGGCGCTGGGCCGCCCCTCGGCAACGCCGGCGCTGGTCGAGCGGCTCTGGGACGAGCGCCGCGGGCTCTTTCTCGACGAGGTGCAGGCGGACGGAGACCGGCCCGACGTCGTCACCTGGGCCTCGCTGGCGCCGCTGGCGCTGCCCGACCTGCCGGAGGCGATCGGACGGCGCCTGGTCGAGGAGCACCTGCTGAACGAGCGCGAGTTCCTCACCCCGCTTGCGCCGCCCTCGGTGGCGGCCTGCGAGCACGGCTACGAACCGGACGGCGGCCGCGGGCCGATCCGCCGCTACTGGCGGGGCCCGACCTGGGTCAACTCGGCCTGGATGGTCTGGCTGGGGATGCGGCGGCTCGGCTACGAGGCCGAGGCCCAGCACCTGGCCGACGGGGTGATCGGAGCGGTCGCCCGCGAAGGCCTGCGCGAGTACTACGACCCGCGCACCGGCAAGGGCCTGGGCGCCGTCGACTTCGCCTGGTCAGCGCTGGTTGCCGAGCTGGCGAGCCCTGATGCGGGCTCGAAGGCGAGCTATTTGTAGCGGTAGGTAATTCGACCTCTGTCGAGGTCATACGGGGACAGCTCGATCTTGACGCGGTCGCCGGGGAGGATCCTGATGTAGTGGCGGCGCATCTTGCCCGAGATGTGGCCGAGCACGTCGTGGCCGTTGTCCAGCTTTACCCGGAACATCGTGTTGGGGAGAGCCTCGGTGATCTCCCCCTCCATTTCGATCTTTTCCTCAGCCATGCGGCGTCGAGCGTACCTGACGAGCGTGTTCCAGGGCGCCGGCCCGGTCGCGCACCTCGCCTGCGTACTGCGCCGCCTCCAGCTCAGACAGCAACTCTCCCAGCTCCGGGCCCGGCTCGACGCCCAGCTCGCTCGCCAGCTCATCGCCCCGCAGCAGCGGCGCCGGCGGACCATTGCGGCGCCAGTCGAGGGCAGCCGCGATCATCTGCCGGGCCAACGCGAGATGCGCCTCGACCATCTCCGGGCGGGCCAGCGGGCCGGCCCCGCGGGCGGAGAGGCGGTCGGCGACGGTGAGCAGGGTGACGTCGACGCCGACCGGCTCGGTGGCCCGCAGGTATTCGTGGATGCGGCGCGGCGGCAGCGGCGTCTCGGGGATCAGGAAGCCCAGCCGCAGGTGGTGCAGCGTCAGTCCCTGCAGGTGCTGGGTGAGGCGGCGACTGGCGCGCAGCCGCCCGCAGACCTCGCCGACGATCTCCGCCCCGACCTCGTCGTGGCCGCGAAAGCCGACGAAGCCGTCGCGTTCGGCCCGGGTCACGGGCTTGCCGATGTCGTGGAAGAGGGCGCCCAAGCGCAGCGCCGTGCCGCGGGTCATCTCGTCGGCGAGCGGTTCCGCCAGCAGCGCCGCCACCTCGACGGCGCGGTCGCCGGCGAAGCGGTCAAGGTCGCGCTCGACCTCCAGCGCGTGCTCGAGCACGGCGAGGGTGTGGCCGTGAACGTCAAGGTGGTGGTTGGGGCCCTGTTCGACCTCGCGCAGGTTCTCCAGCTCTGGCAGCACGACCGCGGTCAGCCCCAGCTCGTCGAGCAGGGCGAGACCGCGCAGCGGGTCGGGGCCACCGAGCAGCTGCCGCAGCTCGGTCAGCTGGCGCTCGCCGGCGGGGTCCGCCGCCCGCGACGCGTCGGCGCGGGCCAGGGCGACCGTGGCGGGGTCGATCTCGAACCCAAGCCCGGCGGCGAGGCGGGCCGCCCGCAGCAGCCGCAGCGGGTCCTCGTCGAAGCTGCCCTCGCCGACCGCGCGCAGCACGCCGCGCTCGAGGTCGGCCAGGCCGCCGAAGGGATCGAGCGGCTCGCCGCCGGCCAACGGCACGGCGACGGCGCCGACCGTGAAGTCGCGGGCGGCCAGGTCGGCGTCGATGCCCTCGCCACGAAGGACGGTCGCATCGACCTGCCAGCCGCGCTCCCGCGAGACGACACGCCAGGTGCCGAACTCGGCCGAGAGCTCGAAGGCGTGCTCGCCCAGCTCAGCGGCAACGGCCTTCGCCGCGGCGCCAGGATCACCGGCGACGGCAAGGTCGAGATCGACGACCTCCCGCCCCAGCGCCGCATCGCGCACGGCGCCGCCGACGATCCAGGTCCCGTCGCCATCGCCAAGCGCCCGGCGAGCAGCGTCAACCAAGGGAGCAGCGCGGAGAACGTCGGCCAGACTCACGGCACCGAGTAGTCCGGACGAGGCGCATTTGTAACCCCAGGGGTGACAAAAGCGCCTCGGCCGCTCATGCCGCCCGCCGCGGCACCCGCGCAGAAAGTCCGCAGGTGACCTCGTAGTTGATCGTGTCGAGGCGGGCGGCGACCTCCTCGGCGCGGATCTCGTCGTCACCCTGGGCACCGATCAGCACCGCCTCGTCGCCGGGCACGACCGCGGTCTCGGGACCGAGGTCGATCGTGATGTTGTCCATCGAGACCGTACCGACCAGCGGGTAGCGGTGGCCGCCGACCAAGGCCTCGGCGTTGTTGCTGAGGCCGCGGCGGACGCCGTCGCCGTAGCCCAGTGGCACCACTCCCACGCAGGTCTCCTCAGTGGCAACCCAGCGCTGGCCGTAGCCGGCGCTGGCGCCGGGAGCAAAACGCTTGACGTCGGCGACGTAGGAGCGCAACGAGAGCGCCGGGGACAAGCCGCGCTCAGCCGGGTCGCCCTGGAAGGGATCGAGCCCGTAGACGGCGACCCCGCAACGGGCCATGTCGAAGTGGGAGCGCCGGTCGCGAAAGACCGCAGCGCTGTTGGCGGCGTGGGCGAGCGCGGTCGGGAACTCGGCCTTGACCGCGGCCACGACGGCCTCGAAGCGGCTGAGCTGCTCCTCGAAGAAGCCCGAGTCCGGTTCGTCCGCGGTCGCGAAGTGGGTCCAGACACCGGCGAGCTGGAGGCTGGGGTCGGAGTCGCAGGCACGGGCCAGCGCCAGCGCCGCCTCCGGATCGGGGTTGCCAAGCCGCCCCATGCCGCTGTCGTACTTGACGTGAACGCGGGCCGGGCGCCCCTGGGCACGGGCGCGATCGGCGAGCAGGCGGCGGAAGTCCTCGTGCCAGACCGCAACCTCGGAACCGGCAGAGAGGACGATGTCGACGTCCTCGGCGGTCAGCGCCCCCATCGTCAGCAGGGGGATGTGCTGGAGCCGGCGGCCGATCTGTTCGGCCTCGACCGCGGTCGCCACGGCCAGCCGCGTGGCGCCGCCGGCCAAGGCCGCGTTGGCGCAGCCGTCGGCACCGTGGCCGTAGCCGTCGGCCTTGACCACCGCGCAGAGCTCGGCGCCGTCGCCCAGCTCCGCCTTCAGCCTGGTGCAGTTTGCTCGGATCGCCTCGAAGTCGACCCGGGCTACCGCCCGCTCCATCCGGCTACCCGTCGTCGACCAGCGCGGCGAGCGCGTCGGCCCTCGTGACCATGCCCGCCAGCCGTCCGTCGTCGTCGACCACCGGCAGGTGGTTGTGGTGCTTGTCGGCGATCTTCTTCGCCACCCGATCGGTGGCTTCGTAGGTGCGGGCGACGATCGGGTCGGCCGTCATCAGCTCGGAGACTTTGGTGGCGAAGGCCTTGTCGAGGCGCTTCTCGAAGCCCTTCATCGAGCCGACGAAGACGACCCCGCCCATGATGTTGAGGTAGTGCGGGAGGTGCAGATCGGACTCCTCGTCGCCGAGGATCAGGTCCGACTCGCTGACGATCCCGACCACGCGACGATCCTCGTCGACGACCGCGACGGCACCCATGTCCGTCTTCGCCAGCAGGTCGATCGCGGCGCGGGCGTCATCGTCCGGCGCCACGCTCGGCACGTCGGCATTCATGATCTCGGCCGCAGTCTTCATCCGCGGCGAGCGTCAGCGGAGGGAACGTCCATATCTGATTCTCCGTGACCGGAGCTGATGCGAAGCATTGGCGTTGAGATTATTCGACCGGCTCGGCGGCCCGCAGGCCCACCGGGATCGAGGCGATCACGTCGCTGGCGATGACCGACTCGGCGGCGCCGATGCGAGTGGCGGCATCGCGGCCGGCGCGAGCATGGGCGACAACCGCCGCGCAGGCGGCGGCGAACGGCTCCAGACCGCGGGCGAGAAGCGCCGCGAGAATCCCGGAGAGGACATCGCCGCTGCCGGCGGTGGCCAGCGCCGGGGCGGAGAGCGCGTTGACAGCGACCCGCTCGCCGTCGCTGACGATCGTGTCGTCCCCCTTCAGCACGACGATTGCGCCAGCGGCCCGGGCGGCCTCGCGGGCGCAGGCGAGCCGGTGGGCGCCGACCTCCTCCGAGTCGCGTCCGAGCAGGCGCCCGAGCTCGCCGGCATGGGGCGTCAGCAGCGTCGGCGCATCCCGGGCCGCGACCGGGCCGAGGTGCTCGGCGAAGGCGTTGAGGCCGTCGGCGTCGATCACCAGCGGCGCCTCGATCGCACCGACGATCTCCCGCGCCAGCTCGACCGAACCGGGGTCGCGGCCCATGCCGGGCCCGAGGACGCCGGCCGCGGCCCGCTCGAAGGCGCGCAGCACCGCCTTCGCCGAGGCCGGCACCAGGCAGCCGTCGCCACCAGGGCAACCGACCGACATCACCTCCGGCTCACCCGCTTCGAAGACCGGCTCGAGGTCGGCGGGGACGGCCACGGTTGCGTAGCCCGCGCCGGCCCGGATCGCCGCCAGTGAGGACATCCGCACCGATCCGGTGAGGCCGCGCGAGGCGCCAGCGATCGCCACCTGGCCGGAGCTGAACTTGGTCGAGCGCGGGCCCCGGCGAGGCGCCAAGGCGAGGACCGCAGGATCGATGACGCCGCCGGCCGGCTCGCCCGGGGCGCCGACGGGGATCCCGATCGGGACCACCCGCAGCTCGCCGGTGTGCCACTTGCCGGGCGCGATCCGCTGCCCCAGCTTCGCTGCGTGGAAGGTCACGGTGAGGTCGGCCTCGACCGCCGCCCCCGCGATCTCGCCGCTCGACGCATCGACTCCGGAGGCGATGTCGCAGGCAACCACCGGCGCTCCGCTGCGGTTGATCGCGTCGATCGCCGCGCTCGCCGGCTCCCGTGGCGCCCCGGAGAAGCCGGTGCCGAAGATCGCGTCGACGACGGCGCCCGAGCCGGCCAGCCAGGCGTCGAGATCACCGGGCACCTCATCCCCCCAGAGCTCCACCGTCTCGACCTCGAACCCCGTGCTGCGCAGATGCCGCGCCGCGACCAGCCCGTCCCCCCCGTTGTTCCCCTTCCCGCAGACGATCCGCACCGGCCCCTGCGGCGAAAGCGACGCCACCGCCTCCGCCAGCGCGGTCCCTGCCGTCTCCATCAGCTGCGCGGAAGGGATCCCCTGCTCCTCGATCGCCCAGGCATCGACGGCGCGACTGCCCTCGGCGTCGCAGAGCGGATCAAGCCAGGACTCCATCAACCGCAGCCTAGCCGCGACCGTGGCCGGCAGCGAAGGGCTACTTGCCGATGCCGGCGATCAGCTTCGCCGTCGCCAGTTCGCCCGAGGCGCCGGAGCCGATCGCCAGGTAGTCGATCTTGCTCAGGTAGGGCTTCGCGTCGAGGAAGTCTTCTTGTTCGTCGGCCGGGATCAAGGCCGAAGCCAGGTTCAGCGCCGCCGGGGCGTCGACGAAGCCGGTGATCGGGGTGCTGCCGAGGGCGCTGACGGCCTCCCTGTAGACCGGGCTGTCGGCGAGGGTCTGGCCGGAGTCGGTGGCCAGGGCCTGGGTCGCCGCCGGCAGGCCGTAGGCGATCGCGATCCGCTCGCCCTTGGCGGCGATGACCAGCGGCTTGGGGCCGAGGTCGGCGCTGCGGATCGAGAAGCCGCTGGCCTTGCCGGAGATCGCGGTGATGCCGGGGGTGCCGGTGGCGCGCAGCAGCAGGCCGATGTTGGAGACGGTGTTGGTCGCTTCCTTCGAGTTCTTCGTTTCCAGGACCGCGGCTCCGGCGAGGCTGCTTTCGTCGTTGCCGGTGGCGAAGACGCCGAGGTCGCCAACCGAGGCGGCGATCTTTTCGACGTCGATGCCGGCTTCCTTGAGCGTGCTCTTGAACTTGCCGGCCGGGACCTCGCCGGGGATGCCGTTGGCGTCGATCTGGTCGATCGCTTCCCCGAAGCGCTTGCCGAAGTCGGCGGAGGCGACAGCGGCGAAGGAGTTGGCGGGCAGCGCGCCCAATAGCTTCGAGGCATCGCCGGTCGGCGGGTTCTCACCGCTGAGATTGCTGCTGAAGTCGATCTCGACCTGGTCGGAGCCGGGAATCAAGCTGGCGACCGCGGTCGCTTCCCGGGGGTCGATGCCGGCGCTGTCGAGGAACTGCTGGGCTTCCGGATCGATCGCGCCGCCGGACTGGTCGATCAGGCCACCGATGTCGATGAAGACGTCGGCGAAACTGCCGCTGGGAGCGGCCTCGACCGTGCTCGAGTAGCTCTCTTCGTCGGCCAGCGATTCGCCGTTGGAGGCATCGACCATCTGCTTGAAGATCGCCGTGTCTTCGGCGACGACGAGGAAATCTCCGACGACGCCGATCGTGGTGCCGTCGTCGGACTGCACCTCGTAGTCGACCCCTTCATAGGAGCCTTCCTCCGGCACTTCGTCGCTTTCTTCGGCCTGCTTGTCGATGAAGACCTGGGTTGCCGCGGTATCGGTCGTCTGGATCGCGGCGCCGTAGCCTTCGAAGTCGTCGCCGTCGTATTTCTGGAGGAAGAGGCCGCCCTTTTCACCGAGCCAGGGTTCGACTTCCTTCGCGTAGTCGAACCCTTCGTCGGAGTCGTTCGCCGACTTTTCGAGTTCTGAGACGATCAGGCCACCGAGGTCATCGATCCCGCCGATGCTCTTGGCCAGGGACTCGATGTTCGTCTTCAGCTCGCCTTCCGGCCGCACCGATGCCTCGATGAAGAGTGGCGACTTCGGCGGCGCCAGCGTGGCCGGATCCGAGCCCGTGTCAGCACTGCCGCCGCAACCGGCGACGGCGAGCGCCGCGGTCGCGGCAGTGGCAAGGAGGAGGAGACGGGCCTTCACGGGACGGCGCATCCTAGCGACGCGATTGAATCAATCACTCGACCGTGACGGTCTTGGCCAAATTACGGGGCTGGTCGACGTTGAGGCCACGAGCGCGGGCGATGTCGTAGGCCAGCAGCTGCAACGGCAGGATTGCCACGATCGGCTGCAGGATCCAGTCGGTGGCGGCCACCTCGACCGTCTCGTCGGCGACTTCGGCGGCGCGCGTCTCCCCCGCCGTGACGATCGCGATCGTCTGGGCGCCGCGGGCGCGGACCTCCTCGACGTTGGAGAGCACCTTCTCCAGGACCGGGCTCTCGGTGGCGATGCAGACGACCGGCGTCGACTCGTCGAGCAGGGCGATCGGGCCGTGCTTCATCTCCCCCGCCGCGTAGGCGTCGGTGGGGATGTAGGAGACCTCCTTCAGCTTCAGCGCCCCCTCGAGGCAGACCGGCAGGCCGATGTGGCGGCCGAGGTAGAGGAAGAAGTTCTGCTCGCTGTGTGCCGCGGCAACGGCCGCAACCGGCTCTGCGACCGCCGCCAGCGTCTCCTCGACCTTCGACGGCAGCGACTTCAGCTCCGCCACCAGCTCGGCGATGCGGGCCGGCGGCAGCGACTCGCGCAGCTCGGCCAGGCGCAGCCCCAACAGGTACATCGCCGCCACTTGGGCGAGGAAGGTCTTGGTCGCGGCGACGCCGATCTCGAGCCCGGCGCGGGTGTAGAGGACGGCGTCGGCGTCACGGGTCGCCTGACTGCCCATGATGTTGGTCACGGCCAGCACCTTCGCGCCGGCGTCGCGGGCCAGCCGCATCGCCGCCAGCGTGTCGGCGGTCTCGCCCGACTGGGTGATGCCGACGACGAGGTCGCCGGGCCCGACCACCGGGTTGCGGTACCGGTACTCGGAGGCGATGTCCATCTCGACCGGCACCCGCGCCCACTCCTCGATCGCGTAGCGGCCGATCAGGCCGGCGTGGTAGGAGGTGCCGCAGGCGACGATCACGATCCGCCGCAAGCCGCGCAGGAAGTCGTCCTCGAGCGCCACGTCGGAGAGATCGACGCCGTCGTCGCCGGGCAGGCGGTCGGCGATCGTCTCGGCAACCGCGTCGGCCTGTTCGTGGATCTCCTTCAGCATGAAGGTCTCGAAGCCGCCCTTCTCGGCCGCCTCGGCGTCCCAGTCGACCTCCTCGGGCGCGCGCTCGATCGGGTTGCCCTCGGTGTCGGTGATCCGCACCTCCCCGGCTTCGATTTCGACCAGCTCGCCGTTTTCGATCGGGACGGCGACGCGGGTATCGGCGAGGAAGGCCGGGATCGCCGAGGCGAGGAAGGTCTCCCCCTCGCCGACGCCGGCGACCAGCGGGCACTCCTTGCGGGCGCCGACCAGACGATCGGGCTCGTCGGCATGCATGGCGACGAAGGCGTAGTGGCCGCGCAGCTCGGCGTAGGCGGCACGGACCGCGGCGGCAAGATCGCCCTCGTAGTGGGCGGCGATCAGGTGGGCGACCACCTCGGCGTCGGTCTCCGAGGTGAACGCCTCGCCGCCGGCCTGCAGCCGCTTGCGCAGGCCGGCGTGGTTCTCGACGATCCCGTTGAGGACGATGTGGACCTTGCCGGAGCTGTCGTCGTGGGGGTGGGCGTTCTCCTCGGTGACGCGGCCGTGGGTGGCCCAGCGGGTGTGGGCGATGCCGGTGTGGGAGACGGCCATCGCGCCGGCCCCATCGGCAGCGCGCTCGGCGACGGCGGCACGCAACTTGGCGATGTTCCCGACCGCATGGGCGCTGTCGACCTCGCCGTTCTCGATCACCGAGAGGCCGGCCGAGTCGTAGCCGCGGTATTCGAGCTTTTCCAGCCCCGAGAGCAAAAGCTCCTCGCAGGGACGACCGCCCACGTATCCGACAATTCCGCACATAAGGGCGAGTAAGGGTAGAGGCAGGCGCCGCTAGGCCAGTTCTTGGCGGACCAGGGCGACCAGGCGATTGCAGACCGCCTCGGCCTCCTCGGCGCTCGGCGCCTCGACCATCACTCGCACCAGGGGCTCGGTTCCGGACGGGCGCAGAAGCACGCGGCCGCGTCCATCGAGGGCCTCGCCCTCGCGCTCGACCGCCGCCCAGACCGCGGCGGCGCCGGCAATCGCCTCGCGCTCGGCGACCTCGACGTTGACCAGGATCTGCGGCAGCTTCTCCATCGGCACGGCGTCGGCCAGCGGCGCCCCGGCGAGCTCGCGCATCGTCATCAGCGCCGCCGCGATGCCGTCGCCGGTGGCGACGAAGTCGGAGGAGATGATGTGGCCCGACTGCTCGCCGCCCAAAGTCCAGTCGCGGCGTTGCATCTCGTCGATGACATAACGGTCGCCGACCTGGGTGATCGCGACCTCGATGCCCGCCGCCTCCATCGCCCGGTGGAAGCCGTAGTTGGTCATCACGGTGACGACGACCCCGCCCTCGAGCTCACCGCGACCCGCCAGCCCGCGGGCCGCCAGGGCGATCAGCTCGTCGCCGTCGTGGACGCGGCCGTTGCCGTCGACCGCCAGCATGCGGTCGGCGTCGCCGTCGAAGGCGAAGCCGATCTCGGCGTCGGAGCTGGCAACCCGCTCGGCCAGGGGCTGGAGATGGGTGGAACCACAGCCGGCGTTGATGTTGCGCCCGTCGGGCTCGACCCCGATCACCTCGATCTCGGCGCCGAGGCGCTGGAAGATCGCCGGCGCGGCCCGGTGGGCGGCGCCGTTGGCGCAGTCGAGGACGACGCGGCGGCCGGAGAGGTCGAGTGGGAAGGCGGCCTCCAGCTCACGCAGGTAGTCGTCGAGACCGCCGTGGAGCTCACGCACGCGCCCGACCTCAGCCACGGCCGGCGGCGCGTCCAGCAGCGACTCGATCCGAGCCTCGAGCTCGTCGCCCAGCTTGGTCCCCTGGCCGGAGAAGAACTTGATCCCGTTGTCGCGGTAGGGGTTGTGGGAGGCGGAGACGACGGCGGCGAGATCGAGCCCCAGCCGCTTGACCAGGATCGCGGCGGCGGGAGTCGGCAGCACCCCGCCGAGCAGCGCGTCGCCCCCGGCTGCCGCGACCCCGGCGGCCAGGGCGGCCTCCAGCATCGGTCCCGACTCGCGGGTATCGCGGACGATCAGGACCTGGGGGCGCTGGGCCTCCAGCGAGGCGGTGGTGGCGCGGCCGAGTGCCGTCGCCAACTCCGCGGTAAGGAACGTGCCAGCCTCCCCTCGGACCCCATCGGTTCCGAAGAGCTTGCGCTCGGCGCTCACCAAACCCCCGTCAGCGCTTGCTGAACTGAGGCTTCTTACGAGCCTTCTTGAAGCCCGCCTTACGACGCTCCTTGACGCGCGCGTCGCGAGTCAGGAAGCCGCGGCGCTTGAGCTCGCCGCGGAGCTCGGGGTCGATCTCGGTCAGTGCCCGGGCGATGCCGTGACGGACGGCGCCGGCCTGGCCGCTGATACCGCCACCGTGAACGCGGACGCGGACGTCGACGTTGCCCTCGTAGCCGGAGACGGTGAGCGGCTGGACCGCCATCGTCTGATGCAGGGGGCGGGGGAAGAACTCCTTCAGGTCGCGCTTGTTGATTTCGACCTTGCCGTCGCCGGGCAGGAGGATGACGCGGGCGATCGAGCACTTGCGTTTGCCGGTGGCGAGGAAACGGGCGTCGCTCGCCATCTTCGCCGGCTCACGGGTCGCGGCCTCGCTCTCGGCGTCGTCGCCGCCGACCAGCGCCGCCTCACGGCGCGCTCTCTCCTCTTCCTCAGCCTCGAGCGCAGCTTTCTCCTCAGCGCTCAGCTGCTTCTCCGGCTCGACCGCGATCGGCTCGAGATCGGCACCGGGAATGACGTCTTTTTTCTTCTCCGCCGGGGCCTCCTCAGCAACAGGCTCCTCAGCCGTCTCGTCGGCAACGTCCGAACCCTCATCGCTCTCCGCAACGGGCTCCTCAGGCGACTCATCCTCCGCCGCAGGCTCCTCGGCCGCGGCCTCAGGCGCCTCGTCCGCAGGTGGCGTGGCATCGGGCTCCTCGCCCGCAGCTTGCGAGGACGAGGAGTCCTCTGCCGCGACAGGACCCGCGTCCTGAGGCTCTTGGCCCTCGGTGGTCTCGTCCGGCGTCTCGGGAGTCTCTTGGTCCGTCATCTATCTCTCAGTTCCATCGGTTTGGGCAGCTGGGCGGCGTGCGGGTGATCCGGACCGGCGTAGACCTTCAGCTTGGTCAGCTGCTGGCGGGCGAGCCGGTTGCGCGGCAGCATCCCCTTCACGGCCTTGCGGATTACTTCCTCCGGACGGCGGTCGAGCATCTCGGCCAGCGTCCGCGACTTGATCCCACCGGGGTAGCCGCTGTGGCGCCAGTAGGTCTTCTGCTCCAGCTTGTTGCCGGTGACGCGGATCTTCTCCGCGTTGACGACGACGAGGAAGTCACCGGTGTCGATGTGGGGCGTGTACTCCGGCTTGCGCTTGCCGCGCAGGACGTCGGCGATCTGCGTGGCCAGCCGGCCCAGGGTCTGCCCCTCGGCGTCGACGACGTACCAGTCGCGCTGGCGGTCGGTCGGCTTGGCTACGTAGGTCTTCATCGTCTCTTTCTCGTACCTCAGTCGTCAAAAAGCCGCGCGGACTCGCCGACGCGGCCGGGGGATCATAGCCATCCTGCGGTCTATACTGCCGCGCCAGCAATGCCGAATCCCGTTCGGGCTTCCGAACGGGGGCGGAGGAACCGCAGAGACCGAAGCAGGTCTCCGGGGCGAATCGGGCGAAATTGCCCGTAGCGCATCTCTTTCAGCGCGAGCCCGACAGCTAACTCCGTAGGCGATCGAAAGAGAGGGCCAGCGGTGCGCAACAACGGGATCGCCAGGCTTGGACTGGCGTCGAGAGTCTCCATATTCACCATTGTCGCGCTGCTCAGCGTCTGCGGCGCCGCGGCCGCGGCGATGGTCGGTGGCGCCCCCACTCCGAGCGGCAGCCCACCGCCGCCGAGCAGTCCCGCCGGAGCGCCGAGCACGGAACCCAGCGCCGGCGCCCTCAGCCTCGTCGCGGCGGAAACGAAGCCGCGCAAATCCTTCTACTTCGGCTTCCGCTTCCCCCGCCTCAGCTACACGATCGGCAGCAGCCAGCCCCAGAACGACCTGCAGATCGACGTCCTCGACGCCGCCGGCGCGGTCGTCAAGACCTTCTACCGCAATGACGTCGCCCCCGGGGTGCCCGCCGGACTGCGCTGGGACGGCACCACGAATGAAGGTCGCCCCGCCCACAACGGCAGATACAGCTTCCGGATCGGCCCGCAGGTGGCGGCGGCACCGGCGGCCCGCAAGGCGACCACGTCGACCGCCCTCAGCCTCAGCTTCGCCTTCTACGGCTACGCCTTCCCGATCCTCGGCGCCCATGAATTCGGCCTCGGCGCCGGCCGCTTCGGGGCGGCCCGCTCGGGCCACACCCACCAGGGCCAGGACGTGATGGCGGCCTGCGGCACCCCGCTCGTCGCCGCCCGCGGCGGCATCGTCCAGTACTCCGAGTACGAGGCCAACGCGGGCAACTACATCGTCATCGACGGCAAGGGCACCCCCAACGACTTCATGTACGCGCACCTGGCCGAACCGTCGCCATTGCAGGCTGGCGAAACCGTCCGCACCGGCCAGCCGATCGGCATCGTCGGCGACACCGGCGACGCCACCGCCTGCCATCTCCACTTCGAGATGTGGGGCCCACCCGGCTGGTACGAGGGCGGCTCGCCCTTCGACCCCCTCCCCTATCTCGAACAGTGGGACACATACAGCTGAGGCGGCTCTCCGAGTGAAATGAGAATGGATCTCATTCTCTGATACTGTCCGCGCCATGGATTGGACGAAGCAGGCATCGGAGCGGCTCGACGCGGCGGGATATCACAGCGGCGCCGCGCGGCGGCAGGTGATCGAGCTACTGGCAGAGGAGCACTGCGCGCTGACGGCGCTGGAGATGGATCGGCGGCTGTCGGCGGGCCGGGCGAGCATCTACCGCACGCTCGAGCAGCTCGAGCAGCTGCACCTGATCCAGCGCATCGACATCGGCGGCGAGGCAGCCGGCTACGAGCGGCTCGACCCCACCGACCACCACCACCATCTCATCTGCGAGAAATGCGGCCTGCTCGCCCCGTTCGCCGACCCGGCGCTGGAGCGGGCGATCGACACAGTCAGCCTTAGCGCCGACTTCGAGGTCTCCTCTCACGACGTGGTGCTGCGCGGCAGATGCTCGCGCTGCCAGGCGCCGGACCTGGACTGACGCCGCCCGTGCCCGCTGTCGCAATCCCCCTCGCCGGCCTGACCGTGATCGCCACCCTGATCGGCGGGCACATTGCGCTGCGGCTCTCGCACACGCTGCCGACCCTGATCGCCTTCACCGGCGGGGTCGTAGTCGCCGTCGCGCTCTTCGACGTGCTGCCGGAGGGGATCGAGAACCTCGGCGACCCCAAGCAGGCAACGACCCTGGTCGCGGTCGGCTTTCTCGCCTTCTTCTTCGCCGAGCGGGCGCTGGTCCTCCATCATCGCGATGAGCCCTCCGAGGCCCGCGCGCACCATCGCGTCGGGGTCCTCGGCGCCTTCGGCCTCTCGATCCACAGCTTCATCGACGGTCTCGGAATCGGGCTCGCCTTCGGGCTCGACAGCGCCACCGGCTTCCTCGTCTTCATCGCGGTCATCAGCCACGACTTCGCCGACGGCCTCAACACCGTCAGCTTCGTCCTCAGCCAGTCCGGCGATCGCCGCAGCGCCCGCAAGTGGCTGCGGATCGATGCGATCGCGCCGCTGCTCGGCGCCATCGTCGGCTCCCTGGTCACCGTCTCCGACCACACCCTTGGCTACGTCCTCTGCCTCTACAGCGGCTTCTTCCTCTACATGGGCGCCACCGACCTCCTGCCCGAGGCCCACGCTCACGCCTCCTGGGCGCGTGTCGCATTGACTGCCTCCGGGTTCGTGTTGATCTTCGCGATCACCCGCGTCGCCGGCGTTTAGGCGTCCGTCAAACGTCCAAATTGCGGCTTTAGCGTGTGATCTTTACAAGTACTCAATACTTTTCCTTTAAGCAGGAAGCGTGTTTTGAGTGCCACCCCGACCCCCCGAAGGAGCCACCGCTATGAAAAGAGACCGTCCAGAAGTGATCGACCAGCGCTTGATCAGAGCGTTGGCCCACCCATTGCGCATCAGGATCCTCGAGGCCCTGACCGAACGGGTCGCGAGCCCGATCCGGCTCTCCGACGACCTCGACGCCGGTCTCAGCCACGTCGCCTACCACACGCGCGCGCTCGACAAATGCGGCTGCCTGGAACTCGTCGACACGGCCCAGCGCCGCGGCGCCACCGAGCATTTCTACAAGGCCTCGCCGCACTCGTTCATCGGCGACCGGATCTGGCGACGGGTGCCGCGCGCCCTGCTCGGCGGCGTCTCCGGCGCCACCCTGCAGAGCTTCATGGACCGAGCGGTAGCGGCTCTGGAGGCCGGCACGATCGACGGCCGCGAGGACACGACCCTGACCTGGAGCCCGGTCCTGCTCGACCAGCAGGGCTGGGACGAGGTGACGGCGACGATGAAAGGCACCGTCAACAGGGTGCTGGAAATCCAGGATCAGAGCCGCACGCGACTGACCAAGCGCAAGGGCCACGGCGCGATCTCGGCGATCGTCGGCCTCGCCAGCTTCGAGACCCCCGGCTCACGCGAGGAAACGGCCTAAGGGCCCGCGGTCACTCCCACTCGATCGTCGCCGGCGGCTTCGAGGAGATGTCCAGGGCGACGCGGTTGACGTCGCGGATCTCGTTGATGATCCGGTTGGAGACGCGCTCGAGCAGGTCGTACGGCAACCTCGCCCAGTCGGCGGTCATCGCGTCGTCGGAGGTGACGGCGCGGATCACGATCGGGTAAGCGTAGGTGCGACCGTCGCCCTGGACGCCAACCGAGCGGACTACCGGCAGCACACAGAAGGATTGCCAGAGCTGTCGGTAGAGCTCTGCCGCGCGGATCTCCTCCTGCAGGATCGCGTCGGCGGCGCGGAGGATGTCCAGCCGCTCTTTGTTGACCTCGCCGCCGACGATGCGAATCCCCAGGCCCGGACCTGGGAAGGGCTGACGCCAGACCATCCGCTCCGGCAGGCCGAGCTCGGCGCCGACGGCGCGGACCTCGTCCTTGAACAGCATCCGCAGCGGCTCGACCAGCTCGAATTCGAGGTCGTCGGGCAGGCCGCCGACGTTGTGATGGGACTTGATCGTCGCCGCGTGGTCGGAGCCGCCGGACTCGATCACGTCCGAGTAGAGCGTGCCCTGGACGAGGAAGTTGACGCCCTCCAGCTTCTCCGCCTCCTCCTCGAAGACACGGATGAACTCGCCGCCGATGATCTTGCGCTTGGTCTCCGGGTCGTCCTGCCCGGCCAGCCTGGCGAGGAAACGCTCTTCGGCATCGACGTGGACGAGCGGGATGCCGAACTCGCTGAAGGCCTCGACCACCTGCTCGGCCTCGTTCATCCGCATCAGGCCGTGGTCGACGAAGACGCAGGTCAGCTTCTCCCCCACCGCCTTGTGGACGAGCATCGCCGCGACCGACGAGTCGACGCCGCCGGAGAGGCCGCAGATGACGCGACCGTTGCCGACCTGGGCCTGGATCTTCTCGACCTGCTCGGCGATCACCGATTTGGGCGACCACTGCTGCTCGCAACCGGCGACGTCGCGCAGGAAGCGGGTGAGGATCTCGGTCCCGTAGGGCGTGTGGACGACCTCGGGGTGAAACTGGATCCCGTAGAGGCCACGGTCTGGAAGCTCACATGCCGCCACCGGCGAGCTCGGGCTGGAAGCCAGCGCGGTGAAGCCCTCGGGCGCCTCGAAGACGGCGTCGCGGTGGCTCATCCAGCAGCTCTGCTCCTCCGGCAGCCCGCCCAGCAGCCGGCCGCCGCCATCGCGCAGGACCAGGTCGGTGCGGCCAAACTCGCCGGACTCAGCCGTCTCGACCCGGCCGCCGAGGGCCAGCACCATCGCCTGCATGCCGTAGCAAATCCCCAGCATCGGGATCTCGAGGTCGAGCAGCTGGGTCGGAAACGGCGGCGCCCCCGGCTCATAGACCGAGGCCGGGCCGCCGGAGAGCACCAGTGCTTTCGGCGCCCGCTCGCGGATCTTCTCGATCGGCGTGGTCGACGGCAGCAACTCGGCGAAGACGCCGCATTCGCGGATGCGGCGAGCGATGAGCTGGGAGTACTGGCCCCCGAAGTCGAGGACCAGCACCTCCTCCAGGGCTCGCACGTCGTCGGCCGGCAACTCAGGCGCGGTGCCGACGACCTGCTCAGTCATCGCTTACGGCAACCCCCGCCGAGACCGCAGCGCGACCGTTGGAGCCCATCCCGACCGACTGCTCGTTCTGGAGCTTCTTGCCCTCGCTCATCAGCGCCGGCGCGACCATCACCTCGGCCCGCTGGAAGGAACGGATGTCCTCGTAGCCACAGGTGGCCATCGAGGTTTTCAGCGCCCCCATCAGATTGAAGGTGCCGTCGTTCTCCGTGGCCGGCCCCAGCAGGATCTGCTCCATCGTCCCATCCTGCTTGGTCGAGACCCGGGTGCCGCGGGGCAGCGAGGAGTGGAAAGTCGCCATCCCCCAGTGGAAGCCGCGGCCGGGAGCCTCTTTGGCCCGGGCCAGCGGCGAGCCGACCATGACCGAGTCGGCACCGCAGGCGATCGCCTTGGAGATATCGCCGCCGGTGCGCATGCCGCCGTCGGCGATCACGTTCACGTACTCGCCGGTCTCCAGCATGTGCTGGGAGCGGGCCGCCGCCACGTCGGCGATCGCGGTCGCCTGCGGGACGCCGATGCCGAGCACGCCGCGGGTGGTGCAGGCGGCGCCGGGGCCGACTCCGACCAGGACTCCAACCGCTCCGGTCCGCATCAGGTGCAGCCCGGTCGAGTAGGAGGCGCAGCCTCCGACCACGGTCGGGACCGGGACCTCGGCGATGAACTCCTTCAGGTTCAGCGGCTCGACCGTGGTCGAGACGTGTTCGGCCGAGATAACCGTGCCCTGGATGACGAGGATGTCGAGACCGGCCTCGACCGCCACCTCGTAGTGCTCGCGCACCTTCTGCGGGGTCAGCGAGGCGCAGGCGACGGCGCCGCGGGCCTTGATTTCGGCAACGCGCTTGCCGATCAGCTCCGACTTGACGGGCTCCGTGTAGATCTCCTGCATCAGTTTCGTCGCCACATGCTTCGGTGCAGCGGCGATCTGCTCCAGGCGCTCCTCGGCGTCCTCGAAGCGCGCCCAGATCCCCTCCAGGTTGAGCACGCCGAGGCCGCCGAGCTCATTGACCAGAACGGCGGTGTCGGGACTGACCACTCCGTCCATCGCCGAGGCTACGAGCGGCAGTTCGAAGCGATACGGACCGAGGGTCCAGCTGATGTCGATGTCGTCGGGGTCACGGGTGCGGCGCGAGGGGACGATTGCGACATCGTCGAACCCGTATGCGCGCCGCCCTTTCTTGCCACGGCCGATTTCGATTTCCAAGTGATTCCTCCAGGGCTGGCGTTGAACAGCCAGCCTACACTTCCGCCGGGACCTCCAAATCGTGCACCGCGACCTCGCCCAGCAGGCGCTCGACCTGATTGCGGTCGACGGTGCCGGCGCCGAAGTGCTGGGTCGACTCCGCCCCGCAGGCGACGCCGTAGGCGAGGCACTCCTCGGCGGCGCGGCCCTCGTAGCGGGCGGCCACGTAGCCGGCCAGGAAGGCGTCGCCGGAGCCGACCGTGGAGACCGCCTCCAGAGGCTCGGTATGAACCTCGAGCAGGCGCCGCTCGGCACCCTCGCCGACCGCGGCCACGCAGCCTTCGGGCCGGGTGATCGCCGCCTCGGTGGCGCCGAGGCGGACCAGCTCGTTGAGGCCGGTGGCGAGATCGCCGCGATCGGAGAACTCCTGGCCGACCAGCTCCTCGGCCTCGCGCTCGTTCGGGGTCACCATCGAGGCGCCGGCACGGACACCGGCGTGCATCGCCTCGCCCTCGGCGTCGAGGACGACGGCGACGTCGCGGCGCAGCAGGTCGTCGATCAGGCGGGCGTAGAGGTCGTCGCCGGCGCCGGGCGGCAGCGAGCCGGCGAGCACGCAGATCTTGGCGCCGCTGGCCAGATATCCGATCCGCTCGAAGAGCTTCTTCGTCTCCTCCGGGCTGACCGCGGGGCCGCGCTCGTTGATCTCGGTCTGCTCGCCGGAGGTCGGGTCGATCACGGCGAGGTTGATCCGGGTCTCGGCGGCGATCCGGGTGAAATCGGTCAGCACCGACTCTTCGCGCAGGCCTTCCAGCACCCGCGTCCCGGTCGGGCCACCGACGAAGCCGGCGGCGATCACGGGGCGTCCGAGCAGGCTCAGAGCGCGGGCGACGTTGATTCCCTTGCCACCGGCGACGGTGCGGCTCTCGACCGCGCGGTGGCGGCGCCCGAGGCGGAAGTTCGGCACGGCGACGGTGCGGTCGATCGCCGCGTTGAGAGTCACGGTGAGAATCACTTCGCCTTCACCCTGATCCGCTCTCCTTGGTCGTTTCGGCCGGACAGACGCCGGTAGAGCAATACCCCGCCAATCAGTATCACGAAGACCGCGATCGCGATAGGGATCGGGTTGTCTTCGACGAAAGCGCGGACGCGGTCGAAAGCGCCGGCCTTGGGAAT
Organism: uncultured Solirubrobacterales bacterium; assembly: GCA_963695275.1. GTDB lineage: Bacteria > Actinomycetota > Thermoleophilia > Solirubrobacterales > 70-9 > VAYN01. The sequence goes on from OY968772.1 coordinate 1,484,891, forward strand.
CGAGCGGCCGGCGCGCAGGGCCACCGTGGCGGCCGGACGGCCGTCGACGGAGACGGTGGCATGGCCGAGCACGGCCCCGCGGCGAATCGGCCCCTTGACCTCGGCGGGGGCGTCGACATCGACGCTGAGGCGCTGGCCGCGACGCAGGCCAACCGCGACGCGGCGGGCGGCCCGCAGCGGCAGGGCGCCGCCGGAGTAGCGGATCGCCGGGTCGGCGAGGTCCTGGCCAGCCTCGATCGGGACCCGGCGCCGGTACTGCGTGAAGCCATATTCGAGCAGTTCGAGGTTGTCGCTGAAGCGGGCTTCGTCGCTGGGGGCACCGAGTGCAACCGAGATCAGGCCCACCCCCTTGCGACGGCCGGAGCCGACCAGGCAGTAGGCGGCGTCGAAGGTGTGCCCGGTCTTGACCCCGGTGATCCAGGGCGCATCCAGCAGCAGCTCGTTGATCGTCGCGATCCGCCGCGGCGGCCGCAGGCTGCGCAGGGTGGCGCTGCGCGAGTCGGCGATCTTGGCGAAGGCGGGGATTCGCAGCAGGCGCTGGGTCAGGGTCGCCAGGTCGCGGGCGCTGGAGAAGTTGCCGCGCTGATCGAGTCCGACCGGGTTGGCGTAGTGGGTGTCGGCGAGGCCGAGAGCGGCGGCGCGGCGGTTCATCTGGGCGACGAAGCGGGGGACCGAGCCAGCGGCGGCGAGGGCGAGGTCGTGCGCGGCGTCGTTGCCGCTGCGCAGGATCAGGCCGTAGAGCAGATCCCGCACGCTGATCCGCTGTCCGGTCCGCAGGCCCAGCAGCGACTCGCCGTAGATCGGGTCATAGGGAGCGGCGCGCACAATCTTGTCGAGCGGCAGCTCCTGCATCGCCACATACGCGGTCATCAGCTTGGTGGTGCTGGCGATCGGCAGGTGCCGGGCGACGGCATGGGAGGCGATCACGGCGCCGGTGCGGGCGTCGATCAAGGTCCAGGCCTTGGCTTCCGGGTGCGGCTTCTCCGCCGCTGCCGCGGGGCCGGCCAGACAGAGCGCCGCCAGAAGCGCCGCCACCAGGGCGACGCCGAGGCCCCGGCGGCTCATCGCAACTTCAGAGTCTCGCCGGCGATCAGGATCTGCGGGTCTACTTCGGGGTTGAGGGCGAGGATGTGGACGACCGGAACCCCGGTCCGGTGAGCGATCGAGACCAGGGTGTCGCCGCTCTTGACCACGTAGGTCTTCGCCGTGGTCTTCGGACCGCTCTTGTGCGAGTGGCCGCCGTTGCCATTGCGCGACTTGGTCGGGGAGTCGGAATCGCCGAGCGAGCTGAAGATCGCGACGATGACGACCACCACCGCACCCGCCAGGGCGACTGCGGCGAAGATCCGGGCGAAGGCGCTGGTGCGTTTTTCCATTGACTGGTGGACGATCGATGAACGAATCGCTGATCGTATAGACGACGCAGGCGTCTTCAGGCGGTGGAGATGTCCCAGACCGCAGCCCGCAGACGCTCCGCCGCCGCGGCCGGGTCGGGATCGGCGGCGATCCCGCGCGAGGCGGCGACGAGCGCCGACGAGCGCCCGGCCGAGAAGGCCGCACCGAGCAGCTCCGGCTTACCGCCCTGGGCGCCGACGCCGGGGATGAGGAAGATCGAGCGCGGCATCAATTCGCGCAGGTGGGCGATGTGGAGGGGCTCGGTGGCGCCGACGACGGCGCCCAAGCCACTCAGCCCGCTCTCACCCAGCAGCCGCCCGGAGAGGCCGTGGACGAGGCCGGCGAGGCGCTCGTGCAGGGGCTGGTGCGGCGCCGGCAGGTCCTGCACGTCGGCGGCGCCCGGGTTGCTGGTGCGGACGAGGACGAACATCCCCGCCTCGGCCTCCGCTGCGGCGGCGACCAGCGGCTCCATCGCATCGAGGCCGAGCAGCGGGTTGGCGGTGAAGGCGTCGGCGCCGAGCCCAGCGACCGGGCCCCAGGGCGTCGGCGTCTCGCCGACCAGCGCCTGCGCGTAGGCGGCGGCGGTAACCGGGACGTCGCCGCGCTTACCGTCGGCGATCGTCAGCAGACCGGCTTCGCGAGCGATCGCGCAGACGTCGGCGAGGGCAGCCCAGCCGGGGGCGCCGAGGCGCTCGAAGCAAGCGAGCTGTGGCTTGACCGCAACGCAGGCAGGACCGGCGCGTTCGATCAGAGAGCGGCAGTGGGTGACCACCGCGGCGGCGGCCAGGTCAGCGGCGAAGGTGCCGGGACCGGAGGCCATCGGCCCCTCCCCGGCCAGCTTGGCCGGATCGGGGTCGAGACCGAGACAGATCTGACTGCGACGCTCGTGAACGAGCGTCGCCAGCCGATCCGCAAACAGCGTCAGGAAATCAGCCGCCCTTGACTTTGGTCTTCAGAGCAGACCCGGCGGAGAAACGGGGCACCTTGCCACCCGGAATCGTGATGCGCTCGCCGGTGCGCGGGTTGACACCCTGTCGGGGACCGCGCTCGGCGACATGGAATTTGCCGAAGCCGGTGAAGCTCACCTCGCCGCCGGAGCTCAGCGCGTCGGTGATCGCCTCGAGCACAGCGTCGACGGCGTCGCTGGCAGCCTTCTTGCTGCCAAGCCGGTCGTCGCCAGCCAGTTGATCCAGAAATTCAGCCTTGGTCACGTCGGAAATCCTCCTCGGGGGTTGAAGACGGGCGCCAATCTAACAGCGGGCTCGGCGTCAGGGCCGCCGCGAACCTCAGGCACCGCTGACCGCCATGGCGCCGATCAGCAGCGGGGGGGTGCGCACTGAGCCCCCGAAGGGGACCCAGCGAGCCTCCACGCCGGCGGCGGAAACGGCCCCCAGCATCGAGACCAGATCGCTGGCGATCGTGAACTCGCGCAGCGGCTCCGCCAGCTCACCGGCCCGGATCGCGCGCCCGGAAGCGCCGACCGAGAAGACGCCGGTGACGGGATTGACGCCGGAATGGAGGCCGGCGACGTCGGTGACGAAGACGCCGTCCCCCGCCTCGCCGAGCAACCCCGCGAAGGAGAGCGAGCCGGTGGCGACGACCAGGTTCGAGGTCGAGACCGAGGGCTGCGAGCGGTAACCGTGGCGCGAAGCGCTGCCGGTCGAGGCACCGCCCTCGCGGTTGGCCGTGTAGGTGTCATAGAGGAAGGCGCGCAGCCGACCGCCCTCGATCAGGGCGGTGCGCCGGCGCGGCACCCCCTCGCCGTCGAAGGGCGCGGAGGCGGGTCCGTCGGGGTCGCGGCCGTCGTCGTACAGGGCCAGCGCCGGGCTGGCCAGCTCCTCGCCGAGGCGGCCGGCGAAGGGCGAGCGCCTGCGCTGGACGGCGTTGGCGCCGAGGGCGCTGCCGATCAGGCCGGCAAAGCTGGCCGCCACGGTCGGGTCGAGCAGGACCGGACAGGAGCGCGAAGGCGGCTTGGTGGCGCCGATCATCGCCGTTGCCCGCGCGGCCCCTTCGACGCCGATCGCCTCCGGGTCGAGGCCGTCGGGACCGCGGGCGAGGCCGAAGCCGAGCCCGGTCTCCTTCGCCCCCTCGCCCTCGGCCAAGGCCTGCAGGTAGGCGAAGCAGTCGGAGGACTCGTACTCGCCGGCGAGGCCGGTCGAGGAGGCGATCGCGACCCGTTCGGCGGAGTCGGCGTAGACAACCTGCTCGACCCCGACCACGCGTGGGTCGGCGGCGAGCGCGGTTCGCTCCACCGTCAGCGCCAGCTCGGCCGCCCGCCCCGTGTTCCAAGCCCCCACCGAGGGATCGCTCAGCCCCGGCAGCGCCTCGATCTCGGCCGGCCGCGGCGGCGCCGCGAACTCGTCCTCGTCAGCCACCGCCGCCGCCTCGGCGGCGCGACCGGCGATCGCGGCGATGCCGGGTTGGGAGAGGTCGGTCCCGTAGGCGTAGCCGACCCGGCCGCCGATCCAGGCGCGCACGCCGATGCCGCTCTGGGTCGCCGCGGTCAGGCTCTCGACCTCGCCCCCGTGGACGCGGACCTCGCGACCGCTGTCGCGCGAGGCATAGGCCTCGGCCTCCGCCGCCCCGGCGGCCAGCGCCGCCTCGACCGCGCGCCCGGCGGTGGCGCTGAGCTCGCTCACAGCTCCGTGCCGCCGACCGTCATCGCCCGTACGCGGACGTGGCCCTGGCCGGTGCCGACCGGCGCTTTCTGGCCGCCCTTGCCGCAGATCCCGGTCTTCATGAAGAAATCGTCGCCGACCGCGTCGATCGCCATCAGCGCCTCGAGGCAGTTGCCGATCAGGGTGGCGCCGCGGCAGGGACGGGTCACCTTGCCGCCCTCGATCAGGTACCCCTCGGAGACGCCGAAGACGAAGTCGCCGGTCGCCGGGTCGACCTGGCCGCCGGCGAAGGAGACAGCGTAGAAGCCCTGGTCGAGCTCGGCGATCATCGCCTCCGGAGCGGCGTCGCCGGGGGCGATGTAGGTATTGGTCATGCGCGGGATCGGCAGGTGGCGGAAGCTCTCGCGGCGGCCGTTGCCGGTCGGGACGACGCCGTCGCGCTCGGCCGTGAGGCGGTCGTAGAGGTAGGCGGTGAGGCGGCCGTCCTCGATCACCTGCGTCTTCTGGGTCGGCGCCCCCTCGTCGTCGATCGCGTCGCTGCCCCACTCGTGCGGGAGGCGGCCGTCGTCGTAGGCGTTGAGCAGCGGCTGCGCGACCTGCTCGCCGAGCTTGCCGACGTAGACGCTGGCGCCCTTCTGGATGTGGTCGGCCTCGAGCCCGTGCCCGGTCATCTCGTGGAAGAGGACGCCGCCGAAGCCGCCGCCGACGACCACCGGCATCGAGCCCGACGGAGCCGGGCCGGCGTCGAGCAGGGTCAGTGCCTTGCGCGCGGCCTGCTCGGCGATCAACCCCGGGTCGTCTTCGAGCAGCTCGAAGCCGCGGTGGGCACCGAGCGTCTCGGCGCCAGTCTCGACCGCGTCGCCGCGACGGGCCACGGCCTGGGCGCCGATCCGGGTGCGGGTGCGATCGTCGCCGGTCAGCAGGCCCTCGGAGTTGGCGATCGAGACCTGGCGCCGCGCCTCCGCGTAGGAGGAGGTGAGCTGGGCGATCTCGCCGCCCTGACCGCGGGCACGCTCGTCGAGCTCGCGCAGCAGCGCCGCCTTGCGCTCCGCCGGGACCTCTTCGGGGCGACGCTCAATCGCCAACGGCGAGCTCGCCGCGGCCCGCAGCGGACGCGGCTCGCGGCGCTCTCCGCGCAGCGCCGCCGCGGCCTCGTCGGCGGCGCGCTCGAGGTCGGCCGGATCGAGACCGTCGACATGGGCGAAGTAGGTGGTGCCGCCCTCGACCACGCGCACGCCGGCGCCCTCCTCGGCGCCGGACTGGACCGCCTCGATCCGCGACTCGTCGATCGACATCGAGAGCCCGCGGCGGCGTTCGGCGAAGACCTCGGCAAAGCGGCCGCCGTTGGCGAGCGCCCGCGCCAGGACGCGCTCGGCAACGGCGGGGTCGAGCAGCTCGCTCATGCCTTCGGCCGCTTCCCCGCGACCTCGATCAGGCGCCCGGCGGCGACGAACAGCTCGGCGCCACTGGTCGAGTCGTCAGCGTGGTCGGCGCTGCGCCCGTTCGGGTAGTAGAGGCGGGCGAAGGGGCGGCGGGAGACGCGGCGGCGGCGCATGTAGGCGGCGGCCTCGTCGGCATAGCCGGAGACGCGGTCGAGCAGAACCCGATGGGGCTTGGGAGGCATCAGCCCTCTCCCGGGGTCGATGGGCCGTTTTCGGGACGCATAGTCCCGCTATCGGCCCGTCGGCGGGCAGTTGCGAGGTCGCGCAGGGTCGAGCGAATGTCGAAGAACATCAGCGAGGCGAGGGCAAAGCGCTCGGTGACGGTGACGGCGGCGAAGCCGGCGTGGCGCAGGGCGAAGACCTCGCCCTGCTCGGTGGCGACATGAATCTGCTCGGCCGCCTCGGTGCCGGCGCGGTCGGCAACGGCGAACAGCGCCGCGGCGTCCTCCGCCCAGCGCTCGGGGTCCCCCGACGCCGCCAGCACGGAGCCACCGGAGTCGAGGATCGCCGCCCCGCGCAGATCGGGCGACATCTCGCCCAGGAAGGCCAGTGCGGCCGCCGCGGCGTCGCCCGGAGCGACCTCGGTGATGACAGCGTCGGCCATGTGAGTGAAAATACCGACCGTGCCCCTCGCCCGAGCCTCCTGGATGATTGTCGTCGCGATCTGCGCCATCGCCGCGGTGCTCTTCGCGATCAGCGGTTACACCGGCTACACGATCACCCTGGTCGCGGTCGGGCTCGCCGCCGCGGTCAACCTGCTGCCCCCTCCTTAGAGAGCTCGCCGAGCTCTCCTAGCCGGAGCGGAACGGGCCCGAGTCGCTGTCGTCGGGCTCGCGGAACGAGGTCTCGGGCTCGGCGTGGATCAGCACCTCCGCCTGCGGAATCTCGGCCTCGATCGAGTCGCGCATCTGGTGGGCCAGCTCGTGGGCACGCTCGAGGCTGGTGCCGGAGCGGTACTGGACGTGGAAGTCGATGTGGCGGCGGCTGCCGGCACGGCGGGCGCGGAGCTTGTGGTACCCGGCGACCTCGGGCGTGCGAGCGCTGGCGATCGCCGCCTCGATCCGGTCCAGCTCGGCCTCCGGCAGCGTTTCGTCGACGAGAATGCCGGAGGAGCGGCGCAGGATCCTGAACCCCGCCCAGACGATCGCGACGGCGACGACCAGCGCCGTGATCGGGTCGAAGGCGGCGTCACCGGTGACCTGTACCAGGGCGAGGCCGAACAGAACCCCGGCCGAGGTCATCGCGTCGGTGCGAAGGTGGGCCGCGTCGCCCTCCAGCGCCTGTGATTCGTGCGCTTTCGCCTGGCGCGAGAGGACCGAGGAGACGCCGAGGTTGGCGAAGACCGAGAAGGCCATCACGGCGATGCCGACCCCGAGCCGGTCGACCTCGGCACCGTCGACCAGCTGCCGGGTGGCCTCGAAGACGATCACCCCGGCACCGACCAGGATCAGCATCCCCTCGATCGCCGCTGCCAGGTTTTCCACCTTCTCGTGGCCGTAGGGGTGGTCGGCATCGGCCGGCTCGTCGGCTTTGCGGACCGAGAAGAAGGCGACGACCGAGGCGACCAGGTCGATCAGCGAGTGGACCGCCTCGGTGATGATCGCGATCGAGCCGGTGATCGCCCCGGCGGCGAGCTTGAGCGCGATCAAGAGCGCGTTGGAGGCGATCGAGAGCGCCGCCGCCCGGCTCTTGGTGCGGATCACGGCGATCCGGCGGCCGCCAGGCCGAGGTGGGCCGCGAGCTTGCGCACCGCCCGACCGCGGTGGCTGATCGCGTTCTTCTCGGCGGCGCTCAGCTCCGAGTAGGTGCGCTGGTCGCCCGGGCCGGTGTCGTCGGGTACGAAGGCCGGGTCGTAGCCAAAGCCGCCGCTGCCGCGCCGCTCGCTGAGCAGGTGGCCCTCGCAGCGCGCTTCGAAGACGTGCTCGGCCCCGGTCTCGTCGATCAGGGCGATCGCGCAGACGTAGGCGGCGCGGCGGCTGCCGGCAGCCGCGTCGACTTCGCGCAGCAGCTTGTCGAGGTTGACCTCGTCGCTGGCGCCCTCGCCGGCGTAGCGGGCCGAGTAGATCCCCGGCGCCCCGCCGAGGTCCTCAGCGGCGATGCCGGAGTCGTCGGCGATCGTCACCTCGGCGGTCGCCCCGTGCGCCGCCCGCGCCTTGATCAGCGCGTTGGCGGCGAAGCTGTCGCCATCCTCGGGCGGCATCTCGAAGCCGGCCGGGAGCGGCTTCAAATCCACCGTGGGCAGCAGTTCCTCCATCTCCGCCAGCTTGTGCCGGTTGCCGGTGGCGAGGATCAACTGACCCGCTCCTGCACCTCCCGCAGGCGGGCGATGCCGCCCTCCGCGAGGGCCAGCAGGTCATCCAGGGAAGCGCGAGAGAGCGGCGTCCGCTCAGCGGTCGCCTGGACCTCAACCAGGCCGCCGTCGCCGGTCATGACGACGTTGGCGTCGACCTCGGCATTGGAGTCCTCGATGTAGTCGAGGTCGCAGAGCGGCCGGCCGTTGACCATGCCGACGCTGATGGCGGCGACCGAGCCGTTCAGCGGCATCGTCTCCAGCGCTTTCTTGTCGATCAGTTTCTGAAAGGCCTGGCGCAGCGCCACGTAGCCGCCGGTGATCGCCGCGCAGCGGGTGCCGCCGTCGGCTTCGAGCACGTCGCAGTCGACGTAGACGCTGCGTTCGCCCATCGCCTTGAAGTCGACGACGACGCGCAGCGAGCGGCCGATCAGCCGCTGGATCTCCACCCCTCGCCCGTCCTGCTTGCCCTTCGAGATGTCGCGCTGCTTACGGTCCCCGGTCGAGGCCGGCAGCATCGCGTACTCGGCGGTGACCCAGCCTTTGCCGCGGCCCTGCATCCAGCGCGGCACCGATTCGTTGACCGAGGCCGTGCAGATGACCCGGGTTTTGCCGATCGAGATCAACGCCGAGCCGTCGGCGCTGGCGACGAAGCCCGGGTCGATCGTCACCGGTCGGATGTCGGCGGGAGCACGGTCGTAGCTGCGAGAGGCTGGCATCGCGCGAGTCTTTCACGCGAGCGGCCCGCACGCGACCGACCCGCTACCGGCTCGGATGGACACGCAGTCCACGCTGGGCGAAGTGGGTGTCGAGGGCAAACGCCTCGTCGCCGCCGTCGCGCTCGATCACGGCGAAGGAGGTGGCGTCGACGTAGCTCCAACCCTTGTCGCCGTGGCGCTCGAGGATCTCCCAGGCGGCGGTCTCGACGTCCTCGTCGAGACGGACGAGCTCGATCGCGCCACTGGCGCGGAAGCGCCGCCCCCACTCGATCGCCTCGCCGCGCCCGACCCTGACCAACAGCGCCGTGTAGGTCTCGGCGAAGACGTAGTTGGAGGTGAAGAGGGCGGCGCCCTCGGCCAGTAGGCCCGAGAGCGCCGCCCGCGCCGCCTCGTGCTCGGCCTCGGCGGAGTTGCGCAGCGCCACGAAGGCGCTGGTGTCGACGAAGACCGACCTCATTGGCCGTAGAGGTCGCGGTCCAGCGTGGTGACGCTGGTTCCCTCGCGCCCGCGCCCCGGGGACTCGTCCACCAGGTAGCGGAGCAGGGGGTCCGCGGCCAGGTCCGGCCGGCGGGCGCGCTCGGCATCGATCAGCTCGCGCACGACAGCGGCGATGCTGCCCGACTTGCCGGCGCGCTGCCGGAGCCAGCGGTGCTGGGCCTCGTCTAGATATAGCTGCGTTCTGTGTTTCATGCTGTCATACAGCATACGTCGCAGGGAGGACGGAATCGGGGTGGCTGTGGCCTGTGCAGTCGTCATCGCATTTCTCGCTTTCCGGTCGTCAGCAGGGAAAAGCGGCTGATCGTCGCCCGGTCCCTATTTGAAGGTGACCTTGTCCACCGCCTCCTTGATCTTGTTGACGATCACGTCCGCCAACTCGGTCCCCTGCTTGCCGTTGAAGCCCTTCATCGCCGCGACCATTCCCACCATCAGCAGCGAGACCAGCAGGATCAGGCCGACGTACTCGACCGTCCCCTGTCCGCTCTCGCTCGCCAGCAGCGTGCGGATGCGTTGCAGCCGCCGCTCGATCGCCGCGTGCAGGTACCCCATTGCCATGTAGATCATCGAAGCCTCCTCGCTTGGGTTGGAGGTCAATGCTCGGCCTCACAGGCGCACCGATCTAGACGCGAATGCCACAAGTTCGGCACCGAGATGCGCCAAAACAGCAACCTCGGCCCGTCCCGGCGGTGGACGGCCCGGATACCCTGACCCGGGTGCACGTCCTCGTCGTCACCAACTTCGAGCCCGACGACGCGGCGCCGCAGCGCGGGCGCTGGGTGCGCGACCAGATCGACGAGGTGCGCAAGCGCGGGATCGAGGTCGACGTCTTCAGCTTCCCCCCCGGGCGCAACGAGTACCTCCCCGCCACCCGCCGGCTGCGGGCGCTGCTGCGCCGCGAGCGCTTCGACCTCGTCCACGCCCATTACGGCCTGGCCGGATGGTGCGCGCGCCTGGCCGGGGCGCGGCCGCTGATCGTCACCTTCCACGGCACTGACGTCCGCCATGCCGTGGTCGGCGCGCTCTCACGCCGGCTGGCCTGGCGCGTCGACCTCGTCGCCGCGGTCTCGCGGGCGCTGTTCGCGCCGGAGGACGGGCGCCCGGGTTTGCCGGCGGTGCCGGGGTCGACGGTGCTGCCCTGCGGCCCGGACCTCCAGCGGTTCGTACCCCGGCCGCGGGCCGAGGCGCGCCAATCGCTCGGGCTCGACCCCGATGGTCGCTACCTCTTCTTCCCCGCCAATCCGGCCCGGCCCGAGAAGCGTCACGACCGCGCCGCCGAGGTCGCGGCGACCTGCGGCGCCGAGCTGCTGACCGGTGGCTCGATCGAGCCGGAGCAGATGCCGGCCTGGATCAACGCCGCCAACGCCGTCCTCGTCACCTCCGACTACGAGGGCTTTGGGATGACCGCTGTCGAGGCGCTGGCCTGCGAGGTGCCGGTGCTCTCGACCCCGGTCGGCATCGCTCCCTACGCCCTGACCGGCATCGGCGGCTGCCTCTGCGCCCCCTTCGACGCCAGCGTGTGGGGCGCCGCGGCACGACCTCATCTTGCTTCCCCGGACCCCCGTGTGAAGGGAGCGAGCAGGGCCGCCTCGCTCTCGGCGGGGCGGATGGCCGAGCGCGCGATCGAGGCCTACCGCGACGTCACCGGCATCCCGGTATTAGATTGAGCCTGCATGAGCTCTTCTGATCCCGCCGCGAGCCTCAGCGCCCAGGTCGAAGAGGCCGAGCGCAAGCTGAAGGCGGCGGCGGACGTCGCCACCGCGGCCGAGCGCCGCGCCACTGCCGAGATCGAGGCGCTGGAGGCGGACCTGGAGCGCGAGCGCGCCGGTGCCGCCCAGGCCCGCGAGAAGCTGCGGCTCGCCCACGAGGAGGAGTTGCAGCGCGAGCGCGAGGCGAAGGAGAAGGCGATCGCGGCGGCCGAGGATCGCCTCGGCGAGATCGAGGCGCAGGCGGAGGCGGCGGAGAAGCGGGTCGGCGAGGCCCGACGACGGGCCGAGCAAGCTGAGCGCGAGGTCGCCGACGAGAAGGCACGAGCCCGCGAAGGCGCAGCCAGCTGGCTGCGCGAACAGCTCGACTCGATCCGTCGAGAGGCTGAGGGCCGATAACCGCCGCAGCCGCGGAGTTCGACGTCGCCGTCGTCGGCGGCGGCGCCGCCGGCCTCTGGACCGCGTTGCGGGCCGCCGAGCGCGGTGGCAGCGTCTGCGTCATCTCCCGCACGCCGCTCTCCCAGAGCGCCAGCTTCTGGGCCCAGGGCGGACTCGCCGCGGCGCTGGAGCCGGGAGACTCGCCCGAGCGCCACGCCGCCGACACGATCGCCGCCGGCCGTGGGCTCTGCCGCCCCGCCGCGGTCCGGGTGCTGGTCGAGGCCGCTCCCGGCGCGGTCAGGGACCTGCTGGAGCGCGGCGTCGTCTTCGACCTCGACCATGAAGGCCGGCTGGCGCTGGGACTCGAGGGCGGCCATGCGAGCCGGCGCATCGTCCACTCCGGCGGCAGCCAGACCGGCCACGAGCTGACCTCGAAGCTGGCGGCGATGGTCGCCCGGGAGGAGCGCATCCAGGTGCGCGAGCGGACCTCGGCGACGGCGCTGTGGAGCGGCGGCGAGCGCTGCCACGGGGTCATCACCGACGCCGGCCCGATCGGCGCCGCCGCGACCGTGATCGCGACCGGCGGCGCCGCGGCGCTGTGGAGTCGCACCACCAACCCGCGCGGCGCGATCGGCGCCGGTCCGGTCCTGGCGGCGGCGGCCGGAGCCGACCTCGCCGACCTCGAGTTCTGCCAGTTCCACCCGACCGCGCTAGCCCTGCCCGGATCCTCCTTCGACGGCGTCCTCATCACCGAGGCGATCCGCGGTGAGGGGGCGAAGCTGCTCGCCGGGGACGGCGAGCGCTTCGCCGATGAGCTCGCCCCCCGCGACGCGGTCACCGCGGCGATCCTCGACCGCATGCAGGCCGACGGCGCTGCAGACGTAAAGCTCGACCTGCGCGAGATCGACCCGGCTCGCTTCCCCAACGTCTTCGCCTCCCTTGCCGAGGCTGGCCTCAACCCGCGCACGGAGCCGGTCCCCGTCGCCCCGGCCGCCCACTACATGATGGGCGGGGTCGTGGTGGACCTCGATGGTCGCTCTTCCCTGCCCGGCCTCTATGCCGTCGGCGAGGCCTCCTGCACCGGCCTCCACGGCGCCAACCGGCTCGCCTCCAACTCGCTCAGCGAGTGCTTCGTCTTCGGCAGCCGCACCGCCGCCGCGGCGGTCGAGGAGACCGGCGGCGGCGAGCGGCCGCCGCTCCCCGAGTGGTCCTTCGAGCCGCCGACCCAGGCGACCCGCGACGCGGTCTGGCGTCGCGCCGGCCCCAAGCGCAATCCCGACGACCTCGCCTCGCTCATCTGCAACCCCTACCCGCTGGCGACGGCGATCGCCCGCTGCGCCCTGCAGCGCCGCGAGTCGCGCGGCGGCCACCTGCGGACCGACCGCCCGGCGACGGATTCCGCACTGGACGGAGTCCACTTCGTCCTCTCCCCCAGCGGCGAGGTCCGCCGCGAGGAGTGGCGGTAGCGTCAGCCCATGCTGCTCGGAGTCGACGTCGGCGGGACCTTCACCGACGCGGCGCTGATCGACGGCGGCAGCGTCCACACCGCCAAGGTGCCGAGCACTCCTGGCGACGAGTCGGTCGGGGTGATGCGGGCGATCGCGACGGTCCTGAACCGGGCCGGTGCGGGCGCCGCCGACGTCGAGGTCTTCGCCCACGGGATGACCGTCGGGACCAACGCCCTGCTGGAGGAACGCGGCGCCCGCACCGCCCTCGTCGCCACCCGCGGCTTTGCCGACCTGCTCGAGATCGGCCGCCAGGACCGCCCCCATCTCTACCGCCTCTGCGCGCCGAAGCCAGCGCCGCTGATCGAGTCCGAGCTGCGGCTCGAGGCCGACGAGCGGATCGGCCCGGGCGGTGTCATCGAGCCGCTGGGCGAGGAGGAGCCGGAGCGCCTGGCCGAGCTGCTGCGCGAACGCGGCGCTGAGTCGGTTGCCGTCTGCCTGCTCTTCTCCTACCTCGACCCCGCGCACGAGCGCCGCATCGCCACCCATCTGCGCGAGCGGCTGCCGGGAGTGCACGTCTCCGCCTCGCACGAGGTGCTGCCGCGCTTCCGTGAGTACGAGCGCTGCTCGACCACCGCGATCGACGCCTACCTGAGCCCGCTGCTCGGCCGCTACCTCGGCGAGCTCGGTGCGGCGGCGAGCGCGGCGGGGCTGCCGGAGCCCCAGGTGATGCAGTCCTCCGGCGGCGTCGCCCCGGCCCGGGAGGCGGCGCGGGCGGGTGCCTGGAGCGTCCTCTCCGGACCGGCCGGCGGTGCCGTCGGCGCCGGGCTGCTGGCACGGGCCAGCGGTGACGGCAACGCTCTTGGATTCGACATGGGCGGCACCTCCTGCGACGTCTGCGTGGTCGAGGACGGCGAGGTCCGCCGCACCGACTCGCGCCGGATCGGCGGCCGCACGATCCAGCTGCCGATGGTCGACGTCCACACCGTCGGCGCCGGCGGCGGCTCGGTCGCCTGGCGCGACTCCGGTGGCGCCCTGCGGGTCGGGCCGCGCTCGGCTGGGGCTGAGCCGGGGCCGGCCTGTTACGGGCGTGGCGGCAGCGAGCCGACGGTCACCGACGCCAACCTCCTGCTCGGCCACCTCGCCGCCGACTCGCGCCTGGCGGGCGGGGTCGGCCTCGACGCCGGGGCCGCCGCGGCGGCGGTCGGCGCCCTCGCCCGCTCGCTCGACCTCGAGCCACTGGAGACCGCCGCCGGGATCGTCCACGTCGCCAACCAGGAGATGGTGCGAGCCCTGCGGGTGGTCACTGTCGAGCGCGGCATCGACCCCCGCGGCTTCGCCCTGCTTCCGTTCGGTGGCGCCGGCCCGATGCACGCGGCGGCGATCGCCGCCGAGCTGGGGATCGAGACGATCCTCTGCCCACGAGCGAGCGGCGTCCTCTCCGCCCTCGGGCTCTGCGCCTCCGAGCGCCGCCGCGACACCGCCCAGACCGTGATGCTGAGCGGGAGCGAAATGAGCTCCGAGCGGATCGCCGCCGCGGTCACCGAGCTGATCGCCTTGGCTGGCGCCGGCATCGGCGATGCGCGCCCCGAGGTCACCTATGAGATGCGCTACGACGGCCAGGCCTTCGAGCTGCCGGTGCCCGGCCCGGTCGATCCCAACCCCGCCGACCTGCGCGAGCGCTTCGAGCGCAGCCACGAGGAGCGCTACGGCCACCGCGATCCCGAGGGCGAGGTCGTGCTCGTCGACATCCGCTTGGCGCTGGTGATCCCGGGACCCGAACCGCGCCCGGCGGCCGCGAGTGCCGGGCGGCTCGAGGAGGACACCCGCCCGGTCCTCTTCGACGGCGAGCGGGTCGAGACCGCGGTCCTGCGCGGCGAGCCCGCGGCCGGCACCCGCGCCACAGGCCCAGTCGTCTTCGAGCTGCCGGAGGCGACCCTGGTCCTGCCACCAGGCTGGATGGCCGAGGTCGACGAGTCCGGCACCGTGGTTGCGCGGTTCCAAACCCACGAAATGCGCGGAAAGGGAGCCGCGGAGTGAGCACGCTCGACCCGATCGCCCTGCAGGTGCTGGTCGGCGGGCTGCGGGCCGCCTGCGACGAGATGGGCGCGACCCTGATCCGCTCCGCCTACTCGGCCAACATCAAGGAGCGCCACGACTGCTCGACCGCGCTCTTCGACGCCAGGGGTGAGCTGGTGATGCAGGCCGAGCACATCCCCGTCCACCTCGGCTCGATGCCCGACGCGGTCGCCGCGGTGCTTGGCGAGGAGCAGCGGCCGGGTTCCGCCTGGATCCTCAACGACCCCTACCGCGGCGGCACCCACCTGCCCGACGTAACCCTGATCTCGCCGGTCTTCGTCGAGGGAGCACTGCTCGGCTTCGCCGCCAGCCGCGCCCATCACGCCGACATCGGCGGGCCGACGCCGGGCGGAATGCCGGCCTTCTCGCGCACGCTCGCCGAAGAGGGCGTGGTGATCCCACCGACCCGGGCCGACGCCGCCGAGCTGGAGCGCCTCGCCAACCTGATGCGCGCGCCGCGCCAGCGCCTCGCCGACCTGCGAGCCCAGCAGGCCGCCAACAGGGTTGGGGAGCTGCGTCTCGCCGAGCTGGCCTCGAGCCTGGGCGCGACCGAGCTTCGGGCCGGGATGGAGGAGATCCTCGCCTACGCCGAGCGCCGCACCCGGGCCGCGCTGGCCGCGCTTCCCGACGGCGTCTACAGCGCCGAGGACGTGCTCGAGGACGACCGCGACGGGTCGCGGCGGGACGCCCTCCTGCGGGTCGAGGCGACGATCGCCGGCGACCGCCTGCTACTCGACTTCACCGGCACCGCCCCCCAGGTCGACGGCAACCTCAACTGCCCGCTCTCGGTCACCAAGTCGGCGGCGTTCTTCGCCGTGCGCGTCCTCACCGACCCCGACGCTCCGCCCTCGGCCGGCGCCCACCGCCCGATCGAGGTGGTCGCCCCCGCCGGCTGCCTGCTCAACGCCCGTCACCCGGCCGCGGTCGCCGCCGGCAACGTGGAGACCTCGAGCCGCGTCGCCGACCTCGTCATCGCCGCCCTGGGCGGCGCCCGCCCGGTCCCCGCCCAGGGCCAGGGGACGATGAACAACCTGACCCTGGCCAACGACGACTTCACCTACTACGAGACGCTCGGCGGTGGCCAGGGAGCCTGCCCGGACGCCGACGGGCCCAGCGCCATCCACGTGGCGATGTCGAACACCCTCAACACCCCGGTCGAGGCGCTGGAGGCCGAGTTCCCACTGCGGGTGCGCGAGCTCTCGGTCCGCCGTGGCAGCGGCGGCGAGGGGACGCACCGCGGTGGCGACGGGATCGTGCGGGAGATCGAAGCGCTGGCCCCGATGCGCTTCACCCTGATCAGCGAGCGCCGCCGTCATCCACCCCGTGGCAGCGGTGGTGGGGAAGATGGCAAACCGGGGCTGAATCTGCTCGATGGACGGCCGTTGGAGAGCAAGGCAGAGGGTGAATTACGGCCAGGAAACCGCCTTAGAATGGAGACTCCAGGCGGTGGCGGCCATGTTTAGCGATCTTTAATTTTGCGATTTGGTCTTGCTCGTCTAGAATGCGCGACCTCGGGCAGGCAGGACGGCCTTTCACGGCCTGGAGGCGCAGCCCGCCCCCTGGATTTTCTTCCGACTCACCACCTTCAGAGGTACTGATTCCACATGCCAATCGCTTTCAAGGAATGGGCAGTAACGGTCCGCGCGCTAGCGGAGGGCGAGCAGCTGCTCACCCTGCGCAAGGGCGGCATCCGCGAGGAGAACAAGCACTTCGAACTCGAGCACGAGCGCTTCTTCCTCTACCCGACCTTCGATCACCAGCGGAACGACCTCGTCCGCGAATCGCACCACCCGGAGCTGAGTCGCGCCCTCGAGGAGGGTGTCTGGCCCGACGAGGAGCCGCCGCCGAAAGCACTGCTCCAGGACGGCGGCATCCCGCAGCCGGACCGGGTTCGTCTGCGCGCCTGGGCCGAAGTGACCGACCACGTCACGATCAACGACCGCCGCACCCTCGACAGCCTCTCGCCGTACTACATCTGGACTCCGGATTACGCCGAGAAGCGGCTCGCCTGGAAGCGGCGTCACCCACTTCACATCCTCCTGCTGCGGGTCCACCGCATCCCGCGCCCGGTCACGGTGCGCGTCCGCGACGAGTACCACGGCTGCCGCTCCTGGGTCGAGATCGATCGCGACCTGCCCTTCGAGGGCACCCCGGTGATGGCCGACGAAGAGTTCGACCGCGCCCGCAACGAGATCCGCGAAGTCTGCGGCAGCCCAGAGCCTGCGCTCGTCTGACCGGCGCATTCCGGCGTCCTCGTCGCTCACGTGCAGAGCACGCTCGCTCCTGCGTCCTTGGTCTGCTTGGTCAGTCGACCGCAGTCTCTAGCCTGCAGGCATGAGTTGGATCGAGACGGAGTCGCTGTCGTTCACGGCGCGGCACGACACTGACGACTCGGCCTACGCCGAGCGCACGCTGGACCGGATGGAGGATCTGCGACTGCGGTTGGAAGACCGCTTCGAGCGGGTGCCAGGCGAGGTCACGGTGGTCATCCACACCAACCCGGCCTGGCTGACCCTGGCCCACCCCTTCCTGCCCGCCGCCCGCTGGTCGGCGGCGCCGGCCGGGCGCCGCTACCTGGCCGGCTGGGCGATGGCGACCGAGCTGCACGTCCTCAACGACTCCCACATGGAACGCCGCGCCGCCGGCGACGACTCCAAAGAGGCCCTGCTCGGCACCGCCGAGCGCCTCTATGCCCAGCTGGTGATCGCCGCCAACAACACCGCCCTCCCTCCCTACTGGACCCCGCGCCGCTTCGCCCGCTACCTGCGCTGGGCTTGGCTGGTCGAGGGCGGCGCCCAGTATTTCGCCCGCCAGGTGGGCCTCTACCGCGCCGCCGTGATCCGCCGCCTGCGCGAGAGCGCCCGGCCCGCTTTCCCGCCCTCGCGCCGCGACGCGGTCATCCTCGGCGGCACGATCTTCGACCTGCTCGAGAACGAGCGCGGCCCCGAGGCCTGCGAACGCCTGGTCCACGAACTCAAGCCCGGCGGCCAGGTGCCGACGATCGAAGACGCCTTCGACGCCCGCTTCCGCGACATCGAGGGCGCCTGGCGCGACCACCTGCGGACGATGGCCCGCCCCGCCGGTGTCAGCTGAGCCGGCTTAGAAAACGCGGAGCAGGAGAAAGACGCCAAAGGCCGCTCCCATGATTCCGAGAGACCAGAACAGGGCGCGGGCGTAGCCGCCGACGACTCCGTAGTTACGCGCCCTGCCGCCGCTGGCCTCTTCCAGGTATTCGGCGTTGGCGATTTCCGACATCGGTTCCTCTTCCTCTTCGACCAGCGTTTCGGCCAGTAGGGCGCGGGCCTCGTCAGCCCGGTTCGCATGAACCATCACCCGCCGCGGCCCACCACCGAATCCAC
Organism: uncultured Solirubrobacterales bacterium; assembly: GCA_963695275.1. Taxonomy (GTDB): domain Bacteria; phylum Actinomycetota; class Thermoleophilia; order Solirubrobacterales; family 70-9; genus VAYN01. Next base: position 1,502,817 of record OY968772.1, read on the forward strand.
TGGTCGCGAGACCGAAGCCGAGCTGTGGTCCATCGACGCTGAGTCCCTCCTCCTCGAGCAGGCTGGGGATGCCGGCGTTCTCGAGCAGGCCATGGATCATCTCCCCTTCGACCCGATCCCTGGCGAAGGCGACCTTGACCAGCTCGCTCCCGGACCGGCCCTCCCCCACGGTCAGCTCAGCTGGTAGAGGAGCCAGACGATGAGGATCGCGGCGAGCAGGGCGGCGCCGATCCAGAGCGCCAACCGTGCCGGCGAGGTTTCGGTCGCCGGCCCGCCGCGGCGCAGTCGGGCTTCGTCGCGGAGCTCGGCTTCCTCGTCGGACTCGTTCTCGGTGATCGTGTCGGCGAGCACGGTCTTCGCCTTCTGGGCGTGACTGGAATCGACCAGCACATCGTGTGGACCGGCCGCCATGAACTCCGGTGCGTCGAAACCGCGGGCTCGCTTGAGCACACTGGGCATCCCCGCCTCGCTGAGCAGTCCCTGGATCATCTCGGCTTCGACCTGATTGCGGGCGAAGGCGACCTTGACCAGCTTGCCGCCGCCACCGCCTCCGCCGCCCCCCTCATGGGCGCTGCCCTCGCCGCCGCCACCATGGGTGCCGCTGTGGTGGGAACCGCGCTTGTGGCTACTGGACGTCGAGCGTGACATCGGCAATCCTCAGATCTTTCAGTAGGTAGGCCTTGACATCCGGCGCGTCCGCGTCGGCGAGGGAGACGATCACGTAGATCTGGTCGGGCCAGGCGACCGCCTGGTTGACGTCGGTCTGCGAGGGATAGGCGGCGCTCTTGGTGTGCGAGTGGTAGATCGCCAGCAGCTCGTTGCCGCCGTCTTCGATCGTTTTCAGGGCGTTGAACTGGCCCTGCGGGTCCATCTCGTAGCGCAGCGGAGTCGCCGCGGCGTTGACGACCCGGATCACTTCGGTCGCCGCACCGTCGCGCCCGCCCACCATCCCGCAGCACTCGTTCGGCAGGTCCTCGCGCGCGTGCGCGACCATCTCGCCGACCAGCTGCTGGGAGATGCGCATCGCCGTGGATGGGAGCAGGCTCTCGCCTACCACCAAACCGTGGAATCGAGGTTTTCGATCTCCTCGATCGGCTTCGTGTAGACGCCGGAGGAGAGGTACTTCCAACCGTCGTCGGGGATCAGGAAGACGACGTTGCCGCCGTCGAGCTCACCGGCGATGCGGTTGGCGATGCGGGCGATGGCACCGGCGGAGACGCCGGCGAAGACGCCCTCCTCCTCGAGCAGCTTCCGCGTCCAGACGATCGCGTCGCGGTTGGAGACCATGATCTTCCGGTCGAGCAGGGAGATGTCGATGATCGGCGGGATGAAGCCGTCGTCGAGCGAGCGCAGCCCGTCGACCAGCTCTCCCTGCATCGGCTCGGCGGCGACGATCAGCGTCTCCGGGTTCGCCTCCTTGAGGCGGCGGCCGTTGCCCATCAGGGTGCCGCCGGTGCCGAGGCCGCCGACGAAGGCGGTGACCTCGTCGAGCTCGTCGAGGATCTCGACCGCGGTGCCGTTGTAGTGGGCCAGAGGGTTGGCCTCGTTGCCGTACTGGTAAGGCATGTAGAAGCCCGGGTCCTGCGCCATCTCCAGGGCGACCTCGACGGCGCCGTTGGAGCCCTTGGGGCCCTCGGAGTAAACGATCTCCGCCCCGTACATCTTCAGCAGCTGAGTACGCTCCTCGGTGACGTTGTCGGGCATCACCACCTTCAGCGGGTATCCCTTGCGGCGGCAGATCATCGCCAGGGCGATGCCGGTGTTGCCGGAGGTCGGCTCGAGGATCGTCTGCCCCGGTTCGATTGCCCCTGCGGCCTCGGCCGCCTCGATCATCGATTTGGCGACGCGATCCTTGACTGAGCCGGTCGGGTTGTGACCCTCGAGCTTGGCGTAGATGCGGACGTCGGGCTTGGGCGAGAGGCGCGGCAGCTCGACCAGCGGCGTATTGCCGATCGACTCGACAATGTTGCCGAAGCGTCCCCCGCAGGGTCGGTTGAGTAGCTCGTCGCGCAGCATCGGTCTCCCTTTACTTCAAAAAGTATAGCCAGGGTTGGCAAGGGCAGTGGGTCAGTTTGAATCCAGCCCTTGCTCGGGTCTACAAGCTGGGTTAGCTTCGCTCTCAATCTCGCATGCGGTCGGGGCTGACGGGGCGACGAGTAAAGGACGCTGATCGCTCGACGGTTTCTATTACTTAGAGGCGTTCTGGTTGATGGATAGACTCGCGGTTTCTATGTAGGCGGCGAGGGAGACCCGAAGAGATGACGATCGTTGTAGCCGTAGCCACGCCCGAGGGGCTAGTTCTGGGCGGAGACAGCCGCTCGACCTACGCGATGGGCGATCACCACCGAATCGCGAGCGACTACGCCCAAAAGATCTTCACTGTCGGCGAAATGGGAATCGCGACGTTCGGGATCGCATTTATTGGCGACGACACCATTGCCGGAATCATGGATCAGTTCGCCGCGCAGATCGGCGACGACGGGAAGAACGTGCATGATTTCGCAGTTGCGCTAGGAGCCTTCTTTTCGGAGCGTCTGCAAGCCCAGCACGACCTTGAAGGACGAGACTGGGACCCAGAGCGGGAAGACTGGCCGCTCGGATTCTTGGTTGCAGGCTATGACGACAATGGGATCGGCTACATCAAGGGCGTCAACATTCCGGGCGGCGAGATTGATGATGAACTCTCTGCCGAGACGACCCGGGGTGGTGCCCTGTGGCGGGGCCAAACCGATGTCATTGGCCGGCTAATCAAGGGCGTCGACCATTTGCGTTTGGGCGCCCTCGACTTTGAGCTAACGCCAGAGATCCAGAAAGAGATACTCCGTCTTGAGTACCAACCGATGATGCCGATCACGATTCAAGACGGCATTGACTACGTCGCGTTTCTCGTGCGCACGACGATCGACATGCAGCGCTTTAGCGATGGGACCGAGGTAGACCCCCAGGCCATTCCAGGCTGCGGCGGACCCCTTCAGCTACTCGCCATCGAGCGAAGTGGCCCAACCTGGGTAAAACGCCTCACTTTGATCGCCCCGACCTATCCAGGCCAGGGCGAGGGAGGAACCGTCGGCTAGTCGCGGCAGTTAGCGAGCTCGACCGAGCGCGGTAGCCGCTGACTGTCGACCGCTGGAATGTAGGTGTCGCGCCTCAAGTCGGCACGCGTGTATGCAGGTTCACTGGGAGTGATCCTGGCGCGAACCCGGCGCTCAACGACTTTGCTTGGGTTAAGTAGCTTGGCAAGCTTTTTCGGCATTCGCCCACCTCCTAAATTGCGTTTCGAGGTTGCCATAACATAAAGGACCCCGTTGGTCAAGCTCTGAACCATTGGTGAGTCTATGGATGCCTCTATGCATTGTCAATTGTCAAGTAAAAATTTACGAAAACTTTTCCGTGCACTCTGCTCGATTTATCGACGCCAATCGCAAGAAGCATTAATCGAGCAGAGCCGCGATCTCTTCCAGAGACCAGATGTGATCGGTGACGCCGGCAGCCATCGCCGGGGTGCGCGGGTAGCGCTCCTTCAGTGCCGAGTGAGGGCGGGCGAAGTTGTAGTGCATGAAGTGCAGAGAAACGGCGTCGGCCAGGTTCTCGACCTTGCGGCTGAATCCGTTGGTCAGCCGGGTAAACCGCCGCATCCCCATCCGCATCGTCAGGTTCTGCCGCTCGACGTAGCTGGTTGAGATCCGCTCGGGATCGGGGTCGCCCTTCCGCGTCAGCTTCTTCGTCCCCATGCAGACCGCCGGGCTGTATTTGCCCGGCTCCCGAGCCGTGGCGTAGGTCTTATGGATCTGCGCCCAGTCGACGTTCTGGCCGAACGCCGGCCCCACGGTGCCTTCGTACATCCGGTGGCCGTCCGTCGATAGCTGGATGCGGTTCGCCATCCGACTTGCGAGGTCGCAGAGGAAGACGTAGGCGTCGTCTGAGGTCCGCTCCCCGACCAGCCAGGACGGGACCAGCTTCGTGTCGGCGCAGATCGCCGTGAAGGTCCAGACATCGCCGTAGCCGGGCGTCCCCTTGAACTGCTCCGGGACGTTTTTCTGCTTCGCGTAACAGAAGCTCCAAATCTCGTCGGCCTCCACCACCTCGCAGGGGAGGTCCACCAGGACGCCGTCTTGATACTCGGCGCAGGCTTCCCCGAGGTCGGCCAGCAGCTTCGTGATCGTGTTCTTGGCGGCGCCGGTCATTCTGACGGTCGCTCTGATCGAATTGCCCTCGACCAGGGAGCCGATGATCCGGGCGCGCTTCTCGGTGCTCAGCCTGTTCATATTGACCATTATGCTTGAGCGATCGGATGGGAAAACAGTGTCCTGGGTGAGTGGCAATCTCCTTGTCAGGTTTAGGTACGAAGGGGGCCTCTGGCCCGCGACGAAGGTAGCATCGGCTTGCGGGGGTGAGCAACGTGACGGCGATTACAGGACTACAGCGCGGTAGTGAACTCGGCCAGGGGCTTTTCAGCCTCGCCAATTTGCGTGCCTACATGGCCCTCAGCGGAACGCCTCAAGACGCGAACCGCGTGCTGCCGTGGTTAACCGATGTCCTCAATCCGGTCGGCCACCAGGCCAAGCATCCGGATTACAGCTTCGGCGATCTCATCAGCCTGTTTGTCGTCCGCGAGTTGAAGCGCAAGGGCCTTAAAACGCCGACGATTCGCGAGGCGGAGTGCTATCTGCGAAAGAAGTGGAAGACGGATCGGCCCTTTGTCACGGATGAACTCAAGACCGATGGCTGCGGGATTTATGTCGATGACGAGTTGGTCGCAGGTGGTCAGCTTGAGTCGGCAGACAGACACGGCCAGCAGGTGATGCGAGAGGCAGTCAAGGAGCGCCTGTCAAGCGTTCATTACGACGACGGACTGGCGACCGCCTGGAATCCAGCGCAGCACATCGTGGTCGATCCCCGAATCCAGTTCGGCGAGCCAGTTGTCGGCGGCACCCGCATAGCTACGGAGTTGGTCTCGGACATGGCGGCGTATGCGTCCGTGGACAAGATCGCCACCGACATGGGCATCTCCGAGGAGCAGGCGGACGCGGCCTTGAACTTCGAGCGCCATCTAGCAGGCGCCCTCAACTAGTCCGAGACGGAGGACGGGCAGCCCCCCAAAACCTTGCAGCGGCTGTTCTTTGATCAGGGGCTTCCGGGGGGCGTCGGCACGGCGACAGCGCTTGCTGCCCTTGGCCTGGAGGCAAACGCGGTCGGAGGAGACGGAGCGCCGCCAAACGGCAGTCCCGATAAGGACAACTGTTTTTGGTGCTCTGAACACAATTCGATCCTGATCACCCACGACCGCGGCAAGAAGGACAAGGAAATTCTCAAGGTGCTTGATCAGCATCAAGTGGGGGTGATCTTGGTGCTCAAAGACCTAAGGTCAATGCCCGCCTACCACCTCGTTCGCGCCCTACTCAATGCTGAGGGCAAGATGGATCAGATCGCAGAAGGAAAGAAGCGACTGCGCCACATGCTTAGAACTAGCGGTGGACTTGCCCCTAGAGGCTAGGAGCGTTTCCAACGGGCGCTGGCAGCCGCCTTGGCAATCTCCGCGCGTCGCTCTTTGGAAAGACGCTGGGCGCGAGCGACCCCACCCTTAGCGCCCCCCGCACGGCCCGCACGAACCTGCTGGCTCTCCGGCTCCGGGGGCGTCTCGTCGGTTGCATCCCCGACGATGGCGGCGGCAAGGCGATTCAGATCCGCAGGCTTCTTGGACTGCTTGGCCATAGCTAGAGGCTAGCGCCCTCATCGGGGGCGACGAAGCCGCCGATCCGGGTTGAGCCGGGCTGCCACCCAAGCCCGACCAGCAACTCGCCGGGCGCAACTTCCAGCGACGACGCCAACTTGATCAGCGTGTCGATGCGGGCGATCCGCAGACCGCGCTCTAGCTGGCTGATCTCCGTGCGATGGACCGAGGCCCGCACCGATAGCTCGTCCTGCGACACATTGGCTGCCCTGCGGACCCGAGCGAGGTTGTCCCCGAAGTGACCGGCCACGTCGACCATCACCAGGCGTCCAGTCGATGACAGTGGAAGGCAGCTTCGGTCAGGAGCAGGGTGTGGCCGTGCAGCCTGACGAGGCCATAGTCGCTCAGCCTCCGCACGCCGCGTTCGACGGCTTCTCTGTTGCCGATCTCCCGGCCCACTTCGGCCATCGTCCGGTAGTGCGGATGGGTGGCCAGGACCAGGGCGAGAATCGCCCGCTGAGTCCTCTCGTCTTTGCTCAGGCTGCGCCGAATACGATTCGCCTGCATCGGAAGGTTCCGCCTTTCGGTGCCAGGCGCCCGGACGTTCCACCGTCGCGGGCGCCATTTCGTCTGTTGGTCAGACGAAGCTAGCGCGGGATCAGCGCTGCGTGGGCTTCACTTCAAACTGACCCACTGCCTTGGCAAGGCATGCGAAGGCTTGTGCTCGGTAGTTGAGGGGGGTAGTTTCGCCTGATTCCGACAACTCTCCATCGGAGGCAATTTTGAAGAGCAAGTACCGGGTGTCCACTTTGCTCGCAGCCCTGGCGATGTTCGCCATCGCGATTTTCGCGGCTGGTTGCGGCAGCAGCAGCGACGACAGCACCAGCGGTGGAGGTGGCGGCGCAAAGCTCACGGTCGGCTCCGACGTCCCCTATCCCCCATTTGAGGAATTCGGCAAGACCAAGACCGAATTCAAGGGCTTCGACATCGAAGTGGTGGAAGCGATCGCGAAGAAGATCGGCCGCACGCCGGAATTTCAGGACACCTCGTTCGACACGATCTTCCGCGACCTCGCCCAGGGCAAGTTCGAAATGGTCGCGTCGGCGACGACGATCACCAAGGAACGTGAGGAATCGGTCGACTTCACGAACCCCTATTACCTGCCGTCGGCGCAGTCGATCGTGGTCAAAAAAGGCACCACGGGCATCGCCAACGAAAAAGACCTCGAGGGCAAGATCGTCGGCGTCCAGCAGGGAACGACCGGCGAGGAATACGTCGAAGAAGAAATCGACACCAAGGAACTCCGCACCTTCCCCCAGGGCCCCGACACGTTCCCGGCCCTCGAGGCGGGCACGCTCGACGCGGTCGTGATCGACCGGCCGGTTGCCGAAAAAGCGGTTCAACAGGATCCCGAAATCGAAATCGCCGGTGGTATCGAAACCGAAGAACAGTACGGGCTCGTGGTCAAACAGGGCAATGCCGAACTGCTCGACGAACTCAACGCGGCGCTGAAGGAAATCGTCGACTCCGGGGAATACGCGACGATCTTCAAAAAGTGGTTCCACAAGCCGCCGCCCGCCGAAATCAAGACGGCGACGCACGAAGCGGAATGATCGAAGCCTGACTTGTCTTCGAGGACGCGAGAAGAAAGAGGCGCCCACTTCGGGGGCGCCTCTTTCTTCATGAAAGCGGGTAGCCGAGGGCAGGTCGGAAGGCCCGGATGAACCAGATCATCGAACAGTATTTCGACGTCTCCCAGATGTCGAAGCATTTCAGCGAGGTTCTCGAAGGATTCGTGATCACGATCGAAATCGCCCTGATCGCGACTGCCCTGGCCCTGATATGGGGGCTCGTCCTGGCTCTCCTGCGACAGCTTCCCGGCAAAGGCTTCCTGCCGGTGCGGATCCTGACCATCTCCTACATCGACGTATTCCGCGGCGTTCCGCTGCTGATTCTCATCCTGCTCATCTCCGGCAGCCTCGCCTTCCTCCCGCTGCCCGAAGCGTTGACCATCCCGCAGTGGTTCGGCAAACCGGACAATTTCTGGTACGCGGTGATGGCACTGGTGCTCGTCTACGGCGCCTATCTGGCAGAGGTCTACCGGGCCGGGATCGAAGCGGTGCCGAGCGGTCAGATGGAGGCGGCCCGATCGCTCGGGATGAGCCACGGCCAGGCGATGCGCAGCGTGATCGTGCCCCAGGCCGTCCGCAAGGTGATCGCGCCGATGCTGAACGAATTCACGGCGCTTCTCAAGGACACGACCCTGGCCAGCGTGATCGCGCTGAATGAGGTCGCCCTGGTCGGCCGGGACATCCAGACCAAGACCTTCAACAGCTCAGCCCTGACCCTGGGCGCGATCATGTTCCTCGTCATCGTCCTTCCCCTGGCCCGTGTCGTCGACAGGCTGATAGCCCGCGAGCAGCGCCGCACCACGCGTGGTGGCGCGGCCCGCGTCCCCAGTCACCACTAGGCGAGCCATGGCGGAGCCGATGCTCAGACTGAAGGGAGTCCACAAGCGCTTTGGCGATCTTGAGGTGCTGCGCGGGATCGACCTGGAGATCGCCAAAGGAGAGGTCGTCTGCGTGCTCGGCCCGAGTGGCTCCGGCAAGAGCACCCTGCTGCGCTGCGTCAACCTGCTCGAGCCCCCCGAGCAGGGGGAGATCTACCTCGAGGGCCACGACATCTGCAAGGGGCCAGGGTCCGGCCACGGAGAGTCGAGCTGGGAGCTCGACTTCGTCCGCCAGCGGGTTGGAATCGTCTTCCAGCAGTTCAACCTCTTCCCGCACAAGACGGTGCTGGAGAACGTGACGATGGCCCAGGAAAAGGTGCTCGACCGGTCACGCCGCCAGGCCCGGGCGAAGGGGACGGCGCTGCTCGAACGGGTTGGCCTCGCCGACAAGCTCAGCGAGTACCCGGAACGACTATCCGGCGGTCAGCAGCAGAGGGTGGCGATCGCACGCGCGCTGGCGATGGACCCGCACGTAATGCTGTTCGACGAGGTCACCAGCGCGCTCGATCCCGAGCTGGTCAAAGAGGTGCTCGACACGATGCGGGAGCTGGCGGCAGAAGGGATGACGATGATCGTCGTCACCCACGAGATCGGCTTCGCTCACGACGTCGGCGACAAGGTCGTCTTCATGGACGAGGGCGTGATCGTCGAGCAGGGCAATCCCGCCGACGTGCTCGACAGCCCGCGCGAGGAGCGAACCAAAAAATTCCTCGGGCTGGTGCTGGAGCGCTAGGCCCGAGCTAGCGGGAACCGCCGGCCATCGCCGGCAGGATGACGACGGTGTCACCGTCTTTGACCGCGGTCTCGAGCCCACTGAGGACCCGCACGTCCTCGTCATTGAGGTAGACGTTGACGTAGCGGTTGAGGTCGCCGTCCTCGCCGAACAACTGCGCCTTGGTCTCGGGGTACTCGGCAGTGAGAGCGCCAAGCACCGCGCCGACGGTCTCCCCCCCGGCCTCGACTTCGGGCTGACCGCCCGTTTTCGGGCGCAGCACTGGGGGGATGCGGACGGTCGCCATGAAGCGGTGATCCTAGCCTAGGCCGTGAAAACCGGTTTTCAGCGATCTCCGCCGGCGCCGGCGCAGAAAAGATCGTAATCGGGGAACTGGCCCATCTCCGACTCGGGGATCTCGGGCGCGTTCTCGCCGCAGATCGGGCAGTCGGGGTCGCGCCGGACTTTCAGCTCGGTGAAGGTGGTGCCGAGCGCGTCGTAGAGGAGCAGGCGCCCGACCAGCGACTGACCGACGCCGAGCACCAGCTTGATCACCTCGTTCGCCTGCAGCGTCCCCATCGTCCCGGCCATGACGCCGAGGACGCCGTTGGCGGAGCAGCTCGGCGCCAGCTCGGCCGGCGGCGGAGTCGGGTAGAGGCAGCGGTAGCAGGGGCCCTCGAACGGAGCGAAGGTCGAGATCTGCCCGTCGAAGCCGAGGATCGAGGCGGAGACGACCGGGATGCGCAGGCGCACCGAGGCGTCGTTGAGCAGGTAGCGGGTGGGGAAGTTGTCGGCCCCGTCGACGACGATGTCGTAGTCGCCGATGACGCCGAGGATGTTGCCGGCGTCGAGCCGGCCGTTGTGCTCGACCACGTTGACGTCGGGGTTGAGCTGTTCGATGAAGATCCGCGCCGAAGTCGTCTTCGCCATCCCAATTCGCTCGGTGTTGTGGATCACCTGGCGCTGCAGGTTGGAGGCGTCGACCACGTCGTCGTCGACGAGGCCGATCGTGCCGACACCGGCGGCCGCGAGGTAGAGCGCGGTCGGAGCGCCGAGCCCACCGGCGCCGAGCAACAGGACCTTGGCGTTGAGCAGCTTGATCTGCCCGTCGACTCCGACCTCGGGCAGCAGCGTGTGGCGCGAGTAGCGGTCGCGCTGCTCGGCGGTCATGCCGCTGGCGGCGACGACCGGCAGCCCCTGCTCCTGCCAGGCGAGGATGCCGCCGCTCATCGAGGCGACGTTGTCGTAACCGAGCGCCTGCAGCTGTGCGGCGGCTATCGCCGAGCGGTTGCCGGAGCGGCAGTAGAGGATCGTGCGGGCGGACTTGTCGGGCGCGGCCTCGCCGATCTCATCGCCGAGCAGGCCCGGCGGGACCAGCCTGCCGTTCTCCAGATGGGCCTCCTGGTACTCGTGCGGCTCGCGGGTATCGACCAGAACGACGTCGCCGCCCTCGATCTCCTCGGCGGCCTCGAACGGTTCGATCTCCTCGATTACCTGCGTACCTGCGGGGGGTGCCATCGCCAAATCTCCTAAATCCGGATCAGCATTACTTCAAAAAGTATAGCGCCCGCTCTGCGTCTGCATTTGTACGTGTATAGGACGTACTAGCGCAGGCGCGTGTTTGGTGCGATCGGGGTTCTAGCCGAGGCTCGGGCGCATCTGGCGCAGCCTTTTGACGCGCTCCTCGATCGGCGGGTGGGTGGCGAAGAGGCCGGCGATGCCCTTGCCCTTGAACGGCGCGACGATGAAGAGCGGCTCGGCCGCCTGGTTGACCTTCATCGGCATGTCCGTCGCGCCCTGCTCCAGGCGCAGAAGGGCGCTGGCGAGGGACTCGGGGTTGCCGCAGATTTCCGCCCCACCGGCGTCGGCGGCGTACTCGCGCTGGCGCGAGATCGAGAGCTGGATGATGCTGGCGGCGATCGGTGCCAGCAGGACCATCGCCAGCGAGGCGGCGAGGCCGAGCGGCGAGTTGTCGTCGTCGCCGAACCAGAGCAGCATGTAGGCGAGGTAGGTGATCGCGGCGCCGATCGCCGAGGCAACCGACTGGATCAGGATGTCGCGGTTGCGGATGTGGGTGAGCTCGTGGGCGAGGACGCCGCGCAGCTCGTCCTCGGAGAGAAGCTTGGTGATCCCCTGGGTGACGGCGACCGCGGAGTGCTTCGGGTTGCGGCCGGTCGCGAAGGCGTTGGGCTGGTCCTGGGGGATCATGTAGAGGCGCGGCATCGGCAGGCCGGCGCGCGTCGTCAGTTCCCTGACCATCTGGTAGAGGCGAGGATTTTCGGATTCCTCGATTGGCTTGGCGCGGCTCATCCCCAGTGCCAATTTGTCGCTGAAGAAGTAGGAGCCGAGGTTGATCAGCAGCGCGAACCCGAGGAAGAGGGCCGCCGTGCTGGGACCGCCAATCAGAGCACCAATAACGACAAGCAGCCCGGAGAGGGACGCCAGGAGAATCGTCGTGCGCAGGGTGGCGCCGAAAGTGGACTGCTTGGTGGTCTTCATCGCATCGCTCCTCGGTTCGCTTACTCGGCAAGTATCGCGACGACGGGTGGCGTTGGCCATAGGTGGCAGCCCCCATTCGCACCGATGGGCCACCCAGGGGCTTCTAGGCTGAAGCGATGAGCAACGTCGTAATCGTCGTGCTTGCGCTCTCCGTGATCGCGCTCGCGGTCAGCTTGCGTCGCCTCAGACGTCGCTTCGGCCCGCTCGAGCATCTGATCGAGGAGATGGAGAAGGTCGACCTCAGCCGGCCCGGACCGCTGCTGCCGGCGTCGATCGACGGCATCGGCGAGACCGAGGAGGTGGAGCGGATCGAGCTCGCGTTCCTGCGGATGATGCGCCGGCTGGAAGCCGAGCGGCGGCGGGCCGGCTCGGCCGCCCTACAGGCCCAAGAGCAGGAGCGGACCAGGGTCGCCCGTGACCTCCACGACGAGGTCAACCAGTCGCTGACCGGACTGCTGCTGCGGCTCGAGGCCGCCCGCGAGGCGGCGCCGCCGGAGCTGGAGGCGGAACTGGCGGAGACCAAGGCGCTGGCCAACCAGGCGATGCGCGAGCTGCTCTCGCTCGCCCGCCAGCTGCGCCCGACCGCCCTCGACGACCTCGGGCTGACGGCCGCGATCGCGGGGCAGGTGGAGCAGCTCGCGCACGGGGAGATCGAGGCCACGATCGCAACTGACGGCGACTTCTCCGACCTCGGCGACGACGCCCAGCTGGTCGTCTACCGGGTCGCCCAGGAGGCGCTCTCCAACGCCACCCGCCACAGCGGTGCCGAGCGGATCGGGGTGCGGTTGCGGCGGCTGAACAGCGGCGGCGTCGAGCTGGCGGTCAGCGACGACGGCCGCGGCTTCGCCTTTGACGAGTCCGAGGGCGGGCTCGGGATCGCCGGCATGCGCGAGCGGGCGCTGCTGATCGGCGGCGAGCTGACGATCGAGTCGCGCCCGAGCCGCGGCACCACGGTGCGGCTGACGGTGCCGGGAGAATCGACAGCATGAGGGTGCTGATCGCCGATGACCATGGGATTGTGCGCTCGGGGCTGCGGCTGCTCTTGGAGCGCCAGCCGGACATTGAGGTGGTAGCGGAGGCTGCCGACGGCGCCGAGGCGCGGGAGCTGGCGGTGCGCGAGCGGCCGGACCTGGCGATCCTCGACGTGAAGATGCCGAAGCTGACCGGGTTGCAGGCGACGCGGGAGATCAAGCGGCAGGCGCCCGAGGTCTCGGTCCTGATCCTCTCCATGCACGACGACGAGCGCTACCTGTTCGAGGCGCTGAAGGCGGGCGCCTCCGGCTACGTGCTGAAGGCGCAGGCGGACACCGATCTTCTCGCCGCGATCCGGGCGGTCGAGCGCGGCGAGCCGTTCCTCACCCCGGAGGCGCAGCGGACGCTGATCAAGGACGTGCTCGCGCGCGGCTCCAGCGGCGAGGAGGAGCTGACGCCGCGCGAGGAGGAGATCGTCAAGCTGGTCGCCGAGGCGCACACGACGAAACAGATCGCCGAGCTGCTGCACCTCTCCGAGAAGACGATCGAGAACCACCGCGCGAACGCGATGCGCAAGCTCGGGATGCGCGACCGGGTCGAGCTGGTCCGCTACGCGATCCGCCGCGGCCTGATCGAGCCGTGATCGCCGCAGCCGACTTTGACCACCCCAGGGTGGAGACAAAGTCGGCTGGATCGACCATAACCGACCGCTTCGGTAGGATTTAGGCCGATGCTGTTTTCGACCAAAGCCGAGTACGGAGTGCGCTTGATGGTCGAGCTGGGCCGCCAGCCCGGCTCGGCGCCGATCTCGCTCAACACAGTCGCCGAAGCCGAGCGGCTCCCCCTCTCCTATCTCGAGCACCTGGTCGCGAAACTGCGCAAGGCGGACCTGGTCACCTCGACCCGCGGCGCCCACGGCGGCTACCGCCTGGCCAAACCGGCCGAGGAGATCACGATGGATGCGGTGGTCGAGGCGCTGGAAGGGCAGATCGCCCCGATGGAGTGCTTCCACGAGACCCCCGAGGGCAAGGTCCTCTGTTCGCACGAGGACGACGGCGACCGCGCCTGTTCGACCAAGCTGCTGTGGACGCGCGTGCAGGGCGGCGTGACCAAGGCGCTGGCGGGCACCACGCTCGCCGAGCTGGTTGAGTTCTCGCGCCCCGGCGGCCGCAGCGAGGCCGCGATCGCCCGCGCCGCCTAGTTCCCGGACTTTCGAAACCCCCAGAAACGGAGTGAGTGAAATTGGCTGAGCTGGAGATACGCAACCTGCACGTGAGCGTCGAGGACAAGCAGATCCTCCGCGGCATCGACCTCGACGTCGAGAAGGGCAAGGTTCACGCGCTGATGGGGCCCAACGGCTCCGGCAAGTCGACGCTCTCCAACGCGATCATGGGTCACCCGGCGCTGGAGGTGACCGAGGGCTCGATCGTCTTCAAGGGCGAGGACATCACCGAGGCCGACCCCGACGTGCGCTCGCAGGCGGGCCTGTTCATGGCCTTCCAGTACCCGGTCGCGATCCCCGGGGTCTCGGTCAGCAAGTTCCTGCGGATGATCATCAACGCCCAGCGCGAGGCCCGCGGCGAGCCGCAGATCAAGATCAAAGACTTCGCCAAGACCGCCCAGGAAGCGATGGCGCTGGCCAACATCCCCAAAGACTTCTCCAGCCGCTACCTCAACGACGGCTTCTCCGGCGGCGAGAAGAAGCGGATGGAGCTGCTGCAGCTGGCGCTGCTGAAGCCGGAGATCGCGGTCCTCGACGAGACCGACTCCGGCCTCGACATCGACGCCCTGCGAGTCGTCGCCGACGGCGTCAACCAGTTTGCCGGCCCGGATATGGGCGTACTGATCATCACCCACTACCAGCGCATCCTGCACATGGTGAAACCGGACTTCGTCCACGTCATGTACGAGGGGCGGATCGTCAAGGAAGGCGGCCCCGAGCTGGTCGGCGTGCTGGAGGAGAAGGGCTACGGCTGGATCCGCGAGGAGGTGGAGGCGGGCACCGCTGCCTAGCCTCCTCGGGCACATGGAGCCGGTAACCGCGAAGAGCTCCTCCCCCGCCTCGGCGTTCCCGATCGAGAAGGTCCGCGCGGCCTTCCCGGCGCTGGAGCGCGAGGTCAACGGCAAGCCGGTCGCCTATCTCGACAGCGGCGCCAGCTCGCAGCGGGTGCTGGCCTCGATCCAGGCGGTCGATCGCTACGAGCGCCGCCACCACTCCAACGTCCACCGCGGCTCGCACACGCTCTCGGCCGAGGCAACCGACGCGTACGAGGGGGCGCGGGCGACGGTGGCCGACCACATCGGCGCCGCCGACCGCCGCGAGGTCCTCTTCGTCCGCAACGCGACCGAGGCGATCAACCTGGTGGCGCGAGCGTGGGGCGACGCCAACGTCGGCGCCGGCGACCGCATCCTCCTGACCGAGATGGAGCACCACTCGAACATCGTCCCCTGGCAGCAGCTGGCCGAGCGGGTCGGGGCGGAGATCGACTGGGCGCCGATCGACGGCGAGGGGCTGCTCGATATGGAGGCCTTCGCGGCACTGCTCGAGCGCGGGCCGAAGCTGGTCGCGGTGACGCACGTCTCCAACGTGCTCGGGACCGAGAACCCGCTGACTGAGATCTCGCGGCTGGCCCACGCGGCTGGCGCCCTGGTGCTCGCCGACGGCGCCCAGTCGGCGCCGAAGCTGCCGCTCGACGTCGCCGAGCTGGGGGTCGACTTCTACGCGATCACCGGCCACAAGCTCTACGGCCCGACCGGGATCGGGGCGCTCTGGGGCCGGCTCGACCTGCTGCGGGCTATGCCACCGTTCCTCGGCGGCGGCTCGATGATCCGCAAGGTGACGCGGGACGGCACCACCTATGCCGACGTCCCGGCCCGCTTTGAGGCCGGCACGCCGGCGATCACGCAGGCGATCGGGATGGCCTCGGCGCTGCGCTGGCTCGACGGGCTGGGGATGGAGGCGGTGCGCGAGCACGAGCGCCAAGTCACCGACTACGCGCTGGAGCGGCTGGGAGAAGTTCCGGGATTGCAGGTCTTCGGCCCGCCCCGGGGCCCGGAGCGGCTTGGCCCGGTCTCCTTCGAGCTCGAGGGCATCCACGCCCACGACGTTTCCGAGATCCTCGACCGCCACGGCGTCGCCGTCCGCGCCGGCCACCACTGCGCCCAGATCCTCATGGACCGCCTCGGCGTCGCCGCCACGGCCCGGGCCAGCTTCGGCGTCTACACGACGCCGGACGAGATCGACCGCCTGGTCGACGGTCTCGAAGACGCCCGGCGCGTGTTCGGCCTCGAGTGATGCCTTAAGCCGGCTGCAGGCGGCTCAAGGCATCACTCGGCGGCCTAGTCGATCGTCAGCACCTGCGACTTGGCGGCCTTGCACTTGCCGCGCTTGGCGACCGTCGCGTAGTAGGCGCCGGAGGTGAGGTTTTTCCCGACCGGGATCGCCCACTTGCCGTTGTCCTCGCTCGTGTCCTTGCCCAGCTGCTTCTTCTTGCCGCTCTTTTCGCGGTAGAGCTTCACGGTGCGGCTGCCGAGACAGCCCTTGCGCGATGAGGTCAGCTTGCCGTGAAAGGCGGGGAATTTGAGGCTGACGACGATCTTGGTCGACGCGCTGCTCGCGCCGGAGGCGGACACGGCGGGCAGCAGTGCGGCAGCGAAGGCAACGGCGAGAACAGCGAACAACACGCGGCGGGGCATGGACATGCGACCTCCCAGTCTAAGTTTGCCGCGCCACTCTAAAGCTCCTCAGCAATCGCGCAACTGCGCGGTTCCAAATCCACCTATGCCGTGGATTTGGAACCGCGGAACATGGTTAGAAGCTCAAAGTGGCTTGCGTGGTTCCCGATCCCCTCATTTCGTGTAAAAGGAACCGCGGAACGGCTGCGCTAGCCTCGAAGGTCATGGATGAGCTCTACCGCGACCAGATCCTCGAGCACTACAAGCGGCCGCATAACTTCGGCCATGTCGACGAGCCCGACCTCGAGTTCGAGGACACCAACCCGCTCTGCGGCGACGAGCAGCGGGTGACGATCCGGCTCGACGACGAGGACCGCGTGGCGGAGATCGCCTTCGAGGGACAGGGCTGCGCGATCTCGACCGCGGCAACCTCGCTGCTGACCGACGAGCTGGTCGGCAAATCGCGCGAGGAGCTGCTGCGGCTGCCCAAGGAGTACGTGCTGGAGCTGCTGGGGATCGAGATCTCGGCGACGCGGATGAAGTGCGCGATGCTGGGCCTGAAGATCGTCAAGAGCGCCAGCCTCGGCCAGCCGGCCGAATGGGAGGACGAGGGCGAGGCCGGCGACCCGAGCGAAGCGGTCGCCGACCTCGGTTAGACCTAGCGCTGCGCGGCTGCGTCCGGCTGCTGGATCACGGCAAAAGCGGCACCGTGAGGATCGGTGACGATGGCGAAACGGCCGGCCGGGATGTCGATCGGGCCGAAGGAAACGCCGCCGCCGGAAGACTTGGCGGTCTCCACCGCCGCGTCGGTGTTCTCGACCGCGAAGTAGACGAGCCAGTGGGCGGGGATCTCATCCGGCAGGCGGCCGCTGACGTCCATCATGCCGCCGATCGAGGCATCGCCCTGTTTCCACTCGGTGTAGGTGCCCATCTCGCCCATGTCGTGGTCTTCCACGTCCCAGCCAAAGACAGTCCCGTAGAAGGACTTGGCGGCGTCGGGGTCGCGGGTGCCGAGCTCGTTCCAGGCAAAGGCGCCGGGCTCGTTGACGAGCTCCGCCCCGGCGAAGGTGCCGGGCTGCCAGATCCCGCAGACGGCGCCGGTCGGGTCGGTGAAGACGGCCATCGTGCCCAGGCCCACCACGTCCATCGGCTGGGTGATCGGCTCACCACCGGCCTCCGTCGCCTTCGCCAGCGTCGCCGCGGCGTCCTCGACCGATACGTAGGTGCCCCAGACCGTGGGCTGACCGTCCTGCATCTGCGGCGAGACGCCGGCGACGTCCTTGCCGCCTTTTTTCGCCCGCCGGTAGCCGCCGAGCTCAGCGGAGTTCGGCAATTCGGGCATCTCCCAGCCGAACAACTCACGGTAGAAGCTCTCGCTGACCTCGATGTCCGGGGTGCCGCTCAGTTCGACCCAACAGGGGGTACCGGGGGTGTAACTCGTCCTCTCGCTCATCTCTCCGTCCTCTCTTCGAAGTGGCTTACCCACATAAGACCACGCCTGCGCCAGGAACTCATCGCAATCTCGTAAACGAAGCCCACCCGGTCCGGCCGCTAAAATCCGACCGGAGAAGTAGGATTACGTCTCGATCCGCACTAACCGGCGCCACGCGCGCCTAGGAGAACCACCCTCTCGTGACCGATATCGCTGGAACCACTATCGCCGTCTGCCCTGCCGCCGAGCTTCCGCCCGGGGCGATGCGGCTGGTCGAGCACGACGGCGTCAAGATCGGCGTCTTCAACTGCGAGGGGACCCTTTACGCGATCGAGGACCGCTGCTCCCACGACAACGGGCCACTCGCCGAGGGTGAGTTCGACCCGGCGGCCTGTACCGTCGAGTGCCCCCGTCACGGCTCCCTCTTCGACCTGAGCACCGGTAGGCCGAAGACCCTCCCAGCTTTCACTCCGGTGCAAACGTTCCCGATAGCCATCGCGGACGACACCGTCACCCTGGAGGTCTGAACATGGCAACGCCCGAGGCAGTCGCAGAGAAAAGGGATCTCGCCGGCATCAACTCCGATTACAAGGAGAAGTTCGGCTTCCACGATTCCGAGTCCGGATATGCCTACAAGGCGCCGAAGGGCCTCTCGCGGGAGATCGTCGAATCGATCTCCGACTACAAGAACGAGCCGCAGTGGATGCGCGAGTTCCGCCTCAAGGCGCTGGAGCACTTCTACTCGCGCCCGACCCCGAAATGGGGCGGCAACCTCGACCAGATCGACTGGGACGACATCCATTACTTCGTGCGCGCCTCGGAGAAGAACAGCCGCGACTGGAGCGAGGTCCCGGACGACATCAAAAACACCTTCGACCGGCTTGGGATCCCCGAGGCGGAGCGCAAATTCCTCTCCGGGGTCGGCGCCCAGTACGAGTCCGAGGTCGTCTACCACCAGGTCAACGAGAAGCTCGAGGCCCAGGGCGTGATCTTCACCGACATGGACACGGCGCTGCGCGAGCACGAGGACCTGGTGCGCGAGCACTGGGCGACGATCATCCCCGCCAACGACAACAAACTGGCGGCGCTCAACTCGGCCGTCTGGTCGGGCGGGTCCTTCGTCTACGTGCCGGCCGGGGTCAAGGTCGAGATGCCGCTGCAGGCCTACTTCCGGATCAACACCGAGAACATGGGCCAGTTCGAGCGGACGCTGATCATCACCGAGGAGGGCGCCGACGTCCACTACATCGAGGGCTGCACGGCGCCGGTCTACTCCAGCGACTCGCTGCACTCCGCGGTGGTCGAGATCGTCGCCAAGAAGAGCTCGCGGGTCCGTTATACGACGGTCCAGAACTGGTCGCAGAACGTCTTCAATCTCGTCACCAAGCGCGCCGTTGCGCACGAAAAGGCGACGATGGAGTGGGTCGACTGCAACCTCGGCTCGAAACTGACGATGAAGTACCCGTCGATCTACCTGATGGGCCCCGAAGCCCATGGCGAGATCCTCTCGATCGCCTTCGCCGGCGCCGGCCAGCACCAGGATGCGGGCGGCAAGATCATCCACGCGGCGCCGAAGACCTCGTCATCGATCTTCTCCAAGTCGATCTCCAAGGACGGCGGCCGCTCGACCTACCGCGGTCTGCTCGAGGTCGCCGACGGGGCAACCGAATCCCGCTCCAAGGTCGTCTGCGACGCGCTGCTGCTGGACGAGGACTCGCGCTCGGACACCTACCCGACGATCCGCATCGACGAGAACGACGCCGACGTCGGCCACGAGGCGACCGTCTCCAAGATCGGCGACGAGCAGCTCTTCTACCTGCAGAGCCGCGGGCTCGACGAGGAGGAGGCCTCGAAGATGATCGTCAACGGCTTCATCGAGCCGGTCACGAAGGAGCTGCCGATGGAGTACGCGGTCGAGCTCAACCGTCTGATCGAGCTGCAGATGGAGGGCTCGATCGGATGATTTCGCGGCCCGAGAGCACCGCTGGCTGCGTCCTCGGGTGGGGGTCGTGCGGAGCACTGCCCCCCACCGCTGCGTCCTTGCCAGCGGCACTCTCGACCTCGCCAAATCACCGATCGAAGGCTCGATGACTTCCACTCAGACCCTCCCGCCGCTTCCCGACGCAAAGACGAAGGGCTGGGAATTCACCGACATCTCCGAGCTGGACTTCGACGCCTACGCGGAGACCGACGCCGAGCCGAGGATCGAAGGTGGCGAAGGCGCGACGGTGATCCAGCTCGCGGCCGCGCGTGACTCGCACGCATCGCTGCTCGAGGAACATCTCGGGAGCCTCGTCGATGTCACCGACCCATTCGTCGCTCGCAACGACGCCGCCTCGAGCGAAGGCGTCCTGATCCATGTGCCAGCCGGCGTCACGGTCGCCGAGCCGATCCGGATCGAGGTCCCGGTCGACCGCGACGGGGGCGCCATCGGCTGGCGCACCCTGGTCGTGCTCGAGGAGGGCGCCGAAGCGGAGGTCTGGGAGCACTGGTCCTCGCCCAACGACGAGGTCGACGGGCTGCTCAACTCCGTTGTCGAGCTGAGCGTCGGCCAGGCGGCCACGCTGCGCTACGTCAACACCCAGGACATCTCCGAGTCCGCGTGGATCTTCGCCACCCAGCGCGCCCAGGTCGAGCGCGACGCCCGGCTCGACTGGGCCGCCCTCGGCTTCGGCTCCGCCCGCGGCAAGGTGCGGATGGAGACCAAGCTGGCCGGCCCGGGCTCCGAGGCCCGCGTCACCGGCGGCTACGCCGGCGGCCCCGGACAGCACCTCGACTTCGACACGATCCAGGAGCACGCGGCGCCCAACACCAACTCCGACCTCGCCTTCCGCGGCGTCCTCGCCGCCGGCTCGACCGCGGTCTGGCGCGGGATGATCAAGGTCGACCCCGGCGCCCAGCAGACCGACGCCTTCCAGGAGAGCCGCAACCTGCTGCTCTCGACCGAGGCCCACGCCGACGCGATCCCGGGCCTGGAGATCCTCGCCGACGATGTCCGCTGCACCCACGCGGCGGCGATCGCCCAGATCGACAAGGAGCAGCTCTTCTACCTGACCTCGCGCGGGCTCGACCCCGCCGGGGCGAAGACGCTGATCATCGAAGGCTTCCTCGAGTCGCTGGTCGAACGGCTGGCCGAGGGTCCGGTGCGGGACGAGATCTCGGCGCGCCTCGAGCAGCGGCTCGCCGAGATCCTCTAGTCGTCGTCTGAGTCGTCCTCCCTGCGCTTCTCCGAGAGCGTCGTCTTGACGATCCCGATCACGACGAAGACGACCGGCAGCAGATAGAAGACCCAGAGATAGTGACCGATGTGGGCGAGCGGCAGGGTCATCCGTTGGAGACGGAGAGCAGATAGAGGCCGAAGCAGGTGAAAGCGACCATCACCGCCAGCATCCAGTACTGGGAGCGGGAGGCGTCGCGGTAGTTGGGCCAGTAGACGAGGGCGCGGTCGTGGGCCAGGGTGAGGCCGAGGACGTGGCCGACGACGAGGGCGCCGACCTGGACGTACCAGATGGCGTTGGCGCTGAGCAGGCGAAAGTCGATGCCGCCGGATGCCGTGCCGAAGAGGTCGGTGTGGGCGGTGCCGAGCGGGTCCGAGAGCAGGTAGGTGAACTGGGCCTGCTCCTGGAAGACGAAGAGGCTGAAGTAGTGGGCGACGAGGTAGGCGAGCGCGATCGGGATCAGGGAGTGGGCGAAGCCGACCCGCAGCGTCTTCAATGAGGGAGCGCCGCGGATCGTGCGCATGCCGCGGACGCCGAGCAGGTAGACGAGGCCGACGCCGGCGAAGCAGAGGAGGATGAAGAGGGTGTCGGTGAGGCGCAGCGCCATGGTCAGGTCGACACCGCGGTCGACGAACCAGTTGAAGGTGCTTTCGATCGCCGATTTGAAGGCGCCCTCCTGAGCGCCGTCGAAGCTGGTGGTGGCGATCGAGGCGAGGACCACGGCGGCCGAGCCGGGCAGGGTCGCCCAGTGGGTCGCGGCGGCGAGCGGCCGGCGACGGCCGAGCTTCCCGTCCTCGACCCCGAAGCAGCCGAGCCGGGAGAACATCCCGAAGTAGACCGAGAAGACCTCGCCGCGCTCGCACCACTCCTCGGTTCCGAACAGGGCCATCATCGCCAGGGTGTAGCCGCTGTAGACGAGGGTGGCGGTGGCGGCCGCGTGTGGATCGAGGCCGACGGCGACGCCGCCGCTGGAGCCGTAGACGATCTCCAGCCAGACGACGGCGATGAGGCCGATCGCGGCCGGCCAGCGGCCGAGCTTCTCCGGGTAGGCGAGGTGGGCCGAGCGCTGCCCGGCGATCGCGCGGAAGCCCGCCCCCGCGGCGCGGCCGACCGCGCGCCAGGGGTTGAAGGGCCGGAAGATGTCCCCCAGCAGGGCGGAGAAGAACGGGAAGCCGAGCCAGGTGGTGACGTAGAGGAAGGTGAGGGCGAAGTTGCGGTCGGGCGCTTCGGTGCCGCGCAGGCCGGAGTAGATGGCGACGCCGAGCAGGAAGACGCCGACGAGGCCGCAGAGGACCTGCGCGGGCAGGCTGACGAAGGCGCGAGACAGCCCCGCCCCGAGGGGACGCCAGTGGTCCTCCTCGAAGCGGGGCTTGCGCCATGCCGCCGCGAGCGCGAAGAAGGAGGCGATCAGGACGATCGACGCGCCCCAGGCGAACAGCCAGGCCGGCACCGGCAGGTCCTGCCGGGCGACCAGCGCGTGCGCGAACGGCAGGAAGCTCACGGGTTGACGCGGATTTCGGCGATCTGCTCTTTGCGACCCTCGAGCTCGGCCTCGAAGATGCCTTCGATTTCGGCCGGGAAATCGAAGCTGACGGTGCCACCGGCCGGGACGTCCTGCATCAGGTCATAGCCGTGGACGTGGACCTCGTCGGCGACGTCGGAGCTGACCTCGAAGCGGATCTCGTCACCGGCGCTGTATTCGAGCTGCTTGATGCCGCCGACCGGTTCGCCGTTGCGGATGACGATGGTCGGGACCTTGCCGCCCATGCTGGCGCTTTCGGGTGAGTCGGCCGGCCTCGTCGTGGCGCCGCCGGTGGTCGCTTCGTTGGTCTCGTCGCTGCTGCTGCCGCAGGCCACGAGGCCGACGGCGAGGGCTAGCGCTGCAAGCAGCCCCAGGGCAGTCTTGTTGAAGCTCTTCATTGATTGCTCCTCTTGTGGGTGCGCGGGCGTCCACGCACGATCAGATGCGATTCCGCGGTTCCCAATCCACGCATTTCGTGGAAAAGGAACCCCGGAACCGGGAAGGGGTGGCCTACGCGACGAGCGGCGGCGGGCGCTGGGCCAGGCTGAGGGCGATCAGAAGACCGCCACCGGGCGCAAACGAGCGGGACCGGAGCGGCGGCTGCGAGCGGGTGGCACGGCCGCGTCCGGAGCGCGAGAGTGAGGCGATCCGCTCGGAGAGGCGGACTATCGCCTCGCAGCCGGGGTAGCGGCCGAACAGCAGGCAGACGAGCAACGCCAGGAGCGGCACTGCCGGTAGCAGGAAGGCGCCAAGCTCGGTCAAGGCAGCCCAGGATAACGTCCGCGCGTGCTCCCCGGACGCGACAACATCGCCGCCCCCGACCTGCCCTCAGGCCTCACCTGGATCGGTGCCGAGCCCGAGTCAATGCCCGCGCTGACCGCGGGCGGGCCGGCGCTCGTCCACTTCCTCGATTTCGCCCAGCTCAACAGCGTGCGCACGCTCCCCTACCTCAGCGAGTGGTCGCGCCGCTATCGCGAGGCGGGACTGAGCGTGGTCGGTGTCCAGTCCCCACGCTTCCCCTTCGGCGCCGACGAGGCCGCTGTCGCCGCCGGCCTGGCGGCGCTGGGAATCGAGTTCCCGGTGGCGATCGACGCCGGGCACGACCTTTGGGGCGCCTACGGCTGCAAGGGCTGGCCCAGCCTCTTCCTCTGGAGCCTCGGCGGCGCCCTGGCCTGGGTCCACTTCGGCGAGGGCGAGTACCTGGCGACGGAGATCGCGATCCAGGAAGAGCTGCGCGGGATCGACGCCCTGCAGCCGCTGCCGGAGCCGATGACGCCGCTGCGGCCCAGCGACGCCCCCGGCGCCTGGGTGACCGCCCCGACCCCCGAGGTCTTCCCGGGCGGCTCCTGGGAGCGGCCGTGGACGGCCGGTGAGGACGGCGAGGAGCTGGGGCTGGAGTACGCCGCCGCGGGCGCCTACGCGACCGTCGAGGGCGCGGGCGAGATCGTCGTCGAGCTCGACGGTCAGCCCACCGCGACGATCGCGGTCGCCGACCCCGCCCTCTATCCCCTGGCCGAGCATTCGAGCCACCAGGCGCACACGGTTACCCTCCGCCCCAGCTCGGGTATGCGGATCTGGTCGGTCAGCTTCCCTGCCGGAACGCCCTAGAAAAGGAGAACGCCATGATCACCAAGCTCGATTTCGTCGGAGTTCCATCAACCGACGCCGACCGCTCGCGCGCCTTCTACGTCGACACCCTCGGCCTCCGCGCCGACGACAAGTCCAACTACGAGTTCTGGGTCGGCAAGACCTGCTTCGGGATCTGGGAGCCAGCGAAAATGGGCATGGAGTTTTCTCCCCAGAAAAACGCCCACCCGGCCCTCCACGTCGACGACGTCGCCGCTGCCCGGGCCGAGCTGGAGGCGAAAGGCGTCGAGTTCAACGGCGACACCTTCGACACCGGCGTCTGCCACATGGCGCTGTTCAGCGACCCCGACGGCAACGACCTGATGCTGCACCACCGTTACGCCGACTAAGCGCTGGCGGGAACCTCGTCGCGGATCTCCTTCGGGAGCATGAAGCGGACGTCCTCGTGGACGGTGCGCAGCTCGGAGACGTCGTCGGCACCGCGCTCGCGGAAGAAGCCGACCAGGCTCTCGACCAGCTCCTCGGGGGCGCTGGCGCCGGAGGTGATGCCGACGGTCTCGACTCCCGCCAGCCACTCCTCCTGGACCTGGGTGTGGTTGTCGATCAGGTGCGAGGCGGCGCCGTGTTCGCGCGCGACCTCGACCAGGCGGTTGGAGTTGGAGGAGTTGGTCGAGCCGATCACCAGGACCAGGTCGCACTCGCGAGCCAGCTGCTTGACGGCGATCTGGCGGTTGGTCGTCGCGTAACAGATGTCGTCTGACTTGGAGCTGACGATCCCCGGGAACTTGGCCCGCAGGGCGGCGATCACTTCGGCCGTCTCGTCGACCGAGAGGGTGGTCTGGGTGATGAAGGCGACCTTGTCGGGGTCGGGGACCTGCAGCGACTCGACCTCGTCGGCGGTTTCGATCAGGACGATGTTGTCGGGCGCCTCGCCGGTGGTCCCTTCGACCTCCTCGTGGCCGTCGTGGCCGATCATCACGATCGTGTAGCCCTGGGCGGCGAAGCGGCGGGCGGAGACGTGGACCTTGGTCACCAGCGGGCAGGTGGCGTCGATCGTGCGCAGGTTGCGGGCGGCGGCGTTGTCGTGAACCGCCGGAGCAACGCCGTGGGCGGAGAAGACGACCATCTCGCCCTCCGGCACCTCGGTCTCCTGCTCGACGAAGATCGCGCCGCGCTTGGCCAGCTCCTCGACCACATGCTTGTTGTGGACGATCTCCTTGCGCACGTAGACGGGGGCGCCGTAGCGCTCGAGCGCGCGCTCGACCGTCTGCACGGCGCGGTCGACGCCGGCGCAGTAGCCGCGCGGGGCGGCTAGCAGTACCCGCTTGGGGACGGCGGTGGCGGTGGCTGCCATACCTGCAGGGTAGCGGTGGCGAGGTTGCGGCCGCGGGCGTGGGCTGGCACCGGAGGGCGGGCGGAAGCTAGCCTTGCGGGATGAGCAACGACGGACGCCATCTCGACAGGCTGACCTCGGTCGACGCCTCGTTCCTCACCAACGAGAGCTCGACCAGCCACATGCACGTCGGCGCGATCCTCGTCTTCGAGGGGCCGCCGCCCAAGTACGTCGACCTGGTCGAGCACGTGCGCACCCGCCTGCGGCTGGTGCCGCGCTTCCGCCAGAAGCTCGTCGTGCCGCCGCTGGAGGCGGGCCGGCCGCTCTGGGCCGACGACGTCAACTTCAACCTGACCTACCACATCCGCCATACCGCACTGCCCGAGCCGGGCGGCGAGGCGCAGCTGAAGCGGCTGGCCGGGCGCGTCTTCTCGCAGCAGCTCGATCGCTCCAAGCCACTCTGGGAGCTGTGGCTGGCCCAGGGCCTGGAGCGCGACCGCTTCGCGATCCTGACCAAGACCCACCACGCGATGGTCGACGGCGTCTCCGGCGTCGACATCGGCACCGTCCTCTTCGACCTCGAGCCGGTGCCGCCGCCGGCGCCGGTCGAAGACGAGTGGGTCCCCCAGCCCGAACCCGGCACCACCGAGCTGGTCGCCCGCGGCATCAGCGACCTCGTCGCGACGCCGATCAAGTTTGCCGAGCGGGCCGTGGAGGCGGTGCGCAACCCGGAGACGACGGCACGCAGGGCGGTCGAGGCACTGGAGGGTGTGAGCGAGATCGTCAGCGCCTTCGCCGACCCCGCCCCGGACGTGCCGCTGAACAAGGAGATCGGGCCGCACCGCCGCTACGTCTGGGCGCGCTCGGAGCTGGCCACCTTCAAGCGGATCAAGGACGCGCTGGGCGGCACCGTCAACGACGTCGTGCTCGCGGTCGTGACGGGCTCGGTGCGCAACTGGCTGCAGACTCGCGGCATCCGCACCGAGGGGCTGGAGCTGCGGGCGCTGGTCCCAGTCTCGATCCGCAGCGCCGACGAACACGGCGACCTCGGCAACCGGATCGCGCTGATGCGCGGGCCGCTGCCGGTCTACGTCGAGGACCCGGTGCGGCGGCTGCGGGTGATCAGCGAGGAGATGGAGGGCCTGAAGCGCTCCAAACAGGCGCTCGGAGCCGAAGTCATCTCCCGCTTCAACGACTTCGCGCCGCCGACCCTGCTGGCCCAGGCCTCGCGGATCAACTTCTCGACCCGCCTCTTCAACCTGATCGTCACCAACGTGCCGGGGCCGCAGCTGCCGCTCTACGTGCTGGGGCGGGAAATGGAGGAGGTCTTCCCGGTCGCCTTCCTGCCGGAAAACCACCGGATGGCGATTGCGATCATGAGCTACCACGGCAAAATCGGCTTCGGCCTGCTCGCCGACTACGACTCGATGGAAGACGTCGAAACGGTCGCCGACGGGATCAACGAGTCGCTCGCCGAGCTCGAGCAGGCGGCCGGCGCTGCCGCCAAGAACGCCGCCTGAGCGACTGACCTCGTCGAAGGTTGAGGACTTGACCCACCCATAGTGGGGTCAAGTCCTCAACCTTTGCCCTCTCTAGGCTTAGCCCATGCCTCTGTTCCTGATCGTCCTCTTCATCGTCGTCCCGATCGCGGAGCTCTACGTGATCATCCAGGTCGGCGAAGCGATCGGCCTCTGGCCGACCCTGGCGCTGCTCCTGGCCGACGCCCTGCTCGGCTCCTTCCTGCTCAAACACCAGGGGCGAGGCGCCTGGCGCCGCTTCAACGAGGCGCTCGCGCAGCGCCGCTTCCCCGGCAAGGAGGTGGTCGACGGCCTCCTGATCGTCGTCGGCGGCACCCTGCTCCTGGCGCCGGGCTTCATCACCGACATCTTCGGCCTGATTCTGCTGATCCCACCGACCAGGGCAATCGTGCGTGGGCTGCTGAAACGGTTCACGATCGGGCGATTCCTGGTGGTGGGGATGCCGGGAGGCGGCCAGTTCGGCGCGCCGGGCGGGGCTGGCGACGAGGGTCCGAGCCGCGACTACGACTTCGAGGCGACCGCGGAAGAGGTGCCGGTCAACGGCGACGATGGCGAGCGCCAGCTACCCAGCTGAGGGCACCGACTGGCTAATAGCCGATGAGAAGGAGTCCCTCGAAAGGGAGCATCAACCGCCTGCTTCCGTAGATCGCCTCGACCACCGAGTACGTCTTGGCATAGCTCGGCTCCCTGGTCGGCTTCTCGCCATATCGATACTCCAGCGGGACGGCGAGTGCGAGAAATCTGGCGTCGACCATCAACGAGGCCTGCACGAGATCGCGGTAGATCGCGTTGCCCATCGTGGCGCGGCCCGCCTCCACCTCGAGCGCGATCCCATAGTCCGGCTGAAAGGCGTCTATCTCGTATGCCCTGAGATAGGAGCCCTGGTCTCCGAAGAACACCGGGCGATGCAATTTCCCCACCTTTTTCTTCCCCCGCTCGACCTGAAATGCAAGTTCGTCTTCGAGATCGTCTGCCAGAACCGCGAGAACCGCATCGCTTTTCATCGGCTCGTCGTGCACTACTCGCGAGTCGATCCTGCTTCGATGCGTCCGAAACACCTCGACGAGCGGCTCAGCCCACGAGGGCGGAGGCGAGTAAGCAGGGAAGTACCGCCAGTCTGGATAGTCGGCCACCGCAGAAGCCTAGTTGGCCGTTCCCACGCGCTCATTTGGTCTTTGCGGCCAGCTACTGATTGGCGAAATAGTGACGGGTAGAGGGCAGCAGCAGAGCAGCAGGCCCAGCGCGCCCACGGCAAACGTGGGCATCCAGAGTCAGCGCACCCCTTGAGGAAGGCAACGGCCACACAAGAAAGACGGCGTCCCACCTTCACACCCCGTGACCGCGCTTCAGTCCGACAGGCGAAAACCTCTCCGCCAACTGCTCGTAGTCGCCGACCAGGACCAGGCGCGCCCGGGCTTTCTCGGCGTGGTCGATCAGCCGCGCCAGGGTCGCGGAGTCCACCATCCCGGCCTCATCGACCAGCAGGACGGAGGTATGGCGCAGGGGCTCCTCGCGCCGGTCCAACTGAGCCAGAAGCGATGCGGTGTTCTGGGCCGCCAATCCTCGGCTCGCATCACGTTCGCGGCCCGCCAGGTAGGTGCAGCTGCGCGCAACTGCACCCCTTCCCGCGCCCACGCCTCGGCCGCGGCGACGATGGCGTGAGGGGTGGTGCTGTTGCTGTCGAGGAAGGCTGGCGGCGGCGAGCTAACTGCGTCAAGTACGGTCGAATAGTGAGAGCAGGGGGTGGCAATGGTTTGTGGGCTCGCTCGGTTGCCTGGTGGAGGTCGCTGGCGATGGCTGCGTGTCTGCTTGCAGTTCTCGTCGCAGCCGGCCCCGCCCAAGCCGAACCGCCGCCCACCCCCGCCGGCTTCCGGCCCCCGGCGACCAACGGATACTGCCTCTCGATGCTGGGGGGCCAAAACCCAAGGACGGGAGCGGGCTTCGTCTTCTTGTTCGTGCGTTCCGCGAATGCCGGCGTCTTCTACGTCTCCCCCGCCACCGTGACCCCGACCTCTATCGAAGCCAATCTCGGCCCGGTCGGGCGTATCGACGTGGACTTCGTCCCCTCGGGCCAGACTCGCACCGAAGACACCCCTTGCGGGGGTTCGGTCTCCTTCGACTCGGGCAGATATGTGGGCACCATCGACTTTGAAGGCGAGTACGACTACAGCGAAGCGCATGCCACCTCGGCGCGAGGAGACGCGAGTGCGGCGGCCGGCCTCATTTGCTCCGGTGGCCCCAGCTCCGAAGGAATTGGCGGTCACTCCCCCGGAGCGCGGCTGACCGTGCATCGTGCCCGGAATCCCCGATTCGAGTTCGACGCGATGAAGAACAGTCAGACGCGGCCCGCCAGGTTCGGCGCCTCGATCGAGGAACGGCGGGGCTCGCTGGAGATCTCCCGCATCGTGCAGGTCACCGCCGGGGCAGGCGCGTTTGACTACGACGTGGCGAAAGGCATTGCCGGCGTGCGCCCCCCGACGCCGTTTTCAGGTGAGGCGACGTATCGCCGCACCAGCGGGAAGCGCATCACCTGGCGGGGTGATCTAACGGTGGACTTCCCGGGGCGCCCGAACGTCAGCTTGACCGGAGCCGGCACGCGGGCCGGGATGCACCGCGCCGTGCTGAACCCGAGCCACCCGTTCCGACTGCGCTAGACGACCATGACGCGGAGAACGAATGGGACACCGGCGGGATCGTGGTGGACGGGCATATTGGTGGCGACCCTCCTCATGGTTGCCGTTGGGTCCGGCCCGGGCATGGCGACCGCCCAGACCGCCGAAGCCCTGCCTCCGGGATCGACTCGTGCGAATCCCCTCCCGAGCCCGGGTGCATTCGTCATTCACGGAACCAACGGCTACGTGATCGGTGTCGCAACCGAGCCCGCGTATCGAGGCGAGCCGGGGCGGGTCTTCATCCAGATCGTGAACAGCCTGGGCGACGTCACCTACATCGCTCCAGCACGACTCGGCGGAGAAGACATTCATGCGGACCTCGGCCCCTTCGGCAGCGTCAACATGGAATGGCATCCCAACGGCCGGGTTGGGGTATTGCCGGTCAGATGCAAGTACAGCCACACGCGGCTCTACGTCGCCGAAGGCACCTACAGAGGGTCGGTTCATATCGTCGGTGAGAAGGGCTTCACGACCGCCACCGCACATCGAGTTCGCGGAAAGACCGGCTGGTACAGCGTCGGCGGCTGTGATCTATTCACGAGCGAAGGCTTTCCCGGAGGCGGCATTCTGCTCGAAGCCTCGATCTTCGATTCGCGACTGCGGAAAGGCGCCTATCGCTATCTCTCGGTAGTCCAGAACCGCCCCCGCGAACGGGTCAGCTATTTCGCCGCGATGGGCGAAAAAAGGGGTCGACTCGCCATCGGCTATCGCGCCTATGCCCTCGGTCACCCCAAGACCTTGACCGTCGACAACCGGCTCGACACCGGGGCAATCAGCCCCCCGGCCCCCTTTTCGGGGACGGGCACTTTTGAGCGAATCGCCCGCCATCGACCAGGACGATGGCGGGGCGACCTCACCGTCGACTTTCCTGGCCGCCCGGATGTGCCATTGGCGGGGAAGGACTTCGGCGCCACTCTCATCCACGGCTTCCGCGAAACGGAATCGGCCCGCTTGTCGCTTCTGCGCTGACCGCCCGCGCGGCACCCCCCATTGACCCCCGAACCCTGCCTAAAAGCCGAGCGCGAACTTGGCGTCGTCGGTCATCATCTCCGGTGACCAGGCGGGGTCGAAGACCATCTTTGGGTGGACGGCGCTGACGCCGGGGAGGTCGCCGACGAACTCTTTCATCTGTTCGGAGACCTGGGGGCCGATTGGGCAGGCCGGGGTGGTCAGGGTGAAGGTGACGTAGACCTCTTCCTGCTCGATGTCGACGTCGTAGACGAGGCCGAGGGAGACGAAGTCGAGGCCGAGCTCGGGGTCGATGACCTCTTCGAGCGCCTCGAAGACGTCCTCCTCGCTGAGGACTTCGGCGTGCGCGTCGGAGACGGCGGGCTGGGTGGGTGCTTGCTCGTCGGGCATCGGACAATGGTAGCCGGGCGGGCTACTGGGGTGGCAGCGGCTCCAGGGGCGTTCCCGGGACGGCCGGTGCCAGCTCCAGCTGCCACCAGCTGACGTCGTGCCAGTCTCCCGCCTTCCAACCGATCCGCGGGCTGACGCCGATGCGGACGAAGCCGAGCGACTCGTGCAGGCGGACGCTGGCGTCGTTGGGCAGGGTGATGCCGGCGCAGGCGATCTGGAAGTTCTGACGCCGCAGGTGCACGAACAGCCTCTCGTAGAGGCTCCGTCCCAGGCCCTCGCCGCGGCGGTTGGCGGCGACGTAGACGGAGACGCTGGCGACCCAGCGGTAGGCGGGGCGCTCCATGTACTGGCAGGCGTAGGCGTAGCCGACCACCTCTCCCCCGTCCTCGGCGACGAGCCAGGGATGGGTGGCTGTGTAGCGGACGATCCGGGCTTCCATCGCGAGCGCGTCGGGCGCGCGCTCCTCGAAGGAGATCGGCGTCTGCTCGACGTAGGGCGCATAGATCGCCGCGCAGGCGGCGGCGTCGCGCTCGGGCTGGGCGTCGCGGATCGTGGTGGCGGCCATCGGGGCAATCTAACCGCCTCGCCGCACGGAGCTTTTCGCGCCAATAGGCTGGCGGCCGATGAGCGACTCGGGTCAGATCCTGCGGCGGTCGATCGGCATCGTCTTCGCCGACGGCGGATTGCTCGCCCTCACCTCCGCCCTCCCCGCCGGCGCCCGCGAGCACGGCGACGAGGAGGTCGCGGCGGTGCTCTGCGATCCCGACGCCGCTCCCGTCACCTTCGAGGAGGCGCTGCTCTCGACCGAGTACGGCGAGGACGGAGTCCAGCGCCGAGTCACCCTGGAGCTGTGGCCGGACGCCGAGTACAGCCGGCCGCTGCGTGGAGCCGGCACGCTGATCAGCTCGACCCGGGTCCAGCGCCGCGGCCTCGACGCCGAGATCGCCTTCTTCCGCTGGTCGGTGGAGGGGCGCGAGGGCCTGGGCACCTACGAGGTCGCCCGCCCCGATGCCTGAGGTCGAGGCGATCGTCTGCGACTTCGGCGGTGTCCTGACGACGCCGCTGCTGAGCTCTTTCATGGCGGTCCAGGACGAGATCGGGATCACTCCCGAGGACCTCGGCAAGGCGATGCGGGCGATCACCGCGGAGGACGGCGAGAACCCGCTCTACGCGCTGGAGCGCGGGGAGATGACCGAGGCCGCGTTTCTCGAGCGGCTCAACGACGGGCTGGAGCCGCTGCTCGGCCACCGGCCGCAGCTGCACCGCTTCCGCGAGGTCTACTTCGAGGCGCTGCACCCCAACCAGCCGATGATCGAGCTGATGGCGGAGCTGAAGGCAGCGGGGCTGCGGATGGCGATGCTGACCAACAACGTGCGCGAGTGGGAGCCGGTCTGGCGCCCGATGCTGCCGGTCGACGAAATCTTCGAGACCGTGGTCGACTCCGGCTTCGTCGGCTGCCGCAAGCCGGAAGCGCAGATCTACGAGATGACCCTGGAGCGGCTCAGCCTGCCGGCCGCGGCCTGTCTCTTCGTCGACGACCTCGAGCCCAACATCGAGGGCGCCCGCAAGGCAGGCATGCAGGCGGTCCATTTCCGCGACAACGAGCAGGCGATCGCCGAGATCCGGGAGCTCGTCCGCTAGCGCTATCTTCATCCGGTGGCGGAGAACGGGTGAGCGCGTCGCGACGACTTCCGAGCGGGGAGCGGCTGTTCATCGGCGACGGCGGCATGGAGACGACGATGCTCTTCCGCGAGGGGCTCGAGTTGCCCTGTTTCGCTTCCTACCCACTGCTGCGCGACGCCGCCGGGATCGAGGCGCTGCGCCGCTACTACCGCGGCTACGTGGAGATCGCCCGCCGGCATGGCGTCGGCTTCGTCCTCGACACGCCGACCTGGCGGGCCAACGCGGACTGGGGCGAGCAGCTGGGCGATGACGCCGCGGCCCTGGCCACGGTGAATCGCGAAGCGGTCGCGCTGGCCGAGGAGATCCGCACCGCGGAGGAGGGCCCTGAGCTGCCGATCGCGATCTGCGGCACGATCGGGCCGCGCGGCGACGGCTACCTGCCAGGAGAGCTGATGTCGGCCAGGGAGGCCGAGAGCTACCACCGAGCCCAGATCCAGACCTTCGCCGAGGCCGGCACCGACCTGGTCGCCGTCTACACCCTCTGCTATGCCGAGGAGGCGATCGGGATCGTCAGGGCGGCGGTCGCTGCAGGGATGCCGGTGGCGATCTCATTCACGCTCGAGACCGACGGGCAGCTGCCGAGCGGGCAGCCGCTGTCGGCCGCAATCGAGCAGGTCGACGCCGAGACCGACGGCGCCGCCGCCTACTTCATGGTCAACTGCGCCCATCCCACCCACTTCGCCGCGGTGCTCGAGGCGGGCGGCAAGTGGCGAGCCCGGCTCGGCGGCATCCGTGCCAACGCCTCGCGCAAGAGCCACGCCGAACTCGACGAGGCGCCGGACCTCGACGCGGGAGACCCGGACGAGCTCGGCGCCGAATACCGGGCGCTGAAGCCGGACCTCCCGAACGTCCGCGTGCTCGGCGGCTGCTGCGGCACCGACCAACGCCACGTCGAGCGCATCTGCGCGGACTGGCTGCGCGGACCTACGGCCCGGTGAAGCTCCCGGCGTAACACGGGCCGCCACCGCAGCTGTCGCTTTTCGGAATCGCTCCCCCGAAGAAGTCGGAGACGAGCTGCTGCTCGGCGGCCGCGGCTCGCGGCGCCCCGTGCGGGTCCTGGCCGGAGCGGTTCGGCAGGTTTTCCCAGGGTGGCGGTTCGGTGCCGATCTGGGTGCCGGGGTTGGCCGGGTCTTCGCGGATCGGCCCGGTGTCCCAGTAGTAGATCGCCGAGCCGGTATACGGGTAGCGGCGGATCGAGGGGACGTTCCAGAGCACGTCGGTTTCGGGCCAGCGGCCGGAGAACAGAATCGGCCGGTGGGCGGCGGCGCCGATCGTCCGCGCCTCGACGTCGGCCTGGTAGACGGTGACCTGATGGTCGCCGAAGGCGACGTTCATCACCACCTGATGCGGCGGCGTGTCCGGCAACGGGTTGTCGGTCATCCGGGCCGCGTAGCCGTTGGGCTCGCCGCGGTCCCAGAGCATCTGCATCAGGTCGAGGACGAGCGGGTGCGTCATTTCGTTCGGGTACGACGGGTAGAGGACCGCGGCGAATTCGTCGAAGTCGACCGAGCGCGGCAGCAGCACCGAGTAGTTCATCGCCGGCACCCCGAGCGAGGCGCGGGTGAAGTCCGGTGAGACGGCGGTGAGGGCGCCGCCCATGATCCCGCCCTGGCTGTTCCCGTTGTAATAGAGGTGGCTGCTGTCGAGCACCGGGCCACTGAGCAGGGTCCCGTCCTGGTGGAAGGCGGGGTCGGTGGTGAAGCCGGAGGAGCTGATCATCGCCCGCCCGAGGAAGAGCTCGTCGAGCAGGCCCTGCTGGAGTCGGTCGGGGATGGTCGGGAAGGCGGAGACGTCCTGCAGCGCCGCGACCACGGAGGGGATGTCGGATTCCGACATGCCGATCTCGTCGGTCGCGCACTGGACGATCCCGTGTTCCTGGGAGAGGCTGCGCTGCGGGCTCGAACCAACCTCCCCCGCATCGCCGAAGAGCCCGTGGCCGTACAGCGACGGGCGACCCGCGCCGGCCGGTCCGGTGACCACCGATTCGGGAACGATGCAGTCGAAGTTGGCGGTCCAGGTGCCGGTCTGGATCGGCGCACCGCCAGCGTCGAGCTGGAAGGTGCCGCCTGTGGCGCAGCTCGGGAACAGATAGCAGGGCACCTCGAAGCTGCCTTTGACCCGGCGGGCGATCTGGCCGGGGTTCGGCGCCGTTTCGACGCTGGTCACCTGGAAGCTCGGCGAGCTGCCCTGGGGCACGCCGTCGGCGAGGTTGGCGTCGCCGAGCTGGGCGAAGGCGGCGTCGCGCATGGCGAGCTCGCGGCCGGCGTTGTTGCGATCGCTGGCGACGGTGAAGTCCCAGGCCAGATAGAGGTCCTTGCGCTGGATGCCGGAGTGCTGGAGGCGCGAGAAGATCGCTTCGAAGTGGCCGCGGCGGGCGTTGATCTCGGGCTGTTTGGAGGGCACGCGGTCGCGGTAGTAGCGGAAGGCGACCGGGGCTTCGAGCTTCTGGCCAGCGGCGTTGCGCAGGTGGCGCAGGGCGACGATGTAGTGGTGGCCGGAGGCGAAGTTGACGGCCGGGTGGATCTCCAGCTCGGCTTTGGCTGGGTCCGTCGCGGTCGAGTCGATCTCGCTCCAGATCGGCCAGCGCCTGCCGGTGTTGGCGTCGATCACGACGATCGGGGCGTTGCCCTTGCGGTACTGGCCGATGTGGTTGACCGGCGCGGCGCCGGTGGCCTGGACGTCGGCGACGGTGTCGATGCCCGGGACCTTGAGCAGGATCGCGGCGCCGGGGCTGAAGCCGTCGGAGGCGTTGTAGGGCGTCGCGTCGATGTGTTTGCCGAAGGCGTTGGCCGGCATGCCCGCGGTGGTGAGGTTGACGCGGCGACCGGTGGGGCTGGCCGGGTCGGAGACGGTGTAGTAGTCGTCCGGGAAGGGGAGCAGGCAGAGCGGGTTGGCGGGCTGGGCGATGAAGTCGCAGTTGGCGGCTTCGCTCATGTCGACCGGCGGCAGCGACTGGTGCGGCGGCTTGTGGCCGTGGCCCGGGTGGTGCCCGTGGCCGGGGTGGTGCCCGTGGCCGGGATGGTGCCCGTGCCCATGATGGCGGCTGGGACCGGGTCCCGAGCTATGCCCGTGACCGTGCGACGACGCCAGTGCGACCGCGGCGAACATCGCGGTCCCAAGAGCTAGAGCGGCAACAGTGGCGATGGCCACGTTCAAGCGATTCCTCATCGGCAATCCCTCCGAACTTCGTCCTGGCCAACCCCCGAGCACAGCGCCGCGGACAATGGCGCTGGCTGACCTATCTCTCCTTTCCAGTCACCGTAACAGGGCCGATGTGTCGGCCCTGGAGGTGCTTCGGCGCGCCGGTTATCCGCTCTGTCCAGGTGCCTCGCGCCAGCGCCGGGCGAAGGGCAGGCGCCAGCTGTGAGGCGCGATCAGAGCGCCGACCTCGGCCGGGCCCCAGGAGCCCTGCGGGTACGGTTTCACCGCCGGGCCGTCCTCGAGCAGCGGCGTCGAGATCTCCCAGAGCCGCTCGATGTCCTTGGCCGTCGTGAACAGGGTGTGGTCGCCGTCCATCGCGTCGCGGATCAGCCGCTCGTAGGCCTCGAGGGTGTCGCCGCGGTAGTCGGTTTCGTCGAGCGAGAACTGCATGCTCGCCTTGTCGAGGACCATCCCCATCCCCGGCCGCTTGCCGTAGAAGGAGAGCGAGACGCGCGAGGACTCGTCGAGGTCGAAGGTGAGGTGGTCGGGACCGTAGCGGCCGACCCGCGAGTGCTCGGGGAACATGCTCTGCGGCGGCTCGCGGAAGGCGATCGAGATGATCCGGGCGCCTTCGCCCATGCGCTTGCCGGTGCGCAGGTAGAACGGCACCCCGCTCCAGCGCCAGTTGTCGACCTCGCAGCGCAG
This sequence comes from uncultured Solirubrobacterales bacterium, assembly GCA_963695275.1. GTDB lineage: Bacteria > Actinomycetota > Thermoleophilia > Solirubrobacterales > 70-9 > VAYN01. The sequence continues at coordinate 1,539,045 of OY968772.1, forward strand.
GGCGACGAAGGTCTCGGTGCTGGAGTGCGGGTCGACGCCCGGTTCGGAGGTGTAGCCCTCGTACTGGCCGCGCACGACCTGGGTCGGGTCGAGCGGCCGCAGCGAGCGGAAGACCTTGTTCTTCTCCTCGGTGATCGGTTCCGGGGCGAGCGCGGTCGGCGGCTCCATCGCGACGAAGGCGAGGATCTGCATCAGGTGGGTGACGACCATGTCGCGGTAGGCGCCAGTCTTCTCGTAGAAAGCGGCACGGGAGCCGACCGCGAGCGTCTCCGGCACGTCGATCTGGATGTGGTCGATGTGGTCGCGGTTCCAGATCGGCTCGAAGAGGCCGTTGGCGAAGCGCAGGGCGAGGATGTTCTGCGCCGCCTCCTTGCCGAGGAAGTGGTCGATGCGGAAGACCTGGTCCTCGCGCAGGACCTGGTGGACGAGGTGGTTGAGCTTGCGGGCGCTGAGGTGATCGGTCCCGAACGGCTTCTCCATGATCACCCGGGCGCGCTCGGTCAGACCGGCAGCGGCGAGCATCTGCAGGACGTCGGCGGCGGCGGTCGGGGGGATGCTGAGGTAGTGGAGCAGCCGGGTCTCCGGGCCGAGCACGACTTCAGCCTTCTCGACGGCTTCGGAGAGGCCGTCGGGCGCGGCCGAGTGCGGCACGTAGGAGAGGCGGCGGGAGAACTCGCTCCAGTCCTCCTCGCTGAAGGCGTGGCGGGCGAACTCGCGGCAGGCGGGCTCGGCGAACTCGCGGAAGCCGTCGTCGCCGATCTGCTCCAGCGAGATGCCGACGATCCTGAACTCCGGCGGCATCAGGCCGGCCTGGAAGAGGCGCAGCAGGCCCGGCAGCAGCTTGCGGCGTGAGAGGTCCCCGGTCGCACCGAAGATCACGATCACGTGTGGGGCAAGCGCCAAGGCGGCAGCTTAGCCAGTCGTGGCGTCGCCATCGCGAGGAGGGGCTGGCGATGCGCGAGCTCTCGGCCCGGATGAGGAACTGCTGCGAGCAGCAGCCGGCTAGCTAATTGTCCGAGCCCGCCCGGTCCCAGACGTACAGCTCTAGGGCCTCGACGGCAAGCGCCATCAGGCGCGGTGGGGAGAGCAGGCCGAGGACGAGCTCGAGGGCGTCCTCCTCGGTGACCCCCGCGTCGACGGCCTCCTCGCCGCGGAAGCCGGCGGCGAGCTTGAGCGCCTCGCGGCGGTTGTCGCCGAGCGAGCCGAAGGCACCCATGAGGAAGTCGCGGTTGGGAACCGGGTGGCCGACCTCGAGCGAGCCATGCCAGGCGGCGAGCATCGAGAGATCGTGCTCGTCGAGCTCGGAGATCGCCTTCGCGTAGTGGACCTCGAGCTCGGTGTCGGGGATCTCGTCGACCCAGGCGCGGACAGCCTCGCCGAGCAGCTGGCGACGGGCCTCACGGCCGACTGAGTCGGCGATGGCGCGAACTGCGTCGGCTGGGTCTACGAAACAGAGGGACATGGGCTGGTTCGCAATCTAGAGGGGGCGGAAGACGGCAAAAGCGGGGGCGGAAACCCCCGCTTTGCGGCTTTGTGGCGCGGTCTGCGTCGGTTTTCGGGCGCGCCGGAGGCCGACCTATGCTGGTTCGCTCGCCGCCATGTCGCTGAAGCTGATCCACGGACCCCCCAACTCTGGTCGTGCCGGACTCATCCGGGGCGGCTTCGTGGCCGCGCTCGAGCGCGATCCGGTCCTGGTCGTACCCACCGTCGACGACGTCTTCGCCTTCGAGCGCGAGCTCTGCGCGGCGGGCGCGGCGCTGGGCGGCTCGGCGCTGACCTTCGGGGCGCTGTTCCGCGCCGTCGCCACCGCGGGCGGGGTGCCACCGGGCGCCGAGCTCTCCCCCGCCCAGCGGCTGCGGACGATCGCGGTCGCCGTCGATGCCCGGCTCGGGCGGCTCGGCCCGCTGCGGCGCTCGGCCTCGCGGCCCGGCTTCGCCCGCGCCTTCGTGCGCCTGCTGGATGAGCTGCAGGCCGCCGGCGTCGACCCTGAGGCGGTCGAGGCCAGCGCCGGCACCCTCGAGGGGTCGGCCTACCTCGGCGACATCGCCGCCCTCTTCAGCGCCTACGCCGAGGTGCGCGGGCGGACCGGCCGGGTCGACTCGCACGGGATCGCCCGCGAGGCGATCGAGCTGCTGCGCCGCGACGGCTCCTTCTGGGGCGACCGCCCGGTCTTCCTATATGGGCTGGACGACCTCACTTCCAACCAGTTCGAGCTGGTGACGGCTCTGGCGGGGCTGACCGAGGTGACCGTGGCGCTGCCCTTCGAGGCTGGGAACGCGGCACTGGCGGCGCGCTCGCGCCTGCTCGGCGAGCTGCGCGAGCGGATCGGGGCGATGGAGGAGGTGACGACCGAAGCAGAGCCGGGGAACACGGAGAGCGCACTGCTCTTCCACTTGGCGCGCGGCTTCGGGGCGCCCGACGCGACACCGCGTGCGCCCGACGGCGACCTTGTCCTGCTGCGCTCGGCCGGGGTCCGCGGCGAGGCGGAGGCGATCGCCACCGAGGTCTCGAAGCTGGTCGCCGGCGGTGCCGACCCCGCCGCGATCGCGATCGCCCTGCGCGATCCGGCCCGGCGCGGCACAGCGGTCGCGGCGGCGCTGGAGGCCAACGGGGTGGCGACGGCGTTGGAGGCGGAGCTGCCGGTCGCCGGGACCGCCGTCGGCGGCGCCCTGGTGGCGCTGCTGGAGGCCGAGTTCGGGACGCGGCGGGCCGTCGACCTGCTGCGCTACCTGCGCGGGTTGTCGAGCTTCTCCCAGGGCCGGGTCGACTGGCTGGAGCGAGCGCTGCGGCGCGGCCGGGTCGAGGACGCGGAGACGGCGCTGCTGCTCTGGCAGGGCGAGGAGGGGGAGCCGCCGCGGGACCTGCTGCGGCTGCGCGAGGCGGCGACGCGCTCGCCGGCGGCGCTGGCGGCCGAGGTCGGGCGGCTGGCGGCGACGATGGCGGCGCGGCCGCTGCGCGGCGCGGGCGACGGGCCGGCGCTGGGCCAGGGCGACGGGCTGGAGTTGCGGGCGGCGGGCGCGATCGCCGGCGCCCTCGGCGAGCTGGCCGAGCTGGGCCCGCTGGCGCCGGGTCCGGCCGAGCTGGCGGCGACGATCGCCGCGCTCGAGTTCCGCGTCTGGAGCGGCCCGGTCGAGGGCCGGGTGCGGATCGCCAGCCCCTATCGCCTGCGCGCCGGCCGCTTCGACCACGTCTTCGTCGGCTCGCTCCAGGACGGCGAGTTCCCGCGCCGCGACCGCGGCGGCGACCCCTTCCTCTCCGAAGCCCAGCGCGGCTCGCTGGGGCTGGAGGCGCGGCAGGACAGCGAGGCCGAGGAGCGCTACCTGTTCGGCGTCTGCCTGGCGCTGTCGCGGCGGCGCCTCTTCCTCTCCTACCGCGACAGCGACGAGAGCGGCGGCGCCGAGTCGCGCTCGCCGCTGCTCGACGAGGTGCGGGCGCTGCTGGCGCCGGCGCCCGACGGCTCCTCCCCCGATCCGGTCGAGGAGGCGATCGTGCGCAGCCGCGACCTGGCTCGCGTCGTCCACCCCCTGGCCGAGGCGCCCTCGGAGGACGAGCTGGCGCGAGCGCTGGCGGCGCATGGGCCGAATGCCGACACCGGGGCGCTGCTGAGCGCGGTGGGCGTCGAGGGAGCACGCGGCACCCGCATCGCCGCCAGGGTCGCCGCCGCCAGGGTCGCCGAGGCCGCCTCGCGCACGCCCGGCCCGCTGACCAACCCGGCGGCAATCGAGTCGCTGAGCGCGGTCCGCGCCTACGGCGGCACCACGATCGAGGGCTTCGACCTCTGCTCCTACCGCTGGTTCGTCAGCCACGAGCTCGACCCGCAGCCGCTCGACCCGGTGCCGGACCCGCTGGTCCAGGGCGGCCTCATGCACGAGGCGCTCGAGCGCCTCTACAAGGAGCGCCCCGGCGGCGATCCCCTCCCCCGCCCCGGCTCCCTCCCCGCCTGGCTCGCGCGCGGGCGCGAGATCGTCGCCGCCGTCGTCGCCGAGCGCGAGCTCGGCTCCCACCCGGCCGAGCGGGCGATGGCGCGACGGGTCGAGCGGCTGCTGGAGCGCTTCCTCGCCGAAGAGGCGAGGCGCGAGACCGGCGGCTTCGAGCCCTGGCTGCTGGAGGCCGCCTTCGGCGAGCACGAGGAGGCCGAGCGGCCGACCCTGGAGCTGGACGGCTGGGGACTGCACGGGGCGATCGACCGGGTCGACCGCGCCGCCGACGGCCGCGCCCTGGTCATCGACTACAAGCTGTCGGGCTCGGTGACGCCGCGGGAGAAGTTCGAGGAGCAGGCGAAGCTGCAGCTGCCGCTCTACCTGCTGGCGATGGAGCGGCACTGGGGAGCGGAGCCGGTCGGCGGTCTCTACCACCCGTTGCGCGGAACCTCGGTGCGGCGCCCGCGCGGGGTCGTCGCCGAGGAGGCCGCCGAGGACCTTGCCGACTACGGCCTCTACAGCCGCGACGTGGTCGACGCCGAGGGGCTGGAGGAGCTGCTGGCCGACTCGCGGCGGCGGGCCGGGGAGATCGTCGCCCGCATGCGCACCGGCGACATCCGCCGCGACCCCGGCCCGCGCCGCGGCCTGCGCAACCACGACACCTGCCCGCCCTTCTGCGACTTCGCGCCGATCTGCCGCCGCGATCGCGCCCCGCAGTTCGAGGAGGACGAGGACGTGGAGGAGCGATGAGCGGACGCGTGCCGACGCCCGAGCAGGCGGCGGCGATCGAGGTGACGGGACGGGACGTCCTGCTCGAGGCCGGCGCCGGCACCGGCAAGACCGGGGTGATGGTCGACCGCTACTGCCGCCTCGTCTGCGACAAGGGAGTCGCGCCGGACGCGATCCTCGCCTTCACCTTCACCGACAAGGCCGCGGCCGAGCTGCGCCAGCGGATCCGGCTGGAGCTGACCCGCCGGGCCGAGGCCGGCTCCGAGCGGGCCGCGCAGCTGCTGAGCGCGATCGGCGGCGCCTGGGTGATGACGATCCACGGTTTCTGCAACCGCCTGCTCGCCGGCCACCCCGTCGCCGCCGGGATCGACCCCGGCTTCCGCGTCCTCGACGCCCCCGAGACCGCCCGCGCCGCCCGCAAGGCCTTCGACGAAGCCCTCGGCGACTTCCTCGCCGGCAGAGAGGGGTCGCGCGAGGAACTGGTGGCGACGTACGACGTCGATGGCCTGCGGGGGCTCGTCGCCGGGATGCATGCGGAGCTGCGGAGTCGCGGCGAGGCCGAGCCGCGGCTGCCGGAGCCGCCGGCGAGCGACCCGGTCGAGGCGATCGCCAGGGCAATCGAAGCGGCCGGACAGGCTCTGGAGGAGATGAAGGAGAGCGACCCCAAACGCGAGCTGGTCGAGCTGGCGCTGGCGCGGCTGAGCGAGCCCGGGCCGCCGCCGGGGCTGGACGAGCTGCGGACGCTGCGCACCGACAGCAAGGCGAAGGCGATCCTCCCCTTCCGCGAGGCGATCGACGCGGCGATCTCGCGCACGGCCGAGGCCGGCGAGGGCGGCGAGGCCTACCGCCACCTGGCGGCGCTGCTGGAGCTGTTCTCGGCCCGCTTCGAGGCGGCCAAGGAACGCCGTGCCGGGATCGACTTCGAGGACCTGTTGATTCTCGCCGCGCGCCTGCTGGAGCGAGCCGAGATCGGCGGTGCCTACCGGACCCGCTTCAGCCACCTCCTGGTCGACGAGTTCCAGGACACCAACCGCCTGCAGCTGCGGCTGATCGAGGCCCTGCGGGGGCCGCGCAGCGAGCTGGTCGTGGTCGGGGACGAGTTCCAGTCGATCTACGGCTTCCGCCACGCCGACCTCGACGTCTTCCGTCGCCAGCGCGAGCTCGTCGCCCAGCGCGCCGACGCCGAGCTGATGGAGCTGAGCGGCAACTTCCGCTCCCGCCCCGAGCTGATCGCCGCCGTCAACCACTTCGGCACGGCGCTGCTCGGCCTCTCATACCGCCCCCTCCGCGTCGGCGCGGCACCGGAAAAGCCCGCCGACGGGCCGATTTCGGGAGATATGGACCCGAAATCGGCCCATCAGCCCTCGGTCGAGTTGCTGCTGACCGCGCGCGACGGCTGGGACGAGGAGGGGATCGAGTTGGAGCCGGCGATCGACGGGCGCACGCCGCTCAACTGCCTGGCTGAGGCGCGCGACGTCGCCGCGCGCCTGCGCGAGCTGGCGGATGCCGGGGTCGACCGCGGCGAGATGGTGGTGCTGCTGCGCGCCTTCACCCACCTCGATGCCTATGAGGACTCGCTCGAGCGGGCCGGCCTGCGGCCCTACGTGGTCGGCGGCCGCGGCTACTGGTCCCAGCAGCAGGTCTCCGACGTCTGCGCGCTGCTGGCGACGATCGCCAACCCGCTCGACGACCAGGCGCTGTTCGGCGCCCTCGCCTCCCCCGCCTGCGGTGCCGCCCCGGACACGCTCTGGCTGCTGCGGGCGGCGACGGGACGGCGGCGCCACGTCTGGCCGGCGCTGGAGCGCGCCGCCGGGACGGGCGACGCGGAGCTGGACGCGCCCGAGCGCCTCACGGACATCCCGGAGCCCGAGCTGGAACTGCTGCGCAGCTTCGTGGCGACGATCGGCTCCCTGCGCGAGCGCGGCCCACGGCTCTCCCTCGCCACCCTGGTCGAGACCGCGACGACCGCGACCGGCTACGACCTGGCGGTGCTGATGCGGCCCGCCGGCGAGGCCCGCTTCGCCAACGTGCGCAAGCTGATGCGGCTGGCCGCCGAGTTCGAGAGCCGCGAGGGCCGCGACCTGCGCGGCCTGCTCGACTTCCTCGCCGTCCGCGCCGAGAGCGATGCCGAGGCCCAGGCCGCGACCGCTGCCGAGGGCCACGACGGGGTGCGGATCATGACCGTGCACAACGCCAAGGGGTTGGAGTTCGACGTCGTCGCCGTGCCCGACCTCTCGCGCAGCCTGCTGGCCGGGGCGCGGCCACCGCTGCTGACCCTGGGCCGCGAGCAGCCGCCGCGAGTGGGGATGCAGCTGCGCCGGCTCGGCAGCGGCGCGATCAACCTCTTCGACTACGCCGAGCTGGTCGAGGAGGCGAAGCAGCGCGACGCCGAGGAGGGGCTGCGCCTGTTCCACGTCGCCGCCACCCGTGCCCGCCAGCGGCTGATCCTCAGCGGCGTCGTCAAGCCCGAGCCGGGTCGGGAGACGAAGCCGAGCACCCCGGTCGTCGAGCGCCTGGTCGAGGCGCTCGGGGTCGAGCGCGACGTCGAAACCAGGGTCGCGGTGCCGGCGGCGGAGCCGCGCCCGGGCCTGGACGCGAGCTTCGGCCCGGCGGAGGTCGCGGTCCGGGTCAACCTCCCCTCGCCCGAGCGCGCGGCGGAGCTGCGGGCGACCCGCCGCGACGCAGCCGCGGACCGACCGCTGGGCGAGGGCCCGCCGCCCCTGGTCGAGCGCCGCCCCCCGATCGTCCCCAGCCGCCCCCTCTCCTACACCGCAATCTCCGCCTACGAAGAGTGTTCCTACCGCTTCTACATGGAGCGCGTACTCGGGCTCGCCGCCTCCACCCAACCTTTGTCATCCACAGGGTTACAAAGGACAAACGGAGTCTCGGATGAGGGCATCGCCACGCCCTCCGCCCGCGAAGAGCGGACCGCGCAAGGGGCCGCAGTCCACGCGCTGCTGGAGTGGAGCCAGGCGAACGGGTGGGGCGAGCCCTCGGAGGAGCTGGCGCGACGGCACGCGGTCGCGGCCGGGCTGGACCCGGAGCGGACCGACGCCGCGGCGCTGCTGGCTCCCGTCCGCGAATGGCTCGGCTCGCCCCTGCGCGAGCGGATCGGCGCCGGGGCGACGCGGGTGCGGGCCGAGGTGCCGATCCTGCTCGGCGTCGGCGACACCGTCCTGCGCGGCTCGATCGACCTCCTGGTCGAGCGCGAGGGCGAGCCGCCGCTGGTGATCGACTACAAGACCGACCGCCTCAAGGGCTCGGAGCCCGCGGAGCGCGCCGCCAACTACGAGACCCAGCGCACGATCTACGCTCTGGCCGTGGCCGAGTCCCTCGGCGCCCCCGAGGTCGAGGTCGCCTACGTCTTCCTCGAGCGCCCCGAGGAGCCGGCGCTCACCGTGCTCGACTCGCCAGCGATGGAAGCCGGCCGCAAGCGCCTGGAGCACGCCATCTCCCAGATCGGGCGCGGCGAGTTTCCCGTCGCCGAGGTCGAAGATCGCGACTGGAACCTCTGCCGAGGCTGCCCTGCCCTAGGACGTCTCTGCTCAGGCCCTCGGGAGACGGAGATGGGGTGAAGCGTCTTGCACTTTTTTGCTGACCGCGACCTCGGACGGCCCTAGGCGATCCTCAAAAGAAGTTAAGCGAAACCCCATCTCCGTCTCCCGCGCTCTACGGCTCAGCCGACACGTCCAATTTCGCGGCTAGCTCGTCCAACTTGAGCTCCTTTAAGCCCTCGCCCACCGCGTCAAGCTCCGCCGCGCAGTACGTCACCAGCTCGCGGCCCTCGCCGCAGAGGTCGAGGGTCTCGCGCAGGCCGGCCTGGCCGGAGTCGAGCCGGTCGATGATCTCCTCCAGCCGCTCCACCGCGACCTCGTAGGAATCAATTTCCGCCCGCGTGCTCTGCTCTCGCTCATTCGCGCTCATAGTCACCGGCAGTCTCGCTCATTCGCTTTCGCGTCCGCCGCGGACGGGCTTGACGTCAACCTGGCCATCGGTAAAACGCAGCCTAATCTCCTCCGCGGCGCGTACCGCCTCGGCACTGGTCACCGGCTCTCCGTCCGCCGTCTCGGCGAGGGCGTAGCCACGCTCCAACGTCCGCTCGGGGTCATGGGCACGAAGGGTCACGACAGCCCGCCGCAGCGCCTCGCGGCGCCGCTCCAGCGCCCTCGCGGCCGAGCGCTCGATCGCCGGGCCCCGCCGCGTCTCCGCGGCGAGAGCGGCGGCGGTCCGCTCGATCCCGCGCCGGCGGGCGCGCTCCAGCACGAGGCCGGCGATCCGCCGCTGCGAGGCACCACGCTGGGCCAGTCCGCGTTCGGAGGAGGCGCGGATCTCGCGGATCTTCTGATTGAGACCACTGCGCTCGCGCTGCAACGCCCGCGCCGGGCCACGGGCCAGCGCCGCCAGGTGCCGCCCGCGCGCCCCGACCGCTCCCTCCCCCGCCCGGCGCAGCGAGAAGGTGGCTCGCTCCAGGTCGCGCCGAGCCGCGCCGCAATCGAGCGGCACCGCCGCCTCGGCGGCGTGGGTCGGGGTGGAGCAGGCGACCGCAGCGACGTCGTCGATCAGGGTCGTGTCACGCTCATGGCCGATCGCGCTGACCACCGGCACCCGCAGCATCGCCACAGTGCGGCAGAGAGTCTCGTCGCAGAAGGCCCAGAGGTCGGCGAGGCTGCCGCCGCCGCGGGTGACGACGATCGCCTCGACCTCGGGCCGTGCCGCCAGGCCCTGGATCGCCGACGTGATCGTCGGCGCCGCGTGGCGGTCCTGGACCGGCGCGAAGGCCCAAACCACGGTGCCGCCCCAGCCACGCCGCGCCAACCCGGCCAGGAGGTCGCGCCGGGCGGCGCCGGATTCCGCCGTCACCACCCCGATCGTCCGCGGCAGCAGCGGCCGCGCCAGCTGCTTCTGCAGCTCGAACAGCCCCTCGGCGCGCAGCTGCTTGCGCAGTGCCTCCAGCCGCGCCAGCAGATCACCCTCCCCCGCCAGCCGCACGTGGGTGGCGCGGAAGCTGAAGCTGGGCGAGGCCTGGCCGCCGCCGGGGTAGTAGTCGGGACCGCCGGCGATCACCAGTTCGGCGCCGTCGCGCAGTGCCCCCTCGGGCAGGCCGGCCTTCTCCAGGTCGTTGAGCCAGATCGCGCAGGGAACCGCGCCCTGGGCGTCGCGCAGCTCGAAGTAGGCCTGGACCTTGCTGCGCCCGACCCCGGTCACCTCGCCGATCAGCTGCACCCGCGCCCGCTCACGCATCCACTCTTGGAATTTCTTGGCGTAGCGGCCAACCGGGTAGGGACCGGGCAAATCCATAAAGCCAGGCTAGTTAACGGTCCGGGTGGCGCGCCTGGCCAAGCAGATCAAGGACGCAGGGAGCGCCGTGTGCTCCGCACACAAGCGACCGAGGACGCCGATATGCGCCGTGCCAGGCGCGTCACCCGGTGGTTTTCCACTGCTTGGCCCAACTGCGCAGCTCACCGATCGCGGGACCCAACTGCTCGCCGATCTCGGTCAGCGAATACGTCACCCGCACCGGCGTCCCGGCTTCGACCTCGCGCTCGACCAGACCTTCCTCCTCGAGCTCGCGCAGCCGCTGGGAAAGCAGGCGGTCGGAGAGGCCGGGAACGGCCTTGCCGAGCTCGCCGAAGCGCATCGGCCGCTCGGTCAGGGCGCAGACGATCGCGCCGGTCCAGCGCTTGCCGATCAACTCAATCGCGGCGTGGAAATGCGGGCAAACCGCGCCGGGCGGGCCGGCGGATACCTGGGTCGAGGGAGCCGGTTCCACGAAGCCGAGCTTACTGAACGTAAGTAATGGGCATTTTCGCCGAGTTCGCGATCAGCCGGTGCAGGCGCGGGTCGAGACCGCGGCCGCAGTCTGGCCAAGCGCCTCGCGCACGTCCTCGGCCGGGATCGCGAAGCCGCCCGGCTCGCCGGCGGTGGTGGCGGCGAAAACCGTCCCGACGACCCGGCCCTGACCGTCGACCAGCGGCCCGCCGGAGTTGCCGCTCCGCACCGACCCCCGCAGGGCGACGATCGTGCGGTCGATCGGCCCGTTGCCGTAGGAGTCCTCGCTGATCGTGGGCTGGGTCTCGCCGAGGCGCGCCGGCGCCACCGCGTAGGGCCCGTTCTCCGGATATCCGAGCACGGCCGCGTCGGCCCCCGATTCGCGTTCCGCGGAGATCGGCAGGGTCGGCAGGTTGGCCCCCACGCGCAACAGCGCCAGGTCGTTCTCCGGGTCGTAGTAGACGGGAGTGGCGTCGAGCTCCACCCCGCCCTGGGTGGTGACGGTGGTGTCCTCGGAGCCGGCGATGACGTGGGCGTTGGTGACGACTAAGCCCGGCCGCACCGCCCAGCCCGAGCCCTCGACCCCGAGCCCGCAGGCGGTCCCCAGCACCCGCACCACCGAGGCGCCGGCGCTCAGCACCTCGGGGTCGGTGGCGATCGCCTGGTCGGGACGCGCCACCGGCGCCGCCGGGCCGGCCACCGTGGGCGCCGGATCGACCCGGTCGAGCGCGTTGAGCACCGGGCCCGAAGGCGGCAGCACGTGGTTGAGGCTGCGCAGGATCACCGACTCCTGGACGTCGGCGCGCAGGCGCGCGGTCCCCGGCGCGTGCAGCGCCACGGCGCCGAAGACCCAGGCGACCCCGAGCGCCACCGCCGCGATCAGCGCCGCGCCGCCGGCACCGTCGGCCAGGTGCAGGACTGGCCGGCGGATCACCTTCGCCCGCAGCCCGAGGGCGAAGCTCTCCACCGCGACCGCCATCAGCGCCCCGGCCAGCAGCGCCCCGAGGGCGGCGCAGAGCGGCGCGTATGGTGACTCGGAGCCCTGGGAGAGCGCCAGCGGCCCCAGCCGGCTGCCGGCGAAGGCGCCCACCGCGAACCCGACCAGGGTCATCGCCCCGACGATCAGGCCCTGCCGGTAGCCCCACAATCCGAGGGCGATGGTGAAGGCCACGATGGCCCAGTCCAGAACAGTCACCCGTGAATAGAAGCATGCGGGGGATCGCTCTATTACCTTTCACCCGGTGAGCCAGATGTCACCCGAGGTGGAGCGGCGTCGTCGCCTGGTCACCCGCACGCTCCCCCTCGCGGTCGTCGCCGTGGTCGCCTTTGCCTTCGGCGCCGCCGCCGGCGCCCCCGGCTCACCCGAAAAGGACGCCGCCGGCCGCTTCGCCGAAGCCTGGGCGGGCGAGAACTTCGCCGCCATGTACAAAGAGTTGAACCCGGCGTCGCAGGCCTCGATCGAACTCAACGACTTCGTCATCGCCTACCGCGAAGCCGAGCAGGTGGCGACCCTGCGCAGGCTCGAACCCGGCTCCGCCCACGACCCGTCGGCGCGCGACGGGGAGACCGTGGTCCCGATCCCGATGCTCGCCACCACGGTCGCCTTCGGCCGCTTCGAAGACGAGGTCGACCTCCCCTACTCCGACGGCGGCATCGACTGGAACCCCAGCCTCGTCTTCCCGGGGTTGCGCGAAGGCGAGCATCTGGAAAACGAAATCGAACTGGCGCCGCGGGCGCAGATCCTCGCCGCCGACGGCTCGCCGCTGGCCGAAGGCCCAGCGGAGGAACGCGAACACCCGCTCGGCAGCGCCGCGATCGACGTCACCGGCGAAGTCGGCGAAGCGAGCGAAGACCAGATGGAGAAGCTCGCCCGCCACGGCTTCGCCGCCGACACGCCGGTCGGCATCAGCGGCCTCGAGCGCGCCTTCAACACCCGCCTCGCCGGCAAGCCCGGGGGCAAGCTGCTGGCCGTCGACGAAACGGGAGGCTCGAGCCGCACCATCGCCGAAGCCGAAGCCAAGACGGGCGCCCCGGTGAAGACGACGATCGACCCCGACCTGCAGGAATCCGCGGTCGCTGCCCTGGCCGGGCGCGCCGGCGGCATCGCCGTGCTCGACTCCCGCAACGGCGACGTCCGCGCCCTCGCCGGCCAGGCGCTCTCCGCCCCGCAGCCGCCCGGATCCACCTTCAAGATGATCACCACGATCGCCGCCCTCAAGAACGACCTCGTCTCACTCGACGACGAATTCGAAATCACCAACGGCGTCAACGTCGGCGGCCGCTTTCTCAACAACGCCAACGGCGAGTACTGCGGCGGCACCTTCCGCCAGGCCTTCGCCGAGTCCTGCAACGCCGACTTCGCGCCGCTGGGGCCGGAGATCGGCAACGACGAACTGGTCGCCACCGCCGAAAGCTTCGGCTTCAACTCACCCCCCACCCTCTACGCACCGAAGCTGGTGCGGGAAGCCGAACTGCCGGAATCGACGATCCCGACCGAAATCGGCGAAGAAATCGACCTCGGCGTCTCCGCGATCGGCCAGGGCGAAGTGCTGGCGACGCCGCTGCAGATGGCGAGCGTGGCGCAGACGATCGCCAACAAGGGCGTGCACGAGCCGACCTCGGTCGTGCTCAACAAGAAGCTGCGCCCGCACGCGCAGCCGGAACGGGTGATGTCGGAGAAGATCGCCGCCGAGCTGACCGAACTGATGGTCGGCGTCGTCACCGAAGGCACCGGCACCGCGGGGGCAATCCCCGAGGCCCAGGTCGCGGGCAAGACCGGCACCGCCGAGCTGGGGCCGAAGCCGGGCCAGGAAGAATCGGAAAACCCGGTCCAGATCAAGGACGCCTGGTTCGCCGCCTTCGCCCCTGCCGAAAAGGCGCGGCTGGCGATCGGGGTGCTGCTGATCGAAGCCGAAGCCGCCGGTGGCGACGTCGCCGCGCCGGCCGCGGCCGAAGTCCTCTCCGCCGGCCTCTAACTCACGCGCCCGCCCAAACGGACGCGGCACCGCGACTACAGGTCGAGCGTGACTTCGCCGTTCTCGCCGTCGGCGCCGGGGATGTGCAGCGTCAGCGGGCGGTTGTCGGAAGCCTCCGCGGGCAGCAGGAAGATCGCCACCGAGCCCTCGATCGCGCCCTGCTGGGCAGTCGAGTCAAGCACCGGGATCTGTTCCTGGGATTCGACTTCGCCGCCGAACTCGAGCGCGTAGATGCTTTCGCTCGGCAGCACGTGGAAGGTCTGGCCACCGGCGTCGGTGATCGTCAGCGTCGAGGGCAGCGTCTGCACCTCTTCGCTTTCGTTCTGGACCTCGAAGAAGACGCCGAAGTAGGTCGAGCCCTCCGGCGGCTGCTTCTGGCCGACCAGGTAGGCCTCGTCCTCGGTGTCGTTCGGGTTCAGGTAGCGCGAGAAGGTGACGTTGAAGGAGAGCTCGCCCAGCTCCACCGGCTCACCCTCGGTCACGTGCTTCTCGTCGCTGGAGTAGCCACAGGCGGAAACGCCGACCACGAGGGCGGCGAGGGCCAGGGCGGCGAGCAGCGGCAGGACGAGTCGGCGGTTCAGGACCATCGGCGGCGAGAGTCTATTAGGAGCTTCTACGGGATGCCGGTCGCGTAGCGATTGCCGCCGGCGACGGCGATCCGATTGCCGTCCCAGGCGCCCGACTCGAGGCCGTCACGAAGCCGCTTCAGAGCCTCGCGCCAGCCCCGCTCCTGCCAGATCGAACCGGCGCTGAGCAGCTCCAGGCCGCGGTCCAGGTGGCCCGGCTCGGTCCAGAAGGAGAGCTTGACGGAGGTCAGCGAGCCCGGCCCCTCGGTCAGCTCCCAGGCCGTGTGGGTGGGAATGCGGTTGACGCGGCCGCCCCGGCCGCGCTCGACGATCCGGAAGGGCGCGTCGAGCTCGACGACCGTCGTATCCATCCAGACCTTGCGCAGCGGCGCCTGGACGCGGAAGCGGGCGCCGGCGCCGACGCCGGTCGCGTCGATCCGGGTCAGGTGGAAGTCGGAGAGGAAGTGATCGGTGAACTCGGGGCGCCGGGAGAGATCGGTGAGCGTCTCGAAAACCTGCTCGCGCGGGACGTCGATCTCGGTTTCGGCGCGGAGCGGACCCATCGCGGCGCGATTCTAGTCGTCGCCCACCCTCCCACGACCACATCGGTCCAATTTGAGTGACGACCGACACTCATCGCGCTAGGATCGTTTCAAGACGCACGAAAGGGAGGCCACCCATTTTCGACGCCATCAGCAACGCCCCGCTCGACGACCGCTACGAGACCGGAGGAACCCCCGGGGAGGGCACGTTCTTCTGCCTCGGCTGCGGCTCCCAGCTCTCGATGCAGGAGACCGACGAGCTTCCGGACTGCCCCCGCTGCGGCGGGTCCAGCTACCGCCGCGACTCGATCTTCGAGTCCCGCCAGGACCACAGCACGACCAGCGAGTTCGGCGCCCCGGGCACCCACGCGCCGCCGAGCTGGCTGGAGCAGGCCCGCAGGCAGGAGTCCAGCTCGGGCTTCTGCCTCGCCTTCCAGAGCGACGACGGCGAGATCGTCTCCTTCCCGCTCGAGTACGGCTGGACCCGGATCGGCCGCAGCCCCAACGCGGACCTGCGCCTCGACGACCCCAGCGTCTCCCGCCGCCACGCCCTCGTCGTCGCCGAAACGGACAAGCCGCTGCGGGTGCTCGACGATCGCAGCCTCAACGGCGTCTTCCTCAACGGCGAGACGGTCGAGTTCGGGCCGCTGAGCGACGGCGACGAGCTGGCGATCGGCCACTACAGCCTCTACGTGCTGAAGCTCTAGCCGGCGCATCTCGGCGTCCTCGGTCGCTCGTGTGCGGAGCACACTTCGCTCCCTGCGTCCTTGATCTGCTTGGCTAGCCGGGCGTCCCGGTTCCGGCCACCCCCGTCCCTAAGATCGCCACAGTGAACGCCGCTCCCAATCCGGCCGATCCGCCCGTGCCCACGGGGGCTCCCGGCATCTCCGCCGCCGCCGACCGCGCCCGCGCCGAGCTGCACGAGGAGATCGAGCGCGTCCGTCTCGGCGTCGAAGAGATGCTCTCCGAGCAGAACGAGCCGATCAACACCGACCTCCGTCGCGAACTCGACTCCATCCGCGAGGAAACCCGCCTCTACGTCAAGAAGCGGGTCCGTAAGACGGAGAAAAAACTTGAACGCGCGGTCGAGAAGATCGACACCCGCACCCGCAACCTGGAGGCCCGCATCGACCAGGTCGAGGCCGACCGCCAAGCCGCCGAGTACCGCATCCACAGCGACACCGAGCGCATGCTCGACGGGCTGCTGCAAGAGGTGCGAGCGATTGCCGATCTGCTGACGCGGCAGCAGTAGGCGGGGCCGGGGGCTCAGACCCCGTCAGCGGACCCGCAAGGGTCGTGCCTCTTGCGGCAGGCACGTCTCACATGAGGGGTTCCGCACCTCGAACCGCGATCGAGGTGCGGAAGCTAGAGAGACAGGAACGCTCCGGCGGATCCACACGTCCCAACCTGTGCGACTGATCGGGAGGGGTCGGGTGCCCCTCCGAACGTTTTGCGCCGCTGGCCGAGAGGCCACCTCGGACGGCTCCAGGCGATCCAGCCAGTCAGGCGAGTGAGGAGGGGCACCCGACCCCTCCCCCACCAGCCCTACTCGGTCGAAATGCTCGGATCCGCCTGGACCTTCTCCGGCACGATCATCAGGAAGTTGCTGGTCGCGTCGGCTGCGAGCTCCAGCACGCGATCGGCCTCTTCGTCCTGGCCCGTCGCCCGCAGTTCCTTGGCGTAGTGCTGGGTGAGGTCGTCGATGTCGATCAGGCCCTCGGCGTCGAGGTCCTTGAGCATCACTTTGGCGCCCTCGCCGAGGCGGCGCTGGATCGCGTCGCGGTCGATGCCGAAGGCGTTGTGGCGGACGTAGACGCGGCCACCGGTCATGCCCGCACAGGCCCAGGGGCCGAGGTCGCCGAAGACGACGGCGCGGCCTGAGGTCATGTACTCGAAGGCGAAGCCCTTGGCGTTGGCCCGGTCGACCATGGTGCCGCGGTCGTCTTCGATGTCGTGCTCGGGCTCGCCCGCCAGGACCACGTCGGCGCCGGAGAGGCGGATGCAGAAGCGCGAGTCGGCCGAGCCCTGGACGTAGAGGCGGCCGCGCTGGGCGCCGTAGGCGAAGGACTTGCCGACGGAGCCGTTGAGGCGCTGGCCCTTGGCCCCCTTGCCCTTGAGGATCGCGATCGAGCCGCCCAGCATCGTCTTGCCGACGCCGTCCTGAGCGCCGCCCTCGATCCGGATCGAGACGCCGTAGGCGTTGAAGGCGCCGAGGCCCTGGCCGGCGACCGAGCCGCCGTTGAACTCGAGGCTGGCAAGCACTTCGTCGTTGGACTCGGGACCGTCTTCGAAGATGCGCGAGCGGGCGATCGCCCCGGCCAGCTCGGTGCCGAGGACGCGGTCGTCGGCGTCGGTGGCGCGGGGGAACTCCTCGCGGATCGTGCGGCCAGAGCAGATGTCGCCGGCGAGGGCGGCGATCTGGGTCGAGGCCTGCTTCTCCCCCATCCGGATCGGCCGGGCGACGACCATGCCGGCCTCAGCCCGCAGGTCTTCGGTCTCGGAGACCGGCAGGTCGATCGGCTCGAGGTCGAGGAACTCCTCCAGCGGCGTGATCAGCGGCGCCAGGTCGACCTTGTCGTGGGCGGCGACCTGCTCCAGCAGGTCGTAGCGGCCGACCAGGTCCTGGGCGCGTTCGTAGCCGAGCGAGGCGACCACCTCTTTGACCTCCTCCCCCATCGAGGAGAAGAAGCGGGCGCAGCTCTCGGCCGCGCGGTCGACCTCCTGCGGGGTGAACTTCTTGAGGCCGTGGGCCTCGGCTTCGTCGGTCGTCTCGATCTGGGTGGCGATGCCGACGTGGCAGGTGTCGAGCTGGCAGCCGCGGCAGATCGTGCAGCCGAGGCTGACCATCGCCAGGGTCCCGAAGCCGATCCGGTTGGCGCCGAGGCAGTGCAATTTGACGATGTCGTGACCGGTGCGGTAGCCGCCGTCGGCCCAGATCTCGACCCGGTTGCGCAGCCCGGCCTCCATCAGCGCTCGGTGCACGGCACGGGTGCCGATGTCCGAGGGCAGGCCGACGTGGCGCAGGGCGTGCTGGCGGGCGGCGCCGGTGCCGCCCTCGAAGCCAGAGAGGGTGATGATGTCGGCGCCCGCCTTGGCGATGCCGAGGCCGATCGTGCCGATGTTCGGCACCACCGGGACCTTGACCGAGACGCGTACGTCCGGGTTCACGGTCTTGAGCTCGTCGATCAGCTCGGCCAGGTCCTCGATCGAGTAGAGGTCGTGGTTGTTCGAGGGCGAGATCAGGTCGGTGCCGGGCGCCGCGTTACGGGCGGCGGCGACCTTGGCCGAGACCTTCTTGCCAGGCAGGTGGCCGCCCTCGCCGGGCTTGGCGCCCTGGCCGATCTTGATCTCCGCCAGGTAGGACGAGTTCAGCATCTCGGCCGAGACGCCGAAGCGCCCCGAGGCGACCTGCTGGCCGCGCCACTTGCGGTAGTGCCCGTACATGTCGCGGATCTCGCCACCCTCGCCGTTGACGCAGAGGATGTTGGTCGCCTTGGCCGCCTCCGCGTAGGCGCGGAAGGCCGGCTCGGACTGGGAGCCGAAGCTCATCGAGGAGATCACGATCGGGTAGTCGTGGTGGCCGATGCCGGCGTCGACGTCGGCGGGGTCGACCGGGTCGCGGTCGCCCACCAGGCCCATGATGTGGCGCATCGAGATCGGGCTCTGCTTCTCGAGGTCGCGGACTTTCTGCGAGTAGTCCTCGTAGGAGCCGGTGCCGTTGGCGGTCGCGATCGCCGCCTTGTAGACCTTCGGGTAGAAGCGGAACGTCTTCGCCGGTTTCGCCGTCCCGTCCTCGCCGCTGAGATCATGGGCGCGGGCGTTGGTGTCCTCGTCGAGGTCGGCGAAGCCGGTGCCCCCCTTGGCCGAGGCGGCGAAGGCCTTGGTCTGGAAGATCTCGGCCAGCTCCGGCTTGACCCCGATCGAGGAGAACTGGCGGGCGTAGCCGCGAACCTCGTGGATGCCGATCGTCGAGATCACTTTCTCGATTCCCTTGGTGAGGGCATCGCAGAGGTTGCCGACGTCGGTCTCGTAGTCCTCGACGCAGACCACCTCGACCATCGTGTACGGGCAGACGCCGTTGGCGCCGAGCCCGAGCGCGAGCATCGTGTCGTGGACGTTGCGGACGGCGGCGGAGCGCAGGACGATCCCGCAGCGGCGCCGCAGGTTGACCTCGCCGGGCTCGACCTTGAACTGCTTCAACGCCATGTCGACCGCCGAAGTCGCCAGGTGCGGGTCGATGTAGCGGCGCTCGCCGTCGTAGACGGTGCGGTCGGTGAGGACCAGCAGCTCGGCCCCGTTGCGGACCTTCTTCACCGCTTCCTGCTTGAGGCGCTCGATCGCGCCGCTGGTCGTCTCCGACTCCAGCAACGAGATGTCGACGGCGGCGGCACGGCCGCGGAACTCCTCCCAGAGGTCCTCCAGCAGGTAGGTGCGGTGCTCGCGGGCGATGCGGCGGTAGGCCTCGTCGGAGAGCGGCGCCAATCCGTGGTGGCCGCCGAGGACGATCGGGAACGAGGTTTCGACCGTGCCGGTGTCCTCGCCGGCAGCGTCGATCGAGGGCCGGTGCCCGAACAGCGACCGGGTCGAGAAGTGCTCCATCTCGCGCTCGCGGTCGATCGCCGGGTTGGTGACGACGGCGACCGTCTCCTTGAAGTAGTCGGCGAGGTTCTGGCGCTCGGGCGAGAGCGCCGCCAGCGGCCCGTCGTAACCGAGCGAGCCGACCGGCTCGGCCCCGTTGGAGGCCATCTGCTGGACCAGTTTGACGTCGTCGCGCTGCCAGCCGAAGCCGGCGAGGACGCGGTCGGCGACCTTGACCGGCTCCTCGGGGCCGGCGTCGGAATAGCCGGGGACGTCCTCGCCCTCGAGCGGGCCGCCGGTCTGCAGGGCGCGGTCGTAGCCGGCCGCCGCCTCGACGCCGTTGCGGCGCAGCCAGCTGTCGCGGACGATCCGCAGCATCGCGTCGTGGGCGTGCAGGGTCGAGTGCTTGCGGGCGCGGTCGATCAGGACGCAGGCCTTCTCCCCCGGCGCCAGCGGCTTCGGCTCGGAGACCATCGCCTGGACTGAAACAACCCCCGGCTCGGAGCTGAAGACGTAGTCGTCCTCGGTCTCCACCTGCCACAGCGGCCGCAGCCCGAGGGCGTCGGCGGAGAAGACGCACTCGTCGCCGTGGCGGGCGATCAGCGCCACCGGGCCCTGCGCGAACGGCCCCATCGTCTGGTGCAGGTACATGTAGAAGGAGTGGAGGTCGGCCGGGAGCGTTTCGATCTCGGCGACGATCGGCGGCACCACCATCTCCATCGCCTCGGGCAGGCTGAGCCCGTTGCGGCTGACCAGGGTGTCGATCGTGCGGTTGAGGTCCTGCGAGTCGGATGAACCGGGCTGGATCGGCACGCCCAGCATCCGCGCCTCCTGGCGCAGCTGTTCGATCGTGTTGATCTCGCCGTTGTGGCCGAGGACCGAGAACGGCTGCACCCGTTTGAACGAAGGCCAGGTGTTGGTCGAGTAGCGGTTGTGGCCGAAGCAGCCGATCGTCTCGAAGCGCTCGTCGCGGAGGTCGGGGTAGTACTCGCCGAGCACGACGGGCGTGCCCATCACCTTGTAGACGCAGGTATTGGCGGAGAACGATGGGACGTGGACGTCGAGCTGTTTCTCGAGGTCGATCAGGAGGTCGAAGAGGACGCGGTCGCGGTGGGCGGCGTCGGGGACGAGCCCGGCCAGCTGCCAGAAGTGGGGCTCCTCCTCGCGCGCGGTCGGCCCGAGCGCGGGCGAGTTGACGACGCCGATCCGCTCGGCGAGGACGCGGAAGCCGCCTTCGTTGAGCAGCTCGCGGGCGTCGTGCTGGATCTTCTCCAGATCCTGCTTGCGCTCGACGAAGATGTGGGCGACGGCGAAAGCGTCGTCGAGGGTCAGCGAGGGGTCATGGCCGCCGGAGCGCACCTCCTCGGCCCAGATCTTCCGCGGCAGGTCGAGCATCAGCCCACAGCCGTCCCCCTCGCCCTCGACGTTGCCGGCGCGGTGGAGCATCTTCTGCAGAGCCGGGATCGCCAGTTCGATCGGCGTGTGGCTCGGCGACGCGTCCTTGCGGACCGAGGCATAGATCGCGCAGGCGTCGTTGTCCTCGACGCTGGGCGGCGATACCAGTGGCTTGTAGGGCAGCTCGGGCGAGTAGCGCTTGATGCTCGCGCCAGCGGACTGGTGCTTCGACATTTGTGACCTCCCGGTTTCCGCGCCTTCTTCGAGCGGGCGCGCGACGGGGTTGACGAGTCGGCGGATTATAGGGCCTAGGCGAAAGAGGCCGGGTGAAAATCGGGCGTCGGCTTAACGCCGATCAGCATCGCCGTGACCGGGGCATCGGAGCGGTTGAGGATCGTGCGGCTGGCCAACGGCTCGATCGAGGCGAAGGTGCCGGCCGCAGCCGGGTGATCCTCGCCCTCGATCCGCAACACCGCCTCGCCCTCGAGGATCACGTAGAGCTCGACCTGTCCGCTCTCGGCCTCGGTGTGCTCGGGGATCTGGCCACCGGGGCCGATCTTGACCAGATTGAAGCCGAAGGCCGAGGTGCCAAGCGCCTTGCGCGCGAGCATCCAGGTCGCCTCGCCCGACCCCTCCATCGACTCGAACTCGTCGCGGTGCTTGATCGTGTACCCGCCGGCCATTAGGTTCGACCATACCTGGCGATGACCGACGCGAGCAAGGACTCAGAGCAGGCGCTGACCGCGACGATCGGCCGTGCGCGAGGGCCTCGTCGTTCAGGAATGGACCGCCACCGCAACTCACGCGAAGACGATGCGCCGCGGCGATCTGGTCGCCGAGCCGACCGGGAAGCGGATCAGCTGGGACGGGCTCGACATCATCCCCTTCGAGAGTGGCCTGGTCAAGCGCAAGGACGTCTACTCCGACAGCGTCTCGATCCTGCGCCAAGTCGGCCTGCTCGACTGAGGGAGGAGCGAGGCGCATTTGTCACTCCAGAGGTGACAAATGCGCCTCGCTCCTCAGAGGCTCCAGTCGGGTTCGAAAGCGTTCTTGACCAGGACCCTGGTCTTGCCGCCGCCATAGGGAATAGTCGAGACGGTGTGGTTGGGACCGGGTTCGAAGCCGCCGGTGGCGCCGAGGACCGTGGTGCCGTCGCTGGAGAGCGCGGTGCCGACGAAGCCCTGCTCGCCATCGCCCATCTTGTCGAGCGGCTTCTGGGCGCCGGTCTTGGGATTGACGGTGACCGCGTAGCTGGTGTCCTGGCCGCCGAACTCGGCCAGCAGGCGCTGGCCGTTTTCCGACCACGCGGTCGGGGTCAGGCCGGTCAACAGGGGGCCGACGTTGGTGTGCGTCAGGCGCTTCTGCTGGGTGCCATTGGCGTTCATCAGGTAGAGCTCGTTCTTCGGCCCGTACTGGCGCGACTTGGCGCCGAGCTGCTTGACGAAGGCGATCTTCCCGGCCGACCCCCAGAGCGGCGCCTGCGAGACGCCGTTTTTGGTCAGCTGAACCGCTTTTCCGCCGGCGACCGGCGCCGTGTAGACGTTGCTCTTCGGCGGGTACTTTTCGCTCGCCGCCACCGAGTAGGCGAGCTCGGTGCCGTCGGGCGAGAAGCTGACACCGCTGAAATAACCGGTCGCGACCGTACGCAGCAGGGTGCCGCTGACGACGTCGATCAGGACCAGCTTGCGCTTGCCGAGTTCGGGCCCACGCACTGCCGCAACCAACTTCGAGTCCGGTGAGAAGGTCACGTAGAAGCTGTCCTGCAGGTCGCTCAGGATCGTCCGCGAACCACCGCCATCGGCAGCTGCCAGTTTCAGCTGCTGCTTGCCGCCACCGCCTTCGTGCGCATAGGCGATCGCGTCGCCGTCGGGCGAGACGTGCGGGTTCGAGCCCGGCCCGACCTTGAAGGCGCCGCCGCCGTTGTCGTTGGCGGCGAAGACGGCGGGCTGCATCGGATTCTTGACGTAGACCAGCGTCGCCCCAGCGACGGCGGGAAGCGCGAAGAGTGCGGTTACGGCGGCGGCGAGCGCCACGAGCAGGGAGAACTTCGGCAGGCTTGGCATGGCGGCGATCCTAGCCGGGGGGTCGGGCTAAGCGGGGCCGACGATCGCCGCCGCAACGAGGCCGCCACTGACGCCGATGAAGGAGATGAACGCCAGTACGCGGTACCAGAGCTGTCTCTCCGTGTCCGGGTTGAAGGCGAGCGGGACAAAGAGGAAGGGGTTGACCAGCGTCCCGAAGACAAGGGCGGCGGCGATCGCGGTCGGCAGGTCCGGCACCGCGAGGCCGACCCCGATCAGGATCAGGCCCATCATCACGTAGTCGAGGTGGACCTGGCGGATCCGCTGCGGGGCGACGATGCCGATCCGGGTCAGCCACTGTGGCCGGTCCTGGCGGACCACCATCGCCCAGCCCAGCAACCCACCCAGCGCCAGCTCGACGAGGCCGATCTGGACGACCCAGTCCATCGCTAGAGCTCGGGGACGTCGGCGCCGAGGGGAGTGAACGGCAGCCGGCGGACCTCGGCCCAGCCGCCGCAGCGCTGCTCCAGCGCCGCGGCGACGTTGCCGGCGTCCTGCCAGGTGGTCCAGACTAGGACGGTTGGGCCGGCGCCGGAGATCGTCGCCCCCAGGGCGCCCAGCTCAGACGCTGCGTCGACGATCTCCATCGAGCGCGGGTAGAGCTCGCGGCGGCGCGGCTGGTGGATCGCGTCATGGAGGCCGCCGGAGACGAGGTCGAGGTCGGCGCTGCGCAGGCCGAGCACCAGCAGCGCCGCCGAGGAGACGTTGGCGACCGCGTCGGCCAGCGGCACCTCGGCCGGGATCGCCTCGCGGGCGAGCTTGGTCGAGACCTCCTCGGGCGGGATCACGACGATTCCCTCGAGCCCCTCCGGCGGGTCGAAGCGGGCCGCCAGCGGCGCACCCTCGGCGTCCGCCCCGCAGACCACGAAGCCGCCGTAGATCGCCGCCGCGACGTTGTCGGGGTGCCCCTCCAACTCGGTCGCCCGCCCCAGCATCTCCTCCTTGCTCAGCGCCAGCTCGAAGAGGTGGTCGGCGGCAAAGAGCCCGGCGACGATCGCGGCAGCACTGGAGCCAAGCCCGCGCGCCAGCGGGATCTCGCTGCGCAGCCGGAAGGCGATGCCATCGGCCGGGTGCAGGCTCTCGAAGGCGCGGACGACGAGGTTGTCGCGCCCGGTCGAGACCTCGAGCCCGCCCGGGTCGAGCGAGAACTCCCCCGTCTCCTCCACCTCCAGGTCGAGATAGAGCGAAACCGCCGCCGCCATCGCGTCGTAGCCGGGCCCGAGATTGGCCGAGGAGGCGGGAACGCGGACAAGTCGGTGGCGGACAGTCAATCGAAGACGGCGCGCTCGACCGCCGCCAGGTCGTTGTCGCAATTGATCACCGCGGGGGCCTTGCCGAGGGCGGTGTCGGGGTCCTTGAGGCCGTGGCCGGTGAGGACGCAGACGACCGACTCGGGCTTGGCAGCATCCTCGACGGTGGGCAGGCCGTGGGCCAGCAGGCCGGCCACGGAGGAGGCCGAGGCGGGCTCGCAGAAGACGCCTTCGGTGTCGGCGAGCCAGTGGTAGGCGTTGAGGATCTGCTCGTCGGAGACGGCGGCGACGCGGCCGCGGGAGGTGTTGAAGGCGGTCATCGCCTGCTCCCAGCGGGCCGGGTTGCCGATCCGGATCGCCGAGGCGACGGTCTCCGGGTTCGCGACCGGCGCCCCTGTGACCAGCGGCGCCGCGCCCTCGGCCTGAAAGCCGTAGAGGACGGGAAGTGGGCTCGAACCAGTGACCTCTACCTTGTCGAGGTAGCCCTCTCCTCCCTCAGCGACCTCCTGGAACCCGCGCCAGTAGGCGGTCACGTTGCCGGCGTTGCCGACCGGTATCGCCAGCGCCCCCGGCATCTCGCCGAGGTCCTCGACGACCTCGAAGGCGGCCGTCTTCTGGCCTTCGATCCGGTGCGGGTTGACCGAGTTGACGAGCTCGATCGGATGCTTCTGGGAGAGCTCGCGGACGATCCGCAGGGCGTCGTCGAAGTTCCCCTGCAGGGCGACGACGCGGGCGCCGTGCATCAGCGCCTGCGCCAGCTTGCCGATCGCGATCTTGCCCTCGGGCACGATCACGGCGCCGCGCAGCCCGGCCCGCGCCGCGTAGGCGGCGGCGCTGGCGGCGGTGTTGCCAGTCGAGGCGCAGATCACCGCCTCCGCCCCGCGCCCCTTCGCGCGCGAGACCGCCACCGTCATCCCCCGGTCCTTGAACGACCCGGTCG
This sequence comes from uncultured Solirubrobacterales bacterium, assembly GCA_963695275.1. Classification (GTDB taxonomy): domain Bacteria; phylum Actinomycetota; class Thermoleophilia; order Solirubrobacterales; family 70-9; genus VAYN01. Next base: position 1,563,790 of record OY968772.1, read on the forward strand.
GGTTGGCGCCCTCGAACTTGAAGTAGGCGCGGGCGCCGATCCGCTCCGAGAGCCGCGGCGCCTCGATCAGCGGCGTCGAGCCCTCGTTCAGAGTCACCACCGGGTCGCCGGGCTCGAGCGAGAGCTTGTCCCGGTAGCGGTCGATCAGCCCCAGCGCCACTAGAACTCCTTCTCGATCACGTGGATCGAACGTGGCGACGAGCGCAGGTCGTCGAGCTCGCCCAGCGCCTCGACCGCGGCCGCGAAGCGCGACTCCAGGCACTCGTGGACGACCATCACCAGGCGGGCGTCGTCGCCGGCGCCGCGCTGGACCACGCTCTTGACCGAGACGTCGTGGTCGCCGAGCACCGTCGCCACCGTTGCCAGCACGCCGGGCCGGTCGGCGACCTCGAGGTAGAGGTAGAAGGAGGAGGTGACGTCGGCGACGATCGGCAGCTCGACCCGGGTCTGGTGCACGGGCGCGTCGCCGGCGAGGATCGAGACGACGTCGCCGAGCACGGCCGAGGCCGTCTGCAGGCCGCCGGCTCCCGGTCCCGACATCGTCACCTCGGTGATCGCCGGGGCCTCGACCATGACCGCGTTGAAAGGACCCTCGATCGGCGCCAGCGGGTGGCCCGGGTAGAGGAAGCAGGGGAAGACGCGGACGCTGATGCCGCCGTCGCGCCGTTCGGCGACCCCGAGCAGCTTCAGCGAGAGGCCGAGCTCCTTGGCGTAGGCGAGGTCGTCGGGCTGGATCGCCTCGATCCCCTCGTAGGGGACCTCGGCGAGGTTGACCTGGGTATGGAAGGCGAGGCGAGCGAGGATCGCCATCTTCGCCGCCGCGTCGGCACCGCTGACGTCGTCGCTGGGGTCGGCCTCGGCGTAGCCGAGCTCCTGCGCCCGGCCCAGCACCTCGTCGTAGCCGGCGCCGGTCGCGGCCATCTCGCTGAGGATGAAGTTGGTGGTGCCGTTGACGATCCCGAACACCTTCGAGATCTTGGTCACGCCGAAGCTCTCCTGAATCGTGCGCACGATCGGGATCACGGCGGCGACGGCGGCCTCGAAGCGCAGCTGCACCCCGGCCTCGCGGGCGACCGCGAAGAGCTCGTCGCCGTGCTTGGCCAGCAGCTGCTTGTTGGCGGTGACGACGGGGCGGCCGGCCCGCATCGCGTCGAGCACGAAGTCACGGGCCGGGTCGGTCCCCCCCATCAACTCGACGATCAGGTCGGAGCTCTCGAGGATCGCGCCGAAGTCGCCCTCGGAGCGGGTGAGGACGCCGGAGATCTCCGGCCGCCGCCCGGTCGCGGCCTCGACCGCGTCGGCGCGCTCAGCCAGCAGCTCGGCGAAGGCGGCACCGACCGTGCCGCGCCCGAGCAGCCCGATGCGGATGGGTTTGGAGCCCTCAGACATCGCGGGCGGTGAGGTCCTCGTAGGTCTCGCGCCGGACCACGACCCGCGCCTCGCCGTCGCGGCAGAAGACGACCGGCGGCCGCGGCACGCCATTGTAGTTGCTGGCCATCGCGTGGCCGTAGGCGCCGGTGGCGGGCGTAACCAGGACGTCGCCGACGACCGGATCGGCCAGTGTCGCGTCGCGGACGAGGATGTCACCGGACTCGCAGTGCATGCCGGCGATCGTCACCAGCGAGGCGGGCGTCGCCCCGGCGCGGTCGGCGACCAGCGCCTCGTAGCGGGACCCGTAGAGCATCGGCCGCAGGTTGTCCGACATGCCGCCGTCGACGGCGACGTAGGTGCGGACGCCCGGAATCTCCTTGACGGTGCCGACCCGGTAGGCGGTGAGGCCGGCGTTGGCGACCAGCGAGCGACCCGGCTCGACCAGGATCCGCACGTCGGGACCGAAGACCTCGGCGACGCCGCGGACCTTGACGTCGACGTAGGCGTCGATCGCCGGCGGCTCGTCCTCGGCCGTGTAGGCGACGCCGAGGCCGCCGCCGACGTTGACGACCTTGCACCAGTCGCCGGCCAGCTCGCCGAGGGCACGAATCGCCAGCGTGTAGGGCTCGAGCTCGAAGATCTGGGAGCCGATGTGGGCGTGCAGCCCGACCAGCTCCAGCTTGTCGGAGGCCAGGACCCGCTCGATCGCCCGCGCCGCCAGGCCGTCCTCGAGCCCGAAGCCGAACTTGGAGTCGAGCTGGCCGGTCTGCACGTAGCTGTGGGTCGAGGGCTTGATCCCCGGCGTGACCCGGATCAGCACCCGCTGCGGCGAGTCGAGCAGCCGCTCGCAGCGCTCGATCTCGTCGAAGGAGTCGAGGATCAGGTGGCGGATGCCGGAGCGAGCGGCGAAGAGGATCTCCTCGTCGCTCTTGTTGTTGCCGTGCATGTGGATGCGGTCGGGATCGAAGCCGGCACGCAGCGCGATGTGCAGCTCGCCGCCGGAGGCGACGTCGACCGAGAGGCCCTCGGCGGCGAAGAGGCGGTAGGCGGCGGTGCAGGGGAAGGACTTGCTGGCGAAGACGACCTCGAAGTCGTCGGTGCGGCGCTCGAACGCCTCGCGGTAGGCGCGGGCACGGGAGCGCAGCTCGTCCTCGGCGTAGATGTAGGCGGGGGTGCCGAACTCTGCGGCCAGCTCGACCACGTCGCAGCCGGCGACCTCGAGGTGGCCACGCTCGTTGACCCGGCTGCCGGCCGGATACACCGCCGAGCCTTCGATCGGATCGCCGCTCGCGACCGACCCCGCCTGTTCTCGCTCCGCCATTCGACCGCCATTCTGACTGGCAGCGCGGGACTGCGCAGTACGGCGCTCGCCAGTTCGGTATCTAGCGTTTGCCGCCGAGCAAACCGCCAACCGCGTTGACGGTTTCGTCGACGACTTTGCCGACCGTCGATTCCGGGCCGACGACGCCGTTGACGACGCCTTCGGTGACGCCGGTCACGCCGGCTTTGCCCAGCGTCCCGCCGAGCGCCGATTCGTCGACCTGGTTGACCGTGTTGTTGACGGTTTCGGTGACCTGCGTGGTGGGCGAGGAAGTGGTGCCGCTGCCGGAGCCGCCGCTGCTCGCGGTGCCGCCACCGCCACCGGAGCCGCCGGAACTGGAGCCGGTGCTGCCGCTGGGACTGGACGCGCTCGGAGTCTGGGGCGAAGCAGCACCCGAACCGCCTTCCTGCCCACCCGCGCTACCGCCTGATCCACCCGTTTCGGTCGCACCGCGGCCACCCTCGGTCGTGGCGAGGCCGCCGCCAGCCGCGGCGAGCGAGCCGGGGTTGACCGCGTCTTTGCCCGCTCCTTGGCCCTTGGGCGCCTTCGCTCCGGCGCCTGCTCCATTGGCGTGGACCGTGGATCCAGCGCCGCCGCCCCCCGCCTCCTGACCGCTGGAAACGGCGGCCGCATCGTCACCACCGCCACCCAGCGCGGCGATCGGCCAGTCCCGGAAGACCTGGGCCGAAACGAGCACGGCAAAAGCCACGATGGCGAGGGCGATCAACGTCGCCCCTCCCACCGCACCTACCAAGTAGGTGTGGGCCTGGCGAATCACAGGGGGTTACCTATTGCTAAAGGTAACCCATCGGGTCGGTAACGGAGCCATTTATACGAACCTCGAAATGCAGGTGGGGGCCAAGGCAATAACCGGTGCAGCCGGTGTACCCGATGATGTCCCCCTGCGAAACCGACTGGCCCGCGGAGACGGCGAATGAGGACTGGTGGGCGTAACAGGTGGAGAGCCCGCCGCCGTGGTCGATGCAGGTGTAGTTGCCGTAGCCGCCGCTGCTCGCCTCGGGCTGGGTGAAGATCACGGTGCCCGAGGCGGCGGCGCGGATCGGCGTCATTTCCGGCACGGCGATGTCGATGCCGGGGTGGTACTCGTAGCCGGCGCCGATGTCGCGGCCGCCGAAGGGCGAGACGACGGCGCCGTCGACCGGCCAGATCAAGCCGCCGCTGCCGCCCTGGATCGGCCCCGCCGGCAGCGGGATCGAGCCGGTGGCGGAGAGCTGGGCAGCGATCTTGCCCTGGATCGCGGCGACGTCGCCGTCGAGCTCTGCTTCGTGCTCGCCGATCTGGGCCAACGCCGCAACCCGCTTGGCGCGGGCGGAGACCAGCGCCTGTTGGTGGCTCTGCAGGGAGGCGCGGGCAGTGGCCAGCGCCGCCTCTTCGGCGGCGATCGCGTCGCGCGCGTCTTCGATCTGGTTCTTGCTGTCACGCAGGCGGTCGACGATCCGCCGCACCTGGTCGCGCAGGTCGCGGACACGGCCGACCACGGCCTCGTCCATCCCGTGCAGGCGGTCGAGGTATTCGGCGCGGGCGGCAAGGTCGTCGACCCCGCTGGAGCCGACGATGACGCTGAGCACGTCCGGGCTGCCGGTCTCATACATCGCGACCAGACGGTCGCGCAGGGCATCGAGCGCGCGCTTGAGCCGGGCCCGCAGGTCTTCGAGGTGGCCCTTGGCGACGTCGAGGTCGGCGACGGCCTTGTCGAGCTCGGTCTGCTTGGCCTCGAGCCTGGTGCGCACCGCTTCCTCGCGGCCGCGGATCGCCGCCACCTCGCCGGTGAGGCGGTCGATCTGGTCGGCGTAATGGGAGATGGTGGTCGTCAGCACGCCCTTCTTCTCGTGCACTTCGTCCAGCTTCGACTGCTTGGCTTCGAGTTCGGACTCGAGATCCTGGGCCGGAGCCGGGCTGGCGACGAGCAGCGTGCTGAGCGCCGCTATGGCAATGAAGAGCGCCATCGCGACGGGGCGGTTCTTGAGCATCGGTCCGAGGCTAGCCAAGCGCCAAATCCGCCCTGAGACCTTGGTCACACCTGCAACCGGGCTTGCGCTGGACCCTCTTAGTCGCTGGCAGGCGCGTTCTCGACCTGCAGCAGGGCCTGGTCGGCCTCCTCCTCCATCTGCAGGGTCGTGTGCTCGATCCCGAACCGCTCGGCCAGGGTCAGCTCGAGCTTGCGGCAGACCAGGTCGCGGTCGCAGCCCCGGGCGACGACGACGTGAGCGGCCAGCGCGCCGAAGCCGGCGGTGACGGTCCAGACATGGAGGTCGTGGACCGAGCGCACCCCGTCCTCTTGGCAGATCGCCGCCCCCATCGCCTCGACGTCGAGGTCGGCGGGCGCCGCCTCCATCAGCACCTCGAAGGGCTCCTTGATCAGGCGCCAGGAGGAGGCGAGGACGAGGGCGGCGATCAGCAGGCCGACGATCGGGTCGACGATGTCGGAGCCGCCGAGCAGAACGAAGCCGCCGGCGAGGACGACGCCGAGCGAGCCGAGCGCGTCGGCGAAGCTGTGACGCAGCACCCCCTCGAGGTTGATGTCCTCGCGCTGGCCGCGAGCCAGGACCCAGGTCGCGGCGAGGTTGCCGGCGAGCCCGAGCGCGCCCAGCGCCAGCACGCCGGCGCCGTCGATCGCCGGCGGGTCGGAGAGCCGGCCGATGGCCGCCCAGGCGATGCCGACGCTGACCACGACCAGGAGCAGACCGTTGACCAGCGCCGCCAACACCTCGGAGCGCTGGTAGCCGAAGGTGCGCTGGCCGCTGGCCGGCAGCGAGGCGAGGCGAGCCGCGATCAGGGCGAGGACGATCGAGCCGACGTCGGAGAGCAGATGGCCGGCGTCGGCGAGGACTGCCAGCGAGCCGGTGAGCAGGCCGCCGACGACCTCGGCCAGCAGCAGGACGCCGTTGATCGCCAGCGCGATCCACATCCTGCGTCTGCTGTCCTCACGCCGCGCATCAAGCGCGTGCGAGTGCCCATGAGGTCCGTGCACGGGTTGAGCTTAGAGCCGTCGGGGGTCTCCTCTCAGGAACTCCCGCGAAGCGGCCTGAGAGGAGACCCCCGACGGCTCCGGCCTACGCGGGAACAGCCTCCTTCTTCTCGCTCGACTTCATCGCCTCGGCGGCCACTTCGGCGCCGAAGCCGAGGCGCTCGGCGTACTCGCGGGCCTGCATGCGGGAGATGACCATGCGCTGGATCTCTGCCGTGCCCTCGAACAGCTGGTAGATCTTGGCGTCGCGGAAGAACTTCTCCAGCGGATAGTCGGTGTTCCAGGCGTCGGGGCCGACCAGGTCCATCAGGGTGGTCGTCGCCCACATCGTCACGTCGCCGGCCTTGAGCTTCGACATCGAGCCCTGGCCGCCGGTCATCGGACGGCCGTTGCGACCCATCCAGGCGGCGCGCTGGACCAGCAGCCGCGCCGCTTCGAGCTCGGTCGCGACGTCGGCCAGCGTCTGCTGGACGCGCTGCGTCTGCAGCAACGGCGTGCCGCCTTCGGACTGGCCGTCGAGGTATTCGAGGGTCCACTCGTAGGCGGCCTGGCCGATGCCGAGCGCCGAGGCGCCAACCAGCGGCCGCGTCACCTCGAAGGTCGCCAGCGCGTCGGCACCGGCAGATTTCTTGCCTTCGCGGCCGCGCTGCAGCTTCTTCTCCAGCTTCCCCTCGCCGCCGAGCAGGTTCTCGATCGGGATCCGGCAGTCCTCGAGCACGATCTCGGCCGTGTGCGAGGCGCGGATTCCGAGCTTGGTCTCCTTCTTGCCCTGGGAGAGTCCCGGGGTGTCCTTACCGATTACGAACGAGGCCTGGCCGCGGGTGCCGAGCGCCGGGTCGACGGTGGCGACGACGACGTGGACGTCGGCGATGCCGCCGTTGGTGATGAAGACCTTGGTCCCGTTGAGGACCCACTCGTCGCCGTCGCGTTTGGCGGTCGTCTTCAGGCTCTTGACGTCGGAGCCGGCCTGCGGCTCGGTCACGGCGTAGGCGCCGAGCTTGATCTCGTCGGCGTCGCCGAAGCACTCCGGGACCCAGCGCATGATCTGCTCCGGCGTGCCCGAGGAGGCGATGCCGGCGGCGGCGAGCCCGGAGCCGGAGATCGCCAGCGCGGTGCCGGCGCAGCCCCAGTGGAACTCTTCGGCCGAGATCACCTGCATCTGGCCCTCCGGGTCTTCGGCCGAGCGCTGAATGCCCTCGAGGCCGCCGAAACCCTGCCTGCGCGCCTCTTTGATGACCTCCCAGGGAATGCTCTCCTCGCGGTCGTGCTTGGCGGCCGCCGGGCGGATCACCTCGCGGGCGAAAGTCCGGCATTTCTCCTTGTACGCGAGCTGCTCGTCGTTGAGTGCGAAATCCATTGTTCCTCCGTCGCCGTGGACCGATTGACTGGTCAGTCAGCCAGTTCCCAGGAACTTTATCTGGTCAGACAGCCAGTCGGGCGCGTTCCGCGGTTCCGCCCCCCATGTAGCGTTGCGCCCGTGAGCGCCGACCGCCCGATCAACGCCGACGTCCCAGCCGCCGACCCCCTGACTCCGGAGCCTCCGAAGCAGGAGAAGGCGGCGACGCCCGAGCCAAAGCCAGCCAAGAAGCCGGCGGCGGCCAAGCCGGCAGCCGAGGCTCCCAAAACTCCCCCTCCCATCGCGAAGGCGCCACCCCCGAAGCCCAAACGTCATCGCCGCAAGCCGATCCCCGGGGCGCTGAAGGGGATCGCCGCCCTGGTCGTCGTCGCGATCGCTTTCATCGTCGCCGCCATCGTCGGGGGCAGCGGCGGCTCCAAGACCGACTCGAGCTCCGCCGCCCCCGCACCCGCGCCGGTCGCCGAGAGCCCCGCCGCCGAGGCACCGGCGACCCAGACCTCAGAAGAGCTCGGTTACCCCGCCTTCGCCACCGGCAACACGACCAGGGTCGGCGGTTCCGACCCAGCCACCAACGCCGCTGGCGTGGCGCTGGCCGTGTTCCCCTCCACCACCGCCGCCCAACGACCGGCGGCGGTCACCCTGGTCGACGAAGACGACTGGGCGGCCGCGATCGCGGCCTCGGTCCTGATGGCGGCCCCGGTCCGGGCCCCGCTCCTGATCTCCAGCGCCGACGGCCTGCCCGACCCCACGGACGAAGCACTCGCAGCGCTCAACCCCCAGGGCGACAAAGCGACCGGGGGCGTGGCCGCGTTCGCGATCGGCGACGTGGCGACGCCGGACGGCGCCAAGGCACGGATCGTCAAGAAGGGCGACGCGGCGACGACCGCCGCCGCGATCTCCGAACTGCGCGACGGGCTCTTCGGCGCCGCCCCCGCCCACCTCCTCATCGCCCCTTCCGACAAACCGGAATTCGCGATGCCGGCCGCCGCCTGGGCCGCCCGCTCCGGCGACCCGGTCCTGTTCGCCGCCGGCGATGTCCTGCCGGAAGCGACCCTCGCCGTGCTCAAGCGCCACCCGAAGGTCCCGGTCTACGTGCTCGGGCCCGCGGCGGCGATCTCAGCGAAGGTGCTGGCGGCGATCGCCAAGGTCTCCGACAGCGTCCACCGCGTCGGCGGCAAGGACGCCGTCGCCAACGCGGTCGCCTTCGCCCGTTACGCCGATGGCAACTTCGGCTGGGACGTCAACGACCCCGGCCACGGCTTCGTCCTCGCCCGCGACGACTCGCCGCTAGACGCCGCCGCCGCGGCACCCCTCTCGGCCTCCGGCACCTGGGGCCCGTTGCTGCTCACCGACAGCGCCACTACGCTGCCGGCAGCGCTGCGTGAATACTTCCTCGACGTGAAGCCCGGCTACACCACCAACCCGACCCGCGCCTTCTACAACCACGTGTGGGTGATCGGCGACCAGGAGGCGATCGACGTGAACCAGCAGGCAGAGGTCAACGAACTGGCTGAGCTGGCCAAGATCGGTGGCGGCGAATGAGCGAGTCCGAGAACCCCGAGCTGCTCGGCCAGGCCCACGCGGTCACGCCCGAGGACATCCGCGCCCTCGCCGGCGCCTCCACCCCCCACTTCGCGCTGCAGGTCCGCAACCGCATCCGTCGCCTGATCGAGCCGCTGCCCGCCGACCATCCGGCCCGGCTCGAAGGCGAGCGCAAGATCGCCAAGCTGGAGGCGCTGGCCGAGCACAGCGGCGACCCTCGCGGCACGCTCGGCATAAGCCATTGAAGTACCTGGCCCCCGGCGTCTGGCGCCTGAAGGAGCTCCCGGCGCCGAGCATCAACGTCTACCTGGCGGAGGACGTGCTGATCGACGCCGGCCGGCGCTGGGACCGCAAGCGGATCTTCGCCGAGCTCGAGGGCCGGGAGATCTCGATGGTCGCCCTCACCCACGCCCATCCCGACCATCAGGGGGTCGCCAAGGACGTCTGCGAGGCGCACGGCGTGCCGCTGGCCTGCCACGCCGACGACGTCGAGGCGATGGAAGGCAAACGCCCGATGCAGGAGGCGGCGGCAAGCAACCCGGTCAACCGGGTGATCAAGGCGATCTGGCAGGGCCCGCCCTACCGGGTCGATCGCGTCCTCCAGGAGGGCGACGAGGTCGCCGGCTTCCGCGTCGTCCACGCGCCCGGCCACGCCCGCGGCGAGGTGGTCTTCTTCCGCGAGCACGACCGGGTGGCGATCTGCGGTGACGTGATCCGCAACATGAGCTACGCCACGGCCCTGCCCGGGATCAAGGAGCCGCCACCGATCTTCACCTATGACCCGGCCGAGAACCGCCGCTCGATCCGCAAGCTGGCCGCGCTCAACCCCACCCTGATCCTCCCCGGGCACGGCCCCGCCGTCTCCGACATCGGCGCCTTCGAGCGCTTCGTAGCCGCGCTGCCTGCATAAGCGCAACCACCCGGCGAGAAGCTCAGCCGAACGGGTAGGGGAATCCAACCGCAGCCCGTAAGGGGTTGAGGGGTTACCTGGTTTCAGCTACTGGAAGGAGTCCAGCTCATGAGCAAGCTCAAGAACAGGCGCCCGTCGCCGGCGATGGTCGTCGCGATGGTCGCCCTCTTCGTCGCCCTCGCCGGCACCGCCTACGCGGCCCAGACGATCAACGGCGGCGCGATCAAGAAGCAGACGATCGGCGGCGGCAAGCTGAAGCAGAAGACGCTTACCGGCTACCAGATCAACGTCAACAAGCTCGGCACCGTGCCGACGGCCAAGAGCGCGGTCCGCGCCAGCCACACCTACTGGGCCGTGGTCAACAATCCGCCCAGCCCCGGCAACGCCACGCTCGCCCGGGCCAGCGACGCCGGCATCAGCGTCGCCGAGGGCGGTGGCGCCGTCAACGTCGTCTTCCCGGCCAACATCAGCGGCTGCGCGAACGTTGCCGGACGCAACAACGCCGGCACCACCATCCCCGGCGCCGGCACCGCCCAGACGAACACGTCACCGGCAAATCCGAACGCGGTCGAAGTCCACACCCACGACGAAAAAGGCGCCAACACCGACGCCGACTTCCACCTGATCGTCGTCTGCCCGTAACCGCCCCGTTCCGCGGTTCCAAATCCACGCTTACGGTGGATTTGGAACCGCGGAACTTCGTTACCGCATGATCCGGGCGACGCTCATGTCGACACGCCCGCCCTTGAACGGAACCCCCTCCGCGACCAGCCGTTGACGTTGCCGCGCGCCCTTGGCGAGCGAGCCGTCGGCGCGGACGACGCGCCACCAGGGCAGGTCGGGCTCGTCGACCTCGAACAGAACCGTGCCGGCGAAGCGCGGTGCGCCCGGGGAGACATCGCCGTAGGTGCGGACGAAGCCCTCGGGAATCGCCCGTACCCGGTCGAGCACTTCCTCCAGCCGGGATTCCGCGCTGAGGCTCAGGCGCCCGGACCGAAGGCGTCGATGATGCGGTTCTGGAACTCGCTCAGCTCCTCCGGGGTGATGAAGTAGGTGGGAGGAGTGAGGAAGAGGCCGTCGGCGCGCTCGGCCGTCGCCTCGACCCGGGCGCGGACCTTGTCGAGCGGGCCGGCGGCGCAGTAGGTCTCGACCATCTCGTCGCTGATCGCGGCCGGGACGGCGGCGAGATCGCCGCGGCGGAAGGCATCGCCGGCGGCGGCCGCGTCGTCTGCGAAGCCATGAAGGTCCCAGAGCGGCATGTAGGTCTTCACCGTCGCGTAGAAGGAGATCGTGCGCCGGGCCATCTCGATCGCCCGCCCCTCGTCGTCGTCGATCGCGCAGCAGACGGTCGGCAGGTAGTCGAAGTCCCTGCGCTCGCGGCCGGAGCGGCTGAGCCCGGTCTCGAAAGCGTCGACCACGACCTCGTCGATCCAGCGCAGGCTCTGGATCGGGTGGCCGATCAACCCGTCGGCGACGTCGCCGGCCATCCGCGCCATCCCCGCCTGCACGGCGGCGGTGTAGATCGGGACCGACTCTCGTGGCGCCGGATGCGGCCGGATCCAGCCCTTGATGTCGATGTCGTAGTACTCGCCCTGGTAGCGGATCGGCTCGCCGGCGCTGGCCTGCTGCATGATCAGCCGCGTCGCCTCGATCGCCTCGCGCAGGTGCGGCGCCGGCTTGCCGTAGGCGGCGTTGTGCCAGGTTTCGTTGAGTCGTTTGACCCCCGCCCCCATCCCCAGCCGGAAGCGGCCGCCGGCCATCTCGTCGATATCCAGGGCGGTGATGGCGTGGATGAAGGGGCTGCGGGTGAAGGCCCAGACGATCCCGGTGGCGACGTCGATCTTCGTCGTCTTCGCCGCCAGGTAGGCGGCCTGGGTGGCGGCGCTGCGGAACAGCTCCGGCGCCCAGACGCACTCGACACCCGCGGCCTCGGCTCGCAGGGTCTCAGCCTCGAGGTCGGCGACTGAGATGCCGATCGCGGCGACGGAGATGCGGTCGAGGGCGCTCATCGGGTTCGGATCAGATCGCGGCCGGGGCGCCGGCGCGGGCCAGCACCGTGTCGGCGACGCGTTCGCGGTGCCACTTGGAGTCGCCGAAGATCGCCGCGTTGGAACGACCGCGCTTGAGGAAGAAGTGGAGGTCGTGCTCCCAGGTGAAGCCGATGCCGCCGTGGACCTGGATCGAGGCGTCGGGGACGCGCCAGCCGGCGTCGCCGGCGTAGGCCTTCGCCATCGAGGCGGCGAGGTGGAGCGACTCGGGCTCCGCGTCGGCGGCCCAGGCGGCGCCATAGACGGCGGAACGGGCGTTCTCGGTCTCCAGCAGCATCTGCGCGCAGCGGTGCGAGACCGCCTGGTACGCGCCGATCGGCCGCCCGAACTGCTGGCGGTCTTTGGCGTACTCCACGGCCATCTCCATCGTCCGCTGGGCGATCCCGGTCGACTCGGCGGCGAGGGCGACGCAGACGCGGTGGAAGACGGGGTAGTAGTCGGCGCTGACGCCGGGCAGGGTGTCGGCGGCGGGAACCCTGACGCCGTCGAGCCGGACCGAGGAGAAGCGGCGGGTCGGGTCGATCCCGGTTTCCGGGCTGACGGTGACTCCCTCCGCCCCGCTCTCGACCAGGTGGCGCCTGCCGTCGCTGGTGGCGACGAGGAAGAAGTCGACGCCGGCGGCGTCCATGACCAGGATCTTCTCGCCGTCGAGGACGACGCCATCGCCGTCGGCCTTCGCCTCCATCCTGAAGCCGCCGACCGTCGCCGGCGAGCCGGCGTCCCAGAGCGCCGGCGTCCCGCGCTTCTCGCCGGCGGCGAGTGGTCGCAGGTAGCGCTCGCGCAGGTCGTCGGAGCCGCAGAGGGTCAGGGCCAGGCCGGCGATCGTGTTCGAGAGCAGCGGCGAGGGCGCGAGCGCGTAGCCCATCTCCTCGAAGAGGACGGCGAGCTCGACGATGCCGAGGCCCTGGCCGCCCCACTCCTCCGGCAGCGCCAGGCCGGCCCAGCCGAGGTCGGCCATCTGCTTCCAGCCATCGGCGTCGGCGCCGTCCTCGCTGGCGGCGATCTCCCGCATCCGCTCCGATTTGAAGCGCGAGGCGAGGAAGTCATGGGCGGTCGACCTGATCGCCTGCTGCTCGTCGTTGAGGTCGAAGTACATGGCGGCCGGGCCTAGCGCAGCCTCGGTAGGCCGAGCACACGCTCGGCGATGATGTTCTTGAGGATGTCGGTCGTCCCGCCCTCGATCGAGTTGGCGCGCGAGCGCAGGAAGCCGTACTGCCAGGCGCCGTTGTCGATCGCGTTGGCGGAGCCGCGCGAGAGCGGCGCGTAGGCGCCCTCGATCTCCAGCGCCAGCTCGGTCAGGCCCTGGTTGATGTCGGCCCACTGCCACTTGCCGAGCGACCCCTCGGGACCGGGGATACCCGACTGCATCGTCTTGGTCAGGCCGCGGTAGGCGTTCAATCGCATCGTCTCGGCCTCGATGTGAAGCTGGGCGATGCGCTGGCGGTAGTAGGTGTCGTCGGCCGCGGAGCCGCCGTTGACCTTGACCTCGTTGGCCAGCTTGGCGAGGCGGCCGAGAGCGTTCTGGATCTGGGCGATGGCGCCGAAGGCGAGCCCGGCGCGCTCGTTCATCAGGGTCGTGATCGCCACCCCCCAGCCGGCCCCGACCTCGCCGACGACGTTCTCCGCGGGGATCCGCGCCTCGTCCATGAAGACCTCGTTGAACTCGCCCTCGCCGGTTATCTGCACCAGCGGTTTCGCTTCGACCCCCTCCTGCTCCATGTCCATCAGGAAGTAGGTGAGGCCCTGGTGCTTGGGCGCGTCGGGGTCGGTGCGGGCGACGAGCATGCACCACTTCGCGTACTGGGCGAAGGTGGTCCAGACCTTCTGGCCGCTGACCACCCATTCGTCGCCGTCCTTGACCGCGCGGGTCTTCAGCGAGGCCAGGTCGGAGCCCGACTCGGGCTCGGAGAAGCCCTGGCACCAGATCTCGTCGCCGGTCAGGATCGGCTCCAGGTAGCGCTGCTTCTGGGCATCGGTGCCGTGGGCGATCACGACCGGGCCGCCCATCGCCAGGCCGAGCACGTTGGCCGGGCTCGGCGCTTCCTGGCGCGCCGCCTCGCCGACGAAGATCGCCTGCTCGATCATCGTCGCGCCGCGACCGCCGTACTCCTTGGGCCAGGAGATCCCGGCCCAGCCGGCCGCGTGCAGCTTCAGCTGCCACTCACGGCGGAAGGCCATCACCTCGTCGAGACCGGCCTCGGGCTCAGGGCCCGGGTTGTTCGCCTCGATCCAGGTGCGAACCTCGTCGCGGAACTGCTCCTCCGATGGCGACAGCGTCAAGTCCATCGCGAGCGAGCATATAGACCCTGGCCAAGCAGCCAGAATCGCGGGCAAAGAGAAGGCGCCCGTAGGCGCCCTCTCCAATCTTGGTCTATTCCTGACCGCATTCCTTGAAGCCGAACTCGTTGGCGAGTTCATTGGCCTTGTCGAGCGGTCCCTTGCCACTGCTTTCGAGCAGGGCGCCGGGGTTGTCTTCGAGTTCTTCGGCACCGGTTTCGAGGGCGTCGACGATCGCCGTCGTCTTCTCCTCTTCGCCGTCCGGAGCACCCAGTTCGCCGAGTTCTTCGGCCTGAGTCTGGAGTGCGGGGCCGACCACGGTTGCGATCACTTCTTCCTGCTGCTCCTTGGTCGGCTTTTCAGTGTCGATGTTGTTTTCGTCAGCGAAGTCTTCGGCTTCCTGACTGAGGCTTTCGCTGCCCCTCTTGCAGATCGCGTCGCCCTGCTTGATGAACTCCGTCTTGGTCAGCACGACGACGGTGGTGCTGTCGTCGCTGCTACTGCCGCAGCCCGCCGCGACGATGGCGATTGCCATGACGCCGGCGAGCAGGGCGATTGGTCGCTTGCTCAACTGGTCTCCTCTAAGTGGTGAACGAGTAGGGGTGGAACCCCGGGACTTCGCCGTTGGCGGCTCAGACCCTCTGGATCAGCGTCCCGGTGCCAAGGCCGCCGCCGCAGCACATCGTCACCAGCCCCATCTCCTTGTCGGTGCGCTCCATCTCGTGCAGCAGGGTGGTGATCAGGCGGGCGCCGGTGGAGCCGAGCGGGTGGCCGAGGGCGATCGCGCCGCCGTTGACGTTGACCCGGTCCATGTCGGGGTCGAGCTCCCGCTGCCAGGCGAGCACGACCGAGGCGAAGGCCTCGTTGATCTCGACCAGGTCGATGTCGTCCATCGCCATCCCGTTGCGCTCGAGCAACTTGCGGGTCGCCGGGATCGGGCCGGTCAGCATGATCACCGGGTCGACGCCGACCGTGGTCTGGTCGTAGATCCGCGCCCGCGGTACCAAGCCCAGGGCGTCGGCCCTCTCACGCGCCATCAGCAGCACACCGGCGGCGCCGTCGGAGACCTGCGAGGAGTTGCCGGCGGTGATCTTGCCGTCCTCCTTGAAGGCCGGCTTCAGATTGGCCAGACCCTCGAGCGTGGTCTCGCGCAGGCCCTGGTCGGTCACGTAGGTATCGCCGTTGACCGCGAACGGGATCGTCTCGCGCTCGAAGCGCCCCTCCTCCGTCGCTTTGGCGGCCAGCTGCTGGGAGCGCAGGCCAAACTCGTCGAGGTCGGCGCGGGGGATCTCCCACTGGTCGGCGATCATCTCGGCCGAGAGACCCTGCGGGATCAGGTCGTAGCGGTCCATCAGCTCGGGTGAGAAGGGCGAGCCGTGCTCTTTCATCACCTCGTAGCCGTCGGCGAAGGAGATGTGGCCCATGTGCTCGACGCCGCCGCCGACGACGACGTCGTGGACGCCGCTGGCGATCTGCGCGGCGGCGAAGTTGACCGCCTGCTGAGCAGAGCCGCACTGGCGGTCGATCGTGGTCGCCGGGGTCTCGATCGGGAGCCCGGCCTCGAGCCAGGCGTTGCGGCCGATGTTGACGCCCTGCTCGCCGAACTGCTGAGCGCAGCCGGCGATCACGTCGCCGGTCTCGGCCGGGTCGACCCCGGAGCGCTCGAACAACTCGCCGTAGACCTTGGCCAGCAGGTTCGAGGCGTGCTTGTCCTTGTAGTAGCCCTTCCCCGGATGGCCGCGGCCGATCGGCGTCCGCACCGCCTCGACGATGACGACCTCGCGCCCGCCGAACTTCCCGTTTCCGTTCTCAGCCATCGACCTCTCCCTTCGAAGTAAGTTTCATCACACAACTGAGGATAGCCCACTGACTGGTCAGTCAGCCAGGCCTTCGGCCACACAGCACGACGCAGCGAGAGCCTGATAGGAACCCGCCCCATGAGCGCTAATCAGGGGTTCGAAAGTCCGGGGATCGCGGGGAGCGGGGCAATCGCCACCGGTCTCGCCGCCGTCTCGACGATGACGGGAGACACCATCCTCCTCGCCCGCAGCGAGGCTTCGGCCTGGCGCGCGGAGGAGAAAGTGGTCGCCGCCTGCGCCAAGATCGAGGGCGCCGAGCCCTCGCGGCTGCGGGTCACCACCGATCCCAAGGACCTCGCCGACTGCGACGTGATCGTCGAGGCGATCGTCGAGGAGATCGAGCCCAAGGGCGAGCTGCTGGCGCGGATCGTCGAGGCCTGTCCGAACGCCGACCTGGCCACCACCACCTCTTCCCTCAGCATCGCCTCGATCGCCGCCGCGGCCGGGACCGACAAGCTCTTCGGCCTCCACGTCTTCAACCCGGTGCCACGGATGAAGCTGATCGAGGTCTGCTTCCCCGATGGCGCCGCCGGCGCCCGCGAGCGCACCCTCGCCTGGTGCGCGGCGATGGGCAAGACCGCGGTCGAGGTCCCCGACCAGGCCGGCTTCGTCGTCAACCGCCTGCTCTTCCCCTACCTCTTCGAAGCGGTGCGGCTGATCGAGCGGACCGGCATGGAGGCCGGCGAGGTCGACACCTGCATGAAGCTCGGCGCCGGCCACCCGATGGGCCCGCTGGCCCTACTCGACTTCGTCGGCCTCGACGTCTCCAAGGCGATTGGCGACGCCCTCTACGCCGACAACGGCGAGGCGGCCAGCCAGCCGCCGGGCCTGATCGTCGAGATGGTCGGCGAAGGCAAGCTCGGCCGCAAGAGCGGTGCCGGTTTTTACGACTACAGCTAGCTCTACTCGGCGTTAGCCGCCTTACGTTTTCCAGATAGATCCCAGATCACGTCGGCCTCGGAGATGTTCTGGCGGCGGGCGATGATCTCGATCTCCTCCCAGGGGAGTTCGGCTTCGGGGAGCTCGTCCCAGCGAGCCAGGTCGAGGGCCTCGATCGAGCCTCGGAGGGCGGGTCCGAGGTGTTCCTCGGAGCGCAGCAGCGCTCTCAGAACCTCGAGCTGCTTGTCGGTCAAACGAACAACCCACATGCGGGTACCTCCAAACGTCGGGGGACGCGGGTTGCTCGAAGAAATTAGGTGGGGGGACGGACGGAACCGCTGATCCGGACCGCCTCGATGCGGTTCTCGCGGACCGCCTCGACCCGGATCGTGTAGCCGTTGGACTTGATCGAGTCGCCGCGCTTGGGCAGCCGCCCGAGCTCGCCGAAGACGTAGCCGCCGACCGAGTTGTAGGCGTCGCTGTCGACCGGCAGCTCGATCCCGGCGTCGGCGAGGTCGCCGAGCGAGACGTGGCCGCGCACGAACCAGTCGCCGTTGGTGAGCTGGCGCAGGGCGGCGGCACGGGGGTCGGTCTCATCCTCGATCTCCCCCACCACCTCCTCGAGGATGTCCTCGACGGTGACGATCCCGACCGTGCGGCCATACTCGTCGACGACGACCGAGAGCGAGGTGCGCTGCACCTGGAGGTCGTGCAGGAGATCGTCGAGCGGGCGCGTCTCCGGCACGATCAGGGCGTCGCGGATTACGCCCTCGATCCCGGACTCGGGCCCGTCGCTCATGTAGAGCCGGGCGAGGCTGTTGTTGTGGACGATCCCCTTGACCCGGTCGGCGTTGTCGTCTTCGATCACGACCAGGCGGGTGTGGCCGGAGGTGACACAGCGCCGCAGCGCCGCCTCCACGCTCTCGGAAGTGTCGACGGTGATCACGGCGGGAATCGGCGTCATCACCTCGCGCGCCTCCTGCTCGTGCAGGTGAAAGACGCCGCCGAGCATCCCGGCCTCGCCCGGGTCGAGGTGGCCGCCGAGCCGGGAGCTGTCGATGATCTGCTTCAGGTCCTCGGCCGTGTGATGCTCTTCGAGGTCGCCGGGGTTGACGCCGAAGAGGCGGACGATCCCGTTCGAGACCCAGCTCAGCGCCATCGTCACCGGCGCCGTGCCGACGCGGAACCAGTTCAGCGGCCGCGAGACCCGGCGCGCGGTGCTCTCGGCGTTGGCGATCGCCAGCATCTTCGGCACCTGCTCGCCGATGCTGATGTGGAGCGCGGTGACCAGGGCGAAGGCGATCGCCAACGAGAGCCCGGCCGCGACCCCGTGCGAGAGTCCGCCGAAGATCGGCTCGATCAGCTTCGAGAGCGAGGGCTCGCCGAGGAAGCCGATCCCGATCGAGGCGATCGTGATCCCGATCTGGCAGGCGGAGAGGGATTCGTCGATCTTGTCGAGCTGCTCGACCACCGCCTCGGCCCCGGATTCGCCTTCGGCGGCGAGCTGTTCGATTTTGCCGCGGCGGCTGCGCACGAGCGCGAACTCAGCGGCGACGAAAAAGCCGTTGATGGCGATCAACAGCAGCAGAAGGACGAGCAGGAGGACACTCATCAGCTATTTGGCCTGGTACTTCGGGCTGGGACGTCGTCGGCCATTCGGCGACTGGAATATAGCTGGCCGCTCCCGCAGCTTTTTCGATAAATGCGATATTGAGCAAATAATGCGGGTCGCAACGCTCAGTGAGATGCTCGAAGAGATCGTCCGCTTGGGCGAGGCAACCGGCATGGAAGCGCACGCGCACGAGCTGCGCGGGGAACTGGAGGGCAGGCTGGCGACGGTGCGGGCCGCGCTCTCCGGCGCCGCGAGTCCGCGGGTGATCGCGCTGGAGCGGCTGGACCCGCCGCGGGTGGCCGGCTTCTGGATCCCGGAGATGATCTCGATCGCCGGCGGCATCGACGTCGCCGGCGACCCCGGCCTCAACCCACCCGATGTCGGCTGGGGCGAGCTGGAGAGCCTCAACGCGGCGGTCGTGATCGTGATGCCGCAGGGCTCGGTCGAGGACGCCCAGGCCCAGGCGATGGAGCACTGGGAGCGGATCGCCGCGCTCGGTGCCGAACGGGCCTTCGCGGTCGACGCCACCGCCGCCTTCGCCGAGCCCGGCCCGCGCCTGGTCGACGGCGTCGAGCTGCTCGGGCACCTGCTGCACCCCGACCTGATCGACGCGCCGGGCAACACCGAGTTCCGGCTGCTGAAGGCGCCGGTCACGAGGCCTGCCCAGGGCAGCTGAGAGTCAGGCGACGGCCAGGGCGCCGAGGAAGGCAACGGCGGCGACCGCGATCATCGCCACCAGCTCGGCGTAGAGGTGATTCCGCCCCAGCATCCCCCGCTCACCGGCGACTATCGCCCCAGCGCACACGACTCCGGCGGCGAGGCCACCGAGGTGACCCCCGACGCTGATGTGCGGAATGACGAAACTGAAGATCAAGTTGACCACGATCAGGAATCCGATCTCGCCGGCGAGCGCGTCCATGCCTCGGCCGCGAGCGACAATGAAGGTGGCGCCGGCCAGCCCGAAAACGGCCCCAGACGCGCCGTAACTCACAGCGTTGGGGTCGAGGAGCAGGGCGCCGAACGAGCCGGCCAAGAGCGACGCGAAATAGAGGAACACGAACCGTGGCGTGCCGAGCGCGGGCTCGAGCAGGCGCCCCAGGAAATAGAGGAGCACCATGTTGAAGCCGACGTGCAGGGGGGTTCCGTGGATGAACCCACTGGTAATCAGCCGGTACCACTCGCCTTCTGAGACCAGGGGTCCGAAGAGCGCACCGTGGACGACGACTGAATCGCTGAGGGGGATCGACAGCCCACCACCGCTGGTCGCAACCTCGACCAGATATACGACCACGCTGACCGCAATCAACAGATAGGTCGCCGGCGACCGGGCAAAGCCACCGGCGGCCCCTCCGCCCACGCCCTGCACGACTTTGGTCTTCTGCCGCATGCACTCGGGACAGCGCATCCCGACCGGGGTCGGGGTCATGCAGTCCGGGCAGATCGGTCGCCCGCAGGAGGAGCAGGAGACGCGGGTCTCGCGGTCGGGGTGGCGGTAACAGGTCTCGGCCATCGGGATGGGGAGCCTACAATCGGCGCCGATGCAGCCGCCCAGCCCCGCCCGCCTCTACGCGACCCTGGTCGGCGCCCTCCTTTTCGTCGCCGGCATCCTCGGCTTCTTCCACGACCTCTCCTGGCTCAACTACCTGTACCTCGCCAGCGGTGCGGTCGGCCTGCTGGTGGCCGGAATCGCGCCTCGCCCCTACGCCCTCTGCGCCGGCCTCGTCTACACCGCCCTGGCGATCGCCGACTTCTCCAGCCGCGGCTGGCCGCACCTGGCCGTCGGCCTGCTCGGGCTCGCCGCCTTCGCCGCCACCCACGGCCAGTTCCGCGGTTCGAAATCCACGAATCGCGCGGGTAAGGAACCGCGGAAGCGGTCGAAGCGGCTAAAGCCGCGAGCGCAAGCCGCCGCCAAGGGCTCGTAGCCCACTCTCGCCCTTGGTCCGGCTGCGGCGGCGCAGCTCGAGCAGGACCAGAGCCCCGGTGGCGACACCACCGGCGCCGACCGCGACCACGGGGCGAACCCAGTTGCGCGGGTCGCGCAGCGCCCGCAGCTCGCTCTCGGAGAGCTCCTCGGCCCAGTCCGAGAGCTCCTCGGCGGCGGCCTGGGTGACCGCGGAGAGAGTGTCCTCGACCCGACCGGAGAGCCGCTGGGGAGGATCGATCGGGCGCAGAGCGTCGGCCAGCAGCCGCTCGACGTCCCAGGTGCTGCCGCTCAGGGTCTCGCTCGAGTCAGGCATCACCCATCTCCTCCTGCAGCTGCTTGATCGCGCGGTGGATCAGCACCTTGGTCGCCCCGTCGGAGCGGCCCAGGGCACGGGCGATCTCGCGGTTGTCCATGCCGAGGGCGAAGCGCATGATCAGCGCCTCGCGACGGTCGTCGGAGAGATGCTCGAGGTTCGCCATCACCTGGCGCAGCTCCTCGCGGCCCTCGGCGATCGCCACGGTGTCGTGGCGGGCGGCGAGCGGCTCGGTGCTGTCCAGTGGCGTCTGCGGCCGCCGCGAGCGGTCGCGGTAATAGTTGGAGGCGAGGTTGTGCGCGATCCGGATCACCCACGGTCGCAGCGGCCGCCCGTCGGACTCGCGCTGGGCGCGATCGAAGTGCCGGTAGGCCTGCAGGAAGGCCTGCTCGGTCAGGTCCTCGGCGTCGTGGTGGTTGCCCACCTTGTAATAGGAGTAGGAGTAGACGTCGCGCAGATGGGCTCGGTAGAAGTCCTCGAAGGCGCGGTCGAGCTTCGCCTTCGCCGCCGGCCCGAGGTCGCCGGGCTCGACGTTCTCCGTGGGACTGCTCACCGGCCAAGCCTAGTCCCCGCGGGAGGGCGGGCATCAGGCCGCCCGCCGCGATCGCTCGACCCGGCGCAGCCCGGCGACCCAGTCCTCGGCACCGATCTCGCCGCGGATCAGGGCGGCGAGGCCGTTCAGCGCCTCGGCCGGCCCGCCGGAGGCGGCCACCGCCTCGGCCAGCAGCGGCGTCGTGTCGAGGCCCTCGGAGGCCTGGCCGATCAGCCCCGGGATCTCCTCCGCCGGCGTTCCGGTGCCAAGCAGCTCGCCGGCGCGACGGTTGCGCCCGGTCGGGGCCATCATCGTCGCGGTCAGGTCGCCGACCCCGGCCAGGCCGGAGAAGGTCTCCAGGTCCGCCCCGCGCCCGATCGCGTACTCGATGCACTCCTGCCAGATCTCGGCGACCGCGATGCCGGCGGCGTTGAGCCCGTGCGGCTCGGCTGCGGCGGCGGCCAGCGCGGCGGCGTTCTTGGCCGCCCCCGCCATCTCCACCCCGGTGACGTCGCCGGAGCGCTCGCAGACGAGGCCGGCGCGGTCGAAGACCTCACCGAGCTGCGCCCGCAGGTCGAGGTCGGCGGAGCCGAGCACCAGCGCGGCGGAGCCGGAGACGGCCTCGCGGGCGTGGGCCGGGCCGCCGAGGCAGGCGATCGCGCGGGCGCGCACGCGTTCGCCGACGTATTCGGCCGGCAGCTGCCCCTGTGGTGCGATCAGCCCCTTGGTCAGGAGCAGGACCGAGGAGCGTCCGCCGACCCGGTCGGCGATCGCCCCGACCGCCTGCGGCAACGACTTCGAGGGGATCGCCAGGCAGATCAGGTCGAGGCCGGCGAGCTCGATCTTCGAGGCCGGGCGCACGTCGATCGTCTCCGGCAGCGACACCCCCGGCAGGTAGCGCGAGTTCTCCCCCGCCTCGATCATCTCCGCCGCGCGCTCGACGTTGCGGGCGCCGAGCTGGACCTCGAGGCCGCCACGGGCCAACAGCACCGCGACCGCGGTGCCCCAGCTGCCGGCGCCGATCACGGCGGCACGGCGCATCGGCGGCAGGCCGCCGAGGTCTTCCCACTGCAGTTGCACGTTGGGCCAGATCCGCCCGGTGACGGTTTCCGCCAGTGCCTTCGAAGGCTCCTCGGCACGCGGGAAGGTCATCGCCCGGCCGAGCCTGACCTTGACCCTGCGCGGCCGGATGCGCCAGCCGCGGCGGACGTTTTCGGTGCCGATGACAGCGGTCGGGATCACCGGGGCCCCGGTTTGCAGGGCGAGGCGGCCGACGCCCCGTCGCGGGTTGCGGAGGGTGCCGCGGCGGGTCCGGGTGCCCTCGGGGAAGATGCAGACGGCGCCGCCGCGCTCGACGATCAGGCGCGCGGTCTCCATCGATTCCTCGTCGGATTCGCCGCGGCGGATCGGGAAGGCGCCGAGCCGGGAGAGGACCCAGCCCTGCCAGCGGCGCTCGAACAGCTCGACCTTGGCGACGTAGTTCATCGGCCGCCGCCAGGGCAGGCAGCCGCCGATCGCGAAGGGGTCGAGGAAACTGCGGTGGTTGGAGGCGACGATCAGGCCGCCCTTGACGCGGGCGTACTCGCGGCCGGTCCGGGCGTAGCGGAAGTAGACGAGGAAGAACGGCGTCATGAAGACCCTCGCCAGCAGGTAGAGGAGCCAGTTGACGCTGTGCTTACGGGTGTAAGCGTGGTAGCGGGAGAGCCGCTCGGCGTTCACGCAGAGCGCTACACGACAGCGGGCCGTCGGTTACCAGGAGGCTTCGACCAGCTCCGCGAGATCGGTCTTCCCGAGGGGCGTACCAGGGACGAAAGCCAACTCGGGACGGACGACCATCGACTCCAACGCGTCGTCGAGCCTGGCGCGGTCGGCGCCGATCGCGCCAAGGCCGGCGGGGTCGCCGCCGAGCTGGCGGACGCGGGCTTCGATGTCCTCGGGGTCGGTCTGGATCGCGGCGGCGAGGTCGGCGAGCCGGTCCGGTGCCCGGGCGACCAGCAGCGCCAGCGCCCGCGGCAGGATCGCCGCGTTGGTCTCCGCGTGGGGGCTGCCGCAGACGCGGACCAGGGTCTGGCAGACGACGTGATGAAGGCCGAACATGGCGGAGTCGATCGCGTAGCCGCAGAGCAGTGAGCCAAGTGCCAGCGGTGCCGGGTTGCGCTCGCTGGGCTCCTGGTCGAGCGCGGCCGCGATCAGCTCCGCTCCTCGCAGCGCGCTCATCTCCGAAACCGGGTTGGCGAAGGGCGTGTAGAGCGAGTCGGCGCCGTGGGCCAGGGCGTTCATCGCGCTCGCCCGCAGAGCCGCCTCCGGCTGGCTCGTCATCGCCACCGGGTCGGCGACGACCAGGGCCGGGCGGACCAGCGAGCCGACCCGCGATTCGGCGCCGGCCGGAAGCCGGTGGATGCCGGTCATCTCGGCCCCCGACAGCGTCGTCGGGATCGCCGCGACGCGGGCGCCGGTGACCGAGGCGACGGCCTTGGCGACGTCGATCGGGCGACCGCCGCCGAAGGCGACCAGCGACACCGAGGCCGCGGTCTCGAGCAGCGTCGCGGCCAGCTCGGGCACCTGCCCGGAGGGAACGACGTGCACGGCCTCGGCCGCGGCGCCAAGCTCGGAGGCAGTGGCGAAGCCCCGCGACGTGGTCAGCAGCTCAAAGGGCTCGAAATCGTGCTCGCGCAGCAGCTGCGTCGCCTGAGCCACCCCGTTGTGGCGGAAGACGGCGGTGCGACCCGCATCCCGCCAGATGAAGTCCCCGTTCACTCCCCCGAGTCGGTTCGGGGATTCCTCACTGGCCTCAGGCTGGGCTCGACTTCGGCCCGCATGTGCTCGTAGTCGGGTGGCAGCGAGAGCTTCTCGCCGAGGTGCTCGAGCGGCTCGTCGACGGTGAAGCCGGGGCCCATCGTCGCGATCTCGAAGAGGACGCCGCTGGGCTCGCGGAAATAGATCGACTTGAAGTAGAAGCGGTCGATCTCCGGGGTCGGCTGAGCGCCGGCCGAGATCGCCTTCGCCCGCCACTCCATGTGCTCCTCGGGCAGCGAGGCCCAGGCGACGTGGTGGACGCTGCCGGCGCCCTGCAGCCCGCGCTCGGCCGGCGGCTCGTCAAACAGGTAGCGACCGCCGCGCTTCTCGCCGCGCGCTTCCCAGGCGTCACCGTCGCGCTCGAACTCGAGCGCCTCGAGCAGGGCGCTGCTGGCCTCGGGAGCGGCGCCGTAGGCGCGCACGGCATGGAAGCCCTGCAGGGCCAGCTCGGCCGGAATCTCCGGGTGGTCGGCGACCAGCGGCGCGTCGGGAACCTCGACGACGAGCAACTCGTGGTCGAGGCCCTCGGGGTCGGAGAAGACGAGGCCGGCGCCCTCGCGCTCGGACTCGATGCCGTTGGCGCCGAGCCGCTCGGCCCAGAAGGCGAGTGAGTCCTCGGAGGCGACGCGCCAGACGACGCGGTGGACCATGCCGGCGCCGGCCCGACCCGAGGCCACTCCCGGGTACTCGAAGAAGGTCAGGTCGGAACCGGGATCGCCGCCCTCGTCGGCGAAGAAGAGGTGGTAGACGGTGGGGTTGTCCTGGTTGACGGTTTTCTTGACCAGCCGCAGGCCCAGCACTCCCGCGTAGAAGTCGACGTTGCGCTGGGCGTCCTCGGTGATCGCGGTTATGTGGTGGATGCCCTCCAGTTTCATGGCTTCACGTATACCATCCCCGTTCGATGAGCCGCGCACGCAGACGCACCGTTAAGGGGCTCGTCATCCTCGGCTCGGTCCTCGCCTTCCTCAGTGTCTTCGCGATCTGGACCGAGCGCCAGGCGCTCAATACCGACGACTGGGTCTCGACCAGCGGCCGCCTGATCCAGAACCAGACGATCCGCGCCGCCATCGGCGACTACCTCGTCGATCAGCTCTACGAAAACGTCGACGTCGAAGCCGAACTGAAGGACATCCTGCCCGGCGACACCAAGAACCTCGCCGGCCCCGCCGCCGGCGGACTGCGCCAGGTGGCCGGCAGCGGTGCTGAAAAGGTGCTCGAATCGGCGACCGCGCAGTCGCTCTGGGAAGACGCCAACCGCTCCGCCCACGAACAGCTGATCTCGGTGCTGGAAGACAAGGGCGACGCGGTCTCGACCTCGGAAGGCAACGTCAGCCTCAACCTCGGCAGCCTCCTCACCAACCTCGCCGGCCAGGTCGGCATCGGCCAGAACCTGGCGGAAAAGCTGCCGCCGGACGCGGGGCAGATCGAGATCCTCCACTCCGACCAGCTGAAGACGGCGCAGAACATCGCGATCGCGATCAAGGGTCTGGCCCTGGTGCTCTCGCTGCTCACCTTCATCGCCTTCGCCGCGGCGATCTACCTCTCCCGCGACGGTCGCTGGGTGACCGTGCTCTACAGCGGCATCGGCCTGGTCGCCGCCGGCTTCGCCGTGATCGTCTTCCGCGAGATCGCCGGCGGGATCGTCGTCGACCAGCTGGTCGTGACCGACAGCGCCAAGCCCGCGGGCGAAGCGGCCTGGTCGATCGCGACCTCGCTGATGACCAGCATCGCGACCACGGTGATCGTCGTCGGCGTCCTCTTCGCGATCGCTGGCTGGCTCGCCTCCCCGACCGGCTCCGCCCGGGCGACCCGTCGCTTCTTCGCGCCAACCCTGCGCCACCACGCCGCCTACGTCTACACCGGCCTGGCAATCGTCGTCTGCCTCTACTTCCTCTCCAGCCCGACCCAGGGGCTGCGCTCCTTCCTCACCACCCTGGTCGTCGCCGGCATGGCCGCCTTCGGCATCCACGAGCTGCGCAAGCAGACCGAGGAGGAGTACCCCGAGGCCGAGTACAGCGACGTCTTCGGCAACACCCGCGACAAAGTCGTCAGCGCCGTCAAGGGCGCCAACATCGGCGAGCGGGTCGGCGAGCAGGCCTCGAAGCTGCGTCTGCCGGAGAAACGGCCCAGCGGTGGCGAGACGCCGGCGAGCGAGGCACCGACCGCGGTGGCGCCGGCGAACGCCGAGGACGCCAGGCTGGAGCGCCTGGAGCGCCTCGCCTCGCTGCGCGACAAGGGCATCCTCACCGCCGAGGAGTTCGCGGCCGAGAAGGCGCGACTGCTCGATGCCGGCGCCCCGTGACCGAAAAGCCCGCCGCCGGGTTCGAACCGGCAACCTCCTGATTACAAATCAGGTGCTCTCCCAGGTTGAGCTAGGCGGGCATGGTGGCTATGGGTGATGCGATGGATGTGAACTTCAGGTTTCTCGGACCGGACGAGGGTGGCATCCTCACCGAGGCGATAGAAGCAGCTTACGGGACCACTTACGACGTCCGCTGGGTTTACGACCAGGCGGAGGTTTCAGCCCGGCTGACCAACGGCACCTACGTCTCCTGCGTCGCCGAGACGGCGGCCGGGGAGCTGCTCTGCCACATGGGGATGAGCCTGGCCGCAGCCGGCGACGCGGTCGCCCACTCCGGACAGGCGGTGACCCTGGAGGCGGCCCGCGGCCAGCACCTCTTCACCCGCACCAAGCGCTTCCTGATGGACTGGGCGCGGGACCAGGGCCTGGCCGGGATGTTCAGCGAGGCGACCGCCGCCCACCCCTACAGCCAGCGGGCGAACATCGAGCTGGGGGCGCACGAGACCGGCTTCCTGCTCGGCTGGATCCCGGCCTCGGTCAGCAACGACGCCGCCGCCGGGGCGCCGCGGCGGCGACAGTCGGCGGCGCTCTTCTACACCAAGCTCAACGACGGCCACGAGCGCCGCGTCTACGCGCCGGAGCGCCACCACGAGATCGTCGGCCAGACGCTGGCGCTCTGCGAATTGCGGGGCACGCTGGCGAAGCCGGGACCGGAAGCGGAGCTGGCGAGCCGGAGCGAGCTGCACGTCGAGCTGCACGAGGATCACAACCTGGCCCTGATCACCGTCGGGGTCCCGGGCGCCGACCTGGAGGAGGCGATCGCGGCCGAGCGCCACCACCTCTTCCACCGCGCCGGGCTCGACGCGATCTACGTCGATCTGCCACTGGAGCAGCCGGCGACGGCGCTGGTCGCCGACGACCTCGAGCGGCTGGGGGTCTCCTACGCCGGGGTCTTCCCCAACCACCGCACCGACGGCGACGTGCTGCGAATGCAGTCGCTGCACCGGGTCCGAGTCAAGGCCGACGACATTGCCGTCGCCTCGGACCACGGCCGCGAGCTATTGGAGTACGTGCTGGCGGATCTCCCCCAGGGCTAGGCAGCCACCTCGCGTGAAGCGAGATGCGACCCCACCTTGCGCTTGACCCGCTGCAGGGCGTTGTCGACGGTCTTGGTGTCGCACTCGAGCTTCTCGGCGATCAGCTCATAGGAGTGACCGTCGAGGTAGAGCGAGAGGACGCGGCTCTCGAGATCGGAGAGGACGCCGGAAACGCCGGAGAGGCAGGCGACGAGGCTGGCCAGCTCTTCGGTGGCGATCACCTGGTTGACCGGGTCGTGGACGCTGGGGCCGGGCAGGATCTCGTCCAGGGTGGTGTCGGAGTCCCCGGCGGCGGCCGGCGTCTGACTGAAGGAGACGTACTGGTTCAGCGGCGTGTGCTTGTTGCGGGTCGCCGTCTTCACCGCGGTGATGATCTGACGGGTGATGCAGAGCTCGGCGAAGTTGCGAAAGCTCGACTCGCGATCGGTCCGGTAGTCGCGGATCGCCTTGTAGAGGCCGAGCAGGCCCTCCTGGATCAGGTCGTCGGACTCGCCCCCGAGCAGGAAGTAGGAGGAGGCCTTGAGGCGGACGAAACCGCGGTAGCGGCGGATTATCGCGTCGTAGGCGTCGGTTTTGCCTTCCTTGGCAAGGGTGACGAGATAATGATCATCAAGCTCAGCTTGAGAGTTAGCCTGATTGACGCGGACGGGACTGGAGCGGACAGCCATAGAGGCTGGCCTTTGCTGCATAGGCGTAGACAGAGCCACAGATCCTTCTCCTTGCTGAAGGGTCGTGGCGCCACTTACCTCCCCCGGGGCGCCTCTTATTGACGGGATCGCTCTGCCTCACACTCAAGCTGAGGTTCACCCTTGTTGCGCCGCTAGTTTATGTGTCCGCGGAGCTATGTCAACCCCTGGGGGACATAAATGCAACCGCCGTTGCATTTGTTAGAAGCTCTGGCTCAGGTTTTGCCGCGCTGCCGGACGGCCTCGAAGAGGACCGCCGCGGCCGCGGCAGAGACGTTCAGCGACTCGACTTCACCACCCCGGGGAAGCGCGATCAGGCCGTCGCAGGCGGCAGCCACCCGCGGGCGGATGCCTTTGCCCTCGCCACCGAGGACGAGTACCGTCGGCCCCGTGAGGTCGACGCTCCAGGGCGTCGCCCGCGCGTCGGCATCGGCGCCCCAGATCCAGAAGCCGGCGGTCTTGGCATCGGCGAGCCAGTCGGCCAGATTGCGCACGTGCGCGACCTGCAGATGCTCCACCGCTCCGGCCGACGCCTTGCAGGTGGCCGCGGTGACGGCGGCGGAGCGCCGCTCCGGCACGACGACCCCGGTCGCTCCCGCGAACTCAGCCGAGCGGCAGACGGCACCGAGGTTGCGCGGGTCCTGCACCTGATCGAGCGCGATCAGCAGCGCGTCTTCGCGGCGCAGCAGCCCCCGGGCGTCGCCGTAGGGATACGAATCGACCTCGGCGACGACCCCCTGATGATCCGGTGACCCACAGAGTCGCTCCAGCTCCAACGCATCCGTCTCCGGCGCCCGCCAGACCCGGTGAACCTGCCGCCTCCCCCCTTCCGCCTCGGCGACGGGCTGCTTGCCGTAGATGATCTGGTTGGCCATCTAAGCCTTCGGAACCAAGCTCGGGCCCCCGGCGGAATCGCGAACTTCCCAACCCATCTCCGCCAACTCATCCCGAATCGCATCGGCGCGCGCAAAGTCCTTGGCTCCCCGCGCTGCCTCCCGCTCCTCCATCAGGGCTTCAGCAGAGGCGTCCGCACCCTCGCCCAACTCAGCCAGCGAACCAAGGCCGACCAGCTCGAGCATCTCGCGCAGCACCGTCACCGCCTCACCCCTGTCCACCTCACCCCGATTCGCTTCCCCGACCAGCTCGAAAACCTCGGCCAGCGCCCTGGGGGTATTGAAGTCATCCGCCAGCGCCGACCGGAACGCGTCGAGTCGAGAGCCGGGGGAGGTCTCGACGGAACCTCCCGCAGTTCGTGACGGCGAGACCTCCCCCGGCTCTCCCCCACTTCCGTCCCGATTGTCCCCTCGCTCGCGAAAGAAGTTCCGCAACCGCTCCACCTGAGCGCCGGCCTGCCTCATCTGCTCGTCCCCAAAAGCAAGCGGCTGCCGGTAGTGCCCAGAAATCAGATAGGCCACCACGGCCTCGCGCCCGTAGTTATCGAGCGCCTGCGAGAGCTGAAAGATGTTGCCGTCCGATTTCGACATCTTCGCGTCGGCCGTCTCGATCATCCCGTTGTGCATCCAGATCCGCGCAAACGGCCGCCCCGCCGCCTCCGACTGGGCGATCTCGTTCTCGTGGTGGGGAAAGACGAGGTCGGAGCCGCCGCCGTGGATCGCAAACGAGGCGCCGAGCTCCTGCTCGGCCATCACCGAGCACTCGATGTGCCAGGCCGGGCGACCGGGGCCCCAGGGCGAGTCCCATTTGGTGTCCTCGCCGGGCTTGTGCGCCTTCCAGAGCGCGAAGTCGAGACGGTCCTGCTTGAGCGAGGCCGACCCCGCCTCCTCGCCTTGGTCCATGTCCTCGGGGCGGCGGTTGGAGAGCTTGCCGTACTCGCCGAAACTGCGGACCTTGAAGTAGACGTCGCCGCCCGACTCATAGGCGTGCCCGGACTCGACCAGGTCGGCGATCAGGGCGATGATCCCGGCGACCGTCGCGGTCGCCAGCGGCTCCGCGTCGGGGCGCCCCAGCCCGAGCCGGTCGGTGTCCTCGAAGTAGGCGCGGGTCATCCGCCGCGCGAACTCGCCGGAGGGCTCTCCGGCCGCCGCGGCAGCGGTGTAGATCTTGTCGTTGACGTCGGTGACGTTGACGACCAGCCGCGCCCGGTAGCCCTCGGAGCGCAGAAAGCGGGCAAAGAGGGAGAAGACGACGAAGGGCCGGGCGTTGCCGATGTGGATACGGCTGTAGACGGTCGGGCCGCAGGCGTAGATGCCCGCCTCCTCGGCGGGGTCGAGCACTCGCGGCTTACCGCTGAGCGTGTCCCTGATTCTCACCTCGCGCATCGCGAGGCAGAGGCTAGATGAAATCGCCCTGCTAAAAGGTGCGGTAGCCGGCCGTCGAGGCGGTCGACTCGCCGCGCAGCCAGACCGGCGCCGACTCCTCGGCGGCCGCCTGGGCCTCGCGCTTGGCCCGCTTGGCGCTGGCCTTGATTTCGTCCTCGGTGGCCTCGCGCACGCGCTCCTCGCGCTTCTCGGCCTGAGTGCGGATGCGGTCGGACTCGAGCCGCAGCTGATCCTCGGCGCGGGCGCGGGCGGCCTCTTCGGCCTCGCGCTCGACCTTCTCGACCAAGTTGCGGACGCTCTCCTCGGCTTCACGGCGGACCTCGACGGTGCCGTCCATGACCCGGCGCTCGATCTCGGTCTCCAGCCGCACCGCGGTCTCGTGCGACTCCACGGAGGCAGCCTCGGCGTCGGCAGCCCGCTGCTCGGCGGCGGCGATGCGGCGGTCGGCCTCGGCCTCGATCTTCTTGCGAATCTCGATCGCCCGGGCGTCGACCGCGGCCTCGAGCTTGCGCTCCGCCGCGGCAATCGACTCCTCAGCCGCAGCGCGCACCTCGGCGGCATGGGCGGTGACGGCTTCGTTCTCGGCCTGGGAGCGCTGCTGCAGGTCCTCGAAGGCGTGCTCGGCGCGATCGCGCGCCGCCTCGGCGCCGGCAACCCTGCTCTCGACCTCGCGCCGCGTCTTGCGCTCGGCGGCGATCTGCTCACGAGCCTCGGCGGCGACTTTGCGCAGCGTCCCCATCGCCCGCTCCTTCAGCTCAGCGGAGACCTTGTCGGCCCGCGCCTCAGCGGTGGCTACGCGCTCCTCGCTGACGCGGACCCACTCCAGCGCCTGCTTGGCGACGCCGTGCATCGTCTCGGTGGCCTCACCGACGGCCCGCAGCTGCCTGGCTGGATCGCTCATTCCCCCTGCAAACTACTACTGGCGCCGGAGGCCACCCGAACGGTGCGCGGTCGCACTCGCCGCAATTTGCGTCAGCCGTGTCGTCAGGCGGACTGCTGGGTCTCGCCCGCGCGCAGGTCCCGCTTCAGGACCTTGCCGGTGGCGTTGCGCGGCAGCTCGTCGAGGAACTCGATCTCGCGCGGCGTCTTGTAGCCGGCGAGGTTGGCCTTGACGTGCGCCTTGAGGCCGCCCTCGTCGATCTCGACCCCGTCCACGACGACGACGAAGGCCTTCAGACGCTGGCCGAACTCGGCATCCTCGACGCCGATCACCGCAGCCTCGACCACCGCCTCGTGATCGGCGAGCAGATCCTCGACCTCACGCGGGAAGACGTTCTCGCCGCCAGAGACGATCATCTCGTCATCGCGGCCGTCGATGAAGAGCCGGCCCTCGGTGTCGATGTGGCCGACGTCGCCGCTGCAGAGCAGCCCGTCGATCACCTCCTTGCCGCCGCCACCGGTGTAGCCCTCGAAGGACATCTCATTGCCGACGAAGATGCGGCCGACGTCGCCCTGCGGCACCTCCTGCCCGTTCTCGCCGACGATCCGCACCGTGGTTCCGCGCGGTGGCTTGCCGGCGGTGCCGGGAGCGGCGCGCAGGTCTTCGGGAGTGGCGATGGTCGCGTAGGCGACCTCGGTCGAGCCGTAGAGGTTGTAGGCGTTGTCGCCGAAGCGGTCCATCCAGGCGGTCGCCAGCTCGCCCGGCAGGGCCGAGCCAGAGAGCGAGGTGATCCGCAGTGAGGAGAGGTCGTAGGCGGCGAGTGTCTCCTCGGGCAGGCTGAGGATCCGCTGGATCATCACCGGCACCACCGCCAGCACGTCGGCGCGACTTTCCTGGATCGCCTGCAGCGTCCCCTCGGGGTCGAAGCGGCGCCGCAGGACCATCGTCGAGGCGGTCGGCAGGCTCATGATGAAGTGGAAGAAGCCCCAGGAGTGGAAGAGCGGTGCCGCGATCATCATCGTCTCGCGGCTGTGGAAGGGGATCTTGTCGAGCAGCGCCGCGATTCCCAGCAGCCCGTCGGGGCTGGAGCGCTGGGCGCCCTTCGGGGTGCCGGTGGTGCCGGAGGTGAGGATCACGAAGCGAGGTTTGTCGGGCGGCGGCTTCAGATCCGCCTCGGAGCCGGCGGCGATCAGCTGCTCGAGCGTCACCTCGTCGGTCTCTTCGCCCTCGTCGACCCAACCGACCACACGCGCGACTGAGTCGTCGACGCCTTCCAGCAGCCCGGCGAACTCGGAGTCGTAGACCAGCGCCTTCGGCTCCTCCCGGCGCGTCACCTCGGCCAGCTGCGGCCCGGCGAACATCGTGTTCAGGTAGAGCGCACTGGCGCCGAGCTTGGCGGCAGCCAGGGTCGCCTCGATGAAGCCGCGGTGGTTGCGGCACATGATCCCAACCCCGTCTTCGTGGCCGATCCCCATCGCCGCGAAGGAGCGGGCGAGGGCGTTGGTGCGGTGATGCAGGCGCTCGAAGCTGAGGGCGCCGCGCTCGTCGACGATCGCGACCTCGTGCGGATGGTGGATCGCCGCGGTCGAGGCTCCAGTTGCCGGCGAGGCTCCCCAGCGCAGGAAGGTGGACGCGATCTTCGCCGCCTTGTCGGGGCGCATCGGTCCGACGATGCCGGCTTCGTGCAGCACCCTGGCCTCGAAGATCGAGTCGGCCGCGGAAGTGCGCAGCTTCGCGGCGCTCTCGCTGAGAATCCCCATCGCCCGAAGACTATTCGCTCTGCACCGAGGCGACCGCGATGCAGGCGATGCCCTCGCCGCGGCCGATCCAGCCCATGCCCTCGTTGGTGGTCGCCTTGACGCTGACCCGGGCCGAGGTGGCGTCGGCGAGCGTGCGCTCCATCTCCGCCTTGTAGGGGCCCAACCGCGGCTCCTCGCAGATCAGGGTCGCGTCAACGTTGACGATCGGGCCGGCGACGGTCCCGACCACCGTTCGCAGCAGGTCGATCGAGTCGGCACCTTGCCACTGCTCGTCGTCGTCGGGGAACATCGTGCCGATGTCGCCGCCACCGCCGGCGCCGAGAATGGCGTCGATCACGGCGTGGGTGAGGACGTCGGCGTCGGAATGGCCGGCGAGCCCGCGCGGGTAGTCGATCTCGACCCCGCCGAGGACCAATGGGCGATCGTCGGCGAAGCGGTGGCTGTCGTAGCCGATCCCGACCATCAGATGACGCGGCTGGGCAGCGGAGCCAGCTGCCGCCGGCGTTGCTCGAAGACGCATATCTCCCCCACCCCCAGGCTCTCGAGGAAGTCGACCGCGCGGTCGTAGGCGAAGCCGACCTGCTCGGGCAGGTGGGCGTCGGAGGAGAGGGCGAACGGGGCTCCGGCCTCGACGCACATCTCGGCGAAGCCGCGGGCCGGATACAGCTCGCCAACCGGCTTGCGCAGACCGGCGGTCGAGACCTCGACCGCGATCCCGCTCTCGGCGATCGCCTCGACCGCGGGCTCGTAGAAGTGGCGCGGGTCGCGCTCGGGCAGCGGCCGGGTGCCGCCCCAGACCTTGACCAGGTCGGGGTGGGCGAGGATGTCGAAGAGGCCGGAGCGAGCGCACTCGGCCAGAGACTCGAAGTAGCGCCGCCAGACCTCGTCCGCGTCGCCACTGCCGTCCCAGATGTCCCAGCCGGGATGGTCGACGGCCTCCTCGCCGATGAAGTGGACGGAGCCGACGACGTAGTCGAAGTCGCGCGCCTCCAGCATCGTCGCCGTCCTGTCCTCCGCGCCGGGCACGAAGTCGCACTCGATCCCGAGCTTCAGCGGCGTGGTGCGGACGAACTCGCAATAGGCATCGAGATCGTCGCGGCCGTTGCTCTGCCAGAGCGGGTGGGACCAGAGCTCGAGCGCCTGCTGGAAGCGATAGACGTGCTCGGAGACACCCAACTCCTCGACCCCCGCCGCCGCGGCGGCGGCCAAGTAACGGTCGACGTTCTCGGCGGTGAAGTAGCGCTCGAAGGTCGTGCCGTCCTCGTCCGGGCGCAGATGCAGGTGGTAGTCGGTGAGCATCGGTTGGGAGCCTAGACTGCGACGGCAATGGCCCGTCAGCTGCTTCTGCTCCTACTAGCGTTCGCCCTCGGCACCGCGCTCGCCGGCCTGCTCGGCGCGGTCAGCCTCGGTGTCGCCTTCGGCGTCGGCCAACTCTGCTTCGCGGCGGCGCTGGTCTGGGTCCTGCTCAAGGACTGACCCGCCCCGAACTGCATCAGATTTCCTGCCTCCCGACCCGGAAATTCGATGCTGTTCGATCAGGAGGTACGGGTCGCGAGCAGAAGCTCCGCGAGGCGCAGGTCGAGCGGCGTGGTCACCTTGAGGTTCTCGGGCGAGGTCGGGTGGATCAGCACCGTCCCTCCCGCCGCCTCGACCAGCATCGCCTCGTCGGTGGCGGCGTCACGAGCTTCGGCATCGACCGCGAGTGCGGCGCGCAACGTCCGCACCCGAAAGACCTGAGGCGTCTGCGCCGCCCAGAGGCGGGAGCGATCGAGCGTCTCGCCGACGAAGAGCGCATTTCCGGGCTCCCCACCGGGAAATGCACTTCTCGCTCCCTCGTCCGGCTCTTTGACCTGCTTGATCGTGTCGGTGACGGGGGCGGCGGCGATGACGCCGGCGACGTCGGGGTAGGCGGCGAGGCTCGCCACCAACTCCTCGACCAGCGCGGACGTCAGCAGCGGGCGGGCCGCGTCGTGGATCGCGACCAGCTCGGTGCCGACCGCCTCCAGTGCGTTGGCCACCGACTGGGCGCGGGTGGCGCCGCCGGAGACGACGCCGAGGTCGTGGCCGCCGACGAAGTCGTGGACATGGCCGGGCGGGGCGGCGACGACGATCGAGTGCACCGACCCGCAGGCCCGGAAGGCCTCGATCGACCACTCGACCATCGGCCTCCCAGCCAACGGCACGAAAGCCTTCGGGCCGCCGGCTCCGAGACGCTCTCCGGAGCCGGCGGCCGCGATGACCGCGGTTACTGCGAGGGGGCTACGCCGTGGCGGCGAAGCGCTCCTCCAGCAGCCCGTCCAGGTACTCCTCCGCGCCCTCCTCGTCCTTGTCGAGCGCGTACATGAACTCCGACGCGAGGATCTTCTTGGCCCGCGTGTACATCTGCTTCTCGCCGGTGGAGAGGCCCTTCTCCATCTCGCGGATCGCCAGGTTGCGAACGACCTCGGCCAGCTCGAAGACGTCGCCGGTCTTGATCTTCTCGCGGTTGTACTTGAAACGCCGGTTCCAGTTCTTCGGCATCTCGGAGACTTCGTCGGTGAGGACGTTTGTGACCTTCTTGATTTCCTCCTCGTCGATCACGCGACGCAGCCCGGCCACACCCGCGTTTTCGCAGGGGACCATCACCGTGAGCTCGTTGTGGATGATCTTGATCGTGAGGTATTCACGCTCGCTGCCCATCAGCTCACGGGTCTCTTTCTTCAACACCAGGCCAGCCCCGTGATGCGGGTAGACGACCTTGTCGCCCTCCTCGAAGTCGCAGACATATTCAATGTCCTCCTCGAAGACTGCCTCGATGGCCTCGTCTAGCTCGGGAATCGGTGGCTCCTTTCGTTCGACGGCGTCGATCGCCGTCAGCTCTGTAAGTACCTGTCGACCAAGTCGACCTCCTGCAGCCGGCGCAGGCCCTCGCGGATGTCCTTGGCCCGAGTCGGGCCGACTCCGTCGACAGCGGCAAGGTCGTCGTTGGAGGCCGCCAGGACCTCCTCCAACCCGCCCAGCTCGTGGATGATCTTCTGGACGACAAGTTTGGGGATGCGGGGCACCCGGCCCAGCGCCCGGTAGCCGCGCGAGGCGACCGGGAAGTCGAGGGTGTTGAGCTTGCGGTCGTAGCCGAGCAGCTCGGCGAGACGGCCGAAGTCGAGCACGTCCTGGTGCGGCATCCGGCTCAGCGCCTGCAGCGTCGCCGCCAGGCTGCCCTCGGTGTCCTCGACCGAGTAGTCGCGGATCAACGCCGTCTTGTCGGCGGCGACGCCGACCATCGTCTCCTCCAGCTGCATCTCGATCAGCCGGCCCTCGGTGCCGAGCTCGACGATGTAGCGCTCGACCTCGACCGCCATCCGCGTCACCAGCTCGGCCCGCTGCAGGACCGCGAGCGCGTCGTGGAGGAAGCTGCCGCCCTCGAACTCGAGCACGGTGAGGCGGCCGGAGACCTGGTCGAGCCGCTCGCGGTACTTCTCCAGCGTCGCCAGGCCCTGGTTGGCCTTGGCCAGCACGGCCGGGATCTCCTGCAGGATGTACTTGGTCCCCTCGACGTAGAGGGAGACGACGTCGCGGCGCTGGGAGATCGCAATAACCAGGGCGTCGGTCTGTTTGGAGACGCGCTCGGCGGTGCGGTGACGGGTGCCGGTCTCCGAGGAGAGGATCGTCGGGTCCGGCATCAGCTGCACGTTGGCCCAGGCGATCGTGGTCGCCTCGCTGTTGAGCACGATCGCGCCGTCCATCTTCGCCACCTGGTAGAGCATCGCCGGCGTGTAATCGACATCCAGCTTGATGCCGCCGGAGAGCATGTGGGAGATGTCGTCGAGGTCGCCGACGACGATCAGACCACCGGTACGCGAGTGGACGATATTGTCGATCCCCTCGCGCAGCGCGCCGCCCGGGGCGACGACATCGAGAGCCCTCAGAAGTCGAGGATCCTGACGTTCTGAAAGCTCATGGAGCTCATCCCCGGACAGTGAAGGCATCCCCTATAGGATGCCAAAAACCGCTCTGGAATGCGGTCTGCCTATGTCCGAGTGGACAGTACGGGATTCCCGTTGTCAACCGGATCGATCACTCAAAATCCCCACACCAAGGGTTTGGGGCATCACAAGTGGAATCGCCGGTGGTGTCGGTGGTGCTGGAGCTGCTCCAAAGGCGGATCGCCGGCCACCGCCGGGTCCGGTCCTGGCGGTTCGGGGTCGCGGACGAAAGCCCAAGCCAGGCCGGCACCGACCGCGCAGAGCGCGGCCGCAACCCAGGTCGAGCCGGCGATCGCGGCGGCAAAGGACTCGCCGTCCCCCTGGAGGGCGTGGAAGACGGCGCCGGTGGCGGCGAGCGAGATGGCGCCGGCCAGCACCCGGTCCATCGCCAGCACACCGGCGGCGATCCCCACCTTCTCCCCCGGCATCGCCGCCATCGCCGCGGTCGACATCGGCGCGTAGACCAGTCCCAGCGCGATCCCGAACAGCAGATAGGCACCGAGGACCAGCGCAAACGAGCTGTCGGCGCCGACCTGGGTCAGAAGCAGCAGCCCGACGACACCGCAGACCATTCCGGCGGTCATCAGCCGGCGGGCACCGAAGCGGCCGATCAGCCGCCCCGAGAAGGGCGAGACGAAGATCATCGGCACCGTCACCGGCAGGATCAGCAGCCCCGCGGCGATCGGCGAGTGGCCGCGCACGTCCTGCAGGTACTGGGGCTGGAAGAACATCACCGCCCAGTAGGCGCCGACCAGAGCGAAGGCGGCGGCGCTGGCGCCGAAATAGGGCCCGTTGCGAAACAGCGCGAAGTCGACGATCGGGTTCGAGACCCGGCGCTCGATCCGCCAGAAGGCCGCCAGCGCCAGCAACCCGACCAGGGCGAGGCCAGCCGTCAGCTCGGCGTCCCAGGCGTTGGACTGGACCAGCGCCAGCACCGCCGCGGTGATCCCGACCGAGAGCGCCGCCAGGCCGGTCCAGTCGATCCCGCTGCCGGCACCGGGATCGGTCGACTCCGGCGCCGCGATCGCCGTGATCGCCACCCCAATTGCCGCCACCGGCAGATTCATCCAGAAGATCAGCCGCCAGTCGATTTCGATCAGCACCCCACCGGCCAGCGGCCCGATCCCCAACGCCACCGCCGAGACCGCGGCCCAGATTCCCAACGCCCGCGGCTGCTCTGCCGATGGGAAGGCGTTGCAGACCAGCGCCAGCGAGAGCGACAACATCGGCGCCGCCCCGGCCCCCTGCAGAACCCGCCCGACGATCAACCCAACCTGGTCTCCGGCGGCCCCGGAGACAACCGACCCAACCGCGAAGACCCCCATCCCGACAATGAAGACCCGCTTGCGCCCAAACATGTCCCCCAACCGTCCCGCGGTCACGACCAGCACCGCGATCGTCAACAGGTACCCATTCATCACCCACTGCAGCCCCTCGCTGCTCGCCCCGACGTCCCCCCGGATCTCGGGCAGTGCCAACGCCACCACGGTCGAGTCCAGCATCAGCAGGAACAGGCCCGAACAGGCTCCGGCGAGCGTCCACCACTTGCGGTTCACGGGACGGAGACTATGAAGGCCTGCGGCGGGGCCCCTCAATGGCATGGCGGTAGAGGGGTCTGGTCGCCCTCCATTCGAATTGAGTCGCTCCGCGCCCTATGGGCGCGTCGCTCCGCATGTTGGAGCGCGACCTGAAGGTCGCGCAGTAGACAGATTGCATGTCGCGCGCTTCGCGCACATTCGAATGGAGGGCGACCAGACCCCTCCGACGACACGTCCCGCCGGGATGGCTCAGGGTTCAGAAGCTCCTCTGAAGCACCCAGGGTTCAAAGCTTTCCCACTTTCAGCAAAAGTGGCGCTCCCGATGGCTTTCTGTGAGCTTCCGAACCCTGAGTCGTCAAAGGAGCGCGTTGCGTTGGAGGGAGGTCGGTACCCCTCCGCGTGAATGTGGCCGAACGGCCGCGATATGCAATCTGATTCCTGCTCGCCATAGGCGAGCAGCATGTTGCGGAGCAGCCCGCTTCAGCGGGCGCGACTGAATTCACGCGGAGGGGTACCGACCTCCCTCCGCCGTAAGTGCCTTCGTCCCTAACCGTCAGCCAGAGACAACGAGGTCGCGCGCGGGGTCGATGCCCCAGCGGCTGCCGGCTGCGACGAGATCGTCGCTCAGCCCCCACCGGTCCGGCTGCTCGTCGCCCTCGAAAGCCGGACTGGCCCCCTTGAGGACCATGCTGCCGGTGTTGTCGCCGATTGCGCGGATCGCGGTGACGTCGGGGTCAGAGAGGCGTTGCTCGGCGGGCAGCGCGCCCAGCTCGGCCCGCTTGTCCTCGATCGGGCGGGCCTCGTGGCCGACCTCCTGGATCAGGGTCGGGGCGACGCACTCGACCGCCGGGTGGGCGAGGTTCCACTGGCAGGCCAGCTGCATCGGCGTCAGCCCGGCCCGCTCGGCGAAGGGCAGGAGCTGCTCCAGCTTCTCGGCTCCCCGCTCGATCCAGCCGTCGGGGCGGAAGGAGCGGTGGTCGGTCCGGCCCAGCTCCATTCCCGGTTGCAGGTCGCCCCAGAAGAGGCCGCCGTAGTCGACGACGCGGGTCAGGACCTTGACCTCGTGGCGGGCGGCGGCGCCAAGGCAGAGCTCGCCCGGCCAGGGCTCGAGCGGATTGAGGATGACCATCGCCCAGTCGATGCGGTCACCGAAGCGCTCGAGGCAGTCGATCAGGTCAAGGGTGAAGCCGTTGGCCGGACCCGGGGCGACGCCGATCCGCGCCGTCAACCCGGCCTCGCACAGCGCCGCCATCCCGTCCCAGACGGCCTCGCTGGAGTAGCCGGTGCGGTCGGGGTTGTGGAGCAGCAGCAGGTCAAAGGAGGAGGCGCCGATGCGCTCCAGGCTGGCCTCGGTCGCCATCCGCAGATAGGAGGCGTACTGGTCGGGGCCGCGCAAGGCGGAGTCGGTGAAGCGCGGGAAGCCCTTGGGGCCGTTGCGCTCGCCCTCGTAGAAGTCATGGCCGACGGCGCCGACGAGGCTGTAGTCCTCGCGCGCCACTCC
Source organism: uncultured Solirubrobacterales bacterium (assembly GCA_963695275.1). Classification (GTDB taxonomy): domain Bacteria; phylum Actinomycetota; class Thermoleophilia; order Solirubrobacterales; family 70-9; genus VAYN01. The sequence continues at coordinate 1,603,525 of OY968772.1, forward strand.
CGCCAACGCTCGGCCAAGCAGACGATCGGCCTCGCCCTGCCCGTAGGCGTCGGCGGTCAGAACCGTCTCGATGCCATCGCCGGGCCGCAGCAGCGCCGCCAGGCGATCCTCCTCGATCGCCTCGCCGAAGTGGAGGAAGCGGCCGCCACTCCAGGTGCCGATGGCGCTGCGGCCGAGCTCCCTCACGGGCGCGGCTCGCTCAGGACTCGGGATCGTCGTGCGAAGGGGAGTCGTCCCCGTCGGACCCGTGCTCGCCGTCGCTCTTCTTGGCGCCGACCCCGACCGTCTCCGGCTCGGGTTTCTTCGCCGGCTTCTGTTTCGCCGGCTTCTTCGGGGCGATGATCTTGAGGCTCAGCGGTTTGTCCTCCTCGTCCCCGGAGGGATCGCGGTCGACCATCACGGTCGAGCCCGGGGTCATCGGCCCGGCGCGCAGGACTTCGTCGGCCAGCGGGTCCTCGATGTAGCGCTGGATCGCCCGGCGCAGCGGACGGGCGCCCATCGACGGATCCCAGCCTTTCTCGACGAGAAGATCCTTGGCCGCCTCGGTCAGATCGAGCTGCAGTTCGTGCTCGGCGACTTGGACGCGGACACGGTTGATCATCAGGTCGACGATCTCCTTGACCTCGTCCTTGGCGAGCTTGTGGAAGACGATCACCTCGTCGATCCGGTTGAGGAACTCGGGCCGGAAGACTTTTTTGAGATCGCCCATGATCCGGTTTTTCATGTCGCCGTAGGACATTCCGGTCTCGTCGGAGACGGTGAACCCGATCGAGGTGTTCTTGGAGATCTCGGCGGCGCCGATGTTCGAGGTCATGATCACGATCGCGTTGCGGAAGTCGACCGTGCGGCCCTGGGCATCGGTGAGACGCCCGTCCTCGAGGATCTGCAGGAGGATGTTGAAGACGTCCGGGTGAGCCTTCTCGATCTCGTCGAGCAGCAGCACCGAGTACGGCTTGCGGCGCACAGCCTCGGTCAGCTGGCCGCCCTCGTCATAGCCGATGTAGCCGGGAGGAGAGCCGACCAGACGACTGACCGCATGCTTCTCCATGTACTCGGACATGTCGATCCGGATCATCGCCTCCTCGTCGCCGAAGAGGAAGTCGGCGAGGGTGCGGGCGAGCTCGGTCTTGCCGACCCCGGAGGGGCCGAGGAAGATGAAGGAGCCGGCCGGGCGCTTGGGGTCCTTGATCCCCGCCCGGGAGCGGCGGATCGCCTTGGAGACGGCGGTGATCGCGACCTCTTGGCCGATCACGCGCTTGTGCAGTTCCTCCTCCATGCGGATCAGCTTCTTGGTCTCGGCCTCGGTCAGTTTGAAGACGGGGATGCCGGTCCACATCGAGACGATGTCGGCGATCTCCTCTTCGCCGACGACCGGGCGCTCGCCGTTCTCGCCCTCGGCCCACTCGTCTTCGAGCTGGCGCTTTTTCGTCGTCAGCTGACGCTCGGTGTCGCGCAGGTTGGCGGCCTTTTCGAACTCCTGAGCCTCGATCGCGGCCTCCTTCTCGCGCCGCGTCGTCTCGATTTCCTCCTCGAGGTCGCGGTAGACCGGGGGCGTGCTCATCGACTTGATGCGCATCCGCGAACCGGCCTCGTCGATCAGGTCGATCGCCTTGTCGGGCAGGAAGCGGTCGGAGATGTAGCGGTCGGCGAGCTCGGCGGCGGCGGCCAGGGCCTCGTCGTTGATCGTCACCCGGTGGTGCTGTTCGTAGCGCTCGCGCAGGCCCTCGAGGATCCTCACGGTGTCCTCGGGCGAGGGCTGGTCGACCTTGATCTGGGCGAAGCGGCGCTCCAGGGCGGAGTCGCGCTCGAGGTACTTGCGGTACTCGTCGAGCGTGGTCGCGCCGATCGTCTGCAGCTCACCGCGGGCCAGAGCCGGCTTCAGGATCGAGGCGGCGTCGATCGCGCCCTCGGCGGCGCCGGCGCCGACCAGGTTGTGGAGCTCGTCGATGAAGAGAATGATGTCGCCGCGCTGGGTGATCTCTTTCATCACCTTCTTCAGGCGCTCCTCGAACTCGCCGCGGTACTTGGAGCCGGCGACCAGGGCAGCCAGGTCGAGCGTGTAGATCTGTTTGTTCTTGAGCAGCTCCGGGACCTCGCCGGAGTTGATCTTCGCGGCCAGGCCCTCGACCACGGCGGTCTTGCCGACGCCGGGCTCGCCCAGCAGCACCGGGTTGTTCTTGGTCCGACGGGAGAGGATCTGCATGATCCGCTCGATCTCGGTTTCGCGGCCGATCACCGGGTCGAGCTTGCCCTCCTCGGCGAGGCGGGTGAGGTTGCGGCCGAACTGGTCGAGCAGTTTCGAAGACTTTTTGCCGCCCTCGCCCTGGCCGCCACCGCTGCCGCCACCCTGGCGACGACCGCCGGGACCGGAGAGCATCCGGATCACCTCGTTGCGGATCTTGTCGGAGTCGGCGTCGAAATCGAGCAGGATGCGGGCGGCGACGCCCTCGTTCTCACGCACCAGGCCGAGCAGGATGTGCTCGGTGCCGATGTAGTTGTGGCCGAGCGAGAGCGCCTCGCGCAGCGCCAGCTCGAGGACCTTCTTGGCCCGCGGCGTGAACGGGATCTGGCCGGAGGTGACCTCCTCGCCGGAACCGACGATGCGGACGACCTGCGAGCGCACCCGTTCGACGGTGATGTCGAGCGACTCGAGGACCCGTGCGGCCAGGCCCTCCTCCTCGCGCAGCAATCCCAACAGGATGTGCTCGGTGCCGATGTAGTTGTGCTTGAGAGTGCGCGCCTCCTCTTGGGCAAGGACGACGACTTGGCGGGCTCTCTCGGTAAATCGCTCGAACAAAAGATTCCTCTTCTTGGTCGAACCCGGTTGGCCCGGGTTAGTACCGGCAGACGCCCTTCGTTATCGGCAGGCGTCCATGTGTTCCGTAACTCTACCGAGACCGTCAGTCCGGTCCCGACCCCTTCGCCGGTCTTTACGTCTTCATCGCCGGAAACAGCAGCACCTCACGCAGGCTGCTTGCCCCGGTCAGCATCATCACCAGGCGGTCGATTCCGAGCCCGACGCCCCCGGTCGGCGGCATTCCCTGTTCCAGCGCCTCGACGAAAGCCTCGTCGTAGGGCTGCGCCTCTTCGTCGCCGCGGTCGCCCTCGGCGGCCTGCTGCTCGAAGCGCCGGCGCTGCTCGTCGGGATCGTTGAGCTCGCTGAAGGAGTTGGCGATCTCGACCCCGCCGAGGAAGGCCTCCCAGCGCTCGACCAGGCCGGGGGCGGTGCGGTGGGCCTTGGCGAAGGGCGAGAGCTCGACCGGGTAGTCGAAGACGAAGGTGGGCTCGATCAGCGCCGGCTCGACCTCGCGCGAGAAGAGGCCGTCGACCAGCTTGCCCCAACCCTCGGCCGGGTCGGGCTCGACGCCCATCGCCTTGGCCAGGGCCTCCCGGGTCGGGTGCTCGAGGATGTCGACGCCGGCCCGCTCGAGGATCGCCTCGCGCATCGTGATCCGCCGCCAGGGCGGCGCCAGGTCGATCTCTGCCTCGCCGCGCTTGACCACGGTCGTCCCCAGCACCCGCTCGGCGACCTCGGAGACCAGCAGCTCGAGGTCGTGCGCGGTCTTCTCGTAGTCGGCGTAGGCCTCGTACCACTCGAGCATCGTGAACTCGGGGTTGTGCTTGTGCGAGACGCCCTCGTTGCGGAAGTCCTTGCCGAGCTCGTAGACGCGGTCGATGCCGCCGACGACCAGGCGCTTGAGGTAGAGCTCGGTGGCGATGCGCAGGTAGAGGTCGCGCGCGAGGGCGTTGTGGTGGGTGGTGAAGGGCCGCGCCAGGGCGCCGCCGTAGAGCGGCTGCAGGACCGGCGTCTCAACCTCGGTGTAGCCGTGCTCGTCGAGCCAGCGGCGGATCTCGCTGACGGTGCGGGCCCGGGTCTGGAGGATGCGGCGGCTGTCCTCGTTGGCGATCAGATCGAGCTCGCGGCGGCGGAAGCGGGTCTCGGTGTCCTCGAGCCCGTGGAACTTGTCGGGCGGCGGCCGCAGGCTCTTGGCCAGCAGACGCCAGTGGTCGATCGCCAGCGAGAGCTCACCGCCACGCCGGGTCGCCATCGCCGTTCCCTCGGCGCCGACGATGTCGCCGAGGTCGAGGTTGACGAGCAGCGCAAAGGCCTCCTCGCCGAGCTGGTCCTCGCGGGCGTGCAGCTGGACCTGGCCGCTGCCGTCGCGGAGGTCGAGAAAGCAGGCCTTGCCGTGGCCGCGGCGGGCGACGATGCGGCCGGCAACGCGGTGGCGCGAGTCGGTTTCCATCCCCGCCGCTAATCCCTCATGGGCGGCGCGAACCTCGGCGATGTCCTCGCGCTGGGAGAACTCGTGCGGGAACGGCTCGATCCCCGCATCCCTGATCCGCTCTAGCTTCTCGCGTCGATCGCGGAGAACGTCGGAGAGCTCGGGTTTATCGGTCACGTTTGAGAACGCCGCTTTCCGACGTTCTCAAGCTTTCTCGATCTTCGTGATTTTGAGTTTTTTCTTCGGGCCACGAGGGACCTCGACCGTGACCACGTCGTTGCGCTTGCGGCCGACCAGGGCTTTGCCGATCGGCGACTCGTTCGAGAGCTTGTGCTCGACCGGATTGGCCTCGGTGGAACCGACGATCTGGAATTTCTGCGAGTCGCCGGTCTTCTGGTCTTTGACGTGGACGACCGAGCCGAAGCCGACCTCGTCGGTGTTGAGCGCTTTCTCGTCGATCACGAGAGCGCGCCGCAGGCGCTCTTCGAGCTGGGCGATCCGACCCTCGAGCAGGGCCTGTTCGTTCTTGGCGTCGTCGTATTCGGCGTTCTCGGAGATATCGCCGAATTCGCGTGCCTCCTTGATCCGCGCTGCGACCTCGCGGCGTTTGGTCGTCGAGAGCTGCTCGATCTCCTCTTTGAGCTTTTCGAGACCCTCTGGGGTGATTACCGCCTGACGACTCACTTGAACTACCTCGCTTTTGGCTGTTGGGAGAGCCGCGGAAGCGACTCCCAGACCGAAAAAAACGCCCGGGAGCGGCGGTTTGCAACGCCACGCCTAGGCACAGAGTCGCGGGATTATAGCGAGGGGCGTAGCCCGGCAATCAGGGGCGTTTTACGAAACCGCGGCGGGCGCCGCGAAGGCGCCGATCAGCTCGCGGGCGCGGCCGAGGTCGGCGCTGCGCTGGAGCTCGTCGGCAACCTCCTGTGGAGCCCCGAGACGCTCCACGTACCAGGGGTAGAACTTGCGCAGGTAGCGCTCGGCGCGCTCGCTGCCGAGATGCTCCTCGGCGCCGTCCATCACCCAGAGCAGCTCGGCGGCGACCTCCGCCCGGGCGGGCGGATCCTGGCGCTGGCCGGTCAGTTCCTCGAACAGCCAGGGGTTGCCGAGCGAGCCGCGGGCGATCATCACCGCATCCGCGCCGGACTCCTCATAGGCACGGCGGGCAGCCTCGGCACTGGAGAGACCGCCGGAGACGATCACCGGCACCTCGACGCGCTCGACCAGCTCCCGGGTCAGCTCGTAGTCCGGCTTCCCCTTGTGGCCCTTGGTCGCCGCCCGCGGGTGGAAGGCGATCGCGGCGACGCCGGCCTCCTCGGCAAGGCGCAGCCCGAGCTCGAAGCCGGAGCGGTCGCCGGCCTCGATCCCGGAGCGCAGCTTCACCGTCACCGGTACCCCTCCCCCGCCCGCGATCGCGCCGCGGGCCAGGGCCAGGGCCAGCTCGGGGTCACGCAGGAGCTGGGCGCCGGCGCCGGTCTTGCGGACCTTCGGCACCGGACAGCCCATGTTGATGTCGATCAGGTCGGCGCCGGCCTCGACGGCGATCGCGGCGCCGGAGCGCATCACCTCGGCGTCGTGGCCGAAGAGCTGGACCGAGACCGGGTGCTCGTCGGGGTGGATCCGCATCAGCTCGCGCAGGGTGCGCTCGTTGCGGTAGTGCAGGGCAAAGCTGGAGACCATCTCCGAGACCGCCAGGCCGGCGCCATGGCGTTTCGCCTGCAGCCGCACGAACCAGTTGCCGATCCCGGCCAGCGGCGCGAGCAGGACGCGGTTGGAGATCGGCACGCCGCCGATCTCGAAAGGCTCGGTCAGGGCCGGCTGGGCAGCTCCATGCTCAGCGATTGCGCTCATGGATCAGCCGCAGCCCCTTCAGGGTGAGCAGGTCGTCGACCTCGTCGATCGTCTCGGTGAAGGGGACCACCGTCGCGGCGTAACCGCCGGTGGCGAGCAGCCGGGGATTCGGCAGTTCCTCTTCGATGCGGCGGACGATGCCGTCGATCAGACCGGCAAAGCCGAAGATGAAGCCCGAGTGGATCGCGGCGCGGGTCGAGCGGCCGATCGCTTCCCGCGGCTCTTCGAGGTCGATGCGGGTGATGCGGGCGGCGCGTTCGATCAGGGCGCTGAGCGAGGGCGCGAGGCCGGGACCGATGGCGCCGCCGAGGTACTCGCCGTCGGCCGAGACGGCGTCGATGTTGATGCCGGTGCCGAAGTCGACGGAGACGCAGGCCCCGCCAAAGCGCTCATAGGCGGCGATCGCGTTGACGAGGCGGTCGGCGCCGACCTCGAGCGGGTTCTCGATCCGGATCGGCATCCCGGTCTTGACGCCAGGCCCGATCGTCAGGCACTCAGCGTCCAGGTAGCGCCGCGCCAGCTCTTCGAACTGGCTGCCGAGCGGCGGCACCACCGAGGAGACGCAGAGGGCGTCGACGTCGCCGAAGGTCATCCCGGAGAGCGAGAAGAGACCGGCGATCCGCTCCGCCAGCTCGTCGCCGGTGGCGCCGGAGCGGGTCTGAAAGCGCCAGTGCTCGGTCAGCTCCTCGCCCTCGAAGACGCCGAGATGGGTCTGGGTGTTGCCGACGTCGACCGCGAGGAGCACCTGGCGATTATCGCCGGATTGGGCGGCGGGTGGCCGGTTGAGCTCTCCTGCGCATAGGATCGGGCGGTGGACGCGCGCCTCTACGTCATCCCCGCCTCGCACCCGGCGATCGGCGCACAGCTGATGCTGGAGCGCAAGGGCATCGCCTACAAGCGCACCGACCTGCTGCCGGTGATCTCCAAGGGCGCGTTGCGAGCCGTCGGCTTCCCAGGGCAGACGGTGCCAGCGCTGAAGATCGACGGCCACAAGGTGCAGGGCTCGCGCCCGATCGCCCGCGAGCTGGAGCGACTGCGGCCGGAGCCGGCGCTGTTCCCCTCCGATCCGGAGCTGCGAGCCGCGGTCGAAGAGGCCGAGCGTTTCGGCGACGAGGAGCTGCAGCACCCGATCCGCCAGATCCTCTGGTGGACGCTGAAGACCGACAAGGCGCCGCTGCGCAGCTACTCGGAGGGAGCCAAGATCGGGCTGCCGATCGGGCTGGCGATGAAGACGGCGGCCCCGATCGTCGCCCTCTCCGCCCGCTTCAACGAAGCCAGCGACGAGAACGCCCGTGCCGGCCTGGCGGCGCTGCCGGCGCTGCTCGACCGGGTCGACGAGCTGATCGCCGCCGGCACCATCAACGGCCCGGAGCTCAACGTCGCCGACTTCCAGATCGCCCCCAGCGTCGGGCTGGCGATGACCCTCGACGACCTGCGCCCGGCGATCGAGGCGCGGCCCGCTGGGGAGCTGGCCAAGCGCGTCGTCCCCCATTACCCCGGCAAAACCCCGCCGATCCTTCCCGCCGCCTGGCTGGAGCCGCTGCGCGGCCAGCCGGCGAGCGCTTAGAGCGAGCCCTTCCGCTCGACCCGCTGCCCGGCGGGCAGGGCGGCGAGCGCGTCGGCGAGGCGGCTGCCGTCGGGCAGGGCCAGGTCCGGGTCGAGCTCCAGCAATGGGGCGAGGACGAAGCGGCGGGTCGCAACCTCGCGGTGGGGCAGGGTCAGGCGCTCGGTCTTCAGCTCGAGGTCGCCGAGCAGCAAGAGGTCGACGTCGAGCGGGCGCGGGCTGTGGCGGGGAGCGTCGAGGGCGCGGCCACGCTCGGCCTCGACCGCCTTGCAGACGTCGAGCAGCGCCTCAGCCTCGAGCTCGGTGCGGATACGGATCGCGGCGTTGAGGAAGTCGGGCTGGTCGAGCATCTCGCCGACCGGCTCGGTGACGTAGGTGGAGGAGACGGCCTCGACCTCGACCCCCCGCTCGCACAGGAGCTCGATCGCCGCTCGCAGGTGAGAGGCGGAGTCGCCGACGTTGGAACCAAGACCAAGGTAGCCGCTGCGCAAGGAGCTAGTCCTCGCGGGCGTCGGCGTCGTCCTCGTCGACCGCGCGCTCCTGGGTGACCTCGACCGCGACCTCCTGGATCGCCAGCGGCAGCGGCGGCTCCGGCTTCGCCGCCCGCACCCGCACCGAGTCGCAGCCGTAGCGCTCCATCAGCCGCTGCCCGACCACCTGGGCCAGCCGCTCCAAGGTCTTGTAGCTGCGCTCGGTCGCGGCGAGGGCGACGATGTCGCAGACCTGGGCGTAGTCGACGGTGTCCTCGAGGCGGTCGGTGAGGACGGCGTCGCAGTCGGGGACGTCGAAGGAGATGTCGAACTCGAGCCTCTGCCCCACCTCCTGCTCGGCCTCGCTGACGCCGTGGTGGGTGTAGATCGAGAGACCGCGCAGCTCCACCTCGGCGCTCGATTCGATCCCGTTGCCGTGAGCCTCCATGACTTGGAAACTACCCGAGGATGGCCGTCGTCACGGCCATCGCCTGCCCGACCTCGGCGACGTCATGGACCCGCAGGACCGCCGCGCCCTCTGCCACAGCCAGCACCGAGGAGGCGATCGTGCCGCCGAGGCGCTCGCCCGCGTCGGAGCCGTCGACCCGGCCGATGAAGCTCTTACGCGAGGTGCCGATCACCAGCGGCCGGCCCAGCTCGCGCAGCTCGGCCAGGCGCCGCAACAGCTCCAGGTTGTGCTCGGCGGTCTTGCCGAAACCGATCCCCGGATCGAGCCAGATCCGCTCCTCGGCGATGCCGGCCGCGACCGCGGCTTCGACCCGCTCGGCGAGGAAGGCCTTGACCTCGGCGACGACATCGTCATAGACAGGATCGCGCTGCATCGTCCGCGGCGTGCCGAGCATGTGCATCAGCACCACCGTGGCGCCACGATCCGCACACAGCGGCGCCATCTCCGCATCGCCCCGCAGCGCCGTCACGTCATTGACGATCTCCGCCCCGGCATCAAGCGCGGCCGCTGCGACCGCCGCCTTCGAGGTGTCGACCGAGATCGCCGCCTCCCCTCCGGCCAGCCCGGCGATGACCGGCTCAACCCGCCGCAGCTCCTCCCCCAGGCTCACTTCCTCCGCTCCCGGCCGCGTCGATTCACCGCCTACGTCGAGAATCGCTGCCCCGGCCTCGGCAAGATCCACACCGTGCTGGATCGCCACCTCCGGATCGAGGTACAACCCCCCGTCCGAAAACGAGTCCGGAGTCACGTTCACGACCCCCATCAGCTTCGGAGTCATCAGCGAAGTACTCCCAGCGCGTCCCCCGTGACAGGACCCGCGGCCTGACACGCTTGGACCCTTAGCTCGCGTCGCCGCCAGCGAAACCCGGTCGTGGGCGCGGGTTAGGCCGTGCCCCTTCGCGCTGGGGCCGTTCGGCCTCGGGCTCCGGATCAGCCGGCTTGGCCGGCTCCTCGTCCTCGGCGAAGACCTCGTCGGGGGACTTGCCCTCGAGCAGCGCCACGAACTGGTCGGCGTCGATCGTCTCCCGCTCCAGCAGCAGTTTCGAGATGTGGTCGAGGTCGTCGCGGCGCTCGCCGAGCAGGCTCTTGGCGGTCTGGTGGGCGCTCTCGACGATGCGGCGGATCTCGTCGTCGATCTCGCGGGCGATCTCGTCGGAGTAGTCGGGCTCGGAGGAGAACTCGCGGCCGAGGAAGGGCTGGCCGCGGTCGTGGCCGAAGACGCGGGGGCCGAGGCGCTCTGACATGCCGAAGCGCATCACCATCTGCTTCGCCGTCTCGGTCACCTTTTCGAGGTCGTTGGAGGCGCCGGTGGTGATCTCGCCGAAGATGATCTCCTCGGCGGCGCGGCCGCCCAGGGTCATCGCCATCGTGTCGGTCAGCTCGGCGCGGGTGGTGAGGAACTTGTCCTCGGTCGGCAGGCTGATCGTGTAGCCGAGCGCCTGGCCGCGGCTGATGATCGAGATCTTGTGGACCGGGTCGCAGTTGGGCAGGAGGTGGCCGACGATCGCGTGGCCCATCTCGTGGTAGGCGGTGATCAGGCGCTCCTTCTCACTCATCACCCGGGTCTTCTTCTCGGGGCCGGCGATCACGCGCATGATCCCCTCCTCGAGCTCCTTCATGCTGACCTCGCGGTTGCCGGTGCGGGCGGTCAGCAGGGCGGCCTCGTTGATCAGGTTGGCGAGATCGGCGCCGGTGAAGCCGGGGGTCTGGCCGGCCAGCGTGTCGAGGTCGATCTCGCGGGCCAGCGGCTTGCCGCGGGTGTGGACCTCGAGGATGTGCTTGCGGCCTTTGCGGTCGGGGCGGTCGACGACGACCTGGCGATCGAAGCGGCCGGGCCGCAGCAGCGCCGGGTCGAGGATGTCGGGCCGGTTGGTGGCCGCGATCAAGATGATGTTGTCCTTCATTTCGAAGCCGTCCATCTCGACCAGGAGCTGGTTCAGCGTCTGCTCGCGCTCGTCGTGACCGCCGCCCATGCCGGCGCCGCGGTGGCGGCCGACGGCGTCGATCTCGTCCATGAAGATGATGCAGGGCGAGTTCTGTTTGGCCTGCTCGAAGAGGTCGCGGACGCGGCTGGCGCCGACGCCGACGAACATCTCGACGAAGTCCGAGCCGGAGATCGAGAAGAAGGGGACGCCGGCCTCACCGGCGACGGCACGCGCGAGCAGCGTCTTACCGGTTCCAGGAGGGCCGTAAAGGAGGACGCCCTTAGGGATCCGGGCGCCAAGCGCCTGGAACTTCTTCGGGTTCTCGAGGAATTCCTTGATCTCCTCCAGCTCCTGCACCGCCTCGTCGACGCCGGCGACGTCGCGGAAGGTGATTTTCGGCGCGTCCACGGACATCCGCTTCGCTTTCGATTTGCCGAAGTTCATCACCCGCGAGCCGCCACCTTGCATCTGGTTCATGAGGAAGATCCAGAAGCCGAGGAAGAGCACGAAGGGGAGGATGAAGGTGAGCAGCGAGAGCAGGCCGCTGCTGCCGGAGCCATGCACGTCGGTTTCGACGTCGTTCTGTTCCAGCTTGTTGATCAGGCTTTCTTCGGCGTCGGGCGGGTAGCCGGTGGAAAAGCTTTCGCCGTTCGCTTTCTTGACGTCGAGCGTGTTGTCCTTGGTGTTGACCGAGACCTGGGCGATTCGGCCCTGGGCGATCAGCCCGGTCTTCTCTTTGACCAGTTCGTTGTAGCCGGGCGCCTTGGTGCCATCGCCGTCGGTGATCACTTTCTGGGCGATGAACGCCAGGATGACCACCAACAGGATCGGGAACGCCGCGCTTTTGAAGAAACGCCTCAAGGGTGAAATGAGCGTACCAGGGCGGTTTTCCCGCTTACTCGGCCAGGGCGGCCACGTAATCGAGATTGCGGTAGCGCTGCGCGTGGTCGAGGCCGTAGCCGATCGCGAACCGGTTGGGAATCTCGAACCCGACGTAGCGCGGCGAGAGGTCGACGCGGAGGCGATCCGGCTTGGTCAGCAGCGCGCAGACCTCGAGCGAGGCGGGGTTGCGCGCCTTCAGATTGCGCATCAGGTAATGGAGGGTGAGGCCGGAGTCGATGATGTCCTCGACGATCAGCACGTGGCGGCCCTCGATCGGCGCGTCGAGGTCCTTGAGGATGCGGACGACGCCCGAGGAATCGGTCTGCGAGCCGTAGCTGGAGACCGCCATGAAGTCGATCTCGCAGGGAACGTCGATGCTGCGCATGAGATCGGCGAGGAACAGCACCGCGCCCTTGAGGACACCGACCATGACCAGCTCGCGGCCCTCGTAGTCGCGGCTGACCTCCGCGCCCAGCTCCGCGACGCGACGCTTGAGATCCTCCTGGGCGACGAGGGTCTCGCCGATCGCGCGGTCGCTCACTCGCCGCAGTCTAGATATAGAGAGGCAGCGCCGACGGGCCACAAACGTCCATATTGCGGACGCTTCCGGCCCACGACCCACTTAGCCCTGTTCGGCCCTGAGAACGCCGGCCTCGACCACGGCGCGAACGCCGCCGCCGAGGTCGAGCATCGCGGTGCCGGTGCGGCGCAGACCGGTGACCTGCTCGGCGAAGCGGGCGGCGCCGGGAACCGGGCGGCCGGCGGCGCCATCGGCGAGGCGCTGGAGGACGAGCCGGCGCAGCGCCGGCGGCAGCTCCGCCATCCGCGCCAGCGCAACGGTGCCGCGCGGCGAGCCGGCCGAGCCTTCGACCTCAGCGTCGACCAGAGCATCGAGCACCCGCGCCTCGTCGCGCAGCAGCGACGCCGTGCGCAGGACGTTCTGGGCGGCGGCCGGATGGATCTTCTCCAGCTCCGGCAAGAGGCCGTGGCGGACGCGGTTGCGAGCGAAGGCCGAGTCGGCGTTGCTGGCGTCCTCGCGCCAGGTCAGGCCGCGCTGCTCGCAGTAGGCGGTTACCTCGACCCGGGTGCAGCCGAGCAGGGGCCGGGCCAGCATCCCGTCGTGCGGCCGCATCCCCAGCAGGGCGCGGCGGCTGGGAGAGGAGGCGAGGCGGTAGAGGATGGTCTCGACCTGATCGTCGGCGGTGTGGCCGGTGACAACCGTCGCTCCCTGGCGCTGGGCGATCGCGGCGGCGGCGGTGTAACGGCTGTCGCGCGCCCAGGCCTGCAGGTTGCCGGGGCCCTCGGGCCGGCGCGGGCGCTCGACCGCCAGCGCCGCGCCGAGCTCCTCGCAGAGCGCGGCGCAGTAGCTCTCGTCCGCGTCGGAGTCATCGCGCAGGCCGTAGTTGACGTGCAGCGCCGTGACCGCGTCCGGGCCGACCGCGCGCACGGCGAGGTCGAGCATGCAGACCGAGTCGCGCCCGCCCGAGAGCATCGCCACGACCGGGGTGCCCGGTGCGATCAGCCCCTCGGCCAGCACCCGCTCGAGCATCTGGTCGGCGTCCATGTGTCTAGTCTGGCGGCCGCTCAGCCGGCGGCGCGGACGACGAAGAGGTCGGTGGGCACGGGGAAGCCCTTGAGGCTGACCTGTCCGATCGCCTCCAGCTCGAGCCGCTCGCGCGCCTCGATCGCCGCGGCGACGCGATCGGTGACCAGCACCTCGCCGGCGAGGGCGCGGTTGACGACGCGGTGGGCGAGGTTGACCTGGCTGCCGAAATAGTCGCCGTCGCGGTAGACCGCCTCGCCGCAATGGATCCCGACCCGTGGCTGCGGACGCTGGGGAAAGCGGCGCAGGAACTCGACCGCCCACTCGGTCAGGGAGGCGGCGTCGGGGGAGACGACCATCACCTCGTCGCCGATCGTCTTCACGATCGTCGCCTCTCGCGGCAACGTCGCCTCGACCGTCTCGACGAAGTTCTCGATCACGTCGAGCGCCTCCATGTCCCCCTCCTCCTCGGTGTAGCGGGTGAAGCCGGTGAGGTCGATGAAGCAGAGGGTCATGGTCACCTGGCCGAGCTCGATTTCCGCCGTGTTGGCGTCGAGCCCGGACTCCATGTGCCCGACCACGTCCTGCTCGAGGAAGAAGCGCAGGTAGCGGTTGTGGAGGTACTCGGTCAGCGGCGCCGCCAGCGGCAGGATGTCGGCCGCGAGGTCGCCCATCTCGGCCGCCATCTCCAGCTCCGGCACCGCGTCGCGAATCAGCGGTTCGTGTACGTAGAGGTGGAAGAGGCGGACCTCGGCATCGGCGATGCGGCGCATCGACTGGACGTAGACGCGGACCAGCTGCAGGAAGGCGACGAGCGGGAAGCCCGCGGCGAGGACGCGGGCGCAGTGGCGCAGGGCGGCGACGTCTTCGGGGCTGAGGTTGCGCTGGCGTCCCTTCGGGGTGCCGAGGATGATCAGGATCCGCTCGATCAGCTCCGGCTCCAGCCCCGTCTCCCTGGCGACCGCGGTCAGCGACATCCCGCCCTCCGTGGCCTCGCTGAAGAGCTCCTCGGTGAAACCGAAGGCAAGGCGACCCTCGCGGCCGGCCTCGCGCAGATCCTCCAGCGAGTAGCCGCGCTCCCGCATCCGCGCCACCACCCGGGCCTGGGCGGCGGCGGTGGCCGTCCAGCGCCCCCGCCGCACCGGCACGATCTTCTCCTCGGCCCAGCGTTTGAGCGTGCTCGCCGGAACTCCCGACCTCCGCGCCGCCTCACTCAGGGAAATTCTCTCGTCGGCCATGACCCAGCGAGGCTAGCCCCTGGCCAGGAGGGATCAGGTACCCCTCTCCGGCGGGCTCAGGGACAGGCGACCCAAATCGCGAGAGGCGACCCAGCTGCGCGACGGCCTCCGGAGAGGGGTACCTGATCCCTCCCCGGAGACACGCCGCCTCGCTACGTCGGAATCTCCGACTCCTCGTGCAGTTGCAGGACCGGCTCCCCGCCCTCGCCGGTGCGGATGCGAATCGCTTCCTCCACCGGCATGACGAAGATCTTGCCGTCACCCACCTCGCCCGTCCGGGCGTGTTTGAGGATCGTCTCGACGACGATCACTTTGTCTTTGTCCTCGACGACGATCTCCAGCTTCACCTTCGGCCGGACATTGACGGTGAGGGTCGAGCCGCGGTACCGCTCGACGATGCCTTTCTGGCGGCCGGAGCCCTTGGCCTCGAGGATCGACAAGGAGGGGAATCCCCTGTCGAGCAACTCGGCTCGGATCGGCTCGAACGCCTCGTGGCGGATGAACGCCTCTATTTTTTTCATGCGTCCAGGCCTCCTATGGCTCGGTCGTGGTCATCGGGCTTACAGCCGGAGCCGCGGCCACGGCCGGGGTCCCGCTGCCACCGGTGTACAGCCCCGTCGAGTACTCGGGCTGGGGGATGAACTGCTCCGGATACCCATACATCCCGTGCTCGGAGATGTCGAGGCCGGCGTCCTCCTCCTCGGGGCTGACACGTATCCCGATCGTCTTCTTGAGGATGTAGAAGATCCCGAAGGAGACGACGAACACGCACCCGAAGGCAACCGCCACTCCCTCGGCCTGGGCGCCGAGCTGGTGGAACGAGCCGCTGTACCAGAGGCCCGGGTCACCGACTTCGTTGAATTCGGCGAGGCGCGGCGAGGTGAATATCCCGCAGGCCAGGGTGCCCCAGATACCGGCAAGACCATGAGCCGAGGTGGCACCGACCGGATCGTCGATCACCTTCTCGATCGCGATCACGCCGAAGACGACGATCACACCGGCGATGGCGCCGATGATCGGTGCCGCCCAGTACTCGACGTAACCGGATGGTGCCGTGATCGCCACGAGACCCGCGATCGCGCCGTTGCCGGCCATGCCGATGTCGATGGTTTTCGAGAGCAGGTACATGACCGCCACCGCCGCGACCACCCCGGCAGCTGCCGCGAGGTTCGTGACGACGACGACTTCAGCGAAACGACCGCCGATCGCGCCGAGGGTCGAGCCCGGGTTGAACCCGAACCAGCCGAGCCAGAGAATCAGCACGCCGAGGCCGACCAGCGGCATCGAGTGCCCCGGGATCGCCCGCGGTTTGCCGTCTTTCGTGTACTTGCCGATGCGCGGGCCGAGCAGCAGCAGCGCCGCGAAGGCCCCGGTCGCCCCGATCAGGTGGACCACCGTCGAACCGGCGAAGTCCTGCATGCCGACGTTGACCTGCAGCCAGCCGCCGCCGAAGATCCAGTGGCTCAGCACCGGGTACAGAACGGAGCTGAAGATCACCGCGTAGATGATGTACGCGCTGAACTTGATCCGCTCCAGCGTGGCGCCCCAGACGATCGCCAGCGAGACCGCGCAGAACACGAACTGGAAGAACATGAACGCGGCAGGGCTGATCGAATACGTTTCGACGAAGGGGATGCTCTTGCCCGCTTCTTCGATCGAGGAGCCGACGTTGAGGAAGAACCCGTGGTCCCCCGCGATCGAGCCGAGCCCGCCGAAGGCGAGCGCGAATCCAACCGCCCAGTAACAGAGCGACGCGATCGAGAAGTTGACGAGGATCTTGGCGACCCCGGCGCCTGCGTTCTTCGCTCTGGAGAAACCGACCTCCAAGAGCAGGAAGCCCGCCTGCATGAACATCACCAGGACGCCGGCGACGATCACCCACATCGCGTTGATGCTCGCTTCGGGGGTATCCAGGATCGGCGTTTCGGCGCCGAAGGCGATCCCCGGCAGAACGAGCGAGGCAACCGCGGCCACCGGGCCTGCGATCAAGAGCCTCTTTTTCATTGATTTCCTCCTAGCCCACCGAGGACAGGCCTCGATGGTCGCGGGTTTGGACGAGTCCAAATCACCGTATGGACGCCCCCGATTCCGATGTTTAGACGGCTGGAGGAAATCCCACGGCTCGTTTCTCATAAGTGGCTAGGCTCGGCACCCAATGCCGGCCAGACTGCGCCCGACCGCCCCGATCGCCGCCGACGCGGTGCTGGTCGGCGACCCCGGACGGGCGCTGATGCTGGCCCAGGCGCTGCTCGCGGAGCCGAAGATGAGCAACCACGCCCGCGGCCTCTGGGGCTACTCGGGCGAGACCCCGGCCGGCCGGCCACTCTCCATACAGGCGACCGGGATGGGCGGGCCCAGCGCGGCGCTTGTCCTCGCCGACCTGGCCGAGCTGGGCGTACGGCGGGCGGTCCGGGTCGGCACCTGCGTTGCGATCGAGCCGGAGCCGGATCCCGGCGACCTGCTGACGGTCCTCGAGGCCCACGCCTGGGGCGGCGGCGGGGCAGGCGAGGTGGTCCTGCCCGACACGGGCCTCACGGCGCGGCTGCGAGAGGAGTTGGGCAAGGCCACGCGACCGGCGATCGTCGCCAGCCTCGACGCCCTGCACAGAGGCGGCCGGACCGAGCGGAAACCCTACGCCGAGCGGGTCGACGCGGCGGACATGCAGACCGCCACCCTCTTCTCCGGCGCCAAGGACCTTGACTTGGCGATCGCCGCCGTCCTCATCGTCGCCGAGAGCGCCGCCGGCGACCAGGCGGACGACAACCAGATCGAGGCCGCCGCCAAATCGGGAGGAGCCGCCGCCTCGGCGGCTCTTTTCGAGAACTAACCTCGATCAAGGCTAACTCTCAGCCTAAAGTCGAGGGTCAGTCTTTGATTTTCTTGGCTGTTTTCTTCGCTGCCTCGCGGCGCATTGCCCCGACTTCGCGGCTGAGGTCGTCGATCTGCTCCTCGACCTCCTCCAGACGCTGCGAGAACGAGCGCAGCCGGCGCTCGAGGCGCTCGAGATCGGTGGCCGAGGAGAGGTTCAGCGCCCCCATCGCCGCGTGCTGGGCCTCAATCGCCTTCTCACGGGCGCCGAAGGCGGCGGAGATCGCGTTGTGCAGGGTCGGGTTCTCGATCAGCGCTTGGGCGATCTCACCGATCGCCTGCTCGCTGCGGGCCCGCAGGCCGTCCTGCTCGTCCTGCTCCAAACTCACGCCGCCCACCTTTCGCCGTTGATTGACATCAGCTTAACGAGCACATCCGGCTCAGCTGAAAACCTCCCGGCTGCAGGGAAGCCGCCAATCTTGATTAAGTTGATCGGGTATGAACTCAATGTTGATTAAGGCCATGTTGGGCGACGGCCACGGCCGTTGCGTGCCCCTGGGCGAACGGGTACCGTGGGCAGGCCTGCGGGTTGGGGAGGGAGCGGATCCAGTTTCCGCTGTCCGTGGCTGCGGGTACCGAGGCCAATTGGGATGAGAGCCAAGATCGCACTGCTAGTTGCACTCGCCAGCTTCCTGGCGCTGTCAGCCCTTGGCGTGGGGATGGCCGGTGCCGACCCGCTGGCCGAAAACGCGCCGACCGAACCTTCCACCGCCACGACCACGACCGCGGTCCCCTCGCTGCAAGCCCCGGCCTGCGCCAACGGTCTCGACGACGACGCCGACGGCCTGATCGACCTCGCCGACCCGGACTGCACGGCGCCGACCGACACCAGCGAGGCCACGGCGGCGCCAAGCGGTGCCACCCCCGCGACCCCGGTGCCCGCCCCCGCGGAAGCCGCGCCCGCCACTCCCCCTGATAGGGAGAGCGGCGTCAAGAAGGGCGCCACGATCGACGGCGGCGAAGCGGGCGGCGAAAGCGATGGCGTCACTCATAACCAAAGCCTCGGCGACTCCAGTGGTGGCGGTGGCTCGACCGGCGGCGTCAAGGCGCCGAGTGCGACCGGCGGGGGCGACCAGCCATTGGCCGACGGTGGCGACGGTGGCTCCCAGTTCGGCTCCGGCGGCTCCCCCACCACCGCCAACCCGACGACCACGATCGCGCCCTTCGGCCCGGCCCCGATCGGCGTCCCCAACTTCGTCATCGACTCCTTCGAGATCCCGCCCTTCCTGCTGCCGATCTACCAGGCCTGCGGAACCGAATACGGGATTCCCTGGGAGGTGCTCGCCTCGATCAACAAAATCGAGACCGGGTTCGGCACCAATCTCAACCTCTCCAGCGCTGGCGCCGTCGGCTGGATGCAGTTCCTGCCTTCGAGCTGGGAAATGTACGGCGTCGACGCCAATGGAGACGGGCGCAAAGACCCCTACAACCCGGTCGACGCGATCTGCGCCGCGGCCAGCTACCTGAAGGCCGCCGGCGGCGACAAGGATCTCTACGGCGCGATCTTCGCCTACAACCACGCCGACTGGTACGTGCAGGAGGTGCTGCTCTACGCCCGCGCCTACGGCAAGCTCCCATCCGACCTGGTCGGCTCGCTGACCGGGCTGACCGAGGGCGCCCACTTCCCGGTCGCCGCCGACGCCCGCTATGCCGACGACATCTCGGCCCGGGCGGCCCTGAAGAGCTCTGGGGACGCAGCGACTTCCGCTGGCGCCGCGGAAGTCATCTCCTCTTCGCCGACCCGGCGCGGGATCAACATCTTCGCCAAGCAGGGGGCGCCGGTGGTAGCCGTCAACGACGGAGTCATCCGCAAGCTCGGCAGCTCCCCCGAGCTGGGCAAGTTCATCGTTCTCGAAGACACCTACGGCAACCGCTACACCTACGCCGAACTGGGTGCGGTGGTCCGCGACCACCGCCTGGTCGTGATGCCGACCGGTGAAGAGCAGCGACTGCCGGTTGAAAGCCAGGATCTGCGCCCGCGCCTGCGGGCACTGCCGGACCGGGCCAGCGGTGACGCGCAGGAAGCCGAAGCCGCCAGCGCCGACAGCGCCGCTCCCGCCACCAAGGACGGCTCACTGCGGGTCGGCTCGAAGGTCATCGCCGGCACCGTCCTCGCCCACATCGGGAATGGCGGCGAGGGCGTCGACCCCCACCTCAACTTCTCGATCCGCCCGGCCGGCAAAGGCGCGCCGCGGATCGACCCGAAGCCGATCCTCGACGGCTGGAAGCTGCTGGAGGCGACGGCGATCTACCGCGCCAAAGGCAAGAACCCCTTCACCTCTCGCCTCAGCGGTGCCGGCGTCCTGCTCCTCTCCAAGGAGGCGCTGCAGAAACGGGTATTGGCCGACGAAGGCCTCTCGATCTACAGCTGCGGTCGCGAAGACATCGCCACCGGCCAGATCGACCGCCGTGTCCTGGCGATGCTCGAGTACCTGCGCTCGAAAGGATTCGAACTGACGATCACCGCGCTCAAGTGCGGCCACAGCTTCCTCACCACCTCCGGCAACGTCTCCGAGCACAGCACCGGCGACGCGGTCGACATCGCCGTCATCAACGGCACGCCGGTCACCGGCAACCAGGGGCCGGGGACGATGACCGACGAACTGATCCGCGACGTGCTGGCGCTGCAGGGCACGATGCAGCCGCACCAGGTGATCTCACTCGAGGACCTGCCCGGCGAAACCAGCTTCGCGATGCCCGACCACTACGACCACGTCCACGTCGGCTACCACGCGCTCGAAGGTGGAGCCCTCGAAGCGCAGTTCTCGGCGCTGCTCAAACCAGACCAGTGGCAGCGCCTGATCGGCCGCCTCGGCCAGATCGAAAACCCCGAGGTCCCGATCAAGCCGTCTCGCTTCTCGCTGCCGGACGACAAGAGCGACACCAGCGGTCACGGCGAAGACTAGGTCGACTCGAGAGGTCGGTCGAGGGGTGGGAGGTCGGTACCCCTCCATCAGAAGCCGTCGCGCAGCTGGATCGAGCCCCAAGGGCTCAAATGTGGTTCCTTGAGCTTCTGCTGGAGGGGTACCGACCTCCCACCAACAAACGCGCTCCGCAGACGGCTCAGGGTTCGGGAGCTCAAGCAAAGGCTCCCGGCGACTGACTTAGCTCGTTGAGCTGAAACGGCCCCTGAACCCTGAGTGGTCCCGCCGGGACGTGTCGTCGGAGGGGTCTGGGTGTCCCCGATTCGAATGTCGCCGAACGGCGGCGAAATGCAATCTGGTTTTTGCCCGCCATAGGCGGGCAGCATGTTGCGGAGCAGCCCGCTTCAGCGGGCGCGACTCAATTCGAATCGGGGACACCCAGACCCCTCCCTCGCACCGCATTCGCGCGACCCGGACACCGCTCTGCACAAGCCCGCCTAGAACGGGAGAATCCCCACCTCTGGCCAAGTTATTCGGATTCGCGCAGTTCGATTTTGCCGGCCCGCTGCCACTGGCTGACGGTCGCTACCTGGCCCGCGCCGGCACCGAGGAGAGCGTGCTGGTGGTGAAGACGCTGGGGGCGCCCGCGCCTCCAGCCCGGCGGCGACGCCGACCGCGCCAGCTCGAGCCCGACACCGAGCCGTCCACCGTGCCCCTGACCCGGGTGACCGCGGTGCGGGCCTTCGCGCCTTTCGAGCGCGTGGAGGACGCCGGCCGCTGGCTCGACGAGGCGACCGAGGCGGAGGACACTGCGGACGTCCTGGTCGCCGACGGCATCGAGCTGCTCAACCGCGCCCTCCACGCGCACACCGTTGCCGCCGCCGACCCGCAGGGACAGCAGCTGGCGCCGGAGCGGGCGGTCGCGGTGCGGATCGGCTATGGGGACGGCGACGAGGTCGCCGACAGCCGCTTCGCGACCGCCCGCGAGGTCGACGTCTGGGCCAGCGGCGCTTCGCGCCGGCGCCAGCGCGAAGAGGATCTGCGGCCGCAGGAAAGGGTGGCGGCGGTGCTCGGCGGACGCGAGCAGGTTCCCGTCTGCGAGATCCTGCTGCTGCGCGCCCGTGCCGATCTCGACGCAGGACGCGAGCGCGAGGCGGCGCTGCAACTGCGGGTCGGACTGGAGACGCTGCTGGTCGAGATGAAGGGCGGGAAGCCCGACCCCGGCCACGAGGAGGACATGGCGACGCTGAGCAGCCGCCGCGCGGAGGCGGGCGAAGCGACGAACGCAGCCCTGGAGGGTGCGTTGACCTCGGCCCAGGCACACCAGGTCCGAGAGTTGCTGGAGATCTGCGAGCGGGTCCTGCGGCGGCGGCGAATCCTCGCCGGCTGAGCACACTCTCAGCCTCTAGTTGAGAGTTAGTGTCTGGGCCTCGGGCGAGCTCAGAGGACGAGCCGCTCGGCGACCACCGCGTCGAGCAGCGAGTCGGCCAGGTGATGGGCCTCCTCGAGCGCGACTCCCTCGATCGAGGGCACGCCGATCACGGTCAGCCCCGCCGCCCGCGCCGCCGCCACCCCGGTCGGCGAATCCTCCAGCGCCACGACCCCCAGGCCAGGCTCGACCCCGAGCCGCCGACATGCCTCCAGATAGGAGTCCGGCGCCGGCTTCGGCGCCGCGACTTCGTGGGCGCTGATGACGACGTCGAAGTGGTCCTCGAAACCGACCAGCTGCAGCGAGCGGGTGACGAAAGCGAGCGGCGAGTTGGAGACGAGGCCGATCGGGGTACCGCGATCGCGCAGGGTCCGCAGCAGCTCCCGCGCTCCGATCATCGCCTCCACCCCGTGCTCGAGCTCGGCGACGACGAGCACGTTCAGCTCCTCGATCAGCTCTGCCGCGCGGCCTGGCTCATCAAGGCGCTTTTCCAACACTCCGCCGGCGATCGCGGCCGAGGTCCCGACCAGCACGCGCTTGTCGGCGGGGGTGAACTCGGCCCCGCGCCGGGCAAAGAGGTCCTCCTCCGCGCGAGTCCAGACCGACTCCGTGTCCAGCAAGAGGCCGTCGTTGTCGAAGACGACGGCATCGGGGCGGGGGCCTGGCTCCATCGTCCCATCATCCCGAAACGGTTAAGTTCGGGGCCATGCCCTTCCACATCGAGGTCAGCACCGGCCACAAGCACGCGCGGGTCTTCAACGTCGACGAGGCGGAGCTGCGGGCCAACGTGCTCGAGCGCTGGGTTGCCGGGGCCCCGCTCGAGGCTGGCGAACGCGAGTGGGACCCGCGCGAGAGCCGGCTGACTGTGCTCGAGGGCCCGCGGATGGAGGGCCCGGACCTCAGCTTCGGCCAGGGCTGGTCGAACGCGCAGCGCGCGTCCGAGGACGTGACGCGGCGGGTGCTCGCGGCGGCCGAGGCCGGCGCCCCGGTCGTGGCCGCCGGGATGGTCGTGGCGGACTCGCTGGAGGCGGCGCTGCAGGCCGTCAGGAACGGCCAGGACCCGCTGCCGGTTCGCTGGGCGGACGCAGCCGAGCGGATCGACAGCCGTGACCCTGAGGTCACGGCTGTGATCCTGGTCGTCAGGCGACCTGAGGCTGACCGGCCGTAAAGCCGAGACCGACGCCACGGGGCGTCACCAGGACCGGTGAGGTCGCGGTTTCGATCGCGTAGTCGCTGGCGGCGCTGATCGTGACTTTGCCGGGGTGGGCCTCCGGCCGGGAGCCGACGACCAGGAAGTCGACTGGCCCGGCGTCATGCTCGGCGACGCCGGCACCAAGCGCGGCGGCGAGGCTGGAGGCGGTCTCCCTCGCGCTCGGGTCGCCGCCGTCGAGCACGCCAACCGTGTTGATGCTCACCGAGGGATTCGAGTGCAATCCGGCCGGGGCGATGGCGACCGCCGCCGGGCCGTCGAGGAGCATTTTGTGAGCGGACCTGCCCGGCCTGATCGTGCCCGGTGAGGTGCGGTACTCGGAGCCGAAGACGATGACGTCGGCGTTCTCACGCTCGACCAGCTCGCGCAGACCGAGACTGGTGCCGGCGTTGACGACCACGTGGCGCGGCATTTCCGGTGCACCAGCCGAGGCGGCACCGCGGGCGAGCAGCTCCTCGGCCTCTTTCTGCTCCAGCGCCCCACCAACCGAGTGGCGGACATAGGCGAGCGAGAGCTCGGCGCCGGAGACGGCGAGCAGGCGACCCAGCGCCAGCGCGTCGCGGTCGTTGTCGGTGTCGTCATAGGAAACGATGATCTTCAGTGCCATTTCGATGCCTCCTTGGAGAGTTTGAAAACGGAAATCAAGTTCGTGTTCGATGGTGGCACCATCGCAGTATTAGGGCAACTGCTATTACCTATAGTTAGAATAAGAATTTCTTATGTTGAATCTGAGCCGACTCAACGTCTTTCAGGAGGTCGTCGAGCGCGGCTCGTTCTCCGCCGCGGCCGACTCCCTCTCCTACTCGCAGTCGGCGGTGTCGCAGTCCATCGCGACCCTCGAGGGCGAACTCGGCATAGCGCTGATCGAGCGACGGCGCGGCGGTCTCCGCCCGACCGCCGCCGGCGCCGCCCTGGCGGCGCACGTCGGCGGCATCATGGCGCGGATCGAGCGGGCCGAAAGCGAGATCGCCGCGATCGCGGCCGGCCATGGCGGCCGCCTGCGAGCGGCGTCGTTTCCAACCGCCGGCGCGACCCTGATGCCACAGGCGATCGCCGGCTTCCGCGCCTCCCACCCCGGAGTCGAGGTGACCCTCGCCGAGGGCGAGCCGGAGGCGATCGCGCCGCGACTGCGAGCGGGTGAGTTCGACCTGGTGCTGCTGTTCGAGTTCGACGGGGTCGGTGAGCGGCTCGGCGCCGGAATGCGCCGCTTCGCACTGTTCGACGATCCGCTCCACCTCGCCCTCCGCCATGACCACCCCCTGGCCAAGCGCAAGCGGGTGCGACTCGACGACCTGCGCGAGGAGGCCTGGGTTCAGACCTCGGCCGCCAGCCCCTGCGCCAAGCAGGTGATCCGCTCCTGTCATGCGGCCGGATTCGAGCCGAGCGTCTCCTTCGAGAGCGACGACTACCAGACGGTGCAGGGACTGGTCGCCGCCGGCGTCGGGGTGGCACTGATCCCTCAGCTCGCCCTCTCCGCCGTTCGCGACGACATCGTCGTGCGGGCGCTGGACCCGGCGAGCCCACTGCGGAAAGTCTTCGCTGCGACGCCGCGGGGCGCCGCCGTGACCCCGGCGGTGGCGACGATGCTCGACGTGCTGCGGGAGGCTTCCCGCAGCACGTCGAGTCCGCCGCTTTGACCTCTAGGCGGTACCGCCAGCAGCGGGCGGAGCCGCCGGAGCCGCTGCCGCGGTCACGCCAGCGGGGTACCCGAGCGACGGCACGTCGGACGGGTACACCTCGTGGCCGTGGACGGCGATGTCGCCGATCTCCATTTCCTCATCGGACATCCGCAGCGGGATGAAGATCCCGACCAGCTTGAGGAGGATGAACGTCCCGATTGCCGAGAAGGCGATCACCCACGCCGCCGTGTACGCCTGTACCCAGAGCAGGTGCAGGCCACCGCCGGAGATCAGGCCTTCGTGTTCGCCCGCCATCAGCTTGTTGGCGAAGATGCCGACCAGGAGACCTCCGGCAACCCCGGCGAACCCGTGCGTGTAGACCACACCGAGGGTGTCGTCGACGTTGCGGAAGGGCCGGACCCGACTGAGGTAGTTGAGCGCGAGGTAGACGAGGACCGAGGCAACCACCCCGATGATGATCGCGCCCCAGCCGTTGACGAACCCGGCACCGGGGGTGATCGCGACGAGGCCGACGATCATGCCGTTGACGCTGCCGATCAAGCTCGGCTTGCGGCCGGTGATGTAGTCCATCCCGACCCAGACCAGGAAGGCGACGGCGGTGCAGATGTTGGTGTTGAGCAGCGACGCGGAGGCGACTTCTCCGGCGCTGTACCAGTCACCGCCGTTGAACCCGTTCCAGCCCATCCACAGCAGACCGGCTCCGATCGCGACCATCGCCAGGTTGTTCGGAGCGTCGACCTCGCGATCACGCTGCAGCCGCGGGCCGATCACCCACGCCGCGATGAAGCCGGAGGCGCCGGCGGCGAGGTGGATGACGTAGCCACCCGAGTAGTCGATCGCGCCCTGCTGGGCGAAGAAGCCCCCGCCCCAGATCATGAAGGCGTTGATCGTGTAGATCAGCAGCGTCCACAGCGCGACGAATGGGATCCACGCCTTGAAGTTGAACCGCCCGAGCACTGATCCCAGCATCAGCAGCGGAGTAATTGCCGCGAAGACGATCTGGAAATAGGCCAGCGTCGACATCGGGAAGAGGAATTCTTCTTCCGGCAGATCCCCGATGTGCGCCTGTTCAAGCAGGCTGTGACTGTTGAGGATCGAGCCTGGCTTTCCCCACATGTTTCCGAAGAAGCCGCTGGTCGCGCCGAAGATGTGCATCGGATCGCCGAACGCCATCTTGAAGCCGACCAGCACCCAGAGAATGAGCACGATCGCGAAGGCGACGAACGCCATCATCATCGAGTTCACAGACCAGCGCTTCTGCATCACGCCGCCGTAGAGAACGACCAACCCCGGGATGCTCATCAGCCCCACCAGGGTGGCGGCCGTCATCTGCCATGAATTGGCCCCTTCGCTCAGATATTCCATTGAACTGGCGCTTCCTTTCTTTCAGTCAATCGATCGTGCGCTAACACCGGTTCACTTGACGAGACGGCTCCCCAGCCGGTCACACGGAGCCCATATTTGGACTGGCGTAACCCTTTCGCCGCGGACGTCAAGCCGATAGGTACAACTGTCCAAAGATCCACGGCCGAGTTTCTCCCGAATGGCGCAATTCGAGGCCGCATGGAGGGATAAAGTGGCCGGGCAATGCCACTGGAAGGCCATTACGAGCGGCAGATGACCCCCCTGTACAAGCTCACCCCACGCGAGTTGAAGGCGGCTTTCGGGGTTCTTGCCGTGACTCTCGCCGCGCTTGCCGTGGTGATCCTGATGACGGTCGGCGACAGCCCGGCACCGGTCGCCGAGGGCTGCATCAAGACCGAAGTCGCGGGCATCGTCGGTGCCGAAACGATCCACGCCTGCGGTCAGGAAGCGGTCGAGACCTGCACCCACGCGGCGGAATTCACCGGCGCCCGGGCAGAGACCATCGTCTCCGATTGCACGGCCCGCGGCATCGAGTTCTGAGCCGCGTCGCTCTGAGTGCCGGCGGGCTAGCCGAGCGCCGCGAGGATCGCTTCGAGCTCCGCAACCACGTCGCCACCCAGCTTCAGCTCGGCGTCAGTGTCGTAGGGGGTCTCGCCGACGGTGACGATCGCCAGGCGGCCGCCGCGCTCGAGGGTCAGCTGCGGCAGCCCGGCCACCGGGTAGACCGCAAGCGAGGAACCGACGCAGATCATCAACTCGGCCCGCTCGGCGAGATCGCGGGCGCTGGCCATGGCGCTTTCGGAAAGCATCTCGCCGAAGAGGACCACGTCCGGTTTGACGGCGCCGCCGCAGCTGGAGCAGATCGCGACGCCGGCAACGTCGAAGAGCGCGTCGACCTCGTCGAGTCCGAAGGCCGTGGCGCAGCGAGTGCAGGAGGAGGTCTCGATCGAGCCGTGCACCTCGATCACGTCTTCCGAGCCGGCGGCGCGGTGCAGGCAGTCGATGTTCTGGGTGATCACGGCCTCGATCAGGCCGCGGCGCTCGAGCTCGGCCAGCGCCTCGTGGGCAGCGTTGGGGCGTTTGTCGCCGAGCGACTGGAAGCGCGGCCGGTAATAGGACCAGAAGCGCGCCGGGTCGCGTTCGAAGACGTCGATGTGGGCGACCTCCATCGGGTCGACGTTCGCCCACAACCCGGTCTCCGGCGTCCGAAAGTCCGGAATCCCGGACGGCACCGAAACCCCGGCCCCTGTCAGCACCACCGTGCACCCCGACCCGCGAATCAACTCCGCAAGTCGCAAAATCTCGGCCGACGGGCCGATTTCGGGAGCCATCGCCCCGCTATCGGCCCGTCGGCGGGCTGTTGCTAACTGCCGCTCCATTTCGGGGTGCGCTTGCCGAGGAAGGCGCCGATGCCCTCTTTGGCGTCATCGCTGGCAAAGGCGGCGGCGAAGCCCTGCTTCTCGGCCTCGATGCCCTCGTCCAAGTCGCCTTTGGCGGAGACCGACTTGATCAGCCCGACCGCTACCGGCGCCTGCGAGGCCAGCTTGCGACCCCACATCAGCGCCGTCTCGAACAGCTCGTGATCGGGGACGACCCGGTTGA
This sequence comes from uncultured Solirubrobacterales bacterium, assembly GCA_963695275.1. Lineage (GTDB taxonomy): Bacteria > Actinomycetota > Thermoleophilia > Solirubrobacterales > 70-9 > VAYN01. The sequence goes on from OY968772.1 coordinate 1,630,671, forward strand.
CGAGGCCCAGTTCCAGCGCCTCCTCGGCGAGGACGGCGTCGCCGACCAGGTTCATCTCCAGCGCTTTGTTGGACCCGACCAGGCGCGCCAGTCGCTGGGTGCCGCCGAAGCCGGGGATGATCCCCAGCTTGATCTCGGGCTGGCCGAAGACGGCCGCCTCGGCGGCGATCCGCACGTCGCAGGCCATCGCCACCTCGCAGCCGCCGCCGAAGGCGATCGAGTTGACGGCGGCGATCGTCGCCACCCGCTCGGTCCCGAACTCACGCAGCAGCGCGTGCGCCTCGTGGATCAGCTTCTCGCCGGTGGCCTCGTCCATCTGGGTGAAGGCCTTGATGTCGGCGCCGGCCGAGAAGACGACCGGGACCGCGGAGGCGATCACCATCGCGCCAACCCTGTCGGCGGCCTTGACCTTCTCCCAGACCGTGCCGAGGTCGCGGATCACGTCGGGTGAGACGGCGTTCATCGGCAGGTTGGCGAGCCAGGCGATCGCGACGCCGTCGCGGGTCTCCAGCTTCACCGTCTCCGCCTGCTCGCCCTCGTCGGGCTGCGGGTAGGGGTAGAAGCCCTGGCCGGAGGCGAGGCCGAGGCGACCCTGGGCGACCAGGCGCTTGAGGGTGACCGGCGGCGCGAAGCGCTCCCCGTGCTTCTCCTGCAGCTGCTCGAGCTGCTCCAGCACCTTGCCGAGGCCTTCGACGTCGGCTTTCCAGAACGGCGGCAGCAGGCCCCGGCGCGGGTCGAGCCCGGCGCCGGCCATCATCCCGAGGTCGATGTCGCGGACCGAGCAGATCCCTTCCTCGAGCAGCAGGCAGGACTCGATCAGGGCGCGGCCGGTGAACATCGCCACCAGCTCCTCGGCGTCCGGGGCGGCGTCGCCCGGGATCGTCTGCTGCCCGTCCTTGAAGAAGCCCTCGCCGCCGCTCTTGGCGCCGAGCTTGCCGTCAGCCACCAGCTGCTTCAGGCCCTGGTGGACGTAGAAGGTCTCGCCGTAGGACTCGTTGAGGTGCTCGGCGACGTGGAGGACGGTGTCGAGGCCGAGCAGGTCGGTGAGGAAGAACGGTCCCATCGGCGCCACTTTCGCCTCGGCGATCGCCTGGTCGATCTGCGCCAACGAGAGCCCGTGCTCCTCCTGGGCGCGCCAGATCTCGCCGATCGTCGCCATCAGGATTTTGTTGACGACGAAGCCGGGGACCTCACCGCAGACGATCGGCTGCTTCTTGATCGCCTGGGCGAAGTTGTAGGCGGCGGTGGCGGTCTCCTGCGAGGTGTACTCGCCGACGATCACCTCGACCAGCGGCATCACCGAGGCCGGGTAGAAGAAGTGGAAGCCGACGACCTTGTCGGAGCGCAGGGTCGATTCGCCGATCTCGGTAATCGAGAGCGAGGAGGTGTTGGAGGAGAGGATCGCGTGACCGGGGGTGGCGGCGTCGATCTCGGCGAAGACCGCCTGCTTGATCGCCATCTTCTCCGGCACGGCCTCGATCACGAAGTCGACGTCGCCGAACTCGTCGTAGCTGGTGGTGCCGGTGACCAGGCCCATCACCTCGGCCAGACGGGCGTCGGCCTGCTCCTGGGTCAGCTTCTCCTTCTTGACCAAGCGGGAGAGCTGGCCCTCGGTGACCGCGCGGGCCTTCTCGACGGCGGCATCGACGAACTTCTGGTCGATGTCCTTGACGACGACGGGGATATCGGCGGCGGCGATCGCCTGGGCGATCTCGCCGCCCATGGTGCCGCCGCCGACGACGGCGGCCTTGGAAACGAACATTCGGGTGAGTCCTCCGATTTTGGCTTGACGGAGCGGCGCGGGCCGCTGGAACCGCAGGCTATACGGATGCCTGCGGCTCCCGCCCCTCGGCCTCTTCGCCCTCCTCCGGCTTGAAGCGCTGATAGGCGAAGGCGCCGATCAAGAGCAGCAGACCGAGGGCGACGAACGACAGCGCTCGCGGCAGCTCTTCGAGCTCGGCGAGGTCGTAGGTCCAGACCTTGCCGATCACCAGCGCCAGCAGGGCCAGGCCGCCCAGACGGACGTTCACGGACCGCCGCACCATGCCGACGATCACCGCGCCGAGGCCGGCGGCGGCCCAGAAGGCCGAGAGCCAGGACTGGCCGATCTCGCGAGCTTCGCCCCCCTCGTCGGTGCCGATCGCGTCGATGATCAGGACCGAGCCCAGGTAGACGAACCCGGTGGCGCCGACGAAGCCGGCCACGGTCGCGACGCGGCGATCGACACCGCGGCCGAAGTGCCAGCAGGCGAGAGCGGCGACGGCACAGGAGGCGATCGCCACCAGCGAGCTGCCGAGGTCGTCAACCCCTTCGGCGATCGCGGCCGGCGGCGCCTCGATGACGAGGACATGGGCGATCGCGAGGCCGAGGAAGCCGCAGGCCGCCAGCAGCAGGCGCCTCGCGTCGGAGAGCGCCGGTGCCGGCGACGCGTCGACCCGGGTCGAGAGATAGGCGAGCGCGGCGGCCGCGGCCGCCCAGGTGGCGACGACCGTGGGGCCGTCGAAAGCGCTGGCGACCCCGAACGCCGCCAAGCCGATCCCGCCGCCGGTCAGGAGCGAGCCGATTTCGCGGTGGACGCCGAAGCGGATCGCCGCGGCGCCGAGCAGGAGATGGGCGGCGGCGAAGCCGAAGATCCAGGCGTCCAGGGCGAGCGCCGAGCCGCCGCCGATCACGACGGCGCCGGCGCCGACGACAAATACGCTGCCGCTGAGCAGCAGCAGCCAGGAGGAAACCGGCAGGCGCTCTTCGCCGCGGCTGCGCAGCTCGTAGCCGAAGGCGGCCGCCGCGTAAAGGACCCAGAACCCGACCAGGACCGCGAGGACGAGCGGAACGGGCTGGCTCGGATTGGGCTCCCCCTCGAGGGTGATGAACCCGCTCGAGCCGATCCAGGCAACGAGCTGGGGAGCGGAGATCGCGAAGGCGCCCAGCGCGAGCCAGTCCCAGCGCTGCCAGAGGAGGACGCCGACGCCGGCGGCGAGGGCAATGGCGACGAAGGCGATCGACCCGCCCTCGCTGGCGGTGCCGACGAAGATCGGCGCGGCCAGGGCGCCCAGGATCCCGACGCTGCCGACGAGCATCGAGGACCAGCGCACGGCGATGGCCACCCCGATGACGCCGATCAGCGCCGCGGCCTCGAGACCGAGGACCGGCGAGATCAAGTCGTAGGTCTGGGTGGCGACCACCGTCGTCGCGTAGAGGCCCGGAATCCCGACGGCCACCAGCAGCCGGCCGAGCTCTATGTGTCCCTTCCGTTCATGCAGCCAGACGCCGGTGCCGAGCAGCAAGAGGGAGCCGACCGCGGCGAGCAGGGCGCGCACCTCCTCCGTGAACCAGCTGCTGTCGACGGCGCTGCGCATCAGGAAGACGACGCCGAGCAGAGTCGCGAGGCCGCCGACCCAGGCCAGCACCCGACCGCCGAAGAGGCGCTCGAGCTCGATTCTCGACATCGGGTTGAAGGAGCCTGGCGGTGGCTCCTCCCCGTGTCCTGCCGGTTGATCCAGTCTCTCGCTGTACATCGGACTCCCCTTCCGTTCGCGTGCTTGTTGACCGTCGGTCGGTAACCGTAGCAGCAGCCTTATCGACCATTGGTCAGCAGCCGCTAGGATGTAGGCGATGAACCAGCCCGCCTACACCCGCCTCGACGTCGACGAGCGGCGCCAGCAGCTGCTCGAACTGGGCGGCGAGCTGTTCACCAGCCATCCCTACGACGAGCTCTCGATGAGCCGGATCGCCACCGAGGCCGGCATCTCGAAATCCCTGCTCTACCACTACTTCCCGAGCAAGCGGGCCTTCTTCGAGGAGACGTTGAGCGCCTGGGCCGAGCAGCTGCGGGAACGGACCGAGCCGAACCCCGAACTGCCGCCGCTGGAGCAGCTCAAGGGCAGCCTCGAGGCCTTCCTCTCGCTGGTCGAGGAGAACGCCGGCGCCTACCGCAACCTGATGGACAGCGCCACCGGCGTCCCCGAGATCCGCGACCTGATCGACGAGGTGCGGCGCAAAACCGCGCAGCGGATCCTCGCCGAGCTCTACCTGAGCGACCCTCCGCCGAAGGCTCGGACCGCGGTCAACGGCTGGCTCTGGTTCATGGACGGAGCCTGCCTCAACTGGATCGAGCATCGGGACATCGAGCGGGGGGAGCTGAGGGACCTGCTGCTCGGCGTTCTGATGGGGGCGCTGCTGGCCGCCGACGCGCTGCCGGACGTCACTCAAGTCCCTTAGCCGGGCTGCCGATATCCGGAGTTCATGCGCAGGGGCACCTCCATCCTTCTCGCGGGGGCGATCGTGGCCGTGCTCACGGCCGGGCTCTGCGCGAGCGCGCTCGGCAAGGTGCCGATCGCGACCCTGACGCCGGGCGGTCGGGCGATCGCTCCCCCCTCCGCCCCGCCCGCGGTCAAGGCGATGATCGAAGCGGCCAACCGGATCCACCACCGCCCCTACGTCTGGGGCGGCGGCCACCGGCACTGGAACTCGCGCGGCTACGACTGCTCCGGCTCGGTCAGCTACGTGATGCACGCCGCCGGGCTGCTCGAGTCCCCTCTGGACTCGACCGGGTTCATGCGCTGGGGCGGCGGTGGAGGCGGCAGCTGGGTGCGGATCTACGCCAACCACGAGCACGTCTTCGCCGTCATCGCCGGCCTGCGCTGGGACACCTCCTACAGCGAAGACGGCGACCGCAGTGGTCCCGGCTGGAGCGAAGAGATGCGGCCGGCCGACGGCTTCCGCCTGCGCCACCCGCTCGGGCTCGAACGTGTGGTTCCGCTCTCCTGACGGGCGCGAGGCGGAGCCGACAGCAGGGACAACCGGCGGCTGGCAACGCTGTACGCCGGTACAAAGGCGCCCCGAGCGCCCTCCGGTTAGGCTCTTTTGGCTCTTCATAAGGGAGTTAGACCGCTAATCGAACGCGCCCGCACCGGCGCGCGACAAGTGAGGGACAAGCCAAGCGATGACTCGTATCCGCCAGCAGAACGTGACCGCAGCGCAGTGGAGCTCCAACGGGGAGGCCCTCGGCGCCGTCGATCTGACCCTTCCCGAGAACGAAGCCTTCGGCATCAACGTCTTCGACGTCTCCGAGCAGAAGGAGCGGCTGTCGGGCGACGCCTTCGAGAAGCTGCAGGCGGCGATCGCGGGCGGGGACTCGCTCGACGCCGACCTCGCCGACGCCGTCGCCGAGGCGATGATGGCCTGGGCGCTGGAGAACGGCGCCACCCACTACACCCACATGTTCCAGCCGCTGACCGGCTCGACCGCGGAGAAGCACGACTCCTTCTTCGAGCCCTCGGGGGAAGGCAAGATGCTCGCCGGCTTCTCCGGCAAGGAGCTGATCCAGGGCGAGCCCGATGCTTCGTCCTTCCCGACCGGCGGCCTGCGCGCCACCTTCGAGGCCCGCGGCTACACCGCCTGGGACCCGACCAGCCCCGCCTTCATCCTCGAGAACCCGAACGGGACCCTGCTCGGGATCCCGACCGCGTTCGCCTCCTGGACCGGCGAGGCCCTGGACGGCAAGATCCCGCTGCTGCGCTCGATGGACGCCCTCTCGCGCTCAGCGATCAAGGCGCTGCGCCTGCTCGGCGACGAGCAGAGCCAGCACGTCTTCACCACCGTCGGCCCCGAGCAGGAGTACTTCCTGATCGACGAGCAGTACTTCTTCGAGCGGCCCGACCTGATCAGCACCGGTCGCACCCTGTTCGGCGCCAAGCCGCCGAAGGGCCACGAGCTCGACGACCACTACTTCGGCTCGATCCCGGAGCGGGTGCTGGCCTTCATGATGGAGTCCGAACTGGAGATGAAGAAGCTCGGCATCCCGGTCAAGACGCGCCACAACGAGGTCGCGCCGGCGCAGTACGAGATCGCGCCGATGTTCGAGAACTCCAACGTCGGCTCCGACCACCAGCAGCTGCTGATGCAGACGCTGGAGAGCGTCGCCCGCCGTTACGGCCTCGTCTGCCTTCTGCACGAGAAGCCTTTCGCCGGCGTCAACGGCTCCGGCAAGCACAACAACTGGTCGATGGGAACGGATGCCGGCAGCAACCTGCTCAACCCGGGTGACTCGCCGGAGGACAACATCCACTTCCTCTTCTTCTGCACGGCGGTGATCCAGGCGGTGAACAAACACCAGGGCCTGCTGCGCGCCTCGGTCGCCAACATCGGCCAGGACCACCGGCTCGGGGCCAACGAGGCGCCGCCGGCGATCATCTCGATCTTCCTCGGGGCCGAACTCGAAAAGGTCTTCGAGGCAATCGCGACCGGTGAGGGGGACCCGAACACGCCGGCGTCATTCCTCGATCTGGGGACGACCGTGCTGCCGAAACTGCCGCTCGACGGCGGCGACCGCAACCGCACCTCGCCGTTCGCCTTCACCGGCAACAAATTCGAGTTCCGGGCGCTGGGGTCGAGCATGTCGCTGGCCTTCCCGAACACCGTCCTCAACACGATCGCCGCCGAGGCGATCGACGAGCTGGCCGACAAGCTGCAGGCCAAACTCGACGCCGGGGCCGCAATTCCGGAGGCGGTCATGGAGATCGTCAAAGACTCCTACCTCGCCAACAAGGACGTTTGCTTCGGCGGCGACAACTACTCGGAGGAGTGGCACGCCGAGGCCGAGCGGCGCGGGCTGAAGAACCTCCGCACCACCCCCGACGCGCTGCCCGAGGTGATCGCGCCGGACACGGTCGCGGCCTTCGAGAAGTACAGCGTGCTGAGCGAGCGCGAGCTCGAGTCCCGCTACGAGGTCTGGCTCGAGCAGTACGCCATGCGGGCCAACATCGAGGCGGAGACGACCCACTCGATCGCCAAGACGATGATCCTGCCGGCGGCCCTCCGCTACGCGGTCCTGATCGCCGAGTCGGGATTGGCCGCGGGTGTGGGCAGCGAGGTCAAGGCTCTGCTCGAGGAAATGGGCGAGGCACTGGCCGCACTGGAGCAGGCGAACTCCTACCCCGAAGAGCTCGAGGGCCTGGAGCTGGCGACCCACGCCCGCGACAAGCAGCTGGCCGCGATGGACGCGGTCCGCGAGGCCGCCGACAAGCTCGAGCGGGTCGTCGCCGACGACCTCTGGCCGCTGCCGAAGTACGAGGAGATGCTCTTCATCAAGTAGCTGGCGAGGGGACGTTCCTAACGGGGCGTCCCCTTCTACTCGTCGTCTTCGTCGTTGTCGCGCACGGCGCGGTAGATGATGTAGCCGATCGCCGCCAAGCCGAGGATCGGGATCAGGCCGCCGAAGACGGCCGGCCAGGCCTCGGTGGCACTCGGGATCAAGGTGCGGGCAGACCCGGGCCGCCGTTGAGCGGGTTGAGGTCGGCGAGCATCTCCAGCATTTGCGGCTGCGGCGCGTCGTTGTCGATCAGGATCGCCGTGCCCGGCCAGGCGTAACGCAGGTAGCGCGCATAGGCCTGGCGCGAGCCGAGGTCCGGCTCGTAGATCCAGGAGCCGGTGTTCCAGTAGCGGTTCTGGCCATCGCCGACGCAGCGCACGTCGGCCAGCGGCTGGTGGGTGTGGGCGAAGACGATCTGCTGCCCCTCCCCGCCCCAGTCGAGGTTGCGGACGACCTGGGCGAAGGCCTCGAGCGCGTGCTCGGAGGGGTCGCTGCGCGAGACCACGGTCGGCTCCGGGTAGATCGGCCGCGCGGCGGCCGGGCCGGTGAGTGGCTGCTCGCGCGCCTGGCGCGCGGCCTCGCCGCGGACGACGGCGTCGAAGTGAGCCTCACTGGGCAGCGACTCGGGGCCGCTCGTCTCCCCCTGGCCGCGGTCACGCAGTTTCGCCGCCAGCCGCTCGGCTCCCCGCACCGGAGCGCCGAGGGCCTGAGCGAAGCGGCCGGCCCGCTGCGCGGCGCGGAAGACGTTCTGCTGGGCGTGGGTGCCGTGCGGCATCTGGGCGGCGATGTAGAGCCACTCGGTCAGCAGCGTCGTCACCGACTCGTAGTCCTCGATGCAGCTCGGCTCCTCCGGCCCGCCGGCGGCGATCGCCCACAGGGTCCGGGTCAGCAGACGGTCGCCGCGCGAGCCGCTGAGGCGCGCGTGCGGGTCGAGGTAGTGGCCGTGGGTGCAGAGGACGTCGCCGCAGCGGTAGGTCGGGTAGGCGATCTCGATCTCGACCCCGGGCAGGCGGCGCTCGAGGAATTCGCGGAAGAAGCCGGGGCCGGTCGGCACGCTCGGCCGGTGGCCGCTGGCCAGCTTCGTCTCCAGCCGGTCCTCGTCGTCGCGGTGGACGAGGTGGTGGTCGTGGTTGCCGGCCAGGAAGACGAGCTTGCCGCCGACCATCTTCTCGGCGATCAGCCGCAGCAGCCCATCGGCGGCGTCGACCGCGTCCTCGACGGCGCCGAAGAGGAAGTCGAAGAGGTCACCGAGGAAGATCAGCTCATCGATGTCGTCGAGCTGGGGCGCCAGCCGCTCGAGGAAGACCTGCTCGGCCAGCAGGTCCCGGCCCGTCCAGGCGCCGAAGTGGGTGTCGGAGATGACCAGCGCACGCATCGAGTGGCGCGAGTCTAGGCGGCGCGGTCGCGCACGCGCATCCGCAGGCCCCCGACCGGCGAGAGCGTCGGCATCTGGCGGATCGTCATCGTGCGGCCGGGGAGGGCGTCGAGGCGCAGGCGCGAGAGCAGCATCGTCGCCACCAGCTTCACCTCGGTCTGGCCGAAGCGCTTGCCGATGCAGATGCGGGAACCGCCGCCGAAGGGGACGTAGGCGCCACGCGGCAGCGCCGCCTTGCGCTCGCGGGTGAAGCGCTCAGGGACGAAAGCCTCAGGATCCGGGAAGACCTCGGGGATGCGGTGGCTGGCCCAGGAGCAGTAGTTGACGTAGGCGTCCCTGGGCACCGTGTAGCCGCCGAACTCGAACTCGCGGACGGCGCGGCGCGGGCCGATCCAGGCCGGCGGGTAGAGCCGCAGCACCTCGTCGAGCACCATGTCGAGGTAGGGCATCTCCTTTTCGAGCTGGTCGACGCTGGGCGTCGCCCCGCCCAGCACCTGCTCCTGCTCCTCGTGCAGCCTGGCCAGCGCCTCCGGGTGGCGCGCCAGCTCGTGCAGCATGAAGGTCAGGGTCGAGGTCGAGGTGTCGTGGCCGGCGAACATCAGAGTCATCACCTGATCGCGGATCTCGCGGTCGCTGAACGCCTCTCCCCCCTCACCGCGAGCGCCGACAAGAAGGCTGAGGATGTCCTGGCGGCCGGAGTCGGGATTGGCGCGGCGGCGGGAGATCTCGCCGAAGACGATCTCATCGAGGACCACCCGCGAGGAGGTCATCCTGCGCCAGGGCGAGCCGGGCCCGCGCAGGAGCCGCAGCTGGAAGTCGATCCCGTAGTAGCCGAGGGCGCGCTCGAAGTGCTCGGCCGCGGCGGCGCCTTTGCCGGCCTCGTCGGGGTCGAGCCCGAGCAGCGCCCGCATCGCGATCCGCATCGCCAGGTTGCGCATCCAGTCGTAGACGTCGGCCGTCCGACCCGGCGCCAGCTGCGAGATCGCCAGCTCGGTCTCGGTCGCCATCGCCGCCACCGCGGCGGCGATCTGCTCGCGGTGGAAGGCCGGCATCATGATCGCCCGGGCGCGGTCGTGGTAGTCGTCGTCGACCGTCAGCAGCCCATCGCCAAGCAGCGGGATCAGGTCGCCGAAGCTCGACTCGCGCCAGTGGAAATTCTCCGGGTGGCCGACGGTGACGAAGTGGTTGGCCTCGGGACCGAGCATGAAGATGACCCGCGAGTGCAGCAGCCGCATGCTGAAGATCGGCCCATGCTCTTCGTAGGCGCCGAGCAGCAGCGGCAGTGGGTCGTGGGCGATCTGGTGGGTGCGGACGAGGCTGAAGTCGGCCGGCCCGGGCGGGAACTTGCCCCGCTCCCGCCACTCCTCGTAGATGTCCGCAGCCACCCGGCGCAACGGGTTGGCGGACATCTGTGGCGGCCGTGCAACCGGGGCCGAGGTGTCGACGGTGGCCATCGCGCCGATCATAACTGGCTGCCCAGCCAGTTTTATCTCAGGCGGCGGTGGCGGCGAGCTGGCCGCAGGCGGCGGCAATGTCCTGGCCGCGGGTGAGGCGGACGGTGGCGGTGAGGCGGTGCTCGGCGAGAATCGCGCGGAAGCGCTCGATCCGCTCTGGCGAGGAACCGTCGTAGGTCCCGGTCGGGTTGTACGGGATCAGGTTGACCTTGTAGACGCGGGGGTCGAGCAGGGCGGCCAGTTCGCGGGCGTGCCCGGGCAGGTCGTTGACGCCGTCGAGCATCACGTACTCGACGAAGATCTTGCGGCGGCGCTTGGCGCGGTAGCGGTCGCAGGCAGCCAGCACCTCGGCCAGCGGGTAGCGGTCGTTGACCGGCATCAGCTGCGAGCGCAACTCGTCATTGGGCGCGTGCAGGGAGAGCGCCAGGGCAACCGGCATCTCGCACTCGGCGAGGCGATCGATCCCCGGCACCCAGCCGACGGTCGAGATCGCGGTGCGGCGATTGGTGACGCCGAGGTCGGGCAGCCGTTCGCAGGCGGCCAGCACGTTGTCGACGTTCATCGTCGGCTCCCCCATCCCCATGAAGACGACGTGGTCGATCTCCTCGAGGCGGCGGAAGTGCAGCGCCTGGTCGAGGATCTCGTCGGCGCTGAGGTTGCGGGCGAACTTCATCTGGCCGGTGGCGCAGAAGGTGCAGGTCAGCGGGCAGCCCGACTGCGAGGAGACGCAAACCGAGCGGCGGCCGTCGCGGTAGCGCATCAGCACCGCCTCGATCGCGCGGCCGTCGGCCGTGTGGAAGAGCGACTTGATGGTGCCGTCGTCGGACTTCGCCTCCGCCTGCAGGGAGAGCGTCGAGAGCGGCACCGCGAGCTCGAGCCGGTCACGCAGCGTCCCCGGCAGGTTGGTCATCTCCCCATAGGAGGAGACGCCGCGCGCGACCCACTCCCAGACCTGGGCGGCGCGGTAGGCGGGCTCGCCGGCGTCGGCGAGGGTGCTGGCGAGCAGGGCGCGGTCCATCGGGCGAGTGTACGGAGCGCCTACTGGTGGATCTTCTCGCCGCGTTCCAGCATGGCGACGAACTTGTGCAGGCGCCGCTCCCGGGTCTCCGGCTTTTTCGCGTCGTTGAGCCGATAGACGATCGCGTAGCGATTGGCGCCGTCGAGGGTGGCAAAGAACTCGCGGGCGGCCTCGTTGTCATCGAGCTCGCGCTGCAGGTCGTCGGGAACTTTCGCCGTGCGCTGGCCCTCGTAGGCGGCCTCCCAGCGGCCGTCGGCTTTGGCGGCTTCGACCTCGACCAGCCCGGCCGGGCGCATCGCCCCACCGGCGATCAACTCTTCGGCCTTGTCGCGATTGATCCGCGACCAGCGCCCGCGCGGCCGCCGCGGCGTGAACCGCTGCAGGAAGAACTTCTCGTCGTGGCCGCGCTTCTGGCTGTCGATCCAGCCGAAGCAGAGCGCCAGCTCCAGCGCCTCCGCATAGGTGACGCTCCGCTCCCCCGACCCTTTCTTGGCGACCTTCAGCCAGAAGCCGTCAGGCCGCTCATGGTTCTCCTCGAGCCACGCCTCGAGCTCGGGCGGAGCGGCGAAGAGGAGGATCGGGAGGTCGTCGGGCACGGCTTGATTCTCACGCAGACCGCGGGGCTCTCAATTGCCCAGGGCGTCCGCCAGCAAATCGACCTGGGCCGGATCGCTGGAGGAGGGGCAGAAGATCAGCTCTCCGCAGCCAGCGTCGGCGAAAGCGGAGACGTACTGGCGCACGGTCTCGGCGTCCTTGGCGGCGCTGCCGACGATGTAGGCGGCGATCTCCTTGCCGAGCCAGGCGTAGTAGTCGCCCAGGCCGGCTTCTGCATCCGCCTCGGCGTCGTCGCCGAGCGCGAAGTAGGCGAGGCCCATCAGTCGCGGCACACCGTCGCGGCCGGCCTGCGACCACGCCGCCTTCGCCTTCGCGGCCAACGGGGCGTACTGATCGGGGGGTGAGCCGCCGGCGATCCAGCCCTCGCCGAAGCGGGCAGCGCGCTCGAACGAGGCCTCGACGCCGCCGCCGACGACGAGCCGCGGGGCGCCCTCCCGCCCCGGTCCGACCTCCTCGCCGGCCCAGACCTCCTGCATCCTCTCCAGCATCGCATCGAGCTTCTTGCCCCGGTCGCCCGTCGCGATGCCGCTGACCTCATAGTCGTCTTCGCGCCCGCCGAGCCCGATTCCCAGCGTCAACCGACCGCCCGAGAGCGCGTTCAGGCTCAGCGCCTGCTTCGCCAGCGCGACCGGATTGGCGCGCAACGGTCCGAGCAGGACCGAGGTGCAGAGGCCGATTCGCTCGGTCACGGCGGCGGCGCCGGCAAGCGCGATCAGCGGCTCGTAGCTGTCATAGGCGACGCGATCGATCGTGCCCAGGCTGGAGAAACCGCGGCCGTCGGCCCGGCGCGCCCACTCGATCAGCTCCGCCCCGCTGGTGCCCGCCACTGCGTTGGGAAGTCCGATGCCAACGTCCACGTCTGTCCTCCTCGAAGTCGGTGTAGAACGACCGTAGCCAACGCCGTCCGTCGGCTCCTGACCGCCTACCCCGGCAGCTCGGCTTCCAGTCGCTCGAGGGCGCCGCGGGCGTAGTCGAAGACCTTGGCGTCGCCGCTGAGGCGGTAGCGGGAGTTGGCGCCCATGATCACCGCGTAGAGCTCGAAGGCGAAGCGCTCGGGCTGCTCGACGCCGGCGACACGGGCCTGGCGCTCGAGCTCGGCGAGCCAAGTGTCGAGAGCGCCGGCGATGGCGTCGCGGACGGGGCCGGGACGGTCGTCGTACTCGGCCGAGGTGGCTCCCCAGAAGCAGCCGCCGGAATAAAGGTCGAGGTGGTCCAGATAGCGCTCACCCATCGCCCGCAGGCGCGGCGCGCCCTCGGGGGCATTCAGCGCCGGCTCGATCACGGCGGCGCGAAAGCGCTCGGCGGCGGCTTCGATCGTCGCCAGCTGCAGCTCCTGCTTGGAGCCGAAGTGGGCGAAGAGGCCGCTCTTGCTCATCCGCAGCTCGGCGGCGAGGCGGCCGATCGTCAGCCCCTCCAGGCCCTCGACCGAGGCGAGGTCGACGGCGCGGTCGAGGATCGCGGTGCGGGTCTGGGCACCCTTGGTGGCGACGGTCATCTCCTCCAGGCTACAAAAAGCACGAACGTTCGTGCAAATCGCTTAGGATGCCGCCGCAGCCCAGACAGGGACAGAACGAGGAGGAGGAACCATGAGCAGCTACGCGGTGAAGAACATCGACGAGATGGAGGCTGTCTTCCGCGGCGCCTTCAAGCGCGCCCGGGCCGAGCTCGGGGTCGAGTCGTTCGGCATGCAGGTGATCGACATGCCGGCCAACTACGAGAACTACCCCGAACACGACCACACCCATGACAACCAGGAGGAGGTCTTCCTGGTCATGCGCGGCGGCGGCGAGATCGAGATCGAGGGTGAGCGCTTCCCGCTCGACGACAACCACGTCGCCCGGGTCGGTCCGGAGACGAAACGCAAGATCTGGCCAGGACCGGAGGGAATTCGCCTGGTGGTCCTCGGCGGAACTCCGGGCGAGTCCTACGAAGCTCCTGACATCACCAAGCTGGGCGAGCCCGACCCGATGGCGGCGAGCTAGGAACGTCCCATAGGCTGCGCGGGTGCTTCGACGCTTTTCGTCCGCAGCGGCGCTCCTGGCAGTAATGGCGCTCGCCGCCCCGGTGGTGGCGAGCGCCGCGAGTACCCACGCCGAGACCGAAAGCGCGATCGTCGTCGTCTCCGGCGACGTCACCGTCGCCCACGGCCAGACCGTCGACGGCGTCTTCGTCGTCAACGGCGACACCACGATCGCGGGCGAAGTGGCCGGCGACGTGGTCGTCCTCAGCGGCGACGTCCTCGTCTCCGGCCGGATCGACGGCGACCTCTTCACCGCCGGCGGTGAAGCCCGCCTGCTGCCGAGCGCCGAAGTGACCGGCGATGTCGGCTACGGCGACGAGCATCCGCGGGTCGCGCTCGACGCCCGCGTCCACGGCGACGTCAGCAAGCAGGACTGGCCCGACGTCGGCGGCGTCGTCTCCGGAATCGGCGAGTTCGTGATCTGGCTCGCGATCACCCTCTCGCTGCTGGTCTTCGGCGCCCTGCTGCTACTGATCGCCCCGCGTGCCGCCGACGCGCTCGAGGCCCGCTCGCGCGAGCGGCTGGGACCGACGATCGCGATCGGCATCGCGATCGCGATCGTGCTGCCGGTGGTCGCCTTCATCGCCGCGATCACCCTCGTCGGCCTGCCCCTGGCGATCGGCCTCGGGCTCCTGCTGGCGCCGCTCGGGACCACCGCCTACCTCGTCGCGGCCTACGCACTGGGACGGCGGATGGTCGAGCCGCCCCGCCACCGCATGCTCTCCTTCCTCGCCGGGCTCGGCGCCCTCCGCGTCGCCGCCTACGTGCCCGTCCTCGGCACCGTCGTCGGCATCGCCGCCCTGCTCTTCGGCCTCGGCCTGATCGGCGCCGCTATCGGGGCGGCGCGGGATCCGGATCCCGACCCGGCTCGAATCCCGGGCAGCTGAGCACCGGGATCGGCGGGTAGCGCCGGTAGGAGGGGTCGGTCCGGGAGCGCTCGCAGAGCGAGAAGACCGAGCCGCGGGTGTTGGGGACAAGCCGCTGATGGCGACAGCTGTCGCAGAGTCCGGCCGACGGCCTAGTGGCGCTCGGCATTGCGCTTGACGCCGGTGAGGATGCGGCGGGTGGCGAGCACGTGCATGCGGGTGCCGATCACCAGGCCCTTGTAGACGGCGCCCTTGAGATGGGGAAACTCGGCCCGGGTCGCGGCCCGCACCCGGGTGCGCCCGCCGTCCAGCTCCTCGAGCCGGAAGATCAGGGCGTAGTCGGAGAAGCGGTGATTGCCGGCCAGGCCCAGCTCGGCGGGCCGCTCGGCCGTGGCGACGTGGAACCCCGGGAGGGCGGAGCCAACGGCCAGCGGTCGCGGCCCGGCGGCCTCGGTATCGGCGCAGCCGAGGACGCGGGCGAAGCGCGGGGCACCGGCGGCGGAGACCGTGCCCTCGACCACCCGCAGCAGCGCCGTCCAGGTCGCGTCGCGGCCAGCCTCGACGACCAGCGCGTGCTCGTCGATGTGCGGCAGCCGCTCGGGGGAAGCGCTCACGCGACCATGCTATTTGCGGTGTGATCCTGGCCGGGTCCCGCCTTGCTTACGGCTAGCTTTGAGCTGTGAACATGGCGACCCTCTTCGACGCCGACGCGGCCGCCTACACGGGCACGGTCGAGGTGGTCGGCGTCATCTTCCGCGCCGAGGACGATGGCTACGCGGTGCTCGAGGTCCGCGACGCGGAATCGGGTGAAGGCTTCGCACTGGTCGGGCCCGTCGCCCACCTCGGCGAGGGCGACCGGGCCGAAGTCAGCGGCGACTGGCAGACCCACAACCGCTACGGGCGCCAGCTGCGAGCCCAGGGGGCGCTGCCGCTCGACCCCGCCGACCGTGAGGGCCAGGTCGCCTACCTGACCTCGCTGCGCCATATCGGCCCGGCCCGAGCCGAACGCCTGGTCGACGAGCACGGCGAGGGCGTGCTGGCGGCGATCGCCGCCGACCCGCTGCGCGTCTTCGGCTCCTTGCGCGGGGTCAGTGAAAGCCAGGCCGCGGCGGCGGCCGACTCCTGGCACGCCAGTCGCGCCGTCCGCGACCTCCACGTCCAGCTCGCTCCGCACGGCCTCGCCCACCTTGCGGCGCCGATCCACGCTCGCTACGGCGAGCGCTCGATGACGGTCCTGCACGAGGACCCCTACCGGCTGACCGAGGTCGAGGGCGTCGGCTTCGCCCGCGCCGACAAGATCGCGCTCGCCGCCGACGTCCCGCCCGAGTCCAGCCGCCGCGCCCAGGCCGCCGCCGTCTTCGCCCTCGCCGAGGCCGAGCAGCAGGGCAACAGCTACCTGCCGCTGGACGAGCTGACCCGGCGCACCGGCCGCCTGATCGGACTGGCGGCCGACCCCGACGTGCTGGCGGCGGCGGCGGGGCTGCTGATCGACGAAGGCCGCGTCTACCGCGAGCTGACCCACGCCAGTGAGCTGGCCGTGGCGGCGACGCTGCGCGCCCGCGTCGGCGCCCCTCCCCACCTCATCCACGATCCCGGCAATACCCCGCGCGAGCAGCTGACCGACGAGCAGTGGGCGGCCGTACGAGGAGCGTTTGCCTCGCGGGTCTCCGTCCTCACCGGCGGCCCCGGCGTCGGCAAGACGGTCTGCACGAGGGAGATCGTCGCCGAGGCGGAAGCGGCCAACGCCAAGATCGCCCTCTGTGCCCCGACCGGGCGCGCCGCCAGGCGCCTCGAGGAAGCGACCGGGCACGAGGCGCAGACCATCCACCGCATGCTCGAGTGGATGCCCGGCCGCGAGCCGGCCTTCCGGTCCGGGCACCCGCTGCCGGTCGACCTGATCATCGTCGACGAGTCCTCGATGCTGAACCTGCGCCTGGCCGAGGTGCTGCTGGCCGGGCTGGCCGAGACCACCCACATCGTCCTCGTCGGCGACGCCGACCAACTGCCGCCGATCGGCGCCGGCAAGCCGTTCGAGGACCTGATCGCCTCCGAGGCGGCGCCGGTGGTGCGGCTGAGCCAGATCTTCCGCCAGGCGGCGCGCTCGATGATCACCACCGCCGCCCACGAGATCAACCACGGGCGACCGCCGCACCTGCAGCCGACCGAGGACCAGGACCACGACTTCTTCTTCATCGACCGACCCAGCCCCGAGCGGGCGCTGGAGACGGTGGTCGAGGTCGTTGCCGACCGCGCCCCAGCGCGCTTCGAGGTCGACCCGATCCGCGACGTCCAGGTGCTGGCGCCGATGTACAAAGGCGCGGTCGGGATCGACGCTCTCAACGAGCGCCTGCAGGCCCGCCTCAACGGCGACGGCAAGCGCGCCCTCAACGACCGCTTCCGGATCGGCGACCGCCTGATCCAGACCCGCAACTCGCACGAGCTCGGGCTGATGAACGGCTCGATCGTCTTCCTCCGCGCCGACGACCCCGACGAAGAGGCGATCGTCGTCGACACCGACGAGGGCGGCACCTTGACGATCCCCTACGGCGAAACCGCGACCCTGAAGCTGGCCTACGCGATCTCGGTCCACAAGGCCCAGGGCTGCGAGGTGCCGGTGGTGGTCGGCGTCTGCCACCGCTCGCACTCGCGGATGCTGACCCGCCCCCTGCTCTACACGGCGATCACCCGCGCCCGCAACAGCTGCGTGCTGGTCGGCGACCCGGGAGCGCTGGAGGCGGCGGTGCGGCGCGACGACAGTGGCGGCCGCCACTCCGGCCTGGCCGAGCGCCTGCGCCTCTAGAGCCGAACGGGATACTGCGGCGGTGAAGGAGGACGCGAAGCCACGCCTGCCGCTCGTCGAGATCGGGCTCACCGTCGCCGGGGTAGCGCTGCTGGCACTCCTGGTTCTGGCGGTCCCCGCCCTGCGCGACGCCTTCAGCGCCGCGATCCACGGCGACCAGACCGCGGTCCGCAACGAGATCGACAGCCTCGGCGCCTGGGGACCGCTGCTGATCCTCGGCCTCACCCTGATCCACGCGGTCGTCTTCTACCCGGCCGAGATCGTCGATGCCGCTGCCGGCTTCGCCTACGGCTTCTTCCCCGCCCTGGCGCTGGTCATGACCGGCTGGATGCTCTCGGCCCTGCTCTGCTTCGCAGTCGGCCGCTCGGTGGCGCGGCCGCTGCTCGACCGCTGGGTCGGTGAAGAGCGCTTCGAGCGCATCGAGGGCGCGATCGAGCGCGGCGGGCCGACCCTGCTGATCGGGATGCGCCTGGTCCCGATCTTCCCCTTCAGCATCGTCTGCTACGCCGCCGGCGCCGCCCGGGTCCCGCTCTGGCGCTACCTCTGGACCACCGCGGTCGGCTACCTGCCGATCACCGCGATCTCGGTCTACTTCGGCACCCGCCTCGAGAGCCTCTCGCTGACCGACCCGCTGGTCATCGGCACCGCCGCCGGGCTGCTGGCGCTGCTGCTGGGTGGGCGCTGGGTGATGCGGCGGCAGTCGGCGCGCGCCGCGCCCTAGCCTCTAGAACCTCCCGGCCTCAGCGAACCCGCTTGACGCGGAAGCGAAAGACCGCTGCGCTGGGGTCGAGGTTGCCGGCGCGGTCGCGGGCACGGACCTGGACCACATGCTTGCCGGCGCCGAAGCGACGCGAGATCCGGCGGGCACAGAACCGCAGCAGGCCGCGGTCGACTTTGCAGACGAAGCTGACGCCGGCCTCGTTGGACTTGAAGCGGAAGGTCCCGCGAACGTGGCGGCGGTGGGTCCGGATCGACTTCGGCGGGTGCTTGGCGATGCTCGTGCGGGGAGCCCTGGTGTCGATCGCGAAGCCGGCGGTGCCGCTGCCGCCGGAGCGGCCGGCGAGATCGACGCCGCTGACGGCGATGCCGTGGTTGCCGTCGGCCAGCGCCGCCGGCACGACGAAGGGCGAGGCGCAGGGCTGCGCGGGACCGCCGTCGACCTCGCAGCTGAAGGCGACCGGGCGGTTGGCGCTGAACTCGATCGTCGGGCGGCGGTTACGGCTCAGCGGCGCCGGCGCTTTCGTGATCGTCACCTGCGGCGGCAGCGCCAGGGCGGCGACGGCGGCGTAGGCATCGACGAGACCGGCCCCGACCGAGGTCGGGCCGAAGCCACCGACCGGCCGCGCGGTCCCTTCCAGCGCTGCCCGCACCTGCGCGGCGGAGGCGCCGGGGTCGGCCTGCCGCACCAGAGCGGCGACCGCGGCCGCGTGCGGCGCCGCGGCCGAGGTCCCGAAGAAGCGCCAGAGCCCCGCGGAGGGAACCCCGAAGAAGGTGTTGACGCCGCCGTCAGTCGCGGCCAGGTCGGGCTTGGCGATGACCCGTTCGCCGGTCGCCGCGGCCGGTGCCGAACCGGCGACCGGCCCGAAGTAGTGCTTCACCGGGCCCCGCGAGGAGAATCGCTCCGGGGCGCCAGCGTTGTCGTAGCGGACCGCGCCGACCCCGATCGCCGCGGCGGCGGCGCTGTGGCCGAAGACGGCCGGCCCGACCACGTCGCCGAGAGAGGATTCCGGGTACTCCGTCTCCGTCACCCCACGGCCGTTCTCCAGCAGGGCGAACTTGAGCCGCGGCGAGGCACCGCTGAAGCGGTTGATGACAAGTCGGACTTCCTGCGTCGGCCCTTCGTTTTCCCAGGAGAGGAACTCGAAGGGATGTTTTGAGCCGCCGACGTTGTCTTCGACGGCGGCGACCGGCGTGCCTTCGACTTCGACCAGTTTCCCTTCGTCGTCGAGCAGGAAGGCGTCGAGGTCGGTGGCGACCCCGTTCCACGGCTCGGCCCACTGCAGGTCAACCGCCAGTTCCTGGCCGGCTTCGACCGTGATCCCGAAGGTCCGGTCCGACGCCGCCCCGGGGTTGAAGTCCATGCAGTGACCGGGGTGCAGGCCCTGCGGGGACGGCACCCCTTCGCCGGCTTCCGTCGCTTCCACTTCTTCGGAGAGGGGGACCAGCGCCGCCGGGCAGACGCCCGAGTCGCGGAATTCCGGCGCTTCCCAGGAGGCGATGTCGCGGCCGCCCGCGTCGATCAGGTTGTCGTTGCCGGCAGCCGAGAAGTAGGAGACGCCGGAGGCGACCGCTTCGTTCACCGCCACCGCAACCGGGCCGTCCTGGAAGAACGGCTCTCCGAAGTAGGCAACGTCGTCGGCGATCACGCTGGCGCCGTCGCCGGCCAGCGCCTTGATGTTCGCGGCGAATGCGGTTTCGCCGGTGAAGGCGGTGGCGAAGTCGATCGCGGCGCCGGGCGCGAGGTCGTGGACGATCTGGGCCATCGCCCGGCCCTCGTCGGCACCGCCGGGTTCGCCGTCGTCGAGGACCCTGACCGGGGCGGTCGAGCCACAGGGGCTGCCAGGGCCCGGCAGGTCGCCGCTGGCAACGTCGCCCGCAGCCCCGGTAACCGCCAGCGGGTCGCGGTCGAAGGAGTCGGAGAGGATGCCGACGGTGACGCCACTGCCGTCGACGCCGAAGGCGGAGCGGGCGCCGGCGGCGTTCAGCTGTTCGTCGCCCTCGGACCTGGCCAGACCACCGCAGTCGGCACCGCGAACCAGCGGCGCCAGCGCCTCGGTCACGGCATCGACCCCCGTCACCGTGCCGAGGCGCGGCAGGTCGACGGGCCGGACGGCGGCGGTCACCGTGCGGTAGCGGTGGCCGACGTCGACGATCTCAGCCCCAGCCGCACGCAGGGCCGGGAGGGCGAGGGCAGCGCCACTTTCGAAGCGCGCTTCGACGAGGACGCGATTGCCGACGCGCAGCAGGCTGCCAGGGCCGCTGGTGGGGAGGCTGAGACTGGCTGCCTGCTCGGCCCTGGGGGCGGTGCGCAGCGCCGGCTGGGCGAGCTCGTCCAGTCGCGCCGAGAGGCCGGGGTCGGCCGCCGGCGAGGACATCGCCGCTGCCGAGCCGGGCGCCAGCGCACCAACGGCAAGCAGCGCGGCGAGCGAGGCTCGCCACGCGGGGCGGCTGCGGTAACTGCGCCGGAGGTTCATCTGGGGCGAGGTATCGACACGGCTGGGTATTCCCTGAAACACGGGCAAGGGCGGTTCCGAGCGCCGCTGGTCAGATGTACGAACCGCGCCGGAACCAGATCAGCAGCCCGACCACGGAGAGGATCAGGCTGCCGATCCCGAGCACGAAAAAGGCGGCGGCGCTGTCGACCCGGGTGACCATCCACTTGAAGTTCTGGCCGAAGAAGCCGACGACGAAGGAGAGCGGCAGGAAGATCGTCGCCACCACGGTCAGTTGCTTGGTGATCTGGTTGAGCCGGTTGGAGACGACCGAGAGGTAGGCGTCGCGGGTGCCGGCGAGGAGGTCGCGGTAGGAGTCGATCTGGTCGGAGATGCGGATCGCGTGGTCGTAGACGTCGCGGAAGTAGTTGCGCGAGTCGGCTTCGAGGCCGGGGATTTCGAGGATGTCGTCGACCCCGCGGGCAAGCAGGTCGCGCTGCGGGGTGACGACCCGGCGCAGGCGCACGAGCTCACGGCGCACGGTGGTTATCTCCTCCAGCTGCCGTGGCTGGGGTCGGTCGAAGATCTCGCCGTCGAGGGTTTCCATGCGCTCGTCGAGCCGCTCGAGGATCGGGAAGAAGGAGTCGGTGAGGCCGTCGAGGACGCGGTAGATCACGAACTGCTCGGAACTCGGCGCCTGGGCGTCGAAGCGTTCGCGCGCTTCTTCGAGCACCGTGCAGGAGCGCTCGTGCGAGGTGACGATGTAGCCGCCGCTGAGGAAGGCGTGCACCTCTTCCAGCTCGATCCCCCCGTCCTTCCCCTCGACCGCGCCGTAGTAGACGAGGAACATGTAGTTCCCGAAGTCCTCCAGCTTCGGCCGCTGCCCGCGCTTGACCATGTCCTCCAGCGCCAGCGGATGGAAGGAGAAGGTCTCCTCGAGAGCGGCGACTTCCTTCTGGTCGGGGTCGGTCAGGTCGAGCCAGAAGTACTCGTCGCGCTCCAGCAGGCCGGCGATCGCGTCGCGGTCGATGCGGTCGAAGAAGCGCACACCACCACGCTAGATCTGCACCCGGACGCCGCCTGTCCCGAATTCGCGGCGCGGACACCGCCGATCCTGCTACGGTCCCCTGCGTTAGAGCCGGTTGATACCGGCAAAGTTTGTGTCTAGCGCTCGCGTCGTTGCTTCACCGCATGCTCCGCGTTCGCAGCACATTTATGTGGAGGCAAGCATGCCTACTGGAACTGTTAAGTGGTTCAGCGACGACAAGGGCTACGGGTTCATTACGCCCGACGACGGCTCGAAGGACGTATTCGTGCATCACAGCGCCATCCTGGGTGAGGGCTTCAAGTCCCTGACCGAGGGCGCCAAAGTGAGCTACGAGTCCGAAGAAGGCCCCAAGGGCCCGGCCGCCGCGAGCGTTCAGCAGACTTCTTAGTCTCGCACCACGCTTAAGCAGCAAAACGGGACCCGCTACGGTGGGTCCCGTTTTTTTATGCAGCTGGGGGCTGTTCGGCGATTCAGGGCCGAGCAGTCCAAGGACGCAGGAGCGAATGTGCTCTGCACATGAGCGACGAGGACACAGGAATGCGAAGTGCCATGAAACGCCGAACAGACCTCAGAAACATCGCGATTATTGCCCACGTGGACCATGGCAAGACGACGCTGGTCGACGCGATGCTGTGGCAGACCGGCACCTTCCGCAAGGGCCAGGACGTCGCCGAGCGGGTGATGGACTCGATGGACCTCGAGAAGGAGAAGGGGATCACGATCCTCGCCAAGAACACGGCGGTGACCCGCGGCGACGTCAAGTTCAACATCGTCGACACCCCCGGCCACGCAGACTTCGGCGGCGAGGTCGAGCGCGCCCTGACCATGGTCGACGGCGTCCTGCTCCTGGTCGACGCCTCCGAGGGACCGCTGCCGCAGACCCGCTTCGTGCTGCGCAAGGCGCTGGAGTCGAAACTGCCGGTGATCCTCGTCGTCAACAAGGTCGACCGGCCCGACGCCCGCATCGCCGAGGTCGTCGAGGAGGTCTACGAGCTCTTCATCGACCTCGACGCCGACTCCGACCAGATCGACTTCCCGATCGTCTACACCAACGCCAAAGCCGGCTGGGCGGCGCTCGAGGAGGGGGTCGAGGGCACCGACCTCTCCCCCCTGCTCGACCTGATGCTGGAGCGGATCCCCGCCCCGACCTACGAGGAGGACCACCCACTGCAGGCGCACGTGACCAACCTCGACGCCTCGCCCTATCTCGGCCGCCTGGCGCTCTGTCGGGTCCGCAACGGGACGATCCGCGCCGGCCAGCAGATCGCCTGGTGCAAGGCCGACGGCACGGTCGCCCGCGCCACCGTCGCCGAGCTCTTCATCACCGAGGCCCTGGAGCGGGTCTCCGCCAAAGAGGCCGGGCCGGGCGAACTGATCGCCGTCGCCGGCATGGAAGAGGTGACGATCGGCGAGACCCTGGCCGACGTCGCGGACCCGCGGCCGCTGCCGGTGATCACCGTCGACGAGCCCTCGCTCTCGATCGTGCTCGGCATCAACACCTCGCCGCTGGCCGGTAAAGAGGGCACCAAGCTGACCGCCCGCCAGGTCCGCGACCGGCTCGACGCCGAGCTCGTCGGCAACGTCTCGATCCGCGTCCTCGACACCGAGCGCCCCGACGCCTGGGAGGTCCAGGGCCGCGGCGAGCTGCAGCTCGTCGTGCTGCTGGAGCTGATGCGCCGCGAAGGCTTCGAGATGACCGCCGGCCAGCCGCGCGTCCTCACCCGCGAGGTCGACGGCAAGGTCCACGAGCCGGTCGAGCGCCTGGCGATCGACGTCCCCGAGGAGCACGTCGGCTCAGTCACCCAGCTGCTCGCCGGGCGCAAGGGCCGGCTCGAGCAGATGGTCAACCACTCGACCGGGTGGGTGCGGATGGAGTACCTGGTCCCGGCCCGCGGCCTAATTGGGTTCCGCACCGAGTTCCTCACCGAGACCCGCGGCACCGGCATCCTCCACCACGTCTTCGACCGCTGGGAGCCCTGGGCCGGCGAGCTGCGCACGCGCCCGACCGGCGCCCTCGTCGCCGACCGCCAGGGCAAGACCGCCAGCTTCGCCCTCTTCAGCCTGCAGGACCGCGGCACCCTCTTCATCGGCCCCGGCGAGGAGGTCTACGAGGGCATGATCGTCGGCGAGAACGCCCGCTCCGAGGACCTCGACGTCAACGCGGTCAAGGAGAAGCACCAGACCAACGTCCGCGCCGCCAGCGCCGACCTGCTGGTCCGCCTCACCCCGGCGACCCGGCTCTCGTTGGAGAACTCGCTGGAGTTCGTGCGCGACGACGAGTGCGTCGAAGTGACGCCCGAGTCGGTCCGCCTGCGCAAGCTGGTGTTGGAGAAAACGGCGCGCCAGAAGGCGGCGCGCCAGCGCTCCCGCGCCGGCGTCGCCAGCTAACCCGGCTCGCGGGCGGCTGGTTCCGCCGCGGCGGGCTGCCGGGTCGGGATCCGGCCGGTGAAGGCGAGCCCGACCAGGGCGAGCAGGGCGAGGACCGCGAGGGCGGTGCGCAACCCGACCAAGCGCGCTTCTTCGTTCTCTTCGACGACCGCGTCGGTGGTCCGCGACGAGATCCCCGTCGCTTCGTCGAGCGCGGTTTCCAGTTCGTCGTTGGAGAGGAAGGGGATGCCGCCGGAGAGCTCGGTCGAGGCCCGCGCCTGGACCGAGCTCGGCACCGCGGGGTTTTCTTCGACCCCGGTGAGGAAGGAGGAGCTGAGGGCGGCGATGATGATCGCGCCGGTGAGCGCGGTGCCGATCGAGATGCCGAGGTTGGTGACCGTGTTCTGCAGACCGCCGACCTCGCCGCTCTGCTCGTCGGGGACGGAGGAGACGGTGACGCTGCCCAGCTGCGAGGCGAGCGCGCCCATCCCGAGGCCGGCGAGGAGAAGCGGCACGGTGACGATCTCCGCCCCCGCCCCGGCCTCGAGGGCGGCGACCAGGACCACCAACCCGGCGAACATCCCGAGGAAGCCGAGCCTGACGACCCGGCG
The DNA here is from genome assembly GCA_963695275.1 of uncultured Solirubrobacterales bacterium. Classification (GTDB taxonomy): domain Bacteria; phylum Actinomycetota; class Thermoleophilia; order Solirubrobacterales; family 70-9; genus VAYN01. The sequence goes on from OY968772.1 coordinate 1,655,087, forward strand.
CGGCGAGACGTCCGGGAAGGCTTTCGGGATTCCGGCGGCGGCGAGGATCAGGGCGAAGGAGAGCGGCAACAGGCGCACGCCCGTTTCGATCGCCGAGAGCCCGAGGGCGATCGAGAGGAAGAGCGGCATCGCAAAGAACAACCCACCCTGGAGGAAGTACTGGAAGAAGAACGAGGTGAGGCCGGCGCGCAGGCCCGAGACCCGCAGGATCGCCGGGTTGACGAGCGGCTCGCCGTCGCGCTCGGCCAGGCGATTCTCCCACCAGAGGAAGAGCGCCAACACCGCGGCGCCGCCGAGCAGCATCCAGATCACCGGTGAGAGCCCGATCCATTCGGGCGCGTCGGGCTTGGCCTTGACGAAGCCCCAGGTCCCGGAGCGGAGGACGCCGAGCACGATCAGGCCCAGGCCGACCGCCGAGAGCCCGGTCCCGACCAGGTCCAGCTTCACCTTCCGCTCCGCCTCCCCGGCCTCGATGCGACGGGCGAGGACGAGGATCGCGAGCACGATCAGGACCTCGCCGGCGAAGACGTAGCGCCAGGAGAGGTAGGTGGTGAAGAAGCCGCCGACGATCGGGCCGACCGCGACCGCGACCGCCGCGGCCGCGGTGACCAGGCCGTAGGCGCGGGGCCTTTCACTGGGGCCGAAGTTGGCCGCGACCAGGGCGACGATCGCAGGGAGGATCAGCGCCGCCCCCAAACCCTCCAGGCAGGACCAGCCGATCAGCAGCACCGGCAGGTTCGGCGCCAGCGCGGTGGTCATCGAGCCGCAGCCGTAGATCACGCAGCCGATCGCAAAGGCGCGCTTGCGACCGATGATCTGGCCGATCTTGCCGCCGGTGATCATGAACGAGGCCATCACCAGCGTGTAGAGGGTGATCGCCGTCTGGATCCCGGTGACCGTGGTGCCAACGTCCTTGGCGACGGTGGCGATCGAGACATTCATCACCGAGCTGTCGAGCATCATCAGGAACTGCCCGACGCAAAGCGTGAAGAGGATCAGGCCGGCGGCGCCGGCGCTCGCCTTGCGGGCCACGTTCAGAGCTTCTCGGCGTCGATGCGGCCGGAGTCGATCGCCGCCAGCAGCGCCGCGTGGTCGCGCTCGCTCTGGTCGGCGTAGCTCTCGGAGAACTCGGCGATCGCCCCGTCGAAGGCGTCGCTGGCACCGAGGTAGGCGGCGATCGCGATGCGGTCGCCGGAGCGGGCGTGGGCACGGGCCAGGGTCCAGCCGCACATGCGGCCGTAGATCTCCAGCCCGCGCGGGCTCAGCCGCTCGACTTCGACCGAGAGCTTCCAGTCCCAGAGCTGGCGCAGGTAGAAATCGCGGTCGCGGCCGTCGAAGCCGACGGCGGGACACCAGCCGAGGAAGATGTCGCTGGCCGCCTGCATCAGCCGCTGCCCCTCGACCACCCGCCGGCCGTGATTGCGGTAGCGACTGGCACCGGCATAGGGCTCCAGGACCGAGGCCTCGGCCTCCTTCGCCTGCAGCACCAGCGGGTCGTCGTCGTCGCTGCCGGTCAGCAGCACAGCCCAGGCACGGGTGCCGACGCTGCCCACTCCGACCACCTTGCGGGCGATGTGGCGGAAGCGGTAGCCGTCGAGCAGATGCTGGCGGTCGGTCGGCAGAGTCTCCCGGTAGGCATCGAGCAGGTGCATGAAGGTCTCGCGCAGGTCGCGGCTCTCGCCCGCCGGCAGCAGCTCCTCGATCGGGACGATCAGCGGTGGCTGGCTGATGAACCGCAGCTCCCCATCGACCTCGTGCGTGAGCTTCCTCAGCGCTCGCAGGCTGTCCTTGGAGCGCGCCTTGGCAACGCCCTTTTGGACCCGCCCGACCGCCCGCGGGTCCTCCGCCTCGATCTCGCCCATCACCGCCTCGGTGTCGAGCCGGGCGTACCAGACTTCGAGGTTGCTCTGGGAGGCGAAGGCGCGCATCGTCTCGCGGTAGGAACGCGCCGCGCTCAGCACCGCGGCGGCGCGCTGCTTGCGCTTGAAGCCACTTTCGCGGCCGGCGATCGCGAAGCTGGCGGCGAGCCGCTTGACGTCCCACTCCCACGCCCCCGGCAGCGACTCGTCGAAATCGTTGAGGTCGAAGACGAGGCGGCGGTCGGGGGCGGCGAAGGCGCCGAAGTTGGAGAGATGGGCGTCACCGCAGGCCTGCACCCGCAGACCCGAGGCCGGCGTGGTCGCGAGGTCGGCGGCCATTACCGCGGCGGCGCCGCGGAAGAAGGCGAAGGGCGAGACCGACATCCGCCCGTAGCGAATCGGCACCAGCTCGGGAACGCGCGAGGTGGCCTGGCGCTCGAGGATTGCGACCGGGTCCTCACGATCGTCGGGCGGGGACCAGTCGGCGTGGGAGGTGCGGCGGGCGCTCGTGCGTGCGGCCCGACCCTGCTCTGCTCGTTCGCGAACGTCCATCCGCGCACCGTACCGCGACGGCGGGCCGATTCCCTCACCCGATCGGGAGGAAATCGGCCCGCCGGTTGAATCAGACGGACGCGGGTGCCTGCTCCGCCTGGCTCTGCTCGGAGGCCTGGGCCTTGGCGTCCGGCGCCGGCACGTCAGCGGCCTGGCGCGGCAGCAGCACTTCTTTGGCGATGACCAGGCGCTGAATCTGGCTGGTCCCCTCGTAGAGCTGCATGATCTTGGCGTCGCGCATCAGTTTCTCGACCGGGTACTCCTTGATGAAGCCGTAGCCGCCGTAAACCTGGACAGCGTCGGTGGTGACCTCCATCGCCGAGTCGGCGGCGAAGCGCTTGGCCATCGAGGAGATCTTGCTGTTGCGCACGCCCTGGTCCAGCAGGAACGCCGAGTTCCAGGTCAGCAGGCGGCCCGCCTCGACCTTGGTCGCCATGTCGGCGATCATGAACTGGATCGCCTGGTGCATCGCGATCGGAACGCCGAACTGGACCCTTTCTTTGGAGTAGTCGGTGGCGTACTCGAGCGCCGCGCGGCCGATGCCGACCGCCATCGCGGAGACGCCGGGACGGGTGCGGTCGAGGGTCATCATCGCCAGCTTGAAGCCCTTGTGTTCCTCGCCGAGGAGGTTCTCGGCCGGGATCTCGACTTCGTCGAAGGAGATGGTCGCGGTGTTGGACGCCCGCTGCCCCATCTTGTCCTCCTTCTTGTCGACGGAGACCCCGGGGAGGTCGGCGTCGACGACGAAGGCGCTGATCCCACGGTGACCGCCCTCAGGGTCGGTCTTGGCGAAGACCGTGAAGTAGTCGGCGTAGGTGCCGTTGGTGATGAAGCACTTGGAGCCGCTGATGACGTACTTGTCGCCCTTCTTCACGGCCTTGGTCTTCATGCCCGAGACGTCGGAGCCGGCGTCCGGCTCGGTCAGGCAGAAAGAGGCCAGCTTTGGGCTTTCGCACAGCATCCCGAGGTACTTCTTCTTCGTCTCCTCGGAGCCGCCGAGGGTGACCGGGGCTGAGGCGAGGCCGTTGGCGGCCAGCGAGGTGCCGATGCCGGAACAGCCCCAACCGAACTCCTCCTCGATCAGGCAGCCGGAGAGATAGTCGAGGCCGGGACCGCCGTAGGCCTCGGGGATGTGGGTGTTCATCAACCCAACCTCCCAGGCCTTGTTGATCACGTCCTGGGGCCAGCCGCCGTCCTTGTCGAGCTCCCAGGCGACGTTGCGCATGTCTTTCTCGGCGAAGCTGTGGGCCAGCTCCTGCAGGTCCTTCTGTTCATCGGTCAGGGTGAAGTCAACCACCGGTCGGGGCTCCTTTTAGTTGCTTGAAGACTTGCTCTGGAGCGCCGCCGCCGGGGCGAGCGTTCCGCCGATTGACTGGTCAGTCAACCAGGCCGAAGGTTAGCGAATGGACCCGCTTCCGTGGGCGGTTTACCCTTGTGATCGTGGATCTGCCGTTGGCCATGTCCCCGAGCTCGCAGTGCCTGGTGGTGCTGCTCTTCACCGGCGTCGCGGCGCCGGTCGCAGGGATGCTCTTTCGCCACGTCTCCCGCGGCTGGGACTCAGTCGGCAAGGGCCCGTTCGCGATTGAGCAGCAGCTGCCGCTGGTGCCGCGTTACGTCTCCGGCCCGGCGCCGGCCGTCGATCCCGCGATCCAGGCCGCCGAGGTGCGGCAGATGCTGAAGGCCAAGCAGGAGCGCCAGCGCCGCCGCGGCGAGGCGCCGATCGACGTCGAGGTGGAGACGACACGGCTGTTGGCGCCCGAGGAGGCACCCAGCGCTGGCGCCCGCCAGGACGCTGAGCTGCGGGCCGAGGTGCGGCAACTGGTCGTCAGCCGCAACGAACGGCGGATGCGCAAGGGCCTCGATCCGCTCGATGTCGAGGCCGAGACCAAACGCCAACTCGAAGATTTCGTAGGATCGCCGTAATGGCCGGCGCCGAGGACAATCTCTACGAGGTCGAGCAGCTGCTGGTGCAGCCCGGCACCTACTTCAACCCCCAGACCGAGGTCGTGGTCGTCGTCGACGACTCCGCCTCGATCGACCAGGAGGTCTTCAACATGGAGGCCTACGAGGGAGCGGACTGGGTGCGGATCTCCGACGAGATCCCGATCGACGAGGACGGCCGTGACCGCGCCCTCGAGGCCTTCCAGACGCATTACCACCCCGGCTCGGCCGGGTCGGTCTCCGAAACCGCGCTCGAACAGGGCGACGAAGAGCTCGACGAAGGCGAGACCGGCCAGGACCCCGGCCGCGAGGACTAAGCGGCCACCGATGCTGGAGCCAGGGGACAGAGCGCCCGCCTTCACGCTGTCCGACCAGGACGGCAACAAGGTCAAGCTGACCGACCTCAAGGGCGAGACGGTCGTCGTCTACTTCTACCCGCGGGCAGAAACGCCGGGCTGTACGACTCAAGCCTGCGGCATCCGCGACCGCGGCGACGAGTACCGCGAGCTGGGCGCGCGGGTGCTGGGGATCTCACCCGACGAGCCGGAGGCGCTGCGCAAGTTCGCCGACAACCAGAAGCTCGACTTCACCCTGCTCTCCGATCCCGATCACAAGGTCGCCGACAAATACGGCGCCTGGGGCGAGAAGTCGATGTACGGCAAGAAGTACATGGGAATGCTGAGATCAAGCTTCATCGTCGACCCCAAGGGCAAGATCGCCCGGGTCTTCCCCAAAGTCCAGCCCAAAAAACACAACGGGCTGATCCTCAAAGCACTCGCGGAACTCGCGGCCTGAGGGCGGGTCCCGGGTGGGACCCACCTGCGCGAACTGCGGGGAGGCTTGGCGGGTCCCACCCGGGACCCGTGTTCAAGCACCAGCTGCGACGACGATGATGAAGCTGGCGTAGAGGAGGAACCAGCCGATGACCGCTGGCAATTTGAAGCGGCGCGCTAGGTGGAGGCTCTCGTAGGCCAGCAGTCCTCCCGCCAAGCCGAGGCCGATTGAGAGGATCGCGTTGCCGCTGAGATCCCAGTCGGTGAAGATCAGGCCGATCCCGACCGGGATCATCGACTGGAAGACCATCGCCCCAGTGATGTTGCCGAGCGCCAGCGCGTCCTTGCCTTCGCGCACCCAGAAGAAGCTGTTGACCTTCTCCGGCAGCTCGGTCGCCAGGGGCGCCAGGATCAGGGCCAGGACGAGGGCCTCGACGCCGATGCTGTCGGCGATCGTCAGCAGCTCTTCGACGAAGAGGTGGGCACCGCCAACCATTGCCCCGAGGCCGACAAGCAGCTGGATTACGCAGAGCGAGAGCGCCGGGTCTTCGCGGCGCTCGCCGCGGCGCTCGAAGATCAGCGGGTTCAGCGACTCCTCGCTCTGGACCTCGCCGCTGCCGCGCAGGGTGAGGCGGATGTAGAAGACGTAGGCGACGAGGAAGCCGACCCCGACGGCGATGCGGACCGGCGCCGGCGGACCCCAGGAGAGCAGCCCCGCGAGGGTGAAGAGGACGAGGAAGAAGGTGAGGTCGCGCTCCAGGGTCGGCCTGTGCACGTCGAGCTGAACCCCCTGCTCGCGTTTGTGGCGGTAGAGGTAGGCGAAGAGCCCGACCAGGCCCATCGCCAGCGTCGCCAGCAGGAAGGGCGCGCCGACGATGGCGCCGATCGCGACGTCTTCGGAGCCGGCGTTGACGCTGAGCAGGGCGACGATCGCGATCAGCGTCTCCGGCATCGCCGTCCCGACCGCGGCCAGCAGGCTGCCGACCGCCCCCTCTCCCAGCTCCAGGTTGTGCCCGATCCACTCCACCGCATTGGTGAACAACAAAGCGCCGGCCAGCACCACGGCGAAGCTGAGCAGAAGCAGCAGGGCTTCTCCCATCAACTCAACCCGAGATCGAACGCGGCCGCGATCGCTTCACCGAGAGCCGGCTCCTGGCTCTCAAGCAGGAGGCCGATCTGCTCCCCTACGGCATCGGTGGGAATGGTGGTGATGTTGTCGCAACTGACGACCGAGGGCTCCGCGAGGCCGTTCATGGCATCGACGCCGACCTCGCTGGAGAGCCCGCGGATCGTCGTGGTGATCGGCGCTACGGTGACGGTCCTCAGATGCGGCCGTACGAGCTCACGCGTGAGGACCAGCACAGGCCGCGCCTTGTCGAGCCGTGCGACGTGGATGGGCCGCATCAGGCCAGATCACGCGGGAGGCCCGCCGCGTACTCGGCGAGCCCTGCGAGCTCCGGGTCCGGACCGGTCCGGGCGAGAATCCGGGCATCCCGTTCCGCGAGGGCACGCCGACGCTCCCGCTCGAGCGCCCGGGTCACGACAGCTGCGCGGCTGCGCTCGTTACCGGAGTCGACAATCTCGTCAACGAAGTCGACAAGCTCATCTGGGAGTCGGACGGCGATCTGCTTGCTCATCCCATGATGGTAGCGAAACGGTAGCACCCAAAGAGTAGGTTCAATCGATGGATTGGACCGACGGGCTTCAGGTCTTCTGTGCCGACGTGGGGTCGATCGCGCGCGGCAGCTTCGCCTGGGCGCGACGAATCCCAGGTTCCAACGGTGAGAAACCCCAACGGCCGGAGAGCATCGAGTCGCTTGCGGATTCGGTTGTTCATGCCCTCCACAACGGCGACCCGGTAGCTCTCGGCTTCGAGGCGCCGCTGTTCCTGCCAGTGCCGGAGGACCCGAATCGACTTGGAAAGGCGCGGCCCTGCGATGCCCCTTCACCGTCGTGGTCGAGCAGTGTCGGTGCGTCAGTCCTCGCGACGGCGATGGTACAGATCCCGTGGACCCTGCGGGTCATCCACGAACAGGTACCCGACCTTCGGGTACACGTTCAGTGGCCACGGTTCGCCGAGCAACGGGAGGGGCTGCTTCTTTGGGAGGCATTCGTCAGCGGGGCGGCAAAGGGTGAGACGCACGAGGAGGATGCTCGCAGTGGAGTACAGGCATTCTGCGAGCAGCTGCCGAACCCTGGCGACCCCAGCGCCACAGAAACGGAAAGACCGTTCTCCGTATTGGCTGCTGCGGCGATTTGGGCGGGGCTCGATCTACCAATTGAGGACACGCGCGGTGGATGTCTGCTTGTACGCGCGACTCACCCACCGGACCCTCTGGGAACAGAATGATGTTTCTCGCGCAAAGCGGGAGAATGCTGCCATGAGCGAAGGAGTTGACTCAACCCCGAACCCCTGGCGGATTCAGGTGCGTGAACACCCAGCGCGCCGCGATAGCTCCGAATGGAGGGATGCCATAGGGGCCGCGGTGGAGGCCGCCTATCCGCAGGCGCCGTTCACCTCGCCTCACCTGAAGGCCGCCAGGTTCACCGTCGAGGTGACCTTCTGGATGACTCCTTTGGACCTGGCGAGGCCGGCCGTCGACCTCGACAACTTCGTCAAGCCTGTCCTCGACACACTCTTCACCTCGCAGAACGTCCGGAGACTCACCGGGGTCCTTCTCCCCGACGTGAACGACACGCGGGTGTTCCGACTCCTCATCGAGAAGGACGAAGTAGATAGTCCCGAGGACCAGGGGGCGGATATCACCATCTCCTGGGACCCTGCGACCACCCCGGGTCTCAGCGCCCCCTGACGCTCCTCGCGCAAAACAGCAACGGTGGACCGGTTCCCGCTTCGACCTCGAATCTTCGCCAACCACGCCCCATCTCGCCTCCCTTGATCCACCAGGCGCCTCCAAGGTTTCAAGGGTTGGCGAGCGCCGCGGATCAGAAGTACCATCGAAGCATGACTCCGCGCCAGTTCCGCATCGGGGGACTCGTCCTTTCCGCGGCCTTCGCCATCCTCGGCATCTGGGCACTCGCTGAAGCCAAATACGGCACCGGCACGCTATGGCTCGTAATGAGCGTTGCGTGGGTGCTGCTCGACTTCTTCAGAAACAACACTCAGCGGGCGCAAGAGCGTCGGCGACAGCGATTGGAGGCAAAGTACGCGTCACAACCGATCCCGGCGCAGCCGGACAACCTTCCCCGTTGGTTCAGCCCGGATAACCCGCCTGGTTGGTACTTGAATCCAGCCACCAACGAACCTGCCTACTGGTCTGAGATCGGCTGGCGGTCGAAGGAACCGAGCGCGACCTAACCAGAATCGTTCATGAAGAGGGCGTCTACGACCGGCAGGTGACGCGCTCGAAAGTCGCGCAAAGTAGGGGCGCCGTCTCGGCCTTCAGTCTGAACCACGAACTGATTGGGCATCACGAGCATCTCCCCATTCGTCGCATCACGAAAGGCGTGAGCCTCTGGATCGACTAGACGGTCACGTGATCGGGCAGTCCACGTTCGCCCAGAACGATTTCCGCCACGTACTCGGGTACCTCTGCATAGCGCTCGAACTGCATCGTGTAGCTGGCTCGTCCCTGAGTCGAGGAGCGAAGGTCGGTGGCGTAGCCAAACATTTCGCCCAGCGGGACGAAGGCCTGGACCGCGAGCGCGTTGCCGCGCTGGTCCTGGCCCTGGACTTTGCCGCGGCGTCGGGAGAGATCGCCGATGACGTCGCCGAGGAAGTCCTCGGGGGTGACGACCTCGACTGCCATCACCGGCTCCAGCAGGACCGGGTTGGCCTTGCGAGCACCCTCCTGGATCGCCATCGAGCCGGCGATTTTGAAGGCCATCTCCGAAGAGTCGACATCGTGGTAGGAGCCATCGACGAGTTCGACTTTGACGTCGACCATCGGATAGCCGGCCTTGACGCCGTTTTCCAGTGCCTCCCGCATCCCCTGTTCAGCCGGGCCGATGAATTCGCCGGGGATGGTGCCGCCCTTGATTTTGTTGACGAACTCGAAGCCCTCACCGGGAGCCGGCTCGAGGTTGATGACGACATGGCCGAACTGGCCGCGACCGCCGGTCTGGCGGACGAAACGGGCGACGACCTTCTCGGTCCGCTTGCGGATCGTCTCGCGGTAGGCGACCTGCGGCTTGCCGACGTTGGCGTCGACTTTGAACTCGCGCAGCATGCGGTCGACGATCACCTCGAGGTGGAGCTCGCCCATGCCGTGGATCAGGGTCTGGCCCGTTTTCTCGTCGGATTCGATCCGGAAGGTCGGGTCCTCCTCGCCCAGGCGCTGCAGGGCATTGCCCATCTTCTCCTGGTCGGCTTTCGTTTTCGGCTCGATCGCGACGGCGATCACGGTCTCGGGGAACTCTCTTTCGAATCGGTTCAGGACTGAACAAACCTGATTGCGGAGCGCCATCAGGTCGTCGTCGTCGATGATCGGCTCACCAGACACGACCAACTCCACCGCATACTGCTCGTCCGCGGGACGAACTCTTAACAGCACTACGCCGGAAGGCTCGTCAACAATGAATCGGTGAGCGAGCGTGTACACGCCTAGTTGTTGAGTACCGTGGAACCGTAGTTCCAACTCTTGGCTCAAGGACTCGCGGAGCGGAGCGGTCAACGCCGCGGCCGAGAGTGGTTCCGTCCACATGACTTCCAGATGGCTCACGAGGCTTCCGCCGCCTGCCATTCGTTGAAAGACCACACCACCCAATCCGAAGCCCTGAAGTGGGAGGAGACGGGCTGTGCGCTGGATACGTCCGGAGGACCCTTGGACGGAAACACGGCGAGCGTGATGTCGCGGCCTATCAGATCGCCGATCCGGCATGAGAAAAAGAAGACTCGTGGAACAGCACGCTCGACGAGGTCTTTCCGCGCAAAGTTGTAGGCGGGATGCTTGAAGCGCGCGTCCTCCGGCGCTTGCCCCAGGTCAGTGATGATCGTTACGCAGCGCTCGAAGATCGAATCGCTTGAAATCTGGACGTCAACGTCGCTCTCGTCAGGACTGACTCCCAGCTTGTGCATGCAATCAAACGGACGTTGCACCGGGAAGATCTCGTCCGTAACCCACTCGGTACGGAGCCGAGTGTCGATCGCATCGATCTCCCACCGTTCGGGAACATCCCCTCGAGCGCTGCGAAAGGCATCAATCCATTCATCCCTGGTACACGGAAGCGCCTTGTGGGGTCCTGAGAAAACACTAGCGGCGCTTCCCTGGATCCGTACATCGCAGTCGTTCGGATCGACGTTGTCTTCGACCAACGCCTTTGCGAATTGAGTTTTGAACAGCTGATAGTCGGCAGGAGACATGCCGAGTGGTACTGCGCGCGACCGCCAGCCGCTAATCGCGTGTGGCTCGATCCGGAGGAACTTGATGTCGCGCTGGCGGAGTCCATAGCCGGAGGAGTCGCGAATCGGAGGGTCTAATACATTGTCTCCTTCACCGGCCGACGTCTTAGTCTCCCCTTTGGTGGGCCCAGTCACAGGGATGCGGGCGCGGTCCATGGTGCAGAAGCCATCCTAGCGTCTATGTATCGGATGGCGCAACGAAGCCTTGAACTCGTTAGGAGTGCGCCGAAATGGAGTATTCCCGCTTCCGCGTGAAAGCAGCAGCGAGACGAAATCTCCTCGGCGGCCCCGGTCCCGCCCCCCCTCACTCACGCAAAGTAGAAAGCCAGCCCAAACACGAAGTAGATCGCCAGCAGCTGCACTCCCTCGAACCAGGTCGACTCTCCGTCTTGGGTCACTTGATTCGCGATCAGGATCGCCAGCAGGATCGCGCCGAGCTCGAAGCCGTTGAAGACGAGCGCCAACGGATAGGGGCCGAGGAAGAAGGAGGCGAGGACCAGGACCGGGGCGACGAAGAGGGCGACCTGGGCGCTGGAGCCGACGGCGATGTTGACCGCCAGGTCCATCTTGTCTTTCATCGCGACCAGGACCGCGACCCAGTGCTCGGCGGCATTGCCGACGATCGCGACGACGATGACGCCGATGAAGAACTCGGAGAGCCCGATCGAGTGCGAGGCCTCGGTGATCGAGCCGACCAGCACCTCCGACATCACCCCGACCAGGACGCCGGCGATCGCCAGGGCGATGACCGAGGTCCGCGTCGACCAGCCCCAGCTGTCCTCGTCCTCGTACTCGGGGTTGAAGAGGTCGCGGTGGGTCTTGAGCGAGAAGAAGAGGCCGATCACGTAGGTGGCGATGAGGACGACGGCGACGGCCAGCGAGAGGTGCTCGACGGTGCCGCCGTAGTGAATCGCCTCCGCCCCGGGCGCCGGCAGCCCCTTGCCCTCGACCAGCTCGAAGATCGCCGGCATGATCAGCGCCGCGGCCGCCAACATCAGCATCGAGGTCTGGATGCTGGCGCTGGTGCGGCTGAAGGTCTGTTTGTCGCGGCCGATGCCGCCGGCCAGCATCGCCGCCCCGAGCACGAGCAGGATGTTGCCGATGATCGAGCCGACGATCGAGGCCTTGACCACCTCCTGCAGCCCCTGGCCGAGGGCGAAGAGGGCGATGATCAGCTCCGGCGCGTTGCCGAAGGTGACGTTGAGCAGGCCGCCGATGCCCGGCCCCGAGCGCGCCGCCAGCTCCTCGGTGGCGCGGCCCATCAGCGCCGCCGTGGGGACGATCCCCAGCGCCGAGGTGGCGAAGACGACCGTTGCCGGAGCGCCGACGATCTCGAGCACGACCGCGATCGGAATCAGCGGCGTCAGCAGATAGGGCCAGCCGAGCGGGGTGCGGAAGAACGACGCATCCAGCCGCGGCTGGCCTGAACTCGAGTTCATCTACTGGATCATGCTCGCGCACTGCTGCAGGTCGGCGGGGGTTTCGGCGCTTTCGAGGCAGCTGCGATAGCCGGCTCCACCCGAGCCTTCAGAAGAGGAGCCACCGCCGGAGGAAGAGCCACTCCCCGAGGAAGAGTCGCCGATCACGCCTTCGAGCAGATTGCCGAGGCCTTCGCCGCTGCTGGCGCCTTCGAGCAGTTCGATCGGGTTGACGTCGAGCTTCTGGAACAGCCCCTGCAGCGGCTTGGCGCCGGAGGGGGCGGAGATGTCCTGTTCTTCGTTGACGCCACCGAGCGAGAGGTCGAAGTCGACTTCGACCTTTTCGCCGCTGGTGCCCTTCGGTTCGATCGTCATTTCCGCCGCGAGCCTGCGGATGATGTTGTCGTCGCCGACGTAGACCTCGACCTGGGCCTTCTTGACGGCAGTCGTCAATTCGCCCTTGGCCTTTTCGAGTTCGCCGATCGGCAGCGGGCCAGCCGCTTCGAGCTGGCTGCTGCAGGCCGGGTTTTCGCTCAACTTGATGATCGCGTCGATCGCGGCACCGACGTTGAGGTCGCCGCTGATCTTGGTCGTGCTGGTGCCGTCGACATCAGCGCTGCCGTCGTTGCTCGAGTTGTCGACGAAGTCGCCGACCTTGAGGCCGGTCGCCGCTTCCTGGCAGGCACTGACGTCGGCCGGATTTTCTTCGGAGCCGCTGCCCTGCTGCTGAGCCTGTTCGAAGCCCGACTTGACGAAGCCGAAGGTGGTCGGGTCGACTTCGTACTCGGTCCCTTCGTATTCGACGTAGGCGCGATCGGTGAGCAGCGTCAGGCCGCCTTCGAAATCGATGTTTTCGCCCTTCGCCGAGCCCTTGGCGCTGGCCGTCATCGCCAGCTGCGGCAGGTCTCCCTTGGTGCCGCTCTGGAACGGTCCGGAGAGGCTGACGTCGATGTCGCCGCCTTCGTCGCCTTCGGCCTTGATGCCGAGCGAGAGGTCGATGTCGCCGCTCGTCACGCCTTTGAGCGTGGCGTTGTCGATGACCGTCTGCGGGTCTTCACTGCTCTTGTCGCTGCCGCCGCAGGCGGCGAAAGCGGTCGCCAGCGCGGCAAGCGCGGCGAACAGCACGAAAATGCGGAAACGGCTCAAGGGGGTGGCTCCTCCTGATCGAAGTCGGTCGAGTCAGCAATTCTAGGGAGGGCCGGCGTCCCCCCGCGATTCGTCGATCGGCGCTGGCCGGTTGTTCGTGGTCAGGTTCGCCGCCAGCGGGAAGAGCAGGGTGCCGAGGAAGATCAGGGCGACGCCGGCGATGACCATCGCCTTGACCCTGAATACGTGGCCGAGGATGCCGATCGCGAAGCCCGCCAGCATCAGCGCGATGTAGGGGCCGGGGCTGTGCGGTAACAGGTCGGCGAGGGGCGGCGCGAGGTCGAGCACGGAGGCGGATTATCATCGCCCGCATGGCCGAGAGCTCTGTGGCAGAGGTGAAGGAGGCGCTGGCGCGGGTCGGCTACCTCGCCGACGAGCCGGCGGCGCTGGTCTCCTACCTCGCTCAGGAGCTCGGCAAGCCGGTCCTGGTCGAGGGCCCGGCGGGGGTCGGCAAGACCGAGCTGGCCAAGGCACTCTCGCGCGCCACCGGCCGCGAGCTGGTGCGGCTGCAGTGCTACGAGGGGCTCGACGAGGCGAAGGCGATGTACGAGTGGAACTACCGCAAGCAGCTGCTGCGGATCCAGGCCGGCGGCGAGGGCGGCTGGGACGACGTCCAGGAGGACATCTTCAGCAACGAGTTCCTGCTGACGCGGCCGCTGATGCAGGCGATCTCCAGCCCCGAGCCGGTGGTGCTGCTGATCGACGAGATCGACAAGACCGACCAGGAGTTCGAGGCGATGCTGCTGGAGCTGCTCTCCGACTTCCAGATCACGATCCCCGAGCTGGGCCAGGTCTCGGCGACGACGATGCCGATCGTCGTCCTCACCTCCAACGACTCGCGCGAGCTGACCGAGGCGCTGAAGCGGCGCTGCCTCTACCTCTGGCTCGATTATCCGGGTGCCGAGCGCGAGATGGAGATCGTCCGCCTGCACGTGCCGGAGCTGAGCGAGTCGGTGGCGCGGCGGCTGGTCGAGGTGATCGAGATGGTGCGCGCCCTCGACCTGAAGAAGCCGCCCTCGATCGCCGAGTCGATCGACTGGGCGCGGACGCTGCTGCTGATGGGCGCCGAGGACATCGACCGCGAGACCTTCGTCCAGTCGATGTCGATCATCGTCAAGCACCGCACCGACATCGACCTCGTCGCCGAGCGCGTCGGCCTGAAACTGGCCGAGCGCAGCCCGGCCGGCTGAGCTAGGGCTCGAAGAACTCGGCCAGCGCCTCGGCCTCGGGTGGGCCGTCGTAGGCGAGCCGCCCGTCGCGGACGCCGACGCAGCGGCTGGCGGCGGCGATCACGTCGGGGCGGTGGGTCGAGACGACAACCGCCGCCCCCGCCTGACGGGCCTCGGCCAGCAGCTCGAAGAGGACGTCGCGGCTGGGCGGATCGAGGCCGTCGAAGGGCTCGTCGGCGAGCAGAACCGCGAACGGCCGCACCAGGGCGATCGCAATCGAGGCCTTCTGGCGCATGCCATGGCTGAATTCGGAGGGGAGGCTGTCCTCCCACTGGCCGAGCCCGAGCCGCTCCTGCAGCTCGCCCGCGCGCGCTCCCCCGTCGTCGACGCCGTGCAGAGCCGCGACGTAGGCGAGGTGCTCACCGAGGCTGAGGTCTTCGTAGAAGACCGGCGCGTCGGGCAGGTAGGAGAGCGCCCGGCGGGCGGGGATCGTGCCGGCCTGCTCACCGGTGATCGCGATCGAGCCCGAGGACGGCTCCAGCAGGCCGGCGGCCATGGTCAGAAAGGTCGTCTTTCCCGCCCCGTTGGGACCGACCAGGGCGACGAGCTCGCCCGGCCCGAGCTCGAGGCTGAACGAGGTGAGCGCGATGAACCCGTCGTAGGTGCGACCGAGGCCGCGGGCGGCCAGCACCGGGGCGGGCCCGGACTCCACTTCGACCCCGACTATCAAGATGCCACCGCGGTCTCGTCGGCCATCCGTTTGCCCAGCCACCAGGCCATCGCCACCCCGATCAGGAGCAGGAAGAACTCGAGGCTGATGGCGGCGCTCGTCGCCGAGCCGCCGTGGCGCGCCGCTTCCCGCGCGGCCAGGACCGGCCCGCCCGCGGCGACGACCGCGATCACGATCGGCGCCGCCGACTGCACATAGCCCAGCGACGGGTTGAGGACGTAGGCGTAGGGATCGTTGGTGGCGCTGAGGGCGGCGCAGCAGACCAGGACCAGCGCGGTCGGAAACAGCATCGCGACGCCGACACCCGCAGCGCTCGCCGAAGGCCCGAGGGCGAGCGCCGCCAGCGTCGCGCAGAGCAGCACTGCCGCCATCGCCGCGAAAGAGGGGACGAGGTGGCGCTGGATCAGATTGGCGGCCGCCAATGGCAGCAGCTCGCGCCGGGTCGGGTGGTCGGTCTCCTGGGCCAGCGGCTCGACCAGGTCGAGTGCGGCGACCATCAGCAGCAGACCGGGCAGGACGAAGAGCAGCGTGACCCCGCTCCAGGCCGCAGCGGTGGCGGCGCCGGCCGCGATCCCGATCGCCAGCACCCTGACCACCCGCCCGAGCGGCCAGCGCAGGAAGCTCTGCCAGCCGCGCCGCCAGACCGGGTGACGAGACGAAGCCGCCGCGCCGAGGCGGATCCAGGGCCGCCGCCGCGGCCGCTCGGAGGCGAGCTGGCGGCGCAGCAGCACGACCGTGCGCAGATCCTGGACCGAGGCCGAGAAGCGCAGCTCGGCGGTCAGCGCCGCCCGCCGCCGCGCCGCCTCGAGGGCGATCCGGCCAACTCCACGCAAGGCGGCCGCGGCCAGTACCAGCACGATCGCCAGCCCCACCCCGGCCAGGACCAGGTGACTGCCCCCGCCCTGCAGCGGCAGGGTCCCGATCTCGCCGGCCAGCGTCGCCGGCGAGGTGGTCGCCCCGAGCACCAGGTCGGCGAGCGTCCAGGCGAGCAGCCCGGTCCCGAGCGCCGAGGCCACGAGTGGCCGCAGCCGGCGCCCGGAGGCGAGCAGGGCGGCAGCGAGAGCGCAGAGCGGCAGCAGGGCGCCGAGCAGCGCCAGACAGACAAACCAGGCGACCGGCGAGCCGGGCAGGCGACGGAAGACGAAGTTGCCGACGACGGCGCCCAGCACAGCGCCGGCGAGGACGGCGATCCGCAGCTGCCGCCAGGCCGCCGGGCGCAGTGCCGCGCCGCGGTCGATCGGCGCCAGCAGCACGTACTGGACCTCGGCGGCCTCGATCGCCAACGGGCCGCCGCGGGCCCCGGATCGCAATCCCATCAGGACCGCCAGGGCCAGCGCCAACCCCAGCACGGCGGGCCCGTGCTCCTTCATGTCCGCGATCGCGGAGGCGCTCGCCGGCGCCTCCTCGACCCAGCCAGCGATGACCGCGAGGGCGATCCCGCCGAAGATCGCCGCCAGGTAGACGCGGTAGAGAACCTCCATCACGTCGATCTGCGCGACGAAGCGGCGGCGACGCGCAGCGCGCAGTTCGCCCAGCGCCACGGTCTGCTCGCTACTCACCCTCCTATTATCGGTGCGATGAGCCCCGCCTCGCCCTACGGGCCCAAGGCCGACGCCGGACCTCCCGGTCTGGCGGCGAAGCTGCTCGGCTTCTGCGACGAGCTGCGCAGCGAGGGCGTGGCGGTCGGGACCTCGGAGATCCTCGACGCCTTCGCCGCCCTGGAGATGGTCGACTGGACCTCGCGCAATGACTTCCGCGAGGCGCTGGCGGCGACGATCGCCAAGTCGCAGGAGGACCGCCGCGTCTTCGAGCTGCTGTTCGACCGCTTCTTCTTCCGCGCCGCCGAGGCCGAGGCGGTCCAGCGCGAGATCACCGAGCGTGGCGAAGGCGAGGGTGGCGGCGAGGGCGAGGCGCTGGGCGAGGGCGGCGAGCGGATCGACATGGACGAGCTGCGCGAGCAGATCCGCGACGCGATCGAAGCCGGCGACGAGGACCGCCTGCGCGACCTGGCGCGGTTGGCGATCGCCGCCTTTGGCCAGGCCGAGGGCTCCGGCGTGGTCGGGGTCGACGTGCAGCGGATCCGCCGCACCCTGGGCCTGACCGCCGGCGCCCAGCCGCCGACCGAGGCGGGCGACGAGCGGCCGCCGCTCGACCGCGACCAGCTCAACAAGTTCGAGCGCCACCTGCGACGCGAGCTCGAGCGCGACCTGATCGAGCGCACCGAGACCCTGCCTCCCTCCCGCCCGCTGGCGGAGCTCGACCGCGCCCTGCCGACCAATCCCACCCAGGATCTGGCGGCGGTCCACCGCGCGGTCTCGCAGATGAAGCGGCGACTGGCGACGCTGGGCCAGGAGCAGCGTGGCCACCGCAAGGCCTCGATGGTCGACGTGCGGCGGACGATGCGGGCCTCGCTGGAGACCGGCGGCGTGCCGCTGCGGCTCAAATACAAGCCCAAGCGCCCGCGGCGGCCGGAGATCTACGTGCTCTGCGACGTCTCGACCTCGGTCACCTCGGCCAGCGTCTTCTTCCTCTCGGTCCTGCACGCCCTGCACGACTCGTTCCGCAAACTGCGCAGCTTCGTCTTCATCGAGCGGATCTCCGAGGTGACCGACGTTTTCGAGCACGAGCGCGACTTCGCCGTCGTCGCCCAGCGGATCTCCAGCGAGGGCGGTGTCGCCGACGTCTCCGGCTACACCGACTACGGCCGTGTCTGGTTCGAGTTCCTGACCGAGATCTCCGACGAGCTCGACCCGCGCTCGACCGTGATCGTGCTCGGCGACGCCCGCACCAACGGCCGCGAGCCGCACGCCGAGGTCTTCGCCCAGGTCGCCGAGCACGCCGGCCGCCTCTTCTGGCTCAACCCGGAGCCGAAGCTCTACTGGAACTACGGCGACTCGGTGATGGCCGCCTACGAGCGCTACTGCGACGGCACCTTCGAGTGCTGGACCACCCGCCACCTGGAGAACTTCGTCAACGTCGTCGCCGGCGGCGTTCCCGCGGCCGAATGAGCCGGGCGCTGCTGCTGCGCCACGGCGAGTCGGCTCACAACGCCCACACCGGCAAGGAGGCGCTGGGCGACGAGGAGGGCGATCGCCTGACCGAGCTCGGTCGCGAGCAGGCCCGCGCCGCCGGCCAGGGCCTGGCCGGAGAGGGCGCCACCCGCCTGCTGGCGAGCCCGATGCGGCGCGCGGCGGAAACCGCGGCTGCGGTCGGCGCCGCGTTGAACCTGGAGGCGGAGACCCTCCCCTACATCCACGAGCTCAGCGCCGGCGAGAGCTTCGGGGACCTGGTCGCGCGGGTGCGGCGACTGAAGGCCGAGCTGGAGGCGCTGCCGGCCGGGGAGCTGCCGCTGCTGGTCGGCCACGGCATTTTCATCCGCTTCTTCCTGCTCGACTCGGTCCTCGGCGACGAGTTCACGCCGCCGATGGCGGCGGGGATCTGGAACCTCGGCTCCTACAACTGCGGGCTCAGCCTGTTCTCGCACGGCGAGGCGCGCGACCCCGGCGGCACTGAGGTGCCCGGCTGGACCTGCCTCAGCTGGATGCGGCGGCCGTGGAATCAGCCGTAGCGACGGGGGGCGGATCGTCCGGCGAGACCTGCCACTGCTCGTTGACGATCGCCCCCGGCGGCGGCGGCACCGGGCCGTCCAGCAATGGGTCCTCGGTCTCGCGCATCCAGGCGTCGAGCCGACCCCTCATCTCCGCCAGCTCCTCGGCCCGAGCCGGGTTGGCGGCGATGTTGTCGCCCTCGGCCGGGTCGAGCACGAGGTCGTAGAGTTGCTCCTCGGGCACCACCTGCTCGCCCCACCCCGCCTCGACCAGCAGCTCCTTGCTGGCGCTGTCGTCGCAGTTGGCGAGGATCGGGTGCTCGTAGTCGTCGAACCGCTTGATGTACTTCCAGCGCTCGGTGCGGACAGCGCGATGCGGCTGGTAGGCGGCGTGGAAGGTCGTCTCGGCGAAGATCGCCTCGTGCAGGCGCTCGGTCTCGCCGCGCACCAACGGCATCAGCGAGGACCCCTGCAGCCAGTCCGGCGCCTCGACTCCGGCCAGCTCGCAGAGGGTCGGGTAGACGTCGAGGTGGCTGACCGGCGCGTCGACCACCTTGCCGCCGGTGAAGCCGCCCGGGCCGCGCATCAGCATCATCACCCCGATCCCACGGTCGAACAGCGTCGCCTTCGCGCCCGGGAAGGCGACCCCGTGATCGGTGGTACAGAGGACCAGCGTGTTCTCGACCAGGCCGTAGTCGTGCAGGGCGTGGAGGACGGCGCCGATTCCCTGGTCGAGCGAGCGGGCGCTGGCCTTGAAAGCGGCGAAGTCCTTGCGGGTGGCGACGACGTCGGGCAGGTTTGCCGGCGGCTGCGAGTAGAGCGTGTCGCGGACCGAGGTCGGGGCAAAGAAGTCGCGGTGGGTCTCGAAGAAGCCGACCGACATGAACCAGGGCTTGGTGGAGGGAGCCTCGCGCAGCGCCTCGATCGTCAGCGGCGCCACGTACTCGGCCCGGTTGGAATCGATCGGGACAACCTCGTCGTAGCCGATCACGCCGGGGTCGACGGAGATGTGCTGCTCGCCGATCAGGGTCGAGCGGTAGCCGGCCCGACGCAGGGCGTGGACCCAGTGCTGGCCGTAGTCGTTGAGCGCCCAGCCGCGGTGGGCCAGACCGAGCATGCCGTTGTTGTGGCAGTGCAGGCCGGTCAGCAGGCT
This sequence comes from uncultured Solirubrobacterales bacterium, assembly GCA_963695275.1. GTDB lineage: Bacteria > Actinomycetota > Thermoleophilia > Solirubrobacterales > 70-9 > VAYN01. The sequence goes on from OY968772.1 coordinate 1,674,737, forward strand.
GGCGCGACTGCCGGAGCAGGTCGGCGCCGCGCAGAAGGCCTCGCGGAAGAGCACCCCCTGGTCGGCCAGCATCTGGATGTTCGGGGTCGGGACCTGGAACCCGTAGGGCTGCACGTAGCGGCCGCTGTCGTGCGAGTGGATGTAGAGGATGTTCGGGGGCGAGTTCAAGTGGGTACTCCCAGGGTCGAAGTGCGAGAGAGGTTAACGATCGCGACCGGCCAGCCGGGTTTTTGCTGTCTTTGTTGATTAACTTACTCAGCAAGAACTCCTCCCATGCAACCCGACCGCTCCTACATCGTCTGCGCCACGCCCCGAAGCGGCAGCACCCTGGTCTGCCACGCGCTCGGGGAAACCGGCGTCGCCGGGCGGCCCGAGGAGTACTTCGAGGCACTGCGCCACAGCGGCCGCCCGCGCCGCCCCGAGGAGTACTTCGTCGGCGTCGAGGACCCGACGATCCGCGACCATCTCGGTGAGCGCGCGGTCGGCAGCGAGCTCCAGCCCCGCTCACCGCTATGGAGCCGTGCCGCCTACGACCGCTACCTGGAGTGGGCCTTCGAGGCCGGCACCACCGCCAACGGCATCTTCGGCGCCAAGCTGATGTGGGGCTACTTCGGCGACTTCGTCAGCCTCCTGCGCAACGTCCCGGCCTACCGCGACATCCCCCTCGCCGAGCTGCTGCCGACCGTGTTCCCGGACCTCACCTTCGTCCGCGTCGTCCGTGCCAACAAGGTGCGCCAGGCGGTCTCGCTGTGGAAGGCGGTGCAGACCGCGACCTGGCGCGAGGACCAGGCCAGCGCCAAGGCGGTCTCGCTCGAGGACGGCGACTCTCCCCCCTACCGCAGCTTCATCGAGGAGCACCGGCCGCAGCTGCGCTTCCACTACCGGGCGATCGAGCACCTGCTCGAACAGATCCTGATCGAGGAGTCGCGCTGGGACGCCTTCTTCGAGCACTCCGGGATCAAACCCGTGCTCATCCTCTACGAGAACTTCGCCGCCGACTACGAGACCAGCACCCTGCGCCTGCTCGAGCGCCTCGACCTCTCCCCTCCCGACGAGTTCGAGTTCGAGCCGCGGATGAAGCGCCAGTCCGACAACGTCAACGACGACTGGGTCAAGCGCTACAGCGAGCTGCGGCTGGGGACCGACTTCGACCTGGTCCCGACCAGGGTCTAGCTCTCTTTGGTGACCATTTCCTTGGTCCCGGTGCTGGCGACCCAGGCATCGGGCGAGGCGATCAGCTCCTCGACCACCGGCGGCAGGTTGCCGGAGACGAGATCGGCGAGGGTGACGTTCTCCAGCACGGTGCGGAGACTGGCGCGGACGGCGATCCATACCTTCTGCAGCGACTCGGCGTTGCCGTGGTACTCGATCGCCTCCGGCGGAGTCGACTGCACGTGGGCGATCGGGCCCTCGACGGCGCGGACGATGTCAGCCACGGTCACCTCGTCCGCCGGCTTGGCCAGCCAGTAGCCGCCTTTGGCGCCACGGCGGGCGCGGACGATGCCCTGGTGCTTGAGCTCGAGCAGGATGTGCTCGAGGAATTGGAGGGGAATGTCCTGGGCTTCCGCCAGGTACCCGCCCTTGATCGGGCCCTCCTCGGCAGCGGCCAGCTCGGCGGCTGCCCGCACTGCGTAATCGGCCTTGGCTGAAACGCGCATTTAGCTAGTAAACCAGTCGGGCGTGGGCGCCCTAGGCCGGCGCCCGCGCCTGGTCGGCCTCTTGCCGGCGCTGCAGCTCGCGGCGTTTGTTCAGCCAGTGGGGTGCGTAGAGGACCAGCCCCAGGCCCAGAGCGGCCACCGCGGAGGCGATCGGCCAGACGTTCGGGTCGCCCTTCTGGATCGTGACGATGCCGGAGCCGATCAGGACCAGGCCGAGCGCGGTGCGGATGAAGCCCTGCGGCGCCCTGTCGGAGAGGGCCGAGCCGATGATGACGCCGGGGATCGAGCCGACGAGGATGTTGCCGGCGAGCCCGAAGTCGACGTTGCCGCCGACGATGTGGGCGAGGCCGGCGGCCCAGAGCAGGATCGCGGCATGGAAGACGTCGGTGCCGACGACCTTCTTCGGGGACAGGCGGTAGACGGCGATCAAGAGGATCGCGATCACCGTGCCCGAGCCGGCCGAGGTGATCCCGATCACGAAACCGGTGGTGGCGCCGATCACGATCGCGGCGATCTTGTGGCGTTTCTCGACCTCGAAGCGGTCGCGCTCCTCGATCAGCTTGCGCAGGATCAGCGCCCGGCCGAGGGTGATGATCCCGACCATCAGCAGGGTGCCGCCGAGGACCGCGTAGACGAGCGAGTCGAGGCGGTCTTCACCGACGTGGTCGGCGAGGATCGAGACCAGGGCGACGCCGAGCACGGCCGCCGGCACGCTGCCGAAGGAGAGCCACTTGACCAGCTCCATGTTCACCGTGCCCATGCGGAAATGGCGCCAGCCGCCGACCGTCTTGGTGATCGCCGAGTAGACGATGTCGGTGCCGATCGCCGTGGTCGGCTGGATCCCGAAGATCAGGATCAGCAGCGGCGTCATCAGCGAGCCTCCGCCCATGCCAGTCATACCGACGAGTACGCCGATACCCAATCCGAAGAGGACGATTGCCGGGTCCATGGTGAGTTGTGCTGCCGCGCGGGATACTTATCGACTTTCCTGACCTGCTTGGTCGGGAGCGCGGAGTGCGCCAGGATACCAAGGATGTCCGTCTCGATTCGCGGCCTCGGCCACTCCTACGCCGAGCTGCGCACGATCGAGCGGCTCGACCTCGAGATCTCGGCGCACGAGGTGATCGGGCTCGTCGGGCCCTCCGGCTGCGGCAAGTCGACCCTGCTGGAGCTGATCTGCGGGCTGCAGGAGCCGAACGCCGGGGAGATCGCGATCGACGGCGTCGCGACCGCACCGGGCCGCCTCACCCAGTGCGCCTACATGCCCCAGAGCGACCTGCTGCTGCCCTGGTACTCGGCGCTCGACAACGCGGCGCTGGCCCTGCGCAACCGGGGACTCGGCCGCAAGGAGGCACGGGAGCGGGCAGGGAAGCTGTTCGAGCGCTTCGGCCTCGCTGGCTTCGAGCGCGCTGCCCCGACCGAGCTCTCGGGCGGGATGCGCCAGCGCGTCGCCTTCCTCCGCACCCTCGTCGCCGGCAAGCCGCTGCTGGCCCTCGACGAGCCCTTCGCCTCACTCGACGCGATCACCCGCGGCGAGATGCAGGAGTGGCTGGCCGAGGCATTGCGGACCGACCCGCGCACCGTCGTCCTCGTCACCCATGACGTCGAGGAGGCGCTCTACCTCTCCGACCGCGTCATCGTGCTCTCTGATCGCCCAGCCCGGGTCGTCGCCGAGCTCTCCGCACCCCGGCCGCGAGCAGCCAATCGCGACGCGGCCGTCACCGACGCTGATTTCGTGCGAATCCGCGAGCAGGCGCTCCACGCCCTCCATCAACCTGCTTCCGCGGTTCCTTAGGCACGAGATGCGTGGAAAAGGAACCACGGAAGGCTTGAGGCGCTGGATACTCCCCGCACTCCTGCTGGCGGCGCTGATCGGAGCCTGGCAGTTGGCCGCCTCGAGCGGCTTTCTGGCCGAAGTCCTGGGGCTCGAAAGCTATCTCGTCCCCTCGCCGGCGGAAGTAGCCGAATCGCTCTGGCAGAACCGCTCGTTGCTGGCGGAAAACGCCTGGGTGACGCTGCGCGAGATCCTCTTCGGACTCGCCTGCGCGCTCGTCGCCGGGATCGTGTTTGCGGTGGCGATGCATCTCTCGGGGTTGGTCCGCGATGCCTTCTACCCCCTGATCGTTGCCTCGCAGACGATCCCGATCCTCATCATCGCCCCGATCCTGCTGGTCTGGCTCGGCTTTGGGATCGGCCCCAAGATCGTCGTCGTCGCCCTGATCTGCTTCTTCCCGATCACGATCAACGTCCTCGCCGGCCTCGACGCCGCCAGCCCCGAGGCGATCAAGCTGATGCGCAGCCTCGACGCCTCGCGCTGGCAGCTCTTCCGCCGGATCGAGATACCCACGGCGCTGCCGAACTTCTTCACCGGCGCCAAGATCGCCGTCGTCCTCGCTCCGATCGGTGCTGTCTTCGGCGAGTGGGTCGGTGGCAGCTCCGGTCTCGGGCACCTGATCCTCACCGACAACGCCCAGCTCGAAGTGGCCCGGGAGTTCGCGGCGGTCGCTGTGCTCTCCGCTATGGCCCTGATCCTGATCGGCCTGCTGGCCCTCGCCGAGCGACGCGTCGTCACTTGGCGATAGAACACAGGGGATGAAGTTGCCCCGAATCCCCATGCTCGCCCTCGCGGTCGCGCTGCTTGCCCTCGCGCTCGGACTGACCGCCTGCGGCGAGAAGTCCGAGGACGCGAGCACCGAAGTGCAGCCGCTGAGCCTGACGCTGGACTTCTACCCCAACGCCGACCACGCCGGGATCTACATGGCGCAGAAGCTCGGCTACTTCGAGGAAGCCGGGCTCGACGTCAGCATCGACACCCCCTCCGACCCGGCCGCACCGCTGAAGCTGGTCGCCGCCGGCCAGTCGGACCTGGCGATCTCCTACGAGCCGGAGGTCGCCCTCGCTCGCGAAAAGGAACTTGATGTGATCGCGATCGGGGCGCTCGTGAACAGGCCGCTGACCTCGTTGATCTGGCTCGGGAATTCCGGCATCAAAGGGGTCCCCGACCTCAAGGGCAAGACCGTCGCGACCGCCGGCATCCCCTACCAGGAAGCCTTCCTGAAGACGATCCTCTCCCGTGCCCACCTCTCGCCCAGCGCGGTCAAGGAAGTCAACGTCGGCTTCGGCCTGCTGCCGGCCCTACTCGGGGGCAGCGCCGACGCGATGCTCGGCGGCTACAGCAACGTCGAGGGCGTCGACCTCAGCCAACGCGGCAAAGACCCGGTGGTCACCCCGGTCGACCAGCTCGGCGTCCCCACCTACGACGAGTTGGTCCTGGTCGCCAACCCCAAGGCGCTGGCGGCCGACCCGGACAAGTACCGCCTCTTCATCGCCGCCCTGCAGCGCGGCACCGAAGCCGCCGCAAAGCAGCCCCACGCCGCAACCCAGGCCGTGCTCGAAGCCAATAACGGGCTCGACCCGAAACTGACCGAAGCCCAGGTGGAAGCGACGCTGCCGCTGCTCGCGGCGCGCACGCAGGGCCAGCCCTTCGGTTACATGAACGCCGACGAGTGGGGCACCTTTGCCGGCTGGATGCGCGACAACGGCCTGACCGAGTCGCTGCCGGTACCGAGCGAACTGCTCAGCAACGCCTACCTCTCGGGCGAAATCCCCGAATAGCCGAGCGTGCCTTCGCCGAGCAACCGGCTGATGTCGGTCGCCGGCATCGCCGCGTGGAAGAGATGGCCCTGGGCGTAGTCGCAACCGAGCCGGCGCAGCTCCGCCACCTGGACCTCGTTCTCGACGCCCTCGGCGATCACCTCCAGCGATAGCGCCCGGGCCATGCCGATGATCGCCTCGACGATCGCCGTGCGCTCCTGCTCGATGCCGAGCGCGTCGACGAAGGAGCGGTCGATCTTGAGCGCGTGGAAGGGGAAGCGGTTGAGATAGGCGAGCGAGGAGTAGCCGGTGCCGAAGTCGTCGAGGACGAGGCGGACGCCGATCTCGTTCAGCTCTTCCAGGGAGGCGATCGCGGTCGCCGACTCCTCGACCAGAACGCTCTCGGTGATCTCCAGCCGCAGATGGATCGGGTCGATGCCGGTGCGGGCGATGATCTCCGCCACCGTCGCGGGCAGGTCGCGGTGGGCGACCTGACGGGCGGAGAGGTTGACGGCGACGTCAAAGGGGCGGGCGTCGGGGCGCTGCTGGTGCCACTCGAGGATCTGACGGCAGGCACGCTCCTGGACCCAGCGCCCGATCGGCTCGATCAGGCCGCTGTCCTCGGCGATCGAGACGAAGTCACTGGGATCGAGCAGGCCACGCTCGGGGTGCTGCCAGCGGACCAGTGCCTCGAGGCCGGAGATCTCGCCGGTCTGCAGGCTGACCACCGGCTGGTAGTGGAGGGCGAGCTCCTCGCGGTCGAGCGCGTGCCGCAGCTCCCGTTCGACCTCGAGCCGGCGCATCGCACTGGCCCGCATCGCGGCGTCGAAGAGGACGCAGCGGGCGCGGCCGCCTTCCTTGGCCCGGTACATCGCCGCGTCGGCGTCGCGGATCAGCAACTCGGCGCTGGCGCTGCGCTGCCCGGAGGGGCGGGCGACGGCGATGCCGACGCTGGCGCTGACGAAGTGCTCGACTCCGTCGAGCGAGAAGGGCTGGGCGAAGGCGGCGGCGACGCGGTCGGCGATCGCCAGCGCCTCCTCCTCGTCGGCGAGGCGGTCGATGAGGACGCCGAACTCGTCACCGCCGAAGCGGGCGACCACGTCCCCCGGCCGCAGGTGGGCGCGCAGGCGCGGCGCCACCGCCCGCAGCAGGGCGTCGCCGGCGTGGTGGCCGAGGCTGTCGTTGATCAGCTTGAAGTGGTCGAGGTCGAGGAAGAGGATCCCGATCGGCGAGCCCGAGGCGGTCGCCCGCTTGAGCGAGTCGTTGAGGGCATCGACGAAGCTGAGGCGGTTCGGCAGGCCGGTCAGGGAATCGTGGAGGACGCGGTGGCGCAGAGCCTGGTCGGCGGCGTGGCGCTCGATCGAGTCGGCCAGCACGTTGGCGGCGGCCTGGACGAAGGGGACGTCCTTGGGGTCGAAGCTGTGCGGCTCGGTGGCGTGGATGTCGAGCACCCCGAACGGATGGTCTTTGCCGTCGATCATCACCGCCAGGCTGCTGGCGGCGCCGACCACGCGCAGCACCGGCGGCATCGTGAAGCGGCTCTCGCCGGCCCAGTCGGCGACGATCGTGTGGGTGCCCGACTCGAGCGCGGCACCGGCGTGGGAGTCGAGCGCGGCGGAGACGCGGCGACCGGCGCCGACGACCTCGTCCTCGAGGCCGGCGCGAAGATTGAGGCGGCGGCCGTCGCGGCCGAGCTCCCAGATGCAGGCGCTGTGGACGCCGTCGACTTCGCCGATCAGCGAGATCGCGGCCCGCATCAGCGACTCGGGGTCGCCGTCCTGCAGGGCTCGCTCGCCGAGTTTGGCAACGACGGCCTGCTGTGCCAGCGCCCGCTGCAACTCGCCCTCGGTCCGCTTGCGCTCGGTGATGTCGTAGAGGACTCCGTGCCAGACCGGCACCCCCTTGTCGTCAGCCTCCAGCACCGCTTCGTCGAGCATCCAGACGATCTCCCCTTTACGGGTCCGCAGCCGGTACTCGACCGGGCGAGTGGAGCGATCGCCGAGATAGATCTCGGTTTCGTTCGCCAGCGCCTGCTCCCGGTCATCCGGATGCAGGAGGCTGGCCCAGAGGTTGGGGTCGGCTTTGAACTCCTCCGCCGTATAGCCGAGAATCTCCTCGACCTGAGGGCTGACGTAGTACCACTCGCCGTACTCGCCCATCTCCGAGGTGTAGACGATCACCGGCAGCCGCTCGACCAGGCGCCGATAATCCTGACCCCCGGCCGTGATCTGGTCGAGGAATTCGTTGACCTCGTGGTCGGGCCAGTTCCTGTCCCCTTTAGCCGGCATCGCGTCGTTATCGACAGATCGTCGCGACGCTTGACCACACCCTCTCCCAGGCACGAACTTGTGCAGCCCTCCGGAGCTCACTCAGGCGGCAAGGCGCAGCGGCGGGCCCTGGGCCACGAGCCGGTGCAGACCGGCCATGGTGAGGGAGCCGACCAAGCCCCGGTAGGGCTCGTAGGGCGCGTAGAACTCCTCCACCTCAGCGACGCTGGCGCGGCGCCCGAGCCCGGCGAGGCGACCGACCAGCTTGATGTAGCCGAGGTCGCCGGCCGGCAGCGAGTCCATCTCCCCGCGCCCGAACAGGGCCAGGCACTGGACCGTCCAGGGCCCGACCTGGGGGATCGCCAGCAGGCGCCGATCCGCCGACGGCGAGTCGATCTGACAGCGGCCGGCGGCGACGACCTTGGCCACCCGCCGTAGAGCCGCAGCGCGGGTCGGGGCGAGGTCCATCGAGGCCAGCTCAGCCGGGGCACGGCCGGCGATCGCCGCCGCCGCCGGGACGTCACGCAGAGCCCCAGGACCCTCGCCGATCCGCGGCCCCCAGCGGCCGACGATGCGGCGCTCGATCGTGACCGCGCGCTGGGCCTCGATCAGCTGCCCGATCACGGCTGCCGACAGCGCCTCCCAGGGCCAGACCCGGCGCCGCGGCCGGAAGCTGGGGAAGCGACGGATCAGCGGCCCGACCAGGGGGTCGCGGCGGAAGCGGCGGTGGAACTCGCCGAGGTCGTAGTCGAGCCCGAGCACGAAGCGCATCCGCTCCAGCGCCAGCTCCAACTCAGGCGCACCGGCCGGGGCAGGGTCGCCATCGGGAGCAAGCGGCAACGTCACCCGCCCCGGGTCGACAGCCTCCGCCCGCAGAACGACACGATCGGAGGCCGGCTGCCAGGCCCGCACCAGCACCGGGCTCACTCCGACATGCAGCAAGCGCGTCGCCACCCCACCCTGAATCCAAAGCGTCCGATCGTCACTCCCCCGCGGCAGCGCGTAGGGCGAACCCGGCCGAACCTCTAGCTCGAGCGCACTCACCTGCCGAGCAGGTGCACGTCCACGAGGAAAGAGCGACTGGCAACCACGTTCTGGCGGTCGCGACGTCGACTCAGGCGACGTGGGGGGCGGCTCTTGGAGCCGACAGCGCTGACCGCCCGCACGGCGGCAACGGTCGCGGCCCCAGCCAGGACGCCACCGGCAGCGGCCAAAGCGGCGCTGCGAACCTCAGTGCTCAACACCGGCACCGCGGACTCCTCATAAGGCAACGGCAGCGCCCGAACGGGCTCAGCCTCCGTCGGCTCCGCGTCTTCCTCAGCAACGATCTCGCCGTCTAGTTCGAGGTCACTCACCTCTTCGACTCTAGCGACGGGTGGGGTCGCCTCCCCAAGCCTCACCGCAAATAGCGAACGTTGAAAAACGCCTCGAGAGGGAGGGGTCGGGTGTCCCCGCAGCGCGCGGCGTCCGATTTTCGCCCCGGCGACTCAGCGAGAGAGTCAGGGCTCCCGGCGAAAATCCCAGCAAGCGGAGGGGATACCCGACCCCTCCCCCGCAAGCCGCCCTTACAACGCCCGCTCGTAGAGCCGGTACTTCTTGACCACCTCGCCACCCATCCCTTCCATGGCGCGGTTCATCGGCTTGTTCGTCTCCAGGATCCAGCCCATCTCGCCACCGACGATGCCGCCCGGGACCGCCGCCTCCTCCAGGTGCCGGAGGTAGAGCCCGGCGGCGATGCCGGTGTGGCGGTAATCGTTCTTGACCCCGAGCGCGAAGACACGGCACTGGTCGATCTTGCGTTTGCCGAGCAGGAACCTGGCCCAGCCGAAGGGCAGCAGGCGCCCGTTCAGCTTCGCCATCACCTGGTTGATGTCCGGCAGGGTCAGGGCCGCTCCCACCACCTCGCCGTCCTTTTCGGCCATGTAGGCCCAGTTCTCGGCGATCACCTGCTTCAGGTTCTTGGCCTGGAACTCGACCTCGGCATCGGTGATCGGGACGAAGCCCCAGTTGCTCCCCCAGGCCTCGTTGTAGACGTCGGTGAAGCGCCGCACCTCTTTGGCCATTTCGCTTTTGCGGAGGTTGCGGATGACGATCCCTTCCTCCTCCAGCGCCTTCTTCGCGGCGGCGTGGATCGAGGGGTCGAAGCTCTCCCCCTCTTTGAGGCTGCCGAACTGCAGCTCCCACATCAACACGTCCATCGTCTTCGCGAAGCCCTCGGCTTCGATCAGGTCCTTGTAGAAGGGCGGGTGCCAGGGCTCGAGGATCATCGGTCGCCGCTCGTAGCCCTCGATCAGGATCCCGATCTCGTCGTTGGTGGTGAAGTCCATCGGCCCGAGGATGCGGGTCCGACCCTTGGCCGCCGCCCACTCGCAGGCGGCGTCGAGCAGCGCCTTCGCCACCTCCGGGTCGTCGCCGCTCTCGAAGAAGCCGAACATCGCGTCGCTGCCGCCCTGGTACTCGTCCCAGCGGTGATCGACCTGGGCGCTGATCCGGCCCACCGGCTCAGCGTCGCGCTCGGCGATGAGCAGCTCCACCTCGGCGTGCTCGAAGTAGGGGTTCTTCTTCGGATCGAGGAACTCCATCCGCTCGAAGACCAGTGGCGCCACCCACTGCGGATGGTCGCGGTGGAGCGTGAACGGCACCTTGACGAAGCGCTTGCGCTCGCGACGCGTTCGCACCGGCCGGATCGAGACGCTTGCCATGGGTGCCGCAACCTACACTCTGGTCGATGAGCGAGACCGCGAAGGCCCCGGTCGACGTCTTCGAGAAGGCCCGCAGCCACGATCGGCTCGAGCAGCTCGAAGCGGCCAAGGAGCACGACCTCCTCCCCTACTTCCGCCTGCTCACCTCGCAGGCCGGCCCGGTGGTGGAGATGGAGGGACGCGAGACGATCATGCTCGGCTCCAACAACTACCTGGGGCTGACCGGCGACGAGCGGGTCAAGCAGGCTGCGCGTGACGCACTGGAGACCTACGGCACCGGCGTCACCGGCTCGCGCCTGCTCAACGGCACCACCCCCCTGCACGTCGACCTCGAGCGCGAGCTGGCCGAGTGGATGCGGACCGAGGACGCGATCGTCTTCACCACCGGCTACCAGGCGAACGTCGGCTGCATCGGCACCATTCTCGGCCCCGGCGACACGGTGATCTGCGATTCCGGCGACCACGCCTCGATCCTCGACGGCTGCCGCCTCTCCGGCGCCAAGCTGCGCCCCTTCCGCCACAACCGCATGGACAAGCTGGAGAAGATGCTGCAGCGGGCGGCAGAGGACGGCGGGGGTGTGCTGGTCATCGTCGACGGCGTCTTCTCGATGGAGGGCGACGTCTGCGACCTGCCCCGCATCGTCGAGCTCTGCCAGGCCCACAGGGCACGGCTGATGGTCGACGAGGCTCACGGGGCCGGCGTCCTCGGCGCCCGCGGCGCCGGTGCCGGCGAGCTCTTCGGCCTCGAGGACGAGGTCGACCTGCGGATGGGCACCTTCTCCAAGAGCCTCGCCTCCTGCGGCGGCTTCATCGCCGGCCCGGCCGACGTGATCGAGTACCTGCGGGTCTCCTCGCGCTCCTTCATCTTCAGCGCCTCGGCGGTCCCGGCCGCGGTAGGCGCGGCGCTGGCGGCGCTGCGGGTGATCCGCGCGGACGGGCCGGAGCTGTTCGAGCGTCTGCTGGCCAACGCCGAGTACCTGCGCGAGGGCCTCCGCCACCTGGGCCTGAAGGTGATCGAGCCCGGGACGCTGCCCGACGGCACCATTGCCACCACTCCCGTGGTGCCGGTGATGGTCGGCGACGACTGGCAGGCGGTGCTGCTCTGGAAGGCCCTCTTCGACGCCGGCGTCTACACCAACGTCGCGATCCATCCGGCGGTGCCGCCCGGCGGCGCCCTGCTGCGAACCAGCCTGATGGCGACCCACGAGCGCGAGCATCTCGACGGCGCCCTCGGCACGATTGCCCGGGTCGTCCAGGACTTCCCAGAGCTCCCGCGCGCCAATCCCTCCTAATCCGCCGGTAACGCTTTCTTGACATCCCCCGTCGTGGGTAGTTTCAGGCTTGGCTCGATGGGAACCAGGTTCTGATCAAGCCGAAATTGTTGCTCTTAGCGGGCGGCCTGCGGTGCGCACCTCCCACCTCGGGTTGACGATCGCTACTGCCACGGCATAGCTTGGCCTTCTCGCCGAACACCCCGGGCGGGGTGGACGAATTGAGAACTCGGTCCGACCGGACCACGGTCTCCAAGTAGTGGAAACCGGTCGGAAGCGAGATACCCAGTTAACCGATTCCTTGAAGGGAGGAGTCCCAGTGGACGCTGCCTCTACGGCACCCGCAACGACGATCGCATCTTCGGTGGAGGCCCCGCAACATATGAGGGCACTCGAACGAGCCAACCTGGTCCGGCTGGCGCGCGCCGAGCTGAAGCGCTCGATAGCGCGGGGTGACTCCGATCCCTCGGAGGTGGTCCTCGACTGCCCGTGGGAGACGGAGAGCATGACCATCGCCGAGCTGCTGACCAGCCAGCGCCGCTGGGGCCGTACCCGCGCCCGCAAGTTCCTGTTGCCGCTCTCGCTGAACGAGAACAAGCAGCTGGGCACGTTGACCACGCGCCAGCGCCGCCTCCTCTCCACCGAGCTCGCCTCCCGCACCACCGGCGGGCGCGAGGCGGTCACCGCCTAGAGAACCTTCAGCCGCGCATTCCGCCGACCCGGAAGCTGAGGCCTCCGGAGGCGCGTTGGAATGCGCGGCGCGCGAGGTAGAAGGCGACCGCGAAGGCGACCGCGCCGGCGCCGAGCGCCACCGCCAGGATCTGGTTGGCGAGGTAGAAGAGACCGCCGACCGTGAAGACGAAAACCGCCCCCGCCAGCAGGGTGGTGTGAGAGCGGTAACCGGCGAAGTGCTCGCGGATCGCGACCTCCATGCCGCCGAGCCCGGCCAGGGCGACCCCGATGCCGATCGCGGTCGGGTGCTGGCCGACGATGCCGACGATCAGCGAGATGATGCCGCCGAGGATCGTCAGCTCCGCCAGCGGCACCTTCCCCCAGGGAGCCGGAGGACGGTCGTCGGGCTTGGCGACGCGGGGCGGCGGCTTGGCAGCGATGGCGGCCGGCTGCTTGGCCGGGGCTGCGGGTCTGGGTCGCTTTCGCTTGCGCTTCTTGCTCAACGGCCGCAAGCCGCCCGGCTAACGGACATCCCGATGAGACCTTGACCCGCCACCAGCCCATCAGCATCCCGATCGGGCCGAGGCGGGGGCGCGAGTGCCAGTGGCCACAACCCGGCAGACCGAGGTCGTCGCGGCTCACCTGCACCCACTTGAAGTCCGCCGGCGAGACCAGCATCTGACGCAGCAGCTCGTGATTTGCGGTCTCGACCCGGGCGCGCTCGCGCAGGGTCAAACGCGCCTCGACGACCCGCTCGGCGAGATCGTCGCGCAGCTGCTCGAGCTCGCCGAGGCCGAGGATCCGGGGCTCGCCGCCGACCGCGGGAACGCGGTAGTCGATCTCGACCCGGCCGAAGGCCTCGGCGAGGAGGCCGGCGAGCTCGCGCTCGAGATGGCCGACCTGACGCCGCAACTCGACCCGGGCGAGGCGCTCGTCGACCTCGACGTGGAGCTCATTCAGGCTGTCTCTTTCGAGCAGATCCGGCATCGGGCTGACTCCGAGTGTAGATCACGGCCTGGCCGTGGCAAGCCAAAAATCGGTTAAGGCGCTCAGGCGCCGGCGGCCTCGACCGTCGCCGCCGCCATCCAGAGCGCCTCCGAGACGGCGATCTGCGGCACCCCGTTGACCTGGACGGCGACGATCGCCAGGCGGCGGCTCCCGGGCTCGACCCCGTACCCCGCGCCGGTGCTCCCGAACAGCAGGCCCACCGGGCACTTTTCGTCGGCGATCGCCAGCGTCCCCCGCGAGAGCTCGCCGGGCTGCCCCGCCAGCTCCTCACCCGGGGCGGAGTCGCGGATGCAGAGGCCGCCGCTGAGCCGGTCGGCGTCGAAGGCGCGCAGGGCGACGCCGGTCTCGACGGTGGCGACGGTGAGCGCGTCGAAGGGCATGCCGTCGCTCTTGAAGGCGCCCTCGCGGATGCGCTCGAAAGCAAGCTGCTCGATCGGGGTGCGGGTGCGATCGGGGTCGAGGCCGATCTGGCGGAAGAAGACTCGATAGGCCCAGGGGATCGGCCGTTCCCGCAGGTGGATCGCCTGGGCGCCGTAAAAGCGGTCGGAGAGATCGCGCAGGCGGCGGCGGACCGGCTCGGGGCTCTTGCCCGGGCGGGCGTCGACCTCGACCCAGGCGATCCCGAGGCCGGGGAACTCGGCGGCGATGTGCGGCGCCACCCAGCCCTGCTCGGGAGCCGGATCCCAGCCCATCCCCGGCTCCGACACCGAGCTCACCGGCGCTCCGCCGCCGCCCGGCTGGCGTCGAGCAGCCGCTCGACCCGGGCCTCGAGCTGGGCCTTGGTGAGGTCGCCGATGCTGGCGCCGGCCAGCGTGCCCCCGGGATGGACGTAGGCAAAGGTCGGACAGCCGCCGACCTTGTAGAGGCTGGCGACGGCACCATCGCGGTCGTACCCGACCGGCAGCTTCCAGCCGTGCTGGTGGATCAGTTCGCGAACGGTGTCACGGTCGTCCCGCACGTCGAGCGAGAGGAAGTTCACGCGTCCACGGTAGCGCCGGTAGGCGGCATTGACCACGTCCTGCTGATCGGCGCAGTCGCCGCCTTTGGTGAACCAGAAAGAGATCACCAGCGGCAGGTCGAAGAAGTCACAGACGCGGAGTGCGCCAGGGGTGTCGATCCGGCAGGCGGCGGTACGGCGGGCGTCCTCGGGACAGGGCAGGGCAGAGCTTTCGCAGTCGTCCTGAGCGACGTTGGCGTCGCCTTCGAGCTCGCCGGCGGCAGCCGGCACGGCGAACTCCGGCAGCGGCCAGCGCGGCGGCTGGCGGTCGAGGCCGAGCGTCCCCTCGCCACCGCCGTTGCTCAGGGTGCCGATCGTGGCGACGACGATGATCACGAGGAAGAGCAGGCCGACGATGACCGAGTAACGATCCCTCATCGTTCCTCGTTCCAGGCGAGGACGGCGGGGAGCACCACCAGCACCCCGGTCAGGGCGACGGCAAGGTCGATCACGGTGACGGTGCCGAAGTCCCGCAGCATCTGGATGTCGCTGGCGATCAGCACCGCGAAGCCGGCGACCGCGGTCGCCCCCGAAGCGAGCACGGCGGCTCCGGTGCGCTCCCAGGCCCGTCGCAGCGCCTCCTCCAACCCACGCCCGCCGACCCGCTCCTCGTGGAAGCGACCGGCGAGGATGACGCCGAACTCGGTGGCGATCGCGATCGTCAGCGCCCCCAGCGCCGCCGACATCGGGTTGAGCGGGATGCCGGTCAGCCAGAGAATCAGCGAGGCCCAGCCGGTCGCCAGCAGCGTCGGCACCAGCGGCACCAACGCCCGGGCGAGCGAGCGGTAGACGGCAAGCAGCGCCAGCGCGACCGCGAGCAGGCTGGCGAGCGTCAGCCAGTAGCGGCTGGCGGAGAGGTCGGTGGCGGATTCAGCCGCGATCGCCGAGAGGCCTGCCAGCCGCACCTCCACCCCGGCCGGCGGCCCGCCGGGAGAGCCGGGCTGTCCGATCTCCGCCCGCACGCGGTCGATCAGCGCCTGCTGGTTCTCCAGCGACTCGGTGCGGATACCGAAGGACAGCAGCGCCTCGTGCCCGACTTCACCGGTCTCCGGGTCCAGCGGCGCCACCTGCCGCAGGGCGTAGGCCGAAAGCGCGGCCAGCGTTTCGTCGATCCCCCGGCGCGTCAGCTTCTCGTTGCCGCGGGTGAGGAAGTCCGAGAGCGCCGGGCCGGGACAGACGTCGGCGTCGAGGCAGCTGGGGTTTTCGCCGCTGAAGCCGTTGTCCTCGAGCACCCGCTGCTTGAAATCGGCCATCCAGGCAATCGTGGCGGGGTCGGTCAGGTCGGGGGCTTTGACGCTGACGTCGAGTTGGCCGGAGACGCCGGTGGTGGCCTGGAGGGTGTTGAGGTCTTGGACGGCGGAGGAGCCCTGGGGAGCGAGGGAGCGGACGTCGGAGACAGTGTCGACTTGGGTACCCACCCCCCACCCGACAACTGCCAAAGCGAGGCTGACGCCCAGGATGCGTCGGGGGTGTGAGAGGGCTAGGGACAGGAGGCGGTCCGGCACGCGGGTGAGGAGCGCCCTGTCCCCAGGGCTCTTGCGCCGGAGGGAGAGGGCTGCGAAACCCGCGGTGAGCGCCAGCAAGAATGCGAGGCCGATACCCACCAGGAGGAGCAAGCCAAAGCTACGGACCATGGGCGTGGGCGAGAGCTGGAGGGCGAGGATGCCGGCAGCGGTGGCGAGGCAGGCTGCGCCGATCGTAGGGCCGCCGGCGATCGCAGCTGCTCGCGCGGCTTCGACTGCTCGAGCGCTGCTGGGCGAGTTTGTGTCGCTATGCGGCATTAAGTCGCCCAGGGCCTCGTCGAAGCGGGATTGGAACTGGATTGCGTAGTCGACGGCGAGGCCGATCAGGATCGGCAGGGCGGCGATCGAGGCCATGGTCAGGGAACCGCCGACCAGGCCCATGAGGCCGAAGACGAGGGCCGCAGCTGCCAGCGCGATCGCGAGCGGCAGCAGGCGCAGGCGGGAGCGGAAGACGAGAAGCAGAGTCGCGGCCATCACCACCAGGGCGACGGCGAAGAGGACGAGGAGGGCGTCCTTGAGGGCGTGTTCGAGACCGTCGACGACGACCGGGGCGCCGGAGATGACGTAGCTGCCGCCCTTCAGCTCGAAGCAGGGAGCGGGGGCGCCATCCTCGGCGCAGGCCTGGCGCGGGGTCGTGTCGTTGACCGCGGCGTCGATCAGAGCAAGGGCGCGGTGGCGTTCGCCGGGGCTGAGGTCCGGCTTCAGACGGACCGTGATCTGGGCCGAGTGGCTGTTGGGGAAGAGGTAGGCGAGGCGGGCCTTCGGCGTGCCGCGGGCGCGGGCGAGATCGAAGACGACGGTGGCGACGAATTCTTCGTTGTCGAGGCTGGGAGCGCTGGTGATGCCATAGCGGGTGGCGACCGAGAGCAGGAATTCGCGGAACCGGTCCGGTGCCACCCGCTGGGCCAGGTTGCGCAGCTGGGTGTCGATCTGGACCACCGACTCGTTGAGGAAGGTGGCCGGGCCGGCGACGAACTCGACCGGGTCGAGTTCAGCCAGTTCGGCACAGGGCCCGGGGATCGGCTTCGCTCCCTCCGGCACCTTGCCGGAGAGACAGCCCTCGAGCCGCAGCAGGCGGAAGATGTTCGAGGTCAGGATCAGCCGCTGCAGGTCCCCCTTGACGAGCACCACCACCGGTTCCTCGCCGAAAGAGTCGCGCACCTGCTGCGTCGCCCGGTAGGTGGCGCTGTCGCTGTCGACCAGCGTTCCCACGCCGGCGTCGGTCGGGATCCGGGTTGCCCCGACCCCGGCGGCAAGCGCCAGCACGAGGCTGAGCACCAGCACCGCCCGGGCGTGCCCAGCGGCCCACGCCGCGACGCGGCCGAACCCAGTGCCCAACTCAGTCCATCGAGAGCGGGCCGCTGACGTCCGCCCGGAGGAACTGGGACACGAACTGGTTTTCGGAGTCGAACAGCTCCTCTTTCGGCCCCGACTCGACGATCTTGCCGCTCCAGAGCACGGCGAGGAAGTCGGCGATCCGGCGCGCCGTGTTGAGGTCGTGGCTGATCACCAGGTAGCAACCGCCGTTCTCGGCGTGGACCTCGCGGATCAGCTCGCAGAGCAGCGCCGTGCGGACCGGGTCGAGGCCGGAGTCGGGCTCGTCGAACATCACGATCGCCGGTTCCAGCACCAGCGCTCGAGCGAAGCCGGCGCGCTTGCGCATGCCGCCGGAGAGCTCGTTCGGCATCTTGTAAGTGGCCTCGGTCAGCCCCACCTCTTTGAGCCGGCGGTTGACGATCTCGCCGATCTCCTCCTCGCTTTTGTCGGTGTGCTGACGCAGCGGGAAGCAGGTGTTGTCGTAGATGTTCATCGAGCCGAAGAGGGCGCCGTCCTGAAACAGCAGGCCGAACTTTTTACGCACGTCGAAGAGTTCGTCGTCGGTCATGTTCGGAATCGATTCGCCGTGCACGAGGACGTCGCCAGAGTCCGGGTAGAGCAGGCCGACGATGTGCTTGATCAGCACGCTCTTGCCGGTCCCCGAGGGGCCGAGCACCATCGAGACCTGGTCTTCGGGCAGGCCGAGGTTGAGGCCGTTGAGAATGCGGGCGCGGCCGAACTGTTTGACCAGATCGATGATCTCGATCGCGTCTTCGCCGCCGTGGTCGCGCTTGCGCCCGGTGTGGAAGCGGTAAGGATCGTGCTCGCGGGGATCGACGCCGGGGATGACGAAGTCACGGCCCATCACCGAGCCGTCCTCGCTCACGTAGGGGCCGCTCGCCGTGGCGCTTTCGGGGTGCCCCGGCTCCGTGCCGGCCTCGGCGCCGACCGGCTCGGCCAGCTCGGCGCTGGTCTCGGCCTCCGACTCGAAGTCCCGGCCCTCGGTCTCGTTGATGCGCTCTTGCTCGTCCATCGACACTTGTCAGCCTCCTATTGGCGCCCTCGGGTTGGCCCCCCAGAAGACAAGGGTCCCAAGCATCCCGATGATGTGGACTAAGACGATGTTGAGGACCATCGACTTCGCCGTCGCGGTCCCCACTCCCACCGGCCCTCCGGAGGCCGTGTAGCCGTAATAACAGCCGACCAGAACGATCGCCGTGGCCATGACCATGCCCTTGATCAGGCTGAAGATCAGGTCGGGAGGGTTCTGGAACATCCAGAAGATCAAGAAATAGCCGCCCGAGGAAACGTCGCCGATCTGCTTGACCACCGCCAGGTAGCTGGCCAGGTACATGATCCCGATCCCGGCCAGATACATGAACGGGAAGGAGATCCAGGCGGCAAGCAGGCGGGTCGCGCAGAGGAAGGTGATCGGTGGCACCCCCATCACCTCGAGCGCGTCGATCTCGTCGGAGATCCGCATCGCCCCGAGCTCGGCGACGATCCCGGTCCCAACCTTGGCCGCCAGCATGTAGCCGAAGGCGTAGGGCATGATCTCGCGCAGGTCGCACCAAGCGGCAAAGACGCCGGCGTAGGCAGGCGCGCCCTGCGCGCGCAGCAGATAGGCGCCCTCGATCCCGCACTGGAGGCCGAGGGTGAAGACCAGACCCCAGATGATCAGAGCCGAGCCGAGGATGAGGATGCCGGCCTGGCGCAGGCTCTCGCCGAAGAAGCGCAGGACCCGACCGGAATAGACCTGGCCGGCGACCATCGAGCCGAAACGGGCGATCTCCCCGAAGGAGTCGAGCCAGCCGCGCGGGACTGCGAGCCAGGGACTCATCGAATCGTCTGCAGGTCCGGGTTGGTGGCAAGCATGGTCTGGGTGAAGACGTAGTTGAAGGCGAAGACGCCCATGAAGGAGATGACGACGGCCTCGTTGACGGCACGGCCGACGCCGGCGGCGCCACCGGAGGCGGTCATCCCTTTATAGGAGCAGACGACCGCGATCAGGGCGCCGAACAGCGTGCACTTGATCACCGAGCCGGCGAGGTCGGTGATCGAGGCGTTGGAGAAGAGGGTGGCGAAGAAGCCGCCGAGCGGCTGGTTGTAGAGAAGCTCGGTGAGGATGCCGCCGCTGATCCCGAAGACCAGGGCGTAGATGTCGAGCAGGCCGGTGATCAGCATCAGCGCCAGGAAACGCGGCACCACGAGGTTCTTGATCGGGTCGACGCCGAGCACCTGCAGGGCGTCGAGCTCCTCGCGGATCTTCCGCGCCCCCAGATCGGCGGTGATCGCGGTGCCGGCGACGCCGGCGACGACGACGGCGGTGACGAAGGGGGCGAACTCGCGAATCGAGGCAAGCACGAAGAAGCCGCCGAGCCGGTCCAGGGCGCCGAAGAGCGAGAGGAAGTTGGCCGCCTGCAGACCGGGGGCGCCGAAGCCGAAGGCGACGGTCGAGACCAGCAGCGGGAACCAGCAGAGCTGCAGGGCGAAGAGGAACTGGCCGATGAACTCCTCGCCGTAGGGGTACGGCGGTTTGACCGCAGACACGAGAGTTCGCGCGGTGAGGATCATCATGTCCCCCACCACTTCGAACAGTGACTTGGCGGGCAGGAATGCCCTGTTGACCGCGGTTCCGACCATCTGCTCCTCCGGCGAGCTGCGCCGCACGCACGCGACGCCCCACTCGTGCTTTGAGTCTATGGGATGGGTCAGCCCCAACCGTTAGCCAAGTGTTGAGATCCGGCTAACCCACCCGGGCAGCCGCGAAAAGCGCATGGATGCGGGGAAACCCCGTGGTATGTTCCGGCCGCTTTGCGGGGTACCGGCAGACATTCCCGGGGTACCCGCCTTCGAGCCACCGCGACCGGGGTTGCCGCTGTGGCCTTGGCGGCGCTGCTCGGCGCCTGCGGCGGGGAAGAATCGTCAGATGCGAACCAGCCCGCCGGCACTTACGACGTCCGGGTGACCGACGCCAGCTTCCCGACCGAGCAGCACCTCGGCCAGACCTCGCTGATGGAGCTCGGGGTCCGCAACACGGGCAAGAAGGCGCTGCCGTCGCTGACGGTGACGGTCTCGATCGCCGGCAAGGAAGGCCAGACCTCCTCGCTGCCGTTCGGCATCAGCGATCCGCAGACCGGCCTCGCCCAGCCCGACCGGCCGGTCTGGGTCCTCGCCGCCGGCTATCCGCGCCTGGCTGGCTCCTCCGATCCGGGCGGGGCGACGACCTCGAACCGCAAGACCTTCTCCTTCGGGCCGCTGAAGCCCGGCGCCACCACCGAAGCGGTCTGGAAGCTGAGCGCCGTCAAAGCCGGCAAGTTCACCATCCTCTACAGGATCGACGCGGGGCTGAGCGGGACCGCCAAGGCCGAGACCAACGGCGTCGCCGCCGGCGGCTCCTTCGCCACTGAGATCTCCGCCGTGTCCCCGGATACCGAAGTGACCGACGACGGCGAAGTGGTCGAAAAGGCCAAGCAGCGCCAGCGCGACGTCCCCGGCGAATAGTCGCTGCTGCTGCCGGGTAGCGTCACCGCATGCGCCACCTCTCCCCCGCCGCCGCCCTGATCGCCGTTCTGCTGACCCTCGGCCTACCGGCCTGCGGCTCCGCCAGCCAGCCAGAAGGGGGCGGCACGACCAGCGCCCGCCCCAAGAGCAGCGTCGCGCTGAAGAAGATCGGCGACTTCGACCACCCCGTCTACGTGGCCGGCGCTCCCGGCTTCCCGAGACTGCTGTTCGTGGTCGAGCAGCCCGGCCGCATCGTCGTGCTCAGCGGCGGCAAGCGCCTCGCGCGCCCGTTCCTCGACCTGCGGGCGTCGGTCGGCTACGACGGCGGCGAGCGCGGCCTGCTCTCGATCGCCTTCCCCGCCGACTACCGCCAGAGCGGCAGCTTCTACGCCTATTACAACGACAGCGCCGGCAACATCCGCGTCGACGAATTCAAGCGCGGCAGTGCCACCCGGGCGGCGGCCGGCTCCCAGCGCCAGGTGATCGCGATCCCGCACCCGGTCAACGCCAATCACAACGGCGGCCAGATGCAGTTCCTCAACGGTCTCCTCTACTTCGGCACCGGCGACGGCGGCTCCGGCGGCGATCCGCCCAACAACGCCCAGAACAAGGAGGTGCTGCTCGGCAAGCTGCTGCGGATCGATCCGCGCCCGTCCGGCGGCCAGCCTTATTCGGTCCCGAGCTCGAACCCGTTCGTCGGCAAGCCCGGCCGCGACGAGATCTACAGCTACGGCCTGCGCAACCCCTTCCGCTTCTCACTCGACACCGTCAGCGCCGTGCAACCGCGGATCGCGATCGGCGACGTCGGCCAGAACCAGTTCGAGGAGCTCGACTACACGACGGTCGCGGCGGCGGACGGCGCCAACTTCGGCTGGGACGCGCTCGAGGGCCTCGCTCCCTACACGGACGAAAGCAGCGGCACCGCGGACCCCGGCGGCACCACCAAGCCGATCTTCGCCTACCCCCACAGCCGTGCTGGCAGTTGCTCGATCATCGGTGGCTACGTCGTCAGCGACCCCAGCCTGACCTCTCTCTATAAGCGCTACGTCTACGCCGACCTCTGCGAGGGCGAGCTGCGCAGCCTCGTCCCCCACCTGAAGCGAGCCAGCGGCGATCGCAAGCTCGGCCTCGCGGTCGCCAGCCCGACCTCGTTCGGCGAAGACGACGCCCACCACCTCTACGTCAGCTCCCTCGAAGGCCCGGTCTTCCGTCTCGTCCAAAAGTGACACTTTTGTGGCAGTTTGCTAACACGCAGCCGCAACATTTTGTCTACAGTGGCATCATCATGGAGGCAATGAGAAACAGTTGGACCGACGACCGCATGGACGACCTCGCCGGGCGCGTGGACGCAGGTATCGGGCGGGTTCACGAAGACATCGCGGGGCTGCGAACCGAAACCCATGAAGACGTCGCCGCGCTGCGTATCGACAACAAAGAACTACGCTCGGATTTAGCCAGATTCGATCGTGACCTCCGGGCGGCGACCCGCGAGGAGCTAAGCACCCAGGTCCATGCCGTGCGCTCGGAGATGCGCGAAGGCTTCGACAGGGTTGACGCCCAGTTCAACAGAGTTGACGCACAGTTCGAGAGGGTCGGCGCGCAGTTCGAGAGGATCGACGCCCGGTTCGACATGGTCATCGCCACCTTCAATCGCCGGTTTGACACGCTGGTGATGGCCCTGATCGGCGCAATGCTGGCCGGCCTCGTCGCCCTGCTCGCCAACCATTTCGGCTGACACGCGGCTTTCCAAGCACAATGCCCCCACACAGGGGCCCTTAGCCGGGTACAGTTGGCTGACCAGCCAAGGGTCGACGAAGGGAGCACCCAGTGGAGAGCGGCACCGCCGAGACGAGTACCGAGACGAACGGCGCGGTGAACGGCGCCCCGGCGCTCGCAGCCGAGACGATCGACGTCCTCAACCCCGCGACCGGAGCCGTCATCGACGCGATCGCGACCGACTCGCCCAAGGCGATCGCCGCGACCGTGGCCCGTGTGCGCGCCAATCAGGCCGAGTGGGAGGCGATCGGGATCGAGGGTCGCTACCACTGGCTCGGCCGGCTGCGCGACTGGATCCTCGACAACACCGAGCGCATCAGCGACACGATGCAGGCCGAAACCGGCAAGGTCCGGGCCGACGTCTCGCTCGACCTCGGCTACGTCGCCGACCTGATCAACTTCTACGGCACGAAGGCGGCCGGCTATATCGGCGACGAGACGGTGCGCCCCAACTCGCCGCTGCTGGCTGCGAAGAAGTTGACGATCCAGTACCGGCCCTTCCCCGTCGTCGGCGTCATCAGCCCCTGGAACTTCCCGCTGGCGATGGCGCTCGGCGACTCAATCCCGGCTCTGCAGGCCGGCGCCGCGGTCGTCGTCAAGCCCTCCGAGTTCACGCCACTGAGCCTGATGGAAATAATCGAGGCCTGGAAGCACGAGATCGGCGCCCCCGACGTCTTCGATTGCGTCCAGGGGACCGGCGAGGCCGGCGGCGCCCTGATCGACAACGTCGATTACATCCAGTTCACCGGCTCCGACAGAACGGGCCGCAAGGTGATGGCCCGCGCCGCCGAGACCCTGACCCCGGTCAGCCTCGAGCTCGGCGGCAAGGACCCGATGATCGTCCTCTCCGACGCCGACGTCGACCGCGCCGCCAACGCCGCCGCCTGGGGCGGGATGGTCAACTCCGGCCAGCTCTGCATCTCGGTCGAGCGGATCTACGTCGAGGAGCCCGTCTACGACGAGTTCGTCGCCAAGCTGACGACGCAGGTCAAGGGCCTGCGCCAGGGCGCCGACGGCCGCAAGCCGGAAAAGGACGTCGGCGCGATGACCTCGCCGAACCAGACCGCGATCGTCGCCGGCCAGGTCGACGACGCCCTCGCCAACGGCGCCCGGGCGCTGACCGGAGGCAAGAGGGTCGACGGGCCCGGCGACTACTTCGAGCCGACCGTGCTGGTCGACGTCGATCACTCGATGAAGGTCATGCAGGACGAGACCTTCGGTCCTGTGGTCGGGGTGATGAAAGTGCGTGACTCCGAGGAGGCGCTGCGACTCGCCAACGACACCCGCTACGGGCTCGCTGCCTCGGTCTTCGGCGAGAAGGAGCGGGCCGAGCGGCTTGCGCGCCGGGTCGAGGCAGGCTCGGTGAACGTCAACGACGTGATCACCAACATGGCCGCAATGGGAGTGCCGATGGGCGGCTGGAAGCAGTCGGGAATCGGCTTCCGCCACGGCGAGTACGGGATCAAGAAGTACTGCCGCGCCGAGTCGATCGTCGTCACCCGCTTCGGCGGCAAGCGGGAGCCGAACTGGTACCCGTACACGAAGGGTCGCCGGGGGCTGGTCGACCGGGTGTCTCGGGCGGTCAGCGCTCGTGATTTGAAGCGGCGGCTGGGCTTGCGCCGGTAGGACGGAGACCCTGTGAGGGAGGGAGGTCGGTACCCAGCTCAAGTCGGGTGGAGCTTCTGAACTCTGGGCGCTCCCGACGGGACGTGTCGTCGGAGGGGTCTGGTTGTCCTCCATGCGAATGTGGCCGAACGGCCGCGATAGGCAATCTGTCTATAGCTCGCCATAGGCGAGCTCCATGTTGCGGAGCCGCCCGCTTCAGCGGGCGCGACTGAATTCGAATGGAGGACAACCAGACCCCTCCCTCGCTATGCCCCTCGCACGGCGAGCCTCCCCGGTAGCCTCTGAAGTTCATGCCCGACCGCGATTACATAGCCGCGACCAAGGAGCGCGTCGTCGTCTTCGATGGCGGCATGGGCGCGACCTTGGAGATGTTCGACCTGACCCAGGAGGACTACGGCGGCCTGCAGGGCAAGTGCCACGAGGCGCTGGTGCTGAACCGGCCCGACGTGATCGAGGGGGTGCACAGCTCGATGCTGGAGGCCGGTGCCGAGGTGGTCGAGACCGACACCTTCCAAGCCTCGCGACTGAAGCTGGAGGAGTGGGGCCTCGGCGAGCACACGCTGGAGATCAACGTCAAGGCGGCCGAGATCGCCCGCAAGGCGGCCGGTGAGGAGCGCTTCGTCGCCGGCTCGATCGGGCCGACCGGGTTCCTGCCGGCCTCGACCGACCCGACCCTGGGCGACATCTCCTTCGCCACCCTGGTCGAGGTCTTCGCGCAGCAGGCGCGCGGCCTGGTCGAAGGCGGCGCCGACCTGATCATCATCGAGACGGCGCAGGACATCCTCGAGGTCAAGGCGGCGATCTTCGGCGCCCGCGAGGCCTTCGCCCAGACCGGCCGCACGCTGCCGATCCAGACCAGCGTCTCCCTTCTCCCCAACGGCGGCAAGATGCTGCTGGGCACCGACATCCAGGCGGTGCTGACGACGCTGCGGGCGCTCGATGTCGACGTGATCGGGCTCAACTGCTCGACCGGGCCGGAGGACATGCGCGACGCGATCCGCTTCCTCGGTGAGACCAGCCCGCTGCCGGTCCACTGCATCCCCAATGCCGGGCTGCCCCTGCAGGGCCCCGACGGCGAGACGATCTTCCCCGAAAAGCCGGGACCGCTGGCGGCGACGCTGGGCGAGTTCGTCGAGCGCTACGGGGTCGGCATCGTCGGCGGCTGTTGCGGCACCACCCCCGAGCACATCGCCGCGATCGCCGAACAGGTCAAGGGCAAGGTGCCCGGCGAGCGCCCGGCCGCGGGGCCGATCGAGGTCTCCTCGATGATGACCTCGACCACCCTGGTCCAGGAGCCGCGCCCGACCCTGGTCGGCGAGCGAGTCAACTCGCAGGGCTCGAAAAAGGCCAAGGAACTGCTGCTGGCCGACGACTACGACGGGCTCGTCCAGGTCGCCGAAGACCAGGTCGAAGGCGGTGCCCACGTGCTCGACCTCTGCGTGGCGCTGACCGAGCGCTCCGACGAGGACGAGCAGATGAGCGCGGTCGCGAAGCGGGTCTCGCTGACCCAGCCGACGCCGATCCAGGTCGACTCGACCGAGCCAGAGGTGCTGAAGGCGGCGCTGGAGACGATCCCCGGGCGGGCAATCGTCAACTCGATCAACCTCGAGGCCGGCCGCGAGAAGGCCGACAAGGTGATCCCGCTGGCCAAGGCCCACGGGGCGGCGCTGATCGCGCTGACGATCGACGAGGTCGGGATGGCGAAGACGGCAGACCGCAAGGTCGAGATCGCCGAACGGCTGCGCGACATCGCCTGCGGCGAGCATGGCCTCGAACCAGAGGCGCTCATATTTGATGCCCTGACCTTCACCCTCACCACCGGCGACGACGAGTGGAAGCCCTCGGCCGTCGAGACGATCGAGGGGATTCGCCGGATCAAGGCGGAGATCCCCGGGGTCAAGACCTCGCTCGGCGTCTCCAACGTCTCCTTCGGCATCTCGCCGCGGCCGCGGGCGATCCTCAACTCGGTCTTCCTCCACCACTGCGTCGAGGCCGGACTCGACCTGGCGATGGTCAACCCGAACCACATCACCCCCTACGGCGAGATCTCCGAGGAGGAGCGCGAACTGACCAACGACCTCGTCTTCAACCGCCGCGAGGACGCGCTGGAGAAGTTCATCGCCCACTTCGAGTCCAAGGGCGAGGAGGCCGAGGCCGAGGTCGCCGACCCGACCGCCGGGATGGAGCCGGAGGAGGCGCTGCACTGGCACATCCTGCGCCGCAAGAAGGACGGGGTCGAGGACCAGATCGAGCGCTCGGTCGAGAAGATCGGCGCCGTCCCGACCCTGAACGAGGTGCTGCTGCCGGCGATGAAGGAGGTCGGCGACAAATTCGGCGCCGGCGAACTGATCCTGCCCTTCGTCCTGCAGTCGGCCGAAGTGATGAAGCGCGCCGTGGCGCAGCTGGAGAACCACCTCGACCGGATCGACGGCCATACCAAGGGCAAAGTCGTGATCGCCACCGTCTTCGGTGACGTCCACGACATCGGCAAGTCGCTCGTCAACACGATCCTCACCAACAACGGCTACACCGTGATCGACCTCGGCAAGCAGGTCCCGATCGACGCGATCATCGAGGCCGCGGTCGAGAACGACG
Source organism: uncultured Solirubrobacterales bacterium (assembly GCA_963695275.1). GTDB lineage: Bacteria > Actinomycetota > Thermoleophilia > Solirubrobacterales > 70-9 > VAYN01. The sequence goes on from OY968772.1 coordinate 1,701,247, forward strand.
CCGACGCAATCGGCCTCTCCGCCCTGCTGGTCTCGACCTCGAAGCAGATGCCGGCCTGCATCCAGGAGCTGCACCAGCGCGGGCTCGAGTTCCCGGTGCTGATCGGCGGCGCCGCGATCAACCGCGACTTCGGCCGCCGCACGCTCTATCCGAAGGGCCGCGAGTCCGACGACATCTACGAGCCCGGCGTCTTCTACTGCAAGGATGCCTTCCAGGGCCTCGACACGATGGACGCGTTGGTCGACGAGCCGGCCCGCGCGGCGCTGGTCGAGCGGATCCGGGCCGAGGCCAAGCAGCTGCGCGAGAAGCCGGTCGTGGTCGACGACTCACCGCCGGTCACCGACTCCAGCGTGCGTTCCGGCACCACGACCGACAACCCGATTCCGGCGCCGCCGTTCTGGGGCTCCCGGGAGATCCCGATCGACCTCGAGGACGTCTACCCCTACCTCGACCGCCACGTGCTGTTCAAGCTGCACTGGGGCGGGCGCGGGGTCAAGGGCGAGGCCTGGCGGGAACTGGTCGAGGGCAGCGACGAGGAGGAGGGATTCGCGCCCCGGCTGGAGCGGATGTGGCGCGAACAGGACTACCTGCACCCGCGAGCACGGCTGGGCTACTTCCCCTGCAACTCCGATGGCAACGAGCTGGTGATCTTCGACCCCGAGGACCACGAGCGCGAGATCGAGCGCCTGGTCTTCCCGCGCCAGCCCAAGCACGACCGCATCTGCCTCGCCGACTTCTACCGGCCCTTGGATTCGGGCGAACGCGACGTGGTCGCCCTGCAGGGCGTCACCGTCGGGCCCGAGGTGACCGAGCTGATCGAGAAGCTCGAGCGCGAAGGCGAGTTCGCCGAGCAGCTCTTCGTGCACGGGCTCGGCGTGCAGTCGGCCGAGGGCCTGGCCGAGTGGCTGCACTCCGACGTCCGCCGCGGCCTCGAGATCGACCCCGATCAGGGCCGCCGCTACTCCTGGGGCTACCCGGCCTGCCCGGACCAATCCGAGCACGAGAAGGTCTGGCGCCTGCTCGGCCTCGAAGCGATCGGCATGACCCTCTCCGACGGCTACGCGGTGATGCCAGAGCAGTCGACGGTGGCGATCGTTGCCCACCACCCCCAGGCCGTCTACTTCGGCATGAAGTCGGGCTTCATTCCCGAGGAGAAGGCGCCGGACGAACTGATCGCCGGCACCGATCGCGGCGGCGAGCTGCCGCCCGAATCCGATCCGGACGAGGACGCAACTGAGCCGGCGACGGCCAGCGCCTGACCCGTCGGCGACTCGCTACTCGATGACCTCGGCGGGGTGCAGCGCCGGGCGCTGCCAGTTGCGGCTCCTGTAGGCCTCTACGAAACCAGCCCGGCGCAGGTTGCGATAGGCAGCCGAGATGCGCTCGGGATCGCGTTCGCCGAGCTCGACGAAGACCGTGTGACAGCCGGCCTCGATGGCGTCCAGCAGACGGCGACGAACCAGCTCGGTGTTGCAGCCGCGACCGCGACCGTGCTCGAGCGTGGTGCCCGGTCCGAACTGCGCCACCCCGTCATCGATCATCATCGCGCCGGTGGCGACGATCTCTTGCTCCGGCGCCAGGGCGGCCGTGTAGCAGCGCCATTTCTCCGCCTGGGGAAGCGAAAAGAAGAGGGTCCCCGCCGTCACCGGCAACTCGAGCGTCTCCGCGGCGATCGCACTCAGCCCTTCGCCGTCGGCTTCGTGCTCGCCGAGCTCGAAGACCGTGACGTCGGGGTTGGCCGGCAGGTCGAGCGGCGCCGCCTCGCGGATCATCTTCATCCAGCCCTCCCCGCGCTCGTAGCCGCGGATGCTGAGCCAGGACTCGGCCTCTTCCGCCCCCGGCCGGCACTCGGCAACGGGCACGCGGTAATCGACCTCCCAGGACCGCATCCATTCGACGGCTTCGGCCAGATGGCCGCCCTCGATCGCGCCCGGCTCCGCCGCCCCCTGGATCTGATTGAGACTGTGGACCTCAGGCAGGTCGCCAAAAGCAGTCGCCTGGACAGGTCCGAAATTCCTCACTTCGACGCCGGATTCGGCCACCGCGTCGGGCGTCACCGACCTCCACATGTCGCGCCAGAACCGCTGCGCGACGCGCTCCAACAAAGCCGCGTCGTATTCCATTTGACCCCACCCGATCGAAAGTCTGTACGCGCAAATGACTTTACGCATACGTCTTGTTACTCGTCAAGAAATTATTGCCTGAGACTCGATTTTTTGCGGACCGGGGCGTTTACGCCATGTGGCCAGGATCGGCACGCCTCAGCGGTCGACGAAGAGCGAGAAATGGATGCCGGTTACGAGATCGAGGGCGAGCTGAGGATTGGCGCCGCCGATCCTCAGGTCCTCGATCCTGCCGTCGATGACCACGTCCAGCCAGCCCTCCGGAGCGCCGACCGCCCAGGTCGTCGGTTCGGCTCCGATCTCGGGGGCACAGGAGACGACACGTCCGTGCTCTACCTCGATGGTGACGCCGGCGAGCCTCGGCTCCGCGTCGTCGGGCTCAACCGGGTCGGTCTGCACCGCCAGCATGCAGCTGCCGCGGGCGCCCGTACGGAGGGGAATCAATGGAACGGTCAGCAGGAAGGACGCCTCCACCTCGACCGCAGTGATTGGTCCGCTCCCCTCCTCCATGTGGCGGCGCTCGCATCGGCCAGCAGCGCAAAGTGGCGCGATCGCCTGACGCAACCAGTCGGTCACCACGTAGGGAGTTCCCCTGCCCTCCTTCTCCACCGGCTCGATCTGGCCGCTCGTCCTCATCCAGGAGACACGCCGCTCCAATGACGGGTAGCTGACACCGGGGATCTGGCCGTCGAGTTCGCTGAGAGTGAAAGGGCGACTGGCCAGGACGTGCATCAGGGTCGAGTTCCAGCCGCCCGCCAAAGCCTTGACCGCCTCCCGCGCCTCCTCGCTGCCTGGCGAGATCGGGCCGTCGGGACAGCGCCGCAGCCAGGCATCAACCTCGTCAGCTACGAACAGCATCTCGGCGCCGGCGAAGCTGAGAACCGTGACGACGGCGGAGGAGTCCCCGACGGGCTGCTTGGAAAGGGCGCCAAGCCCACAGAGGCTGGCCACGGCCGCCCGCACCGTGGTCGGCGCTGACCGTCCGACCAGCTCCTGCAAATCGGTGAGACGTTTGGGCCCGTCAACATGGGCGCGCAGTATGCGCGCGTTCAGCGGGTTCTCGAACGGGGCCAGTACTCGGCTGCCAGCACGAATCCCCGCGTCGGGCAGTGCAGCGGCATCGGGCGTTGCCATGCGCTCTGGAGACACCCCTCCGGTCGATTGGTGCGACTCCAAACATCCTAGATGAACACACAGGACTTTTAATATACAAGGAATTCTCGTCTAAATAACGCCCTCACGGCTGGAACCGGTCTGCTCGCGAGGCTTCGACTCGAGGTGCACCGGAGCGGCCGAAAGTGCCTGCACCCGCAGGTCGCTCCAGGTCAGGCCCTCACGCACCAGGGCCGGCAATCCCAGGGCGACCGCGGTGGCGATCTCGACCGCCTGCAGGATGACGCCGTAGGCGAGGGCGTCGGCGGTGCCGACGTCGAAGCCGGTGTGGAGGACGCTGATCACCGCCAGCTGGAAGACGCCGATATTCGACGGGGTGACCGGCACCACCGCGGTGACATTGACCGCGAAGAGGACCGCTGCGGCGGCGCCGATCCCGGCCTTGTCGTCGAGGCCGAGCGCGTAGAGCAGCGCCCAGCAGGCGGCGAGCTGGATCGCCCAGGCGCCGAGTTGGGCGGCCGCGGCGGAGGCACCGCGGCGCGGATCGCGGAAGACGGCGAGGCCGGCCCGCACCTGGATCAGCGCTCGCTGCAGGGCGGCGCCGGCGCGGGCGAGGCGCCCGCTGCCGTTGCTCCGCATCAGCATCGGCGCGACCAGGACGACGAGGAGGAGGAGCATCGGCACCAGACTGAAAACGAACAGCTTCTGGGTGCCGGAGTGGAAGAGCGGCGTCGAGGAGACGATGATCACTCCGAGCAGTGCCAGCGCCACCAGGTTGAGCATCGTCTGCGAGACCAGGGTCCCGAGCAGGACCGGGAAGGTTTCCCGCATGCGACCGGTGCGGCGGGCGAGGGCGAGGGCGCGCGCCGGCTCGCCCAGCCGGGCGGGCAGGGTCGCCGACATCAGCACCCCGATCATCGTCGCCGAGGTGACGTCGCGGCGGCGCACGGGCCGGTTCGGCAGCGCCGCGCGGACGATCCAGTACCAGGAGGCAGCGCGGAAGAAGAGCGAGACGGCCATCAGGGCGCAGGCGATCAGCACCCAGGTGAGGTTGGAGCGGACGATGCTGTCGACCACGTTGTCGACGCCGATCTTCTTCGCCGCCAGCACGGTCAGCCCGATCCCGAGAGCACCGGCGACAAGCAGCCCGGCGCGCCGGGCGATCGCCCGGCCGCGATTGCCGGAGCGGGCCGGTGCCGGGTCCAGCGAGGGCAGCTTCTGGGCCGGGTGGCGGGGACCGCCGTCGGCGGGTCGCAGGCCGACCCAGTGACTGACGCGCTCGGCGGCACCGGACGGCCGCGGCACCGTCATCGCCCGCTCGTAGACAGCCGTCACCTGGTCGGCGACGTGGGGCCAGGCGTAACGCTGGGCACTGCGCCTGGCGGCCTCCCCCATCGCCGCCAGGCGAGCGGGTTCATGATGGACGCGTTGCAGCTCCTCAGCCAGGCGCTGGGGGTCTCCCGGGGGCACCAGCAGACCGTCGACCCCGTCGCTGACGACGTCGCTGTAGCCGGCGATGTTGGAGGCGATCACCGGCGTGCCGGCGGCGAAGGCCTCGGTCAGCACCATGCCGAAGCTCTCGCCCGACAGCGAGGGAGCGCAGAGCACGTCGGCGCCGTGCAGCTCGGCCCAGAGGCTGTCGCCGGAGACCCGGCCGCGAATGTCGATCGAGCGCAGCAGCTCGGGGTCGGCGAGGTAGCGGAGCACGTCCTCACGCTCGGCCCCGATCACCGTGAGCCGGCAGGGCACGTGCTCGACCAGGGCGCCGAAGGCGGTCAGCAGGACCGGCAGGCCCTTGCGCTCCTCCGGGCGGCCGACGAAGAGGATGCGCAGCTCCCCCGCCGGGGCCGCCGGCGCGCTCGGCGCTGTGTCGACGTCGACCCCGTTGGGAATGATCGTGTAGTCGCCGCCGTACCAGCGGCGGCCGGTCCAGGCGGCGGCCTCGGAGACGGCGATCCGGGCCGCGAGGCGGTTGAACATGCGCCGGGCACCGAGCCCGTTGGCGATGTAGTTGGGCATCGGCTTGGTCGAGTAAGCGTGGAAGGTGCCGACGACCGGAGTCCTCGCCCCCAGGGTCGCGTTCCAGCCGACCAGCGGCGCCAGCGGCTCGTGGACGTGGATGACGTCGAAGTCACCGCGCCGCACCTCTCGCCGGGGCGCCAGCACCCCACTGGTTGGGAATGGCGCCAAGTTGCCCACGGATCCGTTGACCCCGAAGCCCATCGTCCGCCCCAGCGGGGTCAGGTAGTCGGGCAGATCCCGCGGTTCCGGCGCCGCTCGGTGCAGGACCCGGCTGACCCGGCCAGGCGGGTCGTAGGGGGCAAGCACGCGAACGTCGTGGCCACGGCCGAGAAACTCCTCAGCAAGCGCCTCCACATGCCGATTCACGCCCCCCTGGTAGGACCAGGAATATGGCGAGACGAGAGCTATGCGCACGAAGGGCTAAGGGTAGATCATCGCCCGGCCCCGATCTCATGAGCGGGACCGCCCTCGGCCCAGGTGAAGCCGACGAAGACGAGGAGATAGGCGGTGCCGATCTCCAGTATCAGGGCGCCGGAGTCATTGGCGAGGGCGCCGATCACGGTGGCGACGAGGGCGCCGATCAGCCCGGCCCGCATCTGCGGGCGCGGCTCGAGCCAGGCACGGAGCCCCTCGCGGCGGGCCACCGCAAGCGCCACGAGGAGGGCGACCAGGGGCAGGAAGACGAAGGTGAGCGGCTTCAGGAGGCTGTGGGCGGAGAGGCGCAGGCGGCGTTCGGCGACGTCGCCGAGATCGTGCAGGCCACCGGCGTCGAGGACCGAGCGCGTGAGATGTGCGTTGGCCCCGGAGAGCAGGTCGACGAGGGCAAGCAGAGCCACGGCCGCGAACGGGGCGGCGACCACGAACAGCGCCGCCCGGCGCCTGCGAGCCGCGATTGCCGCCGCGGCCGCGGCGGCTCCGACGGGCATCACGATCGCGGCGCCGACGTCGGCGCCGAAGCGCCCAGCCGCGAAGACGAAGGCGGCAACGAGGCCAATCGCGAGGAAGACAACGGCGGACGGGCGCGGCGCCAGGCGCGGCGCGAATCCGGCCAGCCCCGCCCCGGTGCCGGCGACGACCAGCACCGCCAGCGGCGCCTCGAGCTCGTTGCCGATCCCGTAGAAGCGAACTCCCAATCCGGGATTGGGGCCCATCAGCGAGAGCGCCGTCAAGGGCGAGCCGGCGATCATGTCCACGGCGCAGGCGAGCACCGTCAGCGCCGAAGCCGCCGCCAGGGCCCGGTAGCCGTCGAACAGCGCCAGCGTCAGCCCCGCGAGCGCCGGCGCTCCCAGCATCACCAGCAGCATTTCCACCGTCTCCCCCGGCTCGATCGCCGCCCCGGCCAAGAGCACCAGCGGCACGTAGACGACAGCCAGGCCCACCACCCTCACCGCGGTGCGCGCCACGGCGCCGCGCATCAGGCCCGCGACGAGCCCGAGCACCAGGACCCAGACCAGCAGGCTCAGCCCGATAACCGGCCCACGCCGGTCCGAGATCACCGCCAGCCGATCTCCGAGCGCGTCGACGGCCGCCGGATCGACCTCCCCCTCGGCCCGGATCGGCTCTCCCGACATCTGCGAGGGCACCTCCAGCCCGAAGTGGTCGAGGATCGTCGGAGCGATATCGGTGGAGAGCACGTACCCGTTGAGCCGGGTGCTGTCGGAGGTCAGGTTGCCGTGGTAGCCCCTGCCCGCGATCCCGACCGCCAGCGGCGCATCGGAACCACTCGGCCTGGCAACGGCGATCACCAGATCCTCGGGGTGCCGTTCCGCGAGCAGCGTGCGCAAACGCCGCTGAGAAGCGTCGGCGATCAGGAGGGTGCCGATGCCGATTGCCCCTTCGCCCATTCCCGACTGGCCACCGAGAGCGCACGAGCTGGAACCCAGGAAGAAAACCGCCACTCCGTGCCCAGTCAGACTGCCGGGAAGCAGGCCAGGCTCGATCTCGGCGGGAGCCGATTCCGCCCTCTTCCTTGCCCCTTCGAACCACTGGTAGCAGGGGCCCTGCCGCGGCTGCAGCTTGGAGTCGTAAAGCGAGTCGAAGACGCGGTTGCCCTGGCCGACGTCGAGGTAGGTCTGCTGCGCCCGCACTGCTCCGAGGCCAGCGGAAAGCAGACCTGGCGACATTCCGAGCTTGGCCAGATCGGACACCGAGGTCCCCTGCGGCAGCCAGGCGAGGGTCGCTCGCGGAACGCGTGCAGCGCCACTGGCGGACGCCGGGGCGATCAACGCGACGAGCGCTATCGTGACCGCGATGGCTGATCGGACGTTCGCCAAGTTTTCTTTCTTCAAGATCGATCCCGCCTGGCGCCGACGCGACGCCGAGCTACGTGCCGCCGACAAGCAGGAGTTCCTCGCCGCCTGCGAGGACTTCGGCATCGACCGCTCGCTGCGGGCCTACTCAACCATAGGCACGCGCGGCGACGTCGATCTGGTCCTGCTCAGCCAAAGCCCGAATCTGGACGACATCCACACTTTCCACGTCGTCCTCGGCCAGAGCGGCTTGGCGAAATGGACCGAGACGCCGCACTCGTTCCTCTCGATGACCAAACGCTCGCCCTACTCCGAGGAGGGGGCGCGGCCGGAGATCTGCACCTCCGAGCGCAAGTACCTCTTCCTCTACCCGATGGTGAAGCAACGCCGCTGGTACGGGCTGGCGCCGGAGGAGCGCGGGCGGATCATGAAAAGCCACATCGAGGTCGGCCGCCGCTATCCCGAGATCACGATCAACACCACCTACTCCTACGGCCTCGACGACCAGGAGTTCGTCGTCTGCTTCGAGGGCGACGACCCGGGGATGTTCCTCGACCTGGTCAATGAGCTGCGCCCGACCGAGTCGAGCGAGTACACCGAGCGCGAGACGCCGATCTTCACCTGCGTGGCGATGTCGGTGCGCAAGGCGCTCGACGCCCTCGACGGCACCCCCAGTGCGGTTTCCGCCGATACCGTGGCCTGAGCGGCTCGCGGAGCCGCCCCGCTTGCCGAATTCCCTATTCTTCCGCGTCCAATGAGCAAGATCGGCAGCCCCGAGAACCCACTTCGCGTCGCCATCGTCGGCGCCGGCCCGTCCGGCTTCTACGCCGCCGAGCACATCCTCAAAGGCGAGGATCTGCACGCCCAGGTCGACCTCTTCGACCGCCTTCCCACCCCCTTCGGCCTGGTCCGCGGCGGCGTCGCGCCCGACCATCCCAAGATCAAGTCGGTCACCCGGGTGTACGAAAAAACCGCGGCCCGCGACGGCTTCCGCTTCTTCGGCAACGTCAAGATCGGCCAGGACATCCAGGTCGAGGAGCTGGAACGGCTCTACCACGCGATCGTCTTCACGGTCGGCTGCGAGACCGACCGCCAGCTCGGCGTCCCCGGCGAGGACCTGCCCGGCAGCGCCGCCGCCACCGCCTTCGTCGGCTGGTACAACGCCCACCCCGACTACGCTGACCACGACTTCGACCTCTCCAGCGAGCGGGCGGTGGTGATCGGCAACGGCAACGTGGCGATGGACGTCGCCCGGATGCTGGCCCTGACCGACCACGAGCTGCGCCAGACCGATACCGCCGACCACGCGATCGAGCTGCTCGACGCGAAGAAGATCCGCGAGATCGTCGTCCTCGGCCGCCGCGGTCCGGTCCAGGCCGCCTTCACCAACCCGGAGATCAAGGAGCTGGGAGTGATGGAGGACGCCGACGTGATCGTCGACCCCACCGACGTCGAGCTTGACCCGGCCAGCGCCGCCTTCCTCGAGTCCGACGAGGTCGACAAGACCACCCGCGTCAACGTCGAGACCCTGCGCGAGTTCTCCCAGCGCACGCCGGAGGGCAAGCACCAGCGGATCGTCCTCCGCTTCCTCGCCTCGCCGGTCGAGATCAAAGGCGACGGCAAAGTGGAATCGATCGTGATCGGCCGCAACGAGCTGGTCGAGGAGAACGGCTCGCTGCGAGCGAAGGACACCGGCGAGCGCGAAGAGCTCGAGTGCGGACTGGTCCTGCGCTCGGTCGGCTACACCGGGATCCCGATCGAGGGCGTCCCCTTCGATCAGAAGCGCGGCCTCATCCTCAACGAGGGCGGCCGCGTGCTCGACTCCCACGACTCCGGCCACAAGGTCGGCCACTACACGGCCGGCTGGATCAAGCGCGGCCCCTCCGGCGTCATCGGGACCAATAAGAAAGACGCCCTGGAGACGGTCACCCACCTGCTCGCCGACGTCGAGTCGCAGACCCTGCTGGCGCCGGAGAGCCCGGATCCCGCCGCGGTCGAGGCGCTGCTGGCCGAGCGCGGCACGCGCTACGTCAGCTTTGAGGACTGGCAGGCGATCGACCAGGCCGAGGTCGGCCGCGGCGAGCCCCACGGTCGCCCCCGCGTCAAGTTCGTCAGGGTCGAGGAGATGCTCTCGACCCTCGGCGAAAGCGTCGGCAGCTAGATCCCGATGGCGGTCGACCTGGCCGAGTTGAAGGCGATGATCGAGTCCGCGCTGCCCGGCGCCGCGGTCGAGGTCCTCGACGAAGACGGCGGCGGTCAGCACCTGAAGGCGGTCGTCAGCGCCGCCCAGTTCGACGGCCTCTCGCGGATCGACCAGCACCGGCTGGTCAAGGCCGCGGTCAAAGAGCGCTTCGACGACGGCACGATCCACGCCCTCTCGGTCAAGACGTCACCCTTGTAGACAAAAAGTTACACTTCCGTGCGCCACGCGAAGGAGCTGGTTCCCTAGCCTGAGGAGCATGGAGTCAATGCGTTCGACCTGGACCGATTCACGTCTCGACGATTTCAAGGATGGCGTCGACTCGCGCCTCGACGATCTCAATGGTCGCGTCAGCGAGCTCAGCGGCCGCATCGACGGACTCCAGAACGCGATGGTCCACGGCATCATCGCGATCACGGCGACCATGATCACCGGGTTCCTGGGACTGGCGGGTTTGATCGCCACGCAGCTCTGACGGCCCGCGGGCGCGGCTCCCTAGAATGTCCCCATGGCCGACCCAGAACTGAAGTCGAAAGTCCAGGAGCTGATCGCCGCCAACCCGGTGCTGCTCTTCATGAAAGGGACCCCGGAGGCGCCGCGCTGCGGTTTCTCGATGCGCGTCGTGCAGGTCCTCGACCAGGTCGACGTCGAGTACGGCGCGATCGACGTGCTGCCGGCGCTGCAGCCGCTGCGTGAAGTCACCGCCGAGCTCTCCGACTGGCAGACCTTCCCCCAGCTCTACGTCAACGGCGAGCTGCTGGGTGGCGCCGACATTGTCGAGGAGATGTTCGAGTCCGGCGAACTGGCCGAGGCCCTCGGCGTCGAGCAGCCTGAGACGGCGACTGTTCCCGAGACCGCGCCACCCGCGCAGTCTCCGCCGCTGCAGATCGAATAGCCGCGACTCATCCCGCGGCCGTCCACGCACGGGCGCGAAAACCAAGCAGGTCGGTGGACGCAGGGAGCGAGGTGAGGGGAGCGCACTCCCGTGCGTGACCCGATCCGAGTCGACCGAGGACGCCGAGATGCGCCGGTTTGCAGCGTCCGCGCTAAACGGATGCGGTTGCGGCTTCCGGCGCGTCGTCTTTAACCTGAAACGACGATCCGCAACCGCAGGCCGCGACTACATTCGGGTTATTTACCTGGAAGCCCGCCCCCTGAAGGCCTTCCACGTAGTCGACCTCCGAGCCGAAGACGAACTGCATGCTGACCTTGTCGACGACGACGGCGACGCCATCGACCTCGAAGACGTTGTCGTCGTCCTTGGGCTTGTCGAAGGCCAGCGCGTACTGGAAACCGGAGCAACCGCCACCGCGAACCGCGACGCGGAGTGCCTGCTCGGCACCCTCGGGCTGCCCCCCCAGTAGCTCGCCGATCTTCTCGGCGGCCTTGTCGGTGAGGGTGATCGCGGCGTTTGGCGTATCGGTCACTTCACAAAGTGTAGCGGGCGGGCTGCGCCCAATCGCGCGTCTGCGAGAATCGTCGTGTTGAACTCGAGCGCCCAGACGGCCGTCGTCTGCGATACCACCGCCTATCTGCCTTGTGACCTGGTGAAGGAACGGGGCATCGAGACGATCAGCCTTTACGTCTCGGTCGACGGTCAGCAGGAGCGCGAGCTCGATATCTCCGACTACGCCGGCTTCTACGAGCGGTTGCGAGCCTCCGAGAGCGGCGCCACCACTTCGCAGCCTTCGATCGGCGACTTCATCTCCACCTACGAGCCGCTGCTCGACGCCGGCAAGGAAATCGTCTCGATCCACATCTCCGCCGGCATCTCCGGCACCTTCGAGGCGGCCAGCCAGGCGCGCCAGCGGCTGATCGAGGAAGACAGGGGCGGCGATCGCATCCACGTCATGGACTCGCGCTCGGCGGCCGGCGGTATGGGCCTCGCCGTGCTCGGGGCATCCGCCGCGGCGCTGGAGGGCGGCGATGCCACCGCCTGCCTGGCCCGCGCCGAGAAGACGCGCGAAGAGCTGAAAATGTGGTTCGCGATCGACACCCTCGAGTACCTGCGCCGCGGTGGCCGCATCGGCGGCGCTCGCGCCTGGATCGGCAGCGCCCTGAAGATCAAGCCGATCCTCACCCTCGAGGAGGAGATCACCCCGGTCGAGCGGGTCCGCACCCGCGCCCGCTCGCTGGAGCGACTGCGCGATTACGCCCGCCAGCGTCATGACCAAGGCGCCGACGGCTGGGTCGTCCAGTACATCCAGGACGAGGAGACGGCCTCGGGCCTGATCGACGATGCGCACGAGATCTTCGGTTGCGAGCCCGTCTTCACCTCCGAGATCGGCGCCGTCCTCGGCGCCCACGTGGGCCCGGGCCTGCTCGGGATCGGCAGCGTGCCGACCGAGCTGGTCACCCCTTCCTGAGGAGAAGCTTCGTCAGCTAGCGGCGACGGCGCAGCATTGCGCGAACGCCGATCGCAAAGCCCACTACCGCCGCGCCGACGATCAGCTGGCTGCGGTGCTCGTTGACCTGGCGGCGCCAGTCGGTCAACTCGGTGACGCGGCCGCGCAGGGCCTCGACCGAAGTGCCGAGCTGCTCACGCTGAATATCGATGTCGCGGCGAATTTCCGCCGCGGTGCGAACCGGCGGGAAACCCCCGGCGGGGGGCCGCCCGGCTGGGGACTGGCGCTCATTTCCCGCCTCCTTTGACGACGTTCTTCTCGACGCCCTCGGCCAGGTTCTCGGCTTCGCTTTCGAACATGGTCCGGGTCAGCTTCGCCTCTTCGATCGCCTGCTCGGGCAGCGGCGGAGCGCCAGCCTTGACCGAGCGATAGGCGAAGTACCCGGCGGCGGCGGCGATCAGCAGGAAGACGGCGGCCTCGATGAAGAAGCCGGGCCAGAACTTGCCGTCGAAGACTTCTTCGTTGAGGAACCAGGCAATCCCCTCCATGACCAGAATCAGGGCGAGGAAGGCGAAGGTCCCGGCGGCGATGCCGACGACGGAGCCGCGCAGGATCTTGCCGACTTTCTCGGTGACCTCGGCCTTCGCCAGCTCGAACTCCTCGCGGACCAGCGACGAGGTGCCCTGGGTGACGTCGATGACGAGGTCGGCCAGCGCGCGCTTGTCAGCGGCGGACTCTGGCGGCGGCACCTGCGGTGGCGTCGGCGCCACCGGGGGCGGCTGCGGCGGTGGGGTCTGGCTCGGGTCAGGCATGGTTCCCTTCTACTCGGGGGGGTCTTCGTCGAAGACGCGACGCCAGATCACGGCCGCCAGCCGGGCAGCGGCGATGCTGGCAAGGGCGCTGCTGGCTGCCAGCACGCCGCTCCAGAGCAATCTTCTGACCATCTCGTTTTCCATACCCGGTTTCCGACCTTACCTATCGCGGCTCGAGCCCGTCGCAGATCGTCGTCACCACAAGTTCCTTGGCCTGGTCGAAGTCTGTGTCGGAGGCGGGGATGACGTCGAAGATCCAGCCCGAGAGCAGCTGCTCGATGGCGCCGTAGAAGGACATCGAGGCGAACATCGGCGCCACGTCGTCGCGGAAGGCGTCGGCCTTCTGGCCGTCCTCGACGATCTTGGCGATCGACTGGTAGGCGCGGCGGATCTCCGGCAGGTGGGTGCGGCCGAAGGAGTTGGCGGCGCGGGTGACCTCGACGATGATCACCTTCATCAGCTCCGGGTCGTGACGGTAGGAGTCGACGATGAACCCCGCCACCGCGGCCAGCTTCTGGCGCGGCGTCTCCCCGGTGCGGTCGGTCTCCTCGATCGCGCTCAGCAGCAGCGACCAGCGCTCGACGAAGAGCTCGTTGAGGACCTCGTCCTTGGAGCGGAAGTAGTGGTAGACGAGCCCGTAGGCGACTCCGGCCTCGTCGGCGATGTCGGAGACCCGGGTCGCGTGGAAGCCCTGGCGGGCGAAGACGCGGATCGCCGCGTCGAGGATCTGGCGGCGCTTGTCGACGGGCGGCGCTTTGGCCATCAGGCCCGTGCCTCCGTCAGCTGCGGCCAGGCATACGCGCGCGGGCGCCGATTGGCGAGCGAGGGCAGCTCCTCGCGGATGCGATCCTGAGCGCCGGGGTCGAGGTCCGCAACGACGAAGCACTCCTCGTCGGGCGCCATCGCCAGCGTCTCCCCCCAGGGGTCGACGATCGCCGAGTGGCCGAAGGAGTCGAAATGCGGCGGTGCCGTGCCGATCTGGTTGGGGGCGAGGACGAAGACCTGGTTCTCGATCGCCCGCGCCCGCAGCAGCACCTCCCAGTGATCGCGGCCGGTGACCACCGTGAAGGCCGAGGGGACGGTGAGGATGCGGGCACCACGCAGAGCGAGGATGCGGAACAGCTCCGGAAAGCGCAGGTCGTAACAGATGCTGAGGCCGGCGATCAGCTCGCCGATCGGCGCCGTGACGATCTCCGAGCCCGGCTGCTCGTGCTCGGACTCGCGATAGGAGACGCCGCCGGCATCGACGTCGAACATGTGGATCTTGCGGTAGACGGCGAGGTCCTCGCCGTCGGGCCCGATCAGGACCGAGGTGTTGGAGACGAGCTCGCCCTCGCCGCGCTCGGCGATGCTGCCGGCGAGCAGATGGACGCCGAGTTCATGTGCCCAGCCGCGGGCGGCGGTGAGGCTGGGGCCGTCGAGCGACTCCGCGCCGGCGACCAACTCCTCCCCCCCGGCCAGCAGGTTCCACTTCTCCGGCAGCGCGACGAGCTCGGCGCCGTCAGCAGCGCCGGCGCGCACCAGCCGCTCGGCCGTGTCGAGGTTCCGGGCCTTGTCTGCGTTCGAGTTGAGCTGTACCGCGGCTGCGCGCAACACTTCCTCCGGGATTCGTCGCTGCTGGCTGACTGACCAGTCAATCGGCCGCCCCAGTATAGGACGGGATCAGACGATCCAGGAGCTACAGGCGCATCGTGCGGGCGACGATGCGATCGAAGACGCGATCGGGGATCAGCACCTTCAACCGCGCCTGGACCTTGGCGTCGAGGCCGACCAGGTAACGGGTGCGGGGGCGGCCGGATTCGAGCGCGTGCGAGATCGCCTCGGCGACCTTCTCCGGCGGGATGCCGCGGTCGGCGAGGTCCTGCACGACCTTGCGGAAGCTCGCGATCGCCTTGCCGTAGAGCGCCTCCTGTCCGGGATGGGCGCGGGCTTCGATCTCCTCGGCGTTCTGGGCGCCGCGTTCCCAGATCGGCGTATCGATGGAACCGGGCTCGACGATCGAGACCGAGATTCCCCAGGGCCGCAGCTCCTGGCGGAAGACGTCGCCGACCGCCTCGATGCCGAACTTGGCAGCGTGGTAGGCGCCGTTGAGCGGGAAGGCGATGCGGCCGCCGATCGAGGCGATGAAGACGATGCGGCCGCGGGCGGGACGAATCAGCGGCAGCATCGCCTGCGTGACCGCGACCTGGGCGGTCAGGTTGACATCGACCTGGCGGCGGAAGTCGTCGAGCGGAAGCGTCTCCAGCGGTCCCGGCACGGCGATGCCGGCGTTGTTGACGAGGCCGTCGAGGCGGCCCTCCGTGGCGGCGGCGATCTGCTCTGCCGCAGCGGCGATCTGGGTGGCGTCGGTGACGTCGAGGATCAGCGGTGCGAGGCGATCCGAGCCGGCCGCGGCCAGGGCTTTGGCGTCATCGTCCTTGCGCACGCCGGCGAAGACCTTCCAGCCGGCCGCATCCAGACGCAGCGCCGTGGCACGGCCGATGCCGGTGGATGCTCCCGTTACGAGGGCGGAGCGCACGTGATCAGGCTACTGCGGCAGTCCTTTGTGACGCATAGGGGTACAAAGGACTGCCGCAGTCCGACGGGGGCGGCGTAAGCTAAATCGGGTGAGCCCGACGACCAGGGACGACGCTGAGCGCAAGCAGGTGACGGTGCTGTTCGCCGACGTCAGCGGCTCGATGGACCTGGCCGAGCAGCAGGATCCGGAGGAGTGGCGCAAGATCATGCAGCGCTTCTTCTCGATCCTGGCCGACGCGGTGACCAAGTTCGAGGGCACCGTCGACAAGTTCACCGGCGACGGGATCATGGCCGTCTTCGGAGCGCCGATCGCCCACGAGGACCACGCTCAGCGGGCCTGTTACGCCGCCCTGCAGATGCTCGACGACGTCTCCGACTACGCGGCCGAGCTGCGCCGCGGACCGGGCCTCAACTTCTCGACCCGGATCGGGATCAACTCCGGCGAGGTGGTCGCCGGGGCAATCGGCGAGAGCGGCGGCGGTGACTACACCGCGATCGGCCACACCGTCGGCCTGGCCCAGCGGATGGAGGCGCTGGCCGAGCCGGGCAAGGCTTACGTGACTGAGCACACCGCCGAGCTCGCCACCGGCTTCCTCGACCTCGACGACCTCGGTGAGTTCGAGATCAAGGGCGCCAGCCAGCCGGTCCGGGTCTTCGAGCTGGCCGGGGTCGGGCAGGCGCGCTCGCGCCTCGACCTCTCTCGCGCCCGTGGCTTCTCCAGCTTCGTCGGGCGAACCGAGGAGATGACGGCACTGGAGACGGCCCTCGCCCAGGCCAACGAGGGGCGGGGCGGCGTCGTCGGCCTGGTCGCCGAACCGGGGGTCGGCAAGAGCCGGCTCTGCCACGAGTTCGCCCAGCGCTGCCGGGCCGACGGCCTCGAGGTCTTCGAGGCGCAGGCCCAGGCGCACGGGACGACGACCCCGTTCATGCCGGTGCTGCAGATGCTGCGCGCCTTCTTCGGGATCGGCGAGCGTGAGCCGGAGCAGCTGGCGCGGGAGAAGATCGCCGGGCGCTCACTGCTGCTCGACCCCGAGTTCGCCGAGGACCTGCCGCTGATGTTCGACTTCCTCGGCGTTCCCGATCCCGACCGCCCGGTGGCGGGACTGAGCGCCGAGGCGCGACAGCGGGCGCTGGGACGGATCGTCTGCCGCCTGGTCAACGCGCCCGCCCGCCGCAGGACGCTGGTCCTGATCGTCGAGGACCTGCATTGGGTCGACGAGGGCAGCAACGTGCTCCTCGGTGACCTGGTCGCCTCGATCGAGGGCACGAACACCCTCGCCGTGCTCAACTTCCGACCCGAGTTCTCGCCCCCGTGGCGCGCCGCCGCGTCCTACCGGGAAGTCGCCCTGGAACCCCTGGCCGGCGCCGACACCCGCGAGCTGCTGCGGGACCTGGCCGGTGAGGATCCGTCCCTGGACGGGCTCGACGAGCCGATTCACGAGCGCACCCAGGGCAACCCCTTCTTCATCGAGGAGATCGTGCGCGAGCTGGCGGAGGCCGGGCACCTCGAGGGCGAACGTGGCGCCTACCGTCTGGCGCGGCCGATCGAGGACGCCAAGGTGCCGGTCACCGTGCAGGCGGTCCTCGCCGCCCGCATCGACCGCCTCGACCCCAGCGCCAAGCAGCTGCTGCAGGTCGCCTCGGTGGTCGGCAAGGAGGTCAGCGACCGGGCGCTGGGGATGACCGCCGGACTCGACCGCGATCGCATCGACCCGGTGCTCTGCGAGCTGATCGAGGCCGGCTTCCTCTACGAAGCGGAGCTGTACCCGGAGCGGGTGCTCGCTTTCCGCCATCCCCTTACCCGCGAGGTCGCCTACGGCACCCAGCTCGCCGATGGGCGCGCCGCCACCCACGCGGCGGCGGCGCGGGCGACGATCGAGCTCGAGCCGGAGCGGCTCGACGAGCTCTCGGCCCTGATCGCCGACCACATGGCCGCCGGCGAGGAAACCCTGGAAGCGGCGCGCTGGTCGGCTCGGGCCGCCCACTGGGCCGGGCACAGCAGGCCTCAGGACGCACTGAGGTTGTGGCGCAACGTGACCGAGCTGGCGGCCGAGCCCGATCAGAGCGAGGAGACGGTCGCGCTCGGGTTGCTCTCGCGGATGATGCAGCTGGACTACGCCTGGCGGTTGGGTATGGAGCGCGAGCAGGCGGAAGCACTGGCGGCGGAAGCGGAGGCAACCGCAACCCAGATCGGAGACCTGCGCTCTCTGGCGCTGCTGAAGCTGCTGACCTCGGCCCGGCCGGGGGTCGCCTACCGCGCCTCCGAATGGATTGCCGCCGCCGAGGAATCGATCCAACTGGCCGACGAAGCCGGCGACCTCGACCTGCGGGTCGCGATCCGCGGCGCCGGTTGCTACGCGCAGATGTGCGCCGGCGACCTTGACCTGGTCGAAAAGGCGGCCGCGGAGATCCTCGACCTAGGTGGCGGTGACCCCACCGTCGGCGCCGGCATCGTGATCGGCTGTCCGCCGGCCTGGGCGCTGATGGCGAGGAGCATCGCCCTCAAAGAGCGCGACCGCCTCGACGAGGCCGAACGAGAGGCGGACGAGTCGCTGCGGCTGGCGGCGGAGTTCGGCGATCCGGAGACCGAAAGCTGGAGCCGCGGCAACAAATCGACCCTGCTGGCCGAGCGCGGCGACCTCGAGGCGGCGCTGGCGCTGGCGCGGCGCAACTGCGAGCTGACCGACCAGCTCGGCGACGTCTTCTCGCGCACCCTGGCGCTGACCAGCCTCGCCTACGTCC
The DNA here is from genome assembly GCA_963695275.1 of uncultured Solirubrobacterales bacterium. Lineage (GTDB taxonomy): Bacteria > Actinomycetota > Thermoleophilia > Solirubrobacterales > 70-9 > VAYN01. Next base: position 1,719,370 of record OY968772.1, read on the forward strand.
AGATCGCGCTCGGGGACCACGCCGAGGCGCTGGAGACGATCGACCTCTCCGACCGCACCTACCGCGAGGCGATGAACGCGGGTGGCGAGGGCGAGGCCTGGCGCGGCACTCTGCGGGCTCGGGCGCTGCTCGGCGCGGGTCGCACCGAGGAGGCGTTGGCCCAGGCCGAAGCGGCGGTCGAGGTCTCGCGCGAGCGCGGCATGCACTGGCAGCTGCCGGGCGCCCTCCACGCCCTCGCGCAGTCCAGAGCAGCGACCGGCGCGGGCGGCGTGGCCGAGGCCCTGGCGGAGGCGACCGACCTCTGCCACCGGCTCGACCACCGGATGACGCTGCGCAAGATCGACGCCGATCGCGCGGCCCTGACCCCGGCCTGAGGCCGACCCGGGCGCCTTACTTCTTGGACGCCGGTTCCTTCTCTTCGGCCGGCAGCTTGACCTCGCCGGCTTTCTTCTCTTCCGCGGCTTCCTTCTCTTCGGTCTCAGCGGGCGTGGCGGCGGTGCAGATCGCGTAAGCGGTGTATTGGGCGGAGCCGGACCTGACCCGCCAGCCGGTCGGCTGCTGGCCGTCGCCGGAGAGCTCTCCTTCGGTTATCGGCGCCGAGATCTCGAGCAGGCCGCCCTTGTCTTCGACCGAGCCGCCACCGCCGATCGCCAGCGGCGCCTGCTTCGGACAGCGTGCGTCGGCCAGCTCGCCTTCGCCGCCCTGAGCGGTGACCACGAGCACGGCGCCGATGCCGCCAACGCCGGGAGGGCCTTCCGGGCCGGTTTCGCCGACCGGACCCTGTTCGCCTTCGGGACCGGCAGGGCCCTGTGGACCTTCGGGCCCGACCGAGCCGGGCTCGCCCTGCGGGCCTGGGGATCCGGGGTCCCCGGCGGGGCCAGGTTGACCGGCTGGCCCTTCGGGTCCGATCGGACCCTGGGGTCCAATCGGTCCGGCGGGACCCATTTCGCCATCAAGTCCGGGTGCTCCAACCGGGCCTTCTGGTCCTTCTAGGCCGATTGGGCCGAAAGGCCCGGGAGGACCTTCAGGGCCCATCGGCCCCGCGGGGCCTTCCGGGCCGATCGGGCCCTGCAGTCCTTCGACACCACTGGCACCAGGCGCACCGGCTCTGCCGGCTTCGCCCTGCGAGCCGGCCGCGCCCGCGGCGCCGCGGGCGCCGGGCTCGATCACGGCAGAGGTAGTCGGCCCGCCCGAGCCAGCGACCCAGCTGAGGCGCCGCTCCCACGGCAGGCAGGGCGCCGACTTGCGAACCAGGCGCAGCGCCGCTTTGGCGCGGTGGGTGGTGCTGCCGTGCTTCTGCGCACAGGCGTAGATCGTCTTCGCGTCGGAGTCGCTCGCCCAGAGGGCGAGGCCGGCGGTGAGGAGCACGAGCAGACCCAGGCACAGGCGCACCCTCGAGGTGAAGTGTTTGTCGGAGACCAGCACGATGCCTGTCTCGACCGCGGCGGCACCGGGCCTTAACCGCGGCGCGGATCTTTCGCCCAGGAGGGGTTAGGACTTGCGAGCGGCGCGGTGGCGCTCGAGCTCGGCGACCATCAGCTTGGTGTGGAGGGCGGCGATCAGGTCCTTGAGCGGCTGGGCGCCGGCTTCGAGCATCTCGACCACACGCTCGGGGGGGACCTCGCCGGCGAGGCGGGTCATCACCATCTCGACCTCCTGGTGGACGAGCGCCTCCAGCGCCTCCTTGTAACGGAGGGTGTCGTAGACGGTGAAGCCGATCTGCTCGTCGTAGCCGCCGGCGCGGAAGCGGCCGATCGCCTCGATGATCGTGATGTCGGAGGGCGAGTAGCCACGGCTGTTGGGCGTGAGGATCTCCAGCTCGGCGAGGCGGTCGAGCACCTCCTTGGGAACGCCGTAGCGCTGGCGCACCTCGGTCGCGCTGGTCCGCGCCCGCTCGCCGGCGAGGGCGCGGTCGAGGATGCGATCCTCGAGCTCGACCAGGGCGCCCGCGCGCTCTGGGTCTTCGTCGAGCACCGCCTTGATCGCCTTCAGCGGCATGAAGCGCTCCTCCTGCAGGCGCTTGATCAGCTTGATCCGGTCGACGAACTCGGGTGGGTAGTAAGCCATGTTGCGGCTGGTCTTGACCGGCTCCGGCAGCAGCCCCTCGCGCAGGTAGTGCTTGATCGTCGGCACCGGCACCCCCGAGGCCTCGGCCAGCTCCCCCATCCGCAGCAGCTCCTGGGGTCGATGGGCCGGAAACGTCCCTATAGAGGACGAAATCGGCCCATCGGCGGGCTTTGCGCTCATACTCGGAACTCCGTGGGCTCGGCGCCGGCGTTGGGACCGGCGGCGGCGCCGGACTCGAGCATGGCGGCGACCTCCGCGGCCGTGTAGCCGGCCTCGCGCAGAACCTCCTCGGTGTGCTCGCCGAAGGCGGGCGCCGGGCGGGTGGGGTCGCCGGGGGTGCGGCTCATCTTCAGCGGCAGGCCGAGCTGGCGCACCTTGCCCAGCTCAGGTTGATCGACCTCGACCACCATCTCGCGGGCGCGGACCAGCTCCGAGTCGAGTGCCTCGCCGAGGTCGTGGATCGGCTCGATGCAGCAGTCGTGCTCGTCGTTGAAGGCCAGCCACTCGTCACGGGTGCGGGAGCGGAAGATCGCGGCGACCTCGGCCCAGGCGTCGGAGCCCGGCGCCTCGAACTGCTTCTCGATCAGGTCGGGGCGGTCGGCCCCATTACACAGAGCGGCCCAGAACTTCGGCTCCAGCGCCCCGCAGCTGACCCAGCCGTCGGCGACTTCATAGGGGAGGTAACAGATCAGCCCTCCGGCCAGCTGCTGCTCGCCCCGCTCGGGCACCTCGCCGTCGCAGAAGTAGCGGCCGGCGACCATCGCCAGCCAGGAGAGGGCGCCGTCGGCCATCGAGACGTCGACCATCTGGCCCTCGCCGGAGCGCTCGCGCTCGTGCAGCGCGGCCATCACCCCGAAGGCGGCCATCAGGGCGCCGCCGCCGAGGTCGGCGATCTGGCCGCCGGACTGGACCGGCGGCCCGTCCTTGGCGCCGGTCAGGCCGAGCAGCCCGACCAGGCCAAGGTAGTTCATGTCGTGGCCGGCCCGCTGGGCGTAGGGGCCGTCCTGGCCGTAGCCGGTGATCGCGCAGAAGACGAGCGCCGGGTTGGCCTCGCGCATGCGCTCGTAGCCGACCCCAAGCCGGTCGAGCACTCCCGGGCGGAAGCCGTCGAGGACGACGTCGTGGCGCTCGACCAGGCGCAGCAGCGCCTCCCTCCCGGCCTCGCTCTTGAGGTCGAGCCGGACCGAGCGCTTGCCGCGATTGAGCGAGAGGTAGAGCGCCGAGCGGGTGCCGAGTGTCTGCTGCTCGTCCGTCCCGTAATAGGGAGGAGCCCAGCGGATGTAGTCGCCCATGCCGGTGTCCTCGACCTTCAGCACCTCGGCCCCGAGGTCGGCCAGCAGCAGCGAGCAGAATCCCCCCGGCAGCAGCCGGGTCAGGTCGAGGACCTTGACGTCGCTAAGCGGGAGAGCGCTCACGCTTGGGTATCCCCAGCAGCTCGCGAGCCTCGGCCACGGTGGCGGCGCGGCGGCCGACGTCCTCGGCCATCTGTCGCGCTTTCGCGATCAGATCGCCGTTGGAGCGACACATCTCGCCGTCCGGCAGGTAGAGGTTGTCCTCGACTCCGGCGCGGACGTTGCCGCCGAGGACCAGTGCCGCGGCGAGCAGCTTCCACTGGTCGCGGGAGATGCCGATCGTCTGCCACTGGTTCGGCCCCTCGGGGCCGCCGGGGATCTGGTCGGACATCAGGGTGACGTTGCGCGGGGTCGGCCGGATCCCGCCGGTCACCCCCATCACCAGCGAGATCTGCAGCGGTTCCTCGAGCAGCCCCATGTCGAGCAGCGGGTCGAGGTTGGCGACGTGACCGGAGTCGAAGCACTCGTGCTCGGGCTTGACCCCCAGCGCTTTCATCTCGGTCAGGAACTCGACGATGGTGTCGAAGCTGTTCTCGAAGACCGCTTTGAAGACGAAGTCCTTGCGCCGCTTGGAGTACTTGGCGTAGTTCATCGAGCTCATGTTCAGCGCCGCCACGTCGGGCTTGCAGGCGCGCAGGTACTCGAGCCGCTTCTCGATCGGGATCCCGATCGCGCCGGTCGAGTAGTTGACGATGACGTCGCCGACCTCGGCCAGGATCGCCTCGGTGATCGCCTGGAAGTCCTCGATCTCATATGAGGGCGTGCCGTCCGGGGTGCGGGCGTGGATGTGGATCTGCGAGGCACCCTCGTCGACCGCGCGCCGGGCCTCGGCCGCGTACTCCTCCGGCGTGTAGGGGATCGCCGGGCACTGATCGCGGTTGGCGATCACGCCACTGATCGAGCAGCTGATGACTACCGGGTCCTCGAAACGGCTCACGCCACACCTCCCCTGGTCGAGTTGTTGTCGCATAGCGACACAAAGTCGCCCAGCTTCATACCGGCATCACCCCGTGGCGTTTGCGCGGCTTGCGCGCCTGCTTGTCCTTCGCCATCCGCAGCGCCCTGACGATCGTCGGGCGGGTCTCGCGGGGGTCGATGATGTCGTCGATGACCGCGTTGCCGGCGGCGATGTAGGGGTCGATCTGCTCGCGCACCGCGTTCAGCATCGCCTCGCGGGTGGCCTCCGGGTCCTCGGAGGCCTCGATCGCCGAGCGGCCGATGATTTCGACCGCGCCCTCGGCCCCCATCACCGAGATCTCAGCCCCGGGCCAGGCGACGATCAGGTCCGGCTCGTACGCTTTCCCGCACATCACGTAGTAGCCGGCGCCGTAAGCCTTGCGGACGATCACCGTCACCTTCGGCACCGTGGCGCGGCTGACCGCGTAGAGCATCTTCGCCCCGTGGCGGATGATCCCGGTGTGCTCCACCTTGGAGCCGACCATGAAGCCGGGCACGTCCTGGAGGAAGACCAGGGGGATGTTGAAGGCGTCGCAGAGGTTGATGAAGCGGGCCGCCTTGTCGGCGGAGTCGTTGTCGAGGATCCCCGCCAGCTGCTTGGGCTGGTTGGCGACGATCCCGACCGGCTGGCCGCCGAAGCGGGCGAAGCAGGTGATCAGCGTCTTCGCGAACTTCGGCTTCAGGTCGAACCACTCGCCGTCATCGACGATCTCGCGGATCACGTCGTACATGTCATAGGGCTGGCGCGAGGAGTCGGGGACGATCTCCATCAGCTTCTCCGACATGCGGTCGTCGAGGTCGTCCGTCTCTATAACGGGCGGCTTCTGCTCGCAGTTGGCGGGGAAGTAGGAGAGGTACTGTTTGATCGCGACGATGCAGGCCTCGTCGTCGGGCACCTCGAGGTCCCCCACTCCCGATTTGCGGCAGTGGACCTTGGCGCCGCCGAGGTCCTCCATCGAGATGTCCTCGCCGGTCACGGCTTTGACCAGGTGTGGCCCGGCCAGCGCCATCGCCCCCTGGCCGGAGACCATCGGCACGAAGTCGGCCAGGGCCGGGATGTAGGCGGTGCCGGCCGCGCAGGGCCCCATCATCGCCGCCACCATCGGGATCACACCCGACATTTCGACCTCCTCGCGGAAGAGGAAGCCGGAGCCGGCGAAGAGCGAGCCGGTCGCCTCCTGAATGCGGGCGCCGGCGGAGTCGAGCAGCCAGACGAACGGCATCCGCTTCGAGAGCGCCATCTCGCGCAGGCGGGTGACCTTGAGCTCGCCGGTCATCCCCATCGAGCCGGCCATCACCGTGAAGTCGTAGGCGGCGATGCAGGTGGGACGGCCGTCGACATCGCCCCAGCCGGTGATGACGCCGTCGGCGGGAGCCTCGACCCCGTCCATCGCCCGCTGGGCGAAGTGCGGGCGGCCGTGGATGCCGAGCTCGACGAAGGTGCCCGCGTCGACCAGCAGCTCGAGGCGCTCGCGGGCGGTCAGCTTGCCGCGCCCGTGCTGTTTGGCGATCTTCTCCTCGCCGCCGCCCAGCTTCGCCTTCTCGCGGCGCTCGTGCAGCTGCTCGTTCAGCTCCGCCAGCGGGGCGGTGCCGGGAAGGAGGTTCTTCGGCTCCTGCTCGGTGCTGGCCACTAACGCCCTTTCCATTGCGGATCGCGTTTCTCGAAGAAGGCGGTGACGCCCTCGACGATGTCCTCGGTGCTGAAGGTAAGGGAGAGCTGGGAGCGCAGGAACTCCAGCGCGTCGTCGAGCGCCATGTCCTGCTGGCGGTACATCGCGTCGTGGCCGAGGCGCATCAGCACCGGGCTCTTGGAGGCGAGCTTGGTGGCCCACTCGGCGACCGCCGCGTCGAACTCGCCCGCCGCGACGACCTTGTTGGCGAGCCCGTACTCGACCGCCTGCTCGGCGCTCAACCGCTCGCCCAGCAGCATCATCTCGTTGACCTTCTTGCGCGGGACGTTGCGGTAGATGATCGACATGATCATGTAGGGGAAAGCGCCGACGTTGATCTCCGGCGTGCCGAAGGTGGCGCCCTCTTTGGCGATCACCAGGTCGCAGGAGAGCGCCAGCCCCATCCCGCCCGCCAGGACGTGGCCGTTGGCGGCGCAGAGCGAGGGCTTGCCGAGCCGCGGCATCAGCCGGAAGAACTCGAGGAAGAGGTCGGAGGCGAAATGTTTGGCGACCAGCGGCGCGTCGGCGGCGAAACCGCCCAGGTCCGCCCCGGCGCAGAAGACCTTGTCGCCGGCCCCGGTGAGGACTACGGCTCGTACCTCCTCGGAAGCTTTCGCCTGCTTCATCGCCGCCACCAGCTCGGCCAGCATCTGCCCGGAGAGCATGTTGCGCTTCTCCGGATTGTTCAGCGTCACCGTGGCGACGCCGTCGGCGACCTCATAGGCGACCAGCTCGTAGTTCCCCTCGCTCATCGAGCGGGACCATAGCCGTTTTCACTGAAAGTGGGAAGTGCTACTGTCTACTCGCTTTGGCGGCCCAGCCCGCCTTCCGAACCCCGATCGAGGAGAGACACCAGTGGCGACCGCGACCAACGGCTCCAGCGTCATCAAGCCCGACCATGCAGCCGGGCGCAAGCACTTCATCTTCAGCCAGGAGCACGAAGACCTGCGCGAGTCGATGGAGGCGTGGGTGAAGAAGGAGCTGTGGCCGCACCGCAACGAGTGGGAGGACACCTACTGGCCGACCTCGGCGATGCAGCGGGCGGGCGAGCTCGGCTTCCTCGGCCTCTGCTTCCCGGAGGAGTACGGCGGCCAGGGCGGCGACTACTTCTACTCGCTGGTCAGGGCCGAGTGCATGAGCTACTCCGGCTCCGGCGGCACCAACATGGGCTTCGCCGTCCAGACCGACATGGTCCTGCCCCCGATCCACCTGCTCGGCACCGAGGAGCAGAAGGAGAAGTACCTAAAACCGGGCCTCAAGGGCGAGAAGATCGGCAGCCTCGGGATCACCGAGCCGGGCGCCGGCTCCGACGTCGCTGGCATCCGCACCACGGCGATCCGCGACGGCGACGAATACGTCATCAACGGCTCCAAGACCTTCATCACCAACGGCCCGCGGGCCGACTTCATCGTCCTCGTCTGCAAGACCGACCCGGAGGAGCGCCACGCCGGCATCACCCTCTTCGTCGTCGACCTGCGCGACGAGAACGGCGAGAAGGTCCCCGGCTTCACGGTCTCCGCCGAGCTGGAGAAGATGGGCATGCACGCCTCCGACACCGGCGAACTCGCCTTCGACGACGTCCGCGTCCCCGCCAGCGCCGTGCTCGGCGAGGTCGGCAAAGGCTTCTACCACATCGCCTGGGAGCTCCAGGGCGAGCGCCTGGTCGCCGCCGCCGGCTCCCACGCGGGCTGTGAACGGATGATCGAGAAGACCCTCGAGTACGCCAAAGAGCGCGAAGCCTTTGGCCGCCCGATCGGCAAGTTCCAGGCGATCCGCCACAAGTTCGCCGAGATGGCCACGAAAACCGAGGCCGCGAAGCAGTTCACCTACGCGACCGCCTGGCGCTTCGGCAACGGCGAGTACCCGGTGCGCGAGATCACCATGGCCAAGCTCTTCGCCTCGCGGGTCGGCTGCGAGGTCGCCGACGAGTGCATCCAGATCCTCGGCGGCTATGGCTACATGAAGGAGTACGAGATCGAGCGTGCCTACCGCGACGTCCGCCTCAACCGCATCGGCGCCGGCACCGACGAGGTCATGCTCGACGTGATCGGCAAGAGCTACGGGCTGTAGGGCGGACGGGCGCGATCAGGTGCTGGTCGCGAGGATCGCAAGCATGTTCGTTTCCCAAAGTTGGAACATCAGCGTCCGCACCTCGCGGATGTCGGACCGAAGATCGCGGATATCGGCGTCGCCCCGATCAAGGCGCCTGTCCAGACCGTCGAACCTCTCATTCAGTCGCTCATCAGTCCACATCGTCCGTTCCATGCCTCCACGCCACATCGAAAGTACGCACGCGAAATTCTTTGTCTGCAACGTTAGCGCAACTTTTTAGTGACATGACTGTCGTCAAGGACAGCGGCGCGCGGGCGGTCCTCCCTCCCTTCGGCGATGAGCACGAGGAGCTGCGGGAGACCGTCAGCCGCTTCGTCACCAAGGAGATCGCGCCGCACGTCGACGAGTGGGAGGCGGCGCGGGAATTCCCACGCGAGCTCTACGGCCGCTGCGCCGAGCTGGGCTTCCTCGGGCTCAAGTTCCCGGAGGAGCTCGGCGGCCAGAGCGGCACCCACCTGCACGACGCGATCTGGGTCGAAGAGCTGGCCCGCTCCGGCGGCTCCGGCGGCGTCGCCGCCGGGCTCAACGCCCACGCCTCGATCGCGATGCCGCCGATCTTCAACTTCGGCAGCGAGGAGCAGAAGCAACGCTGGCTGGTGCCGGGGATCGCCGGCGAGAAGATCGGTGCGCTCGGGATCACCGAGCCCGGCGCCGGCTCCGACGTCGCCGGCATCTCCACCACCGCCAAGCGCGACGGCGACCGCTTCATCGTCAACGGCGCCAAGACCTTCATCACCAACGGCGTCCGCGCCGACTTCCTCGTCTGCGCCTGCAAGACGAGCGAGCAGGGCGGCCACGGCGGCATCTCCTTCCTCGTGCTCGAGCGCGAGATGCCCGGCTACGAGGTGGCGGCGAAGCTGGAGAAGATGGGCTGGCACTCCTCCGACACCGGCGAGCTCGCCTTCACCGACGTCGAGGTGCCGGCGGAGAACCTGCTCGGAGAGGAGAACGGCGGCTTCAAATTGATCATGGCCAACTTCGCCTGGGAGCGGCTGCTGATGGCGATCGGCGCCGTCGGCGGCATGCAGCGCCTGATCGAGACCACCGTCGCCTACGCCAAGGAGCGCGAAGCCTTCGGCCGCCCGATCGGCAAGTTCCAGGCGATCCGCCACCATGTCGCCGAGATGGCCCTCAAGGCCGAGACCTCCCGCGCCCTCACCTACAACGCCCTGCGCCTCTTCCACACCGGCCAGGACTGCATCCGCGACGTCAGCATGGCCAAGCTCGTCACCCAGCGCTCGCTGCTCGAGGTCGCCGACCAGGCCCTGCAGATTCACGGCGGCTACGGCTACATGCGCGAGTACGGCATCGAGCGCGCCGTCCGCGACGCCCGCCTCGGCCCGATCGGCGGCGGCACCGACGAGGTGATGAAGGAGATCCTCGGCAAGACGATGGGGTTGTAGGCAACCCCGCGGTTCAGTGCAGCGGCCCAGCCTCGCAGGCGCTTGACTGGCCCTTCCCCGGACCCCCATCGCAGTAGTCGAAGCCTTCGCCGCCGTAGAGCCGGTCGGGGTCGAGTTCACCGTAGAGGCGGTCGTCGCCGGCTTCGCCGTGGCAGCCATCCTGGCCCGGGCCCATGTAACAGACGTCGTCGCCGTCGCCGCCCCAGCAGCCGTCGCTGCCGGCGCTGGTGCGGCAGTAGTCGTTGCCGTCGCCACCCACGCAGTCGCTGTTGAGGGAGCCGGTGATGCAGACGTCATCCCCCCCTTCGCCGATGCAGCGGTTGCGCCGTGAGCCCTCGGGGAAGCAGATGTCGTCCTCGGCGTTGCCGATGAACTTGTCTTCACCGTCGCCAAGGTGGGCGGTGAGGGTGAAGGGCATCGGGTCGAGCACTTCGACGAAGTCGTTACCGGGGCCCATGTCGATTTCGATCCCGCCGGCACCGGCGATCGGGCAGACGGCGACCTGACGGGCCGCAAGGCTGCACCCCCGGGGCTGGGCCGAGGCCATCGCCCCTTCGACGACGATGCTGCCGCCGCCTCTGCTCAGCTTCAGATGGGTGCCGGAGACGGCGTTGCCGAAGACGACGATCCGTCCCGCGGGCGCAGCGACGCTGGGCAGCGACAGCAGCGCGAGCGCGGTCAGGCAGGCAATGAGCAGCCTGTGAATTTTATGAGCGGGAGAAAACAACAGCGGCGCATGCTAGAGACCCCCAGTGCCCGGCAAGCCATATTTGACAAATATTTCCTTCCAAAAAGATGGAAATTGCGAGCATAGGATCCGGGCATGATCTACCTGCTGCGACACGGCGACGCCGAGGACGGCGATGGGGACGATGCGGCCCGCCGGCTGACGCCCAAGGGCGAGCGCCAGGCCGCAGCTGCCGGCCGCGCGCTGGCGGTCCTCGGAGTCAAGATCGACGCTTACCTGGCGAGCCCGCGGGTGCGGGCGACCGCGACCGCGCGGCTTGCCTGCGAGCAGCTGGGGATCGAGCCGGAGACCGCTGCCGAGCTGAGCGGTGGCGCCTTCGACTCGCTGGCGCTGACGGCTGGCCGCGGCGACGTCCTCCTGGTCGGCCACGAGCCCGACCTCTCCAGCGAGGTCGCCCGCCTCACCGGCGCCAGGGTGAAGATGCGCAAGGGCGGCCTGGCGATCGTCGACGGCTCGACGCTGGTGGCAGTGCTGCGACCCGCGGACCTTGCCGCAATCGCCCGCTAAGTTCTGCCGGACCAACGAGCGGAGGAGGCACCGATGCTGTCGTGGCTGGGCAAGAAGATGATCGCCAGCAATATGAAGGCGGCCAACGCCGGGAACATCGCCCCGTTGTTGAAAATGGATGCCGAGGACGTCAGGTTCCGCTTCCCCGGCGACAGCTCCTGGGCGACGGAGCTGCAGGGGAAGAAGGAGCTCGAGAAGTGGCTGCGGCGCTTCGCCGACGCCGGCGTTCAAATCTTCCCCGACGAGGTCGTGCTCCAGGGCTTCCCCTGGAAGCAGACGATCTGCGTCCGCGGCCCCGTTCACCTCGACACCCCCGAGGGTGAGCGGGTCTACGAGAACCGCTACGTGATCTGGGGCCACATCTCCTGGGGCAAGCTGCGCGATTACGAGGTTTATGAGGACACGCAGCAGAGCAAAGCGCTGGACGGGTACCTGGCCAGCATCGGCAAGCTCTGACGCTCCCGTCAGGTCAGCAGCGTGATCACGCCGCGGACGATGAGGAGGACGCCGACTACAGCCGCGAGCCTTACCCCCAGACGGCGGCCGTTGCGGCCGAGCCAGGTGCGGAAGCGGGCAACCGCGTCTTTGGTCCAGTCCGGAGCGAAGGTGTAGCCCAACAGCGGCACCTCGAGCAGCAGCTGTTGGATCACGCAGAAGGTGACGACCAGCAGCACCAGCTCCACCGAGGTCGCGTCGAGCTTCGCCATGCGGTCGAGCGCGGTCAGGTAGGAAACGCCGGGAAAGGTGAGGAGGACGCCGACTACAAAGGTGATCCGGGGAGACCCGCGCCCCAACATTCGTTCGGGGAAAGACTCCTTTTTCTCGGTCGCCTCCTTTGCTTCCTTACGATGCCGGCGGCGCTCCTGCAGGCGGGCATCGCGACCGCTCCCCAGCACGTAGGCGACCAGCAGCGCGATCAGCCCGACCACGATGTCCTCGATCGGACCCATCGTGTGGGCGGTGCTCTCGCTGGCCGATCCGTGCAACGAGAAGACGATCAGCAAGCCGGCGCTGATGCTGGTCAGGTAGGCGCCGAGCAGGTAGCCGAGCATCAGCCGCTTCGGGTTCGGCAGCAGCATCATCACCGTCACCGCGGCGAGCAGCGTCGGCGTGAACATCGCCAGCAGCGAGAGGAAGAAGATGCTGCTGAGGTCGCCCATCCCCGTCATTCATACTGGAGAATCGGACGATGAAGCAACGAGTCAACGTCATCACCCTCGGCACCTCCGACCTGGAGCGGGCTCGCGCCTTCTACGAAGCGGTCGGCTGGCGCACCGGCGCCGCGGCCGGCGACGACGTCGTCTTCTTCCAGGCCGGCGACATGGTCCTTGCCCTCTGGGACCGGCAGCGGCTCGCGGAGGACAGCCGCGTCGAGGACGCACCCGGTTGGGGCGGCGTAACCCTGGCGCTCAACCTCGGCTCGCCGGCCGAGGTCGACGCGGCAATCGAGGAGGCGCGCGCGGCCGGGGCGACGATCGGCCGCGAGCCCGCCGAGACCTTCTGGGGCGGCTACAGCGGCATCTTCGTCGACCCCGACGGCCACCCCTGGGAGATCGCCCACAACCCCCACTGGCGGATCACCGAGGACGGCGGCGTCCGGCTCAACTAAGCCGTTCTCCCAAAACTGGCCAGTCAACCAGGACCGCCGCGATCCCTGTAGCCTCCGGCGCCGACTTCACGAACTAAAGGAGAGGCAATACCGATGGGACTTCTCGATGGGAAAGCGGCGATCGTCACTGGTTCTGCGCGGGGCATCGGACGGGCGACCGCCGAGCTGTTCGCGGCCGAGGGAGCCAAGGTCCTGATCAACGACCTCGACGCCGACGTCGCCGAGCAGACCGCTGGTGAAATCGACGGCGAGACCGCGGTCTTCGCCGGCGACCTGACCAAGACCGGTGCCGGCGACGACCTCGTCGCGGCTGCCGTCGACGCTTTCGGCGCCGTCGACATCTGCGTCAACAACGCCGGCTACACCTGGGACGGCGTCGCCCACAAGATGAGCGACGAGCAGTTCCAGGCGATGCTGGACATTCACACGGTCGTCCCCTTCCGGGTCGCCCGCGCGCTTGCCCCGCACTGGCGCGAGGCCGCCAAGGCCGAGCGCGGTGAGGGCAGGGAGGTATTCCGCAAGCTGATCAACATCTCCTCGACCTCGGGAACGATGGGCAACGCCGGCCAGGTCAACTACTCGGCCGCCAAGATGGGCGTCGTCGGCGTCACCAAAACCCTCGCCAAGGAGTGGGGCCAGTTCAAGATCAACGTCAACGCGGTCGCCTTCGGCTTCGTCGACACCCGCCTCACCGCCGCCAAAGAGGAGGGCGGCGAGATGACCGCTCCCAGTGGCGAGAAGATCGAGCTCGGCATCCCCGAGCAGATGCGGGCGATGGCCTCGGCGATCATCCCGGTCGGCCGTCCCGCCACCCCCGAGGAGGCCTCCGGCCCGGTCCTCTTCCTCGCCTCGCCGCTCGCCAACTACGTGCACGGCCAGGTGCTCAACGTCACCGGCGGCATGTTCGGCGGGATGTACACCTGAGATGAGCGACGCGACGCAGAGCCGGTCGACCCCCCGCTATCTCGATATCGGGGACAAGGTCTGGCCGTTGACGCGCCGCTTCATGGGCGCCCACACGTTCCTCTACAGGAGGACGGGTGGGCGCCTCGGTCACTCCGTCCCCGGCGTGCAGGGAAAGATGCTCTTGCTCGACCACGTCGGGGCCAAAAGCGGCGTCAAGCGCACCTCGCCGCTGCTCTATGTGAGGGACGGCGAGGACATCGTCATCGTCGCCTCCAAAGGCGGCTTCCCCAAGCACCCGGCCTGGTTCCACAACCTCAAGGCCAACCCCGACACCACGGTCCAGGTCGGCTCCCACGTGTTGCCGGTCCACGCCCGCATCGCCAAACCGGAGGAGCGGGATCGCCTCTGGGCGATGGCGGTCGCGGCGTACCACGGTTATGAGGACTACGCGATCCGCAGCAAAGGCCGCGAAATCCCGCTCGTCGTCCTTGAGCCGCGTTAGCTCTTCGGGCGGCGCTCCTCGGCGACGGGGGTGCCCTCTGCGTTGGCGATCGCTTCCGGCGGCCAGGGGCCGGCCCAGTTGTCGCGAGCGCCGTCGATCGTGATCGTCGTGCCGGAGTAGAAGTCGCCGGCCGGCGAGGCCAGGTAGGCGACCAACCAGGCCATCTCCTCGGGCCGGCCGGCGCGGCCGATCGGGATCGAGCGCTCGAGGTTGTCGACGACGACCTGTGGATACTTGGTCAACAGCGTCTCGGTCGCGAACTGGCCGGCGGCGAGGGCGACGGTCTTGATCCCGAAGCGAGCCCACTCCACCGCCAACGTCCGCATCATGTTCTCAACCGCCGCCCGGGCGGCGCCGGAGTGGACCATCCCCGGCATCCCGTTGTGGGGGGAGAGGGTGACGCTCAGGACCTTGCCGCCCCCCTGTGGGATGAAGGCCTTGGTGGCGGCGGCGTGGGTCATCAGCCAGGTGCCCTGGACGTTGAGGTCGATCACCGTGCGGAAGCCTTTGGGGGTGATCGCCTCGGCCGGGCTGAGGAACTGGCCACCGGCGTTGTTGACGAGCACGTCGAGGCGCCCGTGACGCTCCAGCAACCCGTCGAAGAAGCGACCGACCGGCTCCTCCTCACGGATGTCGAGGATCTCGTGCTCGAAGCTGCCGGCCATGCCCGCAGCCAGCTCGGTCGTCTCCGCCAGGGGCTCCTCGCGACGGCCGCAGGCAACCACAACGGCCCCGAGGCGGACCAGCTCCAGGGCAGTCTCACGCCCGAGCCCGCTGCCGGCGCCGGAGACGACGCAGACCCGACCGTCGAGCAAACCGTCCCGAAACACCTGCGAATGCGAGCTTTCAGCCATTGGCGAGCAAGCCTATAGGCGAGCCGTTCTGCGTAATGTCAGCCGGGATGAAGGTTCAGGTGGAGGCCCAGCCCCTGCACGAGCCGCTCGCCGGGGGGACGCCGGGAGCGACTGTCGTCGTCGAACCGCTGATCGCCGGCCACGTCGATTTCCCGCAGGCGATGATGGTCAGCCCGGGCGGGCCCTTCCTCACCCTGAAGCTGATGCGGGCGCTGTTCGGCCCGCGCGAGCCCAACGTGATCCCGGTGCCCGCCTTCCTCATCCGCCACCCCAGCGCCGGTGCGGTCCTCGTCGACACCGGGCTGCATCCCTCGATCGCGACCGACGGCAAGGAGAACTTCGGCGGCCTCGGCAACCGCATCGGCAAGCCGACCCTGAAAGCGGGCGAAGACGCCCCCGCGCAGCTGCGCAAACTCGGCCTCGACCCCGGCGAGATCCCAGTCGTGGTGATGACCCACATGCACAGCGACCACACCTCGGCGATATCGGAGTTCTCGAAGTCGACCTTCGTCGTCAGCGCGACCGAGTGGGAGGCCGCCGCCACCGGCTCGCAACCCACCCTCAACGGCTACCGCCGCCCCCACTTCGACTACGCCTTCGACTACCGCACCGTCGACTTCGACCGCGCCGGCATCGACTCCTACGCCAGCTTCGGCCGCAGCTTCGACCTCTTCGCCGACGGCTCGATCCACCTCGCCTTCACCCCCGGCCACAGCGCCGGCCACATGTCGGTGATCTGCCGGCTCAAGCAGGACGACTTCGTGATCGGCGGCGACGCCATGTACATGGCCGCCCAACTCGATGGTGATGTGGCGATGCCGCCGCGCCCCTTCGACGCCCACAACCTTCGCCGCTCACTGCAGGAGCTGCGGCTCTTCCGCTCCCAGTTCCCGGGCGCCGTGATTACGCCGGGGCACGATCCGGACTTTTACGCCCGGCTCGGCTCGCGCTACGAGTAGCGAGCCCCTCGTACAGCTCCCGCACCTCAGCGAAGACCTCCGTCGCGGCCTCGAGCTGGCGTTCGCGGCTCGGCTCCGGCTCGACCGCGAAGGTCATCGGCCTGCCGAACTCGACGGTTACCTTGGGGAACCGCAGGCGCTTCCAGCGGCGCACCCCGGCCGAGCCGTGGATCGCCACCGGCACAATCGGCGCCCCGGACTCCAGCGCGATCCGGCCGATCCCCGGTTTCGGCTCACCCAGCTCGCGTGAGCGCGAGCGCCCGCCCTCGGCGTAGACCAGCAGCATCTCCCCCTGGTCGATCAGCTCGTAGGCGGTCCTGAAGGCCTCCTCGTCGTGGGCGCCGCGGCGGACCGGGAAGACGCCGCCGTGCTTGTAGATGTAGGTGAGGACGGGCGGGCCGAACATCTGCGATTTGGCCATGAAGCGGATCTTCCGCCGCAGGTAGACGCCGGCGAAGAAGTGGTCCATCTGGCTGAAGTGGTTGGGGGCGAGGACCAGGGCGCCCTCGCGCGGCACGTTCTCGACCCCGATCGCCCGCACCCGGTAGATCAGCAGGGTCGGCAGGGTGAGGACGAGGCGGGCGAAGGTGTAGGTCCAGCCGACCCCCTTGCGGGCGGCGTCGTGGAACTGGGTGAAGTACTCCGCCGGGCGCGGGTCCTTATAGGTCTGTGGCCTCATCTCAGCCATGCAGGAGACGCTACGCCGGCGGCTGCGCCCAGTTACGCGAGCGCTCGAGTGCGCGGTGCCACTCGGCCAGCAGCGACTCGCGCTCGTCGGCGCCCATCCGCGGCTCGTAGCGAACCGCCTGGCGCCACATCTCCCCCACCTGCTCGCGGGTCCAGCAGCCGGTCGCGATCCCGGCCAGGTAGGCGGCGCCAAGCGCGGTCGTCTCGGCGATCTCCGGCACCACCACCGCGGCGCCGAGCACGTCGGCCTGGAACTGCATCAGCCAGCCGTTGGCGACGGCGCCGCCGTCGGCCTTCAGCACCTCCAACCGGGCGCCGGCGGCGGCCTCCTGGGCGTGCACCGCGTCGACGGTCTCGTAGGCGATCGCCTCCAGGGCCGCCCGGGCCAGGTGGGCGCGACCGCTGCCGCGGGTGAGGCCGAGGATCGTGCCGCGCGCGTAAGGGTCCCAGTGCGGCGCGCCGAGGCCGGTCAGGGCGGGGACGAAGTAGACGCCGTCGTTGGAGTCCAGCGAGGCGGCCAGCGCCTCCGTCTCCCCCGCCTGCTCGATGATCCCGAGCCCGTCGCGCAGCCACTGCACGGCGGCGCCGGTGACGAAGATCGAGGCCTCGAGCGCGTAGGCGACCTCGTCCTCGAGCCCCCAGGCGACGGTCGCGAGCAACCCGTCGGGCGGCCGCGGCGCCTGCGTACCGGTGTTGAGGAGGACGAAGCTGCCGGTGCCGTAGGTGTTCTTGGCCATGCCGGGGCGGTGGCAGGCCTGGCCGAAGAGAGCGGCCTGCTGGTCGCCGGCGATCCCCGCCACGGGCACCTCGCCGCCGAACTCGGTCGTGGTGCCGTAGACGTGGGCGGAGGGCAGCGGCTCCGGCAGGCGCGCTGGGTCGACGCCCAGCAGCTCGCACAGCTCCGGGTCCCAGGCGAGCCGGCGGATGTCGAACAGCATCGTCCGCGAGGCGTTGGAGTAGTCGGTGACGTGGCGCCCGGTCAGCTTGAACAGCAGCCAGGAGTCGATCGTGCCGAAGACCGCCCGCTCCGCCCCCTCGACGTTGCGCAGCAGCCACTCGATCTTGGTCGCGGAGAAGTAGGGGTCGATCGTCAGCCCGGTCCGCTCCCGCACCAGCGCCTCCTGCCCGGCCGCGCGCAGCTCCTCGCAGCGCTCGGCAGTGCGGCGGTCCTGCCAGACCAGGGCGCGGTGGACCGGCTCGCCCGTCGCCGGGTCCCAGGCGACCACGGTCTCGCGCTGGTTGGTGATCCCGATCCCGTCGAGCTCGCCGCCCTCGATGCCGGCGTCGCCGATCGCTGCGGCGGCGACCCGCCGCGTCACCTCCCAGATCTCGCCGGCGTCGTGCTCGACCCAACCCGGCCGCGGGAAGTGCTGCTCGAACTCCGAGTAGGCGCGCCCGGCGACTCGTGCCTCGGCGTCAAAGACCAGGCAGGTGGTGCCGGTCGTGCCCTGGTCGATCGCGAGGATCACGTCAGGCCAAGCAGATTACATGGGCGTTCTGGTCATTCGATCATGACGGGTGTACGGTCAAGGGAGGCGGGGCCAAACGCAACGTCAGGAGCAGCAGATGGCAACCGCGGAAGTGAAGAGTTTCGATTCCCCAGACGAAGTCCGTCCGTTCGAAGGAAAGGGCCAGGCGAAAGTGGTTCAGCTGGCCGGTCATACGATCGGCCTGGGCACCTTCGAGCCGGGCTGGCAGTGGTCGGAGAACGTCGGGCCGATCGCCGGCACCGACTCCTGCCAGGTGCCCCACCTTGCCTACGTCCTCTCAGGCCAGATGTCCGTTCATATGGACGACGGCTCCGAGATCGAGATCGGTCCGGGCGACGTGGTCTCGATTCCACCCGGCCACCATGCCGACGTACCGGGAGACGAGCCCTGCGTGATGGTCGATTTCGGCGATCTGAGCCAGTACGCGAAACGCGGCTGAGCGAAGTCCGTCCGGGGCTGAGCGTCAGCCCCGGACCTCGCAGCTGCGGGTCAGGACCGAGGAGAGGGTGCGGCCGTCGGCGAAGCGCATCGAGGCATGGGCGAAGGGGAAGGTGGCGCCGGGGAAGCCAGCGGGTGCGTCGCAGGCGGCGCTGAGGTAGCTGCGACGCTGGCCCTTGTAGGTGAAATTGCGGTGCAGACTGAGGCTGATGCGGCGCAGGTAGCCCCAGCGGTTGGTCGAGGTGGGCAGGGAGCCGGTGAGAACCGTGCCATAGGTGCCGCCGGTTTCCTTGATGTGGAAGACGATGATGCGGGTGATCGGGATCGGGTTGGCGCCGTAGACGTGGGCGAGGATCGCGCGCTTGCCGCCGACCACCGCGTTGAAGGCGAGCACACGGCCGTGCGAGGGGAAGGCCGACTGTTCGGGGAAGGCGACGTCGGCGTCGTAGCTGCCGCCGCCGACCAGCGCCGGACCGCAGCGGGCGAGGGCTTCCTGGGTCGAGGAGGGTTCGATCTGCCGCTGCCGGCAGATCGGCAGCCCCCGCGCATCGAGCTTCCCGCCCTGATTGATCGCGATCGCGATGCCGCGCAGCGCCGGCGGCTGGTCTCCCGAGAGGGTCCGGACCTTGGCGGTGACCTGAACCGAGATCGGCGCCCGCGCGTCCCGCGGCAGGGCGGCGGGGGTGATGCCGCCGCTGAACCTGACGAAGAGGTCGCCGCGTGCGGTCAGCTCGGCCTGGGCCAGCGATGCGCTCAGGACAAGGAGGGCAATCGCCATTGCCAGTACCCCGATCCGCATTCGCCCGCTTCTCATCCCATTGCCAGGCTAGCGACGCGACGCGTAGACCTTGACGAAGTCCCAGAGCTGGGCACCGCGATGGCGGAAGCCGGCGAGCGAGCGCCCGGTCGCCCGGTGCTCGAGCTCGAGCTCGTACTCGCCGAGCCGGTAGCCGGCGCGGACGGCATCGACCGTCATCCCGATCTCCATCCCGAAGCCGGCGGCAAACGGCAGGGTGGCGCGCAGGGCCTCGGCCCGCAGTGCCCGCTGGCCGGAGATCGGGGCCCTGGTGTCGGCGCCACAGAGGCTCCTGATCGCCCAGTGGGCGAAGCCAAGCGCGAGGCCGAAGCCGCCGCCGACCCGCTGCGCGAAGGCGGCCACCGCGAGGTCGCACTCACCCCGCTCGACCGCCTCCACCAGCGGTGCCAGCCGCGCCGCCGAGAACCCAAGGTCCCCATCGCAGAGCAGGAATAGTGCCGGCGCCGGCACGACGCTCAGCGCCGCCTCCGCCGCGGCGCTGACGTTGGCGCCCTTGCCGTGCGGCCGGCCGCGGCTGATCACCTGGGCTCCGGCCGCCATCGCCAGCTCGGCGGTGCCGTCGCTGGAGGCGTCGTCGGCCACCCAGATCGACGCGGCGGGGAAGGCGCCGCGCAGCGCGGCCACCGTCTCCCCGACCCGATCGGCCTCGTTGCGGGCGGCGACTATCACTGCGAGCGAGTCCTTCACGGCGGCTATTGTCCCCGCCCATGCCAAACATCGAGGCTCACATCACCGGCAACGTGTGGAAAATCGAGGTCGCGGTCGGCGACACGGTCGAGGACGGCGACACGGTCGCGATCCTCGAGTCGATGAAGATGGAGATCCCGGTCGAGTCCGAAGAGGACGGAACCGTGAAGGAGATTCGCTGCGAGGAGGGCCAAGCCGTGAGCGAAGGCGACGTCCTCGTGGTGCTGGAGTAAGTCCCGTGGCGGAGCGGCTGGCGAGCGGGAAGCTCGTCCTCGACCGGCCCGCCGAGGCGGTGGCCCGCCTCACCATCGACAATCCCGAGCGCCGCAATGCGCTCGACCACGAGATCCTCGACGCGATTGCCGAGGCGATGCCACGGCTGGACCGTGGGATCGAGACCCGCTGCGTCCTGATCACCGGCGCGCCGCCGGTCTTCTCCGCCGGCTACGACATCGCCTCGATCCCCGAGGAGACCTTCGAGCGCGACGCCGAGGCCCTCGTCGCCCACCCCTTCCACGACGCGATCGAGGCGATCGCCAAGCACCCCTGGCCGACCGTGGCGGCAATCAACGGCCACTGCCTCGGCGGCGGTCTCGAGCTGGCTGTCACCTGCGACCTGCGGATCTGCGCGGCAGGGGCGAAGCTGGGGATGCCGCCGGCCAAGCTGGGTCTGATCTACGGCCACACCGGCCTGCGCCGCTTCCTCGACGCGATCGGCCTGGTCCGGACCAAGGAGCTGTTCCTGATCGGGCGCAACTACGAGGCGACCGGGGCCGAGCGCCTCGGCCTCGTCAACGAAGTCGTCGACGGCGACCGGCTCGAGGATGACTCGGTCGCGCTGGCCGCCGAGATCGCCGCCAACGCACCGCTCTCGGTGCGTGGCAACAAACAGGCGATCGGCCTGCTCAACGCCTGCCCGGAGCTCAGCGACCAGCAGGAGGCGGGCCTGATCACCCTGCGCGAGTCGAGCTTCGCCTCCGAGGACCTGCGCGAGGGCATCCGTGCCTTCGGCGAGAAGCGGCCGCCGCGGTGGACAGGCCGATGAGCGCCAAGGCACGGAAAGCGCTGGCCAAATCCGACCCGACGATGGCGGCGCTGATGGATCGGGTCGGCAAGATCGACCTGGCGACGCGGCTGAAGCGGCGCAGCGAGGAGCGGCCGAACGACGCCTACGGCGCCCTGCTGCGGGCGATCGTCGGCCAGCAGCTCTCGACCAAAGCAGCGCGGACGATCTACCTGCGGGTGCTCGACATCTTCGGCGGCACCACCCCCTCGCCCGAGCAGTTGCTGGCGGCGAATGAAGCCGACCTGCGCGGCGCCGGCCTCTCCGGGCGCAAGGTCGAGTACATCCAGGACCTGGCCCGGCACGTGCTCAGTGGCGAACTGGAGTTGGAGCGGCTGGGCGAGCTCAGCGACGAGGAGGCAATCGCCGAGATCGTCGCCGTACGCGGGCTCGGTCAGTGGACGGCGGAGATGTTCCTGCTCTTCCACCTCGAGCGGCCCGACGTCCTCTCCGGCGGCGACCTCGGCATCCGCAAAGCGGTGCAACTCGAGTACGGGCTGAAGGAGATGCCAGCGCCCGCCCAGGTGCTGGAGATCGGCGAGGCCTGGCGGCCGCATCGCAGCCTCGCCAGCCTCTATCTCTGGGAGTCGCTGGCGGCCGTGCCCGGCGTCTGAGCCCCGGCACCCCACGCACGACGCCTCCCACGACGACGGATGTCGCCCGACTTGGCCGACAATGCCCCTATGCGACTTCGCTTCTGGATCGGCCTCGCCGCCGTGCTGCTGATCGCCGCCGGCTCGGTGGCGGCGGCGCTGATCGTCAGCGCCGACGACAATGCCGACTTCCACGCCAGCCAGCGCGACGAGGCGGTGCGGGCGGCGCACCAGTCCGAGGCCGTGGCCAGCCTCTCGATCGGCCAGCTCTCCAGCGCCGCCGCCTTCTTCCAGGCCGAGGGCACCTTCAGCGAGCACGAGTTCGACGTGATCGCCCAGCCGCTGCTGAACCAGGGGGCGCTGAGCGGGACCGCCTTCATCCAGCGCCTGCCCAACTCCGAACGGGCCGCCTTCGAACGCAGTCACGGCGCCCCGGTCTTCGAATCGACCCCCGACGGGCCGAAGAAAGCCCGGACGCGGCCGGTCTACTACCCGGTCGTCTACGCGGTCAGCGAC
The DNA here is from genome assembly GCA_963695275.1 of uncultured Solirubrobacterales bacterium. GTDB lineage: Bacteria > Actinomycetota > Thermoleophilia > Solirubrobacterales > 70-9 > VAYN01. The sequence continues at coordinate 1,741,307 of OY968772.1, forward strand.
CTCGGCAGCGTCGCCCCGGCCGGCTACGACCTCGGTGCCGACCCCAAACGGGCGCCGTTTCTGCGCCGCGCCCGCGACCTTGGCAAACCGGTCGCGACGCCGCCGGTGAAACTGCTGATCGGCGGCATCGGCATCAACGTCTACCGGCCGGTCTACCGCGACGGCGCCCCAACCGCGACCGTGGCGCAGCGCCGCCGCGCCCTACTCGGCTTCGCCGGCGGCGCCTTCCGCGTCGCCGACCTGGCGCGGGCGGCGATCTCGACGGTCCCGGACTCGGTCGACGTGCAGCTGCGGGTCGACCGCAACCACGTGGTCGGGGACCAGGGAGCGCTTGACGACGCGGCCGACTCCCCGATCCACATCGCCGACCGCACCTGGCTCCTGGTCGTCCGCGACCCCGACCGCCCGGACGTCGCCCTGCCGCTGCTGCTGGCCGTGATCGGGATCGCCCTGGCGGCGCTGCTGGGCTCCTTGATCATGGTCTGGAGCCGCAACGAACGGATGCAGGAACTGCAGCGTCAGGCGAGCCTCGACCCGCTGACCGGGCTGAAGAACCGCCGCCGCTTCGACGAGGATCTGCGGACGGCAATGGCGCGGGCGCGTCGCGAGCACGCGACAGGGGCGGTGCTGATGCTCGACCTCGACGACTTCAAGCGGGTCAACGACACCTACGGCCACCCGGCCGGCGACCGCACGATCAAGGAGATCGCCGACGTCCTGCGCCAGCGCACCCGCGAGAGCGACAGCCTGGCCCGGCTCGGCGGCGATGAGTTCGCGATCGTCGTGCCCCGCTGCACCCCGACCGAGGCGCGCACGGTGGCGGAATCGATCGCGACCGCGATCCGCGAGCATCAGCCGGCCGACGGCGACGTCGACCCGATCACGGCCAGCGTCGGCGTGGCGATGTTCGGCAACGACCCCCGGACCAGCGCCGAGTCGGTCGTCTCCGAAGCCGACACGGCGATGTACGCGGCCAAGGACGGTGGCCGTGACGGTGTCCGCGTCTTCGACCCGGTCGCGGTCCGCGACGACGCCTCCTGGGACGACCTCGGGCTCTAGGACGCCCTGGCGCGCGGCGCCAGCTCGCGGCGCAGGTCGAGCACCCGCTGGGCCGAGGCCTCGAATTCGTCGCGGTCGAGGGCGCCGGCGCGGAGCTTCGCGACCAGCGCCCGCCACGCCTCCTGAGCCGGCGCCAGGTCGGTGTAGAGGAGCAGGTCGGAGCCGGCCCTGGCCGCTGCCACGCCCGCCTTCGCCGGCCCGCCGAAGGCCCGCACCGCGACCGTGTCGAGCGCGTCGGTGATCGAAACGCCCGCGAAGCCAAGGCGGGCGCGCAGCTCGCCGCCGGCGATCGCGCGGGAGAAAGCGGCAGGGTCGGGCGAGAGCGCCGGGTAGATCGCGGTGCTGAGCATCACCAAGTCGCCACCGGCGGCGACGAAGGCCCGGTAGGGAGCCTCGTCAACCTGCCTCAGGGTCGCTTTCGGGAGACCGATCCGCTGCACCGCGAAGTCGGTGTTTTCGGGCGCAGCCCCCAGACCGGGGAAGTGCTTGGCGGTCGCCGCCACTCCGCCCGCCTGCAGGCCCGCGGCGAACGGGACCGCGGTCGCGGCTACCGCTCGAGCGCTGGACCCGAAGCCGCGTTCGGTCGCGGCGATCGTGCCGCCGGGCCGGGCGACGTCGAGCACCGGGGCGAGGTCGACGTTGACGCCGAGCTGGCGCAGGTTCGCCGCCGTGCGCCGCCCCTGCTCGCGGCTGAAGGTGCCACCGCGTGCGCCCATCTCCGCGGCTGAGGCGGTGGGGGCACCGTCGACCCGCTTCACCAGCCCGCCCTCCTGATCGATCATCACCAAAAGCGGATCACGCAGCGCCGGCGGGCGCCGAATCGCCTGCAGGCCGGCGATCAGGCGGCGGCCGGCGGCGCGGCTGGGAAAATTGTCGGCGAAGAGGACCACACCGGCGACGCCCCCCTCCCGAATCGCCCGCTCCAAGCCGGGCGAGACACCGGTGCCGCTGACGCCGACGACGATCCGCTCGCCGGCCAGCCGCGGGATCGACAGCGTGCTGGCGACCTCGGCCTCGGGCGCCGGCGAATCGCCCAGCGCGGCGCCGAGGGCGAAAGCGGCCACGGCCAGGCCCGCCAGGACTCCCAGCGCCAGGCGGCGGCGTGCTTTCGCTCGCTCCATGACCCCGATGCTACGACCCCAGGCGTCCGGTCCGGCTCCTAGCCTTGCGGTCAATCCACCCCCTGGACCAACCCTGGAAAAGAGTCAGGAATGCCCTCTCTGATCACCTTTGACGAAGCTCTCGCCTATGGCCGGCTGAGCGACCACGACGAGATCGGCGCCCTGGTCGAGCGCGCCTGGGAGGTCCGCCAGGAGAACTTCGGCGACTCCACCGACATGTGCTCGCTGGTCAACGCCAAGTCCGGCGGCTGTGCCGAGGACTGCGGCTTCTGCGCTCAGTCGCGCTACGCCGAGGCCGACACGCCGATGCACGCGATGCTGGAGCCGGAGCAGATCCTCGAACACGCCAAAGCCGCCGAAGCCGCCGGCGCCCATCGCTTCTGCATGGTCACCCAGGGCCAGGGCCTCTCCAAACGCGACTTCGCGAAAATCCTCGAGGGGACGCGGCTGGTAGCCGAGCAGACCAACCTCAAGCGCTGCGCCTCGATCGGCCACATGTCGACCGAACGCGCCAAGTCGCTGAAGGAGGCCGGCGTCCAGCGGGTCCACCACAACGTCGAGTCCTCCCGCTCCTACTACCCCGAGGTCTCCTCGACGGTCCGCTACGAGGGCCGGCTGCGGACGATCCAGGCGGTCAAGGAGGCCGGCCTGGAGACCTGCGTCGGCGGCATCCTCAACCTCGGCGAGAGCGAGGAGCAACGGGTCGAGATGGCCTTCGAGCTGACTGAGATCAACCCGACCTCGGTCCCGATCAACCTGCTCAACCCGCGCGAGGGCACCAAGTTCGGCGACCGCGACCCGATGGATCCGTGGGAGGTCGTGAAGTGGGTGGCGATCTTCCGCCTGATCATCCCCGGCGCCCTCTTCCGCCTCTGCGGCGGCCGCGTCGAGAACCTCGGCGAGCTGCAGCCGCTGGCGGTCAAGGCCGGGCTCAACGGGGTGATGATGGGCAACTTCCTGACCACGCTCGGAGCAGAGCCCGAGGACGACCGGGCGATGTTCGAGGAGCTGGGGCTGAATGTCGCCCGCCAGCCCGACAACGGCGCCAACCCGCGGCCCGACAACCGCTCCGGCTGGCTCGACGGCGAGACCCCGGCGACACCGATGGACGAGCTGGTCGACCGCCAGGAAGAAGCCAACTTCTGGGATCCCTCGACCCAGCTGCGGGTGGTCAAGAAGGCGAAGAAGCCACCGCCCTACCCGGCAGCGTCGGCGACGAAGTGACCGACGTCGCAGAGCGGCTGGAGGAGCTCCGCGATCGCGGGCTCTATCGCCAGCTGCGCCTCGTCAGCGGCCCCCAGGGCCCGCGGGTATTGCTCGGCGGCCGCCCGGTGCTGCTGCTCTGCTCGAACAACTACCTCGGCCTTGCCGACCACCCCAGGGTGCGCAGCGCGGCAGCCGAGGCAGCGATGCGCTGGGGCGCCGGCGCCGGCGCCTCACGGCTGATCTCCGGCAACATGGAGCCGCACCGGCGTCTGGAGACGCGGCTGGCCGAGTTCAAGGGCTACGAGGCGTCGCTGCTGTTCGGCTCCGGCTACCTCGCCAACACCGGCGTCATCGCCGCCCTCGCGGGAGCGGGCGAGGTCGTCTTCTCCGACGAGCTCAACCACGCCAGCATCGTCGACGGCTGCCGGCTCTCGCGGGCCGAGACCTTCGTCTACCGCCACGGCGACCTCGAGCACCTCGCCTGGGGGCTGGGGCAGGCCGGCGGGCGCGGCTCGCTGATCGTCAGCGACGGCGTCTTCTCGATGGACGGCGACATCGCGCCGCTGCCGGGGCTGGTGGAGCTGGCCCGCCGCCACGGCTGCCGGCTGATGGTCGACGAGGCCCACGCGACCGGTGCCATCGGTCCCGGCGGGCGTGGCTCGGTCGCCGCCGCCGGCCTCAGCGACGAGGTCGACGTCGTCGTCGGCACCCTCGGCAAGGCGCTCGGCTCCTACGGCGCCTACGCCTGTGCCAGCGCCGAGACGATCGACTACCTCGTCAACAGCGCCCGTCCCTTCATCTTCTCCACCGCCCCGCCACCGTCGTCGGTCGCGGCGGCGACGGTGGCGCTGGAGCTGGTCTCCCCGCACCGGGTCGAGCGCCTGCAGGCGAACGCCTCGCGGTTCCGCGCCGCGCTCGCGGCCACGGGCCTCGGCGCTGGTCCCTCCCAAACCCAGATCGTGCCGATCGAGGTCGGCGACGCCGGGATCGCGATGGATCTCTGCGAGCGCGTGCTCGAGCGCGGCGTCTTCGCCCAGGGCATCCGCCCGCCGACGGTGCCCGAGGGATCCTCACGCCTGCGCTTCACGGTCATGGCCAGCCACCGCATCGGCGAGCTCGAGCGTGCCGCCAAGCTGGTCGGCGCCGCCGCCCGCGAGCTCGGCCTGCTCGCACCCCAGCCGATCGCCGCTTGACGGGCGTCTTCGTCACCGGCACCGGCACCGAGGTCGGCAAGACCGTCGTCGCCGCCGCCCTCGCCCGCACCCTCTTCTCCGAAGGCAAGCGAGTCGCCGTCTTCAAGCCCGCCGTCACCGGCCTCGACGAAGGGGGCGAGGCCGATCACGAGCTGCTGCTGCGAGCCGCCGGCTCAACTCAAGAGGAAGAGCAGATCGCCCCCTACCGGTACGGGCCGCCCGCTTCGCCGCACCTGGCCGCGGCGATGGCGGGGGAGGAGATCGAGCCGGCGCGGCTGCTCGAGGCCGCGCGCAGCGCGGCTGTGGGTGTCGACGCCCTGGTCTGTGAGGGGGTCGGCGGGCTGCTCGTCCCGCTCGTGAGGCGCATTTGTAACCCCAGGGGTGACAAATGCGCCTCGCCCTATCTGGTCCGGGACCTCGCCCGCGATCTTGGCTACCCGCTCGTGATCGCGGCCCCCCCCGGACTCGGGACGATCAACCACACTCTGCTGACGATCGAGGCGGCCCGCGCCGCCGAGCTCGAGGTCGCTGCGGTCGTGCTCACTCCCTGGCCCGAGGACCCAGGTGAGATCGAGCGCTCCAACCGCGCGACGATCGCCGCGCTGGGCGCGGTGGAGGTCCAAACCCTGCCGCCGCTCGACCTCGGCGCGCCCGCGACCTGGCCGATGCTCAGCTGGCGACGATGACGTCGAGGTTGGAACCGGAGAGCTCGACCTCGTAACCGGCCGCGCGGGCGATCGCTGCCGCGGCCGCTGGATCCGCCGGCGCCTTCTTCGCCAGCAACAGCTCCCGGGCGACGCCTCCCCGCACCGCCTTCGCCATGTGGGAGACCGGCTTGCGCTTGCCGTTGCTCTCGCTGAAGGCCCGCACCGCCAACAGCGTTGCCCGCTTCGGCTTCCAGGCCGCCGCGTAAGCGGCCGAGCGCATGTCGACGACGAGGTCGCCCGGCTCGTCGGGCATCGCCTGCACCAACGCGTCGCGCCAGTAGGCCGCCGGCGCGCCGATCCGGGCCAGCCGGGCTTTGGCCGAGAAGCGGTAGTAGGGAATGCGGTCCTCGGGCCGCACCACCCCCCAGAGAGCGCTGGCGATCAGCACCCGCCGCCGCGCCCTCGCCGGCAGTTCCGGCAGGCGCAGGTGGTCGTAGAGCACGCCCGTGTAGACCACGGACGCCGGTGCCGTCGGCGTCGCCCGCAGCGCAGCATCTACGGCGATCTCCCCCACCTGCCCCTTGGAGATGTCGAGCTGCTTCAGCGCCCTCCCAGGCGAGACCGTCCCCAGCCGCTCCAGCGCGTCGAGCAGCCGCGCCCGTCGCTCGCCCAGCTCGGCGGCAAAGGCAAGGGAGTCGAGATCGACCGGATCACCCTCCGAGGGCTCAAACTTGCCCTCGGAGGGCGGCAGCAGAATCAGCACGCGGCCGATTCTTAACGATCTAGACGGTCTCCAGCTCTGCCTCGCGGGCGGCGACCGACGAACCGCCGGGATTGACGTTCGCCTCGGCCGCCTCGACGGTCAACCGGTGCTCGCTGTTGTTCTTCTTGGCCCGGATCGCGACGGCGCCGACCGCCGCCCCGAACAGCGCCACCGCGGCGCAGACCGTCATCGCGAACCCAAGCGCGTCGACGAACTGCTGTGGCGAGGCGGTCTCGAAGCTGGTCCCGACCCGGGCCTGGAAGATCGCTCCGGTGACGGCGACGCCGAGGCTGCCGCCGACCATCCGGAACATCGAGAGCACGCCGGAGGCGATCCCCGCTTTCTGCACCGGCACCGCGTTCATCGCGGCGCTGGTCATCGGCGACATCGTCATCGCGATGCCGATGCCGAGCAGCATGAACCCGGGCAGCAGGTCGAGGTAGCCGGAGTCGACGGCGATGCCGCTGAAGCTGTAGAGCGAGGCGGCGACGATCGTGAGCCCGCCGGCGATCAGCCAGCGCGGCCCGAAGCGGTCCGAGAGCCGCCCGGCGACCGGCGCCACGCCGACGATCATCAGGGTCGAGGGCAGGAACCTCACCCCCGCCTCCAGCGGCGAGTAGCCGAGGATGTCCTGCATGTAGAGGGCGAGGAAGAAGAAGACGCCGAGCATCGAGAAGGAGACGATCAGCGCCACCACGACCGCGCCGAGGAAGTTGCGATCGGAGAGCAGGCTGAAGTCGACCATCGGCACCTTGACCCGGCGCTCGATCGCCACAAAAGCGCCGAGCCCGAGCACAGCTCCGGCGATCAGGGCGATGATTTCGGGTGAGCCCCAGCCCCAGCTGTTGCCCTCGACCAGGGCCAGGATCAGCGCCGTGAGGCCGACGGTGAGCGCGGCGACGCCGGCGTAGTCGACGTCGCGGCCGACCGTGGTGTCGCGCGACTCGCGCACCGCGAACAGGGCCGCGGTGACCGCCCCGATCGCGACCGGGATGTTGAGGTAGAAGATTGCCCGCCAGCTGACGTGCTCGGTGAGGAAGCCGCCCAGCACCGGCCCGACGGCCAGCGCCAGGGCAGAGACGCCCGCCCACATCCCCATCGCCTTACCGCGCTCGGAGGCCGGGAAGGCGTCGGTGATGATCGAGAGCGTGGCCGGCATCATCAGCGCCGCGCCGACGCCCTGGACGATGCGGCTGACGACCAGCGAGGTGGCGTCGCCGGCGAAGCCCGCGGTCGCCGAGGAGAGGGTGAAGATGACGACGCCGAAGAGGAACATGCGGCGGCGGCCGAAGATGTCGCCGAGCCGCCCTCCCGTCGCCAGCAGCACCGCGAACGAGAGCGTGTAGCCGTTGATCGTCCACTCGAGGCCGGAGATCGAGGCGCCGAGGTCTTTCTGGATCGACGGCAGGGCGACGTTGACCACCGTGTTGTCGAGCATGATCATGAACAGCGCGAAGCACATCGCTCCGAGCGTCCACCACTTGCGGTTTTCGTCGGTGATCAGGTGGTTGTAACGGGTCATGCTCCACTTCCCTTCAGGTGCTCATAGGTCTGGGCGATGTCGTCGCGGTCCATCAGCGAGTCGACGGCGGCGTCGAGCTTGCGGCGCTGGGCGGCGCTGAGAGTCGAGGTGAAGGCCTCGAACCCGGTCTGCCGCACGGCGACCAGGGTCTCGACCAGCTCCTTGCCCTTGGCGGTGATCCGCACCTGCCGCACGCGCCGGTCGTCGGGGTCCTCGACCCGCGTCGCCAAGCGCTTCTTGACCAGGCCGTCGACCGCCCTGCTCATCGAGGGGACGGAGACGCCGAAGACCTCAGCCAGGTCGCCGACCTGCCAGGCCTCCTCGGTCTGCCCCAGTCCCCCCAGCTCCAGCAGTGCCTTCGACTGGGTCATCGAGAGCCCGGATTCCTCGATTACCCGCAGCTGATTGCCGCGGTCATAGAGGAAGAGGTGGCGGAAGAGGGCGGTCAGTCGCGCCGCCGTCTCCTGCGCCTCCGGGCCCACCTCAGCGGCGGCTTTCTCGACGACTGCCTTCACATCGCTTGCTTGCATGTGAGGAATAGTTGCAGATTGACAACTATTCCTCAAGAGCAATATTTACTCCTGTGACCTACATCACACAGAGGCCGCAACCTGCTCGCCCCGATAGGGCCCTGGCTTCGGCCGGTGCTGCCCACCCGGCAGAGCCAGCCGCAGGATCGTCCGCTGCACCATCCCCAGCTGCTGCATGAACGGGCCGCTGTTGTAGGGCAGCTCGTAGCGCTCGCAGATGTCTTTCACCTGCGGCGCGATCTCCGCGTAGCGGGTGCTGGGCAGGTCCGGGAAGAGGTGATGCTCGACCTGGAAGCCGAGGTTGCCGCTGGCGACGTGGAAGAACGGACCGCCCTCGATGTTGGCCGAGCCCGACAGCTGCCGCACGTACCAGCCGCCCGGGGTCTCGTCTTCGACCTCGGCCTCGCTGAAGGTGTAGGTCTGGTCCGGGAAGTGGCCGCAAAAGATGATCGCGTAGGCCCAGACGTTGCGGGCGACGTTGGCGGTGGCGTTGGCCGCCGCGGTGTTGCGGTACGCCTTCGCCCCTTTGCCGAGCGAGCGCCGCAGATTGCCGGCCACCCCCCCGCGCCGGCGCCGGCGCCCAGGCTCACGACGGTCGGCGACCGTCTCCAGCGCCAGCTCGACGCCGGCGGTCGCCAGCCCGCTCAGCAGCGGCCAGGCGATGTAGTCCTTGACGATCTGGCTTTTCGCCTTGCCGACGATGCCCTTGACCTGGCGCTGCACCTCGGCCTTCGACTTCTCGCCCTTGCGGATCGCCTCGTAGTCCATGTCGTGCAGGGCCACGCCCCACTCGAAGAAGGCCATCAGCAGCAGGTTGTAGATCGGCTGCAGGAGGTAGACCGGGTGCCACGGCTGCTCCGGGTCGATTCGCATGATCTCGTAGCCGAGGTCCTTGTCCTTGCCGCGGATGTTGGTGAAGGTGTGGTGGACGTAGTTGTGCGAGTGCTTCCAGGCCTCGGCGGTCGAGGCGGTGTCCCAGTCCCAGGTCGAGGAGTTGATGTGCGGGTCGTTCATCCAGTCCCACTGGCCGTGCAGGACGTTGTGCCCGATCTCCATGTTCTCGAGGATCTTCGCCGCCCCCAGGGCGACGGTGCCGGCGGCGCGGGCGGGCAGGTTGTTGGAGGCGAGCAGCAGCGCCCGCGAGAGCACCCCGAGCCGGCGGTGCATCTCGATCATGCTCTCGATGTAGCGGCGGTCGCGTTCGCCGAGGTCGGCGCGGACGTGGTCGCGGATCGCGTCGAACTCGCGGCCCAGCTCATCGATCTGCTCGGGCGAGAGCCGGCTCAGCGGGCTCTCGATGTGGGTCTCTACCTCAGGGGTGGCAACAGTCATCGAATTCCTCTCGGTTGGCTCAAAGTGCGATCTCGATCGGCCCCTCGGGGGCGTTGACGCAAGTTCTGACCATCTCTCCCTCGCTGCCGTGGACCTCGCCGGTCCGCAGGTCGCGGACCTGGCCGCGGCGCAGCTCGCCGACGCAGGTGTGGCAGATGCCCATGCGACAGCCATAGGGCAGGGTCGCACCGGCCGCTTCGCCGGCGGCGAGGATCGGCGTGGCGCCGTCGCAGGCGGCCTCGACGCGGCTCTTGGCGAAGCGGATCTCGCCGCCCTCCCCACCGCCGGCCTCGCCGCCGATCAGCGGCTGGAAGCGCTCCATCTCCAGCAGCTCGGGATCCCCCTCCAGCTCCCAGTGCCGGGTCAGGTCGTCGAGCATCTCCCCCGGCCCGGAGGCGAAGGTGCTGCGCTCGCGCCAGTCGGGACAGAGGTCATCGAGGTCGGCCGGCGAGACCCGACCCCGCTCGGAGGTGATCCGCAGCCGCAGGTCGAAGCCGACTTCGGCGGCGTGAAATTTGTCCAGCCGCTCGCCGAAGATGACGCTGTCGCGGGTCCGGGCGGAGTGGATGTGGACGACGTCGCCGACCGCGTCGTTGCGGACGAGGCTGCGCAGCATGCTGGCGATCGGGGTGATGCCGCTGCCGGCGCTGATGAACAGCAGCTTCTCGGGGACGGGGTCGGGGAGCACAAAGGTGCCTTCGACGCCGCCGAGCCGGACCAGGTCGCCGGGCCTGGCCCGCCGCACCAAGTAAGGCGAGACCTTGCCGGCCTCGACCAGTTTCGGCGTGATCGCGATGCAGCCGTCGAGGCGGCCCGGATCGGAGGTCAGCGAGTAGGCGCGCCAGTGGTGGATGCCGTCGACGACGACGCCGATCCGCAGGTACTGGCCGGGCTGGTGGCTGCCCCACTCATAGCCGGGGCGAATCAGGACGGTGGCCGCTTCGTCGGTCTCCGGTTCGATCCGCTCGATCCGGCCGCGCAGTTCACGGGTCGAGAGCAGCGGGTCGATCAGCTCCAGATAGTCATCGGGGAGCAGCGGGCTGAACAGCGAACGGACGGCCCGCAGCGCCCGCTGACGCGCTTTCGGGACCTTGGGTATCGCTCCTCGCTCAGCCATGCCAGGCCATCATGACATGAATCGATGTAACATCTGTGGGTGTAATCACAGAGGTCCCCTACCCATTCCGGCCGAAGTCGCAACTAACGTCGTCGGAGTGACGTCAGCGGACCCCGCGCAGCTCGATCGCGACCACCTCTGGCACCCCTTCACCCAGCAGCAGGGCTGGTCGGAGGAAGAGCCGCTGCTGATCGAGCGCGGCGAGGGCTCCTACCTGTTCGACGGCGACGGTCGCCGCTACATCGACGGCACCTCCTCGCTCTGGTGCAACGTCCACGGCCATCGCCACCCCGCCATCGACCGAGCGGTGAGCGAGCAGCTCGGCCGCGTCGCCCACTCGACCATGCTCGGACTCTCCCACCCGGGCGCCGCCAAGCTGGCGGGTCGCCTGGTCGAGATCGCGCCACCCGGCCTGGAGCGCGTCTTCTACTCGGACTCGGGCTCGACCGCGGCCGAGATCGCCCTCAAGATGGCCTTCCAGTACCAGGCCCAGCGCGGTGGCGAGCACGCCCGCCGCACCTCCTTCGTCAAGCTCCGCGAGGCCTACCACGGGGACACGATCGGCGCCGTCTCGGTCGGCGGGGTCGACCTCTTCCACGCCGCCTACGGCCCGCTCCTGTTCGCGACCCACGCCGCCGAGCCGGGTGACGCCGCCGACCTCGAGCGCGTGCTCGCCGCCCACGGCGAGGAGGTGGCGGCGGTGATCGTCGAGCCGCTGGTCCAGGGCGCGGCCGGGATCCTGGTCCAGCCGCCGGGCTACCTGCGGGCGGTACGGGAGCTTTGCGACGCCCACGGCGTACTGCTGATCTGCGACGAGGTCGCGACCGGCTTCGGCCGCACCGGGACGATGTTCGCCTGCGAGCAGGAGGGCGTCGCCCCGGACCTGCTCTGCCTCGCCAAGGGGATCACCGGCGGCTACCTGCCACTGGCGGCAACCCTGACCACCGAGGCGATCTACGAGGGCTTCCTCGGCGCCCCGGAGGAGCAGCGGACCTTCTTCCACGGCCACACCTACACCGGCAACCCGCTGGCGGTGGCGGCGGCGCTGGCCAACCTCGACGTCTTCGAGTCCGAGCGCACGATCGAGCGCCTGCAGCCGAAGATCCAGCTGCTGGCCGGCCGGCTCGCGGAGATCGAGGCGATGCCCGAGGTGGCCGAGGTGCGCTGGCGCGGGTTCATGATCGGGATCGACCTCGGTGGGCACGACCCGGCCCTGCGGATGGGTCACCGGGTGACGCTGGCGGCCCGCGAGCGTGGCGCGATCGTGCGTCCGCTCGGCAACACCGTCGTCCTCGTGCCGCCGCTCTCGATCTCCGCCGACGACCTCGGCCGGCTGCTGACGATCACCGCCGAATCGATCGAAGCCGCTTGCGCCTCGGTTCCGGGCGAGGCAACCGCGCCGCTCGGCGGTACGCACATCCCCTACGCCGCCTGAGCCCCAACCTGGCCGATACTCGGCTGTGATGGATCTCTTCCGCTCCCGTAGTAATGGCATGGATCAGACGTTGACCGTCCCCGCCGAGGAGGCGCCACGCGAAGCCGACCTCGCCTTCGACCGCCTCTACAGGTCGAGCCGTGACGACGTCTACGCCTACGTCGCCAGCCTCGTGCTCGACCAGGCGGCCGCCGAGGAAGTCACCGCGACCGCCTTCGAGCGCGCCTACCGCAAGCGCTCCCGCTTCGACCCGCGCCGCGGCGAGCCGCGTGCCTGGCTGTTCGGGATCGCCCGCAACGCCGCCCTCGACGAGCTGCGCCGCCGGGGGCGCCAGGCCGAGCTGGCGGCCGAGCCTGCCGACCTCGTCTCCGCCCCAGCGCACGAGGGTGCCGAGGCGAGCGAGCGGCGCCTCGTCCTGACCGCCGCCCTCGCGACCCTGGAGGCGCGCGAGCGCGAGCTGATCGCCCTCAAGTTCTTCGCCGGCCTGAGCAACGCCGAGATTGCCGTCGTCGTCGGCGTCTCCGAGTCGAACGCCGGCACCAAGCTGCACCGAGCCGTGACCAAGCTGAGGGAGGCATGCGATGGAGCCCTTTAGGGACGACAATGACCTGGCCGCCGAGCTGCGCGCCCTGCGCCCGCGGCCCCGCCCCGAGTTCGCCGCCGAGCTCGACGAGCGCGCAGCCGCGGGCTTCCCGCGGCGCTCGGCGCGTTCCGACTCGCCGCTGGCGGGTCTCTTTTCGCGGCTGCGGGCGATGCCACCGCGGCGTCTGGCGCTATCCGGCGGCGCCGTCGCGCTCGCGACGATCGCCGCTGCGACGATCGTCGTAGCCGCCACCGAGCCGAAGACCGACCCGGCCTCGCTCGCCCGGCTCAGTCCCGAGAAGCATTTCGCCTCTCCGTCCGGACCCATGGCGAGCGGCGTGGGCTCGGGTAACCATTCGTCTTCCAAGCCCAGCTCGGGCCAGGAAAGCTCCAGCGTCATATACGGAACGGCAGTGCCATCCGCCCAGGGATCCCTCGGCAGTGGCGTCTCGGGCGCCAACGCCGGTGGCGTCGCCAGCACCGAGTCCTCGGGCGGCGCTGGTCCCTACGCATCCAATGCCGGCCACCGCGACATCGAACGCTCGGCCGAGATGGTCCTCGGCGCAGACCCTTCCAAGGTAAACAGCGACGCGGCCCAGGTCTTCGACGCCATCCACGCGGTCAACGGGATCGTCCTCAGCTCCTCGGTCACCGGCGGCGTCGCGGGCCACGCCGGTGCCCGCTTCGAGCTGCTGATCCCGGCCGCCAAGCTCGGCGACGCGCTCGCCGACTTCTCCGCGATCGACACCGTCGTCTCCCGCCACGAGGCGACTGACGACATCACCGCGCCCACGGTCCGCACCAGCGAACACCTGCGCGACTCGCGGGCGACGATCGATGGCCTGCTGGTCCAGCTCGCCGGCGCCGACAGCAACGAGGAGCGAGCCGAAGTCGAAGTCGAGCTCAGCGCCGAGCGTCGGCACGCCGCCGGGCTGCGCTCGCAGGCGACGAAGCTGAGCCGCCGCGCCAACCTCTCGCGGGTCTCGCTGCGGATCGAGACCGGCGCCGCCGCGACCTCCGCCGACGAGGACGGGAGCTGGGGCGTCGGCAACGCCCTCGGCGACGCCGGCCACATTCTCGGCATCGCCGCCGGGGTGACGATCGTCGGCCTGGCGATCCTCGCCCCACTCGCGCTGATCGCCCTGCTTGCCTGGCTCGCCAACCGCGCCCGCATCCGTCGCGGTCGCGAGCGCGCCCTCGTTTAGTGTGGGCCGATGGAGGAGCGACAGCGGGGACCAGCGGAGGCGCCCAACCTGGGGACGCCTTCCGAGCCCCGTCCGGCCGCCTCGATCGTCCTCCTGCGTCGCGGCGGCAAGCACGGCGACCGTGAGCTCGAGGTGCTGCTGCTGAAGCGCAGCGCCGAGGCCAAGTTCATGCCCAACGTCTGGGTCTTCCCCGGCGGCGCCGTCGATCCCGAGGACGGCGAAGGCGAGGCCCGCCACCGCGCCTGTGCCGTGCGCGAGCTGGCGGAGGAGGCGGCGATCGTGCTGCCGGCCGAGGAGGAGCTGGTGCTGTTCTCGCGCTGGATCACCCCGGCCGTGATCTCGACTCGCTTCGACGCCTGGTTCTTCCTCGCCTTGGCGCCGGCCCACACGCCGCCGAAACCCGACGGCGTCGAGACCACCGAGGCCACATGGTTCAAGCCAAGCGCGGCGCTGAAAGCCCAGGAGGAGGGTGAGATCGTGCTCGCCTTCCCCACCATCAGTCAGCTCCAGTCCCTGCTCCCCCACCGCACCTCCGACGAGGCGCTGGCCGCCCATCGCGGCCGCCCGGTCGATCCGATCCTGCCGGTCGTCCTCGGCGACCGCGAGAACCACCGGGTCGTCATGCCCGGCGACCCCGACTACCCCGCGTAAGAGGCCCGTCTAACTCGCCGGGAACGGCTCCAGGCCCGCGTGCCAGGGGCCCGGCGGGTAAGTGTGGATGCCGCTCTCTTCCATCTCCCCCTGCAGCCGCTGGAACAGTTCGCCGGCGTTCTTCAGAGCCGCCTTCAGCTCGGCTTCGGTCCGCTCCCCCAGGCGCCAGAGGAACCAGAGCTGGCGGTCGTTGATGCCGAAGTCGATCTCCCCGGTCATCGTCGTCACCCAGCCGAGGAAGCCGGGGCTGAACAGCTCGCGCAGGGAGACCGGGTCGTACTCCTTCGGCACCGTCGCCCAGAAGCGCTTGTTGAAGTCGATCGACTCGAACTCGACCTTGCGCGAGAAGCGCGAGGTGACGGCCTCGTGCCCCTCGATCGACTCGACGTTGAAGGCGGGCACGACCTGAGCCAGGTCCGGCATGTGCGCCTTGGCCAATAGCGCCGTCGGCAGCACCGCCTTGTTGAAGAGACCCCCGATTTCTCTTTCATCTGCGTCGCAGCAGGAGCCCCAGAAGCCCTCGCTGAGCTGACCGGTGAGGCGATTGACGCCGCCGACGCAGAGCGCGACCGGCCCGTCTTTGGGATTGATCCCCCCAACCTCCTCATAAGTGAGCCCGTTGCGCTCGCCATAACGCCGCACCGCCCCGGCCCACTCCTGCGCTTCCTGCTTCGCACCCATCGCCCGATCCTATGGGTCTAGGATGGGCGTAAGCCCGGTCCGACCACAGGAGCTCCAATGACCATCGTCCTCATCGTCATCGTCGCGATCATCGTCATCGCGGTCTTCTACTTCATCGCGAAGCGCAACTCGATCATCTCCTCGCGCAACCGGGTCGACGAGTCCTGGAGCGGCATCGACGTCCAGCTCAAACGGCGCCACGACCTCGTCCCCAACCTGGTCGAGACGGTCAAGGGCTACGCCGAGCACGAGAGTCAGACCTTCGAGAAAACCACCCAGGCCCGAGCAGCGGCGATGCAGGCGCAGAGCGTCGAGGAAACGGCTCAGGCCGAGCAGAAACTGACCCAGGCGCTGGCCGAGGTCAAAGCGGTGGCTGAGAACTACCCGACCCTGCGGGCGACCGAGAACTTCCAGCAGCTCAGCCGCAACCTCTCCGAGCTCGAGGACGAGATTCAGGCCTCACGCCGGATCTACAACTCCAACGTCCAGTCCTACAACACGGACATCGAACAGTTCCCGGGCTCGATCGTCGCCAACCAGGGCAACTTCACCAAACGCGAGTTCTTCGAGATCGAGGACAAAGCCGATCGCGAGCCGGTCGCGGTCGACTTCGGCACCAAATAGGGCTCTTCTAGAATCCAGTCATGACCGCGACTCAGGAAATCACCCTCTGGATCTGCGACAGCTGCGGGTTCATCTACGACCCGGCCGTCGGCGACCCCGACGGCGGCATCCCACCCGGCACCGCCTTCGAGGACATCCCCAAGGACTGGTTCTGCCCCGTCTGCGGCGCCCGCACCTCGGACTTCCGCCCGCTCGAGCCGGGCGAGGCCTAGGCCTCAACCCCAGCGGGTCTCGGCGTGACCTACGACTACGACTGGATCGTTGTCGGCTCCGGCTTCGGCGGCTCGGTCTCGGCCCTGCGCCTGGCTGAAAAGGGCTACTCGGTCGCCGTGCTCGAGTGCGGCAGCCGCTTCCGCGACGAGGACTTCGCCGAGTCGACCCTGCGCGAACCGCGCCGCTACTTCTGGCTGCCGAAGCTGGGCATGCGCGGGGTCCTGCGGATCAGCTTCTTCAAGGACGTTCTCGTCGTCTCCGGCAGCGGCGTCGGCGGCGGCAGCCTCGGCTACGCCAACACCCTCTACCGCGCCCGCCCGGCCTTCTTCGAGGACCCGCAGTGGGCCGAGCTGGGGAGCTGGGAGTTGGAGCTGGCGCCCCATTACGACACCGCCGAGCGGATGCTGGGCGTCACCGAGTACGAAGGGATCGGGCCGGCCGACCAGCTGCTGCGCGAATACGGCGAGGAGATCGGCGTCGGCGAGACCTTCACCAACACCCGCGTCGGCGTCTTCTTCGACCAGCCCGGCAAGGAGGTCCCGGACCCCTTCTTCGAAGGCGAGGGCCCGGACCGGACCGGCTGCATGCGCTGCGGCAGCTGCATGGTCGGCTGTCGCCACGGCGCCAAGAACACGCTGGTCAAGAACTACCTCTGGTTCGCCGAGAAGCTCGGGGTCAAGGTCTTCCCCGAGCGCCAGGTGACCCAGATCCGTCCGCTCGGTGCCGCCGACGGCTCCGACGGCTACGAGGTCATCGCCGAGCGCTCCGGCTCCTGGCTCCATCGCGGGCGCCAGACGCTGCGGGCGAAGGGCGTCGTCGTCGCGGCCGGCGCCCTCGGCACCAACCACCTGCTCGCCAACTGCAAGCACGAGGGCGCCCTGCCGCGGCTCTCGGACCAGATCGGCGCCGTCGTCCGCACCAACTCGGAGTCGATCCAGGCGGTCACCGCCCCCGACGACGAGCGCGATTTCAGCCGCTCGGTCGCGATCACCTCCAGCATCTACCCCGACCCCGACACCCACATCGAGGTCGTCACCTACGGCCAGGCCGGCGACGCGATGAACGGCACCTTCACCACCATGACCGGGGAGGGGACGAAACTGACCCGGCCGCTGAAGTGGCTGGCGGCGACGCTGAGCAATCCCCTACAGGCACTGCGCGGAGCGATCCCCTACAAGTGGTCGCAGCGAACGGTGATCCTGTTGGTGATGCAGACCGTCGACGCGGCGATGCACCTGAAGCCGAAGCGCAAGCTGCTCGGCCGCGGCGTCCGCCTCCAGACCGAGCAGGACCCGCTGCGCCCGAACCCGACCTTCATCCCCGCCGCCGAGCAGGTCACCCGCTGGTTCGCCAAGCGCATGGGCGGCATGGCCCAGAGCGCCTTCACCGAGTCGCTCCGCAACACCCCCACCACCGCCCACATCCTCGGCGGCGCCGTGATCGGCGCCAGCCCGGAGACCGGCGTCGTCGACGCCGCCAACCGCGCCTACGGCTACGAGAACCTGCTGGTCACCGACGGGGCGTCGGTCCCGGCCAACCCCGGCGTCAACCCGAGCCTGACGATCACCGCCAAGGCCGAGCACGCGATGAGCCTGATCCCGCCGAAAGCGGGAACCGAACCGCGCCACCTCCCAGAGGCGGCGCGGCCGGCGGCTCCCGTCGCTCGCTAGCTGTAGTTACTCAGCACGTTGTTCCAGCTCGGCGAGCCGGGCCGCGGGCGGTTGATGACCAAGGGAGCCGTGTCCTCTCCTGAAGTTGTAGTGGTCGAGCCAGCCGGGCAGTGCCCCGGTGCGCTCGGCCGAGGAGCCATAGATGGCTCCGTAAGCCCAACGGTTGGTCAGCGTCTGAATGAAGCGCTCGGCCTTGCCGTTAGTGCGGGGGCGATAGGGGCGGGTGAAGAGGTGGTGCATCTGAAGCTCGGTGCAGGCCTGCGCATGGACGGCCGAGCGATAACAGGCACCGTTGTCTGAGAGCACTCGCTCGACCCCGATCCCCATTCCCTTGAACCAGTCGACGGCGCGCCGCAGGAACCCTGCGGCGGTGGCGCCCTTCTCGTCGGGTAGGACCTCCACGTAGGCGAGGCGGGTGGCGTCATCGACGCAGACGTGGACGAACTCCCAGCCAGTCACTCGCCTGCGTTCGTGCTCGGGGCCCTGGGAGAACTGGCTCTTGCGGTTGCCGGTCACCCGATGCCCGGCGCCCCGGGCACTGATCCGCGCGAGCTTCTTGACGTCGACGTGGATCAACTCGCCGGGACGCTTGCGTTCATAGCGATTGGGTGGCTCGGGAGGAGCAAGTCGGCTGCGCTTTCCCAATCCGATCCGGGCCAGCCACCGCGAGACGGTCGAGAGCGCCATGCCCAGGACTTCGGCGATCTCCGCCGCTGTCATCCGCAGCCGCCGCAGTGCCTCGATCGCCTCCAGGCGGTCACCTGCCAGGCGCGAGGGCACCCGCCTCGGGGCGGAGCTGCGATCCAACAGCCCCGCCTCTCCCTCACTGCGCCAGCGAGACAGCCACTTGCGGGCCGATCGCTCGCTGATGCCGGCGGCCTCGGCCGCCACCATCAGCGACCAGTTCTCCTCTTCGATGCGTTTGACCAGCAGCCTGCGGCTATTCGGGCAGGTGCGGGCGTTAGCGTGGATGTCCATCCGGTGTCCTCCTTGATCTGGGTGGGTCGCACCCCCAGCCTTCAAGGAGGCCCGGATGAACAACGTTGTGAGGAACTACAGCTAGCGACCAGCGCTAGCTCGCGGCGGCGAAGCGCTGGGCGACGAAGTCCCAGTTGACGACGTTCCAGAAGGCGTCGAGGTATTCCGGGCGCTTGTTCTGGTACTTGAGGTAGTAGGCATGCTCCCAGACGTCGCAGCCGAGCAGCTCGGTCGAGCCGCTCGAGATCGGCGCGTCCTGGTTCGGGGTTTTCGCCACCGCGAGGCCGGAGCCGTCGTGGACGAGCCAGGCCCAACCGGAGCCGAACTGACCGATCCCGGCGTTTTTGAACTCCTCCTTGAAGGCGTCGAAGGAGCCGAACTTGGCGTCGATCGCGGCGCCGAGGTCGCCGCTCGGCGCGCCACCGCCGTCGGGGCTGAGCATCTGCCAGAAGAGCGAGTGGTTGTAGTGGCCGCCGGCGTTGTTGCGGACCGGACCCTGCTTGTCGGCAGGCAGGCTGTCGAGGTTCTTCAGCACCTCGGCGACGTCTCTGTCGGCCCACTCGGTGCCCTCGAGCGCGGCGTTGGCTTTGTCGACGTAGGCCTGGTGATGTTTGTCGTGGTGGACCTTCATCGTCGCCTCGTCGATGTGCGGCTCGAGCGCGTCGTAGGCATACGGAAGATCGGGAACGGAGAAAGGCATCTGGTGACTCCTATGGTCGATTTCGAAGTGAGTAAGGAGCCTAGCGACGGCGATCCGTCGGGGCCGCCGCGGGCGCTTCGGCGACGACCTTCGGTTCTTCTTCGACTTCGAGTTCCTCCCCCGCCGGCCCGAAGATCGCTCTCTCAACGGTGTCCGGGTCTCCCCCGGTCCAGGCGTTGAAGCGGTACCAGGCCGGCTTCGCCTTGCGCTTTTCGGTCAGCAGCCCGGCCGAGCGGCAGAACTGGCAACCGCCGCCTTCGTCGGTCCAGGTGAACCACCAGGCGGCAGCGACCCCCCACTCCAGCCGGTGCGCGGACAGCAGCGCGAAGGCCTGCGAGAGCTGGTTGGCCTGGCCCTGCAGGCCGCGCTCCCAGCGGGTCGGGCCGCTGCGCGATCCCCAGCCCAGCTCGGTCACGAAGAGGGGCGTCCTGGGGTCGTTGTGGGCGCGCATGATCCGGCGCAGGTTTTCGAGTTGGGCCCCCATCGCCCGGGCGCGGGCCACATAGGGGTGCAGCGCCACCCCGTCGAAGTAGGGCTTGACGTTGCCCGCCCGGTAGAAGCGGGAGAGATAGTCGCCGGAGGCGACGTTGGGGGGCACCTGCAGCGGTCGGCCGAAGAAGCCGCCGAGGAGCACCTTGGAGCTGGGGTCGACGCGATGCAGGACGCGTCCGGAGATGCGGATCAAGGTCGCGAAGGCGGCCGGGTCGGGATCGTCGGCGAAGGTGACGATGTTCTCCTCGTTCCAGATCTCCCAGCGGCGGATCGGCAGGAACTCCAGGTCTTCGTGTTCTTCCCAGAAGGAGCCTTCCGGCCCGTAACGTTCAGCCGCTTCACGCAGCAGCTTGGTCCAGCCCCAGCGCTGCCAGGAACTGCGCACCGGCAGGTCGATCGGCTGCGCCGCCGCCCATTCCGGCGAGCCCCAGACGAAGGGCATGATCCGGATTCCCGATTCGGCCGCGAGCTTGACCTCGCGATCGAAGCCGTCCCAGTCCGGCTCGGCCACGGTCGGCGGCTTGCTCTGGACCTGCGACCAGTAGAGCGGCAGGCGCACGCTCTGCACCCGGGCTTCCTCCATCAGCTCGAAGTCGGCGCTGTTGGCCGCACTCTGCGGCGAGACCCCGATGAAGCCCTCCGGCAGATAGGCATGCGCCGCCGACGGCACGATCGCCGCCACCGCCAGCGCCAGAATCAGAGTGATCTTCCGGGTCATCGACTTACTGGAACAGCCCCCTCGGGCAAAGTAGCGGCCGGGCCGGGCAAGGGCCGGAACGGCCTTCGCGCTCCGCTCTGAGATAATCGCCGCTCTCGGGGCGTGGCGCAGCCTGGTAGCGCGCACCGTTCGGGTCGGTGAGGTCCCCGGTTCAAATCCGGGCGCCCCGATTGGCAGCATTTCTCCGTCGTGCCTAGCACCGCCCCGCACCGCCGCACCACGCCAGGCGCGCGGGGCGGTCATGCGGGGCGGTTCGGGGGCATCTGTGATGCAGGTGTGATGCACGCGGATCGCGGGTGTGATGCACCACGGCACCTGCAGCCGCGTCGCCCTTGGCAGGCGACCCACCGCTAAGCGTTCGGACTAAACAAATGTCCGGGGGCGTTTAGCCGCTCTGTCTGACGTACCTGCCTGTTTACCTATTCAGATACCAGCCAGATCGTCGGAACGCCCACTCCCCGTAGCGGCTTCGCAGGTTGCGAGCCCCAGCGGAGAGGAAGGTCGGCAAGCACGCCGTCTTTGAGCCCGATCGGCAGAGACAAAGGAGCAGGGAAATGTCCTCTCGATCGAGCGGGCCGGGTCGCAACCCGGCCGCGATAGCCCTATGCGGTTTGCTGGCGTGCGTTCTTCTCGCCGTCGTCTTCACGGCCAGCGCCCACGCCGCCTATTACAAGATGCTCGCCTGTGCGGGCGGTAGCGGCCTCGGCGGCTACGGCACTTCGACCAACACCGCGAGCCCCCAGAACCCCGGAGGGATCTTCACCTTTGAAAACTGGTGCGGGTCGGCCCCGGACCCCGCCGGCAACAGCGCCTTCGTGCGGATCGCCGAGAACCAGGCGAGCGGCAACGCCGGTCAGGGCGCCTACGGCAACATCTACCTCGATACGCCGCCGTTTGTCCATTTCAAAGCCAGCGGCGCCTGGACCCGCCAGCCCAACGCCTTCAACGACGGCTGGCGCTCGCGCTTTTGGGTCGCCAGCTCCACCGCCACCGCGCAGATCGTGACCCAGGGTGCGGGGGTGCCCAACAACGGCGGCGAAGCGGCGACCACGAGCACCTTCGCCCCGCACCTGTGGCCGCTCAGCGTCTACTACGACTACACCCGCTTCGTCTACGAGTTGACCTGCGTTCGCCCGGCCGGCTGTGATCGCTCGAACTTCAACGCGACCGACGCCAACACGTTCAACTTCATCCTCTCTGATGACTCCAATTCGACGGCCAACTTCACCAACGGAACGCCGCTGACGCAGGGCAGGTGGGTGCGCGGCACTCAGAACGCCGACTTCAACGTCTCCGACCTCGGCTCCGGCCTTCGGGTCGAGCGGATGCGGGTCGACGGCTCTCAGCGTTGGATCTGGGATCACTGGCCCGAGTGCGGCGCCCACATCGCCGCCACGCCGGCCAGCGGGGAGTTCGCGATGGCCTTCCAGCCCTGCCCGACCGGTGGTCCCTTCCCGCGTTCGGTGCCGCTCGACACGGCAAGTCTTGGGGATGGCGCCCACGAACTCCAGATCTGCGCCCAGGACTACGCCCAGTACCAGGGGTTCGGCGGGACCGGCGGGGAATCGTGCGATGCCCGGGCGATCCACGTTGACAACAGCGCTCCCGGCGCCCCTTCGGGCCTGACCGTCACCAGCGCCAACCCGCAGCGCTACCTCGATCACTTCGGGGCGCAGTTCGCGCTGCCGCCCAACCAGGGCAGCCCGATCGTCAAGGTTCACTACGAGGTTGTCGACGCCCAGAACAAAGTCGTCGTGAACGAGAAGGTCGCCTCTTCGACCAACCCGACTGAGTTGGCCGACATCACCGGCCCCTCCCGGGCCGGTGAGTACTACCTGCGGCTCTGGCTGGAGGACGAAGTCGGCCTGGTCGGGCCAGCGGCGAAAGCACCGATTCCCCACGACACGACGCCGCCGGCAGCTCCCCAGGGGCTCTCGGTGGCCGCGCCCAACGTGGCGCGCACGATGCAGGGCTTCGACGTCGCCTGGCACAACATCACCGACGCCGGCGCGCCGATCGACGCCGCTCATTACCAAGTGCTCGACGCAGCCGGTGCGGTAATCGTGCCGACCAAGACCATCACGGCCGCCAATCCGCAGGCGATCGAAAACCTCGACACGCCGCGCGAGCGGGGCGCCGCGGCCTTGCGTCTGTGGCTCTCTGATGCGGAGGGCAACATCGGCGCTCCGGTCACGGCCCCACTCGCCTACGACTGCGTCCGCTCTGACCTCACCGGCGGCTTGAACCTGACCGCCGGCCTTGGCTCAAACGGCGCGCCATCGATGACGGTCCAGGAACGTGAAGGCACGATTCTCAGCGGCAAGTTGCAGGGCACCGGGTCGATGGGCGGGGCACCGCTGTGCGTGTTCAGCAACGTTGTCACCGATCAGGACAGCGAATTCCTCGGGATTGCCATCGCCACTCAGGGCGGCGAATTCAAGTTCCCGATCGCGCCCGGACCCTCTCGTCATCTGACGGTTCACTACCGGTCCGGCCATCGCGAACTGACGGCGTCGGCGACCCTGTCCACGCAGGTGCGACCCACGCTCACGCTCGGCCGCAAGGTCACCCACAACAAGGGCATCGCCCTGTTTAAGGCGACGATCCCCGGCCCGCACAACGACGATGTCGTCATCGTGCTGCGAGCCAAAGACGGCAAGCACTGGCGGGTCTTTCGTCGTTGCCGAACCCGGGAGGGCGGCACTTGCGTGATGCGCTATCGCTTCTTGAATACGACCACGGCGACCAGGTATCCGGTGGGTGTAGAGGTGCCCGACCAAAGCGGATATCCCTATGAGGGTGGCCGCTCCGCGCTGAGGACGCAGATCGTCTTGCCCTAGCAACACGGATCAATTATCGGCGGCTGCCCACAGGCAGCCGCCGATAATTTCAGAGCTTGTAAAGGCCGCCCTTCGCAGGCCCATCCGGCGGCGGGCGCCAGCGAAGGTCGCCAAGAAGTTCGCAAGGTTCTACCTCTAGGCCGCCAGCCAGTTTGATGACGGTATCCAGGCGCGGCACATGGTGGCCCAGCTCAAGCTGCCCGATCTCTCCTCTATTTACCGAACTACGGTAGCCCAGCTCTTCCTGGGTGAGCCCGCGTTTTTCACGCGCCGCCAGCAACTTCTTCCCGAAAGACTCGGCAACTTCATCGGTCAATTTGCTCACAGCGGGATCGTCGCGATTCCGTCGCAAAGCGTCTACTCGAAACTTCAAGGATGGTATTTCCGCTATCCGGTCTATACTCCTACAGCGTTCGGCAATTGACGAAATAAACAGAGTTGTCAATGAGATCAATCGAAGGAGAAGGAAATGCCACAAGGAGACAAACACCGGGAGGACTCGGACGCGCAGATGAAAGCGCTCCGTCACCCATTGCGACAGGAGCTGATGAAGATCGTTCTCGGGACGGAGGGGGCGATCAGCCCACGCGAACTCGCGTCGCGGGTCTTGCAGCCACTCTCGAACGTCAGCTATCACGTGCGAGTGCTGGCCGACTGCAACGCCGTCAAGCTCGTGAAAACGAGGCCGGTCAGAGGCTCGATGCAGCACTTCTATCGGGTGGATGACGACTTCAAGGCGTCGCCGCTGGTCGCGATCGTCCTCGGATTGAAGCCCTCGGCCAACGTGGCCTGAACCGCTCCAGTCAGGGGGCCGCGCGCCGCTCGGCCGCTGCCACGCTCCCCCTGATTGCAACGGTTCGCCGCCGATCGCCAGCCCCCCTGCCATGTCTGTTGCCGTAGTTCGCAAGCAGTTCTCCAACTTTGCCCCAGCAGGTCGGTTGACCCACGCGGTACGCCGCGATCCTTGCGAGGCCGATCCGAAACTGCCAATGAAGTTGTTTTTTTTCTTAAACAGATTCGACCAAGGCGAAGGGGCTCGACCCGCGATTGCGAGCCGAGCCCCGGCGACTACTACGCCGCCTTGCGAACGCTGTACATCGGAATCACCGTCGCGTTTTGGACGATCGTCATGTGGCCTTCACCTCCCCTCAAGTGGCCGCGCTCCGGTCACATGAGGCCGCAGAGGCGCGACCAATCCCCGTTAGCCCCCAGGGGAAGAATTGCTCAAAAACTTCTCTACGGTGCTACGACTTCGCCCGATCAGCATCTCTATACACAGCGGCTTAAGATTTAGTGCGCACATTCCGCATAGTCAGACCGATTACACCGATGCCAGAGAACCCCCCAAAAAGACTGAAAGCCCCCTACCTGACGAGGCCGGAGCTTCTGAGCATCCTGCGCCACCCAACGCGGGTTCACTGCATTGGCGTATTGAGCGAGCGACCGGCATCGGTGAAGGAACTCGCGGCCGAACTTGGAGAGGACGATCAGAACGTCCGCTACCACATCAACCAACTCAAGAAGGTAAGCCTCGTCAAGCTTGACGGAACGACTCGCGACGCTGCGGACGGGCGGGTTCGCTTCTATCGCGCCACGAAACGAGCCTGGTTCGACCGACAGACCTGGGAACAGATACCGACGCCTAACGGGGCGACCGCCGCGATCATGGGCCTCATCAATCAGGACATTGAGCAGGCGATCATGGCCAGCACTTTCGACCGAAAGACGAACCACATCAGTCGCACGCCGGCCGTCCTCGATCCCGAGTCATACGAGGAACTAGTTTCGCTTCTCACGGACACGCTGGAGGGAATCTTTGCGATCAAGACTTTGGCCGAGGACCGGTTCGAGGAGGGCACAGAGACCATTACCACCGTCGTCAACATCATTCACTTCGATCTCCCCCTGACAGGGCCAGCCGAATGAATCTGCACCGAGCGTCTCTTCCGCCGATAGGGTCGGCGTTCGCCGTATGACCTCCACAGAGCGCTTCGCCGCCAACCTCCGTCGCCTGCGATCCAAGGTCGGTATCTCCCAAGAGAAGCTGGCCCAACTCTGCGATCTCCACCGCACCGAGATTTCACTTCTGGAGCGCGCCGGACGTGAGCCGCGTCTGGGAACCCTCGCGAAGCTCGCGGCGGCTCTTGACGCGAAGCCCAATGAGTTCCTGGAAGGCGTCGAGTGGAACGTGACTCGTGGCGAGTTCGTCGTGAAGAAGTCCACCAAGACCTGATTGTCGGGCGATCCTCCGTTAAAAACGACGGGCTCGTCTACCGCCTAATCTTCCGCCGAAAACGCCCACTGCCATGTGCGCTTCATTGTGTCCTCGGCTCCTCCGGGCGCAAGGTCGCTGCGCTCCCTTCCCCTCCGCTTCGCTGCGGTGCGCCCGTCGTCGTCCTCGGACTGATTGCGCTTAACAGGGCAGGTAACCCGCCTGCCAGAGGCGCAACGAAAGCGAGAAGCCATGACGACGTTTCAGATCCTCGACCAGGTCAACAGCTTCAGCAGCACCGACAAACTGACCGACCGCGCGCAGGCAGTCGAGGCGCTGGCGATCCGTATCGGCGAGGGCGATTCAAAGTCAGTCCGACTGGATGGGAAGATGGCGACCGAACACGCCACCCGGATCATCGGGGTCAATATCAACCGCGACAGGAGGCGGCTGGCGCGGTTGGAGGGGAGCCAGTGATCGATTCCTATTGCAGGGGCGCCAGCCTGGGCGTCCCTGCTCTGCGCCGACGGGAGCCGCCCGGCGTGGCCGCGGGTAGCCGCTCTTGCTGGAACGGAACGATCGCCCCAACTACCTTCCCCGCATCGATCCGTC
Organism: uncultured Solirubrobacterales bacterium; assembly: GCA_963695275.1. Classification (GTDB taxonomy): domain Bacteria; phylum Actinomycetota; class Thermoleophilia; order Solirubrobacterales; family 70-9; genus VAYN01. The sequence continues at coordinate 1,767,410 of OY968772.1, forward strand.
GGCCGAGGCGATCATCGTCGTAGTGGTCGAGCCCCAGCGCCGTGCCGTACAGCACCAGAATCTCTCCGTCCTGTTCTGCGGCGATTCGCCAAGCGTCCGGCTGCCGTTCAGGAAATCGCAGACCGGGCACGCCGCCCGTCCTCAGTTCGAGTTCGTCTCCCCGGCTGACCGCGTGGAAGTAGTGCGCGCGAGGAGGAGTCAGCCTGTCGATTGATCCCTCGGCGCCCTCAAAGCCCAAGGCTTCGAGGGCGCCCGTAGCGCCGCCGCTCTCATTCTCAGCCCAGGCATCGAAATTCGTCTTGTTCTCCCAGAGGAACACGGCACGCGGGCTCACCGCCCGTAATGTCGCGTGCCAGGCCAGCGAGAATGTGTCGGGCAACAGGGCCCGCCCTTCCGGTGAGATGGCGAAGATCTGAGAAGGCCGGCAGGCGCGGTGCGTCAAGGCAATCCTGTGCTCCGGCCCGATCAGCGTCACCAGAAGCGAGGCGTCGTCACTGCGGCCTACGCGCCCCTTGCAGAGAGGGCACACTGAGTCCTCTCGCGCTAGCGCCTGCCTTGCTTCCTCCACCGCGAACGACGGCAGGAAGGCACGAACGTCGTCTGCGACTTCAAGCTCCTGTCCCATCGCCGTAACGGTACTGACCGAGTCTCAACGGAACAACCGACAGCGTCGACCGCCACCCGGCATCGAGCCGGGAGTCGGACGCGGCGGCTGTCGGGGTTGGGGTCGCACGGCGCCGGCTTTCATCCGCAGCTCGCCAGCGCAGTTTATGACCCGAGCGAAGTTGCAGAGCGCCACGAATCCCTTAGCTCGAATGCCAACGCATTCCTGAGCGAGCTTTCCCCGCTGAGGAATAGGGCAGTTGCCCTAGTCCGAAGCGCCCGAGAACCCCCAACCCCGACAGCCGACACATTATGAACTCGAACATGTGTTCCCTTAATCGGCCGGGGCGCTTGCCCCTCCGGCCTGACGACTCCTCCACATGGTCGGAGTCACGAAGATCCAGCGCGGCAACGCCGGCTACTGGCTCGCCGCCGTCGCCGAAGGCGGCGAGGACTACTACACGAAGCCCGGCGAGGCGCCGGGCGAGTGGATCGGTGCCCTCGCCGCCGACCTTGAACTATCCGGCCAGGTGGACGCGGCCGGATACGGCGCGATCCTTGAGGGCCGCAGCCCCGTAGACGGATCGCAGCTCGTCAAACGCCCCGACACCCGCTACCGCCTTCGCCCGGATGGCACCGAAAAGCGAGTCGAGCCCGTCCTTGGCTATGACGTTCGATTCTCGGCGCCGAAGTCGGTCTCGATCCTCTACGCCCTCGGCGATGAGGAGACCCGCGCCCGCGTCCTCACCGTCGTCAACGAGGCGGTGCGTCAGGGTCTCGCCCACCTTGAGGCCGAAGCCTGCATGGTTCAGCGCGGCAAGGGTGGCGCTCGGATCGAGCGCGGGACCGGGTTCGTCGGGATGGCCTTCCGCCACCGGATGAGCAGGGCGGGCGATCCCGCCCTGCATGTTCACGTCGTTATCTCCAACCTCACCCGCGCCGCCTCAGACGGCAAATGGCTCAGCCTTGCGAGCCCGAAAGGCCGCTCGCCGCTCTGGCCCCACGGTAAGTCTGCCGGCGTCGTCTTCCAGGCCGCCCTTCGGGCCGAATTCCTACGGGAGTTCGGCTTGCCCTTCGACGCGGTGAAGAACGGCTACGCCGACCTCCGCGGCTTCGGCCGCGACGTGATCGACGCGCTCAGCACCCGCTCGCGGGAGATCGCGCGCTGGACCGAGGAGCACGGCGTCGACAGTATCGCCGCCAAGCAGACCGCCGCCTACCGGACCCGCGACAAGAAGGACTACGGCGTCGATGAAGACGACCGCCGCGGTGAGTGGATCGAGCAGACCGCACCCTTCGGAATCACCCCGGAGAGCCTCGGCGAAATGGTCGCCGATGCTCGCCCCCGCGAGCCGCGCCAGGTCGCCGACGCCGACCTTGACGCGGCTCTTGCCAAGTTGGAGGAAACGACCTCCCACTTTGATCGCCGAGCTCTTTTGTGGGCGGTGGCCGACCAGCTGCCCGAGGGCGCCGATCTGCCGGCGCTGACGGCCGCCGTCGACCGACTCCTCGCCAGCGACCGCATCGTCTGCCTGCATCAGTCGAGTGCCCCGCTCGACTTCGACCACTACACGACGCCCCGCATCGCCGAACTGGAGGCGCGCTTCATCGACGGCGCCCTTGCCGGCGCTGACGCCGGCATCGCGCAAGTGGCTCGCCCGACCGTCGATGCGGTGCTTGCCGAGCATCCATATCTGGATCCCGAGCAGCGCGAGATGGTCGTGCGGCTGACGACCGGCGGCAAGCAGGTCGCGCCCGTCGCAGCATGGCCAGGGACGGGCAAGACCACGACGTTGAAGGCGGCGAAAGAGTCCTGGGACGCCGCCGGCTTCCCGGTGATCGGATGCGCGACGGCCAACACCGCGAGCGCCGAGCTGATCGACGCCGGCATCCCCAACGCCACGTCGATTCGTCGTCTGCTCAATCGCACCGACAGGCTGCGATCGGAAGGAATCATGCCGCTGGCACGCGGCACGGTGGTCATCGTTGACGAGGCGAGCATGACTTCGACGCCCGACCTCGAGGCGCTTCGCTTCCTCGTGGTCGAGTGCGAAGGCAAGCTCGTTGTGATCGGCGATCCGAAGCAGATCGGGGCGATTGGTCCCGGTGGTCTCTACGGCTACCTGACCCGAGCAATTGAGGCAATAAAGCTGACGACGATCCACCGCCAGCGACGCGAGGCCGATCGCGCGTTCGTCGCGCTTGTCCACGAAGGTCGCGGCTCGGACGCGCTCGATCTTCTACGGACGCGGGGGCGGCTCGTCGTCGGCGACGATCTGCCTTCGACCCTTAATGGCCTGCTCGCCGACTGGCATCGCGACTTCGCGACCGGCGCCGACGCGGTGATGATCGCCCGGCGCAACCGCGACGTCGACGACCTCAACCACCAGGCCCGCGAACTTCGCCGCGAAGCTGGCGCTCTTGGCGATTCCGAGGTGATCGTCGGCGAGCGCGCCTTTGCTGCCGGCGATCGGGTGCAGACCCGGATCAACAGGGACGGGATCAGCAATCGCGAACGCTGGGACGTTCTCGATGCCGACGCCGCCGCCCGGACCGTTCGGCTTCGCCGCGTCGGCGGCGATGGGCGCACCGTGACCGTTGGCCCCGACTATCTCGATCGCCGCCGCGACGACGGTGGGCCAGCGCTCGAATACGCCTATGCCGTGACCAAGTTCGGGGCACAAGGCAAAACCGTCGATCGCGCCTACCCGCTGCTTGATGCCGGCTCCAGCCTGGAGCAGGAGTTGGTCGCCGTCTCTCGCGGTCGCGAGGTCGCCAACGTCTACGCCGTTGCCTCCTCTGAGCTAGTCGATCCCGACCTTGGACCGGCTCGACGGGAAGTCTCGGACGAGCTGCACGACATACGCGATGCGATCGAGCGCGAGGGCAACGACTTCGCCGCCGCCGAAGTCCCCCTACGGAAGAAGATCGAGGCCCTCAGCTCCAAAGAGCTTGCCGATCGCAGGGCAGAGCTGGTCGCCGCAGCTCGCGCCGCCGACCCTCAGTCGAGCCGCCGTGATCGTCTTGAGCAGGCGATCGAGAGCGGGGAAGGATGGGTCGGCCGACTCAGCCGCGAGCGCGAGGCGATCGAAGCTATGAGGTACCCGCCCGCTGACGAGCTGGCGCGGGTGGCCAGCGCCGAAGCTGGTCAGGCCAGGATGCTGCGCCGCAATCTCGCGGAGCTGGAGCGGCTACCTGTTTCCACCACTGCGGCCGAGCCCAGGCCTCTCGATCCAGCAACGCGACTTGAGGCCGCGTTGATCGAGAAGCGGATCGAGCGAAACGCCCGGCGGGAGGTTCGCGCCTCTCAGCTCGACCCGTCCCAAGTCATCTACTCGGCGCTTGGACCCTTCCCCGCCAACGATCCCGACAAGGCGGCCGCGTGGGACGGTGGAGCACACACGATCGCCACCTACCGCCATCGCCACGACATTCACGACGACGCCAACCCGCTCGGCAGACAGCCTCGCGGAGCTTCAGCGCGAGCCGAGCGGGCCCGCGCTCAGCGGCGGGTCGAGGACGCACAGCGATGCCTTGATCGAACTGCCCACCGCAGCGCAGGCCGCGCCACCAGCCGATGAGACCAGCAAAGCATCGCCTTCGAAAATGTCAAGCGTGTTTGCCGAAGCCAGAACCGACCTCGCACCGGCTGGCGAAGCTCTATGGCTGTCGCCTCAGCCCCGACCTATCCCTGCGATATCTATCCACCAACGCGAACGCAAACAATGCGCAGACCAATGCAGGCCACAGTTCTCCCTTAGTTAGAGCGAACCCCATTGCGAGCAGAGAAGCTATCGCTAGAACCAGCGCTATTTTGATTTCGAGTTTCACCGGTCTAAGAAGGATATTGCAAATCACGGCGCTTGAGCCGCCTTTTTCAGCAGACCCCAAAGACACCCATAATCGCCAGAATTGCCCCAGCCTCGCTCAGTCTGCTCCCCAGCGTGGTGACCCCCTCGGCGATCTCTGCACCTGCCTTCGCCGCAAGTCCTCCTCCGCGCTTTTCAAGGATGACCCCCGTGCCCCCCACGCCCGCCGCCTTTTCGAGACACGAACCCGACTTTTCGTTCACATACGTCAAGGCGTTTCCGGCCTTGTGCACCGCATTGTTCACATCGTCTTCCCAGGGAAAGTGAGGGACGTGAACTCCTTCAATACCGGGAAGCCCCCGAATGCTTTCAGCCCTCTTCTGCCGAGCAAGGCTCCTCACGTTTGCCATCGCTTCACGCACATGCCTCTCTGCTTTCCGAAGCGCCGCCTTACAACCTTTCGCGGACTTTTTGGAGCAGGTTCCTTCCAGATCGAAGTCGTTGATCGGGTCCTGGTTGGCATAGTCGTAGGCGTTCGCAGAGCCGCCGAGAATCGGGTCTGGCGTGAGGAACCGGCCCAGCGCCGGCACATAGCTCCTCGCCCCCATCTGAATTACCCCGGAGGCAAATTCAGTCCGTCGCTGCTTCCCACCAAGCCAGCCAAAGCGCGTCGAGCCGGTCTGTTTCGGATTGCCGAACTCATCGAACCTGGAGGTCGAGAGGAGTTTCGTCGCGGTCGGACTGGGACTCGCGGTAGCAACAGCGTCGCCGTGGAGGTTCGTCAGCTGGAGAGTCAGCCCTGCGCTGCTGTCCTGAATCGCAACCAGTTCGCCACCAATTCCAGAGACGCTGCGGGTCCAGTTTGCTCCGCGCTGGGTCCAACTCAGAGAGTCCCCGGGTCCGCTGTAGTGGAACACTTCCGTGCCTTCCAGACCGCCCCCCTGGAGACGCTGGCGCTGACGGAGGCTTCCATCGAGTTCAAACGTATTGGTCACTCCGTTCTGGGTCTGACTAGAGACCATATCCGTGCTGAAGTATTTGGTCGTCAGCGCTTTTCCACCAGCGTATTCGGCCGGTAGATTTTCGATTCGCCCGAAGGGATCGTAGGTAAGACCCGTCCCGAGCAACCGGTCGGCTTTGTCATAGGTGTAGCTCTGGGTCATGCCTCCCGACCAGCTGCACGCACCGCCGATTCCCGGCGAACGCGTGATCAGTTTCGTGCGGTTGGAGTTCTTGCCTGCTTCGCCTTCAAATTTGTATTCGCGAGTCGTGCACTGGCCGTCAGCTGGCGTTTCCGCCGCCGTCAAGAGCCGCCCTGCCTTGTCATAGCCGTATTGATTGTTTACGAGCAAACCGCTGTTCGATATGACCTGCCCGTATACCGAGCGTTCCAACGTTTCGGTCAGCCAAGTACAGCTTTCGCCACAACTACCCGCCTTCGTGTAGGTGAGGCTCATCGGCTCGTTGGCCTCGTTCAGGCTCGTTTTTGCCGTGAGGCCGTTGGGCAGCGTGCGTTCGACAAGGTTGCCGTCGGCGTCGTAGGCAGCCGTAAACGTGCCCGCGCCGGAGTCTTCGAGTTTCGTCAGCAGGCCGGAAGATGGATCGTAGGTCATCGTCTGAGTGCCTTTGCCATCGTTGATGGTCAGGGGCCGACCATCAATGTCAAAGGTCGTTTTGGATTTGACGCCATCGGCATCTTCATATTCCTTAGCCCGGCCCAGTGAGTCATAAGTAGTAGTCACTGCCTGGGTATCGAAGCTGGCGCAGAGATTCGGGTCTCCTTCGCAGACGAAGCGTTGCGTCGTTGGAGCGCCCAGCGTTTCGCTGTATTTGGTTTCGATCGTCCGCACCAGTTCGCCGCCCCCTTCAATCTTTCGGGTTAGGGGACGGCCTGCTTTGTCGTATACCGCGAAGACCTTTCGCTGGTTGCCAGCTTCCCCGGCCGGACTTTCAACAATTTCAGTTGGCATCCCTAGCGGCGAGTAGGACTTGTATTGTCGCGTCAACAGCTGAGGCAGCCCGGCCGTCCCAGGCTGGGCCGCTGGGAGCATCTTGCAAGGCAGGCCCGCGTAGATCGTACTTACACATTGAGGATCGTTGGAGCTTTTGCCGTAATATCTCGTGTTAGTCGTTCCGGCTCCACCCCCGGCCGGATTCGATGGCTGCCTCCGTTCGATCGGAAGACCGGTGTCTGGGTCATAGACAGTCGTGCTGATGATGTTCAAGCCGCTTGGATCAATGATCGCTTCCTTCGGCTTGCGAAGTACCCAGTCGTATCTCGTTTCGGTCACTTTCTGGTCGGCTTCGCCGCCCGCTGCAAGGCGTGCGCCCGTGGTTTCGCGCGTCGACAGGTGGGGCTTGAGGCCGGTTCCCGGCCATCCCGCGTCGTATTCGATCGTCCGGTGAAGGCGCGCTTCGGTGCTCGTGCCCGATTCGAGCCGAACTTTGTGCAGCGGCCCAAATTCTTCTTCGAGCTGCGTTCCTTTTTCTCCATAGATGCTCTTCGTGGCGAGTTGGCTGGCCACGGTCACCGATTCCGAGCCGGCATTCACCGCACGGAGGCGATTCTGGGGCGTCAGTTCGCGGACGGCATTGCCATATTCGTCGTATTCGCTGGTCGAGATCGACGGCGCGGTGGTGCCACCCCCGGACGGCGTGGCCGTGTTTACGTTGCGCCCTTCGGCGTCCATGTAGTAAATGGTCGCGTGGGAGTAGGTCGAGGGCGGGCTTGAGGTCGGTACCTGATCGGGCGGGAAGATGGCCGCTGCGTCTACCGGGATGTCGGTCTGTCCCCATTTGCCGACCGTCGTACCGTCGAGTTGGTATTCCGCGCCGCTGCCGCTGACCGGGACGCCGTAGGCGATCGTCGTCTGGGCCGTGGCCGGGCTGCTGAGGAGGCTTGCGCGCTTGACCGCGACGAGACGTCCGTTGGCTTCTTCTTCTTCGACGGTTTTGCCGCTGGCGCCCGCTTCAAACTGGGCGCCGTATTCAAAGGTCCACGGTTCCTGTCCGGGCGGCGTCATCGTTTTCAACTGGCCGCTGGCGTTGTCGTAGCTATACGCCGTGGTGAGGTGTCGCTGTGGGTCGTACTCCGTAACTAGACGCCCTTTGCCGTCGTATGTGTATTCCGCTACTGCTAGCGAATTCCCTTCGCTAAATCCATACGAGGAATACGTGATTCTGCGGAGGCGGTCGCCGTAGGAATCGGCACCTCCCCATTCATTGGCGTGCACATACTCAAAGATGAGCGCTTTGCAGCCTGCGGTAATGACTACGTTGGCTTGGTTGCAGCTGACCCCCGGGGCGGTGGGCGCAATGATCGCGCTCAGACGGCGATTACCGCCGACCAGGTCGTAGACCATCTGGGTGCTGTTGCCGCTACCGCCAGTTTGGGTGACGGCGATCGGCAGGTATTCGGCCGAGCCGAAAGATTGAAAGGTAGTGCTGTTGCCGGCCGGGTCAGAGAGGACGAGTTGCGCACCTTCGGCCTGGGGCTTCAGACTCCAACCCGTCATTTCCGGCGGCGTGATGTAGCCATTGGACCCGTTCCATTCGAAAGCGACTTCCCCGCCTTCAAGGTCGGTAAGCACGACGTAGGAGAAGGTTTCGGAGAACCCTTCGATTTCTTCGGTGAAGTTGACCGACTTGGCATTTCTCCAGTCAGCGCCTCCGGCAGATTCGACCGGAACCCCCGCTTTCCAGCCTTGGCCGAGAACGCTGGTATCGCCGAGTTTTCCTGCTTCGCGCGAGTTGAAGGTGCGCGAGAATTGGAGCGCCGAATTGAAGGTGGGAATATTTGCGTCCTGTTGGGCCAGCGAGAAGTTCCCCGTCAGCAGATCGACGCTCCCTGGGCCAACGGAGCCCGTCGCATCGGTAGGGCCGCCGACGAACGGGTTGACCTGTGCTTCGACCGAGGCGCTGTAGCCGTCGGAGCCCCCGGCCCCCACGGTGCCTTCATAGATCGCCCTGATCTGAACCGATCCCCCTTTGCCCCTCAGGGTGTTTGACGCCCGCGCCGCGTCGAAGTACAGAGGCGGGCTTTCTTTCGCGCCTTCGTTGATCGGCACCGGCCAAGTGACGGTTTTTCCTTCTGCGTTACGGACGAGTTCGGTGGGAATCGTTTTGAAGGTGCCCGTTTTTCCTTCTCGGTACTGGAAGCTGACGCCCGAGACCCCGGGCGCCTGCCAGGCCGACTTCAGCTTTAACCGCCGCGCGGTTCGCTGACCTTCGACGGGGGACGTGACCACGCTGGTGGCTGGCGCTTTCTGGATGTAGGTGATCGAGAGATAAGGCCGCCGGCTCGGATTAGACGCGGCGCTCGATTCGAATATGAGTTTGCGGTACAGGCAGGTCGGGCTACAGCTATGTTCTTTCTCCCCTAGCTGCTTGACCGCAACTCCGAAGTTCACGGGTTCGCCACCAGTGACCCATTCCTGCACCATCCCTTCCTGAAGGCTGACGTCCCACCAGCCGGGTTTGTTGCCGCCACGCGCAGCAATGGGCAGTTGCCCCACCACTTCTGACCCGCTGCCCCCTGGAATCAGCCAGGGCGCACAGGTCAGGCAGTTGGGGTAGCCGCTGTATTTCCAAGAGACATAGCTGGTCCAGGGCCAGATCAGCCTGCTCAGTTCGATTCCTTTCGTGTTCTGCGCCGCTTCGGGTGAGTACAGGTGGATTTTCCCGCTGGTCACATCAGCGGTCGTGGGGATTAGGCCGATGAGACGGAAGAAAGTGAGCGTGCGGCTGTATTCGTCGGGAGTCGACGGCCGTTCGTAGTCTTCAGCCGCAAGCGTCGGCACGCCGTTCTGGGCGCATTTGTTCCAGGTTTCGATCGGTGGCGCGCTGTAGATGGTGCAGTCGAGGGAAGCCGACGTCGGCGGCGCCGTGATCGTGGGGTCGATCGTCACTGGCCACTGGCGGTCGGAGCTATTCAGCCATTCCTTTGAGGCTTCGACGGTCAACAGCCAGCCATCCGAGCTATTTGCTTCGAGCTGGTATTCGACCGCTTGCGAAACCCCGCCCAGGCTCTCTGAGCTGTCGGACATGAAGGGAGCGGGGAGCACGGCGACCAGATGGTCATCCTCGTCGCGGAACTCGATCGCGCCGCCTTTCGCATGGGTCGGCTTCACGCCGGCGGAAGCGGAGAGTTCGAAGTGAAAGGTGCTTGGAGCCGAGGGGCTGGCGATTTCGATGTTCTCCTTGAGCCCATTGGGAAGGGTCGACAGTTCGATGCTCGTGTCGGGGCTCGGCAGGTCGTAAGTTGCCGTACCGTCTTCGAGGTCGACGGGCGCAGAGGGCGCGCCGAGGAGCTTGGAGGCGACCCAGGCGCCATCCCTTGAGAGTCGGACCGGGCCGGCGCCGAGGCGTGCCGGCAGAGCCAGGTCGAAGGAGTTGTCGCCGTTGGTGAGCGCTGAGTCATCTTTGCCTTCGAGCCCTTCTTCGATCGGCTCCCAATCGCCTTCGGCATCGCGATAGTTGATCGGGCTCTGGTAGAGCCGGGTTTCGCGACTGCCGTCTGGGAGGAGGAACGTCGCCGAGGTGGCGGTGCGCTTGGCCTCTAATTCAGCACCGGCAGGGTCTGCCGCCGGGCCGCTCAAGACTTCCGCGTCAGAATTCGGACCTGAGGAATCCTCACCGTAGGCAAGTCCGAGGCCGGCGAAAAGCACAGCGAGCAGGGCGATCATCAGGAAGCAGGCAACGACCGATGCTCGCCTGGATCTACCCAGTGCCACAGGCCCGTTCGTCTCGTCGCTCCTACCGCTCATCAAGTCTCCCCTACTCGTTGTGAGGCGCCCTACTCGGCATTCCTCTTTCGGTACTGCTCAGATCGGGGAGCAACCTAGATGGCCAAGAAAGCTCTGTCTAGTCGTGGGACTTAGAAGTTTTCTAGCACCGGAAATATACAATCCACCGGCTGATTAAAGTTGCTGTATTTGCTGCGCTCTCTAAAGCGGTTTCTATGTTCAGTCGTTTTGTGCCTCTACAGGCTTAGGGCCGATTGTTAAGCAGGGATGAAGTGCGCAGCTAGTGGCAGTCACCCTCGACAAACACGGCCGATCGCAGCGCTCGACGCGCTGACTCAGCCCGCCGAATCGGGCTATGAGGACCCAATTCGCCGGGGCACTTGCGCGTCTCGTTTGACGCCTTTTCTATGAGCGCCTTCCCATCAGATCGGTCCAGGCTCCTTACCCGGACTGCGGCAAGGCGTGGCGTGGACGGCCACGGCCCCCACGTTGGCGAACCCACCGATGCGGGAGCGGAGTCCTCAGCCTGATTTTTTGCGCGCCTTGGGGCGCGCGTCTTGAGGCTCCCGGCTCCCGCATCGGGCGGGTGCCTTCCAAAGAAGGAGCCGCCATGCCTTCCGCAACCGCCAATGCCTCTCCCGGTTTCATCGCCCCAAACCCATCGCCTCGCGCCGCTCGCCTCGATCAGCTCGGCCCCTCTCGGCGGCTGGCGCTCTACCGAGCTGGCGAGTTCGACAGAGCCGACCTGGCGACCTGGGCCGCTCGCTACCCGGAGGAGGTTCCCACCGTGAACGGCGAGGTCGAGTGGATCGGCCTCGTGCTTGCCGACCTTGACTGAGCCCGGCCTATAGCCCGAACTCAGTGGCCGGAGAGGTTGGCTCCGGCGCTGGCGCCGGTTCTTCGATCGGTTCGGGTTCGGGTTCTGGGACCGGCACGGGTTCCGGTTCGGCTTCCGTGACAGGAGCGGCGACGGGTTCGGGCGCGGCCTGCTCGTGAGTCGTCGGGCTCGCCTGTTGGGGCTCGCGCCTTCCTCCCTCGAGCTGGCCTTTCGGCTGGCGCTTGAGGTCGGACTTCGAGTCGTGGCGTTGGGCGCGTCGACGCAACAGCGTCGGCGACTTCACCACCACTGGCGGCGCTGGATCCGCAACCTCGCGGATCGGCGCCGAAGGCGATCTTGACCCACCGCCGAGGACCGCGATCAACGCCACCAGGGCGACGATCCCCACGGCTGCCAGCGCGATCGTGCGATTCGCGGGGCGCGGCAGGCTTCGCCGTGGTCCTCGCGGTGGCCGGCGCCGCGGAGGCGGGTCCGGCGTGGCGGCCCCGCGAGCCCGCCCGAAGGCGACCGTATCCGTGCCCCAAGATCGCTCGTCGCTCACGGCCGCCCGCCTTCGACAAGTTCTCTCAGGTGGCGGTCCTCGAACCAGGGACGGAGCGAGATTCGCGCCGCTGGCAGATGCCCGTAGACGAGCAGGGCGGTTCCCGGCACCGCCTCGCGGACGACATTCGCAGGCGCGAGGTCGCGGTAGGTGCTGCCCTCCGTCGCCGAGCCGTGGCCTTTGTCCCCGGCGGTCTCACTGCGCTGGCGAAACTCGCCGTCGCCGGTCACCTGGCGTATGTAGTTGAGGGTGTCGGGGTCGCCGATGCCCGACGCGAAGACCCGGGCGCGATGGTTGTTGAGGATCGTCGGCGCCCGCTTGCCGTAGCGCGATTCGATCTGCGCCAAGTCCTGAAAGACCGTGACGAGCTGGATTCCCTGCCCGGCCCCGGTCGAGGCGATCACGTCGAGGTCGGGAACCGGCGCGACGTTGGCCGCCTCGTCCAAGACGATCAGAAGCGGCGGGTCGATCGGCTTCCCGGTCTGCGCCGAGGACTCATAGACGACCGAGACCAGCTCGGAGATCATCGCCGCGAAGACCGTCCGCAGGCGCTCCTGCTCATGGGCCGGAGCGCAGAGGTAGAGCGTGTTGGAGCGACCGTCCAGCAGCTCGGCCGGCGTGTAGTCGGCACCTGAACTGGCATCGAGGACGCGAGGGTCGGCGAAGGCGCCGATGATGGTCTCGGCGGTCGTGTAGATGGAGCTGCGCTGGCGTTCCTCGCGGTTCCAGTTCGCGTTCCAGGCGCTCAGTGCGTCCTCAGAGCCGGCCTCGGCCAGCCGGCCGGTTACCTCTTGCTCCGCCTCGGCGCCGTCGTTCAGCCACCGGATCACGTCTGCCATCTCGCCGCCGCTGAGCGCGGCGGCAAAGAGCATCGGCGCCAACAACTTCTCCGCTGCCGCGAACCAGAAGTCGCCGTCCTCCAGTCCGCTCGATCCTCCCGAGCGGGCCGAGCTGGCCAGCCAATGCGCCACCCGCATCGCCCCTCGCCAGCTTCCGCAACCTGAGAGCGGTGACGCCTTCACCGACTCGATCCCGGTCGCGCCGGTCGGGTCGAAGACCATCGTCTTGCCGAGTTCGCGGCGGCGCTCGATCGTCGTCAGGAGCAGATCGCTCTTGACCGACGTAACCACCACCGGCCCATCCCATTCGAGGGTTGCCGGGATCGTGAAGCCGGTCGTCTTGAGGCTGATCGTGCTGGGCCCGACGACAACGACGGAGGCACGCTCCTCGGCGGCGATCAGCCGCCGGCCCTGGCGGCCGAGAATCAGCCGCCCGCGCTCGGGCGCTGCGAGCTTCAGCGCCCGCAGATCGCGCTTGCTCGCCCAGCGCGCGCCTTGGACTCGCCCTCTACCGCCCTCGCGAATGTGGCGGTCGAGCAGATGCACGAGGAGGGCGAGGGCCCCGAGCCCGACCGCGACCAAGATCGCCGGGCCGCTCACGCCGGGCCGCCGATCAGCTCGCGGTGGTTGACCATGCGAGCGTCGGTATCGACAAGCCCTTGCTCGATCGAACTGAGCCGGTGCTGGACGAGGAAGGAGCGCCGGCCGACCAGCCACAGCGCCTCCCCGCGCCGCAGCGTCGGCACCAATTCGGCCTCCGTCGCGCTCAGCCCGAGGAGATTCCGCAACCCCTCGATCTGATCAGGCGGCTGCGCCAAAATCACCTTCGTATCGGCGTCGGCGATCAGCCCCTCGGCGATCCTCGCCTCGCGTGATCCCTGCGCCCCGGCGGCGCCCAGGTCCGAGAGGCGATGCAAGGCGATGATGTTCTGCACCCCGTGGGCGCGCGAGAGCTTGAAGGAGCGTTGCAGCCATTCGGCGACGCCCAGGTCGGCGGTGATCCGCCATGCCTCATCGACGGCGACGATCACCTTCGCGCCAGCCCCCTCCCCCGCCTCGGCCGAGCGCTTGCGCTCCATCACCACGCCTTGCAGCCAGGCGGCGGCGCAGGTCATGAGGATTCCCAGCGCCGCTGACTCCTGGACCGCGCTCAGATCGAGGACGACGAACGGCGCGTCGAGGTTCAGGCCGGGGCTCGTCGGCCCGTCGAACATGCCCCGCAGATCGCCCTCGCAGAGTCGTTGCAGCGCCAGCGCGACCCGCCTCGTCGCCTCGGCGAAGTCGCCGAGGCTCATAACTAGCTCGGCGACCATCGCCTCGACGGGATGCAGCAGCGCCTCCACCACTTCGGGCAAGATCGGCTCCTCGGGCTCAGCGGCGCTGACGACCTTCAACGCCACCCGCAGCCCGGCGTCCTCCTCCGGCGCCAGTTCGCGGCGAAGCGCCGCCGCCGCGACGGAGCGAAGGAGGCTCAGCTGACCCTCGCGCCCCAGGCGCGAGCTGATCGGGTTGAGCCGCACCGTCCCGCCGGGGACAAGGGCGATCGGCGGCCAACCGAGCGCATTCCCCAGCGCCGCGTACTCGCCCTTGGGGTCGAGCACCCACGCCTGGCGGCCAAAGACGTGCTGGCGTGCGATGTAGGTCTTGAGGAAGGCGGACTTGCCGCGCCCGAGCTGACCGACCACGATCATGTTCGGCCCCGACAAGATCCCGGCCTCGTATGCGGCCCAGGGGTCGAAGACCCAGGCCCCGCCGCAGGCGTCGCGGCCGATGTAGGCGCCGGGGGCGCCTAAGCCGCCCTCGGCGAGGAAGGGATAGGCGGCCTGGAAGTGGGCCGTGGTCGCAGCGTGGCCGGGGCGCTCGCCCCGGTAGGAGCTGCGCCGGAGCAGATTCACCGCAGCCCCCGCCCGAGCGGCAGGGTGAAGGTGAATCCGGCGTCCTGCTCGCCGTAGAGCCGTTGCAGCTCCAGACGCGAGAGCGCCGCCGCGTGTTCGACTTCGGTGGCGATCCGCTCCAGCTCCGCAGCGCTGGCCGCCGAGACCGTGACGTAGCCGGCGAAACGCATCTCCGCATGCCCGTCCGCCAACTCCTCCTCCCGGCGGGCGGCTGCTTGTTGCTGGCGGCGGATGCGCGCCGTCGTCATGAAGCCCTGGCGCTCGCGCGCCATCTCCTCGGCGACCTCGGTGGTGCGCGCTGCCTCGGCACGACGGATCGCGACCGAGTGCGCGATCGGCTCGATGCAGACCGACACCGTGCGCAGCGCGGTCGTCTGCATCAGCAGCGGCGTCAGGAACGCCGGGCCAACGTCGCTGCGCGGCCAGCTCGCGATCCAGAACGTCGCGTGATGGGCGGAGTCGGTCCGGTAGGCGCTCCAGCTCGCTTCGTCGGCGAGCGGCCCCATCAAGGCCGGATCGACGCCTTCGCGATCGGGGTCTCCGAGCGCCGCCCGGTTTCGTCCCTGGCGCCCGAACGGGTCGAAGGCGTCGCGGATCGCCTCGGCATAACGACGCGAACGCAACAGCCCGAAGACCGTCACCTCGGCGATCGACAGCCGCTCGGCGAGGTTCTCGGCCTCGCGCAGCGCCAGCTCGCAGGCCGCTTCCTCGCCGCCTCCCATCCGCCGCAGCTCGCGAGCACCCTGGCGCTCATCGATCTGGAGCGCAAGCAGGATCTCGTGCTCTTGGGTTGCCGGCGCCGCCGACTCGACCAGCTCGATGTAGGAGGCGACCAGGCCGGAGTCGAGCGGCACCGCCCGGTCGCGCTCGGCTTGCAGGTAGCCGGCCAGCTCGTCGCCGGCAGCGGGCAGGGTGCGCTCGATCCATTGGAGGCGGCGCACCGGGCTTCCGTCCCTCGCGAGGCTGGCGAGGACCGACCCCCAGGCGTCCAACTTGCGCTCCTGCTCGGCGCCGTCGAGCAGGCCGAAAGCGTCTGCCCGCACCGCGATGGCGACCGTGTAGGTGCCGGCGGCTCGATCGTGGATGACGCCGACCCGATCGGCGCCGTAGGGGACTTCGAGCATCCGCAGCCCCGCCAGCTCGTCGGGCAAGGACGCTTCGCAGACGGTCGGCCCCTCGGCGCCGGGGCGCACGCCCTCGCCAGGAGTCTGCGAGCGGTAGCCGCGCTTTTGCTCGCGCGAGCGCAGGAACCAGCGAATCCCCAGCGGCGCCCACGCCTCCAGGGTCCGCCCCTCGAACGGCAACAGCACGACGCCGGCAGCGGCGCCGACCATCGCCATCGCCACGCCCAGACCGATCCAGCTACGCAGCGCGTAGAGCGCGCCCAGACCGAGGGCCGCTGCCCCGGCGAGGACCGCGACCTGGCCGAGCCGCAGCGGGCCGACGACGCCGCGCTGTTGCAAGGGGCCGAAGCGGTAGCGCCGCCCGCCGCTCACGATTTCCCTTTGGCCGGCGCCGGCTTGCTCGGCGAGCTGGTGGCGCCGGTCGGGCGCGCCGGTTTCCTATCCGAGCCCGGCGCCTTCCCGCCCGCCGCCTCGGTCGGCTCAGCCGCCGGGCTCGTCGAGGACGGTCGGCCGCCGCCGCCGTTGACGCCCCGCCCACCGGAGGCGCTTTGCTCGACCGGCGGGCGGGGTGCCTGCTTCTGAGCAGCGCCGCCGCCGGCCTCGCTGGCGGAGCCGGCGGCGCTCTCTCCGGCGCCCGCGTCCGCGTCCGGGCCGGCCTGCCCGACCCCCGACCCGGCCAATCGCTCGCCACCTGCCTTGGCCGCTTTCGCGGCGCCGACCCCGGCGGCGGCCGGGAGCATGGCGGCGCCCGCGCCGCCACTCGCCCCGGCCGCCTCGCCAGCGGCGCCACTTCCGGTCCCGCCGCCACCGGAGCCGCCTGGACGCCCTTTCGAGGCGCCACCGCCGCCGCCACTTCCACCGTCGCCCTTCCCCCCAGCTGCGCCGCCGCCCTTCGAGTCGCCGCCCCAATTGACGTGAGCCGAGCGCCGCATCATCTGCACCGAGGAGGCGGTGTGAATCGCCTGAGTCCCGGCGCCTACGGCGCTCTGGCGGCTGTAGGCGGCGCTGACCGCGCCCTCGGCGAAGGGCACCAGCTTGAACAGCACGAACGGCGAGAAGCAGGCGAGGAGGAGCAGCGCCCCCGCCGCTAGGACTTGCTCGACCTTGCCTTCCGTATTGGCAAGAAGGCTCGCGGCGAGCGCGATGATCGCGACGATTACGAACTTGGAAAAGACAATGACGATCAGCAGCTCGGCGGTTCGCCGCAGCGCCGACATCCACCTGGGCCAGATCGAGGCCGCGAGTGCCATCGGCATAAAGAGTGCGACGACGTAGATCGCCGCGTCGCGCATCAGCAGCTCGATCCAGACCGCGAACGCCGCGAAGGCGGCGAGGATGGCGGCGATGAAGCCGACGAACAGCGGCACCCGCACCGACCCCTCGGCGGCCCCGACCGCCGCCCCCGTTCCCGGCCCTTCGATTGCGGCTCCCGCAACCGCGCCCGCGCTGCCGCCGGCCTCGGCCAGCGCTTCCACCGCGCCCTTGAAGAAGGCGCGGGTGTCGTTCGCGGTCGAGTGCGCGATGGCTTCTGAGAAGCCATCGGTGCTCGCGATCAGGAGCTGCACGACGACGTAGGCGGCGCTCGTCGCAATCGCCGCCAACGGCACGTTGACGAGGAGAACCCGCCAGAGCATCCCCCCGTCGCCGCGACCCAAGCTCTCCAGCACCGCGAACAGCACCATCAAGAGCGCCAGCACGACGGCGATCGACGCCATGGTCTTGTACTGGCGCAGGAAGCCTCTGCCGAGCAGGTTCGGCGAGGTCGTCTTCTCGGTGAGCGCTACCACTTCCCCCAGCAGCCACACCGCGCCGTCGCTCGCCCAGGTCGTGATCTGGCTGAAGACGCCCTTACTCAGCGCGTCGGCCGCGTCTCCCAGCGGATCGAGGGCAACGCCCGCGACGCCGAGGACCGGATCGGTGAGCGCGTTGCAGGCATCGCCGACCGGGTTGCCGATCCCGAGCGCCCCGGTCACCGCCGACCCCGGCGAGATGCCGACTTCGCAGACGATGTTCGCCTGCGCTGCCGGCGGGCGCGGGTCGCCGAAGGTCAGCGCCGCGCTCGCCACAGCGACGGCGCAGGCGAGGAGCGCGAACCTACGGAGCCACGCCATAGCGGTGCAGCTCCTCGCTCAATTCGACCAGGCCCAGCCCTTCGCCGCCGGGGCGCGGCGTGCCCAGGCGCGGCGTCGGCCCGAAGGATGCTCGCGTGTCGGCGATCTTCCAGTCGCCGTCGACCCAAGCTAGGACGGTTCGAGCGAGGCCGAAGTAGGCGGTCGGTTCGACCGCATCGACGTTGCCCAGGAGCGTGAAGCCCCAGGTCTGGATGACCGCCCGGCTCGGTGAGTAGGAAAGAACCCGGTAGGAGACCGGGACGCCGAAATAGGCGCTCTGCACGCCGGCCCGGATTCCTTGGCCGAATTGACCACGGGCGAGCTGCGCCGTGCCGCGTTCATTCGCCGCCAGCATCGTCGGCGCGAAGCCCGGCGTCGCCACCGCTTCGATCCGGCGGCGCAGCTCATTCGGCCGCAGAATCGCCGCGTCGGCGAACGCCTGCTGGTAGTTACCCGAGGCGAGGATCGCACCCTCACGGGTGCGGGAAAAGCCGACCCCCACCCCGGCCGACTCGCGGGTAGGGCCGGGTTGGGGGTCGGCTTTGGGAACAGCAGCGGGTGGAGAAGTTGGAGCCGAGGCGCGACCCAGGAGCGCCCCGAGGACGATGGCGGCGGCGATGCCGAGCGCGAGCCGCATCGCTAGTGGACCGCCGAGCCGGCGTTGAAGAAGAAGTTGATCAGCGCCGCAGCGGCACCAATCCCGAAGGCGCCGCCAACGCCCTTCAGCATCCGGGTCTTGCCGTCATCGGCCTGGCTGTAGTTGGAAGAGCGGCTACCGAAGCCCCATTGGGCGGCGCCGATGATCACCGTGGCAACGCAGGCCATGAGGCCGAAGGCAGCGCCGCCGTTGATCAGCTTCTGGGCGGCATCCCCGCCCGGTATGCCGCTCGGGCTGGGGCTGACGTTGACGGCCGCAACGACTTCGAGCAGTTGCAGCTTGGCTAGGTGTAGAGGTGACACGTTCCCGTCTCCTTGTCCGTTGCATGGGCGTGGTCCATGCGGGAGACGGCAGACGAGGAGGGCAAACGCCCCCGGAGATTTCTGCGCCGGCTACCAGTGGCTAGGAGCCGTCGCGGAAATCGCGCAGGTCTCGGAGGAGGTTAAGCACCCTCTGAGCGAGGTCGACCAGGCGGGCGCCGAGTTCGACGCCCTGGCTGGCGATCCTCAGCACCGCCGCGATCAGGCCGAGTAGGGCCGCGTGTTGGAGAAGTAGGGAAGTCATCGCCTCGCCGACTATCGGACGCGATGAATGAGCGATGGATCGAACCCCGCCCCGCCAATTCGCGCCGGAGATGACCTAGCTACAGGCCGAACTCCTGAGCCGCCGAGGAGCCGGACGGCTTCGAGGGTGCAGTCGGCGAGGACGAGGGCGGCGCCGAGGTCGAGGATTCCGGCTCCGCTTCGGGAGCCGGGGACGGAGTTGATTCCGAAGTGGAGCCCGAGTCAAAGGAGGCGCCGCCGAAGTCGTCGCGGGTCTCCTTGGGAGATGCCCGCGAGATACGGGAAGCACGCGCCGGCTTAGCTTCCTCCTGGCGACGTTGAGCCGGTTCCACCTTCGACCGCTTGGCGTTCTTGGCGGATGCCGGCGTCGGTAGCTCTGGCGTCGGCAGCTCCGTCGTCGTGGCAGCGGGAGTGGCGCTCGCAGACGCGCGCACCGGTCCCTTCACCTGGCGCGAGTTCACGGGCCGATGGGGGCGATGTGCGGTGTTCAGTCCGGGCGCGACGACAGCGGCAGCTCCAACGCAGACAAGAGCCACGATACCCGCCCCGCACACCCCGGCAGCGCGTCCGACGCCACTGTTCGCCGCTGCCGTGCCGGCGTCGGAGAACGGGGACAACGTACGCGCCAGATCCCCGAGGCGCCGGCCGGCGAGCGACGCCAGTTCGGCCCCGATCGCCAGCAGTTCCCGCGCAGGCGTCACCACTGCGTCGAGCAGCCGCGAGAACCGGCCGCCTCTGCACGCGAGGTAGGCGGCAAGCCCCAGCGTCGCCGGACTGAAAAGGCTGCGATCGTCGCCGACGAGAGCACGAAGTTTTTTCATCGCTTCGCCGTGGTGGCGGTCGGCCGCTGACTTTTGCCAGCCGAGCTTTCGTCCCGCTTCCCTGATCGAGTTGTCCTCGAAATAGACCAGGGCCAACAACTTGACCTCCTTCTCGGGAAGGTGGCTCAGCGCCCCGCGTAGACGCTCCTGGCGGTCGCGCTCAATCGCCTCCTGTTCGGGCGTCGGTGTCCTTTCGTCGGGGACGTGAAAGACCGTGTCGAGGGAGTCCAGATTGGGCCTTCGTCGTTCGGAGTCGCGGAGGTTCTGGGCACGGCGATAGGCGCAGGTGCAAAGCCAGCCGACCGGGCTGCGGGCGGGAGGGTTTGCTTCCAACCACTCCTGATACTCGACGTGCGCCTGGCCGAGGACTTCGCGCGAATGCTCCGCGATCCATACGGCCGGAAACTTGGCGCCGAGCATCACCTTCAGGGTGCGCTCGGCTTCGCGCATCTGAGCGCCTGTAACGCCTTGCTTGGAGCTGGCGGCCGTTGCTTTCATCACTGGTTCCTCGCAATGGGAAACCGGGGTGTAGGGGGAGGCTCGGCGGGTTGGGCCGATCTTCATCCCGTACATCCGTTTGCGCGGAGGGGGCTCGATTTCCAGGGGCGCCTATGCCTAGCTTCTGACGCCTTCCTGTGCGATGCCGGCACAGGGCGATCAACGCAGTCTCTCGACGCTTCTAGTCGCGGCCCCCTTCGCCGCCCTGCTCGCGCTGATCTGCGGCGCCGTCTGCATCGCAGTCGCGTTTGGCGGCACTGCCGGTTGCGACAGCGCGAGCGCTGCCGGCGGGAACGTGCAAGGCGTTCCGGCGAAGCTGATTCCGATCTACCAGCGGGCCGGCGCGAAATACCGCCTTGGACCCGAAGGCCCGGCGATCCTCGCCGGGATCAACTGGGAGGAGACCCGCTTCGGCGCGGACCTCGGGGAGTCCGAAGCCGGGGCCGAGGGCTGGATGCAATTCCTGCCGTCGAGCTGGGAAGCGTTCGGGGTCGATGGCAACGGCGATGGCGTCAAGGACACGAACAACCCCTGGGATGCGATCTTCGCCGCCGCTCGGCTCCTGCGCTACGGCGGGGCGCCAGGCAATTGGCACGATGCGATCTTCGGCTACAACCATGCCGAGTGGTACGTCGAAGACGTACTCGCCGATGCCGAGAAATGGGCAGCGATTGGATCGGTAGAAGCCGCTGCGACCTGCGAACTCGCGGCACCCACCGAAGCGGTCGCGGCGATGATCGCCGAGGCCGATCGCCTCAGCGCCCTTCGCCCTTCGACCGAATACGTCTGGGGCGGCTCGCACGGCATCACACCCACGCCGAGGAATGGCCCCTTCGATTGCAGCTCGGCCGTGAGCCACTTGCTGCAAGTCGGCGGCTTCGGCAACGAAACGATGACGACGGCCGTCGGCGGGCCGAGGGGAGGCGGCTTCCATACCTGGGGCAAGTCAGGTCCCGGCCGATGGGTGACGATCCTCAACAAGCCCTACGAACCCGAAGCGCACGTAATCCTTCGGTTCGAGCCCAGCGTGACGCCCTCGGAGGAACGCTATTGGGGCACGTCGGGCTTCATCGAAGGCGGCCATGGCCCCGGCTGGATTCCCGAAAGCACCTTCGACGCTGGCTATCTGTCGCGCTTCGAACTACGGCATCCGGTGGGGATGTAGCTCCACTTCTGACCGGCTCGGCCAGTAGAATCAGTCCCCGGATCAAACATAAATGCCGCCCGCGACTGTTGGTGCAGCCCGGGCGGCGTGACACGGAAACCCACTTGAAAGGGCAGGTTCCATGCACTACGACGATACCCAGCCGGGCGCGCTCGCGTCCTGCAACGGGACCACGCAAATCGGCTATTTCGCGGCGGTTCCACAGGTCGCTTCCCGGCTTCAACTGGCGAGCCCGACGAATCTTCCGGGGGCGCCGCGGCGCGTCCCCGGACGTATTGATTCGTGGAGCCCACGACGATTCAGGCCAACGCCAGTCGAACGAGCGTCGGGCGCTTCGAGCCCTGGGTCGATAAGCGCGGCATCGCTCGCCATCTTGCTTGCAGCGTTCGATGGATTGAGCGTCGCATGGAGGACGGTTTGCCCCACCGGCACATCGCCGGGCGGGCCAAGTTCCGCTTGTCCGAGGTTGAGCCGTGGTTGGAATCCCACGGCCATATCGAGCAGCGCGGGGAGGTAGAGCGATGAGCCGCAAAAGGAAGAAGTGGGAAGGCCGCATCTACATCGGCCGGGAAGACGGCAAGCAGAAGTTCCATCACATCGGGCGCTTCGACACGCGCCGCGAACGCGACGCGGCGGTTGCGAAGGCTCGCGTGGAATTGGAGCAAGCGAGCCCGGACGAGTTGCCGACGTGCGATGCGTATGTCGATAGCTACCTCGCCGACTACAAGGGTCGCAACAAGTACTCCTCCTACGCCTCGGCGGTCGAACGACTTAAGCGGTTCCGAGAGGACTTCGCCGGCCGCTCCCTCGATATCAGCCGTGCCGAGGCAAAGAACTGGAGCAACGCGACGAATGAATGGGATCGTGACGACCACACGCCCGTTCGTGCGGCCGACTTGCAGGCCATCGTCTCCCTTTACAACTACGGCATTGACGAAGACGACCTGCCACTTGACCGCAACCCGTTTCGCAAGCTCGGCAAGCGCACCAAAGGAAGGTCAGAAGAGCCCCCTCCCACCGATGAGGAGTTCGAGAGCCTGCTAGACGCCTGCTCGGCCTTGGGCGATTACAGCCCGATGATGCGAGCGCTAATGCTGTTCGCCGCCTTCTCGCTCTTTCGACCGAGCGAGCTGTACATGCTCAAATGGAGTGACGTTGACTTCGACCTGATGCGGGTTCGCAAGGACGAGCGCCTCTATCGCGGCAACGTAGACACCCCCAAGTACGGGGAGGCAACGGTCGCGTTAACGCCCCCGGCGCGCGATGCACTTCTGACCTTGCCCCGCGATGGCGAGTATGTCTTTCGCTCAATCACGGACAAGCGAATGTCTCAAGCGTTGCTATCGGGCTACTGGGGCAAAGTGAAGGTCCGCGCCGGCCTGGATTTCGACTTCTACCACGCGACCAAGCACTACGGCGTGCATTACCTCTGGACGAAGCTCAATCTTCCTCGCCGTGCCATCGCGGCGCAGGCCGGATGGAGCATCGGCACCATCGACAAGATGCTGGCCATTTACGGCCACGGTGAGGTCGGCGCCCTGGAGGAAGTCGATGCCGCGTTCGCGGAAACCAAGGCGCCGGGTGGCCTCGTCCTAATTCCCGGCGGCAAGTAGCGCATAGAACAGAGGGCGGCCAGCGTCGGATCTCGCGCTGGCCGCCCCATTCCGCTGCTGCCTTCAGAACGTCCTAGCCCTGGCTGTCGATGCCCTTTTCGCGAAGGGCCGCGTGGATATTGTCCCACGCTTGGGCGTTCTTTTTGCCGAAAGCCATTGCGGCGAGACTTCCGGCTCCGTCGAACGCCATGATCGTGTAGCCCTGATCCTCACGCCAGATGCGGAGGAACAGATAGCCCGCAGTAGGGCCGCTGTAGCTCTCACGAGCCTGGATCGACAGCGTCTCGTCGGTCCCGTCTCGCATGAGCCGGGTTCCGGCCTTCTCTCCTGCTGCCTTGAGCGTCCGCCAACCGTAGGTTGGGGTAGACATTTTCCACCTTCTCTCTGGGACTCGTCGTCCCTGGGGATTTGTCGTTGCCGCGCTTTTGCACGGCAGATGGCAAGGTAACAGAACGCCCTAACCCGCTTGCAACCCCAGCCGATCGCCGCGCTAGTTTTCGCCTCATGGTTTTCGCCTGGAATGTTCAGTCGGGCGGGTAGACGATTCGACCCGCAACTTGAGGCGCGGCGGGCATTTGTGATGCAAGCGTGATGCGCAGCAGGCTTCTAAACCGCATGGAGAGCGGCCTTAATCCGATCGCCCCGATGAGCAGGCCCTCAAAGTGCCGACCGAAACCGATCGGTCGACGGGGAGTACGTCCGGACAGTGATCTGGCGCGTTCTCCTCACCATCGCCTACGGGGCGCTCTTCGGCGCCGTCGTGGCTCTCGAGAACTTCCACCCGGAGATGTCGAATGTTCCGCTGATCGTCATCTGGGTGCTGGCGCCGGCGGTCGGCTTCCTGGTCGGCCGCTGGTGGGTCCTGCTCGCCGTCGCCGGAACGGTGGTCGGCCGCGCGATCGGGTGGGACCCAGGAGAAAATGACGGCAACCCCGCGCTCTGGCCCCCTTACGTCATCTCGTCGGTCATCCTGTTCGGACTGCCGCTTCTCTCGGGCGTCGCGCTCTACCAGGGCCTCTTTCAGAACAGGCGCCGCGACGTTCGCCAACCCTGATTGGGTTCGGGCTCAGGGCTTTCGGCGAGCGCTGAAAATCATCCCGACCCGGCCGATGAAAGCCGCCGTAATTTTAGCCCCAGCCCGCTGCTATTCCACCGCTGCGATCGCCCGTTCGACCTGACCCAGCGACGGGCCGTCCTGAAGCGTTTCGGTGCCGTTGGGGCCGCTGACGATCATCGCCTGGCGGACGCGGATGCTCAGATCCTGGCCCAGCTGCTCGTAGCCTTCGAGGCGCTTGGAGATGACGCCGTCTGGACCGCCGTTGTCTTCCAGGTCTTCTTCCCATTCGGGGCCGTTGAGTTCCTCGACGCCGCCGGCGATCGAGTCGAGGAAGTCCTGGTTGACGCCGAAGTGCCCGGCTTCTTCCTGGTTGCGGAAGAAGAGGTAGATGTACTGCCAGCCGTAGCCCTGTTCGGCCGCCGCCTCGGCGCCGTAGAAGCTCAGCTCCTCGGCGTTTTCGCTGTTGGAGTAGTGGCGGTAGAGCAGCTGGACGTCGCCGGGGCGGGCGAAGTCTTCGGTCAGGGTCGGGATCGTGCTGAGGAAGTCTTCGCGGCAGTCGGAGCACTGCATGTCGTTGAAGACCTGGATCGACACCGGCGCGTCGGAGGAGCCGAGCCGGTCGCCTTCCTGGGGGATGCCGCCGAAGATCCGCTGGGCGTCGCCGATGCCTTCGACGTGCACCACCGCCGGCCCCTCCTTCTGGGTCGAGATCTCGACCACCAGGTAGCCCAGGCCGAACAGGCCCAGGGCGAGGAGCGCGATCACCCAGAGCCGGCCACGGCGGGGCATCGCTTTGACGGCGACTTCGGACACGTGCCCCCCATTATCGCGACCGGCAGGCGCGGGAAGCCGCAAGGTGCGAGCGCCGCGGTTGACACAGCCGCTGCGAGCGATAACTTGGACCTACCCACTTTCAACTACATGGGAGGTCATCTATGGCCCATCACCTGACGCCCGCCGAGCTCGCCGACCAGCTGCAGATGAAACGGCAGGAGGTGATCGGAAAGTGCGTCGAGATGGGTGTGCCGATCTTCCACGGTCGCATCGACAGGACCCTGTTCGAGACCTCGCTGCGCAGCCGCTCGCCGCGTCGAGAGTCGCGTCGCACCGCCACCAGTTGAGGCTGAACTAGACTTCCCCGCAATGGGGCGGGGAACGAAGTCGAAAACGCTGGCTGACCTGCTGCCGCTGGCGGCGCAAATCTACGGCGACATGCCCGCGGTTCGCTACAAGGACGGCGAGCAGTGGGTCGACCGCAGCTTCTCCGAGGTGCTGGAGATCGTCCGTCCGCTGGCCCTCGGCCTGGCCGAGCTCGGTGTCGCCAAGGGCGACCGCGTCTCGATCCTCGGCAACACTCGCCCCGAGTGGACCTACTTCGACTTCGCCGCGCTCTCGATCGGCGCCACCGTGGTCCCGATCTACCAGACCAACTCACCCGAGGAGTGCCGCTACGTCCTCGAGAACTCCGACGCCAAGGTCGTCGTGGTCGAGGACGACGAACAGCTGGAGAAGATCCGCGAGGTCCGCGACCAGCTGCCGCAGCTGGAGCAGATCGTGCGGATGACCGGCGCCAGCGACGACGCGCTCTCGATGGAGGACCTGGCCGCCAAGGGCGCCGGCGGCGATCAGGGCCGCTGGGAGTCGCTCTACTCGGCGGTCACGCCGGCCGACATCTGCACCTTCATCTACACCTCCGGTACCACCGGCCCGCCCAAGGGCTGCATCATCAGCCACGGCAACTACCGCTCGATGCTGGACATGGTCAACGAGACCAGCGTCATCGAGGGCGAAGACGTCAGCTACCTCTACCTGCCGCTGGCCCACTCCTTCGCCTTGCTGATCCAGCTCGGCAGCTTCGACCTCGGCGCCACGATCGCCTACTGGGAGCGCGACCCGTTGAAGATCCTCCCCAACCTGGCCGAACTGAAACCGACCTACTTCCCCTCGGTGCCGCGGATCTTCGAGAAGATCTATACCGCCGCCAACAGCAGCATCGAAAAAGAGGGCGGGCTCAAACAGAGGATCTTCAACTGGGCGATCGGGGTCGGCAAGAAGATGCGCGAGGTCGAGCGCAGTGGCCGCAGGCCCGGCTTCTTACTGGCCCGGCAGTACGCCTTCGCCGACGACAAGGTGCTCTCGAAAATTCGCAGCCTCTTCGGCGGCCAGCTGCGCCTCGCCGTCTCCGGCGCCGCCCCGATCAACCCTGAGATCCTGCGCTTCTTCGACGCCGCCGGGGTGCTCGTGCTCGAGGGCTGGGGGATGACCGAGACCTCGACCGCGGCGACGATCTCCTCCCCCGATGACTTCAAGATCGGCACGATCGGCAAACCCTTCCCCGGCTGCGAGGTGAAGATCGCCGACGATGGCGAGATCCTCGTCAAGGGCCCCAACGTGTTCCAGGGGTACCACAAGAACGAGGAGGCGACCAGGGAGACGATCGTCGACGGCTGGCTGCACACCGGTGACATCGGCGAGATCGACTCCGAGGGCTTCATCAAGATCACCGGCCGCAAAAAGGACATCATCATCACCGCTGGTGGCAAGAACATCACCCCCGCCAACCTCGAGGCCGACATCAAGCAGCACCCGCTGGTCTCCCAGTGCGTGGTCGTCGGCGACCGCCAGCCCTACCTCGTGGCGCTGGTCACCCTCGACCCCGAAGAGGCCGTCGCCTACGCCAAGGAGCACAGCCTCCAGGACACGCCGGAGCAGCTCGCTGCCAACGCCGACATCAAGGCCTCGATCGAGGCCCACGTCGAGGAGATCAACAAGAACTACGCCCGGGTCGAGCAGGTCAAGAAGATCGCGATCCTGAAGCAGGACCTCTCACAGGAGACCGGCGAGCTGACGCCGACGCTGAAGGTGAAGCGGGCCGTCGTCACCAGCAAGCACGAGGCCGAGATCGAGGCGCTTTACGCCTCGTAAACGACCCCTGTTCAAGTCTTATTTCAAGTAGCTGCAAGTAGACCTAAGTTGGCCTGAGACACCAGTAGGCCCGCGGATCGCGGGACGACTTCCCAACCCATTCGACAATCTCAGCCTCTTTGAGAGCCGCCAACTCCCGCTGTGCAACAGGCCTCGATACATCGAGCAGCTCAGCCACCTCTCCGGTGCTCAAGCGATCCGTCTGGCGTAGCGCGGTAGTGATTCTCCTCGCATTCTCAGGCAGTCGAGCCTCCAAGCGTCGGTCCACCGGCTCGGCCAAAAGCGTCAACTGAACGCTCCCCGACGTCTGACGATAAATGGGATCGTTGAGACCAGCCTCTCGCATCTCCTCAAACATTCGCCTGATTCCCTCTCCGAGCTCCTGACCAAAATTGAGATCGGCACAAACCCTCGCTATCCGAGGATTCCTTGCAAAGCGGCTAGTTTCTAGAGGATCACTGAGATCAACTAGACCAGGGAATCGTCCTGGGCTAGATATCTCTATCCGGTCATCGAAGATCTCCACGCGAATGTGATCCCCTGCAGCGCTATAGGAACGATGGACAGCCGCGTTGACGATTCCCTCCAACCAGGCATCCTCAGGGACGAGGGGAACGCTCCCGAACTTGCCGTTCGACAGCAACGCTCGGCGCGTCGGCTGCAAGCGCTGCACCTGATCTCTGGCGCCTAGCAACTGATCTGGAATCGGACCCTCAACCAGCACATCCTCGAGTAGCTGCTGACGTGCTCCGGATCCTCTTTCCCTACCCCGCCATCGAATAACGCGAATAAAGGCCTCCGGAAGGAACTCTTGAGGGGCTTCCGCAAAAAGCAAGCAACCAGCAATCGTCAGCTCGTCTTCCGTTGATAGACCTCGAGCCTGGAGCAGCCGCATTGCATCAGTAGCCCCAACCGCTTTCGCGTACTCGTTCAAGAGGCCCTGCTCAAGGTGGCTAAAGGTCGCCCCTGGCAAACCACGCGTCTCGTAGCTCGCCTGTCCCTTGTCGTAGAGGAGCTCTTGGCGCTGCGAAAAGCTCAGCCGGCGATTCTCATCCCCCACCCGGAGAAAAACTTCGTCCTTCTGGTTCGTGTGAACGGATTCGCTAGACGCGACCTCGATCGCCAGCAGATTATTGGCGGCACCCTCATCGTCAATGCACGCAACCAAGCGACCCTTGGCACGCACGGGTGGCACGCAGAAATCGATGTTGGCTTGCATCTGGTCGTTTAATCGAGCCGGATGAGCGCTGACACCTTCGACGATGCCGTCATGCAGCCCTACGACGACGAGTCCGCCATCTGCATTGGCGAAACCAATCAGCGTGTCCGCAAGGTCTCGAGCCGATATTCGAGCCGACTTGCGCTCCAGCCACTGATCCTCAGCCAATACGAGAAGAGCCTCCCCCACCTCGGCGGGAGAGCCCCCATTCAGCGCTCTTTCAGCAGCTACGGTACTCATTTCTACTTGCAATTATTGCAAGTAGCTGTAAGTAGTGCTGCTAAGAGGCCTCGCCGGACTGGCGCAGCAGCACCGAGGTCGTCTGCTCCAGAACCCGCCGCCAGGCTGAAGTCTGCTCCGGCTCCTCCTCACCGGCCCGCTCGACGACGCGGCGGACGCGGCGGGCGGAGATTTCGAGGCCGTGGCGGCCGGCGATCTCCTCGAAGCGCTCGTAGTCCTTGGCGAGGGTGGCGGTGACCGATTCGAAGCCGTGGCGGGCGATCTGCAGGCGCCGCGAGTAGTCCATGATCGGGGTGCCGAACATCAGCTCGTCGGTCGGCTCGGGCTCGACCAGGATGATGTCGACCCCGGGGTACTTCTCCTGCCACATCCCGACCGCCTGGTGCAGGCGCTGGTGGGCGATCAGGCGGAAGGTCTGGTTGGCGATCGCCGGCAGGCCCATGTCCGAGACCCGTCGCACGCGGTTGCCGAAGACGGTCGGAATCGTCTTCTCGAAGTCATTCACGTAGGGAACCAGCGGGTTGACGACGACGATGAACTTGGCGCCCTTTTCGACCGCGATGTCGACGTTGGTGGTCGAGCGGATCCCCCCGTCGACGAGCTGGCGGCCCTTCAGGTCGACCGGCTTGTAGACGATCGGCAGGCAGGTCGAGCACTGGACCGCCTTCGAGATCGGCACGTCGGACCAGCCGTCCTCGCCGAAGACGATGCGCTCGCAGGTGTCGAGGTCGGTCGCGGTCAGGTAGAGCTCGCGGTCGAGCAGGCGGAAGTCGTTGACGCGGCCGGCCTCGCCGAGTGCTTCCTCGACGTAGTCGGCAAGGCCGGAGCCGGTGTAGAGGCCGGTCGGCAGCGCCTCGGCGAGCCCGACGCCGATGTCCATCGCCGAGAAATCGCCGATTCGCGCCAGCGCCCGCAGCAGCTCCACCGTCCGCAGCGGCAGCGCTGCCGCTTTCGAGAGGAAGCCGAGGTAGTTCGGCTTGAGGACCCGGCTCAGGTCGAGGTCTTCGAGATCGGATGGGATTCGCGCGTTGAGCACCTGCATCATCTCGTCGGGGCTGACGCCGTTGGCCAGCATCCCAGCGACGAAGGAGCCGGCGCTGGTGCCGACGTAGACGTCGAAGTTGTTGACGGTGCTGTTGACCGCAAGCAGGTCGAGCGCACGCAGGGCGCCGATCTCGTAGACGCCGCCGGTGAAGCCGCCGCCGCCGAGGACCAGAGCCGTCTTCGAAGGCTTTTTCCGGCCGCGGGCTTTGCGGCGGGGCTTGGACTCGATGTCGACGACTTTGCCCATGAGGAACACGGAGTATCCCAGGGTGGGCGGCTGGCCCGGCCGCTACCCTGCCGCGCAACCGTGTTGAGAGGAACAGTGAGACGAGCTTCGATCCTGCTCGCGGCCGCTTGCGCGGCCGTTCTTCTGATTGCGAGTAACGCGCATGCGAGTGCGGTTTGCGACCAGATGCGGGGGCTGCTGACGCGCGGAGGCGGCTCTGCCAGCGGCCTGGAGGTGGTCGAGGCCGAAACCGGAGATGTGGTCTGCGCGCGGGCGGCGGGAACCCCACGGATGCTGGCCTCGAACATGAAGCTGTTCACCACGGCGACGGCGCTCTCCCGGCTGGGGCCAGAGAGCCGGATCGCCACCAAGGTGCTGAGCGACGGCAAGCTCGACTCCGGCGGCATCCTCCACGGCAGCCTCTACCTGCAGGGCGCGGGCGACCCCACGCTCGGCACGCCCGCCTTCTACAACAGCTACCTGGCCGGCCTCGGCACCAACCTCTTCGCCCTGGTGCCGCAGATCCGCGCTGCCGGGATCCGCTCGATCACCGGCCGCCTCTACGCCGACGATACGATTTTCGATCGCCTGCGCGGCGTCGCCGACTCCGGCTACGCGACCAGCCCCTACATCGGCCCGCTCTCCGGCCTCGCCTTCAACTCCGGCTTCGCCGGCTCGACCAGCAGCAGCGGCTTCTCCTCTGACCCGGCCAAGCTGGCGGCAGCCAAGCTCGCTCGCTCGCTCAGCGCCAGCGGCGTCGCCGTGCCGCCTCAGGTCGCGTTGGCCAAAACGCCGGCCAAGGCCGAACAGGTCGCGGTCGTGCGCTCCCCCACCCTGACCCAGATCGTCAACACGACCGACGTCTACTCCGACAACTTCTTCGCCGAGATGCTGATCAAGCTGCTCGGCGCCCGCCTCGGTTCCGCCGGGACCACCGCGGCCGGCACCGCCGTGGTCGAGGATTTCGCGCGACAGCACGGCTCCGGCGTACAGGCGATCGACGGCTCCGGCCTGACCCGCTCCAACCGCTCCTCGCCGCAGCAGGTCGTCAACCTGCTGCTGGCCATGCGCGACGACCCCGCCGGCGACGAATTCATCCAGGACCTGGCCCTGACCGGCAAGGAGGGCACCGTCGCCGACCGCATGCACGGCACCGCCGCCTACGGGCGCTGCCGGACCAAGACCGGCACGATCACCGGCGTCAGCAACCTCTCCGGCTACTGCTTCAACAAGAGCGGCCGGATCATGGCCTTCTCGATCCTGATGAACGGGGTCGGCGACGTCGGGTATGCGCATCTGGAGCAGGACCGGATCGCCGGGCTCGTCGCGGGGTACTGACCGTAAGAGGGACGATTGGGACGGTTGCGTGGTGGGTGGGAGGCCTCTGACAGCTCAGCCCTTGAGCAACGCGAGTAGACCCGTCTCGTCCAAAATCTCGGTCCCGAACGACTCGGCCTTCGCCAACTTCGACCCGGGGCTCTCCCCGGCGACCACGTAGTCCGTTTTTTTGGAGACCGAGTTGGTCACCTTGCCGCCAGCGCCCTTGACCAGGGCGGCCGCCTCCTCACGGGTCAGCTCCGGCAGGGTGCCGGTGAGGACGACGGTCTTGCCTTCCAGCGGACCGCCGGTCGCGCGCCGTTCGGACTCGTCGGCCTCCAGGCGCAGACCCTTCTCCTTCAGCTTCTCGATCAGACCCCAGGTCATCTCGTCCGCCAGTAACTCGGCGATCTGCACGGCCATGATCGGGCCGACGCCCTCGACCTCCTCGATCGCCTCGGGGTCGGCCTCGTGCAGAGC
The DNA here is from genome assembly GCA_963695275.1 of uncultured Solirubrobacterales bacterium. Classification (GTDB taxonomy): domain Bacteria; phylum Actinomycetota; class Thermoleophilia; order Solirubrobacterales; family 70-9; genus VAYN01. The sequence goes on from OY968772.1 coordinate 1,798,740, forward strand.
GTCGATCGAGCCGAAGTGGTCGGCCAGCGCCTCCGCGGTGACGTAGCCGACGCCGGGCAGGCCGAGGGCATAGAGGACGCGTTTGAAGGGTCGCTGGCGCGAGGCGGCGATCGCCGCCACCAGGTTGCGGGCGGAGGTCTCGCCGAAGCGGTCGAGCTCGACCAGGCGCTCCTCGGTCAGGTCGTAGATATCGGCGACATCGCCGATCACGCCCTGCTGGAGGAAGACCGATGCCTGCTTTTCCCCCAGCCCGTCGATGTCCATGGCGCCCTTGCTGACGAAGTGCTTGACATGCTGGAAGGACTGGCCGGGGCAGCCGGAGCGGTTCGGGCAGATCGTGAAGACGGCGCCCTCGGGCTTGACCGTCTCGGTGCCGCAGGAGGGGCATTTCTTCGGTGGCCGTGGTTTACGAGCGCGCTTGTTCTTGCGCGGCAGTTTCGGCGAGACCACCTGGGGGATCACGTCGCCGGCGCGCATCACCACGACCTCGTCGCCGTCGCGCACGTCCTTGCGTTCGAGGTCCTCCTCGTTGTGGAGCGTGGCGGTGCTGACGGTGACGCCGCCGACGTGGACCGGCTCCAGCATCGCGAAAGGAACGAGGTGGCCGGTGCGGCCGACGTTCCAGACGACGCCTACCATGGTCGTGGTAGCAGTCGTCGGCGGGAACTTCCAGGCGATCGCCCAGCGCGGCTCGCGCCCGACCACGCCCAGCTCCCGCCACAGCGCCCGCTCGTCGACCTTGACGACAACCCCGTCGATCTCGTAGTCGAGCGTCTCCCGCCGCCCCTCCCACCAGTGGCAACGCTCGACGGCGCCCTCGACTCCCTGATGATGGGCGGTGTCGGGGTTGACCTTGAAGCCGCGCTCGCTCAGCCACTCGACCTCGTCCATGTGGGTGGCGAGATCGAGACCACGGACGGCGCCGATCCCGTAGATCCAGTTGGAGAGCGGCCGTTCCGCCGCCAGCGCCGGGTCGAGCTGGCGGATCGAGCCAGCGGCGGAGTTGCGGGGATTGGCGAAGGTCGGTTCCTCGGCTTCGGCGCGGCGCTCGTTGAGGGCTTTGAAGGCGGCGATCGGCAGGTAGATCTCACCGCGCACTTCGATCAGCTCCGGCGCCTTCTCGATCCGCAGTGGGATCGAGCCGATCGTGCGCAGGTTCTGGGTCACGTCCTCCCCCACTTTGCCGTCGCCACGGGTGGCGCCGCGGACCAGCACCCCGTTCTCGTAGGTGAGCGAGATCGCCAGACCGTCGATCTTCGGCTCGCTCGTGTAGCTGAACTCCGAGGCGGTTATATCCAAGCGCTTGAGGTAGTTGGCCAGACGCGTCTCCCAGGCCCGCAGCTCCTCCTCGTTGCGGGCGTTGCCGAGCGAGAGCATCTGCTCGACGTGCTGGACCTGTTGGAAACGCTCCAGCGGCGGCGCCCCGACCCGCTGGGTCGGCGAGTCGGGCGTGCGCAGCTCCGGGTTGTCCGCCTCGAGCGCCCGCAGCTCGTTCAGAAGCTCGTCGTAGACGTCGTCGCCGACCTCGGGTTCGTCAAGGACGTAGTAAAGGCGGTTGTGGCGGTCCAGCTCCTGCCGCAGCTCCCCCGCCCGCTGCTTCGCCGCGTCGCTCACGCCGCCGGAGCGCTTGCCGCCAGCATCTCCTCGAAGCCCCAGCCACGCAGCCGCTCGAGGCCACCGTGGTCGGTGAGGTCGAAGTGGATCGGGGTGACCGCGATCCGGCCCTGCGCAACCGCGTGCAGATCGGTCCCCTCGATCTCCTCATAGCCCGGCTGCCAGCCGTAGATCTCGTAGCGCTTGCGCCCCCCCTCGGCGTCCTCGCCGACCAGCTTCAACTCGTCGTTGTAGATCCGTTTGCCGAGCTTGGTCACCTCGACCCCGCTCGGCTCCCCGGCCGGGCAGTTGACGTTGATCAGGGTCGCCTCCGGCATCCGCTCGCTGGCCAGTCGCGCCACCAGCTGCGCCGTGAAGGCGGCCGCATAGCCGAAGTCGAAGCGACCGCTGACGTAGCCCATGCCACCCGCCGAAGACTGCTGGGAGAGCGCCACCGCGGGGATGCCGAGGACGATCCCCTCCAGCGCCGCCGCGACCGTGCCCGAGTAGGTGATGTCGTCGCCGAGGTTGGCGCCGTGGTTGATTCCGGAGACGATCAGATCGGGGCGACCGCCGACCAGGCCCAGCTCGGCGAAACGGACGCAGTCGACCGGGGTGCCGTCGGTCGCGTAGCCGCGGTGGCCGTCGCCGAACTCGACCTCCTCGATGCTGAGCGGCGAGCGGGTGGTGATACTGCGGGCAGTGGCGCTGCGGTTGGAGTCGGGGGCGATCACATCGACTTCAACCCCGTCGAGCTCAACCAACGCCCGCCGCGCCGCCTGCAGGCCAGGGGCGGAGATGCCGTCGTCATTGGTGAGAAGGATGCGCACGGGCTGATTCTAGGAGTTCCTCTCGTAGGAGACGGACTCCAGATAGAGCCCGTGCGGAGGCGCGGTTTCACCGGCCTCGGGGCGAGCCGCCCCCTCCAGAAGCTGGGTGAAGCTCTCCACGGTGCGGCGGCTGGAGGCGACCTCGAGCATCGTCCCGACCAGGATCCGCACCATGTTGCGCATGAAGGCGTCAGCGGTCACCCGAAAGACCAGGACGTCACCGGGATGGTCCTCCCAGGCAGCGGCGATGATCTCGCGCTTGAAGTAGACATGGTCGGTCTGGCTCGGCGTAAAGGCAGTGAAGTCGTGGCGGCCGAGCAGGCCGGCGGCGCAGGCGTCGAGCCCCTCACGGTCGACCCGGTGCGGCCACCAGAGCGCCCGTTCCTGCTCGAACGGGCCCGAGGGACGCCGGGTGAAGAGCCGGTAGCGGTAGCTGCGCGAGGTGGCGTCGTTGCGGGCATCGAACCCCGGTGGTGCCGGCGTGGCGGCGGTAACGGCGATGTCAGTGTCGGTGATGCCGTTCAACCTCCGCAGCAGGTCACCGGGAACCTCGGCGCCGGTGGCGAAGCTGGCCACCTGCCCCCAGGCATGGACGCCGGCGTCGGTGCGGCCGGCGACGGCCAGCGCCACCGGCTCGCGCAGGATCGTCTCCAGCGCCGTCTCCAGCTCGGCCTGGACCGTGCGTGCGCCCGGCTGCTTGGCCCAGCCCGAGAAGCGGGCGCCGTCGTATTCGATATCGAGGCGGAAGGAGCCGGAGCTCAAACCAGCTCGAGGTACACCATCTCGGTGCTGTCCGAGCGGCGTGGGCCGAGCTTGACGATGCGGGTGTAGCCGCCGGGACGGGTGGAATAGCGCGGCGCCACCTCGTCGAACAGCTTGTGGACGATGAACTTGTCGTTGTGCAGCGTCGAGAGCGCCTGGCGGCGGGCGTGCAGATCGCCGCGTTTGGCCAGGGTGATCAGTTTCTCGACCTCGGGCTTGACCGCCTTGGCCTTGGCCTGGCTGGTCTGAATCCGCTCGTGCTCGATCAGCTGCTTCGAGAGGTTGGAGAGCAGCGCCTCGCGATGCGCGGCATCGCGACTGAGCTTGTTCCGCTTCTTACGATGACGCACAGGGTTCTCCGCTCGCTCTCGCCGTTGCCTCAGTCTTGCTGGAGATCGAGGCCGCGGGCGTGCAGGGTCTCGATCACTTCCTCGATCGACTTGGAGCCGAAGTTGGGGATCGCGTTCAGTTCCCCGCGCGATTTACGCACGAGGTCGCCGACGGTCTGAACGCCGGCGCGCTTGAGGCAGTTGTAGGAGCGGACTCCCAGTTCGAGCTCCTCGATCAGGATCTCGTCGAGGCCGTTGCTGCTGGCCACGCCTTCGCCACTCGGCGAGGAGAGCGAGTCGGCCGGCAGCGACGGGATCGGTTCCCGCGCGGTCAGCTCTTCCACCCGCTCGGCGTCGGTGAAGATCGCCAGGCTCTTGATCAGGATCTCGGAGGCCTCGCGCAGCGCCGCCGCGGGCTCGATCGAGCCGTCGGTCTCGAGGTCGAGGGTGAGTTTGTCGAAATCGGTGCGCTGCCCGACGCGGGCGGCGGCGACCGAGTAGGAGGCGCGACGGATCGGCGAGAAGATCGAGTCGATCGGGATCACGCCGATCGGCTGCTCGTCGGACTTGTTCTCTTCGGCCGGCGAGTAACCGCGGCCGCGGCCGATCGTCAGGTAGACCTCGAGCTTGGTTTTCTTCTCCAGGGTCGCGATCGGCGCCTCGGGGTTGAGGATCTCGACGCCCGAGGGCAGGTCGATGTCCTTGGCCTTGACCTCACCGGGGCCGGTGGCGACCAGCGGCGCCTCGACCTCGTCGGCGTCGGTGTGCATCCGCACGACCAAGTCCTTGAGGTTGAGGATGATGTCGGTGACGTCCTCCTTGACACCAGCCACGGTCGAGAACTCGTGCGCGACGCCCTCGATACGGACGCTGGTGATCGCGGCGCCGCCCAGCGAGGACAGCAAGACGCGGCGAAGGCTGTTGCCGAAGGTGTAGCCGAAGCCCTTGTCGAGCGGCTCGATGGTGAAAGTGCCGCGTCGGTCGTCGACCTTCTCGGAGGTGATGCGGGGGACCTGGAAATCAGTGGTCATGAGTTCCTTGCGTATGCGTGTTCAGAAATTTCGGGGGTTCCGGACTACTTGGAGTAGAGCTCGACGATGAGCTGCTCCTGGACCGGCGCCGAGATCTCGGAGCGCTCGGGGTAGCGCAGGATCTTGGCGGTGAGGGCATCGTGATCGGCCTGCAGCCAGGCCGGGACGGTGGAAACCAGTTCCGTCGCCCGCTGGATCGTGTCGGTGGCGGTCGATCCGGCCTTGATCGAGATGATGTCCTCGGGACGTACTTGGTAGGAGGGGATGTCGACGCGGCGGCCGTTGATCATCCAGTGCCCGTGGCTGATCAGCTGCCGCGCCTGGCGGCGGGAAGCAGCGAAGCCCAGGCGGACGATGACGTTGTCGAAGCGCGACTCGAGCAGTCGCAGCAGGTTCTCACCGGTGACGCCGTCCTGGCGCGAAGCCTTGTCGTAATAGGCGCGGAACTGTTTCTCCAGCACCTGGTAGTAGCGGCGCGTCTTCTGCTTCTCGCGCAGCTGCACCCGATACTCGGACTGCCGCATGCGGCCACGGCCGTGCTCGCCGGGCGGATAGGAGCGACGCTCGACGCCGCACTTGTCGGTGAAGCAGCGCTCGCCCTTGAGGAAGAGCTTCTGGCCCTCGCGGCGACACTGCTTGCACTGGGGGCCGGTATCGCGAGCCACTAGACGCGCCTCCGCTTCTTCGGCCGGCAGCCGTTGTGGGCCTGCGGGGAAACGTCCTTGACCGTGGTCACGTCGAGCCCAGCCGCCTGCAGCGAGCGAATCGCCGTCTCGCGGCCCGAGCCGGCGCCCTTGGCGAAGACTTCGACCCGCTCGAGACCGTGCTCCATGCCCTTCTTGGCGGCCGCGTCAGCGGTTACCTGAGCGGCGAACGGGGTCGACTTGCGCGAGCCTTTGAAGCCCACCGAACCAGCCGACTCCCAGGCAATCACGTTGCCTTCGGTGTCGGTCAGGGTGACGATCGTGTTGTTGAAGGAAGTCTTGATGTGCGCCTGTCCGTAGGTCACGTTCTTTTTGACGCGACGGCGGGTACGCCCCTTGGTGGGTTTCTTCTCGGCCATTGTCTGCTCCTAGACCTTGCGCTTGCCGGCGACGCTGAGGCGCCGCGGTCCCTTGCGCCCACGAGCGTTCGTCTTCGTGCGCTGACCCCGGACCGGCAGGCCGCGACGGTGACGCAGGCCGCGGTAGGACCCGATCTCCATCAGGCGTTTGACGTTCTGCGAGCGTTCGCGCCGGAGGTCGCCCTCGACCTCGCGGTTGTCGACCGCGTCGCGCAGTTTGATGACCTCGTCCTCAGTCAGGTCCTTGCCCTGAGTGCCGGGGTCGATCTTGGTCTCCTCGAGGATCTTCTGGGCGGTCGAGTGACCGATCCCGAAGATGTAGGTGAGGCCGACCTCGATCCTTTTATTTACGGGGATGTTGACCCCAGCGATACGTGCCATGCGTGTCTAACCCTGCCTCTGCTTGTGGCGGGGGTTTTGACAAATGACCAAGACCGCGCCATTTCGGCGGATGACCTTGCACTTCTCGCACATCGGCTTAACGGAAGCTCGAACCTTCATTGCTCCGGTTTCGTATCGAAAACAGGATTCCTACGCGCCCCATGAGTCGGACGGCAGGGTGAACACCGGCCCATTGGGCCGACCGGGAAAGATAGCAGGGCAGCACGGGTGGGCGTCGCCTAGAGAACCAGGCCGACGGTGAACCCGTCATAGCCCTTGCTGCCAACGGTCTGGATGGTAGTTGCAGTGACCCGCAGCTCGGCGGCCAGGGTCTCGTGCAACTGGCGCTGGGCCTGGGTGGCGGGGTCCTCGCTGGCATTCTCGGCGAGGGTGCCGCCGCGAACGACGTTGTCGGCGACGATCAGGCTGCCGGGGCGCGAGTGGTCGAGCGCCCAGGCGAAGTAGTTGGGGGTGTTGACCTTGTCGGCGTCGATGAAGGTGAGGTCGAAGGGACCGGCGCCCTCGTCCTCGAGCGCCGGCAGCGTCTCCAGCGCCGGCCCCACCCGCAGATCGACGATGTCCCCCAGCCCGGCCCGCGCGATGCTGCCGCGCGCCACCTCCGCGTACTCGGCGTTGGCCTCCAGGGTGATCAAGCGCCCGCCCTCGGGCAGCGCCCGGGCCAGCAGGATCGTGCTGTACCCGCCGAGCGTCCCGAACTCCAGCACCGTCCGCGCGCCCTGCAGTCGCGCCAGCATCTGCAGCAGCTTCCCCTGCGGCGGTGAGACCTGAATCTGCGGCAGCCCGGCCGCCTCCGCCGCGTCGAGCGCGGCCCGCAGGGCACCGTCATCGCGGACCAGCGTCTCCCCGACGAATGCGTCAACTGCCGACCAGGTCTCCTGCTCCATGGCCAAGGAGTCTGACGACCCGCGGTATCCGGCTACTCGACTTCGTGCCAGGGGGTGAGGATGCGCGGCCCAGCGGCGGTGACCGCGACCGTGAACTCGAAGTGCGCCGCCAGCGAGCCGTCCTCGGAGAAGACCGACCAGCCGTCGTCGTCCATGCGCACCAGCGGGCCGCCGACGTTGACCATCGGCTCGATCGCCAGCACCATCCCCTCCTCCAGCTCCGGCCCCTTGCCGGGCTCGCCGAAGTTGGGGACCTGCGGCTCCTCGTGCATCTCGCGCCCGATCCCGTGCCCGACCAGCGTGCGGATGATCGACATGCCCTCGGCCTCGACCGAGCGCTGGATCGCCGCCGAGACGTCGCCGAGGTGGTTGCCCGGGCGCATCTGCTCGACCCCGGCGAAGAGCGAAGCCTTGGTCACGTCGAGCAGCTTCACCGCATCGGGTCCGACGGCGCCAACCGGCACGGTCATCGCCGCGTCGGCGACCCAGCCGTCCGTGATGACGCCGACGTCGATCGAGAGCACGTCGCCCCGCTGCAGCTCGTAGTCACCGGGGATGCCGTGCACGACCATCGAGTTGGGCGAGGCGCAGATCGAGCCCGGAAAGCCGCGGTAGCCCTTGAAGGCCGGCACCGAGTCCTGGGAGCGGATGAACTTCTCCGCCGCCGCGTCGAGCTCACCGGTGGTGACGCCCGGCCTCGCCTTCGACTCCAGCATTTTCAGGCAGCGCACGAGGACATCGCCGGCCTGGGCCATCTTCTCGACCTGCTCGGGAGTCTTCCGGATGATCATCCGGTACACGCTAGCCCTGACCGCAAGGCGCTAAACCGCCTCGTCCTGCTCCAGGCGCATGGTCGCCAGAGTCCGGCGGACCTCCTCGGTGACCTCATCGGGCGCGGCGATGCCGTCAATCCGGCGCAGCACACTGCGCTGGTCGTAGTAGTCGACCAGCGGCTCGGTCTTCGAGTGGTAGGTCTCCAGCCGGTTGCGAATCACCTCGGGCTTGTCGTCGTCGCGTACCTCGAGCTCGCTGCCGTCAAGGTCGCAGATGCCCTCCTGCTTGGGCGGGTTGAACTCGACGTGGAAGACGTGGCCGTTCTCAGCGCAGGTGCGGCGACCCCCGAGCCGGCGCACCACCTCGTCGTCGGAGACGTCGATCAGGACCACAGCGGTCACTCCCCGCCCCAGCTCGTCGAGCTTGGCGTCGAGCGCCTCGGCCTGCGGCATCGTGCGCGGGAAGCCGTCGAGGATGAAGCCGTCCAGCGCCTCGGTCGAGGCGATCCGCTCGGCGATCACGCCGACGATCACCTCGTCCGGCACCAGGTCACCCCGGTCCATGTACTCCTTGGCCGACCGGCCCAAGGCTGTCTCGTCCTTGACGGCGGCCCGCAGAATGTCGCCGGTCGCGTAGTAGGGAAGCTGCAGGTCTTCCTGCAACCGCTCCCCCTGCGTGCCCTTGCCACTGCCGGGAGGCCCTAGAAGTACGAGGTTTAGCTCAGGCAAGAATTTGAAATGGGACGAGGTTTAGCTCAGCCATCCGCAGAGTCTATTTCTTAACCGGAGGGCGCGAAAACCAAGCAGGTCGGGGGATGCAGGGAGGTTGGTGAGGGGAGCGCACTTCAGTGCGTGACCCGATCCAACCGACTGAAGACCCCGAGATGCGCCGGTTTGCAGCGTCCTCTATTTAAGGAAGCCCTCGTAATTGCGCATCATCAACTGAGCCTCCAACTGCTTGACCGTATCCAATGCAACCCCGATCACGATCAGGATCGAGGTCCCGCCGAAGTAGAAGTTGGCCGACGTCTGGCTGATCAGGATCGTCGGCAGCGCCGCGACCGCGCCCAGGTAGAGCGCGCCCGGGAAGGTCAGGCGGGAGAGGATGCGGTCCAGGTACTCGGCGGTCGGGCGACCGGGCCTGACGCCGGGGATGAAGCCGCCGTATTTCTTCAGATTGTCGGCTTGGTCGACCGGGTTGAAGGTGACGGCGGTATAGAAGTAGGTGAAGACGATGATGAAGAAGACCTCGCCGACCACGTAGGCCCAGCTGCTGGGACTGAAGAAGGCGGCGAAATCGAGGGCGGCCGGGGTGTTGAGGAGCTGGCCGATGGTCGGCGGGAAGGCCATGATCGAAGCCGCGAAGATGACCGGGATGACGCCGGCCATGTTCACCCGCAACGGCAGGTAGGTGGAGCCGCCGGAGGTCATTTTGCGCCCGACCACGCGTTTCGCGTACTGGACGGGAATGCGGCGCTGTCCCTCCTGGACGAAGACGATCGCGACGATCACGGCGAGCGCGATGAAGGGCATCATCACGACGAAGACCTGATCCGGGCTGTTCCACCACTTGGTGATCCCGCTCGGGATCGAGGAAGCGATCGAGGCAAAGATCATCAGCGAGATCCCATTGCCGATCCCACGCTGGGTTATCAGCTCGCCCAGCCACATCAAGAGGGTGCAGCCGGCGGTGAGGCAGATCACGATCAGGAAGGTCTTGGCGAAGGTGAGGTTGCCGACGACGCTGGTCCCGGATTCCTGGCCGAACGAGCGAAAGAGGAAGACGTAGCCCAGCGACTGCGCGAAGGCGAGGCCGACGGTGAGGTAGCGCGTGTACTGGGTGATCTTCTGCTGCCCCACCTCTCCCTCTTTCTGCAGGCGCTCCAGCGAGGGCAGGACCACGGTCAGCAGCTGCAGGATGATCGAGGCCGTGATGTAGGGCATGATCCCCAGCGCGAAGAGGCTGAGACGGGACAAGCTGCCGCCCGAGAAGGTGTTCAGGAAGCTGAGAATTCCGCCGCCGCCGAAGTTGCTCTGGATTTCCTTGACGGCCGCCACATCAACCCCTGGTGCCGGGATGTAGGCACCGAGCCGATACAAAGCCAGCATCGCCGCGGTGAAGGCGAGCTTCTTGCGGATATCGGCAACGCTGAACGCGTTGAGAATAGTTCTGAGCATTACGGCTCCAGAGTGTGACAGGAACCGCCGGCGGCCTCGATCTGCTCCTTGGCGGCGGCACTGAACGCGTGCGCGTGAACCTCGAGCTTCTTCTTGATCTCGCCGCGGGCGAGGATCTTGACCGGGTCCGAACGCTTCGCCAGACCCTTCTCCTTGAGCGTCGCCACGGTCACTTCGTCCCCGCTCTCGAAACGCTCCTCGAGGTCGGTGAGATTGACCGGCTGCGTCTTGGTGCGGAAGTTCTCGAACGGCATCGACTTCTTCATGTGCGGACCACGAAGCTTTCGCATCCGCATGTGAATCGGATTCTGGCCGCCCTCGTAGCCGGCCTTTTCCTTGGCGCCCGCGCGCGAGCCGGCGCCCTTGTGGCCACGACCGGAGGTCTTGCCCAGCCCACTGCCCTCGCCACGTCCGAGCCGCTTGCGCGGCCTTTTCGAGCCCGGCTTCGGCTTCAGGTTGTGCAGCCCGATCTCCTCGGAGCGAGGCGTCTCAGCCATCAGCCAACCTCGACCAGGTGCGAGACGACCCGCAGCTGACCCTGCAGCTGCGGCGTGTCCTTGAGCTCGACGGCTTTGCCAATCCGTCCCAGCCCCAATGACTTCAAGGTGGCTTTCTGATCCGGATTGGTCCCGTTCGCGGACCGAATCTGCTTGATCTGGACAGCACTCACGAAGCAGTCTCCTCAGCCGGAGGAGAAGTCTCCTCGACAGCGGGAGCATCCTCAGCGCCCGAACCCTCAGCAGCTACCGGAGCATCCGCCCCCGCGACTGGAGCACTCTCCTCCGGGGTCGAACCCTCAGCCTCTGGAGCTTTTGCCTCAGCGACCGGCGCCCCAGTGTCTGACGGCGTGACCTCTGCAGCGGATGGCACGGACGAGGGGTCCTCGCCCGCAGCGTCGTCCCGCGAGGGCGAGGACCCCTCGTCCGTGACAGGACCCGCCGCCAGATGCTCCCCGTTAGTCGAAGAACCGTTCAAGTCAAGTCCCAGAACCTGCTTGATCGTCAAGCCTCGAAGCTCAGCAACCTCCTCCGGCCGACGCAGACGGATCAGTCCGTCCATCGTCGCCTTGACCAGGTTGATCGGGTTCTGAGTGCCGATGCTCTTGGTCAGCACGTCGCGGACGCCGCCGAGCTCGAGCACGGCGCGGACGCCGCCGCCGGCGATGACGCCGGTACCGGGACTGGCCGGGCGCAGAACTACGTGCCCGGCACCGAAGCGGCCGATGATGCGGTGGGTCAGCGTCTGCCCGTATTTGGGCACGCGAATCAAGTTCTTGCGGGCGTCCTCGACACCCTTCTGGATCGCCAGCGGGACCTCGCGGGCCTTGCCGTAGCCGATCCCGACCACACCCTCTTCGTCGCCGACGGCGACGAGCGCGGTGAAGGAGAAGCGGCGACCGCCCTTGACCACCTTGGCGACGCGATTGATCTCAATCACGCGCTCCTGGAGGTCAAGCCCACGCGGGCTGACCGTCTCGACGTTGTTGGTATCCATTCCCTTCATTGCAAGCGGCCCACCGTAGCGGAACTAGAAGGCCAACCCTCCCTCGCGTGCTCCTTCGGCCAAAGCCTTGACGCGGCCGTGGTATTGGTAACCGCCGCGGTCGAAGACACAGGTCTCGACCCCGGCCGCCTTGGCCCGCTCGGCGAGCAGTTCGCCCGACTTCTTCGCCTGCTCGGAAGCCGTCAATTTGCGCAGCTCCGGCTCGATCCAGTTCACCGCGACCAGCGTGTGGCCCTTGGAGTCGTCGATCAGCTGGGCGAAGATGCCGCGATTGGAGCGGAAGACTGAGAGACGGGGGCGCTCGGCGGTGCCGGTCACGCGAGCGCGAACCCGGCGACGGCGGCGCAGACGCTGCTGACCCTTGGTAACGACCGTCATGCGCGCTTACCCACCTTTCGCAGAACCTGCTCGCCCTTGTAGCGCACGCCCTTGCCCTTGTACGGCTCGGGCTTGCGGCGCTTGCGGATGTCGGCCGCGACCTGACCGACCAGCTGCTTGTCGATGCCGCGCACGATCACTTCGGTCGGCTGCGGGACCTCGAACTCGATCCCCTCTGGGGCCTCGATCGAAACCGGGTGCGAGTAGCCGAGCGCCAGCTCCAAGTTCTTGCCTTTGAGCGCCGCGCGGTAACCGACGCCCTGGATTTCCAGGCGCTTCTCGAAGCCATCGGTAACACCCTCGACCATGTTCGCGATCAGGCTGCGGGTGAGGCCGTGCAGCGCCCGGTGCTCGCCGCGATCGGTGGGGCGGGCGACGGTGACGACGCCATCGCCCTGCTCGACCGACATGTCCTGCGAGTAGAACTGGGTCAGCTCCCCCTTGGGGCCCTTGACGGCGATGTTGCCAGGAGCGATCTCGACCGTTACGGCCTCGGGCACAGGGACGGGTTTTCTTCCGATTCGGCTCATCAGCTCACCAGACGTAGGCGACGACCTCGCCACCGACGCCCTTGGCACGGGCTTCGTGGCCGGTCATGACGCCAGCGGAGGTGCTGACGATCGCGGTTCCGGTGCCGCCCTGAACCCGCGGCACGGTCTTGTGGTTGACGTAGCGGCGGCGGCCAGGACGCGAGACACGCTCGATCCCGATGATCACGGGGCGGCGGTCCTCGGTGTACTTGAGGGTCACCTCGATCGCCTCGCCCACCGGCGCCGGCTTGCGGTGGAAGTCCTTGATGTAGCCCTGCTCCTTGAGGATCCGCGACATCTCCATCTTCAGGCCCGAGAGGGGGATCTCCACCTCGTCGTGGCCCGCGCGGATCGCGTTGCGAAGGCGGGTCAGGTAATCGGCTATGGGATCGGTCTGCATGGTCCTACCAGCTCGACTTGGTCATTCCGGGGATGTACCCCTCGTGCGCGGCCTCGCGCAGGCAGATCCGGCAGAGGCCGAACTTCCGATAGTAGGCGCGCGGGCGTCCGCAGCGCCGGCAGCGGTTATAGCTGCGCGATTTGAACTTAGCTTTGCGGCCCTGACGGACCTTCTGTGAAGTCTTAGCCATCTGAATCCTTCTCCTGGTCGGCCCCGTCCTCCGTGGCCTCGTCGTTTCCGCCCTCGGCGCCCTCGCCCTCAGCCTCGTCGCTCGCGGGCTTGGCGTAGGCCTCCGGGTTCTCCTCTTTGAGCTGCTCCAGCGCGGCCTGCTCGACCTCGGCCTTGAGACGCGCCTCCTCCTTGCGCTTCTCCTCCTCGGCCTCCGCTTCGGCAGCTTCGCGATCGGCCTGGCCCGGGCGGCCCTCCTGAGCGAAGGGCATTCCCAGAGCCAGCAGCAGCTCGAAGGCCTCAAGATCGGTCGCGGCCGTGGTCGTGATCGTGATGTCCAGACCACGCACCACATCGACTGAGTCGTAGTCGATTTCGGGGAAGATCAGTTGCTCTTTGACGCCCATCGAGTAGTTGCCACGGCCGTCGAAGGAGCGCGGGTTGAGCCCGCGGAAGTCGCGGATTCGCGGCACGGCGATCGAGGTGAGGCGGTCGAGGAACTCCCACATCTTCGCCCGCCGCAGCGTCGCCGAGACGCCAACCGGCATCCCCTCGCGCAGCTTGAAGGAAGCGATCGACTTGCGCGCCCGGCGCACGTTCGGGTGCTGCCCGGCGATCAGCGCCAGCTGTTCCTGGGCTGATTCGAAGGACTTCTTGTCCTGTTTCTCGGTGCCCAAACCCATGTTGAGGGTGATCTTGAGCAGCTTCGGCGCCTGCATCGGCGTCGTGTAGCCAAATTTCTTGGTCAGCTCGGGCAGGATCTCCTGCTCGTAACGCTCGCGCAAGCGCGGCGGCGGAGCTGCCTGCTGGGTCGCGGTGGCCTCCATCAGTCGATCGCCGCCCCACTGCGCTTGGCGAAGCGCACGCGCTTGCCACCGTCGTCGCGACGGACGCCGACCCGGGTCGCCTTGTTGCCTTTGGGGTCGAGCAGCATCACGTTGGAGACGTGGATCGGCCCCTCCTTTTCGACGATGCCCCCAGCCTGGGCGTTCTTGAGGTCGCCCTGGGAGCGTGCTCGTTCGGCCCGCTTGATCATGTTCAGACCCTCGACGTAGACGCGCCGCTTCTGCGGGTCGGTACGGGTAACACGGCCGGTCTTGCCGGCGTCCTTGCCGCTGATGACGACGACCTGGTCGTCGGTTTTGACGCGCATCGACTTCGCCATCAGAGCACCTCGGGTGCGAGCGAAATGATTTTCATGAAGTTTTTGTCGCGCAGTTCGCGCGCCACCGGGCCGAAGATGCGGGTCCCGCGCGGGTTGTTGTTGGCGGGGTCGATCAGGACCGCCGCGTTCTCGTCGAAGGAGATGTAGGTGCCGTCCGAGCGACCGAGCGGCTTGCGGGTGCGGACGACAACCGCCTGCACGACCTCGCCCTTGCGGACGGCACCCTGCGGGCTGGCCTGTTTGACGGTGGCGGTGATCACGTCGCCGACACTGGCATAACGACGGTGCGAACCGCCCTTGACCCTGATGCAGAGAATTTCGCGAGCACCCGAGTTGTCGGCCACCTTCAGTCTCGACTCCTGCTGGATCACTTCGCTCTACCTCGCCTTCTCGACGACGTCGACCAGGCGCCAGCGCTTGGTCTTGGACAGCGGGCGGGTCTCGACGATGCGAACGACGTCGCCCTCGCCGGCCTCGTTGCGCTCATCGTGCGCGTGCAGCGTGCGCGAGCGGCGGACGATCTTCTCGTAAGTCGGGTGACGACGGGCGAAGTCGATCCGAACCGTGATCGATTTCTCGCCTTTGTTGGAGACGACGATGCCCTGACGGGTCTTGGCCGCGTTGGAGTCGCGCTCAGCGACCGGCGTGCCGGTCTTGGCCTCGCCTTTCTTGGCCTTGGCGGCAGCCCGCTCCTTGCGCCGTTCCGCGGCCTTCTTCCTGCGCGTCTCAGCGCGAGCGGCGGCGCGCTCCTCGGGCGTCTGCGTCGGCTTCGCCTTGCTCGGCTCGCGCGAGCGCAGCAACCGGGCGCGCTCCTTCCAGGGAAGATCGTCGAGCGGGTCGGGCTCCTTCTCGGGAGCCGCGGGCGCCAGCGCCTCCTCGGCCGGGGCCTCCGGCTCCTCAGAAGCGGCAGCGGGCGAGGACCCCTCGTCCGTGACAGGACCCGCGTCCTGAGGGCTCTCGTCCTGAGCCGTCTCGTCTACCGAATCGTTTTTAGTCTCGTCGTCGCTCATATCCGCTTCGTCTCTTTCTCTACATCGATGCCGCGACTGCGGGCGATGGTCAGCAGTCGGGCGATGTCTCGTTTCGCCAAGCCCAGCCGCGCGGTGTTCTCGAGCTCGCCGGTGGCATGCCGGAAGCGCAGGTTGAATGCCTCCTGCTTGGCGTCGATCAGCTTCGCCACCAGCTCGTCGTCTTTCAGATTATGGGCCTCGGCCGCTTTCATCAGTCCTCGGCCCCCTCGCGCTTGACGAATTTGACCTTGACCGGAAGCTTGTGCCCCGCCAGACGCAGTGCGTCGCGAGCGAGATCCTCGGGCACTCCGGCCAGCTCGAACATCACCTTGCCGGGCTTGACCACGGCGACCCAGCCCTCGGGGTTGCCCTTGCCCGAACCCATCCGCGTCTCGGCGGGCTTCTTGGTGTAGGGCTTGTCCGGGAAGACGTTGATCCAAACCTTGCCGCCACGTTTGATCTTGCGGGTCATGGCGACACGAGCGGCCTCGATCTGACGGTTGGTGATCCAGCCGCGCTCCATCGACTTCAGCCCGTACTCGCCGAAGGCGACGGTGCTGCCGCCCTTGGTGTTGCCGCGCATGCGGCCGCGGAACTGTTTGCGGTGCTTGACGCGTTTCGGGCTGAGCATCAGCGACCGCCTCCACCGCGGTTACCGCCGCGATCGCCACCGCGACCACCGCCGCCAGGTCCACGACCGCCGCCGGAGCGCCCGCCGCCGGGACCACGATCGCCACCGGGGCCGCGACCGCCGCGATCACGACCGCCGCCGCGCTGGTTGCCCTGCGGCTCGTCATCGGTCGAGGCGAGGTCGGAACGGAAGCCCTCGGGCATGACTTCGCCCTTGTTGATCCAGCATTTGACGCCGATCCGGCCGGTCGTCGTCTTCGCCTCGAAGAAGCCGTAGTCAATGTCCGCACGCAGCGTATGCAGCGGCACCCGGCCGTCGGAATAGCTTTCGGTCCGCGCCATCTCGGCCCCGCCGAGGCGACCGGAGACCTGGACCTTGACGCCCTTGGCGCCGGAGCGCATGGCCGAGGTCAGGGCGCGTTTCATCGCGCGGCGGAAGGCAACCCGGTTCTGCAGCTGCTCGGCGATCGACTGGGCGACCAGCTTGGCGTCGAGCTCGGGGCGCTTGACCTCACGGATGTTCACTTTCACCGGGCTGCCCGTGAGCTTGTGCAGCTCCTTGCGGAGCGCGTCGACTTCGCTGCCCGACTTGCCGATGACGATTCCCGGACGAGCCGTGTGGATATCGACGGCGACCTCGCCGCGGCGCTCGATCGTGATGTTCGAGAGCCCCGCATGCGAGAGCTTGCCAACGATGTGATCGCGGATCTGCAGGTCTTCCTGGAGCACGTCGGCGAAGTTCTTCTCCTCGAACCAGGTCGACTTCCAGTCGTGGATGTAGCCGACGCGGAAACCCTCGGGGTGGATCTTCTGGCCCATGTCCTCAGTCCTCTACCGGGGTTAGTGCCACGGCGATGTGGCTGGTTCGCTTGTGGATCGGAGTCGCGCGCCCCATCGCTCGCGGCCGGAACCGCTTCAGCGTCGGGCCCTCGTCGACCGTTATCGAGGAGACCTTCATCTCGTCGCCGATCAAGTCGTGGTTGTTCTCCGCGTTGGCGGCGGCGGAGTCGATCAGCTTGTGGATGTCCTCGGCGGCACCGCGGGGCGAGAACTGCAGCAGCGCCCGCGCCTTTTCGATGTGCAGGCCGCGGACCTGGTCGGCGATCAAGCGCGCCTTGCGCGGCGCGATCCGCACGTAGCGAGCACTGGCGCGGACGACCGGGGGTGCGGCCGGCGCTTTCGGAGCGGCTTTTTTCGCCGGCTCTTTTTTGGCTTTCGCGGCTTTTTTCGAAGTCTCTTTTTTCGCCGGTTTTTTCGCCTCGCCTTTTTTCGCAGCCGGTTTTTTCGGCGCGGCCTCTTTTTTGGCAGCAGGTTTTTTCGCCGGATCTTTGGCAGTTTTTTTTGCCACTTTTTTGCCGTTTTTCTTATCCGGGTTGTCTTTGGTCTCGTCAGCCATCGCTAGTCACCCCTGCCGGTGCCGGTGTGGGAGCGGAAGGTGCGGGTCGGAGCGAACTCGCCGAGCTTGTGCCCGACCATCGACTCGGAGATGAAGACCGGGACGTGTTTCTTGCCGTCGTGGACGGCGATCGTGTGCCCGACCATCTCCGGAAACACGGTCGAGGTGCGCGACCAAGTTTTGACCATCTGTTTTTTGCCGGCCTCGTTCATGGCGCCGATCCGGGCCATCAGCCGCTCTTCGACCCACGGGCCCTTTTTCGTCGAACGTCCCATCAGCGGCCACCCTTCTTCTTGCCGCGGCGCCTGCCGCGCACGATGTAGCGATCGGACTGCTTGCCCTTCTTACGGGTCCGGTAGCCAAGCGTCGGCTTGCCCCAGGGGGTCACCGGATGGCCACCGGGAGTGTGGTGAGCCTCGCCGCCGCCGTGCGGGTGGTCGACCGGGTTCATCGCGACGCCGCGACTCTGCGGCCGCTTGCCCTTATGACGGTTGCGACCGGCCTTGCCGATCTTCATGTTCTGGTGCTCGGCGTTGGAAAGGGTGCCGACGGTGGCGCGGCACTCGGCGCGGACCAGCCGCATCTCCGAGGACGGCAAGCGCAGGGTGACCATCTCACCCTCCTTCGCGACCAGCTGGATCGCGGTGCCGGCGGAGCGGCCGAGCTTGCCGCCCTGGCCGGCGATCAGCTCGACGTTGTGGACGATGGTGCCGGTCGGCATTTCGCCCAGGGCCATGCAGTGACCCGGTTTGACGTCGGCCTCGGGACCGGACTTGACCTCGTCGCCGACTTTGAGCTGAGCCGGGGCGAGGATGTAGTCCTTATGCCCGTCCACGTAGTGGAGGAGGGCGATATAGCAAGTGCGGTTGGGGTCGTACTCAATCGTCGCTACCTTCGCGGGCACGCCGTCCTTGAGTCGCTTGAAGTCGATTTTCCGGTAGCGCCGCTTGGCCCCGCCGCCACGATGGCGCGCGGTGACGCGGCCGTTGGCGTTGCGACCGCCGGACTTGCGCAGGCCCTCGGTCAGCTTCTTTTCCGGCTCGCTCGCGGTCAGCTGCTCGCGCAGCGGGTAGGTCGCGAAGCGGCGGCCAGGGCTGGTTGGTTTCGTCTTACGGTTCGGCATATCGTGACTCCCTACGCGGTCTCCGCGCCCTCGAACAGCTCGATCCGTTCGCCCGGGGCAAGCTGGACGATCGCCTTCTTCCAGGCGCGGGTGCGGCCTTTGGAAAGACCACGGCGCTTCGGCTTCGAGCGCACCTTGGAGGTCCTTACCTGCGCGACCTGGACCCCGAAGACCTCGTGCACGGCCTGGGCGATCTGCGTCTTATGGGCGCGGTCGTCGACCCGGAAGGTGTACTTGCCTTCGGCGATCAGGGCGTAGCTCTTCTCCGAGATCACCGGACGGATGAGGATGTTGCGCGCATCCATCAGCTGAGCCTCTCCGCCAGCGTCTGCAAGGCATTCTCCGAAAGAACGATGGCGGCGGCACCGATCACGTCGGCGACGCCGGTGGCGCCGACCTCGACCACATGGGTGCGGGGGATGTTGCGGAAGCTCTTCATCGCCCCGGTCTCCTCGGCGGTGAGGACGACGAGGGTCGGGCTCTTGGCGCCCCATTTGGTCAGGGCCGCGGCGGCCTGCTTGGTCGAAGGCGTCTCGAAGGCCGCGGCGTCGAGAACGGCAACGCTGTCGCGCTCAGCGTGGACCGAGAGAGCCGAGCGCATCGCCCGGCGACGCGCTTTGCGGTTGACCTTGACCGTGTAATGGCGCGGCTTGGGGCCGAAGGTGACACCGCCGCCGTAGCGGCTGGAGACGCCGAGGGCGCCGACGCGAGCGCGGCCGGTGCCCTTCTGACGCCAGGCCTTGGCGGTCGTGAAGGAAACCTCGCCGCGGGTCAAGGTCGAGGCGGTGCCGCGGCGGCGCGAAGCCAGGTCGGCACGGGCGGCCTCGTGGACCAGCGACTGGTGGAAGGGCTCGGCGAAGAGCTCTTTGGGCAGGTCGGCTTTGGTCGACTTGCCGAGCACGGTGGCTTTAGCCATCGGTCCTCACCTCGACGATCGCGTTGCGCGAGCCGGGAACCGAGCCCTTGATCAAGAGCAGGTTGCGGTCGGCGTCGATGTCGGCGATCTCCAGGCCCTTCTGGGTGATCCGCTTGTTGCCCATCTGGCCCGGCATGCGCATGCCTTTGAAGACGCGAGCGGGAAAGGTGCTAGCGCCGATCGAGCCCGGGGCGCGGACGTTGTGGGAGCCGTGGCTGACGGGACCGCGGCTGAAGTTGTGGCGCTTGATCCCGCCCTGGAAGCCCTTGCCGATCGAGATCCCCGAGACCTTCACCTTCTGCCCCGCCTCGAAGCCGGCGACAGTGACGTCGTCGCCGATCTTGGGACCGTCCTCGCCACCGAGATCCTCGTCGCGGAACTCGACCAGGTGGCGCATCGGCGGCGCGCTGGCCTTCTTCAGGTGGCCTTCCTCGGCCTTGCTCAGCTTGCCCTGCTTGACCTCACCGAAGGCGAGCTGCACGGCCGCGTAGCCGTCGCGCTCGCTCTCGCGCACCGCGGTGACCTTGCAGGGACCGGCCTCGATGACCGTGACCGGAACGACGCTGCCGTCCTCGCGGAAGACCTGGGTCATGCCCAACTTCTTGCCGAGGATCGCAGCCATGACCTAGAGACGGATCTCGATGTCGACGCCAGCCGGCAGCGAATCCAGGCGCTGCAGCGAGTCCACGGTTTTCGGCGAGGGCTGAAGGATGTCGATCAGGCGCTTATGGGTGCGGATCTCGAAGTGCTCGCGCGAGTCCTTGTCCTTGAACGGCGAGCGGATCACGCAGTAGACGTTTTTCTCGGTCGGCAGCGGCACCGGGCCGGAGACGCTGGCACCAGTGCGCTCCGCGGTCTCGACGATCTCGCGGGCAGCCCGATCTATGGCGTCATGGTCGTACGCCTTGAGTCGGATTCGAATTTTCTGTGCTGCTATTGCTGCCACTTTGCCTGCTGTCTCTCGGTTTCTTGCGCGCTGTTACGGCGCATAAAGGGCGGGGCCCCTGTAGGTGGGGCGCCGCCCCGGTCGTATGTTCTTTGCGGTTGTCCCGCCAACCTGGCGGGGTGGGACGGGCCGGTGCCCGTCCCAGATGGGTCGCTACTCGATGACGTCGGCGACGACCCCCGAGCCAACGGTGCGGCCACCCTCGCGGATGGCGAACCGCAGACCTGGATCCATGGCGATCGGCTGGATCAGCTCGATCGTCATCTCGACGTTGTCTCCCGGCATAACCATCTCCGTCCCCTCGGGGAGGTTGGCGATCCCGGTCACGTCGGTGGTGCGGAAGTAGAACTGGGGCCGGTAGCCGGAGAAGAACGGCGTGTGACGGCCGCCCTCCTCCTTCTTCAGGCAGTAGACCTCAGCTTTGAACTTGGTGTGCGGCGTGATCGAGCCCGGCTTGCAGAGAACCTGGCCACGCTCGATCTCCTCGCGCTTGGTACCGCGCAGGAGGGCGCCGATGTTGTCGCCGGCCTGACCCTCGTCGAGCAGCTTGCGGAACATCTCGACGCCGGTGACGACGGTTTTGGTGGTGTCGTGGATACCGACGATCTCAACCTCGTCGCCGGTGTTGACGATCCCCTGCTCGACACGGCCGGTGGCGACGGTGCCACGGCCGGTGATCGAGAAGATGTCCTCGATCGGCATCAGGAAGGGCTTGTCAAGCTCGCGGACCGGCTCCGGGATGTAGGAGTCGAGGGCGGCGGCCAGCTCGAAGACGGCTTTCTGGGCCTCCTCGTCGCCTTCCAGCGCCTTCAGGGCCGAGCCCTTGATGATCGGGGTGTCGTCGCCCGGGAAGTCGTACTCGTCGAGAAGTTCCTTGACCTCCTCCTCGACCAGCTCGACCAGTTCGTCGTCATCGACCTGGTCGATCTTGTTGAGGAAGACGACCACGTGCGGGACGTTGACCTGACGGGCGAGCAGGATGTGCTCGCGGGTCTGCGGCATGACGCCGTCGGCGGCCGAGACGACCAGGATCGCGCCGTCCATCTGGGCGGCGCCGGTGATCATGTTCTTTACGTAGTCGGCGTGGCCCGGGCAGTCGACGTGGGCGTAGTGCCGGTTATCGGTCTCGTACTCGACGTGTGAGGTCGCGATCGTGATCCCACGCTCCTTCTCCTCCGGAGCGTTGTCGATCTCGGCGAAGCTCTGCGCCTCGGCCCCGCCCACGGTTGAGAGCGTCTGGGTGATCGCGGCCGTCAGCGTCGTCTTTCCGTGGTCGATATGACCAATCGTTCCGACGTTCACATGCGGCTTATCGCGCTCGAACTTCTCCTTTGACATCTCTCTCCGTTCTACCTTTCGAAGTCGTTGTTCTGTCTGGTTTGGCTGCTTGAGTTCTGCGGGCACTGCTCGGCAGGGAAGTTGTCCCTGCCTGCGGGCGAACCTGGGAAATATAGCCAGATGTCGCCCGCTGTCGCGGTTGGGTCTAAGAGCTCGCTCCGACTGGCTCTCCAGAGCGGTGCGCGACGATCTCCTCGGCGATGTTCCCGGGGACCTCCTCGTAGCGCTCGAACTGCATCGTGTAGCTGGCTCGTCCCTGAGTCGAGGAGCGAAGGTCGGTGGCGTAGCCAAACATTTCGCCCAGCGGGACGAAGGCCTGGACCGCGAGCGCGTTGCCGCGCTGGTCCTGGCCCTGGACTTTGCCGCGGCGTCGGGAGAGATCGCCGATGACGTCGCCGAGGAAGTCCTCGGGGGTGACGACCTCGACTGCCATCACCGGCTCCAGCAGGACCGGGTTGGCCTTGCGAGCACCCTCCTGGATCGCCATCGAGCCGGCGATTTTGAAGGCCATCTCCGAAGAGTCGACATCGTGGTAGGAGCCATCGACGAGTTCGACTTTGACGTCGACCATCGGATAGCCGGCCTTGACGCCGTTTTCCAGTGCCTCCCGCATCCCCTGTTCGGCCGGGCCGATGAATTCGCCGGGGATGGTGCCACCCTTGATTTTGTTGACGAACTCGAAGCCCTCACCGGGAGCCGGCTCGAGGTTGATGACGACATGGCCGAACTGGCCGCGACCGCCGGTCTGGCGGACGAAACGGGCGACGACCTTCTCGGTCCGCTTACGGATCGTCTCGCGGTAGGCGACCTGCGGCTTGCCGACGTTGGCGTCGACTTTGAACTCGCGCAGCATGCGGTCGACGATCACCTCGAGGTGGAGCTCGCCCATGCCGTGGATCAGGGTCTGGCCCGTTTCCTCGTCGGATTCGATCCGGAAGGTCGGGTCCTCCTCGCCGAGGCGCTGCAGGGCGGCACCCATCTTCTCTTGGTCGGCTTTGGTCTTCGGCTCGATCGCGACGGCGATCACCGTCTCCGGGAATTCGATGCTCTCCAACGTGATCGGCGCGTCCGGCGCGGAGAGGGTGTCTCCGGTGGCGGTCTGCTTGAGGCCGACGCCGGCGCAGATGTCGCCCGAGTAGACCTCCTCGATCTCCTCGCGGCTGTTGGCGTGCATCATCAGCAGCCGGCCGATCCGCTCGGTCTTGCCGCTGGCTACGTTGAGCACGCGACCACCGGCCTCGAGCTTGCCCGAGTAGACGCGGAAGTAGGTGAGTTTGCCGACGTAGGGGTCGGTCATGATCTTGAAGGCGAGGGCGGCGAAGGGGGCGCTGTCGTCGGCGGGGCGCTCGGCCTCGGTCGCCTCGGCCTCACCTTTGCCGGCAGGCACGACACCGGTAACCGGCGGCACCTCGAGCGGCGAAGGCAGCAGCTCGACGATCGCGTCGAGCAGCGGCTGCACTCCCTTGTTCTTGAAGGAGGAGCCGCAGAGGACCGGCGTCACCTTGGTGTCGAGGCAGGCGCGGTGCAGCGACTTGGCGATGCGCTCGTGCGGAATCTCCTCTTCGCCGAGATACGCTTCCATCAGCTCGTCGTCGTAGTCGGCGCAGGCCTCGATCAGCTGCGTCCGGTATTCCTCGGCCTGCTCCTTGAGATCCTCGGGAATCTCGATCGTCTCGTACTCGGCGCCGAGCTCGTCAGTCCAGACCATCGCTTTCATCTCGACCACGTCGACGACGCCTTTGAAGTCGCCCTCGGCGCCGATCGGCAGCTGGATCGGCAGCGGGTTGGCCCCAAGCCGGTCCTTCATGGTCTCGACGGCGTTGAAGAAGTCAGCGCCGGTGCGGTCCATCTTGTTGATGTAGGCGAACCGCGGCACCGCGTACTTGTCGGCCTGGCGCCAGACCGTCTCCGACTGCGGCTCGACGCCGGCGACGGCGTCGAAGACGGCGACGGCGCCGTCGAGGACCCGCAGGCTGCGCTCGACCTCGACCGTGAAGTCGACGTGGCCGGGCGTGTCGATGATGTTGATGCGGTGGCCCTTCCACTCGCAGGCGGTGGCGGCGGAGGTGATCGTGATCCCGCGCTCCTGCTCCTGCTCCATCCAGTCCATCACCGCGGCGCCCTCGTGGACCTCGCCCATTTTATGGGTGCGGCCGGTGTAGTAGAGGATGCGCTCGGTCGTCGTCGTCTTGCCGGCGTCGATGTGCGCCATGATCCCGATATTGCGGGTCTTCTCTAGGGGGAAATCGCGTGCCATGGTCTGAAGTTAAGTCGTCTCTCGAAGTGGGTTGTCGGTGAAACCGAAGCGGCCGAGCAGTGAACAGGATCGGCGCGACCGGTACAAGCGCAAAAAAAAGGCCCCAGCGGGCCCGGCGAAGCGTGCTGCGAAAAAACTGCCTGAGCGACGGGCGATGATAGCAGCGAGGCAGCGGCGCATCGGCCCCGTCTTCGCGAAGCTCATAAAGCGGCCAGCGCGATGGAGCCGCAGCGTCGACCGCGCGGTCAATCGGGGGCTGGAGCGGGCGCACCCCGTGCTGGTTCGGGGTGGGCGCCGAGCCCGCGCAGGCGGCAAGCGCGCCGCGGTGGTGGCCGGTCCACGCCTGCGGCCGCTCGCCGCCCTGCTCTTCCGCGGCATCGCCTGCGGCGAGCGCTGGCTGCGACGGGGGACCGGCGCGGCGGTGCGCGGCGCCACCCGGGCCAGCACGGTCATCACTCCACGACGAGCGATCGGCGCGGTCATCGCCGCCGCCGGCATCTGCCTCGTCGTCTCCCAGTTCCTCGACTACCGCGCGGTCGAGATCGGCCAGCCCGGCTACGCGGGGCTGGCGAGCGTGGCCCGTCCTCCGACCGTCGACGTCAGGACCGCCGGCGACGCCCACTCCTATCTGCTGGTCCCACTGGGCCTGATCGCGGTCGCCGTCGGCGCCCTCGCCGCCGGCCGGGATCGCCGCCGGCTCGGGCTCGCGGCTGCCGCGTTGGGACTGGTCGCCGTCGCCACGATCCTGCTCGTCGACCTCCCCAACGGCCTCGACGCGGGAGCCCAAACTTCGCGCTTCGCAGGCGCTGAGGCGGTGCTCGAAGACGGCTTCTACGCCGAGCTCGCGGCCGCGAGCGGGCTGGTTCTTGCCGGACTGCTCTACTATGCGCGGCCGTGCCGAATACGAACCAACTCGTCAGGAAGGGCCGCAAGCGCCCGAAGAAGAAGACCACGACGCCGGGCCTCAAGTCCGGCCAGGGTCGCAAGAAGGGCGTAGCCGCCCCTCAGCGCCGTGGCGTCTGCACCCGCGTGGCCACGGTCACGCCGAAGAAGCCGAACTCGGCTCTGCGCAAGATCGCCCGTGTGCGGCTGACCAACGGCATGGAGGTCACCACCTACATTCCCGGCGAGGGACACAATCTTCAGGAGCACTCGGTAGTGCTGATCCGGGGTGGTCGCGTCAAGGACCTGCCGGGCGTCCGCTACAAGGTCGTCCGCGGCACCCTCGACGCCGCCGGCGTCTCCGACCGCAAGCAGGCGCGCTCGCGCTACGGGGTCAAGGCCTCCTAATGCCGCGCCGTTCCGCAGCCACGATCCGGCCGGTCGAACCCGACGCCAGGCACCGCAACCGCCTCGTCCAGCAGCTCATCAACAAAGTGATGAGCGACGGCAAGAAGTCCCTGGCCGAGCGCATCGTCTACGACGCCCTGGCGATCGTCGGCGAGCGCAGCGGCGAGGATCCGGTCGAGACGCTGGAGTCGGCGGTCAAATCCCTTACCCCGGTGCTGGAGGTTCGCTCCCGCCGGGTCGGCGGCGCGACCTACCAGGTCCCGGTCGAGGTTCCGGCCCGCCGTGCTCGTACCCTCGCGGTCCGCTGGCTGGTCCAGTTCGCCCGCGCCCGTCGCGAGTACTCGATGGCCGAGCGCCTCGCCAGCGAGATCCTCGACGCGAATCAGCAGCAGGGCAGCGCCTGGAAGCGGAAGGACGACATCTACCGCATGGCCCAGGCCAATAAAGCATTCGCGCACTACCGCTGGTAAACCCACCGGCGCCCCGACCATGAGTCGGCCCATTCTTGCCGTCGACATCGACGGAGTCATCTCGTTGTTTGGATCCGAGGAGCCGCCGGATCGGGCGACGACCCGGTTCCAGCTGGTCGACGGCGTGCCCCACTCCATCTCGCTCCCGGCCGGCGATCGGCTGCTGCGCCTGGCCGAGCGGTTCGAGTTGGTCTGGGCCAGCGGCTGGGAGGACAAAGCGAACTTCTACCTGCCCGAATTGCTCGGCTTGCCCGAGCTGCCGCACGTCGGCTTCGACGGTGCCGCCCGCGGTGGCGGTGCGCATTGGAAGCTGGGCCCGCTCGAGGAGTACGGCCAGGGTCGGGCGCTGGCCTGGATCGACGACAACTTCGACCAGAGCTGTTACGAGTGGGCACAGGCACGGCCGGAGCCGACGCTGCTGGTGCTCACCGAGCCGCAACTCGGCCTGGAGGAGGCGCACGTCGACGCCTTGAACGCCTGGGCCGGGTCTCTAGACTGATTGCGGTGACTGGGTTCTGGCCGATCTTTTTCCTCTTGGTGGTACTGAAGATCCCGGTTCTGGGATCGATCTGGCTCGTCTGGTGGGCGAGCCAAGCAACACCTGAGCCCGAGGGCGCCGAGGACTCCGACGGCGGCTTCAAGCGCCGTCCCCGGCCCAAGCTTCCCCGCGGGCCGCGCCGCGGCCCCCACGGGGGCGGCGCCGCCATGCCTCTGCCCGACTGCCCCCCAGGCGGCCGCACCAGAGGCGTCAGACCCGCTGCCCAGCCAGCTTTCGCTCGCGCCGGATCTCGCGCAGGTAGGGGTGGAAGTCGACCTCGACCGTATGACGCTTAGAGGCGACGAAGCGCTTGCGCATCTTCGCTTCTTCGGCCTCGATCTCTTTTCGCATCTCCGTCGCCGGCGGTAGGGAGGCACGTCCGCCGAGTAGGTCGGCGAGCCATTCGGCCTGCGCCTCGGCCAGGGGCATGATCGGCCCCAGCGGCTGGATGAACCCGATGAAATGCAGTCCAGGGCGCTCGACCGAAGCAACCCGGCGATACAGCGGTAGCCGGTTGTCGGGAGCCGAAAAGACGTCCGGCTCGAAGAACGGGAAGGTCATCTTGTAGCCGGTGCAGTAGACGACGAGGTCGATCTCCTCTTCGCTGCCGTCGGTGAAGCGGACCGAGCGTCCCCCGCTGAAGCGGTCGATGTTGGGCTTGACCCGGATGTCTCCGTGGCCCAGCCGCGGCAGCAGCTCCGAGGAGACCGTCGGATGGGCCTCGAACAGCTTGTGATCGGGCTTCGGCAGGCCGTAGGCGGTCATATCGGCGGCGGCGGCGATGCTGAGCGCGCGATTGACGAAGAAGCGCTGGACCGACAGGGGCAACATCGAGATGAGGGGATTGCTGGTCTCGTCGATCGGTTTGCCGTTGATGTACTTCGGCAGCACATAAGCGCCGCGGCGCATCGCCAGAAAGGTGGCGTCGGCGATCCGCGAGGACTCGACCGCGACATCGACGGCGGAGTTGCCGAGGCCCAAGACCAAGACCCGCTTGCCGGGGAGGACATCGGGCTCGCGGTAGTGGTGGACGTGGATCTGCTCGCCGCTGAACTCATCGGCCCCCGGGAAGGCAGGTTCGGGCCAGCGCGGATCCCAGTGGTGCCCGTTGGCAACCAGCACAGCGCGATAGCGCTGCGTCTCCTCGTTCCCCTCGACATCCCTGACGGTCACCTCCCACTCGCCCTCGACCGGCTCGACGCGGAGGACCTCGGTGCGGAAGCGGATCTTGTCCCGGAGGCCGAAGTGGTCGACGTATTCGTCGAAGTAGGCGGCCATCTGGAAGTGATTCGGGTAGTCCGGATAGTGATCCGGCATCGGCAACGTTCTAAACGCCATCACCCGCCGCGAAGTGTTGATGTGCAGCGAGCGATACGCCGACGACATCCCATTGTCGTTTTCGAACCGCCAGTTCCCCCCGACCTGCGATCCCTTCTCGAAGCAGTCGAACGAAATCCGCCGCGCGCTGAGCACCTGGCAGGCAACGATCCCCGAACTCCCAGCTCCAATCACACAGACTTTCTCGGCCGCCATTCCGGAGAATCTATAGGACTGGCTACGTAGCCAGTCCGTGGGACGGGATCGCCTCCCGTCCCACGAAGCTCATGAACCGAAGCGCCGCGCGTTCTCGAGGGGAGGTGGGGTGCCCTGTAGCGGGCGGCGTCCTGATTTTCGCCCCGGCGGCCTGGCGAGAGGTACCGGGCTCCCGGCGAAAATCCCAGCAAGCGGAAGGGCACCCCACCTCCCCTCGCCAAGCCCAGGGGTGAGGAGGTTCACCCCTGGGGTCCGTAGTTGAAAGAGGCGATCCGCCCGAAGCTTGGTCCATCGGATTTACAAACCAACGAAAGGACACTCCGATGACCAGCAAGACCCGTTCATTCCGCCCCTCCCCCACCATGATCATCGCCTGCTTGGCGCTGCTTTTGGCCCTCACCGGTAGCGCCATCGCCGCTGGGGTCGCCAAGAACAGCGTCCGCTCGGCCCAGATCGTCGACGGCACCGTCCGCACCGTGGACATCCGCGACAACGCGATCAACTCACCGAAAATCGCCCCCGACGCCGTCGGCGCCGAGGAGATCGCCGAAAACGCTGTCTCCTCCCCAGAGGTAGCCCAGGACTCGCTCACCGCGGGAGACCTCGGCGCCGCCTCGGTCACCTCCTCGGAGGTTGCCGATCAGTCCCTGACCGCCAACGACCTCGGCCCCAACTCGGTCGGCGGATCCGAGATCGCCCCCGACTCGGTGCGGGCGACCCAGCTCGGCACGATCACCCAGCGCAACATCAGCGCCACGATCAAAGCCGGCGCAAACGGCAGCGTCAGCGCCAACTGCGAGCCGGGCGAACAGATCATCAGCGGCGGCGGCCAGCCCTCCGTGTTCGGAGTCGAGATGACCACCACCCGCCCCCAGGGCAACGGCTGGCTTTACCAGGCCAAGAACACCAGCGCCAGCGACCAGACGATCACCGCGTTTGCGCTCTGCCTGGTCCAGTAACCGCAGTCACATCGGAAAGGCAAAGGCCGGGACATCAGTCCCGGCCTTTGCGCTGCAGAGCCGCTCGGCGAACAGGCCTACTTCGAAGCGCTGCGCTTTTTCTTCGGCCTGGCCGGCGCTTTCACGTTGAACGTGTGAACCGCGCTTTTGGTGGTGCCGCCGGTGGGCGTGAAGGCGAATTTCACTTTCAGCTTCACGCCACCTTTCTTCTTCAGGGCTTCCTTCGCCGAGCCGGTCAGTTTCAGCTTCAGCGTGTTGACGCCTGGTTTTACGTTCTGGCTGAGCTTCTTGATCTGGGCCTTCGCCTTCGGCTTATGCGCCTTTTTCGAAACACTGGCCGAGGCGCTACTGTGGGCCGGCTCCTCGTTGAGGACGCTTTCGGCGATCACGCGACCGAGACTGTCGAAGACGATTTTCACTTCGACCACGTAGCAGCCTTTGGCACAGCTGATCCGCGGTTCGATTTTGAAGCTGTTCGAGATCGGCGGGGGCGGCGGGGGCACCACGCAATGGCTGTTGGAGTCGCGTATCTGCCCGGCTGGGCAGACGGGCAGATTTGCGGCCGCCCCGGCCTTGACCAGCTCGACGATCTGACCGGCCAGGCTTTCGCCTTCTTTGGCCTGCAGCGCGGATCCGCCGGTGCGGGCCGTCCAGTTCTGCCAGTAGGGAAAGTACTGTGGCCTCCCGAAGTAATCGACGTACTCAAGGGGCTTTCCATCACTCACCAGCTTCGGCAGGACCACGCTCTGCCAGTCGAGGTCGTCGACCGTACCGAGAGTGTTGTCGGCACCGGGATCGGGGCTGGTGTTGAAGGGCGAAGGGCTGGCGAAGAGCCCGCTTGCGATGCCGTCGTTCAGATCCGCGTCGTGGGGGACATCGTCGGCGACCAAGACGATGACGCTTCGTGCTCCGGGTCGCCAACCGACACTGGGATTTACATCGGTCTCGTAGAGTGCCCTGCCATAAGCCTCGGGCGAGTCCCCCCCACCACTGGCGGTAAGCGGATTGAGGGCGGTGACGATCGCCGCCTGATCGGCCGTGATCGGCGCTTTGAGCGTCCAGGGTGAGTTCGCGCTGCCGATGTCGTAGGCATCTTCAGGGTGGCCATTGAGCGCATAGCTTTCCGGGAAGCCGTTGAAGTTCACGGCATTGTAGTCGCGCATTTCGGCTAGGCCGAACTCGACGTCGGGCAGCGTGGCGCCGATCTGGGTCATCGCCGTCTGGATTTCTTTCTTGGCGTCTTCCAGTGCACCGCCCATCGAGCCCGTGGTGTCGAAGACGAACATGACGTCGGTGTGAGCCGGCGTGTCCGCCTGGGCGGCTGCCGGAGCGGCAAGTCCGAGTACGACAACGAGCAGAGCAGTGAAGCGCTTGACGGCTGAGCAGCCCACAGAGGTTCCCCCAGATTTAGGTTGACGAGATAAAAAACGTCCGGTCCGAAGCGAAAACGGACCGGACGTTCATATCACGGGCGAATCGAAAAGCAGCGCTGATTCCGCCGAATTTGGACCTCTCGAAGAACCGCTATTTGGTCGTGTCCTCCGAGGTCTGCTCGATCTCCTGCGCCAGCTCCTCGAGCTCCTCGGCGAAGGAGGGGCCGAAGCCCTCGACCGGCGTCTCGGCGCCGTCGACGCCGAGCTCGGCGGCCAGCTCGTCTTCGTCCAGCAGCTCCTCGTCGCTGGGCGGAGCGATCGCCACGGCGGGCTCGATCGCGACCGTGCGGTAGTGCTTGAGGCCGGTCGCGGCCGGGATCAGCTTGCCGATGATCACGTTCTCCTTCAGGCCGACCAGGCGATCCCGTTTGCCCTCGAGGGCGGCGTCGGTGAGCACCTTGGTCGTCTCCTGGAAGGAGGCAGCGGAGAGGAAGGACTCGGTCGCCAGCGAGGCCTTGGTGATCCCGAGGATGACCTCCTCGCCTTTGGCCGGGGTGCCGCCCTCTTCCTTCGTCTTCTTGTTCAGGCGTTTGAGGCTGCCGCGGTCCTCGAGCTGGCCCGGAAGCAGGCTGGTCGAGCCCTTCGACTCGATCCGCACCTTCTTCAGCATCTGGCGGGCGATCAGCTCGATGTGCTTGTCGTTGATGTCGACGCCCTGTGCCCGGTAGACCTTCTGCACCTCGGCCACCAGGTAGAGCTCCGTGGCCGTGCGGCCGCGGATCGCCAGCAGGTCGGCCGGGTAGAGCGAGCCCTCGTTGAGCTGCTGGCCGGCCTCGACCTTGTCGCCGTCGGCGACGTGCAGGCGGGTCCGCAACGGGAAGCTGTAGGAGTGCTCCTCGCCGCTGGACTCGGTGACGTTGATTTTCAGCGCTTTGTCGGTCTCGTCGATCGAGACCTTGCCGTCGGCCTCGGCCATCTGCGCCAAGCCCTTCGGTTTACGCGCCTCGAAAAGCTCGACGATGCGCGGCAGGCCCTGGGTGATGTCCTGGCCCGCGACACCACCGGTGTGGAAGGTGCGCATGGTCAGCTGGGTGCCCGGCTCGCCGATCGACTGGGCGGCGATGATCCCCACCGCGTCGCCGATGTTGACCGTGAACCCGGTCGCCGGGGCGACGCCGTAGCAGGAGCGGCACACACCGGATTCGGCCTCGCACTTGAGGGCCGAACGGACCGGAATCATGATCTCCTCGTCGCCGAACGCCTCGGCGATCGCTTCGACGTCGGGCAGGGTGATTTCCTGGTTGCGCTTGAGCAGCTCGCGGCCGCGTTTGGTCTCGAGCTTTTTCGCCGCCAGGCGCCCGAACAGGTTGTCGTTGAGCGAACCGTCCTCGCTGCGCAGAACCATCTCGATGTGGTCTTTGGTTTTGCAGTCCTCCTGGCGCACGATGACGTCCTGGGCGACGTCGACCAGACGCCGCGTCAGGTAGCCGGAGTCGGCCGTGCGTAGAGCCGTGTCGGCAAGTCCCTTGCGGGCGCCGTGGGTGGAGATGAAGTACTCCAGAACCGAGAGGCCCTCCATGAAGTTGGCCTTGATCGGCCGCTCGATGATCTCGCCTTTCGGGTTGGCCATGAGACCGCGCATCCCCGCCAGCTGACGGATCTGTTTGAACGATCCACGAGCACCCGAGTTGGCCATCATGAAGATCGGGTTCAACTCGTCGAGGTTGTCCTCCATCGCCTGCGCGACCTCGTCGGTGGCCCGATTCCAGTGCGCCGTGACCGCCTCGTGGCGCTCCTCGGCGGTGATGTAACCGTCGTCGTACTGGCCGACGATCGCTTCGGTCTCCTTCTCGTAACGCTCGAGGATTTCAGCCTTCTCGGGCGGCGAGACGACGTTGTTCTTGGCAACGGTGATCCCGGCGCGACTCGCGTATTTGAAACCGATGTCCTTGAAGGCATCCAGGACCTGCGAGACCGGCGGCGCCCCGTAGGCCTCGACCAGGTTGGAGACCATCTCGTTGACGTCCTTCTTCTTCAATGAGTGGTTGATGAACTCGTACTGCTCGGGATCGAAATCCTCCTCGAGGGCGTCGGCGAGGGCACGCTCAATGCCTTCGTTGAAGATGATCCGCCCGACCGTGGTCAGGAAGTGCTCGTGCCCGGCCCGCCGGAACTCAGCCAGGTCGTGCAGTTTGCAGCCGCCGTTCTCGTAGACGAGCTCGGCCTCCTGGGCGGAACGGAATACCTTCACCTTCGGGCCAGAGCCATTGCGGCCCTCGCCCTTGCCGGCCTTGAGCTCGGCGTCGGCCTTGGCCAACTCCTCCTCGTCCAGGCCGTAGGTCAGGTAGTAGATGCCGAGCACCATGTCCTGGGTCGGCGTCGCCAGCGGCGCGCCATGAGCCGGCGAGAGGATGTTGTTCGCCGAGAGCATCAGGATCCGCGCCTCCGCCTGAGCCTCAGCGGAGAGCGGTACGTGGACCGCCATCTGGTCGCCGTCGAAGTCGGCGTTGAAGGCATGGCAGACCAGCGGGTGGACCTGGATTGCCTTGCCCTCGACCAGAATCGGTTCGAACGCCTGGATGCCGAGGCGGTGCAGGGTCGGTGCGCGATTCAGCAGGACGGGGTGTTCATGGATGACTTCCTCCAGAACGTCCCAGACCTCGGGGATCATCGACTCGACCATCTTCTTCGCCGCCTTGATGTTCTGGACGGCTTTGCGCTCGACGAGCTGGGCCATGATGAATGGCTTGAACAGCTCCAGCGCCATCAGCTTGGGGAGGCCGCACTGCTGCAGCCGCAGGCTCGGCCCGGAGACGATCACCGAACGACCGGAGTAGTCGACGCGCTTGCCGAGCAGGTTCTGACGGAAGCGCCCCTGCTTGCCCTTGAGCATGTCCGAGAGCGACTTCAGGGGACGGTTGCCGGGGCCCGTTACCGGGCGCCCGCGACGGCCGTTGTCGAACAGGGCGTCGACCGCCTCCTGCAGCATCCGCTTCTCGTTGTTGACGATGATCTCGGGTGCGCCGAGGTCGAGCAGCCTTTTCAACCGGTTGTTGCGGTTGATCACGCGGCGGTAGAGGTCGTTGAGGTCGGAGGTCGCGAAGCGGCCACCGTCGAGCTGGACCATCGGCCGCAGCTCCGGCGGGATCACCGGCACCGCGTCGAGAACCATCCAGCCTGGCTGGTTCTCGGAGTTGAGGAAGGCGGAGGCGACTTTCAGCCGCTTTACCGCGCGAGCCTGTTTCTGGCCTTTGGAGCTGTTGATGATCAGCTCGAGTTCCTCGCAGTCGGCAGCCAGATCGACCTGCTCGAGCAGGTCGCGAACCGCTTCCGCGCCCATGCCGCCGCGGAAGTACTCGCCCCAGCCGAACGGTGAGCCGAAACGGTCCTTGAGCTCACGGAAGACGGTCTCGTCGTTGATGACGTCCTTCGGCTTCATCTCGGTGAAGATCTTCCAGACTTCGTTCATCCGCTCGACCGCCTCTTCGAGGTAGGCCTCGGTGTCGGAGATCTCGGCGTCGAACTGTTTGCGCAGTTCTTTGATCATTTTCGTGCGCTCGTCGTCCTTGAGCTTGCGCAGCTGCGCCGCCGTCAGTTTCAGCGAGTCGGCCCAGATGTGGTCCTCGTCGTCGAACTTGTCCTGGGCGCCGTCCTCGAGGTACTTGATGCGCCGATCCAGGGACTCAGCCAGCTCCTGGGTGCGCTTCTGCCGTTCGGACTCGTAGGAGTCGACGACTTTTTTGACCTCTTTCTCGAGTTTGCCGACGTCCTTTTCACGGGCCTCGACATCGACCCAGGTGATCATCGACGCAGCGAAGTAGAGAACCTTCTCCAGCTCTTTCGGAGCCATGTCGATCAGGTAGCCGATCCGGCTCGGAACGCCCTTGAAGAACCAGATGTGGGAGACCGGCGAGGCGAGGTCGACGTGACCCATGCGCTCGCGGCGGACCTTGGAACGGGTTACCTCGACGCCGCAGCGCTCACAGACGATGCCCTTGTAGCGGACCCGCTTGTACTTGCCGCAGTAGCACTCCCAGTCCTTGGTCGGACCGAAGATGCGCTCGCAGAAGAGGCCGTCTTTCTCCGGCTTCAGGGTGCGGTAGTTGATCGTCTCGGGCTTGGTTACCTCGCCCCAGCTCCAGGAGCGAATTTTCTTCGAGGACGCGAGCCCGATCTCGATCGCGTCGAAATTGTTGATGTCGATCATCAGTCCTCCACCTCGGCCGGCGTGGCCTCTTCAGCTTTTCCGGCACCATCAGTTCCAGCCTCGCCCTCGGCGACGACCTGCTCCTCCTGCTCGTCCGCGGCCCCATTGCTGGAGTCGGCGCGAACGCCGGTCAGGTCCATCCCCAGCTCCTCGGCCGCCTTCAACAGGTCGTCCTCCTCGTCGGAGATTTCGACGTCGGTCCCCTCGGAGACGACGTTGGCATCCAACGAGAGGCTCTGGATCTCCTTCAGCAGCACTTTGAAGGACTCCGGGATCGACGGCTCGGGGATGTTCTCCCCCTTGACGATCGCCTCGTATGCCTTGACCCGCCCGACCGTGTCGTCGGACTTGACCGTGAGCATCTCCTGCAGCGTGTAGGCGGCGCCGTAGGCCTCCAGGGCCCAGACCTCCATCTCGCCGAAGCGCTGACCCCCGAACTGCGCCTTGCCGCCCAGCGGCTGCTGGGTGACGAGGGAGTACGGACCGGTCGAACGCGCGTGGATCTTGTCGTCGACCAGGTGCAGCAGCTTGAGGATGTACATGTAGCCGACCGTGACCTTGCCCTCGTAGGGCTCGCCGGTGCGACCGTTGTAGAGCTGAGCCGTGCCTGATGCCTTGGCGCCGGTGCGCTCGTTCATGTCGATGCCGAGGTCGATGCCGCGCTCGGCGTTCTCCTCGGACCATTTGACCAGGGCGGTGTCGACGTCCTCGACGGTGGCGCCGTCGAAGACCTGGGTCGCCACGTAGACGCGACCATCGCCCCCGTCGGAGTGGGCCTGCTTGTAGGCCTCGGAGCCGTCGTCGTACCAGCCGTTCGCCGCCACCCACCCAAGGTGGGTCTCGAGGATCTGACCGATGTTCATCCGGCTCGGCACGCCGAGCGGGTTGAGGATGACGTCGACGGGGGTGCCGTCGGCGAGGTGAGGCATGTCCTCCTCGGGCACGATCTTCGAGATCACACCCTTGTTCCCGTGACGGCCGGCGAGCTTGTCGCCCTCGGCGATCTTGCGCTTGATCGCGACGTAGACGCGGACCAGGTCGTTGACGCCCGGGGGCAGGTCGTCGCCCTCGTCGCGGCTGAAGGTGAGGACGTCGATGACGACCCCGCCCTCCCCGTGCGGAACCTTCAACGACGTGTCCCTGACCTCGCGCGCCTTCTCCTTGAAGATCGCGCGGATCAGCTTCTCCTCGGCGGTGAGCTCGGTCTCGCCCTTGGGCGTGACCTTGCCGACCAGCAGATCGCCGGCGTCGACCTCGGCTCCGACCCTGACGATGCCGCGCTCGTCCAGATTGCGCAGGCTCTCCTCAGAGCGGTTGGGGATGTCGCGGGTGATCTCCTCGTCGCCGAGCTTGGTCGTGCGGGCGTCGATCTCGTACTCCTCGATGTGGATCGAGGTGAGTTCGTCTTCCTTGACCAGGCGCTCGGAGAGGATGATCGCGTCCTCGAAGTTGTAGCCCTCCCAGGACATGAAGGCCACGAGGCAGTTCTTGCCGAGGGCGATCTCGCCGCCACCAGTGGAGGAGCCGTCGGCGAGCACGTCGCCCTTCTTCACCTTCTGGCCGCTCTTCACGATCGGCCGCTGGTGGATGATCGTCCCCTGGTTGGAGCGCATGAACTTGAGGAGCTTGTGCTCCTCCTTGCCTTCGGCGTGCGAGATCACGATGCGCTCAGCATCGACGTGGGCGACCTCGCCGTTGGTCTCGGCCAAAACGACGTCGCCGCTGTCAACGGCGGCACGGCGCTCCATGCCGGTGCCGATCAGCGGCGGATCCGTTTTCAACAGCGGCACCGCCTGGCGCTGCATGTTGGAGCCCATCAGGGCGCGGTTGGCGTCGTCGTGCTCGAGGAACGGGATCAGCGACGTCGCGACCGACCAGATCTGCGACGGCGAGACGTCCATCAGATCGACTTCCTTGGGGGTCGCGGTTGCGTACTCCTGCTCCCCGGCGCGAACCAGTACCTGCGGGCCTTTGAGCTTGCCGGTCTTGGGGTCGAACTCGGAGTTCGCCTGGGCGATCACCTTGTCCTCCTCCTGGGTCGCGTCGTAGTGCACGATCTCTTTGCTGACGACGCCGTCTTCGACCAGCCGGTACGGGGTCGTGACGAAGCCGTACTCGGACACCTCGGCATAGGAGGCGAGTGAGCCGATCAGACCGATGTTCGGTCCCTCCGGGGTCTCGATCGGGCACATCCGGCCGTAATGGGTCGGGTGCACGTCGCGAACCTCGATCGGGGCGCGCTCACGGGTCAGACCGCCGGCGCCGAGGGCCGAGAGCCGGCGCCTGTGGGTGAGCCCGTCGAGGCTGTTGGTCTGGCTCATGAACTGCGACAGCTGCGAGGAGCCGAAGAACTCCTTCATCGCCGCCACGACCGGGCGGATGTTGATGATCGTCTGCGGCGTGATCGCGTCGGAGTCCTCGGTCGTGAGGCGCTCGCGGACCACGCGCTCCATCCGGTAGAGGCCGATCCGGAAGGCCTCCTGGATCAGCTCACCGACCGTGCGCAGGCGACGGTTGCCGAAGTGCTCGTACTCGTCGAGGTGCTCATAGACCGGCTCGCGCGGGTAGGTGATCGCCTCGGCGGCGTAATCTTTGATCGGGTTCTCCTCGTCGATCTCCTCGGGGATCCCGAGCAGCTTCGGCAGGGAGACCAGCTCCTTGACCAGGGCGATGATGTCGTCGTGGGTGAGCACCCGCGTCTCGAGATCGATGTCGAGGTCGAGACGGGCGTTGAGCTTGTAGCGGCCGACCCTGGTGAGGTCGTAGCGCTTGGGGTCGAAGAAGAGCTGCTCGAGCAGGCCTTTGGCGGCGTCGACTGACGGCGGCTCGCCCGGGCGCTGCTTTTTGAACAGCTCGATCAGGGCGCCCTCTTCGGTCCGGGTCGCCTCGGTGTCGGCCTCGATCGTGTGCCGCAGGTAGATCGAGTTGTCGAACATGTCCAGCAGCTGCTGGTCCTCGACGTAGCCCATCGCGCGCAGCAGCACCGTGACCGGCAGTTTGCGCTTGCGGTCGATGCGGACGAAGACTTTGCCTTTTTTGTCGACTTCGAGCTCCAACCAGGAGCCACGGGCCGGCATCAGGTTGGCGATGAACATCTGCTTTTCAGGGTCCTTGGGCGCCATCACGTAGGCACCTGGCGACCGCACGAGCTGGGTGACGACGACGCGCTCGGTGCCGTTGATGATGAACGTGCCGCGCTCGGTCATCCACGGGAAATCCCCCATGAAGACGGCCTGCTCGCGGATCTCTCCCGTCTCCTTGTTCTGGAAGGCGACAGTCGCGGTCAGCGGCCGCGAGTACGTCATGTCCTTCTCGCGGCACTCGTCGATCGTGTGCGGCGGCTCCTCGAATTTGAACTCGCCAAAGACGATCTGGAGATTCCCCGTGTAGTCCTCGATCGGGGATATGTCGTTGATCGTCTCTCGCAGCCCACCGCTCTTCGTATCCGTCAGTTCCTCAAAGGAACGTCGCTGGATATCGATGAGATGCGGGACCTCGAGTGGGTTCTCTAGGCGGGAAAAACTCCTACGGGTTACGGGGGCAGCGTTCGAACGTGCCAAGTCGGCGACTCCTCGGGCGGTCAGAGGGACGAAGGTAAGGCGCAGATCTGGGCAGGAAAACTCAAATAGCGCGCGACCGGGAAAAATAACACACGGCGATGCGCGCCTTCAAGCTTGGCTCCCTGACTGGGATCCGCGCCGGCGGTGCGGGCGGCTCTACTTGAGCTCGACGGTGGCGCCGGCCTCCTCGAGTTCAGCTTTGAGCTTGTCGGCCTCCTCGCGCTCGATGCCCTCTTTGATCGCTTTCGGAGCCTCGTCGACGATCGCCTTGGCCTCTTTGAGGCCGAGACCGGTTGCCGCGCGGACGACCTTGATCACGGGGACTTTCTGTCCGCCGACCTCGGTCAGGACGACGTCCACGGTCGACGACTCCTCGGCAGCGCCACCCTCGGCGGGAGCTCCAGCGGCAGCCGGGGCCGCGGCCGCGACGGCGGTCGCGGAGACGCCGAACTCCTCCTCGAGCGCCTTGATCCGCTCGGAAAGTTCAAGCACCGAGATGCTTTTCAGCTCCTCGATCCAATCCTCGGTTGAAATTTTGGTCGCCATCTACTCCTCTTTCTCTTTGTCAGTCTCAGAAGTCTCATCATCGGTTCCGCCCGTCTCCTCAGCTTCGCTTCCGGGGACGGCCGGGTCGGCCTCCGCTTGCTCACTCTGCGGCTCTACCTCACTCGGCTCCGAAGAATCAGATTGCGACGTCGCCTCGCTCGTGCTTGCCGTGTCCTGATCAACCTCAGGCGCAGCCTCCCCGGCCGGAGCGGCAGGCTCGGCGGGTACGGCCTCGCCGGTGACCAGTCCCTGATCGGCAATCTGCCCCAGCTGTGAAGCCAGGCCCTGGATCAGCGCGTTGAGGCCGCGGACGACGCCGGTGACGGGGCTGGCGACGACGCCGGCGAACTGGCCGATCAGGACTTCGCGGCTTGGCAGCAGGGCGATCGCCTTGAAGCTTTCGACATCGAGCGACGTCGTGTCCATGAAGCCACCCTTGTAGGTGAGGACATCGTGCTCTTTATTGAAGGTCGAGATCGCTTTCGCGGCCTGGGCGGTGTCGCCGCGGACGAAGGTGAGGGCGGTCGGGCCCTGCAGCAGCTCGGCCAAGCGCTCCTCACCGGCTTTGTCGGCGGCGAGTTTGGTCAGCCGGTTCTTGACGACGCGGAAGCTGGCATCGGCCTCGCGCAGCTTCGAGCGCAGCTCGGCTGCCTGGGAAACGCTGATACCGCGGTAGTCGACAGCAAAGATCGCCTCAGATGCCTCGATCTGGGCGGCAATCTCTTGGATGGTTGCGGACTTTTCTTCGCGGTTCATTTACTCACCTGCATCGGGCTTTCTGGGCCTGCGCCCTACCGATGGTCTCGGGTTAGCGGCGACGCAGTCTAGGCGTTTGCCGGTTCCTCTGCCGTCTCGCCCGCACCGCTGCCGGCGGCGACGCCGGCCAGCTCGCGGTCGCTGCCTTTGGAGGCGTCGACCCTGACGCCGGGCCCCATCGAGCTCGCCAGCGTGCAGGAGAGGATGTATTTGCCCTTGGCCGAGGCGGGCTTGGCCCGCACGATCTCGTCGAGGACGGCGCTGAAGTTGTCGAGCAGCTTGCTCTCGTCGAAGCTGGCCTTGCCGATTGCCATGTGGACGATCGCCTGGCGGTCGGTGCGGTATTCGACCTTGCCGGCCTTGGACTCGTTGACGGCCTTCTCGATGTCGTCGGTGACGGTGCCGACCTTGGGGTTGGGCATCTTCCCCTGGGGGCCGAGCACGCGGCCGAGCTTGCCGACCGTCGGCATCATGTCCGGGGTCGAGATCGCGACGTCGAAGCCGGTCCAGCCCTCTTCGACTTTCTTCGCCAGGTCATCGCCACCGACGAAGTCGGCGCCGGCGGCCTCGGCATCGCGGGCCTGCTGGCCCTGGGCGAAGACGGCGATGGTGACGTCCTTGCCGAGCCCGTGCGGCAGCGCCAGGGTGCCGCGCAGCTGCTCGTCGGCGTGGCGGACGTTGACGCCGAGCAGGAAGTGAGCCTCGACCGTCTCGTCGAATTTGGTGCTGGCGGTCTCCTTGACCAGGGCGATCGCCTCGGCGGGCGGGTAGGCGTGGTCGCGCTCGACCTTGTCGTACTGCTGGCGGTATCGCTTGCCGTGGGCCACGAAATCTCCTATTTGACGTCGACGCCCATCGAGCGGGCGGTGCCGGCGATGATCTTCGAGGCGGCATCGATGTCGTTGGCGTTGAGGTCGGGCATCTTGCGTTCGGCGATCTCGCGGATCTGGTCCTGGGAGATCGTCCCGACTTTGTTGACGTGCGGCTCGCCGGAGCCCTTCGGGATCCGGATCGCCTCCTTGATCAGGACGGCGGCCGGCGGCGTCTTGGTGATGAAGGTGAACGAGCGATCCTCGTAGACCGTGATCTCGACCGGGATGATCGTGCCGCCATCGGACTGGGTCTGCGCGTTGAACGCTTTGCAGAAGTCCATGATGTTGACGCCGTGCTGGCCCAGCGCGGGACCAACTGGCGGCGCCGGGTTGGCATTGCCTGCCTGAATTTGCAGCTTGATGAGAGTGAGGACTTTTTTAGCCATAAGCGGTTGAGCAGCGTAGCTAGATCTTCTTCACTTGGTCGTAGCCGACCTCGACCGGGGTCTCGCGACCGAAGATCGAGACCAGCACCTTGAGTTTGGCGGCGTCCTCGTTGATCTCGGCGATCTCGCCGGAGAAGTCGGAGAGCGGGCCGGAGATGACTTTGACCGATTCGCCGATCGAGAACTGGGCCTGGGTGCGCGGGCGCTCAGCGGTCTCGCGGTGCAGCAGGCGGTCGACCTCCGGTTTGGAGAGCGGCACCGGCTTGTTGCGGGAGCCGACGAAGCCGGTCACGCCGGGGGTGTTCTTGACCAGCCCCCAGGCGTCGTCGGTCATCTCCATGTTGACCAGGACGTAGCCGGGCATGGTCCGTTTCTCGGAAGTGACTTTTTGCCCGTCCTTCATCTCCGAGACCTGCTCGGTGGGGACGACGACCTGCCGCACGTTGCGGTTCTGGCTCATCGTCTGCACCCGGTGCTCGAGGTTGTGCTTGACCTTGTTCTCGTGCCCGGAGTAGGTGTTGATCACGTACCAGCGATACAAATCGGAAGCCTTTGTTCGGGGATCCTGTTGCTACAGGATCCGCTTGATGAGGAAGTCGAAGGCGGCGTCGAGAGCCCCTAGATAGACGGCTGCGACGGCGACGAAGAGGATGGTCACTGCGGTTGCCTGGATCAGCGTCTCGCGATCCGGCCACTGCACTTTCTTCAACTCCTGCCAACAGGAAACCAGGAATCCGATCACGCCGCTGCGCTGGCGTTCGGTCTTCGCCTGTTTCTGCTTCTTGGCGAGCTGCTCGCTCTCGCGGCGCTTCTGCTCGGAGCGCTGTCGCTTCTCGGCTTCCTTCTGCGCCTTCGCTTCGGCCCGCTTGGCCGAGCGCGGCTTCGGCGCATCGGGGGTCTCGAGCTGCGCCTCGGGGGCGCCGGCAGCCATCCCGGCCTCCATCGCCTCGAT
The DNA here is from genome assembly GCA_963695275.1 of uncultured Solirubrobacterales bacterium. Taxonomy (GTDB): domain Bacteria; phylum Actinomycetota; class Thermoleophilia; order Solirubrobacterales; family 70-9; genus VAYN01. The sequence continues at coordinate 1,839,787 of OY968772.1, forward strand.
CTCGGCTATGTCACCGGAGACGGGGACCTGCGTGTCGTGCTGGGCGCGCGACTCGGCGCCGCGTTCGCCTTCGGAGCGTTTCCGCTCCTCAGCTTCCCGAGCCCGGCGCTCGGCCTTGCGCTGTGCGCGGGTCTTGGCCATCGGGAGCTACCGGGTCTCCTTGTGGGCCGTGTGGTGACCACACCAGCGGCAGTACTTGCGCAGCTCAACGCGGTCCGGCGAGTTGCGCCGAGACTTGTTGGTCTGATAATTCCGTCGCTTGCACTCTTCGCAAGCCATCGTTACCGCGATGCGGACATCTCCGCGAGCCATGCTTCTCCCTCGTGAGGACGGTCGTTACAGAAAAAAACCCCGGGCGCAGGGCGCGAGGCTGAGCGAAGGATAGCGGGCTGTCGAGGGCCGGCGCGGGGCGGCTCAGAGGCCGAGCGTCTTGGCGACGATGCCGCGCTGGATCTCCGAGGTGCCGCCGTAGATGGTGGAGACGAGCGAGGTGCGGACGAGGCGCTCCATGTCGTACTCCGACGAGTACCCGTAGCCGCCCATCATCTGCATCCCCTCGAGCGTGGTGCGCTTGGCGACCTCGGTGACGAAGAGCTTCACCATTGAGGCCTCCTGGGGCAGCATCCGGTCGGGGTCCTCGTCGGTCAGGGTGGCGACCCAGCGGGTCATCAGGCGGGCGGCCTCGAGGTCGGTGGCGAGGTCGGCGAAGCGGTGCTGGAGTGCCTGGAAGGAGCCGATCGGCCGGCCGAACTGCTTGCGCTCCTTGGCGTAGGCGAGGGCGTCGTCGAAGGCGCGCTGGGCGATGCCCAGCATCGTCGCCGCGAGGATCAGGCGCTCGACGTTGAGGCCGGCCATCAGCTGGGTCCAGCCCTGGTCGACCTGGCCGAGGACGGCGCTCTCGGGGGCAACGCAATCGCTGAAGTAGAGGGTGTTGGTCTCACGGCCGCCCATCGTCTCGATCGGGACGATCTCCATTCCCTCGACCTCGCGGGGGACCCAGATCATCGTCAGCCCCTCGTGCTTGGAGCCGCCCGTGCTGGTGCGGCAGACGACGAGGACGTGGTCGGAGATGTGGGCGTTGGAGATGAAGACCTTCTGACCGTTGATGACGAAGCCGTCCTCGGTGCGCTCGGCCTTGGTCGTCAGCGAGCCGACGTCGGAGCCGGCCTCGGGCTCGGTCATCGCGATCGCCTCGACCGCGCCGGCGGCGATGCCGCCGAGGATCTCGCCCTTCTGCTCCTCGCTGCCGAAGCGCTGGGTGGCGCCGGCGACGATCAGCGTCGTCGCGTAGCCGCCGATCGGGGCCAGCCCGCGCGAGGTCTCTTCCATGAACAGGCAGGCGTCGAGCATCAAGCCGCCGGAGCCGCCGTACTGCTCGGGGATCGTCACCCCCAGCCAGCCCAGCTCGGCCATCTGCTTGTAGATGTCGAAGCTGTGGTGCTCGCGGTAGCCGTCGGTGAGGCGCTCGCGCTGGTCCTGCGTACCGCACTCGCGGTCGCAGAAATCGCGGATCGCATCGACGAAGTCGCTCTGCTCGTCGGAAAGGGCGAAGTCCACGAACGGCAGCCTATATGCGAGCAGCGGCGCCTGGCCGCTCAGCCAGGGAAGCCCGGAACGAGACTCGAACTCGTGACCCCTTCCTTACCATGGAAGTGCTCTACCAACTGAGCTATCCGGGCGGGTCGGCGCTCGCGAGCGCTCGGCAATCTTAAAGCTTTGAGCGCGGCCGGCGCCTCAGCCGTCGAGGCCGGGGATCGGGTCAACCGGCAGCTCGCCGTTGGCGACCTCGAGCTTTTCGAGATCGACGCGATCCTGACCGCGACCGGCGAGGCGCTTGAAGCCGACAAATGCTGCGCAGAGCGGCGACCCGAAAGTGGCTATCGCATCGCTGAATCTAGTGGCGTCGATCCGCTCCGACATCCTCGTCCCCGACGGTGTCGAGACCGACGAAGCAATCCTTCGCTTTCTGGAATCCTTGGTGGCACGGAAGTAGCCGTGAGCGATCACGGCGAAGCCACCAATCACCACGTGCTCCAGCCCTGCCGCATTGGCGTCAGCGACGACGCCGGCCAGGTCAGGTCCGCGGATCTCCCCGGAGGCCATCGTCGCCAGCATGGACGGCGTTGTAGCCCTCAGGCAAGAGCCTTGGCCTCGCTCCAGGTCAGCAGGCGGCCGCTCTCCGGGTCGATCAGCTTGAGCCGGACCGCGCGCAGGCCGTCGCTGACACTCAGGACCGGGACGTCGTGAAAGACCTCGTTCTGGTCGTGGGCGCTCTGGAGGTTGTAGTTGGGGACCTTGGCGCTGAGGTGGTGGACGTGGTGAAGGCCGATGTTGCCGGTGAAGAACTGCAGCACCTTCGGCAGCTTCAGATAGGAGCTGCCCTGCAGGGCAGCGTCGTCGTAGCTCCAGTTCTCCGTGCTCTCCCAGTAGACGTCCTCGAACTGGTGCTGGACGTAGAACATCCAGACGCCCATCGTGCCGGCGATGATCGCGGTCGGCATCTGCACGAGCAGCCAGGCGACCGGGCCGACGAACCAGAAGATCGCGCCGATGACGACGAACAGCGCCAGGTTGGTCAGCCAGACGCTGTGGCGCATCCGCGGGCGCTGGTTCTTCGACCAGATGCGGGGCCCGATCATCAGCGACCAGATCGGCCCGATCCCGAACATCACCGCGGGGCTGCGGAAGAGGCGGTAGGCCAACCGCTGCTTGGGGGTGCGGGCCGCGTACTCCTCGACGGTCAGGGTCGGAACGTCGCCGGTGCCGCGGCGGTCGAGGTCGCCGGCGGTGCCGTGGTGGACGGCGTGGTTGTGGCGCCAGTTGGCGAACGGCTGGAAGACGAGGAAGGCGGTGAAGCGGCCGAGCCAGAGGTTGCCGCGCTTGGTCGACAGGAACGAGCCGTGGGTGCAGTCGTGGAAGACGATGAAGGTCCGCAACAGGAAGCCGGCGGTCGGGATCGCCAGCGCCAGGGTGATCCAGACCGAGATGTCGAGGCTGAGGTACATCGCCACCGTCAGAACCAGGTACGGCAGCACCGAGGTCGCCAGGTCGAGCAGGCTGCGGGATCGCGAGGACCGCTCATGGCGGGCAATCGACTTACGCCAGTCGTGGGGAGTGGACTCCGAATCCACCGCGCTCAGGGCAGCGGGGTCGAGCTCGAGGGCGGTCGGCACGGGATCAATGTACTTACGTTTTCCCAATGACCCCTGAGCCGTTGCGCTCAGGGGTCATTGGGAATGACCGAATTCGCAGCCGGGCTCAGCCGAAATCGAGGACGCGGAAGCGGGTCGAATCGACGGTCGAGCCGGGGGTGCAGGACCCGTTGGAGCCGACGTTGACGGTCAGTTTGTTGGTGATCGGGGCGAGCGGGTCTATTTCCGGCGAAGCACCGACGCTGCGTTCGACGTGCGCGGGCGTGGTCGAGCTGGTCGAGAGTTCACCGCCGCCGGTCTGCTGCCCGTTCACCCTGATGTCGAAGAAGACCCGGCAGTCTTCGCCGCTGTTTTCGGCGCGGGCGATGGTCCCCACGGCACCGCCGAAGATGACGTTGAGCTGCCCGGGCTTCTGGCTCCAGCTGGAATCGCCGAGCGGATAGGCAACCGGTTCCCCATCTGGCACCGACAGCGAGCCGCCGACCGGGCTGGCGGCGAAGTAGACCGGGAACTGCAGATTCGCGGGAGTGATCGCGCCGGCGCCGACCTGTTTCGAGCCGATCGTCGCGTTGGCGATCTGCTGCGCGCTGACCGCGCCGTTGGCGATCTGGTTGCTGCGCACCGCACCCAGCGCCAGCTTGCCGCTGGTGACCGCGCGCTTGAAGATTCCGTTGGTGTGGACCTTGCTCGCGGCGAGCGCGACGCCACCGCTGACGGCCAGAAAGAGGGCCAGGGTGGAGACCACATTCGCGTAGGTAAGGCGGGATTTGTTTTTCATTCCAACCCCTTCTCCGCTCCCACTGGGGCGCCCCCCACCACGAAGAGATTGGAGCGGAGCGGGTTTTCGCTGCTCCTTGTCCAAACCGTCTATCCGCTACGGTCCGCCCATGGTTTTTGACTTCAGGCACAAGAACATCGAAGGCAAGTGGAAATCCAGCGGACACCGCAAGGGCGACACCCGGGACGCGGCCTTCGCCGCCCTGGAGGCAAAGGTCGGCCCGCTCCCCCCCGGCAAGTACATGTCGCGCCCACGCGACGGCCGGACCAAGAACTGGGACCTCTTCACCCGCCCTTAGGCGCCGGGGCGAACTCTTCGGCCAGCAGTTCATAGGAGCGACGGCGGGCCTCGTGATCGTGGGTGATCGTGACCACGATCACCTCCTCGGCGCCGTAGGCGGCGACCGTCTCCTCGATATCGGCGCGGACCTGCGCCGGGGTGCCGACGAGGCGGCGGCGCTCGGCGCCTGAGCCATCGCGCTCCTCGTCGTGCAGTTGCAGATAGCGCTGTGCCTTCTCCGGCGGCGGCACCGCGATCGGGCGGCCGCGGCGCAGCAGGTCGAAGGCCATGCGCCAGCTCGTCGCCAGCAGTTCGGCCTCCTCCTCGGTCGCGGCGACGAGCGCCCGCACAGCGACCGCAAGACGGGGCTCGCCGCGGCGTTGGCCAGCGATGAAGCCGCGCCGGTAGGTCTCCGCGATCGGCGCCCCACGCGGGTTGATGAAGTCGGCGAAGGCGTAGCGCAGGCCCATCTCGCCGGCCCAGAGCGCGCTCTGCTCGGAGGAGCCGAGCAGCCACGGCTCGGGAGCCTCGGGCTCACCGGGCAGGGTCTCCGCGAGGCGGGCCAGGTGGCCGGCGGGGAAGCTGCGCTCGAAGTAGGCGAGCAGCTCGGCGAGCTGCTCGGGGAAGTCGTCGGGCAGAGCATGGGAACGGTCGCGCTGGAGCGCGTGGGTGGTCAACGGGTCGGTGCCGGCGGCGCGGCCGATCCCGAGGTCGATGCGCCCCGGGAAGAGGCCGGCGAGGACACCGAAGCTCTCGGCCACCTTGAGCGGGCTGTAATGGGGCAGCATCACGCCGCCGCTGCCGATCCGCATGCGGCTGGTCGCAGCGGCGATCGGGCCGATCAGGACCTCCGGCGAGGGCCCGGCGACCAGCCCTCCCCCATGGTGCTCAGCGACCCAGTAGCGGTGGTAGCCGAGGCCGTCCGCCAACTGGGCGAGGTCGATCGAGTTGCGCAACGCCTGGGCCGCACTCGAGCCCTCGGAGACGGGAGTCTGGTCGAGGACGCTGAGACGGAGGTCGGCGGGCACCAGGGAGACGGTAGCCGGTGGGCGCCGCCGTCAGCCGCGCTTCAGCTGCCGCGGATCGCCTTGCCGGCGATGTTCTTGATCCGTGTGCGGTCGCGTTGGGAGAGGTTGCCCGGTTTGCCCTTCGACTTCGTCAGCAGGTTCCAGAATTCGCTCTGCTCCTTCTGGGTCAGGTTGTCCTCGACTCGCTCCCTTCCCTTGTTGCCGAGCCAGACAACGACGGTCCACACCATCTTCCAGGGGATCCGCTTCCAAATGGCGGGGGCGGCGCGGCGGGCAATCCAGGCGGGCATGGCGGCGACTCTAGCTTCCGCGGTTCCTTCTCCGCCTATTTGGTGGATTTGGAACCGCGGAACTTGGTGGCTGGTGTGGGCGGACCGGCGTAGAGTGGGGCGATGGGCACCATTCACGGCTCCGCCGGCATTGAGATCGAGGCGCCGATCGACGCGGTCTACGCGGTTGCGGCCGACGTCGAGGGCTCGCCGCTCTGGCAGCCGGAGATCAAGGTCGCCGAATGCGTTGAGCGCGAGGGCGGGAAGCAGACGCTGGTCCACATGGAGACCGACGCCAAGGTCCGCACGCTCGGCGCCGAGATGCGTTTCAGCTACGAGCCCCCCGCACGGATCTCCTGGATCCAGGAGGACGGTGACCTGAAGTCGGTTGAGGGCAACTGGGAGCTCGAGGACCTCGGCGACGGGCGGACCGGCGTCACCTACTCGCTGGAGGTCGACCTCGGCCGGATGCTGGGGATGGTCATCCGCGGACCGGTCGTCGGCGTCCTCCGCGGCCAGCTGATCGACAGCATGCCCGAGAAGCTGAAGCGCTTCGTCGAGGCCGAGTCGGCCTGACCCTAGTCCTCGACGGCGGTGCCGTTGGCGGTCAGCACGACCTCGATGTTGCCGCGGGTGGCGTTGGAGTAGGGGCAAACCTCGTGCGCCGCACGGACCAGCTCGATGGCCGCGTCGTCCGCGACCGAGGGCAGGGTCACGTGCAGCTCGGAGGCGATCGTGAAGCTGCGGTCCTCGCCAGCTCTCAGCTTTATCTTGGAGTCGATCGCGACGTCGCCGACGTCGGCCTTCTGGCGGCGGGCCACCGCGGCCAGGGCGCTCTCGAAGCAGGACGCGTAGCCGACCGCGAAGAGCTGCTCGGGGTTGGTGCCGCCGCCCTCGCCGCCCAGCTCGGTCGGAGTGCGGAGATCGACCTCGAGGGCGCCGTCGGAAGTGCGGCCGTGTCCTTCGGCCCGACCTCCAGTCACATGTGCTTCAGCGGTGTAGAGATCCTTCGCCATCTTCGCTCTCCTGTCGGTGGGCGGCCATGGCTCAGGGTAGCCGGCTAGCGTCGCCGGACCCGCAGGCTGAGCAGGGCCGGGGTGCGATCGGCGTTGCCGGCGGGGTCGACGGCGAAGATGCGGACCGTGTGCCGGCCGGGCGTAAGCATGTAGGCCCGGGGCGAGACGCAGGGCCGGTAGGGCTTGCGGTCGAGCTTGCAGCGGAAGGTCGAGCCGCGCTCGCTGGCGGCGAAGCGGAAGACGGCGCGGGCGCGGGCCTTGCTCGTGGTGAGGACGGCGCGGGGACGGGCGCGGATCTTGGTCCGGGGCGGCTTGCGGTCGCGGGGCGACGGCTTAATGACCGGAGCTGGCGTGGATGGGCGAGGTGGCAGCGCGAGTTCGTTGAATTCTTCCGCCGCGCCTTCGCGCACGTTCTCGCATTCGATCGGGGTCGGATCGCCGACGCTGGCGAAGTCGATAACCGCCGAATCGAGATCAGCGCCGCAGTTGATCACCAGATCCCGGGTACCAGAGTTTGCAAGCAACGAGTCCTGCCCGGCCAAGCCGAAGTAGGAGTCGGCACCCTTGTGGCCGAGCAACTGGTTGTTGCCGCCGTCGCCGACGAGGTAGTCGTCTTGGTTGGAGCCCTCGAGGTCCTCGATTCCAGAGAGCGTGTCGAAGCTGCCGCTCGCGCACTGAGGTTCGCCGTCGGAGCCGACTTCGCCGACCCGACCCTGGTCGATCCGGGCGTCGGCGCCGACCCCGCCGAGCCGCGCCCAGGAGGCGTTGTCGCGGTCGGGCACGGGAGCGCCGACCCGTTCGGCGCCGCCGATAATCGACTCGCCCTTGCAGAGGGCAACCGAGAGGAAGAGGTCGCTGCCTTCGCCGCCGTCGCGCACGTCGGCGCCGCTGTTGTGGGTCAGCGCGTCGTCGCCTGCGCCGGCCGCGAGGACGTCGTGAAAGTTGCCCGATCCGTCAACGAGAACATCTTCACCGGCACCGCCGGTGAGCGTGTCTTCGCCTTCGCCGCCGGTCGCGACGACATTGACGCCATCAGGGAAGTTGGTCGCCGAAATCGTGTCATTGCCGCTCATGCCGGCCAGTAGGACCGAGTCGAGCGGCGCCGTGAGCGAACAGCTGGCGGTGGTGGGATCCGAGAGAGCGCAGCCGCCGAGGTCGGCGTTGAACGACCCGGTGGCGATCGAGATGGTCACAGTGGAGCCGTTGAACGTGGCGGTGATCCCGTCCGAGCTCTCGCTGCCGACGACATAGACCTGTACGAGGCCGGTGTCACCGCTCGTCTCCCCAACGCTGACTTTGCTCGTTTCGCGCAGTTTCACGGTGGCGGTGCTGCCGCATCCGCCCACCGTCGGGTTGAAGCAGTTGTCGCCGGCGCCCGCTTCGATCGTGTTGCTGCCGAGGCCGCCGTCGAGATAGTCGCCGTCGGCGCCGCCGTTCAGCAGGTCGTTGCCCCCTTCGCCCTTGATCACGTCGGCGCCGCCGCCGCCGTAGATCCGCTCGTCACTCGAGCCGCCGACGATGTAGTCGGAGAAGGGGGTGCCGATGATCCGCTCGAAGACGCCGGGCTGAACTTCATCGTTGCCGCCCCCCAGCGATGGTTCCCCGTCGATCGCGTTGATCCCCCCTTGATCGAGCTTGAGCCAGATCCCGCGCTCCTTCCCTTCTTCGGGACCGGGGAAGTTCGTCGCCGGGGTCGGGTTTTCCGAGGCGCCAAACCCTGGCGTCACCCCGGTCGAGAAACTGAGCGTGTCGAAGCCGCCGCCGGTGTCGAAGATGTGGTCGATCGTGGCGTCGCCGCGGACATAGTCGTCGCCTGCCTGGCCGTCGATCTTGTCGCTGCCGAAGCCACCGGAGAGCAGGTCGTTGCCTTCGCCGCCTTCGAGCCCGTCGTCGCCGATACCGCCATAGAGGCGGTCGTTGCCGGCGTTGCCGCGCAGGGTGTCGTTGCCGCGGTCCCCGTAGACGACATCGTTGCCCGGGCCGCCTTCGAAAGTCTGGCTGCCGACTTCGAGATGGCAGCCGGTTTCGCAGGAGCCCGTAATCGCGGCGACCGGTCCGCTGTTGGCACCGAGGATCGTGTCATCCCCTCCCCCGCCCCGGACCGTCTCGACCCCGGCCGGGGCGACGATGAGATCGGCGCAGGGGGTGCCGTAGGTCGTGTCGCCGACCCTGACCGGTCCCTCGGCGCAGCTTGGCGAGACCGGCGCGCTCGCGGCGGCGACCCCGCCGGTGACAGGCAGGCAGAGAAGCAGGCAGGTGGTAGCCGCGAGGCCCCCCAGAAGCGATCGCATCCTGCTTCTACTACCCGCGGGAAGTGGGTTCGATTCGGTCACCCCGGCCGCGCCGCACTGAGCAGCTCCAGGCTCCCCCAGGCGGTGCGCAGCCGGTCGTGGCGGCGGACCGTGTCGAAGCCAGCCTCCTCGATGAAGAGCGGCAGACGGCCGGCGGCGTGGTCGCGGATGCCGTCGAAGCCGTCGATGACCGCCAGGGTGAAGAGGCCGGCGCGCATCAGGGGATCCTGCGGCTTGCCCCAGTCGGCGACGTGGAGACTGCCGCCGGGACGGAGGACGCGGTGGACCTCGGTCAGGGCGGCGCGCTTGCCGTCGGCGTCGAGGTGGTGGAGCAGCAACGACATCGCGACGCGGTCGCAGCTGCCATCGGCCAGGGGCAGCTCGCCGGCCAGGCCCTGCTTCCACTCAACCTCGGTGGCGCCCTTCTTGGCCTCAGCGATCGCCAGCACCTCGGGATCGCCATCGATCGCGACCACGTTCGCCGCCGGGGCCGCGGCGGCGAGCCCGATCGCGAAGGTGCCGGTGCCGGCGCCAACGTCGGCAATGTGCGCCTCGGCGGGTAGATCGGCCAGAACCTGATCGGCAAGGCGGCCGCGAAACAGCTGCTCGCGCATGGTCACGGCAATGATCGAGTCGTAGAAGCGGGTCAGCCCGCGCAGGCCGGTCGCCGTGACGTATCTATCTTCGGCGGCCATTGCCGCATTAAAGCGGCGGTTGAGCAATAAGCTGGTCAGATGTTTAATCGTCTAAACGATTAAACGATTAACCGTCTAATATGGGAGACATGCTTTACGCGACGCCACACCCGACACCCGCTCTCCAGAATCGGCTTGACGAGCTCGACGCCCTGCGACGCTCCCTCGGGCACGAAGCCAATCGCCCGCTGCGATGGATGGGTCCGTTGCGGCGGTCGCTGCGAGCAAGCTCCTACGAGAGCTCGACCTCGATCGAGGGCTACAGCGTGTCCCCGGAGGAGGCGATCGCGCTTGTCGGCGGCAGCTCCTCGGCGGACTCGGGGGACGAGAATCGGCAAGCGCTCGCCTGCTATGCGCGGGCCATGGATCGAGTCGGCACGCTGGCGCGCGACCCGGCGTTTCGCTGGCTGGATCGAGTCATCCTCGACCTGCACTTCGACGCCTGTTATTTCCAGCCGGACAAGGGCCCCGGCCTCTGGCGCACCGGGCCGATCGGCGTCACCGCCAACGACGGCTCGCTTGAGTTTCAGGGCCCGGACGCGGATGCGGTTCCCGGCCTGATGGCGGAGGTGATCGAGTGGCTCCAGGAAGGCGACCTCGGTGCCAACCCGGTCGTGCGCGCCGCAATGGCCCACCTCCACGTCACCTCGATCCACCCGTTTCGAGATGGCAACGGGCGGGTCGCCCGCATCGTCCAGTCGCTGGTGCTCGCCAGGGAGGGGCTGATGTCGCCGGAGTTCTCCTCGATCGAGGAATACCTCGGCGAGAACACGCCCGCCTACTACGCGGCACTGCGAGAGGTGCAGGACGGCGGATACCGGCCCGAGCGAGATGCCGCCGATTGGATCGAGTTCTGCGTCGACGCTCACATCGCCCAAGCGCAGCGCCGCCTCGCCCAGGTCAAGGAGGCCGCGGCTCGCTGGGATCGCCTCGAAGCGCTTGTCGACGATCACGGCTGGCCGGACCGCCTGGTGATCGCCCTCGAGCAGAGCCTCATCGGCGGCACCGACCGGGGGCGCTTCGGAGAAGAGGCAGAGGTCTCGGTGGCGACGGCGAGTGCCGACTTTCGGCGCCTGCTCGACGCCGGGCTGGTCGAGCAGAAAGGCAAGGGGAGAAGCACCCGCTATTTCGCGAGCGAGCGGCTGCGGGCGGAGCTGCCTAGCTGACGCACCGGTGATCAACGAACAAGGGCCGCCCGAAGGCGGCCCTTGTGCTGGTGCATGGAACGAACGGGGATATCGCGACCGGGTGGGACAACGCCCGGCCCTCCTTCGCTCGCCGGTGCCCGGGGTGGATTCCGCCGGGCGCCCAAACCAGTGCGGCGCCTAGCGGCCCTGCACCTCCAGAGTCCCTTCAAGCATGTGACTCAAAATTAGGACCACCTCCTTTCTCTGGTCCGAGAATTGAAGCAAACCGGTCCGTCGCGCTCTACAGCGCATATCGTTCGCCGCCTCGTCCGTCGGCGATCGGAGCGGAGGCTCAACGTTGGACATAGTTCTCGCTCTAGTCGCGGCGCTGCTGTTCGCGCTCGGCACCGTCCTGCAACAACGGGCCGGAATGGAATCGCCCTCGGAGGGGGGCAGCTCGGGGCTGCTGCTGCGGATGGCGCGGCGCCCGGTCTGGCTGGCCGGGATCGCCGCCGACGGGCTCGGCTTCGTGGCGCAGGCGGCGGCACTGGGAATCGGCCGCCTGGCGGTGGTGCAGCCGCTGCTGATCGCCAGTGTCGTCTTCGCGCTGCCGCTGGGGGCGCGCTTCAGCAATCAGCGCATCCGCCGCATCGACGTCGGCGCGGCGATCCTGGTCGTCGCCGCCCTGGTGGCCTTCCTGCTGATCGCCGAACCGTCCGGTGGCAGCGACGACGCGCCGCTCAGCGAGTGGCTGGTGGCCGGCGGCGCCTGCGCCCTCGCCTGCGGCGCCCTCGTCCTCTCCGGGCGGACCGGCTCGCCGCCGCGGCGGGCGGCGCTGCTGGGGACCGCGACCGGGATCCTCTTCGCCCTCTCGGCCGCGCTGACCAAGGTCGTCGTCGACGAACTCGACGACGGGATCCTGACCATGTTCACCGACTGGCACCTCTACGCCCTGGTCGGGGTCGGCTACGCCTCGATGACGCTGAACCAGATGGCGCTCAACACCGGCGCCCTGGCGCCAGCGGTGGCGACCAGCATGGCCTTCGACCCGATCACCAGCGTCGTCCTCGGCGTCACCCTGCTCAACGAGTCGCTGCGGACGACCGCGGTGGAGGGCGTCGGGCTTGCGATAGCCCTGGCTGTCGCCCTCGCCGGAATGGCGATCCTGGCGCGCTCGCAGGCGCAGGCCGAGGCACCCGCGTCAGCCCAGGTGCCGGCGCCGGGGTCGATGGGCCGATAGCGGGACCATGCGTCCCGGAATCGGCCCGTCGGCGGGCGGTTCCGGCCTTGTGAACGCCTAGGATCGCCGGGATGACCACTGGGGAGAAGGACTCGATGCAGCAGGACGAGGTCGCGGAGCGCGCTGAGTTCCAGGAGCAGACCCGCGCTCACCGGCTGGAGAAGCTCGAGAGGCTGCGCGAGCGGGGGATTGAGCCCTACCCGGTTCGCTTCGACCGCGACTCAACCGCTGCTGCCCTGCGCGAGGAGTTCGCCGACCTCGCCGCCGGCAGCGAGACCGGCAAGGTCGTCCACCTCGCCGGCCGGATCATGGCCGAGCGCCGCCACGGCGGCCTCGACTTCGCCGACCTCCAGGACGAGACCGGCCAGATCCAGCTAATGGCGACCCGCGAGGCGGTCGGAGCCGACGAGCTGCACGAGTTCTCCGATCTCGACCTCGGCGACTGGGTCGGCGTCGAGGGCACGGTGATCGTCTCGAACAAGGGCGAGCTGACCGTCAAGGTCGACAAGTTCGAGTTGCTCTCGAAGAGCCTGCGGGCGCTGCCCGACGTCCGCCACGGGGTCGCCGACGCCGAGACCCGCTACCGCCAGCGCTACCTCGACCTGACCCTCGACGAGCCCTCGCGCCGGGTCTTCAAGATCCGCTCCTCGGTGATCGCGACCACCCGCCGCGTCCTCACCGAGAAGGGCTTCACCGAGGTCGAGACGCCGGTCCTGCTGAGCCAGGCCGGGGGCGCCGCGGCGAAGCCGTTCATCACCCACCACAACGCGCTCAACATCGACATGACCCTGCGGGTGGCGCTGGAGCTGCCGCTGAAGCGACTGATCGTCGGCGGCATGAACCGCGTCTTCGAGATCGGTCGCGTCTTCCGCAACGAGGGCCTCGACACCCGTCACAACCCCGAGTTCACCCTGCTCGAGGCCTACCAGGCGTTCGGCGACTACCACGACATGATGGACCTGACCGAGGCGATCATCGCCACCGCCTGCGAGGACGCGATCGGGACCACGGTGGTGACGATCCAGGGCAAGCAGGTCGACCTGAAGCCACCGTGGCGGCGGGTGACGATGGCCGACCTGATCAAGGAGAACGTCGGCGTCGAGATGCACCCGTCGATGCCGGTCGAGGAGGCGCGCAAGATCGCCGACGGCATCGGGGTCGAGTGGCTCGACGCCTGGGGCTCGGGGAAAATCATCAGCGAGGTCTACGACGAGAGCTCCGAGCACCTGCTGCTCGAGCCGACCTTCGTGATGGACCACCCGCGCGAAATCTCGCCGCTGGCCCGAGCCCACCGGGACGACCCGGAACTGACCGAGCGCTTCGAGCTGGTCGTCGCCGCGCGCGAGCTCGCCAACGCCTACAGCGAGCTCAACGACCCGGTCGACCAGGCCGAGCGCTTCCAGTCCGAGGCGCGGCTACAGGCCGGCGGCGACGACGAGGCGGAACCGGTCGACGACGACTACGTGAAAGCGCTCGAGTATGGGCTGCCGCCGACCGGCGGGCTCGGGATTGGCCTCGACCGCCTGGTGATGCTGATCTCCGGCGCCGAGGCGATCCGCGACGTGATCCTCTTTCCAACCCTGCGGCCGGAAGGCGGCGAGGGGGCCGATGACTCTGCCGCGGTTGCTTCAGATGGAGCGCCTTCGGCCGGTGACTTTGGGGCTCCTGAGACCAGGGCCGGCGCTCCCTCTGAACTCACTCAGCGCGATAGCGCGAGTTCAGTGGGAGCGCCGGCCCTGGTTACGCGCCGCCCTCGGTCGCTGCGGACGCTGGCGTGGTTGAGCGTGATCGTCGGGCTGCTGTCGCTGCTGCCGACGGCGACGTCGATTCGGTTCTCGCTGGGTCACTTCAGCTTCATTGACGGCGGGGGACGCTCGGCGGGGTTGATCGCGTCGGTTGCGGTTGGACTTGGTTTGATCGCGGTCGCGCGTGGGCTTAGCCGCGGCAAGCGCAGGGCGTGGGCGATCGCAACGGGACTGTTCGCAGCCGCAGCCGTGGTCCACCTGATCCACGGCCCGGACCCGATCACGGTCCTGCTCTCAGCGGCGATGCTGGTGGCGCTGATCTGGTTCCGGGACGACTTCCGCGCCCAAGGCGACCCGGGGTCGATCCAGCAGGCGGTCATCTTCGTGCCGGTCTATCTCGTCGGCGTCTTCCTCTTCACCTGGATCACCCTGCTCGCCGAGCGGGCGCACGTCTCGCCGGACCTGAGCTTCTGGGGGATCGTCGAAACCGCCTACAAGGGGATGGTCGGCCTCGACGGGCCCTACACCTACGGGCGCCAGGTCTTCGCCGACTTCTTCGAAATCTCGCTGATCGTGCTCGGAGTCGCCGGGCTGCTGATCCTGCTCTACCTGATCCTGCGCACCTTCGTCCAAGCCGAACCGCCGAGCGTCGAGCGGCGGCGCCACGCGGAGGAAATCGTGCGCCAGTGGGGCGACGACACCCTCGACTACTTCGCCCTGCGCCGCGACAAGAACTACTTCTTCTCCGCCGACGGCAAGTCGCTTGTCGCCTACCTCTATGTGCGGGGGACGGCGATGGTCGCCGCCGACCCGATCGGTCCGCCCGGCGACGAGGGCCGCACGCTCGACGAGTTCCTCGCCTTCTGCGCCGCGCGCGGCTGGCGGGTCGCCTTCTTCGCCGTGCGCGAGAGCGATGCCGAGCTCTACCGGGCGCGCGGCATGCACACGATCTACCTCGGCGACGAGGCGATCCTCCATTGCGACGAGTTCAGTCTCGACGGCGCCGGGATGAAGGCGGTCCGGGCCGCGGTCAAGCACGTCGAGAAGGGTCACTCGTTCGAGCTGATTGCCGAGACCGAGGCCAGCCCGGAGCTGATCGCCGAGCTGAACGAGATCAGCGAAGAGTGGCGCGAAGGGGCGCCGGAGCGCGGCTTCACGATGGAGCTGGGCGAGGACGTCGAGGGCAAGCAGAGCGACTTCGTGCTGGCGATCGCCCGCGACAAGCAGGGCGGACGGGTCGAGGGCTTCCTCCGCTTCGTCCCCGTCTACGGCGCCGAACCCGGCTACTCGCTCGACCTGATGCGGCGCCGCCCCGACTCGACCAACGGCATGACCGAGTACCTGATCGCCGAGGCGGCGCTGGCGCTCGGCGCCCGCGGCTTCAAGCGCCTCTCGCTCAACTTCGCCGCCTGGGGGCGGCTGCTCGACAGCGCCGAGGACGCCGGCCTCTCCGGCCGCCTGCAGCGGCTGATGGCGAAAGGCCTCAACCCCTTCTTCCAGATCCAGAGCCTGCGCGATTTCAACCAGAAGTTCGACCCCGAGTGGGTGCCGCGCTCGGTCGTGATCGACGACGTCTCCGACCTGCCGCGGCTGGCGATGCTCTACGCCAGCGTCGAGGGCTTCCTCGAGGTGCCGGTGCTGAGCCGGGTCCTGGAGCCGCCGATCCGCCAGCGGGTCGAAGCGGCCAAGGACGTCATCCCCGCCTGAACGCCCCGCCTACTCGACCACGTAGCGGGTCGGCACGAAGGTCTGGGTGTCGACCGGCGGCCGCACGTAGGCGCGCTCCTGACGCGGCGGCAGCTCGATCTTCTGCTCCGGGACCGGCTGGTACGGGATCCGTTCCAGCAGGTGGCTGATCAGGTTGAGGCGGGCGGTGCGCTTGTCGTCGGCCTCGACCACGAACCAGGGTGACTCCTTGGTGTCCGTGTAGGCGAACATCTCGTCCTTGGCCTCGGCGTAGTCGACCCAGCGGGCCCGCGCCTCGAGGTCCATCGGGCTCAGCTTCCACTGCTTGGTCGGGTCGTCGATGCGGGCCTGGAAGCGGCGCTCCTGCTCCTCGTCGGAGACCGAGAGCCAGTACTTGACGAGGATCAGTCCCGAGCGCATGAGGAGCTCCTCGAAGCGGGGCGCCGCCCGCATGAAGTCCTGGTACTCCTCCTCGCTGCAGAAGCCCATCACCCGCTCGACGCCGGCGCGGTTGTACCAGCTGCGGTCGAACAGGACCATCTCCCCGGCGGCCGGCAGGTGGGCGACGTAGCGCTGGAAGTACCACTGGGTCTTCTCGCGCTCGGTCGGCTTCCCCAGCGCGACCGTGCGCACCACCCGCGAGTTGGTCCGCTCGCCGATCCGCTTGATCACGCCCCCCTTGCCGGCGGTGTCGCGGCCCTCGAAGAGGACGGCCACCCGCAGCCCGGCGTGGACGATCCATTCCTGCAGCTCGACCAGCTCGGTCTGCAGCCGCTTCAGCTCCTTCTCGTACTGCTTCTTGGAGATGACCTCGGGAGCGTCGTTGGACTTCGGCATGGCCTCGCTCCACAATAGCCTTGCGTGCCCGTGACCACCGCATCCATCTTCACCGACTTCTGGGAGAACCTCGAACAGCACAACGAGCAGGGGCTGTTCCTCGTCCTCGTCGGCTTCATCCTCTCCTTCGCCTTCATCCGCATGAGCACGCGGATCATCCGCAGCGAAAGCGTCTCCTGGTGGCCCGGCAACATCGAAAGCGACGGCGGCGTCCACCTCCATCACCTCGTCTTCGGGATCGTGACGATGATGGTCTCCGGGATCATGATGGCGCTCGCCTTCGGAGCCAGCCCGTTGACCGAGATCGCGGCGCTCGGCTTCGGCGTCGGCGCCGGCCTGACGATCGACGAGTTCGCGCTCTGGGTCCACCTCGAGGACGTCTACTGGGCCGAGGAGGGACGCAGCTCGATCGACGCCACCGTGATCGCCGCGGCGGCGATGCTGCTGATCCTGGTCGGGGCCAGCCCGGTGGCGATCGAGACCGGCTCCGCCTCGGCGGTGATCGGCACGATCGTCAGCTTCATCGCGCTCTTCGCCTTCGTCACGATCAGCCTGCTCAAGGGGCGGATCCTGCACGGGACGCTCGGCATCTTCTTCAGCCCCCTGGCGATCTACGCGACCTGCCGGATCGGCAAGCCGAGCTCAGCCTGGGCGCGGCGGCGCTACGGCGACCGCAAGCCGAGGAAGCAGGCGAAGGCGGAGGCCCGGTTCCCCCCGGACCGGCGCACCGAGCGCTTCAAGGAAGCCTTCCGGGACATGGTCGGCGGCAAGCCGAGCGAGGGTCTTGACGCGGCCCGCGACGAGGCGATCGCGGCGACCCGCGAGGCAGCTGGGGAAGTGCGCCAGCGGGCCGAACAGGTTGCGGCCGGGGAACTCCCCCACCGCGAGGACTGAGCCGGCGCCGCTCAGGTCGTGGCCCGCCGCCGCTCCTGCGCGGCCATCAGCTGCACGGTGATCAGCAGCAGGACGTCGATGGCGAGGCCGAAGACGGCGCCGAACTGGGACTCGACGAAGGTGAAGACGCGGGTGACGAAGATCGAGACCAGCAGCGCCCGCGTGAACCAGGCGTAGGCATCGAGGCGCTGGCGCCGTGCCAGCCGCACCAGGCCGAAGGCGACCATCACGCAGGAGACGCCGGTGGAGACGAGGCTGGCGAGATTGAGGAAGTTGAGGTGGCCGAAGGAGTCGCGTTCGAATTCGGCCCGGGCAGCGTGATCGCTGAAGGTGACCGAGAGGACCAGGCCGAGCACGAGCACGACGCCGGCCAGGGCCCAGGCGGCGAAGACGCTGAAGAAGATCGCGTGGAACCAGCCGTGCTCGGTCCAGCCCTGGTAGCGGGAGGCGACCAAGTCGGTCAGGCGCCGGTACCAGGGCGGGTCCGGGTTGGGCTTGGTGTCGACGTCCTCGGCGAGGGCGACCAAGGGGTCGCGCAGCGGGTGGCTCGACGGCACATCACCCAGCAGGGCCAGTGCCTGGTCGCGGTATTCGACCTTGAACGGGCCCCGGGTCGCCTCCCCGATCAGCTCGATCGCATTCCGCACTTTCTCGTCGTCGTCGAGCCCGCGGTGGCGCTGGAAAGCGCGCGAGCCCATGTAGAGGCCGATGAAGATCAGGTAGATCAGCCCCGCCGCCGGTTTGTAGAAGTAGTTGTTGTCGGCGGTGATGAACTTGCCGAGCTCGTCGATGAAGAAGCCGAAGCCGACGCCACCGATCAGGGCCGCGGCCTGGCGGGCGCGGCGCCCGAGCAGACTGAGCAGGATCGCCAGGGCGACGACCATGAAGAGCCCGCCCCAGAGCAGGTGGGCGATGTGGAGGCCGTGGCCGCCCAGCTGCGGATAGTGGGTCAGGTAGAGCTGGGTGCGGATGCAGAGCTCGGTGACGATCGCGGTGACGAAGAAGGTGAGGTGGAGCGCCGCCAGGTTGTAGTTGCGGGGCGCCCGCTGCAGCAGGTGGACGTTCATGCTCAGCCCTCCTCCGGCGCCGGTTCCGGGGTGCCGGTGATGCCGGCCGCGATCGCGCCCATCTTCTCCTTGCTGTGCTCACGGGCATAGAGGAAGTAGACGCAGAGCCCGAGCGCGGCCCAAACGCCGAGCCGGATCCAGGTGTCCCCCGGCAGCGTCGCCATCAGCGCCAGCGAGGAGACGATCGCGGTGCCGGCGACCAGCGGCAGGGCCGGCACCCGGAACGGCCGCGGCAGGTCGGGGTAGCGGCGGCGCAGGGTGAGGACACCGGCGGAGACGATGATGAAGGCCAGCAGGGTCCCGATCGAGATCAGTTCGCCCAGCACCGAGAGCGGCACCAGCGCGGCGACGATGCCGCCGACGACCCCGCAGAGGACGATCGAGAACTGTGGGGTTTTGGTCCGCCCGCTGACCTTGCCGAAGGCCGGCGGCAGCATCCCGTCCTCCGACATCCGCATGAAGATCCGCGTCTGCCCGTAGAGCGTGACCAGAACGGTCGAGGCGAGGCCGACGACGGCGGCGACGTCGGTCAGCTTCAGCAGCCAGTCGAGGTCGCGGCCACCGGCCTTGAGCGCGACCGCGATCGGATCGGCGACGCCGAGCTCGCGGTAGTTGACCATGCCGGTGAGGACGAAGCCGACGGCGATGTAGATGACGGTGGCGATGATGACCGTGCCGAGCAGGCCGATCGGCACCGTTCTTCGCGGGTTGCGCGCCTCGGCCGCGGCGGTCGAGACCGCGTCGAAGCCGATGTAGGCGAAGAAGACGATGCCGGCGCCGCGGAAGACGCCGCTCCAGCCGAAGTCGCCGAACCCTCCCTCGGCGGCGGGCAGGAACGGCTTCAGGTTCGAGGAGGAGACGTAGAAGATGCCGACCACCACGACCAGCAGCAGGATCGAGAGCTTCAACAGCACCATCGAGTTGTTGGCGATCGCCGACTCGCGGGTGCCGAGCCAGAGCGCGCCCGAGGTCAGCAGCATGATCCCCAGCGCCGGCAGGTTGACGATCCCGGGGTCATCGCCGAAGGGGGCGGTGACCAGGGCATGCGGGAGGTGGACGCCGAAGGAGTCGAAGAGGCTGACGAAGTAGCCCGACCAGCCGACCGCCACGGTCGAGGCGGCGAACAAATACTCGAGCAGCAGGTCCCAGCCGATGAACCAGCCGACGAAGGAGCCGAAGGCCGCGAAGGCGTAGGAGTAGGTGCTGCCAGCGGCCGGGATCATCGAGGCCAGCTCGGCGTAACAGAGGGCGGTCAGCCCGGCGACGATGCCGGCGAGGATGAAGGAGATGAGGACCGCCGGTCCGGCGTAGTGGGCGGCGGCGTCGCCGGTGACGACGAAGATGCCGGCGCCGACGACGCTGGCGACTCCGAGCAGGGTCAGGCTGAAGGCACCGAGCGCGTTCGAGTTGAGCCGGGTGCGGTCGTGCTCCGCCGTCGCGAGGATCGCGTCGAGGTTTTCGCGATCCTGGCCGGGGGCGCCCATGCAGGGGCTGATCCTGCCACGGGGACCGGCGCGATTAGGGTCCGGCCCGTGACCCGCTCCCGCCCGATCGCACTGGCCGGCATCGGCGCGGCGCTGCTCAGCAACTACTGGGTCCTGGAAGGGCTGCTGGCGCAGCGCACCGACCTCGGCGACTCCTGGATCAGCGACCTCGGCGCCCGCAGTGAGGTCTTCGGCTGGCGCTTCGAGCTGCTGGCGATCGTCTCCGGCCTGGCGATCGCCGCCTTTGCTCTGCTCCTGCTGCCCCGCCTCGGCGCCCTCTCTCCCACGATCCGCCATGGCATCCTCGCCCTCTTCGCCACCGGCATCCTGGCCGCGATCGGCGGTGCTCCGCTCAGCTGCGCCGAAGGCCTGGAAGCCTCCTGCTCGCTCGCCTACGACCCCTTCGACGTCATCCACGCGACCGCCAACGTCGCCGAAATCGCCACCACCGCGCTCGCCTTCTGGTTCGTCGGCGTCGGCCTCAGCCGGCTCCCCTCCTGCCGTCGCGGCGGCCAGGCGACCCTCGCTCTCGGCGCCTTCTGGCTCCTCCTCACCGCCGTCACCGGGCTCAGCTACCTCAGCGCCGACGCCGACTCGGTCAAGGGCGTCCTCCAGCGCGCCGACCAGCTGCTCTTCGGTGCCTGGCTGATCCTGCTCGGCCTCTGGGCGTCGCGAGCGCAGGTGCCCGCTCGCTGAGCTATTTGCTGGCCGTCGCGGTGGCGTTGGTGTAGGCAGTGCCGGCGAGGAGGGCGGCGGTGATCGTGTTGGTGAAGGCGCCGCTGGCGGGAGCGGTGTAGGTGAAGCGGGTGGTGGAGATGGCGGGGCCGGTCGCCGGGATCGCCAGCGAGGCACCTTCGGCGACGGTTCCTCCGGTGGCGGTCACTTTCGCGGTGTGGCCACTGCCAAGTTCGGAGACCGTGTTGCCAACGCTGTCGGTGACGCTGACGTTGGCGCTGACTTTGCCGCCGTTGCCGAGACCGGTGACGACGCAGGTGAACAGGCAGGGTGGGGCGATCGTGCCGGCGGTGACGGTAGTGCTGGTCAGTGCCCACCGGGCGGCGGTGCCGACGGAGACGGTGAAGGCCAGCGGCGCCACGGTCGAGATCGTGCCGTCGGTGGCGCTGACACTGGCAGCGCCGGCTTTGTTCAGCTTCATCGCGCGGGTGCCGGTGGTCCCCGCGGTGAACGTCAGCACCGTCACCGAGCCGAAGTTGATCGCGGTGCCAGCGGTGTTGGTGACAATCGCGGCGGCGCCGCTGGGGCTGGCTTCGGCGCCGGAGTAGGTGATGCTCTTGGACCCCGCATAGGAAGTCGCGGTGTTGCCGTAGGCGTCCTGGGCGGTCGTGGTCAGGTTGTCGCTGGCCGCCGCGACCGGGGTCAGGGTTGCCGCGGTCAGGACCAGTTTCGCCGCCGCAGCAGCCACCGGGGTGACGCTGACGGCGGTGTTGGTGATGGTGCCCTCGGTCGCCTTGACGGAGGCCGCGGTGGCGCTCTTGTAGAGCAGCATCTCGCCGTTGACGTCGCCGGACGCGGTCGCGACCCCGGCCGTGAAGACGATCGGGGTCGCGGTCCCGAAGGCGATGTCGTTCCCGGCCGAATCGGAGACCGTCGGCAGGGTGCCGCCGGGGCTGGCCACGGCGCCCGAGAAGACGAGGTTGTGGGCCCCGGTGTAGGCGGTGGCGGTGTTGCTGTAGGCGTCCTGTGCGGTGATCGTGAGGTCGTCGCCCACGCCCACGGTGGGCGTCGTCGACTGCACGGCCAGCACGTACTTGGTGGCGGCGCCCGGGCTCACGGTCAGCGCCAGCGGCACGGGGGTGGTGAGCGAGCTCGAGCTCTCGGTGGCGACGACGTCGGCCGCTCCCGACTTGTAGATCTTCAGCACACCGTTTTTCGACGAGGCGACCGCCGCGACGCCGGCGGTGAAGGTGAGCGCGGTGCTGCTGCCAAAATTGACCACGGTGCCGGAGCTGTTGACGACGGTGGGGGTGTTCCCCAGCGGGCTCGAGGAGGCGCCGGAGAAGATCAGCGTGTGCGAGCCGGTGTAGGAGGCGGCGGTCGCCTCATTGACGTCCTTGGCGGTGATCGTGAGGTTGTCGGCGACGGAGGCGGCCGGAGTGCTCGTCGCGGCCGTGATCGCGAAATGGGTCGCCCGACCGATCGTCACGGTTACCGAGGAGCTGGTGCTGACGGTTGACCAGGAACGCCAGACCGCGGTCACGATATAGGTGTATTTGCCGGGTTCGAGGCCACTGTCGCTGCAACTGACGGCGGTGGTTGGCGTCGCTTCCGTGGCGCAGGTGCCTTCCGCGTCGTCCCCATCGCGGGTGACGAAGTACTTGACCGCTTCCGCCCCGGGGGCGGTGGCGGCACTCCAGGCCAGGGAAACCGTCCCTCCCGCCACCGGTGCCGTGGCGGTGGTGATCACCGGTTTCGTCAGTTTCGAGATTTCCGCTTTGGCGGTCCCCAGGCCCGCCGAGGTGAAGTAGGCGAGGGCGGTGCCGGAGATCGCCGCCACGACGGCGACGCCAACGAGGGCCCAGGTGAAGCGGGGTGGGCGCGGCAGCCTCAACCGAGAGCCTCCCCGGAGAAGGCCAGCGGGAAGCTGGCCCCTTGGCAGGCGTCCTGGTTGACGGGAAGATTGCGGAGGGCGATCGCGGGCGCGGAGACGCCGCCGGCCGGGAGCCGAACCGAGCTGCCGGCCGGGATCTTCACCGGCCTGCGCTCCGATGCGCTCGACTGGATCAGTTCGAGGTTGGCGCCGCTCGGGCAGGCCGCCGGATCGGCGCTCACCGAGACCTTCAGGGAGGTGACGCGGATCGGCGCCGAGTTGGGGTTGGTGAGGACGAGCGGGACCGCGATCGCGGGCGCCCCCGGGTAGAGCAGGCTCAGGGCCGAGAGATCAGGCGCGATCGAGAACTGCTGCGGCTGCCCCTGGATCCAGGCGAACCGGGCCGGTCGGCTGCGCGCCCCGTCGGCGTTGACCCGCACGAGGAACTGGTGCGGGCCGACAGCGAGACCGCGGTAGGCGACACGGGCGCGGGCGCATCCCTTCCAGGCGGCGCTGTCGAGCTTGCACTCGAAATCGGCCTCCGCCCGACTCGAGGCGTAGCGAAAGGAGGCCCTGGTCGAGAGCGTCGTCGCGGCCGGGTGGCGGACGATGCGGGGCTGGGGCGGACGGGTGCCGGCGGTGCGCGGCTCGGGCACGAGCGCCCGTGTCGCGATGTTCCTCGCGGCGGGCGGGATCGCGTCGCCGTGCGTGGGCGTCGATGGTGCCGACGTGGCGTATGCCACCGCGGCCATGCACCCGGTGGCGCTCACCAGCGCCACCAGGAGCTTGGCCACGGTGGCCCGCCTGCTCTGGTTCCAAGAATCGAACATGCCTCGCCGCTCCGGTCGGCCCGGGACTCAAGCGCCCAAACCGACCGTCGCGACATGACTTGCCTAGTTGCTCGTCAGATTCAGCGTCAGCGTCGCGCCCTGGCAGGCGTCCTGGCTGACCCCGGTGTCGTTCATCGTCAGCGTCCCGGTCTGGGTAACCGTCTGGTTGTTGCCCGTGCCGAAGACTTTGTTGACGGCGACAGCGGGCATCGCGAAGTCCGGGTTGCCGCCGGTGAGGACTTTGCTGCAGGTCGAGTGA
Organism: uncultured Solirubrobacterales bacterium; assembly: GCA_963695275.1. Lineage (GTDB taxonomy): Bacteria > Actinomycetota > Thermoleophilia > Solirubrobacterales > 70-9 > VAYN01. The sequence goes on from OY968772.1 coordinate 1,863,012, forward strand.
CCGGCGTCGACGGCGATACTCGCCAGCGTGATCGTGCCGACGCGCTGCGCCGCGGACGACGGGTTGTCGACGGTGAAGTTCACGGTCGAGTTGCCACCCGGGTAGAGAGTCGAGGCGACCGTGCCTTTGATCGTGACGGCGGAGCCGCTGCCGACGGTCGCGGTGGCGGTGCCGCTACCGGTCGAGGTGAAGTACGCGTAGGCGCCGGCGGCGACGGCCAGCACGGCAATCGCGGTGAGAGCGAGCGCTCGTTTCCTGGTGATCCAGAGCATGTGAAAAGACCCTTCTGCTTGACGTTTCGATGGAGCGTTCGCTCCCCTGTGCCCGGCTCCATCGGCGCGCTCGGAGGAAACCTTGAACCTACGATTGGGCAATCCGGTTTTTGGCTCAGAGAGCGGCCTGGCGCCGCTTGTCCTCGATGTCTAACCAAGCCCCAGCAGATGCGCCGGAGGGGCTGATTTCGATCAGGAGCATCCCCACCTTCTACGAACCTGTGCGTTTACTCAAAAGATCTTAAGCTTTGCCGGAATGGTCGCCTTCCCCGAGCCGGACGGCTCCTATGACTACGAGGTCGGGAAAGAGCTGAAGGCTCTGCGCGCCTATCCCGAGCAGCCCGGGAAAGAGGACCGCGCAATCCCCGACAAGACCAAGGACCGGCTGCTGCTGGCGACCTGGAACATCGCCAACCTCGGGGTCCAGAAACGGCGCCCAAAGGACTACGAGCTGATCGCCGAGATCATCGGCTGGTTCGACCTCGTCGCGATCCAGGAGACGAACGACGACCTCGAGGGCCTGCGCGGCATCCAGGAGCAGCTGCCGGACCGCTACAGGGCGCTCTTCTCCGACCCCGGCGGCAACAACGAGCGCTATGCCTTCCTCTACGACTCCGAGCGGGTCGAGCTGCTGGAGGAGGTCGGCCGCGTCACCGTGCCGCCGAAGGAGCTGCCCAGCGTCAAGCTGCCCGGCGTCACCCGCAAGTTCGAAGGCTTCGACCGCAACCCCTACCTGGCCTCGTTCCGGGCCGGCGGCCTCACCTTCGTCCTCGCCGACGTTCATCTCTACTTCGGCAAGGACGACAAGCCCGCGCTCGAACGCCGCTGCCTCGAGGCCTTCGCGATCGGGCGCTGGGCCGACAACCGCAAGGACGACAAGAACGCGTTCACGCCCAACGTCCTCGCCCTCGGCGACTTCAACCTGCCGGTGCGCGACCCCAGCGACCCGGTCTTCGCGGCGCTGACCGCCAAGGGGCTGCACCTGCCACCGCACTCGACCCAGGTCGGCGGCTCCAACCTCAACGACGACGCCCAGTACGACCAGATGGCCGTCTTCCCTGGGCCGATGGAGGAAGCGATCGAGCGCAGTGGCGTCTTCGACTACGACGGTGCTCTCTTCCGCGACCTCTGGGGCAAGGGGACCGAGGAGGAGCAGGTGAAGTTCCGCGCTTACGTCAAGTACTACCTCTCGGACCACCGCCCACTGTGGACGGCGCTGAGCGTCTGAGGTCTAGCCGGCGGCCTTTTCGCGCTCGTGGTCGATCTGCCGCTGCCGGGCTTCCCGAATCGTCTCTTCGGCGTCCTCGCGCGAGAGCCAGGCGCCGACCTCGACCTGCTTGTGCTCGAGGTCCTTGTAGACGGAGAAGAAGTGCGGGATCTCCAGTTTCAGCTGCTCGGGCAGCTCCTCCAGGCAGGTGACGCTGTTCCAGCCGGGATCGCTGACGGGGACGCAGACGATCTTGTCGTCGATCCCCGCCTCGTCCTTCATCTCGAACATCGCCACCGGGTTGACCGGGATCACGCAGCCGGGAAAGGTCGCCTCGGAGACGCAGACGAGGCAGTCGAGCGGGTCCCCGTCCTCCCCCCGGTGGTCGATCAGGAAACCGTAGTCGGCCGGGTAGACCATCGAGGAGGAGAGGAAGCGATCGAGCACGATCCGCCCGGTCGCCTCGTCGAACTCGTACTTGTTACGCCCCCCCTTGGGGATCTCGACGAAGGCGAGGAGCTGGTCGGAGAGGTCGACGTGGGTCATCGGACCCGGGCACCCTAGCTTCAAGGCGATCGACTTGATGGACGGACCTAGACCCCGTGCAAGGCGGCGCCCTCGCCGCCCGACTCCGGCGGTTCGACTATGGCCAACTTCGGCTCGCCATTCGCCGTGCCATCGGGCGCCTTACGACAGTCCTTTACCGCCGCCAACAGACTCTTGTAGATCTCGAGTCCCTCCTCCAGCTCATCGGGGGTCGGAGGGTCGGCACCATCGGCCAAAGGCTGGTCGTGAACCCAAGGCGAGTTTTCGGCGATTCCACGGTCTGCCAGCTCACAGATCTGGTCATCGATGACCACGTTGTCAAGCGCGGTCGTGTGGACCGTATCGCTGCGGCGAGTAATGACTCCCTCAAAACACCTCATCCTCGACGGCGCGCTCGAAGGACTGGCGCAAAAGCATGCAGAATTCGCTCGCCGCCGGCCGGTATTTCTCCTCATCGTGGGCCTCGTAAAGCTCGCGCACAGCGTCGAGTTCGGCTTCAACCACTCGAAGCGCTGCCTCGCCTTAAGCCCCGTCCACGACAGATCGTCGGAGACATGGCCGACAGTGCGATCGATTCGCCGCGCCTGCTGAATCCGCAGCGGTGCGGGCAATGTGTCGGCGCCCCTCCTGGGTAACGGGATCGTCGAGGACGATCGGGCTGGGGTCGGCGACGACTTCCATCTCGGCCAGAAACATCGCCAGCGAGAGCCGGCGCTGCTCCCTTGCTGAGGACGTCGGTCAGCGGCACTTTGTCAACCGTCTTCAGACAAGCTCCACTTTTGGCGTCCCCTTTGGGGTCTTTGCTTTCGCCTCGACCTTCAATCCGAAAAAGCCAAGGGCAGCGAGTTGCCGATTGAGCGCTCAACTTCGAGGAGATGGCCGAGCTGGGGTTCTCTTGGCCGTAGGACCGGCCGGCATCGCTTGGAATGCTTGGCGAGCTGCAAAAGATCCTCGTTCGGGGAACCGCGGGAGAGCTGAGCGATTCCGGTGGACTGCGCGATCGAATAGTCGTCATTGGGGCGCCGGGGAGGACTCTCGATGAAGCCCGATATGTCCCACCGCCACCCCGGCGATCAGCTACGCGCTGGGATGGAAGCCCTTCTTGACTGGATCTCCTCTCCACCGCCGGTCCCAACGGTTGTTCAAGCGGCGTTGGCCCACTACCAATTCGAGTAACTGCATCCATACTCGGATGGCAATGGCCGTCTCGGGCGTCTGCTCGTCATCGTCCAGCTGCTGCGCGGTGCCCTTATACGCGAGCCGCTGCTCGTCGTCTCCCCTTGGTTCGAGCGTCGTCGCGACCAATACCAGGTGGCTCTCCTAGAACTGAGCTTCGACGGGAACTGGGATTCCTGGGTGGCATTTTTCGCCGAGGGCGTCGAGGCGTCGGCAGCGAGTCCCAGGCGAAGGTGGAGCGATTGATCGGACTTCAAGCGGGAACTGCGGGCAACCGTGCAGCGCCGGCAAACGGGGGGCCGCCGAGCATCTCGCGGCCGATCTTGTCGGAGGTCCCTATGTCGCAAGAAGCACCGTCAGCAAACGGTACGAGCTGTCAGGGCAAGGAGCTCAGAACGCGATCAACTCCTTGGTCGCACACTGGGCATTCTCAAGGAGACTCCTCTGCGTAATAACCAGGGCGCGCGCTTCTTCGTCGCGCCTCAAGTAGTCAAGGTAATCTCGGCCTGAGTCCCCAAGGGGGAGGGAGAATGCGCCAGACAGGATTCGAACCTGTGACCTTCGGTTTCGTAGACCGACGCTCTATCCGGCTGAGCTACTGGCGCGAGATTGGGGCCGGGCGGCCCGCGGGGCGATTCTAGGGGTTCAGCAGGGTGCTAGGCGGCGGCCGGCTTGTTGAGCCGCACGTGCCAGCGGACGGTGGCGCTGGCGACCTGGGTGCCCTCGGCGTCGGTGAGGACGATGGCGCAGGGGAACTCGACCTTGCCGTCGCGGTCGAGGGTGGCGAGCGCCTCGTCCTTGGCGATCCCGAGCTTGGCGCTGGCGGTGATCGGACCCTTGGCGATCTTTTCGTAGTTGATGTCGGCGCTGCGAGCGAGCGGGGTGACCTCGGCCATGCGCTCGACGAAGGCGGCGACGAATGCTGCGCCGGAGGCCGCCTCGGCGGCGGTGAAGAGGGCGCCGGCGTGCTGGGAGCCGACGTGGTTCTTGAGCTCGTCGCGCTCGGGCAGCACGACCAGCGCCTCGCCCTCCCTCACCTCGGTGACCTCGAGACCCAGATAACCGGCGAACGGCACCGCCTGCGTCATCCCCTGCGCGATTGCTTCAAAAGGATCCATCGCCAAACCCTATCCAGCGGGAGCCCATGGGCCTATAGCGGGACCATGCGTCCCGAAATCGGCCCGTCGGCGGGCGGTTAGCGGCCCTCGAAGGTGGCGTGGCCGGGGCCACCGTGCTCGAGGAAGGTCTTGACGGCGTTCTGCAGGTCCGCGGTGGCGAAGAGGTCGGCGGCTTCGGTGCGGGTCGCCTCGTCGGCCGCCGGCAGGCCGCCTTCGCGGAAGCGGCGGAGGATGTGCTTGGTCATCGCGTGCGCCCTGGTCGGGCCGGCGGCCAGCTCCTCGGCGAGGGCGCGCGAGCGGGCCTCGAACTCGTCCTCCGGGAAGATCGTGTTGACGACGCCCCAGCGCTCCAGCTCCTCGGCGCCGAAGACGCCGCCGTCCATCACGAACTGGCGAGCGCGGCCGCTGCCGGCGCGCTCGGCGAAGCGCTGGGTCCCGCCCATCGAGGGCGTCAGCCCGACCACTTTCTCGACCAGGCCGAACTTGGCCTTGGGGCTGGCGACGATCAGGTCGCAGGCGAGGGCGATCTCCAGGGCCGCGGTCAGGGTCAGCGCGTGGGCGGCGAAGACGATCGGTGCCGGCAGCGCCTCCAGCTGGTCGATCATCCCCAGCAGCTCGTCCCAGAGCGCGCTCCCCTGCTCCGGCGTCAGCCCATCGAAGACGTGGACGTCGACGCCGCCGGAGACGGCGCGGCCCTCGGCCCGGATCAGCAGCGCCCGCGGGGGATCGGCGGCAACATCGGCCACCGCGGCGCGAACGTCGTCGATCATCCGCTGGTCGAAGAGGTTGAGCGGCGGGCTGTCGAGGGTCAGCACGGCGAGACCGCTCTGCTCGCGCTCCAGTCTCGCCGCCCCGCTCATAGCTCCGGCACCCTATGGACCTCGAACAGGTTCGTGCCCAGTTCCTGGCCGTCGAGGCCGGCGGTGATCGCGACCAGCTCGCCAGGCGCGGCGATGCCGTGCTTGGCGGCAAGCCCGGCGCAGTGCCCGAGCAGGCTGCGCAGCTCGGTCCCGAAGTCGCTCTGCACCGCGGTGACGCCGAACAGCAGGTTGAGACGGCGCACCGTCTCTATGTAGGGAGAGATCGCCAGCACCGGCACGTCGGGCCGGTGAGCGGAGACGAGGCGGGCGGTGCGGCCGCTGTTGGTCGGCACCACCAGCGCCTTGAGCCCGAGCCGGTAGACGGCGCCGACGGCGCCCTGGGCGACCGAGTCGGCGACGTCCTGGGTCGTCTGGTCGGTGCGGGTGAAGAGCCACTCGCCGTAGCGCAGGTCGGGCTCGGTGGCGCGGGCGATCCGGTCCATCACCCGCACCGCCTCGACCGGGTGCTGGCCGACCGCGGTCTCCTCGGAGAGCATCACCGCGTCGGTGCCGTCGTAGATCGCGTTGGCGACGTCGGTCACCTCGGCCCGGGTCGGGCGCCGCGCGGTCACCATCGAGGCCAGCATCTGGGTCGCCGTGATCGCCGGCTTCGAGGCCTTGCCGGCGGCGCGGATCAACCGCTTCTGCACGATCGGCACCTGCTCCAGCGGCACTTCGATCCCGAGGTCGCCGCGGGCGACCATGATCCCGCCGCCGGCGTCGCGGATGATCTCCTCGGCGTGCTCGGCCGCCTCCTGCTTCTCGATCTTGGCGATCAGGGGAATGCTGGAGCCGAGCTCCTTCAGCCGCTTCGCCACCGGCTCCAGGTCGGCCGCGGTGGAGACGAAGGAGACGGCCAGCAGGTCGACCCCGTTCTCGACCGCGAACTCGACCCAGTCGAGGTCGACGCCGGTGGTCGCCGGCAGGTCGACGCCGCCGGGGATGTTCATCCCCTTGTGCGAGGAGAGGGTTCCCCCCACCTCGATCTCGCAGTCGACCCCCTCGGGCTCGGGGTCGTTGACCCGCAGCCGGATCGCGCCGTCGGCGAGGTAGACGAGCTGGTCCTCTTCGAGATCGGTCACCCCCGGCCAGGAGACCGGGATCGTCGCGGCGTCGCCTTCGAGCTCATGCGGGGTCAGGGTCACGTGCATGCCCGTCTTCAGCTCGGCGAAGTCGTCGCGCAGCGAGCCGATCCGCAGCTTTGGTCCCGGCAGGTCGCCGAGCACCGCCACCTCGCGCCCGACCCGCTCGGCGGCACCGCGGACGTCGGCGATCGTCTGCGCCTGGCGGTCCGGCCCGGAATGGGAGAAGTTGAGGCGGAAGACATCGGCACCGGCGGCGATCAGCTGCTCGATCGTGGCCGGCTCCCAGCTTGCCGGACCGATCGTGGCGATGATCTTGGTCCGCCGCTCGGCGTGGACGCCGCTGGCCGCTCTTGGATTCGCCTGCATCGGCTGACTGTAGGTGATCCGGGCGGTCACCCAGGTCGCGCTAACCTCGCCTCCGTGACGACCACCACCGAGCCGGATACACACCCCGCCGACGAGCTCATCGGGCAGGCGTCGCCCTCGCCCGCCGGGCCGATCGAGCCGGCCGAGCTGGGCCGACTCTCTGCCCCACCGCAGGTCCCGCTCCCGCGCCTGATCCAGTCGCTGCGCTTCAACCAGCGCCAGATCGAGTTCGTCTTCCGCTCCCGCCGCGAGCTCGGCGAAGTCTTCCGCATACATGGCGCCACCGAGGACGCGGTCACCGTCACCAGCCACCCCGACCACGTGCGCTCGCTCTTCACCGCCAAGCCGGAGCTGGCGCCCTCGCTGACCGGCGAGTCGCCGCTGCGACCGATCGTCGGCACCCAGTCGGTCCTGACCGCGGTCGGCCCCCGGCATATGCGCCAGCGCAAGCTGCTGCTGCCGCCGTTCCACGGCGAGGCGATCGACGCCTACACCCAGATGATCTCGGCGGCAACCGAACGCGAGATCGACCGCTGGCCGCTCGGCGAGCCCTTCGCCCTGGCGCCACGGATGCAGGCGATCACCCTCGACGTGATCATGGCCGGGATCTTCGGCATCGAGGGCCGGCCCCAGCGCGGCACCCCCGAGCACGGGCTGCGGCAGATGATCCGCCGCCTGGTCGCGGCCTCGACCCAGCCGGCGGCGCAGATCGGCGAGCTGCTCCAGATCGGCCGCGAGGAGGCGGTGGGGGCGATGAAGTTCGGGCTTTCGCTGCTCGACAAGCAGGTCTACGCGGTGATCGCGGACCGCCGCCGCGCCGCCGACCTCGGCGAGCGCCGCGACATCCTCTCGCTGCTGCTGCAGGCGCGGACCGAGGAGGGTGAGGAGCTGACCGACAAAGAACTGCGCGACGAGCTGCTCGTTCTCGTCCTCGCCGGCCACGAGACGACCGCGAACTCGCTCTCCTGGGCCTGGGAGCGGCTGGTCCGCAACCCGGACGCCCACGAGGCGTTGCTCGGCGCGGTCCGCTCCGGCGCGGGCGCCGAGGAGCAGGTCGAGGCGACGATCGTCGAGACGATGCGCTCGCGGCCGGTGATCCCGATGATCGGTCGCCGCGTCACCGTCCCCTGGCAGCTCGGCGAGCGCGGCGTCCCCGCCGGCACCGCGATCGCGATGAGCATCCTCCTCGTCCACCATCGCGAGGACCTCTACCCCGAGCCCTTCCAGTTCCGCCCCGAGCGCTTCGTTGGCGGCCGCAAGCCCGGCACGTATGAGTGGATCCCCTTCGGCGGCGGCATCCGCCGCTGCCTCGGCGCCGCCCTGGCGATGGCCGAGATGCGCGTCGTGCTCGAGGCGATGGCCCGCCGCCTCGACCTCGAAGCCGATGACCCCGCCCCCGAGCGCGCCCTGCACCGCAACGTGACGATGATCCCGGCGCGCGGCGGCCGCGTCGTCCTCCGCTCGCGGCACTCCTAAACAACACTCTTTTCCCGTTTCCGGGGCAAGCGGGGCAAGGACGCAGGGAGCGCCGTGTGCTCTGCACACAAGCGACCGAGGACGCCGCCACGCGCCGCGCCGGGGGCGGGAAAACGGAGAGGGAGGTGTCCGGTTTCAAGAGATAGGCGACACCTGTGTCAGGACATAGGAGACACCGAATGAGGGGAGTTCTCCTATGGACAAGGCGCGGTATCTGGTCGAGGCACATCTTCTGGAGGGTCGCCCGGTCAGCGAGCTGGCCGCGGCCCACGGCGTGCATCGCAGCTGGATCTACAAGCTCTTAGCCCGCTACAGGGCTGGTGGCTATGGCGCCCTGGAGCGACGCTCCAGGGCGCCGCGCAGCTCGCCGAGTCGGACCCCGGATGCGCTCGCGAAGGCGATCGTCGATCTGCGCGAGCAGCTGAACGCAGAAGGCCACGACTGCGGGGCTCAGACGATCGCCCACCACCTTTGCCGCCAAAGCGATCAGGTGCCCTCGGTCTCGACGATCTGGCGGATCCTCAAAAGAGAAGGCCTGATCGTCCCCCAACCTCAAAAGCGCCCGCGCAGCTCCTTGCTCCGCTTCGAAGCAGAGCTGCCCAACGAGACGTGGCAGGCTGACGTCACCCACTGGGCCCTCGCCGGGCAAGGGCATGCGGAGATCCTCAACATGGTCGACGACCACTCCCGCCTGTTCTTGGCCCCCCGCGCCTACCCGACTGTCAAGGCAGCTGACGTAGTCGACGTTTTCCGCATGGCCATCACCCTGCACGGCGCCCCAGCCAGCCTGCTCACCGACAACGGCGCCATCTTCACCGCCACCCCACGGGGTGGCAAGGTGCTCTTGCAACTCGAACTGGAGCGGCTGGGGATCGCTGCCAAGAACTCGCGGCCCTACCACCCTCAGACCTGCGGCAAGGTCGAGCGCCTGCACCAGACGCTGAAGCGCTACCTGGCAAACCAGACTCCCGCGAGGACGCTGGCGGGCCTGCAAGAGCAACTGGACGGCTTCACCGGCTACTACAACTCAACGCGGCCTCACCGGGCGCTCGGTGGGCGCACGCCCCTGCAGGCCTACGGCGCCCGGGTCAAGGCCCGGCCGGCCATCGAGGCCGATCCCGATACCCACTTCCGCGTCCGCCACGAAAGGTCGACAGCACAGGAGCGATCACGCTGCGCTACGACTCAAAGCTCCATCACATCGGTATCGGCCGGGCCCACAAGGGCAAGCCGGTCAAGCTCCTCATCGCCGACCGAGACATCCGGGTCCTCGATCTCCACACAGGGGAGCTGATCCGCCGGCTCACCCTCGATCCGAGTCGCGATTACCAGCCGATCGGAGGAGGTTGAGATGTCTACGATGTCTCGCGACATCTGTCTCCGATGTCGCGAGACATCACAAAACGGAGAGGGAGGGATTCGAACCCTCGAGAGAGCTTGCGCCCCCTACTCGCTTAGCAGGCGAGTGCCTTCAGCCACTCGGCCACCTCTCCGGGCACTGCGGCCCCGATTGTAGGAACTAACGGGGCACGGCGCGGTTAGTCTCGTGCGGGTGTCCCCCGTCCCCGAGCAGTCGCACGAGCGCTACGAGCGGATCTTTGCCGAGGTCGAGGCGCCGTTCGCCTTCGTCGACCTCGACGCGATGTGGGCCAACGCGGCGGCGATGCTGGAGCGGGCGCAGGGGAAGCCGGTCCGGGTCGCCAGCAAGTCGGTCCGCTGCCGGGCGCTGCTGCAGGCGATCCTCGATCGCGACGAGCGCTTCGCCGGGCTGATGACCTACACCCTGCCCGAGACCCTGTGGCTGGCCGAGCAGGGGTTCGAGGACCTGCTGCTCGCCTACCCGACCGCCGACGCCGGCGCGCTGGAGGAGCTGGCGCTGCGCTCGGCCGCCCACCCGGCCGGGGCGCCGATCGTGATGATCGACTGCGTCGAGCACCTCGACGCGATCGAGACGGTGCTGGGCGCGGCGGCGGCGCCGGTCCGCGTCTGCATCGACATCGACGCCGGCTGGTGGGCGCTGGGCGGGCGGATCAAGGTCGGGCCGAAGCGCTCGCCGGTGCACACGGTCGAGCAGGCGGTGGCGCTGGCGCGCGAGATCGAGCAGCGCCCGCAGATCGAACTCGACGCCTTGATGGCCTACGAGGGCCAGATCGCCGGGGTCGGCGACCGGCCGCCGGGACGGCGCCTGCGCGGCGCCGCGATCCGCTTCATGCAGCGCCGCTCCGCCGCCGAGTTGGCCGCGCGCCGGGGCGCGATCGTCGCCGCCCTGGACGAGTTCGTCGAGCTGGAGATCGTCAACGGCGGCGGCACCGGCAGCCTCGAACTGACCGGGGCGGAGGAGGCGGTGACCGAGGTGACCGCCGGCTCCGGCTTCTACGCTCCCGCCCTCTTCGACCACTACGGCCGCTTCACCCTCACCCCCGCCGCTGGCTTCGCCCTGCCGATCGTCCGCAAACCCGCACCGAGGGTCGCCACCGCGCTCGGCGGCGGCTACCTCGCCTCCGGCGCCGGCGACTCGGGACGCCTGCCGGCTCCCTGGCTGCCGTCGGGCCTGGAGTTCGACTCCGACGAGGGCGCCGGCGAGGTCCAGACCCCCCTGGTCGGCGACGCCGCCGCGAACCTCGCCGTCGGCGACCGCGTCTACCTGCGCCACGCCAAGGCCGGCGAGCTCTGCGAGCACTTCAACGCCCTCCACCTGATCGAAGGCGAAGAGATCGTCGACGTCGTCCCCACCTACCGCGGCGACGGCCAAGTCTTCCTCTAGCTCGGGGTCGATGGGCCGAAAACGTCCGTATACGGGACGGAATCGGCCCATCGGCGGGCGGTTACGGGCCGAGAACGCGCTCGGCGTAGGCGTTGGTGAATACGCGGCCCGGGTCGAGCTCGTCGCGCGCCGCTTGGAACTGAGCCCACTCGGGGTAGAGCGGGGCCAGGGTCGCGGCGGTCTGGAAGTGGCGCTTGCCCCAATGGGGGCGGCCGCCGTAGGAGGTCATGATCTCCTCGACCGCTTCGAAGTAGGGGCGCCACTCCATGCCGCGGTACTGGTGGACGGCGATGTAGGCGGTGTCGCGCTCGTGCGAGGGGCTGAGCAGAGCGTCGTCGCCGGCGGCGACGCGCATCTCGATCGGGAAGAAGACCGGGTAGCGGTTGGAGCGCACCCACTCGATCACCCGCCGCGCCGCCTCGGGCCCGTGCTCGCGCGGCACGCCGTACTCCATCTCGGTGAAGCGGACGCGGCGATCGTTGGCGAAGACGCGGTCGCTGCGATCGACGGTGCGACTGCCGGAGGCGACCCGGGCGGCCAGCCGCGAGAGCGAAGGGATCGCCTTCGGGAAGCGCCTGCCGGATGCTGAGAGTACCTCCAGGGCCCAGTTCTCGAGGACGACGTCGTTGAGGTAGGCGGCCACCTTGCCGCGTGGCTGCGCCGGCGCCTCGGTGCGGTTGCGCTCCAGGACCAGAGCGCTGTCGGCGTAGGGGAAGGTGAAGAGCTCGAAGTGATCGTTGGCGTCGGCGCTCGCCTGGAAGCCGTCGAGCACCTGCTCCCGCGGCCGCGGCGTGTCGACCCGCTCGAGGGTGAAGGCGGGGACGCAGCGCAGGGTCACCGCCGCGATCGCCCCCAGCGCCCCGACCCCGACCCGAGCCGCCCGCAGCAGCTCCGGGTGGCTGGCGGCGCTGAGCTCGCGCACGCTGCCGTCGGCCAGGACCAGATCCAGCCCCTCGACCTGGGCGGAGATGTTGCGCAGCCGCGCCCCGGTGCCGTGGGTCCCGGTCGAGATCGCCCCGGCGAGCGTCTGGCAATCGATGTCGCCGAGGTTCTCCATCGCCAGGCCGAGCCGGGCCAGCTCCTCGTTGAGATCGGCCAGCACCGTCCCCGCCCCCACCTTGACCAGGCCGGAGCCAGGGTCGGCGTCGATCACCCCCCGCAGCGCCTCGATCCGCACCATCGTGCCGTCAGTCAGCGCCGTCTCGGTGAAGGAGTGCCCGGAGCCGGCGACGCTGACCTTGCGCCCCGCCGCCGCGGCGGCGGCGATCGCCTCGCCCAGCTCGTCTCGACTCCCGGGGCGCGCCACCTCGACCGGCCGGCAGGTCTGATCCCCGGCCCAGTTGCTCCAGCCGCGCGCATCCGCTTTCGCCTGTCCCGAAGCCATCGCCGCAGCCTAACCTTCGGCCGGCCGGACGCCGGTCGAAGGCGCCAGCGAGTGGAAGGCGTAGGCGACCGTCACCAACAGCAGCACGGCGATCGCGATGCTGGGCGCCGCGTAGCCGGTGCGGCTGGCGATGACACCGCCGCCGATACCGCCGACGACCTGGCCCGAGGCCCAGGCCATGTTCGAGAGGCCGGCGGCAAAGCCCTGATGCAGGCTGCTCGACTCGGCGATATCGGAGAGCAGCGTCAGCGCCGGCGCGAAGCAGAGGCCGGCGCCGAGCGAGGTGACGATCAGCGCCGCCAGCACCCCGCCGAGCGTCTGCGCGAGCGCGATCGCAACCATCGCGAAGGCGCAGATTGTCAGCCCGATGACGTAGGGCATGCGCCTGCCGATGCGGTCGGAGAGGCGGCCGGCCATCGGCGCCAGCGTCGCCTCCAGCGCGGCGCCGCCGATGAAGCCGGCGGCGATGACGCCGTGGCCGCCGCCGAGCGAGTCGATCCGCAGCGGCACCAGCACCTCGATCGCGCCGAACATGACCGAGGGCACGGCGACGAAGATGGCTCCATTGACGATCGGCTTGCTGAACATGGTCGTGACGACCTCGCCCAAGCTCTGGCGCTCGGGCGCCCGCACCTCGGGCAGGCGCGAGGCGGCGAAGGCGAGCGCCAGGCTGATCACCAGCACCGAGCCGAAAACCGGGCCGGTGCCGACCGAGGCGGCCACCGCCCCGATCACGGGACCGAGCAGGGCGCCGGCGACCGCGGTCCCGAGCGCCGTCCCGATCACCCGCCCACGACTCTCCTCGGGCGAGGAGGTGATCAGCCAGGTCAGCGCCCCGGCCCAGATCAGCGCCCCGGCGATGCCCTGGGTGAAGCGCGTGGCATCGAGCAGCCCGATCTCCTCGACCTGGCCGAAGAGCAGGCTGGAGATGCCGAGCAGCAGCAGCCCCCAGATGACGGTGCGCCGCGGGCCGACCCGGCTGGCGACGAAGCCGGCGGGCAACGAGGCAAGCAAGGTGCCCGCCGCATAGGAGGCGGAGAGAACCCCGGCCGCGGCCTTGCTGAGGCCGAGCTGGTCGACGTAGTCCGGCAGCAACGGCGCGATCGCGGCAAAGAAGGCGACGTCGAAAAAGATCATCGCCGAGGCCAGCAAGAGCAACCGCCGCATATCCCAATCCAATCAGTACAAGCAAACCTGAGCGGGTCTCGGGACCTTTAGCATCCGCAGGCAGCGCTCTCGGAGGGGTGGCAGAGCGGTTGAATGCGCCGGTCTTGAAAACCGGTGGCCCTCGCAAGGGGGCTCGTGGGTTCGAATCCCACCCCCTCCGCTCCACGCCGCAGGCAGGAAACCCAGGCTGGTGGCCGAACGACCCGAACATGAACAGGGCCGCAACCCGCGCCCGCCGGCGCGAGCGCTGGGTGCAGCGGGCCGAGAAGGTCCGCGATGCCTTCGGTCTCGTCTTCCTCCTCGTCCTGACCACGTACGTCCTGACCTCGCTGCTGGAGAACCACGGCTGGGCCGCGGTGATCCTGACCTGCGCCACCAGCGCCACCTCGGTGATCGCGCTGACCAGCTCCCACGCCCGTGCCGGCCTCGTCCGAAGCGCGATCGCGCTCTCGGCCCTGACGATCGGCCTCGCCGCGATCGCCGCGATCAGCGGCGATCGCCTCTGGCTCAACCTCGCCTCGGTCGTCCAGATCACGCTGCTGGCGATCGCGATGGGAGCGGTCCTGCAGCGGGTCGTCACCACCGCCGAGGTCGGCTCCCGCACGATCCTCGGCGCGATCAGCGTCTACACCGTGCTCGGCATCCTCTTCACCTATCTCTACGGGACGATCGACCGGATCCAGGGCACGCCTTTCTTCGAAGGCGTGCCCCACCCCGCAGGCAGCGACTTCCTCTTCTTCAGCTACACGACCCTGACCACGACCGGATACGGCGACCTCGTGCCCGGCGGCCAGCCAGGGCGGATGCTCTCGGGGCTGGAGATGATGATCGGTCAGATCTTCCTCGTCACCCTGGTCGCCGGCCTGGTCAGCCTCTGGCGGCCGGGCGAGGCGCTGCGCCGGCGCCAGGAGAAGCGCTCCCAGGTTTGAAGCGCTCGCCACCGGAAAGAAAGAGCCCCCCGCCGTCGTGCCGGCGGCTACGACAACGGAGGGCCTGAGCGCCTGGCACAAGTTCGTCGTTCCCCTGCCACTGGTGGCATATCGCCGGCGCCGAACTTGTCCTAGCCGTCGCGGCAGAAGTCCAGGTGGGTGGCAACTACTGTCCTCCCTGTTCTCTGCCGCGAACGACAGCCCGAATGGTCTGTTTCGGACGGTATGAGTAATATCATTGGTCCCATGACAATGTCAAGCGAACACCGCCTATCCCCAACCTCCTACATCGTCCTCGCCCTGATCGACGGGGCCGGCGAGGCGACCTCCTACGACCTCAAGCAGGCGGTCGCGACGACCCTCGGCAACTTCTGGTCGGTCCCCCACGCGCAGATCTACGCGGAGCCCGAAAGGCTGTCGGAGGGCGGTTACCTGAGCGAGCGCCGCGAGCAGGGCGGCAGGCGGCGGCGCTACTACAAGCTGACCGCGCAAGGAGAGGAGACGCTGCGCGACTGGCTGGCGGAACCGACCGGCGAGATGGCGGAGCTGCGCGACCCCGGCATCCTCAAGCTCTTCTTCGGCGGCGACCCCGAGCCCCTGGCCCGGGCGCAGCTATCGACCCACCGCCAGCGGCTGGGCGAACTGGAGACGTTGGCCGAGATGATGGATGGCCAGCCCGACGTTCCCCGCGGCTTCCGCCTCACGGTCCAGTCCGGGCTCGGCCACGAGCGCGAGTGGGTCCGCTTCTGGGAACTGATCGAGCGGGGCGAGGAGCCCTGAGGCGAGCTCCCCGCTACTCGGAGAGCTCGACGCGCTCGATCGTCTGCGGCTCCAGCGGCTTGTCGGAGCCGTCGGTCGCGGTGCCCTCGATCGCGTCGACGACGTCCATCCCGTCGACGACCGTGCCGAAGACGGTGTGCTTGCCGTCGAGCCACGGCGCCGCCCCGGCGGTGACGATGAAGAACTGGGAGCCGTTGGTGTTGGGCCCGGCGTTGGCCATCGCCAGCGCGCCCCGCACCACCTTGTTGTCGTTGAACTCGTCCTCGAAGGTGTAGCCCGGGCCACCGGTGCCGGTGCCCTGCGGGCAACCCCCCTGGACCATGAAATCGGGGATGACACGATGGAAGATCAGTTCGTCGTAGAAGCCGTCCGCGGCGAGCTTGCGGAAGTTCTCGACGGTCTTCGGCGCGTCCTCGTCGTGCAGCTCGAAAACGATCGCCCCGGCATTGGTGTGAAGGGTGGCTTTAGACATGGCGGCGAACCCTACCGACCGCTGACGCGGACGGTTAGCGGGCGCGAGGAACCTGGTGCGTAGGGCCAGCGCTCCTCGGCCAGAGCGGTCGCGCGCAGGCGGATCGAGGCGGCGCCGTCGACGTAGCGGAAGCGGTAATGGGCGCGGAAGCGGCCGCCGTGATCGGTGCGGGTGACCAGGACCGGGCGCCAGCGATGCGTTGCCGCCTCCAGGTACTGGATCGCGACCAGCTTGCCGCGCCGCGGGATCGCCGCGCCGCGCCCGCGGACCCGGCCGCTGAGCCGCACCGCCTCGCCGGTCCGCAGCGACAGCGGCGCCGCGGCGAGGGAGACCCCGGAGCGGACCCGGAGCTCGAGCGAGGGCCGGGTGGCCTCCTCCAGGCCCGCGTCGCCGGGGTAGCTGAGGGTGAGCCGTCGCGATGGGCCAGGCTCGAGACGAAGCTCGAAGCCGCCGCGCTCGCCAGTGGTGACCGCGGCGACCGTCGTCGGCGCCAGGGCACCATGCGACGGCCGCGCCACCACGCGCAGCTCCCGTCCCGAGACCCCGGCTCCATCGGCGCGGGTGAGTCGGCCGCTGAGCAGAGCCGGGGCGCCGAAGGGGACGGTCAGGGAGTCGCCGCGACCGTGACCGCCGCGCAGGCGCGCGAACAGCCGGGTCTTGGCGCGCGGCGCCAGCGACTGCTTCGGCGCCACCGCCGGCGGCGTCTTGCGGATCGCCATCTCGGTGCCGTCGGCGCGAAGCGTGGTCGAGGCGGTGTTGCCGGCGCCGTCGACGACATCGGCGCGGAAGACGTAGGTGCCGGGGGCAAGCTCGGGAGTCGGGGCGAGGAGCGTCGCCTTGCCGGCCGTGGACTCGGGCTGCAGCTTGGTCGGCAGCTCGGTCCAGGTCTCGGCGTTGAGGCGGCGGTAGGAGATCGTCCCCGCAGTGGGGCCGGAGTGCTCGTCGCTGACCGCGGCCCGGATCTGGGTGGGGATATCCGCCCCCTCGCTGACCGCAAAGGCAAGTCCCGGCGGCACGTCGTCGAAGCGCAGCGGGACCTCCAGCGCGGTCGAGGGTGCCTCGTTGCCGGCCTCGTCGCGCAGCCAGAGGTGGAGGGAGTAGAGGCCAGGCCGCGGCACCGAGCGGTCGGCGAGGGCCGCGATGCCACGTCCCGCCGCCAGCTTGACGCCGGTGTCGTAGCCGGCGGGGCCGGTGATCCGCCAGAGGGCGCCACCGATCGGGCTCGCCGCCCCCTGGTCGGGATTGACCCAGGCGAGGTCGAAGTCGTCGACCCGGCGCCACGCTTCGCCGCCCGCCAGGGCCAGGTCGCGGGGATGGGCCGGCGGGTTGTTGTCGATGTAGATCGGCCAGCTCGGGCTGCAGCCGACGTTGCCGGCGAAGTCGGTGGCGCAGTGGCGCAGCTGGTGGACGCCGTCGCTGAAGCGGGTGGTGTCGATCGCGATGTGACCGGAGCCGGCCGGCGGACAGGGCTGCATCCGGGTCGCCCGCAGCTCGCTGCCGATCCAGGCGATCGCGCAGGGGTACTCGGTGAGGTTGACCCTGGCCCCGTCGAAGGTCGTCTCGCCGAAGCGGATGCCGGAGCCGGCCGAGTCGCCGCCGGCGAAGTCGGCGCCCTGGCTGCCGCGGCGCCAGCCCCCCAGGCCGATCTCCCCGGCGATCGAGGCGTAGAGCCCGGCGTTGTCTTCGACCGTGATCGTCAGCGCCCGTAGGCCCGACCACGAGGGGGAATCGAGGGAGCACCACTTGGCCTCGGCCTTGGCGCAGAGCAGCCGGTCTTCGAACGCGGCTTTCGGCGCCGCGAAGCCGGCGACGAACTCGCGCGGGGCGACGTCGGTGACGCTGGCCGCGGCGAAGGCTTCGAAGGCGCCGTTGCCAGGATCGACACCGAGCCGCTGCTCGATCCCGTCGTGCAGGGCGTGCCACCACGTCCCCCGCACCTGGGTGATGCCGGTGCCGGGGGGAGCGGTCCAGCGCCAGCGGGCGAAGCGGGTGCCGGAGACGGTGCCCTGGCCGTCGCGGGTGAAGCTCTTGAGGTGGGCGCCGTCGAAGGGATCGGCGCCCGCGGGTGGCACGCAGTAGGCGTCGGGGCGGAACTTGAGGCCGCCGGTCGTGTCCACCCAGGCGGCGTCGGCACCGACGTACCAGCCGCACTGGGCGACGGCGTACTTACCGGCCCGCGCCTCGCCGGCGATCAGCAGCAGTGCCGCCACCGCCAGCCCGATCCCCATCGCCACGATCCGCGCCAATCCGCCCCGCGTGCCCGACATCCGTCCCCCGTTCGCTCGGTTGCATAGGGGGCGTCAAGGGCTGGGCCGACCGAATCTCTCCCCCCCTCTGCGCGGATCGGGGCTGCCGCACCCGCGCCTTTGCGAGAATGAGCCCCAATGGCACTTCCGACGCAGGATCAGATAACCGACCAGCTGCGCGCAGTCATCGACCCCGAGCTGCGCAAGAACATCGTCGAGCTCGGCATGGTCCGCTCGATCGACATTCAGGAGAGCGGGCGCGTCGAGGTGATCGTCTCGCTCACCACCGCCGGCTGCCCGATCCGCTCCCACTTCGAAGAAGCCGTGACCCGGCAGGTCTCCGAGCTCGAGGGCGTGACCGCGGTCGGGGTCGGCTTCGACGTCCTCTCCGACGAGGAGAAAGGCGACCTGCAGAAATCGCTCGGCCGCGGCAAGCTGCCGCAGGGCGCGCTGGCCAAGGTCAAGAACGTGATCTGCGTCTCCTCCGGCAAGGGCGGCGTCGGCAAGTCGACGATGACCGCCAACCTGGCCGCGGCGCTGACCGCCGAAGGCCACCCCGCCGGCGCCCTCGACTGCGACGTCTACGGCTACTCGATCCCGCGCATGCTCGGCGTCAATGCCAAGCCCGACGTCAACGGCGAGCGCAAGATCCTGCCGCTGGACTCGCCCAGCGGGGTCAAGGTGATGTCGATCGGTTTCTTCGTCGAGGACAACGCGGCGGTCGTCTGGCGCGGCCCGATGCTGCACAAGGCGATCCAGCAGTTCCTCGAGGATGTCGCCTGGGACGAGCTGGAGTACCTGCTGCTGGACCTGCCGCCGGGGACCGGCGACGTCTCGATGACGCTCGCCCAGCTGTTGCCCCAGGCCAAATTCATCGTCGTCACCACGCCGCAGCCGGCGGCCCAGTCGGTCGCCCGCCGCGGCGCCCAGATGGCGACCAAATTCGACCTCGAGATCCTCGGCGTGATCGAGAACATGTCCGGCTTCACCACTCCCGACGGCGAGCGCTTCACGATCTTCGGCGAGGGCGGCGGTCAGGAACTGGCCGACGAGCTCGACGTGCCGCTGCTGGGCAAGGTGCCGCTCTCCGAGCCGCTGCGCGAGCACGCGGACAACGGCTCGCCGCTGGTCACCGCCGAGCCCGACTCACCCGCCGCCCAGGCGATCCGCCAGGCGGCCCGCGGGATCGTCGCGATGACCCCGCAGGAGCTGCCGGTGCTGCAGGCGGCACCGAATGCCGCCGAAGCGCCGCCGGTCAGCGGCATCCCGTTGCCGGTCGTCCAGTAGCGCGCCTGCCGGAGGGACGCGTTGTACTGTGATGCTCGTGAAGTCAGCGAAGCGATCGGGAAACTGGACGCCTGACGGGAAACCGGAGCGCGCCGCGCTGCGACGCGACTACATCAAGCTCACCCCGGCCCAGCGCACGGAGCAGGTTTTCGAGTTGTCCCGCTTCATGTCGCAGGTAGCTGAATCGGGAAATCGCCGACGCGGTGCCTGAACTCGATATACGCGGAATTCTCGCGGAGCTCGACCGCGCAGGGGTCGAGTTCTTGGTGATCGGGGGGGTGGCGGTCGGCTTCCATGGATATGTCCGTGCGACGAAGGACGTCGACGTCGTGCCAAACCCCGACCCTCAAAACATCCAGCGGCTGACCTGGGTGCTCCGCGAGCTCAATGCCGAGATCGAAGGAGCGGAGGACTTCGAAGGCGACGAGCTTCCCGATCCGCTGGACCCAGAGACGCTGGGGCAGGGCGGCAACTGGGTACTGAGCACGCGACTCGGGCGCTTCGACATCATGCAGTGGATTGGCGAGAAGGCGCTATGGGAGATGCTGGCGCCCGCCGCGGTGGAAGCCGAGATTGACAACCTCGCAGTCAGGTTCGCAAGCTATGAGGATCTCATCGCCCTTAAGGAGATGGCCGGCCGGCCCGAAGATCTGACCGACCTGCAGCGACTACGGCAAGCACGGGGGGAGGACTAGCTGCAGTCCCCACCGCAAATCCGCCACAACCCTCAGGCGGCTTTGCTCTTGTAGTAGTTCGCGTTGATCTCCGCGTATTTGGCCCACTCGGCCGGGA
Organism: uncultured Solirubrobacterales bacterium; assembly: GCA_963695275.1. Taxonomy (GTDB): domain Bacteria; phylum Actinomycetota; class Thermoleophilia; order Solirubrobacterales; family 70-9; genus VAYN01. The sequence continues at coordinate 1,882,939 of OY968772.1, forward strand.
GCTGGTCCTCGGCGAAGCATGCATCGACCGGACAGGCCTCGACGCAGGCGTCGCAGTCGATGCACTCGTCCGGGTCGATGTAGAGCATCTCGACCGAGTCGTAGTCGGGCTCGTCAGGCGTCGGGTGGATGCAGTCGACGGGACAGACCTCGACACACGAGTTGTCCTTCTGGCCAATGCACGGCTCGGCGATGACGTAGGTCATTCGAATGCTTCTCCTAAGTCGGGTTTCCGGGTGCCCGCCGGGGACCCCGGCCAAGCGCTAGGAGCATTTTACGGATTGCGGGCGCGAACCCCTGCTTCCTCGCCGGATCTGGGCAAAAGGAGCCTGAGTTATCGACCCCCTGCCAAACTGGGTCGCGCATGCCTCGCCTCCTGCAAGTCCCACTCATCGCCCTGGCCTGCCTGCTGCCGGCGGCGGGTGCGGTAGCGGCAACCGACCTGCCGGCGCCCCCCGCGGTCCCGCCGACCCCGCCGCCGGCATTTGCGCCTGGGCGGGCGATCGTCCAGTGGGCGCCCGGCGCCGATCGGGCTGACCGGGTCGAAGCGCGAGCGGATGCCGACGTCTCCTCCATGGCAAGCCTCGGCGACCCCGACTTTCAGCTGGTCCGGGCGCAGCCGGGTCAGACCGTCGGCGCAGCAATCGCCAAACTGGAAGCCGACCCCGCGGTCGCGGTGGCCGAACGCGATGGTTACAGCGTCCCCACCGCGCTCCCGAACGACCCCCTGCTCGATCAACTCTGGGGACTGCGGAACACGGGCCTTGGGGTGGATGGCTTCAGCGGCGCCGTCGCCGGCGCCGACGTCGACGCCGAGGCGGCCTGGGACCGCAGCGTCGGCGATCCGGCGACCGTGGTCGCCGACATCGACTCCGGCTACCGCTTCGAACACCCGGACCTGGCCGACGTCGCCTGGAACAACCCCGGCGAGACGAGCAACGGGATCGACGACGACGGCAACGGGATCGTCGACGACCTCCACGGCGCCGATTTCGTCGGCGGTGACGGCGAACACCCTGCGATCGACGGCAACCCGACCGACGGCGACCTGCTCTCCGGCGGTCACGGCGTCCACACCGCCGGCACGATCGGCGCCGAGGGCGACAACGGCATCGGAATCACCGGCGTCGCCCAGGACGTCCGGATCATGCCGCTGCGGGTCTGCTCGCGTTTCCAGTCCCTAAACGGCTCCCGCTGCCCGACGTCCTCCATCGTCGCGGCAATCAATTACGCCGGCGCCAAGGGCGCCCGGGCCGCCAACATCTCTCTGACCAGCACCTCCTTCAGTCAGATCGAGGTCAACGCGATCGCCGCCAATCCAAACGTCCTCTTCGTGATCTCAGCCGGCAACGACGGCGCTGACAACGACGGCGGCGGCAGCGCTCCCGCCGGGCACCATTACCCCTGCGACTTCCAACCCCAGACGGACGCCTCGCCGCCGGCTCCGGGAGCGATCGACAACATCGTCTGCGTCGCCGCCACCGACCAGGCTGACGGGCTGGCCGGCTTCTCCGACTGGGGTGCGACCTCGGTCGACCTGGGGGCACCGGGGACCGAGGTGCTCAGCACCTACCCCGTGCGCAGGCCGGTCGACGAGAGCTTCGAGGCGGATGACTTCGACGCGAAATGGAACGCGACCGGGGCGCAGGGAGGGTTTGAACGCACCAACGAGGCGCCGCTGGCCTCCTTCGGCATGTCCGACTCCCCCGGGGCGGTGCCGGACCCCGGCGCAGTCCGGGAATCGACCTCGACCGCCGTGTTGCTGCCGGCCGGATTCGAACCCTGCACGCTCGAACAGTCCCGCACGCTGTCGCTGGGTGAAGGCAGCTACAGGTACGACGTCCTCCTCGACGGCGCGCCCGTCGCCGGATCGTCCCCCACTTCGTCGGGGCGCTTTACCCTCGCGCTCGAAGACGACCTCGCCGGCGGCGGCGAAGTCTCGGTGCGCTTCCGCTACACGGCGGGCGCCGCGCCCGACGCCGGCGACGGTGTCTGGCTGGACGACATCGAGCTGCGCTGCACCGAGCCCGTCGGGCAGGCGAGCGGCTACGAATTCCTCCAGGGCACCTCGATGGCGGCCCCACAGGTGAGCGGTGCCGCCGCCTTGCTGTTCTCGCTTGAACCAGGGGCGAGCGTGACTGAAGTGAGGGAAGCGCTGCTGGCAGGAGCCGAGCCGATCGCGTCGCTGGCGGGGCAGACGGTAACCGGGGGGCGGCTGGACATTCCCGCCGCGATGGACGCGCTCGAAGCCGGGCCGGTCGACGACGAGGCTCCGGAGGCGCCCCTGCTGAGTGCCACCGACCCCGCCTCGCCCGCGAGTGAGGCCGAGCCGAGGATCATCGGCTCCGCCGAGGCCGAATCGAGCGTCGACGTCTACGCGAGTGCGAGCTGCGAAGGGTCCCCGGTCGCCAGCGGCACCGCGGTGGAATTGGCCGCGCCGGGGATCGCGGTCAGCGCCGCGGAAGAAGCGACGAGCCAGTTCTCGGCCACCGCGACCGACGTGGCAGAAAACGTCTCGGGCTGCTCGGCGCCGATCGCGTACACGAGAGTCCCGCCCCCGGATACCGAGGCGCCGGCGGCGCCGCTGCTCGAATCGACCTCGCCCGCCTCGCCGGCGACCAACGCCTTCCCGCGAATCCTCGGTTCGGCCGAGCCAAGCTCCAGGGTCGACCTCTACCTGAGCACCGACTGCGAAGGCTCGCCGGTGGAAACTGGCTCGGCCGAGGAACTGGCCTCGCCGGGGATCGCGGTCGGTGTGCCCGCCGGTGCCAGCCGCGAATTCACCGCGACGGCGACCGACGCGGCGGAAAACACCTCGGACTGCTCGGCGCCGATCGCGTACACGAACAACACCATCCTCATCATCATTAACCCGGAAGTGATCGTCGGTCCGCTGCGCGAGTCGCCCCCGGGCGTGGTCCCGGCGGCGATCGTGCCACCGCCGGCCATCCCTTCCTGCAAGGTGCCGAAGCTCGCCGGCAAGGCGCTGGGGCAAGCGAAGGCGGCGCTCGGCGGCGCCGGCTGCCGGGTCGGCAAGGTCACCAAGCCGAGGGCGCGGCCGGGGCGGAGAGCGCCGGCGCTCGTCGTCAAGTCCTCCTCCCCGGGCGCGGGAGCCACGGCTGCAAACGCGGTCGTCAACCTCACCCTCGGTCCGAAGCCGAAGCGCCATCGCCACTAGAGGCTTGATGCGGGTTAGGCGCGTGCGCGGGGGCGACACAGGGCGAGCTGGGCGCCGCCCGCGGGCGAAGTGGGTAGTGGTTACTACCCGCGAGACCGAGGGCGGCGATCCAGCGATGGCCTGGGGCGTCATCCGTGTGCGTGGATAACCCGCATCAAGCCTCTAGCATCGGCGGCTCATGCTGCTGCTGACGGGGGCAACTGGAAGCATCGGATCGCGGCTGCTGCCGCTGCTGCTGGAGAGCGGCGAGGACGTGCGCTGCCTGGTCCGCGAGCCGCGGCGGCTGGGGGCGCGTCGGGTCGACGTGCAGATCGCGCTGGGCGACCTCGGCGAGATGTCCGACCCCTACCTGGTGCGGCAGGCGCTGCGGGGGGTAGACACGGTGATCCACCTGGCGGCGACGATCCGCGACCAGCCGCCGAAAAGAATCGAGGAGCTGAACGGGCTGGCGACGGTGCGCTTGCTGCGGGCGGCCGAGCGCAGCGGGGTCGAGCGCTTCCACTTCTTCAGCGCCCTCGATGCCTACGCGGCGCAGCGCACGCGGTTCTTCCGGGCCAAGTGGCTGGCCGAGCAGGCGGTCGCCTCCTCGCCGCTGGCGACGACGGTCTTCGCTCCCTCGATCGTCTACGACCACAGCGACCCCTGGATCACCCTGCTGCGGCGCTTCTCCTTCCTGCCGGTGCTGCCCGTCTCCGGCGCCGGGCGGGCCCGCTTCCAGCCGATCTGGGCCGAGGACGTGGCCCGCAGCGTGGTCGCGGCGCTGGCCGGCGGGGCGCGGCCGCGCTACGAGCTGGCCGGGCCGGAGACGCTCACCTACGACGACATGTCCGACCTGGTCAGCCGCATCGCCGGCCGGCCGCGGCCGCTGGTCCACGTGCCGCTGCCGCTGATCCGCTCCAGCCTGATCGCCCTCCGCTCCCTTTTCGGCGAGGCCGTGTTTGCAACCTGGGAGGAGGCCGAGTTGATGGAGGTCTCCATGGTCAGCGAGCGCGGCACCGCCGACGTGCAGGCGCTCGGAGTCGAGCCGCGAAGGATGAGCGATGTCCTGGAAGGTCCTACGTAGGGGTCTCGCCCTCGCCGCCCTTGGCGCCGCGCTGCTCACGAGCCAAGCCCAGGCGCTGCCCTGGGCGCCGCCGAAGCCGAACGTCCTCCTCGGGGTCAGCGATACCGGCAAAACTGCCGATTTCAACGAATTCGCCGCTCTGACCGGCAAGCACCCGGCGCTGCTGCAGACCTTCCACCCCTGGGGCAACAGCCTCAACGCCGCCTATGAACGCTGGCGCGAAACCGCGACCCGGCCGGTGCTGGCGATCTCGACCGCCGACGACCAGACCCTGGCCGAGATCATCACCCCGGAGCAGATCGCGCTCGGCGCCGGCGACGACTACCTGCTGCAGCTCAACGACTTCTTCGCCAAAAGCGGGCTGCCCGCCTACATCCGGCCGCTGGGCGAGCCGAATCGCTGCCTCAACCTCTGGTCGGCGGTCAACTGCGACGGCAGCCAGAAAGGCGGCGAACATTCGACCGGCTGGTACAAGCAGGCCTTCCGCCGGATCAGCGCGATCGTCCGCGGCGGCCAGACGCTGGAAGGGATCAACGCGACCCTGGCCGAAATCGGGCTGCCGCCGCTGAACCGGACCAAGGGGCCGAACCCGGAAAGCCTGCCGGCGGCGCCGGTGAGCATCATCTGGAGCCCGCTGCCCGGCGGATCGCCACGGGTGAAGGGGAACTTCCCGGGCAACTACTGGCCCGGCAGCCGCTGGGTCGACTGGGTCGGCACCGATTTCTACTCGCAATATCCGGTCTGGGAAGACCTCAACCGCTTCTACGCGGGGAAGCAGTGGAAGGGCAAGCCGGTCGCGATCAACGAGTGGGCGGTCTCGGCAATCGACGAACCGCGTTTCGTCAAACAGCTGATCGCCTGGGTGGTCAAACGCCAGCGGGTACGGATGCTGACCTACTACACCGGCGTCGGACCGGGCAACCAGTACGACCTCAACCTCTACCCCCGCACCGCCAACACCCTGCGCCTGAAGCTACGCCGCCCCAACTTCCTCGCCTACGCCGAATACAACGCCGCCCTCTTCCCGCCGCTGCCACCAAAGCCGAAGAAGACGACGCCGGCACCGGTGCCGGCGAGACGGCCTTAGCGAAGAATAGGATTGCCCGGTGGCGATCGAGTTCCTCGGAAGCAAGGGCCGACTGCTTTCTTTCCTGACCGAGACGATCTCGAAGCATTCGGTCAAAGAAGGCCACTTCGTCGATCTCTTCTGTGGCACCGCAAGCGTGTCCAGCGCCTTCCGCAGCCACGGCTTGCGGGTCACCGCGAATGACCACCTGGCCCTCTGCAGCACGATGGCCGAGGCTCGCCTCCTAAACCGTGGTGTGCCTGGCTTCGACGGAGTTGTGGGCGCCGGCGAGGTATCCAGCCAGAACGCCGAGCACCCCTACGACCGCGTCCTTGCGCGGCTCAACGAGCTAAAGCCGCAACGGGGGTTCGTCTTCCGCAGCTACTCGCCGGCCTCGCTCAGGACCACGGGCGTGGAGCGCATGTACTTTACGGAGGCCAACGCCGCGCGGATCGACGCGATCAGGGAGCAGATCTCACGCTGGGACCCACTGCTGACGCGGGGAGAGCGGAGCCTGCTGATCGCTGACCTCGTCCGTGCCTCCTCCGAGCACAGCAACACGGCGGGAACCTACGGCTGCTTCCTGAAGAGCTGGAAGCCACGGGCGCTGGAGCCGATCGAGCTGAGCCGGTCGAGAATGCTCTCGCGCAGGGGCAGCGGACACGCCGTCTATCGCACCGACGCGGAGAGCCTGATGGCATCTCTCGACGCCGATGTCGTCTACGCGGACCCCCCCTATACGAAGCGACAGTACGCCGCTTACTACCACGTGCTGGAGACTATTGTCCGCAACGACGAGCCGGTCCTGACCGGTAAGACCGGGCTGAGGCCATGGGCTGAGGACAGTTCTGCATTCTGCTATCGCCGCCGAGCCCCAGGCGCCCTGGAAAGCCTGATCCGGCGCATTCGTGCCAAACATTTCTTCATGAGCTACAGCTCCGACGGGCAGATACCTGACTCGACCATCCGCGAAGTGCTGAGCCCGTACGGTCGCCTCGCCATTTCGGAGGTCCCCTACCAGCGCTATCGCAGCAGCGCTCGCCGGCACCGGGGGCCGGTCGTGACCGAGCGCCTCTACCACCTCGCGCTCAGCTAAGAACCCGGCGCTACGCGGCGGCGACGGCGGCGTCCCGATCGAACTGACCGCCACCGCGACTGGCTTCGACACAGCGGACCAGGTCGAAGGAACCCCCTCCACGCCAGCTCACCTCACGACTGATCCCGCCCCCCTCGCCGTCGATGACCGCGCGCATTCGCGGCACTACGTAGTCCTTGACCAAGGCGGGCTCGCACTCGACGCCGATCCATCGCCTCTTCAGCTTGTGGGCGACCGCCGCGGTCGTCCCGGATCCGAGGAAGCAATCCGCGACCAGATCACCCTCGTTGGTCGCTATCTCGACCACCCGCCCCAGCAGCCGCTCCGGCTTGGGCGTCGGGAAGACCGCCAAGTCCGGAAACAGGGCCCGCTGCTCGCGCCGCGCTTCCTCGTTGTGGCCAACCTCCGGGTGGGTCCACCAGGTCCAGGGCGCCAGGCCCTTTGCTTCGGAGCGGAAGACCTTGCGGCGGGGAACATTGGCGCCGCTCTCGCCGAAGCTGATCCGCCCTTCGGCGACGAGCGTCGCGAGACCCTGGCGCGTTACCCGCCAGCAGGAGTCGGGCGGGGGAGCGACGACGCGACCAGAGGGGGTGACGATCTCGTAGCGCTGCTGCTCGGTCCCGTGCCCTCCCTGGGCGACAAGCGAGACCGAGCTCCAAGGGCCGCGTGGATCGGCATCCGGGTTCCGCCAGTGGTTCGGAGGGTCGTCGCGCTCGAGCCGGTTGCTGACCTCTTTCCAGCGATTCCCGAGCGGCGAGAAGACATGGATGTAGTCGTGTACCGCGCCGATTGCTCTACGATTCTCGCGCGAATAGCGACGCTGCCAGACGACGGTTGCAACGAAAGCATCGCAACCGAAGATCTCGTCCAACATCACCCGCAGATAGGCCTGACCGCGATCGTCACAATGAACCCAGATGGAGCCATCCTCCGCGAGCAGCTCAGCGGCTGCCGCGAGGCGATCCCACATCATCGTCAGCCAGGCCGGAACCTCGAACTTGTCGCGATAATGGGTGAACGCCTCGCCGGTGTTGAAGGGCGGGTCGAGATAGATCAGCCGCGGCCGCGGCCGCTGCCCGGCCGGGAGCTCCCGCAGCACCCCCAGGGCCGCCAACGCATCGCCTTCGATCAGCTTTCCACGCATCCGCGGATCGGCAGACTGAGAGCCGTAGCTGCGGCTTCTGCGCAACTCGAAACCCCTGCTTTTCAGCGTCTTTTGAAGCTGGTCATCACGCCCGGATCGATCGGCCCAGCGCAATGATGCTGGACTCTGCACAGGCATCGGCCGCCAGAGTACGAGGAGAGGCGGACAACTCGCCCAGAGCCGCTTTCGCGAGCCAATGAGCGCTCCGAAGCTGCTCTGGCGCCGGGCGAACGAGTCGACGCTCAAAACTCTTCGCGGCCAGTCCGGGGGGCAGTACGACATACGACTCGGCCGTTCCGAGCCGGTCGCCGACTTCTTCTCGGGCTTGCCGCAGGAGAAGCATCACGAGGGACTGCTCATCGAGATATTGACCGAGCGAGTGCCAAGCAGCGACGGATGCAGCGAGATCCCGCCCTGGGAGCTGGCCATCAGGCGAATGAGCAGTGAGTCGGAGCGACGCGACTGGTACATCAGGGCACAGCGACCAAGAACCGCTCACCCTCTTTGGCGGCCCGGCGTCGGTCCGCTTGAGGCGACCGAACCCGACACCGACTACGTGCTGTTACTCCGAAGCGGGGAGGATCTGTTTCACGCGGGCTGGCTGCGAGGCACCGAAACCTCGGCTATTCCCCCCCGGATACGAACCAGGATGCAAGCTCGCGACGTCGACGCGATCGCCCTCGACGACGATGAGAGTGAGGCCGTCCTCAGGAGCCTTGGCGGGCCGGCTGGCGACCCCGGCGAAGCCCTAGACGAGGAGGAGCCGCGAGACTCGATCGAGCAGGGCATGGCCGAGGCCCTCGAGGGCCGAAAAGTGACCGCACGGCATGTCAGGCGGGAGCGCAGCGCCTGGCTGCGCCGGAAGAAGATCGAAGCGGCGGGAGAGCGTCCGGTGTGCGAGGCCTGCGGTTTCGACTTCGAGACCTTCTACGGCGATCGCGGGCACGGATTCATCGAGTGCCACCACCTGACCCCGGTATCCGAGTTGAGCCTCGCTACCCGCACCAGACTTGAGGACTTAGCGCTTCTCTGCGCAAACTGCCACCGGATGATCCACGCTTCCCGGCCCTGGATCGACATCGACGAGCTGAAGGTGGCGCTCGTCGAGGCACGGGCGAGAAAATGAGAGAGGCCCGGGTTTCCCCGGGCCTCTCGAAAAGCCAACTCCCTCGAGGGCCAGATCGGCCCATCGGCGGGAGGTGGTTACATCATGCCGCCCATGTCCGGCATGCCGCCGGGCATGCCGCCACCGGCTCCGCCTTCCTCGGCTGGCTCGGCGATGATCGCCTCGGTGACGAGGATGTTCTTGGCGATCGAGGCCGCGTTCTGCAGCGCCGAACGGGTGACCATGGTCGGGTCGATGACGCCGGCCTCGATCAGGTTGCCGTACTCGCCGTTGGCCGCGTTCAGGCCTTCGCCCGGCTTCAGGTCACGGACGGCGTTGACGACGACCGAGCCCTCCAGGCCGGAGTTCTCGGCGATCTGACGGACCGGCTCCTCGAGCGAGCGATGGATGATCCGGGCGCCGGTGCGCTCGTCCGGGTCCTCGACCAGCTTGTCGGGGTCGAGGCTGGACTGTGCGTTCAGCAGAGCAACGCCACCACCCGGGACGACACCCTCCTCGAGGGCGGCACGGGTCGCCTGCAGCGCGTCCTCGACGCGGTGCTTTTTCTCCTTCATCTCGGTCTCGGTGGCGGCGCCGACCTTGACCACGGCGACACCTCCGGCGAGCTTGGCGAGACGCTCCTGGAGCTTCTCGCGATCGAAGTCGGAGTCGGTGTTCTCGATCTCCTGTTTGATCTGCTTGATCCGGCCTTTGATGTCGTCGGCCTCACCAGCGCCGTCGATCACCGTGGTCGTGTCCTTGGAGACGACGACACGGCGGGCCTTGCCGAGCTGAGCGAGCTGGGTGTTCTCGAGTTTGAGACCCATCTCCTCGGTGATGACCTCGCCGCCGGTGAGGACGGCGATGTCCTCGAGCATCCGCTTGCGGCGGTCGCCGAAGCCGGGGGCTTTGACGGCGACACCGGTGAAGGTGCCCCGCAGCTTGTTCACGACCAGGGTCGCCAGGCACTCGCCCTCGACGTCCTCGGCCACGATCAGCAACGGCTTGCCACCCTGCATGACCTGCTCCAACACCGGCAGGATGTCCCGCACGGAGCCGATTTTCTGGTTGGCGATGAGGATGTAGGGGTCCTCGAGCACGGCCTCCATACGGTCCTGATCGGTGACCATGTAGGGCGAGATGTAGCCCTTGTCGAACTGCATGCCCTCGGTGAACTCCAACTCCATGCCGAAGGTCTGACCCTCCTCGACGTTGACGACGCCGTCTTTGCCGACCTTCTCGATCGCGTCGGCGATGACGTTGCCGATCTCGTCGTCGGCGGCGGAGATGGCCGCCACACGGGCGATCTGGTCCTTGCCGGCGACCTCTTTGGACTGCTTGTCGCGAAGGTTGTCGACGACCTCGTCGACGGCCTTCTCGATGCCGCGGCGCAGGGCCAGCGGGTTGGCGCCGGCGGCCACGTTCTTCAGCCCCTGGCGGACGATGATCTGGGCCAGCAGGGTCGCCGTCGTGGTGCCGTCGCCGGCCACGTCGTTGGTCGCCGTGGCGACCTCGCGGACGAGCTGGGCGCCCTGGTTCTCGAAGACGTCCTCGACCTCGACCTCGCGGGCGATGGTGACTCCGTCATTGGTGATCGTCGGCGCGCCGAACTTTTTGTCGAGCACGACGTAACGGCCTTTGGGGCCGAGGGTGACTTTGACCGCGTTGGCGACGGCGTCGACGCCGGCCTGCAGTGCCCCCCGTGCCTCCTCTGCGTACTTCAGCTCCTTATGAGCCATGTGTATTCAGTCCTCCTTGGTTCTTCTCAAGTGCGATGGGTGCGGGCGACGACTAGCTGAGCTTCGCCAGCACGTCCGACTCGCGCAGGACGAGCAGGTCGTCCCCCTCGACGGTCACCTCGGTGCCTCCGTATTTGGAGTAGAGGACCTCGTCGCCCTCCGAGATGTCGAGCGGGCGGCGGCTGCCGTCCTCGTTGATGGCGCCATCGCCGACGGCGACGACCTTGCCCTTCTGCGGCTTCTCCTTGGCCGTGTCGGGGAGAACGATGCCGCTAGCGGTCGTCGCCTCCTCCTCGATCGCCTTGACGATCAGCCGGTCCCCGAGGGGCTTCAGCTTCATCCGTGTACCTCCGTTATCGGTGCGTGTTTTGCTGTCAAAGTCGAGAATCCCCACTCTGGAGCCGATTCTGGCCTCCAGCGGAGTTGGCACTCTGGTGGTGCGAGTGCCAAGAGAGCTAAAGATAGCGGGCCGGAGGCCTCGGCGAAAGGCCTAATCGGTGGCCAGCAGCCTGCAGCCCAGCAGTTGGGCGATGCCCTCGCCGCCACGGGCCATCACCCAATCGTGATTCCACTCGAAGGCCGGCCGCAACAGCGGCGCGAAGAGGTTCATCCACGGCTTCGTGGTCCTGACGTTCCACTCGTAGAGGACGGCGGTGATGCCGTCCTGCTCGTAGAGGCGCCAGCGGCCGACCCCTTCGAGCTCGCCGACCGCGTGGCCCTCCAGCAGGTGCGGGCGCTCGACCCGGGTCGTCGTCACCTCGAACTCGACCCGGTAGGGCAGCAGGCTCTTCCAGACCATCCGCGCCACGCTGCCGACGTCATCGCCGCCGGGCGGGCGGCTCAGCTCCTCGGCCTCCTCGACCCCGCGCCACCACTCGGGCCAGCACGCTTGGTCGTGCAGCGCTTCCCAGACCGGCTGACGTGGGGACTCCAGCAGCCAGGTGGTCAGGAACGCGTACTCGGCCATCAGTTGTGGTGCGGCGTCTCTCCGTTGCCGATGTGAGGCTTGGGCGACTCGGTGATCTGGGAGAAGCGGATCACGGTGACAGCGTCCTCTTCCAGGATCGGCCGGCTATAGATCTGCTCGAGGAACTTGCGCTCGTCCTCGAGCCGGCGGAACTCGGGGTTGTCGTGCTCGATGTCACGGCGCGAGAGCTCCTTGAGCTTCTTCACCTCGACGTCGTCGATGACGGCGCTGAAGATCTTCTCGCGCGGGCTGTGACGGAAGCCGACCGTGACCCAGACGACCTGGCCGCGCTCGTACTTGCCGCTCTTGTCGCCGAGCCGGATCGTCGCCGTCTTGCGGCCCCGCTTCAGCTGGTCGACGAAGACCGCCGAGTAGAAGTTGAGTACGTAGGTGCCGCCCCTCATTCGCGCCGCGAGCGTATCTGACGCGTGATTCCGGCAGGCGTGTCCTCCCTAGACGGATATCTGACGGAACTGAAGTTTCGACCCCTCCCGGCCGATGGAGCTAGCCGTGGCACCACTCGTCCGCACCCATTCGCGCCTGTTCCTCGCGGCCCTCTGCTGCGCCTGCGGGCTGCTGCTGGCGCCGCTCGCCGGCCAGGCGGCGGCGAAGACCTGCGGCGGCAAGCACGTGACGATCATGGGTACCGCCGGCGACGATCACATCGTCGGCAAAGGCGCCAGCGACGTGATCTGGGGCGGCGGCGGCAACGACGTCATCAGCGGCGGCCACAACGGCAACGACACGATCTGCGGCGGGCCCGGCAACGACACGATCCGCGCCGGGCGCGGCTTCGACGCAATCTACGGCGACGAGGGCGACGACCACCTCTTCGGCGAAACCGGCTCCGACATGATCGACGGCGGTGGCGGCGACGACACGCTCTCCGGCTTCAAAGGCGCCGACCACCTGCACGGCGGCGGTGGCGACGACACCCTGATGGGCGCCAAGGGCCCCGACACGCTCGACGGCGGTGCCGGCAACGACTATGCCGACGGCGCCCAGGGCAACGACGAGATCGAAGGTGGCGGTGGCGACGACAAGCTGCTCGGCGACAAGGGCAACGACACGGTTCTGGGCGACGCCGGCGACGACATGATCGAAGGCGGTGCCGGCGACGACAGCGACCTCGACGGCGGTGGCGGCACCGACACGGTGATCGGCGGCGCCGGAATCGACAACGCCGACGGCGGCGAAGGCGACGGCGACGTCGTCCGCGGCGACTCCGGCACCGACACCCTCGCCGGCGGTGGTGGCGGCGACGACATCGTCTCCTACGCCAGCGCCACCCGCAGCGGCGTCATCGTCGACCTTGCCAGCGGCAAGGCGAAAGGCGACGGCCACGACGACCTCAACGGCTTCGAGGACGTCGTCGGCTCCCCGCAGGGCGACACGATCGTCGGCGACGACGTTCCCAACCGGCTCGACGGTGGCGTCGGCAACGACACGCTCGAGAGCGGCGGTGGCGGCGGCACGGCCTTCGGCGGTCCCGGCAGCGACGACTGCAACGGCTTCTCGGTCGAGAACTCCTGCGGCCCGGAAGTCGGGCCGCCCCCGGGCCTCGCCTACGCGATCCTCAACCAGGGCCTCGACGGCTCCAGCCTCGTCGTCCAGGGCGGTCCCGGCGACGACGACATCCGCATCTCCCACAGCGCCCAGGGCTGGACGATCTCCAACGGCGCCGGGATCTTCGCCGGCGAAGGCTGCGTCAGCGTCACCAGCAACGCCACCGCGGTCGGCTGCGCGGGCGAAGCGGCGCTGGTCGTCGTCACCGGCAACGCCGGCAGCGACACCATCGCCATCGACCCCAGTGTCCCCGCCAGCGCCAAGGTGCGGATCAACGGCAACGCCGGCAGCGACACCCTCTTCGGCGGCCCCGAGGACGACGTGCTGGAAGCGGGCGAGAACTACAACGGGCCTGACAACGGCAACGACGTCCTCCACGGCGAAGGCGGCAACGACGTCCTCTATGCCGATCCCGGCGGCGATCTGCTCGACGGCGGCAGCGGCGAGGACCTGTTGGTCTCCTCGGTCGCGGTCTGCCAGGGACACCGCTTCGACGGCGGCTCCGGCGAAGACACCGTCTCCTACGCCCGCTCCAACGCTGCCTTGCGCATCACCCTCGGCGGCAGCGGCGGGCCCGCCGGCTGCGGCAACCCGGACCAGATCCTCAGCGACAACGAGAGCCTCGAGGGCTCCGACGGGCCGGACGTCCTGACCGGGGACAACGGCGACAACAGCATGCTCGGCCACCTCGGCGCCGACACCTTCATCGCCAAGGGCGGCAACGACTTCATCGACGCCGCCGACGGCCAGCACGACAAAGCGATCGTCTGCGGCTCCGGCAACGACGAAGTCGTCAAGGACGGCAGCGACCCCACCTCCGGCTGCTGAACCGCCGGCCGACGGGCCGGAAACGGGACCATGCGTCCCGAAATCGGCCCATCGACGGGCGGTTAGAAGCCTTGCTCGCCTAGGAGGGGGACGAAGCGGGCGGGGGCGATGGTCTCGGCTTCAACGTCCACACCGTGGCGGCGCAGGAGGGTGAGCAGGTCCGTCTCCCCGTCGGTGGCGATCGGGATGACAAGGCGGCCGCCCTCGGCGAGCTGGGATATCAGCGCCGGCGGTGGCGCCGGGGCGGTGGCGTGGACGGCGATCGCCTCGAAGGGGGCGCGCTCGGGGAGGCCGCGGCTGCCGTCGCCGATCCTCAGCTCGACGTTGGTGACGGCAAGCGAGGAGAGCGCTTCGCGGGCCTGCAGGGCGAGGGCCTCGTGGCGCTCGACGCTGATCACCTCGGCTGCCAGCAGCGAGAGCACGCAGGCCGAGTAGCCGGAGCCGGTACCGACCTCGAGCACCCGCTCGCTCCCGCCCAGCTCCAGCGCCTGGCAGATCGCCGCGACGATCCAGGGTTGGGAGATCGTCTGCTCGGCGGCGATCGGCAGAGCCGAGTCGGCGTAGGCGCGGTGGCGCAGCTGCGCCGGCACGAAGGCCTCGCGCGGGACCTCCGCCATCGCCGCCAGCACCCGCTCGTCGGTTATCCCGCGGCGGCGCAGCTGCCGCTCCACCATCCTCGCCCGGAGGACAGCGAAGTCGGCCACGGCTAGAAGATGTAGTTGTGGAGCTTGGCCGCGTCGAGGACGGTGACGCGGCCGCGGCCGGAGCGGACGATGCCGGCGCGCTCGAGGTCGGCGAGGAAGCGGCTGACGCTCTCGCGCGAGGTGCCGGCGAGCTGGGCCAGGTCGGCCTGGTTCATCCGGATCGTCACCTCGCCCCCCTCGCCACCGCGGGCTTCGGAGACGAGCTGGGAGAGGACGCCGGCGACGCGACTGGGCACGGTCTGGAAGGACTGGCGTGAGATCCGCTCGTTGGCGGCACGCAGGCGGCGGACCAGAGCGGCGACGAGCTTGACCGAGATCTCCGGGTGGCGGGCCAGCAGGCCCTTGACGTCGACCGCCGGCAGCGCCAGCAGCTCGCCGTCGCTGAGCGCCTCGGCGCTGGCCGAGCGGGTGTCGCCGTCGAGCATCGCCAGCTCGCCGAAGACCTCGCCGGGGCCGAGCGTGGCAAGCGTGATCGCCCGTCCGTCGGAGTGCTCGCGGGTGACCCGGAAGCTGCCCTCGCGGACGATGTAACAGGCGTCGGAGCGGTCGCCCTCGTGGAAGACGCGGGTGCCGGCGGGAAAGGAGCGGGGCACGGCGACGCGCGAGAAGCGCTCCAGCTCGGCCTCTTCGAGGTCGGCGAAGAGCGGCACGCTCCTGAGCAGCTCGGCACTGGTCTCCCCCTCCATGGGTTGATTATCGCGCCGAGGCGGTGAGTTTGCGCGGGCCGCGGCTGAAGCCGGCGCCGATCAGCGCCTCCTCGTGGCCGGAGCCGATCACCGCCTCGCCGTCGAGCTTCTCGACCGCGAGTTTCTTCAGCTGGCCGGCGGCGACGGCGTTCGCGAGGGCCTGCATCGCCTCCTGCAGCTCTGCGCCCTCGAGCGGCTGCAGGCGGAGGATGCCGCGGCCGCCGCGCTCGAGGAAGACGACCGGCTCGCCATCGCGGGTCAGCAGGTGGGCGCCGGGGGTGCGGCCGGGGCGGCGGCCTCCCTCCAACTTCGGCCAGGGCAGCGAGGCGCCGTAGGGGTTGGCCGGGTCGGTGGCGGCCAGCAGCAGGTAGGAGCCGTCCGCTTCGGGCAGCGAGCGCAGGCGCTCGACCGCGCCGGGGAGGGCGAACTGGGCGCCGCCTAGCCCCTCGACGAAGTAGCCGCGGCGGGCGGTGCCGAGCAGCTCGAGGTTGCCGAGCTCGGAGTAGAGGGTGGCGAAGCCGCCGGGGATGCCCTCGGCCAGCACGGTCTCGCGGGTGACGATGCCGTAGCGCTCCAGCATCAGCTCGGCCTGGGCGCGGAGGCGGGCGCCGGGGCCGGGGGCGTTGGCGAAGAGCTGGTCGGTCAGCGACCAGCGGCCCTGGACAGCGGCGCCGGTGACGGAGCGGCGGCGGCCGAAGCGGCGGCCGTGGCGCTCCGGCGAGGAGACGGCGCGCAGGCGCGGCGCCCGCAGCGGCGCGAAGGCGTCGTTGGTGACGCCGCCGGTCCAGGCCAGGTCCCAGAGCGCGTTGTGGAGGTCCTCGGCGGGCTGGTTGAGGTCGGCGAGCAGGTCGAGCCAGAACGAGGGGCCGGCGGCGAGACGCTCGCGGATCGCCTCGTGGACCTCGCCGCTCGGTGCCTCCAGCTTGACGTTGGCGGGCGGCGGCCCGGCGAGGCGGACGTCCTCGCGGAAGTAGAGGGCGACGCGGCCGTCGCTGCGCCCGCGGGCGCCGGCGCCGACCCAGACCAGCTCGCCGCTGGTGCAGAGCTCGTCGAGCCAGGCGGGCGAGTAGGCGCCGAGCCGGCGCGGCAGCACATCCGCCTCCCAGACTTTCGGGGTGAGGGCGACGCCCTGCAGCGGCACCAGCGCTTCGCGCAGGCGATCGGGGCCGGCGCCGGCGCGGCGGAAGGCGTCGACGTTCTGCCAGCTCGGCAGGAAGCGGGCCAGCTGCGTGGTATCCGCGGCCTCGACCTCCTTGCGCAGGCGGGCGAGGCTGGCACGGCGGACCCGGCGCAGGACTTCGGAGTCGCACCACTCGCGCTCGGTTCCCTCCGGCAGCAGCTCGCCGCGGACCATCGCCCCTTCGCTCTCGAGCTCGCGCAGAGCCGGCGAGGGATCGACGCCGTAGCGCTCGCCCAGGCGCGCGGTCGGGAAGGGGCCGTGGGTGCGGGCCCAGCGGCGGACCAAGGCGCGCATCGCGTCCGGGTGGTCCTCGAGGAAGGTCTCGGGCAGCCCGCCCGGCGGCGGCACCCCGAGCGCGTCGCGGAAGAGGCCCGCGTCCTCGGCGGCGATATAGCGCTCCTCGCCGGCGATCCGGACCTTGGCGATGCGGCGCTCGGCGACCAGCTTCTCCAGCATCGAGGCGGCCGAGTAGCCTGCGGTCACCCGCTCCTCGCACTCCGCCGCGGTCATGTCGCCGAGGTTGCGCAGCAGCTGCTGCAGGGCGTCGCGGTCGCCGGCGCGGCCGGCCTCGGTGCGGTGCTGGAGCTGTGCCTCGACCTCGACCAGCGCCTCGGGGTCGATCAGTTCGCGCAGCTCCTCCTGACCCAGCAGCTCACGCAGGAGGTCGCGGTCGAGAGCCAGCGCCGCCGCCCGCCGCTCGGCGTTCGGCGTGTCCCCCTCGTACATGTGGGTGGCGACGTAGTCGAACAGCAGCGAGGAGGCGAAGGGCGAGGCGGTCGGGGTTTCGACCTCGACCAGGCCGATCTGGCGCGAGTGCAGCTTGGTCAGCAGGTCGCCCAGCGCCGGCAGGTCGAGCACGTCCTGCAGGCACTCGCGGTAGGTCTCGAGGATGACCGGGAAACGGGGGAAGTCGCGCGCCACCTCGAGCAGGCTCTGCGACTTCAGCCGCTGCTGCCAGAGCGGCGTGCGCTTGCCCGGGTAGGCGCGCGGGATCAGCAGCGAGCGGGCGGCGTTCTCGCGGAAGCGGGCGCCGAACAGGGCCGAGCCGGAGAGCTCGGCGACGATCAGGTCCTCGATCTCGGCGGGGTCGATCAGGACGAGGTCGGCCGGCGGCGGCTCATCGGCGTCGGGGAGGTGGATGACGATGCCGTCGTCGGACCAGATCGCGTCGGCCTCGAGCCCGCGCTCGTTGCGGATCTTCGCGGCCAGGGCGAGGCCCCAGGCGGAGTGGACGCGGCCGCCGAACGGGGAGAGGATGCAGAGCCGCCAGTCGCCGATCTCGTCGCGGAAGCGCTCGACCACGATCGTCTCGTCGGAGGGGACGACGCGGGTCGCCTGCTGCTGCTCGCGCAGGTAGGTGACGAGGTTGTTGGCGGCGCGGGGGTCGAGGTCGTAGTCCCTGGCCAGCTCGTCGGGCTCGCGCGAGACCGCCTCACGGGAGAAGGCGCCGATCGCCCGCCCCAGCTCGGCCGGGCGGCCGATCCCGTCGCCCTTCCAGAAGGGGACGGCGCCGGGGGCGCCGGGAGCCGGGGTGACGATCACCCGGTCGCGGGTGATTTCCTCGATCCGCCAGGTGGTGGCGCCGAGCAGGAAGGTCTGGCCGGGGCGGGCCTCGTAGACCATCTCCTCGTCGAGCTCGCCGACCCGGCGGCCGTCGGGCAGGTTGACGCTGTAGAGGCCGCGGTCGGGGATCGTGCCGGCATTGGTGACGACCAGCGAGCGCGAGCCTTTGCGGCCGTGCATCGTGCCCTGGGTGCGGTCCCAGACGATCCGCGGCCGCAGCTCGGCGAAGCGGTCCGACGGGTAGCGGCCGTCGAGCATGTCGAGCACGTTCTCCAGCTGTTCGCGCGAGAGCTCGTGGAAGGACTCGGTGGCGGTGACCAGGCGCTCGACCGCGTCGACCTCCCACTCGTCCATCGCGGCCATCGAGACCAGGTGCTGGGCGAGCACGTCGAGCGGGTTCTGGGGGATCGTCGTCTCCTCGATCTCCCCTTCGCGCATGCGCCGGGCGACGACCGCGCACTCGAGCAGGTCGCCGCGGTATTTGGGGAAGATCCGGCCTTTCGAGGTCTCTCCGAGCCCGTGCCCGGCGCGGCCGATCCGCTGCAGGCCGCGGGTGACGGACTTCGGGGACTCGACCTGGATCACGAGGTCGACGGCGCCCATGTCGATGCCAAGCTCGAGGGAGGAGGTGGCGACGAGGCAGGGGAGCTCTCCGGACTTCAGGAGCTCCTCAACCAGAGTCCGCTCCTCATGGGACAGCGATCCATGATGAGCGCGGGCGATCTCCTCGTACGCGGGAGGGGCGGGGGAGGTCTCGCCGTCACGAACAGCGGGAGGTTCCGTCGAGACCTCCCCCGCCCCTCCGTGCCCAGCGTGCTCCGTAGCTGGAAGCTCCTGCTCGCCTTCGCCGTTCGCAAGCTCGTTCAGGCGCTTGGCGAGGCGCTCTGAGGCTCTCCGGTTGTTGACGAAGATGATGGTCGAGGTGTGGTCCTGGACCAGCTCCAGGAGCTTGGGGTAGATCGCGGGCCAGATCGAGCGCACATGCGCAGATGGCTCGATTTCGGACGGAGTAACGCCATCCTCGCTCGGGTAAGCGGGAGCGCCGGGATCCGACATGTCCTCCACCGGCACCACGATCTCCAGGTCCAGCTTCTTGGTCCGCCCCGCATCGACGATCCGGCACTGTCTCTTGGGACCTACCAGGAACTGAGCGATCCGCTCCAGCGGCCGCTGCGTCGCCGACAACCCGATCCTCTGGATCCCGGCTCCAGGCGCCCGTGACGAGGGGTCGGGGGAGGTCTCGACGGAACCTCCCGCAGTTCGTGACGGCGAGACCTCCCCCGACCCCTCCCTCGCGGCCCCCTGAACCAGGTCATCCAGCCGCTCGAGCGTCAGTGCCATATGCGCACCCCTCTTGGTCTGCGCAACAGCATGGATCTCGTCGACGATCACCGCTTCGGTCGTCGCCAAAATCTCGCGCACGTTCGACGACAGCATCAGGTACAGCGACTCCGGCGTGGTGATCAGGATGTCGGGCGGCGTTTTCGCCATCGCCCGGCGGTCTTTCTGGGAGGTGTCGCCGGTTCGCAGCCCGACCGAGATATCGGCCCCGATGCCGCGCAGCGGCGCCCGCAGGTTGCGCTCGATGTCGTAGGAGAGCGCCTTCAGCGGCGAGACGTAGACGAGGCGGACGCCGGTCCCCAGCCGCGGCGAGCGGGCCAGCTTGTCGATCCCCCAGAGAAAGCTGGCCAGGGTCTTGCCCGACCCGGTGGGGGCGCAGATCAGGGCGTTGTCGCCGCCCGAGATCGCCTCCCAGCCCCCAGCCTGCGCCGGCGTCGGCCCCTCGAAGGAGGCCTCGAACCAGCGCCGCACGGGCGCGCTGAACGGCGCCAGTGGGTCAGACTTCTTGCTTCGTTTCGCCGCGGTGGTCAACCCACCGATCTTACGCAGCCCGTGTTACGGGGTACCGCCGGCGAACTGCACGTAGGCGTACCAGGACTTCTTGGGGACGAAGCCGGTGCCGAAGAGGCCGGAGCCGTCGCAGAAGTTGCAGGTGCCGGGTTGGTCGTCGACCGAGAACCAGTAGACGCGCTGCAGCTTCCATTTCGCCTGCTTGCTGACGAGCAGCGAGAAGGCTCCTTTGAGCTGAGCGACCTGGCCGCTGGCACCTTTGGCAAAGATGTTCTCCAGCGGGTTCGCCGGCGGCGGCTGCGAGGACCAGCCGAGCTCGGTGATCCAGAGCGGCTTGGCGGCATCGCCGTGGGCCTTCTGGACAGCGCGCACTTCTTCGATCTCCGGCGTCAGTTCCTGGTACTTGCCGGTATACGGATGCAGGGCGACGCCGTTGAACTTCGCCTTGATTCCGGGCGTCGTCTCGTACATCAGGTCGAGGAAGTCAGAGGCGAAGTAGACGCGCTTGGGCTTTTCCGTCGTCGATTTCCCCCCCTTGGGGCGCGAGAACATGCCGCCGAGCACGAGCTTGGCGCCGGCGTCGGCGCCTTTCAGGGCGGCGTAGGAGAGCTTCACGAGCTTGCCGTATTCGGCCGGGTTGGGCTTGGCGACGAAGTATTTGAAGTTGGGCTCGTTCCAGATCTGCCAGTTGCGGATCGGCCGCTTCGGAACCAGTGGGTTCTCGGCCCAGAAGCTGCCGTTGGGCCCGTAGCGGGCGACGGCCCCCCTGACGAAGTTCGACCAGCCGCTGGCCGCGGCACCGGTGGCGGGGAGATGACCGGGCGCTTTGACGGTGTGATTGGAGCCGGGAACCCAGACCGAAGGCACCGCCCAGGAAGGGGCGCCGTTGAGGAACGGCAGCAGCTCGATGCCGGCGTTGGCCGCCTTGGCGACGACCGAGTCGGTGGCGGACCAGTTGAGGGCTCCGCCCCGCAGCGGCTGCACACCGCCCCAGTCGATCGCGACGCGGGTGCTGTCGACGCCGCCGCGCTGCAGGCGCTGGAACTGTTCCTGGCTGGGGATCGCCTGCGGAACGACGCCCCAGAAGGTCGCCGGAACCGCCTGCGCGGCGCTGGCAAACAGCGCCAAGCCCAGCATCGCCACGGCTAGAACAGCCGTCCAGGCGCGCACCCCCCTACCGATTCGCAGCCTCGCTTTAGACATCAATCAGCTCGCCTTCGGCGAAACCTGAGCGCCGGGATCCTGGCGCTGGCGCCGTTGCCTGACCACGACCACTCCGATCGAGATCGCGGCTAGCGCGGCGATCGCGATCAGGATCGGGATCAGGGGCGAAGAAGATGAGTCGTCAGCGGACTGCTGCGAGCTGACCGGCTGGCCACCGGAGAGGCTGCCCGCCTGCTGGTTGCCGCTCTGGCCGTTGCCGCCGGTGGCGGTCGAACCGTTGCCTTGACCACCCGAGCGGGTGCCGCCGCCTCCACCCGTGCTTGGATTGCTGTTCGTCGCCGATGGATTGCCCCCCGAGCCAGGCCCGGATCCGTTCGATGGGTTCGAGCCGGTCGAAGATGGGTTGCCGCCGGCAGACGAGTGAGCGGGAGTTCCGCCGCCCGAGTGGGTTGGAGGGGTGGTGTGCCCGTTGACGGTAGGCACTTCGGTTTCGTACACGGGCCCCACCGATTCGGACGCCTGAGCGAGAATCGGAAAGCAAGCAAATGCCAGCAGAGCAAGCACTGACAGAAGCAAGAAGGCGGGTTGGGCCGAGCTACGGAGGTGGCGGGTCGAATTCATGGCGCGGAAGGTTAGAGGAATCAGCGGCGTTGATCGCTCCGCTGCTGCTGATTGCAGGTTTGGCCCTCGCCGGAGGCGGATTCGACCTGAGCGATCGTCATCTCGCCGGTCTCGCCGTATGGCTCGTGGTTGTGGGGCTGCTGGCCCTCGGAGTCGCCGCGCGGGCAAGCCTCGGCCGGCCTTTCTACTGGGCGAGTGGGTTGATCTTGGGGCTGGCGCTTTTGTCCGCAATCTCATCTCTCTGGTCGGGGTCGATCGAGCTGAGCGTGACCGAGGCGGACCGGGTTCTGGTCTACCTCGGGTTCTTCCTTGCCGCATTCCTCATCGCCCAAACCGACCAAAGGCGCCAAAGGTTCGCTGAAGGCATCGCGATCGGCCTGGCGTTGATTGCATTTGCGGCGCTCGCCACCCGTCTCCTGCCCCATGTCTTCGACGCCGGGCCGGGCCTAGGCAGCGGGCCGCGGCTGCGCTACCCGCTCGGCTACTGGAACGCCGACGGCATCGTCTTCGGGATCGGGGTGGCGCTGGCGCTGTGGATGAGCAGGCGCTCGCTGACGGCGGCGCTGCGCTGGCTGGCCGTCGCCTCGCTGCCGGTGCTGCTGCTGGCGCTCTACTTCACCTACTCGCGCGGCGGCCTGCTGGCCCTGCTCGTCGCCGCCGGCTGCCTGCTGGCCCTCTCCCACGACCGGCTCTGGCTGCTGGCGACCCTGGCGATCGGGACGATCGGGGCGCTGCCCGCCCTGCTGGCGCTGCAGGCACGGCGCGGCCTCGCCGACAACCTGCCCGAACCCGCCACCATCGACCAGGGGGTGACGGTCCTCTTACTGCTGGTCGGCGGGGTAGCCCTGGCGCTGCTGCTCTTCGCCGGCCTGCGCCGACTGGAGCGCCGGGACGACGGGCTGACCGGGCGGGCGGTTCGGCTCTCCCGCGATCCGAAGCTGCTGAAGGGCATCGCGCTGGGGCTGGCGCTGCTGGCGATCGGGGTGGCGATCGCGGTCGGCGGCCGTGCCTGGGACCAGTTCACCAGCTCCGACCTGCAGTTCCCGAACCAGCCCGAGCAGCACTTCAGCCAGCTCTCCGGCGCCGGGCGCAACGAATTCTGGCGGGTCGCGGTCGACGCCTTCGGCGAAAAGCCGCTGCTCGGCCACGGCGCCGGCACCTACAAATTCTCCTGGGACCAGCTGCGCGACAACTCGGTTCCGGACACCGAGGCGCACTCGCTCTTCCTCGAGGCCTTCGCCGAGCTGGGCCTGGTCGGCGGGCTGCTCGTGCTGGCCCTGGTCGGGACCCTGCTCTGGACCGGTTTCGCGGCCTGGCGCCGCGCCCAGGGGGCACAGCAGGAGCTCTACGCGGTCCTGCTCGCGGTCGCGCTGGCCTTCACCGTCGGCGCCGCGATCGACTGGTTCTGGGAGACCGCTGTCCTCGGCGCGATCTTCTTCCTCGCCAGCGGCGTCCTGGTCGCCGGCCGCTGCGCCCAGATCGCGCAAGCGCGCGCCGGCGGCAACGGCAAGCGCGAGGAACGGCGCTTCGGCCTCGTCGTCGCCGGCCTGGCGATCGCCTGGGTCACCGCCCTGGGACTGGTCGGGCCGCTGCTGGTCGACCACGAGATCAAGGCCAGCCAGACGGCGGCCGCCGACGGCGACCTCGCCAGCGCCGTCAACCACGCCGACACCGCCCGCTCGATCGAGCCCTGGGCCGCTTCTCCCTACATCCAGCTGGGGCTGCTCGCCCAGGCCCAGGGCGACTACGTGACCGCCTCCGGGCGGCTGGCGCAGGCGATCAACCGCGAGGACCGCAACTGGGTTCTCTACTACCTCCGCTCCAAGGTCGAACACGAAGCGGGGAACCTGGCCGCCGCCCGCGCGGACCTGCGCCGGGCGCAGCAGCTGAATCCGCGCGAGGCCTGCCTGGGCGAAGGATGGGACGGCTGCGGATGAGCCGCCTCTCCAGCGCCCAGAGGACGGCCACGCGCGCCTCCGCCCCGGCCTCGCCGGCGCCGCACCCGCGCAGCGCCGCCGGGCGGCTCGGCCTGACCGGGCCGGACGGCTCGCGGCGACGCGGGGCGATGCTGCGGCGGCTGCTCGCCTGCGGCGACTGGGTTGCGCTCGCCGCCGCCCTCTGCGTCGTCACCGCCTCGACCTCGAGCACCGACGTCGCGACCCTGTTCTGGGCGGTGCTCTTCAGCCCCGCCTGGATCCTGGTCGTGAAACTCCACGGCCTCTACGACAACGACCACCGGCGGATCCGCCACAGCACCCTCGACGAGCTCCCCTCCCTGGTCTCGGCCAGCGTCGTCGGCACGCTCGTGCTCGACGGCCTGCTGGCGCTGAGCCCGGTCGGCCCGCTCTCCCCCGCCAGCGCGATCGCGGTCGGCCTCGGCGCCCTGGGCGGCAGCTTCGTCGCCCGCGGGGTGCTGCGCTTCCTCTGGCACCGCCTCACCGGCCTCGCCGCCGGCGTCGTGGTCGGCCCGGCAGCGGCCGTCGACATGGTGGCGCGCCGGGTCTCGACCCATCCCGAGACGCGCCTGGCCCTGGTCGGCTACCTCTCCCAGGGCGACGACGCCGCCTCGGAGCTGCCGCGCCTGGGCTCGATCGCCGACATCTCCCGAGTCGCCCGCGAGTACGAGATCGAGCGCGTGGTGGTAACCGAACAGGAGATGAGCGAGCCGGCCGCCGAGCGCCTGATCGAGGAGTGCAAGGAGGCGGGCCTGGCCCTGACCTTCCTGCCCCAGCACTACGGGCTGCTGGGACCGGGGATCGAGCTCAACCGCCTGGCCGAGCTGCCGGTGCTGGACTTCCGCTTCTCCGATCCATCGCGCTCGACCGAGGCGATGAAGCGGGGCTTGGACGTCCTCGTCTCGGCCACGCTGCTGGTGCTGCTCTCGCCATTGCTGGCCGCGATCGCGATCGCGATCCTGCTCGATTCGGGGCGGCCGGTCCTCTTCCGCCAGCGCCGCGCCGGCAAGGACGGCGAGCCCTTCGCGATGCTGAAGTTCCGGACCATGGTCGTCGACGCGGAAGAGCGCCTGGGCGAGCTGGTCGACCTGACGAAGCTGGAGCAGCCGGCCTTCAAGATTCCCGACGACCCGCGGGTGACCCGAAGCGGGCGCACGCTGCGCCGCTACAGCCTCGACGAGCTGCCGCAGCTGATCAACGTGCTGCGCGGTGAAATGTCGCTGGTCGGGCCGCGGCCGGAGCAGGAGAGCGTCGTCGCCCTCTACGACGAGCGCCAGCGGGGGCGCCTGGCGATCAAGCCGGGGATCACCGGGCCGATGCAGGTCTACGGCCGCAGCGACCTCACCTTCGAGGAGCGGCTGGCAATGGAGCGCGACTACCTCGACAACCTCTCGCTGGCCGGCGACCTGGCAATCCTCCTGCGCACCCCGAGCGCGATCCTGCGCGGCGACAGCGCCCTCTAATGCCCGCGCTCGAGGTCGTGATCGTCAGCCACGGCGCCGAAGGACTGCTGCGGCGCTGCCTGGCCTCGCTGCGTGAGCATCCGCCGGCGCAGGACGGGATGCGGGTGACCGTGGTCGACAGCGGCAGCCCCGACGGGACTCCCGACATGGTCGCCCGCGAGTTCCCCGAGGTGCGGCTGCTGCGGCGCGGCAACATCGGCTTCTCCGCCGCCAACAACCTCGTCCTGCGCGAGAGCGAGGCGGGCGCGGTGCTGCTGCTCAATCCCGATACCGAGGTCTACCCGGGGACGCTCGACGCGGCGCTGGCGCGGCTGCGCGCGGAGCCGCGGATCGGCATGGTCGGGGTCAAGCTGGTGCTCGAGTCGGGCGGGCTCGACCACGCCTGCAAGCGCTCCTTCCCGACCCCGCTCAGCGCCCTCGCTCACTTCACGGGCATCGGCCGCGCCGAGAACGCCGCCGGCGCGCTCAGCCAGTACCGGGCTACCGAGCTCGGCGACGACGAGGCCGGCGAGGTCGACGCCGTCAACGGCGCCTTCATGCTCTGCCGCCGCGAGGCGGTCCAGGAGGTCGGTCTGCTCGACGAGGGCTACTGGCTCTACATGGAGGATCTCGACTGGTGCCATCGCTTCTGGGACGCGGGCTGGAAGGTCTTCTACGAACCGGCCGGCGTCGCCCTCCACGTCAAGGGCGCCTCCAGCGGCGGGCGGCGCCGTCCCAAACAGGAGATCGCCTTCCACCGCGGCATGGCCCGGTTCTACCGCCGCTTCGACGCGCCGGAGCACAACCCGCTCCTCAACGCCGCCGTCTACGCGGGCGTCTACGCCAAACTCGCCATCGCCCTGGCCCGCACCGCGCTCTCACGGCCGATGGGCCTCCGTTAGAACGGGAGGGTCTCGGCGACTTCGCTGAGCTTGGGGGCGCTCTTGTCGCGCTCGCTCAGCAACGGGTCGGCGACCTGCCAGTCGACCCCGACATCGGGGTCGTCCCAGGCGATGCCGGCCTCGGTCAGGGGGTCGTAGAGGCTGGAGACGAGGTAGGCGACGTCTGCAACCTCGCTGAGCACGGCGAAGCCGTGGCCGAAGCCGACCGGGACGAAGAGCTGGTGGTGCTTCTCGTCGTCGAGCACGTGCGCCTCCCACTGGCCGTAGGTGGCGGAGTCGCGGCGGAGGTCGACGGCGACGTCGAGGATCGCCCCGCGCGGGCAGCGGACCAGCTTCGCCTGGCCGGGCTCGGTCTGGAAGTGGATCCCGCGCAGCGTCCCCTTGGAGGAGCGCGAGTGGTTGTGCTGGACGAACTCGACGTCGACTCCGAGCTCGCCCCAGGCGTCGCGGCTGAACGACTCGACCATGAAGCCGCGGCTGTCGCCGTGGACCACCGGCTCGATCAGGACGACCCCGTCCAGCTTCGTCTCCAGCGCCCGCGCCATCAGCCCAGCGACTTCCCGTACTGCTTTTCGTAGTACTCGCGGTACTCGCCGGAGCGGATCGGGCCCCACCAGTCCTCGTTTTCGCGGTACCAGGCGACGGTCTTCTCCAGGCCCTCGGCGAAGTGGACCTCGGCCTCCCAGCCCAGCTCCTCCTTCAGCTTGGCACTGGATAGGGAGTAGCGGCGGTCGTGGCCGGGGCGGTCCTGGACGTACTCGATCAGCGACTCGTCCCTGCCCGTCAGCCCCAGGACGCGCTTGATCACCTCGATGTTCTCGCACTCGTCGGGGCCGCCGACGTTGTAGGCCTCGCCCGCCTTGCCCTTCATCAGCACCGTGTGGATGCCGCGGCAGAAGTCCTCGACGTAGAGCCAGTTGCGGACCTGCTTGCCGTCGCCGTAGACCGGCAGCGAGTCGCCGTGCAGGGCGTTGAGGGTGATCAGCGGGATCAGCTTCTCCGGGTACTGACGCGGGCCGTAGTTGTTGGAGCCGCGCACGATCGAGGCCTCGATGCCGTAGGTGTGGACGTGGGCGGTGACCAGGAGGTCGCCGGCCGCCTTCGTCGCCGAGTAGGGCGAGGAAGGGTCCAGGGGCGAGGTCTCGGTGAAGGAGCCGGACTCGATCGAGCCGTAGAC
This sequence comes from uncultured Solirubrobacterales bacterium, assembly GCA_963695275.1. Taxonomy (GTDB): domain Bacteria; phylum Actinomycetota; class Thermoleophilia; order Solirubrobacterales; family 70-9; genus VAYN01. The sequence goes on from OY968772.1 coordinate 1,909,935, forward strand.
CTCGTCGGTGGAGACCTGCAGGTAGCGGGAGACGCCGAGCTCGCGGGCGGCGTCGAGCAGGGTGCCGGTGCCGATCACGTGGGTGCGGGCGAAGGCGTCCTGGTCGTCGATCGAGCGGTCGACGTGGGACTCGGCGGCGAAGTTGACGACCGCGTCCACGCCCTCCATCGCCTCGCGCACGATCCGCGGGTCCTCGATCGCGCCCTCGATCAGCTCGACCCCGTCGGGCAGGTTCTCCGGCCGGCCGGCGTAGGTGAGCTTGTCGAGCACGGTGATCTCGTGCTCGGCGCCGGCGATCCGGACGTAGGTGGAACCGATGAAACCGGCGGCGCCGGTGACGAGCAGCTTCATGCTGCCTCCTCCGCTTGTCGTTGGGCGAGATAGCCGGCCAGCCCGTCCTGCCAGGAGGGCAGCCGGATCGCGTGTTCGCGCTGGCTGGTCAAGGCAGAGAACGGTGGGCGCGGTGCCGGCCTTCCGAATTCCTCGGTGGTGATCGAGAGCACTTTGCACTCGACCTTGGCCTGCTCGAAGATCTCGCGGGCGAACTCGTACCAGGAGCACTGGCCGGCGGCCGCCATGTGGTGGATGCCGAACTCGATCCCCTCGATCAGGCGCACGATCCCGTAGGCCAGGTGCCAGGTGTAGGTGGGCGAGCCGACCTGGTCGCGGACGACCAGGACCTCGTTGCCGCTGCCGGAGAGGCGCAGCATCGTCTCGACGAAGTTGGGGCCGCCGATCCCGAACAGCCAGGCCGAGCGGACGACGAAGTGGCGCTTGTTGGCGGCCACGGTCGCCTCCTCGCCGGCGAGCTTGGTGCGGCCGTAAGCCGAGAGCGGCGCCACCTGGTCGCTCTCCACGTAGGGGGCGCCCTTGAGGCCGTCGAAGATGTAGTCGCTGGAGACGTAGACGACGCTGGCGCCAACCTCAGCCGCGGCCGCGGCGACGTTGCCGGCTCCGGCGCCGTTGACCGCGAAGGCCTCCTGCTCGGCGGCCTCGGCACCGTCGACGTCGGTCCAGGCGGCGCAGTTGATGACGACGTCGGGGCGCTCGAGGTCGAACTTCCTCTCCAGCGCACTGGCATCGGTGACGTCGAGCTCGGCGCGGCCGAAGCCGACCACGTCGTGGCCGGCGTTGCCGGCGGCGAGCATCACGTCGCGGCCCAGCATTCCCGCGGCGCCAGTTACCAGGAGCTTCACGACGAAGCCCCCACTAGACGATTTTGATCTCGCAGTTGTCGCCGACCAGCAGGCGCAGCGTCTTCGGCGGGCCGGCGCTGCGGGTCAGCTTGACGTTGCGGCCGAGCAGGCTCGCCTCCATCCGCGTCTCCAGGTCCTCGACCACCGAGTCGGCGAGGATGATCGAGTGCTCGACCTCGGAGCGGCGCACGTGAACGCCGTCGCCGATCGAGGTGTAGGGACCGATGTAGGCGTCCTCGATGCAGGCGCCGGCGCCGATCACGGCCGGGCCGCGGACGACCGAGCGGGTCAGCGTCGCGCCCGCCTCGACGACGACGCGGCCCTCGACCCGGGACTCCGCGTCGATCTCGCCGTCGAGCTTGGTCTCCAGCTCCTCCAGCACCAGGCGGTTGGCCTCGAGCATGTCGGCGAGCTGGCCGGTGTCCTTCCACCAGCCGCGCACGACCTCGGACTGGACCTTGTGGCCGTCGTCGATCAGCGCCTGGATCGCCTCGGTGATCTCGTACTCGCCGCGCCAGGAGGGCTCGAGCGCGCGGGCGGCGTCGAAGATCGCCGGGGTGAAGAGGTAGACGCCGACCAGGGCCAGGTTCGAGGGCGGGTCTTTCGGCTTCTCGATCAGGCGCACGATGTGGTCGTTCTCGTCGAGCTCGGCGACGCCGTAGGACTGCGGGTCGTCGACCGGGGTGAGCAGGATCAGTGCGTGCGGCTCGTCGGCGCGGAAGGTGGCGACGAGGCCACGCAGGCCGTCGCGCAGGAGATTGTCGCCGAGGTACATGACGAAGGGCGAGTCGCCGATGAACTCGGCCGCGGTGAGGACCGCGTGGGCGAGGCCGGCGGGCTTGTCCTGGACGATGTAGGTGATCTCGGCGCCGAACTGGGAACCGTCGCCGGCCGCCTCGCGGATCTCGTCGCCGGTCTCGGGCGCGATGATGATCCCGATCTCCTTCACCCCGGCGTCGACCAGCGCCTCGATCCCGTAAAAGAGCACGGGTTTGTTGGCGACGGGGACGAGCTGCTTCGCCGAGGTGTGGGTGATCGGGCGCAGCCGGGTTCCGGCGCCGCCCGAGAGGATGAGTCCCTTCAGTGGCTCCATGCGAGGCTGCAACCCTACTTACTGCGAGAAAGAGCCGTGCGACCAGCCGTTTACATACCGAATTACAACGGATCCGAGCGCATCGGGCGGGCGCTGCGCAGCCTGCGCGAGCAGAGCCGGGAGGTCGACGTCATCGTCGTCGACAACGGCTCCAGCGACGGCTCTTTGGAGCTGCTGCGCGACGAGTTCCCCGAGGTGACGGTGCTGGCGCTGGAGCGCAACCTCGGCTTCGGGCCGGCGCTGAACCGGGCCGCGGCCGCGCACCCGGCCGACCCGCTGATCCTGCTCAACGACGACGCCGAGGCCGAGCCGCGCTTCGTCGAGGCCCTGCTCGACTCCGCGGCGGAGGGAGTGCAGGCGGTGGCCGGGGTGATGCTGCAGGAGCGCTCGCCGGGGCTGATCGACTCCGCCGGGGTCGTCGCCGACCGCACCCTGATGGGCTTCGACTACCTGCACGGCGAGCCGGTCACGGCCGCCGCCAGCGCGCCGGACCCGCTCGGCCCGACCGGCGGCGCCGCCCTCTACGACCGCACGGCATTCCAGGCCGTGGGCGGCTTCGACGAGCGCATCTTCCTCTACTACGAGGACCTCGACCTGGCCCTGCGGATGCGCGCCGCTGGGGCACGCTGCCGGCTCGCCCCCGGGGCGCGGGCTCTGCACGCCTACTCGGCCAGCCTCGGCGCCGGCAGCGGCGAGAAGTTCGCCCGCACCGGCTGGAGCCGCGGCTACATGCTGCGCCGCTACGGAGTGATGTCCAACCCCCGCGACGCCGCTCGCGTGCTGGCGACCGAGGGCGCGATCAGCGCCGGCCAGCTGCTGATGGACCGCACCACCAGGGGCCTGCGCGGGCGCCTGCGCGGCTGGCACGAGGGCGCCGGGGTCGACCCGCGCGAGCTGGACCGCGGCGGCCTGCTCGACATCAGCGCCCGCGAGGCGCTGGCTCTGCGCCGACGCCGGCGGGGCTGAACGAACCTTGAGGACTTGACCCCACTATGGGTGGGTCAAGTCCTCAAGGTTGGGGACCGGCGCCGAGCCAGCGGCGGGCGCGGGATGGGTCGCCGTCGCGGCGCAGGAGGCGGCGCTCGCGCAGGAGGCGTGGCAACCACCTGAGCGCTTCAAGCTTGCCACGCAGCGTCGCCCAGAAGCGGCGCCGGGCGGCAGCCCGGGCTAGGGCGCCGAGCTCGACGGCGGCGATGCGGGGCACGGCGGCAGCCGGCATGAACTTGACCTGGGTGGCGAGCCGGTTGCGTGCGACCAGCCGTGCGTTGTCTGCGCCCGGACGCTCGAAGCCCGCCAGCCAGGAGGCGTTGCCGAGGTGCCAGACGACCGCTGCGGGGACGACGGCGAAGCGCCAGCCGGCGATCCGCCCCCGCACGTTGAGGTCGACGTCCTCGTAGAAGGCGAAGTAGCTCTCGTCGTAGCCGCCGAGCTCGGTGAAGAGCTGCCGTCGCAGCAGACAGGCGGCGCCGCAGACGCCGAAGACCTCGTGCACGGCCGGCAGGCGCGGCGGCTGCGGCTCCCCCGCCCCCAGCTCCAGCGCCCGCCCGTCGACCGTCAGCGCCTGGCCGGCGCTGTAGAGGCGGGCGGTGGCCGGGTCCAGCAGCGCCCCGGCCTCGCCCTCCAGCTGCAGCAGGCGCGGCTGCACGCCGCCCAGCCTGGGGTCGGCCTCGAGCGCGTCGAGCAGCAGCGCCAGGCAGCCGGGCTCGAGCACCGTGTCGGCGTTCAGCGCCAGCACCGCCTTGGCCGAGGTGCGGGCGACGCCGAGGTTGACCGCGGCGGCGAAGCCGATGTTCTCCGCCAGGGCGACGTAAGGAACGCCACGTTCCGCCAGCAGCTCGACCGAGCCGTCGCCGGAGCCGTTGTCGACGACCATCAGCTCGATCTCCACGCCCTGCTCCGCCAGCGAGTCGAGGCAGCGCGGCAGCAGCCCCGCGGAGTTCCAGCTGGGAATCACGACGGCGATGGTTCGGGGCCCGCTCACGCGTCGGAAGCCTGACAGCTGCGCGGGCGCCATCCCTGCCGATTTGGCAGGTAGCCTGCAGCCATGAGCACTATCGACAGGTCTGGAGCCCAGACCGAGCAGACGCCCCCACACCCCGTCTACCTCGACGCCAGGGCCGAGTTCGCGGCCCGCTTCCTCGCCGGCGACGGGCTCGAGATCGGGCCGCTGCACCAGCCGCTGGCGGTCCCCCCGTACGCCAACGTCAGCTACGTCGACCGGATGAAATCCGACGAGCTGCGACGCGAGTACCCCGAGCTGGCCGACTGGGACCTGACCGACGTCGACATCGTCGACGACGGCGAGCAGCTCTCGACGATCCCCGCCGAGAGCCAGGACTTCATCATCTCCAACCACTTCCTCGAGCACACCGAGAACCCGATCGGGACGATCGAGAACCACCTCGGCAAACTGAAGCCGGGCGGCGTCCTCTTCTACGCGGTCCCGGACAAGCGCTACACCTTCGACTTCCGGCGACCGCTGACGCCGATCGAGCACATGGTCGCCGACTACGAGCAGGGCTTCGAGCGCTCGCGCCACGAACACTACGTCGAGTGGTGCCGCTGGGTGATCAACGAGGAGTCCGACGCGGTCGGCAGCGCCGAGCAGGCCGCCTCGGAGGAGTGGGTCGAGCGCCGCGCTCTCGAGCTCGAAGACGCCAAGTACTCGATCCACATGCACGTCTGGACCCAGGCCGAGTTCCTCGAACTGATCCTCGAGCTGCGCCGGCGCTTCGGCGATGCCTTCGACATCGAGGCCGCGGCCAAGGTCGGGATCGAGTTCATCGTCGTCCTGCGCAAGGCGGGAGCGCTGCCGCCACCGCCACCGGCAACCGCCACGGTGGCCGCCGACACGACCCCGCTCGCGGCCGGCATCGCCAAGTGGAAGTTCCGCGCCAGACGGGCGCTCTCGAAGCTGCGGGCGGAGATTCGTCGCCGGAGGGCACGGCCATAGTCAGTCCCACCGCCCCGGGGCCAGAGACCCCGCTCGCGATCGAAGCGCGGGATCTGAAGAAGTCCTTCCGCATCCCGATCAACCGGGTCGACTCGCTCAAGGAGCGGGTGGTCCACCCCTTCTCCTCCAACGAGGTGCGGGAGCTGAAAGCGCTGGACGGCATCTCCTTCGACATCCGCCAGGGGGAGTTCTTCGGCATCGTCGGCCGCAACGGCTCCGGCAAGAGCACGCTGCTGAAGCTGCTCGCCAGCATCTACCGCGCCGATGCCGGCACGATCCGGATGGCCGGCCGCCTGGCGCCGTTCATCGAGCTCGGCGTCGGCTTCAACGAGGACCTGACCGCACGCGAGAACGTGCTCCTCAACGGGGTGATGATGGGGCTGACCCCGAAGGAGACGCGCGACCGCCTCGACGCCGTGATCGAGTTCGCCGAACTGAGCGAATTCGTCGAGCTGAAACTGAAGAACTACTCCTCGGGGATGCTGGTCCGGCTCGCCTTCTCGGTGATGTTGCAGGCCGACGCCGACGTGCTGCTGATCGACGAGGTGCTGGCGGTCGGCGACGCCGCCTTCCAGCAGAAGTGCGCCGACGCCTTCCACGAGATGAAGCTGGCCGGCAAGACGATCATCCTCGTCACCCACGAGATGACCACGGTCGAGGAGTACTGCCACCGGGCGATGCTGATCGACGGCGGCAAGGTCCAGCACCTCGGCGACCCGGGCGAGGTCGGGCGCCACTACCTGCAGCTGAACTTCGAACGCGGCAGCCCCGACGACCAGGCGGCGGCGGAGGGCGCCGGCGCCGAGGTGCGCCTGCTCGACGCCTGGATCGAGGACATGGCGGGCACGCGCCTGACCAACGTCGAGCACGGCACCAGGTTCCGGCTGCGGGCCGACCTCGAAGCGACCCGCGACCAGCCGGGGCTGGGGGCGGGCTTCAGCATCGCCAACGCCAACGGCGTCGGCGTCTTCGACTTCGGGGTGCCGATCGAGAAGCCCGACGGCTCCTCGGCCCTGGCAGAGGGCGAGCGGATCGAGGTCAGCGCCGAGGTCGAGAACCTGCTCAACCCCGGCCGCTACTTCGTCCACTGCGGGATCAATCGTGCGCACGGGGCTGGGGTCGCGCTCTACGTCAACAGCGCCGTCGACTTCGTCGTCTTCGGCGGCGACGCCCACTCGCGCGGGATCGTCTCGCTGCCGCATGAGGTCAGGGCCACGATCGGGAATGGACCGGGCGCATGAGCGAGCCGGCGAAGGCCGTGAAGCCGGTCGGCCCGCTGCGCGAGGTGCGCGGCCCCTCCGCCCTCGGCGGCGGCGCCCGCCGCTTCTTCGACCTGCTCTGGCTGGTCTCGGTGACGGAGTTCAAACGCACCTACTTCGGCACCGTCCTCGGCTACCTCTGGTCGCTGATCCGGCCCCTGATGCTGTTCGGGGTGCTGCTCTTCGTCTTCACCAAGGTCTTCAAAATCGGCGCCAAGGAAGTCGAGCACTACCCGGTGATGCTGCTGCTCGGGATCGTCCTCTTCACCTTCTTCCAGGAATCGAGCACCAACGGCGTCACCTCGGTTGTCAACCAGGAGGCGGTGGTCCGCAAGACCCAGTTCCCGCGGCTGGTGATCCCGCTCGCCACCGTGCTCACCGGCGCCTTCAACCTCTGCCTCAACCTGGTCATCGTCTTCGTCTTCATCTTCGCCTTCGGCGTCGACCCGACCTGGACCTGGCTGCTGTTCCCCTTCGCCGTTGCCGCCCTCGTCGTCTTCACGGCGGCGATGAGCATGGCCCTCTCGGTCCTCTACGTGCGCTTCCGCGACGTCGCGATCATCTGGATCGTCTTCGCCCAGGTGCTCTTCTACGCGACGCCGATCCTCTATCCGGTCACCGCCTTCGACAACCCCAAGTACGAACACCTGCTGATGATCAACCCGCTGGCGGTGATCTTCCAGCAGGTCCGCGTCTGGATCCTCAACGAACCGCATCAGGCGGCGCCGATCAACGGCGAACCCCAGCCGCACGCCCCGACCGCGATCGAAGCCGCCGGCGGCGCCCTGCACCTGCTGCCGGCGATCGCGATCTACATCGGCGTCTGCATGCTCGGGGTCTGGCTCTTCCGCCGCGAAGCACCGCGGATTGCAGAGGACCTGTAGGCGGCTAACGGCAGACGCGTACCGGCTGAGTGGCCTGCACCCGCAGGTGCCAAGGCCGGGCGACGGTGTCGCTGGGGATCCGCAACACGGTTGCCGACCCCCCCGGGGCGCCTTCGGTCGCGACCGGGAATTCGCCGACCGCGAAACGGCGCAGGGAGAAGCCCGCGTGGGGGCCAGGCGCAACTTCGATCCTGGTCACCCCGGCCATCAGCGGCAGCCCGGAGGCCAGAGTGCCGCCAGCCGGAACGGCGACACAGTTCTCGCCACCGGCGGCATCGTAGGCACCAAGGTGGGTGACGGTCGAGAGCGGCAGGGTCTGGGAGAGGACCAGGTCCGTGCGACGCCGGGCCTGCTCGGGGCCGGAATCGAGCTCGGCCGGCGAGTAGGCCGGCGAGCCATATTCGTCCACCGCTTCGAGATAGGGGCCGGCGAAGACGTTGATCAGGGAGGAGGTGCCGACCAGTTCGGGATTGAGCTGGAACCCGGGGGCGACGCTGCCACGAGCGATCTCGATTGCCGCGGTCCCGGACCGGGTCAGCAGCGCCTGTTGCTTGAGGTTGTCGCTGCCCTGCTTGAGCGAGGCGAGGTTGGCGCCGACGGCGGCGAGCGTCACCACGGCGGCGATCCAGAGGGCCCGTCGGCTGAATCGGACCCCCTGCAGCAGGTTGGCGAGGATCATCAGGACGAAGATGGCGCCGACGTACTGGTAGCGGCTGGCACCCGGATCGCGCCCCGCCGAGGCGTTGAAAGCAGTCAGGAACCAGTTCGCCCCCGCCGCCGCCACGACCGGCCACAGGCCCGGCGAGAAGCCGGGCTTCTTCCAAAGGCGGTAGGCGCCCGCCGCCACCAGGGCGGTCAGGAGCGCCCACTTCCAGGCGACGCCGAGGCCATGGGAGACCAGCCCGGTGCTGAACCCGAAGAGGGCGCTGACCGAGACGGCGATCGAGTCGAGCACGAAGCGAGGGGAGACGAGGACGTTGTGGAGCGAACGCTGCGAATCGGCGTCGTGGCCCCAGGCCAGGTACCAGAGAACGAAGAGCAGGGCGGGAACGGCGACGACATAGGCGCGGCGCGGCCAGGTCTGCCGCGGCCCCTGCAAGATCGCGACGGCAGCGGCAGCAATGAACGGCAGCGCCAGGCTGGAGAAGCCCAGCGACACAACCAGGAGGAGACAGGCCGCGGTGTCGCCACGGCGGTCTTCGCGTTCCAACGCCAACAGCATTGCCAGGCCACAGAGGACGGGGCCGACGAAGGTGATCTCGAAGGGCCAGAGCAGAACCTCCCAGGCGGGGCCGAGGAAAAGCACGAGGACGGCCGCGAAGAGCGCCGGCCAGGGGCCGACCCGGCGCTTGACATAAATGAAGAGCAAGGTCGCGGTGGCGAGGAGGGCGAGCGTCAGAAGAACGTATTCGGGCATCGCCGAGGTCATCCCGAACAAGCGCAGACAGAGCTGCGCGATCAGGACCGGGACCGCGATCAGGTGCTCGTTGTGGGGCTGCAGCAGCGTGTCCACGGTGGGATCGCGGCGGTTGATCAGCAGCTCCCAGGTATCCGCGTAGAAGGTCATCTTCGACGCCAGCATCAGGGTCAGCAAGGCAGCCGCGCCGAGGGCCAGGGCCAGCAGCAGGTGAGGCGGGTTGCGGGTCAGCCTCTTCATCGCGGTGGCGCAGTGTATTGCCGGTGTGGGCGGGTGCTGCGGGTAGACTGCGCCCGAATGTCCGAGCAGGCAACCCCGACGGGTCTGGGCCAGCAGGAGGCCCCGGAAACCGAGTACGGCTCCACCTACTACTCCAACTACTGGGGCGGCGGCGGGCCCTACGAGCGCAACGAGCGCTGGCTGAACTTCTTCGGCGAGGTCGCTGACGGCATCGTCCGTGACCTCCATCCCAGCTCCGCCCTCGACGCCGGCTGCGCGATGGGCTTCCTGGTCGAGGCGCTGCGCAAGCGCGGCGTCGACGCCGCCGGGGTCGACATCTCCGAGTACGCGATCTCGCAGGTCCACGAGTCGGTCGCCGAGCACTGCTCGGTCGCCTCGCTGGCCGAGCCGCTGCGGGGCCGCTACGACCTCATCACCTGCATCGAGGTACTCGAGCACCTGCCCCCGGCCGAGACCGACCGGGCGATCGCCAACCTCTGCCAGGCCAGCGACCGCATCCTCTTCTCCAGCACCCCCGGCGACTACGGCGAGCCGACCCACCTCAACGTGCAGCCGCCGGAGACCTGGGCGGCGAAGTTCGCCGAGCAGGGTTTCGCCCGCGACCTCGACCGCGACTTCTCCTACCTCTCCCCCTGGGCCGCCCTCTACATCCGCCTCGACGAGCCCCAGGCCGAGACCGTGCGCCGCTACGACCGCAGCTGGTGGCGGCTACGCCGCGAGGTGACCGAGGTGCGCGAGTCGCTGCTGCAGTCCCAGGACCAGCTGGCCGAGCTGGAGGCCGGCGGTGGCGTCGAGAACCGGCCGGAGCTGCTGCAGGAGCTCGACGCGCGCAACGAGGAGATCCTGCGGCTGCGCGACCTGCTGATCGGGATGGAGGCCGAAATGGGCTCCGTCCGCGGCCGGGTCGCCGAGCTCGAGGACCGCAGCAAACCGCTTGCCAGCGCTAAACAGCGGATTGAAACGCAGATCCCGCTGCTCGGCAAAGTGATCCGCGGGCTGCTGCGCCTCTTCCGCGGCCAGAGCTAGGCCCGCCGTGGCCGCCCCGCGCTTCTCGATCCTCACCCCGGTCTACGAGACCCCGGCCGACGTGCTGCGCAAGATGCTGCGTTCGGTGCGGCGTCAGAGCTTTGGCGACTGGGAGCTGTGCCTGGTCGACGACGGCTCCAAGCAGCCGCACGTGCGTGAGATCCTCGAGGGGGCGCGGGCCAAGGACCCGCGGATTCGGGTCGAGTACCGCAAGGAGAACGCCGGCATCGTCGCCGCCTCCAACGACGCGGTCGCGATGGCCACGGGCGAGTTCGTCGCCCTGCTCGACCACGACGACCTGCTCCACCCCGACGCGCTCGCCTGCGTGGCCGAGGCGATCGACGCCCGGCCCGAGGCCGACTACGTCTACACCGACGAGGACAAGATCACGCCGAACGGGCGCCACGCCCATCCCTTCTTCAAGCCCGACTGGTCGCCGGAGCGGATGCGTACGCAGATGTACACCTGCCACTTCAGCGTCCTCCGCCGCGCCCTGGTAGAGGAGGTCGGCGGCTTCGACGCCGAGTTCGAGGGCTCCCAGGACTGGGACCTGATCCTGAAGGTGACCGAGCGCGCCCGCGCCGTCGTCCACGTGCCCCGAATCCTCTACCACTGGCGCATCCTCGAGACCTCCGCCGCCGGCGGCGAGGCGGCGAAGCCGTGGGCCTTCGAAGCCGGGGTGCGGGCGGTCCAGGCCCACTGCGACCGGACCGGGCTGCCGGCGGAGGTCAGCATGGACCCCGGCGACCCCGGCATCCTTCACCTCGAGCCGCGACTGCGCGAGCAGCCCCTGGTCAGCATCGTCATCCCCACCAACGGGCAGATCCGCGACGTCCGCTTCGAGCCGACGGTGCTCGTCGTCAACTGCGTCCGCAGCATCGTCGAGCACTCGACCTACGAGAACTACGAGATCGTCTGCGTCTTCGACCAGGGCACCAACCCGGTGATCCTGCAGGAGCTGAAGGACATCGCCGGCGAGCGGCTGCGCCTGGTCGAGTTCAGCGGGCCCTTCGACTTCTCGGCCAAGATCAACCTGGGCGCCGTGCGCAGCGAGGGCGAGCACCTGCTGCTGCTCAACGACGACATCGAGGTGACCACCCCGAACTGGCTCGAGCGCATGGTCATGTACTCAGAGCGCGACGGGGTCGGCGCGGTCGGGGCCAAGCTGCTCTGGAGCGACGCCCGCCTGCAGCACGTCGGGGTCGACTTCGAAGGGGGGCTCCCCCACCACACCTACCGCGGCTTCGGCGGCGACTTCGACGGCTACGCCAACTCGGTGCGGATCGCCCGCAACTGCCTCGCCGTCACCGGCGCCTGCCTGATGACCCCCGCCGCCGTCTTCAACGAGGTCGGCGGGCTGAGCAAGACCCTGCCGATCAACTTCAACGACATCGACTACTGCCTCAAGGTCTACGCCGGCGGTCGCCGCATCGTCTACGACCCTGACCTGGTCCTCAGCCACTTCGAGTCCTCCAGCCGCGACCCGGTGGTAAACGCCTGGGAGATCGAGCAGATGGTCGCCCGCTGGGCGCCACTTGCCGCGGTCGACCCCTACGTCAACCCCAACGTCAGACGGGGGATACCGCGCCTGTCTTCGTATCTGCGCTGGGCCCAGCGCCGGCCGCCGCGGCCGGCGGCTCTGCTCGGTCGCGGTCGCTGAGCAGCGCCACCGCAACGAAGCCGGCCAGAGCCAGGGCAGTGGCGACCGCGCCGACGGCTGAGTAGGAGCTGCCGGCTGGAGGGTCCAGCGACGGCACGTATAGCGCCAGGCTGAACATGGAGGCAACGCCGACGTAGTAGAGGGCGAAGCGGGGCAGGACGGCGCGCAGGCCGGCGACGGCGCCAGCGATCCCGAGAATCGGCAGCAGGTAGCTGCAGATGTGCAGCAGGGTGCGGTCGATGCCGTTCCCGAACACCACTAACCCCCAGAAGACGGCACCGATCCCGAAGACGACGAAGCTGGTCAGGGCGAAGCTCCACTCGGCCGACTCGAAACGGCGGCGGAGCCGGCCCCCGGTCATCACGAACGGCGCCAGCAACAGCAGGCCCATCGCCGGCAGCAGATAGAAGAAGGAGACGAGGCGGAGGGTGCGGGCGATTTCGCCAAGGTCGCCGTTCTCGACCGCAGTTTCGACCGCGATCGTGGTCATCGTGCCGCCACTCATCGTCGCGAAGTTCTCGGCCTTGTTGTGGAGGGCGCCGCCGAAGCCGGCTTCGCCGTAGGCGTCGAGGATCGCCTCGGTCGCGCCGCGGTCGTCGATTTCCGCGACCCCGGCCAGGGTCCACTTGGTCAGCCGGTCGCCGGGCGGGTCGGCGTACTTCTGGTAGGCCGACCAGGACCCCATCAGCACGATCCCGACCGCCGCCGCAACCCCGAGCCAGCGCCAGCTCGGCAGCCCCCGGTAGATGGCAACCAGGGCCAGCGGGATGACCCCAAAGACACTGGAGCCGTGGCCGAGCATCGCCAGCGCGCAGAGCGTTGCCACCAGCGCCGCGGCCCAGAGGTTGTGGCGCAGCCGCGGCCAAAGGGGCGTCATCACGAGAGCCGCGACGGCGAGCAACATCGCCGCCGGCAGCATCTTCGGCCAGACGAAGAAGCCGTTGACGATCGCCAGGTCGCTGACCAGGACCGCAACCATCGCCAGCGCCCGGGTGATCCGCCCCACTCTGGCGGCGAGCAGGAGCGCCCAGAGCCCGACGATCCAGAGCTGCTGCAGCATCACCCCCAGCACCTGGTAGTCGAGTTGGCTGCGGTCCCAGCCGAACGAGTGCTGGGAGAGCGCGTAGCCGATCTGCAGCGGCGGCCGGTCGCTGGAGAGGAAGCTCGCGTAGTCGGGGGGCGTCCCGTGGTGGCCGTGTTCGAAGAAGTATTCGGCGAAGTAGAGGGGCAGGTAATTGTCACCCGGCAGCAGGTGGGAGAAGCGCGACATCGCCGTCACCAGCGGTTCGGTGGCACCTCCGTGGACGAACCCGAGGAAAAGGAGGAAGGCGGTGCCGAGCGCCCACAGCAGCAGCGGCGTCGCCAGTCGGCGCAGCAGCGAGTGCTCGATCCGGCCCCCATACAGCGACCAGGCGGCCAGCGCGATGGAGCCGATCAGGGCGAAATAGGAGAAGGATTCGCCGATCGTGCGATTCCCGTAGTAGCTCCAGAACCCGAGCAGGCCGAGCACACCGCTGGCCGCCAGGCCGATCGCCAGCAGCACCGGCACCTGCCGGACCCCGAGGCGGGCGGCGAAGAGCATCGCCGCAGCCAGGGGCAAGCCGGTCAGGGCCAGGTGCTTGAGGAGCAAGAGGAGGAGTTCGCTCGAATCCATCGGCGCGGTAGGTTCGCATATCCGCCAGAGCCGTCCGCGGCTGCGATCTCACCGAATCAAGGAGCAAATCGCCACAGATGAACTACGAGCGCCTCTACTCCTACCGCTTCCGCGACATTGACCAGGACGGCCGCGCTGCCGTCTGGAATGAGATCGCGCCCCACGTCCACGGCGTCATGGGGCGCCCGCAGAAGGTCCTCGACCCGGCGGCCGGGCGTGGCGAGTTCATCGGTGCCGTCCCCGCCAAGGAGACCTGGGCGGTCGACGCGGTCAGCTACGAGGAGGCGGCGCACAAGCCCGACACCACCGTCATCACCGCGATGATCATGGACGCCGAGTTGCCCCAGAACCACTTCGACGGCGTCTTCGTCTCCAACTTCCTCGAGCACCTCTACGACCAGGAGGCGATCTCCGCCTTCCTTGAAAAGATGCACGCCTCGATGGAGCAGGGCGGCCGGATCGCGATCATGGGGCCGAACTACCGTTACTGCTCAGACGAGTACTGGGACTGCGCCGACCACTACGTGGCGCTGACCCACATGGCGATCGGCGAGCACCTCTACACCGCCGGTTTCGAGCCGATCCGGGTGATCCCGCGTTACCTGCCCTACTCCTTCCGCGGCATCCTGCCGCCCTCGCCGCAGCTGACCCGGCTCTACCTGAAGACGCCGCTGGCCTGGAAGCTGCTCGGCAAGCAGTTCCTGGTGATCGGCCAGAAGTCCTGAGCGCGACCGAGGAGGCGGCTCCGAGACGCCAAAGCGTCCCGGAGCCGCGGATCGTCAGGTTCCCCACCACCAGTGGTCGACGGTGTTGTTCGCGTCCTGAGCGACGACGTCGATCCGATTCGTCCCCCAGGAGACAGCGTCGGGACCGGAGGCGAGGTTGCCGCCCATGTATTCCCAAGCGCTCCAACCGCTGGGGATGAAGTACTTGTGGAACAGCGCCGAGTCGGCACCGCGGACGAAGACGTCGAGGCGATTTTCGCCCCAGGACGAGACCGCCGGGCGGGCATAGGTGACGCCGCCGAGGGTGTCGTAGCCCCAGACCCCTGAGCTGCCGTACCAGTGACCGACCACGTCGCCGCCGGTCCGAGCGACGACATCGATCCGGTTTCCGCCCCAGGAGACGGAGTCAGGTCCGGAGAGGAGGGTTCCGCCGAGGTCAGTCCAGCCGATCCAACCCGTCCCGGTCCAGGTCTTCTGGTAGAGGTGGTCGAGGGTGCCGCGGGCGAAGACATCGAGGCTGTTGAAGCCCCGACTCGAGATCGAAGGCTTGCCTTTGATCTGGCCCCCGAGGTTGTCGAACGCCCATTGCGCCCCGTCCCAGGACCAGTGCCCCACCGATTCGTCCTGCATCTCGGCGACGACGTCGATCCGATTCGTCCCCCAGGAGACAGCGTCGGGACCGGAGGCAAGGTTGCCGCCCATGTTTTCCCAAGCGCTCCAACCGCTGAGGTTCCACCAGCGGTGGTAGAGATTGTTGTTGGCGCCGCGGGCGAAGACATCGAGCCGAGTGTTACCCCAACTCGAGACCCCGACCTCACCGGTCAGTTCGGCCGGGAGATTTTCGTAATGCCAACTGGGCTGCGGAGGGACCGGCGGTCCGACGGTTACGCCCAGAGCCGCACTCGCTTCGGTCACCTCGTTGTAGTAACCATAGGTGCCGCATTCGACTTCCGTCCCTCCCGAGCGGCCGGAGAAGATACCGAGAGCGACGTTGGCGGCAAAGACCGGGCCCCCGCTGTCACCCGGAAGAACGCAGAGCGAAGGGCCCTGGACCACGGTCAGGTTGTTCACCGTCCCCTCCGGGTAGTTCACGGTTTTGCCGAGAAGGGTCACCGTCCCGCAATTGGAGCCGCTGTGGGCGCCGCTGTGGCAGACGTATTGGCCCACGTAGCTGGGTCCTTCCCAGGAGATTTCGCTGCCCTGATTTCCGCCCCAAACGGCGACCTGCGATGGCCAGGACGGTTTGTCCCAGTAGCTGCCGTTAGCTTTGATTTTTCCGTAGTCGTGACCGGGAAAGACTGAGCCTTCCGCTGAGCCGATCGTCTGCGGCGTGGTGGCGCTGGTTCGGCTTTTCCAAGGGCTCATAAGGTTGGTGCAATGCCCTGCGGTCAGCATGAAACGGTTTCCCGCTGAGTTGCCGATCGCCTTGAAGGCCGCCGTGCAGTAGCCGCCGGGGGCGGGCTCGATCTTCACCCCGCCGCGAAGCGGTGCATCGCAGACGCGAACCGGATCGTTGCACGCGGCCGGTTCCACTTGGAATCGATCGGCTCCTTCGCGTACCCGCCGGATCAGTCCGGTGCCCAAGTCGAGGCGCTGAGCCGCAATGCTGGTGAGTCGGCCGACCTGCGCCTTGTCCGCCGGCTCAGCGGCAGCGGATTCATAGACGACAACGACGTTGCCCGCTGGGTCGATCGAAGTCTGCACGAGGTTTTCGTCGATCAGACTCGCGAGCGAGTCGTCGAGCTGCTCTTGAGCGTTTTCGAGATCGCCCAGCGACGCGCGAGCCGGCGCGGTCCGCAAGTCATCCGCCAGACCGTCCCGTGCGAGCACGGTATCGACGGAGCGGCGCGGGGCTTCGCCCAGGATCGGGACGACGAACTCGCCGGCCTCGTTGTCGAACCAGACGCCGGCGTACTCCTCGCCGAGCGCCTTCCGCAGTTGATCGGGAAGCGCGGCACCGCGCATTTGGATGCGAAGGCTCTGCTCGGCCTCCGCCTTCGACACCTTGTAGTCGCGGGCGTAACTCTCCACTTCGAGCTCGCCGATGGCATCTAAAGGATCGGCACCGTGTGCGCCGGTCGCCGAGGCGAACAGCAAAAGCAGAACCGCGAATGCAGCCAGGACGAATTTTCTGCCCCGGACGGAACTCGACACCATCTTAAAACCCCCTCAGTCAAGAAACTTATAAAGCGGGCAGATTAGTCGAGGGTCGTCGTTTATGTAAAAGAGAGTGGCACCAGTCGACAATCGGCCAAAACTCTGGTTACTTAGGCCCGAGGATCATATTTCTGGCGGAGCAAGATCCGCCGCTCGGCCTTATGAACCCTGTAGTCCCCCCGGCTGAGCGTGCTCTCGAGCCAGACGTAGAGGACGATGAAGAGGTAGCGGCTGCCCATCTCCTTCATCGCCAGCTTCGGCACGCCGCTGGTGCGGTTGGTCCAATCGGTCGGGATCACGGCGTAGGTGTGGCCGCGGACGATCGCCTTCAGGGGGATCTCCACGGTCAGGTTGAAGTGCTTGGAGAGCAGCGGCTGGATCGTTTCGATCACCTCGCGCCGGTACGCCTTGAAGGCGTTGGTGGTGTCGTTGTAGCGATGGCGGAAGAGGATGCGGATGAACCAGTTGGCGAGCCGGTTGATCGTGTACTTGAGGCGCGGGTAGTCGTGGACCTGGGCGCCCGGCATGAAGCGCGAGCCGAAGGCGCAATCCCAGCCTTCTTCGAGCAACTGGTGGTACTTGACCAGATCCTCGGCGTTGTCGGAGGCGTCGGCCATGACGATTGCCACGGCGTCGCCCTCGAAGACGTCGAGGCCAGCCCGGATCGCCATCCCGAAGCCGCGCTCATAGTGGGAGCGGTGGCAGCGCACCCGCGGGTTGTCCGCCCCGATCGCGTTGACCACCGCTTCGGTCGAGTCCTCGCTGTCGTCGTTGACGACGATCACCTCGTAGTCGATCTGCTCGCGCTCGAGCGCGGCGACGACACCTTCGACCGTGGCCCCGACCGAGCCCTCCTCGTTCTGGGCCGGCATCACCACCGAGAGCTTCATGCGGGAGTCGCCGTCCAACGCTCGAGGTTCTGCTCGTACATCTCGCGGAGGATGTCCTCGACCCCGTAGCGCAGCTTCCAGTCCGGGTAGTCGGCTTCGAACGGGGCGAGGTCGGAGATCCACCAGCGGTGGTCGCCGATCCGCGGCTCCTCGCCCATCTCCCAGCTCAGCTCGCGGTCGGAGACGCGCTCGCAGACGTCGATCGCCTCCAGCATCGAGCAGTTGCTGAAGCGGCCGCCGCCGATGTTGTAGATGGCGGCCGCGCGCGGGGCCTTGCGGAAGGCGTCGAAGGCGGCAATGAGATCGGCGCTGTGGATGTTGTCGCGGACCTGCTTGCCCTCGTAGCCGAAGACGGTGTAGGGCGTGCCGGTGACGGTGCACTTCATCAGGTAGGCGAGGAAGCCGTGCAGCTTGGCGCCTGCGTGCTGGGGGCCGGTCAGGCAGCCGCCGCGGAAGGCGACCGTGGGCATCTCGAAGTAGCGGCCGTACTCCTGGACCAGCAGGTCGGCGGCCGCCTTGGAGACGCCGAACAGCGAGTGGGTGCAGTTGTCGATCGACATCGAGGTGTCGATGCCGCCGAAGTAGGGATGGGACGCGGGCAGCTCCAGGCGCTTCTCGAGGTCTTCCAGCGGCAGCCGGTTCGGCGTGTCGCCATAGACCTTGTTGGTCGAGCAGAAGATGAAGGGCGCCGTCGGGCAGTGGGCGCGGGCGGCCTCGAGCAGGTTGAGGGTGCCGTTGGCGTTGACCCCGAAGTCGGTCTGGGGGTCACTGGCGGCCCAGTCGTGAGAGGGCTGGGCGGCGGTGTGGATCACCAGCTCGATCTGGCCGGCGTGCTCGGCGAAGATACGCTCGATCGCGGCACCGTCGCGGATGTCGGCGTTCTCCCAGCGGAACTCGGAGTGCTCGGCGACCAGGCGCTCGGTCACGTGCGAGGTCGAGGATTCGGGCCCGAAGAAGCTGGCCCGCATGTCGTTCTCGATGCCGACGACGTCGAAGCCCTCGGCGATGAAGTGCTCGACGGCCTCGGAGCCGATCAGCCCTCCGGCCCCAGTGATGATCGCAACCGGCATGCGTGCCTACTCCCTCTCCCCCGCGGGGGTCTCGATGTTGAGTGCCTGGGCCAGAAACAGCGAGCGGGCCAGAGCCCGCGAAGGTATCAGCCAGGCCCCCTTGGTCGAAGTAGCTCATAGAGGGCATATGGCCAAGGATCACTTGGTAAATTGACGAAACTATTGAACTAAACCAATAGTTAACGCAACTATTGTGAAATCGCTATAGTTTCGTCAATGGTCGACCCAGTTTCCATTCCCGAGGCTGCGAGAGCGCTCAATCTCAGCGTCAGTCGCGTTCAGGCCCTGGTGATCCACGGCCAGGTTCCGGGCGTCAAGGTCGGCGGACGCTGGTTGATCGAGCGAGGAGCGCTTGAGAGGCGACGGCGCCAGGCCGCTTTGAAGGGGCGCCCCTTCGCGGCCCACAACGCCTTGGCCCTTCTCTGCCTCGCCTCCGGCGAAGATCCAGGCGGGATCGACCCAAGTGTCCGTTCTCGACTGCGCCGAGCTATCGCCCTCGAGGGAGTGGAGAAGCTCGGACCGCGGCTCGCACGGCGTGCAGAGTCTCGACATTTCGATGCCCACCCTGGAGAGATCCCCTACATCCTCGAAGATCCCGAGCTCATCGAGTCGGGCGTCAGTGCCGCCGCTGCACATGGGCTTGACCTGGCCTCCGGACCGGAGGCAGACGGGTATCTCCGCGCGAGTGCGCTGAAAAAGTTCGTCGCATCCCATGCACTCCAGCCTGCTGGACAGGGGGCAAACCTCCATATCCGACTGGTCCCCGACGAGGCGTGGCGTTTCCTGGAAAACGCTCCGGTCGCACCACTTGCGGCGGTCGCACTCGACCTCGCGGAGGATCCAGATCCGCGCTCATCCCAGGCCGGGCAAGCAGCGCTGCAGAATTTGCGACTGCGTTGAACCAGGTCATCGTCATAAACCCAACCACCCCGGAGGCAAGGAGCCTTTGGGCAAGCGCGCTCGAATTGGCGCAGGCCTTCGGCGCTGAGGAGCGGTGGGCACTGGTGGGAGGGCTGATGGTTCAACTTCACGCGTTCGAGCGCAGGCGTGGATCGCGGTTGACCACCGACATCGATTTTCTCGGTGACTCACGGCGGCGACCGCCGATGACCCAGCGAATGGCCGAGGTACTGGTCGACCGCGGGGGAGAGATGGCACTACCCCCTGTAAGCAACGAGAACCTTGGCTACAAGTTCGACGTCAAGGGAGCGGTCATCGAGATCCTCGGCTCCGAGGGCGTCCGCGACGATCCGCCGACGCATGGCAAATACACCACCTTCCAGGTGCCGGGGGGAACCCAGGCCTTGACCAGGGTCGAGATCGTCCGTGTCTCGCTCGACGGTGATGAGCCAGTCGAAGTGCGGCGGCCGAGCCTGCTCGGCGCGATCCTGATCAAGGCGCGCGTCGTGGCGAGACGGAGGGACAAGTTCGAGTCCGACCGCCAGGATCTGATCCGCCTCCTCAGCTTCGTCGAAGATCCAAGGGCTCTGGGGAAAGAGCTGAGGAAGAGCGAGAAACGATGGTTAGGGGATGTCGAGCAGCTACTCGACTTTGATGATCGCGGGCTCATCGACCTGTTCCCAACGGGAGAGATTGCCGTCGCCGAACAGGCGTACCTGTTGCTCCTTGCCTAGACCGTGATGTTGAGCGCCTGGGCGATCCTCGCGCCGTCCGTGGCCACCCAATCGTAGATGTCGGTAAGCACCTGCTCGGCGCTGCGTTGCGGTCGCCACTCGTCCAGGCCGAAGATCTTCGTACAGTCGGAGAGGTAGATGGGGACGTCACCGACGCGGGTCTCGGCGACCGGCGTCATCGGCACCTCGTTGCCGGTCAGCTCCTGGCAGATCGCCGTCGTCTCCTGCAGCGAGAGACTGCACTCGCGGCCGCCGCCGACGTTGACGGTACGCCCGTCCCAGGCCTCCTGGTCCAGCAGCTGGCGCTCGACCAGATCGACCAGGTCCTCGACGTGGAGCAGGTCGCGAACCTGTTTGCCCTCGCCACCGAAGCCGATGTAGGAGAGCGGGTTGCCGAAGTGGTGGGCCAACATCCAGTGGGTGAAGACCCCCTGGTCGACCTTGCCCATCTGCCAGGGGCCGGCGATGACGCCGCAGCGGTCGATCACCGCCGGCACGCCCAGCCCCGCCCGGTACTCCTCGATCAGCAGCTCGGCGGCGAGCTTGGTGGCGCCGTAGAGGGTGCGAGCGCCCTCCAGCGGGAACTGCTCCGAGAGGCCGGCGGGTGAGATTCCCGGGACCGCCTGCTCGGCGGCGATCTCGAAGCGCGTCTCCGCCTCCTCCAGGTTCAGCTCGACCTGGGGCGCGACCGGGTAGACGCGGCTGGTCGAGAGGAAGACGACGAAGGCCCCGTCGCGGCGGGCCAGCTCGAGGCAGTTGTAGGCGCCGGTGAGGTTGGTGTGGACGAGGTAGCCGGTGTCGCCGTCGACGCCGCTCATCACCGAGGGCTCGGCCGAGCACTCGATCAGGGCGTCAACCCGAGGCACCCGCGCCAGGTCTTCGGGCTCGCGCACGTCGCCGCGGACGAACTCGATCCTCGCCGCCTCCAGCCGCGGCAGGTTCAGTTCCGAGCCGCGCCGGTAGAGGTTGTCGAGCACGACGATCTCCCAGTCGGGATGCCGGCTGGCGAGCGAGACGGCGAGGTTGGAGCCGACGAAGCCGGCGCCGCCGGTGATCAGCAGGCGGTCCATGAGTTTGACGCTATCGAGAGCCGCGGAGCTATCGCGCGCCGCTGGTCTTTGGCAAAAGAAGCTGGAAGTCGCCGGCCTGGGCCACAGGCTTGAAATCGTTGAATATGTAGTGGACGAGCGGCAAATCCGTGGCGGCAGCCCCTGCGAGATACATCCCCGCCCGTTCTTCGCTGACGATGGCGCAGGGTCGGGGAGAAGCCCGCAGCTCGTCGACGACGCCCTGCTGCTGGTCCCGGTCAAAGGCCTCCATCCAGGCGTTGGGCAGCTGTGGTTCGGGGGCATCCAGGCCCGACCACAAGTAAAGGCTGTTGGTGCTCGGATAGCCGACGAAGGTGGTGCAGTGGTTGCGCCGCAGGAGGTCGACGATGCCGGTGTAGGTTTCGACCGCCGGTGCCGGCAGGTGCATCAGGTTGGCCCCGGGCAGCGGCAGCTCCTCCTGGTCGCGGTAGAGCAGGGCGTTGGTGACCGCGGGCAGGACGATCGAGTTGAGCGCGAACAGACCGGCCAGGGCGATCGTGGCGACGCTCGCGATCGTGGCCACCCGCTCCGGCACCAGGGAACCGCGAGCCGCACCCCAGGCCCGCAGTTCGCTCAGCGCGTCGCCCAAGCAGAGAGCCGCGACGGGGACGAAGGAGACCGCGGCGATCCCCACCTGGCTGCCCGCCACGGGGTAGACCTGCAGCGACTCGGCCAGGGCCAGGGCCGGCAACAGAATGCGCAGGAACCGCTTGTGCGCGGACTCGCGGGCGCCCGCCAGCGGGACCGCGGCGACCCAGGCCAGGACGATCGGCAGCACGATCGGGTTGCCGGCGGCGGGATCGAGCCCGAAGGGCATGACGCGGGCGACCGAGAAGAGGATCGCCAGACCGGCGGCGGCCCGCAACAGGCCCGGCCAGACCCTCGGCGCCGCCGCCGCGCCCGAGCGCAGCCTTACGGTCAGGACCGCGGCGGCGACGGCGGCGATGCTCCAGTCCAGGGCGGCGAGCGGGAACTGGAACTGGAGGACGAGCACGTCGCGGACCTCCAGGGCCTGGGTGACGATGCCGTCATAGACGTCGGCCGGCGAAGGCCCGGTCGCGAGGATGATCGCGAAGACGGCGAGGAAGGCAACCGCGAATCCGACCACTCCCGCCAGCAGCCAACGGCCGAGCCCGCCCTCCTTGTCCCCCGGTCGCGAGCGCAGCGGGTAGGCGGCGACAAGGATCGCGGCCCCGGCGAGGACCTCCAGCACCACCAGTTCCCGGACCCAGCCGAGGCTGAGGTCGCGGGAGACGATGAACAGGGGCATCGCCAGGAAGGCCAGCGTGATCAGCCCGACCAGCCAGCGACGGCGGTAGAGCGGGCCATAGGTCCAGACCGCGGCGAGGACGGCGGCGGCCGTGGCGAAGATGCCGATGTTGACCTTGGTCAGGACCAGGGCCGCCAGCAACGCGCCGCAGGCCCCGCCGAGCCAGGCCGAGCGCCGGCCCGGCTCGCGAACCGCGAGCGCGACGAAGGCGGCGATCAGCAGCACGCACAGCCCCTGCGGGTGCATCGGCTCGTTGACGAGCACGCCGAGCGCGGCGAAGGCGGCGATCATCGCCGTCGCGCCGAGGGCTAGGCGTCCGGTCAGCCGCTGCGCCGCGAGACCGAAGAGGAGGCTGGTCCCGACCCAGACGACGATCACGATGGTGCGACTGGCATCGGTGGTGACGTCGTGCCCGGTCAGCGCGAACAGCCCGCCGAACAGCTCGTAGTAGAACGGGCCGTAGGCCGAGTAGACGTCGCGGTAGAGGGTGTCGCCGTTGGCGAACGCCTTCACCGTGACCAGCAGGGTGCCCTCGTCGTCGTAGGGCTGGAAGATGGTGAAGATCGCCAGGTAGGCGGCAACCATCGCCGCGATCGCGATCAGCGCGTAGACCCCGATCTGGATCGCGTCCGGGTAAGCGGCGGCCGTGTGACGGAGGCGCCGGCTGAGGGACTTCTCTTTCGACGGCGGAGCCGTGTGGTCGGTCACGAGCGGAGCAAGATATCGCCTGATTGCGATCCGATACCCTCAGCAGGAATGGAGGCAGACGAACGCGAGCGCTGTGCCGACGGCATTCGGCGGACGATCATCGAGCAGTCCTACCGGGCGAATGTCGGCCATATCGGCTCGGCTCTCTCGATCGCGGACCTGGTCGCTGCCGTGGTCTCCGGCCCGGCCAAGCTCGACGGCGGCGCCGACCGTGACCGGATCGTTCTCTCCAAGGGGCACGCCGCTCTTGCCCTCTACGCCGCCCTCCACGTCGACGGCCGCCTCGAGGACGGCGCGATCGACACCTACTGCGCCGACGGCACCCTGCTCGGCGTCCACCCCGAGCACGGGCTCGACGGCATCGACTTCTGCACCGGCTCGCTGGGCCAGGGGCTCTCGCTCGGGACCGGCGCCGCCCTGGCGGCCAAGCGCCAGGGCTCTGACCGACGTGTCTTCGTGATCATGAGCGACGCCGAGCTGAACGAGGGTTCGACCTGGGAGGCGGTGATGTTCGCCGCCCAGCACCGACTCGACAACCTCACCCTGCTGATCGACCTCAACGGCCAGCAGGCGCTCGGCTACACGCCCGACGTGATCGACCTCGGCGCCGTCGACGAGAAGCTCGCCGCCTTCGGCTGGTCAGCCGAAAATGTCCCGGGCCACGATCACGCCGCGCTTGGCGCCGCCCTGGAGCCCAAGGGCGACGGACGACCCCGGGCGATCGTCGCCAAGACGACCTTCGGCTACGGGGTCTCGTTCATGGAGTCGGAAATCAAATGGCATTACCTGCCACTCGACGACGACGCCTACGCGACCGCGATGGCCGAGCTCGAGGCGCGGGTGCCGGCATGAGGAACGACTTCGTCGACGAGCTCGCCACCCTCGCCGAGGCCGATGAGCGGGTGATGCTGCTGACCGGGGACCTCGGCTTCATGGTCCTCGAGGACTTCCAGAAGCGCTTCCCGGATCGGTTCGTCAACTGCGGGGTCGGCGAGCAGAACATGGTCGGGGTCGCGACCGGGCTGGCCGAGGCCGGGTTCGTCCCCTTCGTCTACTCGATCGCCACCTTCTCGGCCCTGCGTCCCTACGAGTTCATCCGCAACGGCCCGGCCCTGCACGGCCTGCCGGTGCGCGTCGTCGGCGTCGGCGGCGGCTTCGACTACGGCCACAACGGCGTCACCCACTTCGCGCTCGAGGACTACGCGGTGATGCGCACGCAGCCGTCGATCACCACCGTCGCCCCCGCCGACGCCGCGCAGGCCCGCAAGGCGCTGCACGCGACCGCCGAGCTGCCGGGGCCGATCTACTTTCGGATCAGCAAGCGTGGCGACGCGCTGCCGGGCCTCGACGGCCGCTTCGAGCTGGGCCGCCTGGCGGTCGTGCGCGAGGGCGGCGACGGCGCGATCCTCGCGATCGGCTCGATCGCCCACGAGGCGGTCGCCGCCGCCGAGCTGCTGGCCGAGCAGGGCATCGAGGCCACGGTCGCGGTCGTGCCGACCTTCAACCCCAGCCCGAGCGAGGAAATCGCCGAGCTGCTGGAGGGGATGCCGGCGGCGCTGACCGTCGAGGCCCATTACCGCGACGGCGGGCTCGGCTCGCTCGTCGCGGAGACGATCGCCGAGCGCGGCCTCGGCTGCCGGCTGCTGCGCGCCGGCGTCGCCCACATGCCGGGCGGCGAAGCGGGCTCCCAGCAGTACCTCGAGGACCGCCACGGGCTCAGCGCCGCGCGCCTGACCGAGCAGCTCGCCAGCGCCCTCGCGCCAACCCGGTGAGCCGATGAAGATCTCCGCCGTCATCGCGTGCTACCGCGACGCCCAGGCCGTGCCGATCATGCACGAACGCCTCGTCGCCGCCTTCGCCGAGGCCGGCGTCGACCACGAGATCATCTTCGTCAACGACGGCTCCCCCGACAACGCGGCCGAGGTGCTGGCCGAGCTGGCCGCGCGCGACCCCAAGGTCGTCGTCGTCAACCACGCCCGCGCCTTCGGCTCCCAGAGCGCCTTCACCTCGGGGATGCGGATCGCCACCGGCGACGCCGTGGTGCTGCTCGACGGCGACCTCCAGGACCCGCCCGAGGTGATCCCCGAGTTCGTCGAGAAATGGCGCGAGGGCTACGACGTCGTCTACGGCGAGCGGGTCCAGCGCGAGGCGCCGTTCCACATGCAGAAGTTCTACAAGGCCTTCTACCGGGTCTTCCGCCGCCTCGCCTACGTCGAGGTCGCCCCCGACGCCGGCGACTTCAGCCTGATCGACCGCCGCGTCGTCGACGCGATCGACGCGATGCCGGAGAAGCACCGCTTCATGCGCGGGCTGCGCGCCTGGGTCGGCTTCAAGCAGATCGGCGTCCCCTACACCCGCCCGGAGCGGATGTTCGGGACCACGACCAACAACTTCCGCAAGAACCTCGGCTGGGCACGACGGGCGATCGTCTCCTTCTCCTACGCCCCACTCGACCTGATCACCGGCCTGGCGATGATCGTCGTCGCCGCCTCGTTCGTCAGCCTGCTGGTCCAGGTCGTGCTCCGCATCGCCGACCCGTCCTCCGCGCCCAAAGGCCTGACGACCCTGATCGTCATCGTCCTCTTCCTCGGCGGCATCCAGCTCCTATGCCTGGCGATCATCGGCACCTACCTCGGGCATATGTACGAGGAGGTGAAGGGCCGACCCAGCTACGTGGTCGAGTCGATCCTCAACGCCCCACCGGGCACCGAGCTGCCGGCCAGCGCCCTGGCCGAGCGCGAGAGCCGGGAACGCTCAGCCGGCGATCGCGGTTGAGGTCCAGCCGAGGCAGTCGACCCCGCCATCCCGGCGCAGCGAGGCGTGGGCGACGAGGGCCGTGACAGCCAGCAGCGGCAGCGCCAGGATCGCGGCGATCCGCCGGGCCGTGATCCCCCCCTCCGGGGGAAGCAGGGCCGGCAGCACCAGCGCCATCAGCTTGTAACAGGCGACCGTGACCTCGTTGCCACGGGCGTGGACGACGACCTCGCCGAACCCGGCCGCGCCGAGCAGGTTCTTCAGGCTCGACGGCGTGTAACGCCAGTAGTCGTGGGGGATGTAGTGCCAGCGCGCCGCGAAGGGAACGGTCAGGACGATGCGGCCGCCGGGCCGCAGCACGCGCCGGGCCTCGTCCAGGAAGACGGAGGGCTCGGGTACGTGCTCGAGCGTCTCGGTCGCGAGCACCACGTCGACCGAGGTGTCGGCGACCGGCCAGTGGTCCCCCTCGAAATACTCGGTGTCGGGCAGGTCGTAGCCGAAGGTCTCCCCAGCCACGGCGACGTCGATCGCCCGGTAACGGGCATCCGCCGGCAGCAGTGGCCGGTAGGGCTGGGCCCCGGCGCCGACGTCGAGCACGTCCCCGTGGGCCTCAGCCAACTCGACCTTGAGGTCGTTCCAGGCCGACGCGGCCTGCAGATCGAGGAGACGGCGGGCGGCGGCGAGCAGACGATCCCAACGCGTGCGCGGCGGCCGGAAGGCGGGTGGCTGCCAACGCTCGGAATCGCGCAGGGCAAAGTTCTCGCGCGCCGGCGCGGCCTCAGGCACGAACACCCCAGGCGAGGAGGTTGCCGACCGGCAGGGTCAGTGGCCGCCCGGCGATGCCGGTGCGCTCGAGGGCGCCGTTGACGGCCGCCTGAACACGTTCGGGCAACGGGGTCAGCCGTGCCCAGTAGCGGACCGGGTATCGGTTCCGAATCGGGCGGTGCACGACTTCGCGCAGGCCCGCCCGGGTCAGCAACTCGCCGACGCTGCGCGGCGAAAAGAGCTGCATGTGCTCAATGTCGATGATCGGCGAGCGCAGGCCGAGGGCGCGGTTGACCGGAGCCCGCCGGTTATGGCAGACGAGCGCAAGGACCCCACCCGGCTTCAGCAGATCCACTGCATCACGGACCAGTTCGGCTGGGTCAGGGACGTGCTCGATCGTCTGGAAACAGGTGACGAGGCTGAGGCTGCCCGGCTCACGGACGCCGGTATGGAACACGTCGTGCTCGATCAGTCCAGCGACCTCAGGGTCAGCGGCGGCGATCGGGGCGCTCGAGGGCTCCACTCCTCCCACGTCGGAGAAGCCCATCGTCAGCAACTCGGAGAGAAAAGCGCCCTCACCGGTGCCGATGTCGAGCGCGCCATGGCGGTCCGGCAGCTTCGTCACCAGATCGCGGAGCTGTTCCGCGTAGGAACGAGCCGCGTAGCGAGCCTCCTCGGCACTGTCGAAGGCTGCGGTCTCGTAGGCCCGAGAGAGCGCCTCCGGCGAAGGCACAGGACTCGCATAGACGAGGTCGCAGGTCCGGCAGCCAACCAGGCGCAGCCGCATGTGCTCGGGGCGCTTGCGGGAGGCAAATGCATGCTCATCAAGGGCGGCGAAATCGAGCTGCTGCTCGGCGAATACCGCGCTGTCGTCGGTCGAACCGCAGGTCGGGCAACCGCGCTCCGTTAGTGCGCCAAGGGGTCCCGTGGTGGCGCTCGACGTCACTGCGCCACAGCATAGGAGATGGGGACTCGACCAGGCCCAACTGACCTATGATCCGCGGCCGTATGCGCCCGTCCTCCGTATCGAGCCCGGCCTAGATGAGGGCGCTCGTCACCGGTGCCGGAGGCTTCGTCGGCGCCAACCTCGCGGCCGGCTTGGCGGCGGCCGGACATGACGTGGTCGCCTGGGTCCACCCTGGTGGCCAGAACTGGCGCCTAGATCCGCTCGGCAACGCGGTCGAGGTGGTCCCGGTCGAACTGCTCGACGGCGAGGCGATTGAGTCCGGGGTGAAGGCGGCGCGACCGGACTGGATCTTCCACCTCGCCGCCCACGGCGCCTACTCGTGGCAGCGCGATGCAGAGCGGATCATGCAGACCAACCTCGTCTCCACGGTGCGGCTGCTGCACGCCTGCCAGCAACACGGCTTCGCCGCCTTCGTCAACGCCGGCTCCTCCTCGGAGTACGGGTTCCAGGATCACGCACCCAGCGAGACCGAGCTGCCGGAGCCCAACAGCGACTATGCGGTGATGAAGGCCGCCGCAACCCTGCACTGTCGCTTCGTCGCCCAGCGCGACGACGTCCACGTGGTGACGCTGCGGCTGTACTCGGTCTACGGGCCTTGGGAGGAACCCGGGCGGTTGATGCCGACCCTGGTCGCGCGTGGGCTGGAGGGGCAGCTACCGCCACTCGTCTCCCCCGACACCCCTCGGGACTTCATTTCCATGCGTGACACCGAACGAGCTTTCCTCCAGGCGGCACAACACACCGACCTTGAGCGCGGCGGCGTCTTCAACATCGGCTCCGGCCGCCAGACCACGCTGCGCGAGGTCGTAGAGGTCGCCCGCGAGCAGCTGCGCATCGAGCGTGAGCCGCAGTGGGGCACCGAGCCCCAGCGCTCGTGGGACGCGGCGGTCTGGGTCTCCGATTCCCGGAAGGCGCGCGAGAAGCTCGGCTGGTCGGCCGAGGACGACCTCCCCACTGGCTTCGCCGCTCTCGTCAACTGGCTGCGCGAGCACCCCGAGCACTGGGACCGTTACGAGATCGACCGTGAGCTGGTCAGCGGGCGCCCGGGCGCCCGGCAGGACTGAGTCCAGTCGGCCTCTATCCTGCCCCAGTGGCCAAGGAAACCCCCAGCGGCAGCGAGCCGAGAACCCTTTTCGACCGCCTCGAGGGCCTGCGCTGGCGCCTGCGAGCGACCCTGCGTGTGTGGACACCCGGGTCCAGCCCCGACCTGCCGATGATCGAGCCGCCGCCGGTTGTGCCCGAGCCCGAAGGCAGCCTCGACCTGCCCGCGGGCGGGCCGGTGCTGAGGCGGGGGCCGGTCACCCTGCACGGGTGGTCGCGGTTCCCGTCCGGCCCCACCGCCCAGGTCGAGGTCTGGTTGGGCGAGCAGTCACTGGGGCGAGCGCGGATCGGGGTTCCCCGTCCCGACGTCAGCGCCTCGCTGGAGCTGCCGCCAAGGGAGGCCCCGGGCTTCGAGCTGACCACGAACCTGATCGCCTGGCCCGGCGCGGACGGCGAGACCGAGCTGCGGGCGACCGCAACCAGCGTCGACGGCGAGCGGTTCGAGATCGAGCCGCTGACGCTGAAGGTCGCCGGCGCGGCGCCGCTGCCGTCTTCGCCGACGCCCGCTCGCACCCCGGCCGTGGCCCGAAAGCCGGGGCTGCGTACGCTCGTCGTCGCCCATCAGCTCGACCGCGGCGGCGCCCAGCTCTACCTGATGGACCTGCTGCGCGAGCTGCTGCGGACAGAGGCGATCAACCCCACCGTGGTCGCCGGTCGCGACGGGGCGCTGCGGGAGGAGCTCGAGCAGCTCGGGGTGCCGGTCCACATCTCCGGGGTGACGGCCGCCGAAGGGCTCAGCGCCCACCTCGGCCGGGTCGAGGAGCTGGCCGCCTGGGCGTCCGAGCGCGAGTTTGAGATTGCCTTCGTCAACACCGCCACCAGCCTCGTCCTGCCCGGGGTCGAGATGGCGCACCGGCTCGGGCTGCCGACGGTCTGGGCGATCCACGAGAGCTACGAGCCCGCGCAGCTCTGGGATGACATCGACGACTCCGTGCGCGAGCGGGCCGAACGGGCGCTGACCGCGGCGCAGCCCCTGTTCGTGGCGGCGGCGACGCAGCGGCTGTTCGCGCCGCTGAACCCGCGCGGCCTGACGATTCCGTACGGGCTCGACCTCGAGCCGATCGACAGCCGCCGCGCCGGCTTCGACCGCGACGCGGCCCGCGACGCCGCCGGCATCCCCCGCGAGGCCGAGGTGGTGCTGTGCGTGGGCTCGGTCGAGCCACGCAAGGCGCAGGTGCCGCTGGCCCAGGCGTTCGACCGGATCGCCTCCCGCCACCCCCGCGCCCACCTGGTCTTCGTCGGCGCCGGCGAGGACGGCTACTCCGACTTCCTCCGCGGCTACGCGGCCGCCAGCGCCGCGGCGGGGCGGATCACGGTCATGCCGATGACGGACGACGTGCAGCCGTGGTTCGGGCTCGCGGACATCGCCGCCTGTCCCTCCGACCTCGAGTCGATGCCGCGCACGGTGCTGGAGGCGATGGCCTGGGAAGTGCCGGTGCTGGCCACCGAGATCTTTGGGCTGCCGGAGCTGATTACGGACGGCGAGAGCGGCTGGCTCTGCGAGCCGCGCGACCTCAAGGCCCTGACCACGGCGCTGGAGCGGGCGCTGGCCTCGACGCCGGAGGAACGGCGGCGGCTCGGCGCCGCCGGCCGGGCCCTGGTCGAGCAGCGCCACTCGCTCGAAACCTACGGCAGCGAGATCGCGGCCCTGCTGAACCGGGTGGCGGGCGCCCACCACGGCAAACCGCTCGTCGATGCGGCTGCCGGCTAGCGAACGGCTCCGCTGGGCCCTTCTCGTAGCTGCCGCCGGGCTCGCCCTGCTGGCGGTCGACGCCTGGTGGATCGCCAGCCATCGCCACGGCTACCCGCTCAACATCGACGAGGCCGCCTACACGACGATCGGCCTCGGCGACTACCTGGGATTGCGCACCGGCGGGCTGCACGGCTGGTGGGAGGCGGTGCAGGTACAGACCCCCAACGCGCCGCTGGTCCCGGCCCTGGCCTCGCTGCTGTACCTGCTCAAGGCCGGAGTGGTCGAGGGATTCGGGGTGCTCGGCGGCTTCATGGTGCTGCTGGGGCTGGCGATCTACGGGGTCGGCGAGCGGCTGGCCGGCCCGCGCCTGGGCGCGCTCGCGGCGCTGGCGGCGATGAGCGCACCGGGCGTGCTCGCCTTCGCCCACGTCTACATCTTCGCCCTGCCGTCGGCAGCGCTGCTGGCCTGCGGCGTCTACGCCTTGCTGCGCAGCGAAGGCCTGCAGCGCTGGCCCTGGGCGCTGGCCTGCGGGGTCGCGCTGGGGCTGATGCTGCTGGCGCGGACGATGACCGTCGCCTTCATCCCCGGCGTGCTGGCGGCGGCCGTGCTGGCACTGGCAGCCAGTCGGCCCGACCGCAGGGCGAGGATCCGTGGGCTCCTCAATCTGGCCCTGCTGGCGCTGGCCACCGCCGCGGTCGCGGCCCTCTGGTACTGGCGCAACCTGCAACCGGTCCTCGACTACCTGACCGATTTCGGCTACGGCGGCAAAAGCGCTGAATTCGGCAGCGAGCACAGCCTGATCTCCTGGGCGCGGTGGACGGGTGTGGCCGAGCGGGTCGGGGGTACGGATCTGCTGCTGCCGCTGGCGCTGCTGACCCTCACGGGGCTGCTTGCCGCCGGCCTCGCCGCGCTGCGACGGGTGCTGGGCGCCGGCAACCGATCAGCGGCACTGGAGGCCCTCGCCCGCACCGACGCCGCCGCGGTCGCGGTCGTCGCCGCCTGCGGCTACGCGGCCCTGACCAGCTCCACCAACACCGGCTTCGGCTTCAGCCTCCCGGTCAGCGTGCTCCTGCTCCCGCTCGCGGTCACCGCCTTGCGGCACTTCCGCGCCGCCACCGTCCCGGCGATCGCCGCCGTCGCCGTGATCGCGGCCGTCAACCTCGCCGCCTCCTCGTCGCTCTGGAGCGAGCTCTCGCGCGACCGCAAGCTCGACCTGCCGGGACTGGCGCCGCTCGCCTGGATCGACGGCGTGCCGCTGGCGCTTGCCGACATCCGCACCCAGGTGCCCGGCTCCGAAACCCGCTTCGACGGGGGCGATCGGGGCTGGCCCCTGGCGGATGCGCAGCTGGCCGCTCTCCTGTTCGCGCAGGAAGGCGACCCGCTGGTGGCCTTCGCCTCCCGCAGTCGCATCCTCAACACCAACACGGTCCAGCTGGCGGCCGTGTTGCAGGCCCACCAGGGCATCCCGATGGCCCAGCTCGTGGCCGACGAAGGGGACACCATCGCGGCCTACCAGCGGCGGCTGACCGACCCCGCGTACGGCCTGCCCAGCCTGTTGGTGACGATGAGCAGCGAAGCGGGCGACTACGAGCCCCACGTGACCCAGGCAAGGGCCGAGACCGCCGCCCGCCACGCCGGCTTCCGCCTCATACAGACGCTGACCCTGCCCGACGGGCGCCTTTTGCGGGTTTGGTCTCGGCTAACTTGATAGAGGTGAAACGCGTTGCGGGGATAGTCGTGGTCGCACTGGCGCTGCTCAGCGCCGGCAGCGCCCAGGCGCTGACGCTGCAGCCGGTCGGCAACTTCGCGCAACCGACCTTCGTCACCTCCGACCCCGGCGACGCCGGGCGCCTCTTCGTCACCGAGCGCGAAGGCACGATCGAGCTGGTCGAAAACGGAGTGAGCAGCCAGTTCGCCGACATCAGCTCGAAAGTCGGCTGCGGCGGCGGCTGCGAAGGCGAGCGGGGGCTGATGTCGATGGCGCTCGATCCCGACTTCGACGCCAACGGGCGGGTCTACGTCGCCTACGGCAGCGACGCTGACGGGCAGATCCACGTCGACGAACTCCTTTCGCCGGGTCCCACCCACAGCACCGCCGCGTTCGCCCAGAGCCTGTTGGAAATCCCCCACCCGACCAATACCAACCACTACGGTGGCCAGCTCCAGTTCGGTCCGGACGGCGCCCTCTATATCTCGACCGGCGACGGCGGGGGCAGCAACGACGAACTCCACAACGCGCAGAAACTCGAAAGCGGGCTCGGCAAGATCCTCCGCATCGAACCGGACCCCGAAGGCGCGTCGCCCTTCTACAAAGTGCTCGGTAACCCCTTCCCAGCCGCTGCATTCCCGAAAAGGACGGTCTGGAGCTATGGCCTGCGCAACCCGTTCCGCTTCTCCTTCGACGCGCTCAGCGGCGACATGGTCATCGGCGACGTCGGCCAGGGTCAGCGCGAGGAGATCGACCTCGCCCCCAGCCCCTTCCCCACCGTGGTCGGCGGCTCGGACGCCAACTACGGCTGGAACTGCCGCGAGGGCCTGATCGCCGGTCCCGGTGACGACCTGCTGCCGGGCCAGTGCGCCGCCGGGGCCTTCACCGACCCCGTCTTCGACTACTCGCACACGCCCGACCCCGATCTCGGCGACAAACGCTGCGCGGTGATCGGCGGCTACGTGGCCCGCGACCCGGCGCTCGGGGATCTCTACGGGCACTACCTGTATGCCGACCTCTGCGCCGGCGCATTGCGGGCGCTCAAACTGCCGGCCAGCGGCGGTGGCCGAGCCAGCGGCGACTGCTCGCTGGGCCTCTCGGTCAACAGCCCGGTCTCCTTCGGCGAAGACGCGGACCGGCGGCTCTACGTGGTCGCCGAAGGCGGCGCCGTCTACCGCCTCGCCGGCACCCCGCCCGCAAGCTGCCCGGCGCCGGAATTCCCGCCCTCGCCCTTGCCGCAGGCAAAGCAGCTCGACCCCACCTTCGTCGGCATCAAGGCGCAGCGGCGGCGGGTCGAACGCGGCAAGGCGGCGCTGCTGACCGTCTTCGTCTCCCCCTGCAACAACCGCCGGGGCAAGACGGTCGAGCTCCTGCGCAACGGCCATTCCAACGGCTCCCGCTACCTCAGCCGCGCCTGCACCGCCCGCTTCCTGCCACGGGTTCGCCAGGGAACCACCTTCACCGCGGTCACCCGCGCCGACCGCGACTACCTGGCGGGTAAGTCACGTCGCCTGACGATCCGCCTCGCCAAGAAGCGCCGGCACCGCTAGCGCCGCCCGCACCGGTCACGCCGCCAGCACCGCTCAATACGCTGTTGGGCGATGCCTCCCGGCCCGCATCACGAAGTCGCGAACCTGAAGGCAGCGCCCGGCGAGCTCTCCTTCGAGGCGAGGATCGGCGGGCAGGTACAGGCGGTCTGGTTTCGCAGCGAGACCCCGGTCATGCCGCCGGCGGATGCCGCTCTCGCCACCTGCCTGATGCCGGCGATGCGGCTCGGCGGGACACTGGAGTTGGGCGAGGCCGTCAGCCCGAGGCTGCTGCGGACCCAGCGCGAGTTCCAGGCCGTCCAGCGCGCCTGGTCGCTCGACTGGGAGTTCGGCGATCCGCCACTGCGCGAGGTCGAGGTGGTCGCGCCAACGCGGACGGCGGCGGCACCCACCACCCCGGGCCGGGTAGCGGCCTTCTTCAGCGGCGGCGTCGACTCCTGGTCGACGATCCTCGCCAATCCCGACATCACCGACCTGATCTTCGTCCGCGGCCTCGACCTGATGCCGAAGCTGGCCCACCAGGGCGATCTCGCCGACCGGGTCGAGGAGCGCCTGCGCGCAGCGGCCGGCGAGCTCGGCCTGCCGCTGCACGTGGTCGCGACGAACCTGCGTGAGCTCTCGGACCCATTGGCCCGCTGGGAGGCCTACTACGGCTGTGCCGTGGCAGCGGTGGCGCACTTCCTCTCACCGCTCTTCGAGCGGGTGCTGATAGCCGGCGACTCCGACTACGAGGTCCAGATGCGGTGCGGGGCGAACTGGATGGTCGATCAGCTTTGGAGCACTGAGCAGCTGGAGATCGTCGATGACGGCGGATGGCGCAGCCGCATCGAGCGACTCGCCGCGATCGCTGGGCATCCGGTGGTTCAACGAACGCTGCGGGTCTGCTGGGAAAACCCCGACGGCGCCTACAACTGCGGCCGCTGTCGCAAGTGCCTGATGACGATGATCGGGCTGGAGGCGCTCGGGGCTCGGTCCGGGGTCGTCACCTTTCCGCCCGAACTCGACCTCGACGCGGTTGCCGGGGTCGACATCTCCTGGCCGGTCCTGCTCACGCTCTGGGAAGACCTGCTCGACGCCACCCGAGCGGCCGGTCGCACCGATCTGGAGCGCGCCGTCGAAGCGCCGGTCGCGAAGGCCAAGCGGGAGCTTGGCCGGGCGCCGAGCTACCGGCGCCGGCGCACCCCCGGCCCGCCGTCGACAATTCGCCTCGCGGTCGTGGTCCCCGCCTGGAACCAGCCGCGCTACCTCGCCGGCGCCGTGCGCTCGGCACTCGACCAGGAGATCGAGACCGGCATCGGCGTGGTCGTCGTCAACGACGGCTGCCCCGACCCGGAGACGGACCGGATCGGCCAGGCGCTGCGCGACGCCAACCCCGATCGCGTCGCCTATCTCCATCAGGCCAATGCCGGCCTCGCCGCCGCCCGCAACGCCGGCATCCGCCGCGCCTTCGCCCGCTGGCCGGAGGTCGAGGCGGTGTTCCCGCTCGACGCCGACAACCTGCTCTCGGCCGACACCCTGGCGCGGTTGTCGACGCTGCTGGAGGAGGACCCCGGCGCGGCCTGGGCCTATCCTGCGCTCGAGTTCTTCGGCACCGAGCAGGGCGAGTGGCATGTCCCCGGCCCCTATCTCCCCTACCGCCAGCTGCTCTCCAACCAGTGCGACGCGGGCAGCCTGATTCGCCGCGCGGTTTTCGAGGCCGGGATCGGGTACGACGAGACGATGCGGGACGGCTTCGAGGACTGGGAGTTCTTCCTGCGGGCGACGCTGGCCGGGTTCCGCGGCGTCGCCGGCGGCCGCTGCGGCTTCCGCTATCGCCGTCAGGGCGACTCGATGGTGGCAACGGCGCTGCAGCGAGCGGAGCAGATCGAAGCGGAGATCCGGCGCCGCCACCCCCAGGCCTACGAGTCGGCGGCGGTGGCCCGGCGCGAGCACGCCGAAGCGCCCCGCTTCGCCCTCGTCCGCTGCGACCGCGAAGACGTGCTGCTGACCGCCGCCTGCGACCTCGAGCCACGGCAGCTGGCCCTGGCCGAGTTCGCGCGCTCGGTCGCCGCCGCCAACGCGGCCGCGCCCCAGATCTACGAGCACATCCCCAGCATCACCGTGCTGACCACGGCGGCGACGATCGCGCGGCTGCGAGCCGGTGGGTCGCTGGCCGAAACGCTCTTCCGCCTGCAAACGGAGCTGCGCGGGAGGAGGGCCGTGGGCCTCTGCCTTGGCGCCAAGGCCGAGGCGGCCGTCTCCGCAGTCGCCGTCCGCGCCAGCGCGCTCGCCGGGCTCGCCGGCGGCACCGTGCCGGAGCTCGAAGCAACGGTCGCCGCCGAAGCCGACGGCGGACGGGGCGAGCCCCTGCCGGCGGCGGCCCTGGGCCGCGCCGCGACCCTGATCGGACTCGCCGCGGCGAGCGCAGGGCCACCGGCGCCGATCACCTCCCATGCCCGCTTCCTCGAGCACCGCCACATCGAGGAAGGCAAGACCACCCTCCCGCTGTGCGAGCCGGTGTCAGTCGCGGCCATCGCATGAACGGCTTCCGCCCGACCCTGTTCTGCGAGGCGGCGGCCGCGCAGGAGATCGAGCGGGCGCGCGCGGTCGTGCTCCTGGTCGGCAGCTACGACGGCTCCGGCAACTACGGCGACATCGCCCAGTTCGCCGCCGCCCAGGCCCTGGCCGAGCGGCTCGGCCCGGGCATTCTCGCCCTGCCCGTGCTCGAGCGCGAGTACCTGGCCGCTCACCGGGACCTGGTCCAGGGATCCGGAGTCCGCGCCCCGCACGCCCTCTTCTTCGACCCCGACGGCGCCGGCGAGGACGATCTGGGGCCGGTCGCGGCGCCGGTCGAGCTCGGCTTCGGCGCCTGTTACCTCTACGGCGGCGGTTACCTCAACCGGCTCTGGGGCGAGCGCAAGCTGGCGATGCTCGGCGCCGCCGAGGCGCTGCTCGCGGCCGGCGGCGTCACCGCACCCTGCCGCGTCGCCACCGGCCTCCAGGTCGAATCCGACTGGGTTGCGGCCGAGGGGTCACCGGGCCTGGCGCGGTTCGACCTGCTCGGCGGCCGCGACGGCGCCTCACAGGCGACCCTCGCGGCCGTGAATCCCACGGCCGCGGGGCTGGAAACCGGCGACGACGCGATCGGCCTGCTCGGACGCCTGCCCCTCGCACCCGACTCAGCCCCAGTCGACGGGCGGCTCCAGCTCAACCTCCACTTCGCCGCGCACAGTTGGGCCAGCGACCGGCCCGAGGGCGTGCTCGATCTCTACACCGGCTTCCTCGCCGAGCTGAGCGGGCTCGCTGACCGGCCGCTGCTGGCACAGCCGCTGATCGCCTACCTCGACCGGCGGGTCGACGAGCGGGCGGGGATCGAGCGCCTGCGGACCGCCTGCGGGCCGCTCGGGATAGAGATCGCCGAACCGCTGGTCCTGCGCCCGGCCGGGCTGGCAGAAGCGGCAGCGCGGTTGCGCCAGGCGAGCCTGACCTTGAGCTGCTCCTACCACGTCGCCCTCACCTCGCTGATGCTCGGAGTGCCCGCCGTGCTGGTCGGCGACAACCCCTACTACGAGCAGAAGGCGACCGGCCTGCGGGTGGACTTCGGGCTGCCACCCGCGTTCGCGCCCGCCGCAAACGTCGATCCAGCCGA
Organism: uncultured Solirubrobacterales bacterium; assembly: GCA_963695275.1. Lineage (GTDB taxonomy): Bacteria > Actinomycetota > Thermoleophilia > Solirubrobacterales > 70-9 > VAYN01. The sequence continues at coordinate 1,947,022 of OY968772.1, forward strand.
GATGGCCCGGGCGGTCGCCGGCTCGCTGCTCGACCCAGTCCGCGGCGAGGAGCTGCGGCGCGGCCTGCGGGTCGGAGCCGAGCGGCTGCGACAGCGGCGCGCCGCGACGGAGGCGGAGCTGCTCGCTCGGGTCGGTGGCGCCGCCGCACAGGCACTCGCGGGGCGAATCGACGAGCAGGCCGAGCGGCTGCGACAGCTCGCGGCCGAACCCGTCGAACTGCGGACCCGGCTCGCCGCCCTCCAGACTGAACGCGAGGAACAGCCAACGGCCGGCGCCACAGCGTTGGAGGCCGAGCTGCGAGCACAGGAGGCCGAGGCGGCTCTCGCCGCGGTGCTGCGGTCCCGCTCCTGGCGCCTGCTGGCACCCCTGCGCAAGCTCCGGGCGCTGCTGCGCCGCAACTGAGCCCCGCCGCCCATACGCTGGCCCGGTCATGACCACGCCGGGGCCCCACCATGAGATCTCCGAGCTGACCCGCGCCCCCGGCGAGCTCTCCTTCACCACTCGCATCGGGGGAGAGCCCCAGCGCCTCTGGATCCGCAGCCGCACGCCGGTGACCCCACCCGCCGACACGGCGCTGGCGCTGTGTGCGATGCCGGCCATGCGCACCGGCGGCAGGCTCACCCTGGAGGATCGGGTGAGCCCGCGGCTGCTGCGCAACCAGCGCGAGTTCCAGGCGATCCAGCGCGCTTGGTCGCTGGGCTGGGACGACGGCGGGGAGCCTCTTCACGAAGTCGAGGTCCACGCTCCCCCACGCGCCGTCGAGCCACGCCACAGCGGCCGCGTCGCGGCCTTCTTCAGCGGCGGCGTCGACTCCTGGGCGACGGTCCTCGACAACCCCGACCTGACCGACCTGATCTTCGTCCGCGGCCTCGACCTGATGCCGAAACTGCTCCACCAGGGCGACCTCGCCGACCGGGTCGAAGCTCGCCTGCACGCCGCTGCCGCCGAGCTCGGCCTCCACCTGCACGTGGTCGAGACCAACGTCCGCGAGCTCTCTGATCCACTGGTCCCCTGGGAGAGCTACTGCGCCTGTCCGCTGGCGGCGGTGGCGCTCTTCTTCGAGCCGCTGTTCGGACGCGTCCTGATCGCCGGCGACACCGACCACGAGACCCAGGTGCCGAACGGGCCGAGCCGAATGGTCGATCAGCTCTGGAGCACCGAGCGCCTCGAGATCGTCGACGACGGCGGTCGCTTCAGCCGCGAGCAGCGCCTGCGCCGGATCGTCGACCACCCGGTCGTCCAGCGAACGCTGCGGATCTGCTGGCAGAACCCCGGCGGCGCCTACAACTGCGGCCGCTGCCGCAAGTGCATGCTGACCGCGATCTCACTGGAGGCGATCGGCGCCCGCGAGCGCGTCTCCACCTTCCCGGCCGAGCTCGACCTCAGCGTCTGCGCCGGCTTCGAAATCGACCAGCCGATCTCCCTGGTGCTCTGGGAAGATGTGCTCGCGACCACCCGCGAAACCGGCCGCGACGACCTCGAGCGAGAGGTGGAGGCGATGGTCGTGCGGGGCAGGCGCAACCTCGGGCTGCCCCCGTCCCACCGTTACCGGCGCCGCCGCGGCGACTAGCTGGGCCGAAGGCGCCCGTGGGTCAGCGTCACGAAGGCGCGCCACGAAGGCTTCGGCTTGAACTTCGGGCCGGCGTGGAAGAGGCCGACCGAGTCGCAGAAGTTGCAGGAGCCCGGCAGGTCCTTCCAGGAGAACCAGTAGACCTGCTTGAGGTCGAGCCGATTGCGGTTCTCCAGCAGGTAGCCGTAGGCGTCCTTGAGCTGCTTGACCTGGCCCTGGACCCCCTGCTCGAAGGCGACCTGATTGAAGTCGTTCTGGGAGCCCCAGCCCATCTCGGTGATGTAGAGCGGCACCCGGTCGTGGTTTTCGACCGTGACTTCGTGCAGTTCTTCGACCAGTTCTTCCAGCGTTTCCGCGTCGACCGCGTAGGGGTGCAGGGCGATCCCGTCGAAGCTGCTCTTGATCCCCGGCGAGCGGTAGAGGATGTCGAGGAACTTCGCCGCCGGCATCCCCTTGGCGCCGCCCGCGGTCGGTTCGCCGAAGAGGCCGCTGAGGATCACCTTGGCGCCGGGGTCCACCCGTTTGATCGCCGGGCCGGAGATCTTCACCAGCTTCGTATAACGCTGCGGCGAGGCGGGGAAGGCGAAGTAGAAGAAGTTGGCCTCGTTCCAGATCTGCCAGGAGCGAATCGGCTTCACCGGGATCGCTGGTTCCACCTGATAGGTCGGGCCGGGGCCGATGCCGCCGGTCTGGTGCAGCTTCCAGAATTCACCACCGGGTCCATAGCGTTTGACCGCCGCGGCGAGAAACGCGGTCCAGGCCTTGCTCGCCTTGCCGTTGATCGGCAGCGTCGTTTCCTTGGGGGCGACCCAATCCGGGCTGCCGTAGAAGAACGGCAGCACGCTGAGACCCTGGCGGGCGGCGATCGCGACGATCGCGTCGAAGCTCTCCCAGTGATAGCCGCCCTTGCGGGTCGGCTGGATGCCCGCCCAGCCGAGCGGCCAGCGGATGCTTTCGATCCCGCCCGCCTTCATGTATTCGACGTCTTTTTCACTCAGCGAGGTCTGCGGGCCGATGCCGAAGAAGCCCTTCGGGGCGCGCGGCGGCGCCTTCGCCGAGCCGGCCTGGGCGCCGACGAAAAGCGCCACCAAGAGGGCGGCGAGGAGCAGGGCGGCTGGGAAGAGTCGTTTCATCGAGCTGGGAAAGGTACCGGTCGCGTCAACCTCCAACACGGAGGGCTCACGGATGTAGCGATGCTGTCAACGCGAACTCAGTAGGTGCCACCGAGCTTGCGGTGGTCCCAGGTTGCGGTCCGCACCGCCTTGAACTGGATCGCGACCCGTTTCGGCGCCTGCGCTTCCAGCCCTGCCTTGGCGTCGCCGTCGATCGACGAGATGCCGTCGGCGTAGCGCAGGGTCAGCTCCTCGGCGAAGCCGACCACGGTCTCGAGATCGCGGTGCAGCACCGCCTCGGCCTCGATCATCGCCCCCCGCAGCTCGCCGTACTCGTGCCCGGTCTCGACCAGCACCGTCGCCCGCGGGTCGCGTTCGAGGTTGCGCACCTTCTGCGACTTGCCGTAGGTCCAGATCCAGACCTCACCCCGGCGCGGCACGAACCAGAGCGGCATCGAGTGCGGCCACCCACGCGGCCCGAGGCTGGAGACCACCGCCACCCGCTCGCCCTCCAGCAGCTCCAATAGCTCGGCGTCGCTGAGGACGATCTGATCGCGTCGGCTCATCGTCGTGACTCTAAACGCCCATCGCGGCATGGTTGAGGACTTGACCCCACTATGGGTGGGTCAACTCCTCAACCTTGGCCAAGGAACGCTCGCCGATAGGCGGTCGGCGTCGTCGAGGTCGCCCGGCGGAAGTGGTCGCGGAGGGAGGCGGCGGTGCCGAAGCCGCAGCGCCAGGCGACGTTCTCGACCGGGAGGTCGGACAGCTCGAGCAGGCGCCGCGCCTCCAGAACCCGCTGGGTGAGCAGCCACTGCAACGGCGTCGTCCCGGTCTCCTCGCGGAAGCGGCGGGCGAAGGTGCGGGGGCTGACCCCGGCGTGAGCTGCCATCGCGGCGACGTCGAGTGGCTCATCCAGGCGCTCGGCGGCCCAGCGGCGGGTCGGCTCCAGCGAGCCGCCGACCTCGGCCGCAGTCGGGCGGGCGAACTGGGCCTGGCCGCCCTCGCGGTGGGGCGCGGCGACCATGTGGCGGGCGACCCGCTCGCCGGCGGCGGCGCCGAAATCCCTGCGGATCACGTGCAGGCTGAGGTCGATGCCGGCGCTGAGCCCGGCCGAGGTCATCACCTCGCCTTCGTCGACGTAGAGCGCGTCGGGGTCGACCTCGATCGCCGGGAAGCGCCGGGCCAGCTCCCCCGCCCAGGCCCAGTGGGTGGCGGCGCGGCGGCCGTCGAGCAGGCCGGCGTGGGCGAGCGCGAAGGCGCCGCTGCAGACCGAGAGCAGGCGGGCGCCGCGGCGGCTGGCGGCGCGGAGCGCGGCCAGCGCCTGCTCCGGTGGCGGCTCGAGCAGGGTGGCGTAGGCAGGGACGACGACCGTGTCGGCATGGCGCAGGGCGCCGAGGCCGGAGCGCGGGCTGACCCCGAAGCCGCTGGTGGTCCGGACCTCGTCCCCTCCCACCGAGCAGGTCGAGAACTCGTACAGCGGCTCGCCGCCGGGCCGGGCCGCCAGCCCGAAGGCCTGCGCCGGCGCCGTCAGGTCGAAGGCGACGAGTCCGTCGAGGCAGAGGGCGACCACGCGGTGCATGGCAGAATCCTAGCGAACATTGGCATTCCTGCCTCTGGCGCGAGTGGCCGGAAGCCGCCAGGATTCCTCCCATGAAGACCTCGATCCTCATCTTCGACGGCATCACCGCACTCGACGCGATCGGCCCCTATGAGGTGCTGCGCTCCGTCCCCGGCTGGGAGGTCGAGTTCGTGGCCACCAGCACCGGGGAGGTGCGGACCGACAGCGGCCACCTCGGGGTCAGCGCCGACCACGCCCTCGCGGACGTGACCGCGACCGACCTCGTCCTCGTCCCCGGCGGCGCCGGCAACCGCGCCCTGCTCGATGACGAGGAGGTGCTCGGCTGGCTGCGCGAGATCGACCGCCAGACCAAGTGGACGACCTCGGTCTGCACCGGCTCCCTGGTCCTCGGCGCCGCCGGTCTGCTCGAGGGCAAGCGGGCGACCGGGCACTGGCTCTACCTGGAGCCGCTGCGCGCCTACGGCGCCGACCCGGTCGGCGGCCGCTTCGTCGAGGACGGCAAGGTCGTCACCGCCGCCGGCGTCTCCGCCGGGATCGACATGGCCCTGCACCTGGTCGGCCGGGAGGCCGGGCCCGAGATTGCCCAGGCCGTGCAGCTGGGGATCGAGTACGACCCCCAACCCCCGTTCGACGCCGGCTCCCCGGCCAAAGCCCCGGCCGCAATAGTCGAGCTCGTCACCGCCGCCGCCGAGGCCCGCGGCTCCTCGCTGAACTTGGATTCGCCGCCTGGATCGCCAGCCTAAAGAGTTCCCGGATCGGCGACCCAGATGCTTTCGAAGCTCAGATCGGTGTGCTCGGCGATCAGGTCGTAGTCGCGGTCGTAGTGCAGGACGCCCCTCGCGGCCCGGTGCGCGCAAGCGGCAATCACCAAGTCCGTTGGGGCCAGCCGATGGTGGCCAACCTCGGCGAGCTGCCGCTGTGCGGACAGCGCGAGGCGTTCGACCTCGCCTTCGACCACAACCCGCGGCAGTTGCTCGAGGCGAGCCATCATCGCCTTGAGATCCGCCGCTGAGCGAGCGGAATAGCCGGCCTCGAGCAAGAAAGGCAAGCAGACCGCGAGCCCCTGGTCGCCGATCCACTCGATGACCGTCTCGGCTCGGTCCGCCGGAACCTTTCCGCTGAGCAGGTGCGACCACGCCGAGTTGTCGAGCAGGAGCAAGCTACTCGTCGTAGTTGGCAACCAGGCCGAGGCGCTTGACCTCTTCGGCCGCCGCGACATCCACCTTGGGCCCGCCGCCGTCGCGAATCCACTCGGCGATCTCTTGTCGCGCCCGACGGGCCGATCCACTCTCGGCCCTCAGCTCTCGGATCTTGTCCTTGGCTCCACGGATGACCAAGTCGGGGAACTCGACTCTCTCTTCCCCCTGAAGCCGGCGCAGCTCGTCGAGCGCCTCCTGGACGGGCTCGGTCTCGGTGATCATGTGGCGAGGTCGGGTCGTAGGCACAGAGCGAAGTGTAGCACCGTGCTGCACCGACCTCTCGCCCGCAACTATGGCGAAGGAACCAACTCCAGCTCGCTCCACGGTCCCTCGCCGGCCATCGGCTGGGTACGGCCCTCGAGCCAGTCGGCCTGAAGGTCGTCGTAGTGGGGGCTGGCGGGGTGGCCGGACTGGCCGGTGAACATCTGCCAGCGCGAGCGGTCGGGTGCGGTCGGGTCGGCGACCATGCGCCAGCTCGGCGCCCAGACCGCTTTGTAGGGGTCGTTGGGGTCGTAGGCGATCTGGCTCACCGTCTCCTGGGCGCCGCCGGCGCGGAGGCGGCGGTTGAGCAGGCGCCGCAGCAGCGGGTTCGCCTCGCCCAGCGGGTGCGGGAACTCCATCTCGTGCACGTGGCCCCAGCGCCAGCCCTCGGGGTCGGGACCGAAGCGCTCCTCGAGGTCGTCGAGGGCGCCGGCCAGCGCCTCCAGCACCAGGCCCTCCCAGGGGCGGCCGATCAGCTCCTCGTCGGCTTCCTCCCAGAGGCCCATCAGGTGCGAGTGCCAGCGCCAGGGCGAGGTGACGTGGGGCGTGAAGCCGTTGTCGGCGCGGTCGAGCCAGCGCTCGCAGAGGTCGCGGTCGCCGATCGCAGCGCGAGCCACCTCGCGCGCCAGCCGCAGCAGGAAGGCCTGGTAGATGGTGCCGGCGATGGTGTCCGGATCGAGGCGCCCGTCCCAGCTGCGCAGGCGCTCGATCGCGCTGATCTCGCGCTGGCCGCGGGGGTGCAGCCGCCCCAGCCGCCGCGCCGCCTCGATCCCCGGCAGCGAGAGGTTGTCGGACTGCATCGCCTCGAAGCTCTCGAGGTCATGTTTGTCGCTCTCGCCCAGCAGCTGCTCGATCCGCCTGGCGCGGAAGCCGTCGAGGTATTCGCTGGTGATGTGGTGCGGGTACTCGTCGCCGACGATGCGGTTGTTGGCGGTGATCAGGTAACCGCTCTCGGGGTCGACCTTGGCCGGCAGCTCGTCGTAGGGAACGGTCCCCTCCCACTCGAACTCGCCCGTCCAGCCCGGCTTCGGCAGATCGGGGCAGTCGCCACGGCGCCGCGGCAGGCGGCCGATCAGCTTGTAGCCGATCGAGCCCTGGCGGTCGGCCCAGATCAGGTTCGAGGCCGGCGCGGTGTGGCCCTCGAGCTTGGCGACCAGGTCCGGTCCGGACTCGATCTCCAGCAGCTCGAACATGCCGGCGAAGGCGGTCGCTTCGCGCAGCGCCAGCCAGCTCAGCGCCAGCGGTTCGCCCGCGTCGGCGCCGAGCGCCTCGTTGACGACCGGGCCGTGGTGGGTGATCCGCACGTCAAGCGCGACCGGCTCCTCGCGGCCCTTGACGAAGATCTCCTCGCGCACCGTCTGCAGCGGCCGCCACTCGTCCTCATACAGGTAGGCCTCACCCTCGATCCGCTCGACGAAGAGGTCCTGGACGTCGGCCATGACGTTGGTGAAGGTCCAGCAGACGTCGTTGTTCTGGCCCATGTAGACGCCCGGCATCCCCGGCATCGAGGCGCCGCGGACGAAACGCTCGCCGTGGCGCAACCCCACCTGGTACCAGATGCCCGGCATGCTCGGGGGCAGGTGCGGGTCGCCGGCGATCAGCGGTCCGCCGGTGGCGCTGAGGTCGCCGCTGACCGCCCAGTTGTTGGAGCCGCTGGCCTCGGCGGCGAGACCCATCGAGCGCCGCACGGCGTCGATCTGCTCGACGATCGCCAGCCCGTCGCCGCCCCACGCTTCCTGGGTGACGACCGGGTTGTCGGCGGGGTAGGCCGGGTCGAGGCGGGCGGTCAGCTCCGGGCCCAGCGCCCGCAGCATGTCGGCCCGCAGCAGCTCCCGCTCCCAGTTGGTCGAGAGGCCGAAGGCGAGCAGCTTGCCGAGGCTGAGGATGTCGACCGGGCGCCAGGGCTTCCACTCCAGGCGCAGCAGCTGCATCTCGAAGGGCAGCGCCGTGGCGCTCGCGGCGGCGGCGTTGACGCCGGCGCAGAAGCGCTCGAGCTGGGCGCGCAGCTCGGGGTCGAGCGCCTCCGCCTCGGCCTCGGCGACGCGGCGGATCCCGAGCGTGCGCATCAGCCGGTCGATCGGCAGCCCCTCCTCCCCCGCCATCTCGGAGATCCTGCCCTCGACCGCGCGCCGGTAGAAGTCCATCTGCCAGAGCCGGTCCTGGGCGTGGACGAAGCCCTGGGCGAAGTAGAGGTCGCCCTTCGCGTCGGCCTCGACGTGGGGCACGCCCCAGCGGTCGCGGCGCACCCGCACCAGGCCCTCCAGCCCCTCGACCTCGATCGTGCCCTGCTGCTTGGGCAGCGGCCGCCGTGCCAGCCAGTGCCAGGCCGCCGCCGCCGACGCGGTGGCGATCCCGGTGCCCGCGAGGCCGGCGAACAACCCCGCTCGCGCCACCTGCCCTTTGCTCAAGCGGCTCATAGCGATGGTTTTACCAGTTGGCTGGCTGGCCAGGAAGCCTGGGAGGCGTTACTCGGCCAGATCCGCTGGCACTCGCCCCTCGGCCTCGAGCTTTTCGAGGTGAGTCTCCATCGCCATCGCCGCCATCGGCAGCAGCTCGACCGGGATGTCGTCCCAGGTCTCGGCGAGCAGCGCGGCGCGGGAGCGCTCGCCGCGCTCGAGGGCGGCGAGCAGGCGGCGCTCGCGCATTTCCCGGTGCTCGACGTACTCGGCCAGCTTGGCGGCGGGGTCGGTGATCCAGGGACCGTGGCCCGGCGCCATCAGCTCGATCCGCTCGGCCTGAAGCAGGCGCAGCGAGCTCATGAAGGCGGCGAGCGAGTTGTCGCCCGGGGGGACGATCGTCGAGCCGAGCCCGAGCACGAGGTCACCGCTGAAGCAAACGCCGTCGTCGCTGAGGAAGCAGACGTGGTCGGCCGCGTGGCCGGGGGTGGCGAGGGCGCGCAGGCCAGCGTGGGTCTCGCCGCCAGCCGGGAGCACGACCTCGGCCCCGAGCTGGTCCGCTCCCGCCGTATGGTCCCCGTGGGAGTGGGTGAGGAGGACGAGCCCGATCCCGCCGCGCTCGGCCGCCGCGCCCCGGATCGCCTCCAGATGCCCTTCGTCCTCGGACCCCGGGTCGATCACCACACAGGGGTCCGTCCCATACAGGTAGGTGTTCGTCCCTTCCAGCGTCATCGGCCCCGGGTTCGGGGCAACGATCCGCAGAACCTCCGGATGACCCGGTGCCTCGGTCAGCCGGCGATCTCTTTGGCGATCGCTTCGCGGGCGTCCTCGGGCTCGAGCACGACGAGGTCGCCGGCGCCGCGGAGGATCTCCCGCACCAGCCAGGACTTGCCGGCGTAGGGCAGCTCGACGACGACCGCGCCGTCGGCCAGCTCCTCGACCACGGTGCGCTCCTCGCGCAGCCAGCGGGCGCGCTCGGGGCTGACCCAGACGCGGGCGACGTGGGCGGTCGGCACCTCGCCGTGGGTCATCCAGCCCTCGACCCCGGCGAACTCCTCGACCTCGGCCCGCGGCTCGAAGCCCTCCTTGGAGAGAACCGCCTCCTTGATCCGGTCGAGCTTGAAGTGGCGCACGCCCTCTTTGGTCAGGTCGTAGCACTCGACGTACCAGCCCTCGCGCCCGTTCTCGAGCCGGTAGGGCTCGACCCGGCGGTCGGTGAACTGGTCCTCGTTCTCCTTGTAATAGGAGAGCTCCAGCACCTTGCTGTCGGCGATCGCATCGTTGACCATCCGCGCCACCCGGGCGTCGCCGCCGCCGGCCGAGGCGATCTCCAGTCCCTCCTCGGAGGGGTCGTGGCCGAGCGCGTCGACGATCTTCTTGCGCGCCTTCTGCAGGTCGGTCTGCGGCAGGTGGTCGCCGAAGAGGTCGATCGCCGCGACCAGGGCCTTGGCCTCGAGCGGCAGCAGCCGCGCCGGGCGGGCGAAGTTGTCGCCGTAGGGCTCGGAGTCGACCTCGATCTCGTCGCCGACGTATTCGGCGAAGAGCACGTAGGTGCCGCCGCCGAAGTTGACGACATTGAGCAGGTCGACGTCCTCGCGCAGCTCCTCGTCGGTCAGTTCGAGCCGCTGGCGCAGCTCGGCGACCTGCAGCCGCTCGCCCTTTTTCGCCGCTTCGATCAGCATCCCGGCGAGGGTGACGAGGCGGGCGAAGCGCTCGGGCCGGATCGCCGCCTCGCCGCGGCCGTTGGAGCGGGCGCGCCGGGGGGTGTCGCGCAGCGGCCGGTCGACGATCTCGGCCGGCTCGAAGCCGTTGTGGTGGCGGTCGTGGAGCAGGGCCAGACGCGTCTCGGCCTCCTCACGCAGGTCGTCGGGGCCGAGCACCTGCGCGTTCTGGCGCCAGCGCAGGACCCAGGCGATCAGCTCGCGGTGGGAGGCGTAGGCGGTCTCGAAGATCTGGCCTTTGCCGGGGGCGCCGTCGGCCTTGACCGCCGGCCGCAGCTCGCCGTAGCTGCCGAAGTCGCGCTCGATCAGCCAGGAGATGCGGTCGCGGATGAAGATCTTGGCGACGCCCCGCTCCTCCCCCAACTGCCAGTCGGCGCGGCTGCCGTAGTCGCGGCGGTCGAAGTTCTCCGGCGGCGAGAAGTCGTGCTCGGCCTTTGAGGCGTACCCCACCTTGCCCTGGATCCGTGAGAGGCGGAAGACGCGCACCGCATCGCGCTCGTGCGCGTGGCCGATCAAGTAGAACTGGCCGCCGCGGAAGACCAGGTGGTACGGGTCGACCTTGCGCTTCTCGGTCTCTCCCCGCTCCATCGTGAAATAGGTGAACTCGATCGTCTTGCGGCGGCTGATCGCGGTCTCGATCTTGGAGAGGCGCTGGGAGAGGTCGCGACCGCCGGCGGAGGCGGTCATCGCCATCTCGACCGGGGCGCGCTCGCCCTCGACCAGCGGGTTCGGATGCCCCCAGGCGACCTGCTGCAGGGCCAGGCGCAGCGGCTCGGCGTAGGCGAAGCCGCCGTCGGTCAGCAGCAGCAGCGCCGTGCTCAGCGCCGCCAGCTCCTCGTCGGTGAATTTGATCGCGTCGAGGTAGAAGTTCTCCGGCGGCAGCGAGTAGAGCTCGGCCTCGAAGAAGCCCTCGCCCGGCTTCTCGACGCCGAGGATGATCCCGAGGCTCTCGAGCTCGGCTCGGTCCGCGTAGAAGCGCCGCGCGAACGCGTCCTCGTTCATATCGCTGTACCCCTCCACCTCCCGCTTGATCTCGAGCGCCGAAACCGGCCTGCCTTGGGCCATCAGGAACGAGATCAACGAGAGCTGGCGAATCAGCTTCTCGGTGTCCTTCGCCACGCGTCGCAGGATAGTCTGCGGCCGACGCCATGGACATTCTGCGCAACCTCTTCGGCTCCCTCACTTCCGGCGTTATCCGGCTTCTGGTCGCGGTCGGCATCCTCGCAGCGGCCTACTTCTTCATCGTCAAGCCGGTCCTGAAGACGACCGACAACGCGATCGACAGCGCCAATCAGAGCTTCGAAAAGTCCTTCGGCGTGCACGGCGTCGACATCACCGACATCTCCGGGACGATCGAGGACGTCAACCGGCAGATGCAGCGCCAGATCCGCAGCTCCTTCCACACCGCGAAGAAGGAGGGCGACCCCAAGCGCCTGGTCAAGTGCATCAAGCGCTCCCACGGCGATGTCCAGAAGATCCAGCGCTGCACCGTCAAGTTCTGAGCGCCTCCCCGGGCCCACCAGGCAAGCCACCGGGGGGAGAGTTCCGGGTGCTGTCGTCCTTTGTATCGCTATGCGGCACAAAGGACGACAGCACTCTTGGAGGACGGGAACTTCGACGCCAGGTACGGGCCTATACGAGCTGGGAGAGCGACAGCATGGCGTGGTCTCGATTCGCCAGCTGGAGACAAGGTTGGGCTTCTCACGCAGTGCGGTCCAGCGCGAAGTGGCTGCGGGGAGGTTGCACCGGCTGCACCGCGGCGTCTATGCCGTCGGGCACCGTCGCATCTCGCCCTACGGGCACTGCCTGGCGGCGGTCCTCGCCTGCGGACCCGGGGCGCTGCTCAGTCACGGGTCGGCCGCCTGGCTGTGGGGGATCTCGCACTACGGACCCGAGCCACTTGCGGTAACGGGACCGCAGCCTCGCAAGCCGAGACTGCCGATCCGGCTTCATCGCTCCACCATCCTCACCGAGGCCGACCGGGCGCTCGAGGAGAACATCCCCGTCACCGCCTTGCCGCGGACGTTGCTCGACTGCGCTGCTGAGTACCGCTTTGCTCGCCTGCAGCGGATGCTGGAGCGCAGCGAGGAGCTGAAGCTGTTCGACCTCGCGCCGGTCGAGGAATTGCTCAACCGCAGCCGTGGGCATGCCGGCTGGGGACGGCTGCGGCGCGCGATCGCTCTCTACCAACCGGTCCCATTCACCCGTTCCGGGTTCGAGACGCTGTTCTTCGAAGCGGTCCTGAAAGCCGGCCTGCCGCGGCCGGCGACCAACTTCGTCGAGGCCGGTTTCGAGCTCGACCTCTACTGGCCCGAGCAGCGCTTCGGGGTCGAACTCGATACCTACGCGACCCACGGCACCAACGCCGCCTTCGAGCGCGATCACCTCCGCGACGAGGACCTGATGCTGGCCGGGATCGAGATGACCCGGGTCACCGACGTGCGCTTCCACCGCGAACCGGAGGCCGTGCTCGAGCGGGTCGCCACCTTCCTGAGACGTCGCTAGGCAAGGACGCAGGGAGGACGCCGCATAGCGACGTCTCAGGCGGCGCGCTGGCCGAAATACGCGGAGCCTGACAAGGCCCGGTCGAAGCCCGACCAGGACTCGCCGGCGGGGAGCTGGCGCTCGAGGCGGTCGAAGCTGCCGAGGCGGCCACCGAGGTTGTCGATCATGTGGACGAGGACGGCCTCGCGGGTGGCGGGAACTACCGGGGAGCCGTGCTCGAGCTGGCCGTGGTGGCTGAGGATGATGTGGAGCACGCACTGGGCGAGGGCAGGGTCGAAACCCGGGATGTCCTCGATCCGGCGGCGGACCAGGTAGTAGCCGAGCGGGATCTCGCCCTGGAGGCGGCCGAGGTCGGTGAGGTCGATCGCCAGCGGGTCGTCGTTGTAGGCCTCTGTCTTGCCGATGTCGTGCAGGAGGGCGCCGGTGACGGCGACGTCGCGGTCGATGCCGGGGAAGAAGTTCGACGCGGCGCTGACCGCCTGGGCGACCGAGAGCGTGTGCTCGAGCAGCCCGTGGCGGTAGGCCTGGTGGTAGGTCTTGGCGGCGGGCGCGTCGCGGAAGCGGGCCCAGGCCTCGGTTCCCTCGGCGAAGAAGGAGTCGAGCAGCTGCCGCAGCTGCGGCTCCTGGATCGTCGCCAGCAGGGCGCGCAGGTCGGTTTCGAGATGGTCGAGGGCGACGTGCGACTCGGGCGCCAGTTCGTCGGCCTCGAACTCGTGCGGCGCCGCCTCGCGCAGCTCGGCGACCTTGATCTTCGCCCCCCAGCGCTCGCTCATTTCGAAGACGCCGGTGACGAAGACGGCGGTGCCGGTGGCGCAGAGCGCGTAGCGCGACTCGGCATCCTCCCAGCAGACCGCCTCGGCGACGCCGGTCGCGTCGCCGACCGAGAGCCGCAGCCAGGGCTCGCCGTTGCGCTTGCGCCGCAGCTCGCGCTGGCGCACCGCGTAGACGCCGCGCACCCGCTGGCCATCCTCCAGGTCCCGCAGGGCGATCCGTTCCGGCGGGGTCGGGATCGCCGTCTGCTCCGGAGTCGGGATAAGCGTCTGCTCGTCCATCGCCCGATCCAAAGTAGAGACAAAGGCGGACGACTTTGAGAGCGCTTAGAGGACGCCGCCGAGCCAGTGGCCGAGGGTGACGGCGGCGAGGCCGGCGGCGAGCGAGACGGCGATGTTGAGCCAGGCGATGCGGGCGAGGCCGGCCGCGGCGAGGCGGTGCGAGTCGAGGATCCAGGTCGAGAAGGTGGTGAAGGAGCCGATGCCGCCGCCGGCGACGATGACCAGGGCCGCGCCGTGCAGCGCCACCCCGGCGACGAGCCCGAGGGCGAGGGCGCCGCTGAGGTTGACGAGGAGGATCCCGAGCGGGAAGGGGACGTCGCGACGGGCGGAGATCTCGGCGTCGATGAGGAAGCGGGCCGCGGCGGCGACGCCCCCGAGCAGCCCGACCGCGACCCAGCCCGGCGCGGTCACCGGCCGCCCCTTGGCGACTTGATGTCGCATGGCGAAGCAAAGTCGCCCATCAGACGATGGCCCCCCGCCGCCGCTCCAGCTCGATCCCCAGCCGCAGGAAGAGGTACCCGGCGGCAACCGTGACCGCCGCGTAGCCCGCCGCCAGCCCCAGGTAGCCGCCGTCGACCATCTCGAACAGCTCCAGCTGCATGGTCGAGAAGGTGGTCAGGGTGGCGCAGACGCCGGTGCCGAGAAACGGGTGGTTGAGACTCTCGGGCGGGTGGTCGCGGAAGAGGGCGAAGAAGTAGCCGAGCAGCAGCGCCCCGACCATGTTCACCGCGAAGGTCGCCCAAGGCCACTGTCCCGGATTCGTCGCCGCCGCCTGCGCCAGCCCAACCCGGACCAGCGCCCCAACCACCCCACCGGCATAGATCGCCGCCAGCTTGCGAGGGTCGTGAGGCAGCGCGCGCATCCGGGCAGTATCGAGATCGAGGCCGACGGGCCGAAATCCCACGTATAGCGAGGGAAATCAGCCCATCGACCTCGTAGGCTGGGGGCTTGGCGGCTTGGCGAGATGGCGTGGCGGTGGGGCAGGCGCTGGGCGTGTACCGGGCGCGGGTCGTGCCGCGGGTGCGGCGGGAGCTGGCGGCCTGGCGGGAGGTCGCGGCGGCGATCCCGGACCCGGGGCTGCGCGAGACCGCGCTGGCGGCGATCGACGGGAAGGGGCTGAACGTGGAGGCGACGGCGGTCTTCGCGATCCTGGCGCCGCGGCGCACCCGGCCCACCGCGATCCGGGCGATGGTGGCGCTGCAGGTCGCGGTCGACTACCTCGATTCGCTCGGCGAGCTGGGCTCCCCGGGCGATGCCGCCTACCTCGACCGCCTCTTCGGCTCCTACCGGGAGAGCGCCCGGGCGCTGCCCTCCCACGCCACCATCGCCACCGTGCTCGAGCGCGCCGTCGCTCGCTGCGGCGAAGGACAGGCACACACTCACGCGGCCGAACACGGCGATCGCGCCGCGCTCCAGACCTGGGCCCTTGCCCAGCCCGCCCCCCCGGTCTACCGCTGGTGGGAGGTCGCGGCCGGGGCGAGCTCCTCAGTCGCCGCGCACGCGCTGATCGCGGCCGCCGCCGACCCGCGGACGAGCAGCGCTGAAGCGGAGCGGATCGACGCCGCCTACTTCCCCCCGATCGACGCCCTCACGGTCCTCCTCGACGACCTCATCGACCGCGACGAAGACGCGGTCGCCGGCGCTCACAGCTACATGGCGTACTACGCCGACAGCGAGGAGGCGGCAGCCCGCCTCGACCTCATCGCCCACCTCGCCCGCGCCGGCCTCGCCGGTCTGCGCCACAGCCACCGCCACGCCGCGATCCTCGCCGGCGTCGCCGGCTTCTACCTCAGCGCCGACGAGGCGGAGAGCCCCTACGCGCGCCCGACCCGCGAACGCCTGCTGGGCTCGGCCGGCCCCGCGGTGAGACCGATCGTCGCCACGATGCGTCGGCGCCGGGCACGCAAACGGCCTGGAGGCGCTGGGAGCGCCTCCAGGCCATGACGTTTGCGCTACATGGACCGTGCCGCACAGGGACGAGCGGGACGATCCGAGGACCGCAAACCGAGGACCGAACAGGCGACCCGACAGCGGGATCAGAAATAAGAACATACACAGACCAAATTGTCAAGCTATTGGAGCCTTCGCGCTAATTTTCCCCATCCTAAAGCGGTTTATTTAGAGTTCTAACCTCAATCGTTAGAACAGCAGCAGACCAAGAAGCGACTGAGACCTGCCCTGGTACTGCCGACCCTCATCCGTACCTGGAGAACTTGAAGCTGCAGTAGTCGAAGCCGAAGGCGAGGACGACGTTGTTGGCGAGATTGCCGTTGTGGATGAAACGGGCGGTGAGGCGCTGGGCCTTGATCGCCTGCCCCGCCCGCAGCTGTGCGGCGATCCGCGTCAGGTAGGACTCCTGATTCCGCAGATAGCCGAACCACTTGCCCAGCTTCGCCACGTCGGCGGGCGGGCGCGGCAGCGCGGAGATCTCCGTCACGGTCGAGCCGAAGATCGACGAGGCCTTGGCGAACTTGCCGGCGGCGACCGCAAGCCGTTCGGCGCTGACGTCGGCGCGGGCACCCTTCATCGCCCGTTGCGTCGCTTCGGTGTCGGGCTTGCAGACGCGCTCGAGCCGGGCGACGTATTCGTCGCGTGTCGGCGCTTCCGCGGCGTCAGCGCCCGCGACGACGGCGAACAGTGCCGCACACAGTGCCGCGATGCCGATCCGGCAGTGCCGGCTCCTCCGTGAGCTTGCTTCCATCTCTTTCGCTTCTTCTCCTCGCATTGTCGGCCTAGACCTCGGACGTGCCCGTCCTGGGATTAAGAACGTCGCGACGCGGAAGGATGCGGTCGAGGATGGGCGGCACCTGCCAAACCCGGTCCCCGAGCAGCAGCATCAGGGCCGGCAACAGGACGATCCGCACCAGCGTCGCATCGAGCAGGATCGCGACCGTCAGCCCCACCCCCATCTGGCTCACGGTCGCGATCGGCGCCGTCGCGAAGGAGACGAAGACCGCGGCCATGATCGCGGCGGCGCCGGTGATCACGCCGGCGGTCTTCTCCAGCCCGAAGACGATCGCCGCGCGGTTGTCGCCGTCGACCTCGTAGCGCTCGCGCATCCGCGCGATCAGGAAGACCGCGTAGTCGATCGAGAGCCCGAAGGTGACGCCGAAGATCGCCCCGGCGCCGACCGTGTCGACGTAGGGGTGACCGCCCAGCGGGTAGCCCTCGGGGATCTGACAGACCAGGGTCATCACCCCGATCGCGGCCGCCACCGTGGCCAGGTTGAGACAGACCGCCAGCAAAGCCAGCAGCGGCGCGCGCAGGATGAAGACGAGAGCCAGCAACGTGAGGAGGACGAAGGCGCCGAGCACCAGCGGCAGCCGTTCCTTCGTCGCCGCCCCGTAGGTGTTGAGGGTCGCGGCGCCGCCGGTGAGGCCGGTGCGCAGATCGCCCTCCTGGCCGAGCCGCTCGGCGTCGCCGAGCAGCCGCTCACCCACCTTGCGCGAGCCCGCGGTGTTGAACGGGTGGGTGGAGACGATCAGCATCCGGGCAGCCTGGCCACCGCTGTCGACGCTGATTGCCTCACCGGCGGCGTCGCGCTGCCGCGGTGGCGCCCCGTCCAGCGCCGAGAGCACGAAGTAACCGGAGTCGAAGAGGTGCGGCGAGTCGTGCCGGAGCCGGCGGGCGCCGATGGTCAGGGGCGCGGCCACCGCCGAGACCCGTACGCCCGCGCGTCGCAGGTTCGCCTGCAGCGGATAGGAGCGCCGGAAGCCTTCCGAGAGGCCGGTCTGCAGAGCACCGGCCCCGTCCTGCAGTTCGATCAGCCCCCCGGCCAGCCGTTCGGCGCCACCGCCGAGCCGCTGCAGGCCGGCGCTGAGTCCTCCCGCCGCGTCCGAGAGCTTCCCCACTCCGTCTTCGAGTTTCTTACCACCGGGGACCAGCCGGTTGAGACCGCCGTTGACCTCCTGGGCGACGCTGCGCAGCCGCCGCACTTCGTCGCGGTTGAGGGCAACCGTCCGCGCCAGGACGCGGGCTTGATCGGCCGCGGGCCGGAGCGAGGGATCCGCCGCCGCCGCGACTTCGAGCTGCCTGGCGAGCTTGCGGGCCCGCGCCAGCTCGCCGCCACGAATGCGGGGCAGCAGCGAGCGCAGGCCCAGCGCCAGAGTGAGGCTGCCGACAGCGGTCTTGCGCTGGCCGTCGGCGAGCTGCCGGCTGCCGGCTTCGAGGTGGCCGATGGCGCCCGTCGCTTCTTCGCCGCGGACGGCGGCGCGTTCGAGTTCCCGGGCGATCAGCCCGGCGCCGGCGGCGGCGCGTTCGGAGCCGTCCGCCAGCAGGCCACTCCCCTCGGCGCCTGCGGCGATGCCGCCCCGCAGCCGCTCCACCGCACCAGCGGCGCGTCGCAGCCCCGGGCCAAGCCGGTCCAGCTGGCCGAGGCCGTCCGGGCCCTGGGAGGCGAGCTTCGACCCAAGCGAACGCAGCGGTGCGGCGCGGTCGGCGACCGCGCCCGGACCGATCACCGCCCGCACCCCGGGCTCGGCGGCGATCCGGCGCTGCCAGCGCGACAGCAGCGCCAGGTCCCGCCGGGTCGTGATCGGACCGCGTCCGGTCGCGGCCACGAGGACGAAGGGCGCCTCCCAGCCGGGGCCGACCGCCGCGTCGATCGTCTCGGCGCTCTTGCGGGCCTGGTTCGACGTCGGCAGCTCGTCGATCCCCGGCGCGCCGGTGGTGAAGGCAAGCGTGGGCAGGATCAGCAGCAACAGGGGCACGGCGACGAGGCAGGCCGCGAGGGCGGGATTGCGGAGCGCCGCCGTCGCGGCGGCGGCGACGGTCGAGCGGGGTCGGGTCGATGGACGCCGACCGATCCGGCCGGCGTTGATCCGCTCGCCGAGCAGCGCCAGCAGCGGCGGCACCGCCAAGGTCGAGAGGGAGACGCTGATGACGGTGACGACCCCCACCGCGGTCGCCAGCGAGAGCAGCAGCGAGCCGGGCTGCAGGAAAGCCGAGCCGACCACCGCGACGACCAGAGTGACGCCGGCGAAGAGAGTGGTGCGCCCGGCGCTCGCCCGAGCGACCGCCGCCGCCTCCCAGGGCCCCCGCCCAGCCTCCAGCTCCTCGCGGAAACGGGAGACGATCAGCAGCGAGTAGTCCACACCCAGCGCCAGGCCCATCATCGTGCAGACGACGAGCGAGAGCGCGTCGATCGTCATCGCCGAGCTGAGCAGCGCCAACGCCCCGCGCCCGGCGAAGACCGTCAGCGCCCCGAAGGCGAGCGGGATCGCCGCCGCGACCACGGAGCGGAAGACCAGCAGCAGGACGAGGATGAGCAGCGGCGCTGCCAGCAGCTCCGCCCGTTCCGTCGCGCTGAGCGATTCTTCCTGCAGCGCCCGCGAAACGCTGGCGAAGCCGGACTGAGTCGCCACCACCGGCGACCGGATCCGCGTCTCGAGCGTGCGTTCGAGTGCGGGAACCGTGTCGCGCATGGCCTCGGCCAGTGGCAGGTGGTTGTCGACCAGGACGAGGGCCTTGTGGGGGCTGGGCCGCAAACCGGCGACGGCTCCCCGGTCCCAGGGAGAGATCACCGTCGCGGTCGAGTCGCGGCGCAGCACCCTCACCAGATCGATGCCCTGACGATCCACCGCCCCGGACGGCCCTCGCAGCAGCAGGACGAACGGCGAAGAGTCGCCGAAATGGCGCTCAGCCAGGTCTTCGCCTTCGTCCGCCGAGGTCCCCGGAACGTTCAGCGACAGTGGCGCCAGCTTGTCCTCTACGTGAAGCCCAAACGCGCCAAGCGCTACACAGCCGAGCAGAACGGCAACAAAGCCCGCGAGGGGCCGGCGGTGCGTCACCAACCGAAGATCCCTCCCATTGAAAAGAAGTCTACGTGAGCCCTTGCCTATCGACGGTACGTCGATGTCCTGAATCGAGCTTCAGCAGTCCGCTTCACCGACTCGAGCCGCCGGGCAGCTGGAGCGGCTTTCTTCTCGGCACCGCCACTGGCGGCGACCGCGACCAGTGCGATGTCCGCGCAAGAACGAGGTGGGCGAGATCAGGCGTCGCGCTGGCGAGACTCACTTCGACTTCATCGGCGCGGCCGAAAGGACGAGGTGGGCCCGATGTAGGGCCCACCTCGCAAACGTCAGGCATTCATGATCCAGCGGCTACGAAATGCCTAGCGTCAGGCCTTTGTTCGCATCTCCTAACAGCCATTCAGTCGGGCCATAGTTGACGGTCCACCCACTCGAAGTAACCGCCGTGGGCGTGACGACAATGTCTTTCTGCGCAGTAACGGGCCCAATGGCAAAGCCGGTGTCGAAGCGAATTTCTTCTCCGACAGCGCATTCAGGACCCATGTAGAGTTGTTGGGTGGTGGGCGATGGCATGAGGAACGCGTTCAAGTGCAGCGTTATGTCTTTGGGCTTACAGGCTTTTTGTTCTTTTCCGTTATAGACAAGGACGCAGCCCGTGAACGGCAGGTTGTACTCGCTGCTAATCCAAGCGTATTTTGAAGCCCAGTCCTGCTGGCAGGTCATTTTCGCCACTTTGCCAGTGATCGTGCGTTCAATCGTGACAGGTTCTTCTTTATTCATATGCATTAGTAGCGGTTCCCCACCCACTTCCGCAAGGGTTTTTCCTCCGATCTTCCACTGCAGCAGCATTTCGAACTGCACGTCTTCGCTGACGGTAGTCCCGAAGCTGTTGGTGGCGGAGACGCGGTAGTGGTACGTCGTCCCGGGTTCAAGCCCCGTGAGGGTCGCTTTCACAGCCACGGGGATGGAGCCAGCCCCGGCTGACGTGACCGTGGTGCTGCTGCCGTAGAGTAGCGATTTCCCGTATTCGAACTTATAAGTGGTGCTGGCGCCGTTCGGATTGACCGTGCCGTTGTAGGTAGCGGTGTTCAGCGTCTTGTTGGTGACGGCGGAAGCCGTGACGACCGGTTTGCCGGCGGCAAACGCTGAGGCCGAAAATAGGGCCATGAGACCGAGCAGGCTCACAAACATGAGCCCCAATCGGCCGAGACTGGTGCGTGACATCTTGATTCTCCCGTCTTTGGATGTGGTAGGTGAAGGCGTTTAACCCTCAGCCCACACCCTTGCGAGTAGGAGTGCAGTCGCACAAGGGCGAAGTGTCCGTTTTCATCCGGCGAGAAAGTGCATGATGACCTCCAACGAACTCCTCGAGGCGGAGTGCCGCTTCCATCTCTGCCGAGCAGGTGGCAAGGTCGCGCCCGAGGCACTCCTCGACCGCCCGCAGGCGGTTGGCGACTGTCTGGCGCTTGACTTGGAGCACGGTGGCGGCGCAGGTGGTGTTACCCCGGGCGGCGAAGTAGGCGCGCAGCGTCTCGCGCAGAACCTCGCCATTATTGCGCTCACCTTGCAGTGGGTCCAGGTAGACTTCGCGCAGGGAGTTGGCCAGCAACGGGTCCTGAAGGACTGAAGCCAGCATTGCCACGTCGACGTAGCGGACCAGCGACTCGGGGCCGCCGTGGACGATCGGCAGGGCGGCGCGAGCCTGCTGGTGAGTCAGGCGCCAACCGGCAAGGCCGCGACCGGGCTCGCCGATCGCCAGCGAGATCTGAGGGGCGAGGTCGCTTATGGCCTGCCGCTGCAGCGCGGCAGAGTCGAGCGCGCGGCGCCCGCCGAGCCAGGCCCAGACCACCCCATCCTCGCGGCCCACCGTCAGCAGGCAGCGGTCGAGGCCCGTTGCCAGCTCCCGCAGCATCGCGTTGGCCTCGGACCCGCAGGCGATCACGCCCAGGTGGTGGCCCTCGAAGTCGTAGCTGAGGTCCGCGGTGTCGAGCAGCTCACCGGCGAGGAGCCGCTCGACCCGCTTTGCACGCCGCTCCTTGCCGGTGTCCCGCCGGCTCTTCTGCTCGCGGGCGTATTCCTCGGTGACCGCGGTGACGAGGCGATCGAAGAGGGCGGCCTGGGTGCGCAGCACCTGCTTCAACGCCGCGCCGCTCAGCAGGTCTCCCTCGGCCGCCTCCTGCAGGAGGAAGTCGCCGAAGAGCGTGTAGCCGGCAAAGCAGCGGCGCAAAACGGTGTCGAGGTGGACATTGCAGCGGGCGGCCAGACGGGCCTGAATCAAGACCGTGGGCGGTGGTTGGGGGAAACGCTCCTCGCCCAGTTCGACCGCGCCGAGGAGGTACTCGAGGCCGGCGCAGATCGCCGCCCGCAACCCTTCGGTGTACTCGAGGTCGGGGGCCTTGGCGGGTGCGGAGACGGCAAACAGGCGCGCTATCGCCGCCTCCTCGATCTCTGGGCAACGGGCCCGCAGACACGCCGCGAGGGTGACCTGGGCCTTGTTCTCTCTCTCGAAGTCGGATGCTAGGGGCATCGGGGGGCTCTTCGCGCCGGACCGGCTATCGCGTGGCCCTCTCGCGCGTGGCGGGCTTGACGGCGATCAGTGCCTCGATCGCCCCGACCTGACCAGCCGACCCAAAATGACGCAGATCTGGTCTCACCGTTCCCCTCTCCTTTTGGTTTGGCCTCTGTCTCAACCAGCCGCATTGGCGGTCTCTCTGATCGAGGCTGTCGGACGCTTTCCCTCCGCCCTTCCAAACACCCTTGCCACTCGCCCGGGATACCCGTTCCTCCGAGCCAGGTTAATAAGAACAAATACGGACCACTTTGTCAAGTAGTAGCTCGAGGATGTGGATGATCATAGGCAGGTGTAGAGCCTTGAAATCTCTTTTCAAAGGGGATTGTGAGCGGCTCTAAAAATCCAGACAATTTCTCCAGTTGAGTCAGTGACGTACCACAGAGTCGTCTTTGCGTGACTCAGCCGCGGCGTGAGAAAAGCCGCCGGGACGGGCACGCCCAGAGCATGAGTTCAGCGCGCTGAGCGCACGCGGCAGCTGCGGACCGTCTCGGCGCTGACTTCGCTGCCGTCGGAGAAACCGTAGGTGGCGCGGGCGAAGGCGAGGAAGCCGGCGGTGAAGCGGGGTGGCACCGGGCAGGAGGCGTTGAGGTAGCTGTGCGAGGCGCCGCGGTAGCGGAAGCGGCGGGCGAAGGTCATCTCGAAATGGCCAACGCGGGGCCAGGGCCCGACCGCGGCCGGAACCATGCCGACCAGCCGGATCGGGAAGGGACCCGTCCCCCGTTGCACGACGAAGGGCACGACGACCGAGACGGGAGGGTTACGGACGTAGGCATGGACCAAGACCGCCGCCCCGCCCGCCTCGGCGCGGCCGTTGAAGGCGAGCAGCTGGGCATGGAGCGGGAAGGGCGCCTGACCGGGCAGGAAGACGCTGGCGTCGAAGCGGCCGTGGCCGACCAGGGCGCCGCCGCAGCGTTCCATCGCCTGGCGGCCGGTGGAGTTGCGCAACCGCGCCTGAGGACAGACCGGCAGGCCGCGTGTGGACAGTATTTCGCGCCCGGCGACGTCGATCGTGATCCGCTTCATCCGCGGCAGCGTCGAGCCGTCGTTGGTGCCGATCTCACCCGCGAGGTGGACCGCGACCGGCGCTAGGCGTTCGCGCGGCAGCTTGCGCGGGGCGATGCCACCGTTTAGCGAGACGATCACGTTGCCGTGCTGGGAGCGTTCGGCGAAAGACAGCCCGGAACGCAGCGCCAAGCCGCCCAGCAGCACCGCCGCCAATGCAGTGGCAAAAGCGACCCAGGCGGCCCGGCGGCCCATTCGAACCAAAACCCTCACTCCTAGCTGCTAGGCGTCTCTCCGTTGGCGCCCGCTCGGCGCCCTCCCCTGAACCTTAGCGCCGCGTGCCCTTGCCCTTGCCTTTGCAGGCGACGCCCACCACCGGGTTCGTGTCGCTGACCTTCGGAGGACGGCCCGGGATCCGGGCCGTCCTCCTCCAGCATCGGTCAAGAATCAGACCGACTGTTCAAGATTCGAACATGCCGAATTTTTTCCCTACGTTCGCACCGCTGAGCTGCCAATTCGAGGTGCTGATCATGGTCGCAGGATGCCCCAGCACGGTACCGCTAGCGGTCATCGTTGCCGGCCGGACAATCGCATAATCTTCCGGCATTCCCACATACACGAGGAAGGCTTCCGAAAAGCGAATCGGAGTGAGATATTCATCTTCCGGGCAGAGTTTCAGGCTGACTTCTTCTGCCTGGAACACATTGTTCAGGTTGAGACTAAACGCTTTCGGTTTACACCAGAGAGAGTTATTGATGTAATAGGAGCAATTAGACATGGTCAGTTTCAGTGACTCGCTTTTTGCTTTCGGCCCGAATTCACCGGACGCTTCCTGACCACATTCGAGCTTACCGTGATAGCCACTCAGCGGTTCCCATTCGCTCTTAAACGTACCCGGCGCAGTATACGACGAGGTAGCTGACCCTTCTCCGCTGCCGAAAACACGCCACTTGATGCCGAACAATCCAAAACCACTGGTGCTGCTCCCATAGCTGTTGGTCGCCGTCACCAATCCTTCATACCGTTTACCCATCAAGAGGGGAAACGCTTGAGCCGACATTTCGACCGTTTCAGCACCGGAACCAACTTCTTTTGACAGCACCGTTTTCCACGCCCCGGTAGATCCGTATTCCCGGAATTTGATGGTAACCGTGGTGGCAGCACCGTTTGGGTTCACCACAGCGACTAGCTGCTGATGATTTGGTCCCGTACCCAGGGTACCCACTCCCCAGTTTTGGTACGCGGCCGTGATTTGTGGTTTACCCGCGCCGAGTGCGGATGCGGAGAAAGCAGCAAAAAGACACGCTAATACTGCAGCCGCAAATCCAAGCCGGCCGAGACTTTTGTGTTTCATCGATGATCCTTCCATTTGGGAGAAGGGTGCCAGGCGGCACTCTCATTGGCATCATCGCTGAAGGGGGACTGGCAGGCTTGGACTATGTGTACGGTAACTCTAGATCAAAGGGGCAATGTGTCTCTATTTCCCGAGTCCCTGTCGGCTCAGAAATTGGCTCCCTGTCAGGTTTGTAATCGGGTGATTTACGCACGGCGCTGGTGCCTTGGCTAGCGGCGCCCCTTCTTACCCTTCGCCTTCCTCCCCCCACCCCCGCAGCTATTCCCCACCACCGGTTCCGTGTCGCTGACCTTCCCGTTCTGGGCGTCCATCTCCACACCCGCGCGGTTGGGCTTGTGGCAGAGGTTGGTGCTGTTGACGAGCAGCCCCTTCTTACCACCCTGCATGCTCAGCACGAACTTGGAGACCGGGGCGTCGGGGATCGTTTCGAAGCTGCTCCTGATGCCACCCTTGACCGAGTCGATGCGGCCGACCAGGTCGACGTCGATCTGGCCGTGCAGGGCAGCGACGAGGTCGGGCAGCTTGTGAGAGGAGGAGCGCAGGTAGACGGGGCCTTCGAGCGGGTTGTCGAGCAGTGGGGTTATCGCGGTGGCCGTCCCGTAGACGGCGTCGGGCGGGCAGCCGGCGCCGTTGCCCGCCCCGGCGGCGAATTGCACCCTGGTGCAGATCGTGCGGATGTGAGATTGGTCGAGGAACTCGGAGTGGGGCAGGGCGACCACGGTCTTGGCCAGGTTGGCTTCGCCCGGCTTGGTGGTGAGGACGGCTTGCAGGGCCGGGTGGGCGTTGCGCCCGGTCCCGCCCTTCAGCTTGATCGCCAGCTTGGGCCCGAAGGCGAGCGCCGAGCAGCCGCCGACCTGGAAGCGCTGGAGCAGGGGGGCGATCAGCCCGAAGGCAGAGGTGGCCGAGCCGGTGATCGCCATCGCATCGCAGGAGGTCGGGTTCAAGGTGAAGCCCGGGCGATCGAGGGAGACCGCGACCGAGCGCAGGTCGAGCGGGATCCCGTGCAGGATCTGCGGGAAGGGATCGGAGACGGCGTGGATGCGGGCGCTTTCGGGGTCGACGTTCAGCGCCGCCCTGACCACCACGGTGCCGAGGTCGAAGGGACCGGCGATCGCCGGGGTGATCACGACCATGCTTAGGGGGGCTGATTTGTAGGGGCCGGCCAGGTAGGCGCTGCCCTGGGTGTAGAAGGGGGTGGGGCCGGCGCCGGCGGCGACGTTGACGGTGCCCAGCTTGGAGGCGGCGGGGCAGGAGGGCTGGTTGCGCTCGAGGATCCCTTCTTCGGGCCTGGAGCGCGAGGTGGCCTGGGCGATCTGGGCCTCTGAGCACTCCCCCACCCCGGCCAGCTTGCCGGTCAGGCCCGGGGGCAGCAGGGTGTCGAAGCCGGTCAGGCGCGCCGAGCCGTCCGCGCGGCTGAGCTTGAGGGCGAAGGGGGTGTAGGCGCCGGCCTGGGGCGAGATGGTGCCGGCGGCGAAGGTGGGGGCGTTGGGGGCGGCGGCTGGGGTCGCCGGGCAGGCCCCTCCCCCGGGCATCGCCGTGGTCTGAAAGGAGGAGGAGGGATGGGCATCTGCGGTTTCCGGCGCCGACCAGGGGACGAGGTCGGAGGTGGTGGTGTGGGTGGCGCAGTTGGGTGGGGTGATCAGGGCGCCGCGGGCGCCGCCGAAGAGGTGCAGGCGGATGTCTTCGAGCGGGAGCTCGGGATTTTCGGAGAAGGTGGTGGTGAGCTGGCCGGTCTGGGGGTCTGGGGTGACCTCGCCGGCGAGCTTGGCGACGGTGCCGGTCCTCGGGTCTTCGATCGCGAGGTAGAGGGCCAGCAGGGAGCCGAAGGGGTTCTCGAAGGGCTTGGCGAGGTAGACGGAGCCTTCGAGGGGGACGAGCTTTGGGGCGCCGGTCTGGGGGTCGTCGACGCGCTTGTGTTCGGAGTTGTATTCGGCCAGCAGCGGGGTCGTGACTTCGACGGTGCCGAGCTTGGCGGCGTCGGGACAGGAATTGGGGGTCTTGTCGAAGTGGATCGGGCTCTCCCCCACTTTGGTCATGAGGCCGACCTGCTCAGTGC
Organism: uncultured Solirubrobacterales bacterium; assembly: GCA_963695275.1. Taxonomy (GTDB): domain Bacteria; phylum Actinomycetota; class Thermoleophilia; order Solirubrobacterales; family 70-9; genus VAYN01. The sequence goes on from OY968772.1 coordinate 1,973,155, forward strand.
TGCAAGCGCCGAGGCCGTCGGCCTGGGAGGGGTTGACGCTCAGCCCGGCGGGCAGGGTGACGCGGGCGTCGCGAAGCGGCGGCGTGGAGCGGCCTTCTTTGTCGTTTTGCTGGGGCTGGTGGAGGTCGATGTCGAGGCCGGAGGGGCTGTCGGTGAGGTTGGTCGTCGGCTGGGCGGAGATCGTCGGGTCGAATTTGAGCTGGTTGCAGCCCGAGACCGAGACCTGGTTGCCTTCGAGGTCGGCACTGGCGTAGGGGGACTCCACGAAGACGCCGGGTTCCTCCCAGGAATCGGCGCTGACCTTGGTGATGAGCGGGTTGCCGTCACAGCGGCTGGGCAGGGTCCAGAAGGGGGTGGGCTGGGGTTGGACGGGACATACCTCCCCGTTGGCGGCATCGAGGCAGGTCCCACGGTTGTGGTTATGAAGCGGTGAGGAAGGATCGCCCCAGATCTGACTGCGAGACCCGAAGACCGGCTGGGTGGAGAGCGCGATGATGTCCGGCACCTCGACAGTGACGCCGTAGTCACCGTCGGTGCGAACGGAGGGCAGGATGTGGAGAGAGAGCCTGAGAACGTCGAGATCGGTGGCGAGCATCGCCGGATAGCCCGGCGGGGGGACCATGTTGTAGAGGACGTATTGAGTGACGCCGAACCCACTGCCCGTGTTCGCGGTGATGTCGATGGTGCCGACCACTGAGGCATCTGGGCAACCGGTCGAAGCCAGGCCTTCGAGTTGTGACTCGGTGCACAGCACAGGAGACACAGAGGGATTGGCGATCAGGCCGGGCGGGAGCTTGATCTGGATGTCCCTGACGTGGCCGGCGGCAACGAGTAGATCGCCGGTTGGTGCGTGGGTTGGAAATTCAAAATCGACGGCCTGCTCATAAGGATGGGACGCCGCGAGCGCGGAGGGCGTGCCGTCCTCTTGCAGGAGAGGAGCCCGAGGAAGGGCGGTGAACCCGAAGGGAGGGGTGCCACCTTGAAGCGGAACGCTGATCGCGGTGCTCGCACCGGCGGTACCGCCGCCGGTGACAGCCGCCTGGACGACCGCGCCGGTTGAGGGCGTCGCACCGACCGTCACATAGACGGTCATCCAGAACGTGTCCGATGCTCTGATCGCAACCGAGGTTTCGCAGCTGATCGTCGGGGTGGTGAGCACACATGGAAACGGCGCCGATTTGTGCACGGGATCGAGACCCTGCAGGACAGCTTTCGTCGGAACGAGATCCGCCGGCAGAGTCACCTCGACGGAACTGGTGCCCACGGTCGATTTGCCACCGACGTTGGTGGCTTTGACGACCAGCAGGCCGCTGCCGCCCGGAGCCATCTGCGTCGGTGCGGAGGCGGCCGAGAGCATCCAGGCCGGAGCCGGCGATGCCGCGACGGCGACCGGCGAGGTCTCCGACAACACGGCAAACAGCAGTCCGGCGGCGAGGCCGAGGACGCAAAGGACACGGCGCGTAGCGGGGTTCGTGCTCATCGTGGCGCCCTTCGGTTGGCGTTGGCTCGCTGGTGTTGCCTACCCGCGCTCTTGTGGTGCTTCTTCGCCTGCTTCTTGACGCACTTGCCCTGCTTTTTGACCTTGCCCTTGGGACAGCCTTTGGCTGGTTTCGGGTTCGAGGGGCCGAAGAAGTGAGACGGGGCTTGGAATTCAGGCGGTGGGACGCTGGCCGGCTTGCAGCCTTCGGCTTCGCAAGGCGGAGTCGAAACAGGATTCTGGGCGGTGAGGCCGCCGTCGACCCTGGCGTCGTAGACGTCGAGGAGTTCGTCGCTGTCCTGCCCGACGAGCTGAGCCGGGGTGAAGAAGAAGACGTCGTCGCCCGAAGAGGAGGCATCGGCGAAGAAGGCTGGTCCCGAGTCAGAGCCCTGGGAGATCAGGTAGAGGCAGCCCCGGTTTAGGGGTGAGTAGGCGGGGCCCCCAGAGACGCAGGTGCCGGTGCCGGGCGCCTCCCACTCATAGACATCGAGGCAAGAGGGAACGCCTTCGGAGACATTGGCGCAACCGGAGGCGCCGTCGGTGTCATAGCCGACGAGCGCTTCGGGGGTCTCGAAGAAGACGCGCTCGCCGTCGGCGGATGCGAAGCGAAGCTGCACCTGGCCCGCGGCTTCGATGCCCGGCCTGATCGCGGGGAACGAGAGCGCGTTGAAAAACATGCCGGTGTAGGCGGGGCGATCGACCGGCGTGGCTCCGCTGGGGACGCAGGTAAGGCAGGTGATCCCGTTGCCCATAGAGAAGCGGTAGAGCTGGGCGTGGCCGTGGCTCTCGTAGGGTAGGGCGAGCGAACGGACCGAGCGAAAGACGAGGGTGCGACCCTCGCTCGAGACCCATGAGGACCTTGGCGTGAGAGCGCCGGTACCCAAAGCAGTTGAAAAGGGTGCGGGCAGCCAGTTGACCGCATCTGACTCTGGATGGCTGTTCGTGGCGAGGCGGGCGATGAAGTCGAATTCATCGTCGTGGGAGAGGTAGAGGCTGCATTCGCCGGAGTTGCTTTTGAAGCTAGCGCCGCTGCAATCGCCCGGTTCTGCCGGCCCGGCCCCGTCGAGATCGGCGTTGGCGGCGAAGTAGACATGGGAGCCGTCGGCGGAGGTGCCAAGGACGCCGCGCACTTCGGCGCCGTTGGGGTTGTCGGTGGAGCCTTTCGGGGTGAGGTCGGTGAGCGCGCCGGAGGCCGGTTCGGAGCGGTAGAGGTCGTTGCCGGGGTTGCCGGGGGTTTCTCCGTTGACCGACCAGTAGAGGTGGGTGCCGGAGACGGCGAGGCCCTCAAGGGTGCCGGAGGGGGTGAGGAAGTCCTTTTCGCAAGTCGGGTTCGACGGGCAGTTTTCGGCGAATTCCGTGAGGGATATGCGTCCGATTGCGCCGCCTTCGCCCTGAGTCGCCCAGTAGAGGTGGCCCGAGTCGATCGCGAGGCCGCGCATGCCCGCCTGACCGATGCTGGGCCCCACTTCGGCCCCTCCTGACAACGGCACTCGGGAGATGTAGCCTCCATTTTGGTTATTGAGGTCGAAGTAGAGGTCGGTCGCGCTTAACGCCACCCCGTAGGGTGGCAACTCTGCATACGGGGTGAATAATTTGGCGTTCACAGAATCTCCGCCGATAGCCGCTCGGGAGATCCCGCGGTTCCCCTGAATACGCGCCGCGTTTGCCCAATAGATGTTCGTGGCGTTGACCGCTATCCCCTGCGGGTTGGAGGCACCGGTGATGAATTCGGGTTCTGCCGGTTTGGTGTGGTCGAGCTTGGCGCGACCGATGGTGCCACCGCCTTCCACCGGGCCGGGCCCACCGATCTGGGTCACGTCCTCTTCGCCCAGCGGCCCGGTGTTGGTCCAGTAGACGTATTTGCCATCGACGGCGACGTAGCGGGGGGTGCTGGGGGCGGAGTGGTAGATGCCGGATTCTGAGGTGGGGTGGGAGATCGCTTTGGTTTCCCCCGGCACGATGAATTCGGGTTCCACCGTGCTCTTCGGATCGGCCGCTTTGAGGTTGGCGCGCCCGATCGTCCCCAGCGAGGGGTCGGCCCAGTAGATGTATTCGCCTTCGGGGTCAACGGCGGTTCCGAGGGCATGGACCGGGAGGAAGGCTTCGTCTTCATCGGTCGCCGGGCCTTCGCCGTTCAGCGTCGCCCGTCCGATCTGGGCCGGAGGCTGTTCGGGGCCCGTGTTGGCGTCGTTGGTGAGCTTCTCAGAGGAGGTGAAGAAGACCTTGGAGCCGTCGGCGGTAGCGGCCTGAAAGGCGGCGCGCTGGTGGCCGGTGGGGTCGGGCGGAGTGCGCTCGGAGGCCGAGACGTCAAGGGTGCAGGCTTTGGCGGCCTCGGTGCATTCGCCCTGCGGATTGAGCAGGCTCTGTTCGGCGGTCGGGTTGATGCGCTGATAGACATGGCCATCCGAGCGCGAGGTGAAGAGGAGGGAGCCGTCCAGGCTGACGGCGTGCTCGTCCGTCAGGTAGTAGCCGCCTTCGGTTCCGCCCCCGCTGGCAAGTTCGTCGTTGCCCCAGTTGTAGGGGCCGGCCCAGGCGCCCTTGGCGAGCAGGGCCTGGGTTTTGGCGGGAGTGTTCATGACGCTGGCGAGATGGAGCTGGCCGGTGGCGCGGTCCCAGGCGTAGAGATTGGGGGCACTGGGAACGCCGCCGGCGATCGGCGGTCCGGATTCTTCGGGGGCCAGAGCGGTGGCGGCCTCGATCACGACGGTGGAGGCATCGGCCGAGGCACCGGCGAACCCGAGCTTGGTGACGTCGCCCCCCGTCCCGGAGCCGAAGACGGTGTAGGGGGTGATCTGGATCGGGGCGCTGCCGTCGCGGTGGAGCTCGAAGAGGGCGGTGCGTAACGGGATGCCGAAGCGCGTAGCCGTCGCGTAGGTTGCGGAAAGGTCAGGAAGCTGGCCTACCAGGAAGCGACCGAGCTCCCCGAAGCTCGCAGGCGGCAGGAGGCCGGCGGTCGACCAGGCCGCGGTACCACGGGATGCTTGGTAGAAGGGCAGCGACTGCGCGCCAAGGCCGCCGGGGATGCCGAAAGGGGAGCCGAAGGTGACGGCGCTGCCGTCGGCGGCGGCGCGGGAAAATCCGTTTGCGCTGAGGGCGTTGTTGCCGTTCTTCGCCAGGGGGGTGGCAAGCTCATAGGAGCGGCAGTCGGGAAGCAGGGCGCCGGGATCGCCGGGGGCGCCGTGAGCGCCCGAGCGCAGGTCATCGTTGGGGCAGGGACCAAAGGTCGGGGCGGGGCCGTAGGTGTAGAAGGTGGTGGGTGGGCCCTGGGCTTCTTCTTCGCCGACGGTCTTCTTGGCGACGGCGCGGAAGACGTAGCCGGTGGTCGCGGCGAGGCCGGTGAGCACAGCGGAGATCGGCTGCGGGCCGGTGGCGGTGAGTTTTGCGGCGGGCACGTTCGCCGTCGCCGCTTTGGAGATCTTCAGTTTCAGGGTTTCTTTGCCGGGTTCGGCTTCGACCGCCGTGATAGTCGTTGCGGCGGGGATGCCGGTGGTGGGGGAGATCGTCTGGCCGATGCCGAAGGCGCCGGCGGTGGCGCTGGCGCCGGTGATCACGTCGGAGGAAGCGGTCAAGCTGCCGGTCCCTTTGACCAGATTGGGAATCGAGATCTCCGCGCCGGGTGCCGTTTGGGCGACTTCGAAGCCGTGGGTCTCAAATTCGGCGAGCGTGGTGTATTCGAAGTGGGCGTTGGTGGGGGTGCCGGTCGGATCGACCGATGCCGAGAGGGTCGCACCGGTCTCGCTGACCGCGGAGAAGGAAGTCTGGGAGATCAGCGGCGGGGCCGCTTGGGCGCGGGCCGTGAGGCAGAGGGCAAAGGCGCAGACCAGCGCCGCAAGAGCTCCGATGGCCAGGGGCATTCTGGCGTTGGATGTTCCGGCGTTGGTCTTGGTCACGATTTGCACCTTTTGCTCCTTGGTGTTCGGATTGGCGATCGAATCGATCGCACACACCATCCGCCCGCGGATGGTGTGTGCGCGATTCTCATCCAGTCGGTTCCCGTCGGCCCTAGGGTGCGGGGCAGGGGAATTGGGCGCCGGGTTCTTCGCTGCAGCCGGTGACGGCGTAGGAGCCGACAGCACGTCCCGGAATGAATTCTCCAGGGGTCGGTTCTGAGCCCACGTTCCAGTAGAGAATGCCACCGGAGCGGCCAGTCCCGCTGAAGGTGTTGTCGGGGATGGGGTTGTCCGGCGGGTTCACAAAGGGTGGTCCCGACCCATTTTCGGGCGCCGGGTAGTAGACGCAGAGCACACCCGGTGCCGCCGTTGGGATATTGGGCTTACCCGTGCAGAGTGGGTCAGCGGGACCGGTAACTTCCTTGAAATGGACGACTTCGGTGCTTGCAGCCAATGGGACCGAGAAGGTGAGCGGTACCGATTGTAGACCGTTGCCTGAGACCGCCCAGACCCCGGCCTCGGTGGCGCCGGGGGGAAGGGTGTTGCCGGCCGTCCAGGGCGAGCCTTCTACGCCGTTGCAGACGTTCGATTCAACTCCTTCGACCGTGTAGGTGACGCCGCCGGCACCGTCGCAGGGGTTGCCGGTCGGTTCGGCGCTGCCGGCAAAGGGGGTGCCGAACGGGCTTTCACCCGGTTCACCCGCATCACCGTTGCAGACGAAGGTCGTGCCGCTGGCAGCTTTGACTTCGACTCCTCCCTGCCCTTTGGTACACGTGCCTTTCGAGCCGGTGAACGCCACCACGGTCGGACTGGTGCCGGCGGCGCCAGGAGCCCCAGCGATGCCGTCTTTGCCGTTGGTCCCGTTCGTGCCATTGGCCCCCGTGGCCCCGGGAGCGCCCGTCGCACCAGGCTTGCCCGCGTACTTCTTGGCGATCTTTTCGACTTCCTTCTTCTGCTTGCCGGTCAGCGCGCCGGAGGCGGCCAGGGCGGTGCCGCCGATGGCGAGCACGAGGGCGGCGATCGCGACCAGGAGGCCGGCGGTGCCGAAGCGTTGGTGGAATCTGCGATACATAGGCGTCTTACCTCTTCCGTGGTTGAACTGCAGGGCGGTTGCCGAGGCCGGAGGCGCGCTGCGGGCAGTGCCTTCACGCATCCCCGTCCCTTGATCCCATCGCCATCGCCTCTGTCCCAATCCGCTTTTGTGCGGTCCCTGACCGAGGCACCGGCCGGTTGCTGTTCCCGCCCCAGTGCTCTGTGCACTTACGTCCGAGGCAAAACAGAATGAGAACAGATGCGGACCGAAATGTCAAGCAAGCGATGCGAGGACGGGGATGACGCGATGGACAGCGGTTGGTAGATTGGCGCTACAAAGCGGCATACAGCTAGTACCAGGCCCTGAAAAGACCCCTACTTCTGAGTCGACACCGTACCGCTTTAGAGAACTAAACTAACCGAGCTCGGCCGCCGGGAGGGTCTGCAGGCCCTGTTCGCCGGCGGCGCGGTGCAGGCGCAGGTCCCAGGTGGCGAGGGTCAGCTCCCTGACGGGGAGCAGGAGTGCGGCAGCGAGGTGCAGGGCGTCGAGGCTGCGCAGCTCGCTGGAGAGCGCCAGCCGAGCCGCATTCTCGGCAAGGGCGGCGTCGACCTCGATCACGTCAAAGGAGGGCCAGTCCCCTTCGACTGCGGCGAGCGCGGTGCGGCCACCGGCGAGAACGACGGCGCGAACGGTCTCCACGTAGCCAATGCGGCAAATTGACCAACCCTCGGCTGCGTCCATCGCTCCGAGCAGGAGCTCGCTGCCATCCTCCTCGACGTAGCGCTTGACGAGCGCGCTCGCGTCGAGGTAGAGCATCAGCGCTCGCTGTCGCGCTCGCCAAGAACGATCGCCGACGCCGAGCGCCCGGTCTTAAGCGGCCGCTTGGAGCGCTTGGGCCGAGCTCGCGCCGCCGGGGTCACCTTGCCTTCGGCCACCAGCTCGCGCAGGCGCTCCTCGCCGCGGCGCGCGGCAGCGGGGACGATGTCGGCGACGGGGTAACCGCGAAGCGTCACCCTGATCTGCTCGCCCTCCTCAACCTCGTGCAGGACGCTGCTGAGGTGCATCTTCAGCTCACGGACGCCGATCTCTCGCATGTGACTACATTAGCAAACAGGTGACCACACCGCAGAGCAGAGGTAGGCCTTTGGCTAGCGGCGCCCCTTCTTACCCTTCGCCTTCCTCCCCCCACCCCCGCAGCTATTCCCCACCACCGGTTCCGTGTCGCTGACCTTCCCGTTCTGGGCGTCCATCTCCACACCCGCGCGGTTGGGCTTGTGGCAGAGGTTGGTGCTGTTGACGAGCAGCCCCTTCTTACCACCCTGCATGCTCAGCACGAACTTGGAGACCGGGGCGTCGGGGATCGTTTCGAAGCTGCTCCTGATGCCACCCTTGACCGAGTCGATGCGGCCGACCAGGTCGACGTCGATCTGGCCGTGCAGGGCAGCGACGAGGTCGGGCAGCTTGTGAGAGGAGGAGCGCAGGTAGACGGGGCCTTCGAGCGGGTTGTCGAGCAGTGGGGTTATCGCGGTGGCCGTCCCGTAGACGGCGTCGGGCGGGCAGCCGGCGCCGTTGCCCGCCCCGGCGGCGAATTGCACCCTGGTGCAGATCGTGCGGATGTGAGATTGGTCGAGGAACTCGGAGTGGGGCAGGGCGACCACGGTCTTGGCCAGGTTGGCTTCGCCCGGCTTGGTGGTGAGGACGGCTTGCAGGGCCGGGTGGGCGTTGCGCCCGGTCCCGCCCTTCAGCTTGATCGCCAGCTTGGGCCCGAAGGCGAGCGCCGAGCAGCCGCCGACCTGGAAGCGCTGGAGCAGGGGGGCGATCAGCCCGAAGGCAGAGGTGGCCGAGCCGGTGATCGCCATCGCATCGCAGGAGGTCGGGTTCAAGGTGAAGCCCGGGCGATCGAGGGAGACCGCGACCGAGCGCAGGTCGAGCGGGATCCCGTGCAGGATCTGCGGGAAGGGATCGGAGACGGCGTGGATGCGGGCGCTTTCGGGGTCGACGTTCAGCGCCGCCCTGACCACCACGGTGCCGAGGTCGAAGGGACCGGCGATCGCCGGGGTGATCACGACCATGCTTAGGGGGGCTGATTTGTAGGGGCCGGCCAGGTAGGCGCTGCCCTGGGTGTAGAAGGGGGTGGGGCCGGCGCCGGCGGCGACGTTGACGGTGCCCAGCTTGGAGGCGGCGGGGCAGGAGGGCTGGTTGCGCTCGAGGATCCCTTCTTCGGGCCTGGAGCGCGAGGTGGCCTGGGCGATCTGGGCCTCTGAGCACTCCCCCACCCCGGCCAGCTTGCCGGTCAACCCCGGGGGCAGCAGGGTGTCGAAGCCGGTCAGGCGCGCTGAGCCGTCTGCGCGGCTCAGCTTCAGGGCGAAGGGGGTGTAGGCGCCGGCCTGGGGCGAGATGGTGCCGGCGGTGAAGGTGGGGGCGTTGGGGGCGGCGGCTGGAGTCGCCGGGCAGGCCCCTCCCCCGGGCATCGCCGTGGTCTGAAAGGAGGAGGTGGGATGGGCGGCGGGGGTTTCGGGCGCCGACCAGGGGATGAGGTCGGTGGTGGTGGTGTGGGTGGCGCAGTTGGGTGGGGTGATCAGGGCACCGCGGGCGCCGCCGAAGAGGTGCAGGCGGATGTCTTCGAGCGGGAGCTCGGGGTTTTCGGAGAAGGTGGTGGTGAGCTGGCCGGTCTGGGGGTCTGGGGTGACCTCGCCGGCGAGCTTGGCGACGGTGCCGGTCCTCGGGTCTTCGATCGCGAGGTAGAGGGCCAGCAGGGAGCCGAAGGGGTTCTCGAAGGGCTTGGCGAGGTAGACGGAGCCTTCGAGGGGGACGAGCTTTGGGGCGCCGGTCTGGGGGTCGTCGACGCGCTTGTGTTCGGAGTTGTATTCGGCCAGCAGCGGGGTGGTGACTTCGACAGTGCCGAGCTTGGCGGCGTCGGGACAGGAATTGGGGGTCTTGTCGAAGTGGATCTGCCCGCCGGAGGGGGCGTAGCCGATCTCGGGCAACGTGCAGACCGCCCGGCCGTCGGCCTGGGAGGGATTGGCGACGAGCCCGGGCGGCAGGGTCACGGTGGCGTCTTTGAGCTCGCCGGTGGCCCGGCCGGTCAGCGGTTCGTCGTGGGGCGCCTCCTGGGGCTGGTGGACGGTGACGTCGAGCCCGCTGGGGCTGTCGGCGAGGTTCGTGGTCGGCTTCGCTTCGATCGTCGGCTCGAAGGAGAGCTGGTTGCAGCCCGAAAGGGTGACGGGATCGCCCTGCGAATCGGAGTTGGCATAGCTTGCCGACTTGAAGTTGCCGGGTTCCTCCCAACTGTCGACCCGGACCGTGGTGACGAGCGGCTCCCCTGAGCAGTCGGGCGGCGTCGTCAGCAGCGGGATCTGCTGGTGCGCGACCAGGCATGGGGCCACGGGGGGAGCGTGGGCTTCGGTGCAGCTGGCCCGGGTTTCGCTGTGGACGTCAGCCGAGGGGTCGCCCCAGAGCTGGGTGTAGTCGTTGAAGACGGGGTTGGTGCCGAGGGCCGGCACGTCGCGGACGAGCGCCTGGATGCCGAAGTCCCCGTCGGAGCGCACCGAGCCGAGCACGTGGACGAAGATGCCGTTGCTTTCGGTCGGGTCGAAGGCGAGCTCGGCCGGGTAGCCGGGCGGCGGCACCATGTTGTAGACGTTGTTCTTGAAGTAGCCGATTTCGGTGCCGAGGATGCTGCCGAGATTGAAGTTGCCGAGCTGGGAGGCAATGGGGCAACTGCTGTTCACGAGCTCGACCTCGGCGCAGAGCACCGGCGTGGCCGCGGGGTTGACCACCATGCCGCGGGGCAGGTCGACGATGATTTCGCGCGGGTGGCCGGAGGCGGCGAAGAGCCTGGCGCCGGTCGCGCCTTCGGTTTCGATCATCGGGAAGCCGAGGTCGAGCACCTGCTGGAAGAGGTGGGATCCCGCCAGGGTGGGGGGGACGCTCTCGGGGTCGAGCAAGGGCGCGTTGAGGCCGGTGACTATGTCGAAGGGCACCGGCGAGCCCTGAACCGGAAGCGCGCGGGTCAGGGAGGTGAACTGGGCACCGCCGCCGCCGATCGAGGCGTGCATCTCGGTGCCGGGAGGGGTACCGTCGAGCTTGACCGCCAGGATAATCCGGAACAGGCGCCCGGGGGGGATCGGAGCGGTCGTTTCGCAGGTGATCGTCGGTGGCGCGATCACGCAGGGCGGCTGGACTTCCACGCCCCCGGTGGTCTTCAAGTCCGAGCTGGCATTCGTCGCTTCGAACCCCGCGGGAAGGCTGACTTCGAGGAGCGCGGTGCCGCCGGTAGCGGCAGCGCCGACGTTGGTCGCGACCACCTGCACTTCGTTGGTGGCAGCGGCCGTGAAGTTGCTCGGAGCCGGGATCGCGGTCAAGGTGAAGGCCGGGGCGGCGGCAAGCGCACCCGCAGGCAAAGCGAGCGCGGCGAGCATCAGGCCGAGACCGAACGCGGCCGCCAGTACCCGGCGCGGGGAGCGAAGGACAGGCCGCATCAGCGCCGCCCTCCCCCATGGCTTGCGTGTGAATGATGCTTGTGCTTGTTCTTCTTGACGCACTTGCCCTTCCTGAGGATCTTGCCCTTGGGGCATCTGGGCGGCTTGGGGTTTTCGGGGCCGACGAATCCCGCGGTCTGGGGAAAGGATCCGCCCGGCGGCGGGCTCACCGCGGGGGTGCAGCTCGCTTCGCCTTCGCAGGGCGGCTTGGGGAGCGGGTTCTGGACGGCGAGACCGCCGCCCGTCCGGGCCGCGTAGAGGTCGATCAGGCCGTCGATGTCGCCGCCGACGAGCTGGTTGCGGGTGTAGAGGAAGGCGGTGTAGCCATCGGCGGAGGCGTCGGAGAAGAAGGCGGGTTCGGTGTCCTCGCCGGGGCTCAGCAGGTAGAGGCAGCCGTGGTTCAGCGGGCTGTAGCCGGCGGCGCCTTCTGTGCAGCTGCCCGAACCCGGGGCCTCCCACTCATAGACGTCCTGGCAGGTGGGGGCGAGTTTCGATCCCAGGTGGCTGGAGAGCGGGCAGCCGGCCTGCCCGTCGGTATCGGCGGCGACCAGGGCCGAGGCGGTCTGGAAGAAGAAGCGGTCGCCGCCCGCAGAGAAGGCGTGGGACATGGTGAAGGCGGGGTTGAGCGGCCCCATCCCGGGGGTGCCGAGGTTGACTTCGACGCCAGCGGCCTTTGAGGGCCCGCCGGTCGGGTCGCAGGTCAGGCAGGCGAGCCCCTGGCCGGGGGCGAAGCGGTAGAACTGCGGCACCCCGCCCGTTTCGTAGGGGGGCTGGGCTTCGGCCGAGCGGAAGACCAGGGCGCCGCTGGCGGCGAGGAAGCTCGTCTTTGCCACCACGCCTTCGCTGCCGAAGAGGCCTACGGCCCTGGGGACGACGTCGGTGACGTCGCTGAGGTCGCCGTTGCCGCCGAGCCGCAGCGGCGCCACGAAGCTGACCTGCCCGTCGTGGTAGAGGTAGAGGTCGCAGCGGCCTTGGACCGTGACCAGGGTCGCGCCGTGGCACTCGCCGGCGAAGCCCGGGCCCGATTCGTCGAGGTCGCCGTTGGCGAGGAAGTAGGTGTGGGAGCCGTCGGCGCTGGTGCCGAGGACGCCGATCACTTCGGCGCCGTTGGGATCTTCGGCGTCGGCGGTGAGGTCGGTGAGGTGGTGGCCTTCGGGGTCGGGGGCGGCCGAGTAGCGGTAGAGGTCGTTGCCGGGGTTGCCGGGCGCTTCGCCGTTGACCGACCAGTAGAGGTGGGAGGAGTCGGCGGCGAGGCCTTCGGGGGCCCCTTCGAGCGAGAGGAAGTCTTGGTTGCAGCTCGGGACTGCGCTGCAGGGCCCCAATGGCGGGAAGTCGGCGAGCGGGATCCGCCCGATCACCCCTTCGGCCTTCGATGCCCAGTAGACGTAGTTGGCGTCGACGGCGATGCCGCGCAGCTTGCTTGCGTTGGGGAGGATGGAGACAAATTCTTCTTCGCCGCCCGCCAGCGGTACCCGCACGATGAAGGCGCCTTCGCTTTCCGCGCTCCCGTCAACCACGGTGAAGTAGACGTGGGTCGGGCTCAGCGCCACTCCGACCGGAAGTTGGCTACCGGAAGCGTTGGCGAAATCCTGATTCACGGAACCGCCATTGAGGCCGGCGATTCCAACTGCTTGGGGACCGCTCTTGTTCGCCCAGTAGATATGGGTGGCGTTGACCGCGATCCCCTGCGGGTCCGAGGCGCCGGTGATGAATTCCGGTTTGATCTGTTCGGCTTCGCCGGCGCCGATCGTGGCGCGGCCGATCGTCCCACCGGCAACGATCGGATTGTTGTGGCTCCCGATGGTATTACCGGACAGGTTGTATCCAAGGGGCCCGGTATTGGTCCAATAGACACATCCCTCTGCGCTTTCTGCGCAGGGCTCTACGGCCACGTAGCGAGGGATGCTGTGGCCTTTCTGGATGCTGCCGTTGCCTTCGTCGTCGAAAGTTTCGTTTTCGGTTTCCCCCGTGTCGATGTATTCGTCTTCGACTGTGGCGGCGGGGTTCGGCGCTTTCAGGTTCGCCCGGGCGATCGTCCCTTTGAGCGGTTCGGCCCAGTAGATGAATTCGCCTTTGGGGTCGACGGCGACGCCGAGCGCGTGGGCGGGAATGAAGCTCTCGTCCTTGGTCGCGTTCGGGTCGGGGTCGGCGAGGGTGGCACGGCCGATCTGAGCCGCCGGCTGTTCGGGGCCGGTGTTGGCGTCGTTCGTCAGCTTCTCCGAGGAGGTGAAGAAGGCTTGGGAGCCGTCGGCAGAGGCGGCCTGGAAGGCGGCGGGCTGCCGCCCGGCGGGGTCGGGGCCGCCCCCGAGGCCGTTGGTCTTCTCAGAGGCCGAGACCTGGATCGTGCAGGCGAGGGTGGGGTCTTCGCATTCGCCGGCACCGTTCGGCGGGCTCTGTTCCGCGGTCGGGTTGATCCGCTCGTAGAGCTGGCCGGTGCCATAGGCGGTGAAGAAGACCGAGCCGTCGGCAGCGACGGCTCGCTGGTCGACGGTGTAGTTGGACGTGGCCGAGCCGCCTCGGCCGAGATTGTGCGTGGCCCACTCATAGGGACCGGCGAAGGCGCCCCGGGACAGCGCCACTTCGGTTTCGGGCTGTTCGTTCATCACGCTCGCCAGCGAGACCCGGCCGCTGGCGGCGTCGTAGGCGTAGACGTTGGAGGCGCCCGGCTGGGCTCCGGCGATCAGCGCCTCGCCTTCTTTGGAAGGTAGTGCCAGCGGGGCTTCGAAGACGATCGTGGCGCCGTCGGCCGAGGCGCCGGCGTAGGCGAATTGGGTGTTGCCGCTCATCGGCACGTAGGCGCTCGCCTGGGTGGCCGGGGCGGCGGGGTCCGAGCGCACGTAGAGCGCCCCTTCGAGCGTGTCGGCGCTCTGGCGCACCGCCTGGGTCACGGTCTCTGAGAAGTCCGGGGTCCAGCCGAGGATCCGGGCGCGGGGGCCGGCGGCGGCCTGGGGCTCCAGGCCCGTGGTCGACCAGCCCGCGGTGCCGCGGCTGGCGAGGTAGGTGGGGATCTGCTGGGCGCCGTCGCCGCCGGGGATGCCCGAGGTGGCGATGAAGGTGGCGGCCTGCCCGTCGCTGGCGGCATGGGATAAACCGTGTACCCCGATCGCGTCGTTGCCGTTCTTGTCGACCGGTGAGACCTGCTCGTAGGCGCGGCAGTCGGGTAGCAGGGCCGAGGGCTGACCGAGGGGCGCGAGTTCGCCGGAGCGGAAGATGTCGTTGGAACAGGGGCCGAAGAGCGGCGCCGGGGAATAGGTGTAGAAGGTGATCTCGGGACTGAAGATTTCGCCGGGATTGCTCTTGGCGAAGAGGCGGAAGCGGTAGCCGCTCGCGGGAACAAGGCCCGTGAGGCTGGCGGAGACGGGCTGGGGGCCGGTGGCGGTGATCGCGGCGCCGATGCCCGGCGCCGTGGCGGCGGCCGAGAGGGTGAGGGTCGTCGCACTGGCTTCGGTGATCGTCGTCGCGGCCGGGATGCCGGGGGCGGTGATCGACTGGCCGGGCGCGAAGGTGCCAGCGACGGTGCTCAGGTTGGCGATCGTTTTGGAGCCGAGGGTGAGATCGCCGCTGCCTTCGACCGTGGCCGGCAGCGTGCCGACGGGAGTCGACAGGGTGCCTTCGCCGAAGCTGTTGCCGTCGGCTTCATAGGCGGTGAGGGGGATGTAGTCGAAGTGGAAGTCTTTGACTTTGGCGCCGTTGGGGTCGATCTTGGCTTCGAGGGTGACGGAGGTTTCGGTGACGGCCGAGAAACCGGTTTTGGTGATCAGGGGTGGGGCAGCGGCCAAGGCTGGGGCAGCGGCCAGCGCAAGGGAGAGGGTCGCGACGACAGCGGCAACGCCCGCAACGGGTCTGAGTGGGATGTTCGCTCGGTAAGCCACGGTTGTCAGCTCCTCCAGGACTCTCCCGGACGGCCGTTGCCGCCCGGGAGAGTGGTTGCCGGAATCAGGTCGATCAGGATCCCGCCGGACATTCGACCGGCGGGGCTCCTTTGGTACATCCGGTAACAGCCCAGCTTCCCCTGGAATGGTCGAGCCCGGTTCCAGTTTCACTCACTTCAAAATCCATAGTGGCGCCAGCCTTGGTCGCGCCTTTGAATTCTGGTGAGAGTTTGAAGATGCCTTTGAATTCACTGTTTTCCAAGCCTTCGGTGTAGACGCACAGCTCACCGGGAGGGTTGGGCGTCGTTGCCCCAGACGCGGTGCCGCCCGGATTCAAAAGACTGCCGAGACATCCGACTTCTGAAGGACCACTTTCGTCGAAATCTTCGAAGTTGGCTTCAGTTTGGAAGTGAACATGTGCTGCTGCCAGATTGAACGGGAAGGAGACAGGAAAGGAAATAGGCACGATGGCGGGGTTCGTTTCCGAGGAGGCGCTGAAGGCCCAACTGCCGGTCTCGATCGCGCCGGGCGGAAGTGAGCTATTGGGCGCCCACGGTTCTCCCTGCGGACCCTGGGCTCCGGGTACGCCCGGGGCGCCGTCTTCACCAACTTCGCCTTCTGGGCCGTTGCAGACAAACGTTGCGGCGCTGGCCGATTTGACTTCGATGCCGCCTTCGGTGCAGCCGTGAGCGTTGCCGCTGAACGAAACGGTAGTGGCGCTAGTACCAGCCGCGCCGGTAGCGCCATTGCTTCCATTGGTGCCATTGGTGCCGTCTTTTCCGGGGGTTCCGTTGCTGCCAGCTGGGCCGGCGGGTCCTGGCGCTCCCGGCTGACCCGCGTACTTCTTGGCGATCTTTTCGACTTCCTTCTTCTGCTTGCCGGTGAGCGCGCCGGAGGCGGCCAGGGCGGTGCCGCCGATGGCGAGCACGAGGGCGGTGATCGCGACCAGGAGGCCGGCGGTGCCGAAGCGTTGGTGAAATCTGCGATACATAGGCGTCTTACCTCTCCTGTGGTTGAGTTGCAGGGCGGTTGCCGAGGCCGGAAGCCGCTGCGGGTGCTGCCTTCACGATTTCCCTCCTTGGTCCCATGGCCATCGCCTCTGTCCCAATTCGCTTTTTGTGCGATCCCTGACCGAGGCACCGGCCCGTTTACTGCTCCCGCCCCAGTGCTCTGTGCACTTACGTGCGAGGCAAACGGAATGAGAACAGATGCGGACCGAAATGTCAAGAAAGCAATACGGTGACGGGGATGACGCGATGGACAGTGACTAGGAAATCGGCGCTACAAAGCGGCCTATGGCTAGTATCTAGCTAATGAAGGACGCATACTCCTGAGTCGATACCGTACCGCTTTGGAAAGCTAGAATGGCGACACTGAGACATCCTCCGGAGCCTGGATATCGTCCTCGAGCGATGGTGCGAACTCCATGGGGGGATGCGACTCAGTTAAGGGATAAAAAGCTGCCCCCGGGGCGGGGCACGCCCCGGGCCGAGGCCGAGCGCAATCAGCGCGAGCGGCTCTTCGCGGCGATGGTGGCGACGGTCGCCGACAAGGGGTACGAGGCGACCACCGTGGCCGACCTGGTCGAGCTCTCGGGGGTCTCGCGCAGCGCCTTCTACCGCCACTACGACGATAAGCAGGCCTGCTTCCTGGCCGCCGTCGAAGCGATGGTCGAGCCGGCGTTGCAGCGGATCGGTGCCGACGAGAGCGCCCCGGCCGGGCTCGACCGAGCCCAGCAGGCCTTCGCCTCGCTCATCGAACTGATCGTCTCCCAGCCCGCGGCCGCGAAGATGTGCGTCGTCGAGGTCTACGCGGCCGGGCCCGAGGGGGCGGCGCTGATCGATCGCTCGATGGACTCGGCGACGGCGCTGGCCGCGCGGATGCTGGGACAGGTCCCCGAGCGCGAGGGCCTGCCGCTCGAGCTGGTGCGAGCCCTGGTCGGCGGCATCCAGAAGGTGATCCACAAGCGCCTCTACCGCGGCCAGGAGGAGGAGCTGACCGGGCTGGTACCGCAGCTGTGGGACTGGCTCTTCTCCTACCCGGTGCCGCCGGGGCCGCTGCGGGCGACGCGACGGCGAACCGTGAAAGCAGTGCCGTTCGCCGAGCGCCAGGCCCAGTCCAACCCCCCCGAGCGAGTGCTGCGGGCGCTGGCCGCGGTGGTCGCCGAGAAGGGGTACCCGGACACGACCGTGGCCGAGGTCGTCGAACGCGCCTCGACCTCGCAGCGCACCTTCTACGAACACTTCAAGAACAAGGAGGACGCGATCGTGGCCGCGCTCGACAGCGGCTCCGCCCACATGCTCGCCGCCGCCCTGCCGGCCTTCCGCCGCGCCCCCGACTGGCCCCACGCCGTCCACGACACCCAGGAGGCGATGTTCGCCTTCGGCGCCGAAGAGCCCGAGTACGCCCGCATGGGCGGGGTCGAGATGTACGCGGCGGGCAAGCGGGCGCTGGACCAGCGCGAGGTCGTGACCGAAGGCATGGAGGGCCTGCTCGCCCCCGGCTACGAGCTCAAACCCGAGACCCCGCCGATCGCGGCCGAGGCGATCGGCGGCGCCCTCTACTCCCTCCTCTACGACCACGTGAACAAGAAGGGCCCGGAGACGCTGCCGGACCTGGTGCCGACGCTGGTCTACGTCACCCTGGCCCCGTTCCTGGACCGGGACGAGGCGTACGCGGTGGCGATCGGATAGCTTTCTCGATTCTCCTATCCTTGTAATTATCAATTACTAGTTTAGAATTGCACGGATGCTTCGACGGAGGACTGAGCCCGATGTCGCCCTCCTGCTCCAACAGGCACCGGCGGTCGTGCTTACCGGCCCCCGGCAGGTGGGCAAGACGACGCTGGCCCTGGAGCTCGCGGAAGGCCGCGATGCTGTCTATCTGGACCTCGAGTCCGAGACCGACCGGGCGAAACTGGCCGAGCCAGAGCTCTACTTCGCCGATCACACCGACGATCTCGTCGTCCTCGACGAGATCCAGCGCGCCCCACGCATCTTCGAAGCGCTGAGAGGGACGATCGACCGGGGTCGACGCGAGGGCAAGGAAGCCGGCCGGTTCCTGCTGCTCGGCTCCGCCGCGATCGAGCTGCTCGGCCAGAGCGGCGAGACCCTGGCCGGCCGGGTCGCCTTCGCCGAGCTGGCGCCGCTGGACGTGACCGAGGTCGGGGGCGAGCGCCTTGACGAGCTCTGGGTGCGCGGCGGTTTCCCAGAGAGCTTCCTCGCCGCCGGCGATGAGGCCAGCATGCGCTGGCGCCGGGACTTCATCCGCACCTACCTCGAGCGCGATATCCCCCAGCTCGGCCCACGCATTCCCGCGGAGACGCTGCGGCGACTGTGGACGATGCTCGCGCACCAACAGAGCGGGCTGCTGAACGCCGCCCAGATCGCCCGCGGACTCGGGGTCAGCGGCACCACCGTGGGCCACTATCTCGACCTGATGGTCGACCTGCTGCTGGTGCGGCGGCTGCCGCCGCGGCTGGCCAACGTCGGCAAGCGAATGGTCCGTTCCCCGAAGGTCTACGTGCGCGACAGCGGTCTCGTCCACACCCTGCTCGACCTCGCCGACAAGGAGGCGGTGCTGGGGCACCCGGTCGCGGGCGGCAGCTGGGAGGGCCTGGCAATAGAGAACCTGATCGCGATGGCCGGCGGGCGGGCGGAGGCCAGCTTCTACCGGACCAGCGGCGGCGCCGAGGTCGATCTCGTCCTCACCTGGGCCGATGGCCGTGAGTGGGCTGTGGAGGTCAAGCGCAGCCTCGCTCCCAAGCTGGAACGGGGACTGCGCTCCGCGCTCGAGGACCTGCAGCCGGAGCGCAGCTTCATCGTCTACCCCGGCAGCGAGCGTTTCCGGCTCGAGGCGGGAGTGGAGGCAATTGACCTCCCGACTCTGTGCGCCGAGATAGGTCACTGAAGTAACAGTGAATTTCGTAAACAGGGATTTGACCCACCCTTGAAGAGTGACTAGTTTCCTTTCGGTTGAATTTTCTTAAGTACTGAAAGGAACCCAATCATGATGTTGACCAAGAACCTGGCCCTTGTTTCCGAAGTGGACGGGCACGACCCCGGGGACGTGTCACGCGTCGCCGCGGCGCTGCAGCGTCAGGCCACCCGCGACCTCGGCCCGATCTGGGAAGTGGCCGCGACCGTCGATGCCTTCCCCACGCTCGAGGATGTGCCGGTCGGCTACTGGCCGATGCTGATCAAAGACGACATCGGCTTCAAAGGCGCCGCCGGAATTCACCTCGACAAGGACAATCAGCCGTTCGCCCTGATCACCTTCAGCGACAGCTGGTCGCTGACCGCCAGCCACGAGATGGTGGAGATGCTCGTCGACCCCTGGGGAAACCGGGTGATCCCGGGCCCGTCGCCGAAACCGGGCCAGGGCCGGGGCGCGATCCTGGTCGAGCCCTGCGACCCGTCGGAGGAACACAAATTCGGCTACACCGTCAACGGCATTCTCGTATCCGACTTCTACACCCCGCATTTCTTCGACCCGCAGACCTCCTCCGGGGTGCGCTACAGCTTCACCGGCGCGATCGAAAACCCCCGGGAAATCCTCCGCGGTGGTTACATCAGCTGGCATGATCTGGAGTCCGATCACTGGTGGCAGAAGCGCTGGTTCGGGGCCGAACCGGAATTCACCGACCTGGGAGTGTTCGAGGCGAACGTGAAAAGCCTGCGAGCGACAATCGACAGCCTGACCCCCCACCCCGAGCTGGTCGAAGGGCTCGATTCCGCCAATCCCACTCTCGTGGCCGCGGTCGAGGCAGGTGCCGAGACCGCCACGTCGTCTGGCGCCAAGGCGGTGCGGTTGCAGGAGCAGATCGAGACCCTCCGCGACGCCGAGGGCGGTGGATGAACGAGGACGAGGAGAAGCGGCGCGAGGAGCGGGCGCGGGAGCTGCGCGAGGAGATCGCGGGGCGCGGCGGCAAAGACGCCGCGCCCGCCCCGCGCTCCCCGCACGAGTTCGTCCAGGAGCGGATGCGCGAGCTCAGCGAGAAAGAGGAGGAGGGGCCAGGAGATCGGCCGGAGAGAGGATCGGAGCCCGATCGGCGAGATCGAGAAGGTGACGACACATCCCACCGACCGGCCTAGCGTCCTCAACGCGGCGGGCTGACTCCGCATTATCTCGTCGCCTTTTTGGGGCTGGCCGATGGGATCGTGTCGCCCGAAGCGCAGGCGCGGCCCAGGGAACCGCATGGATATGGCGAAGTCAATCTCATGGTTCCTTTGGCCCTCGCCTTTCGAGGACTCGCACGGGCCGTCGCCGGAGTCTGGCGCGACCCCGAGACCAAAGCGCTGCCTTTCGTCGCGGCCGCCCTGGTGGCGACGGGGACGATCTTCTACTGGCGCTTTGAGGACTGGACCATCATCGAGGCCCTTTACTTCTCCGTGGTGACCCTTACCACGGTGGGCTACGGAGACCTTCACCCGACCACCGCCGGCACTGAGATCTTCACGATCTTCTACATCCTCACCGGGATCGGCGTGTTCGTCGCGTTGCTCGCTTCAGTCGCGCAGCAATACATCGAGCAGAAGGCAGAACAGCCTTCTGCTCGGGAGCGTTTGCGCGCTCGTCGCGCTCGCGACGGCAGCTAGCTAGCCACGCCGGCGGGCGACGAGGGCCGCCTGTTCCTCGGCCAGCTGGCGCCAGGCGGCGAGGCGGGCGGGGTCGACGGCGCCGCGGACGGCGCAGCCGGGCTCTTCGAGGTGGGCGCAGTCGTTGAAGCGGCAGCCGGCGGCGAGGCGCCCGATGTCGTCGAAGCTGGAGCCGGCGCCGTCCCAGAGGCCGATTTCGCGCAGACCCGGAGTGTCGAGCAGGAGGGCGCCGCCGGGCAGCTCGATCAGCTCCCGGGTGACCGTGGTGTGGCGGCCGAGGCCGTCCTTCTCGCGCACCGGCGCCGTCGCCTGGCGCTCCTCGCCGAGCAGGGTGTTGACCAGGGTCGACTTGCCGGCGCCGGAGGTGCCGAGCAGGGCCGTCGTCGCTTCCGGGGCGAGCAGGGCGCGCAGGGCCGGGAGCCCGTCGCCGCTGCGGACGCTGATCGCGAGCGCCTCGTCGAGCCCGAGGCGGCGGCGCAGTTGGGCCGCGGTCGCGTCGGCCTCGGGGGCAAGATCGGCCTTGGTGAGGACCAGCGCGACCGGGATCCCGCTGCTCGCCGCGAGCGCGGCGAAGCGCTCGGCCCGGCGCTCGTTCGGCTCCGGCAGGGCCTCGACGACGAGGACAAGGTCGACGTTGGCGGCCAGCACCTGGGAGCTGAGGTCGTCGCCGGCGGCGCGCCGCTCGAGCAGGCAACGGCGCTCCAGCACCGCCGCGATCGCGCCGGCGGAGTCGACCGCGACCCAGTCGCCGGTCACGGGCGTGGTCCCGCGCAGGCGGCCGCGGGCGGAGAGCAGCTGCGGTGTCCATCCCTCCCCCTCGTCGGCGACCGCGACCAGCCAGCGGCCGCTGTGCTGGGCGAGGACGCGGCCGGCGCTGAGGCCGGGATCGGCGAGCGCTTCCAGCTCGGCGGCGATGCCCGGGCGCAGGCCCGAGCCGGGTAGAGGCTTCTGCATCACCCCTGATCTTGCCCGGTTTGGCGCCAAAACCCCTGCCCAAGCGCCGCCAATGGGTTTCCACCATCAAGAACATGCGCTATATCGCCCTCGCGGTCATCCCCTTTGGCGGATACGTTGTCGACTGGTGGCTTCTTCGACAAAGGAGATCGGCATGAGAGCGGTGACGCGGAAGTTGACGTACGCGAACGTGGTGGCGACGCTGGCCCTGTTCCTGGCGCTCAGCGGCGGCGTCGTCTGGGCGGCCGGCAAGATCGGCGCCAAGAACCTGAAGGCGAACGCGGTCACGGCCGGCAAGATCAAGCGCAACGCGGTCACCAACGCCAAGATCCGGGGCAACGCGGTGACGGCGGCCAAGATCAAGGGCGGCGCCGTCGACTTCACCAAGCTCGCCACCGGCGCCAACCTCGTCGCCGGCGCCAGCGGCGGGCCCGTCGCCGCCAGCGGCGGCGCCGCGCTCAACGTCCCCCTCAGCGCCCCCGTCGCCTTCACCCCAGCCGCCGGCGGCGCCAGCTTCCTCAGCGTCGAAGCCAAGGGCGCCAACCTCGGCCGGGTCGACCCCGCCAAACCCTGCGAACCGCAGGTCATCCCCTTCGTCAACGGCAGCCGCTGGGAATTCTCCGAAGGCGCACTATCGCCACGCTCCTTCGCCCCGACCCCGTCCGAGCCGACCGGCCTGGTCCCGGTCACCGGCGCCACCGGCCCAATCGGCCTGACCAGCCCCGGCGTCGCCCAGACGGTGACCGTCCAGGTGCTCGGCGACCCGAATTGCGCGGCCGGAGCGACGGTCAGCGTGGGCGTTGCGGTGACGCAGGCGAAGTAGAGACAGCGCGACGATGGGAGGCTGGCGGCGCTGGCGCTGCGCCGGCGGACGACTTCGTCGTGCCCATGGCAGCACTGGGCGATCGCGGCGGTGGAAGCTGCCGCGCCAGCGCGATCGCCGATGGCGAGGGCGGGATTCGAACCCGCGACACCACGATTTTCAGTCGTGGGTCCGGGCTGACCTAAATCAGCCCGGAAACACCGACGAAAACCGCATGAACATGCGGAATTGGGCGACCCCCCTGGCAAAGGGTAACAGAGCTCAATCAGCCCGAATTACCCGTAGTTACCCGCGGATTCGGGCGGGGTTTGGGCGACGAACGGACCTTTCGTCGCCCAAACGATTGGAGGAGCTCTTTCTCTAGAAGGCCTAACTGGACAAGCCCAGCAATGGACGAAGCGCGGCCGCGAAGCTGGGAACGTTGGCTCGCTCAAAGGCAGCCACCAGCTCCTCAAGCGGTCGACCGCCGCTCCAAACTTCGGCCTGGGCTTCGACGATCCGGGTGAAGGCCTGCGGCTGCTCCTCGCATCGTTCGACGAGGAATCGATCGAGGTCGGGAACTTCAACGCCATGACGCCGTAGTGGCTCTTTCAGATAGCCACGATCGAAGGTGAAGAGCAAGTCGGCGGAGCCGGCAATCATCAGAGCGCAGACATGAACGTCGCCGGGATCCCGCGTCATAGAGGCAAGATCGAGATCCTCTGGGACGGCGCCGATGTCGACGCATCCGTCAGAGAACTCGCGACGTATGTGACCAACCCAGGCCTCAGCAACCTCGGGAACGAGGCCCTTGCGCTCGATCAACGAGGACTCGGCCTCACCGAGCAGCTCCTCGCTCCAAACCAGATCGAAGAGCCGCACACCGGCGGCAAGCCGGCCCATCAGCTCATGCAGGACCCGCGAGAAGATGACGTCCGCGTCGAGGACGGCGCGCGGAACACTCACTCAGCCGGGGCACCGAGCTCGTCGAGCGAGCGGGAGTGCTGGTCAGCTCGCTCTTCTGCCACCGCGCGCCGCTCCTCGAAGGCCAAGACAGCCCGCAGCGGGATCTTCCAATGCGTGGAGTTGGGCAGTTGCTGCGCCTGCAACTCGCCAGCCTCGATCAGACGGCGAACATGCTGGCGAGAGAAGCCAAGTCGATCCGCCGTCTGCTGGGGAGAAAGCGTCGAATCCTCATCGGCGACCGTCACCGTGATCGTCTTGTCGGAATCGAGCAGCCCCTCGATCGCATCCTTGATCGTCGAGATCTGCTGCTCGGTATTTCCCTTGGCGGGATCGATGTGGATCGTCTTCATCATCAGCGGCTCAAGTTGTATAGCACAACTGTCCTAACTGCACATATGGCATTCGAGCAGCCCGACGGATCGCGACCAGTGCTCCTAGCCTCTCCAACTAGAACTAGCCAGCTGGCGGATACGGATCAGAGCCATAACTGCGCCTCTCTCCGATCGTTCCGTTTCGGCGATGACTGATCTGCTCAACCTCGCGTCGTTGGGCCGCTTCGCGCCCGATCTGCTCCGCTTCGACCTTGCGGTCCGCTCGGCCGAAACCTCGTCCGGAGCCCTCCGTGCGATTGATCCATCCGCCTTCCCCATCTGGGACCGTATGGATCGCTGGCTTTCTTGGCATCGCTGTCCTCTCTGCCCTGGACGCTGCCTCAGCGAACAGAGACTTCGTTGGTCTTGTCATGCACTGGTGCCAGCAGTGCCTGCCCCTGCACGATCGCAATCGCATCGTGGCAGGCCTGCTTGGTCGTCAGCAACTCCGAGGCCGCAAGGATCTTGTTGTTGCCGTCAGAGACAGCACGCCACCAGAAATAGCCGTTCTTGTTCTTCCTGATCGTGAAGTACATCTCTCGCTCCCAGCTCGATTTCGTCTGCCGAGCAGAAGGTAGAGACCCCGGCGGACAGAATGAATGAAACGAGATTCAGAGCTAAGCCGCTTGGGCTCGCTCGACTGCATGCCGCGCCCTAGAGATGCTGAGGACCAAGTTGGGGCGTTCTCGCGAAAGGCTGTCGTCCAACTCTTTGGCGTCTCGCAGGTCTACTCCGTCATCAGAGATCAGCAGCAATTCCTTGCCGTTCACAGATGCAGCTAGCTCGCGGACCCTCGGGGCGATGCGCTCTAGGAGCTTGATCTCGACACCACCCAGACGAAGCTCAGCCAAAATCAACACCTGAAGGGCGTCGGTTGCGTCAAAGAGACTTGATGTGCCGGAGCCATTGGCCTCGCGGTGGCTCGGGTGCAGCATCCCTCGCTTCTGCCAGTTATGGAGAGTGCGGTAGTCGATCGAACTCATCTCGGCGAGCTCGGGGAGCGTGAAAAGCCGCGCTCGGGGAGTCGATTGCCCGTTGGTATCCATCTATAGGGTCGGTTCTATCAACGCGTCGGCGGTAGGTTGCTCCTGGGTCTAAAAGAAGCCGCTTGTTCCGCATCCGGGGTCTACGAGCGCCTGCGGCCGAGACACGCTGAGCCGGATCCGAATGGCTCAAACTCACAAAGCCATGAAGACAGAAACTGCCGTTTTCTTCCGGCGTGGCAGCCTGGCCCGGCCGGTCCTGAAAGTGGTCGACAGCGGCTCAAACATCCTGATCGCGATCCGGAGTGAGAAGGACGAGCATCTCTCACTCCACACGACTGACGACGGCCCGCTCTTCACGCACTGGAGTCCCAGCAAGCCGGAGTCGACCTGGGACGCCCGGCGCGTCTCAACCGCCAAGTCGCTCCGCTGGCGGAATCCGGACCGCCATGCCCATTACTACGCGAACCGCCCCTTGTTCCCTGAGCCGATTAAGGGAATGGACGGCCATGAACTCGTCACTCGATACGTCGATCTGACTGCTGCAAGACCAAAAGCGACGTACGAGAGGGGTCACAAGATCGAGCTCAACGCTCCAGGATCCAAGTTCCTGTTGAGCATTCGCCTCTCGACACCAGGGCAGCCTGTGAAAGACCCCAGCTCACCTCACGTCAAAACCGAGTTTGGCGATCTGCACTTCCAAGCGAAGCCTTGGCCTCGAGATCACTGAGAGCGATGACTGATTCGGCGGAGACTTTGTCGTCATAGCGCTCGGAACAGGATCAAACTCGAAAGACACGAACGGGAATCGTGGTCTCCTTAGTTCGAATCAGGCGTGAAACGGCGCTGCACTGCAGCGTTTGGGCGACGACCACAGGTCTCGTCGCCCAAACGTCGCCCAATAAATGGTCCTTTGCGGAGGCAATCCGACCTCCGGAAATCGCTATTTGCAGCAGTAATGCTTATGGCGAGGGCGGGATTCGAACCCGCGACACCACGATTTTCAGTCGTGTGCTCTACCAACTGAGCTACCTCGCCTGGGGCGCATGAAGAGGCCTGCGCTGCGGGAAGGCTAGCGACCGGGGGGCGATCGGGGCTGATTGCATTGGGGGGTGGCCTGGACTCGTGCAGTGCTGGCGCTGGTCGCCGCCGGAGCGGTGGCGCTGGCGCTCGTCTCCGGCGGCTCGTCGGCCGATCCGCGCACGCCAGCGGCGCTGGCGGGAATGCCGGCGCCCTTCCTCGGGACGGCGGTCGTGGGGAGTGGCGGCCTGACGGCAGCGGTCGACGCCTACGGGGACGTGGTCGACCTGCGGGCGCGGGGGCCGGCGGGACAGGCGCTGATCGACAACCCGGCGGCGCGGCAGGCAGCGGGCACGGTGACGGCCGACACGGGGATCGTGCCGCGGGTCAGTGTTGACGGGGAGGCGGCGCGGCCGCTCTGGCGGGCGGACGCGGTGGCGCAGCGCTACGTGGCAGGGACCAATGTGGTGCGCACCGAGGCGCGGTTCGGGCAGGTCAGGGTGGCGATCGTGGATGCCGCCTTCGGCCAGGAGCTGGCACGGATCCTCACCGTCAGCGCGCCGCCCGGCGAGCGTGCCAGGCCCTCGTTCGGAATCGAGCTGGAGGGCGGGTCGAGCTGTCGGCGAGAAAGGGGGGCGGGACGAATCGCGCTGGTCTGTGGAGCGGGACGGGCGGGGTCGCCTGCCGCCGCGTGGATCGTATCCAGGGCGATCGCCACCGACCGACGCTGGCTTGCCGTCGCCAAGCCGCTTGGGACGGGAGCCCCCGCCTGGGCGCGAGGGATGTACCGGCGCTCGCTGCTGACTCTGCGCGCCCTGACCGACCGGCGCACCGGCGCGGTCGCCGCAGGCGCCCGGGACGGCTGGGCCTACGTCTGGCCGCGCGACGCCGGCACCGCCGCGCTCGCCTTCGCCGCCGCCGGCTACCGCCCCGAGGCCCGCCACGTCGCCCGCTTCCTCCTCGGCCTCGACCTCGCAGCGGCGGCCCGCTTCCACGGCGACGGCAGCCCGGTGGCGGGGCGCGACGCCCAAGGCGACGCCGCCGGTTGGGTCGCCATCGCCGCCGAGGCCGCCGGCCTCCCGTCCCCCACCCCGTCCCTCCCTTGGCGCAACCGCCCCGACTACCAAGAGGGCGAGCCGGGCACCTACCTCGCCAACGCGGTCGCCTCCACCAGCCCCGAACCGCCGGCCGATGGGCCGAAAACGTCCTCATATGGGACGAAATCGGCCCATCGACCCCGTGTTGAGGCCGAGTTTGGGAGCAAGCGGGGGTTGGTGAGGCGTGCGGGGGATCCGGGGTCGGGGCTCGACTCGGCGGCGGCCTGGGCGGTGCGGCCATTCCCGCAGCCGGCGCTGTTCCCAGCGGTGCGGCGGACCCTGCTGCGCTTGGCGGGCGCGCAAACGCGCTTCGGCATCACCCCCGGCGAAGCCTGGCCCGGCACCGACCCCTGGAGCGCCCCGACCGCCTGGAGCGCCTGGAGCCTCGCCGCGCTCGGCGAGCGGGCGCAGGCGCTGCGCCTGCTCGCCGACCTGCGCCGCGCCGAGACGCCGACCGGCGCCCTCCCCGAGCGCGTTGACGCCCGCACCGGCATCCCCACCTCCACCACCCCGCTCGCCTGGTCCCACGCCTTCGCAATCCTCAGTCTGCGCCAGCTCTGGCCCTGAGCCCCACTTGCGGCGAGGTTCGGGTGCTGTCGTCCTTTGGTGCGCATAGCGCTACAAAGGACGACAGCTCAGCGCCGCACCATCCCTCGCATCAGCCCCATCAGCTCCAGCGCCCCCGCCTTGTGCAGGGGTTCGTTGAGGTTGCCGCACTTGGGACTCTGCACGCAGGAGGGGCAGCCGGACTCGCAGGGGCACTCCTCGATCAGGCGGAAGGCGTCGCCGAGCAGACGCTCGAACTGCTCGTAGCCGCGCTGGGAGATGCCGACGCCGCCGGGGTGGCCGTCGTAGATGAAGATGGTCGAGCGCCCGGTCTGGAAGTGGACGTTGGTGGAGAGGCCGCCGATATCCCAGCGGTCGCACATCGCGATCAGCGGCAGCACCGCGATCTGGCCGTGCTCGGTCGCGTGCAGGGCGCCGAGCAGGACGTCGCTGGGCAGCGCGCCGCTGAGCTTCTCCGGCAGCACGTACCAGAGCGCCTGGGTGACGAAGCTCTGCTCCGGCAGCTCCAGGGCGACGATGTCGATCGGCTCCTGCTCGGAGATCGAGACCCGCTGGAAGGCGATCACCTGCTCGGTCACGGAGACGTCGCCGAAGTTGAGCTGGACGCCTGCCACCTCGCGCTGCTCGCGGGTCCGTTCGATGTAGATCTCGGTCTCCTTTTTGGGGCGCGTATACCAGTCGCCGTCGAAGCTGGAGACGATCGCCCGGCGCTCGTCGACGTCGAGCCGCTCGACCTCGTAGGAGCGCCCGAGGTGGAGATAGATCGCCCCGGGGTGGATCGTGGTGAAGGCGCGCTCGGCCTCGACCATCCCCAGCATCTCCCCCGACTCGCGCTCGATCACCGCGACCGAGTCGGCCGAGGCCGAGCGCAGGGCGATCCGGCTGGCGACGAAGTCGTTGCGCCGCGGCAGCAGCTTGCCGCCGGCGTTGCGCAGCTCCCCCGCCGCCAGCAGCCGTTCCGCCCGCTCGCGCCAGCCCGCGCCGAAGACCTCCGCGTCGGCGTCGGTCAGCGGCAGCTCGTAAGCCGCGGCGACAAGATGGCGGGAGGCGATCTGCTCATTGGCGTGGTCGAGGATCGCCGCCTCGACCGGGCGCTCGAGGAACTCCTCCGGGTGCCGGCAGAAGAACTGGTCGAGCGCGTCCTGGCCGGCGACGTAGACCGCCAGCCCGCGCTGGCGCCGCCCGGCTCGGCCCCACATCTGCCGCAGGCTGGCGACCGTGCCGGGGAAGGTGACGCAGATCGCCGCCTCCAGCTCGCCGACGTCGATTCCCAGCTCCAGCGCGTCGGTCGCGACCACGGCCAGCAGCTCGCCGCTGGTCAGGCGCGCCTCGATCTCGCGCCGCTGCTGCGGCGTGTAGCCGCCGCGGTAGGGGGCGATCCGCTTCGCCAGCTCCGGCTTGCCCCGCCGCTCGAGGTTTTCGCGGGCGAAGCGCTGGATCAGCTCGATCCCGCGCCGACTTTTGAGGAAGCAGATCGTCCGCACCCCCTGGGAGACGAGCTCGGCCAGCAGGTCGGCCGCCTCCGAGAGGGCGGACCGGCGCGCACCCGTGCGCTCGTCGAGCAGCGGCGGGTTCCACATCGCCACCTCGCGCCCGGCCCGCGGCGCGCCGTCGTCGTCGACGAGCTCGAACGGCGTTCCGACCAGGCGCTCGGCCAGCTCGACCGGGTTGGCGATCGTCGCCGAGGCGAGCAGGAAGCGCGGCTCCGAGCCGTAGGCGCGCGCCACCCGCCGCAGCCGCCGCAGCACGTTGGCGACGTGGGAGCCGAAGACGCCGCGGTAGGTGTGGGCCTCATCGACCACCACCCACTCGAGGTTGGCGAGGAAGTCGCCCCAGCGCTTGTGGTGCGGCAGCAGGGCGACGTGGAGCATGTCCGGGTTGGTCAGCACCAGGTTGTTCTTGCGGCGGATCGCCGGCCGCTCTTCCTTCGGAGTGTCGCCGTCGTAGATCGCCTCGCGCAGCCCGGGCGGGCGCAGCAGTGCCAGCTTGCGCGCCTGGTCCTGGGCCAGCGCCTTGGTCGGGTAGAGGTAGAGCGCCCGCCGCTTCGGCTCGCGGGCGATGCCGTCGAGCACCGGCAGGTTGAAGGCTAGGCTCTTGCCCGAGGCGGTGCCGCTGGTGATCACCAGGTTGGAGTGCGCGGCGGTCTCCCAGGCCTCCAGCTGGTGCGTATAGAGGGACTCGATCCCGGCCCGCCGCAGCGCCTCGGCGAAGCCAGGGTCAAGCGCGTCCGGCAGCGAGACGGGGCGCGAGCGCCGCTCCCCCTCAGAACTCTCGGCGACGATCCGCCCGTCGCGTCGCGCCGGGTCGATCGCGACCGCCCAGTTCGACCCGAGCAGGCTCTTAGCCACGGGCGATCCGCCCGGCGACCCGCATCGCCTGCAGACTCGAGCGGTCGTGGATGCGGAGGATGTCGGCGCCCTCGCGAACGGCCAGGGCGACGGCCGCGACCGTCCCCCACTCCCGCTCGCCCGCCGGCCAGCGCTCGTCCCAGGACCCGGCCAGGACGGCGCCGATGAAGTCCTTGCGCGAGAGCGAGACGTAGAGCGGCAGGCCCAACGAGCGCAGCTCGCCGAGCCGGCGCAGGATCTCCAGGTCCTGGTCGGGGCTGAGGTCGAAGTCGAGTCCGGGGTCGATGGCGATCTGCTCCTCGGCCACCCCAAGCTCCCGGGCCAGCTCGACTCTCCCCTCGAACCAGGCCTTGAGGTGATCGACCACGTCGCCGTACTCGCGCCAGGCCCGATCCACCCGCGGCGGTCCCTCGATGTGCATCAGCACGTAGCCGCAGCCCGCCTCCGCGACCAGCCCGAACATCTCCTCCGACCCTCCCGAGATGTCGTTGACCGCGTGCGCCCCCACCGCCAGCGCCCGCCGCGCCACCTCGGGCGAAAAGGTGTCGGCCGAGATCGGCACCCCGGGGAGGTCGAAGAGTGCATTTCCCGGCTCCTGACCCGGGAATGCACTCTTCGTCAACTCCGCCACCGCCGGCACCAGTGCCGCCGCCTCGTCCTCGGCGCTCACCGGCGGGCCCGCTTTCGCCGCCACGGCGCCGAGGTCGAGCATGTCGAAGCCCGCCTCGACCAGGGCCAGCCCATCGGCCACCGCCTGCTCCGGCGTGCCGCTGCGCGCTCCCTCGAACATCGAGTCGACGGTGACGTTGACGATCCCCGCCGCCAGCGGCTGCGCGAGGTCCAGGGTCCGGTCAGCCAGCCGCCAGGTCATCGTCGCTACCGTAGCGGCCGGGACCAATGGGACTGAGCTGCGTCTACACCGACCTCGACGGCACCCTGCTCGGCGCGGGGGCCTCGCTCTTCCGCGACGCGGAGGGCGGCTTCTCGCTGGCCCAGGCGCGCGGGCTCGAGGCCTGCCAGCGGGCCGGGGTCGAGGTCGTGATCATGTCCGGCCGCCGCGAGCCCCAGGTGCACGAGGCGGCGCGGTTGATGGGCCAAACCTCCTACATCTACGAGGCCGGATGCGCCTTCGCGATCGACGGCGAGACGACCCTGCTGACCGGCGACATGGCGCCCAACGAGGACGGCACGATCTACGAGCAGATCGAGGCCCGCGGCATTCCCCAGCGCCTCTTCGAGCACTTCGACGGGCGGCTGGAGTACCACGCCCCCTGGCACAGCGGCCGCGTCCTCTCCCACCTCTTCCGCGGCAAGGTCGACGTCGACGAGGCCAACGCCCTGCTCGGCGAGCACGGCGACGACGATCTGCGGCTGCTCGACAACGGCGCCATCGGCCGCCCGATGCCGACCGTCGAGGGCCGCACCCACGCTTACCACCTGGTCCCGCGCTTGGTCAGCAAGGCGGGCGCCGTCGCCGCCCACGCCCGCGCCCGTGGCTACGACCCGGCCAACTGCATCGCCGTCGGCGACTCGGTCGAGGACCTCGAGGTCGCCGCCGCGGTCGGCCGCTTCTTCGTCGTCGCCAACGGTCCCGAGCGCGACGCCGGCCTGCGCGGCAAGCTCGCCCAGTGGGACAACGCCACCGTCACCGAGGGCAGCATGGGCGACGGCTTCTACGAGGCGATCGTCTCCACCCTGGTCGAACGCCGCTAGCGCGACTCCAGGGTTGAGGCCCCCATAGGGGCTCCAAGTCTGGATACGCGGGAGTCTCCGCCGTCGATTACGCGGTGACCGGGCCGGCCCGCAGCATGTCCGGGTCATGCCCCGGCCGCACCGTCAGCCCACCGTCGCGCAGCTCGCGCAGGCGCGCCAGCGAGCGGGCCTGCTCCTCGAGGTCGTCGCCGAAGGCGGGCAGGCGGCCGTCATCGAAGGTGTCGGCCCAGAGCGCGACGTCGGCGCCGATCACCAGGTCGCCGACCCGCACCGACTGGTGGCCCGGGGTGTGCCCGGGCGTGCTCAGCAGCTCCACCGAGCCGTCGCCGAGCAGGTCGTGGTCACCGTCGACCAGCACCAGGTTCCGCGGCTCCTCGGCATAGTCGCGGGGAAGGAAGAAGGTGCGTTCGATCGCGCCCCTGTCGTGCCCTCCCTCCCACTCGGCCCGCTGGATCACGACCGGCACCGAGTCGGGGATCAGCTCGAGGGCGCCGGCGTGGTCGAAGTGCAGGTGGGTGAGGACCACCCGGGTCAGGGTCGAGAGGTCGACCTGCTCGGCGATCGACCGCTCCTGCTCCAACCCGAAGAAGGCGATCGGCCCGGGTCCGTAGTGCGCCTCGGAATCGGCCACGGCGGCCGGGTGCAGCCCGGTGTCGATGAGGATGCGCTCGTTCTCGGTCTCGACCAGATAGGCGGGAACCGGCAGCCGGATCGGGCTCTCCGGCTCGGGCTCGCCCTGGCGCCAGATCCCCACCGCCGCGGTCATCCAGCCGACGTTCAACATCTCGATCCGAGTCTCCACGCCCACTAGTATCGGGGAACCGCCAACGAGCTCGAAAAGGAGCGCTTTGTCCGCCGAGACCGCGACCGTCGCTGAGCAGGAGTACCTGGAGATCATGTTCTGGATCGAGGAGGCGGGGCTGCCGATGACCGGTGCCAACGTCGCCCGCGCGATGCAGCTCTCGCCCCCGACCGTGCACGAGATGGTCGGCCGCCTGGTCGAGGACGGCTACATCGACCGCAAACCCGACAAATCGCTCTTCTTCACCGAGTCCGGGCGCGAGCACGCCAGCCACATCGTCCGCCGCCACCGGATGATCGAGCGCTTCCTCACCGATGTCCTCGGGATCCCCTGGGACGAGGTGCACGAGGAGGCCGAGCGGATCGAGCACGCGATGTCGCCGGTGCTGGAGGAGCGCATGTACGCCGCGATCGGCGACGCCACCACCTGCCCCCACGGCCATCCGATCGTCGAGGGCGCGCGCGAGCAGGGCTCGCTGCTGGCCGACGTCGAGGTCGGCGCCGACGTCACCGTCCTGCGCTTCGAGAACGAGGCCGAGGAGCTGCTGCACTACCTGAAGGCGGCCGGGCTGCACCCCGGGCTCGAGGGCAAGCTCGAGAGCGTCGACGAGGACCGGGTCACACTGACCTCCGCCGACGGGGCGCACGAGGTCAGCCGCAGCGTCGCCGAGACCGTCTCGGTCCGCGCCGACCCGGCGCCGCCGCCGCGCGCGGCGATCCCGGAGCAGCTGGTGCTCTCCTCCGACCGCTACGGGCGATAGCCGGCGCCTCTCCCCTGTCTACTGAGTTGAAATCGTGATTATCGGGGCCGAGGTCGGCGATTCGCTGCCGCCTTCCGGCTCCGTCGTCACCATCACCACTTCGACTCCGGCCATGTCCGGGAGTTCGGTGCTGGCCTTGCCCTTGCGGTCGGGGACGAACAGGGCCTCCACCGGTTCGACTTTGCCATCGCGCTGGATCCAGGCCTCGAGCACCCGGTCGCTCGGCAACTGCTTGACGTTGTCGAGGTGGAGGGTGCCGCTACCGCTGTCGCTGACGACCTTCGCGGTCACTCCGGGCGGGTTGCCGGCGACGACCGTGCTGGTCTGACCGCCTTCGTCGGAGCCGAGCCCGCCGCCGATCGCGAAGCCGGCAACAGCGGCGACGACCAGAACCGCGGCGGCGAATCCCACCACCGGGCGCAGCCCCATCGGACCGGAGCCGAGCTCGCGCAGCCAGGCGCCGGCGCGGCCGAAGAGCCCTGTCGCAGGCTCGCCGGCGGGGGCGTCCTCCGGCGCGGCGTCGAAGCGCACCTCGGCCATCACCCGCTCGCGCAGATCGCGCGGCGGCTCGAGCCGCTCGACGCTCTCCGGCAGCGCGTTGATCGCCGGCGTCAGCCAGCGGATCTCGGCCTGGCAGCGCTCGCAGCCCTCGGCGTGGCGCTCCAGCTCGGCCGCTTCGGCCGGCTCCAGCGCGCCCAGCATGTAGGCGGCGATGCCCTCGCTCCAGTGCTCGTGATTCGTCTCGTTCATGCCAGTCCCTCCGCCAGCTCTCCCCTGATCTTCTCCAGGCCCAATCTCATCCGTCCCTTCACGGTGCCCAGCGGCACCCCCAGCATGCGCGATATCTCCGACTGGCTGAAGCCGCCGAAGTAGGCAAGCTCGATCACCTTCGACTGCTCACCGGGGAGCTCGCCAAGCGCCCCCTTGATCTCTGTCGCAGTCTCGCGCCGCATCGCCTCGTCCTCGGTCAGCTCCTCGGAAGGGCGCTGCTCGAGCACGGCATCGTCGTCGAAGGTCAGCTTCGGCGCTTTGCCGGCGCGGCTGCGCAGGGCGTCGATCGCGCGGTTGCGGACGATGCTCAGCATCCAGGAGCGGACGCTGCCACGGGCGCGGTCGAACCGCGCACCGCTTTTCCAGATCGAGATGAAGGCCTCCTGGGTGACGTCCTCGGCAGCCGCCTTCTCGCCGACGATCCTGTACGCCAGCGAGTAGGCGACGCCGCCGTGGCGGTCATAGAAGACCTCGAAGGCCTCGGGGTCCTTTTCCCCGATCAGCGGCATCAGCTCCTCATCGGCCAGCCGCTCCGCCTTCTCTCTCCTAATCGTCATCTCAATCCATCATCCGCTTTTGGCCCGCTCGACCGCTAGGCGATGAACGGTTCGACGGCCTTCAGCACCTGCGCTTCGTCGAGCGAGGGGTCGAAGGCCTCCGGAGCCGGTTCTTCCTTGTTCTGGAGGCGGATCGCCGCCGCGTGACGGGCCTCGACCTGGACGATCGAGCCGGCCGCCGCGAGGACTTCTTTGGACTTGATCATCGGCCCGGCGCCGTTGTAGGCGCTGACCCCGGTGTCCTCGAACGTCTGCGCGAGCTTGAGGAAGCCAGCCGTGTCGCTGTATTCGAAATTGAATTTCGGCTCAGCAACCGGCTTGCCCTTGAGCTGCTTGATCGTCGCCGTGAGCGCGTCGACGTGCTGCTTCTCGTCGTCGGCCAGCAGGCTGATCAGGCTCTTCAGTTCGCCGCTCGCCTTGGCCCGGGTCTTCGCTTCCTTGTAGAAGGTCGACTCCAGGTACTCCAGGGTGAGGGCGAAGTTGAGGATGTCGACATCGCTGCTGCCGGTCATCGCGAACGCCTTGCGGACGTAGGGACCGACCATGAAGGTGCCGTAGACGGCACCCGCGGCCAGCGCTCCCTTGAGGATCACCTCGCTGCGCGAGAGATCGGTGCTGTCCTCGTCGACGGTGACGCCGGCGAGCTCTGGATGTGCAAGTTCTTGCTGACTCATTGCTTTCTCCTTTTCGCTTTCTCGCCGGGCTAGCTGACGATGAAGGGTTCGACGGACTTGAGCACGACCTTGGCGGTCGCCGGCTTCGCAAACGCCCCGTCCGGGGTGATCGGCATGCCGAGCAGCGTGTTGAGCGCGGCGGCATGCCGGCCCTCGACGCTGTGGATGGCCAGGGCCGAAGCCAGGACTTCCGGGCTCTTGATGTTGCCGGCCTGGCCGAGGTAGGCGGCGGCGCCGAGGTTCTCGACCGTGCCCGCCAGTTCCAGCACCGACTTGGCGCTTTCGAGCGGGAATTCGGTCTTGGGTTCCGGTGCCGGCTTGCCGCCGAGACCCTTGACCGCGGCGGTCAGGGCGGAGACGTGTTCTGCCTCCTCCTCGCCGAACTTCTTGATCGTCTCGAGGTCGGCGCCCTTGAAGAGGCCGCTCTTGACGACATCGGCGTAGAACGCCGTCTCCAGGTACTCGAGCGTGAGGGCGTAGTTGAGGATGCCGATGTCGCCCTTGCCGAACTGGGCGGTTTCGTCGCTGCCGGACATCGCCGTGCTGGTCGTCGTCGTGCTGTCGCTGTCGCTGCCACAAGCGGCGAGGAATGCGGCCGCCGCGGCCGAGCCGCCGGTCAGCGCCATGAACTTGCGGCGCGAGACCGGGTCCTTCGCGGCGCGGGCGATAGCGCTCTGCGCCGGTGCCTCTGCTTTCTCGCGTTCGATGCTGTCAGGCATGTCGTTCTCCTCGCTGGGGTTTGAGCTTCTACCGCTCCCCTACGCGAGCCTCGACGCCAGCGGATCACAATCGCCGGAGCCGATCGAGGTCGGTGATCCGATCTCCCCGCCCACCCGTATCGATGGGTATGGGATCCGTCCATCCCCGTAAGGGACACGCCACCCGTCCCCGGGTCGGTGCCGTCACTCTCCCCCTCCTGGCTGCCAGCGCCATCCTCCTGTCCGGCTGCGGCAGCGGCGATGGCGGCACCGACCAATCTTCGGCGGGCGGCGCCAGCGGCACCACCGCGGTGACGATCAAGGACTACATCTACAAGCCGGCCAGCATCACCGTGCCGAAGGGGACCACGGTCAGCTTCACCAACGAGGACTCGACCCCGCACACGGCTACCTCGAAAGAGTCGGGCGTCTTCGAAAGCGGCAGCATCGACACCGGCCAAACCGGCAAGGTCACGCTCGAAAAGAGCGGCACCTTCGCCTACTACTGCGTCTTCCATCCCTTTATGAAGGGCACGATCACCGTCGAATAGCCGACGCAGCCTGACCGGCGCATAGCTGCGTCCTCGGTCGCTCGCGTGCAGAGCACGCCACGCTCTCTGCGTCCTGCCCTGCCTGGTCAGGCTGCGTCGGCGCGAAGACGGGCGAGCGCAGTGGCGATACGTGCGACGCCTTCGTCGGCCCGGTCGGCCGGGACCGGCGCGAAGGAGAGGCGGAGGCTGTTCTCGCCGCCCGCGATCATGAAGTCGGGGCCGGCGACGAAGGAGACGCCATCGGCTTTCGACTCGGCCAACAGGGCGACCGTGTCGGTGCCCGCGGCGAGGTCGAGCCAGAGGAAGTAGCCGCCCTCGGGGACGACGAACTCGGCCTCGGGGATGCGCGCGCCCAGAGCCGCGACCAGCGCGTCGCAGCGCGCCTTCAGCTCACCCTTGACGAAGGCGATGTTGCGGTCCAGCTCACCCGAGCGGCAGAGCTCGAGCACAATCGACTCGGCCAGCATGTTCGGCGAGATGTAGGTCTCGTTGGCGCGCTTGGCCAACTTCCCGATCTCCCCGGCCGGCCCGGCCAGGTAGCCGACGCGGACGCCGGGGCTGACCGTCTTCGAGAAGGAGGAGGCGTGGACGACCCGGTCGGCCTGGTCGAGTGAGAGCATCGTCTCCAGCGGCTCGCCCGCGAAGGGCAGCTCGCGGTAGGGGTCGTCCTCGAAGATCCAGAAGCCGTGCTCGGCGGCGAGCTCGACCAGGCGCCGGCGCTTCTCGACCGAGAGCGTGCAGCCGGCGGGGTTGTGGGCGTTGGGGATGACGTGGGCGAGCTTGATCGGTCCCTCCGCAAGCCCCGCCTCGAAGGCGGCGAGGTCGAGCCCGTCGGCCTCCAGCGGCACCGGCACCAGCTCCACGCCCAACTGCTGCAGGAGCAGCAGCGTGCGGTCGTAGGTCGGCTGCTCGACGACGACACGGTCGCCGGGCGAAAGCAGGTGCTCGAACAGCATCGCCCCGCCCTCCAGCGAGCCGTTGGCGACCATCACC
The DNA here is from genome assembly GCA_963695275.1 of uncultured Solirubrobacterales bacterium. Classification (GTDB taxonomy): domain Bacteria; phylum Actinomycetota; class Thermoleophilia; order Solirubrobacterales; family 70-9; genus VAYN01. Next base: position 2,010,132 of record OY968772.1, read on the forward strand.
TGCGAGGCGTCGATCCCACCGTGGCGCTCGGCGATCCACTCACAGAGCCCGGGATGCCCGATCCCGGTTCCGTAGGAGAGCGCCTTTTCCCAGTCGTTGGCCAGCGCCCGCGCCGCCGCATCCCGCACCGCCTCGTGGGGCAGGATGTCGGCGCTAGGAGCGCCCCGCGCAAACGAAATCGTGTCGCCAGCCATCGCCCTCGACCCTAGCAACGCGAGCCGTCCCGCCGACCCGTCGCGAACCACCCACCCGGGGGAGAATCAGAGGCGTGTCTGAGCTTGACGCCTGTATATGGCGGACAAGCTCAGACACGCCCCCCGGGTAGGCATCGACGGAACCGCGGGAACCAACTCCGAGCGGGAGCGAGGGATGGCGCGGCTGGCGTTTGATCAACAGGGCGTGGTCTCCCTCTCTCAGCTCACTGGACTCGGATTCGGGATACGAGCGGTCGAGCGACGGGTCCGAGACGGGCGCCTCCACAGAGTTCACCGAGAGGTTTTCGCCGTCGGACACCGGCGACTCAGCCAGCGCAGCCACTGGTGGGCAGCCGTATTGGCCTATGGCGACCACGCACTTCTGAGCCATCGAAGCGCCGCGGCACTCTGGGGACTCGCCAAGCCACGTCTGTCTCCGATTGACGTGACCGCACCCGCCGGGTGGCAGGGACTGCGACGGCGCGAGGGAATCTGGATCCATCGCGGACGACTCCACCCAGAGGACCGGGACGAACGGGCAGGGATACCGGTCACCACCGTCGCTCGCACGCTGTTCGACTTCGCGGAAGTCGTCGACTTCAAGCGGCTCGAGCGAGCGTGGGAGGAGGCGGACCGACTCAAGCTGCTGCGGTTGAGCGAGGTCGAGCGGGTCTGCGAGCGCGGCTACGGCCGGCGCGCCCTCAAACCCACCAGACGCCTGCTCGCCGAAGCTCGCGCCGTCACTAGAACCCGCTCGCCGCTCGAGGATCGCTTCCAGCGCTTCGCCCGCTTCTACGACCTGCCGCCACACAGCACCAACGTCGAGGTCCTCGGCAAAGAGGTCGATGCTCTCTGGCCAGCCGCCAAGCTCATCGTCGAGCTCGACAGCTGGGAATTCCACAGCCACCGCGCCGCCTTCCAGCGCGACCGCGCCCGCGACACCCGCCTGCTGGTCGCCGGCTACCGCACCGTCCGCGTCACCCACGAACGCCTGGACAAGGAAGCCACCACCCTGGCCACCGAGATTCGGGAGCTCCTACGAGCTCAGGTCGTCCCCGCCGGCGAGGCAGAGCAGCGGTAGCGCTACTAGGAGCCGCGCAGAACTTCGACGGCGATCGCGGCCGCCTCGGTCGGGCTCTGCCCCACCCGCACGCCCTTGGCTTCGAGCGCGTCTTTCTTCGCCTGGGCGGTGCCCGAGGAGCCGGAGATGATCGCGCCGGCGTGCCCCATCTGCTTGCCGGGAGGGGCGGTGAAGCCGGCGATGTAGGCGACGACGGGCTTGGAGACCTCGGAGGAGATGAACTCGGCCGCGCGCTCCTCGGCGTCGCCGCCGATCTCGCCGACCATCACGATCAGCTCGGTCTCGGGGTCGGCCTCGTAGAGCTTGAGGATGTCGATGAAGTCGGAGCCGACGATCGGGTCGCCGCCGATGCCGACGATCGAGGAGTTGCCGGCCCCGGCCTGTTTCAGCTCGTTGCCGATCTGGTAGGTCAGCGTCCCCGACTTGGAGACGACGCCGATCGAGCCGGGGTCGAAGAACTGGGCGGGGATGATGCCGACGTTGGCCTTGCCGGGCGAGAGCACGCCGGGGCAGTTGGGCCCGATCAGCCGCACCCCGGCCTCCACCGCCTTCCAATAGGTGCGCAGCATGTCGAGCACCGGGATCCCCTCGGTGATCGCGATCACGGTCTCGACGCCGGAGTCGATCGCCTCGTCGATCGCCGGGGCGGCGAAGCGCGCCGGCACGAAGATCATCGAGGTGTTGGCGCCGGCCTGCTCGACCGACTCCTTGATCGTGTCGAAGATCGGCACGCCCTCGACGTCCTGGCCACCCTTGCCAGGGGTGACGCCGGCGACGAGGTCGGTCCCGTAGGCGCGGTTGCGCAGCCCGTGGAAGGAGCCCTCGCGGCCGGTCAGGCCGGAGACGACGAGCTTCGTCTGGCTGCCGACGATGATGCTCATGCGGCACCCCCGGCGAGCTCGACGACGCGGCGCGCCGCGTCCAGCATCGTCTTCTCCTGGTGCAGGTTGGGCAGATTGGCCTCGGCGAGGATCGCCAGCCCCTCCTCGGAGTTGGTGCCATCGAGGCGGACGACCAGCGGCACGCCGAGGTCGAGCTGGCCCGAGGCGGTGACGATCCCCTTGGCGATCTCGTCGCAGCGGGTGATGCCACCGAAGATGTTGAAGAGGATCGCCGTCACCTTCGCGTCGGAGACGATCACTTCGAGCGCGTTGACGATCGCCTCGGCTTTGGAGCCGCCGCCGGCGTCGAGGAAGTTGGCCGGGGCGCCGCCCGCCTGGGCGACGACGTCCAGCGTCGACATGCAGAGACCGGCGCCGTTGGCGAGGATGCCGACGTTGCCGTCGAGCTTGACGTAGGTGAGGCCCTTCTCCTTCGCCATCTGCTCCTGCGGATCGTCGACCGTGTCGGCGATCTCGGCCAGGTCCTGGTGGCGGTAGAGCGCGTTGCCGTCGATCGTGACCTTGGCGTCGAGGGCGACGACCTGGCGGTCGGCGGTGACGATCAGCGGGTTGACCTCGATCAGGTTGGCGTCCTCGTTGCTCGCGACCTCGGCCAGCTTCACCAGCACCTCGGCGGCCTGGTCGCGGATGTCCTCGTCGAGCCCGGCGGCGGCGACGATCTCGCCCGCCGCGGCCACGTCGAACTCCCGCGTCGGGTCGATGTGGCGCTTGATCAGAGCCTCCGGACTCTCGGCCGCGACCTGCTCGATGTCCATCCCTCCCTGGCTGGAAACCATCGCCAAAAGCTTCTTCTCGCCACGATCGAGGATGACCGAGGCGTAGTACTCGGCGGCGATGTCGGAGCCGCCCTCGATCCAGACCTGGTCGACCCGGAAGGGGCCCTCCCCGTGGGGGCCGACGATGTCCATGCCGAGGATGGCGTCGGCGTACTCGCGCGCCTCCGCGGCGTCGGCGGCGATCTTGATCCCGCCCGCCTTGCCGCGACCGCCGATCAGGACCTGGGCCTTGATCGCGCAGGGGTAGCCGATCCGCTCGGCGGCGGCGACGGCCTCGTCGACCGTCTTCGCGACCTCGCCGCTGGGCACGGCGACGCCGTGCTTGGCGAACAGCTGCTTGCCCTGATACTCGAGGAGGTCCATAGAGGAGGCACCCGGAGGCGCGGCCGCGCACCCTATCCCAGACGGCCCGCCGGGCGCGCCGCCACCGAGGGTGACTCCCCCACTTGGGGGCGATTGCCATAATGCCGCGCTGGCCATGGCCCTTCCCAGTCTCAAAAACATCAAATGGGTGACCACCGATTGTTACGGCACCTTGATCGACTGGGAGAAGGGGATCGTCGAGGCCTGTAAGAAAGAGGCCGCCAAAGACGGATTCAGCTTCGAAGAAGGTCCCTTCCTCGAGCGCTTCATGGAGGTCCAGGCCGAAATCATGGCCGGCTCCTATGAGCTCTACGCGGAGGTGCTGCGCCGCACGATCGTCAAAGTCGCCGGCGAGCTCGGCTGGGAGGTGGAGCCCTCGCGGGCTCAGTTCCTGCCCAACAGCGTCGCCTACTGGCTGCCCTTCCGCGAGGCCAACGCGGCGATGGACCGGCTCGGCAAGAGGTACGACGTCGGGATCATCTCCAACGTCGACGACAAACTGCTGGGGATCTCGCGCCGTCACCTGCGGACCGAACTCGACCTCGTCGTCACCGCCCAGCAGGTGCGCAGCTACAAGCCGGACCCCGTCCACTTCAAAGAGTGCGCGCGGCGGATCGGCGGCAAGAAAGGCTGGCTGCACATCGGTTGCGACTACACGACCGACATCGCCCCAGTGCTGAAAATGAACGTGCCGGTGATCTGGGTCAACCGCCATGGCGAGAAACTGGAAGGGCGCAAAGCCCCCTCCGCCACGGTCAAAAACTTCCGCGAAGCAGCGAAAAAGCTCGGCGCGTCCTGAGCGTTTTCTAGCGTTCAGCCGCAACTCCGGCGATTGGCGCCGGTTTCGACCCAGGTATTCCCCTATGAATAGGTACGAGCAACCAAGAACTCAGATGCGTGCCCTGCTGGGCGCCCGGCTCGTCCTCGCGGCGAGCGTGCTGGCGCTGCTGGCGGCGCTCGTCTTCGCCGCCGGTCAGGAGCGCGCCAGCGCCGCCGCCCCCGCCGTCGCCTCGAAGAGGCAGCAGACGGCGCTGCTGCCGGAAGGCCAGAAACCGAACTTCGTCGTGATCCAGACCGACGACCAGACGCTGGACCAGCTCTACGCGACCTACACGCCGCCGGGCGGGGCGCCGATCACGGCGATGCCGAACACGCTCGCCTCGATCGCCGCCAAAGGCATGACCTTCAACCGCTACTACGTGCCGTATCCGCTCTGCTGCCCCTCGCGGGTCAGCCTGATGACCGGCCGCTACGCGCACAACCACAACGTCCGCGGCAACGTCCCGCCGAACGGCGGCTACACCGGCTTCAGCTTCCGCCAGGCCGACACCCACAACATCGCCACCTGGCTGCAGGGCGCCGGCTACCGCACGATCCACATCGGCAAGTTCCTCAACGGCTACGGCGACGAACCGTTCGACAACGGCACCACCGTGCCCCCCGGCTGGAGTTCCTGGCACTCGGTCCTCAAGGCCGACACCGACCACTACTACTACGGCTACACGCTGAACAACAACGGCGTCCTCGAAGGGCCGATCGGCGACTCCGGCAGCTGGGACACCCGCGAATACGGCACCCGCGACGACTTCGGCTGTCCCTTCGCGCCGCTCAACGGCCAGCCCTGCCTCTACGAGACCGACGTCTTCACCCGCATCGCCGACGAAGAGATGGTGGGGACGCCGGAAGGCACGCCCTTCTACCTGCAGCTCGACTACACCGCTCCGCATGGCGATTTCCGCCGCCCGGCCGGGCCGGAGCCGGCGACCCGCCACTACGACTCCTTCAGCGGCGCCCCCTTCCCGCACGGTCCCTCGGAAGGCTTCAACGAGGGCAACGTCAACGACAAGCCCCGCTTCATCCGCGAAGCCTCCTACCTCTCGCCGACCGAGACCCACACCTATCGCGTCTACTACCAGAAGGCACTGGAGTCGCTGCGGGCGGTCGACGACGGCGTCCAGCAGATCGTCAACACGCTCGGCGCCATGCACCGGTTGCGCAACACCTACATCATCTTCACCTCCGACAACGGCTTCTTCTACGGCGAGCACCGCCTCACCGGCGGCAAGTTCCTCGCCTACGAGCCCTCGACCCACCTGCCGCTCATCATCCGCGGGCCTGGGATCAAACCCGGCTCCTCGACCGGCGAGCTGGCGGCCAACATCGACATCGCCCCGACGATCCTCGAACTGGCCGGCGCCAAAGCCGACAAAAGCATCGACGGACGCTCGCTCGTGCCCTACCTGCTCGACCCCAGCCTGCGGACCAGGCGCCCGATCCTCTTCGAGTCATTCGTCGAGACCAGCGACGTCGAAGAGAACGGCGGTGGCCCCGCTGCCGCTCCGGCCAGCGTCGCGGCGGGGAAGGCCGGCGGTGGCGACGGCATCAACTCCCGCCCCGACGGCGCCAGCACCTCGATCGTGGCGCCGCCCAAGGATTACGAGGGAATCCGCCTCGGCCCCTACAAGTACATCGAGTGGCCCGACGGCGAGAAAGAGCTCTACGACATCAACAAGGACCCCTACGAGCTCAACAACAAGGCCCGCGACCCCAACCTCTTCCCGATCCGCGCCTTCCTGCACAGCCAGCTGATCCGGCTCGAGGCCTGTGTCGGCAGCACCTGCCAGGAAGTCGCCCCGCCGTTCCCGCTGACCCGCGACCAGCAGCGCAAGGTCGACAAGGAACGGCGCGAAGAAGAACGGATCAAGCAGAAGGAACAGGAAGAAAAGCGGCACCACAAAGGGCGCAAGCCCAGCCGGTAGCTACTCGATGACGGCGAGGGTGTCGCCGGCGTTCACGGCGGCGCCTACCTCGACGATGAGGGAGGTGACTTTGCCGGCGCGGTGGGCGGTGATCTCGTTCTCCATCTTCATCGCCTCGATCACGCAGATCAGGTCGCCCTCGGCCACCTCGGCGCCCTGCTCGACGTTGACCTTGAAGACGGTGCCCTGCAGGGGCGAAGGGAGCGACTCGCTGGAGGCGGCGGCCCCGCCGCCGGCCTTGCGCTCGCGCTTCGGCGGCTTCTTGCCGCCGGCCACGGGTGCGGCGCCACCGGCAACGGCCTCGCCGATCACCTTGACGTCGAAGAGCTTGCCGGAGACCTCGACCTTGTAGTCGCGGGTGATCGTCTCCGCGCCCTCCTCGGAAGGCTCGGGGGGCGTCACGTCCTGCGGCGCCGTCGACTTCAGCCAGTCGCGGTCCTCCATCAGGTCACGGCAGGTCTCGCCGCGGTCCCACTGCTCGGTCGCCAGGATCGCTTCGTGGAAGGGGATCAGGGTGGTGAGGCCGCCGGAGTCGTATTCGCCCAGCGCCCGCAGCATCCGCTTGGTCGCCTTCTCGCGGTCGACGTCCCAGACGATCAGCTTGGCCACCATCGGGTCGTACATCGGCGTCACTTCGGAGCCGCCCTCGACGCCGGAGTCGACCCGCACGCCGGGGCCCGAGGGCTCGCGGTAGGAGTCGTCGATCGGGCCGGGGGCGGGGGCGAATTTCTTGTGCGCAGCCTCGGCGTTGATCCGGCACTCGATCGACCAGCCGCGCAGCTCGACGTCTTCCTGGGCGATCGAGAGCGGCTCGCCGGCGGCGACGAGGATCTGCTCGCGGACGATGTCGACGCCGCTGATCATCTCGGTCACGCAGTGCTCGACCTGGACCCGGGTGTTCATCTCGAGGAAGAAGTACTCCTCGCCGACCTGCATGCCCTCGATCGTGCCGGCGCCGCGATAGCCGACCGCGGCGGCGGCGTCGGTGGCGATCTTGCCGATCCGCTCGCGCATCTCCTCGTCGACGTGTGGGCCCGGAGCCTCCTCGATCACCTTCTGGTGCCGGCGCTGGATCGAGCAGTCACGCTCACCGAGGTGGATCACGTTGCCGTGCGAATCGGCGAGGACCTGGACCTCGACGTGGCGCGGGTCCTCGAGGTAGCGCTCGACGTAGACGCGGTCGTCGGAGAAGAACTTCTCGCCTTCGCGGGCCGAGCCCTCGAAGGCCTCCTCGAGGTCGTCCGGGGTCATCGCCACGCGGAAGCCCTTGCCGCCACCGCCGCCGGCGGCCTTGCAGGCGACCGGGTAGCCGGCTTCCTCGGCCTGCACGCGGGCCGCGGCGACGTCCTTGGCGACCTCGGTCGAGCCGGGGACGATCGGGACGCCAGCGGCCTCCATGATCTCGCGCGCCCGCGTCTTCGAGCCCATCTCTTCGATCGCCTCGGCGGGCGGGCCGATCCAGACGATCCCGGCCTCGCCGCAGGCGCGGGCGAAATCGGCGTTCTCGGCGAGGAAGCCGTAACCAGGATGGATCGCCTCCGCCCCGGCCTCCTTCGCCGTCGCGATGATCTTCTCGATGTTGAGGTAGCTCTCGGCCGGGACCGCGGGGCCGATCAGGAACGCCTCGTCGGCGGCGCGCACGTGCGGCGCCTCGCGGTCGATCTCCGAGTAGACCGCGACCGACCCGATCCCCATCTCCTTCAGGGTCCGGGCGACGCGGATGGCGATCTCGCCGCGGTTGGCAATTAAGACCTTCTGGAACACGGCGGCGCAGTCTATTTGGGTCGGCGGGAGGGGGTCGTCAAGCCCTCTCCAGACTCGCTCGCTGCGCTCGCTCTGAGTGTCTGGAGAGGGCTTGACGACCCCCTTTCACGAGACCCGCAGCTAGGGTGCGGCGTCATGTTGATCGAGCTTCAGAGCCATTCGACGGTCTCGGACGGGCAGCTGGCGGCGGCCGATGTCGTCGCCGAAGCCGCGAAAGCAGGCGTGACCACCTTGGCGCTGACGGATCACGATGCGGTGGCGGGGGTTCCTGAGGCGGAAGAGGCGGCGCGCGGCCTTGGGGTCGAGCTGGTGCCGGCGATCGAGATGTCGTGCGTGCACGAGTACGCCGAAGACCTGCACGTCTGCGGCTACTGGGTCGACCTGGAGAAGATCGGGCCGGCCTGCGAGCGGGCGCAGCTGGGGCGGCGCGAGCGGGCCGGCGAGATCGTCGAGAACCTGCGCCGCGAGGGCTTCGATCTGACCCTCGACGACGCGATCCGCGAGGCCGGCGCCGCCGACTCGATCGGCCGCCCCCATATCGCCAAGGCGGCGGGCGCGACCGGCGACCTCGGTCCCTTCTTCGAGGAGTACCTGGTGCCCGGCGCCAAGGCCTTCGTGCCGCGCAGGTGGCCGACGGCCGAGCAGGCGATCGCCCTCATCCGCGAGGCCGGTGGCGCCGCGGTCATCGCCCACCCCTACTGGGACATCTCCGCGCCGGACGAGGTCGAGGACCTGATCCGCTCGCTCGGCGCCGATGGGGTCGAGACCTTCTACCCAAGCCACAGCAAGGAGCAGACCGAGCACCTGCTGGCGCTCTGCGACGAGCTCGGCCTCGTCCCCACCGGCTCCTCCGACTACCACGGGCCAACGCACAAGACGTTCGCCCGCTTCGGCGCCTACGAGACCTACGGGCTCGGCGAGCCCCGGGTCCCCGCTCGGCCCTAACTCAGCAGGCTGAGAACCTGGCGGACCGCGGTCTCCAGGTCGGGGTCCGTCGTCAGCTCGGGGCTGGACGGCGCCTCGTAGGGGCTGCCGACGCCGGTCAGGTCGGTGATCTCGCCGGCGCGCGCCTTGGCGTAGAGGCCCTTGGGGTCGCGCCGTTCGCACTCCTCCAGCGGCGTGTCGACGAAGACCTCGTAGAAGGGGATGCCGGCGGCCTCGTGGGCGGCTCGAACCTTGTCGCGGGCGTCCTTGAAGGGGCTGACCAGGGAGACGATCGCGACGACGCCGGACCCGGCCATCAGCTTCGCGACCTCGCCGACGCGGCGCACGTTCTCGGCCCGGTCCTCCTCGCTGAAGCCGAGGTCGGCGTTGAGGCCGTGGCGGAGGTTGTCGCCGTCGAGCATGTAGGCGTTGCGGCCGCTGCCGACCAGGGTGTGCTCGGCGGCGGCGGCGATCGTCGACTTGCCCGAGCCGGAGAGCCCGGTCATCCAGATCGTCGCCCCGTTGGTGCCCAGCGCCTCGCGCCGTTCCTCGCGGGAGAGGCTGCTGGGGTGGAGGGTGATGTTGTCGGCGACGACCGAGTGGGTCCCGGTCGGCGACTCGCCGGCGGTGCCGATGATCATCCCGGCGGCGACCGTGAGGTTCGTGGCGGGGTCGGCGAGGATGAAGCTGCCGGTGGCCCGGTTGAGCCGGTACTCGTCGAAGAAGAGCGGCGAGGTGGTGTGGATCGAGACCCGGCCGATGTCGTTCACCTCGAGCGTCTCCGCGTCGAGGTCGCGGTGCAGGCTGTCGACGTTGAGCTCGTAGCGCAGAGTCTCGACTTCGGCGGGAATCCAGCGGGTCGTGTGCTTGAGCTGGTATGCCGCCCCCGTGCGCAGCGACGAGGTCTCGTCGAACCAGCAGATCATCGCCTCGAAGCTGTTGGCGGCGCTCGGCTGGTTGGAGGGGCGGCAGATCATGTCGCCGCGGGAGATGTCGAGCTCGTCGTCGAGCAGCATCGTCACCGCCATCGGCGGGAAGGCCTGGTCGACGGCGCCGTTGGGGGTGTCGATCTGGGAGATCGTCGAGGTCTTGCGCGAGGGCAGGACCATCACCTCGTCGCCCTGCTTGAAGATGCCGCCGACGACGGAACCGGCAAAGCCGCGGTAGTCGCGGTGCTCGGCCGACTGCGGCCGGATCACCGTCTGCACCGGGAAGCGGTTGTCGACGAGGTTGCGGTCGGAGGCGATGTGGACGTCCTCGAGCTGGCCCAGCAGCGGCTGCCCGTCGAACCAGGGCATGTTGGTCGAGCGCTCGACCACGTTGTCGCCGGCGAGGGCGGAGATCGGGACGAAGTCGAGGTCGGTGATCTCGAGCTTGGCGGCGAAGCTGGTGAAGTCGCGCCGGATCTCCTCGTAGACCGCCTGGTCGTAGTCGACGAGGTCCATTTTGTTGACGCAGAGGATCAGGTGCGGCACCCGCAGCAGCGAGGAGAGCAGGGCGTGGCGGCGGGTCTGTTCGAGCACGCCCTTGCGGGCGTCGACCAGCAGCAGCGCCAGGCTGGCGGTCGAGGCGCCGGTGACCATGTTGCGCGTGTACTGGATGTGGCCTGGGGTGTCGGCGATCACGAACTTGCGCTTGGGCGTCGCGAAGTAGCGGTGGGCGACGTCGATCGTGATCCCCTGCTCGCGCTCCGCCCGCAGGCCGTCGGTCAGCAGCGCCAGGTCGGTCTGTTCGTCGCCGCGCTTGACCGAGGTGGCCTCGATCGCGCTGAGCTGATCTTCGAAGATCGATTTGGTGTCGTGCAGCAGCCGCCCGATCAGGGTCGACTTGCCGTCGTCCACCGAGCCGGCGGTCGCGATTCGCAGCAGCTGGCTCACTAGAAGTAACCCTCCTTCTTGCGATCCTCCATCGCCGCTTCCGAGAAGCGGTCGTCGCCACGGGTGGCGCCGCGCTCGGTGATCCGCGAGACCGCGGTCTCGGCGATCACGGCCTCGTAGTCGACCGCGGTCGACTCGACGGCGCCGGTGCTGGTGGCGTCGCCGACGGTCCGGTAGCGGACCATCTGCGTGGTCGGCTCCATTCCCTCGGGCAGCGGGAAGAACTCGTTGACGGCCATCAGCAGACCCTCGACCTCGACCACCTCGCGCTCGTGGGCGAAGTAGATCGGCGGCAGGTCGACCTGCTCGCGGGCCAGGTAGCGCCAGACATCGAGCTCGGTCCAGTCGGAGATCGGGAAGACGCGGATGTGCTCGCCCTTCTGGTGGCGGCCGTTGTAGAGGCGCCAGAGCTCGGGCCGCTGGTTCTTCGGGTCCCACTGGCCGAATTTGTCGCGGAAGGAGAGCACTCGCTCCTTGGCCCGCGCCTTGTCCTCGTCGCGGCGGCCGCCGCCGAAGACGGCGTCGAAGCCGCCGTTCTTGATCCCTTCCAGCAGCGACACGGTCTGGTGGCGGTTGCGGCTTTCCAGCGGGTGGCCGACCTTGATCCGGCCGGAGTCGATCTGCTCCTGGACCGAGGCCACCTCCAGCCGCAGCCCCAGCTCGGCGACGGTGCGGTCGCGGAACTCGATCACCTCGGGGAAGTTGTGCCCGGTGTCGACGTGCATGATCGGGAACGGGACCGGTGCCGGCGCGAACGCCTTGCGCGCCAGGTACAGCATCAGGACCGAGTCCTTGCCGCCGGAGAACAGCATCACCGGGTGTTCGAATTCGGCCCCGACTTCTCGGATGATGTGGATCGACTCGGCCTCGAGCGTGTCGAGGTCGGACAGCTCGATGGCCGCCGTGCGCACTGGGGTGATCTCCTCCATCAGCGCTGAATCTTCAGTTCGCGGGGAAGGCGCCCCGGAGCGCTAGTTGATTCCGCACTCGGTCTTTGCCACGCCCGCCCAGCGGCCGTCGCGCGGCGAGCCGCCCGGCCCCACCGGCTGCGTGCAATGCGTGCAGCCGATCGACGGGTAGCCATGATCGTGGAGCGGGTTGTAGGGGAGGTGGTGCTCACGGATGTAGTTCCAGACGTCGCGCTCGGACCAGTCCGCGATCGGGTTCAGCTTCCAGAGGTTGAATTTCTTGTCCCAGCCGAGCTTCGGCGTCTTGGAACGGCTGCTGGAATCACCCCGGCGGACGCCGGCGACCCAGCAGTCTACGGAAGAAAGTGCCCGTCGCATCGGCTCGACCTTGCGCAGGCCGCAGCAGGAATCCGGGTCGCTCTTCCAGAGCTCGTCGCCGTACTCGGCGGCCTGCTCCGCGAGGGTCAGGTTGTGGAAGCGGTCGAACTCGATCCCCAGCGACTCCGCGAGGCGGTCGCGGGTCTCGTACGTCTCCGGGAAGAGGACGTCGGTATCGAGATAGAAGAAGCGCGCCTCGGGGTTGACCACGCTCGCCATGTGCGCGGTGACCGAGGACGTTTTCTGGAACGAGCAGGCGATGTAGTGCTCGGCCCCGAAGGTCTCGAACATCCACTCCATCGCCTCCTGGGCGGTGCGGCCCTCGAGTTCGTCAGCGACCGTCTCGTGGTCGGTGATTGTCGGCACGGTGCCGGAAAGGGTTATGGGCGGTGGCTTCATGCTGGCGGCGCTAGATCGCGCACTCCCCCTCGCCGCGCTCGACCTTGTAGGGGCTGGAGCGGTTCCAGTCGATGAACTGCTGCATCGTCTCGAGGCTGAACTCGGCCGGCATCGTCAGGTCCTTGACGATCGCTTCGAAGCTGCCGGCGCCGGTGCGGTCGGCGAAGGCGTTGAACTCCTCGCCCTCGTTGCGCTCGGACTCGTACAACTCGATCCAGCGCTCGACCGCCTCGGGGACCCGTTTGGCCGGGAGCCGCGACTTCAGGCGGGTGCCGAAGATGACCTCGCCGCCCTCGTAGTTGCCGCCGATGTGCGGAATGTAGGCGGGGATCTGGCGCTCGCCGACTTTCAGCGAGGCGCCGTAGAAGCCGATGTTGGCGATGTGGTGCTGGCTGCAGCCATTCGGGCAGCCGCTCATCTTGATGTGGATCTTCTTGGTCAGCGAGTCGGTGATGTCCATCGCCTCGACCCGCTCTTTGACCGCTTTGTTGAGCCCCATCGAGCTGGCGATCCCGAGTTTGCAGCTATCGGTGCCGGGGCAGCTGACGACGTCGGTGATCTCGCGGGCGCCGGCCTCGGCGAGGTCGAGCGCGGCCAGCTGCTGCCAGACGTCGTAGAGCGACTCGTCGCGGACCCAGCGCAGGACGAAGTTCTGCTGCACGGTGCTGCGGGCGTAGCCGCCGGTGTGCGCGCGCATGATCTTGCCGAGGCCGCGGAACTGCCCCGGGGTGAGGTCGCCGCGGGTGATCTTCACCTCGACGGTGGAGAAGCCCTCCTGGCGCTGGGCCTGGACGTTGCCCTCGAGGAAGCGCTCGAACTCGGTGCGGTCGCCGTTCGGGGACGCGGCCGCGGGCGGCTTCGCCGGCGCACTGGCCTGCTCGTCGTCGATGTAACTGAGGCGCTCGACGTCGTCGAAGACGCGCTCGTTGACCCAGTCGCCCTGCAGCTCCTCTTCGACCTGCTCGCGGAAGGCGTCCATACCGATCTTGTCGACGAGGACCTTGATCCGGGCGCGGGCGCGGTTGACGCGCAGCCAGTCCTGGCGGTCGAAGATGCGCAGGCAGGCCTCGGTGACTTTGAGGTAGTCGCCGTTGTCGGCCTCGACGAAGTCGAAGAGCGTCGGGGCGACGCGGGCCATGATCGAGGTGCCGCCGCCGACGCGGATCTCGAAGCCCTTGACCCCGTCCCTTTCGCGGGCGAGGAAGGCGACGTCGTGGATGCCGCTGATCGCGCGGTCCTCGGCGGAGCCGGTGAAGGAGGTCTTGATCTTGCGCGGCATCAGCTGCGTCGTCGGGTGGCGGACGAAGTAGCGGACGTAGGCACCGGCGTAGGGCGTCGGGTCGAAGATCTCGTCGGCGGCGACGCCGGCCCAGGGGTCGCCGGTGACGTTGCGCATCGTGTTGCCGCAGCCCTCGCGGGAGGAGAGGCCGGTGCTGGAGATCTCGCGGATCAGCGACTCCATGTCGCGCAGCGGCACGTGGTGGATCTGGATGTTCTGGCGGGTGGTGATGTGGCCCTTGTTGAGGGGCGCGTATTTCTCCACCACCGCGGCGAAGGCATCCATCTGGTCGGGGGTGACGCCGCCCCAGGGCAGCTTCACGCGGACCATCTGCACGCCGGGCTGGCGCTGGCCGTAGACGCCCTGTTTGAGCCGGAAGCCAATGAACTGGTCTTCCGGCAGGCGCTCGGCGAGAAACTCCTCAGCTTCGTTGTCGAAGTCGTCGAACTCGCGCTCGATGATCGGGATTACGTGGCCGGGGACGTTCGCGTAGGACTCCGGGTTCTCCAGAGTCCCGACGCGCCCCTTGCCCTTCTGCTCCTTGTTCTCCGTTACGGCAAGCTCCATACGGAGGAAAATAGCAAAACCCGACAGGGATTTAGGTATTTACTGCTAAACGGCCCTTTTCCGTGCCTGCAGGACCGCTGCGGCCTCCCCTGACTCGGCCACGTAGCCGTCGTCGGCCAGCGGCAGCCCCGCCTCGTCCCAGCCGACGATGCCCTCGCTGAGCTTGGCCGCGTCGTAGCCGGCATCGGCCAGGGCCGCCGCCGCCATCGTCGAGCGGTTGCCGCCACGGCAGTAGAGGACCACCGGCCGCTCCTTGTCGATCTCACCGGCGCGCGCGGCCAGCTCGTCGAGCGGCAGGTGGGCGGCGCCCTCGATGTGGCCCACCTCCCACTCGTGGTCGGCGCGCACGTCGATCAGCTGCGCGCCCTCGTCGATCAGTTTCTGGGCCTCGTCGCGCGAGACCTCTCTCCCCGCCTCGCTCATCAGTCGATGTCCGTTCCCTCGATCAGGAACGCGACCCGCACATGGGCGCGGTACTCGTCGAGGTTCTCGCCGCGGATCCCGGTCGAGACGATGTCGACAGCGCGGATGTTGCGCAGAGTCCCCTGCGCCTGGCTCAACGCCTGTTTGGCGGCGTCGTCGGTGGACGTCTTAGAGCTCCCGACCAGCTCGATGATTTTCACGACAGCCATTTCGATCCTCTCTCTAGATCCTGCACGGTCTGCTTGGCGCCGACCCCCTCGATCAGCGCCGCCCGCTGCCATGGGTTGACAGCTGGGAGGGTCTCCCCGGCGCTGGCGCCGACCTCGCCCTCGAACCGCGCGATCGCCGCCGCCACGGCGGCTGCCTCGTCTCCACTCGCGGTCTTGCGGGCCATGTAACAAGCCTAGTTCAAGAGACCCGGCTGTCAGCGGCCGAGCTGGCGCCGGCGCTGCTCGAGGTGGGCCGCGACGCGTGCGACGATCGCCTCCGGTTCGCGATCGAGGCGCGGCCCGGTGACCCGGATCATCTCGACTCCCTTCAGCTTCAGGTCCTCCTGCCGCAGCCGGTCGCTCTCGAATGCCGCATGCGAGCCATGCGTCTCATAGACGTCGAGTTCGACCGCAAACCGCTCCGCCTCCCAGTAGGCATCGAGCTCATAGCCGAGCACGTTGAGATTCATCGCGGGCGCCGGCAGCCCGGCCTCCTTCACCAGCTCGCGAAAGCGTCCCTCGAGCTTGGAGCGCTCGAAGGCGGGGTCCTCGAGGCTTTCGCGGTAAATGGCGAGGGCCGTCCGCAGACGCCCGTGCCCGGGGTGGCCAACCGTGCGGGCCAGCAGCTCGTCGAGGGCGCCGAGGTCAAAGATTTCCCGTTCCTCGGAGCGCTCAAGGACGCGCACAAGTCGAGACGTCGGCAGCATCGCCGCAAGGTCGAGCTTGGTCCGCGCGAGGCTGGTGACCGGAATGTCCTCGCGGGTCGTCAGGTCCCGGTCACGCAGATCGGCGCAATGGACCGCAAAGGCACGCTTCACGCGACGCGACGCCGGCGCGGTGACGTGAATCGTTCCGGGCCGATTGGGGATGACGCCCCACAGCCAGCCAGCCGAAAGGTGGCTGGCGACAGCCGGGCGTGCCGCAAGCACTGCTGCCAGGCAGCGTCCTTCCCAGGTCAGCGGCTTGTGGCCTACCGCGTAAACCCCGCGATGGACTCGCCTCAGCCTCCCAGCTCTTGCTGCCTTCGCGGCGGAGCTCTTCGAGTACCCAAGGCGGGCAAGCTGACGCGTCGAGACCACCCCGTGCTGCTGTGAGGCCAAGGCGAAGAGCGGTCCATGCCGCCCCTGCTCATGTCTTTGGTCGCCCACAGGGCGACTAAGGACATGAGCACTCCAGGCTCTCCCCCCTGTGTTGGGCCCTCGCTAGCCGTTGAGGCCGGGAACTGGGGTGCCGTGCTTGACGGTCGCGCAGTTGAAGGGCTGGGGGTCGAAGGAGTCGGTGAGGGCGCGGCCGGCGGGTTTGCCGGTTCCCTTGGTCATGCCTTTGCCGTTCTTCTTCTCGCGCGGGGGCTTGCCCTTGCCGCACTGGATCGAGAAGTCGCGGATGCCGTCGCGGGCATCGATCACGTCGTCGCCGCCGTTGCCGATGAAGACGTCTTCGCCGGGCTGGCCGAGCATGCTGTTGGCGCGGCTGTCGCCGATCAGGACGTCCCAGTCGAAGGAGCCCTCCATGTCCTCGTCGGTCGGGGAGAGGTGAACGCTGTTGCAGCCCTTGATCTCGTCGATCCAGGCGGCGTGTTTGGGGAAGGAGATGTAGAGCAGGCCCGGGTGCGCCTGGGTCTCGGCGAAGGAGGCGTCGTCGCGGCCGGGGCCGCCGACCAGGGCGCCGCCGGCGCAGCCGCCACCCGCCGCCAACAGGTCGCCGTTGCCTTCGCCGTAGAGGAAGGTCGGGCCGGGCAGGCCGCCGACCAGGCCATCGGCACCGTCGCCGCCGTAGAGCTTGTCGGCGCCGGGACCGGCCTCGACCAGGTCGTCCTCAGGACCGGCGTGGATGACGTCGTTGCCGGAGTTGCCGGCGAGGCGGACGCTGCCGACCGCCAGCATCGAGCCTTCGATCCGCAGCTCGTCGTTGCCGGGGCCGAGGTCGGCCATCAGCCAGCGGCCCGGTCCGCCGGCGGGGCAGCTGACCTGGGTGGTGACTTTCGGCGGGCGGGTACAGCCGGGGCTGATCGCCAGCGGCTTGGCGGCGGTGACGCCGAAGGTGCTGGTCGCTTCGTCGAAGACGACGCTGAAGTTGTCGTCGCCCCCGCCGCCGACGATCTCGAGGCCGGCGCCACCGGCCGAGGTCGGGTCGAGCTGGACGTAGGCGGACGCCTGCGGGGACTTTTCCTTGCCGCAAGAGACGGTGTGGCCCTTGGCGCCCTCGCAGCCGTCGCTGCCCTGGCCGCCGTCGAGCGTGTCGGGTCCGCCGCCGCCGATGAGGTGGTCGTCGCCGGGACCGCCGTCGATGACGTTGCCCTGCTTGCTGCCGATCAGGGTGTCGCGGAAAGCGGAGCCTTCGATGCTCTCGAAGCCGAAGAGCTTGTCGTGGCCGTCGCCGATCGCGCGGTGCTTGGCCAGCGAGGCCCAGACGCCGATGTCGGCACCCTTGCCGCCGGCGACGTCGGTCGCGAAGGAGGCGATGTCGCCCTTGCCGGCGCCACCGGACATGCGGTCCCAGCCGTAGTCGCCGTGGACCAGGTCTTCATTGCCGGCGCCGCCGCTGACGATGTCGATACCGAGGTCGCCGGCAACCTCGTCGCCGGCACCGGCGCCGCCCATCACCTTGTCGTCGCCGAGGTCGCCGATCACCCGGTCGCCGTCGCCGTCGCCACCGTCGATCTCGTCGTTGCCGCGGCCACCGTGGATCAGGTCCGCCCCGGGGCCGCCGCAGATCAGGTCGTTGCCGAGACTGCCGAGGATCGTGTCGTCGCCCTTGCCGCCCCAGATCACGTCGCGGCCGGGAGTGCCGTAGATGACGTCATTGCCATCGGTGCCGAGGATCTTCGCCTGGCGGCCGTGGCAGATCGGCGTTTCGATCGTCGTGTTCCGCGCGGTGGCGCCCAGCGCATCGGCGACGAAGAGCAGCGCGATGAGCGCCCCAACCCCCATGACTGCTCTCATCTCAGGTTCTTCTACGCCGGTCCGAGGAAGCCTTGCCCATCGCCAAAGCTCAGGCGCTGCGGATCAGCTTCTTGTTGACGAACTCGTCGGCGCCGAAGCGGCCAAGCTCGCGGCCGAAGCCGGAGCGCTTGAAACCGCCGAATGGCAGCTCGGGGCTGTCCGCCCCGACCAGGTTGACGTAGACCATCCCGGCTTCGATCTGGTCGGCGACCCGCTCGCCCTGCGCCCTGTCGGTGGTCATCACGTAGGAGCCTAGACCGAACGGGGTCTGATTGGCGAGAGCAACCGCCTCCTCCTCGGAGCCGACCCGGTAGACCTGAGCGACGGGACCGAAGAACTCTTCCTGTGACGCCTCGTCGCCGGGCTTGATGCCGGTGAGGATCGTCGGTTCGAAGTAGTTGCCGTCGCGCTTGCCGCCGACGACGACCTCGGCCCCGTTGTCGACGGCCTTCTTCACCTGCTGCTCGAGCCGGTCGGCCGCCGTCTCCGAGGAGAGCGGCCCGACGGCCGTGTCCTCGGCGGTCGGGTCTCCCGGCTTCGCCGCACCCACCGTCGCGGTGAACTTCGCGAGGAACTCGTCGTAGAAGTCGTCGACGACGATGAAGCGCTTGGCCGCGTTGCAGGACTGGCCGGTGTTGTCGAGCCGCGCTTCGGCCGCCGCCTCCACGGTCGCGTCGAGGTCATCGGTGCCGAGCAGGATGAACGGGTCGGAGCCACCGAGCTCGAGCACGACCTTCTTCAGGTTGCGCCCGGCGATCTCGGCGACGGCGGCGCCGGCGCGCTCGGAGCCGGTGACGGAGACGCCGTGCAGGCGCGGGTCGGCGATCACCCACTCGATCTGCTCGTTGGTCGCGTAGATGTTCTCGTAGGCCCCCGCGGGGAAGCCGGCGTCACTGAACATCTGCGCCATCGCCGCGGCCGACTCCGGGCACTGCGGCGCGTGCTTGAGCAGGATCGGGTTGCCGATCACCAGGTTCGGCCCGGCGAAGCGGGCGACTTGGTAGTAGGGGAAGTTCCAGGGCATGATCCCGAGCAGGACGCCGAAGGGACTGCGGCGGACCAGCGCCGTGCCCTCGCCGCCGAGCAGCTCGATCGGCTCGTCGGCCATCAGATCCTCGGCTTTGTCGGCGTAGAAGCCGTAGATGTCGCCGCAGAAGTCGACCTCCATCAAGGCCTGCTCGATCGGCTTGCCCATCTCGCGGACCGCGATCTCAGCCAGCTGTTGCCGACGCTCGACGTGGAGCTCGCCGACCTTGCGCACCAGCGCGGCGCGCTCGGCCACGGTGGAGGAGCGCGACCAGGTGCGAGAGGCCTCCTCGGCCCGGTCGAGCGCGGCGCGCAGCTCGGCGTCGCCGATCTCCGGGTACTCCTTGACCTTCTCGCCGGTGGCTGGATTGACTACCGCGTAAGTGCTCATTCCGCTCCTCTGTATCGGGTCCCCAAGATCATTGAAGCAACCGCTGGTCCAACTCCAAGGCCTCCTCGACGGGCACGTACTCCATGCCCACTCCCTCGGCCACGGCCGGATGCGTGACCTTGCCGGCGGCGACGTTGACGCCGGGGCGCAGGCCCGGGTCGCGCCGGATCGCCTCGGCGAGGCCGTGGTCGGCGATCGCGATCGCGTAGGGCAGGGTCGCGTTGGTGAGGGCGTGGGTGGAGGTGATTGGGACCGCGCCGGGCATGTTGGCGACGCAGTAGTGGGTGATCCCGTCGACCTCGAAGGTGGGGTCGCGATGGGTGGTCGGCCGCGAGGTCTCGAAGCAGCCGCCCTGGTCGATCGCGACGTCGACCAAGACCGAGCCGGGCTTCATCAGCGCCAGCTGCTCGCGCTTGACCACATAAGGGGCGCGGGCGCCGTGGACGAGGACGGCGCCGATCACCAGGTCCGCCCGCGGCAGCATCTCCTCGACTGCGAGGGTGGTCGAGTAGACGGTCGAGCAGCGGCCGCCGAAGGTGACGTCGAGCTCACGCAGGCGGTCGATCGAGCGGTCGAAGACGAAGACGTCGGCCTCCATCCCGATCGCGATGAAGGCGGCGTTCATGCCGACCACGCCGCCGCCGATCACCATCACGTTGGCGGCGGCGACGCCGGGGACGCCGCCGAGCAGGATCCCGCGGCCGCCCAGCGGCTTCTCCAGCATGAAGGCGCCGGCCTGGGTGGCGATCTTGCCGGCGATCTCGCTCATCGGCGCCAGCAGCGGCAGCCGCCCGTGCGCGTCCTCGACCGTCTCGTAGGCGATGCAGGTGGCACCGGACCCGCAGAGGCCACTGGTCTGCTCTGGGTCCGGGGCAAGATGGAGGTAGGTGAAGAGCAGCTGGCCGGGGCGCAGCATCGCGATCTCCGGCGCCTGCAGCTCCTTGACGTGGAGGATCATCTCCGCCTGCTCGAAGACGCCGGTGGCATCGGCGACGATCGTCGCTCCCTGCGCCGCGAACTCCTCGTCGGCGATCGCGCTGCCCTCGCCGGCACCGGCCTGGACCAGCACCTCGTGCCCGTGCTCGGACATTTCCCGCACCCCGGCCGGGGTCACCGCGACCCGGTACTCGTCCGGCTTGATCTCCGTCGGAACCCCGATCCTCATGCGACCAACTCCCTTGCTCGTAGGGCCAGCCAAAACTCGATCCGGTCGTGGGCGCGTGAGAGGTCGCGGCCGGTCAGCTCTTCGACCTTGCGCATCCGGTAGCGCAGCGTGTGGCGGTGGCAGAAGACCTCGCGGGCGGCCTTCTCCCACTGGCCGTTCTGCTCGATGAAGGCCTCCAGCGAGCGCAGCAGCTCGCCGCCGTACTCCTCGTCGCCCTGCTCGATCGGGCCGAGCACGCTGTCGCAGTAGAGCTGCAGCGCCTCGTCGTCCTGGATCGAGAGCAGCAGCGTGAAGGCGCCGAGGTCGCGCCAGGAGGCGACCTCGGGGGCGGTGCCGTTGGAGAGCGCGGTCGCCTCGAGCGCGCAGCGCGCCTCGTGGAAGGAGTGGCGCAGCTGCTCCGGCGGGGCCGGGCGGCTGGCGGCGGCGCGGACGGCGCCGCGTTCGGGGCTGAGCGCCTTGCGGGCGTCGCCGGCGACGGCGATCGGGTCGCGGTCAGCGGCGTCGACGACGGCGCAGAGCAGCTCGCGGCCGCCGATCGAGTGCGGCGCGACCACGGCCGGACAGGCGTCGGCGGCGAGGGCGCGTTCGAGCGCACCGACGGCGGTGGCGGGGTGGTCGAGGGAGAAGACGAGCACCGCCGCTTCGTCGCCGATGCCGAACGGCTCCAACCGCCGGCGCAGCTCCGAGGCCTCCATGCGCCCGCCCAGCGCCCCGGCGAGGACGTCGCCGGCGAGGCGCCGCTCGGTCTCGCGGGCGACCCGGCGGCGCATCAGCTCGAGCGCGACGACGGCGACCGCCTGCTGCAGGATCAGCCGCTCGAAGTCGCCGAGGCCGCCGGAGTCGCGGACGATCACGACCCAGGCCTGCGGCGGGCCGCCGCCGGGCGAGATCACCGGGTGGGCCAGGGCCCGGCCGGAGACTGAAGGATGGGCCGGGACGAAGGGGTGGCCGTCGCCGGCGTGGCCGAGCGCCTCTTTGCGGATCGCGCCGATCGCGTCGGCCGAGAGCTGGCGGCGGAAGCCGCGCCCGGCGAGGCGCTCGCCGCGGCCGTCGAGGACGGCGACGGTGCCACCGACCGCGGAGGCGATCGTCGCCGCGATTTCCTCCAGGCCGCGCTCCTCCAGGACCAGCCGCTCCAGCCGCCGCTGCACGGCGATCCCCCGCTGCAGGACCTCGTACTGCTCGTTGACGAGGCGGGCGAAGGCCTTCTCGGTGATCGCGATGAACGGCGTCGAGTAGGGCACCTCGAAGAGCGGGAAGCTGCGTTTCTCGGCCTCGTCGACCAGGGCTTTCGGCAGTTTCTTGTGGCTGAAGCCGGTGCCGAAGCCGAGCCCGGCGAGGTTGCTGTCGGCCAGCAGGCGGACGAACGAGCGCTGCTTGGCGGCGGTGTCGAGCGGGATGCCGGTGGTCAGCATCAGCTCGCCGCCGGAGAGCCACGGGGTCGGGTCCGCGAGCTCGGAGATGTGGACCCAGCGCACCGGCGCGGCAACCGCCTCCTCGCCGGCGGCGAGGTCGAGGTCGAGCTCGTCGAGCAGGCTCTGGACGGTGAGCAATCCAGCTCCTAGCGGGGTCTCACCGGGCGACTCGTTCCGGGGCCTCCCCCGACCTGGTCCCAAGCCTCGGTCAGCACGCCCCTGAGCACGTCGTGGATCTCTTCGAACTGCTGGGTATCGGCGATCAAGGGCGGCGCCAGCTGCACCACCGGATCCCCACGGTCATCGGCTCGGCAGATCAGCCCGCGCTTGTAGAGCTCGCCGGAGAGGAAGCCGCGCAGCAGCCGCTCGGACTCCTCGTCGTTGAAGCTCTCCTTGGTCTCCTTGTCTTTGACCAGCTCGACCGCCTGGAAGAAACCGGCGCCGCGGACGTCGCCGACGATCGGCAGGTCGCGCAGGCTCTCCAGCATCTGCCGGAACTCGTCCTCCTTGGCGAGCACGTGGCCGCAGAGGTCCTCGCGCTCGAAGACGTCGAGGTTGGCGAGAGCGATGGCGGCGGCGATCGGGTGGCCGGCGAAGGTGAAGCCGTGAGCGAAGGAGGCGTCACCCTCCATGAACGGGGCGGCAACCACGTCGGAGACGATCACCCCGCCCATCGGCGCGTAGGCCGAGGTCAGGCCCTTGGCGACGGTGATGATGTCCGGGGTGTAGCCGAAGCGCTCGCAGCCGAAGTAGTGGCCGAGCCGGCCCCAGGCGCAGATCACCTCGTCGGAGATCATCAGCACGTCGTACTTGTCACAGATCTCGCGCACCCGCTGGAAGTAGCCGTCGGGTGGGACGAAGCAGCCGCCGGCGTTCTGGACCGGCTCGAGGATCACCGCGGCGACGGTCTCGGGGCCCTCGAAGACGATCCGCTCCTCGATCGCATCGGCCGCCCAGGTCGGCTCACGATCCTTGGGCCAGCGATAAACGTTGGTGTTGGGGACGTGGCAGCCGCCCGGCGCCAGCGGCTCGAACTGGCTGCGCAGCTCGGTGATGCCAGTGGCGGAAAGCGCTCCCAGGGTGGTGCCGTGGTAGGCGACCTCGCGGGCGATCGTCTTGTGCTTCTGGCCTTTGCCGTGCATGCGGTGGTAGTTGCGGGCCAGCTTCAGCGCCGACTCGACCGCCTCGCCGCCGCCGGAGGTGAAGAAGACGCGGTTGAGGTCGCCGGGGGCGAGCGAGGCGACCCGCGCGGCGAGCTCGATCGCGCGCGGGTGGGCGTAGCTCCAGAGCGTGTAGAAGTCGAGCTCTTCGATCTGGCGGGCAGCGGCCTCGCCGTACTCGCTGCGGCCGTGGCCGGCGTTGACGCAGAAGAGGCCGGAGAGGCCGTCGAGGTAGCGGTTGCCGTGCTCGTCGAAGACGTAACAGCCCTCGGCGCGGGTGATGATCGGGATCTCGTGATCCGGGCCATAGGCGCCCATGCGCGAAAAGTGCATCCAGAGATGTCGCTGGGCCAGCTTTTGAAGATTGTCCGTTCTAACTGGGGCCTGCGACGTGGCCATGCGGCTCTCCTCTCGGACTACGACGATATGGACAAAGCTAGTCCCAGGATGGCACATACGCAAGTGGTCATTGGGTCAAGTCCTGGAAGCTCGTTTGTACATAAAGGACAAGTCGAGGCTGTGCTTTTAGGACATTTGCCACTTGCTTCTTGGTCCACAGGGGCTTACGGTCGCCGGAGATGGAGAGTTCATCGATCCCGACTCCGGCTCCGACTTCCGCCAATCGCTCAGGCGTCGAAGACAAGGGCCTGAAGAAGAACGCGATCGGGTTCGCCTCCAGCGTCGTCATCGGCGTCGCCTCCACCGCCCCGGGCTACAGCCTCGCCGCCACCCTCGGCTTCGTCGCCGCCGCGGTCGCCCTGCAGTCGCCGGCGATCCTGGTCATCAGCTTCATCCCGATGTTCCTGGTCGCGGGCGGCTACTACTACCTGAACAAAGCCGACCCGGACTGCGGCACCAGCTTCTCCTGGGTGACCAAGGCGATGGGCCCGCAGCTCGGCTGGATCGCCGGCTGGACGATCGTCGTCGCCGACATCATCGTCATGGCCAACCTGGCCCAGATCGCCGGCCTCTACAGCTTCGAGCTCTTCGGGCTGACCAGCCTCGCCGAATCGACCGTGGCGGTGACCGCGGTCGGGGTGATCTGGATCATCATCATGACCGCGATCGTGGTGATCGGGATCGAGCTCTCGGCCCGCACCCAGATCGGCCTGCTGGCGGCCGAGATCTTCACCCTGGCGCTGTTCGCGATCGTCGCCCTGGTCAAGGTCTACGCCGGCAGCGCCCCCTCCGCCTCGATCCACCCCAGCCTCTCCTGGTTCAACCCCTTCTCGCTCAGCCCGAGCGAGATCTCCGCGGGAATGTTGCTGGCGGTCTTCATCTACTGGGGTTGGGACACGACCGCCACGGTCAACGAGGAGACCGAGGACTCGAGCGAGGCACCCGGCAAGGCGACCGTGATCAGCACCCTGATCCTGCTCGGCATCTACCTGATCGTCGCCGTCGCCGCCCAGTCCTACGCCGGCGTCGACGACCTGATCAAAAACCAGGAAGACGTGCTCAGCTCGCTCGGCACCGAAGTCTTCGGCTCGCCCCTGGACAAGCTGCTGATCATCGCCGTGCTGACCTCGGCGGCGGCCTCAACCCAGACGACGATCCTGCCGACCGCCAGGACCACGCTCTCGATGGCCCGCGCCAACGCGATGCCGAAGAGCCTCGGCAAGGTCCACCCCCGCTTCCTCACCCCGCACATCTCGACGATCCTGATGGGCGGACTCTCGATCGCCTGGTACGTCGGCCTGACCATCCTCAGCGAAGACATCCTCTTCGACTCGCTGGCGGCGCTGGGCCTGATGATCGCCTTCTACATCGGCCTCACCGGCTTCGCCTGCACGATCTACTACCGGCGCGAGCTCTTCCACAGCGTCAAGAACTTCTTCTTCATCGGGGTCGGCCCCACCCTCGGCGGCGCGATTCTCTTCTACCTGCTGGTCAAGAACGGGATCGAACTCTCCGACCCGGCCAACTCCGAATCCGGCAACTCCTGGCTCGGGATCGGGCCGCCGCTGGTGATCGCCGTCTTCTTCCTGATCCTCGGGTTCCTGCTGATGTTCGTCCAGTGGCGCGCCTTCCCGGCCTTCTTCCGGCGCAGGCCGGAGGTCGTGCCCGCCGGCTTCCTCGAGGGCGAAGCGGCGGCGCCCGGGCCAACCGGCGTCGGCGAGGGGGAAGCCTAGGCGATGGGACAGATCGTGGTCGGCTACGACGGCTCAACCTGCGGTGACGCGGCGCTCAGCTCGGCGCTCGAGATTGCCGGCGAGCTGAGCGACAGCGTCACCGTCGTCTTCGGCTACGCGCCGCCCGGGCTCTGGGGCGGCGAGATCGCCGAACACGAGGAGGCGATCGAGGAGCTCGGCGAGAAGGTGATGGCCAAGGCCAAAGCCCA
Source organism: uncultured Solirubrobacterales bacterium (assembly GCA_963695275.1). Taxonomy (GTDB): domain Bacteria; phylum Actinomycetota; class Thermoleophilia; order Solirubrobacterales; family 70-9; genus VAYN01. The sequence goes on from OY968772.1 coordinate 2,035,375, forward strand.
GGCCGCCGAGAAGGGCGTGGAGATCGAGGCGCAGTTGGTGGCGAAGCGCGCCGCCGAGGCGCTGATCGAGGTGGCCGAGCAGCGCGACGCGCGGATGATCGTGGTCGGCAGCTTCGGCGACCCGCCGCTGAAGGGGATGATCCTCGGCTCGACCCCGAACAAGCTGCTGCACCTCTCCGAGCGCCCGATCCTGGTCGTTCCCGCCAAGTCCTGAAGTGCCCGCGCCGCGGCTGCCCAACTACGTCGGCGGCGCCTGGGTGGATGCCGACGGGGTCGAGACGCTGGCCGACGTCGACCCGGCCAGCGGCGAGACGCTGGCGCAGGTGCCGCTGTCCGGCGCGGCCGAGGTCGATGCCGCAGTCGCGGCGGCGCGGGCAGCCCAGCCGGGTTGGCGCCAGGTCTCGCCGCAGGGGCGAGCGCGGGCGATCCTCGCCCTGCGCAAGGAGCTGCTGGCGCGGCGCGGCGAGCTGGCGGCGCTGGTCAGCGCCGACATGGGCAAGACCCTGGCCGACGCCGAAGGGGAGGTTGGGCGCGGGCTGGAGTCGGTCGAGTCCGCCGCCGCGATCCCGCACCTGCTGAAGGGCGAGACCCTGGAGGGCGTGGCGGCCGGCGTCGACGTCGAGTCGGTGCGCCAGCCGGTCGGAGTGGTCGCCGCGATCACGCCCTTCAACTTCCCGGCGATGATCCCGCTCTGGTTCCTCCCCTACGCGCTCGCCTGCGGCAACGCCTTCATCCTCAAGCCGTCAGAGGCGGACCCGCGGCCGGCGGCGCTGATTTCGGCCGCGGTCCACGCCGTCGAGGAGATCCCGCCGGGCGTCTTCAACCTCGTCCACGGGGCGCACGATGCCGTCAACGGCCTGCTGGACCACCCGGGGATCGACGCGATCTCCTTCGTCGGCCAGGCGAAGACGGCGCGGATTATCGCCGAACGCGGCGTCGCCGGCGGCAAGCGCGTGCAGGCTCTGGGCGGGGCGAAGAACTCGCTGATCGTGATGCCCGACGCCGACCTCGAGCAGGCGGTGCCGGCAATCATGGGCTCGGCCTTCGGCGCCGCCGGGCAGCGGTGCCTGGCCGGCTCGGTCTGCGTCATCGTCGGCGACGGGGCGCGGCGGACGCAGGTGCGCGAGGCGCTGGTCACCGCGGCGGCGGCGCTGCGGGTCGGATCCGGCGACGACCCCGCCACCGACGTCTGCCCGCTGGTCTCGGCGGCGGCGCGCGATCGGGTCGCGGACGCGATCGAGCGGGCGGAGGCGGAGGGGGCGGAGCTGCTGCTCGACGGTCGCGGCGACGCCGGACCGGCCGGCACCCTGCTCGGCCCGACCATCGCCGTCAGCGAGGACAGCGAGTCCGAGCTCGCCCGTGAGGAGCTCTTCGGCCCGCTGCTGGCCCTGATCGAGGTGGATGACCTCGACGCCGCGATCGCCTTCGCCAACGAGTCCCGCTACGGCAACGCCGGCGCCATCTTCACCCAGTCCGGCGCCGCCGCCCGCCAGTACCGCTACGAGGTCGAGACGGGCATGCTCGGCGTCAACGTCGGCGTCCCCGCCCCAGTGGCCTGGTTCCCCTTTTCAGGTTGGAACGACTCCATCGACGGCGACCTGCACGCGAACGGGACTGATGCGGTCGAGTTTTATACGCGGAAGAAGGTCGTTACGACGCGTTGGTGATCGGCCCGCGGGTCCTGTCACGGGGCGGCGATCTATCGGCCTATGTGGAAGCCGATCAACTCCGGGATCCTGGCAATTGCTGAGGCGACTCGGCCCGGGCGGCGACCTGCAAGCTCTGCCTCCTCCTTGGCGATGATGCCGGCGCGGATTGCTTCGCCGCCGATCCATTGGAAGGGCTCGGGCGGGACGCGGGGAGGTGAGGGGTCGACGAAGGCCAAGCGGGAAGGCTCGTCTCGCAGGTCCAGAGCAAGCGAGGCGAGGGTGCGGCCGACCATATGGGAGGGACCGACTCCGTTGCCGGTGTAGCCGGCGGCGACGAAGGTGCGGCCGCCGGGGAGCGGCAGGACCAGCGGCAGGTGGGTCGGCGAGGCGTCGATCGGGCCGCCCCAAGCGTGGCTGAGCGCGCAGCCCGCGAGGCTGGGGAAGAAGGCGTGGAGATGGGCGGCGACGCTGGCGACGGCCTCGGCGTCGAGCTCGGAGCGACCGCCCAGCCGCGCCCCCATCGCGATCCGGCCGCCGCCCCAGCCGAAGGCGATGCGCCCGTCCGGGGTGGTGCGGAAGTAGTCGACGAGGGCGCGGCCGTCGATGATGCACTCGCCGCCGGTCCAGCCGATCTCCTCCAGCAGGTCGGGCACCGGCTCGGTGATGACGACGTGGGAGGAGGCGACGCTGAGCCGGTTCTGGAGCGGGCCGTGCCAGCTCCGGGCGGCGGCGCCGATCGCCAGCACCGCGGTACCGGCACGAACGCTGCCGGCGGCGGTGCGGGCCTCGACCCCATCGGCGGCGTCGCGCAGCGCCAGCACCGGCGAGTGTTCGTGCAGCTCGACGCCGCGCGCCAGCAGCCGCTCGCGCAGGCCGAGGACCAGGCGCGCCGGCTGCACGGTCGCCCCGCTCGGAGAGATCGCGCCAGCGCGGAAGGGCGGTGAAGCGCAGCGCGCCATCACCTCGTCGTGGGAGAGCGCCGTCAGCCGGTCGGCGGCGTCGAGCTCGCGGCAGGCATCGAGCGCTCTCGTGATGACCCCGTCGTGCGCCGCCGCGGTCGAGACCTGCATGTAGCCAGCCCGGCGGAACCAGGCGTCGACTCCCTCCCCCTCACAGAAGGCGGCGATGCTCTCCACCGCGTCCTGCGCGGCCCGCGCTACGGCCAGCGCCGGCTCGTCCCCCCAGCGCTGCCGCATGCTCGCCAGTTGGAACCACATCGCGTTGCAGAAGCCGCCGTTGCGGCCGCTCGGGCCCTGACCGCAGGCACCAGCCTCGAGCACGACGACGCGCGCCTCGGGCTGCAGCTGCTTGATGTGCCAGGCGGCCCAGAGCCCGGTGAAGCCGCCGCCGACCACGACCACGTCAGCGTCGCGCTCGGCGGCCAGGGGCGGCGCCGGGGCGACCGCTCCCGCCTCCTCCAGCCAGTAGCCGTGTGGCGTGTGCTTCATGCCTTCCCGCAGTCTCGCTGACCGGGCGGGTGGGCGGCGTAGACTCGGCTGGATGGCTGATCCCGATCAGGACTCGACTCCCTACGTCGATGCCCTGCTCGCCTACTCCGAGCTGAACCCGGGGCGCTTCCAGGTCCCCGGCCACAAGGGCGGCAGCGGCGCCGACCCGGCGATGCGGGAGCTGGTCGGCCCGGTCGGGCTGCGCAACGACATCCCCTCGGTCACCGAGGGCGTCGACATCGGTCCCGAACCGACCCCGTTCCAGCAGGCGCAGCTGCTTGCCGCCGAGGCCTGGGGTGCGGCCCGCACCTGGTTCCTCGTCAACGGCGCCTCGCAGGGCAACCACGCCACCTGCATGGCGCTCGCCCACGGCGGCAACCGCGTCGTCGTCCAGCGCAACGTCCACTCCTCGGTGATCGACGGGCTCGTGCTCAGCGGCATGCGCCCTACCTTCGTCGCCCCCGAACTCGACCCCGAGCTGGGGATCGCCCATGGACTGACGCCGGAGTCGCTGGCGGCGGCGCTCGACGAAACCCCAGACGCCATCGCGGCGATGGTCGTCTCCCCCACCTACTTCGGGGCCTGCGCCGACGTTGCCGCCCTGGCCGCAGTGGCGCACGGGCGCGGCGTGCCGCTGGTCGTCGACGAGGCCTGGGGCGCGCACCTGCACTTCCATCCGCAGCTGCCGGCCGACGCGCTCGCCGGCGGCGCCGACCTCGTCACCTCCTCCACCCACAAGATCGTCGGCAGCCTCACCCAGGCGGCGATGCTGCACCTCGGCAACGGAGGGCGGATCGACGCGGCCGTGGTCGACCGCTGCGTCAGCCTGGTTGAAACGACCAGCCCCAGCGGTCTGCTCTCCGGCTCGCTCGACGCGGCCCGACGCCAGGCGTACGTCCACGGCGCCGAGCTGCTCGGTGAGACCCTGACGGCGGTCGCCACCACCCGCGCCGCGATCGAGGAGATCCCGGGGCTGGCGGTGCTCGACGAGAGCATGGTCGGGCGCCCGGGCATTGCCGGTTGGGACCCGCTGCGGCTCTCGATCGATGTGCGCGAGACCGGCACCACCGGATACCGCCTGGCCAAAGCCGCCTTCTACACCAGCGAACTCGACCTCGAGCTCTACTCCGAGAACGTCGTCGTCGCGATCTTCGGCCTCGGCGAGCCGGCGGTGCCTGCGGGCGAGCGTCTGGTCGCGGGACTGCGCAAGGCGCTCGAGGACCTGGAGGCCGAGCCCGGCGCCCCGGACGAGAAGCTGGCGCCACCGCCCCCCTGGGGCGAGCTGGTGATGACCCCGCGCGAGGCCTTCCTCGGCCCCCAGGAGGTGATCCCCTTCGAGGCCGCCGCCGGCCGCGTCGCCGCCGAGGGCCTGGCCGCCTACCCACCCGGCATCCCCAACGTCCTGCCCGGCGAGCGGCTGACCGCGGAGACGCTCGGCTACATAAGGGAGAGCGTCGCGCATGGTGGGTACGTGCGGGGCGGCAGCGACCGAGAGCTGAAGACGCTGCGGGTCGCTCGCTGAGGAGGGGTGCGGTTGCCCTCTGGGCGAATTCAGTCGCGTCCGCTGAAGCGAACAGCTCCGCGAAGCGGACGCGGCTGAATTCCCGCGGAGGTCTACCGACTCCTCTCCCGCATGCATCTGAGCCACAACCCAGATCATCTAGGCTGATCCCTCGATGGCTAGCTTCGACGCGATCGCCGACCTGCCGCTGACGATCGAGTCCTGTGAGTTCGAGGGGCTGGAGATCAGCCTCGGGGAGTTCGAACGGCTGACCACGATCGTCAAGTTCAGCGGCGGCGGCGAGGAGGGGATCGGCGAAGACGTCGTCTACGACGCCGTCGACCACGTCGCCCAGCAGAGCCACGGGCCGCCTGACGGGCTCGCCTTCTCCGGCACCTTCGCCGAGTTCTCCGCGCACCTCGACCCGATCGACCTCTTCCCGGCCGCGCCGCCGGAGCGCGAGGAGCCCTCGCGCGACTACCGCCGCTGGGCTTTCGAGTCGGCGGCGCTGGACCTGGCGCTGCGCCAGGCCGGCACCAACCTCGCCGAGGCGCTCGGGCGCGAGCCGAAGCCGGTGAACTTCGTCAACTCGATGCGGCTTGCCGACATGAGTGGGGAGCAAGCCTCCTCGATCGAGCCGCTGCTGGCCCGGCTCGCCGTCTACCCGAGCCTGCGCTTCAAGCTCGACCCCTTCAACGACTGGGACGACGAGCTGATCGCGGCGCTGGCAGAGACCGGCGCGGTCGACTCGCTCGACCTCAAGGGCTTCTACAAAGGCACCCCGGTCGACGTCGTCACCGACCCCGAGCTCTATGCGAAGCTGATTGCCGCTTTCCCCGACGCCTGGCTCGAGGACCCCGACGTCACCGACGAGACCCGGCCGCTGCTCGACCCGGTCTCCGAGCGGGTGACCTGGGACGCGCCGATCCACTCGATCGCCGACATCGAGGCGATGCCCTGGTCGCCGCCGCAGACGGTCAACGTCAAGCCCTCGCGCTTCGGCCCGATCCGCAACCTCTTCGCCGCCTACGACTACTGCGAGGAGCGCGGCATCGGCGCCTACGGCGGCGGCCAGACCGAGCTCGGCCAGGGCCGAGGCCAGATCCAGTACCTGGCCTCGATCTTCCATCCCGACACCCCCAACGACGTCGCCCCCGGTGGCTACAACGACCCCGCGCAGGCGACCAGGCCGGGTCTGCCGTCGAGCCCGCTGCAACCGGCGATCGAGCCGACCGGCTTCCGCTGGCGCATCTGACCTTCCCTTTGTCCTTTGTAACCCTCTGGGTTACAAAAGTCATGTGCTCCCGCTTCGGGTGACCGAACGCCCGGTTCGGCCGACCGAACTCGCGCTTTCGGCTACGTTGATCCTGCCGACGCCCCGCCGACACAAGGAGCCTTCGAGATGCCTGACAAAACTTTCGCCGACGCGCTGAATGAGCAGATCGCCAACGAGTTCGCCGCCTCCCAGCAGTACGTGGGAGCCGCCGTCTACTACGACGCCGAAACCCTCCCCCGCCTCGCCGCCTTCTTCTACCGCCAGGCGCTGGAGGAGCGCGAGCACGCGATGATGATGGTCCAGTACCTGCTCGACACCGGCGAGGCCGTGCACATCCCAGACATCAAGGCCGTCGAGACCACCTATGCCGACGGCAGCGAGCCGGTGAAGATGGCGCTGGAGCAGGAGAAGCGGGTCAGCAACGAGATCTTCTCCCTGTTCGAGCTCGCCCGCGAGGTCAAGGACTACCGGGCCGAGCAGTTCCTGCAGTGGTTCGTCAAGGAGCAGGTCGAGGAGGTCGCGCTGATGGGCGACCTGCTGAACGTGGTCGAGCGCTCGGCCGAGAACCTGCTGCTGGCCGAGGATTACATCGCCCGCGAGAGCCTCGGCGAGGAGAGCAGCGACCCGACCGCTCCGCCCGTCGCGGGAGAGTAGGCGGGGCGCATTTGTCACCCCCTGGGTTACAAATGCGCCTCTAACCCAGCCAGCCGGCGCGTTTGCGCATCGTCTTGATCCGGCGGAACTCGGCGATGTCCTCGCGCAACGCTGCGGGAGCCGGCGCGGGCAGGAACCGCGCCGGCAGCGGCGACTCGGAGACGGCCTCGTCGCGGTTGCAGACCCGGTAGGCGCGGGCGCCGCGGCGGGCGGTGACAGCGGAGGGGGAACCTTCGCCCTCCCAGAGCAGACCGGCGTAGTCATCGAGGCCGTAGCCGCCGGGCATGCCGTTGCCGACGGCCTCGAGGTAGGCGGCGCGGCGCTCGGGTTCGTTGTTGTAGTGGACGCAGAGGCTGCCTTTGAGCAGGCCCAGTCCGGCCGCCGCCAGCGGCTTGCCGGAGGACTTGGTGATGCCGGCCTCGAACCAGCACATCGCGCCGGCGCTCTGGCCGGCGAGGACGATGCCCTGGCGCCAGGCGAGGCTGAGGATCGAGGCGATGTCGTGTGCCTCCCAGACCGCCAGCAGGTTGACCAGGCTGCCGCCGCCGACGTAGATCAGGTCCTGGTCGAGCAGGTGGTCGCGCAGTGCCATCGGCTGCCGTCCGAGCCGGAACAGGGAGACGTCGGAGGGCTCGCAGGAGCGCTCGCCGAAAGCGGCGTAGAAGCGGCCGATCTGTTCCGCCGTGTCGCCGCTGGCGGTCGGCAGGATGCAGATCCGCGGGCGCTCGCCGCCGCGCTCGGAGGCCAGCCGCAGCAACAGCTCGCAGACCGCACGATCGGGCGGGCGCGAGGTGAAGTCGTGGCCGCCGAGGGCGAGGATGCGACGCACCGCGGTCGCCTGACCTGGGGTCGCCCCGCGGTCGCCGTTGACTCGGCCCAACTCCATCAGGCGGCAACCGCGGTGGAGAGCGCCTCCGGTACCGGTGCGGTTGGGACGGCTCCACTGTCGCCGAGGAAGGTGGTGGCGATGCGCATCTCGACCACCCGCTGCCCGGCGACGTCAAGGCGATAGCCGCGGGCCTCGGGACGGGAGGCGACGACGCGGCTGAGTTCGGTGCCGGTGAAGTGGAGGGCGGCGCCGTCCTCGGCGGCGTAGCCGGGGCGCATCCCCTCGCGCAGGAAGTCGTGGTAGGACTCGCGCCGTTTCGACTTCGGCTCGTAGTGCACGCAGTTGCTGTACGGGAGCAACCCCAGCCCGTCGAGCCGTTTCGGCGCCCCGTGGAAGCCGGTCACGGCCTCGGCAAACCAGCAGAGCGAACCGGCCGAGAGGCCGCAGAGGATGACCCCGGCTTCCCAGGCTTCGCGCAGGATCTGGTCGATCCCGTGCGCCCGCCAGACCCCGAGCAGGCTGACGACGCTGCCGCCGCCGACGTAGATCAGGTCCTGGGAGAGGAGATGGGCGCGCAGGTCCTCCGGCCCCTGCTCGCGACGGAAGAGGGAGATGTGGGTGGCCTCGCAGCGGTGGGCGGAGAAGGCCCGGTAGAAGCGGACGATGTAGTGGTCGGCATCGCCGCTGGCGGAGGGGAGGAAGCAGACGCGCGGACGCTCGGCCCCGGTCAGGCCGAGCACGTAGTCGTCGAGCAGGGGGTTCCCGGACTCCATCGAGAAGCCGCCGCCACCGAAGGCGACGATCTGGCGGGGCACTGTCTTCATGGGTAAATGGTCGACCGAAATCGAGCCGGAGCGGTTGTACAGCGGTCCGAAGTTTTGGGTAGCCAGCTCGCCCGCGTGTACAGGACCGCCGTCGGCTACTGAAGCACGTACTCGCGGCGCAGCTTGTCGCGGGCGCGGTGCAGGCGCACCTTCACGGTCCCTTCGGGGATGCCGAGGCGGCGAGCAATCGCCGACTGGGTCAGGTCCTCTCCGTAGCGCAGCTCTAGCAGCTGGCGGTCGCGCACGTTGAGGCGTTTGAGCGCGGCGTGCAGGTCGGCCCGTTCGACCGTGGCCACGACCTGGGCGTCCTCGGCGCCTTCGTATGTCTCGATCTCCGAGGTCGGGTCGGGACGGACGCGGGCGTGCTGGCGGAAGGCCTCATTGCGGACGATCGTCGAGAGCCACTGGTTGCGCCGGTCGGCCTCCCGGAGCGTTGAGCGACGACGCCAGGCGCGGAGCAAAGCATCTTGGGCTATGTCCTCCGCCTCGCTCGGATTGCTGGCGTAGCGATACGCCATCCGCAGACAGACCCGGTGTGCCTCACCCCACTCCCAGCCATCGTCACTGACATCGCTCTGCCGGTTTCGAGTGCTGATCAAACGAACTTACATAACCGGTGACCACGCGAGGGAACTTAACTGTTGAAACTGTTCTGACTATGCGTTTGGTCTCCTGCCCGTGAGGGTCGAAATAGCAGGGGAAGAGCGGGGGCGGGGCGCGGAAATCGCCTACGAGGCGATCGCCCCGGTCTACGACGACTTCACCCACAACCACGACTACGAGCTCTGGCTGGGGAACCTGATGCCGGAGCTCGAGCGGCTGGAGCTGCGAGGCGACCGCCTGCTCGACGTCGCCTGCGGCACCGGCAAGAGCTTCATCCCGATGCTGAGCCGCGGCTGGGAGGTGACCGCCAGCGACATCTCGCCGGCGATGGTCGAGCTGGCCCGGGCCAAGGTCGGCAACGAGGTCGACCTCTCGGTCGCCGACATGCGCGACCTCCCCGACTTCGGCCAGTTCGACCTCGTCTGGTGCCTCGACGACGCCGTCAACTACCTGCTCAGCTTCGAGGAGCTGGTGCAGGCGCTGAGCGGGATGCGGCGCAACCTCGGTCCCGAGGGGCTGCTGACGTTCGACGTCAACGCGCTCGAGGTCTACCGCACCTTCTTCGCCGAAGAAGTCGTGGTCGAACGCGACGGCCGACGGCTGGTCTGGAAGGGCCGCTCGAACCCGGAGGTGGGGCCGGGCCAGATCTCCGAGGCCAGCTTCGAAGTCTGGCCGCTGGAGGGTGAGGGCGGCCCGCTGATCGAGCCGGAGATGCACCGCCAGCGCCACTTCCCCGAAGCCGAGGTGCTGGCCGCGCTGGAGAGCGCCGGCCTCGAAACGCTCGAGGTCTTCGGCCACGGCGAAGACGCGGTCCTGAAGCAGCCCTTCGACGAGCTGGCCCACCACAAGGCCGTCTACCTCGCCCGGGTCGCCCGCTGAGGCGGCGGCTGGCGATCTCGGGCGCGAGCCCGTACATTCGGGCCGATCTCGTCCAGCCCGAACCAGGAGCCACCCATGACCTCACCGACCACCGTCACCGGCGTCGACTTCGTCACCATCTTCGTCAGGGACTACCCGGCAGCGCAGAAGTTCTACAGCGAGACCCTGGGCCTCGAGCACTCGGTCGACTACGAGAAAATCCCCGCCGGCGAGTACGAGACCGGCAGCCTCACCCTGCAGATCATGGACGCGGCCGCGATCGGCCAGGAGTTCAAGCCCAGCGGCCACCCGATCGCTCTCCACGTCGACGACGTCGCGGCGGCGCGGACCGAGCTCGAGTCCAAGGGCATCGAGTTCCTCGCCGAGACGATCGACAGCGGCGTCTGCCACATGGCCATCTTCGCCGACCCCGACGGCAACGCCCTGATGTTCCACAACCGCTACGCGCCGAAGCCCGCCTAGATCAGCAAGAAGACCCTCGCCGTCCTGGAGGAACGCGGGACCATCCGACGGGATCCAGAGCCGTTTGACAGCCCTCAGCAGGCGACGTAAGGTCGAGCGGCGGAGCGACGACCCTTCCACGATGGGAGCAGGCCCATGAGCGGCATTGAGATGAAGCTCGAGGTTGTGGTCCTACCCGTCGCTGACGTTGACCGGGCCAAGGGCTTCTACCAGCAGTTGGGCTTCCGACTCGATGCCGACTTCAGCGGTGAGGACGGGTTGCGGGTGGTGCAGCTGAACCCGCCCGGCTCGGAATGCTCGATCATCATCGGCGACCAGCTGACGACGGCGGCGCCGGGCTCGGTCCGGGGTCTGCACCTCGTCGTCTATGACATCGAGGAGGCGCGCGGCAACCTGGTCGAGCGGGGCGTCGACGTCAGCGAGGTGTTCCACGACGCCGGTGGCATCTTCCATCACGCCGGCACCGAGGCGCGGGTCAGCGGACCGGATCCGGAGCGCGCCGACTACGGCTCGTTCGCCTCCTTCAGCGACCCCGACGGCAACGAGTGGGTGCTGCAGGAGATCAAACAGCGGGCGCCAGGTCGCTGACGGCCGCGCCCTCGATCCACCCTGCGAGAGGAGACACCATGCAGCTGACCTTCGATTCCGTCGACGACCTGGAGCAGGCCCTGCGCCGCGCGGCGGCCGCACACGGCGAGCACGAGAAGGAGATCGGACACGAGGACGCGGACTGGCCGGTCTGGTACGCCGCTTATATGGAGCGCGAGCGGGTCGAGCGGTCGGGAAGCGCCTGACGTTCACTCAGGTGACCAGATGACGCATACCTCGGGAGAAGGTGGGCGGGAGCATCAGTCCGGCAGGAACCGATAGCGACTCCCAGACACGATTGCCGCCCTCATCACTGCCCGCTGCTCCGCCCGCAGGTGGCGACGGATGTCCTTCTCGGCCCGTGGTGCCCGGCGCATGTACGAGGATCCCCAGCCCCAGAGGTAGTTGAGACCGGCAAGTGGCCGAGGGTGACTGTTCAAGCAGTAACCGGCCGCCTTGAGCAGGGTGAAGACTGGCTCGGCACCGTAACCGTAGGCACAGCGCCCCCAGCGCCGGTGGGCACGGAACGTCCCGTCATGCGCGCCGGTCGGGCGGAGGTGGACGGGGTCGCCCTCGGGCAGCGCGCAGCTCAGCGTGCGCCAGCCCTCCATCCGCGCCTTCACCTCATCGACCGTGTCCCAGCCGAGGAAAGGCTCGACCGGTTGAATCTGCTCATAGCACTCGCGGCGGTAAAACTTGTTCGGTCCGCGGACGTGATAGCTGGGACAGTGCTCCCGCTCCCGCTCGCCCGCGTCTGATTCGCACGAGAGATAGGCACCCGCCAGGCCCAGATCGGGATCGCGTTCGAACTCTTCCTCGATCCGCATGAAGAGCGTCTCGGTCAACTCCAGGTCCGTGTCCAGCTTGACGACGACGTCGTAATCATCCCCGGCCTGCGCCAGTCCCCACTGAAAGGCGCGCAGCTCGGCGGCCGCGGCGAGTCGGTCCTCCTCCACGGGCCGCCCCGGACGCGCCAACAGCTCGGCGCGATCGACCGTCGCGCAGAAGTCGGTGACAAGCGCGGCCGAGGCGTCGCTGGAGCCGTCGTCCACGAAGACCACCCGGTCGGGGTGGCGGCGCTGTCGCCGCAGCGACTCCAAGAACCGCGGAAGGTGCTCTTCCTCGTTGAGGAAGCAGGCAACAACGAGGAACTTCATCGAGCCTGCACTCACTTCTCCCCCGTCCCTGTCGCCAATGTCATCCCCCCACTGTGGCGATTTTTTATGTTCAGACCGACCGGGTCAAGGGCAAAGTCGAAAACAGGCACGAAGAGGAGCGGGAGCGACGGGACTCGAACCCGCGACCTCCGGCGTGACAGGCCGGCGCTCTAACCAACTGAGCTACGCCCCCGAGACAGACTCGGTCGGGCCAGGTGGTGGCGGCCCGGCGCCAAATCTAGCGGGTACTAGGCGCTGGCGAGCTCTGGGCGGGCCAGCTCGGGAACGGCGCTGGGGGACTCGGCGATGGCGATCTCCTCGAGCAGCTCGCGGAGTTGGGCGAAGCGCTCGGGGCCGTAGCGCTTCGCCCAGCGCTGCTCGACCCTCTTGAAGAGGCCAAAGCCGACTTTCTGGGCCTCTTCGCCGCGCTCGGTGAGGCAGAGGAGCTTGGCGCGGCGGTCCTGGGGGTCGGGGACGCGCTTGACGTAGCCGAGCTCGACCAGGTTGTCGATCACCTCGCCTATGGATTGCTTGGTCATGCCGGCGAGGGTCGCGAGCTCGGTCAGGCGCAGGGGCTCCTCGCGGATGAAGCGGAAGACGCAGCCGTGGGTCGGGCGGATGTCGCCGTAGCCGGTCTCCTCGAGCTCCTGGCGGAACTCGGCGAAGAGCGCCTCCTGGACGACTTCCATCAGGCCCGGGAGGGGAACCTGGCCGTGGGTTTGTCCGGGGGCGGTGGGCATTTCGTCAGGATACCTGATAAGTTCGCCTGGTCAGGTGGTCTGACAAGGCTTCCTTACGAATCGTACACGATGCCCAGGAGACCCAAATGACTTCCCCCACCTCCCCAGACGCCAATCGCAAGTGGTGGACGCTCGGCGCGGTCTGCGTCGCCACCTTCATGCTTCTGCTCGACATCACGGTGGTCAACACCGCCCTGCCCGCGATCCAGAAGGACCTCGGCGGCAGCTTCACCGACCTGCAGTGGGTGATCGACGCCTACGCCCTCTCGCTGGCCGCGCTGGTCCTCACCGCCGGCTCGCTGGCCGACCGCCTCGGCCGCCGCCGCGTCTTCGCGATCGGCCTTGGGATCTTCTCCCTCGCCTCGCTGCTCTGCGGGCTCGCGCCCGACCCGACCCTGCTCAACCTCGCCCGCGGCCTGCAGGGCATCGGCGGCGCGATCATGTTCGCCGTCTCCCTCGCCCTCGTCGCCCAGGAGTTCCCCAGCGGGCCCGAACGCGGCATGGCGATGGGCATCTACGGGGCGACGATCGGCATCGCCGTCGCCGTCGGCCCGCTGGTCGGCGGCCTGCTGACCGACGGCCTCGGCTGGCAGTCGGTCTTCCTGATCAATGTGCCGATCGGGATCGCCGCGATCGCCGTCACCTACTGGAAGCTGGCCGAGTCGCGCGACCCCAACGCGACCAGGATCGACTGGGGCGGCCTGCTCACCTTCTCCTCCGCCCTGTTCCTGCTGGTGCTGGCGCTGGTGCGCGGCAACGACGAGGGCTGGGGCAGCGCCCTGATCGTCACCCTCTTCGCCGCCGCCGCGGTGCTGATGGCGGCCTTCATCGCGATCGAGCGCCGGGTCGAGCAGCCGATGCTGCCGCTGGGCCTGTTCCGGCGCGGCGCCTTCACCGGCGTGCAGCTGGCGGCCTTCGCGGTCTCCGGCTCGATGTTCGCGCTGTTCCTCTACCTGACCCTCTACCTGCAGAGCTTCCTCGGCTTCTCGCCGATCGAAGCCGGGCTGCGCTACCTGCCGATCACGCTCGCCTCGTTCATCGTCGCGCCGCTGTCGGGGATGGCGCTGGCCAAGGTCCAGGCCCGCTACCTGATGAGCATCGGGTTGGCGGCGACCGGCGTCGGCCTGCTGCTGATGGGCGGGCTCAACATCCACTCGGAGTGGACGGCGCTGCTGCTCGGCTTCATCGTCAGCGGGATCGGGATCGGGCTGCTGAACCCGGTCATCGCCGACGTCGCCCTCAGCGTCGTCCCGAAAGAGCAGAGCGGCATGGCGGCGGGGATCAACGACACCTTCCGCCAGGTCGGGATCGCGGTCGGGATCGCCGCCTGGGGAGCGATCTTCCTCGGCGCCGGCGCCTCCAAGGTGCAGGAAGTGGCCGGCAACGTCGGCGGCGACGAAGCGCGCAACCTGGTCGAAGCGACCTCTTCGGGGGCGCTGCCGCAGGCGCTGTCCGGGGTGCCCGTAGGCGCCCGCGAGCTGACCCGCAACGCCGCCGAGCAGGGCTTCCTCCACGGCCTCAACACGATCCTGCTGCTCGGCGCGCTGCTCTCCTTCGCCGGCGCCGTCTTCGCGCTCTGGCTGGTGCGGGAGAACGAGATCGAACGCGAGACGCTGGTCGGGACCGACTTCGAGGCCGAGGCCGAGCCGGAGCCGGCGAGTTAGGCTGCCCGCCATGAAGCTGGTCAGCTACGACGCTGGCGACGGGGCGCGGGCCGGGGTGCTCGAGGACGACAGGGTCGTCGACGCCTGGGCGCTGCTCGGCGAACCACACCGGGGCGGCCTGCGGGAGCTGCTCGCAGCCGGGCGCGTCGACGACCTGCGCAGCCGGCTCGGGGATACCGGGGCGCCGTCGCATCCGCGCGCCGCAGTCTCCCTCCTCCCTCCCATCCCCGACCCGGACAAGATCGTCTGCATCGGCCTCAACTACGGCAAGCACGCGACCGAGGGCGGCATGGAGGTCCCGGACAGTCCGACGATCTTCGGCAAGTACCGCAACGCGCTCGCCGCGGCCGGGGCGACGGTCCAGCTCCCCGCCAACAGCCGCAAGGTCGACTACGAGGCCGAGGTCGCCTTCGTCGTCAGCCGCCGCGCCAAGGAGGTCGACGAGGCCGACGCGCTCGACCACCTCGCCGGCTACATGCTGCTCAACGACCTCTCCGCCCGCGACCTCCAGTTCTCCACCCCGCAGTGGATGTCCGGCAAGGTCTTCGACGGCTCCGCCCCCTGCGGGCCGGCGCTGGTCACCCCCGACGAGGCCGGGCCGCACGATGCGATCGAGATCCGCCTCACCCTCAACGGCAAGGAGATGCAGAACGCCTCGACCGCGGACCTGATCTTCAGCGTCCCCGCCCTGCTCTCCCACCTCTCGCACTTGATGACGCTGGAGCCGGGCGACATCGTCAGCACCGGCACCCCGGACGGGGTCGGCAGCGTGCGCCAGCCCCGCGTCTGGCTCGCCGACGGCGACGAGATCGCGATCGAGTCCCCCACCCTGGGCCGGCTCGAGACCCGCATCGCCGAGTGATGAGTTAAGCGGCCCATAGCCGGGCGCCGCTCAAGGGGCTGGGCCCGGTCTTATCTCGTAGGCGCGGGCGGGCAGCGCGGCGGACAGCGGCCGGCTCGGCGGCTGCACGCGACTGCTGGAGGTGCCGACCCGAGCGCGGCTCCCAGACCAGCGCACCCGGTACGGCGTGAAGTTGAGCAGGGATTCCCAGGTGCCGGTGCCGATCTGGCCGTCGACGGGCAGGCCTTTGGCTTCCTGGAAGGAGCGCACGGCGGCGATCGTGAGCTTGCCGTAGACGCCGTTGATCGGCACCGCGACCCCGGCCCCGACCAGGCGCTCCTGAGCCCAGACGACCATGTCGCCCTCGCTGCCGCGCTTCAGCAGCGGGTGTTCGACGGTGAGGCGGTAGCCGCTGACGGGCCGCGCGGCGCTGGTGGCACCGAGCGCACCCCACTCGCGCCCGCTCGTCTCCTGCCAGCTCCACCAGCTCGGGGTGAGGCCGCCGTAGCTGGCGGCGAAGCGGCGGAACAGCTTCAGCGGGCCGTTGCCGGGGGCTTCGTAGGTCTGGCCGATCGGGTAGATCGGGTGACCCCAGATGCGATTGTAGAGGTAGGTGTGCTCGAAGACGGCGCGGACCGAGGTGCCGATCGTCTTCCAGTACATCTGCGGCTGGTTGAAGGTGGCGCCGCCCGGCCCGAGGAAGACCGAGTAGGGAAAGGACGGGTGGTAGTCGACGTAGGGGAAGGCGGCGAGGGAGAGCGGGAAGGCATCGCCGATCGCGGCCCGCAGGCGGCGGACATAGAGGTCGGCGGCGGGGTACTTGCCCTCGTAGTCGCCCTCGGCGTCGATGGCCAGGCAGTCGGCGCCCTTGGCGACCGCGGCGGCACCGACCTTGGCCTCGGCCGCGGGCGCGTCGCCGTAGACGAACTGCCAGGCGCAGACGTCGAGGCCGCGGTGGTGCAGGGCGCGCACGAGGGCGGTGCTGAACTGGCTCCAGACGCTGCCGCCGTCGCCCGCCTTTATATAGACGGTGACGATGCCGGCGGCCTTGGCGCGGGCGACGATCGCCGGGATGCTGCCGCCCTCGGAGCGCTCGACGTACCAGACCCACATGCCCTGGCGGTCGAACGGCGTGTTGCGCAGGACGGGCGCTTCTTCCACCTGCCCGGCCCCGCCGGTTTCGGCGGCAGCGGCGGGGAGTTGGGCGAGCGTCGCGATCACGGTCAAGACCGCCAAGAGCACCGGGAGCCGGTGTCGCCTCGGAGCGCCTCTGGACCTCGCGTCTACTGCGAACACCGTAGCGAGGGTCGCGCCGCGCGGGGGAATTTCATCGCCCGCCGGAGTGCCCGAGGAGTACCGCCTGTCTGGACGCCGGTCGTAATATCGACAGCGTCCTTTACGCGACTCCAGGCGCCCGGCAATCCCCTCCTCCCGCAAGATCCTCTGCACCCTCGCGCTCGCCGTGGCCGCGCTGCTCGCCGTGGCCAGTGTGGCGGGCGCCGCCCAGCCTCAACGCCTGGTCCGGGCGGACCTCTCGCAGGCGGGACGGGAGCTGATCCTCACCCTGCGCACCGGCTCGCCGGTGGCGCTGGGGGGGCTCGAATCGCATCCCGACACCAGGCGCGCCGCCGCGCGCTACCTCTGCCTGGCGCTGGGCCGAGGCGGGGACAAAGGCGAGCGGCGGATCTGCCTCGGCGGGGCGAAGCCGCACGACCGGGTCGGGTTGGAGGCGGTCAACGGCGCCGGCAAGCCGGTCGAGCAAAGCGAGGCGCGGGCGACGGTGAAGCGACCGAGCCCGGAGAAGCTCGTCGTCGCCCTGGTCCCCGAGGACGCCGGGCTGGCGCCCCAGCGCTACTCCTGGCGCCTGCTGGAGAGCCGCGGATGCAAGGTCCGGCGGCGCTGCGCCGAGTCCCTCCCCGCTGGGGAACGCAACCTCGCCTTCCGCCTGCGGCCGGTGCGCGCCGTCGGCTGTACCGGCGGCGGCACCGGGCTCGTCACCAATGGCCCGCGCGAGCGCAAGGTCGTCGCCCTCACCTTCGACGACGGTCCCAGCGATTACACGCCAGGCTTCCTCGACGTCCTCCGCGACAAGGGGGTCAACGGCACCTTCTTCGAGATCGGCCAGGAGATGCCGGGGCGAGAAGCGACGATGCGGCGGATCCTCGCCGAAGGCAGCGAGATCGGCGACCATACGATGAACCACGTCGAATACCCCGACTACGCGCAGATCGCCGGCGCCGCGGCGCGGATCGAGGAGTACACCCACTTCCAGCCCTGCCTCTTCCGCCCGCCCGGCGGCGGGGTCGACGCCGGCGTGCTCGCCAGCGCCGGCAGCCTCGGGATGCGGACCGTCACCTGGGACGTCGACCCGACCGACTGGTCCAACCCCGGCAGCGGCGCGGTCTACAGCCGCATCGTCGGCGCCACCCAGCCTGGCTCGATCATCCTCATGCACGACGGCGGCGGCGACCGCAGCGGCACCCTCGCCGCCCTGCCCTCGATCATCGACACCCTGCGCGCCCGCGGCTACCGCTTCACGACCGTCTCCCAGCTGCTCGGCGACAAGCTGATCTACAAGCCCTACGGCTAACCCAGACGCGCCTATGTCGGAGCCGATCAAATCGGCCGATGCAACCGATCGGCGCCACACTGCGTAGTGGTGGGCAAGATGAGAATCGCGATTGTTGGAACCGGCATTGCCGGGATGGTGGCCGCCCACAAGCTCCATCCCGAGCACGAGATCGTCGTCTACGAGGCGGCCGATCGCCTCGGCGGGCACTCGAACACGGTCGAGGTCGAGGCGGAGGACGGCACCCACGCGATCGACACCGGCTTCATCGTCTTCAACGACCGCAACTACCCCAACTTCGAAGCGCTGCTGGAGGAGCTCGGCGTCGCCGGCCAGCGCTCGCACATGGGCTTCTCGGTCTCCGACGGCGAGCGCTTCGAGTACTCCGGCACCCCCTGGGGCCTGTTCGCCCGCCCCGCCCACCTGATCAGCCCCAGCTTCCTCGGGATGCTGCGCGACTGGCGCCGCTTCAACCGCGAGGCGCGGGCGTTGATCGGGATGAACGGGACGGCGCCCTCGCTCGGCGTCTGGCTCGAGCAGCAGGGCTTCTCCCAACACTTCATCGACCGCCTGATCGTGCCCCAGGCCTCCGCCGTCTGGTCGGCCGACCCGGAGCAGATGTGGAGCTTCCCGGCCAGCTTCATGGCCGAGTTCTTCGACAACCACGGGATGTACAGCCTGCGCGACCGGCCCAGGTGGCGGACGGTCAGCGGCGGCTCGCGCAGCTACGTGGCGGCGATCTCCGCGCCCTGGCGCGACCGGGTGCGGCTGGCGGCGCCGGTGCGGCGGATCGAGCGTCTGCCCGGCGGCGTCCGGATCGAGGCCGAGGGATGCGAGAGCGAGGAGTTCGACGAGGTCGTCATCGCCACCCACTCCGACCAGGCGCTGGCGCTGCTGGCCGACCCGAGCGAGCCCGAGCACGAAGTGCTGAGCGCGATCCCCTACCAACGCAACGAGGCCGTGCTCCACACCGACACCGCGATGCTCCCCCGCCGGCGTACCGCCTGGTCGAGCTGGAACTTCCACCTGGCGGAGGGCTCGCCGCGCGGCAGCACCGTCACCTACTGGATGAACAACCTGCAGCGGTTGCAGGCGAGGCGCGAGTACCTGGTCACCCTCAACCGCGGCGACGAAATCGACCCGGAGAAGGTGCTGCGGCGCTTCGAATACGACCACCCCGTCTACACGGCCGAGGGCGTTGCCGCCCAGGCCCGCCACGCCGAGATCAGCGGCGTGCGTCGGACCCACTACTGCGGCGCCTACTGGGGCTGGGGCTTCCACGAGGACGGCGTGGTCAGCGCGCTGCGGGCCTGCGAGACGATCCAACCCGGATCCGCTCCCACCGCGGACGTGTCTGAGGTAGTCCGCCACATAGAGGCGTCTAACTCAGACACCCCCCTTTCAGGGGATGAGGTGTTGGCCGCATGACCGCCTCCGCCGTCTACGAGGGGACGATCCGCCACCGGCGCTTCGAGCCGGTCGAGCACGAGTTCAGCTACCGCTTCTTCCTCATGTACCTGGACCTGGCCGAGCTGCCGGGCGTGCTCGATCCCTTCCCGCTGTGGTCGGCCCGCCGCCGCGCCCCGGCCCGCTTCCGCCGCGAGGACTTCATGGGCGACCCGACGCGGCCGCTGGACGAGTGCGCGCGCGACGCTGTCGAGGCCGCGACCGGCGCCCGCCCCGCCGGCCCGGTGCGGCTGCTCGGTGGGCTGCGCTACCTCGGCCACTCCTTCAATCCCGTCAGCTTCTACTACTGCTTTGACAGCGCCGGGGAGCGGGTAGAAGCTGTCGTGGCCGATGTCGAGAACATCCCCTGGGGAGAGCGCCATCCTTACGTCCTCGCCCGCGGCGAGCGCGAGGGCCCGGTGCTGAGCGACGAGCTCGACAAGACGCTGCACGTCTCGCCGCTGATGGGGATGGAGCAGACCTACGGCTTCCGCGCCACCGAGCCGGGCGAGCGGCTCGCCGTCCACATCGAGTCCCGCCCCGACGCCGCGGCCGGTGGCAAGTCCTTCGACGCCACCCTCAACCTGCGCCGCCGCGAGCTGAGCCGGCCACTGCTGGCGGGGTTGCTGGCCCGCTACCCGGCGATGTCGTTGCAGGTGGTGGCGAAGATCTACGCGCAGTCGCTGCGGCTGAAGTTGAAGGGCGCGCGCTACTTCCCCCACCCCGAGGGGCGCAAGCCGAAGGGGTTCGTCTCGCCGTGAGGGACGCGCTGGCCCGTGCCGCCGTCTCCACGGTGATGAGCCGGGGCGTGCGCTCCGGGCGGATCGACGTGGTCGAGGCCGGGCGCCGCCGCCGCTTCGGCCCCGCCGACGCCGAGCTGCACGCCACCGTCACCATCAACGACCCCGCTGCCTGGCGCGGTCCGCTGCGCGGCAGCGTCGGGCTCGGCGAGGGCTACGTCGACGGGCTCTGGGAGACCGACGACCTCGTCGCCCTGATCCGCGTCGCCGCCCGCGAGCTGGGCGACCTCAACGGCCTGCGCGGAGCCGTCGCCCGCCCCCGTGGCCTCCTACACCGGATGCGCGGCCTGGTGCCGGAGAACACGCGGGCGGGCGCCCAAGAAAACATCTCCGCCCACTATGACCTCGGCAACGACCTCTTTGCCGCCTTCCTGGACGAACGGATGATGTATTCGTGCGCCTACTTCCCGACCCCCGGCGCCAGCCTCGAGGAAGCCCAGGTCGCCAAGCTCGACCGCATCTGCGATCAGCTGCGGCTCGACCGCGACAGCCACCTGCTGGAGATCGGCACCGGCTGGGGCGGGCTCGCCGTCCACGCCGCCCGTGAGCATGGCTGCCGGGTGACCACCACGACGATCTCCCACGAGCAGCATGAGCTGGCCAGCCGGCGGGTGCAGGAGGCCGGGCTCGGCGACCGGGTGACGGTGCTGCTGGAGGACTACCGCGACCTCCGCGGCCGCTACGACCGGCTGGTCTCGGTGGAGATGATCGAGGCGGTCGGCTGGCAGTACTTCGACGACTTCTTCCAGCGCTGCGATCAGCTGCTGACGCCCGACGGGCTGATGCTGCTGCAGGCGATCACGATCGACGACTCGATGTACGAGGCCGAGAAAGGCGCCCGCAGCTTCGCCAACACCCACGTCTTCCCCGGCGGCTGCCTGCCCTCGAAAGCAGCAATCGCCGATTGCGTCGCCCGCGTCACCAGCATGCGCGAGGTCTGGCTCGACGACATCACCGCCCACTACCCGCCGACCCTGGCCGCCTGGCGCGAGCGCTTCCTCGGCGCCTGGGAGCGGCTGCGCCCGAGTGGCTACGACGAGCGCTTCCGCCGCCTCTGGGATTTCTACCTCTCCTCCTCGGAGGCGGGCTTCCGCGAGCACCGGATCGGCGACGTGCAGGCGCTGTTCGCGAAGCCGGGCTGGTCGTGAGCGCGAGCGCGGGTGGCGACACGGGCGAGACGCTGCTGCTGATCCACGGGCTCGGCGGCACCGGCCGGGTCTGGGACCCGGTGCTGCCGCTGCTGGAGGGCGAGCGCGAGGTTCTGGTGCTGGACATGCCCGGCTTCGGCGCGGCGCCGCCGTTGCCGGAGGGGATCGAGCCAACCGCGGCCAACCTGGCGGCGGCACTGCAGGCGGCCTGCGCCGAGTGCGGGGTCGAGCGCCCGCACGTCGCCGGCAACTCGCTCGGCGGTTGGGTCGGGTTGGAGATGGGGCGCGCCGGCTGGGCCGCCTCGGTCACCGCGATCTCCCCGGCCGGCCTCTGGCGGGCGCCGCTGGGCCCGCGCCGACGCGACACCCGGATGTGGGCGCGCCGCGCTCGCTCCCTGGTCGCCCTCGCCCTGCACACCCGCCGCGCCCGCGAGGCGATGCTCGCGACCTTCGCCGCCCACCCGGAGCGGATTCCCGCCGACGCCGGCCGCGAGCTGGTCCTCGGCTGGATCGACTCCAACGGCTACGACGGCGCCAACCGGGCGATGCGCACCCACATCTTCGACCCCACCGGCTACCCCGAGGACGTGCCGGTGACGATCGCCTGGGGCGAGCACGATCGCCTTGTCGGCCCGCCGAAGCCGGAGCGCCGCCCCGACGGCACCCGCTTCCTCGTCCTCCCCGGCGTCGGCCACACGCCGATGTGGGACGACCCCGAGCTGGTCGCCCGCACCCTGCTCGAGGGCAGCGCACGGTTATCCTCAACCGCGTGATCGTCGAGAGGACCGAGAACCCGCAGTGGCTGTCCAACGCCTACCTGGTCGCCGACCCGGAGGCCGGCACCGGCGTGCTGATCGACGGCAACGATGAGCTCGGCCCGCTGCTGGAGCGAGTCGAGCGCGACGGGATCGGCATCACCCACATCCTCGTCACCCATCCCCATGGCGACCACGTCGCCGGCCTCGCGGAGGCGCGCAAGGCGCTGGGCAACCCGCCGCTGGTCGCCCACGAGGCGACCGCCGCCGAGCTCGACGAAGAGGTCGAGGTGATCCTCGGCGACGGCGACAAGCTGCAGGCCGGCAGCTTCGAGGTCGAGGCGCTCTACACCCCCGGCCACGCCGCCGGCCACCTCGCCTTCCTCATCGATGGCACCGACGTCTTCACCGCCGACGTCCTCTTCAAGGGCACGGTCGGGGGCACGATGGCACCGGGCGCCAGCGGCTTCGCCGACCTCAAGGCCTCGGTCATGCGGCTGATGGAACTGCCGCCGGAGACCCGCGTCCATCCCGGCCACCGCGAGCCGACGACGATCGGCGGGGAGTGGGAACAGAACCCCTTCGTGCGGATCTGGCGCGGTCTCGACCCGACCGGCGAGGAGAGCGTCACCGTCTGGGGCCGGACCGCGACCCTGAAACTCTGGGCGCCCGACTACGACGGCGGCAACAAGGCCTGGATCACATTCGACGACAGCAACGAAGAAGCGATCGTCGGCGGCTCCCAGGTCGAGCGCGGATAGCCCGACCCGGGAGCAGCGCCGCTTACTTGTAGATCGCTTCCATCAGGAGCCAGCAGCCGTCGCTGCCTTCCGCGGCGTTGTAGGGGTGCTTGGGGTAATAGGTGAGCGGATACATCAGCGTGTTGTCGCCGCCTGAGGAACAGCGGATCATCGAGGTGTTGCCGCTGTGGATGGCGAGCTGTTCGCCCTTGTTGATGCGCATGTTCACGTTGAAGGACTCGACCCGGTAGCTGTCGCTTTCCCAGTTGGCTTCGGTCTGCCCCTGGTAGCTGATCTTCGGGCCTTTGTGGACGAGCTTGCCTTCCTTCGAGGTGAACAGGGTCTTCTGTTTGACCTTCACCGTCTCCACCCGCGTCGTGCCGGGGCCGCCGGCGACCAGCCGGATCGTCTTGATCGTGCCGGTCTTCGGCGCGATCTGGCCGCCGTCGGGCCGGCCGTAGGCTTCGTTCTGCACCATCGTGCAGGGGGAGAAGCGCAGCGGGTCGGCGATGCAGCGCAGGCCGGGCAGCGAGTTCGAGGGCTGCACGGTCGGGTTCAGCTTGGCGCCGAACTTGACCGGAGCGGCCATGCCGCTGGCCGGGGCGACCATCATCGCGACGACTGCGATGGCGGCGGTGAGAAAAGCGATCTTGCGGTTCATCTTGGTCCTCCTGGGTGAGTGAATTTTGCTTTCACTCACCTTCGCTCGGACGAGCGCGCGCTCCCAGCCCCCCAAGGTGTGAACCGAGCCACCCCTGCAAGGAGGGCGGAGTGCCCTCCTACAGCTCGCTGCTCTTCACAACCCCCATCTGCAGCGCCCGCTCGACCAGGGCCACCCGCTTCTGGTTCTGCGGCAGGTCGCCGACGCCGAGCTTCTCGAAGAGGGCGCGCATGTGGGTCTTGACCGCGTCGACGCTGAGGTGCAGCTCGGCGCCGATCTGCTGGTTGGTCGCCGGCGTCGCGAAGCTGCCGCCGTCTTTATAAGGACGGCAGAGGGCGACCAGGACCTTGCGCTGGGCCGGGGAGACGGTGGCGGCGGCCGGGACGTCGGTGGCGATCACGGTCGCTTCCGGCGCCGTGTCGCCGGGGCGGCGGTAGACGACCGTCGTGCGCCCGAAGCGGATCGCGTCGCCGTCGCGCAGGTGGCGGCGGCCGTGGACCCGGACCTCGTTGACGTAGGAGCCGTTGCGGGAGAGGCCGTCGTCGACCAGCGTCGCCTCGCCGCGCACGACCGCGATCTGCGCGTGCAGGCCGGAGACCTCCTCGTCCCAGCCCAGCCGCACGTCGGCCGACTCGCCGCGGCCGACCCAGAGCTCCGCCGCGCCCTCGTCGATCGTCACGATCCGCTGCTCGTCCTCGCCGTCGCGGAAGACGAGGAAGGGGCGCCCGGCCCGTTCCGCCTCGATCTGAGCCTTCAGCTCCGGCGCGCTTGCCGCCCGTGGTCCGTTCATGGCTCCGATCCTAGGAGCAGGGCCGGAGCCAGGGTGGCCCGGACTGGGCGATCAGCTTCAAGGGGAAAGGTTCTTGGACGGATGTCGATTTGTATTCGGCAGGCCCGACCCGCACACTTTCCCCATGCTGGCAAGCGAAATCCAGGAATTCTTCTTCGATTGGTACCCCGTCTTCGGGGTCTTCTTCATGCTCTGCCTGCTGGTCGTCTTCCTCAAACTGATGCGGAGCACGGTCGGGACGACGAAGCCGGAAACGGTCAAGGCGAGCAAGACCGAGCCGGTGCTATGGGACGAAGTGCAGGGCGTCAACGCGGCCAAGGACGAGCTGATGGACGTGGCCGAGTGGCTGCGCGAACCGGACCGCTTCGCCACCCTCGGCGCCAAGCCGCCCCGCGGCGTCCTGCTCTTCGGCCCTCCCGGCACCGGCAAGACGATGCTGGCGCGGGCGGTCGCCGCCCAGGCCGGGGTCGACTTCTACGCCGCCTCCGGCTCCAGCTTCGTGGAGATGTTCGTCGGCCGCGGCGCGGCGCGGATCCGCCGCCTCTTCAAGGAAGCACGCAAGTCCGGGCGCGCGGTGATCTTCATCGACGAGCTCGACGCCGTCGGCGGCGCCCGCAGCGGCGGCGGTGGCGACGGCGGCTCCAGCGAGCGCGAGCAGGCGCTGAACCAGCTGCTGGTCGAGCTCGACGGCTTCGAGAAAGACCCGGGGACGGTGATCGTGATCGCCGCCTCCAACTACGTCGACAAGCTCGACAGGGCGCTGCTGCGCCCCGGCCGCTTCGACCGCCAGGTGCTGGTCTCCCCGCCCGACCGCAACGGCCGCGAGGCGATCCTCCGCAGCCACGCCCAGGGCAAGCCGCTGGCCGCCGACCTCGACCTCACCGACGTCGCCCGCAAGACGACCGGGATGACCGGCGCCCAACTGGCCAACGCGCTGAACGAGGCGGCGATCATCGCCGGCCGCGCCGGCCGCCGCGAGACCGGGCGCGAGGACCTCGACGAGGCGCTGCTGCGGCAATCGGTCGGCTCCCAGCAGGCGCGCCGCCTGAGCCCGAAGGAGCGCCGCATCGTCGCCTACCACGAGGCCGGCCACGCGCTCTGCCGCAAGCTGCTCGGGCTCGACCCGCCGGAGATCCTCAGCATCGTCCCCCGCGGTCCCGCGCTCGGCTTCGTCGGCCACTCGCCGGAGGAGGACAGCTACCTGAAGTCCCGCGACGAGCTGCTCGACGAGGTGGTGACGCTGCTGGGCGGGCGCGCTGCCGAGGAGGAGGTGATGGGCGAGTCGTACTCCGGCGCCGTCGACGACCTGGCCCGGGTGCAGATGGTCTGCAAGCAGATGGTCGGGGAGTTCGGGATGGGCGTGGCGCTGGACGCGCACGGCCCGGCGCCGATCGCGATGCCGACCTCCGACTACGCCCTCGCCGACGCCACCCGGCGCGAGGTCGACGTCGCCGCGATGACGCTGGCCCGCGACGCCTACCGGCGGGCGCGCACCCTGCTCGCCTCCAACCGCGCCTGCCTCGACGACCTCGCCGCCAACGCGCTCGAGCGCGAGACCCTCACCCGCGAGGAATTGGACGAGATCTTCGCCGCCCACGAGCTGCGCGAGCTGGTCCAGCAGCGCGGATCCAGCCCCGCCCTGGTGGCGATGGCCCGCAAACAGGACCAGCCCGAGTAGCATTCCTGGCCAGGCAGCCAGGATGAACGAAGACACTTGCTACTTCCCGCCCGGCCGCTCACTGGCCCGCCGCGTGCACGGCGAGCGCTCGGTCGGTCTCCTCTACGGCCAACGGGCACTGCTGATCGGGGCTCTGGAGCCGCTCACCTACACCGGCACCATGGTCAGCACCAAGTCGGGCGAGTGGCCGTTCACCCGCCTCGCCCGCACCGCCAAGATCCAGGAGACGGTCTTCCTCGGCACCCGCGCCGAAGCCGACAAAGCGCTTGCCGCGGTGCACCGCCTGCACGAGCGGGTCAGGGGCTCGCTGCCCGAGGCGGCTGGCGCCCACCCCGCCGGCGCCACCTACTCGGCCTTCGACCCGGAGCTGATGCTGTGGACGCTGGCGGTGATCGCCGACTCCGGCCGGGCCATGTACGAAGCGATGGCGCGGGCGCTGAGCGCGGGCGAGCAGGAGGCGCTCTGGCAGGACTACGTCCGCTTCGGCGAGCTCTTCGGCCTGCCGGCCAGCGAGGTCCCCGCCAGCTACCGCGAGTTCCGCGCCTGGTTCGACGGCCGCATCGCCTCGCCCGACCTGCACGCGACCCCGCACGCGCTGGAGATGGCACCGCTGGTCGCCTTCGAGCAGCCGGTGCCGAAGGCGGCGCGCGGCAACCTCGCGGTCCAGAACCTGATCATCAAGGGAACGCTGCCGCCGCGGGTACGGGAGATCTTCGGGATCGAGTGGACCCGGCGCCATGAGACCGCCTTCCGCTCGGTCACCGCCACCCACCGCCGCGCTCGCCCCGTCTTTCCCCGCCCGATGCGCCGCGGCCGCAACGACGTCTTCTTCGACGTCGTCACCAAGGGTGAGCACCAGCGCGGCGGCACCCGCACGCCGGACCTCAGCGCCAGCGCCACCTGAGCCACCCGCCCGGTCAGTAAGACTGCGCCGATGCTCGAGCTGCTCGCCCTGGCGGCGGCCGGGGCCGCGGCGGGGGCGTCGAACTCCCTCGCCGGCGCCGGCTCGCTGATCACCTTCCCGACCCTGATCGCGCTCGGGGTGCCGCCGCTCTCGGCGAATGTGACCAGCACCGTCGGGCTGATCCCCGGCGCCGCTGGCGGCGCGATCGGGTATGCGGACCTGATCGGCGAACAGCGCCGGCGGGTGGCCCGGCTGGCGCTGCCAACCCTGCTCGGCGCCGTCGCCGGCACGGCGCTGCTGCTCGTCACCTCCAACGACACCTTCGAGGCGATCGTCCCCGCCCTGGTCGCCGGCTCCTGCCTGTTGCTGCTCCTGCAGCCGCGGCTGACTGCGCGCATGTCCAGCGCCGGCGACGAGGGCTCGCCGCTGCTCACCGCCGGCCTGCTCTTCTCCGGTGCCTACGCCGCCTACTTCGGCTCCGCCGTCGGGATCCTGCTGCTGGCCCTGCTCGGCCTCTTCGTCGCCGACTCGATGCAGCACCTGAACGGGCTGAAGATCCTCCTCGCCGGGATCGCCAACCTGCTGGCCGCCGTCGCCTACGCCTTCCTTGCCGACGTCAACTGGCGCTTCGCCGTCTGCCTGATGATCTCCTCGCTCATCGGCGGGCGCCTCGGGGCGCAGCTGGCCCGGCGCATCTCCGGCGACGTGCTGCGGGTCGCGATCGCCCTGGTCGGGCTGGTCGTGGCAGCGGTGCTGGCCTGGCGCGCATTTGGTTGACCCCGGGGCGGACGCGGGTAGCCTGCGGGAACTGGCGCCGCACCTTTCGTCCCACCGCCGGTTAGAGCCTGGGAGGCCACCATGACTTCAAGCACGCGAACCACGATCCTGACCGCCCTGCTGGCGCTGGCCCTACTGACGCCGGCGAGCGCGGGGGCGGCGGTCGAACGCACGGTCTCGGTCACCGCCGAAGCGACCCTGAAGGTGCCGAACGACAGCGCCAGCCTCGGCTTCTCGGTCGGCCGCGAACGGCGCAGTCGGGGCGCGGCCCTGCGCGCGGTCGCCGGTGGGCTGCGTGGGGTCGTCGCCGTGGTCCAGGCGACTCCCGGGGTCGGCCCGGGCGACGTCAGCACCGGGCGGATCTCGGTCCGCAAGTCGTTCCGCGGCGGGCGTCCTGTCTACCGCGCGGTGGAGGGCATCGGCGTCACCCTCCACCAGCCCGAAAAAGCCGGGGAGCTGGTCAGCGCCGCGATCGGCGCCGGGGCGACCGGGGTAAGCGGGCCCAGCTTCTTCGTCGGCGACACCGAAACTGCTTTCGCGAATGCGCTCACGGCTGCCTTCGACAAGGCAAAGCTGCGGGCGACCGCGCTGGCGACCCGGGCCGGCGGGACGCTGGGCCCGGCGCTGACGATCGACGAAGGCGAAGGGCCTGAACTGACGCCTCAGTTCGAGACGGCAGCGCCTAAGGAGGCCTCCGGCTGCGCCACCTCGAGCCCCGGGAACGCCGGCTCCACCCCGGTCGCAGTCAAGCGGACCAGGGGGCGCTGCACCACCGCCCCGCCGCCGACCAAGCCCGGGACCTCGACGGTGACCGCAAAGGTCCACGTCGTCTTCGCCCTGCAGTAGGGCGTCGGCCCGAGCCCGCCAGCGGCGGGAGCGGTGACCTAAGCGGGAAAGGCCCCTCCCAGCGACCTTAGACCCGAGAGGCTCCCCTGCCACGGAACCACGGCAGGAGCAGCAGCACCAATCCGATAACGATGCAGATGATCCCCAGGGCGTAATTCACAAGAATCGCCAGGATGATCCCGATCACGATGAGTAGCAGTGCTAATGGCATGCCCTCGATTTACCCGGCGAAAAGATCGATAAACCCGACTGGTGCGCGCCTTGGTCGGACGAATGGGCGGTACTGGGCTCGAACCAGTGACCCCTTCCTTGTAAGGGAAGTGCTCTCCCAACTGAGCTAACCGCCCGGGTCCACTCCGGCCTCGGATTATGAACGGAGTTTGAACCAGGGCAAGGGTCACCGCGTATGTAGAGGCGATGACGGGCACGAGGTCTCGATACGGGTGGCAGCTGATCGGCGCGGTGGCGGTGGCCTTTGGGCTGATGCTGGCGGGCATCCACAGCGCCGGCGCGACGACCGGCGCGACGGCGACCGCGAGCAAGGGCGCGACCGTCGACATCAACAACTTCGCCTTTCACCCGCCGACGCTGACGGTGGCCAAGGGGACCAGCGTCACCTTCTCCAACTCGAGCAAGGTGAGCCACACGGCGACCCGTGGTGGCGTCTTCGACACCGGGGTGATCAGGCCCGGCAAGTCGGTCAGCGTCCGCTTCACGCAGAAGGGGACCTTCGCCTACCACTGTGAAATCCACCCCCTGATGCACGGCAAGATCGTCGTCGACTAGCCTCGTCCGCGACATGGACTCGCGGATCCTCTGGCGGGCGGCGCTGGTCCAGCTCGTCGCCGTCGCCGTTCTCTCGGTCATTCTCGGCCTCGCCCTCCCCCACGACTTCTTCGTCGGCTGGGGCTGGATCGCCGGCCCGGGCTCCTGGCTGCTCTGCGCCGCCTTCACCGCGCGGGTCCTCTATCTGCCACTGGTGCCGGCCCT
This sequence comes from uncultured Solirubrobacterales bacterium, assembly GCA_963695275.1. GTDB lineage: Bacteria > Actinomycetota > Thermoleophilia > Solirubrobacterales > 70-9 > VAYN01. The sequence goes on from OY968772.1 coordinate 2,064,594, forward strand.
GATCGGCGCCGTCCTCGCCGGGCTCCCCAGCCTCGTCGCCGTCCTCATCGACCTGCACTGGGCCGGCGCGATCCTCGCCGTCGCCCTCTTCGCCCTCTGGTGCGCACGGCTGCCGCGGATCACGCCGCCGGCAAGCTGAAAACCGAGCGGCGCATCTTTGTGCCTGCATGGTGCAGGGATTTCTTACTTGTAATAAAGATAGTCGAGAACTCAAGGACCTCATTTAGTCAGCCGATATAGAGACATCGGCCACCTAAAACGAGCGCTTTCCAGCGCTGAAAAGAGGTCAGATGAGCAACCGCACGAAGGTCTTACGCACGCTCGTCGTGCTCGGCGTCCTTGCCTGCATCGCCGGGGCGGGCGTCTTCTCCGCCTTCTCGAGTCAGACCGACAACCCCGGCAACGTCGTCACCGCCGGCAGCGTCACCCTCGCCGACAACGACGCCGGCTCCGCCCTCTACGCCCTCGCCGCGGCGAAACCGGGCGACAGCCAGCAGTCCTGCATCAAAGTCACCTACAGCGGCAGCCTCAACGCCAACGTGAGGATCTACACGCCGAGCACGATCGGCGAACTCGGCCCCAACGTCACGCTCAAAATCGAGCCGGGGACCCAAACCACGCCGTCGTTCCCGAGCTGCACCGGCTTCACCCCCGACTCGGGCGGCGCCCTGTTCGAAGGCACCCTGTCCGCCTTCGCCACCGAACACAACAACTACGCGACCGGGGTCGTCGACTTCCCGGGGACGGTCGCGACCAAATGGGTGACCAATGACGCGGTCATCTACCGGGTCACGGCGACGCTCTCGGCCAGCGCCCCCGACTCGGCGCAGGGCAAGACGACCGGCAGCCACATCATCCGCTGGGAGGCGCAGAACCAGTAGCGGGGAGACAAACGGCCGGAGGAGTCATGGCGACTGAGATCCCCCCGACGATCCCGCGCCAGCTGATGCGCGGCCTTGGCTGGGCGGCGCTGGCGGCAGCGGTGCTGCTGACGCTGGCGATCGCCGGACCGCTCGCCTTCGGCGCCCGCCCGCACACGGTGCTGACCGGCAGCATGGAGCCGGCGATCGCCCCCGGCGACGTGGTCATCGACGAGCGCATCTCCCCCAGCGCAGCACAGGTCGGCGACGTCGTCACCTTCCGCGACCCCGAAGACCAGAGCCGCCTGATCACCCACCGGGTGCGGAGCATCCGCCGCGCCGGCTCGCACCTCTGGTTCGTCACCCGGGGCGACGCCAACAACACCACCGAGCACTGGCGGATCGCGGCCGACGGTGAGCTCGGCCGCGTCGCCTACACCGTGCCCTGGGTCGGCCACGTCGCCGTCATCACCCACACCCCACTCGGCCTGCTGCTACTGCTCGCCGTACCGCTGCTGCTGCTCGGGCTCGACGAGCTGGTGCGGATCTGGCGGCCGTCGCCGGAGCGGGTGACGTGAGGCTGCTGCGGCCGCTCGGGGCGGCTCTGGTCGCGGTGACGATCGCGACAATCGCGCTGGTGGCGGTGCCGGTCACCTTCGCCGCCTTCGCCGCGCGCAGCGAAAGCGCCGGCAACGAAATCAAAGCCGCGGAAGACTTCCGGGCGCCGCAGGTGACCGCGACCGTGGCCGGAAAGAGCGCCGGCGGCGCGACCGGCTTCGTCAAGCAGGGCGGCGAATACTTCGTCTACGCCAACGTCGCCGCCGACACCGGCAGTCCGCCGAGCGGCATCGCCAGCGTGCGCGCCGACGCCTCCCAGGTAACCACCGGGGCGACCGCGGCGACCCTGGTCGCCGGCTCCTTCAGCGCTGGCGGCGTCAGCTACGGGTACCGCAGCGCCGCCCTCACCGCCAACGCGGTTCTGGCGGAGGGAACCAAGAGCTTCGCCGTCACCGCAACCGACAACGCCCTCAATGCGGCGACCCTCGGCGGCTCGGTCACGGTCGACAACACGGCGCCGAAAGCCAGCGACGTGCAGACGACCAACGTCGCCGGAGGCACCAATGGCTTGGCCGAGCTGGGCGACACGCTGGTCCTCACCATCAGCGAGCCAGTCGAACCGGGATCGATCCTCGCCGGCTGGAATGGGCTCACGCCAACCAGCGTGACGATGCGGATCGTCGACAACAGCCTGCTCGGCCTCGGGCTCGGCAACGACGTCGTCCAGGTCTTCAACGAAGCCAACACGACCGCGCTGCCCCTCGGCTCGATCGACCTCGGCCGCAGCGATTACGTCACCGGCCTGGTCGGCGGCAACGTCAAATTCGGCGCCACCGGGACCAGGTCGACGATGACGATGAGCGGCAACACGATCACGGTCGTGCTCGGCACCTACGAAGGAGAAGGGCTGCTCGGCTCCAACCGGATCACGGCGGGCGGCACGGGCACCGCCACCTGGACCCCGGTGACGACGCCCTACGACCGCGCGGCAAACGCGATGTCGACCGCGGCAGCAACCGAGTCCGGCCCGGCCGACAAGGAGCTCTGAGGTGCGCGCCGCCTCCCTGCTCGTCTTCCTGGTCCTGGCCGGCAGCGCCACCGCGGCGATCATCGGCGGCGGGGAGGACCCGGCGGCGCAGGCCAGCGCGGTCGCCGCCGCGGGCAGCTTCAGCTTCACCAACTCACGCGACGGCATGCCGGTCTTCAGCGCCGCCGGGATCGCGCCAGGAGACAGCGTCAGCGGCACGATCGCGATCACCAGCAGCGGCGAAGAGCCCGGCGAGCTGGTCGTCGCCCAGCACGACGTCGAAGACACGCCCGGCCTCGGCGGCGGCGAGCTCTCGGGGCGGCTGACGCTGCGGATCGCCGACGTCACCGCGCCGGCGAGCCCGGTCACCGTCTATTCCGGTCCTCTGGCGACGATGCCCGCACGGCCCGCGGGGGTGCTGGAGCCAGGCGCGTCGCGGACCTACGAATTCACCGTCGCGCTGCCCGAGACCGACCCGGGCGTCGGCGCCCAGAACGACGTCCAGGGCGCCAGCGTCAGCGTCGCCTACTCGTGGACGGCGGGAGAAGTGACGGCGGGCCGGGAGCCGGCGCCGCCCACCGGTCCCGTGCCGGGTCAGCGTGCGCCGAGCCCATCGCCCCCCGCCACGTCCCCGCAGGTCGCGCCGCTGCGGCTGACCATCACCCACGTTCGCCACCGGATCCGCCACGGCAGCGTTGTCATCTGGGCCCGCTGTAACACCACCTGCGCCATCGCCGCCCACGGCCGCCTGCGAGCGCGAAGACCGGCTGGCCAGCGCGCCGCCAAGCTGCACTTCAACCCGCGACCGCGCTTCGCGGCGGGGGAACAGCGCCTCACGGTGCGCATTCCCCACGAGCTGCGCCACTGGCTGCAGGCAGACCCCGGGCCACTGCGCGCAGAGGTGCACCTATCCCTGTCCGCCCGCAACCCGGCCGGAGAACGAGCGGCGGCCCATCGCGCAGTCCGGGTGAGAGTGCCGTAGGAAGCGGCTACTAGGCGCGAACCCGAGCACGGGGCTCGCCGCCCTGTACCTGGGCGACGTATTCCTCGATCCCGGCGCGGCCGACGTGGGCGACCGAGCCGGCGAGCAGCAGCAGGAATCCCTGCCCGGCCGAGCCGAAGAGGAGCGTCACCAGCGCCATGAACATCAGCATGTAGAAGCCGAGCGCCAGCCCTTCGGCGATCTCCTCGAGCTTGTCCAGGCTGACGCCGTTCATCGCCCACTACTTCGGCGCAAGCACGCACTTCCCTCCGGACCGCCAGGCGGACCAGGGCGCCGCTCTGCGGGATGATCGGCTATAGTTCACCAAATGGTTAACAATTCATTCAAAGCGCTCTCGCATCCGATTCGCCGCGGAATCGTCGAACGCCTGGCTGTCGGCCCCGCGACCGTCGGTGAAGTCACCGAGGGCTTCGGCGTCTCCAAGCCCGCGATCTCCAAGCATCTGAAGGTGCTGGAGGAGTCGGGTGTCGTCACCCGGGTAGTCGAGGGACGGACGCACCGGCTCTCGCTCGAGCCCACCGCGCTGGGCGAGGCGGCCGAGTGGATGGATCGCCAGCGCGCCCTCTGGGAACGCATGTTCGATGTCGTCGATGAGTACCTCAAGGAGGAACCGAAATGAAGATGCCGCCGATCGTCTCGCCGCAGGAGTGGCAGTCCGCCCGCGAGGAGCTGCTGGTGAGGGAGAAGGAGCTGACCCGCACCAGCGACGCGCTGGCCGCCGAACGGCGCCGGCTGCCGCGGATGGCCGTGGAGAAGGAGTACCGCTTCGAGGGACCGAACGGGCCGGTGAGCCTGCTCGATCTGTTCGAGGGGCGCCGCCAGCTGATCGTCTACCGCTTCTTCTTCGAGCCCGGCGTCGCCAACTGGCCTGACGGCGGCTGCCGCGGCTGTTCCTTCATGGCCGACGAAGTCTCCAACCTGGCCCATCTGAACGCGCGCGACACCACCTTCGCGCACGTCTCCCGCGCCCCCCAGGCCGACATCGAGCGCTACCGGACGCGGATGGGCTGGGAGATCCCCTGGTACACGCTCACGGACGACTTCGACGCCGACTTCGGGGTCGACGAATGGCACGGGACCAACGTCTTCTACCGCGACGACGACGGTCGGATCTTCCGTACCTACTTCACCGACAAGCGTGGCGACGAGGCGCTGGGCAGTATCTGGTCCTACCTCGACATCACCCCTCTCGGCCGCCAGGAGCAGTGGGAGGACTCGCCCGAGGGCTACCCGCAGACCCAGGCCTACGTGTGGTGGAACCTGCACGACGAGTACGAGGATGCCACCGACTTCGAGCACGCCCTCTCGGCTGAGACCGCCTCGCAGCGTGGATCGAGCAGCACGTGATCTCGCTCGCCCACGTCGGCGGCGTGCCGGTCGAGGAGCTCCTCCCCTGGCTCGCCGGCCCCGGCACCGTGGTGGTGGCGCGAGCCTGGCTCGCCCTGCACCTGCGACACCGAGAGGAGCGCGACCGATGAGCGGTCGGACGCTGCACATGGAGCGCACCTTCTCAGCGCCAGCCCAGGCCGTCTTCGACGCTTGGACCAGCGAGGAGGTGCTGCGCCGCTGGTTCCATGGCCAGCATGGCTGGGACACGCCCGAGGCCCGCGTCGACCTCCGCCTCGGCGGCACCGTGCGCGTGGTCATGCGCGACCCCGTCAAGGACGAGAGGCATGGCGGCGGCGGTCACTACACCGAGATCGACCCCCCAAACCGCCTCGCCTTCACCTGGACCTGGGACCACGACGACGAAGACAGGCAGACGCTGATCGAACTCGACTTCGAGGAGGCCGACGGGGCCACCACCGTGCGCTTCACCCACAGCAACCTGCGCGACCAGGAATCGGTCCTCGACCACGAAGGCGGCTGGGACACGTGCTTCGACAACCTCGGGCGGGTGCTGGAGGCGATAGATCTCGGATGGTAGATGCGTGGATCTGACCTCCCGCCCCTTCGGGATCCGGCGCAGTGACCTGGCCTGAAGAACCGGGCGCCGGCCGCGAACTCCTGTCAAGTTCGCAATCAAGAACGCCTAAGTATTGTTCTGATACATACCGGTCACCTATGAAGACGCCGATGGGGAGGTTGGGGCGGGGGCCCCTAATGGTCAGCAATGGCGCTTGTCGATCTCAGCGAACAACTCAATGCAGCAGATTCTGTCCTGGACCTAGCTCGGCGATTAGGCGATCGCTGCCTACAAAGCCGCACTGAACTCGGGACGATGTCGGACGACGAGCACACGAGGGACGAACTGGATCTGATGGAGCAGTTGGCCGGACGAGCCTCGTACGCAGCGTGGGAAAAGGTGGTGCACAACCCCACCGAATTCGAAGCCCGCATGGGGTTCGACCTGGCCGCCGCCGTAAAGCGAGCCAGGATCCGCCAGCCGCTCGATTACCTCGGCGTGCTCCGTGGTCTCTGCCGTGGCCCTCTGCAGGAATTCTTTACCACCACTACTGGGCAGATCGAACTGACCAAGGGCACCCCGGTGCTTTTCGCCACGCGGCCACTACCGGAGGCGATCGTTGGCGAGACCACGACCACACAGGAAACGCTGAGAGACGGTGGCTTGCTCTTTCCGCTGCCCTTTGACCTCTACACCCACATTCCGGCAGAGGAGCTCCGCGTCGTTCTCGACTTCAGCCAGGCGGCACGACTGGACGCACTCACCTGGGATGACGAGCAACGGCTACCTCGGATCGCGACGCTGCATCCGTTTGGTGGTGATGAGTACGAGATCGACCGTGAAGGACGTGGCCGCTTCTTTGGAGTGCATCCGACACGGTGGGACATCGAGGCGATCAAGCTCCTGCTGCAGGAGGCCAAGGCCGAGGGTGCACGGCTTGCCGTTCTTCCCGAGCTGAGCCTCCCAGAGCCGGGCGCGCTTGGACAGGAGCTGGCCCGCAATCCGGGCTCCTATCCCGAGATCGTCGTTGCCGGTAGTGCCCATTGCGAAGTCGCCGCGACGGGGGGAACCCCCGATATCCGCGCAAACGAATCGAGGGTCTACCTGGAAGGTAAGTGCGTGGCGATCGCCCGCAAGCATCACGCGTTCAAGACCAAAGTCCTAGGCGCAAAGGAATTCGACAAACCGCAAGTGGAGGACCTGACCAGGGAGGAGAAGACGATCATGGTCCTCTCCGGAAGGCGAACCAGACTCGCCGTGGCGATTTGCGCGGACCTGCTGGAAACGGGTATTCCCCGGCTGCTCGTCGACGCCGGCGTCAACCTCCTCCTGGCGCCGGCAATGACGCCGAAGATCGGGTCCTTCAATCCTTCGCTGACCGAGATCGCGGGCCATTGCCAGGGAGTCGCGGCGATCGCCAACACGCGGTTGCGCGAGGATGGCAAGCCGTTCCTCTGCATGTGTGCGGTGCCACGTCCCGATCCCGCGCAACAGTCGGCCGCCCTGACAGGGGACGGTGACAACCCGGCCCCAGAGCTCGCGGTCTTCGATCCCAACCAACCGCTCCCCGAAGCGGTGAGCTGGCCAGGACGTGGACGAGAGTCCGAATGAAAGAGCGCGTTCATCTGGCCGGAAAGAGACGATCACTCCCAGTTTTAAGGATGCGTCACAGGGGAACAAAGCGCTATAACTAGTAGTCAATGATCGGTCAATGACTTGATGCCACGCCCAAACCGGGGCGCGCGTATGAGGGGAAGCAAATGAAGAATTCGAAAGCCACGGCAGCCGGGCGGCTGCTAAATGAGCGACGCGAGATGGCGGCCAGCAAGCGCAAGGAGCCACTACGACGGCGCCTGCTGATCGCCCTGGGCAGAGGACCGTCGACGCCGACCGAGCTCAGCACGTCGGTGACGGCACCCAAGGAATCTGTAAGTAGAAAACTTGCCGAGATGCGCGAAGCGGGGCTCGTTACCACCAGCAAGGACGGTGACGATCGCCGTCGCACGGCTTACTCGCTGACCCGGGAGGGCCGCTCGGAGCTGGGGCGGCACCTCGCGTTTGGGGCTCCCATCGAACCCCCCCAGGTACCAGACGACAAGAAGATCCTGGCCTTTCTGCGAGAGGGGCTGGCCGGGGCGGTGGCGATGCGGCGTCGCAATAACCGCCTGCAGGAAGCAATAGATCGAATGGAGGAGATCTATGAGCAGGCCGAAGAACTTGGCGCCCGCGACATCGCGCTCGAGGCGCTTGCCGAGTTGGCGACGACGCAGCGGCAAGACCGTCGGCGAGAGGAGCGCGACCGCTCGCTGGCGATCCTCGAGAAAGTGGCACTGGGGGCACCAGATGTCGAACCGCAGCTCGTCTACCCAGCGATCGCGCACCTCGAATATGAGCGAGGCAAGGTCAACGATATGGGCCCGGCCGATTCCGCCACACTGGGACGACATCTGATTGCATCGATGTCGCTCTTCGAGCGGTTGATAGAGCAGGCTCCCAAACGTGACACCCAGTACTGGCGGGGGCGCCGAGGTTGGAGCATTGTCAGCCTCGCCCACAATTTCCGCGATCAGTCTCGTTACGACGACGCGTTGCGTTACGCCGCCTCAGGGTTGCGCATATTCGAGGGTCTCGAAGACAACTACGGCCTTACCCAGTGCTGGTTCCTGTTTGGCTTCTGCCTCCGACTGCTTCGCCGCTTCGACGCTGCCTGGAATTGCCTCGAGCATGCCCATGCCCTCGCCGGCAGTCCCGAGAACTCGTTCGAACGCGCAACCGCTTACTGCCTTGTTCAGATGGGAGAAGTTCGCCGCTGTCAGAATGAGACGGACGAGGCGGAACGCCTTTTAGCGGAGGCGCTTAAGGAGGCCGAGCGGCTGGACCTACATGTCGCGAAAGCCTTCGCTACCTCCGGTCTCGCGGCGATCGAGTTTCAGAAAGAGGAGTACGACAGATCGCAGCTGACGCTGCGCTCGGCTCAGAAAGCCTTCGGCCGCTGCAAGCACCAAGAGGGCGCTGCTCTGAACGCGCGGCGCCAGGCAACTGTCGCCCGACACCTCTCCAGCGCCGGCATCCCACCCGATGAGCCCGAGGTCAAAAGGCTGATCAAACTGGCTGAAAAAAATTACAAAGCCCTTGGAAGCCCCGCGGGGGTGGCCGCGTGCGAGATCGAGCGCGGCTGGATGCGACGGATCTCTCCCGAATGCGGCGACCTCGGAGAGGTCGTTGACGAACTGAACCATCTCGTCAGATGCGAGCGCGGAACCCTTGAACAAGACGCCTGGGTCCCGAGCGTCCTTCGTGACTTTGCCCAGAAGGTTGGAGGGGACCTGGCAAAGGAAGCCCGCGATGTCTATTCCCAGTCCGAGCGCCACTTGGAGGAACAGGGTGACGAGGGGGTCCAGCAGATCTCAGAGGTCTCAAAGAACTTCGACTCATCAGGGGAAAGCAAGCCGAGCACCAGTGTCACCGAGATGGGGGGCGAGTCCCGCCGCAAACAACTCGCCCTCCCCGCCGCCTGACGAAGGCCGCACGGCGAACCAGCGCCCTTCGGCTTGAAAGGACGGAGGACAGCCGCATCGGTAGTGGGATTGCCGTGGGAATGAGACCGGGATGCGACCCGGATTTCCGTCAACCGCCGAGCAGGTCACTCCCGCGGGTCTCTATGGATGGATCTCGGCAACAGCCCAATCAATAACCCCCGCGGCCCATCGCAACGCACTCGCGGAAGCGACCGCTCCGGGGTCGCCCAATCCATAGCGCAGAGCCGCAGCGTACGGCGTGAGTCGATCCGCTTCAGAGAGATCCGCGGGAAGCTCGAACCCGGCGTCCTCGCAGAGCTGAATGAGGAGACCGATGTCGTGCGTAAAGGGAAATTCCACACCGCGACTCGCTAAAGCTGCCTTGAGGGACTTCTCCACTGCCTGCTGCGCGTGAAATCCCACTGGCGAATCGGAGACCCGTTCGTCCCTGTCCAAGGCTTCCGCGGAGGCGAGATCCTCACGCGCCAAGGCCAGAAGATCGCCGGGAAGGTCCGGGCTCGTGCTCATCCGGCGAGGACACGGCCCTGGGAAAGAGCTGCGTGGACAAGACCACCGCGCACCTCCCGCCAGCGGTCGGCGTAGTCGCGACTGACGACGATGACATCAGCCGGCATCCGCAGGTCGCGCAGGGTCCGGTGCAGGCGAACCGACTCCTCCGCCTCATTGGTGACCTCGGGCTCGACGACGAGGAAGTCCACATCGCTGCGCAGATCGGCCTCCCCGCGGGCGTGCGAGCCAAACAGGATCACCTGCGCATCGGGAGCAGCAGCAGCCAAACGGCGCCCCGCCTCTGCGATCAGCGTCTCATCAATCACCCTCATAGCTGAAATCGTAGTCGCCGCCATGGATCGAGCCCCGATGTCGCGATTGGTCGTTCTCCCGGACCCAAAGAAGTGACCGAGGTCAGGCGCCTGAATCGCCATCGGCCTCTTCCCGCATGGTCCGCCAGCCACCGACGGCGATCCCCGCGGCGGCCAACAGCGCAAGGAAGATCGGGACCTGGACCGCGCCTTCAGACGTGATGGTTGGTTCGGCCCAGAAGGTTGGCGGGTCGCTGATTCGGAAGCTGATCAACAGCATCGAGACGAGGCCGAGGATCGCGACCAGCCAGTTGAGCGGAAGAGAAGGCTTTCGGAATGCGCTTACGAGGCGCAGTGCCGGGACGGCGAGCGTGACGATGATCGTGATCGTAAGGACGATCGGGATGTACTCGAGCGCCTCCCAGGCGCTTTTCCCTGGTTCGACACTCTGAATTGCAAAGAGCAGACTGGAAGTGTTGACGAGCTTGACACCGAACCAGTGAAAGAACATGAGGACAAAGAGGAGGATCGCCGAGACGCTGGAGATCCACTCGCCACTTCTGAGTCCGGCTAGGCCCACCTGGAATTTCCATCTTGGGCTATGAGCGTCACCCGCCGAGCTTGAGGTTGGTGGCGCCATGTACCGATTCTGCAGGATTCTCGACTCGAACGCCAGCATCAGAATCGCTCCGCTCCGCTCTACTGCGCCAAACTCCATCAGATTGAAAGGACAGATGCCGTCCGCACGGAGAGCGGGATTGCGGCGGCGATGTGACCCGGATGCGACCTAGATAGCGGCCAGTGCCGGCGCGAGATCGTCGGCGCTCGCTTTGACCGGCTCGGGAATCGTTACGCGCAGTTCCCCCTCGCGGTCGAGGATGCGCTGAGCACCGAGAACGGTCAGTCCGACGATGTGCTGGCTGCCGGGCGCGTAGCGCAGGACATGACCCTCGGGCGTCTCCTCGCCCTCAGCCTCCTGGGGCTCCCCGACATGCAGATAGAGCACGTCGCTGCCGGCGTCATAGTCGGCATGGTCGAACGTGATGTGACCGATCCTGATGTTCACTCGCTCCATGAGCGCGGGTCCTTCCGATTGCCGAACGCGGAGATAAGCCGCGCTGGTTCTTGTTCACAGCTTACGACCACCAACAACCAGCGACTAGGGCCAGCTCCGCGCAGGTAGTAGCGACGACGGCGCTCGTAGACCGGGTCGGGGAGGACGCGGTCGGGCTCAGAAATTGCCCTCACCACATCTGCGAGGTGCGGCGCCAGCTCGGGATGATCCCGCAGAATCTTTTCCTGCCATAGCGCTGACGGCACAACGACTCGAAGCCCATCGGGGTCTCTCGCCTCTGCGGCCCGATCGCCTCCCATCGGCGGGCGTTTCAGATCTCGCTTGCCTTCGTCCGCTGCCTAGATGTTTTGTCTGCAACCATTTGGCGGCCATGAACGACCCGCAAGCTTCTAAGCAACCAGACGGCCCGCTGGCACTGGCCACGCTGACAAGAACCTGCCTCGCCTGTCCATCCCAGTGGGAGGGAACTCTCGATGACGGACAAGCAATCTACGTGCGCTACCGCCACGGCGAATTGAGCGTCGGCATCGGCGAGGACATAGATGGTGCGGTCCGGAATGGAATGTCCGATCAGGCCCTTTACGTCGCCGACATCGGCGACGGCCTCGATGGGTTCATGGATGTGGAGGAGTTGAAAACTCGTCTACGTGGGCTGTTGAAGCTTCCTGCCGACTTCGATGCGCAGAGCCAATCTCAGTCAGGGTCGACGCAGAACTGCCCAGACCGTATGCGCCAATAGCCGGAGGTCTAGGAGGAGCGAGCGGGATCGCGCGTACTCCTCGTCCATCTCACGTCCTTCGTCAACGGTGTAAGGGCCGCGGAAGTTTTGGATCTGTCTGGGGCCGGTGAGCCCGGGGCGCACCTCGGTCCGACCCAACTCGCCCTCCTCTTTCAAGGCGGCGACCTCATTCGGGAGCATCGGCCTAGGGCCGACGAGGCTCATCTCGCCGCGGACCACGTTGACGAGCTGCGGCAGCTCGTCCAGCGCGGTCTTGCGCAGGAACTTGCCGACCCGGGTCACCCGCGGATCGTCGGCAATCTTGAAGAGCCCGAACTGGGCTTCATTGCGGTCGCGCAGCGAGTCCTTGAGATCGTCGGCGTTCGGAACCATCGTGCGGAACTTGAAGAGGTAAAAACTCCTGTCACCGCGCCCCGCGCGGCGCTGCCGAAAGAAGACGGGGCCGCGCGAGTCGAACTTGATCGCGATGGCAGTCGCCAGGAGAAGTGGGGCAAGCAAAAACAAAAGCGACGTGGCAACAAACAGGTCAAGCGCTCGCTTTGCCCCTTCGCCCCTGACTTGGACCCCACCGAGAGACTCTTGAATCTCCCTCGCTTTCCACCTGATGTGGGCCGCCTTCGCGAGGGCTGATATCGGCCGATCTTGCCAGGCAACCAGCTCGGCGAGCCAGTCCGCTTCGTAGCGAGCCCGGGAATCGACCGGCAGTTGACGCGCCGCCCCACGCACGAGGCGGCGGGCCAAATGAGGAAGCCATGCCCGAACTTCGCCTGAGAGAAGAGAGTGGAAAATCGAAATGACAAAGGTGCAGAAGGCCGCGCCGACTAGCACGGTAATCGCCCATGCCGTGCTCACGCGAAACGCTCCCGGCGTGGAGCGCTCGGGCGCGCCGCGGGCCTCAGATCCCTCAGATGCGATTTGAGCTCCGCGCGTGCCAGACGTTCCCCCTCGCCGGTCAGCGAATAGAGCCGCCGTGCAGGCCTTCCCACGAGATGGGGATCGACGTCCTCTAGGCGACTCTCGAGCCAACCTGCTTTCTCAAGTCGAATCAGGATCGGATAGAGCGTCCCGCTCTTAATCTTCGTCTGGTCGATGAGATCAAAGCCGTACCACTCGTCGCTCGGCTCCTCCAGCATGCGGGCGAGGACCTTCAAGGTCGTAGTGGTCATCTGTGGAATCATTGGTAGAGAGTCTACATAGGGTAGCCGGACACCGTCGCACACTCGTGACGCCTCACCTCCGTCGACGCATCTGCCGGAGAAGAGCGTTTCGGAGGGCTATTCACACGTCCGCCACTTCGGGGGTTACGCCGCACCGGCGATGGTGCCCGCCTGCGCAACATTCGCCATTAGGACAACCCCAATTACTCCACAGCTCCTTTAGATTGAAAGGAGGGAGGTCCCTCTGCATGGGCAGCGGGATCGCGACGGCGATGCGACCGGAATGCGACCGTTAGGTAACTGGCCTCCCTACCATCGAGCACATGGCAATCAAAAAGATGGAACACGTCGGGATCGTGGTCAACGACCTACCGGATGCAATCGAGTTCTTCGTCGAGCTGGGCCTAGAGCCGGGAGGCACGGGCCAGGTCGAGGGCGAGTGGGTAGACCGCATCATCGCGCTCCGCGGGACCAAGGCCGAGTTAGCGATGCTAAGAACCCCGGACGGGGACGTAGAAATCGAGCTGGTGAAGTTCCGCTCGCCGTCGACTCAGGGCGGCGACCCCCACGCGCCGTCGAACACCCCGGGCATCCGCCACCTCTCCTTCCTCGTCGAAGACATCGACGCCGTAGTCGCCGGCCTACAAGCCCGCGGCACCGAGCTAGTCGGCGAGCTGGTGCGCTACGAGAACAGTTACCGGCTCTGCTACGTACGCGGCCCCGAGGGGATCATCGTCGAGCTGGCAGAGAAGATCGGCTGATGGGGTCCGGTCCGACAAGAACCCCGATCAACTAGACAAGGCGGACTATAGGACGAAAGGCCGGGCTTAGTAGAGCCGTGTTTAGTCCCGGAATTCATCGGTCATCCGCTGCGCAGCCTCCGGTCCGAGATCCATACTGCGGTGCTCGTCCCTAGCGGCAGCCGCGCGGACATGCTCGGCGGCATCATTGGCGTGCTTGACAGCATCATTCAAGAACTGTCGGAGTGCGGCGACCGACCTCTCAGAAATGTTCTCGACGCGAAAGGTTTCCGGCCCATAGGTGATTTCACCCCATTCACCAGCGCGGGTCTCACCCTCCATCCAGTCAAGCGTACGAACCAGTTCATCCATCCAACTATCGTCGACTTCACCGATGATCGTGACAACTAGGGTTCCGGCTGCATCCACCTCAGCGGTGGACCATTCGATCCGACGCTCTTTCATGCGCTGATCCTAGTTGAAGGCAAGCAATCGTCAAAAAATCAGCGCCACTGATCTATGACGTACTCCCACAGATCAAGCAGTGGACGGATCCCTCCCAGTCGAGCACCACCTTGACGGCCTCAGTCGGATGGCATGAAAACTCAAGGCGGCGATGGTCGCCCTCAAAATCCTCGTCGAGGGGAGTCGGCTTCTCGCCTCCCGCTGAACCAGTCACCTCGATCCTGACTAACCCCGAGTCCCCTGCGAGTCCACCCAGCATCTCATCGAGCTGCGGACCAACCATCTCGTGTAGCGCCGTCGCTGCAAGGAAATCCGCCTGGGCAGTCGTGAACCAAGAATCCGGGCCGGCTTGCTTACCGCAGTAGGGGCAAAAATAGCCACCGACAGGTGCCGGCACCCCCTCAATCTCATCCGCCGACACATGCCACCTAAACTCTCGCTCGCATGCTGGGCACTCCCGCAACACGAAGCCGTCCTCGTCCAATGGAATCCCAACAGAGATTCCCCGCTGATTGCTTTCGTCTCGATCTACGCCCATACATTGAGGCTAGCGCTTGTCGCCGTCATCAAGGAACGATGTCTGCATGAACGAATCTGCGGGTGATCTCACCAGACCAACGGCTTTCGTTTCATATGCTCAGAGTGGCGACGATTGGCAGAAGGCCGTGCTTCAGTTCACCACTGCCCTGCGCAGAGTCGGAGGGATTGATGCCGAGCTCGATCTCTTCCACGGCTCTGACCATCGTCAGTGGACGACTTTCGGGCTCAACCTGATCGACAAGAGCGATTTCACTCTCGTCGCCGTGGATGCAGCGTACAAGCGCCGTTGGGAAGGCGAAGAGGCAGAGGGTGTTGGGGCTGGCGCGGCTCGCGAGGCGGCGGCCATCAAGGCGATCTTCGAGCGCAGCCAGGCAGAGGCTCTTCGGCGAGTAAAGGTGGTCCTGCTCCCAGGAAGTAATGAGGAGGACATCCCGGGAGACCTCCTTGGGTTCAGCGAGCGCTTCATCATCACGGCCTTCGGCTCGGATGGCCTCGATGCACTGTTGCGCTCACTTTGGGGTAAACCAGCCTTTCCGAAGCCATCATTAGGCCCCATCCCGGTGCTACCCCCGCTGGCGATCGCTGAGCTTCAAGATCAGGATGAGGAGCCACCGGAGCCCCAGATCCTTCCGAGCGGCGAGGATGCGAGCAGAGTTGACGAGCGTGATCGGGAGGCGCTGATCAGGCGACTCAACCAAATCGACGAAGCGTTGAAGGATAGGCGGAGAGAGCCGAACAAACCTGACAGGGAAAATCCTGTAACGGCCGACTTAGAACGAGAGGTTGCCATCTTGAGGACCTCGCTAGAGGAGTTGGGCGAGACTCGAAACTTGGTCCAAGAGACCAATGAGGGAGACGCTGTCGTATCCCCCAAGCTTCTTCCGTTCCTCGTCGCTCTCGACGACAACGACGAGAGCGTGCGGTTCGAGGCTATGGCCGCCTTGGGAGATCGCCTGGAGCCAAGTCTCCTGCCGCGAATCGAAGGGCTCCTCGATGATGCCGACCCCTACATACGCCGCTACGCGCTCGATTACTACAGCCGGCTCACTGGCAAGGAGGCTACGGAGCGCATAGCCCAAGCTCTCGACGACAACGACGAGAGCGTGCGGTTCGAGGCTATGGCCGCCTTGGGAGATCGCCTGGAGCCAAGTCTCCTGCCGCGAATCGAAGGGCTCCTCGATGATGCCGACCCCTACATACGCCGCTACGCGCTCGATTACTACAGCCGGCTCACTGGCAAGGAGGCTACGGAGCGCATAGCCCAAGCTCTCGACGACAACGACGAGAGCGTGCGGTTCGAGGCTATGGCCGCCTTGGGAGATCGCCTGGAGCCAAGTCTCCTGCCGCGAATCGAAGGGCTCCTCGATGATGCCGACCCCTACATACGCCGCTACGCGCTCGATTACTACAGCCGGCTCACCTAGGTATTGCGTCGGCATTGACCCCGAAGACCTTGCCAATAAGGCGAGGACCGATCGGTGCAACCAGGATTAGGGTGAAGTACCGGGGACAGTCAGTCGCTCAGTTGATCTTCAATCCAGTCGAGTGAATCAAGGTCCGAGCCTTCAAGCTCAAGGACTTGATCGGCAACTCTGATCCTGGGGCGACCTACAGTGCGATCACCGGGCGAGGGCGCAAAGCCCTGCGCACGAAGATCGTCTCCCAGCTGCTCAAGGAGAAAGTCTCCTGCGAGTCCGCGCGGAGAGTCGAGATATATTTCAGCCCGAGCACGCACCTCCGGAGAAATGACAGCCCGGGCGTCATCAACCTCATAGAGCCGGCTCACCCGAGTCGCGAAGTCTTGACCAGGAAGAGTGCCGGGACTCGAGACCGCTACGGCGGCCGCGGCATTCGCGGTTTGAATCGCCAAACTCTCCGATACGCCATTTAGAAGATCGGCCGCTAGGGCGCCAGCAAATACATCCCCGGAGCCCAGTTCACTTGAAGCATCGACTCGGTAGGCGGGAACCGAAATCCGACCCGACTGCGCGAGAAGATGAACGCCCCAGCGACCGTCCTTCGCGATCAAAGCGTCAAAGCCGTTTAGCGGGAGCTCTCTGAGATCAGGCACGCCGCCGAGTTCTTCTCCGAGCTCGCCAGCATTGGCTAGAGCTATGCGTCTAGAGGCTGGGATCCGAAGCGCAGCCGCGAGGGATGGCGTTGCAGACATCCATCCCTGGCGATCGAAAAGGAGTAGGCGACCGGAGGCGAACTCGCTCAGTTCAGCGCTCTGAGATGGATCGTATTCAGGGTGACCAAAGAAAAGCACGATCTCGGGCTGATCGGGCACGCCCGATAGTTCGAGAGGACAACGGGAGTCTGCCGGGCGGTAGCCGCGTGCCACGAGAAGTCCGCTCCGACGCTCGTAGGCAAAGGTGCCACTAGCACCCGGCGCGACAATCAACTTGGCGTTGATGCCAGCCTCCGAGGCAAGGTCCTCGGCCAGCTCGGAGTCCTCGGAGCCGACCGGCGCGAACATCGTGACAGCGGCACCGAGACGCGCAGCGGCGGCCGCGGCATAAAGCGCGCTGCCAGCAAAGCGGACTTCCCTTCCACCCTGTTCGCTGAGAATGACCTCGCGAAATAGGCCGCCAAAGACGAGAAGGCTCATCCTCGGCTACGAGAGAAGTCCCAGACGATCAGGTCAAAGCGCGCTGGGTCGGCATCATAGTCCCGACACCAGCTCAGATACGCGCTCTCGATCGCCTCGTAGTCGCGAGAGAGGTCGGCCTTATCGATCCTGCCGCAGGCCTGCATTGCTCGCACCACGTGGATGTCGAGCACAGCGAGTTCGCGTGCATAACCGCAGTTTCGAAGAAGCCAGCTAGCGCTCTTCGGGCCGAGACCCGGGCACGAGCAGAGAAAGTCACGGCGTCCCGGCTCACCTCTGATCGTAGAAATCTCTACAGCCAGGGAACCGATGCGCTCAAGCCAGAGCTGGGCTGCGAATAGGAGCTCAGCCTTGCGAGTGGGGAATCTATAACGGCGCAGCGCACCATCGCGACAACGCGGCTCAAATTGCGGCTTGCGGAGTTCGGCTTCGATGGACCTCTTCTGTAGTCGCTTCGAAGTTCGAAAGAGGCCCCGGGTCCAAAGCCGATCTGCGACCGAGAGATTGAGGTCATAGGAGATCCCGTGGCCGCCGAGCAGACAAAAGAGAAGCTCGGCACGCAGTTCCTGATCGCCAGCTAGCGAGCCCGCCGTCGGTCCCGGATAGTGGGGAGCCGCTACCTCCCACGCCTTTTCCCAGTAAATGCTGGCGATATCCGCCGGCCTGTCTCTTAGCTCCATACGCGCCGATCCATGGTCGGGGGTCTGCTGCAAGGATTCTTGCACTAGCTCCGGTCTCCTCCTAAAGGGCCGAGAAAGCGTACGGCGGATCGACAGGTCTCCCCGACCTCAACCGCGTGCAGTTGCCCCAAGGTCGGCTCAAGCGCTTCCCAAACCCATATCGCGAGCTTCTCGCTCGTGGGGTTCTTGAGCCCCTCAACCTCGTTTAAGAAGCGATGGTCGAGAGCCTCCTTGACAGGAGCGATGGCAGCATCAATCGCAGCGAAATCAAGGACCCAGCCTTGCGGCTCTTCGACCTCTCCGCTGATCGTCACCGTGATTAAGAACGAGTGCCCATGAAGGCGACGACAGCGGTGTCCATCCGGCGCGTTGGGCAGCAGATGCGCGGCCTCGATTTGGAATTTGCGAGAGATCTCCACGGCGTCAGCGAATCCCGAGGAACTTATGCGTCTGGAGCGAGAGTCGCCAGCGTGGATGACTAAGGCAGTAGCGAAGACAGGAGGCAACGCTCTGCTCGACATCAGGACCGTCGCGAGGCTGTAGGGAAAAATGATCGAAGTCGAGGTTGAGGTAGACGGCAGGGTCGATGCCAACTTGGGGATAAACGAGCTTCAACTCCTGCCCCTCGCGGATGCAAAGCTCCGTTCCTGCCTTGGGACTCACACAAACCCAATCAAGATCAGTTGGCAATGGTCTGGTCCCGTTGGTCTCAACTGCGATTCGTCCACCTCGCTCATGCAACATCGCTACGAGAGTGTCGTCAAGTTGCAGGGAAGGCTCGCCGCCGGTAAAGATCACAAACGGAGGCGCCTCTCTGCTGGACCAGAAGGCGCAGATGTGATCAACAAGTTGCTCGGCGCTTTCAAAACTCCCACCCCCGTCGCCATCGGTACCGCGAAAGTCCGTATCGCAGAAGGGGCAGATCGCCTTATGGCGATCCTCGTCGCGACCCGACCAGAGATTGCAGCCAGCAAAGCGGCAAAAGACCGCCGGGCAGCCCGAGTTAGCACCCTCTCCTTGGAGGCTGAAAAAAACCTCCTTCACCGCATAGCTCATCTGTCCGGTCCCGCTGGGAGTCTGGCCACATGGACTCTGCCGATCTCTATATATCGGTCGATATCGAGACCGACGGCCCGATCCCCGGTCCTTATTCGATGCTCGCACTCGGCCTCTGCGTGGCGGGTCGCTTCGATGGCTCTCTCTATGAACGACGCGACCCGAGCGAGGAGACTCTCTACCTGGAGTTGGCACCGATTTCGGCGACATTCGACAAAAAGGCGCTCTCGATCTCGAAACTCGACCGGGCCGAGCTGGTCCGCAACGGTGCCGATCCGCACAAGGCAATGACTCGGGTTAGCGAGTGGATCGCCAGCGTTAGCGGTACAGACAGACCGGTGATCTGCGCTTACCCAGCGGCTTTTGATTGGCTCTTTCTCTATTGGTATCTGGAGCGCTTCGCCGCAGAGCCCAATCCGGTCGGGTTCTCGAGCTGTCTCGATATGAAGTCTGTCTATGCCACTAAGGCGACGATTCCCTTCGACCGCGCAGGACTTGATGATCTGCCGCCAGAGCTCACCAGCAAGCGTCCTCATACCCACAACGCGCTGGACGACGCCCTCGAGCAAGCCGACATCTTCTCTAAGCTTTTCACTTGGAAGGGTTAGGGGCCAGCGGATCGGAATCGGGAACATCCTCGATTGGAGCGTCGGGTGACGGAGAGGCTGGTGGGTCGCGATATTCGCACAGAAAGCGACGCGTATCACGCCAGCGAAGTTTGAGACTAACCACACCTGGTACTGCACTATGAGCACCATCAAGAGCTTTATTGACCTCAATCTTGTGTAGGTGCTGACCCTTTAGGCGAGCAAAGTCACGATTGGGAATGCGAACGATCGTGCTAAGCACCCGCCAGTATTCGCCGTCGAGATCATGGTCGCCGGTATCGACCGTCCCACCGCCGTCAGCATCGATTCCACGGTAGAGCGCAGCAAGGGGATCGAGGCGGCGGGTGGCCTCCTCATGTTCGGCTGCAATCCGCTCCCAGCCAAAAAGAAGATCGAGAAGAGCGAGAACAAAAACGATGGCCGAGAGGATCCCAGCCCAAGTCGGCATAGAGGCACTGACGAGGAAGTCAATGTGGCTGTCCTCGTCTACAAAAGCAAGCGCCGTCGCTAGCACCGAAAGGATGATGATCGCCGCAAGAAGTGCCCGGTGGCGCCGGCGCATTCTCTCCGCGATCGACGTATGGGCACTGAGATAGAAGCCGACCAAACGTCGCTGGCGCTTGAACTCGGCGATCTTCACGGCTCGACAATTGCGCGCCACTCATTGGCGCTCTTAGCGACTTCCATTCGCCGCGCGATCTGGCCGAGCTGGCGAGACACTCTTCCTCGCTCCGTGGAGCCGGCAGCGCCGAGACTCTCATCAATGTGACGCGACTGACCCGTCGAGTCGGCAATTGGCCGATTCACCGCGCGGGCTGCAGACGAGAAGAGGTGCGTCAGCATCTCGCGCGGAGTACGGGGGCCGTTATAGCCAGTGAAAGCTGCTACCGCCAAGGCCTCAGTGTGGTATCCAGAAAGACGGGAGTCTCTTGGCAGTCTGGCAATAATGCCCTTCGCTAGCTTTATCGCGGGCACAACTCCCCCACCCTGGTCCTGATTTACTTTCGTGAGAGTACGCGCGAAGCCGCGTGGGTCGATCGCCTTCCATGATGCCCCGTCGGCCGAAGAGATTTCGGTCTTCCCCTCAGCCGCTTCACGGGCTGGAACAAGCTGAATTTCCGAGCCATCGTCGTAGGAGACCGTTACGGCGAGATTGCCGGCACGTATGCCCGAGATCTCTCCCTTGGCCAGCTTCTCATTCAGTATCCCCTCGACCTTCGAGCGCAGCTCGGCCGGACTCATCGCGGCGACGTCCTCTCCACTCAAGAAGAGAAGGGAATCGACATCAGAGAAGCCATCGACATAGGTGTGCTTGGCAATCGAACCACCGAAGTTGAGGCGCTGTACCTCGATGTCTTCGCCAAGCACCTCGGTGATCTCATCGAGGTGACGAGAAATCGTCTCTGCGTCGCGGAAATTGATCTTAGTTAACTCGCGGGCTAGGAAGTCGTTTATCTCTGCCTCTGCCATCGAGCGTTCGGTTCGTTCCTCAACCTCACGCTTGATTGCATTGATATCACTAGGACCAACTGAGTAACCACCACCGCCACCGCCCATCAGTTCACCTCCAGATTGCTGAAGATCGTCGCCGTGCATCGCTCAAGCGATTCTCCCCGAGCCTCAGAGAACGATTGCCAGTCGCGGCTCTCAAGAAGCAGCTCAAGTCGATTCCTCAGCGAGTGCAAATACGTAAGGTTGTCAGAGAAAGTTCGAAAGAGACGGTTGGGAACGCGCATATCGAGCTCAACCTCGGTGATTGGACGTGACTCCAGGTAGGTCGCCGTGTCATCGGTCGCAGAGTACGCATAGCGCAGCCACCCAACGCCGTCAACGATCTCCGCCCCGCAAGCGATATAAAGCGGCGTGAGGAGAGGGTCGAGACCACCGAAAACGTGTATTGGGGCCGATACGGACTCCCGGTCGAGAAGACGGCGAAGTTCGACCAAGTGGGCAAAGCGATCACGCAAAGTATCGCCAAGCTCCTTCTCCGTGACCGCGACGATGTCGAACTCCTTCAGCTCCGCGGCGTGCGGCGTGAGCCTCTTGGGGTCAAGAAAACCGCGTGGACGCTCGGGCTTTAGCAGGCAGACTGAGGCGAAGCGCTTGGGCTGGGTGCTGAAAAACTTCCGCGCTCGCTTCAACTGGGCTGCGTAAGAAATGTCATTCGGATCCTCTAACTCATCGGCGTTCAGATCGAAGTTAACGATGGCCGCCGGTAGGTTCTCCGGCAGCCGGAGCAGGAGGTCGATGTATGTCTCGCACTTCCAATCCTGCGGTTGCTCATAACCATCGTCATAGCCGACCCGCTCGCGGGTCTCATAGAGGCCGCTGTCGACCATCAGAAAATTTGGATTGTGAAAAGGGGTATGCGTCGCACCTGTAAGAAGCTGTCCGCTTTCGTGGAGCGCCTCATAGTGAAGGTCGTACGCGGAAACTAGAAGCGCCTTATCGAGGTGCGGTCCGAGGAGCTCTAAGACCATCGAGGCGTAGGAAACCGGCGGGAGGGGCTCGCCATGCTCTCCCTCGGGTTCGATCCGCCCAACATTGCGAGTGGAGATCGCAGGAATTACCAGTGGCGTCGTCACCTCGACCCCATTGGGAAAGCGGATTTTTCTCCTCTTAGGCAACAAGTTTCGCCGTGTCCTTGCATGAGAGGCAGTCGCCACAGGGCCCATTTGCATGCTCGCAGCTATACGTGAGCCCTAGGTCGAATCCGTGCTCCTGTGCGAGGGCATAGATCGCTGGCTTCTCAAGAGCTGCAAACGGCGCCAAGAGCTGTATCGCTCCCGCGCTATAGCCATTTATGACGGCCTGCATGCGAGCTAGAAAATCGCGTGAACAATCCCAATAGTTAGTTCCGTGATGAACGCCGAGAACAAGAGTCGCCGGCGGCGTGACGGCCATCAGTGCAACTGAGACGAGCATAGCGTTGCGGCCCAAGATCTCGCCCTTTGGAATCTTCAGTCCATCGAGGCCGACCACAGCATGCGGCACGTTGAACTCAAGTGCAATTCGTTTGGACGCCTCCAACTCCTCCGTTACCGCCTCTTGGTTGTAGTTAATAAAGAGTGCCCGGACCCGATTTCCGCGGGCAAGGGCCAGTAGGAGGGCCGTCGAGGAATCGAGGCCACCACTCAAAAGCACCGTGGTTAGGGGGGTTGAAGATGCGCTCATGAGCTTAGGTTTCGGTTTTGAGCCTTCCAGCGGCGACCCATGTCGAGGACGAGCCAAAGGAGATTTGCGACCACCGCGATCTCCGCACACGCTCATGACCAGTCAAGGTCCCCACATGACGATGATTCCGGCCACCCTCTGCTCTTCTCCCCACGATATCTGAACGTACCTGTTGAACGCAGACGATATACCGATGTTGCGGCTTCTGCCGAGAGGTGGCGCAACTTGCTTTGTACGCACGCTAGCGATTTGTCGGTCCGCCGAGAGCCCGTTTCTCACCCTCATGCGCCAGGGTGGAGCGCCCGTTTGCAAAGCGTCAGCTGGTTAAGTCGTCGCCTCTAACGCCCTCGTCGATGGCTTTCCGAACAGCCGGGAAACTGCATCCGGTTGCATGCGTGTATCGAGCCAGCATCGTCTCGACGCGATGCCCTGCGATCTCAGCCAGGTCGGCGTCGTTTACGCCGACAACGCGGAGGTGAGTGACATAGCTATGGCGACACTCATGGGGCCGGATGTCTAAGCCGGAGGCTTCCTGGGTCGGCTTCCAGAGGTCGCGGTAGAAAGTGCGCTCGCGCCAAAGGCAACCTCGCGGAGTAGTGAAGAGCAGCTCGCAGTCCTTGCCGTTGATCTGGATCTGGGCTTCGAGCATCCAGGCTAAGGTCGCCGGCACAGGGACGACGCGGCCGGCGTCGGGCTCGCCGTGGTCGGTCTTCGTCCCATCGAGGACCCTGCCCTCGTGGGCGGTGCGGCGAACTTGGAGTGTCTCTCCGTCGAAGTCTTCTCGCCGCAGCGGCAGCACCTCGCCCAGCCTCATGCCGGTGTCCGTGAAGACGCGGACCATCGCCTCATAACGGCCGGCTGCTTTCGCGAAGCGGTGCATCTCCTCGAAGCTGAAGACGCGGATGGGGCGGGGCTTCTTCTTTGCCCTTGGGTCATTGGCGCGGATGCGGATGCCCTTGAAGGGGTTGAGGTCGCAGACTTCGTCGGTGATCGCGTCCTCGGCCATTGCCGAGAGAGAACGGAGGATGCCGACGGCGCCGGTGGTGGCTCGACCTTCGTTCGTCAGCATGTGGTCGACCAGGGCGAGGGTGTGGCGGCGGCGCAGCTCGTGCATCGGCCAGTCCTTCAAGGCGACGCCCTCGATCTGGACGTTGGTGACGCGGGAGACTCGATGCTCGTAGGTCGCATTGGTCCGTTCTGATCTCGGGTGCCGCTCGATCCAGGTGGCGAAGTACTCGCCGAGGGTGTCGGGTGTGGCGGCGATCTCATAGGCCTCGTCGATCGCACGCTGGGCTTCGCTCTTCCTGACAAACGTTCCTTTGCCGCGGTTCCAACTCGGCCTGGCGACTCGTCGCCTTCCGTCCCTGGCGGTGTATCTAGCAACCCAGACCACCTCCCCCGACGAATTGCGGCGCTTGGTCGGCGACTCGCGCCTCATGCCGCCTCGTCTCGATGGCGGGCGAGGAAATCCTCGACGTCGGCGGGATCGATCCGGCGGGAGGCGCCGAGCTTGTAGCTGGGCAACTCACCGCGCCTGATCCAGTTACGGATCGTGCGGTCGGAGACCGCGAGGAAGCTGGCGAGGGTGCGCTCGGTGAAGAAAGCAACGGGAGCAGGTTTCCTCTCCATGCCACCTATGTCCAAGGGCATCGGCGTTTGCATCGGATGACCAATCCGGGCAAATTCACTCCCACCGATGAGACCGAAGGTCAGACCCCTGCCGCCCCTCCCTACAGGCGGCCGTCGCACGGCGAAGCCGTGCCACAATCGGCCGCCCGGAGGGGCGGCGAGCGCCCCTTTTGCTCCGCCCCGCCCCCTGCCCCCGGCACCGATCCTGAAGCTGCGGCTCAGGCACGAATCCGGAGGGTTCGTAGTGTGTCGGGGGTTGAGGTTTGTCTTTTTGGTTGGGCTCTGGGTGGCTGTCTGAGGGGCTGATAGATCGGCTCTGTCTGGCAGCTGTTTTCTTGGCTGCCTCATCCTTCGTTATTGGGTCGTTGTGGCTCATTTTCTTCTTGATTTGGAATTTTGAATTTGCCTATTTGCATCTCTGGCGATTGCCATTCGATTCCCGCGAGCAATTCATCCAGCGACGTTTCCAGCGCCGCCGCGAACTTCATCGCCGAGTCGAGGCCCGGCAGGGACAGTCCGCGCTCGATCTGGCTGATCGCCGTGCGGTGCGTCGAGGTCCGGAAGGCGAGCTCGTCCTGGCTCACGTCTGCTGCACTGCGGGCCTTGGCGAGGTTGACCCCGAAGCAGCGGGCGAATTGCTCGCGTTGCAGGCTTGCGTGGCGCCCCACCGCTACAACCCCTCCCCGAGGATCTCGTTGAAGCGGAGGGCCGCCCGCGTCGGCAATACGAGCCCGTCGCTGCGGAACAGCAGGCCCACTCCGATCAGATCGCGGACAGCGCGTTCGATCGCGTCTCGCTGCGCGAAGTCGGCGGGCCCGGCGCTGACCTCTTGGATCAGTTCCGACAGGCGTAGGTGCGTGGGATAGAGCGTGAGGACGTGGATCAGGGCGCTGCCCTGGTCGCGAAGATCCTGAGCCTCGTTGGAAAGGCAGTCGCTCGAACCGCGAGCCATAGAGTTCTCTTCAGCCATGAGGAGCTTGGTCTCCTTGTGGTCAGGCCCTCGGCTGGCGTTCCACCGCCGGCCGGGGGCCGCTTCTTGAGGCCGGCAGATAGCTACCGTTCCCGCTGCGATCGGCCTGGTTTGCTCTAAGCCGGTCGCCACGGGGCCGGCGACTCCACTCGCGCGGCCCCACTTATGTGGCGCAACTGTAGCAAGGACTTAGAACATGTTCTAACTACTGATGCGCTCGCCTCCGTTCTGAGAATGTCCAGCGGTATGCGGCACTCAGCGCGACCACAGCCAGGACTCGGTAACGCGATCCGGCGCCTGCGCGAGAAGGCCGGCGAGACGCAGGAGACCATCGCCGCCAAAGCGGAGGTGTCAGTTCAAACGCTCTCGCACATCGAGGCAGGCAAGGCGAACCCCACCTGGGCCACCACCCGCGACATCGCCGCCGCGTTGGGCGTTTCGATCACCGAGCTGGCGAAGCTGTCAGAGAAGCACGAATAGAGGCTGCCGCCGAGCGGCGCGATGAGACCAGGATGCGACCACGACACGCCGGAACGGCTCGGAATCGCCCGGAAGCCGACGGAACCCAATTCGGAGACGAAGCCGACGATCTGGCTCCACACCGGGAAATCCCCGGCACCTCAAGGAACAGCAGCGAATGCGCCCGACGGGAGTCGAACCCGCGACCTTCGGCTTGAAAGACCGACGCTCTTTGGCCCCCCGTAAGGAACCGTTGACCACTGAGCTACGGGCGCTCACCGCGAAGACTACCCGCGCAACGGTCTTTGAGCATTGCTCCTGTCGTTAGGGTCGGGGGATGGATCTTGGGATTGAGGGGCGCGTCGCCCTGGTTATGGGGGCCAGTCAGGGGCTGGGGCGCGGGATTGCGGCCGCGCTCGCCCGCGAGGGCGCGACCGTCGCGATCGTCAGTCGCTCGCTCGAGCGGCTCGAGGAGGCGGCCGCTGGGATCGGCTCGGGCGCCACGCCATTTGTCGCCGACGCCTCCGACCCCGACCGGCTCGCCGCGCTCCCGGGCGAGGTCGCCGGCGTCCTTGGGCCCGTCGACATCCTCGTCGCCAACACCGGCGGGCCACCCTTCGGGGGCGCCTTCGCCCACGGGCTCGAGGAGTGGGAGCAGGCCTATCGCTCGCTCGTCCTCGCCCCACGCATCCTCGCCGAGGCCGTCGTCCCCGGCATGCGCGAGCGCCGCTGGGGCCGCATCGTCAACATCGGCTCCAACACGACCCGGGAGCCCAACCCCTTCCTCAACCTCTCCAACGCCCATCGCATGGCCGCGGTCGGCTTCCTGAAGACGCTGGCGGGCGAGGTCGCCGGCGACGGGATCACGGTCAACACCATCGCCACCGGGCGCTTCGCGACCGAGCGCCTGACCCAGCATGGCGGCACGCTCGACGACGCCGAAGCGGCCGCCCGCACCGAAATCCCCGCGGGGCGCCTCGGCACCGCGGAGGAGTACGGCGACCTCGTCGCCTTCCTCTGCTCCAACCGCGCCGCCTACGTCACCGGCACCGTCATCCCGATAGACGGCGGCCTCCTGCGCTCCGCCTTCTGAAGGCGTAGGACGCTGCGCGAGGCCGCACCGCCGGCTGCGCGTCGTGCAAAGGCACTGCCGCTTCGCCGCCGGCACGCCCTCGCTTGGTCCTATGCCTTCAGCTGCCCCGCGCGGATCTTCGCGGCCATGTCCTTCGACTCCTCGCGGTAGACGGTCCCGTCCTCGAACTCGACCACCGGATACTTGCGCTGGCCCGAGAGCCGCTCCAAGTCGTCCCGCTTGCCGGACAGCAGCGGTCCCTTCACCACCTCGTACTCGACGCCCTGCTCGTCGAGCGCCTTCTGCACCTTCCAGCAGGGATGGGCGTCGATCTTGACGAACATCGTCGAGCAGCGGTGGAGCTTCACGGCCATCGGTCCACCCTAACCCGCCGGCGGCCTATTGGCCAGCGAGCTCGCGCATCGCCGGGTAGATGATCACGTCGCGCAGCGTCTTCGAGCCGGTCATGATCATCAGCAGCCGGTCGATCCCCAGCCCGCACCCACTCGCCGGCGGCATCCCGTATTCGAGCGCTTTGACGAACTCTTCGTCGTGGGGATGCGGGTCCTCCTCGGCGCCGGACTCCTGGCGTTCGCGCTGCCCGACGAAGCGCTGGCGCTGCTCGACCGGGTCGTTGACGTCGGTGCCGCCGCCGACGATCTCCATGCCGGCGACGATGCCGTCGAAGGCCTCGCAGACCTTGGGGTCGTCGGGGTGCACCTTGACCAGCGGCCAGATGTCGATCGGCAGCACCGTGATGTAGGTGGGCTGGATCAGCTTCGGCTCGACCAGCTTGCCCTGCAGGGTGTCGACCAGGCCGGCCCAGTCGTCGTTCTCCTCGGCGTCGTCGCCAGCCACCTCGGCCAGCTCGTCGCGGCTCGCCTCGTAGATGTCGATGCCCGCCTCGCGCAGGATCTCGTCGCGCAGCACCACCCGCGGCCAGGGCGCCGCGAAGTCGATCTCGACCCCGTCGCGCACGACCTTGGTCGTCCCCATCACCGCCTCGACGACGCTGGAGACCAGCGTCTCGATGAAGTTCATGACGCCGTTGTAATCGGCGCCGCCGACGAACATCTCCAGCATCGTGAACTCGGGGTTGTGCTGGGGCGACATCCCCTCGTTGCGGAAGAACTTGCCGAACTCGTAGACGTCCTCGAAGCCGCCGACGATCGCCCGCTTCAGGTAGAGCTCGGTCGCGGTGCGCAGGAAGAGGTCGCGGTCGAGCGCGTTGTGGTGGGTGACGAAGGGACGCGCCGCGGCGCCGCCGGTCAGCCGCTGCAGCACCGGCGTTTCCAGCTCGACCCAGCCGCGCTCGTGCATGTGGGTGCGGATCGCGTAGGTCAGGTCGGAGCGCTTCTTGAAGATCTCCCGCGACTGCTCGTTGGCCATGAGGTCGAGTTCGCGCTGGCGGTAGCGCAGCTCCGGGTCGGAGATGCCGTGGAAGAGGTCGGGCGGATCGAGCAGCGCCTTGGCCAGCAGCGTGCACTCGCGGACGCTGATCGCCAGCTCGCCGCGTTTGGTCACGTAGACCGGCCCCTCGACCCCGACCAGGTCGCCGATGTCGAGCTCTTCGATCCGCTCGAAGGCCTCCTCGCCGAGCGCGTCGCGGCGCGCGTAGGCCTGGATCGAGCCGGTGATGTCGCGGACGTCGAGGAAGACGACCTTGCCGTGGCCGCGCTTGCCGGTGACCCGGCCCATCACCCGGTAGCTGAACTGGTCGTGCTCCCCCTCCCCCAGCGCCGCCGGGTCATGGGCGGCGAGGATCTCCTCGGCGTGCGTCCTGCCTTCGAAGGAGTGCGGGTAGGGCTCGATCTCGGCCGCGCGCAGGCGCTCGACCTTGGCCCGGCGCTGCGCCTCACTTGCGGCCCCGGAGCGATCGCCCGCGCCGGGCACCGTCTCCTCCGCCCGCGGCGGAGCCTCACTCATCGCTAGCGGCCAGCCTCATGGAGCGAAGCCGACCGTCACCCGCTCGTCACCTTCATAGTCCGGAAAGGTAGTCGCTTCGCGCAACATCTCGCGCATCATCGGGCCGTGATGGGTGTCGTGCTCCATCGCCAGCTTCCAGCCGGAGGGCGTTTCCCCGATCAGGCCGCGGATGACGCCGAGGCCGTCCTCGCCGCAGTCTCCGGTGACCGCGATCCGCGGCTCCTTCTGGATCTCGGGCGAGCGCTCGAAGATGGTCGAGTCGGTCACGTAGGGCAGGTTGGCGATCACCAGGTCGACGCCCTCGAGCCCGTCGGGGATGCCGGTGGCGACGCTGATCTCGAGCGGGATGCCCAGTCGCTCGGCGTTCTCCCGCCCCGCTTCGGCCGCTTCCGGCGAGAGGTCGGAGGCGGTGACCTCGAGGTCGGGGCGCTCGGCCAGCAGGGCCAGGGCGATCGCCCCGGAGCCGGTGCCGACCTCGTGCACGCGAGCGCCCTCGGGCAGGTCCAGGGCCACCTCGACCAGCAACTCGGTCTCGCGGCGCGGCCAGAGCACGCGCTCGTCGACGGCGACTTCAAGGGTGCGGAAGGGTGCGCGGCCGAGGATGTAGGCCATCGGCTCGCGGTCGACGCGGCGCGCCACCCGCTCCTCGATCGCCTCCAGGACCTCAGCCGGGATCTCGCCACCGCTCTCGACCGTGAGCTCCTCCGGCTTCACGCCCATCGCGTCGGCGATCAACACTTCGGCGTCGCGGCGCGCGTTATCGACGCCAGCGGCAGCCAAGCGCTCCGCCGCCGCGTCGAGCACAGCGCTCACGGTACGCGCCGAAGGACCCTCCTGACTCTGAACATCGATAGCCGCCATTTACCCGCAACGCCTCCCTAGATTGAATGCTACAAAGTTCTTGCGCAAGAGTAACATCGTTCGCTCTACCCCGCTATATAGCGACTTGCGCCGTATCGGCGGTTACGGGCCGGGAAATTCCTCCGTGGCGACGAGCGACCACGGCGATCCAGATGGCGCCGGCGACCATCATGCCAAGGCTCTCTAGTTGGGCCGTGGTCAGCCCCAACGCGACAGCGTCGTTGCGGCGCAGGAACTCGACCAGGAAGCGCTCCGCGCCGGCATAGACGAGGTAGAGGGCGAAGAGGATCCCGGCCCGGACCCGGCCGCGCAGCTGCCAGAGGATCCAGGCGCCGAGCCCCATCGCCAGCGTCTCGTAGATCGGGGTCGGGTGGACGGTCTGCTCGGTCGGCACGGTGCCGTCGGGGTAGGACATCGCCCAGGGCCCGTCCCAGGCCTTGCCGTAGTCGCCGTCCCCGGAGAGCTGGCAGCCGCAGCGGCCGATCGCGTAGCCCAGCGCCAGCGCCGGCGCCGCCAGGTCGAGCAGGGTGAGGCCGAGAAAGTCGCGGTACCAGGCCCAGGCGAGCACGGCGAGGGCGCCGCCGATCGCGCCGCCGTACCAAACGAGCCCCGCCCCGGAGAAGAGGTTGCCGAGCAGGTCGTCCTTGACCTCGCTGTAGTTCTGGACGAGGAAGTAGACGCGGGAGCCGACGACGCCGCCGATCAGCGCCGCGAAGCCCATCTCATAGGCCCAGTCGACCGGCTTGCCGATCTCCCCCAGCCGCCTCCATATAAGGGCGCCGGCGGCGAGGAAGGCGAGGGCGAACATCAGGCCGAAGGTCTGCAGCGTCACCGGGCCGATTTCGAGATGGGGATACATGACCGCGAGCGCCGCGCCTACTCGGCGAGCAGCGCCTCCAGCAGCGCCTTCTGCGCGTGCAGCCGGTTCTCCGCCTGGTCCCAGACCGCCGATGACTCCCCGTAGAGGACGTCGGCGGTGATCTCCTCACCCGGGTGGGCCGGCAGGCAGTGGAGGACGATCGCGTCGTCCCTGGCCGCGGCCAGCAGGTCGGCGTCGAGCCGAAACGGGGCGAGGTCGGCGCGGCGGCGCTCGGCGGTCTCCTCGTCGCCCATGCTGACCCAGACGTCCGCATAGAGAGCGTTGGCGCCGTCGGCGGCGGCGCGCGGGTCGTCGGTCAGCTTCACCCCGTGGCCCTCCTCCAGCTGATAGCCCGAGGGCGCCGCGACGACGACCTCTACCCCGGCCAGCTCGCCCAGCACCGCCAGCGAGCGGGCGACGTTGTTGCCGTCGCCGACGTAGGCGAGGCGCTGGCCGTCGAGCTCGCCGAAGCGCTCGCGCAGCGTCAGCAGGTCGGCGATCGCCTGACAGGGGTGGTGCAGCGGCGTCAGCGCGTTGACGACCGGGACGTCGGCCGCCGCCGCCAGCTCGGCCACGTCCTCGTGCGAGCCGGAGCGGATCACGATCGCGTCGACGTAGCGGGAGAGCACCCGCGCCGTGTCACCGATCGACTCGCCGCGGGAGAACTGCATCTCGTCGGCGCGCAGGACGATCGGCGTCGCCCCCAGCTCGGCGACCCCGACCTCGAAGGAGATCCGCGTCCGCGTCGAGGGCCGCTGGAAGACGAGCGCGACGCTGCGCCCGGCCAGCGATTCGGCGCCGAGCCGCTCGCCGCGGCCGGCTTTCAGCGCGGCCGCGCGGTCGAGCAGCTTGCCGAGCTCGAACGCGCCGAGCTCCTCGCCAGTTAGAAAGTCCCGCTTCAAGCTTGCGGATACTACGGGCCATGGAGTTCACGGCCATTGCCTGGAACCTCTTCCACGGACGGGACTTCCCGCCCGATCCGGAGCTGCGCAGCTGGCGCTCGCGGCTGCTGCGGATCGACGAGCGCAACGCCACCCACGTCCAGGTCAACCGCGACCTCACCACCGAGTTCGCGACCCTGCTCGCCGGCACGGCCTGGGACGTGGCCCTGCTGCAGGAGGCGCCGCCGCGTTTCGCGGCGCCGCTGGCCCGCGCCTGCTCGGCCGAGAGCCACCGGGTCCTGACCTCGCGCAACGCCCTGGGCCCACTGCGCGGCCTGCTCGCCCGCCAGAACCCGGACCTGATGGCCTCCGGTGAGGGCGGCTCCAACCTAACCCTGGTCCGCGTCCCCGGCCGGCTGGGCGGCATCGCCGAGCGGCGCGAGCAGACGATCCACGACGGGCCGCCGGAGCGCCGCGCCCTCGCTCTGACCCGGACCGCCTCCGGCGTCTGCGTCGCCAACCTGCACGCGACCAACGACATGGCGGCGATGGCGACCGAGGACGTGCTGCGCGCCGCCCGCGCCGCGACCGAGTTCGCCGACTCCGCGCCGCTCGTCTTCGGCGGCGATCTCAACCTGCGCCCAGCTGAGGTGCCCGCGACGTTCGAGCGCCTGCGCGAGGACTTCGGCCTGGCGGCGCCGACCGGACCGAAGGCGATCGACCACCTGCTCGTCCGCGGTCTCGAGGTGCTCGAGCTGCCGACCGCCTGGCCGCCGCAGCGCCGCGAGCTGCCGCTCGACGGGCGCGCCCTGCGGCTCTCCGATCACGCTCCGGTGCAGGCACGATTCGCCGCGGCGGAGCCACCGATGCTGCGGAGTTGACATAGTCGAACCCGCACCCGCGCCCTACTTCCCTCTGGAGGAACGTCGAGATGGCCGAGAAAAAAGCAGCCGCTAAAACGAGCAAAAAAGCCAACGCCGCGAAACCGAAAGCCAAAGCCAAAAAGGCTCCGGCCCGCGCGGCGAGCAAAGCGAAAGGCAAAGCCAAAAAGGCGGCGCCGAAAAAAGCTGCCTCGAAAAAAGCCAGCGCGAAAAAATCGTCGTCGCGGAAATCGACGCCGAAACGCGCCAGCAGCAAAGCGACCAGCGGCCTCGACAAGAGCGTCGCCCAGTTCCGCGAGAGCCTCGAGCAGAGCGTCACGCTCAGCCGCGACCGCCTGCAGGAGGTCGTCGACGACGCCGTCAAGCGCGGCCGCATGACCCGCGGCGACGCCGAGAAGATGCTCACGGACCTGGTCAAGCGCGGTCGCAAGCAGACCGACACCCTGCTCGGCGAGCTCGAGCGGCTGGTCAAGCAGGCGCGCAAAGAGGTCGGCGGCCGCACCGAGCCGGTGCGCACGGTGCGCAAACAGGCCACGCAGGCCGCGCGCCGCGCCGCCAAGAAACTGGGCTAGGGGTGGAGCTGGCCACCGGCGAGAAGCCGGCGGCCCGCGGCCCCCGTCGCGGCGAGCAACTGGAGGTCGAGGTCGACTCGCTCGCCTTCGGCGGGCGCGGTGTCGCCCGGGCCGAGGGCTTCGTGGTGTTCGTCGCCGGCGCCCTCCCGGGCGACCGGGTGCGGGTCGAGGTGACGAAAGCGAAGAAGCGCTTCGCCGAGGCACGCGTGGTCGAGCTGCTGGCGCCCGGCGCCGACCGCGTCCCCGACCGCTGCACGCACGGGGGCGAGCCCTGCCCCGGCGCCCCTTGGCAGGGCCTCCCCTACGAGCGCCAGCTTGAGATCAAGGGCGAACAGGTCGACGAGGCGCTGCGCCGGATCGGCAGCCTCGACGGCTTCGAGCTGGAGCCGATCGTCGCCGCCGAGCAGCAGTGGCGCTACCGCAACAAGCTCGAATACTCCTTCGGCGACGACAACGGCGACCCGATCCTCGGCTTCCACGCCCGCGGCCGCTGGGATCTCGTCGTCGACGTCGACGACTGCCACCTCGCCTCCGAGGCCGGCAACGCCGCCCGCAACGCGGTCCGCGACTGGGCGCGGCTGGAGTCGGTGGCGGCCTTCGACCGTCGCGCCAAGCGCGGCATCCTGCGCAACCTCGTCGTCCGCGAGGGCCGCCGCACGGACCAGATCCAGACCCGCCTGGTCACCGCCGAACAGCGCTTCCCGAAACCCCCCGTCGACCTGCACACGATCGTCGCCGACGACTCCGGCGACAGCGAGGGACCGACAGGCGTTCTCGGCAACGAGTACCTGAAGGAGGAGCTCTGCGGGCTGAAGTGGAAAATCTCCCCCGGCGCCTTCTTCCAGACCAACACCGAGATGGCCGAGCGCCTGTATGCGGTCGCCGGCGAGTACGCCGGCCTGACCGGCAGCGAGAAGGTCTTCGACCTCTTCTGCGGGATCGGCACGATCGGGCTGACCATGGCCGCGAAGGCGGGCGAGGTCTGGGGTGTGGAGATCGTCCCCGAGGCGATCGAGGACGCCGAGCGCAACGCCAGGCTGAACGGGATCGGCAACGTCCACTTCCTCGCCGCCAACGTCCGCACCGGCGTGCGGCCGCTGCTGGTCCAGGCTGGCAAGCCCGACGTCGTCGTGATCGATCCGCCCCGGGCCGGCCTCTCGCAGAAAATGATCCGCCGCGTGATCGAGTGCGAGGCGAAGAAGATCGTCTACGTCTCCTGCAACCCGACCACGCTCGCCCCCAACGCCGCCCAGCTGGTCGATGCCGGTTATAAGTTGACGCGAGTGAGGCCCGTCGACATGTTCCCCCAGACCCCACACATCGAGTGCGTCGCCCTGCTGGAGAAAGCGGCGACCGCTCCTTCGAGCCGAGGCGACGCCTGATGCCGCGTGGATTCGGAGTGGCCGCCGGGCTCGACCCCGAGGTGGCACGGCCGCTGGCTGAGCGCTGCGCCGAGCTCGGCTACGACTCGCTCTGGTCGAACGACCACCCCGGCGCCAAAGGCCTCGAGACCCTGGCCGAGTTCGGCGCCGCCGCGCCCGGCGCCGACCTCGGCGTCGCCGTGATCGCGCTGGACCGCACGCCGCCGGAGACGATCGCCACCGACATCGAGCGGGTCGGGATCGACCCCGCCCGGCTCTGGCTCGGCGTCGGCGCCGGCTTCTCGAAGAAGCCGCTGACGACGATGCGCGAGTCGCTGCCGGAGCTGCGCGAGAGGCTGCCCGACGTCCGCCTCGTCCTCGCCGCGATGGGCCCGAAGATGTGCGCCCTCGCCGGCGCCGAGTTCGACGGCGTCTTCTTCAACTGGATGACCCCCGGCTTCGCCGCCGGCGCCCGCGAACAGGTCGAGGTGGGCGCCCGCGAAGCCGGCCACGACGCCCCGCCCGTCTTCGGCTACGTCCGCACCGCGGTCGGTCCCGACGCCGCCGAGCGCCTGGCCAAGGAGGAGTCCTTCTACCGCGACCTGCACAAGGGCTACCGCGACCACTTCGACCGCCTCGGCGAACCCGAGGGCACCGTCGGCGTCGCCGCCGCCGACCGCGACCAGGCCCAGTCGCTCCTCTCCGGGTACAGCGCCCTCGACACCATCGTCGTCCGCGGCCTCGCCAGCGCCAAGGTCGAGCCGATGACCGCGGTCGCCGCAGCCGCGGCTCCCTAGCTATTCAGCGCATCGGATATTGACCCCACCCCGGTGGGGTGAAAGTCGGATACGGCGCAGACCAGAGGTCAGTACGGCGGCAGGTCGTCGTACCAGACGCCGAGCGTCTTGAAGGCGCGCCAGAAGCGTTGCTTGGCGCCCTCCTCGTCGAGCGATTCGTCGATGTCGGGAACGTAGAGCGCGTCGATCGTCGGGGTGAAGGCCTGGACGTCGCCCTCGCGCTGCTCGACTGGCCGCGAGAGGGGAACCTGGAGGCCGTTGAGGATGCGCAGGGCCGGCTCGCCCATGACAACGAGGATCTTCGGCTGCACGATCGCCATCTCCTCGACCAGGCGGCCGACGCACTCGCCGGCGGCGAGGTCGGGCTCGGCGATCGGGCACTTGACGCAGAGCGTGCCGTAGACGACCAGCGGGTCGATCCCGAGCCGCTTGAAGCTTTTCATCAGCGCGTTGCCGGAGCGCCCGTAGAAGGCCACCCCCTCCTCGATCTCCGAGGTCATCGGCGCCTGCTTGAGCATGAAGATGTCCGCCTGTGGGTGGCCGGAGCCGAGCACCGGCATCAGCTTGCCGCGCGGGCAGTGCGGGCACTCCTGGATTTCATGGCTCATCTGGTTGAGCTCGCGGATCGCCCGCTCCAGGTACTTCTCGCGTATCTCGTCGTCGGTGCCTCGCATCTGCCCGGACCTCTTTGACGAGGCGGGCACGGCTCCTTTCCCCTCGCCGCGATGCATCAGCTCTTGCTCGCCGAACGGCGCTTGCGGGGCTTGCCTCCCCGGGCCGGCTTGGCGTCGGGCACCTGCCGTTTCGGCGCCTTCGGGCGGCCGGCGGTCTGCAGCAGCTTCAGCGTCTGCACGTAGAGCAGGTTCTTGTGCTTGCGGGTGATGTCGGCGTCGCGCATCGCCTCGAGGAACTCGGCCGGCCCCTCGAAGTCGTGGATCCGCGTGCGCACGCTGCCCAGCCCCTGGGCGACGTGGCTGTCGGAGCCCGCCCCGGCGACGATCCGGTACTTGCGGGCGAAGCGCTCGGCCTCCTCGTTGAAGGCGGTCACCGCCACCCGCGGGTTGAAGACCTCGAGGATGTCGATCTCCTCGACGATCTCGATCAGGTGCTCGTAGTCGGGCACCGAGTGGAAGCGGTCGAACGGGTGCGGGACGTAGACGAGCCCGCCCTGGTCGCGGATCGCGGCGATCGTCTCCGCCATCGTCAGGCCCTTGGGGATCTTCTCCTCGAGGAAGAGGCCGATCACCTCGCCCTGCTCGGCCGTCTTCACCTCCTCGGCGACGATCACCTTGATGTCGTCCATCGACGCGGCGATGCGGCGCGCCTCCAGTGCCCCGGAGACCTCGTTGTGGTCGGTGATCGCGATCGCCCCGAGACCGCGGTCGCGGGCGGTCTGCAGCAGCACCTCGACCGGCGTCGCGCAGTCGCCGGAGTGGTCGGTGTGCATGTGCAGGTCGACCTCGATCAGCGGGCGCTTGGAGATCCGCCGGCGCAGCTCGGGGTCGCCGCTGGGATCGTGGCGGCGCGCCGCCAAGCGCCGGTAGATCGCCTCCAGCTCGTCGACGACCCGGCCCCAGCCCTCCTCGTCGGCGCCCGGCTCGACCAGCTCATAACTGCCGGGGAAGTAGCCCTCCAGCAGCGCCCCGGTCTCACGGCTGGTCACCGTACGGGCGTCGATGCGGCCGAAGAAGATCTCGACCAGCGGCCGCGCGACCTGGGTCGAGAGCACCCGCTCCTGCGGCGCGTGGAAGGTGGCGACGTTGAGCGAGTTGGAGTGGCGCAGCGCCGCCGAGGAGACGCTCGGGGCGAAAGGCTCGTGGACGTGGACGACGTCGAGCTGGGCCGAGGGTTTCAGCAGGCTCTTGACGCGGTCGCCGGTGAAGGCGCGCAGGACCGTGTGCCCGCGCCGCTCGAGCTCGGCCGAGACGCGATCGACGAACTCGGTGACCGGGTTCTCGACGCCCCGCCGGAAGGGCGAGACCTGGGCGATCGAGAGCGGCTCGGTCGGGGGCACGGTTGCAGCATAAGAGCCCGCACTCGGCGGGCTCTTATGCGTAGACGAATCGCGGGCCGGTTAAGCCTGGGTCGTGTTCGGGGCGTCCGCGGGGGCGGGCTTGGCCGCCCCCTTGCCGCGAGCGTTGGCGGCGATGAACTCCTCCGTCTGCTCGCGCGCCTCGTCGTCCGGGCGCTGGCTGTGCGGGGACTTCATCAGGTAGCTGGAGGGGCCGTCGAGCTGGCCGGCGATGCCGTTGTTGAGCGCCAGCTTGATCAGCCGCACCGCGTCGATGACGACGCCGGCGGAGTTCGGCGAGTCCCAGACCTCGAGCTTCAGCTCGGCGGTCAGCGGCACGTCGCCGAAGGCTTTGCCCTCGAGGCGGATGTGCGCCCACTTGCGGTCGGTCAGCCACGGCACGTAGTCGGACGGGCCGACGTGGACGTTGTCCGCGTCGAGCTCGTGGCCCATGATCGAGGTGACCGCGTTGGTCTTCGAGATCTTCTTCGAGTCGAGGCGCTCGCGCTCGAGCATGTTGAAGAAGTCCATGTTGCCGCCGACGTTGAGCTGGCTGGTCCGCTCCAGCCGCACGCCGCGGTCGTGGAAGAGGCGGGCGAGCTGGCGGTGGACGATCGTCGCCCCGACCTGGGACTTGATGTCGTCGCCGATGATCGGCAGCCCGGCCTCCTGGAAGCGCTTGTCCCAGTAGTCCTCACGGGCGATGAAGACGGGGAGGCAGTTGACGAAGCCGACCCCGGCCGCGAGCGCCTGCTCGACGTACCACTTGGTCGCGTCCTCAGAGCCGACCGGGAGGTAGCAGACGAGCACGTCCGCCTTGGTCTCTTTGAGGATGCCGACGATGTCGGCGGTCTCGCCCGGGGCTTTGGTGATCTTCTGTTTGAGGTACTTGCCGAGGCCGTCGTGGGTCATGCCGCGCTCGACCTTGACGCCGAGGTTGGGCACGTCGGCGAACTTGATCGTGTCGTTCTGGCCCGACCAGATCGCCTCGGAGAGGTCTTTGCCGACCTTCTCCTGGTCGATGTCGAAGGCGGCGACGAACTCGACGTCGCGGACGTGGTAGCCGCCCAGTTCGACGTGCATGAGGCCGGGAACTTCCGCGGCCGGATCGGCGTCCTTGTAGTACTGGATGCCCTGGATGAAGGAGTTGGCGCAGTTGCCGACGCCGACGATCGCGACGCGGACCTTCTCGTCCTGGCGGGCAACGCCGTTGGTGCTGCCGTTTGCTCCGTTGCTCTCACTCATGAAATTGGAAGTCCTCCTGGATCGCGCTGGATGGCAGAACACACCCGGCGGCCTTGCTGGTTACAGCTCCTCCGCCTCGCCGCCACCGCTCTGGGCGCCGGTCTCGGCCAAAAGAAGCTCGTTCCGCACATGCCACACCCGCTGGAACACGGTGACGATCGTCAAAGCGGCAAGAGCGTAGATCGACGGCGCCAGCAATTCGAAATCGCCGATGCCGGCCCCCTTGGCGAAGATTAAGCCGATCGAAAGTAGCACCACCCTGACCGGGCGCGTCGCCAAACCGACCTTGCACTCGACCCCGAGCGCCTCGGCCCGGGCCCGCGTGTAGGAGACCATCAACGAGCCGAGCACGGCGACCACGCACATCGCGGCGGCGAAGTCTTCGCCCTGGGCGGCGAAGTAGCCGGCAACGGCGGCGAGCACGATGCCCTCCTCGATGCGGTCGAGGGTCGAGTCGAGGAAGGCCCCGAAGAGGGTGCCCTTGCCCGACATCCGCGAGTAGCGCCCGTCGAGCGTGTCCATCACCGAGCCGAGGATGAAGGCGACGCCGGCGAGGGTGAAGAGGCGCTGGGTCACGAGAAAGGCGGCGACCAGGTTGCCGAAGAGGCCGACCATCGAGATCGCGTTCGGCGTCAGCCGCGACTCGATCAGCCGCTCGCGGGCGTAGCTGCGGAGCTCCTGCCCGTTGCGGCTCGTCGTGCGGCCGTTGCGGCGGCCGCCGGGGGCCCTTGGGGGCGCCGAAGGATCCATTGCCCGTGAGGCTAGTCGGTCGGGAGGAGGTCGGGATGCCGCCGTGGGACAGGCGCGGCGGCTAGGCCTCGGCCTGACGCGCGCCCCTGGCGTGGAAGGACCAGACCTCGGGACGGGCGCGGGCCAGCCGCAGCGCCACCAGCGCCGAAGTCAGCGCCACGCCCCAGCCCAGCACCGCGTCCACCCAGTAGTGGTTGGCGGTGACGATCACAACCCAGGCGACGAGGAAGGGCCACGCCCCCCAGAAAGCTTTGGCGAAGGTGCTGCGGCAGACCATGAAGCCGGTGCCGCCGATCATCATCGCGAAGGCGCAGTGCATGCTCGGCACCGCGGCGTAGGGGTTGATGAGGATTTTCGCCAGCCCGGAATCGTGGTTGACGTTGGAGAAGTCATTGATCGTGTCGACGAAGCCGTAGTCGGGGAACATCCGCGGCGGCGCGGTCGGGTAGATCGTGTAGCCGAGAGCGGCCAGGCCCATCGAGACCACGAACATGTTGCGGACGAAGTAGTAGGACTCGTTGCGGAAGAGGTAGAGCCAGACCAGGAAGCCCAGCGCAATCGAGAATTGGGCGTTGAGGTAGACCTGGTTGGCGACGTCGATCACCCAGCCGGCGGGCAGGAAGAACGCCTGCAGGCTGGGCTCGAAGAAGGTGTGCGTGGCGCGCTCGAAGTCGATGACCCACTGGCCGTGGGCGATCGCGTCGGCGCGCTGGGAATCGGCGATGCCGCGGACCAGCTCGTAGACGAGGTCGACGCCGACGAGGATGACGATCTGGCGCCCGAGGTCGCCCCAACCTTTGGGCAGCCTGGCGGACACGCTTGCGAAAGCACGAGACACGGGACACCCAATTGTAATCCGCGCGTTAACGGGCGCAAAGGGGTGTGGATCAGGCGAGAAAGTCGAGCACGCGATCGATCACCGTGGGGTCGTCGATCCAGGGCCAATGGCCCGCCCCACTGGCGATCTGGAGCTGAGAATCGGGGAGGACGGCGACGTGAGCCTCGGCGAACTTGGTCGGCAGGTAGAGGTCGTGGTCCCCCCAGATAACGAGCGAGGGACAGGTGAGCCTGGCGAGGTCCTTGCCTGCCTGTGCGAGGCGGTCGGGGTCGGCATGCCGGTAGAGGGCCAGCGTGGCGTCGCGAGTGCCCTTGTCCCAATACCTCCAGACCATGGCGACGAACTCGGGCGGCATCGGGCTGCGGTCGCTGCGTGCCTGGCGCATCAGCAGCGCCATCGAGGACTTCGTCGTGGTCGCGTTTGCCAGCTCGCCGAGCGGGCGGCGACGCCAGACCTGGGCGACCCAGTGCCAACGGTAGCCGGGCAGCAGCGGCACGACGTTGATCACGACCAGGCGCTCGACCAGGTCCGGCCGCCGCTGCGCGCCGATCAGCGCCAGGCTGCCCCAGTCGTGGACGACCAACTTGCGGCGCTCGACCCCGAGCTCGTCGAGGCAGCGCTCGAGGAAGGCCGAAAGCCCGTACATCGAGTAGTCGAAGCGCGCCGGGTCAGGTCGGTCGGATCGTCCCCAGCCCGGCATGTCGATCGCGATCGCCGGGCCGCCGCGCTCGAGAAACGGCAGCCAGTCCTCGCCGTGGGTCGGGTTGCCGTGGCAGTAAACCGTCGGTGTCCCCTCGCCGCCGACGCGCCGATAGAAGACGCAAACCCCGTCGACCCTCAGCTCCCCCTCTTCCACCGCCGCCACGTCACCACCCTATTGCGCGGTTCCTTTTCCACGCCATACGTGGATAACGAACCGCGCAACTGCTCATCTAGGGTGCGGGCGTGGCCTGGAAGCGACCGAGCAAGCGGCGGGTGCGGGCGATCCGGGGTCGGCTGCGAGAGATGTACGGGCAGCCGGTCAACGAGCCGCACCGGCAGCCGATCGCGGAGCTGATCAAGACCGTGCTCTCCCAGCACACCAACGACCGCAACCGCGATCGCTCCTTCGCCGCCCTGCGGGAGCGCTTCCCGACCTGGGAGGAAGTGCGCGACGCGCCGGTGGCGGAGGTCGAGGAGGCGATCCGGCCCGGCGGCCTGGCGAAGCAGAAGGCGCCGCGGATCCAGGCGATCCTCGAGCAGCTGGGCGAGGACCTCGACCTCGGCTGGACCGAGACGGCGCCGCGCGAGGAGTCGCTGGAGTTCCTGCTGGCGCTGCCGGGGGTCGGCCGCAAAACCGCGGCCTGCGTCCTCATCTTCACCTGGGACATCCCCGAGATCCCGGTCGACGTTCACGTCCACCGGGTCGGTGGCCGGCTCGGGCTGTTCCCCGCGAAGGCCTCGTTCGAGCGCGCCCACGACGAGATGCTGGCCGTGGTCGACCCCGCCGACGCCTACGAGCTGCACATGAACCTGATCCGGCACGGGCGCGAGCTCTGCCGCCCGAAGCCGCGCTGCGGAGAGTGCGAGCTGCGGCGCATGTGCCCCTGGTACCGCGCCGAGAAGTAGTATCCGCGCCGCGAAATGAGCAAACGCACCTTCATCGTCTTCGGACTGCTGATCCTGGTCCTCGCCGTCGTCATCCCTTGGCTCGCTTTCCGCTCCAAGGGCGACGCTACGACGGGCGATCAGAAGGTCGCCGCCGACCTCAAGAGCGGCCAGTCCCTCTTCCAGACCAACTGCGGCACCTGCCACACGCTCTACTCGGCAGGTACCGACGGCAACTACGGCCCCAACCTCGACGAACTGCTCGCCCCCGCCGGTCCACCCAGCGGCCCCAGCGCCGCGGACACGATCAAAGCGACCGAAGGCCGCGTCCTCAACGCGGTCGAAAACGGCGTCGACAGCTCCACCACCCCGGGCCGGATGCCAGGCGGCATCCTCAACGAGGAGCAGAGCAAAGAAGTCGCCGAATTCGTCGCCACCACCGCCGGCGAAGGCTGAACCGCCGGCCGGCGGGCCGAAATCGGGACCATGCGTCCCGAAATCGGCCCATCGACCCTCGGTTTTAGTGGGCGAACCTCAGGGAGCTGAAGAGGCCCGCGTGGTCGGAGCTCCAGAAGCCGTTGACCGGCAGCAGGCCGGTCACGGTTGAGCTGCGCAGGGTGATGTCGGACGGGTCGTTGGTCAGCACATGGTCGACCTGGTGGTCGAAGTCGGCGACGCTGCCGCCGGCCCCTTCCGCCAGCAGGCTCGAACGCAGGCAGCAGCCGAGCGGGACGTTGGTGCTGCGCTCGACGAAGCCGGCGTTGGTCAGCACGTTGTAGGCCTGGGCGTCCCCTGGTTCGACGGTGTCGTCGTCGGAGTTGAGATCGCCCAGGAGGACGACCGGCAGCGTGCCCGTCGCCGGACCGCCCGGGGCGACCAGCTCACCGGCCTGAAGCGCGCGGATGCTCGGCACCAGCGCCGCCGGGTCGAACGCCTCGAGGTGGGTGTTGACGAAGCGGAACGTGTGGCTGCCGCGCACCTTGGCGTCGGTCGCCGTCCAGCCGCGTTTGATCGTCAGCGGTTTACCGAGGATCGGCACCGCCAACAGGGTTTTGAAATTGCCCGACTGCGGGTTCGAGGTGTCGACGCCGGCACCGCGGCGCTTGAGGATGACGTCGCGCATGGTCAGGCGGCCGTTGATCTCGGCATTGGCGATCGCCGGGTTGGGGCCGTCGCCCGCGATGCCGTTCTCGTCGCCCGGCGCTTCCAGGTCGAACTCGTTCTGGGCGACGACCACTTCGTAGCGGTCCGGCCCTTTGTTGAGCTGGTCCAGCAGCAGCTGCAGATAGTCGTAGCGGACCGTGGTCGCGGTCGGTTCGCCGGTGAGCACAGGGGTCAGATCGGGAGGCCCGGTGCGCCAGAGGGCGACCTCCTGCAGCCCGACCAGGTCGGGCTTCTGCGTGAGGATCTCTTTCGCCAGGCCCTTGGCCCGGGTCGGGAAGTCGTTGGCGGTGACTTCGCGCAGGATCTGGCCGGTCGCCGCGACGAACGCTTCCAGGCTGGGAGCGCCGATCGCGGGCGCCAGGTCGGCGCCAAGGTAGAGGTTGCGGGTCATCACGTTCACTTCCTTGCCGCGACCGTGATCGCCGGGATTGCCGTGCCCGGGATGGCCGTGGCCTGGGTGTCCATGTCCCGGATAGCCGTGATGGCCGGAGGGGCCGTGGCCAGGGTTGCCGTGCGGGGCGTGGCCGCGCGAGGGCTTGCCGTGGGCGCCGGCGAGCGCCGGCAGGCAGAGTGCGAGAACTAGGCTCACGGCAACCAACCACGCTGGCAGTCGGCGATTCGTGCTGGGACTCAAGATGTTCCTCCTCTTCCGTGACCCCACCCCTGGGATCGATTTGGTCGAGGCACCTCCCGCCAATGACTAT
This sequence comes from uncultured Solirubrobacterales bacterium, assembly GCA_963695275.1. GTDB lineage: Bacteria > Actinomycetota > Thermoleophilia > Solirubrobacterales > 70-9 > VAYN01. The sequence continues at coordinate 2,107,699 of OY968772.1, forward strand.
AAGCGGGTCGCTTGAGTTTTGCTTACGATCTGCCATACTGCCACTTAGATTTCTTAGGCTTGAACAACGAAACCCCTGGAGGTACGCGAAAAAGTGGGAAAGACGATCGGGATTGACCTGGGCACGACCAACTCGTGCGTTGCCGTCATGGAGGGCGGCGAGCCAACCGTTCTGGAGAACTCGGAGGGTGGTCGCACGACCCCGTCCGTGGTCGCCTTCACCGAGGGCGGTGAGCGGCTGGTCGGCACCGTCGCCAAACGCCAGGCGGTGATGAACCCCGAGAACACGATCTTCTCGATCAAGCGCTTCATGGGCCGCAAGGAGGCCGAAGTAAAAGAGGAGGAGACGATCGTCCCCTACAAGGTCGAGGCCGGCCCCAACGGCGACGTCCGCGTCGACGTGCGTGGCAAGCAGTACAGCCCGCCGGAGATCAGCGCGATGATCCTGCAGAAGCTGAAAGCCGACGCCGAAGCGAAGCTCGGCGAGACGGTCGACAGCGCCGTCATCACCGTCCCCGCCTATTTCAACGACGACCAGCGCCAGGCGACGACGGACGCCGGCAAGATCGCCGGGCTCGACGTCAAGCGGATCATCAACGAGCCGACCGCGGCGGCGCTGGCCTACGGGCTCGACAAAGAGAAAGCCGACCAGACGATCCTCGTCTTCGACCTCGGCGGCGGCACCTTCGACGTCTCGGTGCTGGAAATCGGCGACGGCGTCTTCGAGGTGAAGGCGACCGCCGGCGACAACCACCTCGGCGGCGACAACTGGGACAAAGCGATCGTCGAGTGGCTGGTCGCCGAGTTCAAACGCGACCAGGGCGTCGACCTCGCGGCCGACAAGAACTCCCTGCAGCGTCTCTACGAGGCGGCCGAGAAAGCGAAGATCGAGCTCTCCTCGACCCAGGAGACGCAGATCAACCTGCCCTTCATCACCGCGGTCGAGGGGCAGCCCAAGCACCTCGACCTCAAGCTCAGCCGCTCGAAGCTGAACGAGCTGACCGGCGAGCTGCTGGAGCGGATCGTCGGCCCGGTCAAACGGGCGCTCGACGACGCCGACGCCAGCATCGACCACGTCGTCCTGGTCGGCGGCATGACCCGCAACCCCGCCGTGCGCGAGCGGGTCAAGGAGCTGACCGGCAAGGACCCGCACCAGGGGGTCAACCCCGATGAGGTCGTCGCCGTCGGCGCCGGCATCCAGGCGGGCGTGCTGGCCGGCGACGTCAAGGACGTGCTGCTGCTCGACGTCACCCCGCTGACGCTGGGGATCGAGACCAAAGGCGGCGTGATGACGAAGCTGATCGAGCGCAACACGACGATCCCGACGAAGAAGTCGGAGACCTTCTCGACCGCCGACGACAACCAGCCGTCGGTTGAGATCCATGTGCTCCAGGGCGAGCGCGAGATGGCCTCCGGCAACAAGAGCCTGGGCAAATTCCAGCTCACCGGGATCCCCCCGGCGCCGCGCGGGATGCCGCAGATCGAGGTCACCTTCGACATCGACGCCAACGGCATCGTCAAGGTCACGGCCAAAGACCTGGGCACCGGCAAAGAGCAGAACATCGAGATCAAATCCGGCTCCGGGCTCTCCGACGAGGAAATCCAGAGCATGGTCTCCGATGCCGAGTCGCACGCCGACGAGGACCGCAAGCAGCGGGAGCTGGCCGAGGCCCGCAACCTCGCCGAGAACGCCGCCTACCAGTCCGAGAAAGCGCTGGCGGACGCCGACGGCAAAGTCGACGACGCGACCAAAGGCGAGGTCGAGGCTGCGGTCAAAGACGCGCGCGAGTCGCTCGCGTCCGAGAGCGTCGAGGAGATCAACGCCAAGACCGAGGCGCTGAACACGGCGATGACCAAGGCGTCGGAGCAGATCTACGCGGCGGCGCAGTCGGAGGCTTCGGCCGAGGGCGGCGCTCCCGAGGGTGAGTCCCCGGACGAGGACGACGAAGTCGTTGACGCCGAGGTCGTTGACGAGGGCGACGACAAATGACCGAGGAGCAGACTCCAGAGGTCACTTCGGAAGAGGAGGCGCAGGGCGTTGAGCAGGATCTCGACGCCCTGCTGGCCGACGCGCATAAAGAGAAAGAGGAGTACCTCGAACTGGCGCAGCGGACGCAGGCGGATTTCGAGAACTTCAGGAAGCGGATGGCGGCGGAGGTGCAGGCCGCCGGCGTTCGCGGGAAGGGGCAGCTGGCGCAGGAGGTAATGCCGGCGCTCGACGATCTCGAGCGGGCGATTGAGGCGGCCGGGCTGGATCCGGAGGGTGATTCCGAGGATGGGCTGGCACACGGGGTGCTGCTCGTTTTCAGGAGCCTGCGCGAGGGGCTTAAGCGCAACGGGATCGAGGCTGTCGACCCCAAGGGGGAGAAATTCGATCCCAACCAGCACGAGGCGCTTTCGACGCTGCCGGCACCGGAGGGCACCGAGTCCGGCACGGTCCTCGAGGTCCTGCAGAAGGGCTACCGGCTCGACGACAAGTTGATCCGGCCGGCCCGTGTGGTGGTCAGCGAGTAAGGGGGCCGATTGGCTGACGAGCTCTACAAGACGCTGGGCGTCTCCAAGAAGGCGAGCGACGATGAGATCAAGAAGGCGTACCGCAAGCTGGCGCGCCAGTACCACCCTGACCGCAACCCGGACGACCCCGCGGCGGAGGAGAAATTCAAGGAGATCTCGGCCGCCCACGACGTCCTCGCCGATCCCGAGAAGCGCAAGGAGTACGACGCCGGCGGCATGTTCGGGGGCGGTGGTCCGGGCGGCTTCGGGGGCGGCGGCAATCCCTTCGGCGGTGGCGCCCAGGCCGGCGGCTTCTCCGGCAACGCCGACTTCGGAGACATCTTCTCCTCGCTCTTCAACCGTGGCGGCAAAGGCGGGCGGGGGCAGGGGCAGCAGGTGCGCGGGCGCGACCTCGAGACCGAAGTCCAGCTCAGCTTCGACCAGGCGGTCAACGGCAGTCAGATCAGCGTCACCGTGCCCAAGGCCGGGCGCTGCGAGACCTGCCACGGCAGCGGCGCCAAACCCGGCACCGGCCCGGTCACCTGCCCGCGCTGCGAAGGCCGCGGCATCGACGCCCAGAGCCAGGGCTTCTTCTCGATCAGCCAGCCCTGCCCACAGTGCGGCGGCGCCGGCCAGATCATCGAGGACCCCTGCCCGACCTGCAACGGCTCCGGCCTGACCCAGCAGACCAAGCGCTACAAAGTCAACATCCCCGCCGGGGTCAAGGACGGGGCGCGGATCCGGCTCGCCGGCAAGGGCGAGGCCGGCCCTCGGGGCGGCCCCCCGGGCGACCTCTACGTGACCACCCGGGTGGCGGCCTCCCCGGTCTTCAAACGGCTCGACGACGGCAACCTCGAGGTGACGGTGCCGATCTCGATCCCGGAGGCACTGCGCGGCGGCACGATCGAGGTGCCGACCCTGGACGGGACGAAGAAGATCAAGGTGGCGCCGGGGACCAGGCACGGCGCGGTCCAGCGCCTGCGCGGCGAGGGGCCGCCGCAACCGAAGGGCAAGGGGCGTGGCGACATCCGCTACCGGCTCGAGATCGAGGTGCCGGCGGAGCTGAGCGAGGAGCAGAGCGAGGCGGCCGAGAAGCTGGCCGAGGCCTTCAACGGCTCCGACCCGCGGGCGGAGCTGCTGCGCAAGGCGGGTGTCCAGTGAGCGCCAGTCGCCAGACCCGGGTGGAGATCTCGATCGACGACGAGCGCGGGGTCTTCATGATCTCGGTTGCCGCCGAGCTGGCGGAGATGCACCCGCAGACGCTGCGGATGTACGAGCAGCGCGGGCTGATCGAGCCGAAGCGCTCGCCGAAGAACACGCGGCTGTACTCCCAGCGCGACGTCGAACGGCTGCGCCGAATCCAGCGCATGACCACCGAAGAGGGCCTGAACCTGGCCGGGGTGGTGACCGTGCTCGAACTCGAAGAACGGGTCGAAAAGCTGCGGGCGGAACTGGGCCGGGCGCGGCTGCGGCTGCAGGAACTCGAAGCAACGCGACAGGGGAGGCAGAGCTGATGCAGGCGGATCGATTCACGGTCAAGTCCCAGGAAGCGGTGCAGGCGGCGCAGCAGCTGGCGGCGGCGCGGCGCAACCCCGAGACCGCCCCCGCCCACCTGCTGGTCGCCCTGCTGGTGCAGGAGGACGGCCTGGTCGTGCCGATCCTGCAGAAGCTGGGCGCCGACCCGGCGACGATAGGGGCCCACGCCCACGAAGCAGTCGACGCCCTGCCGACCCTCGGCGAGGGCGGCGAGGAGCCGCGGATGTCGGCGAGCCTGGCGGCGACGCTGCGCCAGGCCGAGAAGGAGATGGCGAAGCTCGGCGACGAGTACATCTCGACCGAGCACCTGCTGCTGGCGCTGACCGAGACCGGCTCCGGCGTCGCCGACGTCCTCCCCGACCGCGGCTCGCTGGAAGCGGCGATTACCGAGGTGCGCGGCCCGCACAAGGTCACCTCGCCCAACCCGGAGGACAGCGTCCAGGCGCTGGAGAAATTCGGCCGCGACCTGACCGCCGACGCGAAGGCGGACAAGCTCGATCCGGTGATCGGCCGCGACGAGGAGATCCGCCGCGTGATCCAGGTCCTCTCCCGCCGGACCAAGAACAACCCGGTGCTGATCGGCGAGCCCGGCGTCGGCAAGACCGCGATCGTCGAGGGGCTGGCGCGGCGAATCGTCGCCGGCGACGTCCCCGAGAGCCTGCGCGACCGGCGCGTGATCGCGCTCGACATCGGCTCGCTGCTGGCCGGCTCCAAATATCGCGGCGAGTTCGAGGAGCGGCTGAAAGCGGTGCTGTCGGAGGTGCAGGAGGCGGAGGGCCAGATCGTCCTCTTCCTCGACGAGCTCCACACCATCGTCAGTGCCGGCGCCGCCGAAGGCGCGGTCGACGCCGCCAATCTGCTGAAGCCGATGCTGGCCCGCGGCGAGCTGCGGGCGGTCGGCGCGACCACGCTCGACGAGTACCGCAAGCACATCGAGAAAGACGCGGCGCTGGAGCGGCGCTTCCAGCCGGTCCTGGTCGGCGAGCCCGACATCAACGACACGATCGCGATCCTGCGCGGGCTCAAGGGCCGTTACGAGGAACACCACAAGGTGCGGATCACCGACGCCGCGATCGTCGCCGCGGCGACGCTGTCGGAGCGCTACATCGCCGACCGCTTCCTGCCCGACAAGGCGATCGACCTGATCGACGAGGCGGCCTCGCGGTTGAAGATCGAGAACGACTCGATGCCGACCGAGATCGACGAGGTCAACCGCCGCAAACAGCGCCTGGAGATCGAGCGCGAGGCGATGAAGAAGGAGACCGACGAGGCCTCGAAGGCGCGGCTGCAGGCGCTCGAGGCCGAGCTCGCCGAGCTGAACGAGAGCTTCAACGAGATGAACGCCCGCTGGCAGAACGAGAAGGGTGCGATCGACTCGATCAACGAGGCCAAGGTGCGCCTGGAGGAGGCGGGCCGCGAGGCCGAGCGAGCCGAGCGCGAGGCCGACCTCGAGCGGGCGGCGAAACTGCGCTACGGGGACATCCCGGAGCTGGAAAAGGCGGTGGCCGAGGAGGAGGCGCGGATCGCCGAGCTGCATACCGGCGGCGCCTCGCTGCTCTCCGACGAGGTGACCGAGGAGGACATCGCCGAGGTGGTCGGCAAGTGGACCGGGATCCCGGTCAGCCGCCTGCTCGAGGGCGAGGTGCAGAAGCTGATCCAGATGGAGGAACGACTGCACGACCGGGTGATCGGCCAGGACGAGGCGATCGAGGCGGTCTCCAACGCGCTGCGGCGCTCGCGGGCCGGGCTCTCGGACCCGAACCGGCCGATCGGCTCCTTCCTCTTCCTCGGCCCGACCGGGGTCGGCAAGACCGAGCTGGCGAAGAGCTTGACCGAGCTGATGTTCGACTCCGAGCAGGCGATCATCCGCCTCGACATGTCCGAGTACATGGAGAAGCACACGGTGGCGCGGCTGGTCGGCGCCCCGCCCGGATACGTCGGCTACGAGGAGGGCGGGCAGCTGACCGAGGCGGTGCGGCGCCGGCCCTACGCGGTGGTGCTGCTGGACGAGATCGAGAAGGCCCACCCCGACGTCTTCAACACGCTGCTGCAGATCATGGACGACGGCCGGCTGACCGACGGGCAGGGACGGACGGTCAGCTTCACCAACACGGTCCTGATCATGACCTCGAACGTCGGCAGCGACCGCATCGTCGGCGACCAGGTCGACGAGGCGATCCGCGAGCAGATCGAAGAGGTGCTGGCGGCGACCTTCAAGCCCGAGTTCCTCAACCGGATCGACGACACGGTGATCTTCCACCGCCTCTCCAAGGCCGACATCGGCCGCATCGTCGAGCTGCAGGTGAAACAGCTGGTCGGCCGGGTCGCCGAGCGCGGGATCGAGATCGAGCTCAGCGAGGACGCCCGCACCCTGCTCGGCAACCTCGGCTACGACCCGACCTACGGCGCCCGGCCGCTGAAGCGGGTGATCCAGCGGCAGCTGGTCGACAAACTGGCGTTGAAGATCCTCGAGGGCGAGTTCGGCGAAGGCGACCTGGTGAGGATCGACGCCGCCGACGGCGAACTGAGCTTCGAGAAAACCGCGCCGACCCAGACTGCGATCTGACCTTCATTGATGCGGGTTTAAGGGTTGGGCCGCATAATCCGAAATAGGCTTTAACGGCTTAAACGATGTTCAGACGGCAACCCGGCAATCCCGACTCAACGGACGCGAGTGCGTACTCGCGTCGTTCCGCTGTCGCCGATTCGCTCTGGGATGCCCAGGATCGCCTCCGCAGCAGCCTCCCCGCCGCCGCCAACCGCTTCGCCGACGTCGCCGTCTGGCCACTGGAACAGGTCACCTACGCGCTGCGCAAGAAGCTGCTCTGGCCAGCCGAGGACCGGGCCGAGAAGATGGGCACGCCAGCCCGCGTGCTCGCCAGCGCCGCCGTCGTCCTGCTCGCCGTCGGGATTGGCGTCGCCGGGCTGATCTGGGCCGCGCCGGACGGGCCCCACCACGACGCCGGCACGACCGCCGTGGCGACGACCGCAGAGCCGCTGGCCGTAGCCAAGGCCGCGCCCGAGCAACCGGCGGAGCCGACGCTGCACGGCGCCGCCCCCGACTTCAAGCCGACCAAGGCCGAGGTCGCCGCCGCCGAGGTCGACCCGGCCAAGGCGATCGTCAAATCCGCCCCGGCGGACACCGCCTCGAGCTCGACGGAACCCTCCTCCACCGAGCCGACCTCCACCGCTTCCTCCTCCACCGCTACCGAGAAGCTCGCCGCGGTGGATGGTCCGCCGGCCGGGCCACGGGCGATCTCGGTCGCCGGCGACTTCGCCAGCGCCTTCGTCCGCTACGAGACCGGCAGCAGCGACTCGACCGTGCGCCAAGCGTTCGGTGAGACGGCGACGCCGGCACTGGCCAAAGCCCTGCTGCGGCGGCCGCCGCGGCTGCCGGCCAACGTCAAGGTGCCGAAGGCGAAAGTCGTCAACGTCGTGCCGGCGCCCTCGCGCGGCGGCATCTACCCGGTCAGCGTCTCGCTGCTGCGGGTCGGACTGACCAGCGAGCTGCGGCTCGAAATGGAAAAGCGCAAAGCCGACGGCTGGCGCGTCACCAACGTGCTCGGATAACCATGGGCCACCGAGACAAGATCCGCGCGCTCGCTGCGACCGCCGCCGCCACGGTCGCCTTCGCGGTGCCGGTTGCCGCCGCCCGAGCCGAGGTCGCGGCGACGGCGGTTCCCGGCACGACGCTGGAAGAACCGGCAGGTGCGACCACGGCGGCACCCGCCCCGGCACCGCTGCAGCAGGGAACGACCCTGGCGCCACCGGCGCCCGCGGCGCCCAAGACCCCGACCACACCCGTTGACAACGGCGGCGTCTCCGCCGGCGAAGGCTCGGGTAGCGGCGAAGAAGCCGAAGCGAACGGCGAAGAAGAAGCTGCGACCGAAAACTCGGCCGGCGCGCTCGCCATCCCCGGCCCCTCGGCCGCCTTCGCGATCCCCTCCCTGCCCGCCTCCAGCTGCTCGAGCAGCGGCGTGCCGCCGATCCTGATCCCGATGTACCAGCGGGCGGCGGCGGCTTACGACCTCGGCCCGCAGGGTCCGGCGGTGCTGGCCGGGATCAACGAGATCGAGACCGCCTTCGGCACCAACCTCAACGTCTCCTCCGCCGGCGCCGTCGGCTGGATGCAGTTCATGCCAGCAACCTGGGACGGCTACGGCGTCGATGCCAACGGCGATGGCGTCGCCGACCCCTTCAACCCCGAAGACGCGATCTTCGCCGCCGCCAGCTACCTCAGCGCCAACGGCATGCCGGCCGACACCTATGGCGCGATCTTCGCCTACAACCACGCCGACTGGTACGTCAGCGAGGTGCTCGCCAACGCTTCCTGCCACGCCGCCGAAGTCGGCGTGCCTTCGCTCGGCGCCGGCCTCGGCCCGCAACTGCAGGTGCTCAAATGCAGCCCCGCCCCGGCCTGGCGCCAGAAGATCCCGCACGAGTACATGCGCGCCTTCGAGGACGCCGCCGCCCGCTACGAACTCGGCAAGCGCGGCGTCTGGGCACTGGCCGCGGTCGCCCACCTGGAGTCGGACTTCGGTCGCGGCATGGGCAAGAAACAGCTGCGCGAGATGGGGCCGCTGGGGCTCGAACCGAGCGAGTGGGCCGCCTACGCGGTCGACGGCGACGGCGACGGACGCATCCGCCACGCCGATCCGGTCGACTCGGCGGCGACCCTGGCGCGCCTGATCTGGTCGCGCGGCAGCCTCAGCGCCGGCATCTTCACCCACAACCAGGCCGAGTGGTACGTGCAGGCTGTGTTGACCGAGGCCGACGAGATCGAAGGCAGCTGCAAGGCCCGCTACGTCGACTGGGCCCTGGCGCCGCTGGGCACCGGGCTCGAAACCGCCGGCCCCAGCGCCGTCCTCGACGGCACCCTCGCCAGCGCCCCCGAAAGCGCCCCGGCGGCCGTCAAGGCGGCGATCGCCGCGGCCAACTCGATCACCACCACCCCCTACGTCTGGGGCGGCGGCCACGGCTCCTTCTACTCCTACGGCTACGACTGCTCCGGCGCTGTCAGCTTCGCCCTCTTCGGCGCCGGCCTGCTCAATACCCCGCTGGTCTCCGGGTCGCTGGAGAGCTACGGCGAAGAAGGCCCGGGCAAGTGGATCACGATCTACGCCAGCGCCACCCATGCCTATATGACGATCGCGGGGCTGCGATTCGACACGGCGGGGAACCCGGCGGGCGTTTCCGGGCCGCGTTGGCATGTGGAGCCGCCCTACCCCGAAGGCTTCGTCGTGCGGCACCCGGTCGGTTACTGACCGTCTAGGGACGGGGCACCTATTGGGGGAGGGCATGGTGACCCTCCATCAGAAGCCGTCGCGCAGCTGGGGCGAGCCCCGAGGGCTCGAACGTGGTTCCTTGAGCTTCTGCTGGAGGGTCACCATGCCCTCCCTGCAAACGCGCCCCGATAGACGCTCAGGGTTCAGCAGCTAACGCGAGAAAGCTCGCTGGCCCCGACGCTTTTCAGCTGAGCTTCCGAACCTTGGAGCCTCTGGGTTCTTGAGGAGCTTGCACCTTGACCGCCTGGCTTTTAGAGCTTCCGCATCTCGGGACCCCTCGACTCTTCCTGGTGCTTCCGAACCCTTGGCCATCCCGCCACTCCCTGTTGATGAGGAGGTCGTGTGCCCCTCCAGCAGAAGCTCAAGGACGGGGGCTTGAGCCCTCGCCGCGCGACCCAGCTGCGCGACGGCTTCTGATGGAGGGGCACACGACCTCCTTAACGCCCGGCAAGCAGTACGGTTGTCCCACGGGCTTGATCCAAGACTTGGGAGGATGAGATGCCGACTTATTTGATGCTTACGAATCTGACCGCCGAGGGAGTTCGAACCTTGAAGAACAACCCGAGCCGGGTTGCCGAGGTCAACAAAGAGGTCGAGCAGATTGGAGCGCGCGTCGTCGCCCAGTACGCGACTCTCGGCCAGTACGACTTCGTCACCGTGGTCGAGGCGCCCGACGAGAAGACGATGGCCAAGGTCTCGGTCGAGCTTGGCTCGCGCGGGACGATGAGCAGCCAGACGCTGACCGCGATTTCGGCCGACGACCTGGCCGGAGCGCTCTAGCTTTCCTTGAAGGCGCTCGTAGTCGGCGGTGGTGGGCGCGAGCACGCGATCGTGCGGGCGCTGGCCCGTTCCGCCCACGCCCCTGAGCTGCTCTGCGCCCCCGGCAACGCCGGCATCGCCGCCGACGCCGAGTGCCTGCCGGAGATCGCGGCCGACGACGTCGCCGCGATCGTGGCCCTGGCCAAGGAGCGACGGGTCGACCTGGTCGCGATCGGGCCAGAGGCGGCGTTGGTGGTCGGGCTCGTCGACGCGCTCGAGGAGGCCGGAGTGCCGGCCTTCGGGCCGAGCGCGGCGGCGGCCGAGCTGGAGGGGTCGAAGGCCTTCGCCAAGGAGCTGATGCAGGAGGCCGGGGTGCCGACCGCCGGCTACGCCCTGCTGCGCAGCCGCGAGCAGGCGGTCGAGGCGCTCGCTCGCACCAGCTACCCGAAGGTGCTGAAGGCCGACGGCCTGGCCGCGGGCAAGGGAGTGATCATCTGCCAGACCGAAGCCGAGGCGCTGGCCGCGGTCGACGTCTTCTTCACCGAGCAGCGCTTCGGCGCGACGACCGTCATTCTCGAGGAGCTGCTCGAGGGCGAGGAGCTCTCGCTGCTGGCGCTCTGCGACGGCGACAACGTGGTGCCGCTGGCGCCGGCCCAGGACTACAAGCGGATCTTCGACGGCGACGAGGGGCCGAACACCGGCGGCATGGGCAGCTACTCGCCGGTGCCGGGCTTCGACGACGACGCGATCGAGGCGATCGTCGACAGCGTCCACCGTCCGATCGTCGCGGCGATGGGGCGGCGCGGCATCCCTTTCCACGGCGTCCTCTACGCCGGCCTGATGATCGGTCCCGACGGGCCCAAGGTGCTCGAGTTCAACACCCGCTTCGGCGACCCCGAGACGCAGGCGGTGCTGCCGCGGATGCGCTCCGACTTGGTCGACCTCTTCCTCGCCGCCCGCGAGCCGGGGGGCCTGGCCGGAGCCACGGCCGAGTTCAGCGACGACTGGGCGGTGACCCTGGTCCTGGCCTCGGCCGGCTACCCGGAGTCCAGCTCCAAGGGCGACGTGATCAGCGGCTTGGCCGCGGCGGCGGAGCTGGCCGAGGTGACCCACGCCGGCACCGCCGAGCGCGACGGCGAGATCGTCACCGCCGGCGGCCGCGTCCTCAACGTCACCGCGCTCGGATCGACGCCGGCCGCGGCGCGCGATCGCGCGTACGATGCTGCCGGTCGGATCTCCTTCGACGGAATGCAGATCCGCACCGACATCGCCGCCCGCGCCGTCGCGCGCGTCCCCAGCTAACCCAGCCCAGAGAAAAGGAACGAGATGAACGAGTTCTCAGAGCCCCAGCCGACCCAGACGAGCGGGACTTCGGAGCAGCCGCGACCGACCGGGTCGACGATGCCGGAGACGCTGGAGCAGATCGAGGACATCGACGCCGAGTCGCCGCTGGTCGGGATCATCATGGGCTCCAAGAACGACATGGAGAAGATGCAGCCGGCCGAGAAGGCGCTGGAAGAGGCGGGCATCCTCTGTGAGGTGCGGGTGATGAGCGCCCACCGGGACCCCGAGATGGTCACTGAGTACTGCACCAACGCGAAGATGCGAGGGCTGAAAGTGATCATCGCCGGGGCCGGGATGTCGGCGGCGCTGCCCGGTGTCGCCGCCGCCCACACCGAGCTGCCGGTGATCGGCGTGCCGATCCTCGGCAAGTCGCTGGGCGGGCTCGACGCGCTGCTCTCGGCGGTGCAGATGCCGCCTGGGATCCCGGTCGCCTGCGTGGCGATCGACGGCGCAAAAAATGCGGGCGTGCTCGCGGCGCGCATAATCAACCTGTGATCCCGCGCTACACCCGCCCCGAAATCGGAGCGGTCTGGACGCCGCAGGCGAAGATGGAGGCCTGGCTCGAGGTCGAGCTGGCGGCAACCGAGGCCTGGGCCGAGGAGGGCGTGGTTCCGCGCCAGGCGGCCGAGGCGGCGCGGGCAAATGCCGCGTTCACCGTTGAGGCGGTCGACGAGCGCGAGCGGGTCACCGACCACGATGTCGCCGCCTTCGTCGACGTCGTCGCCGGCTCGGTCGGCGAGCACGGGCGCTGGATCCACTACGGCCTCACCTCCTCCGACGTGCTCGACACGGCCCTGGCCGTGCAGCTGCAGAAGGCCGGCGCGATCGTCGTCGCCGGGGCTCGCGCCTACCGCGACGCCCTGGTCGAGCGGGCGCTGGAGCACCGCGACACGCTCTGCGTCGGCCGCACCCATGGCGTCCACGCCGAGCCCACCACCTTCGGCCTGCGCCTGGCGGGCTTCGCCTTCGAGGCCGACCGCAACGTCGAGCGACTGGAGGAGGCCTTCGCCCAGCTCGCCTTCGGCAAGCTCTCCGGCGCCGTCGGCACCTACGCCTCGATCCCGCCCGCGGTCGAGGCGCGGGTGATGGAGCGGCTGGGGCTGGGACGGGAGGACATCGCCACCCAGGTCGTGCCGCGCGACCGCCATGCGGTGCTGCTCACGGCCGTCGCGATCGCCGGCGCCGGGCTGGAGCGCTTCGCGACCGAGGTCCGCGGCCTGCAGAAGACCGAGGTGCGCGAGGTCGAAGAGCCGTTCGCCGCCGGCCAGAAGGGCTCCTCGGCGATGCCGCACAAGCGCAACCCGATCCGCACCGAGCGCATCACCGGCCTGGCCCGGGTCCTGCGCGGCTACTCCCAGGCGGGGATCGAGAACGTCGCCCTCTGGCACGAGCGCGACATCTCCCACTCCGGCGCCGAGCGGGTGATCCTGCCCGACGCGACGATCCTGCTCGATTACATGCAGGACCTGGCGACCAAGGTGGCGGCCGGGATGACGGTCCACGCGGAGCGGATGCAAGAGAACCTCGGCCTCACCCACGGCGCCCTCTTCAGCCAGCGCGCCCTGACCGCCCTGGTTGAGTCCGGGATGACCCGCGACGACGCCTACCGCGTGGTTCAGGAGAACGCCCAGCGCGCCTGGGACACCCGCACCGAGTTCCGCGACCTGCTGGCCGAGGCGGCGCCACAGCTCGACCTCGACGCCGTCTTCGACTACGACGCATACCTCACCCACCTGCCGGAGATCTTCGCGCGGGTGGAAGCGCTGAAGGCCTGAGCCCGGGCCGATGACCGTGCAGCTCGAGTCCGACGTCGCGATCGTCGGTGCCGGGCTGGCGGGACTGGTGGCGGCGCGGCGGCTGCTCGCGGCCGGGGTGGAGCCGCTGGTGGTCGAGGCACGCGAGCGCGTCGGCGGGCGGCTGCTGAACGAGGAGATCGGCGCCGGCAAGGTGGTCGAGGTCGGCGGCCAGTGGATCGGCCCGACCCAGGAGCGGTTGGCAGCGCTCGCCGCCGAGCTCGGGGTCGGCACCTTCCCCACTCACGACGAGGGGCGGCACCTGATCGAGATGGCCGGCAGGCTCACCTCCTACAGCGGAGCGCTGACCGACGCCCGCGTCGGCCTGGTGCGGGAGCTCTCGCGGGCGATCTCGCCGCTGGCGCTGGCCGACCTCGAACAGGCCCGCGCCCGGCTCGACCGGATGGCACGGGAAGTGCCGCTGGAGGAACCGTGGATGGCGCCGAAAGCGGCCGAGTGGGACGGGCAGACCTTCGCCACCTGGGTCGGGCGCAACACCCGCACCGAGGGCGCGCGGCGGCTCTTCGAGCTGGCGACGGAGGCGGTCTGGGCGGCCGAGCCCGCCGACGTCTCCCTGCTCCACGTCCTCTTCTACACCCATTCCGGCGGCGGCTTCAACACCCTGATCGGGACCGGCGGCGGCGCCCAGCAGGATCGTTTCCATGGCGGCTCGCAGCGGATCGCGCTGCTGATGGCCGAGCAGCTGGGAGCGGAGCGGGTGCGCCTCGGCGCCCCCGTGCGAACGATCGAGCACGGCGAGGCCGGTGTCACGATCCACGCGAGGCGCATTTGTCACCCAGGGGGTTACAAAAGCGCCTCGTCGGAGGACGGCGAGCTGGTGGTTTCGGCCCAGCGGGCGATCGTCGCGATCCCGCCGACCCTGGCCGGGCGCGTCGCCTACGACCCGCCGCTGCCGGCCCGGCGCGACCAGCTGACCCAGCGGATGCCACAGGGCACGGTGATCAAGACGATGGCGATCTATGAGACTCCATTTTGGCGCGAGGGTGGACTCTCCGGGCAGGCGACCAGCGACGCCGGCCCGGCCCGCGTCGTCTTCGACAACTCGCCCCCGGACGGCAGCCCCGGCGTCCTGCTCGGCTTCCTCGAGGGGCGGCTGGCGCGCCAGTGGGGCGCCCGCGATGCCGGCGAGCGACGCGAGGCGATCCTCGCCGGCCACGCCCGCCTCTTCGGCAAGCGGGCGGCGCGGCCCGAGCGCTTCATCGAGCGAGTCTGGGCCGAGGAGGAGTGGACCCGCGGCTGCTACGGCTGCCTGATGACGACCGGCGGCTGGACCGAATACGGCCGTGCCCTGCGCGCCCCGATCGGCCCGATCCACTGGGCCGGCGCCGAGACCGCCACGGTCTGGAACGGCTACATGGACGGCGCCGTCCAGTCCGGCGAACGGGCCGCCGCCGAGGTTCTCTCAGACCTCGATCACGGTTAGGCCGGCCACCCCGGACAGGGCCTGGAAGTCACCGTCCCGAGTGACGACGGGGATCTCGTGTGCAGCAGCCGTCGCCGCGATCCAGATGTCGTTCGAGTTGACCCCGGCGTCCGGAAGCTGCGAGGTAGGCGCCAACTGCTCTAAGTCCTCCCGCAGTCTGGGGTCGGCGGAACTGGACTCGACGATCGACACCACCCTCATCGCGCGTCATCCAACGAATGTTGCACTACGAATAGAGTCCTTTTCCTTACTTCACTCTCATAGCTCTGCGGCTAGGCTGGCGCGATGATCCTTTACACCTGTGGGCAGAAGAAGACCGGGCCGGGCTTCGCGCATCCGTGCGCGAAGGCGGGCAAGGCGCTCGACGCGGCCGGCTACGAATACGAGCTGAAGGCGGTCGGCGGCTACCGGCTGATGCCCTGGACCTGGGGCAGTCGCGACGAGGACCGGGCCGAGATCAAGAAGCTCAGCGGCACCAACGAGGTGCCGATCCTGGTCCTCGACGACGGCCAGGTCATCTCCGGCTCCAGCACGATCGCCCGCTGGGCCAACGAGCACCCGCACTCGCCAGCCAAGTCCGGCACTTAAACACCAGACCCCGGCTTAGAGCTGGGTGGCAATCAGGCCGGCGCTGGAAGCGACGAGAACGCCGATCAGCCCGACGCCGCCACGGATCATCGTCTGCTGCATCGCGTCGAAGCGGGCGTTGATCTGATCGAAGCCCATTTTCATTTCCTGCCGGAGCTCGGCGGCGCTGTTGTCGATCTTCCTGTCGATCTTGGCGTCGAGCCGATTGAACCCGGCTTCCATCCGTTCTTCCAATCGAGCGAACCGCGCGTCCACCCTGGCGAACTGAGCGTCTACCCGGGCAAAGCCGTCGTCGACCCGCTTGTTCAGGTCGTCCAGACGGTCGTCGCTCCAGCTCTGCCTCATCGCCTCCATGATGGCGAAATCCTAAGACAAAACGTTTCACGGGTTACGCGCTGAAAGTGAAATTTCGGCAGCGGTAAACGCTCTAAACAGCAACGGCCGCGGGCTCGCGGGCCGGGCGTCGAGCAGTGACCACTACCGGGGTCCCGTCCTTGGGCGAGAGGGTGATGTTGCGGCGGCCGGTCTTCTCCGGCAGCGGGCTGGCCTTGTGCAGATCGCAGCGAGTGAGGACCTCGCGCAGGACGATCCGCATCTCGAACTCGGCGAAGGCGGCGCCGATGCAGCGGCGGATGCCGCCGCCGAAGGGGATCCAGGCGTAGGTGTCGGGGCCCTGCTCGAGGAAGCGCTCGGGGCGGAAGGCGAAGGGCTCGGGGTAGACGTCGGGACGGGTATGGGTGAGCCAGATCGCCGGAGCGACGTCGGTGCCGGCGGGCAGGTCGTAGCCGTCGATCTTCAGCTCGGTGGCGAGGCGGCGGCCGGCGATCGGCAGCACCGGGCGCAGGCGCAGCGACTCCGTGATCGTCGCCCGCAGGTAGTCGTCCTCCCCAACCGCCAGCGAGTCGCGCAGCCTCTGCAGCTGCTCCGGGTGGCGCAGCAGCAGATCGAAGCTCCAGGCCAGCGCCGTCGCCGTCGTCTCATGGCCGGCCAGCAGCAGCGTCATCAGCTGGTCGCGCAGCTCCTTGTCGCTCATCTGGCTGCCGTCCTCGAACTCGGCCAGCATCAGCATCGAGAGGATGTCCTCGCGCTCGGCGAGGTCGGGGCGGGTGCGGTGCTCGGCGATCTCGGCGTAGAGCAGGTCGTCGACTTCCTTCAGCTGCCCCTCGTAGCGGGCGAAGGCGTTGCCGCCGCGGAAGCGGCGGGTGGCGAGGGCGATCAGCTGCGAGCGCGGCGAGGCGGTTTCGGTCAGGACCGTCGAGAGCACGCCGCGCAGGCGCTCGAGCCGGGATCCGTGGGAGACGCCGAAGACCACCCGCAGGATCGCCTCCAGGGTGATCGCCTGCATCCGCGTGTGGATCGGGAACTCGCTGTGCAGCGGCCAGGAGTCGATCTCGGCGCCGACGATCTCGTCCAGCACCGCCTCGTAGGAGCGCATGCGCTCGCCGTGGAAGGGCGGCAGCATCAGCCGGCGGCGGGCCAGGTGCTCGGCACCCTCCTGCAGCAGCAGCGACTGCGAGCCGAGGATCGGTTCGAGGATGAGGTTGCGGCCCGGCGGCAGCCCGTGCGAGCGCTCCGTGTAGATCGCCTTGATCGCGGCTGGATCGGAGATCAGCACCATCGGCCGCTCGAAGCCGAGGAAACGGAGGCTGAAGGAGTCGCCGAACTCGCGCCGGCACTCGTCCATGAAGGCCAGCGGGCGCAGGGTCCAGCGCAGCGTCTGGACCGGCGGCGAGCTGCGCGGTTCGGGTGGGAGCGTCACCGGGCAAGGATCGCAGAGTGGCGCCAACAAGTGGTCCCGCTCCCCGGATGGTTAGCATCGGCTTAATGCCATCCCTCTCCGATCTCAAGCTCCATTCCTCGGGCAAGGTCCGCGAGATCTACGAGTGGGAGGACGACCTGCTGATGGTCGCCTCCGACCGGATCTCGATCTACGACGTGGTGATGCCGACCCCGGTCACCGACAAGGGCAAGGTCCTGAACCGGATGTCGGAATTCTGGTTCGACCTGACCGCAGGCATCGTCCCCAACCACTTCCTCTCCAACGACGTGCCGGAGGAGGTCACCGACCGGGCGATGCGGGTGCGGCGGCTGCAGATGTACCCGGTCGAGTGCGTGGTCCGCGGCTACCTCTCCGGCTCGGGCTGGAAGGAATACCGCGAGGGCGGCGCCGTCTGCGGGATCGAGCTGCCGTCAGGACTGATCGAGTCCGACAAGCTGCCGGAGCCGATCTTCACGCCGGCGACCAAGGCCGAGATCGGCGACCACGACGAGAACGTCGACTTCGAGCGGGCGGCCGAGATCGTCGGCGACCGGGCGCTGCTGGAAGAGCTGCGGCGGGTCTCGATCGAGGTCTACCAGCGCGGCGCGGCGCATGCGGCCGAGCGCGGGATCATCCTCGCCGACACCAAGTTCGAGTTCGGCCGCCACGCCGGCGCCGAGGTCGTGCTCGGTGACGAGGTCCTGACCCCCGACTCCTCGCGCTTCTGGCCCGCCGACAGCTACGAACCCGGCAAGACCCCTCCCTCCTTCGACAAGCAGTTCGTCCGCGACTGGGCCAGCCAGCAGGGCTGGGACAAAACCCCGCCGGCGCCGGAGCTGTCGCCCGACGTGATCGAGCAGACCCGCGGCAAATACGTCGAGGCCTACGAGCGGATCACGGAGACGAGCTTCTAATGGCGCGCGCCCGGGTCCTGATCCGGCCCAAGGAGGGCATCCTCGACCCACAGGGCAAGGCGGTCGAGCGGGCGCTGCCGGCACTCGGCTTCGAGGGAATCGAGCGCGTCCACGTCGGCCGCATGGTCGAGCTCGACGTCGAGGACCCGGAGCGGCTGGCGGAGCTCTGCGAGAAGCTCCTCGCCAACCCCCTGATCGAGGATTACGAGATCCAGACGCTTTGAACGTTCCGGGCCGGCACTACGTCAGGCATCTCCGGACGCGAAGCGGAGGAGACGCCGTTCTATGAAGTGGGCTGTTCTCCAGTTTCCTGGTTCCTGTGACGAGCGCGATGCCCTGCACGCCTGCTCGCTGCTCGGCGAGGCGCGGCTGATCTGGCACGAAGAGCGCGACCTGAGTGGGGTCGACGCCGTCGTCGTCCCCGGCGGCTTCTCCTACGGCGACTACCTGCGGGCCGGCGCAATCGCCCGCTTCTCGCCGGCGATGGAGGCGGTCGCCGAGCTCGCCGCCGCCGGCGCCCCGGTGCTCGGCATCTGCAACGGCTTCCAGGTCCTCTGCGAGGCCGGCCTCCTCCCCGGCGCCCTGCTCCTCAACGAGAGCATGCGTTTCGTCTGCCGCCAGGTCGAACTGCTGGCCGATGGGCTGAAAACGGGACACATGGTCCCGAAATCGGCCCATCGGCCAGCAGTTTTGTCGATTCCCGCCAAGCATGGGGAAGGGCGCTATTACGCGCCCGAGGATGTGCTCGATGCGCTTGAAGCCAACGGGCAGGTTGCCTACCGCTACGCGCCCGGGCAGAATCCGAACGGGTCGGCGCGGGAGATCGCTGGAGTCAGGAACGAGGCCGGCAACGTGCTCGGGCTGATGCCGCACCCCGAGCACGCGGTCGATCCGCTGACCGGGTCGACCGACGGGCTGCGGGTCTTCGAAGCGGTCGCCGCCGCGGGGGCGCCGGCGTGACGGTCGAGACCGCGAAGCACCGCGAGCTGGGGCTGACCGACTCCGAGTTCGCGCTGATCGTCGAGCAGATGGGGCGCGAGCCGAACGTCGTCGAGCTGGCGATGTTCAGCCTGCTCTGGTCCGAGCACTGCGCCTACAAGCACTCGCGCAAACTGCTCAAGCAGCTGCCGACCGAGGGCGAGCGGGTGGTGATGGGGCCGGGCGAGAACGCCGGCGCCGTCGCCGTCGGCAACGGCTACGCGGTCGCCTTCAAGGTCGAGTCCCACAACCACCCGAGCGCGGTCGAGCCCTTCCAGGGGGCGGCGACCGGGGTCGGCGGGATCCTCCGCGACGTCTTCGCGATCGGGGCGCGGCCGATCGCGATCCTCGACTCGCTGCGCTTCGGCGAGCTCGACTCGGTCCGCTCGCGCCACCTGCTCGACGGCGCCGTGCGCGGGATCGGCCACTACGGCAACTCGATCGGGGTGCCGAACGTCGGCGGCGAGATCTACTTCGAGGAGCCCTACGAGCACAACTGCCTGGTCAACGCGATGTGCCTGGGGCTGGCGAAGACGGAGGACATGGTCCGCGCCGCCGCCGCCGGCATCGGCAACACTGTGGTCCTGATGGGTGCCTCGACCGGGCGCGACGGGATCGGCGGCGCCTCGGTCCTGGCCTCGGCCGAGCTCGGCGAGGGCGACGAGGCGAAGCGGCCGACGGTGCAGATCGGCGACCCCTTCGAGGAGTCCAAGGTCCTGGAGTGCTGCCTGGAGCTGCTGGAGAAAGGGCTGCTGGTCTCCCTCCAGGACCTCGGCGCCGCCGGGCTGACCTCCTCGGCTGGGGAGATGGCGGCGGCCGGCGGGGTCGGGATCGACGTTGACGTCGCCAGGGTGCCGCTGCGCGAGGCCGACATGGAGCCCTTCGAGATCATGGTCTCCGAGTCGCAGGAGCGGATGCTGGCGGTGGTCGAGCCGGCGCGGGTACCCGAGGTGCTGGCGATCTGCGAGAAGTGGCAGACGGGGTCGGCCGAGATCGGCGTCGTCACCGACAGCGGCCACGTCCGCATCCTCCGTGGCGAGGAGGTCGTCGGCGACATGCCCGTCGCGGCGCTGGTCGACGGCTGCCCGCTGTACGACCTCGAGCCGGCCGAGCCGGACGGCTGGATCTACGGCAACCGGGCGACGCTGGCCGCAGGCCTCTCGGCCGAGGACGAGCTGCTGGCGCTGCTCGCCACGCCCTCGATCGCCTCCAAGCGCTGGGCCTTCGAGCAGTACGACTCGGTGGTCGGCTCGCGGACGGTGCGGCGGCCCGAGTCGGCCGACGCCGCGGTCCTGCAGCTGCCGGAGTCCGGCAGCGCGATCGCGGTCTCGATCGACGGCAATGGCCGCCGGGTCGCCTGCGACCCCCACGCGGGGACGATCGAGGCGGTGCTGGAGTGCGCCCAGAACCTCGCCTGCGTCGGCGCCGAGCCGCTGGGCCTGACCAACTGCCTCAACTTCGGCAACCCCGAGAAGCCCGCGACCGCCTGGCAGCTCGACCGCTCGGTCGCCGCCCTGGCCGAGGCCTGCACCGCGCTCGGCGTCCCCGTCGTCGGCGGCAACGTCTCCCTCTACAACGAGGGGCCCGAAGGCCCGATCTACCCGACGCCGGTAGTCGGCATGGTCGGCGAGCTGCCCGACCCGGCCCATGTCGCCGGCAGCTCCTTCGTCAAGGAGGGCGACGCGATCGCCCTGATCGGCCCCTTCTCCCCCACCCTCGCCGGCTCCGAGCTGGCCAAGCAGCGTGGGGCGCTCGACAAGGGTCTGCCGCAGCCCGACATCGCCGCCGTTGCCGCCGCCTGCGCGACGGTCCGCGACGCGGTCCGCGCCGGCCGGCTCGCCTCCGTCCACGACGTCAGCGACGGCGGCCTCGCCTGCGCCCTGGCCGAGTGCGCGATCGGCGCCGGGCTCGGCTGCCGGGTCGACGTCCAGCACCTGCGCGACCGCGGCTGCTCCCCCGAGGAGGCCCTCTTCGGCGAGGGCAGCGGCGGCTTCCTGGTCAGCGGCGAGCGCACCATCCTCGAGGCACTCGGCGGCGTCTATCTAGGCGAGGTTGGCGGCAGCACGATCGAGATCGCCGCCGGCGACCGCAGCCTCGTCGTCGGCCTCGGCACCGCCGAGAGCGCCTGGCGCTCGCTGGATTCGCACCTCGCATAGCCGTCCGCATCCGCGTCGCCATCCCCAGTTCGCGTTAGCCTCGCCTCGTATGAGGAAGATCGCCTCACTGGCTGTCGCACTCGTCGCGGTCGCGGTCCCCCTGGTCGGGGCCGGCGGAGCCGTGGCGGCCGTCGAAGCCGGCAACAGCTGCGCCACCAACGTCATCTACCCCGGCAACACGATCGTCCAGCTCTCGCGCGCCGCCGGCTCGCCCCTGCCGATCGCCGCTCCCGTTGACGGCGTGATCACCAAGTGGAGGCTGACCAGCGGCGGCTCAGAAGTAACTGCCCAAAACCTCAAGGTACTGCGCCCGACCGCGGACCCGAAAGCATTCCGGGTGGTTGCCGAAAGCGCCTTCGGCGCCGCCGTGCCCGGCCCGAACACCTTCGATACCCGACTGCCGGTCCAGGCAGGCGACAAGTTCGGGCTCTACGGGCTGAAAGGGGCAATCGCCTGCGCCTTCGGAACCGGCGCCGACAAGCTCGGCTTCACGGCGGGCAACTCGACCGTGGGCACGACCCTGACCGCCAGCGTCGAACACGCGAGTGAACAGAGTCCGGTCTCGGTGGTGATCGAGCCTGACGCCGACCACGACGGCTACGGCGACGAGACCCAGGACAACTGTCCCCTGAACCCGGCAGCCCACGCGGAGTGCCCCCTGGCCGCGCCGGCCGTGGTTCCTCCTGCCGCGACTCCCGCACCGCTGACGATCGAAGCGCTGCCCCAGGTCCGGGAGCGATCCGCCAATGTGCTCGTCACCGCCAGCGTCAAGTCCTCGGTGGTTGCCTCGGGAACCGTCAAGCTCGGCAAGGGCGTGCTGGCGGCTGTCAGGACCGCGACCAAGATCGTCGACCCCGGCCGGATCACCCCGTTCACGCTGAAGTACCCAAGCGCGGTCAGGTCGCGGCTGAAGGAGCTCAGCCCGACGCAGTCCCTGACGCTGAAGATCCTGGTGAAGGCGTCGGACTCGCTGGGACGGCCGGCGCAGGCCCAGGCGAAGGTGAAGCTGCCGGGTCAGGGCTGAGGTCGACTCGGCGCAGGCCGAGCACAGCGGCGCCTGACAGCAGCGCCGCGAAGACCGTGAAGAGGTAGGCGTTGTCGGAGACGCTGAGCGCTTCCGAGAGCGAGGCGGGTTCGCCGGCGATCGCGACCAAGATCGCGGTGCCGAGCACGGCGCCGACCTGGCGGAAGGCGGAGTTGACGGCACTGGCGGTGGCGAAGCGGTCGTCGCCGATGTCGCGGACCGAGGCGGCGCCGAGGGTCGGGAAGGCGAGGCCGATGCCGATGCCGGTAAGGCAGGCGCCGGGCAGCCAGAGGCCGAGGTAGTCGGGTTCGGCTCCCGCCGAGCGCAGAACCATCACCCCGGCCGCGAAGAAGAGGGTGCCGGGGACGATCACGGCGCGGTGGCCGAAGCGGTCGGCGAGCTTGCCGGCCGGACCGGCGACGACGGTCGAGAGCGCCGGCCCAGGCAGGGTCGCGGCGCCGGCCTGGAGCACCGTGTAGCCCCAGATCGAGGTGAGGAAGAGGACGTTGCCGAGGATCAGCGAGAAGAAGGCGGCGGCGAAGAGGAAGGTGCCGAGGTTGCCGATGCTGAAGGCGCGGTCGGCGAACAGGGCCGGATCGACGATCGGGCGCGGATGGCGGCGGCTGCGGAAGACGACGGCGGCGAGCAGGAGGACGAAGGCGGCGAAGCAGCCGAGGGTCGCGGCGGAGCTCCAGCCCCAGTCGTTGCCCTCGACGATCCCCAGCGTCACCACCGCCAGGCCGAGCGCCAGCAGCAGCGCCCCCGGCAGGTCCGGCAGGCGGCTGTCGGCGGGCGGGCGCTCCGGCAGCAGGCGATAGCCGGCGAAGAGAACGGCGGCGCCGAGCGGCAGGTTGACGAGGAAGACCAGGCGCCAGTCGGAGAGCTCGACCAGGGCGCCGCCGAGGGTCGGCCCGACCGCGGCCGCCGCGGCGGCCGCGGCGCCCCAGAGGCCGACGCCGGCGGCCCGTTTCTCGGCCGGGAAGCTGTCGAGCACGATCGCCAGCGAGGTCGGGGCGATCATCGCCGCGCCGATCCCCTGGATCACCCGGAAGGCGATCAGCATCCCCAGCGAGGGCGCCACCGCGCAGAGCAGGCTGGCGCCAGTGAAGCCGGCGATCCCGAGCAGGAAGATGCGCTTGTGGCCGAAGCGGTCGGCGAGGCCGCCGGCCGGGACCAGCAGCGCCGCGATCACGACGAAGTAGCCGTCGAGGACCCAGGAGAGCGCGTCCCTCCCCGACCCCGCGAAGGAGGAGGAGATGTCCGGGAAGGCGATGTTGACGATCGTCGCGTCGAGGAAGGCAAGGAAGGCGCCGGTGCAGGCGATCAGCACGCCAGCTCTATGACCACGGTCATACATCGCCGCCGCAGCATAGACTATGTCCGTGGGCATAGCGAGAATCGCCGATGGGGAGCCGGGCGAGCGCAAGCGCCGCGACGGCCGCGCGCTGCTGCTCAACGGCGCCCGCCAGCTGCTGGCCGAGAAGGGCTACGCGGGGATGGAGCTGCGCGACGTCGCCGCGCGCGGCCATGCCCCGCGCGGCTCGATCTACCACCACTTCCCCGGCGGCAAGACCCAGCTGGCCCGCGAGGCCGCGGAGCTGGAGGGAGCGACGATCCGCGACCTGATCGAGCGCTCGCTGGAGCAGCGCGGCCTGAAGCAGACGCTGACGATGTTCGGCGAGATCTTCCGCCGCCGCGTCGCCGACCACCCCGAGCGACTCGGCTGCCCGGTCGCCGCCGCCGCCCTGGCCCGGCCCGAGGACGCCGAGCTCGCCGCCGTCGCCACCGCCGCTTTCCAGAGCTGGGAACGGCCGATCGCGGCGGCTCTGCGCGACGAAGGCGTCGGCCGCGCCGACGCCGAGGCCTTCGCCGGCCTCGTCGTCTCCACGGTCGAGGGCGCCCTGCTGCGCGCCCGCGCCGCCGGCGACCACGCCCCGCTCGACTCGGCGGTCGCGGGGCTCGGGCAGGCGCTCGACGGCCTGCTGGCCAGCGCTGCCTGACGGTTTAGAAATCCTTTACGCGGGGCACCTCTAGAACGCACCGACGTGGCCTCGGCCCGGGTGCGGGAATGGAGAAGAGGACGTGACACCCCGCGGGTCCGTGAGGGCCCTTGCCTGTCTGGCCGTGGCGACGGTGGCCGCCGTCGCCCTCTCGGCCTGTGGCGGCTCCGAATCGGGCCCGACCAAGCTCACCTTCTTCGTCGCGATCCAGCCCGGCGGCACGATCGAAGAAACGGCCGCCCGCTGCAGCAAGGAATCCCACGGGCGCTACAAGGTGACGCCGGAATTCCTCCCCAACGACGCCAGCCAGTCGCGCGAACAGCTGGTCCGCCGGCTCGGCGCCAAGGACCCCTCGATCGACGTGATCGGCCTCGACGTGATCCTGACCAGCGAATTCGCCAACGCCGGCTGGATCGAACCGTGGCAAGGAAAGCGCAAGGAGCTGGCGACGAAGAACGTCTTCCCCAGCGTGATCGAAACCGCGACCTTCGAAAAGAAGCTGTACGCGGCGCCGTTCAACACCAACACCCAGCTGCTCTGGTACCGCAAGGACCTGATCCCGAAGCCACCCCAGACCTGGGACCAGATGATCGAAGCGGCCGAAGGGCTGAAGGAAGCGGGCACGATCCAGGTCCAGGCCGAACGCTACGAGGGCTACACGGTCCTGGTCAACGCGCTGATCGAAAGCGCCGGCACCGAAATCCTCTCCGGCCCGGAAACGGTCGACCTCGAACAGAAGCCGACCGAAGAAGCGCTGGCGGTGATCGGCAAACTCGCCCACTCCTCCGCCGCGGCGCCGAACCTCTCCACCTCCAACGAGGACAGTGCCCGGCTCGGGTTCGAGGGGGGCGAATCGGCGTTCATGATCAATTACACCTTCGCCTTCGCCAGTGCCCTGGCGGAAGCTCCCGACATCAACAAGGAGATGGGGGCGGCGCCGTTCCCGCGGGTCAACGACAACCCGGCCAAACCGCCGCTCGGCGGCTTCAACCTCGCCGTCAGCTCCTACTCGGGCCACAAGCAGGAGGCCTTCGAAGCGGCGGCCTGCCTGGCCGGCGAAAAGAGCGAGCTGACCGCGGTCGAACTCGATGGGCTGCCGCCCTCGCACGAAAACCTCTACTCGGGCAAGGTGGTCGAGAAGGCGTACCCGGGGTTCGCCAAGCTGGTCAAGGAATCGGTCGAAGCGGCCGGTCCGCGCCCGACTTCGCCGGCCTACCAGGACGTCACCTCGGCGATCCAGCGGACGCTGCACCCGCCGGACAAGATCGACCCCGAAGACACCGAATCGGTCTATGACGAACTGAAGTCGAACCTCGAAGAGGCCGTGAAGCGGAAAGGACTGCTCTGATGGAGGCCTCGGCACAGAAGGCTCCGGTGAAGGTCAGCTCCCGCACCCGCTCGGAACGCAAACTGGCCTGGATGCTCTGTGCGCCGGCGGTCATCGCGATGCTGGCGGTCACCGCCTACCCGATCGGCTACGCGGTCGTCCTCTCGGTTCAGAAGCTCGACCTGCGCTTCCCTGACCAGACCGAATTCGTCGGCCTCGCCAACTACGGCACGGTGCTGAGCAGCGAACTGTGGTGGATGGACGTCTTCAACACGGTGCTGATCATGGTCGTCTCGGTCTCGATCGAGCTGGTGCTGGGGATGGCGATCGCCCTGGTCATGCACCGGGCGATCTTCGCCCGCGGCGCGGTCCGCACCGTGGTCCTGATCCCCTACGGGATCATCACCGTGGTCGCCGCCTTCGCCTGGCAGTTCGCCTTCGCCTCGGACTCCGGCTTCGTCAACAACCTGCCGCTGGTTCCCGACGAAATGAACTGGTTCGGGGGTCACCTCAGCTCGCTGGCGGTGATCATCCTCGCCGAGATCTGGAAAACGACGCCGTTCATGGCGCTGCTGCTGCTGGCCGGCCTGGTGACGATCGACGAGGGGCTCTACGAGGCGGCGAAGGTCGACGGCGCCTCCGCCTGGCAGCGCTTCGTCAAGATCACCCTGCCGCTGATGAAGCCGGCGATCCTCGTCGCGGTCCTCTTCCGCACCCTCGAGGCGTTCCGCGTCTTCGACTCGATCTTCATCATGACCCGCGGCGCCCAGAACACCGAATCGGTCTCCATCCTCGGCTTCAACCAGCTGATCAACCGGCTCAACCTCGGCCTCGGCTCGGCGATCTCGGTGCTGATCTTCCTCTTCGTCGTGGTGATCGCGTTCATCTTCGTCAAGGGCCTCGGCGTCAAGGTCGAGGAAGGCAGACCGGGGGGCTGAGATGAAGCACGGAACCCGCGAATACAGCCTCTGGACCGTCGCCATCGGGTTGGTGCTGCTGTTCGCGCTGATCCCGGTGCTGTGGCTGATCTCGATCTCGCTGAAGCCACCGAGCGACATCATCGACCAGCGCTTCATCCCCGCCCACGTCTCCCTCGACAACTACAAGAGCCTGTTCGAAGGCGGCCTCGACGGCAGCCCGTTCCTGAAACCGCTGATCAACTCGATCGCGATCGCCCTGATCACCACGGTGATCGCGATCACCCTCGCCTCCTTCACCGCCTACGCGATCGCCCGGCTCGAATTCCCCGGCAAGCGCGCGATCCTCGCCGGCGCCCTGGCGATCGCGATGTTCCCGCCGATCTCGACCGTCGGCCCGCTCTTCGACATGTGGCGGGCGCTCGGCATCTACGACACCTACCTCGGCCTGATCATCCCCTACCTCACCTTCGCCCTGCCGCTGGCGATCTACGTCCTCGTCGCCTTCTTCCGCGAGATCCCCTGGGACCTCGAGCAGGCGGCCCAGGTCGACGGCGCCACCCCCTGGCAGGCCTTCCGCAAGGTGATCCTGCCGCTGGCCGCGCCCGGTGTGTTCACGGCGGCGATCCTCGTCTTCATCTTCTGCTGGAACGACTTCGTCTTCTCGATCTCGCTGACCTCGTCGGACGCCTCGCGCACCGTGCCGGCGGCGCTGGCCTTCTTCACCGGCGAATCGACCTTCACCGAACCGACGGGATCGATCGCCGCCGCGGCGGTGGTGGTGACGATCCCGATCATCGTCTTCGTCCTCGTCTTCCAGCGCCGGATCGTCTCCGGCCTCACCGCCGGCGCCGTCAAGGGATAAAGGAGCAACACCGATGTCAGAGATAGTCCTGGATCACGTCAGCAAGGTCTTCGACGACGGCTACGAAGCCGTCAAAGAGATGAATCTCGACATCGCCGACGGCGAGTTCATGATCCTCGTCGGGCCCTCCGGCTGCGGCAAGTCGACGGCGCTGCGGATGATCGCCGGGCTCGACGACATCTCCAGCGGCGAGCTGAAGATCGGCGGCGACGTGGTCAACGACCGCTCGCCCAAGGACCGCGACATCGCCATGGTCTTCCAGAACTACGCGCTCTACCCGCACATGACCGTGCGCGAGAACATGGGCTTCGCGCTGAAGCTGGCCAAGGTGGATCAGAGCGAGATCGACGAGAAGGTCGAGCAGGCGGCCGAGACCCTCGACCTCACCCAGCACCTCGACCGCCGCCCCGCCAACCTCTCCGGCGGCCAGCGCCAGCGGGTGGCGATGGGGCGGGCGATCGTCCGCGACCCCAAGGTCTTCCTGATGGACGAGCCGCTCTCCAACCTCGACGCGAAGCTGCGGGTGCAGATGCGGACCGAGGTGGCGCGCCTGCAGTCGCAGCTGGAGACGACGATGGTCTACGTCACCCACGACCAGACCGAGGCGATGACGCTGGGCGACCGGGTCGCGGTGATGCGGGCCGGCGTGCTGCAGCAGGTCGGTACCCCGGCCGAGCTCTACGACACCCCGAAGAACCTCTTCGTCGCCGGCTTCATCGGCTCGCCGGCGATGAACTTCATGCCGGCAGAATTGGCTTCAGGCAAATTGGTGCTGCCGATCGGCGAGATCGACGCCGGCGAGCTGGCCGGCGGCCGCGGTGAGGGCAAGGTCGTCGCCGGGCTGCGGCCAGAGAACTTCGAGGACGCGAAGGTCGCCGGTGACGAGGTCAAGCGCGAGCGCGGCATCACCTTCGAGGCCGAGATCGACATCGTCGAGTCGCTCGGCTCCGACCTCTTCGCCTACTTCCACATCGAGTCCGAGGGGGTCCAGTCCGACCAGCTGGCCGACCTCGTCGGCGACCGCCTCGACGAGACCGGCGCCGCCAACATCCGCGAGGGCGAGGAGCAGATCGTCGCCCGCCTCGACCCGACCAGCGAGGTCAAGCGCGGCGAGCGGGCCGAGCTCTGGGCCGACACCGCGAAGCTGCACCTGTTCGACCCGGAGAGCGGCGAGAGCCTGCACAACAGTTAGGGCGGTTTAGCCTGCGCGGGATGCGGATCCGCACGGGAATCTTCATCGCCGCGATATTGGCGGCAACGGCGCTGGTCTTCGTGCCCGGCGCGGGCGCGGTGGTCGGGGAACCCGATCGCGACGGCGATGGCTACGGCGACGAAACCGAAGACGGCTGCCCCTGGAACGCCGCCGTCCAGGTCGAGTGCCCGCCGGTCACGGTCAAGGTCAACTCGACGACGGTCACGCGACGGGCGATCGTGGTCAAGCTCGGGGTCAGCTCCGAAGCCAAGGCGCAGGTCTTCGGCCAGGTCAGCTGGCAGGTGCGCCAGCCGCACGGGGGCAAGCGCGGGCTGACCGTCGGGCTCAGCGCCGGCGCCCCCCGCACCGTGCTCCCCGGCACGGTCGCCAGCTTTCGGGTGCCGCTGACGAAAGCGGTGCTGCGCCGGCTCGGCCGGATCTCTCCACAGCAGGGGCTACGGGCGCAGATGAGCGTCCGCACCACCGACCTCGCCGGCCGCGAAAACGACCGAGTGTTGACGGTCAAACTGCGCGGCCGCAAGCATTAGCCGGATCCTCGCCCGCTGCTACCCTGCCGGGGTAGGCAGTCCGCCTGCGCGTCCCGTCTCTCTCTACAGCGAGGAAAACGCGCTTTTGACTTCCGCCGAGCGGCTTCTTGACCGCGATGGGCCGCGAGATGAATGCGGCGTCTTTGGCGTATACGCACCCGGCCACGACGTCGCCCGGCTGGCCTACTTCAGCCTCTACGCGCTGCAGCACCGCGGCCAGGAGTCGGCAGGGATCGCCACCTGCGAGGGCGGCCACATCACCACGCTGCGCGACTCGGGGCTCGTCTCCCAGGTCTTCGACGAGGAGAAGCTGAAGGCGCTGGAGGGCGACATGGCGATCGGCCACGTGCGCTACTCGACCACCGGCGGCGGCTCCTGGGAGAACGCGCAGCCGGTCTGGCGCGACGACGGCCGCGAGGTCGCACTCGCCCACAACGGCAACCTGACCAACGCGGTCGAGCTCTGGGCCGAGCTGAAGGAGCGCGGCATCGACTTCCGCGGCACCTCCGACTCGGAGATCATCGCCGCCCTGCTCTCCTCCCACGGCGGCAAGCTGATCGAGGACGCGGTCCAGGACGTGATGCCGCGGATGGAGGGTGCCTACTCGACCGTGGTGATGACCAAGCACGCGATCGTCGCCTTCCGCGACCCGCACGGGATCCGGCCACTCTCGCTGGGCCGGCTCGACGGCCGCTTCGTCGTCGCCTCCGAGAGCTGCGCCTTCGACATCATCGGCGCCGAGCTGATGCGCGAGGTGCACCCCGGCGAGATGGTCAGCTTGACCGAGCGCGGGCTGGAGACGCGCCAGGTGGTGAAGGCCGAGCGCAAGGCGACCTGCGTCTTCGAGCACATCTACTTCTCCCGCCCCGACAGCCGCCTCGAGGGCAAAGTTCTGCAGCAGGTGCGCGGCAAGATGGGCGAGCTGCTCTGGCACGAGTCGCCGGTCGAAGCCGACCTGGTGATCGCGGTGCCGGACTCCGGCAACCCGGCCGCAGCCGGGTTCGCGCGCGCCTCCGGGCTGCCGCGCGACGACGGGCTGATCAAGAACCGCTACGTCGCCCGCACCTTCATCCAGCCCGGCCAGGAGCTGCGCAAGCACGGGCTGCGGCTGAAGTTCAACCCGCTGCCGGAGATCATCGCCGGGCAGCGCGTCGTCGTCGTCGACGACTCGATCGTGCGCGGCAACACCACCCGCCAGATCGTCGGCATGCTGCGCGACGCCGGCGCCAAGGAGGTCCACCTGCGGATCTCAGCGCCGCCGATCCGCAACCCCTGCCACTACGGCGTCGACATGTCGACCCGCGAGGAGATGATCGCCCACAAGCGCACGATCGACGAGATCGCCGAGGAGCTCGACGCCGACTCGCTCGCCTACCTCTCGATGGAGGGCATCTACGAGGCGATCGGCGGCGGCCCCGAGGACCACTGCGACGCCTGCTTCAGCGGCAACTACCCGCTCGGCGACCCCGACGACGCGAACGGCAAATTCGCGTTGGAGGGCATCGCCGTCGTGCCTTCCGCTTCCTAGCGGTCGCTCAGCGCCGCGGTGAATTGCCGGCTGCCGCTGCAGGAAGCGGATGCCGCGGTAACCGTGCCGCGGAAACGACGGTTTCGGAGCGTGCCAGCCACGGTCACGTACAAGCCTGGTTCGCCATAGCTCAGCGCCCGCCCGACGACCGTGCCGTCGGGCGCTACCCGCGCGGCGCGCAGGCGGGCATTGACGGTCGCGACCGTGCCCGGCGCGGGACCCTGGCAGTTGACCCACACCGGACCCCCGAGGTCGCGCAGGGCCTTCCCTCTTCCGCTGACCTCGAAGGTCAGACGCCCCGGGCTCCCGCCGCTCGGCACGGATGCGTAACGGCCGTCGTCCCGGGCACCGGTGGACCAGGGGCCCGTCGGCTTCTCGACCGTGACTTCCTGGTTCGGCAATCCCTGGCTCGCGCCCGCGGCGTAGACGTTCACCCGCAGTTTGTGGCTGCCCACCGGCAGCTTGACGAGGAGGGCGTTTTCGCCGGCCGGGTCATAGGGGGTGCGGGCGAGATCGGTCCAGCCCCGCGGCCCGAGCTTAGGGCCGATCCCCTGCAGCGCCACTTCGGTCGCGCTGAGGTCGGCGGTGGCGTGGAAGGTGAAACGGCTGAGGTAGCCGGCATAGAGATGCTTCGGGGTCGTCAGTTCAGCGCCTTCGACGTTGGGGATGAGGAAGACCCAGCCGAGCGGCCCAACTTCCCAGCCGTACTGGCAACCCCCACAGTGGCGGGACACCTGCCAGGCCAGGGAGCCCAGATAGAGCGCGGCCGGGAAGGTCATCGTCGGCAGCTGCAGATGCGAGGTGCAGATTCCCGGCTGAGGGCCGAGCTGCGCCGGAGCTTCGCCGGCGAAGTACTGCGCGTTGGCGGCCACTAGGCGGCCGGCTGCGTCCCTTGCGTCGCCGTTGGAGAAACGGACCACGTAGTCGGACGCGCCGCCGGAGGGATACGAGGGGCAGGCATAGCTCACGTCGACTCCGCCCTTGGCCACGGGCACGGTCCGGGATTCGGGCGGCGCCAGGTACTGCACCGGCGGCTCGATCGGAGTTCCCGGATAGGCGCCGGCGGGATCGGTGGCCAGGAGCAATATGAGGATGCCGAGAACCGAAGCCGCCAGCATTCGGGGGCAGAGAACGCTTCGCAAGGGGTGGCGACCGCTCATCGCCCCCCAAGCCTATTGCGGCAGTCCTTTGGGGCGCTATGCGACACAAAAGACCGCCGCACTCGCGCTGCGACAAGATGCCGAGCAGTGACCGACACCTTCAAGCTCGTCGTCCTCGCCTCCGGCAGCGGCACCAACCTGCAGGCGATCCTCGACACGCTGCACAGGCGCGAGGGGATCGAGGTGGTCGGAGTGGGGACCGACAAGCCCAACGCCTGGGCGCTGGAGCGGGCCCAGATCGAGGGCGTGGCGACGGCGGTCTTCGCCCGCGACAAGTACGAGGACCGGGAGGCGCGCGACGTCGACATGGCCGAGTGGATCGAGTCGCGCGGCGCCGACCTGGTCGTCCTCGCCGGCTACATGCAGCTGCTCAGCGCCGCCTTCATCGCCCGCTTCCGCAACCGCGTCGTCAACATCCACCCCGCCCTGCTGCCGGCCTTCCCCGGGCTCGACGCGATCGGGCAAGCGCTGGAGGCGGGTGTGGAGACGACCGGGGTGACGGTCCACTTCGTCGACGAGGGCGTCGACACCGGGCCGCCGATCCTCCAGCGCGAGGTGGCGGTGCCGGCGGGGCGCGATCGCGAGGAGCTGGAGCAGGCCGTGCACGCGATCGAGCACCGGCTCTACCCGGAGGCGATCCGCATGATCGCTGAGGGCCGGGTTAGGATCGACGCCGACGACCCTCGCCGGGTCGCGATCGATGACTGAGACCGCAGCCGACACCCGCGATGGAAGCGCCAACGACGGCGCGATCCGCGTGCGCCGGGCGCTGATCTCGGTCTCCGACAAGACCGGCGTCGCCGACTTCGCCAAGAGCCTGGCCGCGCTCGGGGTCGAGATCCTCTCCACCGGCGGCACCGCCGGCGCCCTGCGCGAGGCCGGCCTGACCGTGACCGACGTCTCCGAGTTCACCGGCCAGGAGGAGATCCTCGACGGCCGCGTCAAGACGCTGCACCCGCGGCTGCACGCTGCACTGCTGGCCCGGCGCGACGACGCCGAGCACATGGCGACGCTGGCGCGCGAGGGGATCGAGCCGATCGACGTCGTCGTCGTCAACCTCTACCCCTTCGAGCAGACCGTCGCCGGCGCCGACGTCGCCCCCGAGGTGGCGATCGAGAACATCGACATCGGCGGCCCGACGATGATCCGCGCCGCCGCCAAGAACCACGAGGGCGTCGCCGTCGTCGTCAAGCCCGAGGCCTACGACGCCGTCTGCGCCGAGTTGGAGGAGAGCGGCGGCGAGGTCTCCGCCTCGACCCGGCACTGGCTCGCCAACGAGGCCTTCGCCCAGACCGCCCGCTACGACGCCGCGATCAGCCGCTGGTTCTCGACCGAGTACGAGGACTTCCCCGAACACCTGGCGGTCGCCTACGAGAAGGTGCTCGACCTCTCCTACGGAGAGAACCCACACCAGCGGGCGGCGCTCTACGCCGATGCCGGCGCCCGCAGCCACATCCTCTCGCGGGTCTCGAAGCTGCACGGCAAGGCGCTCTCCTTCAACAACGTGCTCGATCTCGACGCCGCCCGCGGCCTGGTCGACGACTTCGAGCAGCCGGCCTGCGTGATCGTCAAGCACAACAACCCCTGCGGGGTGGCGATCGGCGGGGACCCGCTCGAGGCCTACCTGAAGGCGCTGGCCTGCGACCCGGTCTCCGCCTACGGCGGCGTGATCGCCTTCAACCGCCCGGTCAGCAGCGAGCTGGCCGAGCAGCTGCACAAGAACTTCGTCGAGGTGCTGAGCGCGCCCGACTTCGAGCACGGGGCGCTGGCGGTGCTGCAGCAGAAGGAGGCGATCCGGATCCTCTGCGAGGAGGAGCGCCGCCAGACCGATCCCAGCGAGCGCGACGTCAAACGCGTCCACGGCGGCCTCCTGATCCAGGATCGCGACGGCGACCCCGAGCCGCGGGAGATCATGGAGGTGGTGACCAACGCCCAGCCGAGCGAGGAGCAGTGGGACGACCTCCTCTTCGCCTGGACCGTCAGCCGCCGCGTCCGCTCCAACGCGATCGTGATCGCCAAGGACGGCGCCACCCTCGGCATCGGCGCCGGCCAGATGAGCCGGGTCGACTCGGTCCGCCTCGCGGTCGAGAAGTGCCGCGACGCCCGCGGCGAAGACGCCGACGCTCTCCTCGCCGGCTCCGCCCTCGCCTCCGACGCCTTCTTCCCCTTCGCCGACGGCCCCGAGCTGGCGATCCAGGCCGGCACCAACGCCGTGATCCAGCCCGGCGGCTCCAAACGCGACGCCGAGGTGATCGCCGCCTGCGACGAGGGCGGCGTGGCGATGGTCTTCACCAAGCACCGCCACTTCCGCCACTAGCCCGGGGGCAGCTGCTTCTGCCGCTCGCTGGCCCGGCGCACGTGGTCGCAGACTTCGTCTGGCGTATCAGCGGTGATCAGCAGCTCCTTGTCGGCGGGGCCGATCATGCCGTCGTCCTCGAGGGCGTCGTCGATCCAGTCGAGCAGGGGCTTCCAGTGGGCGGAGTCGACGAGGATGGTGGGGAAGTGCTGGATCCGGTTGGTCTGGATCAGGGTCAGGCTCTCGAACATCTCGTCAAGGGTGCCGAAGCCGCCGGGCATGATCACGAAGGCGCGGGCGTAGCGGACGAACATCAGCTTGCGGGCGAAGAAGTAGTGGAAGTCGAGGCTGCGGTCCAGATACGGGTTTGAGTGCTGCTCGTGCGGCAGCTCGATGTTGAGGCCGACCGAGAGGCCGCCGGCCTCCTGGGCGCCGCGGTTGGCCGCCTCCATCAGGCCGGGGCCGCCGCCGGTGATGACGGTGAAGCCATGGTCGGCGAGACAGGCAGCGGTCTCGCGGCAGAGCCCGTACCAGCGGTGACCCTCCGGCACGCGGGCGGAGCCGAAGACGGAGACGCCGTCGTCGATGTCGCGCAGGGCGTCGAAGCCGGCGTCGATCTCGGCGCGGATGCGGTCGAGGCGGAGGTCGTCCTGACCCTCGGCGTCGTCGGGCACGCGGAGCAGGTGCTCGTCGTGCTTCGCTCCCATGCTCCCGTCAGATCCACTCAAGGCGCCCGAAGTAGACCACAGACTCGACCGGCGCTCAGACCGCGAGGCTGCCGGCCGCCAGGAGCCTCTCGATCTCATCGGCTGCCTGCTCCGGGCGCAACCCCGTCACCTCGACCACATGACTCTCCAGGGAGCCGAGGTCAGCGAACTCTTCCCATATCTGCTCGATCGCCTCGGACACGCCGGAAGGCCCTTCCCGCTCATGCAGTCGTGCGGCACAGAGGGGCAGCGGCGCCCGGGCAACGGCAAACGCGACCTGGGCCCCGCAGGCTTGGAGGTGGTCGCGGAGCGGCTCCATGAACCGACCCGGGATCACGATCCCGTCGATGATCGTGAAGTAGCCTGCGGCGGCATAGGCGCCCGCTGACGCGGCGATGATCCCCATCACCAGACTGTTCTGCTTCTGGGACTCCGGGCGCCAGGGCTCGATGTATCCAGAGCGGATGAAGTGAAAGAACGCGTCGCCTTCCAGGTGAACGGCAGCGGTGTGGCGGGCGGCTAGGGTCGCCGCCATAGTCGTCTTCCCGACCCCTGGAGGCCCGGTCAGGATCAGCACAGGAGTATCTGCCAACAGCAGGGCGCTTTGTTCTTTCACCGGTGAGTGCCCCCGGCGGGACTCGAACCCGCGACGCGCGGCTTAAAAGGCCACCGCTCTAACCAGCTGAGCTACAGGGGCGAAGTGCCCATGGTAGAGGGGGCTTGAGTGTCACGACGGGAGGCCCGGTCTCAGGAGAGATCGGGGAGGCCCTGGTAGGGCGTCGAGGCCTCGGCATGGGTGCGTTGGGGGATGCGGCCGGCGCCGCGGGCGGTGTGGCCGGCGCCGACGGCGCCGCGCAGGGCGCGGGCCATCGCGGTCGGGTCCGCGGCGCCGAAGATGGCGCTGGCGGCGAGGACGGCGTCGCAGCCAAGCTCCATCGCCAGGGCGGCGTCGGAGGCGGTGCCGATGCCGGCGTCGAGGATGACCGGGACCGAAGCGCGCTCGGCGATGATCGCGACGTTGTAAGGGTTGCGGATGCCGGCCCCGGAGCCGATCGGCGAGCCCAG
Organism: uncultured Solirubrobacterales bacterium; assembly: GCA_963695275.1. Taxonomy (GTDB): domain Bacteria; phylum Actinomycetota; class Thermoleophilia; order Solirubrobacterales; family 70-9; genus VAYN01. Next base: position 2,143,376 of record OY968772.1, read on the forward strand.
CGGCATCACCGCTGCACAGCCGGCCTCCTCGAGGCGGCGGGCGAGGACCGGGTCGTCGTTGGTGTAGGGAAGGACGGTGAAGCCGTCGGCGACCAGCTGTTCGGCGGCGTCGAGCAGCTCGACCGCGTCGGGATAGAGGGTGCGATCGTCGCCGATCACCTCGAGCTTGACCCAGTCGGTCTGGAAGGCCTCGCGAGCGAGCTTGGCGGTGCGGACGGCGTCGCGGGCGGTGAAGCAGCCGGCGGTGTTGGGCAGGGCGAAGAGGCCAAGGCGGTCGAGGACGTCGAGGACCGAGCCCTCGGCGGCGGGATCGATGCGGCGCAGGGCGACGGTGACGATCTCGGTGCCGGCGGCGGCGAGCGCCTGCTCCATCTGTTCCAGCGAGCGGAAGCCGCCGGTGCCGGCGATCAGCCGCGAGGACCACCGGCGCCCGCCCAGCTCCCAGGCGTCGGCGCCGCCCTGGATCGCCGCCAGCACCTCGACGCTCTGCCCCTCGCGCAGCGCCGTCGCCTCCCACTCGCCGCGGGGCACGACCTCGCCGTCGAGCGCGGCGGCGACACCCCGAGCCGCGTCGGGGGCACCGGACTCGCGCACCGCGTCGGCAAGCGTCGATGCCTCCGCCAGCTTGCGCGGCTCGCCGTTCAGCTCAATCCTCATCGCCAGCCCTCCCAGCCTGCTCCGCGGCTTCCGCTGCCTCGGCCAGTGCGGCGCCACGCGCAGCGAGTTCAGCGGCGCGGTCCAGGGGTGCATCCGGTCCCAAACTCGTAACAGTCCTTTTGTCCTTTGTCGCCCTCTGGGTTACCAAGGACAAACGGAGCGGGTGCGCGGGCGCGACGGCTTCCGGCAGCTGCTCGCCGGCGAGCAGGGCGGTGGCGGCGTCGGCGGTCAGCGGCGCCAGGAGGATGCCGTTGCGGTAGTGGCCGGTGGCCAGAACCAGGCCCTCGATCGCGCCGGGGCCGATCAGCGGCAGGTTGTCCGGGGTGCCGGGACGGAGGCCGGCCATCGTGGCGACCAGCTCCATCTCGGCGACGTCGGGCAGCAGGCGGTAGGCCTCGCGCAGCAGCTCATGGACGCCGCCGGCCGTGACCGCGGTGTCGAAGCCCTGCTCCTCGGAGGTGGCGCCGACGATCAGGCGGCCGTCGGGGCGGGGCACCAGGTAGACACGCTCGGAGGCGACGATGCGCTCGCAGGGGGCGGCGCCCTCGCGGCCGCGGAGCTCGACGATCTGGCCCTTGACCGGGCGCACCGGCGGGCGGGCGGTCTCAGGCAGCCACTCGGTGGCTCCGGCCCAGGCACCGCTGGCAAGGACGACCGCCGGGGCGCGGAGCTCCTCGCCAGCCGCGGTCCGCACCCCGACCAGGCGCTCGCCCTCGAAGAGGCCCGCGACGACCTCGGTCCCGGTTGCCACCTCCGCCCCGGCCTCGCCGAGCGCGGTCAGCAGCGCAGCGGTCAGCGCCCGCGGATCGATCGCCGCCTCACCGGGAGCGTGGACGCCGCCGTTGAACGAAGGCGTCAAGCCCGGCTCGAGCTCGCGGCAGCGGCGCGGCGGCAACCACTCGGCCTCAAGCCCGAGCGAGCGCTGCAGGTCGTGAACGCGCCGCAGCTCCGCCGCCTCGTCGCGATCGAGGGCGATGTGGAGCGCGCCCTGGTGCGCGTAGCCGCTGCTCTGCCCGCTCGCCGCCTCCAGCCCGGCGACGAACTCCGGGTAGAGCTGCGCCGAGGCCAGGGTCATCTCCAGCAGCTCCGGCTCGCCGAAGGCGAGCTCGCCGACCGGAGCCAGCATGCCGGCGGCGACGCGGGTGGCGCCGGCCGGCGGCTCGGCGCGGTCCAGCACCGCCACGCGGGCCCCGCGCTGGGCGGCGCGCCAGGCGCAGCTGAGGCCGATCACCCCACCGCCAACGAACACCGCGTCGAAACTGCGCTTCTCGGTCAAGCCATTGCCTCCGCCGGCATTACCCGGATCAGGTTCAGACGGTCGGTGGCCTCGGTGCCACCCTCTCAGCCCTCGCGGGCTCCCGTTACCCCTCCAAGGCTACCCGCCCCAGGCCGCCCGCAAGCCGCGCCCGAGGTCGATGGGCCTCATGCGTCCGGCATAGGGACGTTTGCGGCCCATCGACGCGGTCATAATCGGGGAATGAGCCTCGCCCCCCCTGAGTCCGCCGGTCCGCTGCGCCGCGAGCGCCTGCGCACCGCGCGCCTCTACTTCGTCTGCGACGCCCGCCCCCACGGCGAAGACCCGGAGGCGCTGCTGCGGGCTGCGCTGAGCGGCGGCGTCGACATCGTCCAGCTGCGCGAGAAGGTGCTGGGACGGGCGGAGATCGAGCGCGCCGCCGCGACCTTCCGTCGCGTCTGCGACACCTACAGCGCCCTCTTCATCGTCAACGACGACCCCGACCTGGCCCGCACCTGCGACGCCGACGGGGTCCATGTGGGGCAGGACGACGGCACGGTCGGAGAAACTCGGACGATCCTCGGACCTGACTTCATCATCGGCCTTTCCACCCATTCCAAGGAGCAGATAGACGCTGCCGGGGGTGCGTCCCCGGACCACATCTCGGTGGGGCCGATCTGGGAGACGCCGACCAAAGCCGGGCGGCCCGCCGTCGGCCTCGACCTCATCCGCCACGCCGCCGCGCACGCAACCCATCCCTTCTTCGGCATTGGCGGTATCGACGCTGGCAACGCCGAGCAGGTCGTCGTCGCCGGGGCGGAGCGGCTCTGCGTGGTGCGGGCGATCCGCGACGCGGCCGACCCGATGGCCGCCGCCGAAGGGCTGCGCCGCAGCGTTGGGGTCGCGCCCGGTGGCTGACGAGCGCCCCGCCAGCGAGGAGCCGCGCAAGCGCAAGCAGCGTGGGGGTGGAGACCGGATGAAAGAGGGCTACGCCAAGGCCGAGCTGCGTAACCAGGCGGCGCGCGAAGCGCTGACCCCGCTGGCCGAGGGCGAACGGCCGCGGGTGGTGACGATCGGGGCGGTCGTCGCCGGCCTGATCGCGGTCTCGATCGTCGCCGGCTACCTGGCCGGGGTCAAGGTCAACGGCGAGTCGCCGAGGTTCGCACAGGTCGCGGCCCCGACTCTGATCATGGGCGTGATGGCCTGGGGCATGTGGCGCGCCCGCTACTGGGCCGTGCTCGGCTTCCAGCTGATCCTCGTCTTCCTCATCTTCAGCGCCGTCTTCGGGCTCGCCGTGCAGGCGGCGACCGTGGCCCAGTTCGCCGCCACCCTCGGCCTGCTCGCCGTCTCCGGAACCTTCTTCTTCTTCATGGTCAAGGCGATGGCGCGGATTCAGATGCCCGAGCGCGTTCCGCGAGACTGACGGCGATGACCCCGCTCGGCCTGCCCTCCCTCGACAAGATCTCCGCCCTGCCGGCGGACGTGCTCGGGGCGCTGCGAACGATTCCCGAGATCGTCGAGAACACGCGGGCGATGAAGGAGCACACGGCGCAGCTGTCGCGGGTGGCCGATGCCCTCGACCGGGTCGCCGCCGACACCGCGGCCCTGCCGCCTTTGCGTGCCGACCTGGTGGTGCTCAACGAGCTGCCGGAGACCCTGGGTCGCCTCGACAAAGGGATCGAGGGGTTGGATGCCGGAATCGACCAGCTGAGCGACCTGATGGAGCGGATCCTGACCGCCGTCGCCGGCCTCAACGACAGCGTCGAGACCCTGCAGGGGGCGGTCGGGCCGATGGGGAAGCTGGCCAGCCGGATCCCGGGCCAGAAGAAGGGCTAAGCCGTTCTATAGGCTCAGGTCCATGCCTGATTCCTTCGATGTGATCGTGATCGGCGGCGGCCCTGGCGGCTATGTCGCGGCCATCCGGGCGGCCCAGCTCGGAAAGAAAACCGCCGTGGTCGAGCGCGACAAGGCGGGCGGGCGCTGCCTCAACTACGCCTGCATCCCCGCCAAGACGATCCTGCGCACCGCCGAGATCTACACCGAGGCGCGCGAGAGCGCCGACCTCGGGGTCGTCGCCAAGGACGTCACGCTCGACTGGGACGCCGTCGGCAAGCGCCGCGCCGCCGTCTCCGAGTCGCTCTCGGGGGGCGTAAAGATGCTCTGGGACAAAAACAAGGTCACCATGATCGAGGGCGAGGGCTCTCTCACCGCCGAGGGCAACGTCAAGGTCGGCGACGAGACCTACGAGGCCGGCGCCGTGATCCTCGCCACCGGCTCGGTCGCCTCCCCCATCCCCGGGGTCGAGTTCGGCGAGCGCATCGTCGACACCTGGGGCGCCTGGTCGCTGCCGCAGGTGCCGCAGAAGATCGTCGTCGTCGGCGCCGGCGCCTCGGGCTGTGAGATCGCCTCCGCCTACGGCCGCTTCGGGACCGAGGTGCTGCTGATCGAGATGCTGCCGCAGATCATGCCGGCCGAGGACAAGGATGTGGTCCGGGTCGTCGAGCGCGCCTTCAAGAAGCAGAACATCACCGTCGCCACCGGCAACCCGGTCGAGAACGTCGAGGTCAGCGGCAACTCGGTCAAGTTCACCTACGGCGAGGAGTCCGCCGAGGTCGACTACCTCTGCGTCGCCGGCGGCCGCCGCGCCGACACCGGGCCGCTGGGCCTGGGCGAGGCCGGGGTCGAGCTGGAGGAGAACGGCAAGGTCAAGGTCGACGGGCTGCAGCGGACGACGAACCCAAAGGTCTACGCGATCGGCGACCTCGTCAACGCCAAGGCGCTGGCACACAAGGCGGGCGAGGAGGCGGTCGTCGCGGCCGAGGCCATCGCCGGCGCCGATGCCCATCCGGTCGACCAGAACCTGGTCGCCGGCGCCACCTTCAGCCACCCGCAGGTGGCCAGCGTCGGGCTCACCGAGGCGGCCGCGAAGGAGGCCGGCAACGACGTCAAGGTCGGCAAGTTCAAGCTCGGCGGCGTCGGCGGCGCCACCGTCTACGACGACAAAGAAGGCCTGGTCAAGATCGTCGTCGACTCCAAGTACGGCGAGATCCTCGGCGTCCACATCGTCGGCAACCGCGCCTGCGACATGATCGCCGAGCTGGTGGCGACGATGGCGCTGGAGGGCGGCTACCAGGAGCTGGCGCGGATCATCCACCCGCACCCGACGATCTCCGAGGCGATCTTCGAAGCGGCCAGGGCCGTCGACGGCTGGGCGACGCACGCTTGACGGCGCCCCGCGCCACTTTCTACTTCGACCTCGGCTCCCCCTACGCCTACCTCGCGGCCGAGCGGGTCAGTGGGCTGTTCACGGAAGCGGAGCTGGAGCAGCCGGAGTGGGTGCCGGTGCTGCTCGGGGGGCTGTTCGCGCGCTTCGATCGCGGCTCCTGGTCGCAGACGCCGGGACGGGCCGGGGGCATGGCCGAGGTCGAGCGCCGCGCCCTCGCCTACGGGCTGCCGCCGATCCAGTGGCCGGACCCCTGGCCGGGCAACATGCTGACGGCGATGCGGGTGGCGACCTTCGCCAAGCAGACCGGCCGCACCGTCTCCTTCTCGCTCGCCGCCTTCCGCCAGGCCTTCGCTGCCGGCCGCGACCTCGGTGACCCCGACAACGTCGTCATCGCCGGCGCCGCCTGCGAGCTGCACCCGCGGGCGCTGCTGAAAGCGGTGCAGACGGACATCGTCAAGAACGCCCTCAAGGAGGCGACCGCAGCGGCCGGCGACCGCGGCGTCGAAGGGGTGCCGGCGCTGGTCGTCGGCGACGAGGTCTTCTGGGGAGACGACCGCCTGGAGGAAGGCGTGGAAGCCGCGAGCTAGGCAGGAGCGCATCGCTAAGGTGAGGTCGATGGCCGATCTGCCCGATGCCGCCACCTGTTACGAGTTGCTCGCGCGCATGGCCTTGATCCGCCGCTTCGAGGAGGAGGCGGGCCGCCAGTACCAGCGCGCCAAAGCCGGCGGCTTCCTGCACCTGGCGATCGGCGAGGAGGCGACGATCGTCGGCACCACCTCGGTCATGCGCGAGGAGGACTTCCTGATCGGCACCTACCGCACCCACGGCCACGCGATCGCCCGCGGCACCGAGCCGAAGCGGGTGATGGCGGAGCTGTTCGGCCGCGTCGACGGCACCAGCGGCGGCCGCGGCGGCTCGATGCACATCTTCGACGCCGAGCGCCGCTTCATGGGCGGCTACGGGATCGTCGGCGGCAACCTCCCGATCGCCGCCGGCCTGGCGCTCTCCTCCCAGTACAAGGGCGAAGACGCGGTCACCGTCTGCATGTTCGGCGACGGCGCCTCCAACACCGGCAACTTCGGCGAGACGATGAACCTGGCGGCGCTGTGGAAGCTGCCGGTCTTCTTCCTGGTCGAGAACAACCTCTACGGGATGGGGACCGCGGTCGAGCGCCACTCGGCCCAGACCGACCTCTCGAAGAAGGCCGAGGGCTACGGGATCCCCGGCGCCCGGGCCGACGGGATGGACGTGGTCGCCGTGCGCGAGGCCGTCGCCGCCGGGATAGCGGCGGCGCGCGAGGAGGACCGGCCGACCCTGCTCGAGGTCGTCACCTACCGCTACCGCGGCCACTCCGCCGCCGACCCCGAGGTCTACCGCGAGCGCGAGGAGGTCGAGCAGTGGCGCGAGAAAGACCCGATCGAGAGCTTCGCGCGGCGCTGCGTCGAGGCCGGGGTGCTGGGCGAGCGCGAGGTGCAGCAGGCGCGCGACGCGGCCGAGCAGACCGTGGTCGCGGCAACCGAGTTCGCCGAGGCCTCGCCGGAGCCGCCGCTCGACACGATGTACGAGAACCTCTACGCGCTCGACGACCCGGGCGGCTGGTACGCGGTCGACGAGCGCAGCCCGGAGCCGCACCGGGGCGAGCGCGAGGGCACGATGCCCGACGCGGCGCGCGAGCTGGCGGAAGCCGGGGCGGCGTATGCCGAGCAGGAAGAGGACGGGCAGCGCCCGAACCCGGCGTTGCAGGGCGACGCCCAGGACGGTTCGGAGTCACGGGTCTCGGCCGAGGGCGAGGTCGGCGACGAGCCCGAAGCGATCAACCGCGAGGACGGGGAGCGCTGATGCCCGAGCAGCGCATGCGCGAGGCCCTGCGCGACGCGATGGCGGAGGAGATGCGCCGCGACGAGGGCGTCTTTGTGATGGGCGAGGACGTCGCCGTCTTCCAGGGCGCCTTCAAGGTGACCGAGGGGCTGATCGACGAGTTCGGCGAGCGCCGCGTCCGCGACACGCCGATTTCCGAGAACACGATCGTCGGCGCCGGGGTCGGTGCGGCGATGGGCGGGCTGCGGCCGGTGGTCGAGCTGATGACGGTCAACTTCTCGCTGCTGGCGCTGGACCAGATCGTCAACCATGCCGCCGCGATCCCCTACATGTTCAACGGCCAGGCGCGGGTGCCGATGGTGATCCGGATGCCGGGCGGCGGCGGCCACCAGCTCGGCCCCACCCACTCGCACAGCTTCGAGGCGCTCTACCTGCAGGTGCCGGGGCTGCTGGTCGCCTGCCCCTCGACCCCGGCCGATGGCAAGGCGCTGCTGAAGGCGGCGATCCGCGACGACAACCCGGTCGTCTTCATCGAGCACGAGAGCCTCTACGGGGTCAAGGGCGAGGTGCCCGAGGGTGACGATGGAGATGGAGGTGGCGTGCTGCGCTTCGGCGAAGCGGCGGTGCGGCGCGAGGGCGGCGATGTCACGATCGTCGGCGTGCTGAAGATGGCCCAGGTGGCGGAGCAGGCGGCGGCGAAGCTGAGCGAGGAGCACGGCGTCGAGGCCGAGGTGATCGACCCCCGCACCCTGCGCCCGCTCGACCTCGACACGATCCTCGAGTCGGTCCGCAAGACCAACCGCGCCGTGATCGTCGAGGAGGGCTGGCCGCACGGCGGCGTCGGCGCCAACCTCGCGACCCTGATCACCGAGCAGGCCTTCGACGACCTCGACGCCCCGGTCCAGCGCGTGACCGGCGCCGACGTCCACATGCCCTATTCCAAACGCCTCGAGCAGGCCGCGATTCCGCATGAGGAGCACGTGGTGAGCGCGGCTCTGGCAACTCTGGAGGGATCGATCTGATGGCCGACATCGTCATGCCCCGACTCTCGGACTCGATGGAGGAGGGGACGATCCTGACCTGGATGAAGAAGGTGGGAGACGAGATCTCCGTGGGAGACGAGATCGTGGAAATCGAGACCGACAAGGCGAACATGGCTTACGAGAGCGACGTGGCGGGGACGCTGACGGAGATCCTTGCCGAGGAGGGCGAGACGCTCCCGATCGGGACTCCGATTGCGCGGGTTGGCGATTCCGCTGAAGGCTCAGACGCCTCAGCTGCGGGTCCTGTCGCGGCGGTGGGCTCCGAGGACGAGTCGGACGCAGGTGGCCGCATCAAAGCTTCGCCCGTCGCGCGACGCATCGCTAAGGAGAAAGGCATCGACCTGTCCACCATCGAGGGATCTGGCCCCGGCGGTCGCATCGTCAAGAAGGACGTGAAGAAGGCGACCTCCTCCGCCGCGGCAGGACCCGCAGCTGAGGACTCCCATCCCGTCACTCCTGAGACCGCGAAGGGGCAGATGACCTACGAGGACCTGTCGAAGCTGCAGTCGACGATCGCGAGGCGGATGTCGGAGTCGAAGGCGACCGCGCCGCACTTCTACCTCGAAGCGGAGATCGACATGTCGCGGGCGGTCGAGGCGCGGGCGCGGCTCAAGGCAACCGCCGGCGAGGACGATGTCGTGCCGTCGTTCAACGACATGGTCGTCAAGGCCTCCGCGCTGGCGCTGCGCGAGCACCCGCGCGCCAATGGCGCCTACCGCGACGGGCGCTTCGAGCTCTATTCGCGGGTCAACGTCGGCGTCGCCGTCGCCGCCCAGGACGCGCTCGTCGTCCCCACCGTCTTCGACGCCGACCGCAAGGGCCTGCGGCAGATCGCGACCGAGTCGCGGGCGCTGGCCCAGAAGGTCCGCGACGGCCAGGTCACCCCGCCCGAGCTCTCGGGCGGCACCTTCACCGTCTCCAATCTGGGGATGTACGGGATCGACAACTTCAGCGCCGTCATCAACACCCCGCAGGCGGCGATCCTCGCGGTCGGCGCGATCAAGGAGCGGCCGGTCGTCCGCGACGGCGACGTCGTCCCCGCCCACATGCTCGGCGTCACCCTCGCCTGCGACCACCGCATCCTCTACGGCGCTCCCGCCGCCGAGTTCCTGGCGCGGGTGCGGACGCTGCTCGAAGAGCCGCTCTCGCTAGCTCTCTGAGCAGACCCGGTGGCGGCCGAACAGCGCCGCGGCGCTGAGGTCGGTGCCGACGTGAATCCTCTCGCCGCGGCTCGCTTCGACCACCGTCCACGGCCCCCGCTCGCGCAGACAGGCGGATCCGGCGCTGACTTTCCAGTAGGGGCTGAAGTGGATGCGCAGCTCGAACTGGGCGGCGCGGGGAACCTGGAGGTCGAACCAGTCGGCGCCGATCGAGCTGATGCTGGCCGGGGGGTCTACCAGGCCGGTAGCGTCGCGGACGGCGAAGAGGCGCCAGTCGCCGTTGCTCCAGATCGGCCTCAGGTAGGGCAGGTTGCGGTCGATCAGCAGTTCCTCGCGGTGGGCGAGATAGTCGAGCGGGACGTCCGGAATGGCGACGTAGCTGACCCCGTTCGCCGCCAGCCAGTTGCGGTAGGAACGGGGCGAGAGGCCGGAGCGGAAGAGCTGCAGCTCGTCCGTTTCCGCCTGCCGTTCCCAGCCGCGGGCCAGCGGGAACTTGGGCGAGACGTAGTAGGACTCCCAGCGATCTCGCGTCGGCGGGATCTCGATGCGGACGGGTTCGCCGCCGGTGCGGGCCTTCAGCTGGGCCAGTAGCGGGGTGTAGAAGTCGCGCTGCACGGAGGGGTCGGCCGAGGCACGGGAGACGTCGCGCACCGCGCCCTGCCACTGCAGGTAGAGGAGCGGGATCGCGAGCAGGACGAGCAGCAGCCGGCGCTGCGGGCGGGTGGCCAGCGCCAGCACGACCAGCGGGCCCGCGACCAGGTTGCCGAGGCGGACCACGTTGCCGCCCATCGCGTTGGGGATCGCGAACGCGGCGAGCAGGGCGAGGCCGTAGAGGGCGGCACCGCGGCGCAGCAGCCGCTCGCGCTCAGGCAGGACGAGGTAGACGAGCAGGGTCACGGCGAGCGAACCGAGCAGGCTGGAGAGGGCGAACGGCTCGGTCCCGGCGGTCGGGAAGGCGATGGCCATGACCGCGATCGGGGCGGCGGCGCAGGCGCCGAAGGCGGCACCCTGGCGGCGCTCGCCGGTGAGGAACAGGGAGGCGCCGATCAGCAGCAGGAAGAAGCCGGCGACCGGGCTTGCGCAGGAGGTGGCGAGGGCCAGCGGCAGCGCCAGCAGGGGACGGTCCCGGTCCAGCGCGACCAGCGCCGCCAGGCCGATCGCGACGCCGAGGGCGAAGGTGAGCCGGCCGCTGAGCAGCATCGTGATCGTCCCCGCCCCGAACCAGAGCGTCGCCAGGCGCGCGCCGGAGCCGTAGTGGCGGTTGACCAGGAGGCCGAAGAGGCCGGTCGCGGCGACGGCAGCAAGGCCGCCGACCACGGTCGCGCCCATGGCCGCGCCCAGCGGCGGGAAGAGGACGCTGTAGCCGAGCAGGTAGTGGCCGCCGTACCAGTAGTTGTTCCAGGCGAGGAAGCCGTGGGAGGCGAACAGTTCGGTGCGGAACAGCTGCGCCGCCAGGTCGACGCTGGGCGGCCGCAGCGCCACGTAGGCGAGCGCCGCGAGCAGGACCGGGGCGAGGACGCCGCCCCAGAGCAGCCAGTTGCGGGTCGGGCTGGAGGCGCGGCTGGAGCCGTCCGGTTCGATCAGGTCGGCCTCGAAAGCCGTGTATCGCCAGGGATCCATCACCGGAACTGGGGAAGCATAGAGCGCCTACGTGCGACGATTTCAAGGGTGAGCGCCGAGATCCTGGTTGTCCGCTGCGGAATCGTCCCCTACGAGGAGGCGCGCGAGGCGCAGTTGCGCCTGCAGGGAGCGCGCCAGCGCGACGAGGTCCCCGACGTGCTGCTGGCGCTCGAGCACCCCCCCGTCTACACTCGCGGCCGCCGCTCGACCCCGGAGGAGCTGCCGATGGGAGCCGAGTGGTACGAGCGCCAGGGGATCGAGGTGCGCGACACCGACCGCGGCGGCCGCGTCACCTACCACGGCCCCGGCCAGCTGGTCGCCTACCCGATCGTCTCCCTGCGCCCCTACGGCGACGACGTCCACGAGTACGTGCGCCGCCTGGAGCGGGTGATGATCGAGGCCCTGGCGGTGCACGGCGTCGTCGCCGGCCCGATCGAGGGCCTGACCGGCGTCTGGACCCAAACCGCCGGCCGACGGGCCGATAACGGGACTATGCGTCCCGAAATCGGCCCACCGATCCCCAGCGAGCGGAAGATCGGGTCGATTGGGGTGCATGTGAGCCGGGGGGTGACGACGCACGGGCTCGCCGTCAACGTCGACAACGACCTGCAGCCGTTCGAGTGGATCGTGCCCTGTGGGATCGAGGGGGTGGCGATGACTTCGCTGGCGCGGGAGCTGGGTGCACAGCAGGACCTGGGGGCGTTCGCCGACACCCTCGTCGCCCGCTTCGGCGCCGTCTACGACCGCGTCCCGGTCGCCACCGATCCCGCCGACCTGGGCCTGGACCTGCCGCCCGCTACGCTCGGGATCCCCCGATGAGCGAGACGATCGAGCAGACCGGCCAGGCCGAGGCCACGGCAGCGCCCAGCGAGCGCGTCCACGTCACCCGCTCCCGCGCCAAGCCGGGCGGCACCGCCAGCGACGCCGACGGCACCATCCCCTTCAAGCGCGCCCGCAAGCCGCCGTGGCTGAAGGTGCCGGCGCCGGGCGGGCCCAACTACCGGCGCCTGAAGGAGACGATCGGCTCCGACAACCTCCACACCGTCTGCGAGGAGGCCAACTGCCCCAACGTCGGCGAGTGCTGGGAGCGCGGCACCGCGACCTTCATGATCCTCGGCGACGTCTGCACCCGTCGCTGCGGCTTCTGCAACGTGCAGACGGGCAAGCCGACCTGGAACGACCCGCTGGAGCCGCTGCGCGTCGCCAACCAGGTGAAGCAGATGGGCCTGCGCCACGCCGTCGTCACCTCGGTCGACCGCGACGACCTGCCCGACTACGGGGCCAGCGCCTTCGTCGGCGTGATCCGCTCGATCCGCATGCTGGCGCCCAGTTGCAAGGTCGAGATCCTCACCCCCGACTTCCGCGGTCAGGAGATGCCGCTGGCCAAGGTCGTGCACGAGAAGCCCGACGTCTTCAACCACAACGTCGAGACCGTGCCGCGCCTCTACCCGGTGGCCCGCCGCGGCTCCCAGTTCCTGCGCTCGGCCCGCGTCCTGCGGATGGCGAAGGAGATGGGCGGCGCCGACGTCGTCACCAAGTCCGGCCTGATGGTCGGCCTCGGCGAGAGCTTCGAGGAGATGGTCGAGACCTTCGGCCTGCTCCGCGAGCACCGCGTCCAGGTCCTCACCGTCGGCCAGTACCTGCGCCCGACCGAGAACCACCTGCCGGTCACCCGCTACTGGCACCCCGACGAGTTCGCCGCCCTCGAGAAGGCGGCCTACGACCTCGGCTTCGAGTCCGTCGCCTCCGGACCACTGGTGCGCAGCAGCTACCACGCGGACCAGAACCTGCCGGAGGACAAGCGGGCCGAGAGCCTGATCGCTTAGGCGTGAGCGCCTACAATTTGGCTAAGGGGGCCATAGCTCAGTTGGCAGAGCGCGTGCTTTGCAAGCACGATGTCGCCGGTTCGAATCCGGCTGGCTCCATCATCGGATTAGCTCCGAAGTTCGGGTTGAGGTAGTCACGGGCGTCCCGGATTCGCAACTGCTGTCCGTTGCGAGCAGGGACCAAGCGAAGGCTGAGCTCGCAGCGGCCTGAGCCCAGCTCGCTAGATGGGCAGTAGTAACAGCGGTCACTCGTGCGGTCGTAGACCGCAATCCAATCGATCATCTCCGCGGTGTAGTGCTTCGTCTGTTTGACCTTGCCATTCGTTAGCGAATGGGATCTGCAGCGGATGAGAATGCGGCTACCGTCGGATTCGGTGAACTTCACTTGAACCCGGTGGAGCCGACCTTCGTAGTCGGCGATTAAGTCGTAGTCGCAATCCTCCCCGAACGGGATTGAGAGTTTGCAGTCCCGTTCGATCAGATCTGCGGCGACTTTCAACTCGGCCAGATCGCCTTTCTGCTTCAGAGATGCCATCGACTCCGAGGGTAGATCGATTGCGATCACCCATTGCGCGCAGAACGTGCCTTTAGTGCACAAATGACGCACGCGGCGGATGACCTCGGCCGCTCAGCGGACGACGGCGCGTTTGTAGCGGCGCACGGAGAGGGTGGCGAAGACGGCGGTGATGCCGAGGGACCAGGCGACAGCGCCCCAGACGCTGTTGCCGGCAGGGGCGCCGAGGAAGAGCGAGCGCATGGCGTCGACGACGATCGTGAAGGGGTTGACTTCGGCGAAGGCCTGGAGGGCGGCCGGCATCGATTCGACCGGGACGAAGGCCGAGGAGACGAAGGTGAGCGGGAAGATGACGATGAAGCCAAGTGACTGCGAGGCCTCGGGCGAGGATGAGGTGAGACCGACGAAGGCGAAGACCCAGGAGAAGGAGTAGCCGAAGAGCAGGAGGAGGAGCAGGCCGCCGACGATGTGGAGCAGCGGGGCGTCGAAGGCGAAGCCGGCGATGACGCCGACGACGAGCATCACCGCGATCGAGATCGAGTTGGTGACGATGTCGGCCAGGGTGCGGCCGGCGAGCACGGCGGCGCGGGACATCGGCAGCGAGCGGAAGCGGTCGATCAGGCCCTTCTTCAGGTCCTCGGAGAGGCCGAGGGCGGTGACGAAGCCGCCGAAGGCCATCGTCTGGACGATGATTCCCGGCATCAGGAAGTCGATGTAGCTGTAGCCGGGGGTCTCGATCGCGCCGCCGAAGACGTAGGCGAAGAGCAGCACGAACATGATCGGCTGCACGGTGAAGGAGAGCAGCAGGTCGGGCGCGCGGGGGATGCGCAGGAGGCTGCGTTTGGCCAGGACCAGGGTGTCGGAGACGGCGTGGCCGAAGCCGCTCATAGGACAACCTCCCCCTTGTTCTTCTGGGATCTAGATATGGAGGCCGAGCGCAGCGAGGCCGTCGAAGATCCCGGTTGAACGCATAGAGAAGCCGACCGCCGTCGGGAGAACGCCTCTCGCGCTTGCCCCGCAGAGGGCCACGATGAGACCAGCGTCTCCCGGCGGTCGGAGGCACCTGAAGCGGCCACAGGAAGTGGCGTCCTCAAGCGCCCAACTATGAGCACCCGCAACGGTACCTCCCGGCCGGCGCAAGTGAAAGCGATCCGAGGAGGAAGAGGATGGATGAGGCATTCGCCGGCATCGACTGGGCCAGCGAGGAGCACGCGCTCTGCGTGGTCGACGAGGGTGGGCTGAAGCTGGAGGGTGAGTTCTTCGCCCACGACGAGGTCGGCATCGAAGAGCTGGTCGACCGGATGCGGGCTCTCGGCGTGATGAGGGTTGCGATCGAGCGACCGGACGGGCTCCTGGTCGACCGCCTTCTGGAGGCGGGCTTCACCGTCTTGCCGATCCACCCCAACAAGCTGAAGGCGACCAGACCTCGCTATGAGGCCGCCGGGGGCAAGTCCGACGGCTTTGACGCCTTCGTCTTGGCCGAGCTGGCCCGCACCGACTCCCACCGCCACCGGGCGCTTTGCCCCGACTCCGACGAGACCAAGGCGCTGCGGGCGTTGACCCGCACCCGCGAGGACCTGGTCGGCGCCCGGGTGCGGCTGGCCAATGAGCTGCGGGCGCAGCTGGACGCCTTCTGGCCCGGCGCGGCGCAGGTCTTCGCCGATGTCGACTCCCCGATCGGGCTGGCCTTCTTGGAGCGCTACCCGGCCCCGGGCGATGCGCGAGGCCTTGGGGAGAAGCGCATGACGGGCTTCCTCGCCCGCCACGGCTACTGCGGCCGGCGCTCGGCCGCTGAGCTGCTGGAGCGGCTGCGAACCGCGCCGGCCGGTCGCGCCGGAGCCCTGGAGGCCGAGGCACGGCGAGGGGCGGTGCTCGGCCTGGTGGCGGCCCTGCGGCCGATCGTCGAGCAGATCCGCGAGTTGACCTCCCAGATTGCCGGGGCGGTGCGTGCTCACCCCGACGGGCAGGTCTTCCTGCCGCTGTTCAAAGATCCCAAGTCGGTGATCACCGCGGCGCGGCTGGTCGCCGAGATCGGCGACGACCGCGGGCGCTACCCGACGCAGGAGGCGCTCGCCGCCGACGCCGGCATGGCGCCGGTGGCGCGGGAGTCGGGCAAGCGCAAGGTCGCCGGCTTTCGCTGGGCCTGCGACAAGCGCCTGCGTGACGCGGTCGCCTGCCTGGCCAACTCCACCCGCCACACCCATCCCTGGGCTCGGAACGTCTACCTCAACGCTCGCGCCCGCGGGCTTGAGCACCCGCATGCGATCCGCGTCCTGGGGCGCGCCTGGCTCCGTGTTCTCTGGCGCTGCTGGCAGGACGAAGTCCCCTACGACCCCGCCAAACACGGCAACTTGCGAAGGCTTCAACCGGCGGGGGGTTGACACAGGAAGTCTCATCGCTCGCCCTCCCCCCTGCCGTCCTCGGCCTCGGCGCTGTGCCCGGTCAGGGTCAGGAAGACGTCGTCGAGGGACGGGCGCCGCATCGCCACGTCATCGATCCCGATCCCGGCCTCGTTGAGCCGGATCACCGCTGCCCCGATCGCGCCGTTGCGCTGGCGGATCGGCATCTGCACGACGCCGTCGGCGACGCTCGGGCGCTCCGCCGCGATCGGCTCCAGCGCCGCGATCGCCGCCTCGGTGTCGGCCTCGTCCTCCAGGGTCACGTCGAGCCGCTCGCCGCCGAGCTGGTCCTTGAGCTCGTCGGAGCTGCCCTCGGCGATGACGTGGCCGCGGTCGATCACGGAGATGCGGTCGGCGAGACGGTCGGCCTCGTCCAGGTACTGGGTGGTGAGCAGGACCGTGGTGCCGTCGGCGACCCGGCCTTCGATCGTCTCCCAGAGGGCGATGCGGCTGCGCGGGTCGAGCCCGGTGGTCGGCTCGTCGAGGAAGAGGACCGGCGGCCGGGCGACGAGGGCGGCGGCAAGGTCGAGGCGGCGGCGCATCCCGCCGGAGTAGGTGCGGACCAGGCGGTCGGCGGCGTCGCTGAGGTCGAAGCGCTCCAGCAACTCGGCGGCGCGGGCGCGCGGCTCGCCCTTGGGCAGGTGGTAGAGGCGGCCGACCATCTCCAGGTTCTCCGCCCCGGTGAGGTTTTCGTCGACCGCCGCGTACTGGCCGGCGAGGCCGATCTGGGTCCGCAGCTGCGGCGCCTGGCGGGCGACGTCGAGGCCGGCGACGCGGGCGCTGCCGCCGTCGGGCGGGAGCAGCGTGGTGAGGATGCGGACCGCAGTCGTCTTGCCGGCGCCGTTGGGACCGAGCAGCCCGAGCACGGTGCCGGCCGGAACCTGCAGGTCGACCCCGTCGAGCGCGCGCACGTCGCCGTAGGACTTGCGCAGTCCCTCAGCTTCTATGGCGAAGTCGGCGTCCATCGGGGCAACCTATAGATGCCCGCTGCCGGCCTGGGCTAATCGTCGAAGTCGAAATCCTTCGGCGGCTTCTGCTCGAACCAGAGCTCGTCGTCCTCCGGCGCGTCCTCGAGGAACTCGGGCGTGTCCTCGAGCACGTCCTCGTGGCGGGAGCTGGAGGCGGGAGGCGGGGGCGGCAGCGGCGTGTCTTCCTCGGGCTCCGGGGGTGCCTCGGGCGCAGGGAGCTCGTGCTCGGCCGAGGGCTCCTCGTCCTCCTCGTCGTCGTCGAGGTCGATGAAGACGGCTTCCTCGGTGGGGGGAGCGCCGGGCTCGTCCGGCAGCGGCGCCTCGAGCGCCTGGTTGAGCTCGTCGGAGAGGCGCTGCTCGCTGAAGAACTCGTCGAATTCGTCCGCCGGCTCGTCCTCCGCGGCGGTCGGCTCGGCGGCGTCGGTGCCGGCGTTGGCCTCGATTCCGGCCAGCGGGTCGACCGGGGTGAGGCGCGGCTCGGCCAGCTCGGCATCGACGAGCTCGTCGTCGGTGGGAGCGTCGGACTCGGTCGCGGCGTCCTCGAACTGGCCCTCGACGTCGAACATCTCGGTCGGCTGGTCGGCGATCGCGTGGCGCTCCTCGGTCGAGTGGCCGGCGTCGGCGATCGCCTCGTGCTCCATCGCAGGGTGCTCCTCGTCGGCCGCACCGTCGTCGTCCTCGGCCGCGGGGGCCTCGGCGGGCTCCGGCGCCTGGCGCGGCGCGGGCGCCTCCTGCAGGTCGGCGATGTTGGGAGCGCGCCGCTCGCCCGGCTCGTCGGGCTGCTCCCCCGCCCCGACCTCCGGGGCAACGAGGAACTCGGTCGGCGCCTCGGCAAACGGGTCGTGCTCATCGGGTCGCTGCGGCGGCCCAAAGGCCTCGTCCTCGAGCCTTTTGACCTCGGCGTCATCCGCGCCATGGGCGCGCTTCAGTTCCAGGTGCTCTCGGATTGCGTCGTCGAGGATGCTCATGGCGTTCCCGTGAGGCTCGCAAAGACTATGCGGTTATCCTTCCGCCTGCGGGCCAATGGGATCAACTTCCCAGCCACGCACCACGGGGCTATAGCTCAGCTGGCAGAGCGCCTGGATCGCACCCAGGAGGTCGGCGGTTCGAATCCGCCTAGCTCCATCGCCCGATGTCCCTGCACGTGGGCATCTTCGCTTTCTCAAGCCGTTTCCAACCGCCGCTGAATTTGCGCTCCATTTCGGGCACGAGTGCCCGAAATGGCGGCGATGCGAGGGAATTGGCGCCGATGATTCCCGGCTTGCATTTTGGTGGACCGCAGAGCTACGGCCGCGTGTTGGCATAGCTGCTCCGACGGCTCCACATCCAGTTCAGATTGCAAAGTTGCCTAGATGGTCTCTAATGAAGTCCAAAGAAGATCTGCCGCTCGAGGCAGATCGGCGAGCAGCGGCGGCCGAGTAGCGGGAGGTCGACTTCGAGATTCATGAAGAGCCTGGCAGCACCTCCGAGACCCGCAAAGCGAAGGAGCTCGGGTCACAGGCGTCAGCCTTGGCCGATTAGGCGGCATCTCCGACTTTGAGCTGAACACTGGCCGGACGGAGATCACCGACGCTGCGTCTCCACCAGCGACTTAAGATCTCGAAACGTCCTCGAAGACTGTGTTGGTCATTGACACTACGATTGAACTGGTCGTATTGAAGTAGTTCACGATCGATGTTTCCTGACGTTCCTACTTCACCGATCCGTTTGCGATTTTCCTCTCGCATCGACTCAAAATCGACAAGAAACTTCCTGAGCCCGTCGGCAGGACCTAAGTCGCGGATGAGCCAGTAGTAAACCGGAACCTGTCCTTGAGACCGCAACAGCGGATCATGAGCACTAAACACTTCAGTCATGTCGTCGAAAACGCGCCCCGCTGATGCCGCGGCCCGCCGTAGACCAACCTTTCCGACATTCGATTTATCCACCTCCTCTGCGATATCACGTACAAAGAGGTCTAGGCGCCTCCGCTTCACGTCGACGAACTCGCCAGCCGACTCCATAAGTAATACCTTCGCGGCAGTGTTTTGGTCGCCCCCTCGGTCGACTGAGAAGGCGATTCGGTCTTTAAAAAATTCATGTTTCGCGAGCTCTCGAATGGCGGTTGGGGCCTCGCCCTCCATCGCATTGCGGGTCTCGGCACCCGTGAGCGGTTTGCTTTGGTTTAGCCGGATAAACAGTTGCGTTATCTCGTCTCGTGAGTCGGCAATTACCTGCATGACGTCGAGATGAAAGTTTTCGACTGCGGCGGCCATGTCAGGATGAAAACTGGCGAGATCATGCGAGTTCATCCCAGCCGCCTCACGCGATGGATCCCGCCGAAAAATGAAGTCCTTCGCGAGGCACAGACCGCCGTCGAACCATTCAATCAAGGTCTCTAGGCGCTGTCGTCCGTCTATCACTGCGTAACGCATCCCAAACGTTCCCATGTCATCGGGAAGCAATGATAAGTCCGCAACGTAAAGCTTCGGAACGTCGAAACCATTGATCATTGAGTCAATCAAGTAACTCTTTGAGCGGGCCTTCCACAGTTTTCCGCGTCGTTGATAGTCAGGGGCCAGATCGACGGTAAGCCGGCGCTCATACCAATCGTAAGCAGTCTTAACCGGTGATTGAGTGATTCGAATCATGCGAGCCCCTGGCCTAACCTGATCTCAGTGGCTAGACCATCAAGGTCGGGATAGATCATCGACTCCCTGAAGCCCAAGAGACGTACCTCTCCATTTAGCTCACTCAATTTAGATTGAGGAAGCTCAATTTTGGTCAATGACCCCTCTGGGAAATCGTTGGCCTCGAAGTGGCTCTCCATGGAGTGCTTCACTTTTCCAAATACCGTGAAGACCCCTTGCTGAGCGGCGATTCGGGGGTTGTTATATAGGGCGTACATTGCGGCAATGCCAGCACCCATATTGTCGATCTCGCGCTTCGGTTTGTAGTTGTTGAGCGCGTCGTCACTCGCGTATAGCGCCTTCCCAGGGGGAGACATGGAAGTGAACGTCTCAGAGTTCCATAATGCGGGATCCAAAATCCAGACTGCTGCGTCCGCCGCGAAATCGTTTCTTGCCGCTCCAGAGAGCGCAAAATAGAGCGCGAGCATTGCGTTCTCCGACCAGTCGAGAAGCCGAGTCGGAACTCCGTAATGCTGCATAACAAATAGATACTCCCAGTCGTCGCTAATTGGCTCGTCGAGGAGGGGGCGGCTTCGAGTCCGAAATTGATCGAGCATGTCGCTCTCCGAAGCGAGAAGCACGGGCGCATCTGCATCGCCCCGTAAGAGCCTCGGCACGAGGGTGTGCGCCACATCGCGGACACCTCTAAACCAGAGCATCCCGGTAGTGGAATTCGCTCCAATCTCACGCGTCGCCGCCAAGAACTCCTCGAGAGTCCCTGCTTCTAATTCCCTGGGTGCCGGCATGGCATCGAGACGCTATCGCGTCCATGGCAGCTCCGCCCCACGTCTTTCGATGGAGTACGGCGAGATCAGGCAGGGATGATGCGGGCGCGGCTAGATCCGTCGACTGACTCGACTTCGATCTGCAGCGAACAGTGCTCCATGAAGTCGTCGAAATGGGAGACGACGAAGACCTGACCGAACTCGTGGTCGAGCTCGCGTAGCGCCTGCACCAGCGCCGAACGACGGTCGCGATCCTGGCTACCGAGAACCTCGTCGAGGATGATGAAACCGGTTTCGGTTCCGGCGCGCCTCGCCAACACCTTGGAGAGACCAATCCGCAGGCAGAGGTTGGCGATGTCCTTCTCGCCTCCGGAGAACCGCCCGAGACCGTAAGGCTCGCCGCGGTCAATAAGTTCGAGTTCGCCGTCCTCGGAGATCTGCACATCGGAGTAGCGGCCGCGAGTAACGCTGCGCAGGAGGTCGGCAGTCTCTTGGGCGAGACTGGGAACGGCCTGCTGCTGCATGTCGGCGCGATAGGCCTCAAGCACAGCGGCGACTACCTCCCTGAGCAGTAGCTCGCGGCGAGCCTTCTCTAGTTGCCCGGCCTGGCGCTTCGCGTTCTTGAGGTCGGCACGGGCGGCCTCAACGGCGGCGCTCTCCTCGAGGGCTTGTTCCTTGGCCTCGGCAAGCGCCTCCGCAGCGGAGTCGAGCGCCTCCCGAGCAGACTCGTAGGCTTCCTCGGCCTTCTCCTGCGCCTGTTTGTCGGACTCGCGGGCGGCGGCGGCCGCCTTGGCTTCTTCGTGCTTCT
This sequence comes from uncultured Solirubrobacterales bacterium, assembly GCA_963695275.1. Lineage (GTDB taxonomy): Bacteria > Actinomycetota > Thermoleophilia > Solirubrobacterales > 70-9 > VAYN01. The sequence continues at coordinate 2,164,043 of OY968772.1, forward strand.
TCTCGGCAGCCTCGGCGTCGCTAACGGCGGCGCCGCGACGTGCTTCGAGCAGCTCGCGCTGGCCGGCCTGGGCGCGCAGCTCGGCACAACGATCGGCGGCGACACGGGCCTTCTTCAGCGCGGCGCCGGTTTTCTCGTGGGCGTTCTCGTCATATTCGGAGTCGCCGATCTCCTCGAGCTGCTGCTGGTAGAGGTCGCGGGCTTTTTCGGCCTCGTCACGGCGGGCCTTGAGTTCGTCACGTTGTCGTTGCTGGGCACGGAGCTGTGACAGCGTCAACTCGAGTTCGCTGACCGCTGCAGTGAGAGTCTTGCGACGTTCGGTCAACTCGATCTCCTCGGACTCAAGAACTTCGACGCGGCCGGCGGTGGTCGTGGCCGCGACCTCGAGCACCTCTAGCGCCTGGTCCGCCGGTTCTATACCGGCACGCTCGCCCTCGGCCGCGCGCAGGCGGTCCAGCTTCGGCTGCGCCTCGGCGGCCTCTTCCCGCAGCCGCTTCAGCTCCCTTTCGATCTCACCGTCGCGGCGCTCCATTTCGGCAAGCGTCGTCTCGAAACCGGTGATGATCGTTTCGTAGTCCCCACCATAGGAACGCTTGCAGCGAGGGCATGTCGCATTGGGACCGTCCTCTTGCACGAGCACTAGGTGTGAGCACTCCTCGCTGGAGCGGGTCGCGAGCTGTGTGGCCTCCGCTTCTAGGCCGGCGATCTGTTTGGCCCTGGACTCTGCTTCGTCGCGCAGCGATGCCAGGGAGACAAGCTCCTTGTCGAGGGCTTGGGCCGCTTTGGTCGCCTGCTGGAGCAGCAGGGCGCCCGCTGCGTCATTGCGGGCCTCGGTCAGCTCCGGCGGTAGCGCCAACAACCGTGCGGTTGTCTGCTCAAGCTTCTCCCTGGCGTCGGCCAGTTCCTCCTGGGAAGAGTCAATCGCTGGTCCCTGGTCCTCGACGGCAGCAAGCTCGTCGGCCGCTTTGACGGCCTTGGCCTCAGCCTCCCGACACTGCTCGCGCACGGCCTCGGCGCGTTCGGCGGCCTGTTGCTCGAGTTCGTGAGCTCGTTCCCGGGCCTCGAGCTCTTCCACCCTGCCCGCCTCCTCCTTCAGCGACTCGATCTCGGCCGTGGCAGACTCGGCTGCTGCCAGCGCCACTTCGCTCGCCTTCACCTGCTCCCGTGCGGACTCCAGCTCGCTCGCCGCGATAGTAGCCTTGCTGTCGAGCTCGAACACCTCCTCGGCTTGAGTCCGCGCTGTCGTGAGATTCTGCCAAGTGTCGTCGCGCGCTTGCTGGGCCATGCCCTGAGCCTTCGTCGCAGATTCAACGGCGGGAGCCTTCTCGCGAGCTTCGTGCTCAGCCTGCTCGAGATCCTTTTCCACCTCCTCCAAGGACGGAAGCCCCTCATTGAGTGCCCGCACCGCCGCTTTCTGCTCGCGAACCGCCTCCGCGGCATCCGAGTAGGCATCGCGGACCTGATCGATACCGAGCAGCGCCTCGAGCTCCTTCTGCCGGTTCTTCGAGTTGAGGGCCTGAACCTCGCTCTGGCGGGCATAGAAAGTCGTCCCGAAGGTATTTTTTCCAACTCCGAGCAGCTCGGAGACTGCTTTCGTCAATGAATCCTGGCCGCCACCGTCGATTCGCTTTTCGCCATCGACTTCGAGCAGCTCGGCATGGGGACCGCGCACTACCCGACAGGCGCGTTCGTCGTGGACGAACGCGAGCTCCACCTCACACTTCGCCTTGGAATCAGCCCCGTCTCGCTCGGGCTTCGGTGTCCGCGAGCCCCTTCCGCGTCCGTACAGCGCGTAGTTGATCGCCTCAAGGAGGGTTGACTTTCCCGAGCCGTTGGGGCCTGAAATACCAACCAGGCCTTCGCAGTTTAGGTCGAGCTCACAGCTTTCGAAAGAACGAAAGTTCTCCAATCGGAGCGAAAGTAGCTTCATTCCTCTACCCGCGAACCTGCATTGTCGAGGAACGCCTCCGCCCGCCGTAGGATCTCGTCCTGGTCAACACCCTCCGGCGTAACCGCGGCGACATGGGCGCGGATGTCCTCGGCCGAGCGCGGGGCCGAGCGGCCGGCACCGGCGAAACGAGGCTTCAGCTCGAAGTGAAGACAGGGACGGGTGCGGTTTTCGATCTTCTTAACGTCGAGGGTGCGGTAGACCTCCTGACTGACTCCCTCGATCTCGCAGCGTAGGACCGCTCCCTTCAGCTCAACTCCCTCGAGCGCCTCCAGGACAGCCGCGGTCAAGTCCTTGACCTCGTGAGCGTCGATCGGTGGCAGGCTGTAGACGGTGCGGGTCGGGACCGGATAGGTCGTGATCCAGCCGGCGTCTTCGGGGTCGGAGTCGAGGTTGACCTCGACGATCACCTTCTCTTTGGCGTCGTCGTTGAAGCTAAGTCGCTCCAGCGAACCCGCGTAGCAGGCGTTGATACGCATCGGCTTGAACTTGTGGAAGTGGCCGAGGGCCACGTAATCGAAAACGGCGAGTTCCTCGAGCAGTGCCGGATCGAGGTCGACGCCGCCGCCCTCCCGCGACCCGATACGTGGCAGCAGGTCGCTGCCAGCGTGGAGGACGAGGACGTTGTGATCGGCGTCCGGGTCGGGGCGGGCGGCGGCGACGGCATTCTCAAGCGCGTTGGGCGAGTGATCGTGGGGAATCGCGGTGATCGCTAGCCCGTCGAAGTGGAAGACATCGGTGTGCTCCCAGACAGCGTTGACGCCGCCGTAGCGGCCGAGTAGAGAAAAGACGTGCTGGGTCGCGCGATAGCGCGGCGTCGAATGGTTGCCCGAGCAGACGACGGTCGGGATGCCTGCCCTGTCGAGGCGCTCGAAGCCGTCAAGGGCCACCTCGATCGCCTGGGTCGAGGGATGGAAGCCCTCGAAGAGGTCGCCGGCGTGGACGACTGCGTCGGGCTTCAGCTCGACGATGCGGTCGACGGCGGCGTTGAAGGCTTTGTAGATGTCCTGCTCGCGTTCATTGCGACCGGAAGCGTCGCTCTTGGTCAGGTAGCGATGCCCGAGGTGGGTGTCGGCCAGGTGGACGATGCGCATCGCGAGGCCTTAGGCGCGCATCCACGCGGGCAGCAGCTTCAGCTTGGTCAGGCGCAGCTCAAGCGCCGGAACCGAAACATCGAACTGGGCGGCAAGGAGACCGAGATTGAAGCCACACTCGGGCGCGATACTGGAGATGATCTCCTCTGGCATCAATAGCTCGGCAGCAAAGGCATTCGCTTCTCGCTCCTGTTTTGCCGGGTCGGCACCGGGGTCAAGATCCGGAGCGCGGCAAAAGCGCTCGAAGTTCTTCTTATCGCCGCGCTGCGCGTGCAGCAACCAGTGGCCCAGCTCGTGCGCGACCGTGAAACGACGGCGTCCCTGAGAGCGTTCGGACTCGAAGCGGTCGACCCAAATGGTGCGGTTGGTCGTCGTCAACATGCCGGAGATCCGCCCGGCGTCATGGGGGGCGCCGTCGATGGCACGGATGTCGTCAACGTCGACGACATCCAGCAACAAAAGAGAGCCGGCGATCTCCTCGACCGGAGAAGGCGGCACATCCCCCAGTCCGTACTCGTCGTCGAATTCGGCGAGGAGTTCCTGCGCCGCCGTCGTTGGATCAGCCATCTGGACCCCCGTGGAAGAGGTCGTGGACAAGACGCTCACCGTGGCTGCTTCCTCCCTGTCGCGAGGGTCTTCCGTCGCCTGGTGCCTCGACGTCTTTCACTTCACCGAGTCCGCGGCCGAACGCCTGCGCCGGGGCGGGGGTCATCCTGCCGCTGCGGTCAGCGGCGCTGCGCAGGTCGCGAGGGTCGGTCTTGAGGATCGAGCCAAGCGCCTCGAGTAGGCGATCGCTGAGGCAACAGCCCTCGACCTGGCCAGTCTCTAACTGGTGGTAGGCGCGCTGGAGACGCTTCCGGTTCTCTCCTGCGAGCCCGAAACGCTCGGCGAGACTTCCGAGGAGTTCCTCGCGGGGGATTCGACGTACGCGACGGAGCTCCACCAGAAGGGCCGGCAGCTCGCCCTTGCCCCGCTCTTCAGAAAAGACGCGGTCGACAAGCTCAAGGGCGTCCTGGTAGCGCTGGGGGTCCACCGGGTCGGGTCCTTCGGCAGCAGCCTGATGGGTATGAAAGACGGCCAGCAGTTCCTCCAGCCGGTCGCGATCGGCGTCGGGGACCAACATCAGGTAGTCGGGAACCGTGCGGGCGCGACCCTGCTTGATGTCTTCGAGCGCTTCTGCAAGCACCGCGTCGATGTCAGCCATGGATCACCCTCAACTTCGGTCGTGGTGGGGAGATCTTTGGCTCCGGCGCCCGGCGGCGGTCTGGATCCACGGCGCATTCCCGGCCGATTTCGTAGGCGAGGGCGCGGATGCTGGATCGCTCGCCGTTGCGCGCGAGGCGGGCGAGAACCTTGATTAGGGCCTCGTCCTCGATCGCCTTTAGGTCGCGCGGGCCGAGAGCCGCGTCGGCGTCGCGAACAGCGCGGGAGATGACGGGCACCGAGCGCAACACGAGCTGTTGGAGCAGAGGTTCCTGGAGGTCGCGGTCGTCTCGCTCCTTCGCCTGGGCGAACATGACCGACAGGGTCTCATCGTTGAGCGAGGAGAACTCTTGGTGGACGATTCGTAGCGGGATTGCGTTCATGCCCAGTTACCGCCTCAAAGGTCTGGTCGCGTTACATGTTCGGCTTCGAATTGCTTGCGGATCTTGCCGATCGCGCGATGCTGGGCGACCCGGAAAGCCTCGGACGTCATGCCCAGTTCGGCGGCGACATCGGCGCCGGCGCGGTCTTCGCCGAAGAAGCCGTTGAGGATCTTCTGCTCACGGTCGGAGAGGCGGGCCAAGGCGTCGGTCAGGATCTCGGACGGGGATTTGTCGATCTCGAAGCCCCCGTCGTCGAGGTCGGAGCGGTCCTTGGACTGGGACGGATCCTCTTCAGGCGTCTCAAGAGGACGACGTTTCTTCTTGCGGATGAAGTCGCGGCGCGCCCAACGGGCGTTTTCCATGGCGACCGCGCCAAAGGGCCCGTTGAATTCAGCCTTCCTCATCAGCATCTTCGTCATCCGGATCATCCAGACGCCGGTCACTTCTTCAGCGTCCGACGGCGACAGGCCCCAGGTGCGCTGCTGCGCCTCGACCTTGCCCTGCCAGCCGACGAGTAGCAGCCCAATGACTTCGTGTTCCTCGGATTCGTTGCCACACTCTCGGGCACGGCGAAGTTTCTGGAGGAGAGCAGTATCGCGCGGGTTCTCTCCCTTTGGAGCTTCAGGTGCCTGCACGTGCATTTCACCCTTTTACCGCCGGGATTGCCTGGCTCGTTACACAAAAGTCGCTAATCCGGCGAAAAGCCGTTGGGGCGAAGGCCGCTCTTTTACAAACCCGGATGTGTGTAACGAAACCCGGCTCTGCGGCGGCATCCCTTTGAGCCGGGGCGTCCGGTCGAAATTCGACGAGAGGACCAAATTGTCATTCGCTGAGCTGAACAACATCCCGATCAAGCAAATTGACACTGTCATCGACGTCATCTCTAAAGGCGACGGCAGTCACGATCACGACGAGGTAGCTGTGACTAGCTCACTCGAGCTAGTGGCGCCGATCGACGGCGCCGAGGAGGCGCTGCTGATTCTGCCGATGTCCGGCGAGGCTCAGCAGAAGCCGATCGTCCGCTACTCCGACGAGCACGTCAAAGACGGGGCGGTCTTCACCTTCGACCCGGTCGAACGCTCGGTCTATGACGAGGAGCTGGTTGAGCGCCTCGGGGCTCTCGCCGACGGCACCTCCAAGAAGGAGCAGAAGGCGGTCGCGACGCAGCTCGAGCGGTGCGCCGACGGCCTCTCAGCCGCGGTGGTGCGGGTGAAGCCCGGGGAGACGAAGTTGCGGCTCTTTTACGAGATCGCTGCCAGCAAAGTCGAAGACCGTGTGTTCGAGTTCGGGGTGATCGGCCCGTTGCCGTCCTTCGTTATCCAAGCGGGCGGGTCGATCGGTCTCCTCGGGATCCTGCCACGGGCGACGAATCTGGTCAGCGCGGTCGCTCTTTCAGACCCGGCCAACCCGGGATCGGAAATCGGCACCAAGGCAGAGGCCGATCTCGGCGGGCGACACATCGTCGGCTGGACGTGGCAAAACGATCCGCTGTTCAAGGTTCGTTACAGGTACTAGGTCCAGAGGGGGCGTGCCTCAACAGGCACGCCCGCCTCTAGCCGTTTCGAGACGCGCCGATTGCTACTCAGTAATCGCCCGGATGTTGATGCCGCCAGCAGGCGAAGCCAGACAGATCCAATTGGTCATGTGAGAAGGCCACGGTCGATCTCTCTCTTCCATCGGCGAAACGTCGCCCAGAGATTCACCCCACCCAGGTGCGGACTGCTGCGTCCCAATTCCCATGCGCCTCGCCGGAGAGCACAGGATCGAGGAAGGTTGTGGCGCGCTCGGAAGCCGCAGCCAGGTTGGGCTCGAGACCAACCTCCTCGGCGAGGCGGCCATAGTCCGGTGCCCACTCAGAAGGTGGGGCGGGCAGGCTTCCTGGAAGCTCTTGGTGGGCGCGGGTCTCGAAAGTGTGCTTCAGCGCCTCTCGAAATGCGGCGGCTTCGAGCGACTGTGAGTCCGCGATGAGCAGGATGTCGATCAGGTCCTTGGGCCGCGTGCTGGGCCTGCCCGCCGTGCCATGGCTCCGCGTGTAAGCGTGGACCTTCTCGGCCAGGTGCTGGGCAAGCGGTATCGCGGGAAGCTCGAGCGGCTCGATGCCCGCGAAGGAGAGAAAGTCCGACGTGCGCAGTCTGTCTGGCTCCCAGCCGGCTGATTTCGAGAAGCCGATATCCACGATGAACTGCTCGAAGACGCGCTCCGCCAGCTCGGCGCGCACGTGAAAGCGAATCGCCTGAAACTCATCGACCTCGTCGAACGCGTTGGTTCTGCTTGCCGCGAAGGTGAAGAAGTCATCGAGGCGGAGTCGCTGCGCCGCGGCGATGTCCTCGATCGCGGCCTCCTCGTCGTCGTCGCGCCCGAGATCGATGTCTTTGGTCGAGCGCGAAGCTCCGCCCAAGCGGAAGTCAAGCGCCAAGGCACCCTTCAGAACCCAACGATCCGGGGCCACCTGGACGAGGCGTCGCAGGAACAGTTCGAAAGCGACTCGCTTGCGAAGTCGTGCAAGGTTGAATCCGGTCCGCTCGGCCTCGGTCTTCATGCGCTGCTCCAACGCCATGCGAAATGCGGCGGCACTCTCGTATCTCACGAGGTCACCGCCGTGAGGGCGGCGCTCACAGTGCCGTGGCGGCCGCGTCGTCGTGCCTCCCCCTCGAGTTCCCGCGTCGTGAGCAGCCCGCGGCCAAGTGCCTGCCGCACGGCCATTTCCAGCTGCTCGGGCTGAATTTCCCCGGCTACGTCGACGAGCGTTCGCGCCGGGGCGGTTAGGCGGAGCCCTTCGCGCCAGACCGTGTCGACCTCTTCCTCGTCGGGGCGGGTGTGGATAACGACGCCGGAGGGGCGGCGCAGGCCTCGATATCGGCGTCCGAGGAGCAGGTGGACCGCATTGGGAATGTTGTCGCTGAGGTCGAGGAGGGCGAGCGCGCTCTGGTGCGAGAGGATGGCCTTCTCGGCGCCAACCGCCATCCACTTCTCCCGCATCTCGTCGTCTTCCGGGCGAGGAAAACCGGGCAGGCGATAGAGCCCGCGCCGCACCCGCTCGAACCGGTCCCCGCGCACGTAGTGGCTCAGAAGCTGGCTGCTGAGTCCACGCTCACGGGCCTGGCTCGTGGTGAAGTAGCCGTGTTGGGAGTAGGCGGTCGCCTCAAGCCCCCGCATATCGGGTCGGTCATGCATAGACAAAAGTATAGCTTGGGTTTAGCGGACATTTATACTTTCCCGTCATTTCCAACCGCCCTGCGCAAATTTCGGGCACTTCTCGCCAGGAGTGCCCGACTCCCTGCATATCGCTCACTGTCACCCTCAGCTCAGGTCGGCGGCGACGTCCGGCCCGGCCGGTTGGGTCTCGGATCGGCGGCGAGCTGACTCTGCATATCGCTGTCGGCCTTCGGTCTGACCTCATGCGGTTGTGTCGCTCGCCGCCATCCGAGGACCCCGGCTTGACCTGATAGGAGCGTGGCATCGCCCCAAGTGAGGTTCGTCAGCCGGAGGTCCGTTCGATAAGGCAACGACCAATCGAAGGGACAGACAGATGATCGTGATCGGAGCGGATACCCACAAGGCCACCCACACCTGCGCCGCGGTGGCCACGGCAACCGGTCAGCTCGCCGGCGAGCTGACCGTGGCGGCGAGGAAGCCGGGCTTCGCGGAGCTGCTCGCCTGGGGGCGGGGGCTCGACGCAGAGCGGGTCTGGGCGATCGAGGACTGCCGGCATGTCTCCGGAGTGCTGGAGCGCTTCCTGCTCGCCGCGGGAGAGCGGGTGGTGCGGGTCCCCCCGAAGCTGATGGGCCAAAGCCGCCGCGGCGAGCGCAGCGCCGGCAAGTCGGATCCGATCGACGCCCTCGCGGTCGCCAGGGCCGCCCTGCGCGAGGGCCCCGAGACCCTGCCGGCCGCACACCTCGACGAGGCCGCCCTGGAGCTAAAGCTCCTGCTCGACCATCGTGAGGACATCGTCAAGGCCCGCTCCGCAGACCAGCAGCGGCTGCGCTGGCACCTGCACGACCTCTGGCCCGAGCTGGAGTTGCCGGCGGGCTGCCTTGACCGGCCTACCTGGCTCGATCGCCTCGCTCGCAAGCTGGCCCGCGCCGAGCAGGGCGCCCGCGTGAGGGTCGCCCGCGAGCTGGTGGTCGAGATCCGCCGCCGTGCCCGCAGAGCCAAAGAGCTCGAAGCCGAGATCGCAGCTCTGGTCTCCCGCCGGGCGCCCGAGCTACTGGAGCTCAAGGGCTGCGGCACGCTGATCGCCGCCAAGCTCGTGGCCGAGACTGCGGGCGCGGCCCGCCTCGCAAGCGACGCTAAGTTCGCCCGGCTGGCAGGAGTCGCCCCCGTTCCCGCTTCCTCTGGCAAGCGCATCCGCCATCGTCTCGACCGCGGCGGCAACCGACAGCTCAACTGCGCCCTGCACCGAATCGCTGTCTGTCAGGGACGCGTCCACCCGCCGGCGCGGGAGTTCCTCGAGCGAAAGCAGGCCGAGGGGAAGTCAAGACGCGAAGCCCTGCGCTGCCTCAAACGCCACCTGGCCCGCCGGGTCTGGCGGCTGTTGATCGATTCTGAAAGGGAGATGTCCCCGACCACTGTCGACGCTCAGAGAGGCACGCTGACGGCTCATCCTGCGCCGGCCACTTGACATAGGAGCAACCGCATATCCCTGCGTATCCGCGGCGATGCGCCAACTCACTAAGCGACCGCTGAGTCCAGCTAATTCCCTGGTAATGACGGACTTCTGAAGTCGTCACGCAGATTTCGCCATCTCGGATCGCACCCAGGAGGTCGGCGGTTCGAATCCGCCCGGATACGCACGCGACCCGCGCAAGCGCGGCGCTAAGGCGACTGCGGCAGCTTGGCCGTGCCCCGCTTCGTGACCGGCGCCGATGGTGGCGGCACGACAGGGCCGATGTCGCCGTCGGGGGCCTCGTCGAGGTCGACGACCACGGGGGCATGGTCGCTCGGGCCTTTGCCTTTGCGCGCCTGCCGGTCGACCCAGGCCGCGCGGACCCGGGCGGCGACGGGCGCGGTGGCGAGGGCGAGGTCGATCCGCATCCCCAGGTCCCGGTGGAACATCCCGGCCCGGTAGTCCCAGTAGGTGAAGATTCGCTCGTCCGGCCAACGGTCGCGGATGACGTCGTGCAGTCCCAATGCCTGGAGCTCCGCCAGGGCGGCGCGCTCGGGTGGGGTCACATGCGTCTCCCCCACATATGCCGCCGGGTCGAAGACGTCCTCGTCGGTCGGGGCGATGTTGACGTCACCACAGACGACCGCCGCCTCGGGCCCCGCGGCCACGACATCGCGCAGCGCGGCCAGCCAGGCGAGCTTGTACTCGTAGTGCTCCGAGCCCGGCTCGCGCCCGTTCGGCACATAGACCGAGTGCACGCGGATACCGCCGCAGGTGGCCGCCAGCGCCCGCGCCTCCGGGTGCGGGAAACCGGGGGCGCCGGCGAGGCCCGGAACGACCTCCTCCAGGCCGACGCGCGAGAAGATCGCGACGCCGTTCCAGCTCGCCTCTCCGTGCACGGCGACCTCGTAGCCGCGGTCCGCCAGCGCGTCCCCGAGCAGATCGAGCAGCGCGCCGTCGGCGAGCTTCGTCTCCTGCAGGCAGACCACGTCCGGCTCCCGCTCGTCCAGCCAAGGGAGCAATCGCGGCAGCCGCTGCTTCACTGAGTTCACGTTCCAGGTGGCGATCCGCATCGAGCTGACGGTACTGCGAGGCGGGGTGGTGCTGCCCTTCAGGGCCGCTCATCGTCATGGTCGCGGCCTGGCGGGAGGTGTCCTACTTCAGCGACGCCGAGCGCGCCGCGCCAGATCACCGGCGAGTGGGTCGCGGACCTCGTCAAATCGATGCCGACCTACGCGGCGGCGTAGGTCCATCCTCCCTGCCTCAGCCCGGCAGGGTCGACGGGAAGCGCCGCGCCAGCGGCAGCGCCGGCAGAGCGACCACTGCCATCGCGATGAACGCCGCGGTCGGGTGGTGGACCAGGGCCTGGACGATCAGGGCGACGACCAGGCCGCCGAGGTTGCCCGCGAGCCAGACGATCGCGGCGGCGGTCCCGGCCGCGGCGGCGCCCGCCAGGCGCTCGGCCGCGGTGAGGACGACGGGCAGCGCGGGCAGGAGGGCGAAGCCCATCGCAGCGATGACGACGGCCCGGATCGGCAGCGGGGTGAGGAGACCGAGCAGGGCCGGGCCGAGGACGGCGGCGAGGACCGCCAGGCGCATGAAGGCGGGCTGGGCGCCACGGCGGTCGACCAGCGGCGGCAGCACCGCGCAGCCGATCATGCCCGCGACCAGCATCGTGACCAGGAGCGCACCGGCGGTCTGTTCGGAGACACCGGCCGGCTCGAGCAGGGTCTGCAGCCAGGTGGTGAGGGCGACGAAGACACCAAAGCCGACGAAGACGAGAGCGGCCATGGTGCGCATCTGCGGCAGCGCCCAGAGGCGGCGGACGGCGCTGCCGGGAACGGCGGCACTCGCCTCGGCCTCGTAGGGGGCCGGCGCTCGCAGCGCCCAGGCCAGGGCCAGGGCGGCGGCAATGGCGATCGCCGCCTCGACCACGAGCAGCCGCTCGATCTGGCCGTGGCCGCCCACCGTCGGCCCGAGGATCAGCGCCACCAGCATCCCGGCGAAGCCGGCGCCGGCGCCGGCCGCGATCCCGGCCGGGCGCTCGCGCTCGGGCAGGTAGTCGGCAGCCAGCTTGCTGACGGCATTGAGGACGACCGGCTGGGCGACGGCGACGGCGGTCTGGCCAGCCAGGGCCCAGCCGAAGCTGGGACCGCCGAGGCGCAGCAACCCGCCGAGCGCGACCAGCCCGCCACCCGCGGCAAGGGCGGGGCGGAAGCTGAAGTCCAGCAGCCGCCCCGCGGGCAGAGCCAGGACCACGTAGAGCAGCGGGAAGATCTCCGCCAACCAGCCAATCGCGGCGGTCGAGACTCCGTAGTGCTCAGCCGCTGCGGTGTCGATCGGCGCGTAGGTCAACCAGAGCACCTGCGTGCCGGCGGCGACGAAGGAGTAGGCGCCGACGACCCGCCAGCCGCGGGGGATCGATCTCATGACCGGGACCCCGGTCCTACCGTGGAAGCATTAAGCCACCGCCGGATCGGCATCCGTTCGCCGCTCCGGCAGGCCGAAGGCGCTGAACAGATTGGGCATGAACGGCTGCAGGAAGTTGTGGACGCCGGCGACGGTCGGGGTGCTCCCGTCCTTCGCGTCCCACTCGAGGACGGTCAGCGACCAGGGGAGCCAGGCGCCGGACTCGGGGTCGGGTTTGTAGGCGGCGAAGGCGGGGCAGCCGTTGGCCTCGGTCGCGATCAGCTTCGAGCCGCGGCAGGCCGCTCCCTGGCCGAGCATGAAGGTCCCCACCTGCTCGGGCCCGCGGACCCAGAGCGGCAGCGGCGGCATGTCGAAGACGACGTCGTAGCGCAGCAGGGCGACGATGCGGTCGATGTCGTACTCGGCGAAGGCCGCGAGGTACTGCTCGAGCAGGCGGCGCTCGTCCTCCTCGCTGGGACGGGTGGGGGCATCGGCATCGCTCAGGGCGAGCTCGTCGAGGGTCGCGCGGGCGCGCTGCAGGGCGCTGTTGACCGAGGCGACCGAGGTCTCGAGCAGGTCGGCGACTTCCTGGGCGCTCCAGCGCAGCACCTCGCGCAGGACGAGGACAACACGCTGGCGCGCCGGCAGGTGCTGGAGCGCGGCGACGAAGGCGAGCCGCAGGGACTCGCGGTCGGCGGCCTGCGTCGCCGGGTCGGCGTCGGGGTCGGCGACCTGACTGTCGGCGATCGGCAGCACCCAGGTCGACTCGGGCAGGGGAGCGCCGACCGGCGTGTCGGCGCTGCCCGCGTCGGCGAGGTCGACTGGGCGGGCCCGGCGCTTGCGGTCGGCGATCTGGTCGAGGCAGACGTTGGTCGCGATCCGGAACAGCCACGACTTCAGCGCCCCGCGCTCGGCCAGGGTGTCCGAGCGGCGCCAGGCGCGGACCAGGGTTTCCTGGGTCGCGTCTTCGGCCTCGAAGCCGGAGCCGAGCATCCGGTAGCAGTAGCCGGTCAGCGCCGGGCGCAGGCGCTCGAGGTCCTGCTCGATCGTCGGCTCGCCGGTCAGGGAGGGCATCGCTCGATCCTAGTCAGGCCGGCCCGCCGGCCCTAGCCCTCGGCCCGCTCGTAGATCAGCAGCGCCACGCCCGAGTCGTAGGCGATCGCCTGCTGCAGCTTCAGCTTCAGCAGCGCGTCCGGGTCGGGGAACATCCGCAGCCCGTCGGCGACCAGGACCGGGTGGACCATCGCCCGGAACTCGTCGACCAGGTCGGCCTCGGTCAGCGCGTGGGCGAGCTGGGCGCTGCCGTTGAGCAGGATCGGCCCCGCGGCCGTCTCCTTCAGCTCCCGCACCGCCGCGACCGCGTCGCCGCCGAGCACGGTCGTGTTCTCCCATTCGGGATCGGTGAGGGTGGAGGAGACCACGTACTTGGGCATCGAGTTGAGCTTGTCGGCGAAGGGGCCGTCGCGCTCCGGCCAGGCGGCCGAGAAGCCCTCGTAGGTCTTGCGGCCGAGCAGCAGCGACCCCGCCGCTTCGGCCTCCTCCAGCTTGTAGGCGTAGTGGTCCTCGCCGTAGATCGACTCGAAGGTCCAGCCCGCATGCGGGTGGGTCGGCTCACCGCCGGGCGCCTCCATGATGCCGTTGAGACTGACGAACTCGCTGACGATCAACCTGGCCATCTCATCCTCCTTCGTTCGGGGTTCGGGAGCTAAAGACGATGGCGGCCGCCGAAACTCATCGGCGCCCCCAGCGATGAGTTTCCCCTGCGGCGGGCGTCTTAGCCGACAACTACCGCCAAGGAGGAACCGATGTCCCGCCTGCTCTTTCTCAACCTTCCCGTTGCCGACCTGCCGGCCAGCCGCGAGTTCTTCGGCGCGCTCGGCTTCGAGTTCAACGGGAAGTTCTGCGACGACGGCGCCGCCTGCCTGGTCGTCAGCGAGCAGGCCTACGTGATGCTGCTTCAGCGCGACCGCTTCGCCGAGTTCGTGACCAAGCCGGTCGCCGACGCGAGCAGCGAGACCGCTCTCACCGTCGCGATCAGCGCCGAGGACCGTGACGCCGTCGACGCCTTCGCCGCGGCCGCGCTCGCCGCCGGCGCCAGCGGCGCCAAGGACCCGCAGGACTACGGCTTCATGTACCAGCGCAGCTTCCACGACCTCGACGGCCACCTCTGGGAGGTCGCCTGGATGGACCCGGTCGCGGTCGAGAAAGGTCCGACATAGTTAATTACTTAAGCAAGTTCTTGCTTTTTCGCAATCTCCTGGGAATGATGGGCGCGCCATCACACAAAAGGAGACTCGCCGATGCTGACCACCGTTCCCGCGCCCACTGGCCTGGCCGTACACCTGCTCTCGCAGATCGATGGTGAGGTGGAAAGCAAACCGGTCGCTGAGCAGGCGGCCGTGAAGGCGATCGAAGCCCAGGCTGTTCAGGTGGCGGACCTGTTCGCCGACTTCGCCAAGAAGGCGACCACCACTCTCGACGTCTGCATCTACGACTTCCGGCTCGACCTGCCGGCGGTCAGTCAGAAGATCGTCAGCGCGATCAACGACGCGGCCGGCCGTGGAGTGAAGGTGCGGGTCGCCTACGACGCCAACCAGAAAAGCGACGAAGAGATCATCAAGCAGTTCCAGGGCGCCGGCGGTGACCCGGCCCCGACCGGCACCGAGCAGTTTCTCCAGGCTTCACTGGAGCCCGCCGTTACTGCCAAGGCCATCGCCGAGGTGCCGGCAACCCCCACCGCGAGCGTCGCCAATGAGCCGATTGCGCCAGGCAGCCAGATCATGCACAACAAGTACCTGATCGCCGACGCGGGGACCGAGGGCGCAGCGGTATGGATGGGGTCCGCCAACTTCACGGTCGATGCCTGGGCGCTGCAGGACAACAACATCGTGGTCTTCGAGTCCAGCGACCTCGCCGCCAAGTACACCCAGGACTTCGACGAACTCTGGAGAGCCGAGAGCCTGCACGACACCGGTGCCGGAGACCAGGGGTCGGTGACGGTTCACGGGACCGAGATCGGCTATGCCTTCGCGCCCGGCGAGGGAACCGCGATCCGCGACCTCATCACCACGGCGGTCTCCGGGGCAAAGCAGCGGATCCGGGTCGCCTCGATGGTCACCTCCTCGCCGGAGATCCTGGCCTCGCTCAAAGGCCAGATCGACGCCGGCATCGATTTCGGCGGCGTCTACGACTTCGCCCAGAGCACCCAGGTGCTGGGAGCGTGGGCGCATCACCCCGAGAAGGCGGTCCTGCTGAAAGAGGTACTCGCCCACCTCGTCCCCAAGCACTCCAAACGCTTCGACGAGGACCATCCCGACTGGGCTCACAACTTCATGCACAACAAGATCGTCGTGGCCGACGACACCGTCGTGACCGGCAGCTTCAACTTCTCCGCCAACGCCCTGCACAACGCCGAGAACGTCGTCTCCTTCAGCGAGCCGCAGCTCGCCGACGCGTACGCGGAGTACATCGACGGCCTGGCCGCGCGCTACGGCTCGGCATAGCGGGGTTCCGGCGCACCCAGGCGGCTATCCTTGGTCTCGATGCCAGCCCTGAGGTCCCGCACCGTCACCCACGGCCGCAACATGGCCGGCGCCCGCTCGCTGCTGCGGGCGGCCGGAGTCGCGCGCGAGGACATCGGCAAGAAGCCGATCGTCGCCGTCGCCAACTCCTACACCGAGTTCGTCCCCGGCCACACGCACCTGGCGCCGGTCGGCCGGGTCGTCTGCGACGCGGTCCAGGCCGCCGGCGGCATTGCCCGCGAGTTCAACACGATCGCGGTCGACGACGGCATCGCGATGGGCCACGGCGGCATGCTCTACTCGCTGCCCTCGCGCGACCTGATCAGCGACAGCGTCGAGTACATGGTCAACGCCCACTGCGCCGACGCCCTCGTCTGCATCTCCAACTGCGACAAGATCACCCCGGGCATGCTCAACGCCGCCCTGCGGCTGAACGTCCCGACCGTGTTCGTCTCCGGCGGCCCGATGGAGGGCGGCACCACGGAACTGGTCGACGGCACCGTGCGCAAACGGCTCAACCTGATCACCGCGATCGCCGACGCCGTCGCCACCGAGGTCAGCGACGAGGACATGGACCGGATCGAGGAGGCCGCCTGCCCGACCTGCGGCTCCTGCTCGGGCATGTTCACCGCCAACTCGATGAACTGCCTGACCGAGGCGCTGGGCCTGGCGCTGCCGGGGAACGGCTCGACCCTGGCCACGCACACCGCCCGCCGCCAGCTCTACGAGGACGCCGGGCGAATGGTGGTGGAGATCGCCAACCGCCACTACGACGGGGACGACGGGAGCGTGCTGCCGCGCGCGATCGCGACCCGCGACGCCTTCGAGAACGCGATGACGATGGACATCGCGATGGGCGGCTCGACCAACACCATCCTGCACCTGCTCGCCGCCGCCCAGGAGGGCGAGGTCGACTTCACGATGCGCGACATCGACGAGCTCTCGCGCCGCGTGCCCTGCATCTGCAAGGTGGCGCCGAACGGCGACTACCTGATGGAGGACGTGCACCGGGCGGGCGGGATCCCGGCGATCCTCGGCGAGCTCCGCCGCGGTGGCCTGCTCAACGAGGACGTCGGCACCGTCCACGCGAAGACGATGGACGAGTGGCTCGGCAGCTGGGACATCGCCGCGCCCAGCCCCTCCGCGGAGGCGGTCGAGCTCTTCCACGCCGCGCCCGGCTGCGTGCGCTCGGCGACCGCCTTCTCGCAATCGGAGCGCTGGGACTCGCTCGACCTCGACCGGGCCGAGGGCTGCGTTCACGACGTCGAGCACGCCTACACCGCCGACGGCGGCCTGGCGATCCTCTACGGCAACCTCGCCGAGCGCGGCTGCGTGGTGAAGACGGCCGGCGTCGACGAGTCGCTGCTGACCTTCAGCGGGCCGGCGGTCGTGGTCGAGTCCCAGGACCAGGCGGTCGACCTGATCCTCAGCGGCGGGGTCAAGCCCGGCGACGTGGTCGTGATCCGCTACGAGGGACCGCGCGGCGGACCCGGCATGCAGGAGATGCTCTACCCGACCTCCTACATCAAGGGCCTCGGCCTGGGCAAGGAGTGCGCGCTGATCACCGATGGCCGCTTCTCCGGCGGCACCTCCGGCCTCTCGATCGGCCACGTCTCCCCCGAGGCGGCGGCCGGCGGCGCGATCGCCCTCGTCCGCAACGGCGACACGATCGCGATCGACATCCCGGCCCGCGAGATCAACCTCGCGCTGCACCACGAGGAGCTGGCCGAGCGCCGGGGGCAGCTGGAGGAGGCCGGCGGCTACGCCCCGGTGGCGCGCGAGCGCGTCGTCTCCCCGGCCCTGCGCGCCTACGCGGCGATGGCGACCTCGGCCGACACCGGCGCCGTCCGCGACGTCAGCGCCGTCGAGCGGGCGGTCGCGCAGCTGCCCAAGCAGGACCCGGCCGCGGTCTAGTGGCCCGGCGGGGTCACCGGATCTAGTCGCCGACGGCGGAAGTCCAGCGGCGGAGCGCGACGCTGTCCGCCGCTCCCTCCACCGCGACGGCACCGACGAAACCGGGCTCGGGATCGAGCTGCCGGAAGCGCCAGCCGGGATGTGCCGCGCTCGTGCTCCACGCGCCGGCCGACGGTGAGAGACCAGTGCACTCGAGCGAATCCAGCCCACCCGGCAGGCCCAGGCCGAGGGCCTTGAGGTACGCCTCCTTCAGCGTCCAGAGCTCAAGGAACCGGGCCGCGGACCCGGCCACCGCGCGGCACTCGTCCTCGCTGTAGAAGCGGTGGGCGATCTGCTCCCAGCGCGGCCGCTCCCGGCGCCTCTCGACGTCGAGCCCGACGCGAAAGCCAGAGATCGCGAGCGCGGCCAGACCCGCCGAGCTCGACGCCGACCACCAGACGCTGCCCGAACCCACGGCCAGAGGGCTCACCGGGTGCAGCTCGCCGCAACGCTCGCAGCGCCGCTCCAGGACCAGCCCGCCCGGGTCCTCTCCCGTCTCCCGCGCGAGCAGCGTCCGCGCCATCCAGCGCCGGGCAAGAAAGCGCCGGCGCAGATCCGGCGACGCCATCCGCTCGGCGCGCTCCAGCTCATCAGAGGAGAACGGACCCGGCGGGGCCGGCAGGTCCACGTCATCGACAGAGGCAAGCCAGATCTGTACCGCGACCATTAGGCCGACTCCCCCCAGGCGGTGGCACCCAGCGAGCGGGGACCGCCGTGGTCATGGTGCTCACAGAGGTAGATGCCCTGCCAGGTCCCGAGCGCGGGGCGGTCGTCGCCCAGCGGCAGGCCGAGCAGTGCCGCCTTTATATGGGCGGGCATGTCGTCGTCCCCCTCTCCGGTGAAGCGCTCTCACTCAGAAGATGGATCGTCCGTTGGAGCCACATCAGTGCCCTCCTTTGATCGTCCGACTCTCCTGCCCGGCGAGTAGGCGGTCGATTGCCAACTGCATGACCCGAGCCCGCGCCTTCTTGCTGGGCGCGGCCGAGATGAAGTAACTGCCGACGAACAGCGAGTAGGCGAGCATCGCGCGGGCTTCGGCCTCCTCTTCGGCGCAGAACTCGTCGAAGAGCGAGCGCAGGAACCCCATGCGCCGATCGTCAACCCGGCGCAGGCGCTTGGCCACGCCCTTGTCGCGGCGCGACCAGTCGCGCAGCGCCAGCTCGACCGCGAACAGTCCCTTCGCCGTCGGCGCCAGCTCGAAGAGGCGGCGCAGCTTCGCCCGCGGGTCCCCCGACCCGCTGCCGACGGTGGCGATGACGTCCTCGGTCCCGCTCCTCTCCCAGCTGTCGAGCGTCTCTTCGAGCAGTGCCCCGCGGTCCGCGAAGTGCCAGTAGAAGCCGCCCTTCGACACCCCGAGCTGCTTGGCCAGCGCCTCGATTCGCACAGCGTCCGGGCCGCCGGCGGCGAGGGCTCGCATCGCCGCTTCGATCCAGGCTTCGCGTGGAGTTCGAACCTTGGCCATCGGTATATCTATACGGCACCGTATTGACAGATGCAACGTCCGCCCCCTAATATCCGTACGGTGCCGTATGGGCTGAGAGAGAGCGGCCGGGTCCCAAACTCGGTGCAGGAGTCCGGCCCCTGGCGGATTCACGAGGTCCTCCCGGACTTCACGCTCGAGGACGTCTGGGCGCTGCCGGTCGGGGGCGCTGCCGAGGACTTTCCGCGGCTGCTCGAGATGCTGGGCTCGCTCGACCCCGCCCACGCGGACTCCGCCGCCACCCGCTTCCTCTGGCAGTTGCGCGACCGCCTCGGTGCCTGGTTCGACCTCGGCCGGATCAGCGTCCCGGCCGGCAACGACACAGGCGCGGACAAGGAGGATCTGCCGATCCCCGGCAGTGGCGAGATCTCGCTCAGCGGGCGGCTGCCGGAGGACCTGCGGGGCACCGGCGCGGGCGCCGACTTCGGCTCCCTACCCTTCGTCCCGCTCTACCGCACCGACCGCGAGGCCGCCGCCGAGGTCTCCAACCAGACCGTCCACGGTGTCGCCCACCTCGCCTGGGTCGAGTGCGGTGAGGGCCTTTACCAGGGCCAGATGGCCGTCTACGTGAAGCCGCGCGGCGCCTTCGGCCGCGCCTACATGGCCCTGATCAAGCCGTTCCGCTACCTGATCGTCTACCCGGCGCTGATGCGGCAGTTCGAGCGAGCGTGGTCGTCCGACCGCCTCGGCCCCGCCTAATCGCTTTTCGAGGCGACGACCGCCTCCAGGGACTTGGTCGCCGCCGCGCGGCTGTCGCCGAGGCCGACCATCAGGTTGACCGCGAGCGAGCGCACGATGTCGAGGCCACCGGCTGGGCCGAAGGCGCCGGCGATCTCGAGCAGGACGTATCCGTGGGTGGCGCTGAGGAACTGGCCGGCCGCGACGACGGGGTCGACCGGGTCGATCCGGCCGGAATCGCGGACGCGGGTCATCGAGCGGACGAGGACGTCGACCGCGGACTGGGCCTCCGGCGAGTTGGCGGTGCCGGTCGCCGAGACCTCGAAGCCGGCGTGCCGGCGCAGCTCGCCCCCGGTGAGGCCGAGCATCAGGCGGTAGAGCTGGGAGTGGGTCAGTGCCCACTCGCCGAAGGACCAGCCCTTGGCGATGAAATCGGCGACCGCGTCGTCGCTCTCCGGCACCTTGGCCACATGGTCGGCGAAGCGGACGAAGCCGTCGGCGACGACCGCGTCGAGCAGCCCCGGCATACCACCGAAGTGGGTGTAGATCGCCTGCGTGGAGGTGCCGACCGCCGCGGTCAGGGCGCGGGCCCGCAGCACCTCGGGGCCCGACTCTTCGACCGCGCGGCGGGCGACGTCGAGGAGCTGGGCTCGCTGGGAGAGCTCGGTGGCGCTACCATTCATCTATAACAATGTTACAACGGCGTTTGGACGGGCATTCCGAGGACTCCTACGACGTGATCGTCGTCGGCGCCCGCTGCGCCGGCTCGCCGCTGGCGACGATGCTGGCCCGGGCCGGGATGAAGGTCTGCGTGGTCGACCGGGCCGGCTTCCCGAGCGACACTCCCTCAACCCACGGCATCCTGCCGGCAGGGGTAAAGGTCCTCGACCAGCTCGGCCTGGCGGAGCGGCTGCTCGAGGTCTCCCCGCGACTCGACGAAGGGGTCCTTGCCTTCGACGACATCCGCATCGAGATCGACAGCTTCATCCGCATCGCCGGCGCTCCCACCATCAACATCCGCCGGGTCACGCTCGACGCGATCCTCCTCGACACCGCCATCGCCGCCGGCGCCGAGGCGCGGACCCGCACGACCGTCACCGGCCTGCTGAGAGCGGGCGGGCGGGTGGTCGGTGTGGAGACGACCGCCGGGCCGCTGCGGGCGCCGCTTGTGGTCGGAGCCGACGGCGCCCGCTCGACCGTCGCCCGGCTGGTCGGCGCCGCCGAATACCACCGGACCGCCCCACAGCGGCTCTTCCTCTGGGCCTACTTCGAGGGGGTCGACGAGGGCGAGCGGCGGATCTGGCTGGGCAACATCGGCGGCGACGGCTTCCTCGCCAGCCCCAGCGACGCCGGCCTCTTCCTCGCCGCCTTCGTCGCCCCGATCCGCCGCTGGAGGGAGCTGCGCGGCAACCGCACGGAGGGCTGCGAAGAAGGGCTGCGGCGCTGGCCGGAGCTGGGCGAGCTGCTGGCCGGGGCGCGGCGGGTCGGACCGGCGCGGCTGATGTCCCGCTGGCACGGGTTCTTCCGCGAGTCCGCCGGTCCCGGCTGGGTACTGCTCGGCGACGCCGGGCACTTCAAGGACCCGACGCCGGGGCAGGGGATCTCCGACGCCCTGCGCCAGGCCGCGGCTCTGGCGCCGGCGATCGAGCGAGCCCTGGGCGGCGGCGCGCCCAACGACGTGCCGCTGCGCGCGTGGTGGAAGTGGCGCGACCGCGACGCCTGGGAGATGTACTGGTTTGCGCAGGACATGGGCGCGGTCGATCGCGCGCCCCTACTCGAACAAACCATGCAGTCCCGCTTCGCCAGCGACCCGGGCCTCGTCGACGACTTCTTCCGCGTTCTCGGCCACGACCTGCCGCCCTCGAAGCTGTTCCCCCCGCCCCTCCTGCTCTCCGTGCTCAGCGAGGCGATGCGAGACGGACCCGGGCAACGACTGGCCCTGCTCGCCGAGGCCCGGGCGCTCGCCGCCGAGGAGCTGCGGCGCTGGGCACTGGACGCGTCCGGAGCGCGGCGGCCGTCCTACTGACTGTCGAGCGGTGCTGGCAGCTGCTTCAGATAGCCGGCGGCAACCTTGGCCGGAGGCTTGCCTTCGAGTTCGACTTCGGCGTCGAGCCGCTGCATGACCGGCAGGGTCAAACCCTTCTGGGCGGCGGCGATGGCCTTTTCGAAGTCGGGACCGGCTTCGTCGATGACTTCGGGGCTGGTCACGAAGATCGTGTTACCGGCGGGAAAGGCGTGCCTGTCGTCTTCGAGGGTGACGAACTTGCTGTTCTTGCCGGCCAGCTGACCGTCGGTGCTGTAGACGATCACAGCGTCGTACTTGCCATTTTCCAGGGCCTCGTAGCGACCGCGCAGCTCTGGCTTGGTGTACATGTAGGAGATCGATTCGAAGTAGATGCGGTAGTACTGTTCGATTCCGGCCAGGCAGTCGAGCGCGAAGTGACAGTCGGTGAATCCGAGCAGGGTCATCTTTTCCGCCTGCCCCCTCAGGTCCGAGACGGTCTTGAGGTTGCGTGCTTCGGCCGTCTTCCGCAACAGGGTCACCGGACGACTGCGGCTGTAGGGAGTTGGCGGCAGGGCCGTCAGCCGCTCTTTCTGGAGTTCATCCTTGGCCATCTCGTATGCCCGTCGGGGATCGTTCGGCAGCTCTTCGTCTTCGACGTCAAAGAGCTGCGTCAGGGTGGAGTTGACGTGTTCGGGGTAGCCGGAGATGTGGTCGGCCCGCAGCTCTTCCAGCGGTGCATTGCCGTATTCGGTGTCGAGGCCGAAGTTCCCATTCACCTTGTAGCCGGCGGCACTGAGCGCCTGCACGTAGATATGACCGAGGACTTCTTCTTCGGGCGTAGCCCGCGCGCCGATCGTCAAGCTGACGTCGCCGTTGTCGGAGGAGCCACAGGCGCTGGCGGAGAGGGCAAGAGCGACGGTGGCCAGGAGCACGAAGGCCGTTCGCGCCCAGCCGAACCTCGGTCTTCTGCCCCCTTGCCGCTGCACGGGGGTCGAGCCTAGCCGCTTTGCTCAGAAATATCTATGCCATAAGGCGTCGGCTGCCAGAGCTTGGCTATTTCTTCGTCCATCCCCGCCTCCTCAGCTGCTCAACTCAACCGCGGTCGGGGCGCCGGTTATCCCGTTCTCACCGACGGCGCTGGCGCGCACGGTGTAGGGGCGGTCTTCGAGGTCGAGGGGGAACTCGATCCGGCCAGGGTCGGTGCCGGTCGGGAAGACTTTGGTCGCCGGTGGCAGGCCGTCCTTGTGGCCGTCGAGGCTGATCAGCAGCCCCTTCGACTTCGGCGCTGAAGGATCGGCTGGAGGGAAGCTGTAAGAGACCACGGCGCGGCTGCCGTCGCGGTGGGCCTCGATCTGCGGGGACGAGGGCTTCGGCAGCTCGGCACCCGCCTCGGGACCCAGCTCCTTCGCCACTCGTGCGTGTTCGTGAAAGGCCAGCGGCTGGCGCCAAGCGCCGTGGGAGCGTGGCCCGGGCGGACTGTCGGAGCCGATCGGGCCGATCAGCGCCCGGGTGCTGCCCCAGCGGCCCGGCCAGGCGACCCAGGCGGGATCCTCGCCCGTGATCACGTTCAGCTGCGGCCGCACGCGCGGGCCGCCGGCGTCGTTCTGGTCGGGCACGATCGGCGCCTGCGGGTAGGTGCCGCGGCGAAAGTAGGAGGCGTGGGAGCCGCGGGCGGAGTAGACGACCGGCACCGGACCCTCCGGGCCTGCCTCCGTCTCGACGTCGTCCCAGTCACAGCGTTCGCCCTGTGCGTGCTGGGCGTAGGTGGCGACGTCGGGCTTGCCGTCGGCGCCGAGGCGCAGCTGGACCATCTCCCAATCACCCTCGTGCAGGCCCATGTGAAGGAATGCCTTGTTGTTGTAGTAGTAGAAGAACCAGTACTGGAGCCAGATGGCGCCGTCCTCTTCGTGCTTGGCGTGACCGTAGACCTGGTCGGCATAGCCCGGACGGGCGTGCATCTCGCGGGCCTGCTCGACGTAGTGTTTGCCGACGGCGTCGAGGTAGTCGCCGGCGCTGACCGAGGTTTCGGCGGCGTCGGGGTAATGCTCGGCCCGCAGGAAGCCCAGGTCGAGCTTCGACCCCCCGGCGCTCGGCTCGACCTCCGCCAGCACCTTCTCACTGTCCTGGCGGAGCGCATTCCCCCGCGGGAACTCCGCCGTCACACAGTCGGTCATCATCGCCGCGGAGTCGGCCGCGTAACTCTCCAACGAGTCGTACTGGACGTAGGGGGAGTAGCGAGCGAGCAGGGCGGCGTTGGTGGTCATGCCGCGATCGTATAGGTCTGACTGAGTAATTCAGCACTTCCATTTGAAAACCATACTGTTGGTCACTCAGTGCAGGCGGTCAGTCGCTCTGCTCGCTTCTCGATGATCTCGATGACCGAGTCGAGAACCGGATCCCACCAATAGCTCTCCTTGAACTGGGTGGCGACGACATGGGCGGCATCGGGTGCTTTCCTGGCAAGCGCGCGGAGGCGGCGGCGGCTTGGCGCCGGGCCGTATTGAGCTTCGTCGAAGAAGCGGTCGAGCTGGCTCTTCACCAGGCGGTCCGGATATCTCTGTCCGCCCACTTTCATCGCCATCTTGCGATCCATCGTCCGCCCGTAGTCCTGGTAGACGATCGTGCTGAGGACGTCATAGATTGGCGCGAGAGCTGGTCCATTCTCGTCATAGAGCAGTGAGTAGTTCTTGCCGTGTGCGTCGTGGTTGCCGGCCAGGAAGGAGAGGCCCCAGGCATCGAGGAGCCGGGGGAGCTCGCCCGCCGGCGTCTTCGAGACGCCGCGGAGCAGGTCGACGCAATCGACGAGCGTGGGGCCGCCCTCGCTCTCGTACTTACGCGAGCTCTCGACCGATAGCGCCTGGCAGAAGTCCTCCTGGTGCAGACGCACGGTCCCGCTCTCACGCTCGGCACGGTCGTAGCGCTCGACCAGGAGCATCTCGACTCCGCCGACCCTGCGTGGCACCGCGGTGGCGCAGTCGAGCCCCAGCCGCGAACCCAGGTGAAGGCAGAACGCCTCGTTGAGGACGGTTGCCCGCAGGCCGGCGATCGGGGTCTTGAGGATGTGGGTCGAGGGGCGACCGCCTCGGGGCAGTCCGATCCTCCATTCGTCCCCGACCACAACCGGGAGCTTGTTCTGGGCCCCCGCCAACGAGAGGCGGTACTCGTCGTCAGGGCCGGCGTACATCGGGCGCCGGGGAAGTTCGCCGACCAGGCTCGTCAGCTCGGCGTCATCGAGCCAATCGACGCTCCCCCCGCCCACCCGCGGCGCTTTGCCGGGGACGTAGAGGCTGACGGCTCCGGCGCAATCCCCGCCCACATGCTCGAGGATCGAGAAGTCGTTTTCGTCGGAGACGCCGAGCTCGAGCGCGAGCAGCTTCCGCAGCTCCCCCTCCGGGAGCAGGCCGCCGAAAAACGCCCTGACCTCGCGACCGGTGAGCTCGCCGTCAACGGGTAGTGACTGGGAAAGCGGTGGGTTGCCGGCGGCGATCCACTCGGCGTCGTAGGCGAAGGTCAGCCCCTCGTCATCGTCGACCAGCTGGCCCGCGAGCCGGTTGAAGCACCAGACTTCGAGCCGCCGCGGCACTAGTCCTTTGCCTCCAGTCGCAGGCCCACCGCGGCAGCAACCCGGAGGGCGCGCTCGAGCTCGACGGTCTCCTTGCCGTGCTCCAGGTCGTGCACGAAGCGAAGGCCGACCCCAGCACTCAAAGCGACGCTCTCCTGGCTCAGGCCCCGGGCCCGTCGCTGCTCGCGAATGGCTGCTCCGAACTCTATGGAATTTTTAAGCATCATCTTCCCGTACGGGAAGATAAGCCAATATTGCCGGTAAACCCAGGAAATCTTCCCGTACGGGAAGAAACATCCAAAATGAGTAGACGGCGGGCTTGATCTTCCCGTACGGGAAGATCCAAACCTGACAAGCCCGCCTTCCCGGGCTGCGAAGATCGTCGCGGATGTCTCTTCCAGTGCCGGAACCCCTCCCGCGCGAACTCAGCCCCGCTGGTTTCGTCCGCCGCGCCGGTGGGCTGGTGCTGGTCGGGCTCGTCGTCGCGCTCCTCATAAGCACGCTGCCCGGGCTCGACCAGGTGCGGGAGCGGTTCGCGCACGCGGAGCCGGTCTGGCTGGTGGCGGTGTTCTTCCTCGAGGTCGCTTCCTGCCTCTCTTATGTGGTCGCCTTCCGGGGGGTCTTCTGCACCAGGCTCGGGTGGCGGTTCAGCTACGAGATCGGGATGGCCGAGCAGGGCACGAACGTGCTGGTGCCGGCGGGGGGCGTGGGTGGCCTGGCGCTGGGGGCGTGGGCGCTGCGGCAGGGCGGGATGAGCGCCGACCGGATCGCCCGGCGCAGCGTCGCCTTCTTCGTCCTCACCAGCGCCCCCAACTTCATCTGCGCGGCGCTGTTCGGGCTGGCGCTGGCGACCGGCGTGCTGCCCGGCGGCGGGCCGCTGATCCTGACCTGGGCGCTGGGCGGGCTCGCGGTGGCGGCAATCCTGCTGGTGGCGGTGCTGCCGCGGATCCTGCGTGGGGTCGGGCCCGAAGCGAGCGCGGCAGCGACAGACGAGGGTCGCCGCGCCCGTGCCGGGCGCTTCGTCCGCCGCGCCGCCGTCACCATCGCCGATGGCGTCCACGATGCCGCCGGGCTGCTGCGCGCGCGCCAGTCCTACGCCCTGCTCGGCGCCGTCGGCTACATGGCGCTCGACGTCCTCGCTCTCGCCGCTGCCTTCGCCGCCTTCGGCAGCACGCCGCCGTTCGCCGCCTTCGTCTTCGCCTACGTGATCGGCCAGCTCGGCGGTCTCATCCCCCTCCCCGGCGGCGTCGGCGGGATCGACGGCGGTCTGATCGGCGCCCTCACGCTCTACGGCAGCCCGCTCTCGCAGGCGACCGCGGCCGTGCTCGCCTACCGCGTCGTCCAGCTCGGCATCCCCGCCATCCTCGGCGCCGTCGCCTTCGTCCAGCTGCGCCGCACCCTCGTCCGCGAGGAAGCGCCGGCGGCACTCTGCGAGCCGCTCGACAAGCCGCTGCCGGTGTTCACGCTTCCTTCCCGGTAAAGCTCCGGGAGGAGATTGGCGATGTGGATGGAACGCATGGCGTAGTCGATCGTCCCCGGCCGAAGGAGCAAGGCATGCCGAGTGAATTCCAGCGTTACCGCGTCCTCTGGCCGCTCGTCCCGGCGATGGCGATGGTGATGATCGACTTCACGATCGTCAGCATCTCGGCCAGCACGATCCAGGACGATCTCCATCTCTCGGAGACCGCCGTGCAGTGGCTGGTCACCGCCTATGCGCTCTCGACCGCGGCCTTCGTCGCCCTCGGCGGCCGCCTCGGCGACATCCTCGGCCACAAGCGGATCGTCGTCGCCGGGGTGATCCTCTTCGCCGGCGCCTCGCTGATGTGCGGCCTGGTCCCCGACAGCGGCAGCATCGCCGTCCCCTGGCTGGTCACCTTCCGTGTCCTCCAGGGCGTCGGCGCCGGGCTGCTGATCCCCTCGGCCACGGTGCTGGTGCTGGACGCCTTCCCGCCGGCCGAGCGCGGCAAGGGCCTCGCCATCTTCTTCATCGTCGCCGGCCTCTTCACCGCGATCGGGCCGGTCGCCGGCTCCTACCTGACCGAGTTCTGGACCTGGCGGGCGATCTTCTGGATCAACGTGCCGGTCGCGATCTTCTCGCTGATCGAGTTCTCCTTCGCCAAGCTCAACGACGTCAAGCGCCCGGCCCGGGTCGACTGGCGCGGCGCCTTCCTGATCGTCCTCGGCATGAGCCTGACCGTGCTCGGCATCCAGCAGTCGACCGAATGGGGCTGGGGAGACCCGGCGACGATCGGCTCGATTGCCGTCGGCGTCATCGTCCTCGCCACCTTCGTCGCCGTCGAGCGCAAGACCGAGGACCCGCTGATCGACGTCAACGCGATGATCGCCAACCGCCCGTTCGCGGTCGACAACCTGCTCACCTTCCTCGTCTTCGGCCCCTGGCTCGCCGTCTTCTTCTTCGGCAGCATGTACTTCCAGATCGCGGTCGGCCAGGAACCGACCGAGGCCGGCTTCTCGATCCTGACGATGTTCTATTCCTTCTTCGTCGCCTCGCGGATCGGCGGCGGCTGGATGGACAAGTTCGGGGCGAAGAAACCGGTCGCGGTCGGCTTCCTCCTCGGCACGATCGGGATGATCGTCTGGGCCGGCGAGCTGACCGATCTCAGCCGCTCGGAAACCCTGATCGGGATGCTGCTGACCGGCGCCGGCTTCGGTCTCGTATTCTCGCCGCTCAACACCGACGCGCTGAATCGGCTGCCGGACTCGATGCGCGGCCAGGGCTCGGGAGTCATCCAGACCTTCCGCAACTTCGGCTCGGCCCTGGGCATGGCGATCATGGGCAGCATCGTCGCCGGCGCCACCGACCTGACCGGTGCCTCCGGCCCGCAGGACTTCGCCGACGCGATGCAGACCGCCTTCTATGTCGGCGCGGGGATGCTCGCCCTCGGCTACATCGCCACGCAGATCCTCATGCCCGGTGGCAAACAGGAGGGCATCGAGTAGCTGGGTGGGTGGAGGGCCGAGCAGTGCCGTCGCTCAGGTGAGCGCGGGAGAGAGTTGAAGGCCCACCGGACCGAGGGCGCGGCGAACACGCTTGTCGAAGGAGGCGACACTGGCGTCACGGGCGCCCGCGGTCGCCAGGGCGAAGCCGTCGGCAAGACTGACGCCGTGGCCGCGATGGCGCGCGGCCTCACGAGCCACCTTCGCGTCAGGCGCCAGAAGGCGGATGCCAAGGGCAGCGATCGCGTCGATGGCAGCACGAAGGCTGCGCTCATCCTCGGCCGGGCGAATCAACGCCTCGGCGTAATTGATGGTGCAAAGAAGCAGTTCGCAGTCCTCGGCGGCGAAACGCTCGAAGGCCCTGGCCGTCTCATCGTGGTGAGCATCGGCACGGTCAAGCGCGGCGATCACCACGTCGGTGTCGAGAACGCAGGCGCTCACGCGGGTTCCGCCTAGGCACGCTCTTCGGAGCGCAGGCGATCGAGGTAACCGGGCTCATAGAGCCCATCGAACACGCCCAGGGCGTGCATAAGGTCGGGCGCGGCGCGATGGACGACGATGCGATCGGCGCCGTCTGCCTCGATGACAACCTCATCTCCGGGCCTAAGCCCGGCTGCGTCGAGGCTCTCTACCGGAAGGGTGACCTGGTGCTTGGAAGAGATGCGCGGCATGGCTTTACTCTAGCGTAAAGGTCCTGTCGGGAGGACTGGCCGAGCGAGCGGGAACGGGAGCTGAATGGGAAAGGGCATGCCCGCGTAGGATGCGGGCGTGCGCCGCCCACGGCCAACCGCTCTCACCCTGGTCCTCGCCGCCGCGCTGATCCTGGCAAGCGCCTCGCCCGCGTCGGCGCGCTGGTACGGGAGCACCATGCAGGGGACGGCGAACGCCGCCTACGGCTGCGAGTCGGCGCTGATCCTCGGGGCGCTCGGCGGGGTCGAATTGGCGCCGACCAACCAGCGCTCCTGCACCTACCGCCACACCGGCTACGTCAACTCGCTGCGCCCGACCTCGATCGTCCCCGGCTCGGGCCGGGTGACGCGGATCCAGGTCAAGGCGGGGCCGAATCCGGCGCGGCTGCGGTTGACGGTGCTGACCGGGTCGAGCCGGGTCAACACCTTCACCGGCGAAGACCTGCCCGGCACCTACACCTGCTGCACCGCCCGCTACGTCGGGCCGGCCTTCCGGCCGAAGGCGAACGCGACGACGACGCTGCGGGTCAACGTGTCGGTCCAGGACGTGCGCAGCAAGGAGATCCAGACCCGCATCCACTCCTCCGACGGGCTGGCGCTGAGCGCGGTCGGGCCGGGCACGCTGCCGCTCCACCTGAACCCCGTGGTCGGCAACTTCGCCGCTGGCGAACCGCTTGCGACCGGCTTCTACCCGATGACCAAGCTCGGCGAACCGCGCGTCGACGGCTACACGATGGCCGGCATCGACCTGCTGTTCCGCTGGGACTTCCAGCCCTCAGGCTGAGGCGAGAGAATGGGGCGATGAGCTCCGAGCCCACGATCGCGGTCGCCGACAACCCGGACGAGCGGCGCTACGAGATCCGGGTCGACGGCGCGCTCGCCGGCTTCTCCCAGTACAAAGCGAAGCCGGGCCAGATCGCCTTCACCCACACCGAGATCGACGACCGCTTCGAGGGCCGGGGACTGGGCGGCAAGCTCGTCGCCTTCGCCCTCGACGACGTCCGCGAGCACGGGCTGGCGGTCCTCCCTTTCTGCCCCTTCGTCAGGGGCTACATCCAGCGCCATCGCGGGTACGTGGATCTGGTTCCCGAGAACCGCCGCGCCGAGTTCGACCTCTAGCCCGAGAAGTTTTTCCGGGCCGATGTCGAGAACGGCGGCGCGGCTCCGACACACTGGTAAAGGCGCCAACCGGGCGCGACGACAAGGAGGCGAGCGATGAAGTTCATGCTGCTGCAGGACTATGGTGGAATCCAGCGCAAGGACGTGCCGGTGATGAGCGAGTGGACGCCGGAGGCGATCGAGGCCCACATCACCTTCCAGAAGGACGTCAACGCGGAACTGAAGGAGCGCGGTGAGTTCGTCGAAGCGCAGGCGCTCTCGACTCCGGACCTGGCCAAGTTCGTCGTCTCCGACGGCGCCGCCGCGCCAACCGTCTTCGACGGCCCCTACCCCGAGTCGAAGGAGCTGCTCGCCGGCTACCGGATCATCGACGTCGAGTCGCTCGAGCGGGCGCTGGAGATCGCCGCCCAGGCCTCGGCCGCGCCGGCGCACGACGGCGCCCCGATCCAGCAGGCGATCGAGGTGCGCGAGGTGATGGGGCCGATCGAACACTGATGCGCGGTTCCGAATCCACCAATGACGTGGAAAGGGAACCGCGGACGTGAGGCGGCCCGTCGACACCGAGGACCTGCTGCGCGAAGCCGCGCCGCGGGTCCTCGCCGCGGTGGTGCGGCGCTTCGGCGACTTCGCCGACTCCGAGGACGCGGTGCAGGAGGCGATGATCGACGCCGCCCGGCAGTGGCCAGCGCAGGGCACGCCGGAGAACCCGGTCGGCTGGCTCGTCCACGTCGCCTCGCGGCGGATGACCGACCGCATCCGCAGCGACTCGGCGCGGCGCGGCCGCGAGGACGCCATGGTGGCGGACCCGACGGCCGGGAACACCGCGGAGGTCGCCCCCGAGGAGCCCGCGGGCAACGACGACACGCTCGTCCTGATGTTCATGTGCTGCCACCCGGCGCTGACGCCGCCCTCGGCGATCGCGCTGACCCTGCGCGCGGTCGCCGGCCTCACCACGGCCGAGATCGCCAGTGCCTTCCTCGTCCCCGAGGCGACGATGGCGCAGCGGATCAGCCGTGCCAAGCAGAACATCAAGGCCTCGCCAGAGCCGTTCCGGATGCCCGAGGAGGACGAGCGGGTCGAGCGCCTGCGCTCGGTGCTGCGGGTCGTCTACCTGATCTTCAACGAGGGCTACGTGAGCAGCGGCGGTGCCGAGCTGGCCCGGGCCGAGCTGGCGACGGAAGCGATCCGCCTCGCCCGCCTCGCCCACCTCGCCCTGCCCGAGGACCCCGAGGTCGCCGGCCTGCTGGCGCTGATGCTGCTGACCGACGCCCGCCGCGTCGCCCGCACCGACGACAGCGGCGAGCTGATCCCACTGGAGGCCCAAGACCGCACTCTCTGGAACCGGGGTCAGATCGAGGAGGGCATCTCCCTGCTGGCCGCGGCGGTCTCTCGCGGCGCTGTCGGCGAGTACCAGCTACAGGCGGCGATCGCCGCCGAGCACGCCCGGGCCGCCCGACCCGAGGACACCGACTGGCGCGAGATCCTCGGCCTCTACGGCCTGCTCGAGCGTGTCACCGCCAACCCGATGGTCACCCTCAACCGCGCCATCGCCGCCGCGATGGTCGACGGCCCCGAGGCCGGGCTCGACCTCCTGGCGACCCTCGACGAGTCGCTCGCCGGCCACCACCGGCTCCACGCCACCCGCGCCCACCTCCTGGAGATGTCCGGCAACGCCGAGGCTGCGATCGCCGAGTACCGCCTCGCCGCCGACCGCACCAACAGCCTGCCGGAGCGTCACTACCTGACGAAGCAGGCAGCGCTACTCAACGAGCGGCGCGACTGAGGACGCTCGCGCGCCTGGAACTCCGGTGGCAGGGCACTGGTGCGGCTCAGGCACCAGGGAGGGAGCCGCCACACTCGCGCGGGTCTTCGCGGCCGATCAGGAACTGCATCATCACCACGCGAGCGACCATCAGCTCCTCACCGCTCTCGCGGGCGCGTTCGGCGCTCTTGGCGTGGGCCTCGAGCACCTCGTCCAGCGCCCGCGCCAGGCTTCCCACCACTTCCGTCCAGCCCTCGCCGTCGAGTTCGATCGGGGCGCGGCTGAGGTGGTTGTCCGGCAGCTCGTCGAACTTGCCTTCCGCCAGCGAGCGCCCCGCGTCCTCGGAGATCATCCGCAGCAGCACCGAGGTGATCGGCTCCGCGAACACCTCCTGAGCCGACACCGACTCACGGCAAGGGGGTGATGTTTCGTGACGATCGAGAAGATCTGCCAGCCCTTCCCCACGGCTTCGATCCGCAAGGGAGGCTGATCTCCAGACCCAGTCAGGCTCGGCGTCCCGTCCGGGGCGTCGAGCCGCTTTGTACAAGCCACTCAGCGGCTTTGGGCTAGCGGAATCGACGCCGCCCGGCAACTATGACTGATCGCTTAGGGCTTCTCCACCGTTGCCCAAGTGGACGCAGATTCGAATGCCACCCCCCAGACGTAGAGAAGGAGCCGTATGGAACCCGAGCCCGCCCCCCAGGCTGAGGCGAGAGCCGAGTCGCTGCCGTCCCAGTTTGCCGCCCAGCTGAGCGCGACAGCGCGCGATGCTCTCGGCCACCCGGTGCGCCGGCAGATCCTGCGGACCCTGAACGCCAGCGCCGAGCCGCAGAGCCCGAGCGAGATCAGGGCGGTCGCCCTGCCCCACGTCAACCTCAGCGTCATCAGCTACCACGCGCAGGTGCTGGAGGGCTGTGGCAGCGTGGCGCTGTCCGGCACACGTCAGGTCAGCGGCAGCGTCGCTCTCCTCTACGCCTCCAAGGTGGCAGGCGACGAACAGATCGCCGCGGTGCTGCAGGCGACCCGTGGCCTCGACCGCTGGGCGGCCGATCCGCGGTAGCGCTTGCGCCGGCGTGAGAGCATCCAGGGACGGTGAGCGACTTCCTGGTCAAGAAGGGCGAGCTGCGCGAGTGCCGCGTGGCCGAGTCCGAGCCACCCGCGATCGAGGTCGGGCAGGCGCTGCTGCGGGTCGACAGCTTCGGGATGACCGCCAACAACGTCACCTACGCGGTGATGGGCGAGGCGATGTCCTACTGGGACTTCTTCCCCGCCGCCGCGGGCTGGGGGCGGGTGCCGGTCTGGGGATTCGCGACGGTCGAGCGCAGCGAGGCGAGCGGCGTCGAGGAGGGGACGCGGATCTACGGCTACCTGCCGCCGTCCTCGCACCTGGCGGTGACCCCGGTCAGCATCGACGGCGGCGGCTTCGTCGACGGCTCGCCGCACCGGGCGGCGCTGCCATCCGCCTACCACCGCTACCTGGCGACCGACGCCGACCCCTTCTACGCGGCCGCCACCGAGGACATGCAGATGCTGCTGCGGCCGCTCTTCTTCACCTCCTTCCTGATCGACGACCAGCTCGCCGACGAGGGCCTCGCCGAGCGCGGGCCGATCGTGATCTCGAGCGCCTCCAGCAAGACCGCGATCGCCGCCGCCTTCCTGCTGGCCCGGCGCCAGGGAGTCGAGCTGGTCGGCCTGACCTCGCCCGGCAACGCCGAGTTCGTCGCCGGGCTGGGGATCTACGACCGCACCGTCGCCTACGACGCGATCGACTCGCTCGAGCGTGGCCCCGCCACCTATGCCGACTTCTCCGGCGACGACGCCGTGCGCCAGGCGGTCCACTCCCACTACGGCGAGGAGCTGGTCCACAGCATGGCCGTCGGGGTCACTCACTGGGAGGACTTCGGCAATGGCGGCGGCGAGCTCCCGGGACCGACGCCGACCCTCTTCTTCGCCCCGACCCGGGTGACCAAGCGGGCCGAGGACTGGGGGCGCGCCGGCCTCGAGCAGCGCGTCGCCGCGGCCTGGCACCCGTTCTGCGAGTGGACCGGCAGCTGGCTCGAGGTGCTCCACGGCGAGGGCTTCGGCGCGGTCCAGAGCGCCTACCTCGACGTGCTCGAGGGCCGGGTCGACCCGCGCACCGCCCACGTCGTCTCGCTCTGACGGCAGTTCGCGTCGGGGTGAAAATCGAACGAACCCGGCACCAGATCGCCAAGGCTGCCCAAAGCTCGACTACCATCGAGCCGGTGAGACTGGGGAGTCACACTTCGCGCGCAGCGGCCGCGCTCGCGTCCACCGCCACGGCGCTGATGCTGCTCGCTTCACCGGCGCCCGCCGCCTGGGTGCCGAACAGCGCCAGCCAGGTCAAAGGCTTCTCCGGGGTCAGCAACGTCGCCGCCAGCATCGACGACGACGGGACCCAGCAGCTCGGCGTGTTCGCGACCGGCGGACCCTCCGGCCAGGGGCTTTACAACCTGACCCGCGCTCCCGGCGCCACCGAATGGACGGCGAAATTGGTCTTCGGGCCGATCAACAACGGGCGCTTCGCCTTTGCCCGCAACGGCGCGGCCGTGGCCTCCTGGCAGGGCTCTGGGCAAACTCTGTGGGCCGCCCACAAGTCGGCCGGGAAAGTCTGGGGCTCGCCGGCCCAGATCGACAACCCGGCCAAACTCGGCGTCGGCCCGATCCCGGTGATCTCGGCCAAAGGCGCGGCTGCCGTGGTCTGGTCGCGCAAGAGCGAAGTCAGCTTGCGCGAACCCGACCAGATCATGTACTCGGCAACCTCAACTGGAACCTGGAACGGGTCGCCCTCGCTGCTGGCCCCGATCGCGGTCGCCCAGCCGGTCAACACCGAACACTTCCTCTCCTGCCTGGCCGGCTCGGACCTGGTCGCGGCGATGCTCCCCAACGGCGAACCGATCGCCGCCTGGAATGACGTCTACGGCTCCTACAAGCAGAAAGTCACCACGCCGCCAGGGGAAAACGAGCTGGGCGTGTGCGGAGTCAGGACCGCGACGCCGGGTAACACCCCGACCGCGGTGAGCCCACGGCCGGCGATCGGCTGGAACGTGTCCCCATCGGGCGAACTGCCCTTCTGGTATCCCGTCAGCCTCACCGTCGACTCCGACAGTGGCCGCACTGCCCTCGTCGTTCGCGGCAAGGCGAGTGCCGTCACCACCAGCTGCGGCGCTCAGCAGGTCGACTACTGCTTCGACAGCAGCGGCGGCTTCGAGACCCGCGCCCTGCTCGGCAGCGAGACCACCAGCGCGGGGACGGTGACCGCCGGCCTCGCCCGCATCGGCCTCCGCAATGGCTTCGTCGCCGCTGCGACCAGTACCTCGGCGCCGCTTGCCGGCGGCGTGGCAACGGGCTTCCCCACCCTTTCGCCGCTGAGCCCGAACGCGGGGCTGCTCAACTCCGCGATCGCGGTCGGCGGCAAAGGCGAAGCTGAGCTCGTGATTCACGACGGCACCAAGTTGATCGCCTACAGCGCCGCGGCCGGTGGCCAGTTCGGCACGGCGACCGAAATCAAGACCGGCTCCGAAGGCAAGCCCGCCGTGGCGATCGGCTGCAACGGCGACGCCCTGGTCGCCTGGAACCAGGGCGCCAGCAACCTCTGGGCCGCGGTCAACCTGACCGGCGCCGCCCAATGCGGAGGGGGAGAAGAACCGGGGCCCGGTCCCGGACCATCTCCGACTCCCACTCCCGGCGGCGGCCAAGCCATCGTCCCGATCGTCGCCCCACCGGCACCCCCGCCCACCGCCAAGGAGCCGCTGAAGTGCAAGAAGAGCTTCCAGAAGAAGACCGTGCGCGGCAAGGCGAAGTGCGTCAAGAAGACGCGCAAGGGCAAGAAGAAGCGCTAGTCGGCCTCCTCTGGCAGCACCGCCAAGCCCTTGGAGACAAGATCCCGGATGTCGCAGCTGACAAGGCGGCGGCCACGCAACGCAGCAGCTGCCGCATAGGAAGCGTCGTAGACCGATATGCCGTGGCGCTCCGCCAACTCAGCCGCGTCACGGAGCAGCGGGTTGTCCGAGACCACAAGACCGCCATCCTCGGCGATGCGATCGATAAGCCCGAGCAAACGCGCGACCTGACCGGGAGATCGCCACACGCGAACCGCCACGTTCGCCACCTCATACCGGGATAGATCCAGGGTCGCCAAGGAGGCATCCGGAGCCACCAGAAGTGAGCGGGAGGCTTCGCACCGGCGATCCTCGGGATCGAAGGCGGCGAGGATGACGCTCGAATCCAACAGCAGGGCAGGCATTACTGAGGCCTGGACGCCTTCAACTGCGCGACGACGTCTCCGCCGTGACCTTCAGTTGCTTCGCTGAGCAGCTCCGCGATTGCCTCCGCTCGCGCCTCGCGCCGACGCTGAATGGCTGCCTCGGCAAACCCGCGCAGCACGGCGCTGCGCGTGCTGCCCAAGCGCTCGGCTTCGCCGTCCACCTCAGCCAGCAGCCCATCAGGCATCGAGACCATCACTTTCGCCATCCTGGAGTTCAGTATACCTGGGTATACTCCACCAGACCTCGGTGCGGCCGACGGCCCAGTCGAATTCCTCCCGCACGTCGGTCTCCCGATAGAGGCTGTCGCCACGGTGCTGAAAGCACCGACCGTCGGCGGCGAGGAAGAGGTGGCGGCGCGAGCCGAAATGCTTGTAGACCTCGACGCGAATGCCGCCGCGCAGCTCGAACCGGCCCATCCACATGAACTCGTCGACGTAGATCCGCGCCAGGCTCAGCAGCGGATCCCAGTTTGGCTCGAACTCGTCCAGCCACTTTGCCCGCTTCGAGCGCGGCTTCTTCTGCTTGCTCGTCGTCGAGGTCGGGTCGCTGGACATCGGCTGAATCGTCGCCAGCAGGGTGTGACAGAACAAGGCACGGGTGTGCCAGTTCTGTCAGAACTTTGCCGGCCATTTCCCCGCGGTGGGAACAATCAGGTCAGGCGGGCGGCGACCACAGTGTGCGCAGCACCCGCAGTGAGTTGCCGGAGGTCATCAGCTCGGTCGCCTCATGACCGTACTTCCGCTCCAGCGCGCGCTCGAGTGTGCCGAGGTCGGACATCGTCTCCAGCCCCCCCATCGTCGGTTTGATGAAGCCGTCGAAATCGGTGCCGAGGGCGATGTGCTCATAGCCACCGGTGACCTCGGCGATCTTGTCGATATGGGCGCAGATGACCTCGAACGATTCCTCGAAGGTCGTCGTGTAGTCCCCCTGCCTGCGGATGCCGTCGTTGAGCTGGTGCTGGGCCATGATCAGCCCGACCAGGCCGCCGCGGCGCTTGATCTTCAGCAGGATCTCCTCGTCGCACATGTACTGCTGCTTGCCGAAGCGGTAGCCGGCGTGGGTGGAGACGACCGGGTAACACGCTTTGGGGTCGAGCTCGCTGTCGAGCAGGTCGAAGACCTCGTGGATCGCCGGTGGGTCCATGTGGCAGAGGTCGATCAGGATCCGGTTGCGGACCAGCCCCCGCACGACCGCCTCGCCCCGCGGCGTCAGGCGGTCCTTCCCGTGCTGGGGGAAGACGAAGTTGTAGACCGAGTCCGGCAGGAAGGGGAGCGCCGGCGCGTTGGTCGCGACCTGGCGGAAGAAGAGGTGGGCGATGGTGACGTAGCCGACGCCCCGCTCGCTGAGGGTGGCGCAGTTGCGAGCGATTTCCTCGTCGCCGTCGCCGAGGATGAACCCGCCCTCGACCGCGTGCACGAGCGCGATCGCCTTCTCCCCCAGGGCGCGGTCGAGCTGCGCCGCGTTCTTGACGAAGCGGATCGTCTCCTCGCCATGGCTCGCCACCTCCGCCTCGACTTCGTCCATGTCTTCGAGCAGGCCGGCGAAGTAGTCGGGTGTGGGAGCCGCGGCGTAGGGCTTGCCGAGGTCGAGCTCCTCGAAGGTGCGCAGCAGCACCGACAGCGCCAGGCCGACGTTGCCCTCCTGCATTCCCTCGATCGAGATCCGCGGCCCGCTGGTCAGCGTCCTGTCGCTGCCGATCTTCATCGCCACCCACAGCACCGCCGCCTGGATCCTGGCGCCGAGGGTGCGCCGCCCCCGGACCTTCCGCATCAGACCCACCGCAGGGTCGGGCGTGGTCTTCGGATCGACGTCGCTGAGGACGTGCATCGGGTAATGCGCATGCCAATCGGCCCACATCTCAGGCCACTGTACATATTGCTCAGGGAACCTGTGTGTGCTCGGGGTGGCCGCGGCGGCGCCGAACATTGCGGCGAACCGGCGCCGGTGAGAGCATGGACTGCCGATGAGCTTCCTCTCTCCAGCCCCGCCGCCGTTCGAGCTCGAGGAGTGGAAGCGCAAGCCGCACCTGGCGCGGCTGAAGCCGCTGGTGCAGGACTGGGGGGAGAACGGGTTCGGCTCGCCTTCGTTCGTCTACCTGCTCTACGCGCTGAAGCTGGTCGTCTACGCGGGAGGGGCGCTGCTGGCGATCTCGCTGACGCCGGGACTGGGGAGCGTCGGCGACTTCGGCGACTGGTGGACCGAACCGATCGTCTTCCAGAAGTTCGCGGTCTGGACGCTGCTGTGGGAGATCCTCGGCCTCGGCGCCGGCTCGATGCCGCTCAGCTTCCGCTTCCTCCCCCCGATCGGCGGCCCGCTCTACTGGCTGCGACCGGGGGCGGTGCGCCTGCCGCCGTGGCCGGACAAGGTGCCGTTGACCGCGGGGACGCGGCGAACCGGGTTTGACGTCGCTCTCTATATAGGGGTACTCGTCAGCGGGCTCTACCTGCTCTTCTCCACCGGCGCCGACGCTGACGGGCTGGCCGCGGGGCGACTGACGCCCGCCGGCATCGCCGTCCTCCTCGGCTTTCTCATCCTGCTCGGTCTGCGCGACAAGGTCTCCTTCCTCGGCGCCCGGCCGGAGATCTACGCGACGATGCTCGCCGTCGGCCTCTTCGCGCCCAGCCAGTGGATCGTCGCCTGGCAGTTCATCTTCATCTTCATCTGGTGGGGCGCCGCCTCCTCGAAGCTGAACAGCCACTTCCCCTTCGTCGTCTCGGTGATGATCAGCAACGCGCCGCTGGTTGGGCCGAAGGCACTGAAACGGAAGATGTGGCGCGACTTCCCGGAGGACATGCTGCCCTCGAAGTTGGCCGCCCGCATCTCCCATTTCGGCACCGTGCAGGAGCTCGGCTGGCCGCTACTGCTGCTGACCGTGGACAACGACGTCGTCCGCACGATCGCAATCGTCGGGATGATCCTCTTCCACCTCAACATCACCTCGATGTTCCCGCTCGCCGTGCCGCTGGAGTGGAATATCTTCATGATCTTCGGGACCCTGTTCCTCTTCGGCCACTACGGCGACGTGCCGCTGACCTCACTCGACGATCCGCTGCTGATCGCCGGCATCGCGATCGTCTGCCTCGGCCTGCCGGTGCTGGGCAACTTCTGGCCCGACAAGGTCTCCTTCCTGCCCTCGATGCGTTACTACGCCGGCAACTGGGCGACGACGCAGTGGCTGTTCCGCAAGGGCAGTGGAGCGGAAGACAGGCTCGACGAGCGGATGACGAAGCCGGCGCCCGTGGTCGGCAAGCAGGTGGCCGAGATCTACGACCCGGAGACCGCCGACTTCCTGCTCAACAAGGGCCTCGCCTTCCGCTCGATGCACTCGCACGGGCGGGCGCTGAACGCCCTGCTCCCCCACGCCGTCGACGACGTCGAGGCCTACGACGCGCGCGAGGGCGAGCTGATCTCCAACGTCGTCAACGGCTGGAACTTCGGCGACGGCCACTTCCACGGCCGGCAGCTGCTGGAGGCGGTGCAGGAGCGCTGCGAGTTCGGGCCGGGCGAGGTGCGGGTGATCGCCCTCGAGTCCGAAGCCGTCGGCAGCGGCCGCCAGCGCTACGCGATCTACGACGCCACGACCGGGCTGGTCGAGGAGGGCTCGGTGGCCGTCGCCGACATGGTCGAGCGCCAGCCCTGGCTGGAAGAGTCGTTCGAGTTCCCGGTCGAGGTCGAGCGGCGGCTGGAGCCGGCGAGCCCGGCCGCGGCGCCCGCATGAGCACGGCGACGGTCGTCGGCTCCGGCCCCAACGGGCTCGCCTGCGCGGTGGCACTGGCCCAGGCGGGCGTCGAAGTCACGGTGCTGGAGGCGGCCGAGACGATCGGCGGCGGCACCCGCAGCGCCGAACTGACGCTGCCGGGAGTCATCCACGACGTCTGCTCGGCCGGGCACCCGATGGCGGCAGCCTCACCGTTCTTCCGCGCGCTGGAACTGGAGAAGCACGGGCTCGAGTGGTGCCAGCCCGAGGTCGACCTCGCCCACCCGTTCGACGACGGCAGCGCCGCAACGATGGTGCGCTCGATCGACGAGACGGCGGCGGGACTGGGTGAGGATGGGCGCGCCTGGCGCCAGCTGTTCGAGTCGCCGGCGGCGCACTTCGACGAGATCAACGAGGACGGCCTGCGCCCGATCCTGCACCTGCCGAAGCACCCGCTGCGGCTGGCCCGCTTCGGGATCCCCGCGGCAGCGCCCGCGACCCTGGTCGCCCGCCGCTGGAAGTCGCCGGCGACGCGCGCCCTGTTCGGCGGCACCTCCGCCCACTCCTTCAGCCCGCTGACGCGGCCGGTCAGCGCCGCGGTCGGGATGGCGCTGACGAGCGCCTGCCACAGCGTCGGTTGGCCGGTGGCGGCTGGCGGCTCGCAGTCGATCCCGGACGCGCTGGCGTCGGTGCTGCGCCAGCACGGCGGGCGGATCGAGACTGGAGCGCGGGTCCGTTCCCTGGCGGAGCTCGGCTCCCCCGACGCGGTCGTCTTCGACCTCGCGCCCACTGCGGTCGCCGAGATCGTCGGCGGGCAGCTCCCCAGCCGGGTCGGCCGCGCCTACCGCCGCTACAAGTACGGGCCGGCGGCCTTCAAGGTCGACTTCGCGGTCGAGGGCGGCGTGCCCTGGAGGGCGGAGGCCTGCCGCCGCGCCGGCACCGTCCACATCGGCGGCTCGCTCGAGGAGATCGTCGCGGCCGAGCGCGACACCAACCGCGGCCGCATGCCCGCCCGCCCCTTCGTCCTCCTCTGCCAGCAGTACCTGGCCGATCCCCAGCGCTCGGCCGGGAACGTCCACCCGGTCTGGGCCTACGCCCACGTGCCCAACGGCTACAGCGGCGACGGGGAGAAGGTGGTGCTGGACCAGATCGAACGCTTCGCCCCTGGCCTGCGCGAGCGCATCGTCGCCACCGCCACCCAGTCCCCCGCTGACTTCGAGGCCGGCAACCCCAACTACGTCGGCGGCGACATCGTCGCCGGGGCCAACACCCCGCTGCAGTTCTTCTTCCGCCCCCGCCTCGCCCTCGACCCGTATTCCCTGGGCGCCCCCGGCCTCTTCATCTGCTCCGCCGCCACGCCCCCCGGCGGCGGCGTCCACGGCATGGGCGGCTACAACGCCGCCCAGTCGGCGCTGCGGCGCCTCGGCCGCCGCTAGGCGAAGTGCAGGCCGACCAGCGCCGCGAGGAGCACCCCGGCGGACTGGATCAGGAGGCGATGCAATGCGTCGAAGCGTTCGTCGATTCGTTCGAAGCGTTCGTCGACCCGGTCGAAGCCCGCCTTCATCTCCCCCCGCAGGGCTACGAATTCGGTCCTCGTCTCGACTCGCAGTCCGCGGATGTCGGAGTCGATCCGGTCGAAGCCAGAGGCGACGTGGCCGTTGAGGTCATCGAGGCGTTCGTCGCTCCACTCGGTGGGCATCGTCTCCATGATGCCACCATCGCAGACAAGACATTACGCGTGGGAGACATCTCTGCAAAATCTTTGCACCATGTCGCGGCAACCCGCCACGGCTGACCCGCTCTAGACGAGCAGCAGGCCGACCAGCAGCAATACGACGCCAGCGGTAGCGGCGGCACCCGCGGCGCCCAGCAGCCAGCGGCGGCGGGCGATGATCGAGACCGAGGCGAGGACGATCCCGACCTGGAGACCGACCTCGGCCAGCTCGTAGTCGATGTGCTGGGTGTTGGCGTGGTCGGTGTCGTCGCTGTGGTGCTCGATCTCGGCGACGAGGTGGGCATCGGTCGGCTCCAGCTCCTCGACGATGCGCGCCTCGTGCTCGCTGGCCGCGGCGGCGGCGTGGTGCTCGCGCGGGCCGCCGGCACCAAGCACCCGCAGCATCGTCGAGTTGCCTTCGGCGACGTCGATCCGGATCCGGTTGGTCTCCAGCCGGGCCGAGGCCTCGGCCCGGTGCGTCTCGCCGGTGATCACGTGTTTGACCGCCTCGTTGGAGAGGAAGGTCGCGACCGCGAGAAAGGCCGCCATCACGGCGACGACCAGCGCCGCGTTGCGCCCGTAATGCGGGCCGACGTGCTCCTCGTCTCCGTTTGCCAGCTGATGCCCCTGCTCGAAACGCTCGTATGACCGGTGGGCCTCCAAGCAGCGAACCTACAAGTCCGGGGGGTCGCCCCAACTTCTCCGGGCGCAACCCCGAGGCCGAAACCGAGTTAACTGAGGAATGCCTAATCCCCAGCCATGTGGCCGGGGAGCGGGGGAACCATGTTTTCGGGGCCACGAGGTCACCCGACTTCAAGGGCGGCGGGACTCCCTGACCGGCAAAGCAGCGCGTCAGAGATATCGCGCATGCACTAATTGGACATGCAGCGCTATGCGGGAGAAAAGGCCGACTGTCAGGGCGCCGCCTACCGCTCGCTAGGAAGCACTACACAGCTTTCCTTGCCCAACCCGAGACAAGTGGTTATGGCTAAGTCGACTCGCGATGGCGAGGCACGCCGGGTCCAGGCGGATTCGGGTGACAACCAATGGGAAGGACTAAGACAAAATGATTCGCAATCTCAAGGCGCTGGGGCTTGCCCTCTTCGCCGTATTTGCAATGAGCGCGATGGCGGCATCGGCGGCATCGGCGGCGGGGGAAAAATTCCACTCCGAAGTCGAACCCACCGTTATTACATCAAGCTCGACAGACGATTCGTCGATTCATACCTTTACGGTTAGCGGGCAGGCCGTAAAATGTACCGACGCCACGTTTAATGGCACAGCCACTGAAAAAACAGTGACTGAAATTACAGTACATCCTAAATATACCGGCTGCACCTTCTTTGAAGAAGCGGCACAAGTTACAACGACAGGCTGCAACTACAGAATTACAGCTGAAACAGAGGAAAACGCGTCAAAAGAAAAACACGCGACAATCCATGTCGAGTGTGAAGCTGCGCATCCACATATCATTGTTCACACCGCAGCTTGCACGATGTACATTGGAGCCCAGACTCCCAAAAATGGAGTTGTCTTCACTAATTTGGGCTCGGGAAACACGCGTGACGTTACAATCAAAGCAACAGCTACCGTCACCGTTACAAAAAAGGAAGGCCCACTTTGCTTCCTGCTGGGTAATAGCGGTACCTACACCGGCTCAGTAACAGCGAAGGGCTTCGTGGACAATGGCACTGTCGCCGGCACCACGGTCACAGAGGGCACAGAATACAAAGAGGGCGCCCAAGTCGGCATCTGGTGGGAATAGTTCAACGGCCTGAAAGGGCTTGAACTAACGACACCACGGCGGGGACAGGACGTATTCCTGTCCCCGCCGCTTGCTGAATGGGCAATGAGTCCAGAGCAATTTCCGCGCCTTGATGGACGCTAATAGCCCTTGACAGATACGGAGTCGTACCGTTATCTTCCGTCAGCACGCCGGTTCAGGGAGGATCGGCGAGAACTGCGTAATTAAGGAGGACGGGAGTAGTGATGAGACCAGGGACAAGCGTATTTCGTAGCTGTGGTCGGACTGTCTTTCTCGCGACCGTGCTAGCTGCTCTGAGCATAACTACGACTGCGTCAGCAGACGTCAGCTTCTGCCCGCCCGGCTCGGGGGCGAGTCAATGTCAGAATCCACAAGGGCTGGCGGCAGACTTCGAACTGGGCCGTATCTATGTTGCAGACAGCGGTAACAACCGCATTGACGTTTTCGAGAGTAATGGGACTTTTAGCGTGGCGTTCGGCTGGGGAGTTGCCGACGGCGTCACCGAAGCGTTGCAGACCTGTGGTCCCGGCGCAACGCCACCGACCATAGCCTGCTTCAAAGGGATCGCTGGCTCGGGCCCCGGACAGTTGGCCTCGCCGAACCAACTCGCCGTTGACAATGGAATCAGCAGTGGTTCCCAGCACGATCTCTACGTCTTTGAAACTAAAAACGCCCGTGTGCAGAAGTTCAGCCCGGAGGGGGAACTTCTCGCATCGCCGATCGGGGGCGGGGAATGCCCCATCGGCAGCAGTGCGGAACCAAATCTCGCGATCGGTCCGGCCGGTGTCCTCTATATAGCCGAAAGCGCTGGGGTTGGAGGAGGCCTGTTCAAAACCCAGGTTGAGAAACTCGGACCGAGCGGAATCTGCCTGCCGGCGGTAGCTCTGCCTGAAACGCACCGGGCAAAGGCGATCGCCGTCGACTCGGTGGGCAGCGCTTA
This sequence comes from uncultured Solirubrobacterales bacterium, assembly GCA_963695275.1. Classification (GTDB taxonomy): domain Bacteria; phylum Actinomycetota; class Thermoleophilia; order Solirubrobacterales; family 70-9; genus VAYN01. The sequence goes on from OY968772.1 coordinate 2,207,815, forward strand.
CGTCGCCTTCACCGCTGTTGGGGGCTTTCGTAAATACGACTCGACTGGCAACGAACTTTACTCGCGCGATCTCGGGACCGAAACCAATGCGCTCACTACCGATAGCGCCGACAACATTTTTGCGGCGCAGCGCGAGAACCACGGTACGGCGTCTTACCAAGTCATTACCGAGTACAACATGGGTGGCACTGGAATTCGCCGCTTTGGCTACGGCCAACTTCAGTCGGCACCAGCCGATATCGCCGCCTATCACTCTGCCAGCGGTGATGTGCTTGCCAGTCAAGGGAGTGCGATTGAATACCTGAGCAGCTTCCCACCAGGCGGCCCCATCGTGGCGCCGGGAGGGTTGAAAGCGCCCGCAATTGGCAATACCTGGGCAACCGTCGCGGCTGAAATCAATCCTGAGGGCAAAGCCACCAGCTACCACTTCGATTACGTGGACCAAGAAAACTTCGAAAAACAAGGTGGTTTCACCGGCCCGGCAACGAAAAGTACCCCGGCCACGTCAATGGGAGACGAAGGCTTTGAATTAAAAGAGGCCGAAGCCGAAGTCGGCTGCAAAACCCCCCTCGTTGAACTGGCGGAAGGAAAATGCCTCACGCCGGAGACCACTTACCACTTTCGGGTTGTCTCCAGCAATAGCGATGGCCCTGGCAAAGGCGAAGAAATCGGCTCCGAGTTCACAACCAAACCGGCGCTTGAAATCGTTTCAACCTTCGCGACGGAAGTCGGCACCGATAGCGCCCGGCTGAGCGCCGAAGTCAATCCACTGGGATTGCCCACGACGAGCTACTTCGAATATGTCACCGACTCACAGTTCAATGCAAGCGGCTTCGCAGAAGCAAACAAGGTTCCCAACGTAGACGCCGAACCTCCCGAGGGTGAACTCGACTTCGGATCAGGCCTGAGTCCCGTAACCCGAAGCATTACCCTCGACTCCCTTCATCCCGGCACTGCGTACCACTATCGAGTGGTAGCCAACGACCCGCTGATCGAACCGGTCGAGGGGCCCGGGCGCGTAATCACGACGTTTGCCCCAAGCTCCACGCCCTCGTGTGCCGCTAACGAAGCCTTCCGTTCCGGCCCCTCGGCCCTCCTACCCGATTGCCGCGCCTACGAGTTGGTCTCGCCGCTTGACAAAAGTAACGGTGACGTGCTCGCGCTGGAAGAGCCGACTACCCACCTCCCCGCCACCCTCGACCAGAGCTCGGTCGAAGGCACGAAGCTCGCCTATGGTTCCTACCGCCCGTTCGGGGATGCGGAATCGGGCGCCACCACCTCCCAATACATCGCTGTCAGGAACCCTGAAAGCGGCTGGCTCAGCCACGGAATCTCGCCGCCACGGACCCGTCTCGACATCGAGGCAATTAGTTCGCTCGACACCGAATTCAAGGTCTTCTCGCCCGACCTCTGCAACGGCTGGCTGCGAACCGTGGCGGAGAAACCACTGTCCGAAAGCGCGGTATCCAAATTCGCCAACATCTACCGGCGCCATGACGAAGTGTGCGGTGAAAAGAGCTACGAAGCAATCACGACTATAGAGCCACCACATCGGATCCCTATTGACTACAACCCATTGGAACTGCAGGGCGTTTCGGCCGATGGCACCGCGGCGATCTACGCAGCGCCCGACAACCTCAGCCCAGAAGCGCCGAAACTGCCGGGTAAAGGTTTCTCGGAAGGCGGTTTCGTGCAGGAAGCGCAACAGCTCTATGAGCGCTCCGGGGGCCGACTGCACTTTGTCTGCATCCTACCCGGCGAGGTGGCGAGTGAAAAACCCTGCCAAGCAGGCGGGCCTGGAGAGGGGCTGAGTCGTACGGCAACGCTCGATAATGCGCTCTCCGCTGATGGCTCACGAATCTTCTGGACCTCCTATAAAGCGGGGGGAACCGCTGGACCCGGCCCGATCTATGTCCGAATCAACAACGCAGAAACGATCGCGGTTTCCAAGGTGGCCGAAGAAGAAACGGGAGTCTCTTCCTCTCAGTACTGGACGGCAGCGCAGAATGGATCCAAGGCGATCTTCACCACGGGGGAAAACCTCTATGAATTCGACGTCGAGAGCAAAGCGACCACCCTGATCGCTCACAAAGTGATCGGCATCATGGGTGCCAGCGAGGACGCCTCCTACATCTACCTCGCCTCACAGGAAGTTCTCACCGGACCCAACGCCGAAGGCAAGTCCCCGGTCGCAGGCAAAGTGAATCTGTACCTCGACCACGAAGGCAGCATGCGCTTCGTCATGACCTTTGCGAGTTCGGATATCAGCCTATTCATTGCTCCGATCAGCGCGGCGCCTTTCAGGCGCACTTCGCGGGTCGCCCCAGACGGCCGCCACGCCGCTTTCATGAGCGCCGCCAGCCCGAGCGGCTATGACAACGTCGACGCCAAAAGCGGCAGGGCGGACGCCGAGGTCTACCTCTACGACGCGATGGAGAACGAAGGGGCTGGCAGGCTTGTCTGTGCCTCCTGCAACCCGACCGGAGCCCGGCCGGCGGGCAGCAATCTGGAAGATGGATTGGGCGAATACTGGGCAGCCGCCCAGCTTCCGATCTGGGAGAACTCGCTCTACGCTGCCCGCAGCCTCTCCGACGACGGTACCCGTCTCTTCTTCGAGTCCACGGACTCTCTCGTGCCTCGCGACACCAACGGAATCGGCGACGTCTATGAGTGGGAGGCAACGGGGATCGGTGGCTGCGACGAAGAAGACTCGACCTTCGCACCCTCCTCTAGCGGCTGCATCGACTTGATCTCCTCCGGCCAGAGCGGTCGGGCTTCGGAATTCACGGATGCCAGCCCCTCGGGGGACGATGTCTTCTTCGCGACGCTGGAGAGCTTGCTGCCACAGGACTACGGTCTGGTCGACATCTACGACGCGAAGGTGAGCGGTGGTTTCCCTCCACCCCCGCCACTTCCAGTTGAATGCGAATCTGAAACCTGCCAGCACCCTGCCCCCGCGCCGACCAAACCTGGCTTCTCCAGCTCCGGCTATGAAGGCCCAGGCGACCAGGAAGAAGTCAGCGCCAAGAAGCCGCGGTGTTCCAAAGGCAAGGTCCGCCGCAAAGGCCGCTGCGTCAAGAAGCCGCAGAAGCAGGAGGCCAAGCACAAACGTCATACCAAGCCCAACGAGAACAGGAGGACGGCGCGATGAAGCAGCTTCTCACGACCCTTGCTCTGATCGCCTTCGGCGCCGCGATCCTCACTCCCGGCGCCAGCGCCGACTTCGGTATCCACGGCTTCAACGTTACTTTTGTCGGCCCCGATGGCGCCGGAGTGACCCAGGCTGGCTCTCATCCATATGCGCTGAAGACCACTTTTGAAGTGAACACCGAAACGATAGAAGAAGGCATCTTCCCGGATGAATCAATCAAGGACTTCAACATCGCCCAGGTGCCAGGCTTTATTGGTGACCAGACTGCGGTGCCACCCTGCTCGACGCTCGACTTCCTCACCAAGCTGGGCCCCAGCTACCCCAACTGCGCCAACGGCTCCGCCGTGGGCCTGGTCACGACGGAGGTGGGCACTGCAAAAGGGAGGGGTGCCATCACGTCTCCCCTCTACAACCTCGACCCGGCACCCGGCAAGGCAGCCAAACTGGGTTTCTGGGCTCAAGGTATTCCTGTTGCAGTCGAAATCGGCCTCTCCGAAGAACCGCCGTACAACCTGCTTGCCCTTGTCCCCAATATCTCCCAGGGATTGGAAGTCTTCAGCAGCGAAGTGACCATCTGGGGCGTGCCCGCCGATCCGACCCATGACTCACTGCGCGGAAAATGTGTGGATATAAACGCAAAATCCACCGGTACCTGCCTAGCCGGCACCCCCCCGCGCCCCTTCCTGACTCTGCCTCGCGCTTGCAACGGCCCGCTGGCAACCGAATATGAATTGGACTCTTGGCAGAGCCCTGGCATCTTCACCAGCGGCTTCGCCCTCACCCACGATGACGCAATCCCGCCCAATCCTCAGGGGATGAGCGGCTGCGGCAAACTCGGCTTCGGCCCCCGCACTTCCGCCCAGCCGAGCACCCACTCTGCAGAGTCCTCCTCGGGCCTTGACTTCGAAATTGACGTGAACGACGAAGGCCTGAAGAACCCCGAGGGGATCGCCCAGTCGGACATCGATTCAACCGCCGTGGTCTTGCCAAAAGGGGTCACGGTCAACCCTTCCTCCGCCGAAGGCCTGGGAGTCTGTGCGCTCGCCCAATATGAAGACGAAGAACTGGAAACCGCTCCAGGAGAAGGTTGCCCCGATGCCGCCAAGCTCGGCTCGATCGAAGCGATCATCCCGCTCTTGGAAGACCATCCCGTGCGTGGCAACCTATATCTTGCCCAGCAAGACGACCCCGTCACTCCCAAGCTTGAGAATCCCTTCGGTTCGCTGATCGCCCTCTACCTGATCTTCCGCGATCCAGAACTGGGGATCTTCGTCAAGCTGGCGGCCGAGGTCGAGCCCGATCCGGTGACCGGGCAGCTGGTCACCTTCGTCGAAGAAATCCCACCCTTTCCGCTTGCTCACATCAACGTGCACCTGCGCTCGGGACCTCGAGCACCGCTCATCACTCCACCGGCCTGCGGCTCCTACACCACCGAAGCGATCCTCGCCCCCTCCTCGGGAGCCGAACCGCTCACCACCACCTCGAACTTCACGATCGACTCCGGCGTGGGAGGCGGGCCCTGCCCACCGGGTGGCATTCCACCCTTCCACCCCGGCCTTACGGCGGGCTCGGTCAACAATGCTGGCGGGGCCTACTCACCATTCGGCATAGAACTCACTCGCGGCGATGGCGAACAGGACATGACCCGCTTCTCGGCGATCCTGCCGAAGGGGGTGACCGGCAAGATTGCCGGCATCGCCAAATGCGGCGACCAGGCGATCGCTGAAGCCAAGACCAAGACCGGGCGCCAAGAGAAGCTGGCTCCAAGTTGCCCGACTTCGTCCCAGATAGGCCACGTCTCCGCCGGCGCCGGGGGTGGCTCCGCCCTCACTTATGTTCCCGGCTCCCTCTACCTCGCCGGTCCCTACGGCGGCGATCCGCTCTCAATAGTGGCAATCGTCCCTGCGGTGGCCGGGCCTTTTGACGCTGGCACGGTAGTCAACCGGGTCGCGCTGGCTCTGAACCCCGAAACCTATGAAGTCGAAGCGGACGGCGCTCACTCTGACCCCTTCCCCCACATCCTCAAAGGCATCCCGCTGAAGGTCAGGGACATCCGCGCCTATGTCGATCGGCCGGCCTTCATGCTGAACCCCACCTCCTGCAAGCCGACCATGGCCAGGGCCACCCTGTTTGGTTCCTTCGCCGACGTCTTCAACCCCGCTGATGACGTACCGGTCTCTCTCAGCTCCCGCTACCAAGCGGCTAGCTGCGCCTCGCTCGCCTTCAAGCCCAAGCTGTCCCTGAAGCTGAAGGGGGGGACCAAGAGAGGTGACCATCCGGCGCTGAAATCGTTGATCGAATACCCATCGGGTGGCAATTACGCCAATCTCGGCAAGGCCGTAATTACCCTGCCGCCCTCGGAGTTCATTGACAACGCCCATATCCAGAACCCCTGCACCAGGATCCAGTTCAAGGCAAACCAATGCCCGCCGGGCTCCCTACTGGGCACCGCCAAAGCGACCACCCCGCTCTTGGACGAACCGCTGGAAGGTCCGGTCTACTTCCGCTCCAACGGAGGCGAACGCCTCTTGCCCGACATCGTCATCGACCTCCATGGCACCTTTCACGTCGTCGCGGTCGGCCACGTCGACTCCAAGAACGCCCGTCTACGGACTACCTTTGAAAACCTCCCTGACGCCCCCGCGACCAAGATCACCGTCGATCTCAACGGTGGCAAGAAGGGTCTTCTGGTCAATAACCGCAACCTCTGTGCCCACAAGCTCCAGGCCAAGGTCAACCTGACCGGGCAGAACGGGCGGCGCTATGACACCACGCCGGCGGTGGTGCGCAGTTGTGGGAACGCTTCGAAACGCAAGCGATAACGAGCACGCACAGCGGCAATGATTCGGGTCCGGTTGGTCTCAGTCGCCCCGATGTCGCCTCGCCAGCTGACTGCGATTCGCCCCGGCTCGTTCGTCGTCTCCCTGAAAGCCAATCTCGAGAAAGAGGGATCATGGGCAGGATCGTCGTTACCGAGTTCATCTCCCTGGACGGTGTGATCGAGGCTCCCGGCGGGGGCGAGGAGTACGAGCACAGCGGCTGGACCTTCGAGATCAGCCGCGGCGCCGAGGGAGACAAGTTCAAGCTCGACGAGGCCGAGGCGCAGCTGCTGGGCCGGCGCACCTACGAGGGCTCGCCGCCGCCTGGCCACAGATGACCGACGAGGCCGGCTTCGCCGAGAAGATGAATGAGATGCCGAAGTACGTCGTCTCCACCTGCGGGAGGCCGAGTGGAACAACACGATCGTGCTCAGCGGCAACCTGGCCAAGGGTGTGGCGGAGCTGAAGCAGCTCGCCGGCGGTCATCCTCGTCGCCGGCAGCGCCTAGCTGGTCCAGGGCCTCGTCGAGCACGACCTGGTCGACGAGCAGCGGCTAATGGCCTTTCCCGTAGTCCTCGGCAGCGGCAACGCCTCTTCGGCCCCAGCGCCGAGAGAAGCCGCTGAAGCTGGCCGAGTCGCGGACCGCCGGCGACGGCATCACAATCCTCACCTACGTGCCGCAACCCCGAGGCCGAAACCGAGTTAACTGAGGAATGCCTAATCCCCAGCCATGTGGCCGGGGAGCGGGGGAACCATGTTTTCGGGGCGAACCCACCCTCGGGTGGGAGCGCAAGCTCCTTCAGCGCCAGCCCGTCAGCTAACCCCGCCGGCCGACGAAGGAGGCATAGATGACGTTTGCCCAAAGGGCGGCGCGGTTTGCCGCCATCTGCACGTTTCTCACGGCCCTGGCCGTGGCCTCGGTCTGCGCCACCGGCAAGGCCTGGGCGCAGCCCCACGGCGGGATCTCCGCCGTCAGCCCCGAACCAGCTCCCCCAACCACCGAAGCGCCGCCGGCCGCGCCAACCGGTGCGGCCGCCCTGGTCCGCGGCCGCGCGATCGCGCCGGTCGACGCGCCGCCCGCGGTCAAGAAGGTGATCGCGGCGGCGAACAAGATCCGCACCAAGCCCTACGTGTGGGGCGGTGGGCACGGTCGCTGGTGGGACAGCGGCTACGACTGCTCCGGCGCGGTCAGCTACGCGTTGCGCGGCGGAGCGTTCCTCGACAGTCCGCTGCCCTCGGGCCCGATGGAACGCTGGGGAAGCCCCGGTGCCGGCCGCTGGATCACGGTCTACGCCAACGCCGGCCACGCCTACGCGGTGATCGCCGGCCTGCGCTGGGACACCTCCGGGAACACCAGCGGCACCGGTCCCCGCTGGCACGAAGACATGGCGAGCAGCGCCGGCTTCGTCGCGCGCCATCCGCCGGGCTACTAGCCTGCTGGTGCCTTGTTTGGAATGAGAGAGAAGCTGGCCCTGGTGGCCGCCGGCGCGACGATCGCGTTGGCGGCCGGCACGGCCTCGCCGGTGGCGGAGGCGGCCGTGCCCTGGGGTGCCGGCTGCACCTCGCTGCCGCCGAGCGGGCTGAGGACCAGCGCGACCTGTGGGGCGAGCCTCATCGACGGCCGCGCGATCGCACCCCCCGGCGCGCCCGTTGCCGTCAAGCAGGTGATCGCCGCCGCCAACCACATCAGCGGCAGGCCCTATGTATGGGGCGGCGGCCACGTCAGCTGGTTCACCCGCGGCTACGACTGCTCGGGCGCAGTGGGCTACGCCCTCCACGGCGCCGACCTGCTCGAGGTGACGATGGTCTCCGGCCAGCTGGCCTCCTGGGGAGAAGCGGGAGGCGGGCGCTGGGTCACGGTCTACGCCAACTCCCACCATGTCTACATGGTCGTCGCCGGCCTCCGCTTCGATACGCGTGACGCGCCGCCGGGGGTGAGCGGCCCACGCTGGCACCGCGCCAGCGTCGACTCGCGCAACTTCGCAGCGAGACATCCAGTCGGCCTCTGAAACCCAAGAGCGCCGTCGCAGGTCAGCTCAGTCAGCCTTCAGCGCCGCGGCCAGCGAGCCCATGGTCAGCTCCAAGGCTCGCGGCGCCGCGGTCAGCCCCGGATCGTCGACCGCGGGCTGCGCGGCGGGGTGGAACATCACTGCGACCGCCGCCCAGCCGCCCTGCGGCAGATCGACGAGGGCGATCTGCCCCGCCATGAATTCGCCCTGCTGGGTTCCCCCCCAACCAGCCTTGTAGGCGGGGTCGAGCCCGGCGAAGGCGCGGCCCGCCCCCCAGTCCAGCGGGGCGGTGAATTCACCTGGCGCCACCTCGCGGCTGCGCTCCTTGGGCGCACTCATGAGCTCGAGGGCGTACCTGGAGATCGCCCTGCCGTAGACGCCCGCCCGCAGCGCGTGGGCAAAGCGGACGGCGTCGGCGACGCGCCAGGTCGAGGTGCCGAGCAGCAGCGCCGGAGCCAGCGGTTCGGCGATCCCGCCCTCGCCTTCGAGGTACGCGAGGCAGGTGGGGTCCGGGCCTTCCACTTCAGCGCTGACCTCGCCCGTCGCGCCGGCAAGACGCAGGGTCTCGGCGACGGCGGCGCGGGCGACGGCGGGAGAGCCCGCGGCGGCCTGCAGCTCCAGCACGATCCGCCGCTGCGGGCAGTTCTCCGAGCGGGTTATCGCCGCCCGCAGAGCGTCGCGGACCTCGGCCGAGAGCGGCGCGCCGGGCTTCTGCCCCCACCCCCGCTCGCGCAGCAGCGAAACCATCGTCACCACCTTGCTCATGCTCCACATCCGCATCTCCCGCTCCGCCCCACCCGGCTCCGAGACGGCGACGGCGGGTTGCCGCCAGGGGCCCAGCATCGCCGCTGCCTCGACACTGCCTCCCAGCCCCGCCGCGCGCCGGGCCCCGCCTGCCAGGGCCGCATCGATGTCGGCGCGGGCCGCTGCGGGAGCGGCGGGCGCCGTGCCGGCGGCGGGGTGCGCCCGGGCGGGATGGGTCCCGCCGCCACCGGCCGCGAGCAGCCAGAGCCCGGCGGCGGCGACCAGCAGGACCGTGGCCGCAACAACGCGGCGCCGGCGTATCGCCCGCGCCCGCTGGCGCCGGGCTCGTCTCAACAGCCAACCCCCATCAGCTCGTCGTAGCGGTTCTCCCACTGACGTTCGCGCTGGGGGGTCGTCGAGTAACCGGGGTCGTAGTACCACGCCCCACGTTCGTATTTGGCCCAGGTCAGCCCCGACCATTCCGAGCAGGACGAGCCGGGTGCGGACCAGCCCATGCCGCTGACGTAGACGCGAGCGACTCCGTCGTCTTCCAGCGAGTCGATCGTCACCCTCGCTCCGTTGGGGCTGAGGTAGGGAGAGAGCGAGGCCTGGGCCTGGCGCCACTTCGCGTAGCCGTCCTCACGCAGGGCCTGCTGCTGTTTGCGCTTGCTCAACAGCTGCCAGGCGTCCTGAAACCGGCCGTCGACGACCGCCTGGTGGTAGCCGAAGAGGACGCGGCGGATGTATTCCTCCATCTGCGGCCGCGACTGTTCGGGGAAGCCGCGCGCGTCGAGCGTCGGTTCGGCTTCGTATTCGCTCGATGCCGGTTCGTATTCGGCGGAGACATCGCCGAGCTCTTCTTCGCTGCTGGCGAGCTCGCTCTCCACCGCGACGCTGGCGGCGGCACTGCCGCTGGATCCGGAGCCGCCGCCGAGCTGTGCCAGGCCGGCAGCGATGGCGGCGAGGAGGAGGAGCAACGCCAGGCTCGAGGCGGCCACCCGCCAGGCCCAGCCGCCGCTGCTGATTGGGGGGAAGCTCGAGGCGTCGGCCGCAGCCAGCCGCTCGGCCGTGCGCGAGGCCTCGAAGGGCCGGGGAGCCGGCACCACCCCGCGGCGGGACAGCAGCCACAGCAGCGGCGCGGTCGCACCCTCGGGCTCGAACGGGCGCGCGTCGCCGCTGGCAGGAACCCGGCCAAGGGCACTGCAGGCGAACCACTGCACCTGCTTGAACTCCTGCTCGACCGCCCGGGCGAAGTTGCCCGCACCGCTTGCCTCCAGCCAGGCGCGCGGGGCGCGATCGCCGACGCTCGAGCGCAGGCTCTCGATCTCTCCGCCGATCCCGAAAGCGTCCGTCTTGCCGATCACGACCGCCACCGGGACGTCCTTGGGATTGGCGCCGCCCTCGACCAGGGCAGCGACCGTCCGCTCGAGCACCCGCACCGGGTCCTCCGAAGAGGGACGAACCGCGTCGCGCGCCTCGTTCAGCTCCGCCGCATGTTCCTCGGCGACGCGGGGGATCGAGAGTGGGTCGACGAGCAGCACCAGTCCCGAGGGGACGTCGAGGAAACGCAGGTTGCGGACCTCGTCGGAGCTCTGGTAGCTCTCTCCGGCGACGTCGTAGGCGTAAAGCACACGCGAGCGATCGTCACCCTGGACCTCGGTGACGAGCGCCGGATTGCCGGAGATCTGCGTCTTCTGCGGCAGGCGGCCGTGACGCAGGCCGCCGATCACCTCGCCGTAGGCACTGCTGCTCTCCTCGAGCACGTCGACGGCGAGGCGCTTCTCCTTCGCCATCTCCTCGAACTCGAGCATCGCCGCCGCCAGGTAGGTGGTCTTGCCAGCGCTGGGCCCCGCCACCAGGGCGAACCGCAGCGTCTCTGCGTAGCCGATCAGGCCCGACATCGGGTGGCCCGAGGGGCATTTCTGCGGCACCCGCTGGCGGCCGCCGATCACCGTCGTCGGCAGCGAGACCTGCTCGCAGACGCATTCGCGCCGGAAGATGCCCCAGCGGCCGGGGACCAGCTCACGGTGCTCGGCGCCGCAGCCGGGGCAGACGTAGACGGGCAGCGGGAAGCGCTCATGGTCGTGCGGGCACTCATAGGCGGTCCGGCGCAGTCGCACGCGGGCCGCCTCGAGCAGCCGCAGCACTCCGACCAGGAACCAGGCGCCGGCGATGAGGATGCCGGCGACCAGCAGGATCGGGGCGGCGACGAGGAGGCCGAGGCCAGCGCCGAGGATGGGAGCGGCGTAGCCGCCCGCGATCACGCCCCAGGCGAGCGGGGTGGTGACGCCCTTTTTGTAGGGCTCGGCGAAGTCGACGCAGGCGGTGCGGAAGGAGAGCATCGCCTTCCAGGCGTGCTCGAGGGCAGCTTCGAGATCGTCCTTGAGCTGGCCGAGGACGTAGAGCTGGAAGGCCGGCTCCGGGGCCAGCGGCTCGCGTCTCGCCCTGCCGCGCGAGGAGATCGAGCGGCTGAGGTCGACGAGGAAGGCGCCGCTCCCCTGACAGAGGCCGATCACGGCCCCCACCGCCGCTCCCAGCGCAAACGCCGCGATCGCCGCCACGGCAATCACCATCACCGCCATTGCCGCCAGGGTCAGTGCCAGCAAACCGCCAATCAGGTCGTCCATCGGTACCTCGGTTCGGTAGTGGTTTTCGGTCCCAGATCAAGTGCGGGGAAGATCCGTGGCAGCAACAGCGAGCCGAGCGCGATCGCCAGCGTCGCGGCAATCGCCGCCCTGGCCTCGGGGCTGTCGAGATCGCGGAGGCTGCCTCCGAGCGCCGTGTAGACGAAGCAGCGCGGCGCGAAGCCGAGCGCCGATCCCCCAGCCAGACGCCGCAGCGAGATCGTCGTCAGCCCGCAGACGTAGCTGGTGATCGCGAACGGCAGGCCCGGGAACAGACGAGCGAAGACGACGCTCCGAAACGGCCTCGCCTCGAGCCAACGGGAGAGGCGAGTGGCACGCGGTCCGAGCGCCTCGGCCGCAGCCGGCGAACCCACCGCGCGGACCAGCAGCGCGGCCAGCACGGCGCCGGCGGTGAGCGCGGCGAGGGCGAGGGGGAAGCCGACCGGGAGCCCGAGCGCGTAGCCGGCGGCGGCGGCCAGCAGTCCGGCGGAGACAAGCGCCGGCGTCAGCAGCGCGATCGCCGCGAACATCAGCGGCAGCTCGGCGACGCCGCCCGCTTCGATCGTGCCGGCAACGTCCTCGGCGTTGAGCGCGAGGCCGACCAGCAGCGCCACGGCGATCACGGTCACCGCCGCCGAGAGCAGGAAGAGGCGCAGGCGAATGGCCCGGAGGGGGATGGGCATCGCTAACCGCGCTCGCCACGTCGAAGGACGCCGCGCACAGCGCGGGAGACGGCGCGGCGCGGCGGGTGCTCGGCGAGCCAGTCCTCCCAGACCTCGCCGGCGGCCGGGCCGAGCTTCTCGGCGACCGCCTCCAGCTGCTTGGGGGAGCAGTCCCTGGTCGCCCGCGGCAGCGCCGTCTCCAGCAGCTGCTCGCGGTGGCGATCGAGCCGGTCCAGCTCGATGAACGCCGCCGCCACCCGCTTCTCGGGACGCGAGCTGGCGGCGATCGCGCCGGCCAGCGCGTCGCCGAGCTGCTGCGGCCAGTCCCGGCCCAGCGCGTCGAGCAGGCCTTCGAGGGCGCCGCCGTAGCCGTTCTCCCCCAGCGAGTCCGCCGCTACCCGCGCCGCCAGGACCGTGACCTCGTCCCACCGCGACGGCGTCAGCGGCTTGCCCGGATAGCGCTCCAACTTCGCCGCGACACCGGCCCAGTAGGGGAACTCCTGCTGCTTGGGAGCCCGTTCGATCAGCAGCCACCAGGCGACGAACTCGGGTTCGGACTGCACCTCCTTGGGCGCTTTGCGCAGTGCCCGGAACAGCTGCACCCGCTCCTCGTCCTGCTCCAGCGGTTGGACGGCAAGGCAGTCGAGGGCGCGCCTGTAGTCGGGCAGCGGCGCCCGGCGCCCGGCCTGTGCCCAGCCGTCGAGGAGCTCCGCGCGTTCGGCTGCACCCTGCGGTCCCTCGGCGCCGTAGAGCTCGCGGATCAGGGCTGCCTGAGTCTCGGTCGTGGCCAGGGCCGAGAGCGCGGCGACCGCTTCCGGGCGCCGGGCTGGGTCCTCCTCCACCCGCAGCAGCTCCCAGGCCGCGCCCGCCTCGAAGCCACCGTCAGCCGCCGCGTTCGCCCGCACCGCGGCCCGGGCGACCGGGTCGGCGGCAACGTGGCGCAGAGCGGCGAGGCCCTGTCCCCTTCCGACCGCCGCTGCCAGCTCGAGCGCCACGCACTCGACGACCCGCTCGTGGCCCGCCCGCTGGATCTCCGCGTAGGCATCGCGCACGGCGGGGTCGCCGAAGCCGGCGGCCAGCGCCAGCGCCAGCTCCTTGTCGAGCGCGGTGTTGCAGCCGATCAGCCCGAGAGTGGAGCCGGCTGCCACGGTTGGGCCGAGCCGCGCGCTTCCGGCGGCCGCCGAGACCAGCTCCAGCCAGCCGGCGAGCATGCCGACCGACGGCACCACCGGTGAGTCGGAGGAGACCGCGGTCAGGCTCCCCGCTGCATCCTCGAGCGAGACGAGCAGCCGCCGCAGCGACTCGTCGACCAGCTCGACGGCGTCGGGGTCACCGCAGCCTCGGGCCGCCGCGTGCAAACGCGACCACTCGGCCAGCGCCGCCGCCGAGCCCGCCGCCGGTGGCAACGCCGCCGCCATCGCCGCCAGCGAGGACGCCGGCGCTTTGCCCAGGCGCTGCCCCAGGGCGACCAGCAGGCTCGGCACCTCGGATGGCGCGGCAAGGTCGGCGCGGCCCGCCAGAACCGCGAGCTGGGCGCCCGCCGCCTCGCGATCGAGGGCGGGCTCGAGCTCGCGGGTCGCGGCGATGACCGGCTCTGGGCCGTCACCGGCCAGCATCGCGGCGAGGCGCGCGTAGAGGGAGAGACCCTCGAGATCCGGCGCCGCGGTGTCGACGACGACGACGCTGGCGCCCAGCTCGTATTCCGGGAAGGAGACGTCGCAGCCCGGCGTGGTCACGCAGACCCGCACGGAGCCAGCCAGGCGTGGGCGCCCATCGAAGGTCGAGAAGGTGAGGGCACCGACCCGATCCGGAGGCAGGGCGAAGGAGGCCCAGGCGATCCAGTCGGCGGCGAGCGCGGGGTCGGCCTCGACGATGACGGCGCGAGGCCCGCCCAGCACCGCCCCCAGACAGGCATCGAGCACCGCCGCCAGCGCCGGGCCGCGCGCCGGGGCGAGCCTCCCGAGGACGCCGTCGAGGTCGACCGGGCCCGGCTCCAGCCCGGGCAACGGCGGCAACTCGGTGCTGCTCACCTCCGTCGTCGACCAGTGCGCCGCCGCCCAGAGCTCGATCGGCAGCAACCCGTCGAAGCCGTCGACTCCGTCGCCGTCGACGACGATGTGCGAGAAGTAGTTGCCGAAACGACCGCTGTCGGGCTCGCCATCGCCGCCGCGGAACTCGCGGCCGACATAGGCGGTCCTGGAGACGACCAGGCCGACCCCCTCGACCGGCAGGTAGCGGAGGGTGACCGGCAGCGCCGCGATCTCCTCCGCGTCGGGCTCCAACGGTGCGTCCGGCGCGGTCCGGTAGCCGCTGTGCTCGGCTGCGATCTGGGCCAGCTGCTCCTCGTCGAGGCCGGCGCTGGCGGCGTTGTACTGAAACCCCGGGTGCCCCGAGAGGCCGGTGCGAGAGGACGTGTGAAAGGCCTGGCGATAGCTCATCGGCTCGGGACCGCTCCCCAGGCATCCAGCATCCAAAGAATCGGGTCCTCGACCCGCAACGGCGCGACGCCGTTGGGAAGGCGCCCGTCGACCGGGCTGGAGCCGAGGGCGGAGAGGCCGAAGTAGGAGGCTTGGGCGAATTCCTGCTTGACGAAGTTGTCGAGCGCTTCGCTGGCCAGCCAGCCGTTGAGGTCGCTGCGAACGGCGGCGCTGATGCTGCGCGCCACCTGGGCGTCGAAGCGGCCGTCGTGGCCGGGCAGGTCGAAGACCGCATGTCCCTCCGGCAGCAGCGGCCGCACCGCGTCGAACTTGGAGACGGCGATCGCCAGTGGGACGTCGATCGGCTTGCCGGCGGGTATTCCCCGCGCTTCGCGGATCAACGAGGAGATCCGGCCCAGCATCGTGTACGCGTCGACGACTTCGCCGGGCAGTTCGACCGAGCCGGCGAGCTCGTCGCGGACCGCGGGGATCTGCAGCGGGTCGAGCAGCAGGATCAGACCGTGCGAGCGAGTTACGTAGCGGGCCTCGCGCTCGAGCACGTCGAGCGACTGCAGATCCTCCCCGGCGCAGTCGAAGAAGACGAGGTTGCTGTGGGAGGCACGGTCGGGGGAACCGAGCGTGAGCCGGGCGACGAGGGGGTCGCCGGCGCCGGCGTTGGCACGAGCCGACTGGGTCGCCTCCAGCACCGTCCCCTCTCCGTAGAGGCGCGGCATCAGCTCCTGGTCGACGCGGTGGCGGCTGGCGTCGTCGAGCAGCAGCAGGGAGCCGTCGAAACGCGGCCCGACCCGGTGCTCGAGCTCGTGCAGAGCGACGGCGATGAAGTTGCTCTTGCCCGACATCCGGGTGCCGATCAGCGCCATCGAGCGGCTCGGGGCCTCGGCGAAGCGCTGTGGCAGATCGGTGTGGCAGTTGGGACAGATCGGCCGCGTCGGGGCGCCGCACTCACAGCGCACCGGATTGCCGCGCTTGACCGCGAACGACTGACCGAGGCGGCCCTGCCGCTGGAGCACGCGGGGCGCCAGCGGTGGCTCGGTGCGGCGGAGCTCCCCCAACGCGTGGTCCGGCTGGCGCGGGCAACGGTCGTCGTCGCCGCTGGTGCAGCGAAAGGCGGCGACCTTGGTCGACCAGGGCTCGAAGCAGTACGGGCAGAGGACGGTGCGCGGGCGGGCCATCGCTCAGCCGATCAGGAGGTCGTCGGCGAGCGGATCGAAGAGCACGTGGGAGCCGGCGGCGCCGGCGGAGTCGAGGAACAGGCGCACGGCCAGCGGCCGCGAGAGGCCGCGCAGCTCCAGGCTCGAGGCCCGGGGGCCGCCATCGCCGCCGAGCCGGGCGAGGACGGTGCCGTCGTTGGCGCCGCGCGGCAGGACGTCTCCCTCGCGCCCGACCAGCACCAGCTCCGGCAACGCTCCCTCCGAGGGCTCGCAGACCTCGACCTCGAGCCGCTTCTGCAGACGGCCCGAGCGGCGCACCGAGTAACGCACCTCGGTCTTCTGCTCGCTGCGCAGCGTCGCCCGCGCGCCCCTCGGGGCGGCGCTGCCGTAGACCACGTCACGCTCGATTCGGCGGGCCGCGAAGACGGCGACGAAGAACGAGCGCTGGCCGACGCTGTCAAGCGAGCAGCCACCGCGGTCGCGGTACTCGCCGAGGCGGTAATCGATGGTGTTCGCGTCCGGGTCCTCGGGGCCGGTCGGCTGGCGGTCGTGGCGCCAGACGACCCGGGCCAGCGTCACCCCCGCCGGCCAGGTCCAGGTGACCCGCACCTGGGAGCCATCGCCGACCGCCTCCACTCCGCCGATGTCGGGCAGGGCGACGTGGCGGACCGGCTCGCCGGCGATCGCCAGGCTGCCGGCCAGAGTCAGCGGCTGATAGAAGCAGCGACCCGGTGGGGGACTGGGGTCGGTGGCGGTGGCGCCGCTGACCGCGAGCGCCTCCCCCAGCTCTGACAGGCGGCCGAGGTCGACCTCGGTCCCAGCCTCGATCTCCGGGTCCTCGAGGCACCTGAGCACCATCACCGTGCCGGCCGCGGGCGGCACGAAGTCGATGCTGACGCCCCCCGAGCCGGAGCGGATGCCGAGGTCGCGCAGGGGCCGTGGCCGCTCGACCGGCTCGGCCAGGACGACCTGCCCCGAGGTCCGCTGCGGCACTCCCCCTGGCCCCGGGTATTCGACCCGCACCCGGTAGGTGTAGCGGTGGCCGTTGACGACGGCGCGGTCGGTGAACCCGGCGGCGTCGGGGGAGATCTCCACCTCACTCCCATCGCCCTCGTCACGACGATCGACCAGGACCCAGCCGGAGTCACCGCGAGGGTGCCAGGACAGGCGCACCTCCCCATCGCCGGCCACGACCGTGAGATCGTCGACCTCCTGGGCGACCACGACCGCCTCGCCACTGACCGGGACAGACCGGGCGCGGCCGCGCACAGCCGCCACCGAGTAGCGCACGATCGCTCCCGCCGGCGCCTTGGCGTCACCGATCTGCAGGCCCTCGGTCTCACCGACCCGAACCTCACCGCCGCTCGTGAGCGACGCCCGCGTGACCGCGTAGGCAACCCCCGTGGTGGCCGACGCCGCCCAGCGAACCGTCATCCGCGTACCGCTCGCCTCAGCCTCGACCGCACTCGGAGGCAGCGGCGGCAGCTTGTCGAGGTCGCGCTCGGCCTCCTCGCAGTCGCTCGCCACCCGCAACACCGCGAGCAGCGCGCGCTCGCGCTCCTCGCCGGCAAGCCCAGACGCCCGCTGCATCAACTTCTCCGCCTCGGCCACCTCCTGCTCGGCGGCCTCGAGCGCCGGCGCCGGCAAAGCCCCGGCGGGCCCGGTGAAGTCTTTGGCCATGCGCGCCAGCTCGGCCAGCAGGCGGCGGGCGCCATAGGGGCGGCGCTCCGCACGCGCCGCGTCCGCTTCCGCCCAGAGCCGCTTCGCCGCGTCGGCGGCCCTCACCACCTCACGGGCGCCCACCTGGACCTCCGTGGTTGCGCGTCCCAGCACCTGGGTTGCCGCTGCCAGCTCGTCCCGGGCCTGGGCAACCCGACCTTCCTCGAGCAGGACGGGCAGCCTCGAGAGCGCCCGGGTCGCGGCCGCGTGACGATGCAGGTCGGCGCCGCAGGCGCTGCAGTTGGCGGCGGTGGCATCGTTGCGCTGGCCGCAACCGTTGGGGCACTCGATGAACAGCGCCACGCCACAGCGCTGGCAGCGCTCGTAGCCGCCACGCGAGTGCGGGTGGTTGCAGGAGGGGCAGGCGACGACGTCGACGGGCCCGCCGCTGCGGACCACGGCCCCGTTGGCGCGAGCCAGCTCGGCGATCGCCTGCTGTGCCAGCTCCGGGGTGAGGCCGAGCGCCAGCGCCTGGCGCTGCAGGTGCTCCGCCTCGACCTCGTCGATCGCGCCGTCGTCGGCGACCGCCTTGATCGCTTCTGCCTCCAGCGCTTCGCGAACCCCCAGCGCCACCCCATGTACGTAGGCGCGGGGGTCGTTGTCGAGCAGGTGGATCTTGGCCAGGGAGAGGACTCGGTCCCAGTTCGCCTTGGCGCTGCCGTGGGCGTCGCGGCGGCTGCTCTCGGCCTGCTCGCGCCAGCGCGCTGAGACAGTGTCGCGGTCGGCGTCGAGCTCGAGGCCGAAGGCATGGAAGAGGCTGAGCCGGACCCGCGGCTCGCCGAGGTCACGGGCGAGGGCGGCGAGGGCGGCGGCGATGACTCCGAGCTGGCTGGTGTCGAGCAGCTCCGGCTCCGGGGCAACCGGGATCGCGTCGAGCTTGGCCTGGGCGTCCGCCCGCGGGATCCCGGCGCGGTCAGCCATCCTCTCCAGCTGCGAGCGGCGCGCCGGGTCGAGCCCACCCGCCGAGCCGGCGATCTGCGCCAGCACCTGCTCCCAGTCCTCGACCGCGCGCTGCGCCTGCTCCGTCGCCGCCCGCTGCTCCTCGCGGGTGGCATCGACGGCCCTGGCCCGCTCGCGGGCGTCGCCGAGGATCAGCTTCGACTCGGCATGCTTCTCCTTCAGCAGCCGGATCGTCGTCCCGTATTTGGGGTGCTCGGTTTTCTTGTCCCAGTAGCGCCGGACCTCGTCCAACCGGGCTTCGATCGCGCCCTCGCTGGCATCGTCGAGGTCGAGCAGGTAGCGCTCGAACAGGCCCGGCAGCTCAGCCGAGCCGGCGTGGGGAGCGATCACCTCGCCGAGATAGGACTTTGGGTCGAAAGGCCTCACGGGAGCTCTCAGGCACGCCGCATCGAGGCGACCCGCTCGGCCGAGGCGGCCAGCTGCTCGGCGCTGAGGACGGCGTCCTCGGACTCGACTTCGAACTCGAGGTTGGCGCCGCTGCGGTGCGAGGCACGCACCCTCAGGACCCCGTTCTCGGCCATCGCCAGGGTCACCGTTATCGGCGTCCCGGCCGGGTCGCTGCCCGGCAGGTCGATGACGCCGTGACCGATCTCCTTGTTGTGCTCGAGGCTCTCGGAGAGCACTTCGCCCGACTGCTCCCAGAGCTCTATCCGCACGTTCTCCTGGTTGTCGACGATGGTCCCGTAGGTCTCCGGGTCCGGCTCGCCGGGGAGCGGCGTGTTCGGCTCGATCACGTGGTCGATGCGGAAGTCGGAGGCGGCGGTGGAGGCCGGGTCGGCACCGTCGCGCAGCAGCTTGACGCCGAAGCCGCGTGAGCAGACGTTGGTCACCTTCGTGTCCTTGACCCGCTGCACGGTCTCGATCCCAACCCCCATCTCCTCGGCGACCTGCTTCGCGATCTCCGGCTCAGAGGCGGCACCGTCCTCGGCTGCCGCTTCGTCGAGCTTGGCCCGCAGCTCAGCCTGGAAGCCGAGCAGCGCCGCTCCTTTGGCGACCGCCTGGTTGGCGTCCTCGAGCTCCGGGGCCCAGCCCTCGAAGCTCGCCGCCAGGCGCTCGGCCACGGCGGGCATGAACGAGGAGCCGCCAACCAGCAGCACCCGGTCGATCTCCGGTGCCCCCAGCTTCTTCGCCTCCTCGACGGTGTTGCGGGTGAACTCAATGGTCTGGTCGAGCAGGTCCTGGGTCGCCTGTTCGAACTCCTCGCGCGTCACCTCGACGTTGTCGCGAACCGCGCCGGAGACGACCAGCTGGCTGAGCGAGTCGCGCAGGCTCAGCGCCCGCTTCGCCTCCTCGGCGGCGAGCCGCAGCTCACCGGTGGCGATCTCGTCGTCGAGCGGATCGTCGGCTTCCGGGTGGGCGGCGACGAACTTCTCCGCCAGCAGGTTGACCATCCGCTCGTCCCACTGGGCGCCGCCGAGGCGAGCGTTGCCGCCGGTCGCGACGACGCGGATGTGGCTGCCGGACTCGGCTGGCTCCAGGCTGATGACGGTGACGTCGAAGGTGCCGCCGCCGAGGTCGTAGACCAACACCGTTTCGTCGACGCCGGCGTCCTGAGCGAAGCCGTAGGACATCGCCGCCGCGGTCGGCTCGTTGACCACGTCGACCACCTCGAGGCCGGCGATCTTGCCGGCGGCGATCGTCGCCTCACGCTCGGCGATGCCGAAGTAGGCAGGGACGGTGATGACCACCTTCTCGACCTTCTCCCGCGTCTGCAGTTCGGCATCCTCGGCCAGGGCCCTGAGGATGTGGGCAGAGACCTCGGGCGCGCTCCACTCGATCCCGTGGGCATCGAAGCGCCAGTCCGCTTCCCCCATCTGGCGCTTGACCAGCTCGCAGACGAGTTCCGGTTCGAGCTGCATCTGTCGCTTCGCGTCCTTGCCGACCTGGATGTCGTCGGCACCGACGAACATCACCACTGACGGCGTCACCGGATCGCCGTCACGGCTGTTGATGACCACCGGGCGGCCGTAGTCGTCGACCCTGGAGATGCATGAGTAGGTGGTGCCGAGGTCGATGCCCCAAACGGTCGTCGACTCACCAGCGGTTTCATCCATCATCTGCGGCCTCCCGACCTTTAGAGCTTGCGATCTGCCTGCTGCTGGGGGCGCCGACTCAGCCGGCGCCCGAATAGCGATAGGCGCGAACCTCGGAGACGCGAATCACGTCTCCCGATTCCCACCGAAACCCCTGTCTCGTTACCTCCGCCACCGACTTGTCGAGCGCCTCGTCGGCGGTCGGCTCGGTCCCGACGGCGTTGTGCAGCCGTGGATCGAAGGGCTCTCCCGCTTCGGGCGAGATCGCCAGGACACCGTTCCTGGCAAAGGTGTCCAGCAAGCTCTCCTGCACCAGCCGCAGGTCTTCACTGGACTCCCCCGCCGCCGCCCGCATCCGCCCAACATCGTCATGCATCCGCAACAGATCCCGGATCAGCGGCAACTGCGCACTCCGCAACTCCCCCGCCCTCAACTCCAGGTTTTCAGCATGCAGGCGGTCAACCAGGTCGGACTGACGACTGAGCAGACGCTGCGACTCCTCGAGCCGAGAATCAAGCCGCTCGAGCGAGGCGAGGAGCTCGGAGTCGGCGAGCCTCGCGGCCTCCTCCGACACCCCAATCTCCACCCCCTCGACCGGCGCCTCTGCCGTTTCCTCGCTCATTGGGAACGGCAGAATACTCCATCAATCAGGGACTGGTCACTATTTCATTCCTTTCTAGTCTCAAGTGTGAATACTCTAGATGTTTACAGAGAGATACCCGAGCATTTGTAGATCGCTAGACTGGGCCGGGTGTCACCGCGGAACAGCGAAGACATGCGCAAGGATTTCCTTGCCGCGAAAGAGCGGGATCTAAAGCCGCTGCTGGAGGAGAGCTCGACGATCCTCGAGCTGGACCATGAGCAGACCGAGGCGATGGAGGACTTCCTCGCCCTCGCCTGGTTCGCCGGCATCAGTGCGGGCCGCGACCAGATGAACGCCCGCGCGACTGAGGCCAACCCCGACATCGAGGCCGTCGCCGTCTCCCACCTCGAATCCGACTTCAAAGGCCTGATGGACCAGTCCGCCGACATCCTCAACCTGACCGTGCCCCGCACCATCAGCATGTGGAACTACCTGCACTCCGCCTGGATGGCCGGCAACCGCACCTGCGAGACCGAAATGATGGCGCTCTACCTCGAACTCACCTCAGACGTGGGGGAGGAAGCGCTGACGTGGCTGGAGAGGAAAGACGGAGAGGGTGATTCCGGCTGACGGGAAGGAACCGCTCTTAAACTTCAGCGCAGACGTGTAGGCCATACTTACTGGCCATACGATTTGCCGTGTAGAAGGGATCGCGGGCGCCCTCTAACACCCCATCGGGGTTCTGTTCTTGGTCTTTCGCGGCGGCTTCGAATGCCTTGATGATTGCTCCGATCTGGTCTTTATCTCTGCTTGGAGGAGTGAGATCCAGGAGTTCTTCAGTCATCCTCCGGATCGGCACCAGCGCGACCACCGTCACCACTCGATCGTCCAACCTCCGAGCCGGAACGGTTTCCAGGTGCTTCTCTCGATAGGTGAAGATCGCAGTGGCTTTTCTTTCGCGAGCCTTCCCGCAAATTTTGTCGCCACGCCGTACGAACTCAGCCTTGGTCAGCGACGTCGGACTGCCGTTGCCACATCCGATGCCGGCGACAACTATCGCAAAGCCAGTTACCACCAGCACGAGTCTCGCTCTGCACATCCGTTCAGGACACTAGATCTGAACGCACTTGTCCATGCCGTACTCCTCGGCGAGATTGTCGACTTCGGTGAGTGGAGTTTTGGTGGTCGGCAAAAGAATGCCAGCGGGCTTTTCCTCGATCGTGTCATTGGCTTCCTCGAAGGTGCTGACAAATTCCTCTGCTTCGCCGTCATCACCTGGGTAGCCGATCTCGCCCAATTCGCTGGCCAGCGCTCGCATTTCCGGCAGGAATACGGTCGTCAATATCTTCTGTTCAATTGCGGGGTCGACCTCTTCGCCGTAGTACTTATCGGCTTCCTTCTTATAGGCGTCTTCGAGGGCGATGTTCCTCTTCAGGACCCCCCTCGCGCACAGCACGTTAGCTTCATGGGTGAATTCTGCCCTGGTGAGCGACGGTTCGCTGCTGCCGCATCCGGACGCAACCGCTGCGATTGCCAGGAGGTAGATGATCGTGATCCCTATAGCCCTGAACATCGCAACCCTTCGGAGAGTTTTACTAATCAGTTGAAACTAGGCCATGTGAGAGGCTAAGTCAATAATTTCCTGGCGAACATCGGCATATCGTGCTTAAAGCGCCTGGTCACAGGCTTTGAAACCATATTTCCGGGCCAGCTTGTCGACCTTTCCAAACGGGTCGCTCGAGCTCTTGAGAAGAATGGAAGGGTCGTCTTCCGCCTTCACCACCGCCTCTTCGATCCCGGAGACGATGGCAGCGATCTTCGCGGTGTCGGGGCCGGGGGCACCGAGCTCATCGAGTTCCTCCGCCTCGGTTTGGATCGGCGGCAGCCCGACCTCGGTAATCACCCTTTCCTGCCCCGCCTTGCTCGGCTGCTTTTCAGGGTGCTTCTTCATATAGGTCTTGAGATCGGTTTCCTGCTTCTTATCCGTCTCACGGCAGATGGCATCGGCCTGCTTGATGAACTCAGCCTTGGTGAGTGGGACGGCGGCCTCGCCGCTTTCCCCACACCCAAATACCCCCAATGCGACACTCGCCACAACCACGGTCAACAAGATAGCGCTCGGCTTAAACATTGATCCGTTCTTCCCTGAGTATTTAAGATCTATGGATCAACGTAGCAGATGGGGCTTCTCGGACGCTCGGCCCAGCGAAACCGGGGGAGTGATGATGCCTTGCTCCCCCGGTTTCTGCCAGTCCATCCCTAGCGACCTTCAGGCCAAACTCCTACGAGAGGAAAAGGCCGATATGAGTACTTCCTTCCTCCACCTCACCTGTAACCGTCGCCCCACCGACATAAGTGCCCGTCGTTGTACTGTCCTGTGTCCCGCAGTTACCGCTTTCTGCGACTCCCGCTGTCTGGGAATATTTAATTCCGCTGAGACTGACTGCGACTTTCACTTCTCTTGTCGTTCCTGAACCAATGTTTGAATAGGTCACCGTTCCAAGTCCCGTTTGCGGAGGAACATGGACGATGCACTTCGCTTTACCTAGTGCAGGCGTTGGAGCGGTGACTGTAATTTCATTGGTGCCGGGGCAGACGATATCTACCGTGCCCGTTGTCACGCCGGCCGTTGCAGGCACATGGAACAGATATTCACAGCCATTGGTGGTTATCGTCGAGTTGAGACCGACAAAGGTACATCCGGAATAGGTGGGTGCCACCTGGATTGTGGTCGTCGACGTGCTGGATTGTGTGCCTTTGTAAGTGGCAGAGGTGCATTTCACGTTTCCGGCATGCGTGGAGAACGTGTCGATGGGTTCGCCCTGTTTTCCTGTGAGGGTCACCGGGGCACTTTCTGACTTGAATTCGTCTGCCGAGGCCACTGAGGCCGCAAATGCGCTCGATGCCAGCGCGACTAGGGCAACGACGGCGAATTGAAAGTTGCGAATCATGAGCTTCCCTTCGCTTGTCTTTTCCGATGCTGAGGCGGCTGTGCCTCGCTTCGGGTTGATCAGGCTTGTACCAGCGATGGAGAGCGGCCAGAGATCGCTTGAAGATTCGCAACCCGCATAAGAATTCCCGAAGACCCACCCATCCTTAGTTCCCGTAAATCGCGCCAGGCGAATCCGCGCGCGTGCCAAACCGCACCTTGCAGGGTTGAGCGCGTACACCGGCTCGCCTGGAGGCCTACGCGAGGAAAAGGCCGATGTGCGTGCTTCCCCCGTCCACCTCGCCTGTGAGCGTCACACCGCCAACATAGGTGCCGGTAGTTGTGTTGTCCCGTGTCTCGCAGTTACCGGACTCCGCGATCCCTGCTGTCTGCGAGTATGTTATGCCACTGAGGTTCATCGCAGCTTTTATTTCTCTTGTCATCCCCGCACCTAGGTTTGAATAAGTGACTACCCCAAGTCCAGTTTGAGGGGGAATGTGGATGATGCACTTTGCTTGCCCCAGTACGGGATTGGGAGACGTAATTGTAATTTCATTGGCGCCCGGGCAAACTATATCTGTCGTTCCAGTTGTTACTCCGGCAGCGGCTGGAATGTGGAATAGAAATTCACATCCGTTGAGGGACACGAGAGTCATAAGGCCACTAAGCCGGCAACCTGTATAGATCGGGGTTAACTGAATTGTGGTGACGGAGGCTCCGGACAGTGTGCCTTTGTAGTCCACAGCGGTGCAGGTGAGCACCCCGACATGGAACGAGCCGGAATCTGCCGTAGCTCCACCTGTTCCTGTAAGGGTCACCGGGGCACTTTCTGACTTGAATTCGTCTGCCGAGGCCACCGAGGCCGTAATGGCGCTCATCGTGAGCGCGACCAGAGCCACTCCGATGAACCTGAGATCGCGAATCATGAGCTTCCCTTCGCTTGTCTTTCCGATGCTGAGGCCCTATGCCTCGCTTCGGGTTGATCAAGCTGTACCAGCGATGGAGAGGATTGCGGGATGCTTCAAGCGTTTGGTGGCTGAAATCGCATTTCGAGAGGCACCATCCCATCATGACTGCCCGGAAATCGCGCTCGGTGGACTCTCGCGCGCGTTAAATGGTGCCTTGCTGGGCAGTGTGCGTACCGCTTAACGCGATGCGGGGCGCTGGGACTTCTGTTTCGCTCCGCAACTCGCCTTGAGCGCCGGGCTGAAGTTATGCTGCCTGCCGTTCTGGCCGCTGAAGGCGGCGAGAGCTCGGTTCTGGCGACGACATATGTTGGTCGAGTTCACCAGCAGACCCTTCTTACCGCCCTGCATTTCGAGGATGAACTTGCTCACGGGCGCATCGGGAACCGATTCGAAGGTGGTGCGTATCCGCCCACCCCTGACCGAATCGATGCGGCCGACCACGTCGACGTCGATCTTGCGACTGTGCAGGGCAACCACCAGGTCGGGCAGGGGGTGGGAGGAGGACCGCAGGAAGACCGGGCCCTTGAGCGGTTCGTCGAGCAGCGGCGTCGTGGCCCTGGCGCGTCCATAGACGGCTCCGGCCGGACATTTTTCGCCGGGAATCGATCCCTGGGCGAATTGCACCCTGGTGCAGATCGTCTTGATGTGACCCTGTTCGAGGAACTCGGAGTGAGGCAGGGTCACCTGGGCACGGGAGACGTTTGCGTAATAGCCCTTGGCTGGATAGGTAAGGACTGCTTTGAGGGCGGGGGTGTCCCCACGGCTGGTTCCGCCTTTGAGCGTCAGGGCCAGTCTTGGCTTGAAGCCAAGACTGGCGCAATCCGCCGCCTGAAAGGGAGAGGTGGCGGTGAACGACTGGTCATCTGCCCCGGAGCTGAAATCCAGCCCCGAACCCAGGACCGAAGATGCGGTCGACGTGCGCTTGCAGCTGGTCGGATTGAGGACGAAGTTGGAGCGGTCAACATAGGCGCGGATGTCTCGAGCGTGGACGAGGATGCCCTTGATGATGTGGGGAATCGGGTCTGAGCCAGCGGCATCGATGACTACTTCGGCCGTTTCGGGATTTACCTTCAGTGCCTCTCGTATCACCACGGTGCCGAGATCGAAGGGCCCAACCTTGGCGGCGGTGATCGCGACGATCGAAAGCGCGGAGCCATGGTAAGGACCAGCGAGGTAGACCCTGCCGGGGGCGTATGCCAGGGACGGGCCAACGCCGGCGCCCACCGAGGTGTGCCCGACTTCGGAAGCAGCGGGGCAGCTGGGCTGCGAGAGCTCTTCCTGGCCACCGTTCGGGCCCGTCCTGGCCTTGGCAGTGGTGATCGCGGCGTCAGGGCAGAAGGGGATCCCCGCCAGCTTGCCGACAAGGCCCGGAGGCAGCTTGACTGAGAAGCGACTGAACTCCTGTTCGTCGTCGTTGCGCGTAAGCCGCAGGTAGAACGGTGAGTAGCGCCCGGCGGCGTTGTTGAGGGTGCCGGCTTCAAGACCTGGCCGGAAGCGCTGTGCCCCGGAGGGGCAGGCTCCGGCATTGGGACCGGTGACGATCTGAAAGGCCGAGTTAGTGATGATCGGCGCGCCGCCTGAGGTCGGGGTAAGAACTGCCTCGGCGTTGTAGGTGCCACAGCCAGGAGGGCTTGCCAGTGGCGATCGGGTGCCCTCTCGAAAGTGCAGCTTGAAGTGGGAGAAGGGCAGCTGCGGAAGATTTTCGGCTACCGTCACCAATCGACCGGTTGCCGGGTTCGGTTCAACCTTCAGAGGCTGCTTCAGAACGATTCCCAAGGCTGGGTTCTTGATCACTATGTAGAGGGCAAGCAGGGATCCGAAGGGGTTCTCATAGGGCCTGGCGATGAACAGTGAGCCGTTCACGTCTTGATCTAGCAGTGGGGTTTCGACTTCGACAGTGCCAACCTTGGAGGCGTTGGGGCAGCCTGCCCCCGGAGAGGAGAACGCGGTCTCCCTCTGCAGGTCGCCTTCGCCGCAGACGCTCAGACCTTCGGCAATCGAGGGATTGGCAGAGAACCCTTCGGGCAGGGTGACCACGGCCTTCCTGATGTCGGAGTTGGCGATCCCGGTCGGGCTGGTCAGTCCTTCGTCGTGAACATCGAGGCTGAAGTCCAAACCGGTTGGGCTCTGTGCCGCAGTAGTGGTCGGCTGCACGGCCATAGAAGGATTGAAGCGGAGTTGGCCGCAACCGCTAATTCCCAGCGGGTGGGGCGGAATCGTGTTGCCGTGGGTTTCGGATTCGGCTTTGACCCATTCGGTCGGGTTCTGCCAGGAGTCGATCTGGAAGATCGTCCTCAGCGGGCCAGTGCAACTGCGCGGCAAGGTTATGAATGCCCGTTCGGTGACGTTGACAGGACAACTGCCCCCCTGGATCGCGCAGTTGCCGCGTTCGCCGTCATGGGCGGCGTCAGCTGGATTGCCCCAGAGAGTCAGGGTTGAGCCGAAGATCAATTCCGCCTGAGACGCCCCACCCACCGTGGCGTAGAGGTTTCGTTCGCCGCCGTCGCGCACCCCACCTTCGATCACCGCCGAGACATTGCCCACACGGAATCCGAGCTTGGAGGCCACCCCGGGTGGGGGGACCAAATTGTAGACAGGGGTCAGTTCGTTGCTGATCGTTTTTCCCGATTTGAGCAGGCCAAAGACGCCGAGTGCGGTGTCATCGGGACATTTGACGCTCAGGGTTCCAAAGATCACAGCCGAGAAGTCCGCGTTGGAGCAGTGCGGAACAGCGTTCGGATCCACGGCGAAACCGGGCGGCAGATCAGCCACCACTTCCTTGAGCGAGCCGTCGGGGATCACGCCGAGCTGAGGATCGGTGCGGGTGTTGAAATGAAAGATGGTCGTCATCGCGAAGGGATGAGAGCCGGCCTGGATCGCCGGCGAGCCGTCTTTGTTCGTGAAGGTGAGATCTTGGTCTTCGAAGCCAAAGGCACCACTTGCCGGAGCGGCGAGGCCAAGCGCCATCAGGGAGGCTGCGATGAGGATCGCTGCGATGCGCCCCCTCATCGTCCGACCCTCCGGCTGGTGCTGGCTTTCCTGTGGTTTTTCTGGGCGACACAGCGGCCCTTCCGATGCACCTTGCCCTTGCGGCAAGCCGGCTTGCCTCTCCCTGGCTTGAAGTTCCCCGCGCCGCGGAACACAGCTGAAGCGGGGGTCTGGTCAACCGGCGGCGCGGGCGGAGCCTGGCAACCTTCACCTTCGCAGGCGGGAGGTGGAAGTGGCTCCGAGGCAAAACCTCCGTTTACCCGCGCGTCATAGATGTCGATCAGGCCCGGATCCTGGGGCAACAGGCTCGAGGCGGTCTTGATGAAGACATCGGAGCCGTTTGGAGTGGCGTCAACCATTTCCGAGTCGCTCGGACTCTGTCCGGAGGAGATCAGGCTGAGGCAGCCTTCCGCTCCTGCCACGAACAGTTCGGCCCCCACTTCCTCGCACTCTTTGGCACTCCCCGCCCGCTTCCACTCATAGACATCCTCCTGGCCATTGGTGTCACGTGGAACCAGTGCTTCGAAGCTGTCGAAGAACAAGCGCTTACCGTCATTTGAAAGCGAATGCGGAGCGTACAACTCGTTCGCCCACGGTGCCATCTGCGCAGCGACCCGCTGTACTTTTTCGTTGCTGCCTTCGACTTGGCGTCCCGCCGGTCGCTCCCCACTCGGATTGCACGACACACAGACCAGCTTCCCCGACTCCGCCTCATAGACGAACAACTCCACGCTCGCCTGCCCATCTTCGGCGTCTCGGTTGTCGTAACCCGTCAGACTCGCAGTCGAGACGAACGCCAACTCCCCCCCGTCCCCGCTAGCTCTCGTACCTCGTCCGATCGGTGATGGGTTAATTACCGCCAAGCCCGCATAAGGGAAAGCGCGACTCAGATCCGCTGCCGCCAAGGTCGCAATAAAGACAGTGGCTCCTGCTTCGCGAAGATAGAGGTTCGGCTCTCCAGCGTTACCTTCCCCGTCAAGCGCTTGACGGGAGACAAAGTAAAGACGGGAGGCATCCTTGCTCGCCGCAGCCAAACCCGGTGAGTTGCCGGCGATCAGGGTCTGGGTTTTGCTCGCCACATCGAATTCGAAAAGGTTTTCGCCGACCGTATAGATAGCCTTGGAGCCGTCAGCCGCCGCCGTCCAAAAGTTGGCCGGGCCGGCCGATACCTGGACAGTTTCTTTACCGTCGATCCGCACATAGAGGGGTCCCGCGTCTTTGGCGGTTGCCGTCCAGAAAATCCGTGAACCATCTTCGGAAACCGCGTTGGCAACCGTCTGCTCGCGGGTTTCGCCCCCGGTCACCTGCGACGTTCCCGCCGAGGAAGCGCTCGTGCTTGCGTTGCCGTTCGGCAGCACGCTGACCAAGCGCAATTCCCCACATTCTTCTCCCGCCACGTGCTCATAGAGCTGATATCCGCCGATGTTCGCCGCTTTGCCGGTCAATTTGCCATTGGCGCGGAACACAGCATGAGTGCCATCAACCGAGACTCCCTGCAGTTCGGGCCAGTACTGAGTGGCGACCTGGTTGGTCGGTTTGGCGGTGCTCAGTGCTTCATAGCCCCCACCGCCATCCCGACGGTAAAGATTTGGGTAGCCCGTCACGGCGCATTCATCGAGCACCGGGTCGGTGTCGTGCAGGAACCAACCGCTTGAGAGGTCGGGAGTGAAGACTTTGTACTGCACGTCGTACTTGATGTTGATCAGTTCGCTGAGGCTCTTGGGCCCTCGCGGGGGGGAGATCGGGGCACTCATCCAGCCAGCTCCGCCGCGAGTCGCCACATACTGAGAGGTATATGGAGCCGAGGCGGCTCCACTGAAGGATTTTTCCGAAGAGTAGGCAAAGCCGCTGCCGTTGCTTGCGCTCTGCTCGAAGCCGGCCGGGAAATTCTGGGCGTTGACGCGAACCGCGATGTCCGTGTTGCCCTTCTGGACCGGAGAAACCATCTCGTAGGCTCGGCAGTCCGGCAGATTGGCCGAGGCGCTGGTGCGGAAGGACGCATTCGGGCACGGATCGGGCCGCGAGATCGGGACCGGGGAGGTATGGAAAGTGGGTTCGGCACCGGCAATCCCCGGGCTGGGAGTGAACGGGTCAGAGGCAATGAACCGATAGTGGTAGGTGGTGTCGAGAGCCAGTGAGGCAAGCTGGACGCTGACCGCTTTCCCGGCTTCTTCGAAACCGAGATCGATTGGCCCCGAGCCGCCGCCCACGTCGGGCACCTGGATCGCCCCATCGAAGCCGCTGACATTGAAGCCGGCGTCATCGATGAACTCGAAGTAGCCGGTCGCTGGGATTCCCAACGGGTTGACGATCGCGTGCAGCTGCGCGGAATCGGTACCGACTTCGGTTGCGAAGGTCTCGAGGACTTCAAGTGGTGCCCTGGTGATGAACGTGCCTTCTTCGCTGACTATCCCCTCCGGCGCGTCGGAGTTGGTTGCGACAAGGCGATAGTGATATTTGGTTTCCGGAGTTAGGCACACAGCCTGCGGCGGCACCGTGGGTACCGGACATCCGATCGCCGCGCTGACTTCGTGCACGGATACGTCTTCGCCGATTGGCGTCTCAGCACTGGTCTCAGCGCCAGTAAAGCCATTTGCTTGGAAGCCCACTTGATCTACGTACTCAAAGTGATAAGTGGTGATTTTGCCCTCCGGATTGATCCGGCCTTTCAGGGTGGCTTTGGTATTGCTCACTGGGCCAGCCACCGCACAGCAGGAAATCGGTCCCGGTGGAGGGAAGGGGAGGAACAGAACCTTGTTACCTAGAGTTGGGGAATTGACGTATTCTTCGCTGCCATATACGCCGTCACTCGCCGCCGCGATGGCCAGTCCATTCAGGCGGAACTCAATTTCTCCGTAGCCGAAGCGCGAAAGCGCCGTTCCGCTCGCGTCGTACTCGGTGATGACCCAATTGCTCCCTTCCGCCTGAGCAGCGAAGACGTGGTTCGAGGCATTGATCGAGAGCGAACTGGTGTTGCTACCGGCCGCAAAGGCGCTGAGAAGCGTCGCCTGCGGTTCGCTCGCTTCATACTTTTCGATACCGCCATTTCGGATGACATAGACGGCACCGGCAGAGTCCACTGCAATTCCCCTGGCGACCACCTGACCCGGTAATCTCGATGAGCCGAGCAGGGAGCCCGATGGCGCGAACCGCACTATCCGGTTATCGACATCTTCTCCCACGGACTCACTGTCGCCGAGGTACACGGTGCCTCCGGGTCCAACAGCAATCGGATCATCAGTGCGATGGATCTGCGCTTCACCGAATTTGCTTTCGAATTCGCCCGTCGGACTGAACCGCTGCACGCGGAGGCCTTGGTCAAGTACATAGATATCGTGGTACGCCGGACTCGTGGGATCGTTGTCTACGGCTATGGCCCGTGGACCTGAGAGTTCACCCGCGCCGCTACCCGAACTGCCGAAGGCAGTCAGGAAGACGCCAGAGGCATTAAAGATTTTTATCCGATCATTGCCACGGTCGGCAACGTAGACGTGCCCATTGCTACTGTCGACCGCCACTCCTTCGGGTTCCGTGCATTGCGCGTCGTCGGTGCCCAGTGGGCAAAAGCTGCTTACAGCCTCGGCCTTGGCGCTGAGAACGACGCAGAGCAGGAACAGTGCTGCGAGCGTGAGTCCGCTCCTGACGACCGCGTTCATCCGTCTCCCTCGAGTCGATTTCCCTGAAGCCGCTACCCACGTTCGCATCCCTGCGAGGGGTCTGCGCAGCCCAAACTCTCTTTCACCATATCGGAACGCAAGAGTATCTGTCAAGAGAAGGGCCAGGTTGAGGAGTTCAACAAAATGAGGGAGCCGGGGTCTCCCGGCTCCCTCATTGAATTCAAGCTCAACTCGGCTCAACTACTCGTAGCAAGCTACCTACACGAGGAAGATGCCGATGTGTTCGGTTCCGCCGTCAACCTCACCTGTAACGGTTGCACCGCCAACATAGGTGCCGGTAGTTGTATTATCGTTTGTTGCACAGTTACCGCTTTCCGCGACTCCTGCTGTTTGCGAATATTTGAGACCGGTCAGATTGACAGCGACTTTGACTTCGCGTGTCGTTCCTGCACCGGTGTTTTCGTACGTAACGGTGCCAAGACCCGTTTGCGGCGGGACGTGGACGATGCACTTTGCTTTCCCGAGTGCTGGGTTCGGAGCAGTGACTGTAATTTCATTGGTGCCCGGACAGACGATGTCTACCGTGCCGGTTGTCACCCCAGCCGCTTTGGGTACGTGGAACAGATATTCACAGCCATTGGTAGTTATCGTTGAGTTGAGGCCGACGAACGTACACCCTGAATAGGTAGGTGCTACCAAAATTGTGGTCGCCGTCAATTCTTTCTGTGTGCCTTTGTAAGTAGCCGTGGTGCATTTGACGTTCCCAGCATGCGTCGAGAACGTGTCAAGCGTTGCTCCCTGCGTTCCTGTGAGGGTAACTGGGGCTTTTTCGGCATTGAATTCGTCCGCCGACGCGACGCCAACCATCACGGCGCTCATCGCGAGGACTGCGACTATCGCCAGCCCAAGGAACTTGAGGTTGCGAATCATCTTGGATGCTTCCTTTCGCTTGTTGCCCGGGTTGGCCACCCCCCCTCAGGAGGGTGCCGATCCCAGGGCGATTCGATTGCGTCGTGCCCTCTCGAGCTCCGGCGCGTCCCTCATCAAGGGATTTGGCAATCGTTAGCGCTGGATAAGGAACCGGTCAATAAACCCCGAGTAGATCCACCCCGGAACTCTGCATCAGCGATCTCCATCCACTTAATGCCTGCAAACACGGAGTCGCAGATCTTCGCGCGCGTAGATAAGTGCAGTACTCGATTTGGTGCGCGCGCGGATTCCAAGCGCGCGGAGCGGGAGCCGGGCGGGAGGAATTGGTCTAGGCTTCTAGAGTGATCTTAGACTTTTTGCACAAGCGCTCTGGCTCCATGCGCTCCTTCCCTCTCTACAGAGGGCCGCCAGTCGGCGCGCTGCTCCTTTTCTCACTCCTTGCCACCAGCTGTGGCGCCACCGCCCAGTCCAAGGTCGAAAGCCCGCAGAGCAGGGCCGCCATCACCAAGTATCGCTCCTACCTCAAAGACAACAGCGCCGAATTGACGCACTGGGCATTGGCGATCGCTGCCAAAGTCAGGGAAGACGCGGTGACCAAGGCGGAGTCCCGCTATGCGGCCGCTCGGGTTCCCTATGGTCACGTCGAGCCAGCAGCCAGGTTGTTTCGCAACCTCAACTCTCAGATTGACGGCACGGGCACGGGTGATGCCGTTGGATTTCACCGACTCGAGAAAGCGTTTTTCGCCAAGAGCACGACCGCGGGGATGCATGGGGTCGCGATGGGTCTTCTCGCCAATGTCAAAGCACTCCAGCGGCGACTCGGGATGGCTGATCTAAAGCCCGCGAGGATCATCGGAGGCGCGAGCGAATTGCTCGACGAGGTCTCTACCTCGACGGTTGCTGGCGAAGAGGAGCGTTATGCCCACATCGATCTGGTCGACATCGCAGCCGATCTGGAAGGTCTGAACGCGGCGTTCGAAGCAGTGGAGCCGCTGATTGTCGAAGGCGATCCGGACCTGGCGACGGAGATGGAGGGCCAGTTCAGGCAGAGCTACGCCAAGGTCGGGGAATACGGAATCCTGGCCGAGAATCCCGAACAGGCGCGAGATCGTGAGCCGGGCATCAGTTTCGTCGTCTATAGCGAACTGTCAGAGGATGAAGTCCACGAGATTGCCCAGGGGATCGATGCCCTTGCCGAACTTTTCTCACGCGCCCAGGACGAGATCGACGGGTTATAGACAGGCACGGAGGTCAATGCCTCCGTGCCTGGCAAGCTCACAATTTAAACTTCGGAAACTGACTCACTGAGCCGTGACTGCCCAGGTTCCAGCGGCGGCACATTCTGCAGCGCACTGGATGTTGAACAGGGTTCCGGTCGTAGTAACGCCTTCTGCATATCCGGGTTCCCCGGGAAGGCTGTGGTAGAAGCCTTCCCTCGTCGCGTTCGCAAACTGATCCGCGTAAACGCAGAGTTTGCCCGGATCCGCCGCGGGAATGCCGCCGACGTAGCCCGGACACCCTTGGGCGGATTTGTCTTCACTCGGACCGACATAGACACGTTCCACCGGTTCGGCGCCGCCTGGCCCTTCAGCGAGCGGAATCGTGAAGGAAATCGTGAATAGCTGTGGACCTTCAGGCTGGGGGAAAGTGTAAGTCCCCCAAATACCCGTCTCAGTGGAGCCCGAGGGCAGCGTACCGCCAGCCGTCCAAGGCGATCCTACCGGACCTTCTTTGCCCTGTTTACCCTGAATCCCCGCCGGTCCTTCTTTACCCTGTGCTCCGCCCGCTCCGGCGTCTCCCTTTGCACCAGGTGCGCCGGGCGCACCTGGTGCACCGGCTTTGCCCTTCAGTTGCTTCTGAACCGCCGGCGAGATCTGATTGAGCTTGGTGATGACCACTGACTTTGCGGCGTAGGCGCCGCCAACCATTGCGAAGACCAGCGCGAAGACAGCGATGGCCCCCGGTATCCCAAACCGATGGCGTAGTGATGAGAACATAGGTTCCCTCCCTTATTTGAGGTGATGCCCACATCCATCTGGGCAAGCGAGATCGAAACGTATCCCGCTAAAACTTTAAAAGTTTGCAGTAACACTCCTACGTCGCCGAAGGACCAGGGCATTCCGCCCCGATCCCT
Source organism: uncultured Solirubrobacterales bacterium (assembly GCA_963695275.1). GTDB lineage: Bacteria > Actinomycetota > Thermoleophilia > Solirubrobacterales > 70-9 > VAYN01. The sequence continues at coordinate 2,242,274 of OY968772.1, forward strand.
CGGTTCAGTAAGGCGGGTGCTAGTAGACCAACGCCCGTTCGACGAGTTCAGCGTCGTAGTTCTGAACCGTTTCATTGGTGCCCGCAGGAGCTGGTAGCCCAGACTGCGAGTTAACCAAGCCGTTGATGCTGATCGGAATGAACCCGAACAGGGTCAGCACACAGCCACTGGCACCGGGTGCGGCAAACTCATTGTCGACGAAGGTGCCGTTATTGAGATGGTAAATTTCGGTCGCGAAATCGAAGCTGGATTCAGCTTCTTTGCCTTTGATCGGTTTGTTGGGAGGGGGAGGACTCGTGAAGCCCGTTTTCAGGTGCAGATTGATCGGGCTTGAGGTCGATCCCACGTAGCAGTTGGAGCCCAGGACTCCCGTTGAGTTCTCCAAATGGACTTTGATCGGCAGGAACGCCGGTTCGGCGAGAGGCTGTGGGGCCCCGGCCAGTTCCGTCGTTGCGTACAGAGTCAACGCGTCGATGCCGAGGAATTCAGCCAGCCAGGTGAGTCCGGTCAGGCCGATAACGCCGCCGGGAACTTTCTGTTTGACTTTAGTGAGGCCGCCTTTTGAGTTGAAGGAGAAGGCGCCGAATTCCGTGTAGCCACCACTCAGGGTGATCGGGTTTTCGATCGGCACGTTCTTGCTGCCCATTTTGAAGTTGCCGCTTTTTATGACCGAGCGGAAGCAACCGTTGACCGCTGCGTTCTCTTCTTTGCTCGGGCAACCCGCGAACTGCGTGTAGCCGGGTTTTGGCGTCGCCGCCATTGCCGCTGGCGCAATTAGAGCCATCGCCATAATCGCGGCGCCAAGCACCGCTAGAACCCCGACAGGGGCCTTTTTCTTGCTCATACATCCTTCCCTGAAACATTGTGTTTTGTTGATCTTTAAAAAAAGATCAATCAAATGATCCTCTCCGATTGGAGAGGCAGAGTCAAGTGCTGTTCCGGAATAGGCTCTGGTTCGTACCGACATGGACATCCGGTTAAGGGGAGGCAGCCGGGGTTCTGGTCGGCTCAGCTGCGCTGCCGCGACCGAACAGCAGCCCGCGCAGCCCGTCGATCAGCGGGAAGGCAGCTTCGGCGTCGAGCTGGTGATCGGCGAGGGGTGACCCGGGATCGCTCCCCCGTTTGCAGATTGCATTGCCAGTGCCTCCATCCAATCGAGACGCCGGCCGCAAAGCTCCCCGGCCCGTGATGCCGGCAGCTTCCTGGCCATCAACTCTCGGAGTTGGGTCGCCCTCAAAACGAGTGGCCCGATCGGTTCCGGCGGGCCGCCGCTTCCGGGGGCGAGAGTTTGCCCCTGATAGACAAGCTCGACCTCGTGGGAGCCAGCAGCCAGCTGCGTCTGGCCGAAGTAGAGGAACTGGCGGGCCTCGTTCAGCTGCTGTTCGACCGAGCCGACCTCGGTGCCGTCGACGAGGAGGGTGAGGCGGTTGCGGACGCTGCCCTGCAGGTAGAGACCGTAGCGGCCGGCGCGAGGGACGTTGACCTGCAGTTGGGCCGTGCCGGGGCCGTGCGGGACCAGGTCCGGGCTGCCGGCTTCGGTCGGGACCCAGGTCCCGGGATGGGTCGACTGCGCCAGCGAGGCGACCACGGTCGGCGCTCGTTCGACCGCGGCGATCGTGCCATGGGGCCCCGCCAACCGAGCCAGGTTCCGCACTTCGGCGCAGGCCGGCTTGGCTGCGGGGTCAGCGAAATCACCCAGCGGTAGGTGCTGGAGGATCGTCGTCGACGGGGCCGCTGGACGCTGCCAGACGTCGTAGTAGTCGCCGTGGCGCACCAGCGAGTAGACCGAGGGCGGGCGGCTCTGGGCGGGGCTGCGGCGCAGCACCAGGGTCCGGTAGGTCAGCAGCGCCGAAAGTGAGATCTGGTCGGTGTCCGCCCAGTCGCCCTTTTCCAGTTCACCCCCTTCGACCAGCGGGACCGACCGGTAACGGAGCTCAGAGGCGCCCTCGGCGTCGAGCTTGCGGAGGAAGTGGCGGACGCCGTAGGGCTGGTATTCGGTCATCAGCGCCGGACCCTCGCCGGCGAACTCCTCGCCGATGCTCTCGAGTTCGCGCAGCTGGTCGTAGGGGGCGAGGCTGACGTCGTGGTAGCCGAGCGCGTTGGACCAGAGCACGCCGGCCAGGACCAGCGCCAGCACCGTCGCTCCAAGCACCCGCTCGACCCGGGCCGCGAACGCCGCCGCGCCGGCCAGGGCCAGCAGTAGTAGAGAGGGACTGCCCGAGGCCAGCGCCTTTGCACCGACCCACGGAGAGGAATAGAGGAAGACGGCGATGCTGCCGGCGCCGGCACCGACCGCATAGAGCAGCAGCTCCCAGGCCCGCCGGCGCCAGGCCAGCCAGGCTCCGGCAAGGGCGGCGAGGAGCGTGAGGACGATCAGATAGTCGGTCAGGCTCCCCCTGGTTGGGTCGAGGCGGAAGTCACCCGCTATCCACACTCCGGCGTACTGGAAGACGCTGAGCGGCCGGACCAGGTTGCCGAGCTCGGCGGCATTGGTGAGGCCGCCCTGGGTGGGCGAGAAGGCGCCGCCGGCAAAGAGGGCCGGAATCCCGAGCACCGCCACCGCCAGGGCCAGCGGCCAGGCCCGGACGAGCATTGCCCGGGCGCCGCTGCCACGCCAGAGGGCAAGGGCCAGCAGGCCGAGGATCGGCAGCACCCAGACCAGCCCGCCGGAGCCGACCATCGTCAGCAGCGCCGTGGTGGCGATCGCCGCCGGCAGCACCGCCCGCCAGCCCCAACCGCCCCGGATCGCGATTGGTGCGAGCGCCGCCAGCGTGGCGATCGCCAGCGCCACCGCCAGCTCCTTGATCCCACCCCAAAGGCCGTAGGCGAAGAGCAGCGCCGACTGGGCGGCGCCGAAGGCGACCAGCGCTCGCAGCGCTCGCGACTCGACCAGCGGGCGCGCCAGCCAGTAGAGGCAGAGCGCCAGCAGCCCCGCCATCGTCGCCATATAGGGCTGGACCAGCCAGGCGACGTCGGTGCCGGTCAGCCGCGAGCCGACGCCGAGTGGGAGGAAGGCGCCGACCGGGTAGCCGCTGGGCAGGTTGACCGCGAGGGTGGTCTGGTAGCTGGAAGGTTCCAACCCGGAGAGGTCGCGCCCGTGCTCCATCACCCGGTCGACGAAGGCCATCCAGGTGGCGGTGTCGTCGAGCTTGATGTAGCCGGTGAAGGTGGGGTCGCCGGAGAGGACTACCGGCGCCGCGTAGGCGGCGAAGACGGCGAGTGCCGCCGCCAGCGCCCAGCGCTCGAGACGGCGCCCCTTATATGGGTAGGCCAGGGCGGCGCCGGCAAGCGCGGCGAGCACCACGGCGGGAGTGGCGAGCGGCGCCGTCTCGCCGCGTGAGGTGAGGATCCCGGCGATGACCAGCAGCAGCGCGAACCCCGCCGGCGCGAGAAGGGCGCCGGGCAGTCGCCGCCCGACCAGCGCCTCGAGCAGCAGGCCGCAGCCGAGGCAGAGCGCCGCCAGCAGGATCGGGAACAGCAGCCAGGAGACGAACATGACCATCTCAGCCCACCGGCCGGATCGCGCCGGAGCGGATCAGCCGCAGCGCCCGCCCCGGCGCTGGATCGTAAACCTCGATCTGCAGTTCGGTGCCGGGGTAGGTGAGGTAGACGCTGCCCCTGGAGGTTGGATTGACGAGAACCACGCCGCCGCCCGGCCCGTGGCCGAGGCTCGCGCCCGCCTTGGCCGCGGTGCGGCGCAAAGCCGCCACCGGGTCGGCGACCGGATAGGTGCCGACGGTGAGGAACAGTTGCCTGGGATCGCCGGCATCGGTGTCCGGCGGGAGGTACCGCAGGTAGACGTTGCCATCGGCTTCCTGGGTCAGCTCGAGTTGGTCGACTCCCCTTTCGCCTGCCCAGTAGACGGGGTGGCCGAGAGAGCCTTCGAGCGACACCAGCTCGCCGGCATCGACGAGATGCGGTGGAGTTTCGGTCGCCGCAGTGGCGTCGCCACCACCGCCCCCCTGCGCCGCCAGCAGAACCGCAACCAGCACCAGGATCACCGAGGCAACGACCCCGGCTGTTTTCCGCCGGCGGCCGAGAGCCTCGACCGCAGCAACCCCCCCATCGCTCACGCGGCGATTCTAGCTCCCCGGAGACCAAATAGGCACAGGCAGATCCGGCCCGTCAGCTGCGCTGCCGCGACCCGAACAGCACCCCGTGCAACCCGTCGATCAGAGCCCGCGCCAGGTCACAGTCGCCGCCGATCTCGAGTCGGTCGGTGTCGTGGCCGATCACGGCCTGCAGCCAGGCGGACGCGGGACCGGAAGCCCAGGCGTCGGTGTGGCCCTGGTGCTTGGTCGCGCAGGAGACGATGCGGCCGCCGTCGACGCTGACGAGGACACCGGCCAAGCGCTCACCGTCGCCGCCCGGAATCTCGGCCGCGAGACGGCAGGCGCCGGAAAGCTCGGGGGCAACGCTGTCGATCAGCGGAATCGTCAGTAGGAAGGCGGCCTCAGCGTCGAGCTTGGTGATCGGCAAGGTGTGACCTGGGACGTTGACGCGCTCCCAACGGGTCGCGGCCGCGAGTGGGGCCATCGCGCGGCGCAGCCAGGGAGTCACGGTGTAGGGAGTGCCGCGCTCCGGGCTCGGGCAAGCCTTGATCTGGCCGGACAACCGCATCGCCCCGAGCCGTCGCTCGAGCGACGGGTAGCTGAGGCCGGCGATCAGACGGTCGAGCTCGGTCAGCGTCAACGGCCTGGCCGCGAGCGCCCGCAGCATGCTCGTGCCCCATCCCTCGACCAGGGCTTTGATCGTGCCCTTGGCGGCGGGAGTGCCCAGCACCAGCGCCTGCTCGGGCGCTTCGGCCAGCCAGGCCTGCAGCACGGTCGCCACCCCGAGCAGCTCGCGCCCGACCGGCGTCAGCTCGAAGTTGAGGGCGCCGGGGAATTCGTTCTGCCGGCGCCGTGTGATCGCGCCTGTCTCGGTCAGCGTGCGCAGGTGTCCCCGCATCGTCGTCGCCGGCGGCGACCCCGCGTCCCGGCGCAGGTCCATCAGGGCCTTCGATTCCTCGGCGAGCGCCTGGAGCACGAAGACATTGATCGGCATCGAGAGCAGGGTCAGCGTCTCCGTACCAGCCCGGGTCCCGCTCTCCGCCTTGCGTTTGACCGTGGCAACAGTCAAGTTCGCTTGATTATGACAGGCGCTCGATACGCGTCAAGTTTTACTGAGCGAATGTTCGGCTGGCGTGCCTACGGAGCCACGGTGCAGCTCCGCGCCACCGTCGTCGTGAACCTCTGGCCATCGGTGAAGTCATAGGTGGCGCGCGCAAACGGGAAGAGGGCGGTGTCGAAACCGGCCGGCGCCAGGCAGGCCGCGGAGATATATGAGCGGCGTTGGCCGCGGTAGGAGTAAACGCGGTGCAGGGTCATGTCGAAGTGGGTGAGATAGGCCCATTTCTGCGCACCCGGGGGCAGGGTCGTGCTCATCACGGTGCCGAAGAGGCCGCCGTGATGGCTGACCCGGAAGGTGAGGATGAAGGCACCCGGCGGCGTGCGCGCATAGGCCTGGGCGAGGATCAGCTTGTGGCCGTTCTTGCGCGGACCGTTGAAGGCCAGCAGCTTCGTCCTGACCTCGAAGGGGGGCTGAGTCGGGATGTGGGTCTGGAGCACGACGTGGCCGCTGCCGACGATCGCGCCGCCGCAGACGCGACGGGCTGACGCTTCGGTCGCGGGCTCGATCGTCTTCACCTCGCAGATCGGCAGGCCGCGGTCGAAGAGGCGGCCCTGGCGGTTGATCGCGACCGTGATCGTGCGCAGCTGTGGCAGCTGGTCGGAGCCTTCGGCGAGCCGTACATCCCCCGCGACCCGGACCGCCACCGGCGCCGGCGTCTGCCGTGGCAGTCTGGTCGGGTGCAGGTCGCTGTTGAAGGTGACAATGAGGTTGCCGACGCCGTTGCGCTCCGCCTGCGCCGGGATCCCCACGCAGAGCAGCAGCGCGCACACCGCGATCAGGAGACGCGCCGCCCGCAACGTCAGCCGAACCTGGCGGGGTCGATGCGGCAGTAGTTGAAGCCGAAGCCGAGCACGGTGTTGTTGGCGAGGTTGGAGTTGCGGTTGAGGTCGACCGAGTAGGAGCCGGCCTTGTGCTTGTCTTCGGCCGCCAGCGCCCTGCCGACTTTTTCGATGATCGACTTCTCGGTGCGAAGCAGACCGAACCACTTGTCGAGGCGCGCTTCGTCTTCGGTCGGACGCGGCACCGCTTCGAGCTGGCCGATCGTCTTCGCGAAGGCGGTCGCGGCGCGGAAGAAGTGGGTCGATGCCGGCTTCAGCTTGCCCGCCTTCACCTGACCCTTGGCGCCCTGAAAGATGCGTTTGTTGGCGAGCACGTTGGTCCTGCAGATCGGCTCGGCCTGTTTGACGTATTCGGGGCGGGTCGGCGGTTCGGCGGCGCCGGCCAGGGCGGCGCCGCACGCCAGAGACAGGGTGCCCAGTCCCAGCAAGACAAACCTCCGTGTTTGCAGCTTCTTCATCTGACTACTCTCCCTTTAGTCTGCACTATCAACACGCCTCAACACACAGAAGCCCGTCGTGCATGAAATTTGGGGAACGTGACTGGCATCTACACCTGGTCATGTCCTCGCCCGATCTTCGGCAGCACCCGCTCGAGGGCGCGTGGCGACCACCAGACACGCTCGCCGACAATCAGCATCAGCGCCGGCAATAGAACGATGCGGACCACGGTGGCGTCGAGCACGACGGCGACGGCGAGCCCGGTGCCGAGCTGGCTGACCGTGGCGATCGGGGCGGCGGCGAAGGCGACGAAGACGGCGAGCATGATCGCGGCCGCGCCGGTGATGACCCGAGCGGTGCGCTCCAGCCCGAAGGCGACGGCCTCCTCGTTGCTCGCCCCCGCGTCGTGGCTCTCCCGCATCCGCGAGAGCAGGAAGACCGCGTAGTCGATCGAGAGGCCGAAGACGATCCCGAAGATGCCGGCGGCGCCGATCGCGTCCACATAGTCATGGCCGCCCAGCGGCCAGCCGGCGGGGACGTCGAAGAGCAGAGTGAGGATGCCGAAGGCGACCGCGACCGTGAGCAGGTTGAGTGCCACCGCGATTGCCGCCAGCAGCGGCGCCCGCAACACCAGCATCAGAACGAGAAGGGTGACGAGCGTGATCGCGAGGACGACCAGAGGGATACGCGAGGAGATCGCGTCGCTGTAGTCGACCAGCTGCGCGGGGCCGCCGGTGACGCCCGTCTGCATGCCCGAGGATGCGGCGAGCGCGGCGGCGTCCTCTTTCAGCCGCCCGTAGAGCGCCCTCGAGCCGGGGGTATTGAAGGTGTAGCGGGGGATGACGAGTATCTGCGCCGCCTGACCGCCGTGCTCGAGGTCGATGACCTGGCCGGCCCGCTCGCGCCGCTCGGCGGGAGCGCCGTCGAGAGCGGAGAGTACGAAGTAACCGGAGTCGAAGATCTTCGGCGAGGAGTGGCGGAGTGCGCCGACCTGGTCGGAGAGCCGCGACGCCGAGGCAGAGACCCTCACGCTGGCGCGATTGAGACCGGCCTGCAGCGGGTGCGATGCTTCGTAGCCTTGGGCGAGGCCGCTGGAGAGGGTGCCGGCGCCGCCGGTGAGGCGTTCGAGGCCGCTGGCCAGTTCGGTGGCACCGGAGCCGAGCCGCTTGAGGCCGCCGGGAAGCGGCTGCGCGGCATCGGCCAGTTTCCCGGCGCCGCGGTGCAGCTGAACGCCACCCTTGGAGAGCCGCACCTGGCCGCTGTGGAGGCGGGTCGCCGACGCGTGGGCGCGCTTGGCCTGGTTGCGGGCGAGCGCGAGGGATTCGACCAGTCGCTCCGCTTCGCGCGCGGCAGCCTCAAGGGCGGGATCGCTCGCCGCCGCCTGGAGGTCCGCCCGCAGACGCCGCGCGCGATCGAGGCCACCATGGCGAATGACGGGCAGCAGGCCGCTGAGTTCATCGCGCAGAGAGCGCGAGCCGAGCGCCGCGTTGCGCTGCCCTTCGGCCAGCTTTCCGGAGCCTTCGTCGAGGCGGCCGAGCGCGTCGACCGCACGGGTTGCACCCGAGGCGGCGCGCTGAATGCCGGAGGAGATCTGGGCGGCGCCTTCGCCGGCGCGACTTGAGCCGGTGGCGAGCAGCCCGGCGCCCGCGGCCGCCTGGGAGAGCCCACCGCGGAGGCGGTCGACGTCCCCGGCCGCCGCCTCCAGTTTGTGCCCGAGCCGAGCGAGCTTGCCGGGACTGGCGTCCCCCTTCCCTGCGAGAAGTTCGTTCCCTCCCTCCCTGAGCGGAGCCACCCGGCTCTCGATCTGCCCCGGCCCGATCACCGCCTGCACGCCGGGATCGGCGGCAATCCTCCGCTGGGTGCGCCTAAGTACCGCAAGGCGGGCAGAATTCGTAATCGGCCCTCGGTCCGTGGCAGCGACGACCACGAAGGGTGCATCCCACCCCGCCCCAATCGCCCGGTCGATAGCTTCGGAATCCTGCCGAGAGGCATTCGAGGTAGGCAGCTGCGTCGCGCTCGGCGGCCCGGTCTTCAGCGCCAGCACCGGCAGGGCAAGCAGAAGGAGTGCTCCGCCGATCCCGCCGGCGGCAAGGCGCGGCTTGCGCAGTGCCGCCCCCACACCCGTCATCAGCCACTTGCCGTTCCCGCTCGATCCGATCTGCCAGCGATTGACGTTGCGCCCAAGGAGATAGAGCAGCGGCGGCGCAACCAGCGTGGCGATGAGGACGCTGATGACCGTAACCAAGATCGCCGTCCCAGCCAGCGAGAGGAACAGCATCCCCGGCATGACCCAGAGCGTCACCGCCATCGCCAGCACCAGGGTCGAGCCGGCGAACGCCGTGGTGCGCCCAGCGGTCCGCCGGGTGAGCCGCGCTGCCTTGAGTGGCGACACTCCCGCTGCCAACTCCTCGCGAAAACGCGAGACCATCAGCAGCGCGTAGTCCACTCCGAGCGCGAGCCCCATCATCGCCGCAACCGTGAGCGCAAACCCGTCAATTGCAAAGTGCGAGGCGGCCAGCGAGAGAACGCCACGGGTAGAGAGCACAGCCGCGCCTCCAAACCCAAGCGGAATCACCGCCGCCACCGGCGAACGGAAAACCAACAGCAGGACAAGCAGCAAAAACGGGATCGCGATCAGCTCCGCGGTCTGGGCCGAGCTGACCGACTCATCCTGAATCGCCCGCGAGAGAGAGGCGAAACCGCTTTGCACTGCAGTGACGGGTGCGTGAACCGTCGCTGCCAGCGTCCGGTTCAACTCCGGAACCACATCCTTGACGGCATCCTCGGCGTCGACGTGAAAGTCAACGAGGACCAAGGCTCTGCGTGGCGACGACCGCATCCGTCTCAAGTTCTCGCGGTCCCAGGGAGAGAGAGTCGTGGCCCCGGGGTTCAGCCTGAGAGCACGGACCAGCGCCGGACCTTGGCGGTCAAGCGCTCTGGCCGGTCCCTGCAAAAGAATTGCGGCGGGCGCCGAATCCTCGAAGTGCTGCCGCAGCAGCCTCTCCCCTTGAGCCGACGGAGCCCCTGGGACGCCCGCGGAAGTGGGTCGCAGCTTTCCCTCAACTCCAACCCCAACCACGGCGAGCAGGGAACCCGCAACCAACGCAATTCCCAGCGCCGCGCGCGCCAAAAGTATCCCCTTCAAACCTCGCTAACTGTATCGGTACGTGCCAATCTAAGATTAGGGAGCTTCGGAGCAGCCCTTGAGACCATATTCACGGGCGAGCTTGTTGACTTTGTTGAACGGGTTTCCGATGCCGCTCGAGAGACTGGTCGGGTCTTCCTTTCCCTCGTCAATTGCTTCATTGATCCCGTCCACGATTGCCTGGATCTGGTTCTCGTCATCACTCGGCGCGTCGAGATCAGCAAGCTCTTCCGCCTCGACTTCTATCGGTGGTAGGCCAACAGCCACGATCACCTTCTCCTGTTCGGCCTTCTTCGACAAGTCTCCAGAATGCGTTTTTGCATATGCCTGGAAGGAAGCGCTCTGCGTTTCGTCTGCCTTTTCACAGATCGCTCCCGCCTGTTTGACAAACTCTGCCTTCGTGAGTTGAGAGGAGGAATCTCCGCCTCCGCACCCGGAGGCAATGGTAAGGATGATCAAGGCCGTACTTGCTATGAGAAATTTGCCAAGCATTAGTTAGACGGTATCTTCCCAGTGTTAGATAGCAATCTGTTCTCAACTAGAGTTCTGCTGCTCCCTACGGATAGACTTTCACTGCAGGTGCGATTTCGGTGTCAATGTTCTGCACCGTCTCATTGGTGCCCGCGGCAGAGGGGAGTCCTGACGCAGTGTTGACCAAGCCATTGATGCTGATTGGGATGAAGCCGAACAAAGTCAGCACACAACCGTTCGCACCAGGGGCCGCAAACGAGTTATCAACGTAGATCCCGCCTTTGAGGAACTGGATCTGCCTCGTGAAATCGAAACTCGCCGTCGGATCTTTGCCACTGATCGCCCCGTTAGGCGGCGGCGGACTGGTGGTACCCGTAGTCAGATTGAGCGTAATCGGACTCGCATTAGAGCCAACGTAGCATTTGCTCCCAAGCACAGGGTTAATCAGATGAACCTTGATCGGCAAGGCAATCTGGGTGGTTCCCAAGGACGGCGTCCCTGCCAATTCGGTAACCGCGAAGAGCTGTAGACCTTCGAGGTTGAGAAAATTGACGAGCCAGTCCAATCCAGTAAGTCCAATTACGCCCCCGGGGACCAGCTGTTTGACTGGTTTGAGACCACCTTCAGAGTTGTAAGAGAATTCTTTGAGTTCTTCTTTAACGCCTCCGGTGAGCGGAATCGGGGTGGATATGGGAACTTCTTTATTCCCCATGTTGAAATGCCCGCCCGTGACAGTGGAGTGGACGCAGCCCAATATCCCTGCGGGGCTCTCCACTTTCGAGTTCGGGCAACCGGCGAACTGCTCATAGCCAGCAGCCGGTTTCGTCGCCTGTGCTAGAGGCGCCGCGATCGCCATAACGGCAATCACGGCCATAAGAGCTCCCGGGGGCTCCACGAAGCGTTTCAAAGTCATCCCTATCTCCCTTACTAGTAACTGGTCATTAGATGGCCGGGCATCGTTTGGACTCCGCGCGCTCATGCGCGGTTGCCCTTCCGCCGGTCGCCTTTGCGAACATATCGGTTTAATTCAAGAATTGTCAAGGTATTCGGGAGAATTTTTATATTTGATATTGAATAGAGTCGAGGAGCGCTGCCTCCTGGGTGGATTCCTCACCCATGCGCGCTCGCACGCATCGGCGCACGTGCTGCTTACGTCGCTTAGCCCCCGTAATCAGCCACGTGAAGTCAGGGGTCCCCGACGATGTAGTAACCGGCCCGAGAGATCCCACCTCGGGCCGGTATTTCCACTCGGGAAGCTCTACGTAATCCGAGCTTTACGGAGCAGTAACGGCCCAAGTGCCGGCTACAACCGTAGCTTCTTCCGTTTCTTCTGCGTTTTGCAGAGCCGTGCTCAGTATGTATGCACCCGTCTTAGATGCACCAAGCCCGGCCGAACCAGCCTTTGACACGATGGCGGTATTTCCCAGTGAGCCTACGCCGGTATATACACACAGGAAGCCGGGATCCGCTTTTGGTTCTTGTGCAGTCCCGCCGGTGCAACCTGCTTTTGCAGCTTCACCTGCTTTCATGATGACGGTTTTAGCAAAGGCCAATTCGGCACTCAGTGGAATCGTGAAGGAAACCGGGATAGCAGCATGATCACTGCCTCCGAATTCTTTACCAATGGCCGACCAAGCACCGGTCTCGGTCTTTCCACTCGGCAGCGTTTCGGTAAAGCCGCTGAAGCCGGTCGGGCCGGTCGCCCCTGCTACGCCGGTTGCGCCGTTGGTGCCAGTCGGGCCAGTCGGGCCGGTCGGGCCGGTCGGGCCGGTCGGGCCGGTGCCAGTGCCGCTAGGTCCCGTCGGCCCGGTTACGCCGTTTTTGCCGGCTGCTCCAGCCGGGCCCTGGGCACCAACTGCCCCAACGTCACCTTTCGCTCCCGCAGGGCCGGCTAGGCCCGCATCGCCCTTGGCGCCCTTAGCGCCTTTCGGCCCCCGAGGGCCCTGCTTTCCCTTTGCAGAGGCCGTGGCTCCGCCGCCCGATCCGCCGTTAGCGGCAACAGCGCCGCCGGCAAGGGCGGCGACCAGCGCAACGATCGCGACGACCAGACCGGCTGGGCCGAATTGCTTGTGTAGCTTCGAGAACATCTAATCCTCCCTGTGGAGATTGATTTGAGCACTGCTTGCGGGAGGCAGCTGGGGCGGGCCAGATAATGGGGCGGCTGGCAGCGGCGTGAGATGCCGCCGTGCAGGCGTGGGTCGATCCCATTCTCAAGTTCCCCCAATCCCCGTGAATTAGATGGCTCCCTTTCTGCGCCCGGAACCCAGCCGGACGGGGGAAAGTTAACGGAATGAATTAGTATCTGTCAAGGTATGAATGCGTATTACCGCTCGATTCCGGATTCGCTCCGCGACTAGCGGCTGCCACACGAAGCTACGTCTACCGGCCAAACCGCGAATGCTCCCGAGCCCAAAGGCATCGCTCACCCTGTCAGTCATGGTTTCCGCCCTACTGACGCTGATGGCCTGCGGCGGTGTCGACGAGCCAACCACCTTCGTCACGAAGCCCAGCTCCGCCCCGAGGCACACGGAAACCGTGGCGGAATGCCTCATCGAGGTCGGCGTTCAGTTCGCGGTCGCCCCCCACGACATCGCGTTCTTAGCCAGGGCATCGCGCAACAAGAATGTAGCCAAGCGCGGATTCAGATACGAAGGACGCGAAAATGCCATGGTCCGAGTCCTAACTGCAAGGAAGGGTGGGGCTGCCCAATGGATGGTTTGGTATGCACAGCCTCCGACGGGCTCACGATCGCCAAAGCAGATTCTTGAGACGACTCCCAATCCCGACCCAGCCTATGCGCCCAACTCTTTCGTGGCCTTCAAGCTCCGCCCTAAGCCTTCGTTTCGACGCGAGATCCGCAGGTGCGTCGACTTCTAGATTTGCGCGGACCCATTCAGGCCGTAGCTGGAGGCAAGCTTGCTTGCCTTGCTAAATGTTCGTTCCGTAGATTGTGACCCAAGGGTGTCGATTTCGCCGAGGCCGAGGGGATCCTCGAGTGCTTTATGAGGCAAGCCGGGCCTAGATGAGTGATGCGTATCCGGTTCCATCAGGTGCGGGTTCTACGGTGCGCCGATGGGTCGTCCAGACTTCCGCGTGGATCGCATGGAGCCGACGGACAACCTCCTTCGTTTGGAAAAGGTGACAGTAGTCGCATCCGACTCAAGTCCCAGAGCTTTCGGCCTTAGTTGTCGACCTGGCTTGTGATTGGCCATTGATGCTCACTGGGAGAGTTGGATCCCAACAGGTGTCGCCGCCTACCGCAGGAGTTCTTTACCACCGGTTTGGTGTCATAGACTTTGCCGTTGTGTCCGGGTCACGCCCTTGACTCTGCGCCCGGAACCCAATCCGGATTTGGGGAAAATCTAGGGAACCTAAAAATGTTTGTCAAGGTATGAGGTGGCATCTCGCACGCGCCAAAAAGGCGCTGGGATCAGGACAGAGCAGCTCGCGCCGGCTCCCTGAAACAGCTCCCCCGAAGAAATCCCAATCACCTCGCCCCGGAAGCGCTTACCGGTCCCGTAGACCACCCAGGTCGTGTCGATTTCGCCGATGTCGAGATCGAGGCGGAGCTCGTCGGCGTGCTCCTCGACGTGCTCCATGTGGGTCAGACCGGAGTCGTAGTCGCCGCGGAGCAGGCCTGCGGCGACGATCGGCTTGGAGGCGACGTCGATGATCTCCTCCCACCGGGAGAGGTCGACGTAGCCCTTGGTCGCGGGGACGATTCCGATCGAGCGCGGCTGATCGACGTCGCGGCGGCTGAGCAGGACCAGGTGCTTGGTCGGGTAGATGAAGGTGTCGACGACGAAGACCTCGGTCCAGTGCTTCTCGGTGATCTCGTGGACCAGGGGATGGGCGCTGCACTGGATGAGGAAGGCGTCCTCACGGCCGCGGATCTTCTCGAGGCCGTCGAAGAAGTCGGTGATGAAGTCGAACTCGTAGTCCTCGATGCCCTGAAAGGCGGCGTATTCGGCGACCGCGCGCTCATGGCAGGTGCCCTCGGGGCCGAGGGTGACGAAGGTGATCTTGCGCTGTCGCTCCTCGGTTCCCATCCGATGCGCAAGGTTAGTCGACTAAACGAGGGTGGTCAATCCGCCTTCTCGCCACGCCGGTGCCGCAGCACCAGCGGCGCCACGTAGCCGATCAAGGCGCCGATCGCGACTGCGGCCAGCAGGGTCACGATCAGCGGTGCGTCGAGGGTGACGAAGAGGACGTCGACGCGGACCTGCTGGGAGTTCTGCAGGCAGACGATCACGACCAAGGCGATGAGGATGCCGACGACCCAGGCGCGCCAGTTGGTCTGTTTCTTCTCGGGAGCCACCGAGGGCGAGCTTAGGCGCTGGCGGCGGCCGGGGTGCGTTGCGCCCAGGGGCGGGCGGCTTCGAGCTGGGCGCCGAGGCGGACCAGGTTCGCCTCGTCGAAGGGGGCGCCGGTGAGCATGGTGCCGACCGGCAGGCCATCCTCGGTCCAGTAGAGAGGTAGGGAGATCGCCGGCAGGCCGGTGATGTTGCCGAAGGCGGCGAAGACGACCGAGGCGACGACGTCGAAGGTCGCTGCCTCGGGGGCAGCGTGCTGGGCCTCGAGGACAGTGCCGGCCAGTGGGGGCAGGATCGCCGAGGTCGGAGTCAGCATGACGTCGAAGTCACGGCCCCAGCGGGCGACCTCGCGGCGGGAGAGGCGCTCGAGCTGCTGGGCGGCGAGCACAAAGTCGTAGGCGCTGATGCTGTTGGTCGCGGCCTCATAGCTGTGACGGTTGTGAGGCTCGACCCGCTCCCAGTCGACGCCGTCGTAGGCGGCGAGGCCGGCGGTGGCCATCGTCGTGAAGGCGGGCACCAGCTCGGCGGAGATCGTCGGCACCTCGACCTCCTCCACCTCGTGGCCCAGCTGCTCCAGCAGCGCTGCGGTGTCGCGGGCGGCGTCGACGCAGTCCTGAGCAGTGGGGATGCCCAGCGGGGCCTCGGCCATGAGGCCGATCCGCAGCTTGCCCGGCTCCGCCGCGAGCTCCTCGGCGAACGGGCGGGCCGGCGGGATCGCGTTGTTCCAGGCCAGCGGATCGGGGCCGGAGATAGTGTCGAGGACCATGGCGGCGTCCGCCATCGTGCGGGTGGTCACGCCCTCGACCACGGCGCCCATCCAGTCCTGGGCGCGCCGGGGCACGCGGGCGCGGCTGGACTTGAGGCCGACCAGGCCGCAGTAGGCCGAGGGAATGCGGATCGAGCCGCCGCCGTCGTTGGCGTGGGCGATCGGGAACATGCCGCCGGCAACGGCGGCCGCGGCGCCACCGGAGGAGCCGCCCGGCGAGCGGCTGCTGTCCCAGGGATTGCGGCTGATCCCGTAACGAGTGTTCTCGGCGACGGTGATCGGGCCGAACTCGGGCGTGTTGGTGCGGCCGCAGAGGACGAAGCCGGCGCGCTGCAGGGCCTCGACGACCAGCTCGCTCTCCTCGCTCACCCCCTCTGGGGCGCCGTTGGAGCCGTAGGTCAGCGGCCAGCCGGCGACCGCGGTCAGGTCCTTGATCGGGATCGGCACGCCGAGGAAGGGCGCCTCCTCGCCGGCGGCGAGGCGGGCGTCGGCGTCACGGGCGGCCGCGCGGGCGGCCTCGTCGTCGCACCAGATCACCGCGTTCAGCTCCGGGTTGCGCTCGTCGACAGCGGCGAGACAGGCGTCGAGCAGCTCGACAGCGGAGAGCTCGCGCGCCCGCAGGGCGGCGGCGAGGTCAAGGGCGGAGCTGCTCGGTCCCAACTGGCTCACCAGCCAACCATATTGCTCCGGGCCGTTCTGAACCTCGACAGCCGGGTATGCGTATGCCCTGAACACGCGGCCCCGGGACTTTCGGGTCACGACTGAACTCGTTCATTAGGAGGCAGAATGAAGCCACTAGCGCGCATATCCGCAGCGCTCGCTGTTGCACTCGCACTCGCCATAGGGGGAGCCGGAACCGCCGTCGCCAAGCACGGCGCCGACGATCCGCCCGGCCATCACCACAGTGAGCACCACGGCAAACATCACCATCACGGCAAACACCATCACCACAACGGGAACCACCACCAAGGCCACGGCGCCGACGACGGGCCCAACCACACGTAGATCCTTGTCTTTACTTCGCGGGCGCGGGATCATGGGCGCCCACCCCGCGCAACGCGAAGGAAGGCACCCAGATGGCGACGATCACCGAGCACGAGGCGAAGCAGATCGAGGCAGCAAACGCGACCGGCAAGACGCCGGTCGTCTTCATTCACGGCCTTTGGCTGCTGCCGAGCAGCTGGGACAACTGGGCCGGGGTCTTCGAGGAGGCGGGCTACGCGGCGGTGACGCCGGTCTGGCCGGACGACCCCGAGACCGTCGCGGAGGCACGCGCCAACCCGGACGTGTTCGCCAAGAAGACGCTCGGGCAGATCGCCGACCACACCGCCGAGGTGATCGGGCAGCTGCAGAAGAAGCCGGCGGTGATGGGCCACTCGACCGGCGGGCTGCTGTGCCAGATGATCGCCGACCGCGGCCACTCGGCGGCGACGGTCGCGATCGATCCCGGCCCATTTCGCGGGGTGCTGCCACTGCCGCTGTCGGCGCTGAAGTCGGCGGGACCGGTGCTGAAGAACCCGCTCAACCGCGGTAAGGCGATCACCCTCACCCTCGACCAGTTCAAGTACGGCTGGGCCAACGCGCTGAGCGAGGAGGAGGCGAAGAGCCTCTATGAGACCTACCATGTGGCGGCGCCGGGAGCGGCGCTGATGCAGATGGCCAACGCCAATCTCAACCCCTTCACCGAGGCGAAGCTCGACCCGAAGAACCCCGCCCGCGGGCCGCTCCTGATCATCGACGGCGAGAAGGACCACACGGTGCCGTGGGCGATTGCCAACGCTTCTTACAAGCGGCAGAGCAAGAACGAGGCCGTGACCGAGATCGCGAAAATCCCGAACCGCGGTCACTCGCTGACGATCGACAGCGGCTGGCGCGAGGTCTGCGACACGGCGCTTGCGTTCGTCAAGCGCTTCACCTAGACGCCGGGGGCCAGTGTGAGCAGGAGCGCAATCCAGATCCGCCGCGCCGGTCCCGAGGACGCCGCCGCGATCGCGCGGCTGCTGCACGACTTCAACACGGAGTACGCGGAACCGACGCCGGGGGTGGCGGCGCTGACCGGGTACGCACGACAGCTGCTGGAGGCGGGCGAGATGACGGTGCTGCTCGCCGGCGACAGCCCCGACGGGATCTCACTGATCCGGTTTCGCACCGCGATCTGGACCGGCGGCCCCGAAGCCCATCTGCAGGAGCTCTATGTGGTCCCAGCCCTGCGCGGGCGCGGGATCGGGCGAGCGCTGCTGGAGGCGACGATGGACGCGGCGCGCGAGGCGGGCGCGAGTGGGGTCGACCTCAACACCGGCACCACCGACACGGTGGCGCGGGCGCTGTATGAGAGCTGCGGGTTCAGCAACCGCGAAGGGTCGCCGGACGGCCCCTCGATGCTCTTCTACGAGCGCGAGCTGTAGACGGCTAGATCCGGGAACAGGCCTCCAGACCAAGTTCTTCAGCTGCTTCGTTGGCCTTTTCGAACTGGCCGCCGGCACCGTTCAGCGCGCTGGCTGGATCCGCTTCGAGCTTCTGGGTTTCCTCTTCGAAGGCGGCGACCATGGCTTCTGCGTTCTTCTCTTCGCCGCTGGGTCCACCCAGATCCCGAAGTTCTTCGGTCATATCTGCGATCGGAGGGAGAGCCGCCGTGCCTACGAGTTCTTCTTCGAACGCTTTTCCAGACTTCTTGCCGCGCCCCTGAACCGCTGCGTTCACGGATTCGTCCTTCGCCTTTTCCGCCCGGGCGCAGATCGCATCGGCCTGCTTCTTGAATTCAGCGGCGGTAAGGGAAGTGTCCCTCCCGCCGCCTCCGCAGCCAGTCGCCACTCCCCCGAGTATGAGTAACGCGATGAACATCCCGACGACTCCCCTGAACACGATACGCCTCCAATATTGTTTAGTCAGTCTTATTATATCGGATTTGGCTCTATGTCGGGGGCAACTCCTTGGCTACGAGACATACAAGGGCTGTGTGCCTTCGATGTCCCGTTCGAGTGTGAGCGTCAGGTCGAGCTTGAACGAAGCGGGACACAGGATTCCGCCGGCCTCCTTGACGAATTCCTGCTCGGAGATGCTCATCTCGGCGTCTTCGGGGTGTGTCGTGAAGGTGCCGCTGAGGCTTGCTTTTTCATATTTGCATTCACCCGCCAGAGAACTGTCCTGGATGAATGTGAGTGCCCTCGCTTCTTCGGTGCAGTTGCCGCCTCGGATGGAGAAGCCGTCGGACACCGCAGTGCTCTGAATACACCAGGGCACGCTTGGGAATGTGTATTTCAGCGAGCCGGTCGGCCCTGAGCAGCGTTCTTCCGGTTCGGTGCCAGTAAAAGTGGCGGATTCAATATTGCCTTCGATTTTGGTGCCGTTGTTTTTCGTCAGCGTCCCTGTGATCGTCGCCTTCGAGCAATCGAGTGTTCCCTGGCTGAATGTAAGGATCGCGAGCTCTAGGTTGTGCCCTCTGAACTTCGAGCCGGTCGCGAGGCGGGTGCCTGTCGGGTATGTGAGTTGCGGCGAGGCCGAGGCCACAGCTGGCAGGGCAGCGAACGCCGCAAAAGCAGCGACCGTCACACACACGGTGGTTAGCTTACTGCGCATTTGAGACTCTCCTATCTTGATATCCGGCGAAGCCAGACGTTGGTTGGAACTCCCGAGACGCTTGCTTTGAGCAAAGACCGGCGTCTCGGGGGCTCGAGCGGGGGAAGCAGTGATCAACCCGGGCGGCTAGCGCATATCAGCAGGCCGGTTCGGTTACAGGACAGGGAGCCGTGACCGCCCAGGTTCCATTCCCGAAGCCTTCCATTCCTTCTTCGATCAGGAAAGAGCCGCCCCACCCGCTGGTTTCATCTGGGGTATACGTCTGGTGGAGTTGAGGAACGTGCCGAGCGAAGCTACCGGCGTTGGTGATTCCGAGGACGTACAGGCATACCTGTCCTGGAGCTGCTTCGGGATTCGTCACGCTTCCCGGACAATTGGCCGTGGGTGGCTCGTCCGGAAGGAGCCAGTTGGTCTGCGTGGCAAATTCCGGCTGAGGTACAACCCTCAAGGGGAAGCTGATCGTCATCGAGGTTTCTTCTACCCCTTTGTCTTTAAAGGCCCATAGACCAGTGGACGTTTCCCCGGCCGGAAGAATGGTTTCAGTCGGCCCAGGAGGACCTTCTTCCCCTTCGGGCCCAGTCGGCCCCGTGACACCAGATGCCCCCTTCCCTCCGACACCACCTGGCGCACCGGCTGCCCCTGGGGATCCCTGCGGTCCCGCCGGACCGATCGCGCCGGCCACCTGCTTGGCGATCTTCTTGACTTCCCCTTTTTGCTTACTGTTGAGACCGGGGAGCGCCGCGAAAGCGGTGCCCGTGAGAGCTGCGATCAGCGCCACGATGGCAACGGCGAAGCCCGCCGTGCCCAGCTTGTTGTGTACTCGAGATATCATCACACCCTCCCTGTTTGATTTCACCCTTGGATCACTTGGTAGAAAATGGTTGACTCGCGCTTCGAAAGCCTCGGCAATAGTTCGAAATCCTGACCGGCCCCGGGCCGGTGCCCGCATTGAACATCGCCACGCCCGTGGCAAGCGAGAAGGCGGTCAGCCGGCAGGCTGCAGTTACGACCATGTAAGTCATCGCCCGTTGGGCCTTGTTCCCGTCCCCTACCTGCCGCAGGGGGTCTGCAGAGGTGGGTTGGAGTCGTAGCGACGACCGTTCTGACCGGTCAGGTTGACACTGACATGGAGCTTGCGCTTGCAGAGATCGCGGTTGTTTTCCAACAGCCCCCTCCTGCCGCCATAGAGGCTGAGCACAAATTTCGAGACCGGAGCATCGGGGACGGTGAGGAAGCGGGTCCGTACCCGTGCCTTCCTCGAGTCGACGAAGCCGACGACGACGATGTGCAGCTGACCGTGCAGGTCGGCAACGATGTCTGGAAGCGTCCGTTCGCCCCCGTTCGAGCGGAAGTACACGGGGCCTTCAAGTGGCTTGTCAAGCA
The DNA here is from genome assembly GCA_963695275.1 of uncultured Solirubrobacterales bacterium. Taxonomy (GTDB): domain Bacteria; phylum Actinomycetota; class Thermoleophilia; order Solirubrobacterales; family 70-9; genus VAYN01. Next base: position 2,262,377 of record OY968772.1, read on the forward strand.
GGGGCGTATAGGCCTTGGCGGTGCCAAGCACTGAGCTGGGCGGGCAGGCGGCAGCATTGAATTGCACCCTGGTACACGGGTTGTTGATGTGCGCGTTGTCGATCAGCTCCGAAGGCGGCAGGGTGACCGTGGCACCACCGATGTTGGCGTCGCCCAACCTCGGAGTCAGCACCGATCGGACTGCCGGGTTGCCGCTTCGTTTGGTGGGGCCGCTGAAGCGCAGGCTGAGCCTCGGCTTGAAGGCAAGCGCTGCGCATCCGCCCACCTGGAAGAGCTGGCTGGGATGGGCGACGGCCCCGTGGGCCGAGGTCAGCGTCGAGCTGGTGGCCATTTCTTCGCAGTTGGTCGGGTTGAGCGAGAAGCCGGGACGGTCGACCGCGACATGAACCCTGCGGTAGAGAACCGGCACCCCTTCGAGGAACTGGGGCAGGGGATCGGTCCTGACCGTCGCCTGTCCGGTCTCGGGATCGACATAGAGTCCAGCTCGCACCGCGACGGCACCAAGATCGAAGGGACCGGCCTGAGCGGGAACTACGGTTACGGCGCTGTAGGGGGCGCCTTTGTATGGGCCAGCAAGATAGACCGCCGTGGGTGCCTTGCCCGGCTGAGGGATCCAGAGCGGTTGTGGACCGGGGCCCGCCGCGACGGTGACCGAGCCGATCTTCGACCCGCCGGGGCAGGCGCCGCTCGCTGCCGCGGAGTCGGGGCAAAGAGGCACGCCGGCAAGCCTCGCGAGCTCCCCCTTGGGCAGGGTGATTTCGACGCCGCCGAGGTTGTCTTCCCCGTCTTCGCGCGCCAGGTCGAGGACCAATGGCGAAAAGGCCCCGGCGACCGGTTGGGTCACCCCCGCACTGAGTTTGGGGGAGAAACCACGTGCTCCGCAGCCTTCGTCGATATGCATCTGACTCTGCCCGGTGAACGCCGGATCCTGAGACCAGGGAACGAAGGAGTAGTTGGTCGCGTAGGCACCGCAGGAGTCGGGATTCTTCAGGGGCGCCCTGGGACCGCCCCAAACCTCGAGGTCGATTTCTTCGACCGGCACCTGAGGCAGGTCCGCGAAGACCGCGGTCAGCTGGCCGGTGTGTTCATCGGCCTTGATTTCGCCAGGCAGCTTGATGTGGAGACCGAACTCATCGCTAACGAGCCAGACACGGAAGAGTTGGCCCCTGGGACCTGGAGAGCGCTGGTAGAGCGCGCCGTGCAGGGGTTCGGCCAAATCAGGTGAAACGATGGTCGCGCTGCCGAGCTTTGCCGCATCCGGACAGTGAGATTCCACTTCCTGGCCATAGCCAACCTGTCCATCTGAGCACGCTTCGAGTCCGTCGGCGGCGCCCGAGGCAATCGTCATCCCCTCTGGCAGGGTGACCTTTGCTTCGCGCATGGTCGAGGTCGCAATATGTTCGGGGTCGTCGTCTTGAGGAATACGCAGGACAGCACTGAGTCCGGTCGGCGCTCCCGCCCTGTGGTTGGTGGGTTCGACTTTCAAGGAGGGTTCGAACGGGAGGCCTTCGCATTCGCCGATCGAGGGGAGCGGCGCCGGAGCGCTGAAGACCTGGCCAGGAAGCTGATAGCTCGTCACGGCCAGGGCGAGTTCCCCTTCCTGGCATGCACTGGAGTTGGTCATGAAAACCGTCGGCGGCAAACCGCTCGAGCGTTTGCCGCCGGGCGCTTTGCAGGCGGTTGCGCATTCCTGCGCTTCGAGCGTCGTCAATCGCAGTTCGTCATGGCTGGGGCTGGCTGGGTTGCCCCAGAGCGTGGTGGCGGCGGCCAGCAAAGGCTGCTGGGCGGGGGCAGCGTGGACGATCGCCGTCACTCCATAGTCTCCAGCCGTACGAACCTTGATATCTATAAAGACCGGATAGAGACCGGCGAAGAAGCCAAACCTGGCGACTTCATCGCGGGGGTGCGGTAGGGCAAGGTTGTAGAGAGGCTCGGTCACTTCTTCGCCTGGTTTCGCTTCGTTGAGGCGAGCCTTGGAAATCCCCACCTGCGAGTCAATCGGACAGTTCCCGACAGCCACGAACTCGCCAGTGGTGCAGCGCGGAATCGCCGAGGGGTCTCCGATCAGTCCCGGCGGCAACGACACGGAGACTTTTTCGACCCGTGCATCCGAGACGACCCTTCCCGCTTTGTTGGTGTGATGGTTGAGAATAAAGCTGGTCGTAAAGTCCGGATGACGGCCAGCAGCCGCGGTTGACAGTTCTGCCGCGACCGATTCGATCCCGAACTCTTCGAATTCTCCGGGCGTGCCAAGTGCAACAGGGCCGGCGGCGCTCTTTTGGAGCGCCGTTCGAGGCGCTTCCGAAGCAAGGCCATCGCCCCCACTTTCAGGGTCCGACAGCTTCGGAGGAACATAGCTGCCACTGGCGCTAGTCTTGGCGGCACGTGAGCGGCGATGCCCGGGCCGCTGCTTTGCTTGGCGCTTTGGACAGTGGCGCTTCCTGACCCGGCCGCGATGGCAGCCGGGCTTGGCCTTAGTTCGCGCGACGTTTCCCTTCCCGAGCGGAGACTCCGACTGCGGCCCTTGGAGCGACGGTGGCACGGCCGCGCCCGCGCGACATCCTTCTTCACTGCAGGCCTGCGGATCGGAGGGTTCAAGAAAGCCACCTCCAACCCGGGCGTCATAAATTGCCTGCGTACCAGCGCCACCACTCTTCGGAAGGAGCTGGTCGTTCGAGCTGAAGATCACATCGGCACCCTGTGGCGTGATCGCGAGGATTGCGTTCGGTTCAGGGACATAGCCCGGCCGTTCACCAATGGTCGGATATTCAACCGAGTGCCCAGAACTGATCAAGGCGAGAGAAGCCCCGCCTCCATCCACCTTTTGCCACTCGTAGATGTCGTTCACGGCGTCAGTGTCGCCGCTCACAAGAGCGTCGGGGCTTTCGAAAAAGACTCGGCTACCGTCTTCGCTTACATTATTCACCACGATTGGTGGATAGAGGTACCTGAGATTCTCAAGTCGCGCGTCCCCACTTGGTGAACCATCCGAAGGGTCACAGGAAGCGCACACCAAGCTTTTGTCCTGATCGTCGTAGCGGTATATCTCGGTGTGGCCCTCATTTTCGTAGGCAGTGAGCTGGGCGCGCGACTCGAAGATCAAGACACTGCCGTCAGGGGTGGAACGCGAGGAGTCGGCGCCCGGGCCTACTCCTTCGGAGTTTTTCGCCCTGTTGGGAGTGACCACCCAGCCAGTCCAGTTCGATAGCGCTGGGTAAACAGTGTGCGTGCCAGAGGTACTCTGGAGATCACTCGGCAAGACCGTTGCAATAAATTCTGCTTCTTCGCCAGCCTCCGACCACACATACATATTTGGTTGCCCTGCTACTCCCTCGGTGCCGTCAAGCTGCGACGGTGAGGTGAAATAGACGTGCGATCCATCAGCCGAGACATTGACTACCTGTGCGTCAGCACTCGAGTTAACTTGTTTCGTCGCTTCTGAGTTGACATCGAACTCGTAGATGTTGCCGCTTTCGCCGACCCCGCCGCTCACGTAGAAAAGCTTTTTCCCGTCTTTGGAAAACCCGGCAAAAGTAGCCCCGGGGCTGGTCACTTCCCTGGTGGCCGCACCATCGACGCGAACGTAGAGGATGCCGGCGATCTTGAAGGCAATCGAGGAGCCGTCCGTGGAAGCGCCCTGGTATTCGGCACCTTGACCGACTGCAGGAGTTACGTCGCCGGGCAGAAGCGAGACGGTGTGCGTTGGACCGTCAGCCGAGCGGTCGTAGACAGCGGCCGTACCGGTCTGTGGAGCGTCGGGCTCCAGCTTGAGTTTGGTGCAGCTTTCGCACCAAACTCCACCGGTGGTGAATATGACGTGCTCACCCCCGGGGGTGATATAGCGGCCTTGGGCAAGGCGTTCCGTTCCGAGGCTGCCAACTCCGGTCATCTCGAACGAACCGCTCGAGTCTCCCAAATAGTCCGCGCCTTTTTCTCCACCCAGGGCGCCGGCGACGCCGGCAATAGGCGCCACGTGGGTGAACGCGTAGCGCAGGTCCGAGGAAACACCCCCGGGCTGAGGCATGATCCCCTGCGCCCCCGACGGGCTGAGGAGACGGCTGTTCTGCCACCCTCCTGCGGACCGTTGGGTTTCGTAGAGGTCGAAGACTCCCGTTGGTTCGCCTGGGGCGCCGAAAGGAGAGTCATAGGTCATATAGAGGAGTTTGTCCCCCGAGGAGTTGGCCAAGTCGGTGGGAAAAAGGTCAAAGAGATTGAACCCTATGATCCCTTGCAGCAGCCGGCCGTCTGCGTCCGGTGGTGACACCAGCTCATAGGCGCGACAATCGGGAAGGACGGCGGAAGGCCCGGTGCGAACCGCTTCGTTCGGGCAAGCCGCTGCGCCGGCGGTGGATACGGATGAACAGAAGCCCAAGCAGCAGACGACCACGGCGGCTATCGTCACTCCGAGCCCCCCGGGCCGCCTGGCGGTGCCCCGTGCGCACTTGTCCTTCATCTTCCCTGCTTTCGTCGATCCCCAGCCCATATTGGGCTCCATCCAGCACATCTCCCGTTGAAAAACCTAGGGAACAATCTGGATCTTGTCAAGGTACAAAAGAGTTTCGATCTGAGAAACCTAAGAAAGCCGGGGCCGCCAGTGGCGGCCCCGGCCCAAATAGCTCGAAGACAGCTCCGCTAGGAGATGTAGATCGGCTGTGTGCCTTCGATATCCCGTTCGAGTGTGAACGACATGTCGAGCTTGCCTGAACCCGGGCAGAAGATCCCGCCAGCCTCCTTGGTGAATTCCTGTTCTGAAATGGTCAGAATCGCGTCTTCGGGATGTGTCGTGAATTTGCCGGCAACGCTTGCTTTCGTGTATTTGCATTCGCCGGTCAAAGCACTGTGCAGGATGAATGTGATCGCCCGCGGTTCTTCAGTGCATTTCCCACCTCTGACTTCGAACGTGTCGCTCGCTCCGCTCGCGAGGCACCAGGGCAGACTGGGATTTGTGACCTTGACAGCACCGATTGGACCCGAGCACCGTTCTTCCGATTCGGTGCCATTAAACGTGGCGGTTTCGATGTTGCCTTCGATCTTGGTGCCGTTGTTTTTCGTCAGCGTCCCTGTGATCACCGATTTCGAACATTCGATGCTCCCGACACTGGTTGTCATGACCGTGTTGCCGAGATTGTGTGCCCGAATCAAGGAGGGGACCGCGAGCCGCGTCCCTGTCGGGTATGTGACTTCCGGCGAGGCCGAGGCTACGGCCGGCAGAACGGCGAACGCCGCGAAAGCAGCGATCGCCACACAGACGGTGGTTAGCTTGCTACGCATCTGAGATACTCCCTTTCTTGATGTCCGGCCGAGGCCGGACGTTGGTTGGCTCCCGGGGCGCTTGCTTTGAGCAAAGACCGGCGCCTCGGGCGCTCTAGCTCGTTCATTGAACGAACTTTTTCGACTCGACTTTTCTACAAGCCGACACGGTGAAGTGTCAAAGCAAAAGGCGCCAAGTCGGAACTCGCCTGGGCTACTGAGACGATTTCTTCCTGCAAATCGTGTTGCGCGATTACGCGCGTGCGTCGATCCGAATCGTGCACGAAATCCACAGGGAGGGATGACAGCGCAGCCACGAATTGGCGGGCGCGCACATCCGAGGCTACTGAGACAGACCTAGCCCCTGGGCCGCAGCACGAGGATGCAGAGGTCGTCGGCGAGCGGGGTATCGGCCCAGCCGAGCACCGCCCTGTGCGCCTCCTGTGCCAGCACTCGCGCCGGCAGCCGCACCAGCGGGCCGAGCAGGCGGGAGAAGCCGTCGCTGCCGAGCCGGGTCTCTCCCTGTTGCACGTCGGTGGCGCCGTCGGTGTAGACGAGCACGCCGTGACTGCGGTCGAGGGTGACGGCGGCGGTCGCCAGCGGCAGGTCGGCGCCGACCCCGAGCAGCAGGGTCGCGCCCTCGGGCCGGAGCTCCTCGAGGCTGGGCAGGTGCACCGGGAGCGGATGGCCGGCGATGGCGTAGGAGAGCGTCGAGGCGTCCGCCTGGAAGCGCAGGCAGACGGCGCTGACCAGCTCCTCGTCGCGGCCTGGACGCTCGACCAGCGCCGCATTGGCGAGGGTGAGGATCTCGGCCGGGTCGCTGGTGTTGGCGGCGAAGGCAGCGAACCGGGCGCGGATGAAGGTCGCCAGGCGGGCGGCCTTGGGACCGTGCCCGACGACGTCGCCGACGACCGCGATCGTCGAACCGTCGGGACCGTTGGTGAGCAGGTAGAAGTCGCCGGAGACGCCGTATTCGGAAGCGACGAAAGCGGCACCGGCGTCGACGTCGGGCAGTTCCGGCAGGGTCGACGGGGTCAGCGCGGCACGGATCGCCTCCAGTTCCTCGGATGAGTGCTCGAGCACGATCAGGCGCTCGCGCAGCACCGAGACGACAGCTACCACCGCGGCGAAGGCGAGGGCCCGTACCGCCAGCGCCAAGCCAAAGCTGGACACCGTGTCGACCTGGGCTCCGAGGGTGTAGAGGCCACAGCAGGCGAGCGCCGCGATCAGACCGGCCCGCCACCCGAACCACCAGGTCGTGAGGCCGACGGGGACCGCGTAGAAGAAGCCGATGCCGGCATGGGCGCTGGCGTCGAACGCGAGCCAGACGGCGAAGACCAACAGCGCGGCGACACAGACCGAGGCGATGCGGGCGGTGCTGGAGGCGGCGCCGGGCACTTCGGGCCAGCCTAGTCGAGCCGGCTGAAAGCGATGCCGCTGGGCGGATAGACCCGGCTGGGATGAAGCAGGTGAGCGAGCAGCTCGGTGCCGTCGACCAGGCGCGGACCCGGGCGCGAGTAGGTGGAGGCGGCGTCGACGGCGAAGACGCGGGTGGCGCCGAGCGACTCGATTCGGTCCCAGTGGATCTCGGCTTCGCGCCGCGACTCCTCCGCGTACATCCCGCAGGGCATGACGACGACGAGGTCGGGAGCGAGAGCGGCCAGCGCCTCCCACTCGACCTCGGGCGACTTGGCGCCGGCGGGACCGGCGACGTCGATGCCACCGGCGAACGCAACCATCTCCGGGATCCAGTGGCCGCCGACGAAGGGCGGCTCGAGCCACTCGAGGGTGACGACCCGGGGCGGCGGCGCCCCGGCGGCGGCGGTACGGACCGCGGCCAGCCGTGCCTCCAATTCCGCTCGCAGCTCCAGCGCACGCGCCTCGATCCCCGTCGCCGCGCCCAGCCGGGTCACGTCCTCCAGCACCTCGCCGAGACTGCTCGGGTCCTGTTGCAGCACGCGCGGCCGACCCGGCAGCCGCGCCGCCACCGCGACCACGTCCTCGAAGGAGACCGCACAGACGTCGCAGACGGCCTGGGTGAGGATCAGGTCGGGAGCCAGCTCCGCCAGCCGCTCCTCGTCAAGGCTGTAGAGCGCCCTGCCTTCGCCGACCACCGACTTGACGGCGGCGTCGATTTCACCGGCGCTGAGCCCGTCGGCGAGAACGGTCGCGGTCAGGTGCGGCAGCTCGACCGCGGCAGGCGGATAGTCGCACTCGTGGGTGACGCCGACGACGTCACTGCCGAGACCGAGCGCGAAGAGCATCTCGGTCGCTGACGGGACGAGACTGGCGATTCGCATCGGGTGACTATCTCACCGTGACGACCAGGCCGTGGGCTAAAGCTCGATCGCCGAACCGATCGAGACGGTGCGGTCGCGGGGGAGGTGGAAGTAGTCGACCGGGCTGGCGGCGTTGCGCGACATCGCCACGAAGAGGCGCTTGCGCCAGCCGGCCATGCCGGGGGCGGCAGTCGGGGTGACCGTGACCTGGGAGAGGAAGTAGACGGCGCCCTCGACGTCGACCTCGCACTCGAGCCCGGTTTCGGCGGCGAGGGCGAGTAAGCGCGGGACGTCGGGCATGTCCTGGAAGCCGTACCGCGCAGTCAGGTGCATGATGCCGTCGTCGGCGTAGCCGAGCTCGTCGACGACCAGTCGTTCGGACTCCGGCACGTAGGGCGCTTTCAGCGTCTCTATCGAGATGATCACGACCGCCGCGCGGATCGCGAAGTTGTGCTCCACCCCGGCCCGCAGCGCCAGCGGCGTCGTTTCGCGGCGGGCGTTGAGGTAGACGGCGGTCCCGGGCACCCGCGCCGGCGCCGGCTGGGTCGCCCGCAGCTCCTCGACGAAGGAGCGCAGCGAGCCCTCCTCCTCGACCCGGGCGGCGTGGACCTGGGCGCTGCCGCGCTTCCAGGTGCTGAGCACGGTGAAGACGGCGGCCCCGACGGTGAGCGGGAACCAGCCGCCGTGCTCGACCTTGGTCAGGTTGGCGCCGAGGAAGGCGAGGTCGACGGTGAAGAAGACGGCCGCCCCCAGAGCCACCATCCAACCTGGTTTGCGCCAGAGCACACGGGCGACGACGAGGAAGAGCAGGGTGTCGACGGTGATCGTGCCGGTGACCGCGATTCCGTAGGCGGAGGCGAGGCCGGTCGAGGAGCCGAAGCCGAGCACCAGCGCGACCACGGCGACGAGCAGGAACCAGTTGATCGCCGGCACGTAGACCTGGCCGATCTCCCGGGCCGAGGTGTGGCGGATCTGCAGCCGCGGCAGGAAGCCGAGCTGGACCGCCTGGCGGGTGACCGAGAAGGCGCCGGAGATGACCGACTGCGAGGCGATCACCGTCGCCACGGTCGCCAGCGCCACCATCGGGATCCGCCCCCACTCGGGGATCAGGAGGAAGAAGGGGCTGTCGATCGCACTCGGGTTGGCGAGGATCAGCGAGCCCTGGCCCATGTAGTTGAGGGTGAGGGCGGGGAAGACGACGAAGAACCAGGCGCGGCTGATCGGCTTGCGGCCGAAGTGGCCCATGTCGGCGTAGAGCGCCTCGGCGCCGGTGATGGTGAGGACGATCGCGCCGAGCGAGATGAAGGCGATGCCGGGGTGGTCGGCGAAGAACTCGACCCCGTAGTGGGGCGAGAGCGCCTTGACGATCGCCGGGTGGGCGACGATCCGGCCCAGCCCGGCGGCCGCGATCACCGTGAACCAGATAACCATGATCGGCCCGAAGACGCGGCCGATCACGTGGGTGCCGAAGCGCTGGATCGCGAACAGGCCGGCGAGGATGGCGATCGTGATCGGCAGCACCAGCGACTCCAGGCTGGGCTCGACGATCTCCATCCCTTCGACCGCGGAGAGGACCGAGATCGCCGGCGTGATGATCCCGTCGCCGTAGAAGAGGGCGACGCCGAACATGCCGAGCGCGATCAGCACCGCCTTCACCCGATGGTCGCGCAGCGGTGCTCCCTCGACCTTGGCGATCAGCGCCAGGATCCCACCCTCGCCGTCGTTGTCGGCGCGCATGACGAAGAGCACGAACTCGATCGAGACGATCAGCGTGATCGACCAGAAGACCAGCGAGATCACCCCGAAGACGTCCCCTTCGGTCGGCTTCACCGCCTGGTGGTCGGCGGCGAAGACGGTCTGCAGGGCGTAGAGCGGGCTGGTGCCGATATCGCCGAAGACGATGCCGAGCGCCCCCAGCGCCAGCGTCGCCATACCGAGCTGGCGGCGCGAGGGTCGGGAGGCTGGGGTCAACTCGGCCCTACTTCGGGATCGGTGAGGGCGGCGACGTCGGCGAGGTCGACGGACCGCCCGCGCGCCAGCTTCATCTGGATCAGGTCGTCGAGGTCGACTACCGGCACATCGATGTCCCCCAGCCGCACATGCAGGGCCCGGTCGCTGAGCTCGGAGTAGGGACGACCGCCGGGAACCTCATGCATGACGTCAATGCCGCCGTCGCGGGTGACGAATTGCCAGATCGTGGCGCGGGGCAGCATCTTCGCGTCCACTTTCGTGTGCTCCTCGCCGACGTTGAGCACCCGGGCGTCGAGGGCGCGCAGGGCGGAGGCGAGGCGCCTCAGGTTCGCCGGGTTCGGGGCAGGAATGAGATCAGCGTCATTGGTCGTGCGGACGTGGCCATGGGTCTGCACGGCGAGACCCCCGATCAGTACATAGTCGACGCCGTACTCAGCGAGGATGCGCAGGATGCGCTCAGCGTCGAGTGGGGTGTCAGGCTCGGGCACGTGCCTCGCGGCCGGCTGAAGCGAGACGGCCCGCCATGCGATTCCAGGAGATGCCGAGAGCGAGGCGCTCGCTGGGTGGGCGCGCTGCCGTGGCCCGCCGGTGCGCCGGGTCGTACTCCCGCCGCGGCTCGGCAGCGGAGAGTTGAAGGCGCTCCCCCATCGCCCGCATCAAGAGATCGAGGGTCTCGACGCTGGGCGATACCTCGTTTGCCTCCAGTCGGCTGATCGCCGATTGCTGGGTTCCGACCCGGCGGGCCAGGCGCGCCTGGCTGAGGCCGCGTCGGGTGCGGGTCGTGCGGATCAAGTCGCCTGGAGTCACGCCCCTGATTATAACGAATTAGTGATGATCTCTCTGGAAACTTCGGCTTCAGCGGCCGAACGCCAGCTGCTGCTTGCCGCTGCTCTTGAGTCGCAGCATGCGCTCGTCGGCGACGTGCATCAGGGTCTCGTAGTCGACCCCGTCCTCGGGGAAGACGGCCCAGCCGACCGAAGTGCCCGGGACCGGGCCGCGGGCGTCGGATTCGCGCAGGCCGACCGCGGTGCGGATCGCTTCGGCCATGCGCTGGGCGCCCTCGCCGTGGGCGCCGGGGGCGATCACGGCGAACTCGTCGCCGCCGATCCGGGCCAGCGAGTCGGTCGAGCGCAGGATCGCCTGGGCGCGGTTGGCGGCCTCGCAGAGGACCGCGTCGCCGACCTGGTGGCCGTGCTCGTCGTTGATCCCCTTGAAGTCGTCGAGGTCGAGGACGAGCAGGGCCAGCGGGCTGTCGTCGGCTTCACGGCGCCCGGCCGGCTTGGTGCGGGCAGCCAGCTCCCGGTGCAGGATCGCGTCGAAGGCGCGGCGGTTGCCGACCCCGGTCAACGGGTCGCGGTTGGCGATCTCGCGCTGGCGCGCCTCGGCGGCGAGCAGACGACGTTTGAGGCCCACCATCACCCAGGTCGCAGCGAGATAGGCAACGACGAAGGCGAGGTAGCGGGGCGCGAAGGCATTTTCAATCGCCTGCGTGTCGTAGAGCAGCGGGGTGCCGGCGACAAGGATCAGCTCGATCGAGAGCGCCCAGGCCCAGCGGACGGGGAAGAAGAAGGAGGCGTAGAGCAACAGGCAGACGAGCAGCGGCTCGATGTAGCTGAGCGAAGCGCCGGTCAGGTAGAGGGCGATGCCGACGACCGGGATCGAGGCCGCTACCCCAATCGCCATCCCGGCAATCGAGGCGCGCTGCCAAGGGAGCGCGGCCGCGGCGCTGCCGGCGCCGTAGAGGAAGACCAGAGCGCCCACCCCGAGGACCCACCCGATCCCCTCGTGCTCGGCGCCGGGCAGGAAGGCGGCGCCGGTGCCGACCAGGGCGGCGACCATCCACAGACAGCCCGAGATCCGACCCATCCGAGCGCGCTCGGATGGCGTTTCGGAGAAGCCACTTATCCACTGCGAACTGTTTTCGGGATTCATTGCCACGTCAGTCCTTGATCGACCGACGCAGTGAAATCTTGACTAATGAACCCAGCCTGCGCGTCAGCCGACTTCGGAGTACGCCGGGGTGCCGGCGGCCTCCTCGGTCCCGGCCCCCGGAGCGGGGACGCCGTGCGGAGCACCGGCCGGCGCCACGTCGCGCAGGACGAAGACCGCGATGCCCACGGCGATCGCCGCCAGCCCGGCGCCGATCAGGTAGGCGACGTGGTAGCCGGAGGTCAGCGCCGAGGCGTTGGAGACGCCGTCGTCGAGCAGCGCCTGGGTGCGCTCGGTCGAGAGCGTCGCCAGCACCGCCAGCCCAATCGCCCCGCCCACCTGCATGCTGGTGTTGACCAGGCCCGAGGCCAGACCGGAGTCCTCCATCGTCGCCCCCGACATCGCCAGGGTCATGATCGCCGGGAAGGCGGAGCCCATGCCGATTCCGATCAGCAGGAACGGCGGCAGCAGGTCGGTCAGGTAGTTGCCGTCGACCGGGGTGCGGGCGAACAGCAGCAGCGCGACGACGGTCATGCAGACGCCGGGGATCAGCGTCCGCCGCGGCCCGAAGCGCATGATCAGTTTTTCCGAGAAGCCGAGCGAGAGCGTCCCCATCACGATCGTCGTCGGCAGGAAGGCGAGGCCGACCTCGAGTGCGTCGTAGCCGAGCACCCGCTGCAGGTAGAGGGCGCCGAGGAAGAACATCCCGAACATGCCGGCAACCAGCAGCGCCTGCAGCACGTTGGCGCCGGCGACGTTGCGCGAGCGGAACAGGCGCAGCGGCATCAGCGGGTTGGCGATCGTCGCCTGCCGGTGGATGAAGAGGGCCAAGAGGCCGGCCGAGACCGCGCTCAGCGCCAGCGTTTTGGTGTCGACCCAGCCCCACTCGGTGATTTGCAGGATCGTGAACACGCCGACCATCAGCGAGACCGTGATCATCGCCGCGCCGGGGAAGTCGGCGCCCTCGTGGAGGCCGATCCCGTCGCGGTTCTCGACCAGGCGCAGCGCCAGGAAGGCGACGAGGATGCCGATCGGCAGGTTGATGATGAAGATCCAGTGCCAGCTGATCGCCTCGGTGAGGACGCCGCCGGCGAGCAGCCCGATCGAGCCCCCGGCGGAGGCGACGAAGCCGAAGACGCCGATCGCTTTCGCCTGGTGCGCCGGCTCCGGGAACATCGTCACGATCATCCCCAGGATCACCGCCGAGGCCAGCGCGCCGCCGATCCCCTGCACGAAGCGGGCACCGATCAGCATCTCCTGGTTGACCGAGGCGGCACAGACCAGCGAGGCGGCGGTGAAGACGGTGAGGCCGGCGAGGAAGACGCGGCGCTGGCCGACGAGGTCGCCGATCCGGCCCGCCAGCAGCAGCAGGCCGCCGAAGGGGATCATGTAGGCATTGACCACCCAGGCCAGCTTGCTCTGGGAGAAGCCGAGATCGTCCTGGATCGTCGGCAGGGCGACGTTGACGATCGTCGCGTCGAGGACGATCATCAGCATCCCCGCGCAGAGCACGTAGAGGGCTATCCAGCGGGTGCGGTCTTCGGTTTGTTCAGCGGTAGCGGTAGTCATGCAAGTAGAGACTCCTGGGCGGCCGAGAACTCATCGCCGCGCGTTGAATTTTCAATCCAGGTGGGTCCGGCAGGCCGAAGCGCTCGAAAACTGACTGGACCCGGCTGGTGTCTGCTGCGTATTCCGGCCACCGAGAATAGCCATCCGGCGGGTCGGCCGTTCAAACCGCGAAGCGCTCATAGGACAACCTCCCCCTTGTTCTTCTGGGATCTAGATATGGAGGCCGAGCGCAGCGAGGCCGTCGAAGATCCCGGTTGAACGCATAGAGAAGCCGACCGCCGTCGGGAGAACGCCTCTCGCGCTTGCCCCGCAGAGGGCCACGATGAGACCAGCGTCTCCCGGCGGTCGGAGGCACCTGAAGCGGCCACAGGAAGTGGCGTCCTCAAGCGCCCAACTATGAGCACCCGCAACGGTACCTCCCGGCCGGCGCAAGTGAAAGCGATCCGAGGAGGAAGAGGATGGATGAGGCATTCGCCGGCATCGACTGGGCCAGCGAGGAGCACGCGCTCTGCGTGGTCGACGAGGGTGGGCTGAAGCTGGAGGGTGAGTTCTTCGCCCACGACGAGGTCGGCATCGAAGAGCTGGTCGACCGGATGCGGGCTCTCGGCGTGATGAGGGTTGCGATCGAGCGACCGGACGGGCTCCTGGTCGACCGCCTTCTGGAGGCGGGCTTCACCGTCTTGCCGATCCACCCCAACAAGCTGAAGGCGACCAGACCTCGCTATGAGGCCGCCGGGGGCAAGTCCGACGGCTTTGACGCCTTCGTCTTGGCCGAGCTGGCCCGCACCGACTCCCACCGCCACCGGGCGCTTTGCCCCGACTCCGACGAGACCAAGGCGCTGCGGGCGTTGACCCGCACCCGCGAGGACCTGGTCGGCGCCCGGGTGCGGCTGGCCAATGAGCTGCGGGCGCAGCTGGACGCCTTCTGGCCCGGCGCGGCGCAGGTCTTCGCCGATGTCGACTCCCCGATCGGGCTGGCCTTCTTGGAGCGCTACCCGGCCCCGGGCGATGCGCGAGGCCTTGGGGAGAAGCGCATGACGGGCTTCCTCGCCCGCCACGGCTACTGCGGCCGGCGCTCGGCCGCTGAGCTGCTGGAGCGGCTGCGAACCGCGCCGGCCGGTCGCGCCGGAGCCCTGGAGGCCGAGGCACGGCGAGGGGCGGTGCTCGGCCTGGTGGCGGCCCTGCGGCCGATCGTCGAGCAGATCCGCGAGTTGACCTCCCAGATTGCCGGGGCGGTGCGTGCTCACCCCGACGGGCAGGTCTTCCTGCCGCTGTTCAAAGATCCCAAGTCGGTGATCACCGCGGCGCGGCTGGTCGCCGAGATCGGCGACGACCGCGGGCGCTACCCGACGCAGGAGGCGCTCGCCGCCGACGCCGGCATGGCGCCGGTGGCGCGGGAGTCGGGCAAGCGCAAGGTCGCCGGCTTTCGCTGGGCCTGCGACAAGCGCCTGCGTGACGCGGTCGCCTGCCTGGCCAACTCCACCCGCCACACCCATCCCTGGGCTCGGAACGTCTACCTCAACGCTCGCGCCCGCGGGCTTGAGCACCCGCATGCGATCCGCGTCCTGGGGCGCGCCTGGCTCCGTGTTCTCTGGCGCTGCTGGCAGGACGAAGTCCCCTACGACCCCGCCAAACACGGCAACTTGCGAAGGCTTCAACCGGCGGGGGGTTGACACAGGAAGTCTCATCGCTCGCCGTCGTAGTGGTAGGGGCAGATCGACTGCCCGGGCGGGATCTCGTGGACGCTGATCCCCGACTCCTTGGCCCCGAGCAGCTTGCCGAGGCGGGCGATCCCGGAGCGGAACCCCTCCGGATCCTCACCGTCGTACTCGAACTGGGGCAATGCGATGTTGATCCGCCGCATCGCCCGAAGCTAGCAGCGTGTTCTGGTAGCCGCGGATCCAGCGGACCCGGGTTGGCCTCAGCTGAGGCTCATGTGGAGGCGGACGGCAGTGCCTGTCTCGCCGGAGCGGATCCGGACCAGGTCGCAGACCTGGTTGGCCATCCAGAGGCCGCGGCCGCCGGTCTGGGTCGGCGTCGGCCGCACCCGGCCGACCAGCGGCTGCTCGATGTGGCCGGCATCGGCGACCTCGACGACCAGCGTCTCCGGCTCGCGCCAGAACCGTGAGGTCCCGTGGCCGCCGCCGTGGCGGACGCTGTTGGCGGCGAGCTCGCTGGCCGCAAGGACGAGGTCGGTGGTGCGTTCGCGGGAGAGGCCGGCGGTTTCAGCCTCAGTGGCGACCAGACCACGCAGATCGTGCAGGCCCTCGCGGCCGAAGGCGAGTTCGCGGGCGCCGGTCGGGCTCGGCTCGAAGTCGCCGGAGAAGGGATCGGGCGGGTGGTCGCGCTCGCGGCACTGGCCGTTGGCGCAGCTGCTGGCGCCATCGGCCAGGTAGGGGTGACTGTGCGCCGCCGCCTCCAGGACCTCGTCCTCGAGCGCATCGAGGTCGTAGGGGCAGAGCAGCGACCAGGTCAGCCCGCGACCGAAGGCGACGTTGAGCAGCGACTCGTGGCGCTGGCACTCGTCGATCTCGACGGGGCTGCGGTCGGCCCAGATCGGTTCGCCGATGCCACGTGCCTGGCAGCCCTCGGAGACGTGTTCGTCGACGAACTCGCGCCAGGCGGGAATGATCCGGGCGGGGTTGTGGCCGAGCGCCTCCATGTCGGCGAAGCGGACCCGCTCGGCGTCGGCGCCCAGCACCCCCTTCAACAGCTCGATCTTCTCGGCGCCGAGAGCGACCAGCGCCGGTTCGCCGGCCTCCAGCGCTCCGACCACGAAAGGCACGGTCCCGGCCAGGAACCGCTCGGCACTGTCGTAGAACATCACTTCGTGTCGAAACCCCGATTCGCGCACAGTTTTAGTTGTACCCCTCTCACCTGGTATTTCAAGCGCCAGGGTTAACCTGCAGCGATGAAGGCAGTGGTCCTGCACGAGTACGGGGCGCCGGAGGTGCTGGCGGTCGAGGAGGTGGCGAAGCCGGAGCCGATCCCGACCGAGGTGCAGGTCCGGGTCCACGCCGCCGGGGTCAATCCGGTCGACTTCAAGACCCGCGCCGGCAAGGGCATGGCCGGGCTGCTGGGCGAGCCGCCGGTCCGGCTCGGCTGGGACGTGGCCGGTGTGGTCAGCGAGGTGCCGCCGGGCGTCACCCGCTTCAAGGTCGGCGAGGAGGTCTTCGGGATGCCGTGGTTCCCGCGTCAGGCGGGCGCCTACGCCGAGTACGTGACGGCGCCCTCGCGGCACTTCGCGACAAAGCCGCACGTGCTCTCCCACGAGGAAGCTGCGGCGATGCCGCTGGCGGGGCTGACCGCCTGGCAGATCGTCGTCGAGACGATCGCGCTCGAGGAGGGAGCCGACATCCTCATCCACGGCGCCGCCGGGGGCGTCGGCCACCTGGCGGTGCAGATCGCCAGGGCGCGGGGCGCCAACGTGATCGGCAGCGCCCGGGCCGAGCAGGCCGACTGGCTGCGCGAGCTCGGGGCCAGTCAGACGATCGACTACAAGGGCGAGCGCTTCGAGGACCTGGTCGCCGACCTCGACGCGGTGATCGACTTCACCGGCACCTACGGCGAGCGCTCGCTGCCGGTGCTGCGCCCGGGCGGGATCCTCGTCTCGGTCCCCAGCGGCGTGTCGCAGGAGCTGCTCGACCTCGCTGCTCGCAGCGACCGCCGCGCCACCGGCTTCCTGGTCGAGCCTGATCCGGTCGGCCTCGCCGGCCTCTGCCACCTGGTCGAGGACGGTCGGCTGCAGGTCAGGGTCGACCGCGTCTTCGACCTCGAGCAGGCGGCTGACGCCCATCGCCTCGCCGAAGCCCACCACGGCGGCGGCAAGATCGTCCTTCGCGTTCCCTAGTCAAAGTGGGGACGGAGCCGAGCGCCTCCAGCCGCCGCACCATCGCCTCGGTTGCCTCCGCCGCCTCGACCGGATCGGGAAGAAAGTGGCGCCCGGGCCGCAGCCCCCCGGAGTGGCCCGGGCGCGTAGGAGACGCCAAACGACTGTCGATGACGCAGGCGGTCTCCATACGAACATATGTTCGTATATCGCCACGCGAGATTCAAGAGCGATTCGCGCGATCCCACTTAATCCCCAGAAACCTTCCGCAGCGATCGACCGCTAGCCTGGTTTGAGAGGGGGATGAGGAGAACGCTGCCCAAAGCCGTGCTCGCCGCTGGCGCGATCGTCCTGATCGCCAGCGCCAGCGCCTACGCGCTGAAGAGCGAAATCGGCAAGACGCGGGTCAGCGCCACCGCGACCATCTCCCCGCGGACGTTGCCCGCCCAGGGCGGGGCGTCGGTCGAGGTCACCAGCGTGACCAGGATCGGGACCACCGACGGCTCGCAGCCGCCGACGCTGAAACAGCTCGTCTTCTCCTTCGACAAGCACGGCTCGCTCGGCACCAAGGGGCTGGCTACCTGCACGCTGGCAAAGCTCGCCAACACCACCCCCCAACTGGCCCGCAAGCGCTGTGCCGGTGCAATCGTCGGCGCAGGGGTCGGCAAGGCCGACGTTCGCCTCCCGGGCCAGGCGCCGGTCAACATCAGCACCCCCCTCACCTTCTTCAACGCGCCCCCCCAGGGCGGCATGCCGAGCCTGATCGCCCACGCCTACGAGACGATCCCGGCGCCGAAGACGCTGCTGGTCCCGATCACGGTCGAACGGATCCAGCATGGCCGCTACGGCTTCCAGGTGAAAATCCAATTGCCCGAAATCGCCGACGGGTACGGCGCCGCCACTCTCGCCGAAGCGACCATCGGCAAAACCTGGAAGCGCGGTGGCAAGACGGTCGGCTACACGAACGCCTACTGCGCGGGCGGGCGCCTGCAGGTCTACGGCACCCTCACCTTCACCGACGGCAGCTATTTCCCCGGCACCCTCACCTCCCCATGCCACGTGGCGGGTTGATCAAGGCCGCCGCCCTCTGCTGCTCCCTGGCGCTGCTGTTCGCCGCCAGCGCCGCCGGCGAAGGCGCGCTGGTGATCGTCAACGACATCGTCCTCCGCGCCGACGGCGGCTTCCAACCCCGTGCCCTGCCCCGCCGCAAGTTCGCACCGATCGACTTCCAGGGCCACTTCGACATCAGCGCCAAAGGCGGCGGCAAACCGCCGGTGCTGGAATCGGCCGTGATCGACTTCGACCGCGACGGCCGCCTCAGCGCCGGCGGTCTGCCGGTCTGCCCGGTCGAACGGGTGGCGCTGGCCAGCACGGCGCAGGCGCGTCAGGCCTGCGCCGGAGCGATTGTCGGGACCGGTGACATCGGAGCGTCGATCGATCTCCCCGACGGCAACGTCAGCGGAAGCGCGCCGCTGACCCTCTTCAACGGTCCGCCCCAGGACGGCAACCCGACCGTGATCCTGCACGCCCACATCAACTTCCCCATCACCGAAACCTTCGCGATCGTCGTCCCGATCGAACGCCGCCCGGGCCCGTTCCGTTACCGGGCCACGCTCGTGCTGCCCCCGATAGCCGACGGCAACGGCGCCATCACCCACGTCGGCGTCAAAGTCGGGCGGCGCTTCAGCGTCAACGGCCAGCGCCGCAGCTACGTCGCCGCCCACTGCTCCGACGGGGTCCTCCGCACCCACGGCCGCTTCAGCTTCGCCGACGGCACCATCGTCGACGGCAGCGTCGAAAAGCCCTGCCGGGCACGCTAGACCCGGGTCGGTGGTGGCGGTCCACGCCGGGCCGCCAGCTTCCTATACTTTGCCGACTCCCAGGGCCGCTAGCTCAACTGGTTAGAGCAGGAGCCTCTTAAGCTCAAGGTTGAAGGTTCGAGTCCTTCGCGGCCCACTGGCGAGGACCTAACCGCCCAGCGGGTTGCCTTCACCCAGCGGGTTGGACACGGCGGGTTTGCCTTCTTCGCGGGCTTTTTTCGCTTCTTTTTCGATTTCCGCCAGCTGTTTCTGGAATTCGTGCGCCCGTTTGCTGATCTGCTTGAGTTCGTTGTCGAGGTTTTCGCGTTCGAACTTGGTGTTGGCGAACGGTTCCGCTTCTTTTTGGGCCTTGGCAGCACCCTTGTAATCGAAGGAGTAGAGCCGGTAGATCGCCAGGGTGCTGAGGCTGCCGAGGCTGGGGCGGGCTTCGGCGACGATCTGCTGCGCGTCCGCCGCGGCGCGCACGTTGAGCTCGGCTTCGGGACCCGTACGGGCGACCTGGGCCAGACCGAACAGCGCCTGGGCCGCGACCTGAGCGCCGGCGGAGCTCGGTTCATCGGTCGACTTCAGATACTTGGACCAGGCTTCGCTGGCTGCCTGCAGCTGCTGGACCGATTCCGGCGTGTAAGCGATTTCGCCCGTTTCCGGGTTCGATTCGGCGAGCGAGTTGCCGGCGTTGATGCGGGCCCGGGTCAGAACCAGCAGCTGGTCCGAGTCTTTCGGGTTCTTCTTCAGTTTCACTTCGGCCCGCTCGGCCTGTTCTTCGAACTGGTCGGCAGCGCGGCTGACTTCGTTCTTGACGCCGAAGAGCTCCTGCAGCGGCGCCGGGCCGACGACGAGCAGAAGGCTGAAGCCCATCAGCACGGCGAGGATCGCGTAGACGACTTTGACGACACCGCGGCGCTTGCCGCCGGTGTCGAACACCATCCTGTGCTCGCCATCCTTCTTCTTCGCCATCGCTCTCTCGACGCTCCTAAGTAGAGGGCTCCGCAACCCCGCCCGATTCTCCCGGCCGGCCAAAGGCCCGCGCGAGCAAGATACTCAACTCATACAGAACAAGCAGCGGAACCATCTCAATCAGCATCGAGACCGGGTCCACTCCCGGCAGCGCCGCGGCGACGATGGCGATCAGCAGATACGCGTAGCGGCGGTTGGAGCGCAGCTGCTCGACCTTGACGATTCCAAGCCGGGTAACGGCGAGGATCGCCAGCGGCAGCTGGAAAATCAGGCCGCCCGCCAGCATCGTCGTCGAGAAGAAGCTGTAGTAGTCGCGGGCGCGGACCTGGATGTTGAACTGACTGTCGTTGAAGTTGAGGAGGAACTTGACCGCCGCCGGCATCACCGCGAAGTAGGAGAAGGCGATCCCGGCCAGGAAAAGGACGGGGAAGAGCAGCAGGATCGGCAGCACGGTCTTGCGCTCGTTGTCGCTGAAGGCCGGCAGCACGTAGGCGTAGACCTGGTAGAGCAGGATCGGCATCGCCAGGATCAGAGCGCCGTAGGCGGCGACCGTGATCGTCGTCGTGAAGGGCTCGGTGATGCCGAAGGTCAGCAGCTTCTTGTGATCGGCCGGCAACGGCCCGCCGGCGATTTCCAGCAGCAGGTGGTTCTGCCAGAAGCAGAGAGCCAGGGCGACGCCGAGGACGGCGAAGCAGACGATGATGCGGAAGCGGAGCTCGTCGAGGTGCTCGACGAGCGAGAGCTGGTCCTCGTGGGAGACCGCCTTGACGCGGCGGGGCATCCCCTCGCGCCTCAGCTGCGTTTGTCGTGAACGACCTCGGGCTCGACCGGCTTCTCGACGGGAGCCGTCGGCGGTGCGGTGGCGCGGATCGCTTTGACCTCGGGCTCGTCATCGTCATCGCCCTTCTCGCCGGTGACCGTGTTGCGGAACTCGCGGATGCCGCGGCCGAGGCTGCTGCCGAGCTCCGGCAGGCGTTTCGGGCCGAAGACGATCAGGGCGATGATGAGGACGACGATGATCTCGAGGGGACCGATATTTCCAAGCATTGAACCCATGGTAACGGTGTCGGACGGCGGCCGGACGTGCTTGAGTCGCGCAATTAGATACCCGGTAGTTGGGTTTCTTCTAGGAACTTTCTAAAAATGCGGATCAAGTGCGCGTCAAATGGGTTCGATAGGTGACGCATGCCAGAGCCCAGTCGCAACCAGACCAAGCCGCAGCAGTCGAAGCTGCACATCTGCCCGCAGTGCGGTTCCTGCCTGGTGCAACCGACCTGCTGGGAGCAGGCGGGGGATCGCACCCACTGGCGCGTCTGGCGGCGCTGCCCGGAGTGCGAGTGGTCCTGCCAGGGGGTCCACGGCGAGCGCGAGATCGACGACTTTGACGAGCAGCTCGACCTCGGCGCCCATGAGCTGGCCGACGAGTTGCGGGCGCTGGAGCACTCGAACATGGCCGACATGGCCGATGCCTTCGTCGCCGCCCTGGCCGTCGACCTGATCACGGCCGACGACTTCGCGCCCTAGTCCCGTCCGGCGCTCGGGTCAGCTGTAGCGCTGGACGACGCCGTCGGCGACGAGGCCGAGCAGCTGCCGCTGTTCCGGCGCGAAGCTGGCGCCGTCGAGCCGACGCTTCGCGGTCGCGACCATCTCCAGCGCCCGCGCCCGCACCCGGTCGAGCGCGCCGCTGGCGGCGATGCGATCGCAGAGCAGCTCCGCCGACGCCGGGTCGAGGCCGTGCAGATCGACCTCGCGGATGCCCGGATCGGCGGCGGCGGCCTCGATCAACGGCAGCGTCACCGTGCCGTCGAGCAGATCGGTACCGCGGGCCTTGCCGGTCCGCTCCGGCGGGCCGGCAACGTCGAGGACGTCGTCGAGCAGCTGGAAGGCGAGGCCGACCTCGGCGCCAAAGGCGCGCAGGTGCTCGTCGTCGTGACCGAGCAGGCAGGCGCACTCGAACAGCGTCGCCGTCTTCAGCCGGCAGCGTTCGAGGTAACGCTGCTCGGAGATCGTCAGGTCGAAGGCGTCGTGGCGCTGGGCCAGCTCGCCGCGGGCGAGGGCGACCGAGGCCTCGGCGAGCAGGGAGACGGCGCGGCTGTCACCGGCATCGGCGAGCAGGGCGAAGGCCCGCGAGAGCAGCAGGTCGCCGGTGGCGACGGCGCGGTCGCGGCCGGAAGTCGCGGCGACGGTCGGAAGGCCACGGCGCAGCGGCGCAGCGTCGAGAACGTCGTCGTGGACCAGCGTCGCCATGTGGACCAGCTCGATCGCCGTCGCCGCCCGGACCGACGCGTCCCCCCCGGCCTGGCCGGCGCAGAGCAGAACCAGCATCGGCCGCAGCCGCTTGCCGCCGGCCGAGAGGGTCGCTGTCGCGTCCTCCCCCAGCAGCTCGCCATGGCCAGCGACGGCATCGCGCAGCCGGTCCTCGACCTCGCCCAAGCGCGAGGGCAACCAGCGGCTCGACGCGTCCAGCACCGCCGTCACCGGCGGCGGCACGGCCGAGCGTCGGGTCACCCGCGGACGCCGCTATGGATCGCGATGATCCCCCCGGCGAGCACCGTGTAGCGAATGCGCTCGAAGCCAGCGCGGTCCATCTTCTCCGCCAGACCGAGCGGGCTGGGAAAGCTACGAACCGATTCCGGCAGGTAGGAGTAGGCCTCGGGGTCACTCGAGAAGGAGCCCAGCAACGGCACGATGCGGTCGAACCAGAGCGAGTAGAAGACCGAGAGCGGCGGCCGCGTCGGCTGGGTGATCTCGAGGATCACGGCACGACCCCCCGGCTTCAGGACCCGGGCCATCTCGCTGAGGCCGCGGTCGAGGTCGGCGAGGTTGCGGACGCCGAAGCCGACGGTGACGGCATCGAAGCGGCCGCCGTCATAGGGCAGCTGCAGAGCGTCCGCCCACTCGAAGCGCACGCCGGGCGCCTGTCGCTCGGCCGCCTTCTCGCGGGCGAGGTCGAGCATCGGCTCGGAGAAATCGGAACCGACCACGTGCCCGCCCGGGCTGACCCGGCCCGACAGCTCCAGGGTCAGGTCGCCGGTGCCGCAGCAGATGTCGAGCGCCGAGTCGCCGGGGCCGAGCTCCGTCCGCGCCGCCGCCCGCTCGCGCCAGCGATGGTGCAGCCCCGCCGTCATCACCGAGTTGAGCGCGTCGTAATTACTCGCGACGCGGTCGAACATGCGGTTGACCTGCCCCGCGAAATCCGGCGATTGACGGTTGTCGTTGATCGTGTCCATGGGGTTCAGCGGCGCCGCGCGCCGTCACCGACCGCCGTGGCTAATCGAGCGACGACAGGAAATCGGCCAGCTCGTTCAGCTTTTTCGGTGGCAGATCGCGGAATGAAGGCATGATGCCAGGCCCGATTTCGACCGAGCGCAGGATCGCCGCTCGCGGCACCCTGGCCGCGATGTGGGTCAGTTCCGGCCCCGGCCCGTTGTTGCCGTTCTCGCCGATCTTGTGGCAGGCGAGGCAGCCGGAGCCCGCGACCACCTCCTTGCCGGCCTCGTACTGGGGCGCGACTTCCATCTCGATCTCGGTCGGCGAGCCGCCGGTTGCCCCGAGGAAGGTGAGGTAGGCCATGGCGATGATCGTCATCACCCCGGCCGTGGTCGCCAGCGGGCGGCGCTCCGGGCGGCGCTCCGGGCCGCGGTCGTAGAACGGCAGCAGCAGCAGCAGCACCATGCAGATCGTCGGGATCCCGATCGTCGCGATCGGGACCAGCTCCGGCGGCTTGATCACGCGCAGGACCTCGAAGAGGAAGAAGAAGTACCACTCGGGCCGCGGCACGTAGGTGGTCGAGGTCGGGTCCGCCTTCGGGCCCTGCTCGGCGCCGAGGATCAGCGACATCGCGATCACCACGGCGACGACGATCAGCGCCATCGCCGAGTCCTTCAGCACCGCGTAGGGGAAGAACGGCTTCCCCTTCTTCTTCAGGAGCTCGTACTCCTCCAGGTATGCCTGCTTGTCCGCTGGCTTCATGAGAGAGGGGACGCTCCGTTGCCGGAGCCGTTGCTCTCGACGCCCGCGTCGAGCTGGGCTGAGGGAATGGCGTTCTTCGGCTTCTCGGCCCGCACCCACGGCGGCGCCGTGGTTCCGAGCTTGACCACCAGGTACATGTGGGCGCCGATCAGGGCGATGATCGCGCCCGGCACCAACAGCATGTGGATCGAGTAGAAGCGCGAGAGCGTGGTCGCGCCGAGCTCCGGACCGGCCCGCAGGAAGTCACTCAGATAGGGGCCGACCACAGGACCGGTGCCGTTGATGTTGATCCCGACCACCGAGGCCCAGAAGGAACGCTGGTCGAACGGCAGCAGGTAGCCGGTGAAGGCCATCGTCATCGTCAGGATCAGCAGCACGACCCCGATCACCCAGTTGAGCTCGCGCGGGTACTTATAGGCGCCGAAGAAGAAGGTGCGGCCCATGTGCAGGAAGATCAGGATCACCATCAGGCTCGAGCCCCACTTGTGCATGCCGTGGACGAGGGCGCCAAGCGGGACCTCGTTGTTGATGTGGGAGATCGAGGCGTAGGCCTGGGTGGTCGACGGCGTGTAGAACATCGCCAGGAAGACGCCGGTGACCGCCTGCACGATGAAGGCGAAGAGGGTGGCGGAGCCGAGCGTGTAAAACCAGTTGGTCCCTTTCGGGACCTTGCGGTAGAGCATCCCGGTGAGGAAGCCGCTGGCACCGGTGCGCTGGTCGACCCAGGCGAGCACGTCGGCGGGCGCTTCCTTGGCCTGCCCACCGAGTTTCTGCACGTGCGTCTCGCGCTCCGGCGGCGAGGTCTTGAGATCCGACGGGGCCTGGCCTTTGGCGACACCGCTCGCACCCGGCTTGGCCGGTTTGCGCAGCGGCGCGGGCACCACGGAGTCGGGGATCTTCGGCATTTTCGGCATCAGGGAGCGGGGAAGGTAGAGGGCCGCGGCGGGTAGAGGTATTCCCAGATCCCGCCGGTGAACTCGCCGGGGTCGCGGGCGCGGACCGGTTCCAGCTGCGAGGTGACGCTGTAGCGCGGGCCGACCTCGACCTGGCCGTAGCGGATCCGCGTCTGGAACTGGTCGAGCGGGCGCACCGGCGGGCCGCCGATCCGCTTGCCCTGGAAGTCGTAGACGCCGCCGTGGCAGGGGCAGATGAAGTTGCCGGCCGCCTCGACGAAGCGGACCGGGCAGCCGAGGTGGGCGCAGCGGTTGGAGACGGCGATGAAGGTCTTGGGGTCCTCGTCGAAGGTCTTGGAGCCGCGGCGGATGTAGGCGGTGGTCTTGCCGGCGTCGCCGATTCCCTCGGTTTCGGTGAAGACGACCTGACGGTAGGTGTCCTCGACGAAATCGCTGGTCGGGCCGACGGCCTCCCAGCGCTCCTTGCCGCGGTGGAAGATCGGGGCGACGGCGAAGCCGACGGCGGGCAGGATGATCGCGGCGCCGGCGACCCCGCCCAGGCCCTGAGCGGCAATCGTGAAGGCGCGACGACGAGTCATCGACTCGCCCTCAAAGTAGCCGGGAGGGTCGGGCTTCTCCCGCTGCTGCTGGGGAGCCTCTTCGGCCCCGTTCATCTTGTCCGTGTCGTCAGCCACGTTGCTTCGAGGATCCATTGAGGATCGGGCGTGCAGTGTATTGCCTTGGCGTCCTTGCCGACGTCATCGCCACCGCAACTCCCACCGCTAGGATCGGGTTAGATAGTCACGGGACCATGGGAAGACCGTCATCAGAGACAGGGGAACCGAACGAATGAAGACCGTTAGTCGCAGTTCAAAGCTTTTCGCAAGTGGCGCTGCCGCGCTGCTGGTGCTGGCGCTGGGCGCCACCGGGGCGCTGGGCGTCACCTCGCCGGATCAGACCCGCGAAACCTACGTCACCCAGGTCGAACCGATCTGCAAGACGAACACCAAGGCCAACGAACGGATCCTGGCCGGGGCGGAAAAGAAAGTCAAAGAAGGCAAGCTCGCGGTCGCCTCAGGGCAATTCACCAAGGCCGCCAGCGCCTTCGGCAAGGCCGTGAAGCAGATCAAGGCGGTCCCGCAGCCCGTCGCCGACGTGGCGAAGCTGGCCAAGTGGACCGGCGCCCTCGAAACCGAGACCAAGCTGCTGGGCGAAATCGGCAAGGCGCTGAAGGCCGGCAACAAGACGAGGGCTCAGACGCTCTCGGTCAAGCTCACCCATAACGGCAACCTCGCCAACAACGCCGTCCTGGGCTTCGACTTCAAGTACTGCCTGATCGACTCCTCGCGGTTCAGCTGAGCTGGGCGTCGCGGCCGGCGATGGCGCCGGCCGCGACCTCCCACAGTCCCGGGACCGCGGCACCCTCGCCCTCGGCATGGAGCCGGGCGCAACGGCTGATCAGGTCACTGAGGATGGCGATGGCGCGGTCGTCGCCGAGCGCGGCGAGGCGATCGAGGCCGAGCGCGTAGAGATAGTCGCCGGCAAGGAGGGCGAGGTCGGGGTCGTGACCAGCCAGCAGCCGCGGCTCGCCGTAGTGGAGCAGGTAGCCCTCGTGGACCGCCTCGACGACCAGGGCGTACTCGCCGGGGTTGGCGGCAGCGCGGGGGCCGGCGGCGGCAAGCAGGCCGAGGATCGGGGTCGCCGGGGCGTCGACCACGTGCATCGAGATCGGTGTTTGCTCCTCCCGCAGCAGCGCCGCGAGCTCGCGCAGGGCGTCCGCCGGAGTTCCGCGGTTCGCTTCCCGCGTCATTGGTGGAAAGGGAACCGCGGAAGGCGATGGATCATGGCAGGGCCTCTTCCAATGATTCGACGGCGGCTTCGAGGGTGCGGTCGACCGTCGCCTCGTCGTGGGCAAGCGAGACGAACCAGGCCTCGAACTGCGACGGCGGCGGGTAGACGCCGCGGTCGAGCATGGCGCGGCAGAAGCGGGCGTGGGCCTCGGTGTCGCAGGCGCGCGCGCCGTCGAAGTCGCGCACCGGCGCGGGGCTGAAGAAGAGCGTGACCAGGCCCGGGGCGGACGCGACCTGGAGCGGGCGCTCGGCGGCGAGCGCTGCGAAGCCGCCAGCGAGACGGTCGGTGAGGACGCCGAGGCGCTCGTAGGCAGCGGCGTCGAGCTGGGCCAGGGTCGCCAGCCCAGCGGCGGTCGCCAAGGGGTTCCCGGAAAGGGTGCCCGCCTGGTAGACGTCGCCGGCCGGGGCGATCCGCTCCATCGTCTCGCGCGGCCCGGCATAGGCGGCTGCCGGCAGGCCGCCGCCGATCACCTTGCCGAGCACGGTCAGGTCGGGCTCAACCCCGTAGAGCTCCTGGGCGCCGCCGCGAGCGACGCGGAAGCCGGTGATCACCTCGTCGAAGACGAGCAGAGTGCCGGTCGCGCGGGTGGCCTCGCGGAGGAACTCGAGGAAGCCGTCGGCCGGGGGGACGACGCCCATATTGGCGGCGATCGGCTCGGCCAGGAGGGCGGCGACCTCGTGCTCCGCCAGCGCCCGCGTCACCGCCTCGCGGTCGTTCCACGGAACGACCGCGGTCGCCGCCGCCTGCGCCGCGGTAACGCCGGGGCTGCCCGGAACCCCAAGCGTGGCCAGGCCGGAGCCGGCGTCGGCCAGCAGCCCGTCGGAGTGGCCGTGGTAGGCGCCGGCGAACTTGACCACGACCTCACGGCCGCTGACGGCGCGGGCGAGGCGCACGGCGCTCATCGCCGCCTCGGTGCCGGAGCTGGTCATCCGCACCATCTCCGCCGACGGCACCCGGGCGACGATCTCCTCGGCCAGAGCGACCTCGGCCAGGGTCGCAGCCCCGTAGCTGGTGCCACGCTTGGCCGCTTCGATCACCGCGGCGACCACGGCGGGCTCGGCGTGGCCGAGGATCAGCGGGCCCCAGGAGCCGACCCAGTCGAGGTAGCGGTTGCCGTCGACGTCGACCAGCTCGCAGCCCTCTCCGCGCTCGATGAAGATCGGCTCGCGGCCGATCTGCCGCAGCGCCCGCACGGGCGAGTTGACGCCACCCGGAAGAACGCGCTGGGCGCGCTCGAACAACGACTCCGTCATCTCCTCTGCTCCCGCGAGGTCGCGCCCATCATCACCGGCGATCTCGCGACCTCGCTCCCGCGTCCGGGGATGACGGTCAACCGTGCTGCCGCTCCCACTGCGCGTAGTCATCGGTGAAGTAATGGAGGCGGATCTTCTTGTACTCGGTCGAGGAGTAGAGGGTGGCGCGACCGTCGCGGCCAATCCCGCAGTCCTCGGCGATCGAGTCGAGGACTGCGTCGCACTCCTCCTTGGAGCGGCCGTGGGCCATCGTGAAGACGCTGTAGGGCCAGTCCTCGTAGGTCGGCCGCTGGTAGCAGTGGGAGACGCCGCGGAAGGAGGCCATGCGGGCGCCGACCTCCATGATCTGCTCGTCCGGGACCTTCCAGACCCCCATTCCGTTGGCCGAGAAACCGGCGCGGCGGTGGTAGAGGATCGCGGCGACGCGGCGGAGGATCTTGCGGTCGACCATCGAGCGCAGGCGCTCGAGCAGGGTCTCGGTCGCGATCCCGAGCTCGGCGGCGGCCTGGTCATAAGGGCGCTCGACCGCGGCCATCGGCCCCTGCAGCGCCTTGATCACGGCTTTGTCGTCCTCGTCGTAGGGCTGGGCGTCCAGCTCGCGGGGCGGCGTGGCCTCGACCGGGGCGGCGGTCAACGCCTCGGTTCCCTTCTCCATCTCCAGGTTCATGTTGATCTTGAACAGGGTCAGGGTCGGCAGCTCGCGCATCGACTCGGCCCCGGTCTCGCGCATCAGCACCTCGAGCGTGCCGTGCAGGCCGAGCTCGGAGTCGGGCGGGGTGGCGATCGTGAACCAGAGGTTGAAGTCGTGGGTGCGCAGGTAATTGTGGGAGACGCCCGGGTGCGAGTTGACGATCTGGGCGGCGCGCTGGGGATGCTCGCCGTCGACTTTGGCCGCGACCAGCATCGACTCGTAGCCGAGCGCGCGGGTGTCGAAGATCGGCGTGATCTCGCGGATGATGCGGCCGTCGAGCAGGCGCTGAGTGCGGGACAGCACGTCGTCGAGCTCCAGCTCCGCCTCGGAGGCGACGAGGGCGAAGGGCTCGGGGTCGATCGGGAAGCTCGACTGCAGCAGGTTCATCAGCCGCTTGTCGATCTCATCCAGCGGGATCGCCGAGCCGTCCTTGCGCGAGCGCGCCTTCGACTGGGGGGTTTTCACCGAAGCCACGGAGCGGCCTCCTTCGCGTAGTAGGTGACGATCGCGTCGGCGCCGGCGCGGCGGATCGAGGTCAGGGTCTCGAGCACGGCTGCACGCTCGTCGATCCAGCCGTTGGCGGCGGCGGCCTTCAGCATCGAGTACTCGCCGGAGACGTGGTAGGCGGCGACCGGGGCGGCGGTCGCGTCCTTGACCCGGCGCACGACGTCCAGATAAGGGATCGCCGGCTTCACCATCAGCATGTCGGCGCCCTCGTCGAGGTCGAGCTCGGCCTCGCGCACCGCTTCGGCGGCGTTGGCCGGATCCATCTGGTAGCCGCGGCGGTCGCCGAACTCGGGGGTCGAGCCGGCGGCGTCGCGGAAGGGGCCGTAGAAGGCGGAGGCGTACTTGGCGCTGTAGGCGACGATCGGCACGCCGGAATGGCCCTCCTCGTCGAGCTGGAAGCGGATCGAGCCGATCCGGCCGTCCATCATGTCGCTGGGCGCGACCGCGTCGGCGCCGGCCTCGGCGTGGGAGATCGCGACTTTGGCCAGCAGCTCGACGGTGATGTCGTTGTCGACCTCGCCCTCGCGGACGAAGCCGCAGTGGCCGTGCGAGGTGTACTCGCAGAGACAGACGTCGGTGATTACAGCGAGGTCGGGGTGGGCCTCCTTCAGCGCCCGCACCGCCATCTGCACGATCCCCTCGTCGTCATAGGCGCCGGTGCCGGACTCGTCCTTGCTCGCCGGGATGCCGAAGAGCAGGACCGTGCCGACCCCGGCGGCGGCGATCTCCCCCGCCTCCGCGACCAGGCCGGAGATCGAGAAGCGCTCGATGCCCGGCATCGACTCGACCTGCTCGCGCACGTCCTCGCCGGCGACGACGAACAGCGGCTGGATCAGGTGCGCCGGCGACAGCTCGGTCTCGCGCACGAGGCCGCGCAGGGTGTCGGTCCGGCGCATGCGGCGCATGCGGGTGCTTGGGAAAGGCATCGCAGGCGAGTTTAGGCCAGTAGCTTTCCCCGGGTGCGGGCACGGGGGCTGGTCAAGCGGTATGGAGACAGGGAGGTGCTGCGGGGAGTCGATCTCGTTGCCGACCCGGGCGAGCTGGTCGCGATCATCGGCCCGAACGGGGCCGGGAAGACGACGCTGCTCTCGATCCTGGCCGGGATCCTCAAGCCCGACGGCGGTGAGCTCGGGGTCGACGGCGGCACGGTCGGCTGGGTGCCACAGCAGGCGGCGCTCTACCGGCGGCTGACCGTGGAGGAGAACCTGCTGCTGTTCGCGCGGCTGGAGGGACACGAGGATCCACACGCCTCGACCGCGGAGATGCTGGAGCTGGCCGGGCTGGGCGAGCGCCGGGGCGAGATCGTCGCCCGCCTCTCCGGCGGCAACCAGCAGCGGATCAACATCGCGATCGGGCTGCTCTCGCGGCCGGCGGTGCTGCTGCTCGACGAGCCCAGCGTCGGCCTCGACCCGCGCCAGCGGGCGCGGCTGTGGGAGTTCGTCTCCGCCCTCGCCACCCGCGGGACCACGGTGATCTTCTCCACCCACGACATCCAGGAGGCCGAGCGCTACGGCCGTCGCCTGCTCGTTCTCGCCGACGGCGAGTCGCTCTTCGACGGGCCGGCCGAGGAGCTGCGCGAGGCGGTCCGCAGCGAGGCGCCCGAGGCCGCCGACCGCGACTTCGAGACCGCCTTCGTCGCCTACCTGCAGCACCGGGGGCACTGAGGTGCGCTGGCTGCTGCTCAAGGATCTGCAGATCCTGCGGCGCTCGCCGCTGCAGGCCTTCCTGCTGGTCGCCTACCCGGTCCTGATCGCGGTCCTGGTCGGGTTCGCGATCTCCCGCGGACCGGAGAAACCGCGGGTCGCCTTCCTCAACGAAGTCCCCGCCAACACCCGGGTCAGCGTCGGCGGCGCCAGGCTGCCGGCGGCCGGGGTCAGCAACCGCATCTGCTCCCGGGTCGAGTGCGTCCATGTCAAGGATCGGGCCGAGGCGGTGGACGAGGTCTCCTCCGGCGACGTGCTGGCGGCGCTGATCCTGCCGGCCAATCTGGTCGACCAGATCAACTCGCTCTCGACCCTGACCCCGGGGACCCCGAAGGTCGAAGTGCTCGTAAACCAGGAGGACCCGGTCAAGGCGCAGCTGGTCGACGAACGGATCTCGACCCTGCTGGCCCAGGCCAACCTGGCGATCGCCCGCCGCATCGCCCACGAAGGCGGCAAGTACCTCGACCTGCTGATCGACGGCGGCAAGTTCACCGTGATCGGCCAGACCTTCAACATCCTCGGCCTCCGCGCCACCGCCTCGATCCTGACCGCGCTGGAACCGGCGCTGCCGCCGGGCCCGCTGCGCAACTCCCTGCACCAGGTGACCAGCTTCGCCAGCCAGGCGCGCGACAACCTCGACGTCGCCGGGCCGCTGATCGAGCGGCTGGCGCAGCCGATCGAGGTCAAGAAGGAGGTCGTCAACGGCTCCTCGCCGCCGCTGGAAATCTTCGCGATCGCCGTTGCGGCGACCCTGACCCTGGCCTTCGTCACGGTCCTGCTGGTGGCCGGGTCGCTGGCGCTCGAGCGCGAGGAGAACGCCTTCCCGCGCCTGACTCGGGGTCTGATCTCCCCCGCCGCGCTGCTCGGCGAGAAGGTGCTGCTGGGGATGGCCGTGGGACTGGTGGTGACCCTGCTGATGCTCGGTGGCATGCAGTTCTTCGTGCCGCTGCAGTGGGACCGGATCGGGCTCTGGCTGCTGGCGATCCTCGCCGGTGGCGGGGCCTTGGCCGCCGCCGGGGCAGCGCTGGGCGCAGCGGCGCGCGAGGTCCGCGCCGTCTCCCTGCTCGCCTTCATGGTCACCCTGCCGGTCGCCTTCCTCTCGCTGATCCCCTCCGGCGCGGTCGGCAGCGGCGTCTTCGACCTGGTCCGGATCGTCACCGCGATCTTCCCCTTCAAGCCGGCGCTGCAGGCGATGACCGCCGCCCTCGACTCGGCCGGCCCTGACATCGGCGCCCCGCTGCTCCACCTGGCGATCCTGATCGCCGCCTACGGCCTGCTCGCCCGTTTCGCGCTGCGCCGCTTCGCGGCCGTTTGAGCGCTCGCGGGTAAGGTCAGCCGATGCGCGTCCTCTTCATCGGCGATGTCGTCGGCAGCCCCGGTCGCAAAGGGCTGCGCGAGACGATGCCGGCGCTGCGCGAGCAGCACGCGCCGGACCTGATCGTCGTCAACGGCGAGAACACCGCCGGCGGGGTCGGCATCACCGAACGCACCGCCAACGACCTCTTCGGCGTCGGCACCGGCGTCATCACCACCGGCAACCACGTCTACCGCCAGCGCGACTCCTACGACTTCCTCGAACGCGAGCGGCTGGTGCTGCGCCCGGCCAACTACCCGCAGGGCAACCCCGGCCGTGGCTACACCGTGGTCGAGGTCGGCGGGATGCGGGTGGCGGTGATCAACCTCAGCGGCGCGATCGGCCTCAAGGTCGCGCGCTCGCCCTTCGACACCGTCGACGGCATCCTCGACCAGGTCGAGGCCGACGCGGTCGTGGTCGACTTCCACGCCGAGGTGACCAGCGAGAAGGTGGCGATGGGCTGGCACCTCGACGGGCGCGTCGCCGCCGTGTTCGGGACCCACACCCATGTGCCGACGGCCGACGGCCGGGTGCTCCCGAAGGGGACCGCGTTCATCTCCGACGTCGGCATGACCGGGTCGCGAGACAGCGTGCTCGGGGTGAAGAAGGAGCAGGTGCTGGCGGGGATGATCACGCAGATGCCGACCCGGTTCGAGACCGCCGAGGAGGACGTCTGGGTGATGGGCGCGCTGGTCGACGTCAACGAGCGGGGGCTGGCCGACTCGTTCGAGCAGATCATGGTCCCGGCTCCTGCCTCTGACTCTTAGAGGAGGGGTGGTCGGGAGTGATCTCGGCTGCGCGAACAGCGGGAGGCTTGCCGAGGTCACTCCCGACCACCAAGGCAACCAGGAACAGGGGGTAGAACCAGACGATGTAGAGGTAGAACCAGTGCTGCATGGTCAGCTGGAGCGAGATCAGGAGCGCTGCCCCAAGAGCGGCGAGCTGAACGAGGGCCTTGCGTCTAGGGCGGAACGCCAGGAGCAGCGACAGGGCTGCCGTCCCAACGAGGATTGCGATGCGTAGCGGCTCCAGCGATGGCACCTGCCCCCAGATGCTGAAAGGGGAGTCGCGGGTCGACTGGTAAGCGATCGTGCGGTCATAGAACACATGGAGCCCCGGGTCGATCGCAGGCCAGAGCATCACGGCGCCGCTGACCAGTGCAAACGCGAGGGCAAAGAAGAGCATCGAGCGCTTCTTTGATTCATAGGTGAGGAGCATCGGCGCGAGAAGTGCCGGGGCGAACTTCGCGAAGGTGGCGAGGGACGCGAGGGCGCCGCGAGCGAGCGGCTTCGCGAGGACCAAGAGCGTGGCGACTAAGAGCATTGCCACCAGCGTGTCGTTGGAGTTCGCCTCCAGGGCGAAGGCCGTATAGGGATAAGCAGCCCAGCCGAAGCCGAGGATGGCGGCGAGGTGGCGCCCCGCTGGCCCGGGGCGGATGCGGATGCCGAGCAGCAGCAGGAAGCCGAAGGTGAGGATGTCGAAGGTGACGGCGGCGCCGTGGGCGGCCGGCAGGTCGTCCCAGCTTCCCGACCAGGGCCAGATCAGCTCCGAGGGGACATAGGCGTAGTAGTTGACCGGGCCGTAGGTGTCCCCCTGGGAGACGTCGTCGGGGAAGTTGTCGTAGATCGGTTCGCCGTGGGTGATGCGGTCGGCGCCGACGACGCTGGCGTAGCCGACGTCGATCGCGCCCGAGTCGGCGAGGTTGAGCCCGACCCGGAAGCCCATCAGGAAGAGCGCCGCGACCAGGATCCAGGCCGCCGGCCAGACCGGCCGCAGCCCCTCCCCCCTGCCGCGGAACCCGATCCACAGCGCCCGCCCCAGGAGGTAGAGCAGGACCGGGTACTGCAGCGGCACCGAGACCCCGATTTCCGCCCGATTGAAGAAGAAATGCGAGACCCCGAACCCGAGCAGGACGAGGAGGTCGAGGTTGGCGACGCGCCAGAGCCGCCGCCAATCGACCAGGCCGACGAGGAAGATCAGGCAGAGCGGCAAGAAGACGTACGGCGCATTGAGCTTGTGCCCGAACGACCCCGAGTACCCCCGCGCCATCTTCCAGGCCACCTGGTACCCGGTCCAAGACTCCGTCACCTCCCCGCTTTCCGGGTCGACGATCGCCAACGCCACCTCGTCCCCAGCAGCAAAGTAAGCGACCTCCCACTTGCCGTCGTTCATGTTCGCCACAGGCGCCAGCGGCCCGTTCAGCTTCCGCTCCTTGACGGCATTGGGATCCCGATCCGCGACCCGAATCGCCTCCGCTTCGGACACCCGATGCTCCTGAGCAACCGCCGTTCCGGGCAACAAGCAACCCAGCAGCAGCACGAGAAACGCGAGGCTGCCGAGTGGAGCGACAAGGGGTCCGAGAACGGACGCCCTCGCCCGCCCGCAGGACCCCTTGTCGCTCACCCCTTCGCCTTCAGTCCGAAGTGCTCCAAAATCACCGGCGCTACATCCCTGAGCGTCCACTGCTCCCGCTCGCCGGCCGACTCCGGCCCACACCCGACGAACAACAGCGGCCCCAACGAGTCGCCGGCGTGCAACGCCCCATGGCTGCCCCCACCGGCGTGGGTCACGCCGCCCCAGTCGACCGCCTCGAAGCCGAGCGCCAGCGAGACGACGAAGTCGCCGGCGTGCGGGGCGCTCAGCGCCGACCAGACCCGGGCCAACGGGTCAGGGTAAATCTCGCTGCTGAGCCGCCCGTCCGCGATCGACGCCTCCAGAACCCCTGTCTCGCCCTCGAGCTCCCAGTGACCGCCACGCAGGTCGCCAACCTCGGCGCCGGGGCGGAAGCGCAGCTTCTCCCCCGCCCGTTCCACGACCGCCCACTCGCCCTCGCCGGGGGGCGGGCCAGGATCCTCGCGTCGCAGCGGCGCGCCGCCCGCGTCCTCCATCCGGCAGACCAGGTCGACGCCCTCGATCACGGTCAACTTTTCCGCCACCGCCAGCGGGTCCGCCCGCTCTCCCTCCCCCGGCAGCAGGTAGACGTGCGCCGCGCGCCCGGTCGGGCTGACCGCGAGCTGGGCCAGCCCGTGGCGATCGTCGGAGGGCTGCAGCACCGACCACTCGTGGCCGAGCAGCTCGGCCAGGGGCAGGCCGCGGTGGACGTCGGTCTGGGCGTGGTCGGCGACCAGGATCAGCGCGTGGCTCTCGAGGAAGTCGTCGAGGCCACCGGCCGCGTCGACGAACTTGGCGAAGCAATGGTCGGCCTTGGCGATCGACTCGACGCTCGCCTCCGGCCCGTGCCGGTGCGAGTAGTTGTCGTTGTCGGGCAGCGAGAGCAGGAGGAAGTCGTAGAGGTCCTCCTGCAGCAGCTCGGCCGAGCAGCAGGCCGCGTAGCCGTCGCGGCTGCCGGGGATCGAGGTCGACTTGCAGGGCACCTCGCGGCTGGCGTATAGGTCGCCGTAGAAGAGCTCGGTCGGACCCCAGGTATGGTGGCGGAACTTGAGCTTGGTTGCGTCGACGGCGCGTCGCATCAGCCCCTCCAGCGAGACCTCGTGCCGCTGGCGCCCGCGGTAGATCAGGAAGGGCGTGCAGGCGGTGCGTTGGCCGGCGTCTTCGAGGCTCTCGAAGACCGTCTCGATCTCCGGGCTGAGGTGGGCCAGGTTCATGTTGTAGACGAGGTCGTAAAGAGCCCGGAAAACGCCGAAGGCGCGGGTCGCGTCGAGCGAGGAGCCGTACTCGACGTAGCGCCGCTCGAGCCGGTGATACCAGTTCATGCCGCTGATCCAGTGCTGATCGGCGCCGACGCCGGTGACCATCTCCGAGCAGGCGACCGGGGTCACCGAGGGGAAGCTGGAGACGCAGTCCTCGACCAGGACGCCGCGGTCCAGCAGCGCCGCGAAGATCGGCGCCCGCTCCTCGGCGATCGCCTGGCGCAGCATGTCGGTGCGCAGCGAGTCGACGTAGGTGAGGACGAGCTTCTTGGCGGGGGGCATGGCTCGAATGATGCTCGACCGAGGAGCTCGGCCGGGCGCCTAGCGCAGGACGCGGAGCCCGGCGTGCTTGCGCTTCGCCCGGCGCTGGCGCGAGATCCCGAGCCAGGCCAGGGCGACGATCACCAGCACGACCAGCACCGGCAGCACCAGGGAGACGCCGACGACGACCAGTGCCACCAGGGCGATGATGAAGGCGAGCGCCCCGCCGCCGCTTCCTTCGCGGCGGCTGGCGCCGGCGACGAG
Source organism: uncultured Solirubrobacterales bacterium (assembly GCA_963695275.1). Taxonomy (GTDB): domain Bacteria; phylum Actinomycetota; class Thermoleophilia; order Solirubrobacterales; family 70-9; genus VAYN01. The sequence continues at coordinate 2,298,380 of OY968772.1, forward strand.
GTCGCTGATCACGAGGCAGGCGAGGACGGCCCCCGCCAGGGCCAGCACGGCGCCGAGGCCGCCATCGAGCAGGAAGCCGGCGATGAGCCCGATCACGGCAGCGAGGATGGTCATCCGCCCGCGGGCGGAGCCATGGGTGCCGGTGGTGCCGGCGAGCATGCCGATCGCGATGCCGATGCCTACGTCGGAGAGAAAGTCCACGTGCGAAAACGTACCCTCCCGAGCGCCCCGGCGTCGATCCGCCACACTTCCCGCATGAGCGAAGTGCCGATACCGCCGCACCGGCGGCGCGCCCACACCAGCACCAGGGACCTGGAGCGCTACGCCGGCCTCTTCGCCGAGCGGACCACGGTGATGCGCTCCTCGGCGATGCGCGACCTGATGGCGATCACGGCGCGGCCGGAAGTGATCTCGCTTGCCGGCGGCCTGCCCGACACCTCGACCTTCCCGCCCAAGAGCTTCGCCGCGCAGATGACCCGGATCGCCCAGGAGTCCGCCGCCGAGGCGCTGCAGTACGGGCCGACCGAGGGCTTCGAGGAGACCAAGGACTGCATCGTCGAGGTGATGGGCGCGGAGGGCATGCTGGTCGACCCGCACGACCTGATCGTCACCACCGGCGGCCAGCAGGCGATCGACCTGGTCGCCAAGACGCTGGTCGATCCCGGCGACGTCGTCATCTGCGAGGCGCCGACCTACCCCGGCGCGGTGCCGGTCTTCTGCAGCTACCAGGCCGAGGTGATCCAGGTCGAGTGCGACGAGGACGGCATGCGGGTCGACGAGCTCGAGCAGCTGCTGGACCGCCTGCGCGCCGAGGGTCGGCGGCCGAAGTTCATCTACTCGGTACCGACATTCCAGAACCCCGCCGGGGTGACGATGTCGCTCGCTCGCCGCCAGCGCCTGGTCGAACTGGCGCGGCTGCACGAGCTGGTGGTGGTCGAGGACAACCCCTACGGGCTGCTGCGCTACGAGGGCGAGGCGATGCCGCCGCTCTACCAGCTCGACGGCGGCGACTTCGTCATCTACATCGGCACCTTCTCGAAGATCCTCTCCCCCGGCATCCGCCTCGGCTGGGCGGTGGCGCCGCCGCCGGTGATGGAGAAGATCGTGCTCGGCAAGCAGGCATCCGACCTCTGCACCTCGACCCTGACCCAGTACTTCGTTCGCGAGTACTTCGCCGAAGGTCGCTGGCGCCAATACGTCGAAGGCCTGGTCGAGCTCTACCGCGGCCGCCGCGACACGATGCTGGCGGCGTTGGGGGAGCACTTCCCGGCGGCGGCTACCTGGACCGAACCGCAGGGGGGCCTCTTCATCTGGGCGACCCTGCCGGAGTACATCGACACCAGCGACCTGCTGGCCAAGGCGCTGCGCGCCGACGTCGCCTTCGTCCCCGGCCAGGCTGCCTACATCGACGAGCGCGGCCGCAACTCGATGCGGCTCAACTTCTCCGGCGTCGACGACAGCGAAATCCGCGAGGGGATCCGCCGCATCGGCACCGTGATCGCCGAGCAGGTCGAGCTCTACGAGGCGCTGACCGGCGAGCGCACGGCGCCGGCCGCGCGGGGAGAGACCGACGAGGGCGCCGACGTCCTTCCCTTCCGCAAGAGTGGCGAGGGGAGCGGGTGAAGGTCGCGGTCCTCAAAGGCGGCCGCTCACTCGAGCGCGGCGTCTCGCTGCGCTCCGGCGCCCGGGTCGAGGACGCGCTGGGCCGACTCGGCCACGAGGTTGTCGCCCTCGACGTCGGCAATGACCTGGTCAAGCGCTTGAGCGCGGAGCACCCCGACGTCGCCTTCGTCGCCATGCATGGAGTCGGCGGCGAGGACGGCACCGCGCAGGAGCTGCTGGAGATCCTCGGCATCCCCTTCACCGGCCCCGGCGCCGCTGCCTGCGCCCGCTGCATGGACAAGTCCCAGTCCAAGCACGCGATCCGCGAGGCCGGCCTGCCGACCCCGGACTGGTTCGCCTTCAGCCAGACCGCCTTCCGCGAGCTCGGCGCCGCCGACGCGCTGGGGCGGCTCGAGCAGGGGCTCGGCTTCCCCCTCGTCGTCAAGCCGAGCCGCGGCGGCTCCTCCCTCGGCGTCAAGTTCGCCGCCAGCGCCGCGGAGGTTCCGCAGGCCCTGGTCTCCGCCTTCAGCTATGACGACCGCGTCCTGCTCGAGCGCTTCGCCGCGGGACGCGAGCTGGCGGTCAGCGTGCTCGGCGGCGAGGCGCTGCCGGTGGTCGAAGCGATCCCGGCCGAGGGCGACGCCTACGACTTCGAAGCCCGCTACGAGATCGGGCGCACCCGCTTCGTCTGTCCGGCCGAGCTCGCCCCGGCCGAGCAAGCGATGGTGACCGAGGCGGCGCTCGCCACCTACCGCACCCTCGGCTGCTCCGGCTTCGCCCGGATCGACCTGATCCTCGGCGCCGACGGCCCTCGAGTCCTCGAGGCCAACGCGATCCCCGGCCTCACCGACACCAGCCTCCTTCCCCAGGCCGCCGAGGCGGCTGGCCTCTCCTTCGAGCGGCTGGTCGAGCGCATCCTCGACCTTGCCCTCACCCCCACTGCTGCCTAGCCTTCCTCGCCCTTGGCGAAGTCTTCCGGGGTCACCTCGTCGAGGAAGTCTTTGAATTTGTCGACGACCTCCTCGGTGTCCTCGACCTCGTGCTCGAACTCGATCGCCGACTCCTCGATCACGTCCTCGGCGGCGAAGATCGGGGCGGAGACGCGGACGGCGAGGGCGAGGGCATCGGAGGGGCGCGAGTCGATCTCGACCTCGGAGCCGTTGACCGAGACCGTGATCGAGGCGTAGAAGGTGTTGTCGCGCAGCTCCGTCACCGAGACCCGCTCGCACTTGGCGTCGAGCTGGTCGAGCACGTCGGAGAGCAGGTCGTGGGTCATCGGTCGCGGCGTCGAGGCGCCCTGCAGCTTCATCAGGATCGCGGCCGCCTCGGGATGGCCGATCCAGATCGGCAGGAACCGATTTCCGTCAACCGTCTTCAACAACACGATCGGCTGCTTGCCGACCATGTCGAAGCTGACGCCATAGATCTGCATCTGCTGCACGAGAAGAGGCTCCCGACCGTGGTTGACGGCCAAGTATAGGTAGGGAGAGTGGGCGATCCTGGATTCGAACCAGGGACCTCGTCCTTATCAGAGACGCGCTCTAACCAACTGAGCTAATCGCCCGCGGCCGGCGATGATAGCGGCGGCGCGCTTAGGGCTCCGGGAGCCTCAGCGAGCGCGCTTGCGCAGGGTGCGGGCGAGCGCCTGGGCCTCGTCGACGTCGTCGAAGCGCAACTCGGCGACGATCCCCTCCCCCTTGACCCGGACCACAACCTCGTGCCCGAGCGCCGCCTCGAGCGCGTCGCCGGCCGCCTCGAGCGCCGCGGCCTGCTCCGGATCGACCGCTGCCCGCCTCGGTCGGGCTTTTGGCTGGCCAGCCAGCCGAACCCTGTTCTCGGTCTCGCGCACCGACCAGCCGCCGCGCACCGCGTCGCGGGTGAGGCGCCGGCGCACGTCGTTGCCGCTGGCGCCGAGCAGAGCTCGACCGTGGCCCTCGCTGAGCTCGCCGCCCTCCAGCAGCTCCAGGGTCTCGTCGGGCAGCTCGAGCAGGCGGATTAGGTTGGAGACGGCGGGGCGGCTGCGGCCGACGCGGCGTGCCAGCTCCTCTTTGGTCAGCCCGAGATCCTCGACCAGGGCGGCGCAGGCCTTCGCCTCCTCGACCGGGTTGAGGTCCTCGCGGACCATGTTCTCGATCAGCGCCGCCTGCAGCCGCTCGGCCTCGGCCTGGTCGCGGACGACCGCCGGCACCTTCTCGAGCCCGGCCTGCTGGGCGGCGCGCCAGCGGCGCTCGCCGGCGACCAGCTCGTAGCTGCCGTCGGGGAGGGGGCGGACCAGCAGTGGCTGGACGATGCCGCTGGCCTCGATCGAGGCCGCGAGGGCGTCGAGGGCGTCGGGGTCGAACTTGGTCCGCGGCTGGCCCGGGTTGGGCTTGATCAGGCCGACCGGCAGTTCGCGCAGCTCACCGGCGTCGTTGGCGGCAGCTTCCGGCAGGATCGCCGAGAGGCCGCGGCCGATGCCGCGTTTGGTGCCGCTAGCCACGGGCCGTGAGCTCTTTCGTCAGCGCCTGATAGGCGACGGATCCGCGCGAGGAGGGGGCGTGCTCGGTCACCGGCAGACCATAGCTCGGGGACTCGGCGACGCGGACGCTGCGGGGGATGACCGTCTCGAAGACCATCTCCGGGAAATGCTCGCGCAGCTCTGACTCGACGTCCTGGGCCAGCCGCGTGCGCTCGTCGTGCATGGTGATCAACAGCCCCGCGACCTCGAGTTGGGGGTTGAGGTCGCGCCGGATCATCGCCAGGGTTTCGAGGAACTGGACCAGGCCCTCGAGCGCCAGATACTCGGCCTGCACCGGCACGATCACCCGGTCGGCGGCGGTCAGGGCGTTGACGCTGACCGGTCCCAGCGCGGGCGGGCAGTCGAGCAGGGTCACCGCGAAGCGCTCGCGCACCGGGCCCAGGCGCTCGCGCAGGCGCGTCTCGGAGCCGTCGATCCGGGGCAGCTCGACCGCGGCGCCGGCGAGGTCCCGACTGGCCGGGACGAGCCAGAGGTTGTCGGGCCCGGCCGGGCGGGCGGCCTCGGCGACCGAGACGTCGCCGGTCAGACAGTCGTAGGAGGAGGGGTGCATTTCGCGGCCGCCGCCCAACGCCACGGTCGCGTTGCACTGAGGGTCGAGGTCGACCAGCAGCGTCTGCGAACCGGCCGCCGCCACACAGGAGGCGACGTTGACCGCGGTCGTCGTCTTGCCGACGCCACCCTTCTGATTCGCCACCGCGTAGACCGTGCCCATGTCGCAGCCACCCTATTTACCTCCGCGCGGCGGCGGGAGGTCGGATAGCCTGCCCCCCGTGACCGAGACTGCAGACTGGCCGCAGGAGCCCGCCGAGCGCGTTCGCGAGCTCGTCGAGGGCGTTCTGGACGAGCTCGATCTTGACGGTGAGGTCGAGATCGAGGAGGACGACGACCGCATTACCGTCAGCGTCGAAGGCGAGGACGACTACGGCCTCCTGATCGGCAAACGCGGGCAGACGATCGACGCCCTGCAGCTGCTCTGTTACCAGGCGGCATTCCGCGGCCTGCGCGAGCGCAAGCGGGTCGTCGTCGACGCGGCGGGATACCGCGAGCGCCGCCGCGAGACCCTCGAGGGCCGCGCCGACCGCGCCGCCGAGCAGGCGCTGAGCAGCAACAACGTCGTCGAGATGGACCCGATGAGCGCCCAGGAGCGCCGCGTCGTCCACGAGCGGCTGAAGGAGCGCGCCGGCATCGAGACCTACAGCGAGGGCGACGAGCCCAACCGCTGCGTCATCGTCGCTCCCCTAGTCGCGGAGTGAAGCCCGACCCCACCGCGGTGCTCGACCCGGTCGGCCGCCAGGCCCTGGGCAAGGTCCTCGAGTTGCTGGCCGAGGAGCGCGCCTCGGTCAGCTCCGTGGTCGACGATCGCGCCTGGAAGGTCCATGTCGCCGACAGCCTCACCGGCCTCGAGGTCCCCGAGTTCGGGACGGGCGAGCGGATCGCCGACGTCGGCGCTGGAGCCGGCTTCCCGGGCCTGGCCCTGGCCGTGGCCCTTCCCAATACCCAGATCGACCTGGTCGAGTCGATCGGCCGCAAGTGCGCCTTCATGCAACTCGCCATAGACGAGGCGGGAATCCCCAACGCCACCGTCCTCAACACCCGCTCCGAGGACCTGGCGTCAGGAAAGGGCCGCGAGACCTACGACATCGTCACCGTCCGTGCGGTCGGCCGCCTCTCGACCCTAGCCGAGCTCGCATCCCCACTCCTGAAGCCAAATGGAGTCCTCGTAGCCTGGAAGGGAAAACGCGACGAAGAGGAGGAGGCGCAGCTGAACCGTGCCTCGGAGGGCCTCGCGATGCGCCCCGAGCAGATCCTCGAGGTAGGCAACCGCGCCGGCAGCCAACACCGCCATCTCCACGTCGTCAGGAAGGTCGGCCCCACGCCATCTGACCTACCGAGACGGCCGGGCATCGCCAAGAAGCGCCCCAGGGGTTAATCCACCGGGACAGGCGCTGTCCTACCGTCTCTTCTTCTTCTTTTTCGGAGGTTTAGGCGGGGGTTTTGCTGCCGCAACGGCTGCAGCACCCTCAGGCGTGGCCGCGACCGGCATCGGAATGATCTTCTGGATCGTGTACTGCTGGCCGATCGTCCAGATGTTGGTCGTGATCCAGTAGAGGATCAAGCCGGCCGGGAAGCTGATCACGAAGGGCACGAAGATCAGCGGCAGCACGAACATCATCGTGCGCTGGCTTTTGTCGGCGGTGACCGACATGACCAGGCCCGAGATCAGCTGGGTGCCGACGTAGAGGATCAGCAGCGCGATCAGGACGCCGCCGGTCGCCTTCGCGGTCAGGTCGGGGATGAAGAGGAAGCTTTCGCCGAAGAACCCGGCTGAATGGCCCTGGCTGGCCGCGTATTCACTGCAGGTCTTCGCGGTCTGTTCGCAGATGTCGAAGCGCAGATCGTGCTGGAGGACGTAGAAGAGGGTGATGAAGACCGGCAGCTGGGCGACGAGCGGGATGCAAGAGGCAAAGGGGTTGACTTTGTTCTCTTTGTAGAAATTCATCATCTCTTGCTGCATGCGCTGTTTGTCGTTCTTGTATTTCGCCTGGATCTCTTTGATCTGCGGCTGCAGCGCCTGCAGCGCCCGCATTCCTTTCAGCTGTTTGTAGGTCAGCGGGATCAGCAGCGTCCGCATGCAGACCGTCAGAGCCATGATCGCGGCGCCCCAGGAAAGACCGGCGTCGTGGAAGAAGTTGAGGACGTTGTCGGCGATGTCGACCAGGAACTGCGGCGCCAACTGGAAAGCCAGGGGCAACATCAGGCGCTCGCCCCGCGGTGGTGGTGCTCAGCGGGATCGACAGGGCCGGTGCCGCGGAGGGTGAAGCTGCCGGGCACAGGGTCGAAGCCACCGTGGCTGAAGGGATTGCAGCGCAGCAGACGCCAGGCGCCAAGAATCAGGCCGCGAGCGGCACCGAAGCGCTCGACCGACTCGACCGTGTAGGCGGAACAGGTCGGCTCATAGCGGCAACGTCGAGGGCGCGAAGGGGAGACCCAGCGCTGGTAGGCGGCGATCGGGGCGAGGACTACGCGTTTCACGTGGAACGCCCTCCGGCCAATGCCTCTTCAAGGCTCTTGGTGACGCCGGCGCTGCCCTCGCGGTCGATCAGGTCGCCGATCTCCGAACGGGCGACGATTACGAAGTCGTGCCGCTCCGGAAGCCGGTCGGAGAGTCCCCAGAAGGCCTCGCGCAGCGCCCGCTTGACCTTGTTGCGGTCGACCGAGCCACCGACCTTGCGGCTGACGGAGACGCCGAGCCTCACGTCCTCGCGCTCCTCGTCACGGCGAGGGAAGGTGTAGAGAACGAGATAGCGGGTCGCATGAGATGAACCGTCGCGGTAGACGCGGTCGAACTCACCGCTTCGCGAGAGGCGCCGTCGCTTCGACGCCATCTAGGGGGTGAGGCGCTTCCGCCCTTTGCGGCGGCGACGACTGAGGATCGCGCGACCCCCGCGGGTGCTCATCCGCGCCCGGAAGCCGTGCGTCTTCGCGCGCTTCCGCTTCTTTGGCTGGTACGTGCGCTTCATGGGCTCGGCAGTATACGGACGCCGCCCGTAAAGACGTCCCGAAATCTTTTCCACGGGATTTGCGGGGCGCGGTGGATGCCTCATCAGGCACGCCGCTATGGTCGCCGGCCAGGTGCAAGATGACTCCTCTCGACACGAACTCGACGCCCTCTGGCGGGCGACCCAGGACCGGCTTCGGGCTTCCGTGCCCGAGTCGACCTTCCGCCTCTGGCTGGAGCCGCTGCACCCCGTCGGGGCTGACTCCGACGCCCTCTACCTGACCGGCCCCGAGGGAATTCGGGCCTGGGCAGAGCGGCGCTACTCCTCTCTGATCGGGCAGGCCCTCGCCGACTCCGGCAGCCCCCTGCGCCAGGTCCGCTTCACCGCCGCCGAGCAGGGGCCGAGCGGGACTTCGGCGGCGATAGACGGCGCCGAGCTCAACCCCAACTACACCTTCGACCGCTTCGTCATCGGCAGCGGCAACCGCCTCGCCCACGGCGCCGCCCTGGCCGTCGCCGAGGCGCCCTCCGAGGCCTACAACCCGCTCTTCCTCCACGGCCCTCCCGGCCTCGGCAAGACGCACCTGCTGGCCGCGATCGCCAACTACCTGCGGGCCAACGCGCCTGGTCTGAGCGTCCGCTACACGACCGCGGAGTCGTTCACCAACGAGTTCGTCGGCGCCCTCAAGTCCGCCGGCGCCGACGGCTTCAAGGCTCGATACCGCGACATCGACGTGCTGCTGATCGACGACGTCCAGTGCCTGGAGGGCAAGCCGGCGACGGAGGAGGAGTTCTTCCACACCTTCAACGCCCTCTATGAATCGGGTAGCCAGCTGGTCCTCTCCGCCGACCGCATCCCCAGCGAGCTCTCGACCCTCGCCTCGCGCCTGCGCGACCGCTTCGAGTGGGGGCTGACGGTCGCGGTCGAGCCGCCAAACCTGGCGACGCGCCTGACCGTCCTCCGCCGCCTCGTCCAGGAGGCGGGGGTGGAGATCGCCGACGGCGGCGCGCTGCACGAGCTCGCCAACCGGATCGACGTCAACGTGCGCCAGTTGCACGGCGCCCTCACCCGCGTCCTCGCCCACGCCTCGCTGATGGCACGGCCGCTCAGCACCGAGCTGATCGCCGAGGTGATCCCCCGCGGTCGCACCCTCCAGGCCACCTCGGTCGAGGAGATCCAGCAGCGCGTCGCCGAGGGCTACGGCATCTCCCGGGCCGAGCTGATCGGCTCCAGCCGCGCCGCCACCCCCCTGCGCGCCCGCCAGGTCGCGATCTTCCTCACCCGCGAGCTGACCGACCTCTCCCTACCCCAGATCGGCCGCCTCTACGGAGGGCGCGATCACTCCACCGTCCTCAACTCGCTGCACCGGGTCGAGGCGGGTCTCGCCGACGACCCACAGCTCGCCGAGAGAGTCCAGGACTTACGCGGCGCTATCCACAATCCCGCTGGTCGGCAGGGCTGACGGCCGATGGCACTGCAAGAATCACCTCTTTCCCACAGCCGCGTCCACAGGCCATAAACCCCGTTCCGACGCGGTTTCCTCCGCGGCACTCACTTTTTCCACAAGCCCTAACCCAACTCAAGAAGGCATCTAACACTTGAAGCTCACGACCAAACGCGAAGAACTCGTCTCCAAGCTTTCGATCGTTTCCAGGGCTGTATCGACGCGCGCCGCCACCCAGGCTCTATCCGGTGTCCTCCTCACTGCCGCCGCCGGCCGGGTGACGCTTTCGGCCACCGATCTCGACATGGGGCTGGAGACGACCCTCGCCGCTGAGATCGAGGCGGAGGGATCGGTGCTGCTGCCCGGCCGGTTGCTGGCCGAGGTCGCGCGCTCGCTGGCTGACTCGACGGTGGAGATCGAATCGCGCGAGTCGGAGCACGACGTCGAGATCCGCAGCGGCAGCTCCAGCTTCCACCTGCGCGTCCTCCCCGCCGAGGACTTCCCGAAGCTGCCGACGCCGGGCGAGGAGCCGGGGCTGAAGATCCCGGCCAAGGAGCTCGGCGCCAGTATCGATCTGGTCGCCCGCGCCGCTTCGCGGGACGACATGCGGCCGGTGCTGACCGGCGTCTTCGTCGCCGCCAGCGGCTCGGAGATGACGATGGTCGCCACCGACTCCTACCGGCTCGCGGTCAAACGGACCGAGCTCGAGAGTGAGCTGGGCGGAGAGATCGACGCCAACATCCCGGCGCGAGCGCTGAAGGAGTTGGGTCGCATTCTCGCTTCGGAGGGGGTCGGGGAGGCGACGGTCTCGCTGCTCCCCAACCAGGCCGTTTTTCAGGCAGGGGCAATCGTCCTCACGACGAGGCTGATCGAGGGGCAGTTCCCCAACTTTCGACAGCTCCTGCCGGAGTCCTACGAGCACGACGTGCGCCTGCCACGCACCGACTTCCTCGACGTCACCCGCCGCGTCAGCCAGCTGGCCCAGCGCAACGCGCCCCTGCGGCTCTCGTTCGCACCCGGGGAGCTGACGATCGCCGCCGAGACCCCCGACGTGGGGGACGCCACCGAGACGATGCCGGCCGCCTTCGAGGGCGAGCCGCTGGAGATCGGCTTCAACCCGGAGTTCCTCAAGGAGGGCATCGAGAGCGTCGGGGGCGACGAGGTGCTGTTGCGGCTGATCTCGCCGCTGCGGCCCGGGCTGTTGCAGCCGGTCGAGGGCGAAGACTTCCGCTACCTGGTGATGCCGATCCGGCTCAACGTTTAGATGCCCGTCCCCGCTACCAGGCGCACCCGGATGGCGGACGTGGCACTGCGCATCTCGGCGTCCTCGGGCTTGCCTTTGGCTCCACCAAAGGCTGCGCCCTGCGTCCTTGATCTGCTTGGCCACGCCCGCCCCCGATCACACCCGGTAGCGGGGACGGGCATCTGAGGTTGTGACCCGGTGCTGGTCACCGCGATCGAAGCGAGGCCGCTGCGCAGCCTCGACCAGGTCCGGGTCGAGCTGGCGCCCGGCATCGTCAGCGTCGTCGGCCCCAACGGGATCGGCAAGACCAACCTCGTCGAGGCGCTCTACTTCGCCCTAACCGGCCGCTCCTTCCGCACCTCCGACCGCCGCGACCTGATCCCCTTCGGTGGCTCGCTGGCGCGGGCGGAGGCGACGGTGCGCGACGCCGACGGGCTCGAGCGTCGTCTGCTCGCCTCGGTCAGCCGCACCGAAGGGCGCCGCCACCTCCTCGACGGCCGCCCGGCCGACCCGGCGACCCTGGCTCGCAACCGACCGCCGGTGGCGGTCTTCGCCCCCGACCGCCTGACTCTGATCAAGGGCCCGCCGTCGGAGCGCCGCGCCCACCTCGACGGCTTCATCGCCGCCCGCTGGCCGTCCCGGGGGGAGCTGCGCAAGCGCTTCGGCCAGGTCCTCGCCCAGCGCAATGCGCTGCTGTCGCGACTATCGGCGGGGCACGGCAGTCTCACTCAGCTCGATGTCTGGGACACCACCCTGGCCGACGCGGCGGCGCCATTGATCGCCGCCCGCGACGAGGCGATCGCCGAGCTCAGCGGACCCTTCGCCGTTACCGCGGCGGAGCTTGGGCTGGAGGGCGGCGCCAGCCTTGCCTACGCCCCGCGCGCCGAGGGCTCGGCCGAGGAGATCCGCGCCGGGTTGGAGCAGCGGCGCGAGCAGGACGTCCGCATGGGGCGCAGCTCGTGGGGCCCGCACCTCGACGAGTTCAAGACCGAGATGGCGGGGCGCTCGCTGCGGCGCTACGGGTCCCAGGGCCAGCAGCGCGCGGCCCTGTTGGCGCTGCTCTTCGCCGAGCGCGAGGTGCTGTTGAAGGCGCGGCGGGTGACGCCGCTGCTGCTGCTCGACGACGTCATGAGCGAGCTCGACCCCGGTCGCCGCGAGCGCCTCGTGCAACGGCTCGACGATGGTGGCCAGGCACTGATCACCGCCGCCGACGAAGAGTCGCTGCCGCCGCTGGCACTGGACTCGGTGGTGCGGATGCCGCCTCCCGCCCAACCGAGCGTGGCCGCGGCGTGACCCACCGGCGCGCCCCCCGACAGGCCTCGGAGGCGATCCGCGCGGCGCGCGAGCGGGCCGCGCCCAAGACCGGCCTGGCGGCGGTGCAGGCGGCCTGGGCGGGGGTGGTGGGGGAGCAGCTGGCAGCGGTCGCGGAGCCGGTCTCCGAGCGCGCCGGGAAGCTGACGATCGAGGTCGTGGACACGGTCTGGGCGCAGGAGCTGGACCTGATGCAGGCCCAGCTCCTGGAGCGCCTCCGAGGCGAGTTGGGGGACCTGACCCCCGAAGCCCTGCGCTTTCGCGTAAACAGCGACCGCTTCTAGTCCCACTTTATCCACGATTTGCAGGGAATTTGTCTCACCACCCCGGCGCTTCCGCGGCACTCAACTGGTATTCTTATGGCAACTTGCCTCAAGCCCCGAACTGCCTGGAGTCAACCTCCCGGCGTCGGGGTTTTCTGTGTCAACCGGAAGGGACTCATTGCCTGAAAAAAAATCCAGCAGCGTCACGACTGAGTCGTACGGCGCCAAGGACATCACCGTCCTCGAGGGTCTGGAGGCGGTGCGCAAGCGTCCCGGCATGTACATCGGTTCGACCGGGCCCCGCGGCCTCCATCACCTGGTCTACGAGGTCGTCGACAACTCCGTCGACGAGGCCCTGGCCGGTCACTGCGACAGCGTCCGCGTCGTCCTCCACCCGGACAACAGCTGCACGGTCGCCGACAACGGCCGCGGCATTCCGGTCGAGACGATGGAGAAAGAGGGAAAACCCGCGGCCGAGGTCGTGCTGACCGTCCTCCACGCCGGCGGCAAGTTCGGGGACGGCGGCGGCTACAAGGTTTCCGGTGGGTTGCACGGCGTCGGCGTCTCCGTCGTCAACGCCCTCTCCGAGCGCCTGCACCTGCAGATCAGCACCGACGGCAACGTCTGGTCGCAGGACTACGAGCGCGGCAAGCCGATGACCGAGTTGAGCAAGGGCGAGGCGACCAAGGAGCACGGGACCCAGATCACCTTCCTGCCGGACCTGGAGATCTTCGAAGAGATCGGCTTCGACTTCGACACCCTCGCCGAGCGGTTGCGCGAGACCGCCTTCCTCACCCGCGGTCTGCGGATCGAGCTGGTCGACGAGCGCGGTGAGACCAACAGCGTCGTCTTCAAGTACGACGGTGGCATCGAGGACTTCGTCCGCCACCTCAACGAGAACAAGGACGAACTGCACCGCAAGGTCATCTACTTCGAGGGCGCCGACGAGGAGGACGGCGAAGTGGAGATCGCGATGCAGTGGAACTCCTCCTATCAGGAGTCGATCTTCAGCTTCGCCAACAACATCAACACCCACGAGGGCGGCACCCATCTCTCCGGCTTCCGCTCGGCGCTGACCCGGACGCTGAACGCTTACGCCCGCAACAAAGGGCTGCTGCACGAGAAAAAAGACGAGAACCTCGCCGGTGAGGACGTGCGCGAGGGGCTGACCGCGGTGATCTCGGTCAAGCTCCACGACCCCCAGTTCGAGGGCCAGACCAAGACCAAACTCGGCAACCCGCCGATCCGCGGCCTGGTCGAGGAGACGGTCAACCGCAAACTGGCCGAGTACTTCGAGGAGAACCCGACAGACGCGCGCCGGATCATCAGCAAGGCGATCGAGGCATCCCGCGCCCGCGACGCCGCCCGCAAGGCCCGCGACCTCACCCGCCGCAAGTCGGCGCTGGAGAACTCGACCCTGCCAGGCAAGCTCGCCGACTGCTCGGTCAAGGACCCGAGCCTGGCCGAGATCTTCGTGGTCGAGGGTGATTCCGCCGGCGGCTCCGCCAAGCAGGCGCGCGACCGCAACACGCAGGCGGTTCTGCCCCTCCGCGGCAAGATCATCAACGTCGAGAAGAGCCGCATCGACAAGGTCCTTGCCAACAACGAGATCCAGGCGCTGATCACGGCGATCGGCACCGGCGTTCACGACGAGTTCGACATCGAGGGCGCCAGGTACCACAAGATCGTGATGGCGACCGACGCCGACGTCGACGGCGCTCACATCCGCACTCTGGTCCTCACCTTCCTCTACCGGCAGATGCCGGCACTGATCGACGCCGGCTTCGTCTACATCGCCAAACCGCCGCTCTACCGGGTCAAGCAGGGCAACCAGGAGACCTACCTCGAGCGCGAGTCCGAACTCGAGGAGCTGCTGCTGCGCGACAAGCTCGAGGACTTCGAGCTGACCGACGCCACCGGCAACACCAAGAAACTGACCCAGAGCCGCTGGCAGGCGTACGTGCGGCGCTCGAAGGAGTACGAGGGCTGGGGCTCCTCGCTGCAGGCGGAGTTCGGCCACGAGGTCGTCCGCTTCCTCGAGGAGTCCAACCTGCTCGACGAGGGAGCGAGCAGCGTCGAGGCCGCCGCCAAGCTGCTGCGGGCCGACGCGCCCGAGGGCGCCAGCTTCGACACCGAGGTGCTCCAGGCCGACGAGTCGGTCCTGGTCGTGAAGGCGGTCGAACGCAAGAGCGGCCTGGCCCGAACGCACCGGTTGCCGGCGGAGCTGTTCTCGCACTTCGACTACCGCAAGTTCACCGAGGTTCATGAGGCGCTGTTGAAACAGGTCGGGCGGCCGGCGTTCGAGATCCAGTTCAGCGGACGCCGCAACGTCGCGCTCTCGTTTCAGGCACTGCGTGGCGCGGTCCTGGAGCTGGCCCGCCACGGCGTTCAGCTGACTCGCTTCAAGGGACTCGGCGAGATGAACGCCGATCAGCTGCGGGAGACGACGATGGACCCTGCCAGCCGCACTCTGGCCCGGGTCACGCTCGAAGACGCGACCGCCGCCGACCAGATCTTCTCAATGCTGATGGGCGACCAGGTCGCCCCCCGCCGTGCCTTCATCGAGGCGCACGCGAAAGAGGTCCGCTTCCTCGATGTCTGATCCGAACCGAACGGAGATTCACTGATGGCGCTTGACGCACTGACCGGCCGTATCGAGGAGCGCGAGCTGGAGAAGGAGATGCGCTCGTCCTACCTCGACTACGCGATGAGCGTGATCGTCGGGCGGGCGCTGCCGGACGTCCGCGACGGCCTCAAGCCGGTCCATCGCCGCGTCCTCTACGCGATGCACGACGTCGGCCTGCAGCCAACCCGGGCTTACCGCAAGTGCGCCTTCATCGTCGGCGAGGTCATGGGCAAGTACCACCCCCACGGCGACTCGGCGATCTACGACACGCTGGTGCGGATGGCGCAGGACTTCTCGCTGCGCTACCTGCTCGTCGACGGTCAGGGCAACTTCGGCTCGATCGACGACGACCCGGCGGCGGCGATGAGGTACACCGAGGCGCGCCTGACCCGGCTCGCGACCGAGCTGCTGCGCGACATCGACGCCGACACCGTCGACTTCGGCCCCAACTACGACGAATCGACCCAGGAGCCGCTGGTCCTGCCAGCCCGCTTCCCGAACCTGCTGGTCAACGGCACCTCCGGGATCGCGGTCGGGATGGCGACCAACATCCCGCCGCACAACCTGCGCGAGGTCGCCGGCGCCGTGGCCGCCTACATCGACGATCCGCAGATCGACATGGCCGGGCTGATGGAGCACATC
Source organism: uncultured Solirubrobacterales bacterium (assembly GCA_963695275.1). Taxonomy (GTDB): domain Bacteria; phylum Actinomycetota; class Thermoleophilia; order Solirubrobacterales; family 70-9; genus VAYN01. The sequence goes on from OY968772.1 coordinate 2,313,529, forward strand.
AAGGGTCCCGACTTCCCCGGCGGCGGGATCATGAGCCGCGAGGGGATCCGCGACGCCTACGCCTCCGGCCGCGGCAGCATCAAGGTCCGCGCCCGCGCCCACGTCGAGCCGCTGAAGGGGGGCAAGGAGGCGATCATCGTCACCGAGCTGCCGTTCACGGTGAAGAAGCTCGGCGACGGCGGCCTGGTCACCAAGATCGCCGATCTCGTCCGCGACAAAAAACTGGAGGGGATCTCCGACCTCCGCGACGAGTCCGACGGCTCGGGCATGCGCCTCGTCATCGAGCTCAAGCGCGGCGGCCCGCCGGCCAAGGTCGTGCTCAACAACCTCTACAAGAAAACCTCGATGCAGACGACCTTCGGCGCCAACATGGTGGCGCTGGTCGACGGGGTGCCGAAGACGCTCAGCCTGCGCGAGCTGATCCACCACTACGTCGATCACCAGCGCGAGGTCGTCACCCGCCGCACCCAGTACGAACTGCGCCGTGCCGAGGCCCGCGCCCACATCCTCGAGGGATTGCTGGTCGCGCTCGACAACCTCGACGCGGTGATCAAACTGATCCGCGCCTCCAGCGACCCCGACACCGCCCGCGAGGGCCTGATCTCGCAGTTCGACCTCTCGCGCGAGCAGGCGCAGGCGATCCTCGACATGCGCCTGCAGCGCCTGACCGCGCTCGAGGCCGACAAGGTCCGGGCCGAGCACGCCGACCTGATGGAGCGGATCGGCGAGCTGCGGGCGATCCTCGGCGACGAGGCCAAGGTGATGGCGATCGTCAAGGAGGAGCTGGCCGAAGTGGTCGAGTCCTACGGCGACGAGCGCCGCACCGAACTGGCCCACTTCGAGGGCGACGTCGGCATCGAGGACATGATCGCCGACCAGCAGATGGTGATCTCGCTGACCGCCTCGGGCTACGTCAAGCGACTGCCGCTGGCCACCTACCGCCAGCAGCACCGCGGCGGCGTCGGCGTGATGGGGATGAACCTCAAAGACGACGACTACATCGCCCATCTCCACATCTCCTCGACCCACGACTACCTGCTCTTCTTCACCAACCGCGGCAAGGTCTACCGGCTCAAGGTCTACGAGCTGCCGGAGGGCTCGCGCAACGCCAAAGGCAGCTCGCTGAACAACCTGCTGCCGCTGCGCGAAGGCGAGAAGGTGATGGCGGTGATCCCGACCCGGGACTTCAAGGAGAACAAGTACCTCGCCTTCGCCACCGCCAAAGGCCTGATCAAGAAGACCGAGTTCCTCGCGTACAACACGCCGATCCGCGCCGACGGGATCATCGCGATCAAGGTCCGCGAGGGCGACGAGCTGGTCCAGGTCCGACTGACCTCGGGCGAAGACGACATCCTCATCGTCTCCCACTCCGGTCACGCCTCGCGCTTCTCGGAGCAGCTGGTGCGCTCGATGGGCCGCGACACCAGCGGCATCAAAGGCATGAACGTGTCCGGCAAGGACAACCGGGTCCTGGCGATGGACATCGCCCGCAACGACACCGAACTCTTCGTCGTCACCGAGAACGGCTACGGCAAGCGCACCCCGGTCTCCGAGTACCCCGTCAAGGGCCGCGGGACCAAAGGAGTGCTGACCGCGAAGCTGACCGAGAAGAAGGGCGGCCTCGCCGGCGCCCTGATCGTCGGCGAGCACCAGGAGCTCCTCTTCATCTCCCAGAACGGCATGGTCCAGCGCACCTCCGTCAGCGGCATCTCCCAGATGGGCCGCTCTACGCAGGGGGTGAAGGTGATGAACATCAAGGACGACGACGTGGTCAGCGCCGTGGCGCTGGTGGTCGAGTCCGACAGCGACGAGGGTGCAGCGGCCGAGGCGCCAGGCGAGGAACTGCCGATGGACGATGGGTCTGTGGACGGGGACGCTGGGTAAGCCTCGTCTACGCCTAGCACCGGCATAGCCGGTGCAATCTGGATGGCGCCTGGCGGCGCCAAGAATTACGCAACGAGTTGTGGAGGCTAGAACGAGGCTTACCCAGCGTCCCCCAACGGAGCGCATCGGTTCACGGAAGCTTCAAGCTCCGAGCCAGGGACGATCCACTCACGGAGAGCGGGAGAACCACCAGCTTCCCGTCCCGTGTCCTAGCTGCTGTGTACTGGGAGCCAGCCGAAATTCGGAAGCTCTCTTGTTCCAGGCACCTTGGAAGTCTCGGTGCTCGTGATGGGTGGTGGGTGTGGGTCCGAAAGTTCCTCGTCCGTTCGGCACCGCGGAGTTGTTCCTCTGGCCCGCAGGGCCATCCAATCTGTCCCGCAGGGACCTAGGAACTTTCGGACCCACACCCACCACCCCTAGGACTGCCGCAAGCCCTTCTAAGCAGCCGCCGGCAAGTACTGCTGCCAAGCCCGCGGAATCTTCGGGCTCGCCACCTGGATGAAGACCGTCGCCGGCGGTGCCTTTGGGGAGTTCTTCGGGTGCATGTGGATCTCGCGGGGGAGGCGGTTGCCCTTGCGGCGGTTGCAGGTGGCGCAGGCGGCGACGATGTTCTCCCAGACCGATTTGCCGCCGCGGCTTCTCGGGATCACGTGGTCGACGGTGAGGCCGGACTTGGTCGAGCCGCAGTACTGGCAGGTCCAGGAGTCGCGGGCGAGGACGGCACGGCGGGTGATCTTGCGGCGGTGGGCCTCGCGGGGGATGCGGACGTAGTTGACGAGGCGGATCACGTCGGGGCGCTCCATCGTCATGTGCTCGGAGTGGAGGGCGGCGCCGGCGCGTTGCTCCAGCAGCTCTGCCTTTTCCTTGAGGAGGAGCACAGCGGCGCGTCTCAACGTGCAGACGTTGATCGGCTCATACGTTGCGTTGAGTACGAGGACTCGAGCCATGACTGCCGAGAATTGTAGGCAGGTCGCCAAGCGGCGACGCCTGGGCAGGATCTTTTGGCCTTCTCAGGAGACCGGATAGGAGCCGAGGATGCGGACCGAGTCGGCTTTGGCGCGGAGCGCGGAAATCGCCTCGGCGACGAGCTCGCCGCTCTCCGCCCCCTCGACGTCGCAGAAGAACATGTAGCGGCCGAGGCCGCTGCGCAGCGGCCTCGACTCGATCCGGCTGAGGTTGATCTCGCGGCTGGAGAACTCGCTGAGAGCGTTGACCAGAGCGCCCGGGTGGTCTTCGCCGAGCTCGGAGAAGACGAGCGAGGTCTTCCAGGTCTCGCCCGCGGGCACGGCGGTGCCGGCGGGGGCGATCCAGACGAAGCGGGTGACGTTGTCGGCCTCGTCCTGGATCCCCTCGCGGAGGATCTCGCAGCCGTAGAGGGAGGCCGCCGCGCGGGAGCCGATCGCCGCCCAGGGCCGCACCGACTCGGCGACCATGCGGACCGCCGCCGCGGTGCTGCTGACGCTGCGAAGTTCGACCCCGGGCAGCTGCTCGCGCAGGAAGCGGGCGCACTGCGCCAATGGCTGCTGATGGGAGAGGACCGCCTCGACCGTGCCCAACTCGACCTGGTCGCGGCCGATCAGGTGGGCGCGCACCGCGTAATCGTGCTCGCCGACGATCGTCACCGAGTCGGCCTCGAAGGCGAGGGTGTCGAGGGTGCCGCGGACCGAGCCCTCGATCGAGTTCTCGAAGGGGACCAGGGCGCGGTCGGCCTCACCGCGCTCGACGGCGAGGATCGCGTCGTGGATCGTCGCCGTGCGCAGCGGCTCGAACTCCTCGCTCGTCGCCTCGCCGAGAGCGTCCTCGGTGAAGGTTCCGGCCGGGCCGAGATAGGCGATTCGCATGGCGCTCAGCCTAGTGCCCGCGCCGGGACTATTCGAAGACGACGGTGTAGCTGGCTTCGTTGTTTTCGGAGACCTGCTCGCCGGGGACCGTGTCGACCTTTACTTCCAGCGTGACTTCGCCGCTCGGGGTCGGGGTCAGCAGCAGCGATGCGGTTCCGGTTTCGGCGGCGCCGATGGTTTCGATGTCCCCCTGGACTTCGGTGCCGCCGGCGGAGACGGTGACGCCGACTCCGTTCTCGGTCGATTCCCCCTGGTTTTCGACCGTCACTTCGACTTCAGCCCCTTCTTCTGCGGCGATCCCGACCGCTTCTTCTCCCAGTTCGGTGCCGTTGATGCTGACGCCGCTGAGGCCGAGGCCGTGTACGCCCGAGGTGGCGCCGCCGCTGGAGCCGCTGACCGCCCCGAGCGCGTCGGTGACCGAGCTTTCTTCCAGCCACTTCGTCTCTTCCGGCAGGAAGACGCTCTTGGGCACGTCGCTGCCTTCGATCCCGTTATTGGCGAGAACGCCGTTGATTTCGGGACGGACGACGGCGGCGTAGATCGCGTCGGCGGCGAGCAGCTTGCGCATCTGCCGGGCGATCCCCGCCATCGCCTTGGCCGACCCGGCGTCGCCGAGCGCGGTCGGCATCTTGTCGGCGATTTCGGTCATCGCACTGCTGCGCAGCTCGTAGGTCAGCTCCAGCGCGTTCTGGGCGCGGCTCATGTCGCCGGGGGCGCTGAGGCCATCGACCCGGGAGGCGTAGTTGTCCATGGCGCTGCGGTCGGCGTTGACCTCGGCGATGAAGTCGGTGACGGAGAGATCACCCGGTTCGGACAGCTTGCCGAAGAAGGCCTTGCTGGTCTGGCTGGTCTCGTCGACGATCTGGGTGACGTTGTCGGCGTAGTCGCTGAGCGCGCGGTTGGCGCGGGCGTCGAGGCACCCCTTGACGCCGAGCACCACGAGGATCAGGACGATCAGGCCGCCACCCAGCGCCAGCCCTCGCCGCAGCATGATCTGCTGGCGTTCGGGTCGACGCGGTGGGCGCTCGCGCCGGCGTGGCGTTCGTGCTGCTGAATCCTCCAAGAAGCGGCTCTCCAAGCTGGTTGCGTGGGCGGAGAGTATGAAGCCTGAGACGGCCGGAGCGGCAGGAGAGCCAGCAAACGGTGGGGTTTTCCCAGCCAGATCGACGCAGGAGAAAGCGCTCCGCAAGCGAAATAGAAGGAGCTTTGGTCGGTTCTCTCGTGCTCAACCGCTTCCTGATCGAGCGCCGCATCGGCAGCGGCGGCTTCGGCGTTGTCTACGAGGCTTGGGACGGGCGCCTCGAGCGCCCGGTCGCGGTCAAGGCGATCGAGCAGCGGGGGGAGGCCGGCCGGCGGGTGCTGCGCGAGGCCCAGGCCGCGGCCCGGCTCAACCACCCCGGCATCGTCACCCTCTATGAGATGGGGGAGGAGGACGGCAACGCCCTGCTCGTCTCCGAGCTGGTCGAGGGCTCGACCCTGGCCCGGCTCGCCCACGCCGGCGAGCTCTCCGACCGCGAGATCGGCGAGATCGGCGCTGACCTCTGCGAGGCGCTCGACCACGCCCACTCGCGCGGCGTCGTCCACCGCGACATCAAGCCGCAGAACGTGCAGGTGACCGAGGGCGAGTGCGAAGGGGAGTCGCGGGCGAAGCTGATGGATTTCGGCGTCGCCCACCTCGCCGACGGTGCCTCGCTGACCGCGCCGGGCGACGTCGTCGGCACCCTCGCCTACATGGCACCCGAGCAGGCCGAGGGACGCGCCGCCGGCCCCGAGGCCGACGTCTACTCGCTGGCGCTGATGCTCTACGAGTGCTGGAGCGGCGAAAACCCGCACCGCCGCGAGAGCCCGGCGGCGACCGCGCGGGCGATCGGCGACCGCACGAGGCCGCTGCGGCGCCTGCGCCCCGACCTCCCGCGTGAGCTGACCGCGGAGATCGACGCCTGTCTCGCCGCCCGTCCCAACCACCGGCCCTCGCTGGAGCAGCTCGGCGGTACGATCGAGGACTCGCTCGACCTGCTCGCCGAGCAGACGGCGCCCCATCACAGCCGCCTCCGCCTCCGCCTCGGCGCCATCGCTCTCGCCTCCGCCCTCGGCGCCTGGCTGGCGCTCGGCCACGGCCTCCTTCTCTAGCTGGCAACCATCTAGGATTTTCCGATCGGCGTCCTGCGCAATCTCGAGTCCCGGATCGAAGGCCTCGTCGAGGGAGTCTTCAGCCGCGCCTTCAGCTCCGAGGTGCAGCCGGTCGAACTCGCGCGCAAACTGGCGAAGGAAATGGACGCCCACAAGACGGCGTCGGTGGAACGCGTCTACGTGCCCAACGAGTACACGGTCTACCTCTCGACCAAAGACCGGGCCAAGCTCGAGGGCTACGAGCGCTCGCTGGAGCAGGAGCTCTCCGGCTACCTGCTGGAGCACGCCCGCCGCCGCAGCTACGACCTGCTGACCCGGCCGACGGTCGGCTTCGACACCGACGAGCGCCTGCGCCTGGGCGAGTTCGGGATCCAGGCCCGCCTGGTCAAGCCGCCCGCCCACGAGGGCGAGGCGCCGAAGCAGGGCGAAGAGGGCCACACGATGGTCTACTCGGCCGTGCGCGAGCGCGATCGCAGCCGCCCCAAACACCCCGAGGAGGCCGTCACGGCGCTGGTCTCGACCCGGGCCGTGGTCTCGCTCGACGACCGCCGCTACGTGCTCGACGGGCCGCGGGCGACGATCGGCCGCTCGAAGGCGGCCGAGTGCGTGCTCTCGGACCCCAACGTCTCCCGCCGCCACGCCGAGCTGCGCCGGTCGGAGTCCGGCGACTGGCAGATCGTCGACCTCGGCTCCACCAACGGGATCAAGGTAAACGGGCGCCGCGTCGCCTCGACCCGGCTCTCGCCGGGGGACCGGGTGACCGTCGGAACCACGACGTTCCTCTTCGACATCGAGCAGTGACGGCCGCTGGCCGTAATCTGCTGGGCGCGTGGCCTACGACCCCATATCCGTCGCCCTGAAGTTCGGCTTCCTCGCCGTCCTCTACCTGTTCCTGCTCGTGATCGCCCGCAGCGCGATCAAGGACCTGCGGCGGACCGCCTCGCCAGCCCCCGAAGCGACCGGTTTCCACGCTGCCCCGGCCTACGCGGAGGCACCGCGCGGCGCCGATGCCTGGCTCGTGGTCGAGCGTGGCGGCGGCCTCGAAGCCGACCACCGCTTCGACCTCATCGGCGGCCTCTCGATCGGCCGCTCCAAGGACTCCGACGTGCAGATCGAGGACCGCTACGCCTCCAGCCTCCACGCCCGTGTCTTCGAACGCGGCGGGCGCTTCTACGTCGAGGACATGAACTCCACCAATGGCACCCTGCTCAACGGCGCCACCCTGAAGGGAGAGGCGGAGCTGATCGACGGCGACACGGTGCAGATCGGCGACACGGTGTTCAGGCTCGAGGCCCAGTGAAGCGCATGCGGAGCGAACGTCCATATCTGATTCAGCGAGAGCGGAGCATGCGCGGAACCGGTGGCGGATGACTCTGCGGATCGACGACCAGGCCGAGCGCACCGACACCGGGCGCCAGCGCAACGCCAACGAGGACTCGCTCTTCACCCGGGCGCCGCTGTTCGTCGTCGCCGACGGGATGGGCGGGGCGCAGGCCGGCGAGGTCGCCTCCAAGACCGCCGCCGAGTCCTTCGACCGCGAGCTGCCGACCGGCCCGCCGGAGCAGGTCCTGCGGGAGACGATCGAGCTCGCCAACCGGACGATCCACGAGCGTGCCGGCAGCGATCCCGACCTGGCCGGGATGGGAACGACGATCACCGCCGCGATCGTCGACCTCGCGGCGGAGGAGGTGGCGATCGGCCACGTCGGCGACAGTCGCGCCTACCGCCTCCGCGGCAACAAGTTCGAGCGCCTGACCCGCGACCACTCGCTGGTCGAGGAGATGCGGCGCAAGGGGCAGCTGACCGACGCCCAGGCCGAGGACCATCCGCAGCGCTCGATCATCACCCGCGCCCTCGGCCCCGAACCGGAGGTCGAGGTCGACCTGCAGACCGTGCCCGCCCAGGCCGGCGACACCTTCCTGATCTGCTCCGACGGCCTGACGACGATGCTCGGCGACGAGCAGATCGGCCGCCTGCTGGCCCGCGCGACCTCGATGTCCTCGGCGGTCCGCGCCCTGGTCGACGAAGCCAACCGGGCCGGCGGCCGCGACAACATCACCGTCGTCGCCTTCCGGCTCGGCGACCCCACGGCTCCCGAGGGTGCCCCGGAGGGCGCGACCCTGATCGGTTCCTCCGCCGAGGAGGCGGGGCTGACCGCAACCGAGGTACGCCGCCGCGCCGCCGCCGAGGCCGCCAAGCAGCGCCGCGAGCAGCTCGACGCGAAGCCACGCCGCCGCGGTCTGCGCACGGCCGCCAAGGTGCTGGCCGTGGTCGTCCTGCTGGCGGCCCTCGCCTACGGCGCCTGGTACGGCAACCGCCAGATCTGGTTCCTCGGCACCGATGACGCCGGCCGGGTCGCCCTCTACCGCGGTGCTCCCTATGAACTGCCGTTCGGGATCAAGCTCTACGACGAGCGCTACGCGAGTCCGATCCAGACCGAGTCGCTGCCGCCCAAGCGCCGTGACGCCGTCACCGGCCACGACCTGCGCTCGCGCGAGGACGCCGTCTCGCTGATCGAAGACATCCAGAAGAGCCAGGGGGTTCCTTGAGCTCCGCCAGGAACCGCGAGCTGATCGCTCTGGTTCCGGTCGCTCTCCTGCTGACGGCGGGTTTTGCCGCCGTCTTCGCCCAGGAGGGCACCCGCCTCGACAACCTCAGCCTCATCTACGGTGCCTACTTCCTCGCGGTCTGCGTGGCGACCCACGTCTACCTGCGGATCCGCCTGCCCAACGCCGACCCCTACCTGTTCCCGCTGGTGGCGCTGCTGACCGCCTTCGGGCTGGTGATGATCTACCGGATCGACGACGCGCTGGCCCGCGACCAGGCCAACTGGTTCGTCCTCGGGCTGGTGCTGTTCGCGCTGACGATCCAGTTCCTGCGCGACTACGAGGTACTGGAGCGCTACCGGTACACGATCGCCGCGGTCGGCCTGCTGCTGCTGCTGGCGCCGCGCCTGCCGGGGATCGGCCAGCAGGTCAACGGCGCCTACCTCGGGGTCAAGATCGGCCCGCTCGCCTTCCAGCCGGCCGAGTTCTCGAAGATCGCGATCGTCGTCTTCCTCGCCAGCTACCTGCGCGAGAACCGCGAGGTCTTGATCGTCGGCGCGCGCCGCGTGCTCGGAGTGACGCTGCCGCCGCTGAAGCACTTCGGGCCGATGCTGGTGGTCTGGGGAGCGTCGATGTTCATGCTCGTCTTCATCCGCGATCTCGGCAGCTCGCTGATGTTCTTCGCCGCCTTCCTCGCTCTGCTCTACGTAGCGACCGGGCGCTTCTCGTTCGTCGTCATCGGGATGGCGATGTTCACGATCGGAGCCTGGTTCTTCGCCTCGACCGTGCCCCACGTCCACGACCGGGTTGAGGTCTGGCTCCATCCATATCCCCACTACGAAGACACCGGCTACCAGATCCTGCAGTCGATCTTCGCCCAGGCCGACGGCGGCCTCTTCGGCAAGGGCTTCGGGCAGGCGCTGATCACGATCCCCGGCACCAACGACGCACTGCTGCCGGCGGCGCAGACGGACACGATCTACTCGCTGATCGTCAACGAGCTGGGCCTGTTCGGGGCCTGCGGCGTGATCCTCATCTACCTGCTGATCGCCGCCCGCGGCTTCAAGATCGCGCTGCTCGCCCGCGACGGCTTCTCGAAGCTGCTGGCGACCGGGCTGACCGCGGTCTTCTCGATCCAGGCCTTTGTGATCATCGGCGGCGTCACCCGGGTGATCCCGCTTACCGGCGTCACCCTGCCCTTCATCAGCTACGGCGGCAGCTCGATCGTCGCCAACTTCGTGCTGCTGGCGCTGCTCCTGCTGATCTCCGACCGCGCCCGCCGTGAAGCGGTCGAACCGGCTGGACGGGCGCTGGCGATGGGGGGCGCATGAACCGCCAGATCGTCAAATTGTTCGCCTTCATCGTCGTCCTCTTCGGGGTCCTGGTCGGCTTCACGTCCTACTGGTCGGTCTTCGACGCGAAGGCGCTGAAGGAAAAGGAGGCGAACAAGCGGCCGCTGCTGGAGCAGCAGCAGATCCGCCGCGGCCGCATCCTCGCCGCCGACGGCACCGTGATCGCGAAGTCGGTGGCGAAGGGCAAGGGTGACTCGCTGCGCTTCGTGCGGCGCTACCCGGAAGGAGCGCTCTACGGGCACCCGATCGGCTACAGCTTCGTGCGTTACGGCGACTCGGAGTTCGAGCAGTTCCACAACGACCAGCTGATCGGCGAAGAATCTGAATTCAGCTCGATCCTCGACGAGCTCCTGGGTCACTCTCGGGAAGGCGACGACATCGTCACCAACCTCGACCCGGAAGCCCAGCGCGTGGCGCTCGGCGACCTCGAAGAACAGGGCTTCGGTGCGGTGGTCGCGATCGAACCGAGCACCGGCGCGGTCAAGGTGATGGCCTCGAACAAGCCCTACGACCCCAACCGGGTGCCCTACGAACTCCAGCAGCTGCTCAACAACACGATCGAAACGCCGCTGCTGAACCGGGCCACCCAGGGCCTCTACCCGCCGGGCTCGACCTTCAAGGTCGTCACCGCAGCGGCGGGTCTGGAAAGTGGCACGATCACGCCGGAAACGACGATCGACGCGCCCGGCACGATCATCGACGAAGGCCACGAACTGGCCAACGACTTCAACGAGGACTTCGGCGCGATCTCCCTCGACACGGCCCTGACCAACTCGGTCAACACCTGGTTCGGCCAGCTCGGTCAGCAGCTCGGCAACGACAAGCTGTTCGAAACGATGGAAAAGTTCGGCTTCAACTCGACCCCGCCGATCGACCTCCCTGACGACGAGGTCTACGAGAGCGGCGTCTCGGGCGAAGACGGACTGCTGACCGCGCACGACCCGGTCGATCTGGCCCGGGTAGCGATCGGCCAGGAGCGTTTGCTGGCGACCCCGCTGCAGATGGCGATGGTCGCCGCGGGCGTCGCCAACAGAGGCCACCTGATGAAGCCGCAGATCTGGAAACGGGTGGTCGACCCCGACGGGCGCACGGTCGAAACCCTCGACCCCTCCGAGTACAGCCAGCCGATCTCCGAGCAGACCGCGGAAGAGCTGACGACGGCGATGGAAGGGGTGGTCAGCGAAGGCACCGGCACCAACGCCGCGATCTCGGGCGTCCAGGTCGCCGGCAAGACCGGCACCGCGGAAACCCCCGGCAACGAATCCTGCGGCGGTGGTGAAGAAGAGAATCAGGCCTGGTTCATCGGCTTCGCCCCGGCCAACGATCCAAAGATCGCGATCGCCGCCTCGGTCGAGTGCACCGAACAGTTCGGCAACGACGTCGCCGCCCCGATCTTCCGTGACGTCGCCGAAACGATCCTCAATGGCGAATGAGAGAACAGCATGCCGATGGGCCGAAAACGGGACTATGCGTCCCGAAATCGGCCCGTCGACCCGAGAATGGAGGCTTGAGTGGCTGAGGTGAGCGAGGGGAGTGTGGTTGACGGGCGTTACAAGGTTCTGCGGCGGCTTGGGACCGGGGGGATGGCTGACGTCTGGCTGGCCGAGGACACGCACCTGCAGCGGCAGGTCGCGCTGAAGGTCCTGCACCGGCGCTTCGCCCAGGACCAGGAGTTCGTCCAGCGCTTCCAGCGCGAGGCCGAGTCGGCGGCGCGGCTGCAGCACCCGAACATCGTCTCGGTCTTCGACCGCGGCCAGTTCGAGGGCACCTATTACATCGCCATGCAGTACATCGACGGCCCGACCCTGAAGCAGCTGATCGACCGCGGGCTGACCCCGGAGCAGGGGGTGGCGCTGATCCGCCAGGTCCTCGACGCGGCCCGCTTCGCCCACCGCAACGGCGTCGTCCACCGCGACCTGAAGCCGCAGAACGTTCTCATCAATGGCGAGGGGGTGGCCGTCGTCACCGATTTCGGCATCGCCCGCGCCGGCGTCTCCGAGATCACCCAGACCGGATCGGTGATGGGGACTCCGCACTACCTCTCGCCCGAGCAGGCGCAGGGCTTCGACGTCACCGCCGTCTCCGACCTCTACTCGATCGGGGTGATCCTCTACGAGGCGCTGACCGGCCGCGTCCCCTTCGAGGCCGACTCCGCCGTGGCGGTGGCGATGAAACAGGTCTCGCAGACGCCGCTGCGGCCGAGCTCGATCAACCCCCGTGTCTCCCCGGCCCTCGACGCCGTGGTGATGCGGGCGCTGGCCAAGGACCCCGGCGAGCGTTTCCAGAGCGCCGACGCCTTCATCGCCGCCCTCGACGCGGCCCTGAAGGAGCCTGGCTCCGGCGACGGCACGGCCGACTTCGCGGCGCTGCCGCCGGTGGTCGCCGTGCCGGTCGAGGCGGCGGACGAGGTCGACCCCGACGAGGAGGCGCGCAAGCGCCGGCGCCGCTGGATCTACGCGGCGATCGCGGCGGTGCTGATCGGCGTCCTGGTCGGCCTGGCGCTGACCCGCGACACCACCACCGAAGTCCCCGACGTGACCGGCGAAATGCGCAGCGCCGCGACCCAGCGGCTCGAACGCAACGGCTTCTCGGTGGCCCAGCCGGTGTACGTCGAGCGCGACGCGCCGGCGAACGAAGTGCTGGAGCAGCAGCCGCTGGGCTCGCCGCCCGCGGGCAAGGCAGAGCTCGACTGCTCTTTCCTCACCTTCTTCTGCTCGAAGCCGAAGGTGACGCTGACGGTCAGCTCCGGGCCGGGCAGCGGCAAGGTGCCGCCGACCGCCGGCCTCAGCCAGGAAGAAGCGACGGAACGGCTCGAAGCCGCGGAATTCGAAGTCGACGTGGAAAACGCGAACTCCGACAGCGTCGAGGAAGGCACGGTGATCAACTCCAACCCCTCCGGCGGCAGCACCCTCACCCACGGCGCGACCGTTGTCATCGTCGTCTCCAGGGGCCCGAAGCTGACCAAGGTGCCGGTCCTGGTCGGCAGTCAGCGCCGCCTCGCGGTCCAGCAGATCCGCGGCCGCGGCCTCACCCCGAGCGTCTCCGAAGAAGAAAGCGCCTCGCCGGCGGGTGAGGTGATCAGCCAGTCGCCAAGTGCCGGCAGCGAGGTCGAAGCGGGCTCCACCGTGGCGATCACGGTCTCCGCCGGCAAGCAGCAGGCGAAGGTGCCGAACGTGATCGGCAAGCTGCGCTCCGAAGCGGTGCAGACCGTCCGCGAAGCCGGCCTCAGCCCGACCGTGGAAGAAGAAGAAACCGAAGTCACCGGCAAAGTCGGCCGCGCGCTGGACCAGTTCCCGCCGCCGGGCTCCGAACTCGAACCGGGCGACACGGTGACGATCGTCGTCGGCAAGCAGGCGCGGGCCGAACCGGAAGTCGAAGAATGAGGGTCGCGGTCCTCAGCGGCGGCCGCTCCTCCGAGCACGACGTCTCGCTGCGCTCCGGCGCTGCGGTCACCGCTGGGCTGCGGGCTGCGGGCCACGAGGCGGTCGAGGTGACGATCGCCCGCAACGGCGACTGGAGCTTTGCCGGGACCACGGTCGAGCTGGTGCCCGGCGCCGGCCTGCTCGACTGCGAGGTCGCCTTTCCGGCCCTGCACGGGGCCTTCGGCGAGGACGGCAGCATCCAGGGGCTGCTGGAGTGGCTCGACGTCCCCTACGTCGGCTCCGACGTGCTCGCCTCCGCGGTCTGCATGGACAAGCTGACCCTGAAGCGGCTATTTGCCGCCAACGGCATCCCCCAGGTCGAGTTCGCCGCGGTCGAAGGTGCCGACTGGTGGGGTCGCTGCGAGCGCCTCGGCCTGCCGCTCTGGGTCAAGCCCTCGCGGATGGGCTCCAGCGTCGGGATCACCCGCGTCGGCAGCCTCGGCCAACTCGACGCCGCGGTTGAGCTGGCGCTGCGCCACGACCCCCGGGTGATCGTCGAGGCCTCGGCCAGTGGTCGCGAGGTCGAGTGCTCGGTGCTGGGGAACCGCGCCCCCGATGCCTCCCCGGCAGGTGAGATCGTCGCCCACGCCGACTGGTACGACTTCGAGGCCAAGTACGGGGAGAACGGCATGGAGCTGCGGGTGCCGGCCCCGATCGGCGAGGCGGCGACGGCGCGGGTGCGCGAGCTCGCGATCGCGGTCTTCGAGCTCGCCGGCTGCTCCGGGCTGGCCCGCTGCGACTTCTTCGTCGGACCGGGCGAGGAGGTGCTGGTGAACGAGATCAACACGATGCCCGGCTTCACCGCGACCAGCGTCTACGCGAAGCTGTGGGAGGCCGGCGGCATCTCCTACGCCGATCTCTGCGATCGCCTCGTCGAGCTCGCGCTCGAGCGCCACCGCCGGTCCCGCTCCTACGAGTTCTAGGACTCAGCCCCCGGCGCTCAGTCGATCAGCTTGACGTCGTCGATCTCGAGCCGGTAGCGGCCGGACTGGTCGAGCGACGGGGCGGCCTTGGTGAACCAGATCAGGAAGTACTTGGAGGGGGTGGGAACGTCGAGCTTGATTTCGGCCGTTCCCCCGGCTTCGGCTATGGCCCCGACCGGTTCGCCCCATTCGCTGAGTTCTTCCGGCGGACCCGAGACAGCGGTGTAGATCTCCGCGTCCCAGCCGGGGGCACTGCGCACGACCATCTCGGCCGGCTTGGTCGCCGACTTGGCGGTGACGTAGAGGCCGACGCCGGGGTCTTCGCCGCTCTTGGTGCCGGCGAAATCGGCGGTGTCGTAGTGCTCGCTGGTCCAGGCGGTGCCGGTCGGGTTGCCGTCGACCGCGAGGCTGACCGATTCCGGGTCCTCTTCGCCGTCGCCGGCCGGGTCGAAGTCGGTGGCCGAGGAGAGGGCGACGACCGAGCCCTTGTCCTTGAGGGCGCCACCGCCACCACCACCGCTGCTGATCTGCCAAACGGCCACCAGCGCCCCGATCGCCACCAGCGCCAGGACCATGATCGCCGCCCAGGACCAGCGCTTGCGCCCGGAGAGCTTGCGCTTGGGCGGCGGCACCGCGTCGAGCACGCTGGTCGCCTCGCCGGTGGTCGAGCCCGCCCGCGCCGCCTCGACCTCGAGCGCGGTCGAGAGGTCGTCGATCATCTCGCCGACCTCCTGGTAGCGCTCGGCCGGATCCTTGGCGGTCGCCCGCTCGACCACCAGCGCCGCCGCGGCGGAGAGCTCGGGCCGGCGCTGCTGGACGTCGGGCAGCTCCTCGTTGACGTGTTTCATCGCCACCCCGACCTGGCTGTCGGCGTGGAAGGGGACCTGGCCGATCAGCATCTCGTAGAGGACGACCCCGAGCGAGTAGATGTCGGAGCGGATGTCGACCGGGTGGCCCATCGCCTG
Organism: uncultured Solirubrobacterales bacterium; assembly: GCA_963695275.1. Taxonomy (GTDB): domain Bacteria; phylum Actinomycetota; class Thermoleophilia; order Solirubrobacterales; family 70-9; genus VAYN01. Next base: position 2,328,592 of record OY968772.1, read on the forward strand.
CTCGGGGGCGACGTAGTCGGTGGTGCCGAGGACGCGGCCGGTCGCGGTCATCCCGTCCTGCTCGAGCTGGCGCGAGATCCCGAAGTCGGTCAGCTTGGCCCGGCCCTCGGCGTCGATCAGGACGTTCTGCGGCTTGATGTCGCGGTGGACCATGTTGCGGGCGTGGGCGACGGTGAGGCCGCGGGCGATCTCGATCGCGTAGGCCAGCGCCTCCTGGGTGTCGAGGGCCCCGAGTCGAGCGATCCGCTGCTTCAGCGTCTCCCCTTCGACGTACTCGAAGACGATGTAGGGGTGGCCGCCGTCCTCGCCGGCGTCGATCACCGCGACCACGTTCGGATGGGAGAGCTTGGCGACGGCCCGGGCCTCCTGGCGGAAGCGCTCGAGCTGGTCGGGCTGCTCGGACATCTCGCGGTGCATCACCTTGACCGCGACGGCGCGGTCGAGGGTGCCGTCGTTGGCCAGGTAGACCGTCGACATGCCGCCGCTGCCGAGCTTGGCCTCCAGCTTGTAGCGGCCGGAGAGCACGGTGCCGATCATCTGCGAGCTGGTCGAGCGAGGGTCCATCAGTGGGGGCGAACGTTATGTGGGAAGGGAAGGGGTCTCAAGAGCCAATCGGCCTAGTTCGGTCTGTACAAGTTCGCTGCCACCGAGACCCTGCCTGCTCGCGCCCAGCGATGGGCGTTCTCACCCGCGAGTTCCGCGGTTCCTAATCCACCCATTTGGTGGGAAACGAACCGCGGAACTAGAGGCGGCGCACCTGGCGTGGTCCCTCGGTCGCGCGGCCGATCCGCTGTGCCGCCGGGTAATGCGCGCGCAATGACCGCAGCGCTGCGTCCTCGTCGCTGGCCGGGACGACGACGCAGAAGCCGCAGCCCATGTTGAAGACGTCGTACATCTCCTCCTTGGAGACCTCGCCCTGCTCCTGGATCAGGTCGAAGATCGGCGGCACCGGGAGCGACTGGTCGATCTCGTAGCCAACGTCAGCCGCCAGCCGCAGCAGGTTGGCGGTGCCGCCGGAGGTGATGTGGGCGAGGCCGCGGACGTCGACCGCGGAGCGCAGCAGCTCGACCACCGGCTTCACGTAGATCTCGGTCGGCTCGAGCAGGACGTCGCCCAGTGGGCGGCCGAGGCGCTCGTCGTCGAGCGGGACCCCGGCCAGCGCCGAGCGGGCGAGCGTGTAGCCGTTGGAGTGGATTCCGGAGGAGGGCAGCCCGATCACGACGTCGCCCGGCTGCACCGACGAGCCGTCGACGATCGCGTCGAGGGCGACGGTGCCGAAGCAGGCGCCGGAGACGTCGACGCTGGAGACCAGGTCGCCGAGCTGGGCGAGCTCGCCGCCGGGGATCTCGACCCCGGCCAGCTCCGCCCCCCGAGCCAGGCCGACGCCGATTTCCTCGCAGACCGCCGGCTCGGCCTTCTGCACGGCGATGTAATCGAGCATCGCCAGCGGCTCGGCGCCGACGCAGATCACGTCGTTGACGTTCATCGCCACGCAGTCGATCCCGACCGTGTCGAAGCGCCCAAGCTCCTCGGCGACCAGCAGCTTGGTCCCGACCCCGTCGGTCGAGAGCGCGATCCCTGTTCGCTCGTCGAGCTTGATCACGCTCGCGTAATGCCCCGGCAGCGCTACCTGCAGCGAGGGCCGGTCGAGCTTGATCGCCCCCAGCGCTCGCACCAGCCCGGCGACCGCGGCATCGGCGGCGCCCTGGTCGACCCCGGCTTTGGCGTAGGCGTCCTCGCTCACGCGCCCGATTCTTTCAGGCGCTCGGCGAGGTTGGGCGGCGCCTCGAAGACGTACTCGCGGCCGATGCGGCGGCTGCACAGCAGGCCGCGCCCCGCCAGCCCGGATAGATCTGACCGCGCGGTCTCATGGGTAACTCGGTGAGTTTCGGCGTGGCCGCCAAACGAGTAGCTGCGATCGGGGTGGCGGAGTGCATCGGAAAGCAGTGCCAGCTGCCGGTGGTTGAATCCGTCGCCGCCTTCGATCAGTTCCTCTACTTCCCGGACCTCGCCGATCTTTCGGCTCAGGTAATTGTGCAGATCTTCAATCGCCCGCTCGACGACCTGGAGCTGGTGGATGAGGAAGTAGGTCGTGTCGCCTTCGTCAGTCTCCGTCTCCAGAAAGGCGCGTTCGTATTTGGCGGGCGCCTCTCTGAGGATCTTGGAGATCGGCAGATACTCGACCAGCCAGTAGCCCTGCTCGCGCATCGACCAGAAGAACAGGATCCTCGCCGTCCGGCCATTGCCGTCCTCGAATGGATGGTCGTAGGCGAGGCAGAAGTGGAGCAGGATGGCCCGGATCACCGGATGCACGAACCGCTCGCTGGTCTCGTCTTCATTGGCGAAGTCGCAGAGCTGACGAAGGCGGGCAGGAAGCTCCTCCGCAGGAGGTGGCGTGTGGATTCGCCGTCCGTCATCGCGGTCGTAGACGGCGACACGCTCTTCGTCGGGGCTCTGGAGACGTCCGGCGCCGCTCGGGTTGTCGAGGGTGCCGTCGGTGACGATCCGGTGCAGCTCCAGGACGACCTCCGGGGTCAGGACATCGCCCATGTCATTCCGCATGAACTGCAGCGCCCGATAGTTGTTGAGGATCATCCGCTCACCGCGGTCCTTTGGCTCGCGGCCGCTTCTGAGCAGTTCTTTGGCCACTCGCCGAGTGGTGGTCGCCCCCTCGAGCTGACTCGACCTGATCGCCTCCTCCATCAGCGAGTTGACGAGATACCGTTGCCCGGCCTGCCGGTCTGACGTAACCACCTCGTCCATCGCGACCTCTCCACCGCAGCGCTGATCGATGTGATGGAGGCTCCTCAGCAGCGAGTCGGGAAGGGCGTATGTGAACGGAGTGCCATCCGAGGAGGCCATCTCCAGCTGTCGCATTCCGGGTGCTCGCTCCAGCAACTTGATTCTCCACCACCACTCTTCGAGGTCGAGTCCGTCGGGAGGCTGCAGATGCCGCAGCTTGTCCCAGTGGAGGTAGCGCTCGCCGGTCCTCGGATCGGCCGGAGAGACCAGCGCTCTGGTCAGCCGCTCGCCGTCGGCAAGACCGAAAAGACCATTGGTGGTGGGAGGAGTCGCGACGTGCATGGGCTATCCAAATCTATCCAAATCTATCCAAGGATTTGGAAGTGTATCCAAATACATCTGGTATTTGGATTGTTCTAGTCGCGCAGCTTGCGAAGCACGATGGCGGCTAAACCGGCTCGGTAAGCGGCGTACGGCCACAGCGCCCGGTCGCGCTCGACCAGGCCGATCAGGCGCTGGGAGGCGAGGGTCGAGGCGAAGGAGGCGGCGATGCCGACGCCGAGCGTGCGGCGCAGCTCCGGGGTGGTGCCGCGGCGGGCGAGGCGGGTGCCCTTGAGCGCGGTGGCGCCGACGATGATCGGCAGCGCGATCGTGCGCGAGAGCAGGTTCGCCTGGTCGCGGGAGAAGTGGCGCCAGCGGGCCGCCGCGAGGGTGACGCCGTTGCGGGAGACGCCCGGCGCCAGCGCCGCTGCCTGGGCGACACCGAGCGCGAGGCCGTCGGCCGCCGTTGCGTCGCCGCGCCCGCGCCGCTGCGGCCGGGTGTCGGCGATGAGCATCGCCGCAGCTCCGGCGAGCAGGCCGTAGGCGGTCGCGCGCGGACCCCCGAGCCGCTGCTCGATCGGCCGCTCGAGCGTGTAGCCGACGATCGCCGCCGGCAGGAAGGAGAGGCCGAGCAGCAGCGCCCGCCGACCGTTGAAGCCACGCAGCTCTTCGCCGATCAGGCGCCGCTGGCCGAGCAGCAGCGCCAGCGCCGCGCCGGTGTGCAGCGCCACCTCGAAGCTCTTGCGCAGCTCCGGGTCGATCGTCTCCCAATCCCAGCCGGCCAGCCAGGGAACGAGGACGATGTGGGCCGAGCTCGAGACCGGCAGCAGCTCCGCCGGTCCCTGGACGATGCCCAGCGCGACCGCGCGCGGAGTCGGCAGCCGGCCTCCGCCCGCCTCGCTCAAGCGCCGCTGGTTCCGGCCGGCTCGGGGGTCGCGACGGGCGCGTCGCCGTCCTCGCCCGAGCCGCCCCCACGGCGGCGCTTGACCACCCAGTAGACGACGCCGCCGACGATCGCCGCCAGCACCAGATAGTCGAGGTAGCCGAGTTTGTGGCGCCAGTCCTCCCAGTTGTCGCCGACCTTTTCGCCGACGATCGCCAGCGCCAGCACCCAGGGGATCGAGCCCAGCAGGGTGAAGGCGGAGAAACGCCAGAACGGCATCTTTGCCACCCCGGCCGGGAGCGAGATGAAGGTGCGGATGATCGGCAGCATCCGCGAGAAGAAGACCGTCCAGGAGCCGTAGCGCTCGAACCAGTCATCGGCCCACTTGAGGTGCTTGGGGCTGATGTGGATCAGCTTGTTCTTTTCCAGCAGGTCGAGCCGCCCGTAATAGCCGACCGCGTAGGCGATCCAGGAGCCGGCCAGGTTCCCGAGCACCCCGGCGGCAACGATCCCGAACAGGGTCAGTTCGCCTTTGGAGACGGCGAAGCCGGCGAAGAGCATGATCGCCTCGCTCGGAATCGGGATGCAGGCCGACTCCAGGGTCATCAGCAGGAAGACGGCGACGACACCGGCCGAGCCGATGAATTCGGTGGCGACGTCGACGATCGGTTCCACGACCTTGTCGGTCAGGCTCGCGAGCGTGAGGAGGGTGTGCATCAGCGGCACATCGTAGGGACGATGCGGGCCAGAAGGGGCGCTCTACCCCCTGAACCCCGCATCTGGCCCTAAACTGGCTCCCTCTGATGAGCCGGTTGAACCACCCCGTCTACCGCAACCGGATGCTGCAGCTGGCGGCCGACGCGGTCCTCGTCGCCCTGGCGTACTTCCTCGCCTTCCAGCTGCGCTTCCTCGACGAACCGCACGGCTGGCCCGAGCGCTACCAGACCCTCTTCCTGCAGTCGGTCGGGTTCGTCGTCGTCGGCAAGCTCGTCGTCTTCTACGCCTGTGGGCTCTACCAGAAGTGGTGGCGCTACGTGAGCGGCCGCGACTTCCTCCTGATCTTCCGCGCCGTCGCCATCGCCAGCGCGATCCTGGTCGTCTTCTTCGCCGTCGCCAAGCCCTTCGCGCACACCCTGCCGCGGGCGGTCGAGGTGACCGACTTCGTGCTGACGATGATGCTGATCGCCGGCGCCCGCCTGGCGGTGCGGCTGATCGTCGAGCGGCCCTCGCGCGGATCGCGCCTGCCCAAGCACGAGGTGCTGGTCGTCGGCGCCGGCTCCGGCGGCCAGATGGTCGTGCGCGAGCTGCAGCTCAACCCCAACCTCGGCGCCACCGCGATCGGCTTCCTCGACGACGACCCGCGCAAGCGGGGGATGCGGATGCTGGGCCTGAAGGTGCTGGGCTCGACCAAGGAGATCGTCAAGATCCTCGACGAGACCGAGCCCGACGAGGTCGTGATCGCGATCCCCTCGGCCCCGGGGCAGCTGCGCGGCCAGGTCGTCTCCGCCTGCCGCGAGCGCGAGATCCGCGTCCGCACCCTGCCGACCGTGTTCGAGCTCCTGCGGGGCGGCGTCCAGCTCAACAAACAGCTGCGCGAGGTGCGGGTCGAGGACGTGCTCGGCCGCGACCCGATCGTGCGCGAGCTCGACCGTGTCGGCGCCTACCTGCGCGACCGCATCGTCCTCGTCACCGGCGCCGGCGGCTCGATCGGCTCCGAGCTCTGCCGCCAGATCGCCCAGGTGAAACCGCGGCTGCTGGTGATGCTCGACCACGCCGAGGACAACCTCTTCGAGATCGACCGCGAGATGGTCGAGCTGCGCCACTTCACCAACGTCGAGTCGGTGCTGGCCGACTGCAAGGAGCCGCACCGGATGCTGGAGGTGATGCAGCGCTTCAAGCCCGACGTCGTCTTCCACGCCGCCGCCTACAAGCACGTGCCGCTGATGGAGGCGAATCCGCTGGAGGCGGTCCGCAACAACGCGATCGCGACCCGGATCACGGCCGAGACCGCGGCCGCCTCCAAGGTCGAGCGCTTCGTCCTGATCTCGACCGACAAGGCGGTCAACCCGAAGACGGTGATGGGCGCCTCGAAGGCGATGGCCGAGTTCATCGTCGAGGAGGCCGGCAACAAGCACCCTGGCACCCGCTTCGCCTCCGTCCGCTTCGGCAACGTCCTCGCCTCCTCCGGCAGCGTGGTGCCGATCTTCCGCAACCAGATCGAGCGCGGCGGCCCGGTCACCGTCACCCACCCGGAGATGACGCGCTACTTCATGACGATTCCGGAGGCGGTGCAGATGGTGATCCGGGCCGGTGACATCGGCGCCGGCAAGGGCGAGGTCTTCGTCCTCGACATGGGCGAGCCGGTGAAGATCGTCGACCTCGCCCACAACATGATCCGGCTCGCGGGCTACGAGCCGGAAGAGGAGATCGCGGTCGAGTTCACCCAGCCCCGCCCCGGCGAGAAGCTGCACGAGGAGCTCTTCGGCGCGGCCGAGGAGCTGCAGCCGACGGCGGCGCGGCGGATCAACCGCGCGGTCCGCGCGGTGGCGATCGACTCGTCCTGGGTGGAGGCGACGCTGACCTCGCTGGAACACCTGGTGATGGCCGGTGACGAGGCCAATCTGGCCGAGCGGGTGGTCGAGTTGATCGCCTCCCCGGGGGGCGACGCGGCGGCAGTCCCCGCCGCCGAATAACCTCTCGCAGCCACTTTGGTCCGGGTTATCGAACAAATAGGCGCGTTCGCCGGCCTCGCCGCTTTCCTCGGCCTGGGCGTACTTGCGCTGCTCTCGTTCACCCACGGCCGCGACATCCGCCGTCTGCGCGAGTGGGCCGGCTCGGCTCCGGAGCGCGACGCTGAGCGCAAGGAGACGACCTCGACGATCGCCGCCCAGCGGGCGGAGGAGCTGCGCCAGCTCGAGGAGTCCCGCACCGCCGAGCACGAGGCGGTCAGCAAGCGCGAGGAACGGCGCCGCCGGCGCGAGGCCGGCCTGCCGGCGCAGAGCCGTCGCGAGCGTTTCAGCGAGGGCACCTCGAACCTCGGTGCCCGCCTCGCTGAGCCCCGCTCCCTGATCGCGATCTTCATCGTCCTCCTGGTCGTCGTCGGGGGTGTCGCTTACTTCGTGGTCAGCGGCTCCGACGACAACGCCAGCGGCAAGAAGGGTGGCAAGCAGGCCGCCGCCAAGGTGCAGCCGAGCGAAATCGACGTCACCGTCCTCAACGGCACCGCCACCGCCGGCCTCGCCGCCACCTACGGCGACAAAGTCGACGGCAAGGGCTTCAACCTCGCCGCCGTCTCCAACACCGCCCAGAGCTTCGCCACCAGCGTCGTCATGTTCGAACGCGGCCATGCTCCGGAAGCGCGCAAGGTCGCCAAGCAGCTGGGGATCTCCAAGGTCGAACTGATGAGCTCCGAAGTCAAGTCCGCCGCGGCGGGGGCGGACGTCGCGGTCGTGGTCGGCGAGGACAATGCCGCGGCGGCGGGTTAACGCCGCAGCACTGGTCTTCGCGCTTCTCGTCCTCGCCACGGTTGCCGCCTTCGGCTGGGCGCAGCGCCTCAAGCGCGATCCGCTGGTCCTCGACCGGGTCACCTTCGTCGCGGCGCCGGTGCTGCACCCAAAGCACCCGGTCCACAGCATTACCCCCAACGGCGACTGCCACTACGACACCGTGCGGATCCGTTTCCGCGTCACCCAGACCGATCGGGCAACGGTTCAGATCGTCAAACCGGGAGGCGGGGTCGTGACCACCCTCTCCCGTGACCGCGTGCTCAGGCGCTACCACTTCTTTACTTTCCTTTGGCGCGGTCACCAGCACGGCGGCGGCATCGCCCCGTCCGGCCGCTACAAGCTGCGGGTGAAGCTGCTCGATCAGGAACGCACCCTGGTCCCGTCCGGCGTGATCAAGCTGCACCGTGCCCCGCGACTGCCGCCGGTGCGGACCTGCCTGCCGATCGGGGAGCGTTCGCCTTGAGCGATTTCCTCGCCGCGGCCGGTGTCCTCGCCGCGGCCGCCGCCTGCGCCGCCTCGATCCTGCTGCCGCCGGGCCGCCCGCGCTCGCTGGCGATGCTGCTGGCGATCGGGCTCTTCCCGCTGCTGATTCTCGGCGACCAGTGGCACACGACCCAGATCGTCGACCTGCGTCACGACGACACGCGGATCGCGCTGCTGCTGGTCGGCGGGGCCGCCGCGGTGGGCGCGCTGGCCTACGCGTTCCGGCGCTGGCCGGTCCTGCTGCCACTGGCGATCGTCGCGGCGCTGCCCTTCCGGGTGCCTCTCCACGCCGGTGGCGACACCGCCAACCTCCTGGTCCCGCTCTACCTGGTGATCGCGGCCGGCGTCGTCTTCACCCTGCTGCGCGACTGGCGCTCTCCCCCGAGCACCTGGGCGCCGCGCGCACTGGCCTGGCTGCTGGCGGCCTTCGTCGTCCTCTACGCGGTGCAGACGCTCTACTCGGGGGATTTCTCGAAGGGGCTGCAGAACGTCTGCTTCTTCCTCGTTCCCTTCACCGTCGCCTACCGCCTCCTGCGCGAGGTCGAGTGGGACCGACGGCTGCTGACCCTGGTGCTGATCGTGGTCGGAGTCGAGGCGACGGCATTCGTCCTCGTCGGCTCGGTCGAGTACCTGACCCGGAGCCTGTTCTGGAACGACCAGGTGATCCGCTCGAACGAATTCCACACCTACTTCCGGGTCAACTCGATCTTCTGGGACCCCAATGTCTACGGTCGCTACCTGGCGCTGGTGATCGTGGTCGCGATGGCGGCGCTGCTGTGGGTGAGGGAACGGCGCGCGTTCGCGCTGCTGACGGTGCTGGTCGGCGTGCTCTGGCTCGGCCTGGCCCAGACCTTCTCGCAGTCGAGCTTCATCGCCCTGCTGGCGGGCCTGGCCGTCCTCGCCGCGATCAGATGGAGCTGGAGGTGGACGCTGGCGGCGGTGGCTGTCGGCATCGTCGCCGCGGCGCTGGCGATCGTCCTCGTCGGCGGCTCCGGCAAGCTCACCACCGACCGTCTCAACGTCGATCTCAGCGGCCGCGGCAACCTCGTCTCCGGCGGCCTCGAGCTCTTCTCCGAACGCCCGCTCCAGGGCTACGGCTCCGGCTCCTTCCAGGCCGCCTACCGTGACCACCGCGAGAACAAGGACGTCCCGGTCTCCGTCTCCCACACGGAGCCCGTCACCATCGCGGCGGAGCAAGGCCTCTTGGGTCTCATCCTCTACGCCGCTCTCATCGTGGTGGCCTTGTGGACGATGACCTCGGGAATCAGAGGCTCCCCGACGGCCCGCGCGGCTGTGTTAGCCGCTTTTGTAGCCCTCTTGGTGCACACGATGGCCTACGCCGGCTTCTTCGAGGACCCGATCACCTGGGTCCTGCTGGCGATCGGCGCCTCGCTGGCGCACGCACCCACGATCCGCGACCCGGCGTAGGCTCCGCGCGTGTCGGGATACCTGCGCCGACTGGCGACGACCGGGGCCGCCTACACGGCGGCGAGCATCCTCTCGAAGCTGATCGCGGTCGCGCTGCTGCCGCTCTATACGCGCTACCTGAGCCCCGCCGACTACGGCGCCGCCGAGGTGATGTTCGCGGCAATCGTCTCCGCCAGCATCATCGTCCGCTTCGGCCTGATCGAGGCGCTGCTGCGCTTCTACTACAAGGACGACGAGGATCCCGCCCGGGTTGTTTCCAGCAGCTTCGCCGGCCTCTTCTGGCTGGCCACGGTCGGCGCCCTGATCGCACTCCCGTTCGCGACGCCGATCTCCGAAGCGCTGCTCGACCGCCCGGCGCCGGACCTGGCCCGGGTCGCGATCGGCGGCCTCTGGGTGCTGACGATGTTCGAGTTCATGCTCACCCTGTTCCGGCTCGAAGAGCGAGCGCGGGCCTTCTTCACGACGACGATCGTCAACGTCCTGGTCACGATTGGCCTCACCGTGGCCCTCGTCGTCGGCGCCGGCGAGGGCGCCCGCGGGCTGCTGGTCGGCAGTTACGCCAGCGGCGCTGTCACCGTGCTCGTACTGGGCGTTCTCCAGCGCCACCGCCTCTCGCTCTTCTTCGACCGTGCCCTCCTGCGCCGCCTCTTCCGCTTCGGGCTGCCGACGATGCCGGCCGAGGCCTCGCTCTACCTGCTCAACTTCGTCGACCGGATCATCATCGTCCGCAGCGCCGGTCTCGCCGCGGCCGGGCTCTACTCGCTGGCGGTCAAGTTCGCCCAGGGCGTCAACGTCCTCGTCCGCGGCTTCCAGCTCGCCTGGCCGCCGCTGGCCTACTCGATCCGCGATGACGGCGAGGCCCGCCGCGCCTACGCCACCGTCGTCACCCTCTTCGTCGCCGGCTGCGCCTTCGTCGTCACCGGCATGTGGCTGTTCTCGCGCTGGATCGTGCGGGCGCTCGCCGCGCCGCAGTTCTTCGACTCCTATGAAGCCGTCGGCCTGATCTCCACCGCGGTCACCCTCTACGCCGTCTACATGGTCCTCGTCGTCATCCTCGGCCGCACCGGTCGCACCGAGTTCAACCTGCCCGCCGCCCTCGCCGCCCTCGCCGCCAACGTCGTCCTCAACCTGCTGCTGGTGCCGCCGCTGGGGATCGTCGGTGCCGGCCTCGCCCTGGTCGCCTCCTACGTAGTCGTGCTGGCGCTGATGTACGTCTTCACCCAGCGCCTCTTCCCGGTCCCCTACCAGTGGGGCCGCCTGACCCGGGTGGTCCTGACCGCAGCAGTCCTGGTCGGCGCCGGCGAGCTGCTGATGCCGACCTCGGGCGCCCCCGGCCTACTCGGCCGCATCGTTCTCTTCGCCGCCTATCCGCTGCTGCTCTTCGTCAGCGGCTTCTTCACCCCCGGCGAGCGTGTCTGGTTGACCCGCCTGCGCCACCCCGGCGACCTGGTGGCCTCCTTCCAGCGCCTGCGCAGCGAGCCCAGCGCCGTCGACGGCCGCCTGCCCGAGACCTACGAGGCCGAGCAGATGGATGAGGACACGCTGCGCTGAGCAACCTCTCCCGTTCCGCGGTTCGTTTCCCACTAAATGCGTGGATAAGGAACCACGGAACGGAGAGCGGGATCAGGCGCGGTCGCGAATCGATTCGCCGCTGGCGGGCCGGAGCGCTTGGCGGGCGTGGGCCCGGTAGATGGCCGCGGGCTGGTTGGGGAGGACGGTCGCCACGGCGGCGCGCACGGCATAGGACCAGGCGGTGAGCAGACGAACGGCGAGCGCCGCTGGAGCGCCGTGGTGCTTGCGCATGTAGAGATCCCGGTTGCGGTGGAATTCGACGATCCGCGGCAGACCCCTGGCGAGGTCGGTGGAGAGCTGGTCGTGGTGGACGGCCGCGGCCGCGGGGACGAAGAGCGAGTGCCAGCCGGCGTTGGCGAGGCGCCTGGCGAAGTCGCACTCGTCGTAGTAGACGAAGAAGGCGGGGTCCATGAAGTCGACCGCCGCCGCCGCCTCGCGACGGACCAGCAGCGCGCTCGACTGCGCCCAGTCGACGCTGCGGATCGCGGTGCCCTTGCTCTGGACCGTGAGCCAGCGGTGCAGGAAGAGAGCCCCCGCCAGTGCCGTCCCCACTCCCGGGAAGCGCCAGGCGCAGGGCACCGCCTGGCCGGCGGAGTCGAGCAGCCGTGGAGTCGCGGCTGCCGCTTTCGGGTCGGCGTCGAGCGCCGCGATCAACGCCTCGCTCGCGCCCGGCCGCAGCTCCGAATCCTCGTTCAGCAGCAGGCAGTAGCGGCCTCGCGCCTCGCGCATCAGGGTCGAGTCGTTCTCCGCCTTGCCGGCTCGCCGTTCCAGCGCGATCAGGCGGATCTCGCCGCCGAGCGCCCGCACCGCCTCGGCCGAGCCGTCGCCGGACGCGTTGTCGAGAACGAGGATCTCGCACTCGACTCCGGCCGGGTGGGTGCGCTCGATCGCGGCCAGGCAGGCGAGCAGGTAATCGCGGCCGTTCGTGTTCACGACGCAGTAGGAGAGCGTGGGCGCCAAGCGGCCACGATAATCGCCCGTTACGTGATTACGCAGCATGAAACACATTTGAAGGTCCAGATCGTCGACCCATCGGCGTTTACGCCGCCCTACGACCGCGCCTTGGCGGCTGCTTTGTCGCGTGCCGGGGTAACAGTCGAGCTGCTGACCTCCCGTTTCCTCCACGGCGACGTGCCACCCGCCGAGGGTTACCGGGTCGACGAGCGCTTCTACCGCCGCAGCGCCGCCCGCGGCCTCGACGCGCCCGCCCGCCTCCCCTTCAAGGCCGTCGAGCACGTTCCCGACATGCTGCGCTTGCGCCGCGACCTGCGCCGGCCGGCCGGGTCCGGCGGAAGCACTCCCGCCGACGTCGTCCACTACCAGTGGCTGACGATGCCGGCCCTTGACGTCCATCTGCTCCCGCGCCGGCGCCCACGGGTGATGACCGCTCACTACATCCTGCCGCCGAGCCCAACTCGCCGCCAGGTCTCCAGCGCCCGCCGCGTCTTCGACCGGATGGACGCCGTCGTCGCCCACTCCGAGCATGGCGCCACCCGCCTCCGCGACGAGGTCGGCCTCGACCCCGCCAAGGTCCGCGTCATCCCCCACGGCGCTTTCGACTACCTCACCCGGCTGCCGGAGGAGAAGCCGCTGCCGGCCGAGCTCGAGGGAGCCGAGGGGCCGGTGATCCTCTTCTTCGGCCTGCTGCGTCCCTACAAGGGGATCGAGAACCTGCTCCAGGCCTTCCGCCGGGTGCAGGACGCCGAGCTCTGGATCGTCGGCAACCCGCGCATGGACGTGGCGCCGCTGCGGGCGCTTGCCACCGAAGCCCCTGGGCGCGTCCGCTTCGTCACCCGCTTCGTCACCGACGCCGAGATCCCGGCGATCTTCCGCCGCGCCGACCTCGTCGCCCTCCCTTACCTCGACGCCGAGCACTCCGGCGTCCTCTACACCGGCCTCGCCTTCGGCAAGCCGATGGTGCTGAGCGCCGTCGGCGGTTTCCCCGAGGTTGCCGCGACGGGCGCTGGTCGCCTGGTTCCGCCCGGCGACACCGTCGCCCTGGCCGCCGCGCTCTCGGAGCTGGTGGGTGACGATGGAGCTCGCGCCGAGCTCGCCGCCGCCGCCACCCGCACCGCCGCCGGACCCTTCTCCTGGGACGAGGCCGCCCGCCTCACCCTCGACCTCTACCGCGAGCTGAGCGAGGCGCGCTCGTGACCGCGGTCGCCGTCCTCTTCTGGCTCTGCGCGGGCCTGATCGTCTACACCCACGTCGGCTACCCGCTGGCGCTGCGGTTGCTGATCGCCCTGCGGCGCCACCCGGTCGAGACCTGGCCCGGCCTGGCCGAAGACGAACCGCGCCCGCGCCCGGCGGCGAGCCAGCCCAGCGCTGCCCCCCCGCCCTCCGTGACCCTGATCGTCCCCGCCTACGACGAGGAGCGGGTGATCGCCGCCAAGGTCGCCAACGCGCTTGCCCTCGACTACCCGCGCGAGCTGCTCCAGGTCGTCGTCGCCTCCGACGGCTCTGCCGACGCGACCGCTGAGCGCGCCCGCGCTGCCGGCGCCGACCTCGTCCTCGAGCTCCCCCCGGCGGCAAGGTCGCCGCCCTCAACGCCGCCGCTGAGATCGCCACCGGCGACCTGCTCGCCTTCTCCGACGCCAACAGCGCCTGGGCGCCCGACGCCCTGCGTCGCCTGGTCGAGCCCTTCGCCGATCCGGCGGTCGGCTACGTCTGCGGCCAGGTCCGCTTCGTCGACGCCGGCGGCGACAACCTCGAGGGCGCCTACTGGCGCTACGAGATGGCGGTGCGGCAGATGGAGTCCTCTCTGGGTGGGATCACCGCCGGCAACGGCGCCATCTACGCGGTCCGCCGCGACGCCTACCTGCCGCTGGCGCCGTCGGGCAGCCACGACCTCTCCTTCCCCTTCGAGCTGGCCAAGCGCGGCCTGCGCTCGCTCTACGCGCCGGCGGCGCGGGCGGAGGAGAAGATGGTCCCGACCATGGAGGGCGAGTTCGCCCGCAAACGGCGGATGATGGTCGGGCTCTGGGACATCGTCGTCGGCGAAGGCATGGTCCGCCCCCGCGGCTACCCGCCGCTCTTCGCCTTCGAGCTCGCCTCGCACCGGCTGCTGCGCTACCTCAGTCCAGCCCTCCACCTCGTCGTCCTCGCCGCCAACGTCGCCCTGATCGGCCAGGGCACGATCTACGTCGTCACCCTCGCCGCCCAGCTGGCGCTGATCGCCGCCGCGCTGCTGGCCCGCCGCTACCCGCTGGCCCCGCTGCGGGTCGCCCGCTACTACGTGATGACGACCGCCTCGATCGCCGCCGGCCTCTGGGACCGCTGGCGCCACGGAGCGAGCGGGCGCTGGGAGAAGGCGGAGGGCACCCGCTGATGCCCCGCGCCCTCGACCTCCTGATCGCGACCGTCGCCCTCGTCGTGCTCTCCCCCTTCCTGATCGCCGCGGCGATCGCGATCAGGCTCGGAAGCCGCGGCCCAGTCGTCTACCGCCAGCGCCGGGTCGGCCGCGACGGCGCCCCGTTCGAGATGTGGAAGCTGCGGACGATGGTGCTGGGCTCCGACCCGGTCGGCGTCGGCACCGTCGTCACCCGCGAGGACCCCCGCGTCACCGGCGCCGGTCGCTTCCTCCGCCGCACCTCGCTCGACGAGGTCCCCAACCTGGTCAACGTCCTCCGCGGCGAGATGGCGATCGTCGGCCCGCGCCCGACCATCCCCGCCCAGGTCGACGACTACACCCCGTTTCAGAACCGCCGCCACGAGGTCCTGCCCGGCATCACCGGCTGGGCTCAGGTCCAGGGCCGCGCCGGCATCCCCTGGGAGGAGCGGATCGAGCTCGACGTCGAGTACGTCGACCGCCGCTCATTCGCCCTCGACGCCCGCATCCTCGTCAAGACCCTCTGGCTGGTCGTCACCGGCAAGGGCCTCGCCCCCGACTGAACAGCCGGCCGACGGGCCGATTTCGGGACGCATGGTCCCGATTTCGGCCCATCGCCCAGGCAGTTAGGGTTTGCGGCGTGAGCGATCGACCTGAGGTGACGCTGCGCCCGTTCGCACCCGGGGACGCGCCGGCCGTCCACCGCTGGTTCAACAACCCGGCGGCGACCGCGTCGCTGATGGAGCAGCGCGACAGCTTCTCGCTCGAGCAGGCCGAAGGGTGGGCGCAGCGGGCGATGGACGACTCGGGCGAGGACCGCAAGTTCGCGATCATCGTCGAGGGCTATGAGGAGCCGGTCGGCTTCACCGCCCTCTACGGGCTCTTCCGCCAGACCGCGCCGGAGCTGGGGGCGCTGATCGGCGACGACGTCCGCGGCAAGGGAGTCGGCCGCCGCGCCGAGGCGCTGACGATCGCCAGGGCCTTCGACGAGTACGGCGCCCACCGCGTCTACGGTCGCATCCCCGCCCGCAACGAGATTGCGAAGAAGACCGTGACCAGCCTGGGCTGGAAGCACGAGGGGACGATGCGTGCCCACCTCGCCCGCGAGGACGCGCCGCCTGACGACTGCGAGGTCTGGGGCGTGCTTCCCGACGAGTTCCGGGCCGCCGCCGCGGACCTCTTCGAGTGAGCGCCCCGGCCGCCAGGGCCGAGCTGATCGAGGACCGCGGCGAGGCCGCGGCGGGAACCGAGTTCTTCCGCTCCCGCCCCTTCCTCGAGGCCGAGTCGGTCACCCACACGCTCCGGATCGACGCCGCCGACGCCGAGCTCGTCGCCCCGCTGCGAGTACGCGAGATCGGGGGCACCGGCGAGCGAGACGCAATCTCCCCCTACGGATACCCGGGGCTGGTTGAGAGTGACGGGAGCCCCCCGACTCCCCCCGCTTTCGATCCCTCGAAGATCGACTTCTCCACGATCGGCATCGTCAGCGTCTTCCTGCGCCACACGCTGAGCCCGCCGCCGCTCACCGGCACGACCGAGCGCAACGTGGTCCAGATCGCCGACCCGGCCCTGCCGCCGAAGAGCCGGCCCAGCGACCGGCGCCAGGTCCGCAAGAACGTCGAGGCCGGCTACGAGCTGACGTTGGTCCCCGGCCCGGAGACGACGCCAGTCCAGCGCGCCGGCTTCCTCGACGTCTACGAGCAGACGATGCGCCGGGCCGCGGCCGCCGACCACTACTTCTTCGGCCCCGCCTACTTCGACCGCGTGCTCGCCGCCGACCGCACCTGGCTCGTCCTCGCGACCGCCCCAGGAGGCGAGCTCGCCGCGTCCTCGCTGGCCGCGGTCAGCGACGGCTTCCTCCACTACTACCTCTCCGGCAGCGCTGATGCCCACCTGCGCGACTCGCCGATGAAGAACATCGTCGCGTGCCTCGCGGAGCACTCCGCCGAGCTCGCTCTCCCGCTCAACCTCGGGGGCGGCCTCGCCCCCAGCGACGCGCTGGAGGAGTTCAAGCGCGGCTTCGCCAACCGCCAGGAGACCTGGCACACGTCGGAGATCGTCTGCGATCGGGCCGCCTACGAACGCCTCACCGCCGGCCGCGACGACGCCGGCTTCTTCCCGGCCTACCGAGCGCCCTAGCGGCGTTCGGCGAGGCTCAGCCAGCCGGTTCGGCCGGGGTCGGCCCGGTGAAGGTGAAGGCCTGCGCCGGCTCGCCGCCGTACTTGCCCCAGGTCGCCTTGCCGAAGGCGCGGATCGCATCCAGCGTCGCCGCCCCCTTGTAGGCGGGGCAGCCGAGCAGGTTGGTCCAGGTGGTCGCGGCGACCTCATAAGGCATGTCTTCGTTGGGGAAGAGCAGCGTCGCCCCGTACATCGTGTCGTAGAGGCCCTTCAGCGCCAGCTGGTCCTTTTCGGGCAGATCCGGCGCGTACTGGATCTCCAGCCGCCCGTGCTCGAGCGAATGGACGAAGTCGATCGGCGCCGGCATTTCCTTATAGGCGCCGTCGGCCTGCTGGTAGGGCGGTTCGACATGGTTGCCCGAGGTCGGCGGGTTGGTCTTGTAGTCGGGGGCGGGCGAGCCGACCGGGATGTGGTTGTGCCCCTCGTCCTTCAGGTGCAGGCGCAGATCGCAGCCTGCGGCCTTGGCGGCGGCGGCCAGGTTCGTGATCTTCGCGGCCGCCGGCACGGTCCCGGCCCGGCTGTCCGGTTCGACCCCGTTGGTCGACCCGATCGAGGCGTTGAGGTTGATGTGGGCGTCGCCCTCGGGGGCGCTGTCGCTGTCGCCGCCGCTGGCGAGGACGAAGACCACCACCGCGATCGCCAGCACCACGGTCGAAGCGATCGCGTAGCCGACGATCAGCCGGTTGCGGTTGGAGCCGGCCTCGGCGCCTTCGGCCTCGATCCGCTCCTGACGCCGCTGCTCTCTATCGCTCTTTCCCGACATCGGCGACAGACTAGTCGGCGCTGCCGGTCAGGGACGCCGCGTCGCCCCGCACTCGCTCCCACGGCTTCGAGGCCCTCAGCGCCCCGAGCACCGCCCGCGTCGCCGGCGCTTTGTTGAGCGCGTAGAAGTGGATGCCGGGAGCGCCGGCGATCAGCAGCTCGGCGCACTGCTGGGCGGCGAAGGCGACGCCGAGCTCGAACTCGCGCTCCGGGTCGCCGCCGGCCGCCTCGAAGGCCGCTTCCAGCGGCGCCGGAATCGAGGCGTCGCAGAGGCTGCAGATTCGCTTCGTCTGGGCGAAGCTGGCGACCGGGATCACCCCGGCCAGGATCGGCACCTCGATTCCCCGCGCCCGCGCCGCACGCACGAAGTCGAAGTAGACCTGGTTGTCGAAGAAGAGCTGGGTGATCAGGAAGCTGGCGCCGGAGTCGACCTTCGTCTTCAGGTAGGAGAGGTCGGTCTCGAGATCGGGTGCCTCAGGGTGGACCTCGGGGAAGCAGGCACCGCCGATCCCGAAGTCCCAGCCGGCGGCGATGAAGGCGGCCAGCTCGGCGGCGCTGCCGAGCCCACCCTCGGCGCGGACGAAGTCCCCCTCGCCCCGCGGCGGATCCCCCCGCAGCGCGAAGACGTTCTCGATCCCCGCCGCGGCGATCCGGTCCAGCGTCGCGCTCAGCCCCTCGGTCGTCTCGCCGACACAGCTGAGGTGGGCCATCGTCTCGAAGCCGAGGTCGTCCTTCAGCGCCGTGGTGATCTCGACCGTGCCGTCGCGGGTGCCGCCCCCAGCTCCATAGGTGACCGAGACGAAATCGGGCTCGAGGTGGCTCAGCTCGCGCGCAGTCTCGTACAGCTGTGCCGTCGTCTCCTCCGTCTTCGGCGGGAAGAACTCGACCGAGAAGGTCGGTCGCTGCGCGGCGATGATCTCGTCGATTCGCATCGCTGCAGGGTACTTAGGCACAGCGCCGCCGGGCATCGAGGCGATCGCCGCCGGCTCAGGCCTTGCGGCGGTCGACCCGATCCTGGAAGTACGCCTGAATGTCCTCGAGGTGCTTGCCCTTCGTCTCCGGCACGAACTTCCAGCAGAACCAGAGGGTGAGGATGCCGATGCCGCCATAGATCCAGAAGGCGCCGGAGCGGCCGGCGGCTTCGATCAGCAGCAGGAAGGTGAGGGAGACGATGAAGTTGAAGGTCCAGTTCGCCATCGTCCCCAGCCCAGCCGCCTTGCTGCGCACCGCCAGCGGGTAGATCTCGGCGTTGAGCAGCCAGAAGATCGGCCCGAGGCTGATCGCGAAGGAGGCGACGTAGGTCATCAGGCTGACGATCGCGACGACCGAGGCCAGGGTGCTGCCACCGCCGCCGATGAACGCCGCACCGAGTGCGAACAGCGAGACCGTCATCCCGGAGACGCCGACCATCAGCAGCGTGCGGCGACCGGCGCGGTCGAGCAGGCGCAGGGCCAGGAGGGTGAAGCCGACGTTGATGACCCCGACCCCGACCGCGGCCAGGATCGCCCCCGAGGAGGAGTTGACGCCGGTGAATTCGACGATCGTCGGCGCGTAGTAGATGACGGTGTTGATCCCGGTCACCTGCTGCAGGATCGCCAGGCCGATGCCGACGAACAGCGCCGCTTTGACCAGCGGCTGCAGCAGCTCGCTCCAGGCTCCCGGCTTGTCGTCGAAGCCCTCCTTGATCTCCTCCAGCTCGAGGTCGATCGTGTCGGGATCGTCGACGCGGATCTTCGCCAGCACCGCCCGCGCCGCGAAGTCGTCACCGCTCATCACCAGCCAGCGCGGGCTCTGCGGCATCCGCAGCATCCCGAAGGCAAGCGCCAGCGCCGGCACGCAGCCGAGGCCGAGCATCCAGCGCCAGTCCTCGCTGTGGTCGAAGGCGAGCCCGACCAGGTAGGCGACGAGGATGCCGATCGTCACCGCCAGCTGGAAGAAGCTGACCAGGCGCCCGCGGCTCTCCGGCGGCGCCACCTCGGAGATGTAGACGGGGGCGGCGGCGGAGGCGAGCCCGATCGCGACGCCGATCACGACCCGCGAGATCACCAGCACGTCGACGTTGGGCGCCGCCGCGCTCCCCAGCGCCCCGACGATGAAGACGCCGGCGGCGAGCAGGATCATCAGCCGCCGCCCGTAGGTGTCGGCCGCCGGCCCGGCGACCGCCGCGCCGACGATGGCGCCGATCGGGACCGCGGCGACGACCACGCCCTGGGCGAAGCTGCCGAGATCGAAGTCCTGCTTTATGAAGAGCAGGGCGCCGGCGATGATGCCGGTGTCGTAGCCGAAGAGCAGCCCGCCGAGCCCCGCTATCGCAGCGGTGAGGACCACATTGCGCCGCGCCCGCCGCGCGGACGCCTCCGATCCCGCATTCATCCCGGCGAGGACCGTATCTCGCCACACGGACGTGCGCCACCCCAGGCCGGCCGCGCCTTCTATGCGGACTTTGCGGAAACGGCTCCGGCGCAACCCTGGACGGACGGGAAGGACGGCGCTAGATTCGCCTTGCGACCGGGAGAGACCGGTCCCCGCGGAAGCCAAGTGGGGGACGGCCTCGAAGGTGGCGCAACCGAGCTTCTAAGCGCGAAGGCTACGCGCAAGGCAGGCGACGAGCGTCATTACCGGTCGCGTTTTCGTTCCCTGGATCAACGACCACGACGGAGCCGCGCCGCCCGCCCCAAGGTCGACCGCACGTAGGCGGGTTCGTGGCAGATCTGGCCATGGGTAAAGCGAAGCGTCGTTAGACCAGAGCCCGCATGGGCGTTGTCGCGCCGCTTGTCGCTCGCCTGCTTGAAGGGCGTGCGGTGGTAGCGCAGGCTGTCGGCCTCGACGACGAGGCCCAGTTCGGGCCAGTAGAAGTCGACTCGGTACCCGTCCAGCCGGGTCTGCGTCTGCGGAGCGGGCAGGCCGGCGTCGAATGCAAGCGGCAGGAAGAGTCGCTCCAGCTCCGTGGTGGTGAGGGTGATGGTCGGCCCATCGAGCAGCTCGCCCAGCCGCTTCACCCCGGGCCATAGGGGCAGAGTGTCGAGCGCGCTCCGCAGTCGTTCGGGATTGACCAGCTTCAGGTGGTCCGCCTCGTTCACCGCGGCTTCCAACTGGCCGTCGGGAATGCCAGCGGCGGCAGTTCGTCCGTAGTACCGGCCGGGCGCGGCGAGGTCGACCAGAGTGGCGACCGGGTGGGTAACCGGGATGTTGTCGACTTCCCGTCGCCCCGGTGCCTGGTGATTGCGCCGGCGATGTGCCCGTATGCCGGGGCGCAGCTTGGAATGAGCCTGGGCCACGACCACATGGACATTCCCGCGCCGGACGTCCCCCGATCGCTCTCGCCGGATGCCCCAGAGAGCTGCCGCACTGTGGTGGCTGAGCAGCGCTCCCGGCCCGCAGGCGAGCACAGCAGTCATCCACCATCCGCGTTCGCCGACATCCGGCCGTCCAACTGCGTAGACCCCACGCATCAGCGGATGGAACCGGCCACTCGCCACCCGATGTTCAATCGACCTCGCTCCCATCCCAAGCGCCAGCAGCTGCGCTCGGGTCACTACGCCGTGCTGACGATCCGCCAGCCGCCAAATGCCCCCGGCCCAAGGTTGAGGAGTTGACCCACCCATGGTGTGGTCAAGTCCTCAACCTCCACGATCTCTCCCCTGGCGTCCGCGGCCATGCCTAGCTTTGCCCGTGGCCCGGGGGACCTGCCCTCCCCGGCCCGCGACCGGGGCGCACCTCCGGGAGTTGGGCGTCGCCGGCGAACCCCGTGAGCGCCGTTCGCAGCGACTAGCCCGCCCGCTCCCACCTTTGCCGTGCGAGGATGGGCGCGATGAGCCTGGAGGTTCGCTACGAGCGGGTCGGCGCGGCGGCGCTGTTGACGATCGACCGACCCGAGCGCCGAAACGCCGTCGACGGCGCCACCGCGCGGCTGCTGCGCCAGGGCTACGACGAGTTCGAGGCCGACGGCGGCGCCCGCGTCCTCGTTCTCTCCGGCGCCGGCGGCGAGGCCTTCTGCGCCGGCGCCGACCTCAAGGCACTCGACCTCGACGTCGACGACGCGGGGGGTCCGATGGGCCTCAGCCGCCTCACCCCGTCGAAGCCGGCGATTGCCGCGGTCGACGGCTGGTGCCTGGCCGGCGGCCTCGAGCTCGCCCTCTGGTGCGACCTGCGCGTCGCCACCCCGACCTCCACCTTCGGCTTCTTCGAGCGCCGCTGGGGAGTGCCGCTGATCGACGGCGGCACCCAGCGGATGCCGCGCGTCGTCGGCATGGGCCGGGCCCTGGAGCTGATCCTCACCGGCCGCCCGGTCGCCGCCGAGGAGGCACTGCGGATCGGCCTCGTCAACGAGCTCGTCGCCCCCGGCGCCCACGTCGAGCGGGCCCTGGAGCTGGCCGAGCGAATTGCCTCCTTCCCGCAGGAGACGATGCTGGCCGACCGCCGTGCCGCGATCGAGGGTGCCGGTATGCCGCTCGCCGAGGGCCTCGAGCTCGAGCACCGCCTCGGCCGCGAGACGCTCCCGGTCGCCGCCGAAGGCGCCGCCCGCTTCGCCGCCGGCGAGGGCCGCGGCGGCGCTGGGGTCTAGCCCACCCGGCGCATCTCGTCCTCGGCCGCTTCCGGGCCGATGTAGGGCATCAGCACCGCGAACAGCAGGTCGGGCAGGAGCCGGCGCAGTTCGGGCCCGCGCCCGGCGCGGACCTCGTCGAAGATCATCGAGGTGGCGCCGCCGATCGCGAAGCGGGCGGTGTCGGCCGGCAGCTCGTCGCCCTGGGGGGAGACGGTGCGGCCTTCCTCGAGGAAGTAGGTGAACCGGCCCAGCGCCGCCCGGTAGCGGATCCGCGCGTCCTCGCCGACGGCGGTGACCTCGACCATCGCCATCCGCGCGATGTCGTGCTCGGTCGCCAGCAGGTCGACCAGGGCGCGCAGGGCGGCGGCGATGCGGTCTGGCCAAGGCTGGCCGACGGTGCTCTCGAAGGCGGTCGAGACGTGGGCGACGAGGACGTCGATGACCGCGTCGTAGGCCTCGAGGAAGCAGGCCTCGCGGCTGGTGAACATCTCGTCGAAAGTCTCGCGGCTGACCGCTGCGGCCTCGATCACGTCGGCGACGGTGGTCTCCTCGTAGCCCTTGGCGGCGGCGACCCGAACCATCGCCTCCAGGAGCCGCTCGCGCTCGGAGCGGACCGCGTAGGCCCGGGGGAGCGCCTGACTGCCAGCCGCTCCGGACCGTGGATTCGATGCCGATGAATCCATCCCAATCAGCGTAGGGCAGCGGCGTCACCCTGTCCAACCGTGCCTATGCTTCGTCGATGAAGATCGGGATCGTCGGACTCGGATACGTCGGCCTGCCCCTTGCCGTGGCCTTCGCCGAGGCTGGGCACGAGGTGCGTGGCCTCGACCTCGACCCGGCCAAGGTCGAGGCGCTGAACGCCGGCCGCAGCTACATCGAGGATGTTCCCGACAGCGTCCTGGCGCCGCTCGGCGAGCGCCTGCGGGCGAGCGCCGACTATGCCGACATGGCCGCGTGCGAGGCGGTGGTCGTCTGCGTGCCGACGCCGCTGACCAGCTCCCGCGAGCCCGACCTCACCTACCTGCTCGCAGCAGCCGGCTCGATCGCCGCCGTGCTCAAGCCGGGCCAGCTGGTCGTGCTGGAGTCGACCACTTACCCTGGCACCACCCGCGAGCGGCTCGCCCCGATCCTCGAAGAGTCCGGCCTCGCGGTTGGCAGCGACGTCTTCGTCGCCTTCTCCCCCGAGCGGATCGACCCTGGCCGCACCGACTACACGATCAGGACCACGCCGAAGCTGGTCGGCGGCCTGACTCCGGCCTGCACCGAGCGCGCCCGCGAGCTCTACGCCCTGGTCTGCGACGAAGTCGTGGTCGTCTCCACCCCCGAGGCGGCGGAGCTCTCGAAGCTGCTCGAGAACGTCTTCCGCTCGGTCAACATCGCCTTCGTCAACGAGCTGGCCCAGCTCTGCGACCGCCTCGGCATCGACGTCTGGGAGGTGATCGACGCCGCCTCGACCAAGCCCTTCGGCTTCATGCGCTTCGAGCCGGGGCCGGGGATGGGCGGCCACTGCCTGCCCGTCGACCCGTTCTATCTCGCCTTCCGCGCCCGCGAACAGAACTTCTACCCGGAGTTCATCGAGCTCGCCGGCAAAGTCAACCAGGCCCAGCCGGCCTTCTGCGTCGAGCGCATCGAGCGCACCCTGAACCAGGCGGCGAAGCCGGTCAAGGGGTCGAAGATCCTCATCCTCGGCGCCAGCTACAAGGCCGGCAGCGGCGACACCCGCGAGTCGCCGGCCCTGGTCATCCTGCGCCTGCTGACCGCGCTCGAGGCTGACGTCTCCTACCACGACCCCTTCGTCCCGGAGCTGCCCGAGTTCGGCCTCGCCTCGACCGCCCTCGACGCCGCCCTCGCTGCCACCGACCTCGCCGCGATCGTCACCGCCCACCCCGGAGTCGATTACGCGAACGTCGTCGCCACAGCCCCGCGCACGCTCGACTTCCGTGGCGTCACCCGCGGCATCGAGTCGGAGAAGCTGGAGCTGCTCTAGGAGCCTGCGGACTGCACTGCCGGTGGCGAGCCGCGAGTGGGTCACCGCCACCGTACCTGGGCGTCGAGGCAGCCCTCGAGGAGCTCGATTGCGGCTCAAATCCGCCCGACCGGTATCGTCGTCCTGTGGCCGCAATTCCCGCCGACACGCCGGTCGAGAACGGCGAGGAGTACCCACCCGAGCTCGCCCGCCTACCGCCCGGAAGGCACGGCCTGCCGCGCGAGTTCGTCGCCCACAACCAGCGCGAGCGCCTGATCGCCGGCCTCGCCGAGGCGATCGCCGAAAACGGCTACTCGGGCACAACCATCGCCCATATCACCCGCCACGCGGCGGTCTCGCGACGCACCTTCTACGAGCACTTCGCCAGCAAGGACGAGTGCTTCGTCGCCGCTTACGACACGGTGATGGCGCGGTTGTGCGAGCGCGTCGGGCAGGCCTTCGAGCAGGAGGACGACTGGCCGCACGCGGTCAAGGCCGGGATCGGGGCGTTGCTGCACTTCCTCGCCGCCGAGCCCAACCTGGCCCGCCTCTGCATGGTCGAGGCGCTGGTCGCCGGGCCGGTTGTGGCCGAGCGCTACGACAGCGCCATCCAGAGCTTCGTCCCCTACTTCCAGAGCGGCCGCGAGGGCCGCTCGCCCGAAGTCCTGGCGCGGCTCTCGCCGAGCACCGAGGAGGCCCTGGTCGGCGGCATGATGTCGCTGATCTCGCGCCGCATCATCGCCGGCAAGACCGCCGAGCTGGAGAGCCTCCTGCCCGACCTGGTCGAGTTCACGCTGGCGCCCTACCTTGGCAGCGAGGAAGCTGCCAAGGTCGCCCGCGAGGGCTAGAGCCCGCGGGCGAAGCTTGGCTGAGGCGCTGGGCGCTACGGCGGTGGCATGGCGCCACCTGGGTTGCGGCTGTCACCGCTGGCGCCGCCGTATCTCGCCCGCGCCTCGCCGATGTTTGGCCAACATCTGCGTGCAGACTGACAGACCCCGACAGTTAACGCAAGAGTTCTTGAATAAACGATGAAGTATCGAGAGGGCGCGGCTCGGCGAGCACGCGTGGTGGCGTCGCCGGAGCGCAGCTCCAGCCAGGACTTTGGCTTGGAGCCGTCCGTCCGGGCAGCTGGCGTTGGCGTAGCTCAGCCGCCTGCGCTTGTCGAATCAGATGGCGTCAAGCAAACGTTCTTAACACAGTCTTCCGCATCTGTTCGCTCCCTCCCGTTTCCCGGACAGTCAAACTAGTAATGGATGCAAAGGAGGATGAGCAGGGATCGGCCTGAATCCGGGGGAACGGATTCGGGTCGGCGAACACCACTGACGCTGCGCCACCCAAAGGCGGTGCTGGTTGTGGCTGCGCTGATCCTGGCCGCGCTCGGGATCATCGGCGCCAACGTCGAGGGCAGACTCGACCCGACGACCCTGGATATCCCCGGCACCAACTCCTCGCGCGCCAACCAGCTCGTCGCCGAACACTTCGGCGACAGCGCCCCGTTCGTGATCCTGCTTCGCGGCCCGGCGGCCGCGGTTGATCGACAGGGCCCGGAACTGATCCGCGCCCTCCGCCGCGACCCGAAGGTGACCACCCTCTCTCCCTGGGACCGGGGCAACGTCTCGCAGCTGCGACCCGATCCGCGGCGGGCGCTGATCCTGGCCGACTTCCACGTCGACGTGAAGACGGCCGTCAACGACACGGTCGAGCAGCTCGACGACGCAATCGCGGAAGAGATCCACCCCCCAGTTCGCGCCACCCAGACCGGCTACGCGACGATCTCGCGGGCGATCCAGGACGAATCGATCTCCTCCACCGAGCAGGGCGAGCTGCTGGCACTGCCGTTCCTGCTGCTGGTCCTGCTGCTGGTCTTCCGCTCGCCGGTCGCGGCGGCGATCCCGCTCGGCTTCGGCGCGATCACGGTCGTCGCCTCACGCGGTGTCCTCCACTTCTTCGCCGGCTGGTTCAGCATCGACGCCTTCGCGCTGACGGTCTGCACGATGATGGGCCTGGCGCTGGGGGTGGACTACGCGCTGTTGATGGTCTCTCGCTTCCGCGAGGAGCTGGCGGCGGGCAAGGATCCACAGACCGCTGCCCTCATAACTCGGCGCACGGCCGGCCGCACGACGATCTTCGCCGGCAGCACCCTGCTGGTCTCGATGCTGATCTCGATCTTCGTCGTGCCCGGACCGCTGCTGGCCTCGCTGGCGGGGACGGTGGCGATGGTCGTCGTCCTCAGCGTCGCCGTCGCCACCCTGGTCGGCCCGGCCCTGCTGGTGCTCGTCGGGCCCAACATCGATCGCTGGCGAATCGGTCGACCGGCGAACGGGGACTCGCGCCTGATGGTCCTGGTCGGCGCCGCCCTCAAGCGCCCGGCAATCGCGGCGATCCTGATCGGCGGCGTGGTGCTGCTGCTCTCGGCCCCGGCGATAGGGCTGAAGACCGGGCCTCCCAGCACCGAACAGCTGCCGCGGGACGCGCCTGCGCGCCAGGACGTCGAACTGATCGCCAACTCCTACAGCCCCGGGTTCGAAGCTCCGTACCAAATCGTCGCCGTGAGCGATGAAGGCCCGATCACCGGTGCCAAGAACCTCGACGCGCTCGAACGCTGGCAGCGGCGGATCTCGCGGATTCCGGGTGTGCAGTTGGTTATCGGCCCGGCCCAGGTCAGCAAACGAACCAAACCGCTGCAGGAACAGGGCAACGCGGCGCTCGCCTCCGACGGCAACATCGGCCCGGTCAAACAGCTGGGCCGCCTCGGCCGCAACCTCAAAGTCGCCGCCGGCGGGGTCCAGCAACTGCGCGGCGGCATCGCCGAAGCCAGCGCCGGCGCCGGGCTGCTCGCCCAGGGCTCCGACCGGGCGGGGGAGGGGGCGCAGATGATCGCCAACGGCCTCGGCCGCGCCACCAGCGGCATCGACCGCGCAACGACGGCGCTGGACAAGTTCTCCGAAGGCGCCGAAAAGCTCTACGAAGCGCAAAAAGAAGCCGCCGTCGGAGGCTTGCAATTGAAGCTCGCAGCGCGCGACATCGGTGGTCCCAATCTGCGGATCAACGTCTTGAATCGCTCGCTCAAAGTCGAAAAGTCGCTGGAAGAGGAGACCGGCACCACCGTGCCGCTGCTGCAGGGGGCGGCGAAAGTCGCCGACGAACAGCTGAAAGCCGCCTACGCCCAGTTGCAGGGGATGACCGTCGGCAAAACCGACCCCAACTACGGTCCGGCCCTGGAAGCGGTCCGCCGTGCCGCCGCCGCGGTCGGCGGCACCGACCCAGCCACCGGCACCCCCTACGCCCCCGATTACGCCGGCCTGCCGGTCGAACTGGAAGCCCTGCAGGCGGGCCTGCTCGAAGACCTCGACAACACCAAGCACGTGACCGACAACGTCGAATCCACCTTGATTCACCTGGAAGAATTCGCCGACGCCGCCGAAAAACTCTCCAAAGGCCTCTACCGGATCCAGGCCGGGGGCAGGAAACTGTCCGAAGGGGCGAACCGGCTCGCCGACGCTGCCCAGAACGTCGGCACCGGGCTCTCGAAGCTGAGCGGCGGCGCGGTTGCGCTGGTTGCCGGCATCGAACGGCTCGGCGGCGGTGCCGAAGCGCTCGAAACCGGCTTGGCCGAAGCGGCTGACCGCTCCGCACCGCTGCAGAGCGGGCTCGAGCGCGCCAGCGTCCGCGTAATCGGCGGCAAAGCCCAGATCAATCACCAGGTGCGCCGGGTCAGGCGGGCCACGCCCGGCATCTTCAACTCCGGCTACTTCGTCCTCTCCGAGCTCGACGGGGCAAACCCCGCCGCTCGCGAAGCCGTGGGCGGGACGATCGATCTCAACAGCGGCCAGGCAGCGGCGATGACGGTGATCTCGAAGTACTCCTTCAACACGCCCGGCTCGATCGCGCTCAACAAGCGCCTCGACAAAGAAGCGGGGGAATTCAGCGACGAAGCCGGCCTCGCGACCGGGGTCGCCGGGGGCGTCGCCCAGGTCAACGAATTCAGCAGCGTCACCCGCGACCGCATCCCCCTGATCATCGTCGTGATCTCCCTGGCCACCTTCCTGATCCTGGTCGTGGTGCTGCGCTCGATCCCGCTGGCGGCGATCGCGGTCGCGCTCAACCTCAGCACCGTTGCGGTCGCCTTCGGGATCCTCACCCTGCTCTTCAACGTCCCGGCGGGAACGCCGCTGGGCGGCAACTCCTACGTCGATGCGGTCACCGCGGTGATGATCTTCGGCATCGTCTTCGGCCTCTCGATCGACTACGCGGTCTTCCTCCTCAGCCGGATGCGCGAGCACTACGACCGCCACGGCGACAACGCGGCGGCGATCACCTTCGGGCTGGAAAAAACCGCGCGGGTGATCACCGGTGCGGCGGCGATCATGATGGCCGTCTTCATCGCCTTCGGCACCGCTTCGATCGCCGGGCTGAGCCAGTTGGGGATCGGCCTCACGATCGCGGTTCTGCTCGACGCCACGGTGGTGCGGATCGTCCTGCTGCCGGCGCTGATGCTGCTGATCGGGGACCGGGTCTGGTGGCTGCCGCGCAGTCTCGACCGGATCCTGCCCAAGTTCGAGGTCTGATCAGCGCGTTTACTTCCAGTTAAGTCCCCGCTGTTTACGCGCTTGCCCGGGGGCGGCTCGGAT
The DNA here is from genome assembly GCA_963695275.1 of uncultured Solirubrobacterales bacterium. GTDB lineage: Bacteria > Actinomycetota > Thermoleophilia > Solirubrobacterales > 70-9 > VAYN01. The sequence continues at coordinate 2,356,938 of OY968772.1, forward strand.
ACGATTCCCCCGCTCGTTCCGTCGGGTCGGAGGGCCGGGGAACGAAATGCGACGACCCGTGGCTGCTAATTCTTCAGGCGAGGAGAAAAGCTCGGCTCCAAGCCGTGGGGTTACCCCAGCGCGAATTGCCGTTATCGCGGCCCTGGGAGTGGCCGTAATCGTGCTCGCGGTCGTCTTCTTCAGCGGCAGCGGCAGCCACAAGTACACCCTCGTGTTCCAGAACGCCGCCCAGCTCGTGCCCGACAACCAGGTCCTGATCGGCGGCTCGCCGGTCGGCTCGGTCGAAAGCATCGAGCTCAGTGACGACAACCTGGCCGAAGTCAACGTCGAAGTCGACCAGGAGCTGCACGAGGGGACCACGGCCGCGGTCCGCGCCACCTCGCTCTCGGGGGTTGCCAACCACTACGTCTCGATCAGCCCCGGGCCCAACAGCAGCCCGGCGCTGGACGAAGGCGCCGAAATCGGGCTCGGCTCGACCACCACGCCGATCGACATCGACCAGTTCTTCAACACCTTCCCGCCCTCGGTGCGCAAGGGCCTGAGCAACTTCATCAAGGGCAACTCGGCGATCTACGCCGGCCAGGGCCCTGCCGCCAACAACGCCTACAAGTACTTCGGCCCGGCGCTCAACCGAACCGACGCCTTCGTCAAGGAACTGAACGCCGACCAGCGTCTGCTTGCCCAGTTCATCGTCAGCTCCGCCAAGCTCTCGACCACCGTCGCCGGCCGCGGCGAACAGCTCTCCGGCGCGATCTCCAACGCCAACACCGCCTTCAACGCGATCGCCAGCCAGAACGTCGCCCTCGACCAGAGCCTGCGTCGCCTGCCGCCGGTGATGCGGCAGGCCAACACCACCTTCGTCAACCTCCGCGCCGCGCTCGACGACCTCGATCCGCTGGTCAACACGGCGAAGCCGGCGACGAAGAACCTGGCTCCGTTCCTGGCCGAACTGCGTCCGGTGATCTCCAAATTCGTCCCCTTCACCCGCAACCTGCGCCTGACCGTGGCCCGGCCCGGCAAGGCGAACGATGCAGCGGAACTGCTGGCGGTGCTGCCGACCGTGCAGGAACGGGCCTCGAAGGCGTTCCCGCACTCCGAAGAAGCGATTGCGGCATTCCAGCCGAACCTCAACTTCGCGCGGGCCTACGTGCCGGACCTCTTCAATGGCATTGGCAAGCTTGGACAGGTCACGGGGTATTACGACGGGAACGGCCACTATGCCCGCGCCGCGCTCTCGGCCCAGAATTTGTTCGCCTACGAAAGCGGCAATCTCAATGCAATCACCAAGGCGCAGCAATACAACGTCTTTGGCAGCTCGGCATCAGTTCGCCGCCCCTGTCCCGGTGGCGCCACGCAGAAAGCCGCCGATGCCTCCAACCCCTTCGTCGACCCGCCCTGGAGCGGCAGCAGCGTCAGCTCCTCTGAATGCAACCCGGCCGACGCGCCCCCCGGACCATGATCAGACGCCTGATAATCGCGGCAGCGCTGGTCGCGGCCGTCGTCGTGGTCGTCCTCCTCGTCTCCGGCGGCGGCAATGGCAGCAGTGGCTACCTGGTCCGCGCCGTCTTCGACAACGGCGCCTTCATGGTCCAGGGCGAGCAGGTCCGGGTCGCCGGCGCCAATGTCGGCACGATCGAATCGGTCGACGTCTCGATGCCCGGGCAGACGGTCGCCTACCGCGACGGCAAGCCGATCGCGGTCCCCGGCAAGGCGATCATCGTCATGGACATCACCGACCCGGGCTTCCAGGACTTCCGCAGCGACGCCAGCTGCCAGATCCGCCCGCAGTCGCTGATCGGCGAGAAGTTCGTCGACTGCCGCCCGACCCTGCCGCGAGCACCGGGCTCTCCCGCTGCGCCGCCGCTGAAGCAGATTCCCGACGGGCAGGAGGGAGCGGGTCAGTACCTGCTGCCGCTCGGCAGCAACGGCGCCAGCGTCGATCCGGACCTGATCAACGACATCCAGACGCTGCCCTACGCGCAGCGCTTCCGGCTTATCTTCAACGAACTCGGTGCTGGGCTCGCCGGTCGCGGCGACGATCTCGAGGTTCTGGTCAAACGTGCCAACCCGGTCCTGCGCGACGTCGACCGCCTCTTCGGCATTCTCTCCGGCCAGCGCGACCAGCTGGCCCAGCTGACCAGCGACTCCGACGAAATCCTGCGACCGTTCGCCCGCGAGCGCAGCCACGTCGCCGGCTTCTTCACCAACGCCGGCGCGGCCGCCCAGGCGAGCTCCGAAAAAGGGCCTGAACTGGAAGAGGCGCTGCAGAAATTCCCCACCTTCCTGCGCGAATTCCGCCTGACCATGAACAGCCTCCAGGGCTTCTCCGACGCCGCCGCGCCGGTCTTCGCCGACCTCGGAAAGGCGGCGCCCTCGCTGACCGACGCGACCCGCACCCTGACCCCGTTCTCGGAAGCGACGACGACGGCCCTGAAGAGCCTCGGCGAGACCGGCGAAGCCTCGGGACCGATCTTCCAGGAAGCCGAACCCATCATCGGCAAGACGACGCAGCTGGCCAAGACCGGGGTTGCGCCAACGACCGAACTGGCCCGCCTTTTCGTCAGCCTTGAGAAGACGGAAGGTTGGGGCGCGCTCACTGAACTCATCTACAACACGACCGCGACCTTCAATGGCTTTGATCAGTACGGGCACTTCAGTCGAACGCTGGCGACCTTGACGAATTGCCCCGACTATGAACCCTCCGCATCTGGTGCGTCCGGCTGTGTCGCCCGCTTCACCGGTCCCAATGCGAACGAAAGTTCCAGCGCTAGCACCAGCGCCGCCGCGCTTTCCTCCCTGCTTTATCAGCGCTTGGAACGAGAGCTCTTGGGACAGACTGGCGGTACTGCCGCTGGGGGCGAACTTCCCGCCGGCATCGGACAGGCAGGCGCAGTTGAAGGCGAAGCCGGTGTCGCCGAAGCGGCAAAGACCGGGGGCACCGCCCCGCTCCTCGACTACCTCCTGGGACCGTGAGAAGGCGCAGCGGCATACAGGGAGTGGCGAGCAGCCCGATCCTGGTCGGGGCGGTGACGATCCTGGTCGTCATCGTCGCGGTCTTCCTCGCCTACAACGCCAACAACGGCCTGCCCTTCGTCTCCACCTACAACCTCAAGGCCAAAGTGCCCAACGCCAACGCCCTGGTCAAAGGCAACGAGGTGCGGATCGGCGGCGTCCGCGTCGGCATCGTCAAGTCGGTGGTGCCGGAGCAGAAGCGCAACGGCGACGTCTACGCCGAGCTCTCGCTCAGCCTCGACAAGAACGCCGAACCGCTGCCGGTCGACTCGACCTTGACGATCCGCCCCAAGTCGGCACTCGGCCTCAAGTTCCTGCAGGTGAGCCCCGGCAGCTCCTCCAAGGGCTTCGCGGCCGGCGAAACGATCCCGCTCAAGGCCTACACGCCGGAACCGGTCGACATCGACGAATTCTTCGACATGTTCGACGAACCGACCCGGCTCGCGATCCGCCAGAACCTCGCCGGCTTCGGCAATGCCCTCGCCGGCCGCGGCCCGCAGATCAACGAAGCGATTGGCGCTCTGCGCCGGTTTGCCGTCAGCAGCCAGCCGGTGCTGCGCACGATCGTCGCCCCGAGCAACAACTTCGCCGGCTTCTGGCGCGCGCTCGAGGCGCTCTCGGCGACGGTCGCACCGGTCGCCGAGACCAACGCCAGCCTCTTCGTCGCGCTTGACCGCACCTTCGCCGCCTTCGCCCGCGTCTCCCGCCCCTACATCCAGGAAACGATCGAAAAAGGCCCGCCGACCCTTGATGCCGTCAACGCCGACCTGCCGGCCGTGCGTCCCTTCTTCCGCGACTCGGCCCGCTTCTTCACGGCCCTGAAGCCGGGCGCCAAGGCCCTTGGGGAAACCTCTCCGGTCATCGCCGAAGCTCTGCACGCCGGGGTGCCGGCGCTGAACGCCTCGCCGGTGCTCAACAACCAGCTGCAGCCGACCGCTCAGGCCCTGGTCGACTTCCAGAACGCCCCCGGGGTCTTCAACGGGCTCGACCTGCTGATCGACACCAACGAAGTTCTCAAGCCAGCACTGAGGTTCATTGCCCCGGCACAGACCACCTGCAACTACGTGACGCTCACCTTCCGCAATCTCGTTAACTCCACGGGTGGGGGCAACAAGATGGGCCATTGGCTGAACTTCATCCCGATCACCCCGGCGATCGGCGTGAATTCTGAGGGCAGTCCGTCGTCTGCTCCAGCGAACGGGACTGCGACCGAACGCGCGAACCACCTGCACTACAACCCGTATCCGCACACTGCATCTCCAGGACAACCACGCTCTTGCGCTGCCGGCAACGAGAGATACACGACCGGCAAGACCATGATCGGCAACCCCCCCGAAAAAATCACGACGACCACTGATCGCCAGATCAAGGGACAGGTGGAAGGTAAATGAGCCGCCTCCCCGAGCGTGACACCAGGCAGGGCGCTAACAAAAAGGGCCGCTTCAACTGGCGGCCGAGCAACACCGCGATCGCGATCATCTTCATCCTCATCTTCACGATCGGCCCCTACCTCGCCTTCACCAAACACGTCCCCTTCACCAGCTACGGCTACGAACTGCACGCGACCTTCGCCAACTCGGCCAACATCGCCAAGAACTCGCCGGTCCGGATCGCCGGCGTCGAAGTCGGCAAAGTGATCGCGACCGAGCGCGACGGCAACGCGACCACGGTCACCTTCACCGTCGACGATGCCGGCCGGCCGATCCACGACGATGCCTTCGCCGCGATCCGTCCGCGGATCTTCCTCGAGGGCAACTTCTTCGTCGAACTCGACCCCGGCAGCCCCAGTGCCGCGGACATGGACAGCGGCGCCACGATCCCGGTCTCCCATACCTCCACCGCGGTCCAGATCGACGAAGTGCTGACGGCGCTGCAGTCGCCGACCCGGGCGGATCTCAACCGTCTGCTCGAGGGCCTGGGTACGGCCTACATGCACCAGCCGACGGCGGCCGAAGACGCCACCCAGCTGCCTGAGGTCAAAGGCAAAACCGGCGCCGAAGCCCTCAACGGCGCCCTCAAGTACGGCGGCGACGCCGGCCGCTACAGCGCCCAGGTCACCAACGCCTTCCTCGGCACCCAGCAGCAGGATCTCTCACGCCTGGTCGCCGGTGCCGGCAAGACCTTTGGTGCTTTCGCCAGCCGCGAGGCCGATCTGCAGGGACTGATCGACAACTTCAACGTCTTCACCGGCGCCCTCGCCACCCAGTCGAACAACCTCTCGACCACGGTCAAGCTGCTGGCGCCGACCCTGAGCACGGCCCGCGCCTCGTTGGTCAGCCTCAACCGCACCCTGCCGCCGCTGCGCACCTACGCGATCGAGCTGACTCCGGCGGTGGCGGAGCTGCCGGGGCTGATCAGCGCCTCGAAACCATGGCTGGCCCAGGTCCGCCCGCTGCTCTCCGGCAAAGAGGGCGGCGGCGTCGCCAGGCTGCTCGCCGAATCGACTCCTGGTCTCGCCGGGGCGGCCCAGGCCGGCAAGGAAACGGCCCTGCCCCAGCTCAACCAGCTCAGTCTCTGCACTACGAGGGTTCTGGTGCCGACGGCCAGCCAGACGATCAACGACCGCTTTAGCACTGGTGGCCCCAACTACCGCGAGTTCTTCTACAACCTCTCCAATTTCGCCGGGCAGTCTCAGAACTTCGACGGCAACGGCCCATACCTCCGCCTCCAGGCTGGTGGTGGCGCGCAGTTGGTCGGAGAACCAAACGAAGCCGCCGAACAGGTGACCGAGCAGGTCAACTTCGCCCACACGGCCGCTGCCCCGCTGGGCACTCAGCCGCAGATCGGCGGCAAGCCGCCGTTGAAGCCAGGTGTGCGGTGCTACACGAACCCCGTCCCAGACGTCAACAGCGGTTTGGGCCAGGTTGGCGCTCCTAGCCCAGTGGCGGTGAGCCCATGACCGACCAGGCCCCCAAGACCAATCGCTGGACCCACTTCCGTGCCTGGCTCTCGCGGCAGGCTCGCGGTCATCGCAAAGACACGATCGCGATCGTCGTCCTCGCGATCGCGGGCATCGTGATGATGCTGGGGATCTTCACCCAGCAGAAGGCGTCGCTGCCGTCCTGGCTGCCGCTGGTGGGCGAAGAATTCGACCACATCACGGCCGAGTTCACGACCGCACAGGCGGTCACGCCGGGGCAGGGGCAGTCGGTCGACATCGCCGGGATCCAGATCGGCAAGGTCACCTCGGTCGACCTCGAAGACGGCCACGCCGTGGTCGGGATGGACATCGTGCCCGAATACATGAAGCTGATCCACCCCAACGCGACCTTCCTGTTGCGCCCGAAAACGGGCCTCAACGACATGATCGTCGAGGTCGATCCCGGCGATGGGGAGAAGTCGATCGAGTCCGGCACCAACTTCACCCTCGCCCAGACCGAACCGAACACCAACCTCGACGCCTTCCTCGCCACCCTCGACGGCGACACGCGCCAGTACCTGCAGCTGCTCGTCGCCGGCGGCGCCCAGGGCATCGGCGGCCGCGGCAAGCAGGTCTCCAATGCCTTCCGTCGCTTCCAGCCCTTCGTCCACTACACGGCGAAGCTGAACAAGGTCGTCGCCGAACGCCATGTCGAGCTCGCCAACGTGATTCACAACTTCGGTCAGCTGACCACCGAACTCGGCCGCCACGACGCTGAGATCAAGCGCTTCGTCACCTCCTCCGACGCCGCCCTCGGCAACTTCGCCAACCAGCAGCAGGCGATCCAGGAATCGCTGCAGGCGTTCCCGGCGGCACTGCGCGCCGGTAACGCCGGCCTCGCCAGCTCCAAACGCTTCTCCGACGTCGCTTACCCGGCGCTGACGGGACTGATCCCGCAGGCGCAGGCCTCGGTCTCGGCCTTCAAGGCGACCGAGCGCATGTTCAGCCAGACGACGGCGCCGATCCGCGACCAGATCAGGCCCTTCACGCGGGAAATAAGGCCACTGCTTACTACCGCTAACGAAGGCTCGCAACCTCTGAGCAAGACCGTCAAGGGCTTCGGCAACTCGCTCGGCGCCTTCAATACCTTCTTCAACGAGCTGTCCTACAAGCCGAAGGGCTCGAGGGAGAGCTACCTCTTCTACCTGCCCTGGTTGAACCATGACTACAACGCCAGCTTCAATCTGCAGGACGCTGGTGGTCCGATTCAAAGAGGCTTGGCGATGCTGACCTGCAACGCCTCGAATCTAGGCACCGGCTTCAGCCTGACCAGGGAAAATTTCCAGACCCTTCTGGAAGTCGGCAACATCCCGAAGCCACGTGAATTGCCGAGCATCCAAGAACCTGCCGGCAAGGAAAACCCTGCCAAGTGCGGGAGCTACTCGACCGAAAAATGAGCAAGCGCGCCCCCAGCACCACGCAGCTCCTGGTCATCGCCGGCTTCGCGCTGTCCTGCTTCGGCATCCTGCTTTTCCTCTGGGTCACCTTCGGCGGCCCGACGCCGTTCCGCGCCAAGCCCTATGAGATCAAGGTCCCGTTCAACGAGGCGACCCAGTTGGCCGAACAGTCCGACGTCCGCATCTCCGGCGTCAACGTCGGCAAAGTCCAGAACATCGCCCTGGCGCCAAACGGCAGGCAGGCCCTGGCGACGGTCGACATCGACGACAAGTACGGTCCGCTCCCGGAATCGACCCGCGCCATCCTCCGCACCAAGACGCTGCTGGGGGAGACCTACATCGAACTCACCCCCGGTGACGCGTCCGGCCCGCAGATGGCAGACGGCGCCACCCTGCCCGAGGCCAATATCGCCGAATCGGTCCAGCTCGACGAGATCTTCCGCACCTTCGACCCCGAAACCCGCGCCGCCTTCCAGAGCTGGATGCAGGAAGCGGCGGTGGCGATCAACGGGCAGGGCCAGAGCCTCTCCTACGCGCTCGGCGAGCTCGAACCGACCTTCACCGACCTCGACAAGCTCTTCCGCGTGCTGGACAGCCAGCGCCAGGCGGTCGGGCAGCTCTTCCGCAACGGCGCCACCACCTTCGAGGCACTGCGCGGGCGTGAAGGCGAGCTGGCCAGCCTGATCCAGAGCTCCAACGCCGTCTTCCAGACTACCGCCCGGCGCGATCGCGACATCGAAGCCCTCTTCCGCGCCTTCCCGACCTTCCAAGACGAGTCGAGGCTGACCCTGAACCGACTCAAAGCCTTCGCCGTCAATGCCGACCCGTTGATGCGCCAGCTCGTTCCCGCGGCGGAACAGCTCTCCCCGACCCTGATCGCCTTCGCCAATTTGGCGCCGGAAGCCAAGGGCTTCTTCGATGGTCTCTCGACCGTTATCGGCGAGGCCCCGACCGGCTTCCCAGCCGTCCGCCGTCTGTTCCGCGACGACTTCCCGCCGCTGTTGCGAGCCGTCGATCCCTTCCTGCGCAACCTCAACCCGATTTTGACCGGTCTCGACCTCTACAAAAACGAGGTGACGTCGCTATTCGCCAATGTTGCCGCGGCGACCAATGCGACGATCCCAGTCTTGAATGACAAAGAAGAAAACCTCCACTACATCCGAGTGCTGCCTGTGCTCAACCCAGAAACCGTCTCAACCTACGGCAAACGCCTGACCAGCAATCGGAACAGCGCCTACAGCCCGCCCCTCTGGGCCAAGGGCGTTGCCGCGGGCCTCCCCAGCTTCGATACTCGCCAATGCTCCTCAGGCATAACGGCCACCTTGAATCCCAACTCGCCAAACGAACCCGCCTTCAACGAACGAACGAACGGCGATGTCAAAAAAGCGACGAGCCTTTTCGAACGCATTAAGAAGTTTGCCTTCGCTGGCCAGTCCAGCACCAGCTCGGTGCCAGCTCCGCCGTGCACCCAGCAGGAACCGATGAATCCGATTTACGGCAGCGGTCCCGCCACGGCGTACCAGCACACGTTCGAACAGACCGGCAACTAAGCAGTCGCCGTTGCTGCAACTCCGAACGGCGTTTAGTCGTTGTGCTTGGCGATCAACTTGAGTTGCGGCCCCAAGACCGAGATGAGATCGAGCATTTGTCCCCGCTCGCCTGCGATCTCAATCAGCTTTGCTTGACGGTCGCCATTTGGGCTCCGGTTTTAAAGACTTGATGTAAACGCTCGTCAACCGTGGCAGTCCGGCCGGATCCGAAGGGATGGGGTCTGGAGGATGCCGGTCCGGATCTCTTCCTCCAGATAGTCAACGGCATCGATGGTGATGCCGAGCACGAAGAAGGGCGGCCTCTCGGCCGCCCTTCTCAACTTCCTTGCCGCTCTAAAGGAGAGGCGTTACTGCGCGCTACCTACTTACCGGTGCAGGTGCGGAGTACTTCGGCCTTGGCGACGGTGCCGTCGCTGAACTTCGCTTCACCGCGGGCCTGGAGCTTGCCGTCCGGGCATTTCGCCAGGAGGACGCCCTTCTTGTTGATCGTCAGGTTGAAGTCCGTCACCGAACCGCTGCCGCCGGCGATCTTGGGGATCGTCGAGACGGCTTTGAGGCCGTAGCGACCGGCATGGATCTTCTTGATTTTGACCGTGGTGACGATTGCGGCCGGGGTCGGAACCGTCAGGTAGGCGTGGATGTACAGCGTGGTCACGCCGCCCTTGAAGCCGCCGTTGAAGGCGATGATTTTGCTGGTGGCGGGAATCGGCGCCTGTTCCGGGAAGGCGATCTCGGCCTTTGCCTGGCCGCTTCCGATGATGGCCGACTTGCAGATCGCTTCGGCGTGTTTGGTGTCCTGCGACTGCAGTTTGGAAGCCGTGCAGACCGGCAGACCCTTGACTTCGATGGCGCCGTTCTTGTCGGTTTCGACGTTGAATTCCTTCAACGCGGGCGGGTGGGTCCCGTCGACGGTTTTGAGTTTCCCGGACACGGTGAGCGTGATCGGGGTGAGTTTGGTCTTTGAGAGGACCTTCGGAGAGAAGCCACCGTTGAATTCGAGTTCAAGGTTGCCTGCCCGTACCTTGACCGGCTTTTCCGCGGCGGCGATGCCGGCCACGGTGAGGGCGATCAGGGCCCCGAGGGCCATCGTAATTACCAGGTGCTTGCGCATATCCCTATATCTCTCCTTTGTCGCGGCCGCCCGTCCAGAGCTGAAGCCGTCGAAAGCTTGCGTAAAACTATCCCTCCAGCGGCTCAAACTACCACCCCGGGCCTTTACCTAAACCCCGGGTGCCGCCCAAAAGAGCGCTTTGAGAGGCGGCTGTCAGCGTTCGACCATCGAGAGCCGCACGCGCTCGCGCTCCGCCGCGGCGCCGTCGGCACCGAGGAAGGGAAGGGCGATCCAGAACATCAGGTCCGGCAGGCGGCTGGGCAGGCGCGCCGCGGCGCCGTGGAGGATCTCGCTGTAGAGCAGCTCGTTGACGCCGCCGGCCAGCGAGAGCGAGGTGATGCCCGGCAGCTCGACCGAGGTCTCGGCCCGGCCCGACTCGAGAAAGCCGGTGAACTGGCGCAGGGCGGCGTCGCGGCGGGCCAGCGCCTTGGGGCCGGCCGCCAGCACCTCGACGATCGCGAAGCGGGCCTCGTCGGGGTGCTCGGCGAGGTGGTCGAGCAGCGCTCCCAGGCCGGCCGCAACCCGCTCCACCCAGGGCGCTCCCTGCTTGGTCTCGAAACCGCCGGCGGTGTCGCTGAGGAGGTTGCCGAGCAGCACGTCGTAGGCAGCGAGGAAGCAGTCCTCCTTGCTGTCGAAGAGTTCGTAGAAGGTCTTGCGGGAGACGCCGGCGACGCCGATCACGTCGACCACACGCGTCTCCGGGTAGCCGCGCTCGGAGACGACCTCGATCATCGCCTGATGGATGCGGTTGCGCTGGGATTCGGTTACCGCCTCCCTCGGTAAGCCGTGTCTCCCCCGCGGCAGCCGCTCATTCAGCTTGGCCGCACGTTTGCTGGAAGCCACTCCGTGACTGTAGAGCAGATGCTTATCTCTGCATAGAATCGCCGCGGCCATGAGGGGGTTGGGGAAATCCGCGGCTCCCCGAGCGAATTCCCCTAGCCGCGCGAACGAGCGGCTAGGAGTTGAGCCAGAGGGTCTGGTCGCGGTCGGGGCCGACGCCGACGAGGCGGATCGGGACCTTGACGAAGTCGGAGATGAAGCCGAGGTAGTCGCGGGCGGCCTGCGGCAGGTCGGCCTCCTCGCGGCACTCCTCGATGTTGGCGTCGAAGCCGGGCAGCTCCTCGTACTCCGGTGTGGCCGAGTGCAGGATCGACTGGTGATAGGGGAAGCTCTCGAGCACGGCGCCCTCCTTGGAGCGGTAGCGCACCGCCACCTTCAGCGGCCCGATCCCGCTCAGCACGTCGAGCTTGGTGATTGCCAGCGAGTCCATGCGGTTGAGGCGCACGGCGTAGCGCAGCGCCACCAGGTCCATCCAGCCGCAGCGCCGACGGCGCCCGGTGGTGGTGCCGAACTCGTGGCCGCGCTCGACCATCATCTCCCCGACCTCGTCCTCGAGCTCGGTCGGGAAGGGTCCGGCGCCGACCCGGGTCGCGTAGGCCTTGGCGATTCCCCAGACCTCGGTGATGTCGGTCGGCCCGACCCCGGCGCCGACGGTGGCGGCCCCGGCGATCGGGTTGGAGGAGGTGACGAAGGGATAGGTGCCGTGGTCGAGGTCGAGCAGGGTCGCCTGGGCGCCCTCGAAGATCACCGTCTTGTCGGCGTCGAGCGCGTCCCAGCAGAGCTTCGCGGTGTCGGCGATGTGGGGCTCGAGCCGGTGGCCGAAGTTGACGTGTTCTTCGACCATCGAGTGCAGGTCCAGGCGCGGGTCCGGGACGCCAGGGGTGCCCTCGGGCGGCGCTTTCGCCTCCTCGCCGGCTTCCTTGCGCAGCTTGCGCCGCTGCACCGAGAGCTCGCGCAGCGCCTGCTGCTTGGGCTCCAGCGCGGCACGGATCTTGGTCCGCAGGATCTTCTCGTCGAGCAGGTCCTGGACCCGGATCCCCAAGCGCAGCGCCTTGTCGGCGTAGCAGGGGCCGATCCCGCGCCGGGTGGTGCCGATCGAGAGCTTGCCCAGTTTGGTCTCGCCCGCCGTGTCGAGCAGCACGTGGTAGGGCATGATCAGGTGCGCGTTGGCGGAGATGCGAAGGTTGCCGACGTCGATGTCGCGCCGTTTGAGCCCGTCGATCTCACCCAGGAGCACGGCCGGGTCCAGCACGACGCCGTTGCCGATCACGCAGGTCTTCTCCGAGTGCAGGATCCCCGACGGGATCAGGTGGAACTTGAACTCCTTGCCTTCGCGCACGATCGTGTGGCCGGCGTTGTTGCCGCCCTGAAAGCGCACGATCACCTCAGCCCGCTCCGCGAGCAGATCGGTGATCTTCCCCTTCCCCTCGTCGCCCCACTGGGCACCGACTATGACCACGCCTGGCATAAGCGCTGGATTGTGACGGGGATGGCACTCCCGCGCATTTCAGAAGAAGCTATGCAGACAAAAAGCTTCAAAATAGAAAGGTGGGGCAGAGGTCTTGAAGTGGATGAACGACCTCGGTGGTGGCCCTGATAGTTGGCCTGTCGATTCGGCCCTGGTCTCGCCTTCGATCACAGTCGCCAGGCACTAGCTGTAGTTACTCAGCACGTTGTTCCAGCTCGGCGAGCCGGGCCGCGGGCGGTTGATGACCAAGGGAGCCGTGTCCTCTCCTGAAGTTGTAGTGGTCGAGCCAGCCGGGCAGTGCCCCGGTGCGCTCGGCCGAGGAGCCATAGATGGCTCCGTAAGCCCAACGGTTGGTCAGCGTCTGAATGAAGCGCTCGGCCTTGCCGTTGGTGCGGGGGCGATAGGGGCGGGTGAAGAGGTGGTGCATCTGAAGCTCGGTGCAGGCCTGCGCATGGACGGCCGAGCGATAACAGGCACCGTTGTCTGAGAGCACTCGCTCGACCCCGATCCCCATTCCCTTGAACCAGTCGACGGCGCGCCGCAGGAACCCTGCGGCGGTGGCGCCCTTCTCGTCGGGTAGGACCTCCACGTAGGCGAGGCGGGTGGCGTCATCGACGCAGACGTGGACGAACTCCCAGCCAGTCACTCGCCTGCGTTCGTGCTCGGGGCCCTGGGAGAACTGGCTCTTGCGGTTGCCGGTCACCCGATGCCCGGCGCCCCGGGCACTGATCCGCGCGAGCTTCTTGACGTCGACGTGGATCAACTCGCCGGGACGCTTGCGTTCATAGCGATTGGGTGGCTCGGGAGGAGCAAGTCGGCTGCGCTTTCCCAATCCGATCCGGGCCAGCCACCGCGAGACGGTCGAGAGCGCCATGCCCAGGACTTCGGCGATCTCCGCCGCTGTCATCCGCAGCCGCCGCAGTGCCTCGATCGCCTCCAGGCGGTCACCTGCCAGGCGCGAGGGCACCCGCCTCGGGGCGGAGCTGCGATCCAACAGCCCCGCCTCTCCCTCACTGCGCCAGCGAGACAGCCACTTGCGGGCCGATCGCTCGCTGATGCCGGCGGCCTCGGCCGCCACCATCAGCGACCAGTTCTCCTCTTCGATGCGTTTGACCAGCAGCCTGCGGCTATTCGGGCAGGTGCGGGCGTTAGCGTGGATGTCCATCCGGTGTCCTCCTTGATCTGGGTGGGTCGCACCCCCAGCCTTCAAGGAGGCCCGGATGAACAACGTTGTGAGGAACTACAGCTAGCGCACGAGGAAGCGACTACCGCAGGACCGCTTCGGCGGGCTCACGCCGATCGTGTCCATGCATGGGGATCATGCAGGCGCCGCACATCTCGATGAGACGCGAAACCGTTCGCTGGCCTATTTGCTCTTCTAGCTGTTTGTCGTTGAGATTGGTGGTGACCAGGATCGACCGTTGGGCCTCGTAGCGCTCGTTGACCAACGCGTAGAGCTGCTCCAGCACCCAATCGGATCGTTTCTCGGCTCCAAGATCATCGATATGGAGAAGATCGACCGAGGTCAGCCGCTCGAAGAAGGTGAGGTAAGAATCGCCGCCTGGTTCGGCATCGTAGGTTTGGCGAATCCGCGCAAGTAGTTTTGGCAATGAGTAGATCGCGACCGAGCGGTTCTTCTCAAGGGCCATCTTCGAAACGAGCATCGCCAGCGTCGTCTTTCCGGTGCCGGGGTCTCCGAATAGCCAGACGCCTCGGCCTTTGTCGAGGTTCTCATCGAGGTTCTGCAGGTATCGGCGGATCTCGTCGACAGCTCCTCCCGTTTGAAGATCTCGCTCCATATCGCTGACCGGCGGGCGATCGAAAGAGACTCCCTGGAACTTGCGGGGGATGACCGAGGCGACGCCGCGGTTGCGGCCGCGGCGCAGGCGCGTCTCGCGGCACTCGCAGGAGCGCGCCTCGTCGCTCTCGTCGTCGAGGATCCAGCCGGAGCCGTCGCAGACGCCGAGCGGGCACGGCCCCTGACCGCGGAACGGCTCGCTGCGGGCGATCGCCGGCATCAGAAGTCAGGCCCCGCGGGGACCGGCTCCGGGCCGTCCGGTTGCTCGATCGGCTGTTCCTGGCCGGAGAAGTCGGCGAATTTGGGGAAGCGGTCGAGGAAGACCAGCTTCCTGGTCCCGATCGGGCCGTTCCTGTGCTTGGCGATGATCAGGTCGGCGAGGCCGTCGGGCTCCTCGTCGGGGTCGCGGTAGTAGTCCTCGCGGAAGAGGAAGGCGACGACGTCGGCGTCCTGCTCGATCTGGCCGGACTCGCGCAGGTCCGAGAGCTGCGGCTTCGGCGGCGTCCGCTGCTCGGGCGCGCGTGAGAGCTGGGAGATCGCGACGACCGGCACCTCCAGCTCACGGGCGAGGATCTTCAGCCCGCGGGAGATCTGACCGACCTGCTCGACCCGGTTGGCGCGGTGGTCGTCGGAGCGCATCAGCTGCATGTAGTCGAGGATGATCAGGCCGAGGCCGCCGCGATCCTGTTCCTGGGCGTGCAGGCGCCGCGCCTTCGCCCGCAGGTCGAGGATGCCGAGGTCGGAGGAGTCGTCGAACCAGAGCGGTGCCTCCTCGAGTTCGTTGCAGGCGCGCACCACCTTCGGCCAGTCGCGCTGAGAGACTTGGCCCTTGCGCAGCTTGTCGCCGGAGATCCGCGCCCGGCAGGCGATGAAGCGCTGGGCGAGCTCTACCTCGGACATCTCAAGCGAGAAGAAGGCGACCGGCATGTCTTTCTTCACCGCGACGTTTTCTGCGATGTTGGCGACCAGGGCGCTGTTGTGGACGATGACGTCGTCGGCGACGAAATTCCGCAGACCGGGGACATCGAGGTCGTAGGTCTCCTCTTCTCCCGCGTACTCGACGGAGACGACCTCGTCCCACCAGATGTCCGAGCCGCAGAGCTCTTCGAGCGTGGGGGAGGCGGTCGCCGTTGCCAACTCGGCAACAAGGCCGCGGGAGGGAGAGCGCTTGCCGACGTGCCAGTTGTGGGTGCGCGCCCGGCCGGTGAGCTCGCTGACCGCCGCCCAGACCCGGCCGCCCTTGGCGAGCAGGACGTCGTCCCAAATCTCGACCGGGAGCGTGTCGGTATTGGTCGACCGAGGCGCCGCATCGAGTCGTGCGATGACCTCCGCCTGTTTCTCCTCCTTCCCCGTAATGGGGACCAGTTCGCAGAACCGGCGCAGGCTCTCCTGCGAAGTGACCCTGATCTCTCTCGCGACCTTGTCGGTGCCGTCATAGACGGGTCGTTTGAGCGTCCGGATCGTCGCCACGATTCCGAGCCGCAAGAGCAGGTGCTGAACGTCGTGCGCGAGTCGCTTGCTGATCGTCGTGTATCCGATCTGGGCAAGCCGATCGCTGCAATAGACGTGACCGTCGCAGGCGTACATGACGCCGAGGAAGCGAGCGAGCTGCTCATCGCCGAGGCCGAAGACAGCATCAGGAACGAACTTCTCTGCCGAGCGTAGGCCCATCAAGCGGTGGTGCTTCAGCATCTCGGTTACGGGGTTCGGGCCGGAGCCGCGTCCCCCGCTGATTCGCGCGGTGCCATGGCTGCGACTGCCGAGCTGCATGCGCACGCCGTAAGCGCCTACCGCCTGCTCAACCTCGCTGAAAATCCTGGAATCGGCTCCGAAGCAAAAGCTCGGCGTGGACTGGGTGAGTGCCCCGTCGGCAATAAGCGCACCGAGGAGGACTATCTCGTGGTCTGGCAAACGGGTTGGATCGTCCGGGCCAGGCAGTTGTCTCGGGACCGCGATTCGCGTTCCGGCGGCGACATGGCCGAGCTTTTCCCATCCGCGGCTGGTGAGGACAGGGTGATTTGGGGTCGCTTCCAACTCGCGGCCGAGTCGCGTCCTGAGTCTGAAGACCCGCTTCTTTCCGTTTGGCGCTACCGCGACCGCCTTGGCCCGCCGCATCCGCAGGTCTGGGCCGAGCGCCGCGACCCAAACGTCCTCGCCCCGTTCGTGGGCTCGGTGCAGATCCTCGATTCTGTGTCTTGCGCCGGTGTCAGGGTCATACACCAGACTTTGTGCAGTTAGGCACTTGCCCATGGCGGGCCGTGCCGCGACGATGATCAGGTTGCCGGGCTGGAAGCCGCCGGTGATCGCGTCGATGTCGCGGAAGCCAGCCGGCGTGCCGGTCATTTCGATCTCGCCGGTGGAGAGCTTCTCGAGCCGGTCGACCTCGTCGTGGAGGATCTCCGAGAGCAGGCGGAAGTCGCTTGCCTGCTCTTTGTGGGCGACGTCGAAGAGCAGCTTCTCGGCCCGCTCGGAGAGCTCGCGCGGTTCTCCGGCGCGATCGTTTACCCAGCCCTGGATCTCCTGCCCGGCGCCGAGCAGGCGTCGCAGCAGCGAGTTCTGCTGGACGATCTCCGCGTAGTGCTTGGCGTTGCCGGCGGCCGGGACCTTGGCGGCCAGCTCGGAGACGTAGTGCTTGCCGCCGGCCTGCTCGATCATGTTGCGCTGGGTCAGTGCCTCGGCGACGCTGAGCTCGTCGACCGGCTTCGACTCGGCATAGAGGTCGTGGGCGCACTCGAAGATCGCCCGGTGGCGGTCGAGGTAGAAGTCGGCGGCGTTGAGCTTGACCTCGTCGATCACCCGCGTCAGCGCCGGCTCGGCGACCAGCATCGCCCCGAGGACGGATTCCTCCGCCTCGATGTTCTGAGGTGGGACGTGGGTTGAGGTCGGTTGCGGCATCGGTGTTAGTTAAGGCCCCCCGGCGGCGGCATCTTGGCGCGGAAACCCCAGTGGCTCAAGCAAATCAAAGGCCCAGCCCGGGCAGGCACAGTTATGTGCAAATGGCGGGAAAGAAAATTGACACTGCGGTTACGCCAGCGCGCCGGTTCCGGCAGAAAGATGGTCGGCCGGTGGGATCAGGCCCTCTTCCTCCTGCTGGCGCTCGCCCTGGCGCAGCATGCGCAGGGTGAGAATGGCGAGGCTGAGGATCGCGGTGGCGCCGAGGCTGAGCTGGACGCTGAGCAGGCCTTCACGGGTCCAGTAGACGTCGCGCAGATCGAGCAGGAGGGCGGCCTCGTCGAAGGTCAGGCCCATGCCGATCCCCATCGGCACCGCCAGGTGGTCCTCGAGTTCCTCGTTTTCGGTCAGCAACGCCGCCGTGCCGGAGGCGAAGGCGATCAGGATGCCGGGTACGAAGTGGTGGATGTGGCGACCCCTGACGCTGACGTTGCGGAACGGGCCCCAGCTCGTCTCTGATCCCCCAGGTGGAGAGGCGGACCAGGGCGAAGGAGCCGAGGAAGCCGGCGAGGAGGTTGAAGAGGACCGTTTCGCTGCGCGGGGCTTCGGTGTAGCCACGGACGGCGACGCCGACGGTGTCCGCCGCCGCGACCGGCGCCACTTCGATCAGCGCCTCCCGGCTCTCCCGCTCATGCGCCCGCCGCCGCAGCAACCGGCTGAACTGATCCGCCACCACCACTCCGGCGCCGCCGATCGCGACCACCGCAAGCCCAACGGTCTCGCGCTCGGCTCGCGCCCATCCCAAGCGCGTCCGTGCCCTGGCACGGCGGTTGATTCTGGTGGGGAGTCGTAGCGAGCTCACCCGTTTGGACGAGGCTTACTTCTCCTCGGAGATGATCGTCTTGACCGCGGCGACGGAGCCGTCGGCAAGCTCGATCTCGACCATGAAGGTGCCGATTTCGCGCAGCGGCTGCTCGAGCCGGATCTGGCGTTTGTCCATCCGCAGGTCGCGCGCCTCGCGCAGCGCGTCGACGATCTCCTTGGCGCCGACGGAGCCGAACAGCTTGCCGTCCTCGCCCGCCCGCTGGTGGATCGTCAGCACCGTCTTCGAGAGCAGGCCGGCCGCTTGCGTTTCGCGTTCGACCCGGGCTTTCTCAGCCTTCTCGGCGATCTCGCGGCGGCGCTGGGCTTCCTCGAGCGCACCCGGGGTCGCCGGCTGGGCCAGCTTGCGGGGGATCAGGTAGTTGCGCAGGTAGCCGGGGGAGACGTCGACGGCCTGACCGCGCTCGCCGAGCGAGTCGACGTCCTGGAGCAGGATGGCCTGTGCCATCAACGCTCTCCGACGTAAGGCAGCAGGGCGATTTCGCGCGCCCGCTTCACCGCCACCGAGAGCTGCGCCTGGTGACGGCGGGAAAGTCCGGTGACGCGCCGGCCGCGGGTCTTGCCCTTGTCGGAGAGGAAGCGGCGCAGCAGGTTCAGATCCTTGTAATCGACGACGTCGGCGTTGACGCGCGTGTACTTGCGCGGCCGGGCGCGGTCGGCGCCGCGGCGTCCACCACTGCGCTTGTTGTCTGAAGAAGTCTCTCTAGCTCTAGCCATCGGCGCGTGATGCTACAGATGTAAGCCGGGACGCCGCGTGGCGCCCCGGCCGCAGGCTAGAACGGGATGTCGTCTTCGGAGCCGCCGCCTCCGCCTCCGCCAGCGCCAGCCGCGGCGCCTTCGAAGTCGGAGGTGTCGGCGGGGACGTCGCTGGTCGGGGTGAAGCCGCCACCGCCGTTGCCGCCGCCCTGGCCGCCACCGCCACCGCCATCACGGGAGCCGAGGAACTGGACCGAGTTGGCGACGATCTGGACCGCCTGCCGTTTGCCGCTGCCGTCTTTGGCCTCCCACTCGCGCCAGTCGAGGCGCCCCTCGATCGCCACCGGGCGACCCTTGGCGAGGTAGTTGGCGCAGTTCTCGCCCTGCGCGCCCCAGACGGTGACGTTGAAGTAGTTGGGCTTGTCGACCCATTCGCCGGTCTGACCGTCCTTGCGGCGGGTGTTGACGGCGACGCGAAGCTCGCATACCGCCGTGCCACCACCGGTGTGGCGCAGTTCTGGGTCCTGCGTCAGGTTCCCGGTGATGACCACCACGTTCACGTTCGAAGCTGCCAAAGCACTCACTCCTCTGAAGTCGCTGGTTGGATTCCAGTCTAAGAGCGACAGCGGCGCGACCTCTCCCCCTCGGGGAGGTCATTCCTCGCAAAGAGCGGACCGAAGTGGCGCTACTCGTCGGCGTCGTCGGGAGAGTCGCCGCGATCGTCGCGGGCTCCCGTCGCACTGCGCTCGCGCGGCCCGGGGGCGGCGCTGGTCGCCGGCGGCATGATCACCGGGGCGTCGGGGTCAACCCTGAAGATGCGGAAGCGGAGGACGCCGTCGGCGATCTTGAGGCTGTGATCGAGCGTGTCGAGCAGCTCGGTGGGCGCCTCGAAGCGGAGCCAGCGGTAGTCCGCCTCGGTCCGTTTCTTGATTTCGAAAGCCATCTTGCGCAGACCCCAGCTGTTCTCGTGTTTGAGCGCGCCGGTGGCCTCGATCTGGCCACGGGCGTCGCCGACCAGCGCGTCCCGTGCGGGGGCGTCCAGTTGGGGGTCCAGCATCAGGACCAGCTCGTATTCGCGCGGGGCTGCCAAAACGGCGAGGGACTATAGCGGCGGAATTCGCCCAGGGGTTAGCCGTCAGCGCGGGGCGAACTCCGCCGAGCCGTCGTCGGGCGGGGGAGGGGGCGCCGGGACGGGCGCCGGGATCGGTGCCGGCGCGGCGGCGGCGGCCGGCACCGCAGGCGGTGGTTCCGGTGCCGGGGGAGGGATGGTCACCGGCGCCGCCACCGGCTTCGCGCTCGCTTTCTTCTTAGGGCGAGGCCTGGGCTTGGAGCTGATCCTCATGTCGAGTCGCCCGCGACGATGAGGCCGTGGGGGGTGCCGGTGAGCGCGCCGGAGCTCTCGCGGCGCCTTGGGAGTGTGGCCGGCGGCAGCCACCGGCTCCGGCTCGACTTCAACCCGCGGCAGCCCCACGTCCGCCCCCAGCGGCGGCGGCTCCGGAGGCTCGAGCAGCGCCGGCAGCAGCCGCAGCGCCAGCAGTGCGACCGCGGCGACGAGCGCCACCCTCCCTGCGGCCGACCAGCGAATCCGGACTCCACCCATTGCTCCCCAAGGCCGGGGAGCGGGAGAACTCTCCCCCTACTCGCGCGACTCGCGCAGCTCCTCGATGTCGCGCAGCTGGTCGTCGACCCAGTCGCCGGGGTTGCGCGAGTAGATGATCTTCTTCAGACCCTGCGACCACTCGCGGCGTTCCTCCGCCGGCATCGTCAGGGCGCGGTGGATCGCCTCCGCCTGCTCCTGGATGTCGAAGGGGTTGACGGTGAGGACGTAGTCGTAGAGCTCCTCGTGTGAGCCGGTGTTCTCGGAGAGCATCAGGACTCCATCCCTGGTGTTGACCGCCGGCGCCTCCTTGGCGACCAGGTTCATGCCGTCGAAGAGCGAGTTGACCATCAGCAGGTCGAAGTGCTTGTAGCGGGCGACGGCGTCGTGGAAGTTCTCGTAGATCTTGAGGTCGATCGGCATCCAGTCGGTGGTCCCGTGGCGGTGGTTGACGACCGCGACCAGCGCCTCGATCCGCTCCAGGTACTCGGCGTACTCGGGCACGTCCTGCCGCGAGGGCTGCAGGTGGGCGATGAAGGTGACCTCTTCGCGGAACTCGGGGTGCTGGGTGAGGAAGGTGTCGAAGGCGGTGAAGCCGCGCAGCACGTTCTTGGAGAGGTCGGCGCGGTCGACGCGGATGATCAGGTGCTTGCGACGGCGCTCCAGCACCTCGCGCTCGGCCTCGGCCACCTCGGGCGACTCCGCCGCCCGCTCCAGGCGCTGGGCGTCGATCGAGAGCGGGTAGGCACGGGCCACCGTCTTGCCGCGGCCGTGGCGGACCTCGGCGCGGATGTAGTCGACGTCGGCATCCTCGAGCAGTTCGTCGCAGCAGCGCAGGAAGTTGATGCAGTAGGCGTGGGTGTGGAAGCCGATGATGTCGTTGGCCAGCATCCCGGCGAAGATCGCCTCGCGGATGCGACGGGGGAGGATGCGCCAGCTGTCGGGCTGGGACCAGGGGATGTGGACGAAGTGATGGAGGAAGACGTCCGGGCGGCGCTCGCGGATCATTCCCGGGGCGGTGTAGAGGTGGTAGTCGTGGAGCATCACCAGCGGCCGCTCCTGGCCCTCGATCTGCGCCACCACCGCCTCGGCGATGTCGCGGTTGACCGCCTGGTAGCCGTAGTCCCAGGCGTCGAGCTCCTCCTGGCGGATGTCCGGCGCGTTGGAGAGGTCCCAGAGGTAGTGCTGGATGAACCAGAGGATCGGATTGGCGATGACGTTGTAGAAGCGGTCGTAGGCCTCGGGGTCGCTGCCGACCAGTCGCACCCGGTAGTCGATGCCGTCGATCGAGAGCTCGACCGGGCCGCCCTCCTCTTCGGAGACGGCGACGTCCTCGTCGGTCATCGCCGAGGCGATCCAGAGCGCGTCGCGGTGGGAGACCAAGCCCGAGAGCGCGGTCACCAGGCCACCGCCGCCGCGGCGCAGGGTGCGCTCGCCGGACTCGTCGCGTTCGAACTGCAGCGGCCCCCGGTTGGAGACGATGATCAGCGGCGAGGAGTCCAAGCCGCAGAGGTTACGCGTTGACCCTGGGGAGCTAGGTGTCGAGGTCGGTCAGCAGACCGAGCCAGTCGCGCAGCAGCCGCGGCGAGAGGAACTCGCGGCGAGCGTGCTCCTTGCCGGCGCGCCCGAGGCGCTTGCCGAGCTCGGGGTCGGCGAGGATCTCGAGGCTGCGCTGGGCGCACTCCGAAGGCGAGTTGACCAGGTAGCCGGTCTCGCCGTCTGTGATCTGCAGGGGGATGCCGCCGACGTTGCCGCCGATCGTCGGCCGCCCCTTCCAGAGCGCCTCGGTGACGGTCAGGCCGAAGCCCTCGCGGATCGACTTCTGCAGGCAGACGTCGGACTGGGACTGGAAGGCATTGACCTCGATCGCACCGACGTTGTTGAGGTTGCTGAGGATCTTGATGTCGGGATCGCTGTCGGCGTATTCGTAGGTTTTCTGGAAGTACTCACGGCCCTCGGGGTCGTCGCTGGCCATCGAGCCGACCATCGCCAGCTGCGCCTCCGGGACCTGCTCGGTGACCTCGCGGTAGGCGTCGATGACGCCGATCGGGTCCTTCCAAGGGTCGAAGCGCGAGACCTGGGTGATCAACGGCCGGTCCGGGTCGATCCCGAACTGGCGGCTGACGAAGGCGGCGTCCTCGGGCGAGAAGGCCATGTTCTTCGGCGAGAGCGGGTCGATCGCCGGCGGGATGATGTTGACGCCGTCGCGGCCCTTGGCGCCGATCGCCCCCGGCACGTACTGGGGCAGGTGCCAGACGCTGGCGTCGTATTCCTCGATCAGCGGCAGCAGCCGCTCGATCGGCGCCGGGTTCGGGGTCGAGAGGTCGATGTGGCAGCGCCAGATCCAGTTCTTGCCCTTGGCCAGGGCGCCGCGGCGCAGGCCGATCGGCTGCGGGTCGTGGACGATCACCGCGTCCCACTCGCCCTGCAGGCCGTCGGCGTTGATCTGATTGATCTCGTCGAAGACGGCCCACTGCTCGTCGCTCAGCGTCTCCTCGGCGCCCTGCAGCGAGTTGTGCAGGAGCTTGGTCGCGTTGAAGAACTCCTCCTTGCCGAAGATCACGTGCCAGTGAGCGTCGAGACCGATGTCCCGCATCAGCGGCACGATCGTGTAGAGGATCTCGGAGACACCGCCGCCGAACGCCGTGGCGCTGACGTGCAGAACGCGTTTGCCTTTGAGCGGCTCCGCCAGCTCGCGGATGCGCTCGATCGTCTCCTTGCCGACTATGTGCTGGTAGTCGGTGAGGGACTTCTGGCCAAGTGCGACTTCCTGAAGCAAGGCCGGAGTTCTACACCCCCGGGCGGCGACGCGCTGCCTAGCCCCCGCCGACGGAGTCCGGGCGCTTGCCCAAGGTGACCTCGACCTGCTTCTTCTCGCCGTCGCGGAGGACGGTCATCGTCACCGTTTCACCGGGCTTCCTGGCGGCCACCAGGCGGGCGAGATCGTCGGGACGGACGACGTCCTCGCCTTCGACCTGGAGGATCACGTCGCCGCCGGTGCTGTACTGACCAGCCTGGAATTTGACTTCCTTGTCGCCGCCCTTGAGCCCGGCCTTCTCGGCGGGGCCGCCGGGGACGACTTCGGCCAGCAGCCCGCCGAAGGTGGTATCGAGTCCGAGCTTCTCGGCGAGCTGTGGGTAGAGCGCCTGGCTGGAGACGCCGATGTAGGCGTATTCGGCGCTGCCGTTGGCCTTCAGCTGGGCGATCGAGCGCTTGATCGCGGAAACCGGGACGGCGAAACCGACCCCGGAATTGGAGCCGGAGTTGGTCTCGATCTGCTCATTGATGCCGAGCACGCGGGCACCGGCGTCGAGCAGCGGCCCACCCGAGTTGCCGGGGTTGATCGAGGCGTCGGTCTGGATCGCGCCCTCGATCTGGAAGTCGGTCAGCGATTTCACCGAGCGGTCGGTGGCCGAGATGATTCCGCTGGAAAGCGACTGCATCTCGCCGAAGGGACTGCCGATCGCCGCCACCGGCTGGCCGACCACGAGGTCGGCGTCGTCGCCGAGCTCGAGCGGGTGCAGGGTGAAGCCGTCGGGCTTGATCTTCAGCAGGGCGACGTCGGCGAAGGGATCGAAGCCGACGATCTTGGCTTCGACCACGTTGCTGTCGGGGAACTCGACGAAGACTTCCTTGGCCGGCACCCGCTTGCCACTGCTTTCGTCGGTGACGACATGGGCGTTGGTGACGATCCTGCCGTCGGTGTCGAGGACGAAGCCGGAGCCCTCGGCGGCATTTTCACTGCCGAAGATCGAGCGGATCGTGACCACGCCAGGGGAGGCCTCGCGGTAGACACGGGCGGCGTCGAAGCCGCTGGCGGCGGTCTCGACCACTACCTGCGGGGCGGCCTCGGACTGGGCCGCCGTGGCGCCGGTGGAGCCGCCGCCGTTGTCGCTGGAGCCGCAGCCGGCGAGCAGGGCGAGGCAGAGCAGCACGGCCAGCGCCGCGCGGGTCCTCACACCGGTGCCCTGGTGAGCGCGCCTGCGGACCGGTCCTCGGTCGGGACCAGGGCCGGGGGCAGGTCGAGCGTGAAGGCGGTGAAGCGGCGGCTGGAGCTGATCGTGATGCCGCCGTCCATGCGCTGGGCGAGCTCGCTGGCGATCGCCAATCCGAGCCCGGAGCCGCCGGCTTTGTCGGCCGTGTAGAAGCGCTCGAAGATGCGGCTCTGCACGCGCTGGGGTATGCCCGACCCCTCGTCGGAGACGGTCAGCTCGGCTCTGCGGTTGACGGAGTAGGTGGTCACGGTGACCTTGGTGCCCTCGGGGGTGTGGGTGAGGGCGTTGTCGAGGAGGATACGGATGATCTGGCGCACGCGGTCGGGGTCGCCCTGGGCGATCGCCGGGTGCTCGGGCGTGCGCAGCTCCAGGCGCGAGCCGCGGAGTTCAGCACGGGCGCCGAACTCGCGCGTGACCTCCCGTGCCAGGGCACCGAGGTCGACGCTGCGGGCCTGCATCTCCATCGCCCCGGCGTCGAGCTGGGAGAGGTCGAGCAGGTCGACCGTGAGCTTGGTCAGGCGCTCGATCTGCTGCCGCATCGTGCGCACGAACTCGGCTCGCTCCTCGGGGCTCGGGTCCTCCTCTTCGAGCAGCTCGACGAAGCCGCCGAGGCTGAAGATCGGCGTCCGCAGCTCGTGCGAGGCGTTGGCGATGAACTGCTTGCGGGCGCTGTCGAGCTCGGCCAGGCGCCGCTGCATCTCGTTGAAGGTGCGGGCGAGCTGGCCGAACTGGCCGACCGAGGCGACCGGGATCGTCGTCTCGAAGTTGCCGTCGGCGACTTTGCGGGCGGCGTCCTGGAGGCGGCTGATGCTGCGGGCGGCGACCCGCGCGTAGTAGAAGCCGAAGGCGGTGGCGACGGCGACGGCGATCAGGCCGCCGATGAGGATCTGCCCCTTGACCGCCGAGAGGCCGCTGGCGCTGCCGCCGACCGTCACCGTGTAGAGGTAGATGACGAGCACCGTGCCGACGCTGATCGCGACCGCGGTGAAGGTGATCCGGTTGCCGAGGTTGGTGAGCCGGAAGCGGCGCATGCCGGGCGCTACTCCTTGAACCGGTAGCCGACCCCACGCACGGTGAAGAGGAACTCGGGCTGTTTGGGGTCGCTCTCCAGCTTCTCCCGCAGGTGCCTGATGTGGACGTCGACGGTGCGCGGGTCGCGGTACTCGGAGTCGCCCCAGACGTGCTCGAGCAGGGTCTCGCGAGTGAGCACGCGGCCGGGCGAGCGGGCGAGGGCACCGAGGATCTCGAACTCGACGTAGGTCACCCGGACCTCCTCTTCGCGCAGGGTGACCATGCGGCGGTCGAAGTCGATTGTCATCTCGCCGCACTCGATCGACTCGCTGCCGGGCGCCTCGCCACCCATCCGCGAACGTCGCAGCGCCGCTTTGACGCGGCTGCGGAACTCGCGCATCGAGAAGGGCTTGGTGATGTAGTCGTCGGCGCCGACCTCGAGCCCCGCGACCTTGTCGGTCTCGCTGCCTTTCGCGGTCAGCATGATGATCGGCACCTGGCTGTGGCTGCGCAGCTGGCGGCAGACTTCGACCCCGTCGATGCGGGGCAGCATCAGGTCGAGGATGACGAGATCGAAGCGGCCCTCTTCGAAGCGCTGCAGCGCTTCGCCACCGTCCAACGCTGAGGTGACGTGATAGCCGTCCTTGCGCAGGGGGTAGCTCAAGAGCGTCTGAATCGACTGCTCGTCGTCGACGAGGAGAATGCGGGCCGTCCCGTTAGCCACCGTTCTTAAGGGTAGTGCGAGGCGTCGGTTGGACACATGTGCGAGTACCCACAACTAAGGATCTGAGGCACCGGGCCGATAAAGGGAGCGATGCAGTCACAGGAACTGAAAAGCCTGGTCGAGTCCGGCCACTACAAGCCCGATCCCTCGCGGGTCGCGGCAGCGATGCTGCAGCGGCGCGGAGTGCGCGAGTTGCTGGTCAGCGGCAACCCGACATTCAGCCGAGCTGGTCGAACCCCACCGGGGACGCAGTCCCCCCGCCGGGCAGCCTGATCTCGACGCCCTCACCGGCCCGGACCTCGCCGATCGGGGTCAACTTGGTTTCCCTCGCTTCGCCGATCCGGGCCAGGCCCTCGGTCACCCATTGGGGTGGGAGCGCCGCCAGCAGCTCGTAGTCTTCGCCGCCCGACAGCGCCAGCTCCAGCGGGTCCCGGCCCGCCGCCGCCGCGACCTCCGCGACCCCGCTCGCCAGCGGCAGAGCGCCCGCGTCGATGCGAAGGCCAACCCCGCTCGCCGCGGCGAGGTGGACGGCGTCGCCGCCGAGACCGTCGCTGAGGTCGATCATCGCTCTCGCGCTGGCTGCCGCCAGGCCGCGGCCAGAGGCGAGCCTGGCGGGCGGATTGAGCAGACGCCGGCGCAGGCGATCCGCGGTCTGCTCGGAGACGGACGTCGCCAGCTGCGGACGCTCCAGCAGCAGCAGCCCCGCGGCGGCACCGCCCAGCTCGCCGGTGAGGACGAGGACGTCGCCGGGCTTGGCGCCGTCGCGGCCGACCAGCTGCCCGGCGCTGGCCGCGTGGCCGACGACGGTGATCGCCAGGGTCAGCGTCGGCGCCCGGGTGACGTCGCCCCCGACCAGCGCCGTGCCGGTCTCGCCGGCCAGGCCGGCGATGCCGCCGAACAGCTCCAGGCAGCCGTCCTCGTCGAGGTCGGGCGGCACGCCGACGACCACGTAGGCCTCGCCGGCCAGTGCTCCCATCGCCGCCAGGTCGGAGAGCGCGGTCGCCAGCGCCTTGCGGCCGATCTGGGCCAGGGTCGACCACTCGCGGCGGAAGTGGACGCCCTCGACCATGGCGTCGACCGAGGTCGCCGTGGCGCCGCCGGGAACGGTGACGGCGGCGTCGTCGCCGCTGCCGACGAGGACCCGCGGCCCCGGCGGGGGCAGCCGCCGCCGCAGCCTCGCCAGCATCTCGAACTCGCCCATCGGCTGACTATCCCAAACCGGCCCCATCTCCCAGGGAAGGAACGTCGGGAGCGGTCCACGCTGGTGCCGTCACTAAGGTGGCCCTGACGTGGAGCGCCGCCAGCCATTTCTGCACCGGGTCGGCGAGGCCGGAGCCAAGTTCGGGACGCGCCCGCCGCGCAGCCGCCGGGTTCGCCTCGCCCTTCAGGTCGGCCTTGCCGCGCTGATCTTCGGCTTCCTGGTCCTCACCGTGATCGACCAGTGGTCGGAGATCCAGAACGAAGGGGTCCACTTCCACATCGCCTGGCTGGCCCCGGCGATCGTGATTCTGCCGCTCTTCTTCGTCTTCAGCGCGCTCGGCTGGGACTTCATCCTGCGCTTCCTCGGCCACCGGATCGGGGTCGGCCGCGCCCAGGTCGCCTGGGGTCAGCCGATGTTGGCGCGCTACGTGCCCGGCAGCGTCCTCTATGTGCTGGGCCGGGTGCTGCTCTCCGAGCGGGCCGGCGTGCCGCGCCGGACCACGATCGCCAGCATCGTCTACGAACAGGCGATCTCGGCGACGTCGGCGATCATCGTCGCCTCCTACTTCATCATCAACCACCCCGACCTCCAGGGACAGCCGCTGCGCTGGGCGGTGCTGCTGCTGATTCCGGCGGCGATAGTGATCCTGGACCCGCGCGTCTTCGGCCCGCTGGCGAACAAGGCCCTGAAAGCCTTCGGCCGTGAGCCGCTGCCGGCGGTGGTGCCACTGCGTGGCGTCATCGCCCTGATCGTCTTCTACTCGCTGAACTGGGTCGTGGTCGCGTTCGGCATCTACTGCGTCGCCCGCTCGGTCACCTACATCCCCTTCGACGACATCCTCCTGGTCGGCTCGGCGCAGGCGATCGGGTATTTCGCGGCCCTGATCACGATCGTCGCCCCGGCCGGGCTCGGCGTCCGCGACGCCGCCTTCGCCTGGGGGATGAAGGCGGCGCTGCCGGGCAAGAGCTTCGCACTCGGCTCGCTGATCGCGATCGCCGTGCGCGGCGTGATGACGGTCGGGGAATTGATCTACGTCGGCGGCGTCACCCTGCTCGGCCGGCGTGAGGGCTGGAGCATTTCGACCGGGATCCTGCACCCTTCTCCCGAGGAGGAAGAGGCGGGGCCGGAGAGCGGCGGGCACTCGCCCGAAGTCCTTTAGAGGGGGATGCGGGCTCCCAGCTGGTAGGCGGTCAGGGCCAGGGTGAGGAGCTGAAGGGGGCGGTCGCGGGAGATCGCCGCCAGCGGCAGCGGCCAGACGAGGTACCAGGGCAGCAGCCAGGAGCTGGCCAGGAGCAGTCCCGCCGCGGTCCAGCCGGCGGCGCGGACCCAGTCGAATCCGCGCCAGGTCCAGAGCGCCAGCTCGAGGAAGAGCGTGAGGAAGAGGACCAGGGCGAGGAGGCGGACCGCGTCCGGGTCGAGTCCGGTGAGCCGGGCGACCGTGATCGGAATGCTCATATAGCTCGTCCGCCCCTGGTTCTCCCCGGTCAGGCCGAACGCATGCAGCCAGTCCCAGCCAAAGCCGAGATACGCAGCCCCTCCGATAACCACGGCTGCCACCGTCCCCCCCAGCAACAGCCGGCCGATGGGCCGATTTCGAGACGCATGGTCCCGCTTTCGGCCCATCGGCCCCGCTTTTACGGTCCCGAGGAGGGCGAAGGGGGCGATGAAGGCGGCGGAGGCCTTGCTGGCGACGGCGGCGACGAGGGCGGCACCGCCGGAGAGCTCGCGGGCGCTGAGGATGGCGGCGACTGCGAGCATCGCCAGCAGCATCGTCAGACCGTCGTTGTGGGCGCCGCCGACGACGTGGACGAGGACCAGTGGGTTGAGGGCGACGAAGGCGGCGGCGCGCAGCGGGTCGGCGCCGCGCCGGGCGGCGAGGCGGGAGACGACGAGGGCGAGGCCGAGGACCGAGAGCGCCGCGATTGCCTTCAAGGCCGCGACCGCAAGCCCGACCGGGAGCCAGGCGAGGGGGTAGGTGGCGAGCGTGAAGAGCGGGCCGTAGGCGCTGGTCGCTTCGATCCAGGTGACGTGCGCGAAGGCGGCGTCGCCGGGGGCGGCGAGCGGAGGGTGGATGTAGGGGTTGAGGTCGTGGACGACGCCGGTCCGGGCGTAGTCGAGGTAGCTGTAGACGTCGTGCGAGAGCAGGACGGGAGCGACCGCGAAGGCGGTTACGGCGAGCACGATCGCGGCCCAGACGAGGCAGCGGCCGAGCGTGGGGGCGGCGGCGAGGAAGGCGAGGTAGGCCGCGAAGCCGACCCACATCAGGGCGTAGGCAACTCCCGGCGCGATGCTCAGTTACCCCCGGCCCCCTTGCCGCCGCCGAGGGATGGTGGGGGCGGGGGTGCCGGCGCTGGTTCCTGACCCGCGCCCGGCGCGTAGGCATTGGGGTCGTATTCGTTCGGGTCGTAACCGCCGACCGCGGCGCTGCCGGGGGAGGCGGCTCGCTGCTGTCGCTGCCGGCGGCCGACCCGGAGGTATCGCGCGGGCTGGCCTGGGTGAAGTGGCCGTAGTAGGGGGCCCAGCTGATCGACTTATCCGGTTCCTCGAATTCCTCGCAGGGGACGCCGCCGTTGGAGTAGAGCGAGTGCCAGATTTCGGCCGGGAAGGTGCCGCCGAAGACGGTGATCCCGTGGACGCTGGACATCGAGATGTCGTTCGATTCCGGGTAGCCGACCCAGACCGCGGTTGCCAGGTTGGGCTGGTAGCCGGAGAACCAGGCGTCGGTGTATTCGTCGGTGGTCCCGGTCTTGCCGGCCTGGCCGGCGCAGCCGGTGTAGGCGGCGGTGCCGGTCCCTTCGGTGATGTTGTCGTGGAGCAGTTTCGTCACCTCGTAGGCGACGGGTTCGGGCAGCACCCGCTTCGGGTCCGCCGCCTGCGGCCGGTCGACCTTGCCGCCGGGAAAGGTCACCTTCTCGATCGAGACCGGATCGTGGTGGATGCCACCGGAGGCGAGGGTCGCGTAGGCATCGGTCAGCTCCAGCGGGGTGACGCCGAGGCGCAGGCCGCCGATCCCCTCGGCCGGGATCCCGTCCAGCGGCGTCGTGATCCCCATCGACTTCGCCGTCTGGGCAACGCTCTTGGGACCGACGTCGAGGTCGAGCTGGGCGAAGACGGTGTTGTCGGAGGTGACGGTCGCCTGCTGCAGGTTGATCGTGCCCTGGTAGCCCTCGTCGGCGGTGTGGACGGTCCAGCGGCCCCACTTCGGCAGGTCGAGGTCGAGCGGTTTCGACGTGTAGTAGGTCGTGTAGGGGTCGATCCCCTGCTTGATCGCGGTGGTGAGAACGAAGGCCTTGAAGGTCGAGCCCGGCTGGCGGCGGCCCTGGGCGGCGAGGTTGAACTGCGTTTCCGCGTAGTTGGAGCTGGAGACCATGGCCCGGATGTGGCCGTTGCGCGGGTCGATCGAGACCAGCGCCGAGGAGGGGTCGGTCGAGTAGGGGAGGGCCGATCGCATCGCTTCCAGGCCGACTTCCTGCAGGTCCGGGTCGATCGTCGTCTGCACCTTCAGCCCGCCGCGGCGCACGGTGTTGACCCCGTACTCGCTGATCAGGTCGTTCTCGACGTAGTCGAAGAAGTAGGGCTGGCGGTGATCGAAGTAGGCGTTGGAGATGTCGAGGTCGAGACCCGAGCGGGCCGCCGCCGCGGCCCGCTCGTCGGAGACGTAGCCGAGCTTGGCCATCTTGCTCAGCACCTCGTTGCGGCGTTCGCGGGCGGCCGCCGGGTTGAGGATCGGGTTGTATTCGGAGGGCGCCTGCGGCAGCCCGGCCAGCAGCGCCGCCTGCGGCAGGGTCAGCTTCCAGACCGGCTTGTCGAAGTAGATCCGCGAGGCCGCCTGCACGCCGACCGCGGTGCTGCCCTCGATCGTCCCGTAGGAGGCGATGTTGAGGTAGGAGCCGAGGATTTCCTGGCGCGAGTGCCGCTTCGCGTACTCCGTCGCCAGCTTCGCCTCGACGATCTTGCGTTCGAGGTTCTGCTGCGGGTTGGCGATGCAGAGGTTGCGGACCAGCTGCTGGGTGATCGTCGAGCCGCCCTCGACCGCCTTGCCGGCTTCGAGGTCCTTCAGCGCGGCGCGGGCGATGCCCTCGTAGTCGAGGCCGCCGTGCTCGTAGAAGCGCTGGTCCTCGATCGCCACCGTCGCCAGCTGCAGGCTCCTGGGGATGCGCTTGATCGAGACCGGCGTGCGCGCTTCGTCGGAGGCGATGACCCCGAGCTTGCTGCCGTCGGCCGCGTAGAGGGCGGAATTACCGCCCCTGTCGAT
The DNA here is from genome assembly GCA_963695275.1 of uncultured Solirubrobacterales bacterium. Classification (GTDB taxonomy): domain Bacteria; phylum Actinomycetota; class Thermoleophilia; order Solirubrobacterales; family 70-9; genus VAYN01. The sequence goes on from OY968772.1 coordinate 2,388,287, forward strand.
CGGCTTGCAGGTGGCGAGCGAGGGCGCGTCGGCGGCGACGTCGAGGACCCAGGAGGTGACGCCGATCACCGCGATCACGGCGAGCGCGAGGACGCCGCCGCCGACCAGCAGCAGCTTGCCTCCGATCCCACCGCGGCGTCGCTGGCGTCGCCGGTTGCGCTGCGTCATCGGAGCAGAGCGTAGCTCGCGGCGCGAGCGCTCAGGCCTGCGTGTCTTCGGTCGAGTGGTTGTGGACGATGCCTTCGACCAGCAGCTGGTTCGGGATCACGAAGTGGCTGCCGTCGCCGGGGTCGATGTAGGTGTAGGAGAGGGTGATGTCGGTGACCCGCCCCTCTTTCTCTTCGAAGCTGACGCGGTCGCCGATCCGGAACGGCTGCGAGACCGCGATCTGCACCCCGGCGACGAGGTTGCCGATCGTGTGCTGGGCGGCGAAGCCGACGACCAGCCCCAGCACCGCGGTCGAGGCGAGGATGCCACCGGCCAGCCGCTTCAGCTCGGTGAACTGGCTCAGCGCGATCATCGCCAGGACGAAGAGGACGATGGCGAAGACGAGCCGGCGCAGGAAGCGCAGGCGGGTCTTGGTCGAGCGGGAGACCTGTGAAACTGCCGGCGACATGGAGGCCAACCTAGCCGTAGAGGGGGTCGGGCGGGCGCCGCGGCGGTTCCCGTACTCGAACTGGGGCCCGTGGGTGGCGCTGCTGGGTGTCTTCCTCGCCCTCGGCGCCGGGGTGGTGATGGGGATCCCGGCGGCGATCATCGGCCACAAGGACGACGGCGACCTCACGACCTTCGGCAACGTCGGCGTGCAACTGGCAACGGCGATCGGGTTCCTGCTGGTGCCGATGGCGATCGCGGCGCAGCGGGGGGCGGCGACGCTGCGCGAGGTCCTGCTGCGGCTCGGCGTGCGGCGGTTCAAGCCGACCACGGCGCTGAAGTGGACGGCGGCGGCGATCGGCGCCTACCTGCTCTTCGCCCTCCTCTACTCCTCGCTGGTCGTCGAACCGAAGCAGGAGGACATCGCCGACGGGTTCGGCCCGCTCCCGATCCAGATCCTCCTGATCGTGATCGCGGCGCCGATCAGCGAGGAGATCTGCTTCCGGGGAATGCTCTTCGGCGGCCTGCGCGAGCGGCTGCCGCGGCTGGCGGCGGCGCTGATCGCCGGACTGGTCTTCGGCGGTCTGCACGCGCTGACCGGGGTGACCGCGGTGCCGCCGCTGATCTTCTTCGGCTTCGTGCTGGCGCTGCTCTACGAGCGGACCGGCTCGATCCTGCCGTGCATCCTGCTGCACATGCTGAACAACTCTGTCGCCCTGCTCGCTCAGTAGCATTCCGCCGGTGAGTCGCCGCTTCGCGCCAATCCTCGCCCTCGCGGCGCTGCTCCTCGTCCCCGCCTCCGCCGCCGCGGCGAGCCCCGCGCCCAAAGGCGCCACCACCGCGGTGGTTCCCGAGGCGACGGTGAAGATCGAGGTCGGCCACCTGCACGGCGGCCGGGCGACGATCTACGACACGGTCCCGGTCAGCGGCACGATCGCGCCGTTCGCTCCCGGTCAGCGGGTCGAAGTCGCCTTCTATTTGAACGGCCACCGCCTGGTCAGCCACAAGGTCGCGGTCAGCAAGGGCGCCGGCGACAGCGGCGTCTTCAGCTCCAGCGTCATCCTCCGCGAGGACGGCAAGTACGCGGTCAGCGCCCACCACGCGGCGACCGCGGTGCTCGGCGCCGACGACACCGTGCGCAAGAGCTGGCGGGTCGAGTTCCCGGCGCTGCACCCGGGAGAATGCGGCGACGTCGTCAAGGGCTTCAAAAAGGCGATGGCGAAGATGGGCTACGTCTCCGGCGGCGGCTCCTGTTTCAACGGCCGCACCGGGCGCGAGGTGCTCGCCTACCGCAAAGTCAACGGGATGAACCGCAGCCAGAAGGCCGGCGCCGGCCTGGTCAAGAGCGTCTTCGGCGGCAAGGGCGGCTACCACGTCAAGTACGCCGACGCCGGCGAACACGCCGAGGTTCCGCTCGGGCAGCAGGTGCTGGTGCTGAGCAAGGGAGACAAGCCCTTCGCGATCTACCCGATCTCCTCCGGTAAGCCGTCGACCCCGACGATCACCGGCCATTACACCTTCTACCGCCAGGAACCGGGCTACAACAACGAGGGCATGTATTACTCCTTCTACTGGCACAACGGCTACGCCGTGCACGGCTACCACGAAGTGCCCAACTACGCCGCCAGCCACGGCTGCGTGCGCACCTTCATCGCCGATCAGCCGCGCATCTATGAACAGCTCCACTACGGCGAGAGCATCTTCGTCTTCTGACGATGCGGGTTTTCGTCGCGGGAGCCAGCGGCGTCATCGGTAGGCCGCTGGTGCGGCAGCTGGTAGCGGCGGGGCATGAGGTGACCGGGATGACCCGGCGGCCGAATCGGGCGGAAGAGATTCGTGCGGTCGGCGCCGCGGCGGTGGTCTGCGACGCCTTCGATACAGAGGCGCTGCGGGACGCGGTCGTGGCGGCGGCGCCGGAGGCCGTCGTCCACGCGCTGACCGCGCTGCCCCGGCGCTACAACCCAAAGAGCGACTACCTGGCGCCGACCGACCGCATTCGGACCGAGGGCACCCGCAACCTGGTTGCCGCCGCCGAGGCCGCCGGGGCGCGGCGACTGGTCGGCGAGAGCATCGCCTTCGCCTATCGGCCCCAGGGCAGCTGGGTCAAGGGCGAGGAAGAGCCGCTGTTCACGCAAGCGCCGGGCAGGTTCGGCGTCGCCTTCGAGGCGATCGCCGAGCTCGAGCGTCAGGTGCTCGGCGCCGAGGGAATCGAGGGGGTCGTCCTGCGCTACGGCTGGCTCTACGGACCAGGTACCTACTACGACCGCGGTGAGCAGCAGGCCGACGAGGCGATGAAGCGCCGGCTGCCGATCGTCGGCAAGGGCACCGGCACCTTCTCCTTCGTCCACGTCGAGGACGCCGCCAGCGCGACCGTCGCCGCGCTCGAGCGAGGCGCTGCCGGCGTCTACAACGTCGTCGACGACGAGCCGGCGCCGCTGCGCGAGTGGGTCCCGGCCTACGCCCAGGCGCTCGGCGCGAAGCCGCCGCGCCGCGTTCCCGTCTGGCTCGCCCGTCTTGCCGCCGGCAAGGACGTCGCCGCCTCGGCGGTGGGACTGCGCGGAGCCGACAACGCCAAGGCCAAGCGCGAGCTGGGCTGGCAGCCGGCATACCCGAGCTGGCGCCAGGGTTTCGCCGACACGCTTGCCCAAGATTGAGGACTTGACCCCACCATGGGTGGGTCAAGTCCTCAACGATGCAGCGACCTTAGGATGCTGCGCGTGACCGATCTCGACGCCGCCAAGGGGACGCTGCTGACCGAGTTGCGCGAGCATTCGTTGGTGCTCGGCGAGGTGACGTTGTCGAGCGGTGCCGTCGCCCAGTACTACGTCGACGCGCGGCGGACGCTGATGCGGCCGGCCGGCTTCCACGCCGCCGGCGAGCTGATCGCCGCGGTTGCCGCCGAGCTCGGAGCCGAGGCCGTCGGCGGTCCCGCCACGGCCGCGATCCCGCCGGCCTGCGCCGCGATCGCCGTGCCTGCCGGGGCCGACCTCGTCGCCTTCTTCGTCCGTGGTGAGCGCAAGGAGCACGGTCTGCAGCGCTGGGTCGAGGGGCCGGTGGCGCCGGGCCTGCGTTGCCTCGTCGTCGAGGACACCGTCACCAGCGGCGGCTCGACCGCGACCGCGATCGGGCGGATCCGCGAGGAGGGGCTGGAGGTGGCCGGCGTCGTCGCCGTCGTCGACCGGCTCGCCGGCGGTGCCGAGCGGATCGAAGCGGCTGCCGATGCTCCCTACCGCGCCCTGGTCACGATCGACGAGATCTATCCGGACCGGCCGGACCGCGGCTGAGGCTGGTCGGTGGAGCCGGACGCCGTCGAGATCCGCGTCGTCGGCTGCCTGATCGAGAAGCAGCGCACGACGCCGGACTCCTACCCGCTCTCGCTCAACTCGCTGCGCCTGGCCTGCAACCAGTCGACCAACCGCGACCCGGTCGTCGACTACGACGAGGCAACCGTTTCCGAGGCGCTGCGCCGACTCGCCCTGCGTGGCTGGACCCGCCTCACCAGTGGCGCCAGCAGCCGCGCCCGCAAGTACCGCCAGCTGATGCCGGAGGCGCTCGGCGTCGACGATGGCGAGCTGGCGCTGCTGGGGGTGCTGATGCTGCGCGGGGTGCAGACGCCGGGCGAGCTGAAGCAGCGCAGCGAGCGCCTGCACGGGTTCGCCGATCTCAGCTCTGTGCAGGCGTCCCTCGACGCCCTGGTCGAGCGCGGCTACGTTGCCCGCCATGAGCGCCGGCCAGGTCAGAAGGAGCTGCGCTACGAGCAGCTGCTCGGCGACTTCGAGGAGGAGGCACTGACCGGGTCAACACCTGTGCTGGCCGAGTCTGAGGACGGCGCGCCCACGTTCGGTGGCGATACGGAGAGCCCGACCGGCGCGCCCGCGCCGGATGCTGATCCCGGCTTGGTCCCGGCGGAGGATCGCCTCACCCGTCTCGAGCGCGAGCTGGCCGAGCTGCGGGCGGAGCTGGGGCGCCTGCGGGAGGCGCTCGGCGAGGGCTAATGCCCGAGGCCGACGGCGACGGTGCGGCGGCCGCCGGGGATCGCCGCGATCAGCTGTGAGTTGAGCTTGCCACGCTGCTGAAGCAGCGCCCGGCCGCCGGCGCTGAGCGGGATCACGAAGCCGTGCCCCTGCTTGCCGGAGAGGTGGAAGGCGCGATGCCCGAGCGAGCGGGTGACGGCGCGGATCCGCGGCGGCGTACCGTGGCGGTGGGGGAGGGCGATCTTGACTCGCGTGCGGAGAGCGAACTGTCCGGGGCACTCCGTTCCCGCCGGCCATTCGCAGGCGGCCCAGACCTTGACGCTGGTCGCCGTCGTCTTCAGCACCGAGAGGGTGACGGCGACCGGGACCGTGGTCGACTTGCAGCCGAGCAGATGGTCGGCGCCGCCGCCGGTGTTGAGCGCGTAGACGCAGATCGGCTGCGGTCCCGACTTGACGATCGGGAAGGTGACGTCGAAGCCGTGGTTCGACCCGGCGCGCCGGTACTTGGCGCCGATGTCCGGGCGAGCCTGGTTGGCAATCACGCCGAGGTCATAGGGGACGGCGCTGGGGGCGCCCGGACGGCCGCCGACGTAGGCGCGGATCGCCAGCGGTTCGGTCGGGGCGTTGAGGTCGAAGGCCCAGCCTTTGACCCGTACCTGACCGGGGGTGGGCGAGCCGACCAGGTCGAGCGAGCCGACCGGGTCTTCGTTGGTCGTGGCCGAAGCTGCGGTGCCGACCGTCGCCCCGTCGACGTAGTTGCTGTCGATGTTGATCGTCACCCCGCCATAGCTCTCGTCGTGGCCGCCGCGGTACTGGTGGATCCGCTGGTGGTCGCTCCAGCCACTGGCTGGGACGTAGGAATCGGTGGTGTTGGCCTGGCCGTTCCAGTTGGCGAACCAGAGGCTGTCGGGCTGGACGTAGTCGCTGCCGAGGTTCCCGGCGAGGTCGGCGATCCCGGAGGCGCTGCTGCTGTAGACGCCGGAGACGTAGCCGAGCGAGTGCAGCTTGTCGGTCCAGGCCTCGAGGAAGGTGAGGACCGCCGCGGTGGCGCTGGAGGTGCGCGTGTAGGACTCCATGTCGAAGTAGATCGGGCTGCCGGGTCCCATCGCCACGGCGGCGGCCTGGGCGACCGCGTCGACCGCCTCTTCTTCTCCCTGCGCCACCGCCCGGCTGCCGCTGAGCTTGGCGCAGCTGCCGCAGCTGCTGGTCGGCGCCTGCAGGCCGACGTAGGTTGGGATCAGATGCCAGCCGGCCGCGGTCTGGGCGCCGACCCAGCTCGAGGTCAGGTTCGGCTGCGAGCAACCGCGGTTGCCGCCGCCGATGTAGACGCCGATAGCCCGGTAGGGCGACGAGCCCCAGGCGGTCATCGAGCGCGACGAGGGCGCGGTGCAGGCGTCGAAGCCGAGGCCGGTGTAGACACTGCCGGAGGAAGAGGGAGTGGCGATCCGTTGGGCCGGGGTTGGCAGGGCGGAGCGTGAAGCGCGAGCGGTGGCGCGCGGTTCGACCAGGATCGCCCGCTGGCGCCCGACCACCGCGTCGACCGGGCAGCGCTGGTTAGCCCCCGGCGTCCCCAGGTAGACCGCGCGGCGGTCGAGCCGCACGCACATCCCCGGGTGTTGACTCAGTCGGTAGACGGGCCAGGAGCGCGGCGCCTCGACCCGCTGGCCGTCGAAGTGGAGGGTGCGCGCGGAGGCCCCGGCAGGCGCCAGCACACCCGCCGCGCAGGCCAGCAGCGCCAGCATCAGGAAGGCACCCCGGCCGGGCAGGGCCAGGGCGCGGAGAATCCGTGGGCCTCGTCGGCTCATTCGCTGCACTCTCGCTACAACCGCCCCGACACCCCGAAAGTTGCTGCGCTGCGGGCGCGGGCTTGCACGCATGCCCCGAGCTGGATTCGAACCAGCGGCCTATCCCTTAGGAGGGGATCGCTCTATCCAGCTGAGCTATCGGGGCCGAAGGCACAATCGTAGGCGGCATCGCCCAGCAAAGCCGGTGCCAAGAGCTTGCCCCGAGCCTGCGGCTGGCACGCCGATCGTCTCCCCTCTGGTCATGTGGCGAGAATAGTCTTCGCGGGATGGCGAAACCACGGCTGACTGAGGCCTCCTACATCGTGCTTGGACTGCTCGACCTGAACGAGCCGGCGACGCCGTACGATCTCAAACAGTTCGCCAGCACGAGCGTCTTTCGGGTTTGGCCGCTGCCCCACTCACAGATCTACAACGAGTGCGCTCAGCTGGCCGAGGCCGGTCTTCTAACCGAAAGCCGCGAGGAGGGCGGTCGGCACCGCCGCTTCTACAGATTGACTGTGCGCGGGCGTAAGGCGCTCGAACAGTGGCGAGGCGAGCCCACCGAGCGCACCTTCGAGGGCCGCGACTTGGCCGCGCTCAAGCTCTTCCTCGGCACCGACCCGATCGCCCTTGCGGAAGCGCAACTGCCAGTGCATCGGCAGCGGTTGCGCGAGCTGGAAGCCAGCGCCGCCTACCCGGTGCTGCCCGAGGGCATTCGCCTGACCACGGCATTGGGGATCAACCAGGAGCGTGCCTTCATTCGTTTCTGGTCTCGCATCGCTTCCGGGGAGCTGTAGAAGAACCAGAGTGTTGACTACAGCGGTGGGTGAGCTACACTCTCAATAGTTTTTTTTAGACCGTGTAAGCGAGAACATCGGGGTCGGAGTATGGGACGAGGTCGATGGGCGATGGCACTGGCGGCGGTTCTTGTGATCGCGCTTCTCGTTTCGGGGAGCGCCTCCGGGCTGACGCTGCGGTTCGGGAACCTCGTCGCCAGCGGCGACGGCGGCTTCGCCCCGACCGCGCTTCCCCGCGATCACGATGCGCCGATCAAGCTCTTCGGGCACGGCAGGATTCACACCGTCGATGGGACGCGCCCATCGCCGCTGCGCAAGATTGTGGTCGAACTCGATAAGCACGGCCATGCGGAGACGCGTGGCCTGCCGACCTGCACGCAGGCGAAACTGATTGCAACGACCACCGAGCAGGCCCGCAAGAAGTGCCCTGGGGCGATCATCGGCACGGGATTCGGCACCGCGCTGATCGAGCTTCCCGAACAGCAACCGATTGAAGCCTCCTCTCCGATCACCATCTTCAACGCTCCGAGGAGACACGGAAACCCGAGCGGGATCGGCCATGCCTACCTCAAATACCCGGTGCCGACCACCTACCTGGTCCAGGCAGAGCTGGAAACGGTGCACCATGGTCGCTACGGCTATCGAGTCGAAGTCAACCTTCCCAAAATCGCCAACGACTACGGCTCGGGCATCTACGGGCGGATCAAGATCGACCGCAAATGGACTTACAAAGGCAAGCGACTCAGCGTCGCGAACGCGCGCTGCGCCGACGGTCGGCTGCAGGGAAAAATCGAGCTCACCTTCAAGGACGGCACCTTCCTCCAGGGCAGCGCGTTCAAGCCCTGCACCATGCTCCCCTAGCCTCTAGCTGTAAGACCCAGCAACGTTGTTCAGCTCGGCAAGCCGAGCTCCGGGTGGCCTATGACTGAGGGAGCCGTGCGGTCTGCGCCAGTTATAGAAGTCCAGCCAGCCCGATAGGGCCGCGGTCCGCTGGGCGGAGTCGCGGTAGATCGCTCCGTAGGCCCAGCCACCGAGCATCGTGCGGATGAAGCGCTCGGCCTTGCCGTTGGTGCGAGGCCGGTAGGGCCGGGTGCGGATGTGGCGGATCCCGAGCGCCCGGCAGGCGATCGCGTGGGCGGCCGAGAGGTAGGCAGGCCCGTTGTCGGTCATCACCCGCTCGACGGCGATGCCGTGGTCTGAGTAGAAGCCGATCGCGCGCCTCATGAAGCCGATCGCCGTTCTCGCCCTTTCATCATCTAGGACCTCGACGTAGGCGAGGCGGGTGGCATCGTCGACGCAGACGTGGACCCGCTCCCAGCCGGCGCCCTTGGCCTGGGAGGTGCGCTTGCCGGTCACTCTGTGACCGGCACCCTTCTCGATCCGCACCAGCTTCTTGACGTCGATGTGGATCAGCTCGCCCGGGTTGGCCCGTTCGTAGCGGTTGGGCGGCTCTGGGGGCTCCAGGCGGCTGAGCTTGCCGAGGCCGATCCGAAGCAGCACTGCGGAGACCGTGGAGCCCGCCATCCCCAGGCACTCAGAGATCTCGGGGCCGGTCATCCGCACCCGGCGCAGAGCGGCGATCGCCTGCACCTGGGCCTCCGGGGTGCGACCTGGCACGGTGCGGGGCGCTGAGCTGCGGTCTCGCAGGCCGGCCTCCCCCTCGGTGCGGTAGCGACCGACCCACTTGCAGACGGTGCGCTCGCTCACTCCGGCGGCCTCGGCCGCCTCCGTGAGCGACCACCCCTGCTCGGTCACCCGCCTGACCATGGTCAGCCTTCCCTTCGGGCCGAAGGGGGCATTAGCGTGAAGATCCATCCGGTGTCCTCCTTGTTGCTGGTGTCTCGACAACCCCAGCTTTCAAGGAGGCCCGGATGAACAACGTTGTTAGGAACTACATCTAGCGGGCTTATTCACTCCTTCAGCTGTAGAGGCTCTCGGAGGCGAGCTCCTGGGCGCGGGCGCTCCAGAGCTTGACCTGCATGAAGAGCTCGTCGCCGTAGCCCTCGAGGGCGTCGAGGGCGACGAGGGTGAAACGGTCCTTGGAGATCTCTTCCTGGTCGGCGACCTCGCCGTCGAGCTCGGCGGTGGCGGCGACGGCGTTGCGCAGGAGGGGGCGCCCCCAGACCAGGGTGACGGCGCCGGCGCGGCCGTTCTCCCCGCGCCAGCGGCCGATGACGTCGTCGTTGAGGTCGATCCGCCAGTCCGGGTTGTCGGCGGCGAGGACGTCGGTGAAGTCGGCCTTGGCCTGGAAGTCGGAGGGATCGGCGCCGGGGGGCTGCACGTAGGAGACGTGGCCGAACAGCTCCAGGGTCCCCTCGGCGCTCTCGGTGTTGGCTGAGCAGGGGACCCAGATCCGCCCGCCCCAGGCGCGCTCCGGGAACCAGTCGAGCTCGGCCGGCGCCGTCGCGCCGTCCGGCAGGTCCTCGATTGCCTCGACCGCCTCGCGGAAGGACGTGGTCAGGCGCTCGGCGAAGCGCCCGTGCGGGATCCCCTCCTGGGTCGTGTCGGCGATGAAGTGGGGGATCGGCTTTGGGTTCGGGGCCATGGCGGTCAGTCTTCCAGGGCTTCGCGCAGGTCGCTCGCCGCCCGCTCGGGCGGATAGACGTTGATGTCGACGCCGGTGCCGAGCTCGAAGCCGGCCTTGATCGTCAGCCGCGGGGCGATGTCGACGTGCCAGCCGAACTCCTCGGCGCCGTGGGGGGCGGTGCGGACCCAGAGGTTCAGCTCCGGCGGGCCGTCGAAGCGGGCGGCGAGGACGCGCATCGCGGTGCGGATCATCGCCGCGCCGGTCTCGTCGTCGGCGAAGTTGGCGGCCGCGCGGCGGGGGACGACGCGCAGCTCGAAGGGGGAGCGCGAGGCCCAGGGGCAGATCAGCGCCGCCTCGTCGTCGATCGCGACCAGGCGCTCGCGCCGGCGCACCTCCTCGACCAGGATGTCGCTGAGCAGGCCGGAGCCGGCGGTGCGTTCGGCGTAGGCGCCGGCCCGCTCGCGCTCGCGGGCGACGGCGGCGGGGACGAAGGGCAGGGCGTAGAGCTGGGCGTGGGAGTGCTCGAGCGAGGCGCCGGCGCCGCCGCCCTCGTTGACGATCAGCTGCACGTATGAGGCATCGGCGTTGGCGCGCATGCGCTCGCGCCAGGTGGCGACAGCGGCGGCGAACTGCTCCTCGCTCAGCTCCGCCATCGCGGTCACGTGCTGCGGCGAGTTGATGACGACCTCGTGCTCGCCGGTCGCCGGGCGGGAGGAGAAGAGATCCGGTTCGCCGGCCTTGCGCGAGGCCAGCAGGGGGTCGCCACTGCTGGCGAAGGCGCCGGCTTCGGCGCCGGTGGCGCCGGCACCAGCGTTGCGCGGTTCGCTTCCCACGTCATTGGTGGATTCCGAACCGCGGAACGGCTCGCCCAGCGCCGGATAGAGGTTCGGCACCACCCGGGTCAGCCAGCCGGGGCTGTCGGGCGGGCCGCCGCCCGGGCGCAGGGCGTAGCGCTCCGGCGGCGTCCGGTCCTCGCGCCCCTCGCAGAAGGGGCAGTTGTCGGGACCCTTGGGCTCCGCCGCTTTCGAGGAGAAGTTGTCGGGGCGGTCGGCGCGGCCAGGGGCGAGGATCGTCCGCAGCCCGCTCAGCTGGTCTATGCGTATCTCGGGAGAGCTCAGGACCGCGAGGGGGGGAGGTCGTCGGGGATCTCAGGCGCGGGCGGGGCTGGAGGCGTCGGCGGTTTCGCCTTGCTGCCGCCTGCTTTGTGATCGCCGCGGCCGAGGAACGGCTCGATGATGTCCATCGGCAGCGGGAAGACCACGGTGGTGTTGTTGGTGCTGCCGATTTCCAGCAGCGTCTGCAGGTAGCGCAGCTGCAGCGAGGCCGGGTTGGTGCTGATGATGTCGGCCGCGTCGGTGAGCTTCTGCGCTGCCTGAAACTCGCCCTCGGAGTTGATGATCTTGGCCCGCCGCTCGCGCTCGGCCTCGGCCTGGCGGGCGATCGCCCGCTGCATCTGCTCGGGGATCTCGACGTCCTTGATCTCGACCGCGGTCACCTTCACGCCCCAGGGCTCGGTCGACTCGTCGATGATTCCCTGCAGCTCTTCGTTGAGCCGCTCGCGCTCGGAGAGAAGCTGGTCGAATTCGGCCTTGCCGAGCACCGAGCGCAGCGCCGTCTGCGAGATCTGCGAGGTGGCGAGCAGATAGTTTTCGACCTCGACGATCGCTTTGCGCGGGTCCATGACGCGGAAGTAGGCGACCGCGTTGACGCTGGCGGGGACGTTGTCGCGGGTGATCACCTCCTGCGGCGGGATGTTCAGGGTGACCGTCCGCAGGTCGACCTTGACCATGCGGTCGATGAACGGGATCAGCAGGATCAGGCCCGGCCCCTTCTGGGCGATCAGGCGGCCGAGGCGGAAGATGACGCCGCGCTCGTACTCGCGCAGGACCCGGACCGAGGCGCCGACCGCGATCAGCGCGAAGAAGGCGAGGACAATGACTATTCCGCCGAGCACCGCCATCAGCCTGCTCCTTCTCTGGACGTCTCCGCGACCGCCGGCTGGGCGCTGACCACCAGCGTCAGCCCGTCGATCGCCTCGACCGTGACTCTATCCCCCAGCCGCACCGGGCTGGACGCCTCGGCCAGCCGCGCTCCCCAGACCGTGCCCTGGGCCCAGACCTGGCCCTCGGGGTCGATCGTCGAGCGTGCCTCGGCGCTGGAGCCGATCAGCTCCTCGGCGCCGGTTCGCACCGGCTGGTCGCGGTGGGCCGCGATGACTTTGCGGGTGACGAAGTAGAAGCTGATCCCGGAGAGGATTCCCAGGGTGATCAGGGCCGGGCCGATCACATCGGCATCGCTGTTGTTGGAGTCGAGAGCGACGATGCCGCCGGCGACCAGGCCGGCCGCGCCGATCAAGGCGAGCAGGCCCCCGGTCGGCAGCAGCAGCTCGGCGAGGAGGAGGGCGAAGCCGACCAGGGCGATGACGACGAAGGCTTCCATCGCTCGATTATGCGCCTTCCAGCGCGTAGCGTCGAACGTCGGCTTCGAGCTCGGAGTCGTCGGTGTAGGGACCCTGCTGGAGGTGGACGAGCTTGCCCTCGCGGTCGTAGAAGGCGGTGTCGGGCAGGCCGCCGATGCCGCCGAGCGATTCGATCAGCCCCTTGCCGGGGTCGGTGTAGCTGGGATACGGAACCGGCGCTTCGGCCAGGAATTCCCTGGCGTTGGCGTCGGAATCCTGCGAGTTGACGCCGAGGAAGGCGACCCGCTTGCCGTAGCGGGCGGAGAGCTTCTGCAGGGTCGGGAACTCGAAGCGGCAGGGCCCGCACCAGGAGGCCCAGATGTTGGCGACGACCGGGTATCCCTCGAGCGCCGCGATCCGCTTTTCGAAAGCGTCGGTGCCGCCCGGCAGCAGCTCGTTGGCCTGCTTGTGGAGGGCGGCCAGGGGCGGTGGTGAGCCGGCCAGGGCGGTGTCGTAGTCGGGGTGGCTGCCGTCGAAGTCGCCACCGCCGGAAGCACCGCACCCGCTCGCGGTGAGGGCCGCCAGGGCGAGGGCGAATAGCCCAATGCGCAATGTCAATCGCGTGGTCATCCGTTCCGTGATTACAATACGTACGTTCGGTTCGCGGGTTTGCGAGCCGCTGAGAACTCCGGGAGAAGGGAATACCGACTCCCGGGTGCCCTCGTTCACTTGCCCCGGCCGGCTGTCTCGTGTTCGGCGGGGGCGGACCCAGAAGCCTTTCTATGGCCAAGACCAGCGACGTTGCCGCCAATGCGGTAGTTCCTTCAAGCGCCGATATCGAGCGTGCGGCGGCGTTCGCCCGCGAGCCCTTCCTGCTCGACGGCGAGGGGCCCGAGGCGCTGGCGCCGGGCACGGCCCGCCGCCGCGCCATGGACGCGGCGCTGAAGGAGATCGAGGCTGGGGCCGAGTACCCCTCGATCGAGTGGCGGCGCGACTTCTCGCTGCTGTTAGGGCTGGAGCGCTTCCTCGCCGACGAACCGCCGAAGCTGCGCGACGGCGCCGAACTGAACCCGCATCAGGTCGACGCGCTCTCCGGGACCCTGGCCGAGCTGATGGCCCAGCAGCAGGTGATCACCGACGACGAGCGCCGCGACCTGGCCGCCGCCGCGGCCGAAGCGGAAGTCGACGAGGAGGCCGAGGAAGCCGAAGCCGACGCGGCCGAAGCCGTTGCCGACCCGGGCGCCGACGGTGATCTCGACCTTGATGGGGAGGAGGACGAGGAACTCGAGGAGGACGAAGAGGAGGACGAGGAGCCCCAGGACTGGGAGGAAGCGCCCGTCGACGAGGACGAGGAGGTCGTCGAGGAGGCCCCCGACGACCCTGGTGCCGCCCGCCGCTTCTGGTTCGAGCACGCGACCGGCGCCGGCAAGACGGTGGCCGCGGTCGGCTTCATCGAGGCGACCAAGACCGGCGGCGTCCTCATCCTCACCCACCGCCGCAACCTGGTCGACCAGTTCATCGGCGAGATCTCCGATCGCGGCTACAAGGAGCGCCTGCGGCCGCCGCTGCTCGACGGCCGCGACGACCCCGACGGCGCGATCACGGTTGAGACCTACCAGTGGTTCGTCCGCAACCACAAGAAGGTCTCCGACGCCTACGCGGTCGTGATCTGCGACGAGGCCCACACCGCCCTGGGCGAGAAAACCAGCGCCTGCATCCGCGCCTGGGACGGTCCCGTCTTCATCGGCATGACCGCGACCGGGGCGCTGATCGCCCGCCATGTCGCCGACCTCTTCCCGACCCAGACCTCGCGCTTCGACCTCGCTCAGGCGGCCCGTCGCGGCGTCATCTCGCCACTGCGCTGCCTGCGGATCCCGCCCGGGCCGGGCGTGCGGACGATCGCCAAGGTGCCGCTGCGCAAAGGCGAGGTCGACCAGGACTTCGACCAGGAGGAGCTGGCGGCGCTGCTCGACCAGGAGCCCTTCAACGTCGCCATCGCCGACCTCTACCGCTCGCGCTTCCGCAAAGTCCCCGGTGTCCTCTACACGGCCGGCGTCCAGCACGCCAAGAACGTCGCCAAGGCCTTCCGCAACGCCGGGATCAACGCCCAGGCCGTCTCCGGCGAGACGCCGAAGCGCGAACTGGCCGAAATCCTCGCCGGCTTCGAGCGCGGCGAGGTCGACGTGCTCTGCAACGCGATGCTGCTGGCCGAGGGCTGGAACTCGCCGCGGGCGACGATCTGCATGCACCTGGCGCCGACCGCCTCGCGGCGGATCTACCAGCAGCGGGTCGGCCGCGTCACCCGGCGGGCGCCGGGGAAGGAGGCGGGTTTGGTCATCGACTTCGTCCACCCCGCGACCACCCACAGCGAGACGATCATCACCCTGCACAGCCTGCTCGACCGCGACGTCTACCGCGGCGGCGCGATCGTGGTCGGCCCGGTGCGGCGCGGGCGCGGGCGCAAGGTCCGGGTCGAGCGCCGGATCGTGCCGGTCTCCGACGTCGAGGAGAAACGGATGGAGGTGCTGGAACGGGAGATCTGGCGGATCGCGGTCGAGAACCTCGACTACCCCGAGCAGCACGCCTGGGCGGCGCTGGCCGGGGCGCGGGTCAACACCCAGGGCTGGCGGCGGGCGCGGGCGATGCTGCAGAACGACCAGACCAAGGAGCTGCGCCGGCGCTTCCTGCTGACCTGTGTGCAGCGCAACCGCAACGCGCAACTGCGGCTGAAAGCGCTGGGGGAGATCGCCGATCTCAGCGACCCCGAGGCCTTCGACGACGCGATCGACATCGTCGGCACCTGGAGCCGTGAGGACAAACGGGCCGGGACCAAGGTGCTGCTGCAGGCGCTGGTCGACAAACGGATCGGCCGCCGCGACCAGGCCCAGGCCTGGGTCTGGCGGCTCGCCTCCTACACCCGCGAGCTGCACGAGGAGTACGCGGTGCAGCGCTGGCCGGAGACCAAGCGCCTGCTGGGACTGCTGGTCAACTCCTCCGGGCGGGCGCACGGGCGCAACGCGCGCCGGCTGGTGCACGCTTCCCGCAAACAGGACCGGCGCCTGGCGGTGGCGGTGCTGGCGGCCTCGGTCTCGCACACGCCCGAGGGCGAGGAGGTGCTGCGCGGGGCGCGGATGCGGATGGCGCGGAAACCCTCGGCCGTCGCCCGCGAGCTGCTGCGCAACTTCCCCAAAGGCGGTAAGCGCCGCCGCAAACGCGGCAAGCGCAACGGCGGCCAGGGGGAGAACGGCGGCGCGCCGCAGGCTGGCGCCAACGGCGGCGAGGGCGAGGCGAAGCCGCGCAAGAAGCGTCCGCGCAAGCGGCGCAAATCGGCGGCGCGGGTGAAAGCCGAGTCAGGAGCGGGTGAGGTGGACCTCGCCGGCGCCAACGGCGACGCGGTCGCCGCCGGGGGTGACGACAAGCAGGTAGCCCCGGTCGTCGACGCCGTCGGCGACGCCTGAGCCGCCGTCCCAGGCGACCTCTCGTCCCTTGAGGGCGTCGCGTTGGCGCCAGGCGCTGAGCACCGTGTCCGGGTCCGACTGAACCCAGCGCTCTAGGTGACGGCTCAAGACTGCGGCTGCGGTTAGGGGGGTCGTGGGGGGACCCACCTGCGCGAACAGCGGGGAGGCTTGGCGGGTCCCCCCACGACCCCCCCGATCAGAGCTGAAGATCGAGACGGACTTGTCTCGGAGGTCAGGAGGGAACTCCTCCGGAGAGATGGTGAGGTTCAGGCCGACTCCGACTACTGCCCAGCCGTCCTGGGGGCGCGCCTCCACCAGTATTCCGGCCAGCTTTCGTCCTTCGACCTGGACGTCGTTCGGCCACTTGACGCCGCAGCGAAAGCCGGTCGTCGTCGCTCTGCCGTCGAGGGCGAGTGTGCCCGCGAGCTCCTCGGCTGCCTCGCAGACAGCAAGCGGCGCGGCCAAAGGAAGCATCAGGTGGCGCTCGTCAAGCGGGCGGACGACGGCCGAGTAAAGGAGGGCTTTGCCCGGCGGCGTGGTCCAGACCCGACCCTGGCGCCCGCGCCCGGCGGTCTGCTCGTCGGCGGTGACGATGGTGCCGTGGGTGGCGCCTTTGGCGGCGAGCTCGCGGGCGCGCGTGTTGGTCGAGCCGAGCTGCTCGTGATGCTCGTGCGGCTCGCCAAAGCTCATCGCCAGCGGGTGCTGTCGTCTTTTGTAGCGCTATGCGGCACAAAGGACGACAGCACTTCGGCGGTCATTTGGCGGCGTCCTCCAAGAGGGCTTGGACGAGGCCGTCGATGTCGTGGCGCTCGGCTTCGACGTCGACGCTGAGGCCGGCGGCCTTGGCGGTCTCGCTGGTGACGGGGCCGATCGAGACGATGCGAGCGTTGGCGGGGAAGCGGTCGCCTAGGGCCTCGGTCAGGTTGGCGACCGTGGAAGAGGAGGTGAAGGTGACGTAGTCGGCGGCCTGGGCGGCCGCGACCGCCTCGGCGTCGGGCTGCTCGCGGACGGTCTCGTAGAGGGAGACGACGTCGACTTCGGCGCCACGCTGCTCGAAGTATTCGGGCAGTACGTCGCGGGCATCGGCGGCGCGGGCGACGAGGACGCGGCAGCCCTCGACCTCGACGTCGCCCAATGCTTCGATCAGGCCCTCGGCGACGAAGCGCTCGGGGACGATGTCGGCGACCACGCCGCGTTTGGCCAGGGCACGGGCGGTGCCGGGCCCGATCGCCGCCACGGTGACGCCCGCGAGGGCGCGCGAGTCGAGGTCGGCGGCCGCGATCGCCTCGAAGAGCAGGCGGACGCCGTTGGGACTGGTCAGGCAGACGAGCTCGTAGATGCCGATCGCCGCCGCCGCGGCGCGCACCTCCTCCGCCTCGATCCGCGGCTCGATCCGAATCGCCGGCAACTCGACCACGTCGGCGCCAAGGTCGCGGAGGGTCGCGGCGAGGCCGCTGGCCTGGGCGCGGGCACGGGTGACGACGACGCGGCGCCCGTGCAGGGGGCGGCGCTCGAGCCAGGCGAGGTCCTCGCGGCGGGCGGCGACCGCACCGACGACGATCAGCGCCGGTGCCTTGATCGCCTCGCGCGCGACCGCCGCGGCGATCGTCTCCAGGGTGGCGACCACGGTGCGCTGGCCGGGCCAGGTGCCGCGTTCGATCGCGGCGGCCGGCTCCTCGGGGTCGCGGCCGCCGGCGATCAGCGCCGTCGCGTTCTCGCCCAGCCGTTTCACGCCCATGTAGAAGACGAGGGTGCCGGGGAAGCCGGCAAGCGCGTCCCAGTCGAGCGCCGACTCGTCCTTCTCCGGGTCCTCGTGGCCAGTGACAAAAGCGACCGCGGAGGCGTCGTCGCGGTGGGTGACGGGGATGCCGGCGTAGGCGGTGGCGGCGACGCCGGCGGTCACCCCCGGCACCACCTCGAACTCGACTTCGGCGGCGCGCAGCGCTTCGCCCTCCTCGCCGCCGCGGCCGAAGACGAACGGGTCGCCGCCCTTGAGGCGAACGACGCTCTTGCCGGCCCGGGCCGCCTCGACCAGGCGACCGCCGATCTCGTCCTGGGGGACGGAGGGAACGCCGGGCTGCTTGCCGACGTAGATCAGCTCTGCGCCGTCGCGAGCGCCGTCGAGCGCCGTCGGCGGGATCAGCCGGTCGTAGAAGACGGTGTCGGCGCTGGCGATCAGTGCCAGCGACCGCGCCGTCATTAGTCCCGGATCGCCCGGCCCGGCGCCGACCAGGTAAACGATGCCAGCCCGCGCACTCATTCCGCGGTTCCCTTCCCCCCAAATGCGCGGATAAGGAACCGCGCAACCTCGCTGGCCTGTGCGGGAGCCGTTCCGCGGTTCCTTTTCCGCGAGATAGGTGGATTTCGAACCGCGGAAATTGGGAGGGGGGTGGGGATGGGGCTCACGCCATTGCCTCGGCGCGGTCGAGGAGGTCGCGGGCGCCGGCGCTGAGCAGGCGCTCGGCGAGGAGGACGCCGGCGGCCGCGGGCTCGGAGGCGTCCGCCTCGATCCGGTCGCGCAGCCACTCGCTGCCGTCGGGGAGGCCGACGAAGGCTTCGACCTCGAGGCCCGCGCCCTCGATCCGGGCGAAGACGCCGACCGGGGTCGTGCAGCTGGCGTCGAGCAGGCGCACCGCGGCCCGCTCCGCGGTCAGCTCCCGCGCCGCGTCGAGGTCGAAGATCCCCGAGACCGCCTCGGTCGTCTCCTCATCGCCGGCGCGGACCTGGAGGACCAGGGTGCCCTGGCCCGGCGCCGGGACCATCGTCTCGACCGGGATCCGGAAGCCGATCTCGCTCTCGCGTCCGAGCCGGCGCAGGCCGGCGGCGGCGAGCACGATCGCGTCCAGCTCGCCCTCGGCGAGCTTGCGCAGGCGGGTGTCGACGTTGCCGTGCAGCTCCTCCACCCGCAGGTCGGGGCGGGCGGCGAGCAGCTGGGCGCGGCGGCGCAGGCTGGCGGTGCCGACTCGGGCGCCCTCGGCGGCGTCGGCGAGCGAGGAGCCGGCGCCGATCCAGACGTCAGCCGGGTCCTCGCGCGGTGGCACCGCGGCGATCTCCAGCTCCTTGGGCATCTCGCCTGGCAGGTCCTTGGCCGAGTGGACGCCGACCTCGGCCTCGCCGGCCAGCAGCGCCCGCTCGACCCCCCGCACGAAGCGCGACTTGTCGCCCTGCTCGCCATCGGAGGAGGCCTCGACCAGCTCGGCCCCGCCCAACAGCTCGGCGACCTGGCCCGCCTGGGTCAGCGCCAATTTGCTGCCGCGGGTGGCTAGGCGCAGCATGGCGCTACGCATCTCGGCGTCCTCGGTCGCTCACATGCAGAGCACGCTTCGCTCCCTGCGTCCTTGATCTGCTTGACCATGCAGCCCTAGCCGGGCTTACGACGCAGCTCGGTGACGCTGGCGCCGCCTTCGGCCTCCGGCTCCGTCTCGACGTCGAGGCCGAACAGCTCGCGCAGGGCGCTGATGAAGAGGTAGGACTCGCCGGAGCAGGCTGAGCGGCGGATCCTCAGGGTCGGCTCGTGCAGGAGGCGAGAGGCAATCGCCCCCGCCATCTTCTCCACCCGCTCGCGGTCGGCGTCGGAGAGGCTGTCCCAGCGGCCCTCGTTCTCGGCCAGCACCCGCCGCACGACCTCGTCGCCGTGCTCGCGCAGGGCGCTGATCGTCGGCACCACCTCCTGCAGGCCGAGCCAGCGCTCGAAGCGCTCGAGCTCGACCTCGATGATCCGCTCCGCTCCGCGCGCCTCCGCCTCGCGGCCGCTGGCGTTGCGTTCGACGATCTGCTGGACGTCGTCGATGTCGTGGACGCTGACGCCGGTGATCTCGCGGCAGGCCGGCTCGATGTCGCGCGGCACGGCGATGTCGATCATCAGCAGCGGCCGCTCGGAACGCTCGGCCATCACCTGGGCGAGGCCGTCGCGCTCGACGATGTGGTGCGGGGAGTTGGTCGCGGTGACGACGATGTCGGCCTCGGCCAGCTGCTCGGGCAGCTCCTCGAAGCGAACGGCGCCACCGCCGAAGCGTTGAGCGAGACCGATCGCGCGGTCGTAGTGGCGGTTGGCGACGAAGACGGTGCGGACGCCGCGGGCGACCAGCGCTTTGGCAACCAGCTCGGCGGTCTCGCCGGCACCGACGACGAGCACTCGGCGCTCGGCGAGGTCACCGAGCGCGCGGCGCGCCAGCTCGACCGCGACCGAGGGAATCGAGACCCCCTTCTCGCTGATCCCGGTCTCCTCGCGGGCGCGGCCGCCGGCGCTGAGGGCACCGCGGAAGAGGCGGTTGAGGATCGGCCCGGTGGCGCCCTCGAGCATCGACAGCTCGTAGGCGCGTTTGACCTGGCCCTGGATCTCGGCCTCGCCGACGATCATCGAGTCGAGCCCGGCCGTCACCCGCAGCAGATGGCGGGCAGCCTCGGTCGCGCGCAGCGAGTAGAGGTGGCCGAGCAGCTCGGTCGGGCGGATCTCCGCCTGGCGGGTGAGGATGCCGAGCGCCGTCGACTCGGCCTCGACCGAGTCGGAGACGATCAGGTAGAGCTCGGTGCGGTTGCAGGTCGAGATCGCCGCCGCCTCGTGGATCCCGGCCGCGGCGGTCAGCTCGCGCAGGGCGGAGACGGCGCGGCCCTCGGTCAGCGAGAGCCGCTCGCGCAGGTCCAGCGGCGCGGTCTTGTGGGAGACGCCGAGGGCGAGCAACTCGCTCATACGGCGCTCACCTCCTGGCGCTGCTCCTCCTGTTTGCGCTGCTCGGCGAAGCCCGCCAGTTCGCGCAGCTCCTTCTCGATCCGCTGCAGTTTCGCCGCCATGATCGCGACGTAGACGACGAGCAGGACCATGAAGACGATGAAGGCGGCGGCGACGTACTTGCCGGCCTCGTCGAGCGGCAGGGCCGGAGCGCCGATCGGCAGCAGCGTGGCGAGCAGGTGCATCAGCTCACCTCCGGGGCGATCCGCGAGCTGCCGCCGGGCGCTGGCGCGTCGAGGGCGCGGCGCAGGCGCTTGACCTGGCCGGAGGCGCTCTTCGCGGTCAGCTCGAACTTGACCAGGGTCACCCAGAGCAGCGCCATCGTCGCCAGGCAGCAGAGGAAGACCACCATCATTTCGCCGGGCAGGCCGCCGTTGGCGGTCCCAAAGGTGCGCGGGTGGACCAGGCTCTGGGCCATCCGCACCGCCATGAAGTTGAGCGGCACGAAGGCGCCGGCGGTGATCGCGAAGACCGAGGCGTAGCGGGCCTGGCGCTCGGGGTCCTCGATCGCATAGCGGAAGGGGTAGTAGGTCGCGTACATGAGGAAGACGATCAGGAAGCTGACCAGGGTCGGCTCGTCCCAGACCCACCAGTGCCCCCAGGAGGCCTTGGCCCAGATCGAGCCGGTGATGAGGACGGCGACGCCGAAGATCACCGACATGTGGATCGAGACGTAGGAGTAGGCGTCCCACTTGCGGTCGTTCGTGCGCAGGTGGGCGATCGCGAAGACGCCGCCGACGACGAAGCCGACCAGCGCCACGATCGCCAGCGGCACGTGCAGGTAGAAGATCTTCTGGATGAAGCCCTGGTCGGCGTCGAGCGGGGCGTAGAAGAAGACGAGGGAAAGCGACAGGGCGAGCATCGCCACGGTGGCGATCGAGAGGGGTCTGAGTCCTTTGCCGTACATGCTTCGCGGGGGTGGGGCGGGGCCCGGGTCGGGTCAGTCCTCCAAGAGGAAGTCGAACACCGCATAGCCGACCAGGCCGAAGATCAGATCGTATAGGCCGAGCACCATCAGCCAGGTGCCGAAGCGGTGGTAACCGGGACCGCCCAGGGCCAGGAGCGGCTCGGTGGCGCCGGTGGCGGCGATCATCAGCGGCACCACCAGGGGCAGCAGGACCAGCGGCACCAGCAGATCCCGCGCGCGGGAATTCACCGCCATCGAGGAGATCAGGGTGCCGGTCACGGCCAGGCCGAGGTCGGCCAGCAGCAGGACCAGGGCCAGTGGGATCAGCCCTCCCAGATCCTGAAGGAAGAAGAGGGCGAAGATCGGCACCGCGACCAGCTCCAGGGCCAGCAGGTAGATGACCAGGGCCGCGGCCTTGGCGGTGAAGAGGACGCTGCGGTCGATCGGAGCGAGCCGGATCGCGTCGAAGCCGCCCTCCTCGTGCTCGGCGACGAAGAGGCGGTTGATCCCGAGCACGGCGGCGAACAGCAGCGTCGCCCAGAGCACGCCGGCGGCGAGGCTGCCGGAGAGGCTGGTGCGGTCGAGGCCGAAGCGGAAGATGACAAAGGTCGTGACCGAGAACAGCGCCATCGCCGGCAGCGACTGCAGGGTGCGCAGCTCCGAGCGCAGGTCCTTGGCGAGGATCGCTGAGAAGGCGGCGCGGGAGGAGGTCATGAGACTGCCGCCGTCTCGCCGATGCCGAGCCGCAGCACCTGGTCGGCCTCGGGCAGGAAGCGCTCGGGGTCGTGGGTGACGACGACGCGGGTGCGGCCGCTGCCGGGGCCGATCAGGCCGCGGGCCAGTTCGCGCCCCTCGGCGTCGAGGTTGGAGTCGGGCTCGTCGAGCAGCAGCAGGTCGGGCTCGTGGAGGACGCAGCGGCAGATCGCCAGGCGCTGGCGCATCCCGGCCGAGAGCTCGGCGATGCGCTCGTCGGCGCGCCGCTCGATTCCGGCGGCGGCGAGCAGCTCGGCGATTCGTGCCTCGGCCGGGATGCCGGAGATCCCGTGCAGCCTGGCGTGGAAGCGCAGGTTCTCCCGCCCGCTGAGGTCGCGGTAGAGCAGCGGCTCGTGGCCGAGGTAGCCGATCCGCCCGCGCAGCTTCCAGGCCTCATCCGGGAGCGAGCAGTCGAGCACGACCGCCTCGCCGCCGCTCGGCCGCAGCAGCGTCGCGAGGATCCGCAGCAGCGTCGTCTTACCGGCGCCGTTGGGCCCGAGCACCACCAGCGACTCGCCGGGTGCGACGGTCAGCCCGACGCCGTCCAGCGCCGTCCGTTCGCCGTAGTCGCGGCGCAGGCCGGCGAGGCGGATCGCCGGCTCGGTCGCTGGCTGTTTTTCGTTCACGGGCGGGATTGTGACCGTCTAGGGTGGCGCGGCACTCTTGCCTACCCCAAGGAGAACTTGATGAAGAAGCGGAATTCGTTGGTGGCGCTGGCTGCGATTGGCGCGACGCTGGCGCTGGGCGTCCCGGCGGCGATCTCGGCCGGATCGGGCGTGAAGACGACCGTGACGCTCGGCGCGGCCGGTTACCAGGGCAAGGTCAGCTCCGCCAACCCCAGCTGCGTCGGCGAACGGACCGTGGTCCTCAAGCAGAAGGGCAACGGCGTCATCAGCCGGGCCAGGTCGAAGGCGAACGGCAACTGGAAGGCCGACCTCGACGAACTGAACGAAAACATCAAGATCCCAGCCATGGTCTACGCCGAAGTCAAGGCCGCGAGCCCTCCGGGACCGACCGCGACGTGCCTCGGCGCCGTCTCGAAGACGGTGGAAATCGCCGGCGGCTGATTTCGCGATCGGCTGGGCGGTCAGCGCCGCTTCTTCAGCGTGCGCTGGCCGACCTTCAGCAGCGGGCCGATGCCCTCGCGCAGGGCGCGACTGCGGGTCTCGCCTTTGCCGTAGAGGATCCGCGCCGAGGCCTGCACCGCTTCGCCGAGGGTGCGGTCGTAGGGGTGCCACCAGAAGTCGCGGGTGAGGCCCGGCTCCCAGGCGTTCATCTTGATGTTGACGCACTCGTAGAAGCCGAATTTGGAGTGCGAGCGGCCGACGCCGGAGTCCTTGACGCCGCCCCAGGCGCACTGGCAGGCGCCGTGGCTGAAGGAGTGGTCGTTGATCCAGACCATGCCGGACTCGAGGCGGCGGGCGATCCGCTCGCCCTTCTGGCGGTCCTTGGTCCAGACCGAGGCGCCGAGGCCGAACTCGGAGTCGTTGGCGAGGTCGATCGCCTCCTGCTCGGAGTCGACGACGACGATCGGCAGGACCGGGCCGAAGATCTCCTCGCGCATGATCCGGGTCTGGTGGGTGACGCCGGTGAGCACGGTCGGGGCGATGTACTTGCCGGGGAGCCCGGGCACGTCCACCGGGCCGCCACAGAGCTTGGTGGCGCCGGTCGCGACCGCGTCCTCGATCAGCTCGACGACGATCTCGTACTGGCCGTCGGAGGTCATCGGGCCGACCTCGGTCTCCCACTCGAGCGGGTCGCCGAGGCGCAGCTTCTCGGCCTCGCGGGCGACGCCCTCGACGAAGCGGTCGGCGACCTCGCGGACGACGTAGACGCGCTCGATCCCCGAGCAGGTCTGGCCGGCGTTGGCGAAGCCGCCCCAGACGGCGCCGGAGATCGCGTTGGGCAGGTCGGCGTCGGCGCAGACGATCATCGGGTCCTTGCCGCCGAGCTCCAGGACCGAGCCCTTGAGCCGGCTGGCGCAGACCTCGCCGACCTTGCGACCGACCTCGACCGAGCCGGTGAAGAAGATCTTGCCGGCGCTCGACTTGGCCAGCGCGTCGCCGACGGCGCCGCCGCCGTGGACGACGCGGACGAGGCCCTCGGGCAGGCCGCCCTTCTCGAAGACGTCGCGGATCCGCTCGCCCAGCAGCGGCGTCAGGCTGGCCGGCTTGAGGACGACGCCGTTGCCGGCCATCAGCGCGATCGCGACCTCGCCGAAGGGGATCGACCAGGGGTAGTTCCAGGGGGCGATGACGCCGACCACGCCGATCGGCTCGTAGGAGAAGTGGCCGCTCTTGGAGAGCGTGAAGGCCTGGGTCATCCGCACCTTCTCGTCGGCGAGGATCTTGGGACCGGCCTTGGCGCACCAGTGCAGGGCGTCGACGGTCGGCAGCAGCTCCATCGTGTAGGCCTCGGCGCGGGGCTTGCCCTGCTCGCGGACCAGCAGCTCGGCGACCTCGTCGATGTCGTCCAGCAGCGCGTCGGCGGCGCGGCGCATGTAGGTGGCGCGCACCTTCAGCGGCAGCTCCGCCCAGGCGGGCTGGATGCGGGCGACGTCGTCCACCACTCCTTGCACCTGGTCCGGGGTGATGGTCGGGACGGTGCCGACCAGGTCACCCGTTGCCGGGTTGAAGGACTCGAGAGTCGAAGTTGACAGGGCTGCGGGTTTCGCCTCGGTAGTAGCCATAAGGGCGATTGTACGACGGGTGTGTGTAAGGGAGTCGGGGGAAGCCTCGCCGTCACGAACAGCGGGAGGTTCCGTCGAGACTTCCCCCGACTCCCTCATACTCGCGAGCAGTGAACGACCAGCTGTTTGACACCGGGAGTGAAGTCCAGCCCGCATCAGAGAGGGGAGCTGGAGGGACGCCCGCCGCCGATGCTCCTCTAGCGGTGCGGATGCGGCCGCGGAACCTCGATGAGCTGGTGGGGCAGGAGCACATCCTGGGTGAGGGATCTGCGCTGCGGACGGCGATCGAAGAGGGGAAGCCGCACAGCGCGATCTTGTACGGGCCGCCGGGAGCCGGGAAGACGACGTTGGCGCGGATCGCGGCGGCGGGGGCGCAGGGGGCGTTTGAGGAGCAGTCGGCGGTGGTCGTCGGCAAAGCGGAGATCCGGGGGGTGATCGAGCGGGCGCGGGAGCGGCGGCAGGGGTCGGGGCGGCCGACGATCCTCTTCCTCGACGAGATTCACCGCTTCAACAAGGCGCAGCAGGACGCGCTGCTGCCGGCGGTGGAGGAAGGGCTGCTGACTCTGATCGGGGCGACCACGGAGAACCCCTACTTCGAGGTCAACTCGGCGCTGATCTCGCGCTCGCAGGTGTATGAGCTGAAGCCGCTCGACGCGGCGCAGGTGGAGGCGCTGCTGCGGCGGGCGCTGGCCGACTCGGAGCGCGGGGTCGCGAAGCCGCCGCCGATCGCGGACGCGGCGCTGGCGATGCTGGCCGAGCGCAGCGGCGGCGACGCCCGGGTCGCGCTCTCCGGGCTGGAGCGGGCGGTCGAGCGGGCGCAGGGCAAGGCGGTCGACGTCGCCGCGATCGAGGATGCGCTGCAGCGCCGGGCGCTCGACTACGACCGCCAGGGCGACCGCCACTACGACTTCGTCTCGGCTTGGATCAAGGCGACGCGCGGCTCCGACGTCGATGCCTCCCTCTACTACCTGGCGGTGATGCTGGAGGGCGGGGAGGACCCACGCTTCATCGTCCGCCGCATGGTCATCCTCGCCTCCGAGGACATCGGCAACGCCGACCCGCGGGCGCTGCTCGTCGCCGATGCCGCCGCCCGCGCCGTCGACCGCGTGGGTCTGCCCGAGTGCGCGCTCAACCTCGCCCAGGCCTGCGTCTATCTCGCCCTCGCTCCCAAGTCCAATGCCTCCTACAAGGCGCTGGAGGCGGCCCGGGCCGAGGTCCGCGAGCACGGTGCCCAGACGCCGCCCGACTACCTGCGCGACGCTCACTACCCCGGCGCCAAGTCGCTTGGCCGCGGCGCCGGGTACCGCTACGCCCACGACGAGCCGGGCGGGGTCAGCGACCAGCAACTGCTCCCCGACGGCCTCACCGGGCGCCGCTTCTACGCCCCCACCGACCGCGGCTTCGAGGCCGAGCTGGGAAAGCGGCTGGCCGAGCTGAGGACGAGATTCGGACAGTCCAAGTGACGGCCGCAACTTCCTAAAGAAGGCGGGGTTTCTATGGGCGGCTTTCCAAGCTAAAGCCAGGGAGAGCCGACATACCCACCGGAGGCCTGGACTGGGGGCTTCCGGTGGGGACTTAACAGGGGGGAGAGGGCGCCGAGTGGGACTGGACTCGGCGCCCTCTGTACGTCCGGGGAGCCGAGCACCCCTTTCAGGGCGTGTCTGAGCTAACCCGCCGTATCCAGGCGTCTAGCTCAGACACGCCATCGCCTAAGGTGAGGAGATGGCCTCGAAAGATGCTGAGCGGCTGCGACTTGGGGGGATGGCGCTGCGCAACGGGCTGCTGATCCATGGGCCGACCCACTGGGCTGCCGCGGTGCGCGATCGCGATGGGCAGATCCAGGTCGCCTCCGAGCGCAAGCCCGAGCTCGCCCCGAAGCTGGTCGGGCGCGTCCCCGGTCTGCGCGGGCCGCTGAAACTGGCCGAGGCGATGGCGGTGCTGCCGCTGGCCCGGTGGCGGCTGCGCGCCGCCCGGATGCCGTTCGAGAACTGGCAGGTGGTCGCTGCAGCCGGCGCGACCCTGGTCGTGACCGGCCTGTTGCGCAAGCGGGCGCCGGCCTCGGCCGTGCGCGAGGGCCTGGCCCAGGTGGTCGGCGCCGTGCCGGCGGTGGTGGCGCTGATGGACCGCGACCTCGCCGCCTACCACGGGGTCGAGCACAAGGCGATTGCCGCCTATGAGCAGGGCGTGGACGACGTTGCCTCGGTGCCGAAGGAGCACGACCGCTGCGGCTCCAACCTGATGGTGCCGATGATGCTGCTCTCGGCCGGCGGCACGGTGCTGCTGGAGCGGCTGGTCGAGAAGCCGAACGCGGTCGCCCGCGCCGGCGTCGGCCTTGGCGGCGCCTCGATCGCGGTCGAGATGTTCGCCTGGAGCGACCGCCACCACGGCGATCCCCTGGCCGAGGCCTTCCACACCCCGGGCCGGGAAATCCAGCGCCACTGGGCGACCAAGGAGCCGACGCCCGAGCAGCTCGAGGTCGGGCTGGCGGCGATGGCGGAGATCCTCCGGGTCGAGCACGGCAACGGCGGGGACGACCTGCCGCCGGCCGCATAGACTCCGCGCCGTGTTCGGAAGGATTGACCACATCGGAGTCGCCGTCGAGGATCTCGACGCAGCGATCGCGCTCTACGAGCAGAGCTTCGAGATGGCGCTGGTGCACCGCGAGACGGTCGAGTCCCAGGGCGTCGAGGCGGTGCTGCTGGACGTCGGCGACGGCCACGTCGAGCTGCTGGCGCCGCTCGGCCCCGACACCGCCGTCGGCAAGTTCCTCGCCCGCAAGGGCGAAGGCCTGCACCACGTCGCCTACGCGGTCGACGACATCGACGCCGCCCTGGCCCGGATCGCCGCCACCGGGATCGGGCTGATCGACGCCGAGCCGCGGGTCGGCATCCGCGACAGTCGCGTCGCCTTCCTTCACCCCCGCTCAACCGGCGGGGTACTGACCGAGATCGTCGAACCCGCAGGAGGGCACTAAATGGCTGACGCACAACGAGTCGAGATCGGCTTCGAGGGCGGCCAGGTAGTCACCGCCCGCCTCGCCGAAGACGACCTCAAGGACCTTCGCAAGCAGCTCGAGAAGGGCGGTTGGCACGACCTCCACACGGAGGACGGCGTCCTCTCCATCTACCTCGGCAAGGTCGCCTTCATCCGCATCGCCAGCGGTGACCACCGCATCGGCTTCGGCCCAGGGGACTGAGCCACCCGCTCCGGGGGAGTAGCTTCGGGGCATGCCCCGGATCGACGTCGAAGAGCACGCACTGGGCCTGACCTGGGTCGTCGCCGAGCCAATGGAGCGGGCGTTTCACGCGCTCGTCGACGATGGGCGGGTCTGGTTGGTCGATCCGCTCGAGGGGCCGGAGATCGAGGACGCGGCGGCGCTGGGGGAGCCGGCCGGGGTACTGCAGCTGCTCGACCGGCACGACCGCGACTGCGCTGAGATCGCGGCGCGGCTCGGGGTTCCGCACCTGAAGGTTCCCGACGCGGTTCCGGGCTCGCCGTTCGAGGCGATTCCGGCCGTGCGGATTCCGCGCTGGCGGGAGACGGCGTTGTGGTGGCCGGCGCGGAAAGCACTGGTCGTCGCCGAGGTCCTCGCCGCCAACCCGATGCACACCGGTGGCGAGCAGCGGGTGGGGATGCATCTCTTCCTCCGCCCTTGGCCGCCGAGCTCGCTGCGTGGCTACCGGCCTGAGCATCTGCTGCTCGGACACGGCAAGAGCGTTCATGGGCCGGAGGCGGCCGACGCTGTCGAGACCGCCTACGCCCGCGCCCGGCGCGACCTGCCGCGGGTCCTCTTGGGCCTACCCGGCGCGGTGCGGGGTTGATCTGAGATGAGCTTGTCGACTTGACCCACCCATGGTGGGGTCAGGTCGACAGGGAAGGGGCGGGCGCGGCGGAGGCGAGTGAGTCCCAGAGGTGGGCCTCGGCCGCGGCGACTCGCTTCGCGGTCGCGCCGACCTCCATCCAGAGACCGGCGTCCGGCTCGCCGCTTTCGCTCGCCGCTTTGAACGCCTCCGCCAGCTCCGTCCAGTGCGCCGCCGCCTCGGCGGCAAGCGGGCCCTCGTCCCTCCCCGCCTCTTCGAGGAAGCGCGAGTACATCAGCCGAAAGGCGCCGCCGCCGGTGCCGCGGCGCTCGATCACCTGGTAGGCGAAGCGGGCGCACCACTGCCAGTCGTCCGCCACCTCGGGCCAGGAGCCGGCCTCGGCGGCGAGGCGGTTGACGGCGGGGAGGCCGCCGTACTCGCCGAAGGTCGGTTCCAGCATCTCCTTCGCTGCCTGGGCGATCGCGCGCGGGATCGCCGCTTCGAGCTGGCCGCGGTCGACCGCGGCGGCGACGGTGAACATGTGGCCTTCGAGCGGGTAGGCGGGGTGGCCGCTGTGGCGGGCCTTGGCGAGGTTCTCGAGGCGGGTCGTCTGCAGATCCGCGAAGGCGGTGTCGGAGAGCTGGGCGACCTCGTCGTCGTAGCCGGCCAGGACGACGGCGTGGCCCGGGAAGTGGGCGGAGTTGCCGTAGTGGTCCAGGTAGTAGATGTCGGTCAGCAGCAGCGCCGGGTTGCCGGCGTTGACCTCGGCCCGTGCCGCCTCCCAGGCCTGCTCGTCGCCCTCCGCGAAGGTCCGCATCTCCAGCGCCGCCCCGGTGAGGTCGCGGAAGCTCTCCTCCAGCCGCGCGGTGCGGCCGTTGAACCAGCGGCTCGGCGAGGAGTCTTCGAGGGTCAGGTAGTAGAAGCTGGCGCCCGCGCCGAGGCCGAAGGCCATCTCCTCGCTGAGCTCGATCCCGTGGAAACCGAGCAGGTTGCGCAGGGCGGTCGAGCCGCAGTGGTTGCCGGGCGTGTGGACGTAGGCGGGGACCGAGGGCATGAGCGGATACTGACCGACCGCCCGCGGCGCTGCCCGATCCATATCCTCCGCCGCCGTGGAGAACGCTGGCGCTGCCCCAACCGAGAGCCTCGACCTGAGACTGCTGCGCCTGATGCGTACGCGCGGCCACTCGCCCGGGCTGGAGTCCGCCGCCAAGGCGCTCGGCAAGGCCGGTAACAACGCCGCGGTCTGGGTCGTGCTCGGCGTCGCCCTCGCCCTGCTCGACTGGGAACGTCACGAAGCCTGGCTGATCTGCGCCGTGCTCGGGCCGGTGGCGATCGTCCTCAACTACGGGATCAAGCTGGCGGTCAAACGTCCGCGCCCGGTGCTCGAGGGCCTGCCGCCGCTCGGCGGCGCCCCCAGCTCGCTCAGCTTCCCCTCCGCTCACGCGCTCTCCTCGCTCGCGGTGGCGACGGCGATGGTCCGGGTCGACCCGGCGATGGCGGGGGCGCTGGTCGTCGCCCTGGCGATCTCGCTCGGCCGCCCCTACCTGGGGATGCACTACCCATCCGACGTCCTCGCGGGCGCCGTCCTAGGCGTCCTGCTCGGCCTCCTGGTACCCCTTTCTCTATGAAGGTGAGCAGGGCTGCCCCCGGACGCGGAAGGGAGAAGCCATCCATATCTGATTCTTTGGCCTCTCCCGAGAGCAGAGGAGGCAGCCCCGTATGAAGGTCGGGATCGTCGGCCTGCCGAACGCGGGTAAGTCCACCCTCTTCAACGCCCTGACCAAGGGCGGCGCCCAGACCGGCGACTACCCGTTCACGACGATCGAGCCCAACGTTGCGATCGCCGAGGTGCCGGATGAGCGGCTCGAAAAGATCGCGACGACGGTTCGCAGCTCGAAGCTGGAACCGGCGACGATCTCCTTCCACGACATCGCCGGCCTGGTCAAGGGCGCCTCCGAGGGGGAGGGGCTCGGCAACCAGTTCCTTGCCTCGATCCGCGAGACCGACGCGATCTGTCACGTCGTCCGCTGCCATGAGGACTCGGGGGTGCCGCATCCCGACGGCCGCGTCGACCCGCTCGCCGACATCGAGACGATCGAGACCGAGCTGGTGCTCGCCGACTACGACCAGGTCGAGCGCCGGCTGGGCCGGGTCGGCAAGCAGGCCAAGTCCGGCGACGCCGAGGCGATCGCCGAGCACGGCTGGCTGCAGGCGGTGTACGAGGCGCTGGGGGCGGGGCGGCCGGCGCGCTCGGTTCCGGTTCCCGATGCGGCGCCGAACGCCGCCCGCGACCTCGGCGGGCTCACCACCAAGCCGATCCTCTACGTCGCCAACGTCGACGAGGGCGACGGCGAGGTGCCGGAGGTGGTCGCCTCCCACGCCGCCGCCGAGGGGGCAGGCGCGGTTGCGGTCAGCGCCCGGATCGAGGGCGAGCTGGCCGAGCTCGACCCCGAGGAAGCCGAGGAGATGCGCGAGTCCTACGGAGTCGAGGGCTCCGGCCTGGCGCGCCTGGTCCGCGGCGCCTACGACCTGCTGGAGCTGATCACCTTCTTCACCGCCGGTGAGGACAAGGAGGCGGTTGCGCGGCCACTGCACCGCGGCGCCACCGCCCTCGAGGCGGCGGGGACGATCCACACCGAGATCATGGAAGCGTTCATCAAAGCCGAGGTCGTCGGCTGGGAGCAGCTGGTCGAGACCGGCGGCTACTCGCAGGCCCGCGACAAAGGTCAGCTGCGGATCGAGGGCCGCGACTACGTCGTCCAGGACGGCGACGTAGTCACCATCAAGGTTTAGACGCGCTGGAGCCGGCGCATCTCGGCGTCCTCGGTCGGTCGGTTTGCTCACGCACTGGAGTGCGCTCGCTTCACCTCTCTCCCTGCGTCCACCGACCTGCTTGGCTCCAGCGCGTCTAAGGTTGGGAGATGGAGGAAAGGGCGCGGTTTCCGGAGGTCGCCCCGAAGGCCGGCCACTACGAGAGCTTCTACATCAAGGCCTGCGAGCCAGGGGGCGGTCGCGGGGTCTGGATCCGGCACACGGTGCACAAGCGGCCGGAGGGCACGGCCAACGCCTCGATCTGGTTCGTCTTCTTCGATCGCGCGGCGCCGGCGCCGCGGGCGACCAAGGTGACGGTGCCGGCAAGCGAGCTGTCGGCGCCGCCGGGCTCCTGGATCCGGGTCGGCGATGCTGAGGTCGGCCTCGGCCAGGCCGAGGGCTCGGTCGACACCGACGCTCTCGCCGCCGCCTGGTCGCTGACCTTTTCCGCCGACGCCGAGCCCTGCAAGTACCTGCCGACCGACTGGCTCTACGAGGCGCCGCTGCCGAAGACGAAGTTCGTTGCCCCGGTGCCGCTGGCCCACTTCGACGGCCGGCTCGAAATCGACGACGAGGAGTCGATCGAGCTCAGCGGCTGGCCGGGGATGATCGGCCACAACTGGGGCACGGAGCACGCCGAGCGCTGGGTCTGGCTCGAGGGCACCGGCTTCGCCGACTCACCGAACACCTACTTCGACGCCGGCGCCGCCCGGGTCAAGCTCGGCTCCCGCACCAGCCCCTGGATCCCCTCGGGGATGCTGATGCTGGACGGCGAGCCGCATCGCCTCGGCGGCCTCGGCGCGATCCGCTCGTCCGCGATCGAGGAGACGCCGGGCGCCTGCACCTTCGTCCTCCCCGGCAAGGACATCGTCGTCCGCGGCCGCGTCTCCGCCCCGGAGAAGGACTTCGTCGGATGGGTGTACGCGGACCCCAAGGGGCCCGAGCACAACACCGTCAACTGCTCCGTCGCCGACCTCGAACTGACCGTCGAACGTCCCGGCCTGCCGCGCCGCGAGCTCACCCTCGCTGCCGGCGCCGCCTATGAGCTGGGGATGCGGGAGACCGACCACGGCATCCCGATCCAGCCGTACCCCGACGGCTGAGCGGTGGCCATCGCCGCGCTCGCGACCCTCTGCCTCGCCGCGGCGGTGCTGGCACTGCCTTAATCCTGGGCGCCGCCGATGACCTTCTCGAAGGTCATCCAGGTGTCGTAGCCGCCGAGCGCGACCTCGAGCTGTTCGCCAGTCACGGTGCTGACGCCGCCGGTGCCGACCAGCTTCGCTTCGATGATCCGGGGGGAGACGCCGCGCTTGGTGATCACCACCTGTTTCAGCTTCCCCTTCAGGTAGCCGCTGAGCTTGGCGCTGATTTCCGGGCCGGTGAATTTCAGCGTCCAGGTGTGCAGCGGGCATGCGCCGTCGTAGGGGTCGGGGACGCCCTGCAGATAGGGGATCGCGGCACCGCCGAAGACGTTCTGGATGCTCTCGGTGTGGCCGCCGGAGCAGGCGGAGAAGAGGGTCTCGGCGACTTTGCCCTGGTATTCGACGACCTGGCCGCGGGTCGCGGTCGCGGCGGCGTTGCTGGTCGAGTACTCGCTTTCCAGCCCCTCGTAGACCTGGCTGCGGGTGTCGGCGTAGAGGTCGAAGCCGTTGCCGCCGACGCCGGCGGTGAGGGCGAAGGAGCGCGAGGCGATCGCCTGCGCCTTCAGCTCCTCTTCCGGCCAGGACGGGGGGGACTCGTTGGGGATGACCCCTTTGACGTACTGGTCGACGGCGAGGGCGTTGACGACGTTGAGCGAACCGGCGTCGCTTTCGGTCGGCACCGTCTCGAGGGCGCCGCGGTAGGTGCCGACCCCGGCGATCGCGATCCGCCCCTTGCCGGCGGCGCGCAGCTTGCGGCCGCAGTTGGCGAGCGGCTTGCCGCCGGAGCTGCGCAGCACGACCCCGCTGCCGGAGCGGTGCGCCTGGTAGCTGCGAGCCGGGTCGAGCGCCTCGCCGCAGGCGCTGGTGGCGGCGCTGAAGCCGACGTCGCCGCTGGCGATGTCGAGCAGGACGCGGACGACGCGGGGGCCCGGGAGCGTCCCGATCGTGGTGCCGGTGAAGTAATGGCCGAGGATGAATTCGTGGCTCTTGCCGTGGAGGGCGTAGCCGTAGGCGCCGTAGGCGCTCATGCCGACGCCGTGGCCGAAGCCGCGCCCGTGCACGACCCAGTTGACGGCGGCGTTGGCTGGCGCAGCCAGCGTCAGCAAGAGCAGCAGGGTGAGCAGAAGTCCGGTCGGGCGAAAGCGCATCTCTTGGAGAACAGGTTCGCGGTGGACGAGTAGCGGCCTGCTCTAGTCTGTTTTCAATGGCAACTCGGGCTATCGAGGCGGTCGATCACAAGCTGCTGGTGGCGGGCGAGTGGGTCGAGACCGGCGAGTGGGGCGAGGTCAAGAGCCCCTACGACGGCAGCCCGGTCGGCCGGGTCGCGCTCGGCGACGAAGCCACGGTCGAGCGCGCGGTCGCGGCGGCGCATGAGGCCTTCCTCTCCGCCGACTTTCCCCAGCACGAGCGCGCCGCCACTCTGGACCGCGCCGCCGAGCTGGTCGGCGAGCGGGTCGAGGATCTGGCGCTGACGATCGCCACCGAGGCCGGCAAGCCGATCAAGACCGCCACGGTCGAGGCGCAGCGCTGCGTCGACACGCTCACCTTCGCCTCCGTCGAGGCGCGCAAGCTGACCGGCGGCACGGTGCCGATGGAGGCCTCCGCCAGCGGCGCCGGCAAGCTCGGCGTGATGCTGCGCGTGCCCTACGGCGTGGTCGGCGCGATCAGCCCCTTCAACTTCCCGCTCAACCTCGTCGCCCACAAGCTCGGGCCGGCGATCGCCGCCGGCAACGCGATCGTCCTCAAGCCGGCCGGCCAGACCCCGATCTCGGCCCTGAAGCTGGCGGCGATCCTCAACGAGGCGGGCCTGCCCGACGGCTGGCTCAGCGTCATCCCCGGGCCGGGCTCCAAAGTCGGCAACGCGATCGTCGAGCACGAGCTGACCAAGGCCGTCACCTTCACCGGCTCGGCCGGGGTCGGCTGGGACATCCGCAGCCGCGTCCCCCACAAGAAGGTCAACCTCGAGCTCGGCTCCAACGCGCCGTTGATCGTCCACTCCGACGGCGACTGGGAGGCGGCGGCCGACAAAGCCCAGATCCACGCCTTCTCCCATGCCGGCCAGAGCTGCATCTCGATCCAGCGCATCCTCGTCCAGGAGGACGTCGCCGAGGCCTTCACCGCGCGGCTGGTCGAGAACATCGGCAAGCTGACCGTGGGCGATCCGCTCGACTCCAGCACCGACGTCGGTCCCCTGATCACCCCCGACGACCGCGACCGGGTCAAGGCCTGGGTCGACGAGGCCCTCGCCGCCGGCGCCACGCTGCTGGCCGGAGGAGAGCTGGTCGACGAGGGCCGCTGCCTCGCCCCGACCCTGCTCAGCTCGCCGCCGAAAGACGCGAAGGTCTGGTGCGAGGAGATCTTCGGACCCGTCGCCACCATCGACACCTACAAGGAGTTCCGCGAAGCGCTGGAGCTCGCCAACGACTCAAAGTTCGGCCTCCAGGCCGGCGTCTTCACCCGCGACATCGGCCGCGGCCTCGAGGCCGGCCGCACCCTCGAGTTCGGCGGCGTCCTCATCAACGAGGTGCCGACCTTCCGCGCCGACCAGCAGCCCTACGGCGGCGTCAAGGACTCCGGCAACACCCGCGAGGGCCCGTCCTTCGCCGTCCTCGAGCTGACCGAGGAGCGCTTCGTCACCCTGCAGGGCTGAAGCTCGTAGCCTGCTGGGATGGCGCGCTCGAAACGGCCTCAGCCGAGCACGATCGGGGCGACGCAGTCGCCCGAAGGCGAGCTGGCCGAGGTGACGAGGCTCGACCTGGAATCTGGCCAGGTCGAGGAAGCGCGGCTGCGAGGCTTGGACCTGGGCGAGGCCAAACTGCGCGGCCTGCGCCTGATCGACGTCAAGGGCGGTGACGTCAATGCGGTCAACGGCGACTGGCGCGGCGCCGAGCTGAACCGGGTCAGCTTCGAGGGTGCCCGTCTCACCGGCCTCGACCTCGGCGAGGGCCGGATCGAAGAGGCGCGCTTCGAGAGCTGCAAGCTCGACTACGCGAACTTCCGCCACGCCACCATCGAGCACGTGACCTTCGAGGACTGCGTCCTCACCAACGCCGACTTCCAGGGTGCCCGCATTTACGCGACCCGCTTCGCCACTTGCCAGCTCGGCGGCGCCGACTTCACCAAGGCCGAGCTCCCCCATGTCGACCTCCGCGGCTCCGAGTTGGTGCTGGCCGGCTCGGTCCTCGGCCTCGGCGGCACCACGATCGACTCGCTGCAGCTGATGGACCTCTCGCGAACGCTGGCGCACGAGCTCGGCATCGTCGTCAAAGAGGCGTAGCCGACTTTGCCCACACTGGGGTGGGGACAAAGTCGGAAGCGTCGAGCGCCTACTCGTGCGGGCGGGCCATGCGGCGGTGGTCCAGCGCCTCCTCGAGGATCGCCGGCTCGACGCCCTGCTCGAGCGCGACCTCGCGCAATGAGCGGCCGGACTCGGCCGCGGTCTTGACGATGTCGGCGGCGCGGTCGTAGCCGATGTGAGGATTGAGCGCGGTCGCCGTCGCCAGGGTGGCCTCGGCGTGGCGGGTCGTCATCTCCTCGTTGGCCTCGAGCCCGGCGACGCATTTCTGGTCGAGCAGGCGTGAGGCGGAGGCCAGCAGCTTGATCGAGTCGAGGAGGTTGCGGGCGATCAGCGGCACCCGCACGTTGAGCTCGAACTGGCCCTGCATGCCGCCGACGGTGATCGCGGCGTCGTTGCCGATCACCTGGCCGGCGACCTGGATCACCACCTCCGGGATCACCGGGTTGACCTTGCCCGGCATGATCGAGGAGCCCTTCTGCAGCTCCGGCAGGCGCAGCTCGGCGAGCCCGGCGCGGGGGCCGGAGCCCATCAGCGCCAGGTCGTTGGCGATCTTGTTGAGGGAGACGGCGTAGACCTTGAGCGCGCCCGAAAGCTCGACCAGGGCGTCGCGGTTGCCCTGCGCCTCGAAGGGATCGAGCGGGCCGGAGATCTCCAGGCCGGTCTCGGCGCCCAGCTTCTCACGCACCTTGCCGGCGAACTCCGGGTGGGTGTTGAGGCCGGTGCCGGTGGCGGTGCCGCCGAGCGGGATCTGGCCGACCCGGCGCAGCGTCGCCTCGACCCGCTGCACGCCGAGCCGCACCTGCGCCGCGTAGCCGCCGAACTCCTGGCCGAGGGTGACCGGGACCGCGTCCATCAGGTGGGTGCGGCCGGCCTTGACGACGTCGGCGAACTGCTTCGCCTTCGCGTCCAGCGCCGCCTCCAGGGCGCCCATCGCCGGCAGCAGGTCGTGGGTGACCTCGTCCAGCGCCGCCAGGTGTACCGCCGACGGGAAGACGTCGTTGGAGGACTGGCCCATGTTGACGTGGTCGTTGGGGTGGGCGCCGTCGCCGGCGAGGTTGGCGAGCACCTCGTTGGCGTTCATGTTGGAGGAGGTGCCGGAGCCGGTCTGGAAGACGTCGACCGGGAACTGCTCGTCGTGCTCGCCGGCACCGACCGCCTTGCCGGCGGTGGCGATGCGCTCGGCCAGGTCGCCGTCGAGCAGCCCGAGCTCGCCGTTGACCTCGGCCGCGGCGGCCTTGACCCGGCCCAGCCAGCGGACCACGGGAACCGGCACCGGCGAACCGGAGACCGGGAAGTTGTCGACGGCTTTGGTGGTCTCGCCACCCCAGAGCTGCTCAGTCAAGGTTGCCTCCATCGAAGATCGTTGCGTGGCTCCCAGGGTATTGGCCACAGCTCCCGGCGGCATTGGAGACTATGTATTAGGTTACCCTAATGGGCAAGGCCCGGGCGGAGCTCGGTGCTGAGCCCCGCCCGGTCTCCGCGGACTAGCTAACGCCGCTTCGCGCCAGGCTGGACGCTGCAGCGCAGATGACGCTTGCCGGCGGCGCGGTGCCGCGCCTTGCAGATGAGCGTGGCGTTGCGCCCGGGCTTGCCCTGGGGCCCACGCGCGCCTCGCCTGCCGCTCTTGCCGCTTGGCCCCGGGGCACCCGCCGGCCCCGCCCCGCCCGGTGCCCCAGCCGGTCCCCGGCCGCTGTTCGGGCTCTGCCCGAGGCGCAGGGAGATGACGTCGCCGAACCCGACCGGCTGCTCGCCGGCCACGGCCACGCCGCCGCGGTCGAGCCGCACCAGCCAGGATTCGTCGGCATTGCCTGCGGCGATCCCGTCGATCTCCTCGATCTCGCCGTCGGAGACGGAGAGCGAGGTGATGCAGTGGGGTGGGAGGGAGCTGACCTTGGCCGTCCCGAGCACCGCCGCCAG
This sequence comes from uncultured Solirubrobacterales bacterium, assembly GCA_963695275.1. GTDB lineage: Bacteria > Actinomycetota > Thermoleophilia > Solirubrobacterales > 70-9 > VAYN01. The sequence continues at coordinate 2,425,865 of OY968772.1, forward strand.
CGACGCCCCGGCGGGCACGGTCACCTTGCACATCCGCACGTTGCCCGGCGCCAGCTCAATCGCCAGCGCGTGTGGCACCGGCGTCCCGGTGGCCACGGTTGGCACCGGGCGGAGGCTGATCGGGTCGGCGGTGAAGGCCTCGCCGGCGATCGCCCGCAGAGCGTCCTGACTCGTGTAGACGTTGGGGAATTCCGGGGAGGAGTAGCCGAACCCGCCGGCGTCCGGGCCCGCAGTGATCACCTGCCTGGCGAGGACGTAGTCGACCGGCGTGTTCCCGGCCTCGCTCGTCCATTCCGGCGACTGCGGGTCGATCCCGCAGGCGTTGAGCCCGCTGATGGCCCAGGCGTTGGTGTCCGTGTTCGAGCCGAAGGGCGCCGCGATCGCGCCGTCTTCTTCGAGCCGGTCGTGGATGAACGCGATCCCCTCCGCGACGTCGGGGTCATAGGTGGGAACGCCTGCCTCGCACAGCGCCGCGATGACGGCGCCGGTCATTTCCGGGTCGCCCGCGGTGGCCTGCGCGACCGCCGTGGTGGCCGCCGGATAGTTCCAGCCTCCGTCGAGATGCTGGTTGCGCCGCAGGTAGGAGACGGCGGGCTGCAGCGCCCAGCTCGGCAGCGGAGTCCTGAGCAGCGCGAGGATCCCGAAGGCGGTGCCGTTGGTGCTGGGGTTGCCGAAGCTGCCGGTGCCGGAGTTCCACAGCCCGGCGAGCTGCGACGGCAGGTTGGAGTCGGCCGAGAGGCGTGCCGGGTCGAGCCCCGCGGCATAGGAGGCCAGCACCGCCCGCTCGTAGTCGGTGGCGGGTCGCGCCAGCTCGTCGAAGGAGGGCGCTTCGGTCCAGGCCGCGCCCGAGTATTCGCCGAGCAGGTGGTCCTGCAGGCTGTCCGGCCCGAACGCGGGGTTGCGAACGTCCACCGCGTCGACCCCCGCCGCTGCCAGAGCGGTGGCGGCCCAGTCGCCGCCGAACCCGGGGATCTCGCCGCTGTAGGGCACCGGTTCGAATTCGTTGGGCTTCTGCTGGTCCCGCAGCCACTGCGCCGCTTTGTCGATGGCGGTGTCGACCTCGCCTTGGCTTGCGGCCGTTGCCGTTGCCGGTAGTACCAGGCACAACAGGGAGACACCGAGAACACACACACGTCTAGCTGAGACTGCTCGCATCCTTGAACCCCTTTCCTCGAGGGCTGATGGAGGGATCGGAGGGAGGTCTCCTGGCTTCCGAGTGTGTGTTCGCCGCGCCTTCCCAGCCGAAGCCAGTGGCTGCACGGTGTGCGTGCGACGAGCTCTACCTCGGTCACAGTGGCGGGCCCGCGCCGGTTTCTCACCGGCTTCCCCGTCCACCGATCCGTGGATTGGTTTGAGCCGCCAACCTAGCGGAGATCCAGTTGCCGGCGGCGCTCCGGGGGTCGGCTACACTGGCCGCCAACAGAGGATCGGTGGACAGGGAAGTCCGGTGCAAATCCGGTGCGGTCCCGCCACTGTGACCGAGCGAGAAGCCCGCCGCACGCCACGCGGCAGCCACTGACCGAGAGGTCGGGAAGGCGCGACGGGAAGGCTCGGAAGCCAGGAGACCTCCCTCCGATCCATTCACGTCGATCGCCCTCGTGGAAAGGGGTCAAGACATGCGCAGCTCGCTCGCGGCGTTCTTCGTCGTTGTTCTCTTCACCGTTCTCGCCGTGCCGGCGCAGGCCGCGCCGACCGAGGTCGACGTCCGCATCGAGGGGAAAGCCGAAACCCTCTTCGAGGGGCCGATCCTCACCGACGGTCACAACGTGCGGGCGGCGTCGGACACGGTGGCGCCCAAAACCGGCCGTCACTGCGATGGGCTCAACAACCACGCGAACCCGGCGGCGGGGCCGACGCCGACCGCGGCCTCGGTCGACGCGATGGCGATCCTCGGCGAGGACTTCGACGGCGACTGGTACCCGCCCTTCGACGATTACTTCCTCACCCGCTGGGGCCCGGACGCGCAGAACCAGGCTGAAAACGAGTACTGGGGAATCCTCGTCAACAACGTCTTCACCGCCGTCGGCGGCTGCCAGTACCAACTCGACGGCGGCGACGAGGTGCTGTGGATCTACGATGCCTTCGACGGCCGTGAGCGCCTCGCTCTCTACCCGGCTGGCTACTCCGGCGGAGCGGCGCCGCTGACCGCGACCGCGACCCTGAACCAGCCCTTCGAAGTCGAGGTAGACACCTGGGAGGGCTACAACGAGGGCAGCCCGCCGCCGGCCCCGATCCGGACCACGACTCCCTACCAGGGAGCGGAGGTGGCGCCGGTGATCACCAGCGGCCAGGGCTTTCAGAAAGTGGACACGACGAGCGCGGCCACGGTGGTGAGTGGCGCCGACGGCAAAGCGAGCATCACCTTCGTCACGCCGGGCTGGCACCGGATCAAGGCGACCGACGTCGGCGCCGGCGAGGACGCCGCGATCCGCTCGAACCGCCTTGACGTCTGCGTTCCGCAGCCGCCGGCGACGGACTGCGGGCCGCTGCCGGCGGACGATCAGGTCCGCACGCCTCCGCCCCCGGTGCCGGATGAAGGCGATGGCGAAATGCCCGGTGGTGGCGAGAGCCGGCCGGGGACGGTGACTTTTACGCCTGCCGCCAACCTGCCCACGCCTCAGCCCGGCTCTGTCCGTCTGCAGCGACCGGTCCTCGACCGCGGCGACCTCACCCGAGGCCGGGTTGCGGTGAGCTGGAAGGTCCTCGACTCCGGTGCCGGAGTTGCGAAGTGGACGGTTTCCTCGCGGAGACTGGGGCGCAAAGGCGCTCGCTGGGTCAACCGGGCAAGCGGCCGGGAGCGCACGGCGGCGACCGTGCGGCTCCCGGCCGGGGCGACCTACCGGTTGCGGCTGACCGTAGTCGACACTCTTGGTGCCAGCTCGACCGTGCCGCTCGGCAGCGTTCAGGTGCCGGGCTAGGACCATGCGCCGCCTGCTTGCGACCGTGGCGCTGGGCGCGCTGCTCCTCGCCACCGGGGCGATGGCGGCGACCGCGCCCAATGCTGGCAACCAGGCGGCTCTCGACCGCTCGGTCCGCTACCTGCAGGACGTCCAGAGCCTCGACGGCGGCTTCGGCGGCGCCCCGGGGGCGGAGTCCGGGTCGATGTTCAGCGCCTGGGTCGCGCTGGCGCTGGCCGCAGCCGGGGTCAATCCCCAGGACCAGAAGAAGCCGGGCGGGGCCGACGTCTTCACTTACCTCTCGACTCACCACGACCAGGCGGTCGCCGAAAGCGATTGCGCTCCGGTCGTCTGCACGACCACCCTGGAGCGCGAACTGATGGTCGTCGACGCCGCGGGCACCTCGCCTCATGACTTCGGTGGCGTTGACCTGGCGGGTCAGCTGCTCGCGCGGGCGCGGCCGGATGGATCCTTCCCCCACGTCCCCGCTGGCCAGCCCGGAGTCAACGACACGATCTTCGCGATCTTCGCTCTGGCCCTGGTCCAGGAGCCCGAGGCCCGGAGTGCCGTTCAGCGGGCGGCGACCTGGGTGGAAGGGATCGAGCTCCAGAACGGCGGTTGGGCCTGGGGCTCCACCAGCACGCGCGACGAAGTCGACATGACCGGCGCGGCGATCCAGGCCCTGGTCGCCGCCGGGCGCGGCCGCAACGGAGTCGTCGAGGAGGGGCTCCGGTATCTGCGCAAGGCGCAGAACGAAGATGGCTGCTTCCCAGAATTCCCCGGCAACCCGGAATCGAACGTTGCCTCGACCGCGTGGGCGGTGCAGGCGATCTGGGCCGTCGGCGAGAACCCGGAAAGCTGGCGCAGCGCGTCTGGGGCAGAGCCGCTCGGCTGCATGGAATCGCTGCAGGAAGCCGATGGTCATATCCGCTGGAAGCCCAGCCAGGATCTCAACGGGGTCTGGATGACCGCCTATGTCCTGCCCGCCTTCGCCGGCCGCCCCTGGCCGATCGAGGCCCCGCCACGATCGGCGCCGCCGGTCGTCCCGTCCACGGCCGGGGCTGGCGTCACCGCCGGTGGCGGCGGCCGCGGGGCGCCGCTGTTCAGCCGCCCACGGCCGCAGAGCCGCGGGCGCACTCCGGGGGGTGCCCGGGTTCTGCGCAGCCACGACCCGGTCGACCAGAGCAGCAGCCGCCGTGGCGAGAACCGTGAGCAGCCGAGCGGTACCTACGCCGAGGAAGCGAGCGCGAGCAGCGCCCCGCCGCCGCGCGAAGAGGAGGCCGCCGCCTCCGCCAGCGGTTCGGAAAGCGCTGCTGGTGCCGCCGCCGCCCGTGCCCCTGCCGGCGGGGGTGAGGACGGGAACGGATCCGGGTCCGGGGATGGGTCCGACAGCGGCGCCGACGCGGTGACCGGCCTCCTGGTCGGCGACGGCAGCAAGCCGGTCCTGGGAGCACCGGGCCTGCACGCCGCGGCTGATGAGGGGACGGGCACGGGGGTCGCGATCGCGATCGCCGTCGCGGCGCTGCTTGCCGGGCTCGGCGGGATCTGGCTCGAGCGCCGCCGTCCCTGGGCGCTGCCCGGAGTGCCGGCGTGATCGCGGCTGCGATCGATCTCGGCGACGCGCTCGCCCGGATTGCCACGGCGCTGCGGGTGCCGGTCCTGATCGCGGCGATCGTGGTCCTGCTGCTCTGCGCGCTCGAGCTCGGGCGCTTCGGCGCCGAGTCCTGGCGGCGGCGGGTGCGGGCGCGCGGCGTCGACCTCGGCGAGCTGACCGCGCGCGCGGTTGCCGATCCTCAGCACGCCGCCTACTACGCCTACAGCGCCCCCGGCGCGATCGCGGCGACGACGCTGAGCGAGATCGCGACCGCGCCCGGCCCAGACCGTGCCGTCACCACCGAGCGGGCGCTGACCCGCTACGAGCTCTCGGTCCAGCGCCGCCTCGACCGCACCCGCCTGCTGGTCCGGGCCGGGCCGGCGATCGGGCTGATGGGGACCCTGATCCCGCTGGCGCCGGGGCTGGCCGCACTCGGCCGCGGCGACGTCGCGCTGCTGGCCGAGAACCTGCGCGCCGCCTTCGGCGCCACCGTGATCGGCCTGCTCGTCGGCACCGTCGCCTTCGCCCTGACTCTGGCCCGGACCCGGGCCTACACCGAAGACCTGAGCGCGCTCGAGCAGGGGGCCGCGAGCACTGCGCCCACCGCCCCCGCCGGGGTCGTCGCATGAGCCGGATCGGCCTCGGCCGTCACGGCCGCATCGAAGAGAACGCCGGCGACCCGCTGGACGGTCTCGTCAACCTCTTCGACATCGGCATCGTTCTCGCCGTCGCCTTCCTGATCGCCGGGCTGACCCTCACCGTCAGCCCCAAGAGCGGCAAGGTCCAGCGCCGTCCCGGCGCTGCCGAGGCCAAGGTCCGAGTGCTGCCGAGCCCCGAGGGCGGCAAGCAGGCCAGCGGCCAAGGCGAGCCGATCGGTACCGCCTATCGCCTCGCCGACGGCCGCCTGGTGATCGTCGCGCCCTAGGAGGGCCGGCCGTCAGCCCTTGGCATGCCCGGCGTCGAAGCCCTCGCGGTAGGCGGCGAGGAAGGCGGAGGAGAGGGGGTCGCGGCCCGGGGCGTAGCGGGCAGCGACGGTGAGCCGGCGCAGCAGGTCGGCGTGGATCCCTTCGGTGCTGTCGGCCCCGCGCTGGGCGGCGCCGATCAGGTAGCCGAGTCGCAGCGCGGCGGGGCTCGTGGGCACGTCCCTGGCTTCGCCATTGAGCTCGGTCGCGGTCTCGACCATCGCTTCGCCCACCGTCGCGAGGTCGCCGCCCTGCTGGTTCTCGATCAGACATTCGCTGATCGGGGTATCGCCGGCCAGCTTCACCGCGCCGGGAGCATCGGCGAGGGCCGCCAGGTAGATCTCTTTCCCCTGTAGGCAGGCGACCGGGGTCGAGTCGTCCTGCTTGCCGCAACCCGCGGCGAGGGCTGCGAGCAGGCAGGTGAGGGCGATCGCGATCGAGGCACGCATCGCCCGCATCCTATGGAGGGAGCGTGCGGCTCAGTCGTGGAAGCGGGCGCCGAGCCCGCCGGTGCGGACCGTGGAGATGCCGCCGGCGGGACCGGGTGGGGCCTTCGGCGCGGGGGAGCGTTTGCCGCGTGGCGTTTCGACGACCGGATCGAGCGGGCCGACCGGGAAGACTTCGACCCATTCGGCGAGTTGGAACTGAGGCGCCGGAGCGTGGTTCCAGGAGAGGTGGAGGTGGTTGCCGCAGCCGTGGCCGGCGTCGCCGTCGTAGCCGACCCAGCGGAAGGGGAGAGCGGGCTCGTTCTGCACCGGCTCGGCCCAGAGGGCGAGGCGGGTGATCGGCGCCCAGGCGGCGTCGCACTTCGTCCCCGCGCCCAGCGGCACCAGGTCGACGGCGAGGCCGTTGTAGTGATCGGAGCCTTTGGTATGGCATTCGTCGCAGCCGGCGTGTTCGCCGCTCGGCAGCGGCCCGGAGTAGCCGTCGGTGACGTAGATCGGGTAGCGCTGGGCGATCCAGCGCAGGTCCGGGAGGATCCGCTTGTCGACCATGTCGCCGACTTCGTGCGGGATCGAGGCCGGGATCGGCACGATCTTGCCCGGGGCGTAGACGAGCCGGGTCGCGGTGGGCCCGGCGGAGGCGGAGGCGACGAGGCAGAGCAGGGCCGCGCAGGTGAGCGCGACGGCGAGGCCGACGCGCTCAACGCCGTGCCTGGAAAAGATGGCTCGCTGCATCATCTCCCCACTTATCGACAACCCCCCGCGCCGGCCTTGAATCCCGGCGGATAGGGTTCTGAGCAATGCCGACGGTCCGCGACGCGACGTTCGATCTCTTCCGCGCCCACGGGATGACGACGATGTTCGGCAACCCGGGCTCGACCGAGCTGCCGATGCTCGCCGACTACCCGGCGGACTTCCGCTACGTGCTCGGCCTGCAGGAGGCGGTCGTGGTCGGGATGGCCGACGGCTTCGCCCAGGCCTCCGGCAAGACCACCGTCGTCAACCTCCACACCGCGCCCGGCGTCGGCAACGCGATGGGGGCGATCTTCAACGCCCAGGCCAATCACTCGCCGCTCCTGGTCACCGCCGGCCAGCAGGCGCGCGCGCAGATCACCCTGCAGGCGAACCTGACCAACCGCGACGCGACGCGGATGCCGCATCCGCTGGTCAAGTGGTCCTACGAGCCGCCGCGGGCCGAGGACGTGCCGCTGGCCCTTGCCCACGGCGCCCACCTCGCCGGCCTGCCACCGCGTGGCCCCGTCTTCGTCTCGCTGCCGATGGATGACTGGGGAGTCGAGGTCGATCCTGGCGACGCGCAGGCGGCGATCGACCGCAAGGTGACCGCGGCCGCCACGGCCGACCCGGAGGCGGTGCGCGCTCTCGCCGCAGCGCTCGACGCCGCCACCAACCCGGTGCTCGTCGCCGGTCCGGACATCGACGCCAGCGGCGCCTGGGACCTCGGCATCACCCTCGCCGAGCGCCAGCGCCTGCCGGTCTGGGCCTCGCCGGCCACCGGCGGCAACCGCCTCGGCTTCCCCGAGAACCACCCCAACTTCCGCGGCGTCCTGCCGCCGGCGATCGGCCCGGTCGGGCAGACGCTGGAGGGTCACGACCTGATCCTCGTCGTCGGCAGCTCCGTGTTCCCCTACTACCCGCACATCCCCGGGCCCCTGCTGCCCGAGGGGGCGAAGCTGATCGCGATCACCAGCGACCCCGACGAGGCGGTGCGGGCGCCGATGGGCGACGCGATCGTCGCCGACGTCAAGCTCAGCCTGGAAGCGCTGCTGGCAGCGGTCCCCGAGTCGGCTCGCCCGGCGCCGGAGCCGAACCCGGGTCCGGGCGAAATCCCGGCCAGCGACCCGCTCAACCCCTCGACCGTGCACACGGCCCTGGCCGAAGTCCTGCCCGAGGACGCGATCGTCGTCCTCGAGTCCCCCTCCAGCACCCTCGCCCTGCGCAACCAGCTGCGGATCTCGCGCCCAGGCAGCTACTACTTCGCCGCTGGCGGCGGCCTCGGCTTCGGCCTCGCCGCCGCGGTCGGCGTGCAGCTGGCGCAGCCAAACCGGCCGGTCGTCTGCGTGCTCGGCGAGGGCTCGGCCCAGTACGCGATCACCGCCTTCTGGAGCGCCGTCGCCTACGACGCCCCGGTCACCTTCCTGGTCCTGCGCAACGAGGAGTACGCGATCCTCAAGTGGTTCGCCGAGGTCGAGCAGGTGACCGGGGCCCCCGGCCTCGACCTGCCGAAGCTCGACGTCGCCGCCGTCGCCGAGGGCTACGGGGTCAAGGCGCACCGAGCCAGGGACCGCGACGAAGTCCGCGGCGCCCTCGCGGCGGCCCTCGCCTCCTCCAAGCCAGAGCTGGTCGAAGTCCCGGTCACTCCGGGTATGTCCCTCTTCTAGTCATGGCGCTGCTGCAGCGGAGCCGGGAGTCGCTCGCCCCCCAGGTCGACGAGCCGGCCCCCGACCGCGCCCCCGACTCGCTCGCCGGCGGAGTCGCCCAGCCGCTGCGGGGCGAGCTCGAGGCGCTGCTCGGCCCCGACCGCGTGCTGAGCAAGGCCGGCGACCTCGTCAAGTACGCCTCCGACGCCAGCCCCTACCGGCTCTTCCCGCAGGCGGTGGTGATGGCGCACGACGCCTCCGACGTCGCCGAGGTCCTCGCCTACGGGCGCGAGAAGGGGATCCCGGTCACCTTCCGCGCCGGCGGCACCAGCCTCAACGGCCAGGGCCAGAGCGATGGCATCCTCGTCGACGTCCGCCGCCACTTCGGCGGCGTCGCGGTCGAGGAGGACGGGGCGATCGCCCGGGTCAAGCCCGGCACCGTGCTCGGGCACGCCAATCGCGTCCTCGCCCCCTACGGGCGCAAGCTCGGCCCCGACCCGGCCAGCACCGACATCGCCTGCGTCGGCGGCGTCGTCGCCAACAACTCCGGCGGGATGCGCTGTGGCACCACCAGGGACTCCTACTCGACCGTACGCGCGCTGACCCTGGTTCTGCCCTCGGGGGCGACGATCGACACCGCCGCCCCCGCCGCCGCCGAGAAGTTCGCCGCGGCCGAGCCGGAGCTGGCCGCTGGCCTGGCCGCGATCCGCGACGAGATCCGCGCCGACGAGGAGCTCAGCGCCCGCATCCGCCGCAAGTTCGCGATCAAGAACACGACCGGCTACCGGCTCTGCGCCTTCCTCGACGCCGAGGAGCCGCTGGAGATCTTCCGCCGCCTCGTCGTCGGCTCCGAGGGCACGCTCGCCTTCGTCGCCGAGGCGGTCTTCGAGACGGTGCCGCTGCCCCCTCGCACCACCACCGCCTGGGTCCACTTCCCCGACATCGACCAGGCGATCGACCCGGTCCGCGAGCTGGTCGACGCCGGCGCCAGCGCGGTCGAGCTGATGGTCGCGCCGGCCCTGATCACCGCCGCCTGGAACATGGTCGGCGCCCCGCAGGAGTGGAAAGAGCTGCCGCCGGAGTCGGCGGTGCTGCTGGTCGAGTTCGGCGCCGGGACCGAGGAGGAGCTCGACGAGTACGTCGCCAAGGCCGGCGAGATCTTCGCCGCCCGCGAGACGATCCGCCCGATCGAGTTCACCCGCGAGGCCGAGGGGATCGAGCTCGCCTGGCGGGTGCGCGAGGGTCTGCACGGCCTGATCGGCAAGCTGCGGCTGCCCGGCACGGCGCTGATCGTCGAGGACGTCTGCGTGCCGCCGGAGCGGATCGCCGAGGGCGCCCGCGACCTGCAGGCGCTGCTCGGCGAGCACGGCTTCCTGCCCGGCGTCGCCGGCCACGCCTCCGCCGGCAACCTCCACTTCATGCTGACCCCGGACTTCGCCAAGCAGGAGGACCTTGACCGCTACGAGGCCTTCATGTCCGGCCTGGTCGAGCTGGTCGTCGACAAGTACGACGGCTCGCTCAAGGCCGAGCACGGGACCGGGATCAACATGGCCCCGTATGTGGAGCGCGAGTGGGGGGAGCAGGCAACCGAGCTGATGTGGCGGGTGAAGCAACTGGCCGACCCCGATGGCGTGCTCTCCCCGGGCGTGGTCCTCAACCGCGACCTCGGAGCGCACCTGCGCAACCTCAAAACGACGCCGCAGATCGAGGAGTCGGCGACGACCTGCGTCGAGTGCGGCTTCTGCGAGCCGGTCTGCCCGAGCCGCAACCTGACGACGACGCCGCGGCAGCGGATCGTCCTGCGGCGGGAGATGGCCCGCCAGCCCGCCGGCTCACCCGTCCAGAAGGCACTGCTGGAGGAGTTCGAGTACGAGGCGCTCGACACCTGCGCCGCCGACGGTTCCTGCCAGCTCGCCTGTCCGGTCGGGATCGACACCGGCAAGTTCGTCAAGGAAATGCGCACCGCGCGGCACACCGTGCGGGCCGAAAAGCTGGCACTGGCGACGGCGAAGCGCTGGGGCACCGTCGAGGGCGCCAGCCGCGCCGGGCTCCGCCTCGGCCCCCTCGCCCACCGCACCAACAGCGGCAGGTCCCTGCCCCCTCCAGCCCCCCGCACACTGCCGCCGACCATCCACACCGGCGCCGCCGCCGTCTACATCCCCTCCTGCACCAACCGCATCTTCGGCTCCGCCGCCGATGGGCCGAAAGCGGGACATATAGGCCCGAAATCGGCCCATCGACCCTGGGTTGTGGAGGCGTTGGTCGCCGTCTCGGCGCGCGCCGGGCTGCCGGTGTGGATCCCCGAAGACGTGGTCGGATCGTGCTGCGGGCTGCCCTGGAGCTCGAAAGGGTTCGGCGACGCGCACCGGCAGAAGGCGAACGAGATGGTCGAGAAGCTCTGGCTCTGGAGTGGGGCGGGGGCGCTGCCGATCGTCGTCGACGCCGCCTCCTGCACCAGCTCGATCGCCGCCCCCGGCGACGGCGTCCTCTCCGAGTACAACGCCGAGTGTCTCGGCAAGCTCGAGATCCTCGACTCGGTCGCCTGGGCCCACGACCGCCTGCTGCCCTGGCTCGAGGTCGGCGAGAAGGTCGGCTCCGCCACCGTCCACCCGACCTGTGCCACCCGCCACCTGGGCCTCACCCACCGCCTCGAAGCCCTCGCCGAAGCCCTCGCCGACGATGTCTTCGTCCCCCCGACGGCAACCTGCTGCGGCTTCGCCGGCGACCGCGGCATCTCCCACCCGGAGCTGACCGAGTCCGCCACGGCCACCGAGGCAAGCGAGGTCGCCGGCCGCCACTTCGACGCTCGCCTCTCCAGCAATCGCACCTGCGAGATCGGCCTCGAGCGCGCTACCGGCGAGTCGTATGAGTCCGTGGTCCTCCTGCTCGAGCGGCTAACTCGCGCCTGACGAGTTCCGCGGTTCCTCGTCCACGAATTACGTGGATTTCGAACCGCGCAAGCTAGGAGTCGGCGTCGACGCTCTTGGCGTCGAGATCGCGGATCAGCGCTTGGGTCTTGGCGTCGCTCTCCATGCGGCGGTCGAGCAGAGGATTGATCAGGCCGCGGAAGGCGGAGACGTAGCGCCACCACTTGGGGACGAAGATCCGCGGGGCACGTTCCTCGATGCCGCGGACCAGGCCGGCGCCGGCTTCGGCTGGGGTGATCCGCTTCAGCAGCCAGTCGGGGCTGAGCTCTCTGATTCGACCGCCGTCCTCCTGGTCGAAGGCGTCCTGGACCAGCTTGGTATCGACCCAGCCGAAGTAGGCGACGCTGGCGCTGGCACCGTGTGGGGCGAGCTCGACCCGCAGTGCCCTACCCAGCATCTCGACCCCGGCCTTGGCGACGGCGTAGGGGGTGTTGCCCATCCCGTTGGCGAAGGCGTAGACGGAGGAGACGACGACCATCTGGCCCTGGCGCTCGACGATCTGCGGCAGCGCCGCCCGCACCGTGCGCCAGACGCCCAGCAGGTCGACCTCGAAGACACGCTCCCACTCCTCGCCGGAGATGCTGCGGATGGTGGCGAACTGCTTCTGGGCGATGCCGGCGTTGGCGACGGCGACGTCGATGCCACCGAGCTTCTCGACCACCTCGGCCACGGCGGCGAACATCGCGTTCTGGTCGGTGACGTCGGCAGCGAGACCGATCGCCCGCGGCCCGATCCGCTCAGCCGCCTCGCGCGCCTCCTCGGCGTCGAGGTCGAGCACCGCCACCGAGGCTCCGCGCAGGTGCATCTGCCGCGCCGTCTCGAAGCCGATGCCACGGGCGGCGCCGGTGACGAGGGCGACTTTGCCGTTGAGGTCGTAGAGGGACATCGGCCGGCAGCGTACTGGGCGACCCGCGGCTCAGGCCCGCTCGCGTGAGGCCGCCTCGACCTCGGCGACGACCGCGGCGATCTCGGGGTCGCGGTCGAGGCGCCGGTCGGTCAGCGGGTTGATCAGCCCGCGCGCCGCCGAGAGGTAGCGCCACACCGGCGGCGCGAAGGCCCGCGGCGCCCGCGCTTCCAGCGCCCGCGCGATCGTCGCCCCGGCGGTCTCCGCCGTGATCCGCTTCAGCAGAAAGGCCGGCAGGATCTCCCCGAGGATCCGGGCGCCGCGGCCGTCGTCCTTGTGATCCAGCGAGTCGCGGACCAGATCAGTGTCGACCCAGCCGAAGTAGACGACGCTGGCGCTCGCGCCCAGCGGCGCCAGCTCGGCCCGCAGCGCCCGTCCCAGCGCCTCGACCCCGGCCTTGGAGACCGCGTAGGGGCTGGCGAGGAGGCCGTTGGCGAAGCTGTAGATGGAGCCGATGAAGACGATCTGGCCGCCGCGCTCGGAGATCTGCGGCAGCGCCGCCCGCGCCGTGTGCCAGGCGCCGATCAGGTTGACGTCGACGACCCGCTTCCACTCCTCGCCCGGCATCGTCCGTGCCGTCGTCACCGTCGGCGGCGCGATCCCGGCGTTGGCGACGGCGATGTCGAGCCCACCGAACCGGTCGACGACGGCGGCAACGGCGGCGAGCGTCCCGCCCTCGTCGGTGACGTCGGCATGGACCCCAAAGGCCCGTGGCCCGATCCGCTCCGCCGCCTCACGCGCCTCCTCGGCGTCGAGGTCGAGCACCGCCACCGAGGCTCCGCGCAGGTGCAGCTGCCGCGCCGTCTCGAACCCGATCCCACGGGCACCGCCGGTAACAAGCGCCACCTTGCCGTTGAGGTCGTAACGGGCCACCGTCCATGAACGTACAGCGCTCCGTTTGTCCTTTGTAGCCCAGAGGGTGACAAAGGACAAACGGAGGCTAGGCTGCGCCCGTGTCCGACGCCGAAGCCACTTACGCGGCCTTCGCCGCCGAGCGGGGGCTCGAGCCGGTGCCGGCGCTTGGGCTCGGTGCCCTGACGCCGCTGCTGGTCGAGTCCAAGCACTGCCAGGTCTCACCGGCCGCCCGCGGCCGCCTCGGCGGCGAGGTCGACGGGATCGTCGGCCACCTCGCCTACACCCGCAACAAGACCTTCCGCTTCAACGTCGCCCTGTCCGAGGTTCACGCCTCGACCGCGCTGGTGCCGCGGCTGTTCTGCATCCGCAACGGGCGCCGCACCCGCGACGACGAGTTCTACGGCTTCGAGGCCCGCCACTCGAAGCTCTGGACCGAGAGCACCGTGTTGAACGAGCGCTACACGATCAGCACCAGCCCCTACCAGGATCCGAACTGGATGCGCCAGCTGTTCTCGCCGGCCCTGGTCGACTACCTGGCGACCAAGCCCCCGGCCGACTTCTCCTTCGAGCTCGCCTACGGGATCCTGCTTGGCAGCGTCGAGAGCGACGACCCCGGCGCCGACGGTCTGGCGGCGCTCTGCGAGGCGACCGCCCACGTCGCCGCGCGGATCGCCCGGGAGTGCGGGGAGTAGCGATGCAGATCAACCGCACCGGCATCTGGCTGATCGGCTTCTTCGCCCTGCTGGGCCTGGTGATGTGCGTCGGGCCGGCGCTGGCCGGGGTCGACGCCGAAGCGGCGCTGATCCTCGCCTCGACCGGGGCGATCTTCGTCCTCGTCGCCGCCGGACTCGGCCTCTACGCGCGCCATGCCAAGGCCAAGGCCGCCCATCACGACTGGATCTTCCAGAACGGGATCAGGGGCAGCGCGACCATCCTCGAGGTCGGCAACTCGCACACCACCGTCAACGAGATGCCGCTGATGAAGCTGAAGCTCGCCCTCGACATCCCCGGCGTCGGCCGCCGCGAGGTCAGCCGCCGCGAGCTGATGCCGGTCTTCATCGCCAACCGCATGGACGCGGGCCTGACCCTCCCCGCCTACGCGAACCCGCAGGACCCGGCCGAGTTCATCCTCGTCTGGTGAGCCCCGCGCCCCTCGGAGGCGTCGGCCCCTCCTAGAATCGCCCTTCGTGCCCGGATTCAGCCCAGTCGACCCCAAGCAGTCCTTCCCCGAGCTGGAGGAGCGGGTGCTGGCGCGCTGGCGCGACGGCGACGTCTTCGAGCGCTCGCTGGAGAACCGCGCCGGGGCCGAGGTCTGGAGCTTCTACGAGGGCCCGCCGACCGCCAACGGCCGCCCCGGCTCCCACCATGTCCTCGCCCGCGTCTTCAAGGACGTCTACCCGCGCTACAAGACGATGTGCGGCTACCGGGTGCCGCGCAAGGCCGGCTGGGACTGCCACGGCCTGCCGGTGGAGATCGAGGTCGAAAAGCAGCTGGGGATCGCCTCCAAGCAGGAGATCGAGGAGTTCGGCATCGCCGAGTTCAACCAGCGCTGCCGCGAGTCCGTCTTCGAGTACGTCGAGGAGTGGAACCGGCTGACCGAGCGGATCGGCTTCTGGATCGACCTCGACGATCCCTACGTCACCCTCGAGGACGACTACATCGAGTCGGTCTGGTGGTCGTTGAAGCAGCACTGGGACGCCGGCCGCCTCTACGAGGGCCACAAGGTCGTCCCCTACTGCCCGCGCGACGGCACCCCGCTCTCCTCGCACGAGGTCGCGCAGGGCTACAAAGACGTCGAGGACCCGTCCATATACGTGCGCTTCCCGCTGCTCGACGGCGCCGGCGCGCGCTCGGGCGAGTCGCTGCTGGTCTGGACGACGACCCCCTGGACCCTGCCCGGCAACGCCGCCGTCGCCGTTGCCCCCGAGGTCACCTACGTGCGCGCGAACGTCGATGGCGAGACGCTGATTCTGGCCGAGCCGCTGGTCGAGAAGGTGCTGGGAGAGGGAGCCGAGATCGCCGCCCGCTTCTCCGGCGCCGACCTGATCGGCCGCCGCTACGACGGCCCGGTGTTCGACCTCACCGACGGTGGTCCCCAGAGCGACGGCGAGACCAAGCCCTTCCAGGTGATCGCCGGCGACTTCGTCACCACCGAGGACGGCACCGGCCTCGTCCACATCGCTCCGGCCTTCGGCGAGGACGACTACCGGGTCGCGGCCGAGAACGGGATCTTCGATCCGACCCAGCGGGGGACCCTCTACAACCCGGTCAAGCCCGACGGCCACTTCGACGCCCGCGTCAGCGGCTTCGCCGACCGCTTCGTCAAGGACCCGGAGGTGACCCGCGAGCTGATCGCCGACCTCGAGCGCCGCGGCCTGCTCTTCCGCGAGCAGGTCTACGAGCACTCCTACCCGCACTGCTGGCGCTGCGGCACGCCACTGCTCTACTACGCGACCTCGAGCTGGTACATCGGCACCTCCGAGGTGAAGGAGCAGATGCTCGCCAACAACGAGGCGATCGGCTGGCACCCCGAGCACGTCAAGCACGGCCGCTTCGGCAAATGGCTGGAGAACAACGTCGACTGGGCGCTATCGCGCGACCGCTACTGGGGCACGCCGCTGCCGGTCTGGCGCTGCGCCGATCCCGAGTGCGGCGAGCTCGAGTGCATCGGCTCGGTCGCCGAGCTGGGCGAGCGCTCCGGCGCCGCGGTCCCCGACGATCTCCACCGCCCCTACATCGACGAGGTGACGATTGCCTGCGGCAAGTGCGGCGGCGAGATGCGCCGGGTCGAGTCGGTGATCGACACCTGGTACGACAGCGGCGCGATGCCGTTCGCGCAGTTCCACTACCCGTTCGAGAACGAGGCCGAGTTCAAAGAGCGCTTTCCGGCCGATTACATCTGCGAGGCCCAGGACCAGACTCGCGGCTGGTTCTACACCCTGCTGGCCGAGTCGACCCTGCTGTTCGGCGAGTCCAGCTACCGCAACTGCGTCTGCCTCGGTCTCATCCTCGACCCCGAGGGCCAGAAGATGTCGAAGAGCCGCGGCAACGTGGTCGACCCCTGGGAGGTGATCTCCGCCCACGGCGCCGACGCCTTCCGCTGGTACTACCTGACCGCGCAGCAGCCCTGGGCCGGTTACCGCTTCTCGGTCGACACGGTCGGCGAATCGGTCCGCCAGTTCCTGCTCACCCTCTGGAACACGTACTCGTTCTGGGTCCTCTACGCCAACGCCGAGGACCTCGGCCCGCTCGACTTCCACGGCGCTCCCGCGCCCGCCGACGACCTCGACCGCTGGGCGCTCTCGCGCCTGCAGGCGACGACCGCGACCGTGCGCTCCCACATGGACGAGTTCGATTGCACTGCCGCCGGCCGGGCCATCGCCGAGTACGTCGAGGAGCTCTCCAACTGGTATGTGCGGCTCTCGCGCCGGCGCTTCTGGGACGGCGACCGCGCCGCCTTCGCGACCCTGCGCCACTGCCTGCTGGAGACGGCGGCGCTGCTCGCTCCCTTCGTGCCCTTCCTCGCCGACGAGATCCACCTCAACCTCGCCGGCGGCGTGCTCGGCGAGACAGGCGAGGCGCACGACTCGGTCCACCTGCGCGACTACCCCGTGGTCGACCCGGCGCTCACCGACCCCGCCCTGGAGAGGGGGATGGAGGCCGTCCGCCTCACCGTCGAACTCGGCCGCGCCGCCCGCGCCCAGGCCAAGGCCAAGGTGCGCCAGCCGCTGCGCCGCGCCGTGATCGTCGCCAACGACGCCGAGCGCGGGGCGATCGAAGCCCGGGCCGACCTGGTCACCGCCGAGCTCAACGTCAAGGAGCTCGACTTCGTCAGCGACGAGGGCGAGCTGGTCCGCTACAGCGCCAAGCCCAACTACCGCACCCTCGGCCCGCGCTTCGGCAAGCGCATGCCCCAGGTCGCCGCCGCGCTCGCCGCGCTCGATGCCGCCCACGTCGCCGCGGTGATGGCCGACGGGGGGGAGGTCGGGATCAACGTCGAGGGCGACGAGCACACGCTCGGCCCCGACGAGATCACCCTCGCTCTACAGCCGCTCGACGGCTACGAGGTCGAGGCCGAGGCCGGCCACGCGGTCGCCCTCCAGCTCGAGCTCGACGACGAGCTGCGCCAGGAGGGCCTCGCCCGCGAGATCGTCCACGCCGTCCAGATCGCCCGCAAAGAGGCCGGCCTCGAGATCACCGACCGCATCACCCTCTCACTAGGAGGAGACCCCGGCCTCCTAACCGCCGCCCGCGCCCACGAGCAATACCTAACCGGCGAGGTCCTGGCAACCACCGTCGCCTACGACGCGGCCGAAGGTGCAGCAGCAAAGATCGACGGCCAAGATCTGACGATCTCCGTCCGCCGCAACTAACTCTCGGGTAGGAGGGACGGGGGAAGCCTCAACCGAACCTCCCCGCAGTTCGTGAGGGCGAGGCTTCCCCCGTCCCTCCCAACGGCCAGCTAGTCCCGCGCCTCGCCGATGATGAAGTCAGTTTTCGCCGAGTCGCTGAACTTGACCCAGCAGTGCTCGGGCACGACTCCGGCCTCCTCGATCAGCGCCGCTTCGATCCGCTTCGCGATCTTCGCCTTCTGCTCGTCGCTGCGGCCCTCGAACCAGTGGACCTCTACGAACGGCATCTCAGTTGAGAGGGAGTGGCGCCGCCGCTAGGCGAGCGCCGGCTCCAGCTCGGCCTCGAGGCGGCGCTTGGGCATCGCCCCGACGACTTTCTTCGCGATCGCGCCCTCTTTGAAGAGGATCATCGTCGGGATCGAGAGCACCTCGTACTGAGCCGCCGTCTGCTGGTTCTCGTCGACGTTGATGCTGACGATCTTGAGGTCGTCGCGCTCACCGTCGATCTCCTCGAGGACCGGATGGACGACGCGGCACGGACCGCACCAGGGAGCCCAGAAGTCGACCAGCACAGGCCCATCGGCATCGAGGACGTCGGCTTTGAAGGTGGCGTCGGTTACGTCGGTCAGTTTCCCAGTCACTGGATATCCGTCTCCCGGATCGAGGTTTCGTAGCTCAATACTTCAAAAAGTATAGCGCCTCAGCGCTTGGACCCAAACTGGCCCACGGGCTCCTTCGGGGCGGGTTTGGGGCGGGCGACGTGCTTGGGCCCAAAGCGCAGCAGCGGCACCCGCCAGACCGCCTCGGCGACGATCGCGCGATCCATCTTCGAGCTGCCGGCCTGGCGGTCGCGGAAGACGATCGGCACCTCGACGACCTTGAAGCCGGCGCGGATCGCGCGATAGGTCATCTCGACCTGGAAGGCATAGCCGCGGGCCTGGATCGAGTCGAAGTCGATCGCTTCCAGCACCTCGCGGCGGAAGCACTTGAAGCCGCCGGTCATGTCCTCGACGTCGACGCCGAGGATCAGCTTCGCGTAAGCGCTGCCGCCGCGGCTGATCGCCTTGCGCAGCGGCCCCCAGTCGCTGACGCCGCCGCCGGGCACGTAGCGCGAGCCGAGCACGACGTCGGCCCGTCGCGCCGCCTCCAGCAGCCGCGGCAGGTAGGCGGGATCGTGGGAGAAGTCGGAGTCCATCTCCAGGACCAGGCCGGCGCCGTCGGCGAGAGCGCGGCGGAAGCCGGCGATGTAGGCGGGGCCAAGCCCCTCCTTGACCTGGCGATGCAGAACGCTGACGTTGTCGTGGCGCTCGGCGAGCCGGTCGGCGATCGCGCCGGTCCCATCCGGGGAGCTGTCGTCGACGATCAGCACCTGGGCTGAAGTCGGGAGCTTCGCTCGCGCGGCCTCGACCAGGGCCTCGATGTTCTCGGCCTCGTTGTAGGTGGGGAGGACCAGCCAGGCTGGTCCGGTGTCGGCGTGGGGCATCGCCGCCGATGCTATTCGGCAGCCGAAAGGCCGACTAAAGACAGCCGGCGGCGAGGGGATAACTTGGGGCGATGACGAACGCTGAGATCGCCGCCGCACTGGAAGAGCTGGGAGTTCTCTACGAGCTCGACGGCGCGGTCAAATACCGGGTGCTGGCCTACAGCACCGCCGCCAACGCGATCCGCGAGAGCCCGGTCTCGGTCGCCGAACTGGCCGCCAAGGGCAGGGCGACCGACATCCCCGGCGTCGGCAAGACGCTGGCGGAAAAGATCGACGCGCTGCTGGCGACCGGCGAGATCCCGGCCGCGGTGAAGCTGAAGGCGAAGTTCCCGCCGACGCTGATCGAGGTGACCAGGGTGCCGGGGCTGGGCGCGAAAACCGCGAGGCTGCTCTTCGACGAGCTCGGGATCGCCTCGATGGAGGACCTGAAGGAGGCAGCCGAGGGGGAAAAGATCCGCGAGGTAAAGGGCCTCGGCCCGAAGGCCGAGGAAAACGTCCTCGCCTCGCTGGAGCGGCTGGGCGAGCCGGGCGAGGGTCCGGGGCGGCTGCTGCTCTCGAAGGTGCGCCCGATCGCCGAGGAGCTGGCGGCGGCGCTGCGCGAGCATCCGGCTGCCAACCGGGTCGAGGTCGCCGGCTCGGCCCGGCGCTGGGCCGAGACCTGTAAGGACATCGACATCATCGCCACCGCCGAGGAGCCGACCGCGCTCGCGGAGGCAATGGTCGCCAACCCCCTGATCGCGGCCGCCGGCACCCCTGGCGCCAACGGCGTCCGCGCCCAGACCCACAACGGCGTCTCGGTCGACCTGCGGATCGTCGCCCCGGCCGCCTTCGGCAACCTGCTGCAGCACTTCACCGGCTCCAAGGCCCACAACGTGCAGCTGCGCGAAGAGGCGGTCGGCCGCGGCCTCTCGGTCTCCGAGCACGGCATCACCGACACCGAGAGCGGCAAGGTCGACCTCTGCGAGACGGAGGCGGGTGTCTACGAGCGCCTCGGCTACGCCTACATCGAGCCGGAGCTGCGCGAGGGCCGCGGCGAGCTGAAGGCGGCGCGCGAGGGCAAGCTGCCGGAACTGATCGAGCTTGAGGACATCAAGGGCGACCTGCACTCCCACACCACCCTCTCCGACGGCCGCAACACGCTGGAGGAGATGGCCGAGGCCGGCCGCGACCGTGGCTACGCCTACATGGCGATCACCGACCACTCGGCCAGCCACGGCTTCGGCGATCACGTCACCCCCGACCGGCTCTGGGAACGGATCGAGGAGATCCGCGCCTGGAACAAAGGTAAAAAGGGCTTCCGCCTGCTGGCCGGATCCGAGATCAACATCGGCCTCGACGGCACCCTCGACTACCCCGACGATCTGGTCGAGGCGCTCGACTGGGTCGTCGCCAGCGTCCACACCTCCTTCTCGATCTCGCCCAAGGAGATGACGGAGCGCGTCCTCACCGCGATCGAGAACCCCCAGATCAACTGCATCGGCCACCTCACCGGCCGCCTGATCGGCCGCCGCGAGCCCTACGGGATCGACGTCGAGGCGGTGGCCGAGGCCGCCGCCCGCACCGGCACCATGATCGAGATCAACGCCAACCCCAACCGCCGCGACCTCTCCGACCGCCATGCCCGCCTCGCCGTCGACGCCGGCGTCAAGATCGTCATCAACACCGACGCCCATGGCGTCGACACCCTCGGCAACATGGCCTACGGCATCGCCACCGCCCGCCGCGCCTGGCTGACCAAGGCCGACGTCGCCAACACCCGCGGCTGGGCCCAGTTCAAGAAGCTCGCCGGAATAAGTTGAGGACTTGACCCCACTGGGGGTGGGTCAAGTCCTCAAGCCCGGCTGAGCCGATCGCTGCGCAGGCCCGGGGTGCGGACCAGCTCGACCGGTTGCAGGGCGGAGGTGGGGACGACGTAGAACTTGACCCCGTCGCGGTGCTCGATGCCCAGCACGGCGGCCTCACGGGTGTGCCAGGCGAGCGAGACGATCAGGGCGTAGCCGGCGCCGATCACGGCGACGCCGGGGAAGAAGAGGCCGAGGCCGCCGGCGATGAGGGCCGTGACCACGATCGGCCAGAGGCGGCCGGCGGCGATCCGGGCCGGCGACTCCTGCGGCAGCGAGGTCGCGGTGCGGGCACGGGTGAGGGCGTCGCGGACGTCGTCGGCGGCGCGGGCGGGGCGGCCGAGGTAGATGCCGATGCCGAGCGAGACCAGCCACCAGACCACGGCAACGAGGATCGCCGTGGTGTCGCCGTCACGGTTGGCGCCGATCGCCGTGATCGCCCCCAGCGCCGTCGCCTCGGCGCCGGTGACGAAGACGGTGACTCGCAGTAGGTCGGTGTAGGGCACCCGCTACTCGCCCAGCCACTCGAGGATCGCCAGCCAGTCCTCCGGCCCGTCGACGATCAGGTCGGACTCCTCCGGCAGCTCCGGCGGCGCCTCGGAGGAGACGATGCCGACGCAGGCCGCGGTCTCCAGCTCGCCCTCCTCGCTGAGCTCGCGCAGGCGGCGGAAGGCATCGAGGTCGGTGCGGTCGTCGCCGGCGTAAACGGCGGCGCTGAGGCGGCCGCCCGCCAGCAGCGAGGCGACCGCGGCGTCCTTGCCACCGCCACCGACCGGTCGCAGCTCCAGCACCTTGCGGCCCCAGCGCGGTTCGAGCCCAGCGTGCCCGGCCGCGACGGCGATCTCGTGCGCTCGCCCTTCGGCGTGGGTCTCGTCGCCGGCACCGCGCCAGTGCAGCGCCTGGATCGGACCCTTGTCCTCCGTCCGCAGGCCCGCCGCCGCAAGGGCCTCGGCATCGATCCCGGCGAGGAAGTCCAGCGCCGCCGTCTCCTGTCCGGCCACGGAGGGGTCCGGCCGCGGCGCTTCGTCGCCCGGCAGCAGCAGCTCCAACCCGTGATTGCCCGCGTAGGCGAGCCCGTCGAGCCCGACCAGCCGCCGCGCCTCCTCGGCCTGGCGGCCGGAGACGCAGCCGACCAGCCCGTAGCGCTCGCTCAGCCGTGCCAGCACCTCGCGCGCCGCCGCCGGCACCGTGGCTTCCTCGGCCCGCGCTGCGATCGGCGCCAGGGTGCCGTCGACGTCGGTGAGGATCGCCGCCCGCGCGGGATCGGCTCGCAGTGGCGCCAGCAGCGTGGCCCAGGAGCCCTCCCCCGTCTGCGATTCGCGAGGCACGGCATCTAGTATCGCCGGATGCCGCCCCGCTCCGAGTCGATGCCCTCGGACTCGTTGCTGAAGCTGGCGACGATCGGCACCGTCGCGGGTATCTTCAGCGGCCTCTTCGGGGTCGGCGGCGGCACCGTGATCGTGCCGCTGCTGATCCTCTGGTTCGGCTACGGCGAGCGCCTCGCGACCGGCACCAGCCTCGCCGCGATCGTCCTCATCGGCCTGCTCGGCGCGCTCGCGGGTGGCGGCATCTACGGCAACGTCCACCTCGAGACCGGGCTGCTGCTGGCGATCCCCGCGATCGTCGGCGTGGTGATGGGGACGGCGATCCAGCAGCGGATCCCCCAGCGCGCCGTCTCCTACCTCTTCGCCGCCCTGCTGGTCGCGATCGCGATCGAGCTGATTCTCAAATGAACGAGGTCCTGGCGGTCCTGATCGCGGTCGCCGGCGGCCTCGCCGGGGGACTGGTCGGCGTCGGCGGCGGCGTCCTCTTCGTACCGGCGCTGACGATCTTCCTCGGCCTCAGCCAGGTCGAGGCCGAGTCGACCTCGCTGCTGACGATCGTCCTCGTCGCCCTGGTCGGTGCCTACCGCCAGAACGGTTACGGCAACGTCCGCATCCGCGAGGCGATGATCATCGGCGTCCTCTCCCCGCTCGGCGTCCTCGTCGGCGTCGCCGTCGCCAACAACGTCCCCGAACGCGCCCTGCAGCTCGGCTTCGCCGCTCTCGCCCTCTTCTTCGCCGCCCAGCTCGTCCGCCGCGCCCGCGCCGCGCCCTAGCTGCCGGAGCCGACCGCCTCGGCCGCCTGCAGCGAGCCGATCAGGGCCAGGCCGAGCAGCTCGCGCAGTTCGTCACGCTCGAGGTCGCGGCGCTCGAGCCAGCGCAGCACCGACCCTTCGATGAAGAAGAACCAGCCCTGGACGGCGGTCTCCAGGGCGGGGGTGCGCCTGACGCTGGCCGGCGGCTCCTCCCAGCTGGCGAGGGACTCGATCACGGCGTCCATCCGCTGCTGCCGGCCGGCCTCCAGCGCCGCCTGGATCTCGGGGTCGCCGCCGCCGCGGCTGCGGAAGATTGCCGCGTAGGCGGCCTCGTGTTCCTCGACGAAGTCGAGGAAGCGGTCGAGGCTGGCGGCGAGCTGCTCGGCGGGGGGAGGCTCGGGTCCGGCGCGGTCAGCTCGGCCAGCTCGTCTTGGCCGCGCTCGAGGGCGGCGATGAGGAACTCCTTCTTGGTCGGGAAGTAGTGGTAGAGCAGCCCCTTGGAGACGCCGGCGGCGCGGGCGATCTCCTCGATCGAGACCTCGTCGTAGGGGCGGGTGGCGAGCAGGCGGGCGCCGGAGGCGAGCAGCTGCTCGCGCCGGGCGTCGGTGCTGAGCCGGCGTTTCTGGGTCAGCTCCATCGGGGCGGAGGCTATTCACTATTGACCGCAAGTTCAATAGCTGCTAGAAATCCCGGCACTATTGAATTGACGGTCAACAAACCGGAGGAAGCGGCGCGGCAAGCGCCCGCCCCGCAGGCCGCGCCGGCACTGCCACCCGGCCCCTCGCTGCCGCGCCCGCTCCTGCTTGGCCGCTTCGTGATGCAGCCGACCTCGTTCCTGGTCGACTGCGAGCGCCGCTACGGCGAGTACTTCACCCTGCGCCTCTCCGACGACCGCACGATGGTCATCACCTCCGACCCGCAGGCGGTGAAGACGGTCTTCACCGGTGACCCGGCGCAGATGCTGGCCGGCAAAAACAACGACATCCTGCAGCCGCTGCTCGGCGACCGCTCGGTGCTGCTGCTCGACGGCGCCGAGCACATGCGCCAGCGGCGGCTGATGTTGCCGCCTTTCCACGGCGAGCGGATGAAGGCCTATGGGGAGACGATGCGCGCGGTCGCCGAGAACGCGGTCGCCGCCTGGCCGCACGGCGAGACCTTTGCCGCCGCTCCTTCGATGCAGGCAATCACCCTCGAGATCATTCTCCGCACCGTCTTCGGCCTCGACGACGCCGAGCGAATCGAGCGCGTCGGGGCGCCGCTGCGGCGCCTGCTCGACGCCACCGCCAGCCAGCCGCGCCTGCTGGCGCTGCAGGTGACCAGCTCAGAGAACCCGCGGCCGCGCAGCCCCTGGGGCCGCTTCAACCAGCTCGTCGCCGATGCCGACCGGGTCGTCTACGAGGAGATCCACGCCCGCCGCGCCCAGGTCGACGCGGGCCACGACGACATCCTCTCGATGCTGTTGGAGGCCCGCGACGAAGAGGGCCAGCCGCTGACCGACCGCGAGCTGCGCGACGAGTTGATGACCCTGCTGCTGGCCGGCCACGAGACCACGGCGACGGCGCTGAGCTGGACCCTGGAGCGTCTGGTCCGCCACCCGGACGTGGTCGCGCGGCTGCACGCCGAGCGGCGTGAGGGAGATGAGGCCAGCCCTTACCTGGAGGCGACGATCAAGGAGGCGCTGCGGCTGCGTCCGGTCGTCACCGCGGTCGGCCGGCACCTGACCGCACCGCTGGAGATCGGCGGCCACCTGCTGCCGGCCGGGGTCAGCATCAACCCCTCTATCTACCTGCTCCACCGCCGTCCCGACCTCTACCCGGAGCCTGAGGCCTTCCGCCCCGAGCGCTTCCTCGACGACCCGCCCGGCACCTACCAGTGGATCCCCTTCGGCGGCGGCGTGCGCCGCTGCCTCGGTGCCAGCTTCGCCCTCTACGAGATGAAGATCGTGCTCCAGACCATCCTCGACCGGATCGCCCTGGTCCCCCAGCACGGCAGCAACGAGCGCGTCACCCGCCGCGCCATCACCTTCGCCCCCAACCGCGGCGCCCGCATCGCCGTGGAGCCCGCATGACCCCCGCCAAAAGCCCGCCGATGGGCCTAAAACGGGACGATGCGTCCCGAAATCGGCCCATCGACCCGCTGGACGGGCTGGTGGGGCAGGCGGCGGCACTGGTGGCTGGGGAGGTGAGCTCGCGGGAATTGACTGAACGCTCGTTGGGGCGGATCGAGGCGACGCAGCCGACCCTGAACGCGTTCCGCGTCGTCTGCGCCGAGCAGGCCCTGGCCGACGCCGACACGGCCGACCGACGCCTCGCCGCCGGCGAGAGTGGGCCGTTGCTCGGGGTGCCGGTGGCGATCAAGGACGACGTCGACCTCGCCGGCCACGCCACCCCGTTCGGCTGCGCCGGCGAGCACCCGGCGGCCGAGCGCGACGCCGAGCCGGTCCGCCGCCTGCGCGAGGCGGGCGCGATCGTCGTCGGCAAGACCAACGCGCCCGAGGTCGGCCAGTGGCACTTCTCCGAGACCGAGGCCTTCGGCGCCACCCGCAACCCCTGGCACCCCGAGCACACGCCGGGCGGCTCCAGCGGCGGTGCCGCGGCGGCCGTCGCGGCCGGGATCGTCGCCGGCGCGATGGGCTCTGACGGCGCCGGCTCGATCCGCATCCCCGCTGCCTGGACCAATCTGGTCGGCCTCAAGCCCCAGCGCGGCCGCGTCTCCACCTGGCCCGACGCCGAGGCCTTCAACGGCCTCAGCTGTTACGGCCCGCTGGCCCGCGACGTCGCCGACACGGCGCTGCTGCTCGATGTCCTCGCCGGCAACGTGCCGGCCGACCGTCACCACGTTGCGCCCCCGGCCGAGCCCTTCGTGACCGCCGCCGCCCGCCCGCCCGAGCGGCTCCGCATCGCCCTCTCCTTCACCACCCCCGTCGGCGCTTCGAGCAAGGTCGACCCCGAGCACCGGGAGGCGATCGAGGCCCTGGCCGGCGCTCTGACGGAGCTCGGCCACGAGGTCGAGCAGCGCGACCCCGACTACGGGCTGGTCGGGGCGGCGCTGATCCCGCGTGGGATGTCGGCGGTCGATGCCTGGCTGCGTGAGCGCGAGATCGACCGTGCCCGACTCGAACCGCGCACCCGCGTGCACGCCCGCATGGGGCGGCTGCTAAACGGTATCCCCGCGAGCGCCGCCCGCGCCGGCGAGCTGCCGCTGCGGCGCCGGATGGGGGCGATCTTCGACGACGTCGATCTGGTCCTCACCCCGACCACGGCGCTGCCACCGCCGCGCATCGATCACTTCAAGGGGCGTGGCTACTGGGCGACCAGCACCGCTGCCAGCGCCGCCTGTCCCTTCGCCTGGCCCTGGAACGTGGTCGGCTGGCCGGCGATCAGCCTCCCCGCCGGCTTCACCGCTGCCGGCCTGCCGATCGGCGCCCAGCTGGTCGCGCCCGCCGACAGCGAGGGGCTGCTGCTGTCGCTGGCGGCGCAGCTGGAGCAGGGTCAGCGCTGGCACGAGCAGCATCCACCGGTCTCGCGTTAGCGTCCGCGCCCTTACCGCGCGGTTAACGCCATCGTCTACGCTCAAAGCGTGGATTCGCTCATCTGGGAAGGCGACCTGCCGCATCTGAGATCACCGGTCATGGTCTGCTCTTTTCGCGGCTGGAACGACGCCGCGGCCGCCGCTTCGACCGCGCTCAGCGCCGTCGCCTCCTCCTTCGACTCCGAGCTGATCGCCAAAGTCGACCCCGAGGACTATTTCGACTTCCAGTCGACGCGGCCGACGATCGTCCTCAGCGAGGGCCAGACCCGGCGCATCGAGTGGCCCGAAAACAACCTCGTCGCGGTCCGGATCCCGACCGCCGACCGCGACCTGGTCCTGCTCGACGGGACCGAGCCGAACCTGCGCTGGCGCACCTTCTCGGAGACGATCGCGACCGCCGCCGATGCGCTCGGGGTGGAGATGGTGATCACGCTCGGGGCGCTGATCGCCGAGGTCTCCCACACCCTGCCGGTGCCGATCACCGGGCTCGCCTCCGACCAGGAGCTGGTCGAAGAGCTCGAACTCGAGCGCTCCAATTACGAGGGCCCGACCGGGATCGTCGGCGTCGTCCACGACCTCTGCCGCCAGGCCGGGATCAGCTCCGCCTCGCTCTGGGCGGCGGTGCCCCACTACGTCGCCGCCGTTCCCAACCCGAAAGCGGCGCTGGCGCTGCTGCGCCGGCTCGAGGGCCTGACCGGGATCGCCGTCGAGGCCTCCGAGCTGGAGGAGGAAACGAGCGATTACGAGGAGCAGATCGGCCGCGCGATCGCCGCCAATCCGGAGATCGAGGAGCTGGTCTCGCGGATCGAGGCCGAACAGGTCGACCTGCTGACCGAGGAGGGCGAGGACCTGCCCTCGGCCGACACGATCGCGAAGGAGTTCCAGCGGTTTTTGCGTCAACGCGGCGACGGCCAGTAGGCCGCGCCCGCTAGGACTCCGCCGCCGGGCAGATCAGCCGGTAGTCACACCAGCCGCAGACGGTGGGGGAGGGACGCGGCTCGAAGTCCTGGCTGAGCACGCCCTCGCCGACCTGCAGCACCGTGCGCTCGACCCGCTCGGCGTCGTCGGCCCTGATCGGCGCGGCAACTTTGTCGGCGTCGAGCACGTAGTAGTAGCTGCCGCTGCTGGCCTCGATCTCCCAGGCCTCGCGGGCGGCGAGCCGGTAGAGCGCCAGCTGCAGGTCGTTCTCCAGCTCGGCCTCGGTCCGGCGCTCGCCGGTCTTGTAGTCGATCAGCTCGTAGCCGCCGTCGGGCAGGCGGTCGACCCGGTCGACGCGGCCACGGACGTGGTGCTCGCCGACCTTGAAGTCGAACTTCTTCTCCAGCCAGACCGGTTCGCCCTCGGCCACCCGCTCGCGCTCCCAGTAGAGCCGCAACGCCTCGCGAGCACGGTCGCGGAACTGCAGCTCGTCGTCGGTGGCGCCGAAGCCGGTCCGCCGCCAGCCGGTCTCGAAGAGGTTGGTCAGCAGCCCCAGCCCTTCCTCCTCGCTCTCGGGCGGCTCTTTGTGGAAGCGCTCGAGCACGTTGTGGATGAGGATCCCGAAGCGCTGGTTGATCGTCGGCTCCTGCGGGATCCCGAAGACGCGGGCGAACTTGTACTTCAGCGGGCAGGTCAGGTAGAGGCTGAGGTCGGAGGCCGAGAGGCTGAGCATGCCGTCGCCGCGGCGCGGCAGGAAGGCCTCCAGCGAGGGCTCCTCGCGGGCCGCGATCAGCTCGCGCCGGCGGCCCTGCTCATCTTCGGCGTCAAGTAGGTAGGAGTCGAGCGAGGAGGCATCGAGCTCGGCCTGCTGCTCGGGAGTCGCGACCTGGCGCAGGAGCCCGTTGACCGCCGCGATCGCCTCCGCCGTCGGCTCGTTGCCGGGGCGCTGCGCCAGCGCCGCCAGCTTCAGCAGCTCGAGGTAGCGGGCGATCGCCCGGTTGACGTCGATCGCCGTGTCCAGGCGCGGCTCCGAGAGCTCGCGCCCGGCCTTCCAGGAAGCCTCCAGCACCTGCTCGCGCAGGGTCCGGTAGGTCGCGTGCAGCCCCTCGGCGGGCCCAAACAGCTCCTCGCCGTGCTCTTCCTCGCCGGCGTCTGTTGCTGCCAGGGCCTCCTCGTAGAAGCGCGACGGTCGTGCCTCTCCCTCCTCGCCGCGCTCGACGCGCGAGAGCACCAGCCCGGTGCGGGCCGGCCAGCCGATCCGCGCCCACTCGGCCTCGCCCTCGAGCCCGAGCACGAAGACGTGGTCGAAGCCGATCCCCTTGACCGCGCCCATCGCCATCCCCTGGACCGAGGCCGGGGAGGGCGGCTCCTCGCCCCCGGCCGGCTCGACGCCGGCCTCGGCCACGGCGCTGAGGTAGGCGACGAAGCCGCGGGTCGAGCCGTGCGGCTCGCGCCGCGTCCAGGCGGTCGCCAGCTCGGCCAGCCGCGAGAGCCCGAGCAGCCGCTCGGCCACCTCGGGTTGGGCGGCGAAGAGGCGTTGGCGGCGCAGGCCGACGCGCTCGATCAGCCGTCGCACGAAGACGTCGGCGCGGCGCTCCTCCATCGCTGCCGAGGCGGCGTTGTAGAGCTTGAGGAAGGACTGGATCCGCTCGCGCGCCTCGGGCTGGAACTGGGGGCTGTCGAGCGCCGCCTCACAGGCGGCGACCATGTCCTGCTTGCGCCGCCGCGCGATCGTCGTCAGCCGCGCCAGGTCGCCGGGGCGCAGTTCGATCGGCGGCCGCGTCAGCGCCCGCGCCACCGCCGGCGAGTCGGCCGGATCGGCGAGCGCCCGCAACCAGGCGATCGCGTCGCGCACCTCCGGCCGCTGGAAGAGCGCGGCGGGGCCGGAGAGGTGGAAGGGGATGCCGCGCTCCTCCATCGCCGCCGCGACCGCACCGCCCTGGCGTGCCGGCTCGGCGACGAGGACGCAGATCTCCTGCGGGTCGACCCCGCCGGCGAGCAGGTGCTCGACCTCGCGGGCGACGGCCTGGGACTGCGCGCGCTCGTTCGAGCACTTCCAGAACCTGACCGCCGGCTCGCGGAAGCGATGCTCCAGAACGATCACATCGCCATCGGGATGAAGGTCGCGGAACCACGAGCTCGGTCCCTCTGATTCCTCCAGCGCGTACAGGTGGTTCGGGTTGTCCTCGGCGAGGGCGGTCAGGAGGGCGCGTTGGGCTGGGGTGGCCTCCTCGAGCTCGTCGACCATCAGGTGGTCGAAGCGCTGGGCGATTTGGAGGCGGATGTCGGGGCGCTCGGCGAAGAGGCAGTCGAGGGCGAGGAAGACGTCGCCGTGGTCGAGGCTGCCGGCGCTGGCGAGGATGCGGTCGTGGGTTGAGTAGAGCTCGGCGAACTCGAGCTCGCGCCGAACCGCCTCGGCCGCCGCCTCGTCGGTTGCCTCCTTCTCGGCCTCACGGGCGCGCTGCTCCAGCCGCGTCGGCCCGACCCGTTCCGCCTTCAGCGCGTCGATCCGGGCCAACAGCCGGGCCAGCAGACCGGCCGGGTTGCCGCGGATCTCGTGCCGGCGCAGCGGCAGCTGGTCGAGGCGGTCGAGCAGCATCGCCAGCCGCTCGGCCGGCCCGAGCACGTCGAAGAAGGGATCGAGGCCGGCGGCCTCGGCGTGGTCGCGCAGCAGGCGCTCGCCGATCGTGTCCCAGCTGCCGATCCAGAGCTCCTCGAACGGTCCCCGCAGCAGCGCCTCGGTCTTTTCGCGCAGGCGCCGGGCGGTGGCACGGGTGGAGCCGATCGTGAGGACCTGCTCGGGTGCCGTCCCAGCCGCCGCCAGCCGCGCCAGCCGCCGCGCCAGCAGCTCGGTCTTGCCGGTTCCGGCGGCGCCGAGGACGAGTAGCGGGCCGTCGCCGTGGGCGATCGCCCGCTCACGTCCACCCGTCTCCACCGCAGTCGTCGGTTGCCCCTCGCGCATCACCCAACGCTAGCGCGCCATACGATCCGGCTCATGGACGTTTTCTCCGCAGACTGGCTGGGAATCTGCCGCCGTGCCGTGGCGGCGCAGCAAGCCATCTTCAGTGCCGCCGCGAGCAGCGAGGAGCGCACCGTCTACGAGGGCGTCGGCAAGGGGGGAGACCGCACCCTCGAGATCGACCGCCGCTGCGAGGACGTCGTCTTCGCCGAGCTGGAGATGCTGGCGGCGCAGGGCGCCTCCTTCGTCGCCGTCTCCGAGGAGCGGGGCGAGGTCGAGTTCGGCGGCGGTGGCGCGGCGCGGGTCGTGATCGACCCGATCGACGGTTCGCTCAATGCCCGCCGCACGATCCCCTCGCACAGTCTCAGCCTCGCCGTCGCCTCCGGCGCCTCGATGGCCGATGTCGAGTTCGGCTTCGTCCACGACTTCGGCGCCGGCGAGGAGTTCGTCGCCCGCCGCGGCGAGGGGGCGCTGCTGTGCGACCGCGAGGCTCGGGTCACCGCCGAGGCCGAGAAGCTGGAGGTGGTCGGCCTGGAGTCGGCCGAGCCGGAGTGGTCGCTGCCGGCCCTGCAGTCCCTGGCCGGCAAGGCCTACCGCTTGCGGGTCGTCGGCTCGATCGCGATCACCGCCTCTTATGTAGGAGCGGGTCGCTTCGACGCGATGCTGAGCCTGCGCTCCTGCCGCTCGGTCGACGCCGCCGCGGCGCAGCTGATCGTGCGCGAGGCGGGCGGCGCGGTCGCCTTCGGCGATCTCGCCATGGAGGAGGCGGCCCTCGATCTCGAGGCGCGCTACCCGATCGCCGCCGCCTGTGGTCCCGCTGCCCTGGCGACCGTGCGCACCGCGCAGGCCGCTGCGGCGGCGGTGTAACCACCTCCCCAAAAGAGGTTAAGAACGTGTGTTCGCAAAAGAACGTATGTTCGTTACACTCGCCAAACGCCCAGGCAGGCAAACAAAATTCGAAGGGGTTCAACTTTCATGGCAGACACGAAAAACGGCAGCAAATCCAAAACTCAGGCCAAACGCGCGACCACGGAAGCCAAAAAATCGGCTACGTCCACCGCTAAAGCCAGCAAACGCGCCGCCACCAAGACGGCCGTCGCTCAGAAGAACCAGGTCCAGACCGTGGCTGAGGCCGCCGTCGACGTGCCGGTCGGCATCGTCCTCAGCGTCAGCGACCGCGTCTCCGATCTGGTCGAGCCGTGGACCGGCCGCAGCAGCGCCGAGAAACAGATCAAGTCCTACCGCACGCAACTGCGCAAAACCGTCAAGCGCACCGAGCGTCGCGGCACCAGCGCCCGGCGCAAAGCGACGACCGAGGCCCGCAAGACCCGCAACCGGGTCGAGCGCGAAGCCCGCAAGCACCAGCGCACGGTCGAGACGACCCTGAAGCAGCAGCGCAACGAGGTCGAGTCCCGCGTCCGCCGCGCGATCGACGATCAGACTTCTCGCGCTCAAGGTCTGGTTGACCAAGTCACCGACCAGCTCGCCGCCCTCCGCTAGGAGCAATCACGCATCTCCGCAGTACCGACCGCCCCGAGAAATCGGGGCGGTCGTCGTTTAGCGACCGGTGACGAAGACTGGCCGGGAGAAAGCGGGCTCGTAGGGCCAGCCGTCCTGCTCCGGCGCGAAGGCGCGGAACTGGAAGCGGATGCCGCGGCTGTCGTCGTCGCTGAACGCGTAGCGGTAGCGAAAGTGGCCGTGGGCGTCGGTCTGGACGGTGCGGAATTCGGACCACTCGCTGCCGGGAAAGCGGAACTGCAGCTCGACCGGCCTGCCGCCGGCGGGAATCGGTGCGCCGAGGTCGCCGACGCCGCCGCTGAAGACGATTGGCGCCCCGCCGATCCGGGCCGTGGAGGAGGAGGCATGCATCCGCACGTCGCCCAGGACCAGCAGCCGCACGGCGCCACCGCTGACCCGGGTCAGGGTCCGGTTGCCGGCGAAGACGGCTTCAACCCGGCGACTGGGCCCTGGCGTCAGGCGGGTCATGAAGGTTCCGTCGGCCGCCGTCTCAATCGTGGTCGTGCGTTGCTCTGGGTCGCCGCCAACGCTGAAGGTCTCGACGATCTGGACCGGCAGCCCGCCCTGCGAGGACCCGAAGGCCGAGGTCAGGCGGCCGGAGTAGGAGAGGCTGTGCCCGTAGGGCGTCGCCCTGGTCTTGGGCCGCCGTTCGAATGCCTCGATCTCCTCGCGCCGGCAGCGTCGCTGCCCCTTGCCGCGGGAGCAGTGCTGCCAGATCAGGCGCCTGCCGCCGAAGCCGGCGATTATCGCGGTCGGCTTCTTCAGGGGGTTGCCCAGCACCACGTGGGTTCCGTTTCCGCGCCGTTCGGAACTGCTGGCGTTGCCCGCCGCGTCGTAGCCGCTCGCCCGGAACTCGTAGGACCCGGGTGGGAAGGCGTCGGAGTCCCAGCGCGCAACCAGCTTGTTGCCGGAGACCGTGGTCGGCAGCGGCGCGAACGGCTGGCGCGAGTGAATCGGTCGGACGGCGATCGATCCCCGTGTCGGGTCGGGCCCGGAAAGAGGATCGGTGACGATGGCTTCCATCCGCTCTGGTTCGGCGGAATCCTGGGCGGCGACGAAGGCGACCCGCGGCGGGCTTTCGTCGATGCGAACCGCGGCGGTGGGCGGCGAGCGCTCGTCCAGGTTGCCGGCGGCGTCGCGCGCATAGAAGGAGACGGCGTGTGCTCCCTCGCCGCTGACCACCGCCACCGCCGAGGCCCCTGGCTCGACTCTCGGCACGGCACCATCGACGGCGATCGCGGTGAACGGACCGCTGGGGCCACTCGCCGCCATGCCGGACAGGGCGTCGGTCGCGCTCGCCGTTACCCGAACCGGTCCGTTGGTCCAGCCCGCCGGCGCCCCGCGCAAGCTCACCTCGGGCAGGGTGGCATCGACGCGCACGATCGCGCTGCTGGCCTCCGGCGACCGCTTCCCCGAGCCCGAAACGGCGACGGCGCGGACGAAGTTGACCCCCTCGGGCAGGACGCCGAGCGAGACCCTGTCGTCGCCGATGCCACCATGCAGGTCGGTCTCGGCCAGGCTGCAGCGATCGCCGCCGGCGCAGGGTGAGCCACCGCCCCCGCGGTCGACCGAGACGGCGTAGCCGCGGATGCCCGAGACCGGCTGCGGCTCCGCGGGATGCTCGATCGTGACCACCGCGGCTGCGTTTCCGGCGACCCATCCCGTCGCAGGCAGCGGCTGCGCCGGCCCAGGCCGGGTGTCGTCGAAGCGCAGTGCGGCACTCGCTTTGGGGCCGGGCTGGCCGCCGGGGCCCTGGAGCCAGACATCGGCCCTGTAGATGCCGGGAGAGAAGGGGGAGGGGACGCGAACGTTGTCGATCTGGGTCAAGTCCCCGGATATTTGGATGCTCCCATCGCCCAGCGCATTCCCGGCGGCGTCATAGAGGCGGTAGTTGGCGGCCGTGATCGGAAAGCCCTGTTCGGCGACCGGAGGGCGAATCCAGTTGAGCACGAAGAGGTTGTCGGGGTGCCAGCTGTCGGCGCTGTCGACGATTCCGTCTCCGTCCAGGACTCGCAGCTGGACCGGCAGCAGCTGGGACGCTTGGTCGGCGGCGGCGCCGTCGGCGATGAGCAGCGATGCGGCGAGGATCGCCAGCGCCGCGCGGAGGGCATTGCCGGCTCGTCTCACGGCCCGAACTCCCCCGCTGGGCTGCCGGCGCCGGCGCCCGTCGAGCCGCTTGCGCTGCTGGTTTCGGGAGCGGTGACGGGTTGCGGTTCCGGCGTGTATTCGGTGGCTCCGGCGCTGGCTTCTGGAACCGGGCTCGAGACTGGTTCCGGTTTCGGCGTCGGGTCCTGCTTGGGCTCTGGCGGCGAGCTCTGCGGCGCGGCGGCCGGCGCGGTTTCGTATTCGACGCCGCTTTCCGCGACAGGCTCATCCGCGACTAGCGGCTCGACCGTGCGCTCCAGCACCGATGCCTCGACCGGGTTGTGGCCCAGCCCCGCCGGCGCGGGCACGACGCCGGTTGCCACACAGGCCGCCGCGCCGCCGGCGGTGCCGACGCAGATCGCGACCACCTTGGCCAGCGCCGCCACCCCGGCGCCGCGAGTGCCGCCCGAGGCGGCGACCTGTTGCAGCGCCGAGTCGGTGTCACCCGTGGCCCCGCCGAGCCGCGCCGCAAGACCGGCAAAGGCGTCATGGGCGCGGTCGAGCAGCGAGCGGCTGAGGGGAAGCGCCGGCGCCAGGGCCGCGGCGGCGGCCGGGGCCGCCCGGTAGGCGCGCAAGGTCCCACGGCAGTTGGCACAGGCGCGTAGGTGCTCGCGCAGCACCGACGCCTCCGCGCTGCTGGCTTCGCCGTCGCAGAAGGACGAGAGCAGCGGCCGCATCTCCTCGCAGCGGCTGCCGTCGCGGCTGCCCGAGAGGACACGACGGAACTTCTCCCTGCCCTCGGCCAGGCAGCGGTTGATCTTGGTGTGGCTGAAACCGGTGATCTCGCCGATCTCCTTGTAGGAGTAGCCCTCTGCGAGCAGGCCAAGGGCGCGCAGCTCCTGGGGCTTCAGGGTCTGCAGCGCCTCGCGGCTGCGGGCGACAGCTTCCTGGCGCTCGGCCCGCTCCGGTGGGCCGTCGGTGCGGGCCGGGATCATCGCCACCCAGTCCTCGCGTCCGGGCTCGGGGGTCACCGCGGCGGGACCGCTGAGGATCCGTTCGCGGTCGCGCTTGACCGCCAGCGCCTCGTGCTTGACCACGGTCTGGGTCCAACGAATCAGGTCCCGCGGGTCGTCGCTCGGTGCTTTGAGCAGGAGGATCTCGAGCGCTCGCTGCAGGGCTTCGTCAGCATCGTCGGCGCAGAGCGAGTAGCGGCGGGCGGTGCGGCGAAGGGCGTCCTCGTGGTGCGAGTACGTCTCGATCGCGGCACGCTTGCGCGACGCCTCTGACACCGCCGCCGACGCGGCTCGCTCTTCCCCCTGTCCAATCGAACTCACCGCTCGGCTCCCCCTGGCCGCTTCAATCTCTCGCACCTAACATAGGCAGCGTTAACCGCCCCGGAACCATTTCTCTCCCCCCTCCTGGACGATTTTCCGCCTCGGATTGTCGGAAATTGCAGGAAGCACCCGCCGCGCACACGCGACGTGGGCACCGATAGCATCGGCGCCATGACCACTTGCGTAGTTACCGGCGGCGCCGGCTTCCTCGGATCCCACCTCTGCGAGCACCTGCTCGGCAAGGGGCACAGGGTGATCTGCCTCGACAACCTCGAGACCGGATCGCTGGAGAACATCGCCCACATCCGCGACGACGCGTTCGAGTTCCGTCACACCGACATCACGAACTACGTCGACATCCCCGAGGACCTCGACTTCGTCTACCACCTGGCCTCGCCAGCGAGCCCGATCGACTACCTGCGGCTGCCGCTGCACACGCTCAAAGTCGGCTCCCACGGCACCCATCACATGCTCGGCGTCGCCAAGTGGAAGCGCGCCCGCTTTCTGATCGCCTCGACCAGCGAGGTCTACGGCGACCCCAAGGTCCACCCGCAGAAGGAGGACTACTGGGGCCACGTCAACCCGATCGGCCCGCGCGGCGTCTACGACGAGGCGAAGCGCTACGCCGAGGCCCTGACCATGGCCTACCACCGCCAGCAGGGCGTCGATACCGCGATCGTCCGCATCTTCAACACCTACGGCCCGCGCATGCGCGCCCACGACGGGCGGGCGATCCCGACCTTCCTGCGCCAGGCGCTGCAGGGCCGGCCGCTGACCGTCTTCGGCGACGGCAGTCAGACCCGCAGCTTCTGTTACGTCGACGACCTGATCCGCGGCATCGTCGCCCTCTCGGAGTCCGACGAGCACTCGCCGGTCAACATCGGCAACCCCAACGAGTTCACCCTGCTGGAACTGGCCAAGGCCGTGATCGAGGTCACCGGTTCGAGCTCGGAGATCATCTACGAGGCGTTGCCGACCGACGATCCCCAACAGCGCCGCCCCGACATCGGCCGCGCCGAGGAGCTGCTCGGCTGGGAACCGTCGGTCGAGTTGATCGACGGGCTGCGCCGGACGATCGACCAGACCGGCCATGAGCGCCTGATCGGCGCCAGCGCCTGAAGCCGGACCCGTTGGCGCCTAGCGCCGCGGGGCGCCGCTATCTCCTCCTCGGCGCCAGCGGCTTCCTCGGCGCCCACCTGAGCCGTGCCGCCGCCGCGGCGGACCTGCGCGCGGTCGCCGCCTCGCGCCGGGGCAGCGCGGAGGCGCCGCCCTGTGACCTGCTGGACCCGGCGGCGGTCGCGGCATGCCTGCGGGCAGTCGAACCGGACCTGGTCGTCAACCTCGCCGGCGACCCCTCGGTGGCGCGCAGCTGGGAGCACCCAGAGGAGACGCACGCGATCAACGCCGACGGCGTCCGCAACCTGCTCGACGCGGCGGCGGCAGTGGCGCCCCGGGCCCACGTCGTCTGTATCTCCTCGGCCGCGGTCTATGGCCAGCGCGGACGGGAGGAGATGCCGCTGCGCGAGGACTCGCCGCTGGCGCCGGTCAGCCCCTACGGCGAGGCGAAGCTGGCGATGGAGCGAATCTGCCGCGAGGCCGCAGCCTCCACTGGCCTGCGGATCGCCGTCGTCCGCGCCTTCAATCTGGTCGGGCCGGGGCAGCATTCCTTCAACGCCGCCTCCAGCCTCGCCCGCCAGATCGCGGTGGCGGAGAGTGCTGACGACGGGGGCGTCGATCTGTTGCTGGGCAACCCGGGGGCGACCCGCGACCTGATCGACGTCCGCGACGCGGCGCGGGCGCTGGTGGAGCTCTCGAGCCAGCGGGTCGCCGGTACCTTCAACCTCTGTTCCGGCCACGCCCACAGCGTCGCCGACCAGGCCGCGGCGCTGGCGCCGCTGACCGCGCTCGCGGTTGCCACCCGCACCGACCCTGCCCTCGCCCGTCCGTCCGATCCGCCGCTCCTGGTCGGCGATCCCGGGCGGCTGCGGGAGGCGATCGGCTTCGTCCCCGAGATCCCGCTCGAGCGCAGCCTCGCCGACCTGCTCGAGTGGTGGCGGCACAAGCTCGCCGGCGTCTGAGCCCGCCCCCCAATATCCTGCCCCGCGATGCCGAGTAGCGAGAAACCGAATCGCGACGACCCCCATCGCACGATTGCTCCGGTCGTCGGGCCCGACGACGAGCGGATCTTCACCGACTCGGGGATCGAAATCGAACCGCTCTATGACGAGAGCGACGTCGCCCCCAACCTCGAGCAGCGGCTCGGGGAGCCCGGCACGCCCCCCTTCACCCGCGGCATCCACGAGCGGATGTACCGCGACCGGCTCTGGACGATGCGCCAGTACGCCGGATTCGCCTCCCCCGAGGACACCAACGAGCGCTACCGCTATCTGATCGAGCACGGCTCGACCGGGCTCTCGATGGCTTTCGACCTGCCGACCCAGCTCGGCCGCGACTCCGACGACCCGCTCTGCAACGGCGAGGTCGGCCGCACCGGCGTCCCGATCGACACGATCGAGGACATGCGGATCTGCTTCGACCAGATCCCGCTCGACGGCGTCTCCACCTCGATGACGATCAACGCCCCCGCCGCGATCCTGCTGCTGCTCTACGAGCTGGTCGGCGAGGAGCAGGGCGTCCCCTCCGAGAAGCTGCGCGGCACGGTCCAGAACGACGTGCTGAAGGAGTACATGGCGCGCGGCAACTACATCTACCCGCCGGTGCCGACGATGCGGCTGACCACTGACATCTTCGAGTACTGCCAGACCCACGTGCCGAAATGGAACACGATCTCGATCTCCGGCTACCACATCCGCGAGAAGGGCTGTTCGGCCGTGCAGGAGGTCGGCTTCACGCTCTCCAACGCGATCGCCTACGTCGAGGCGGCGCTGGAGCGGGGACTGAAGATCGACGACTTCGCCCCCCGGCTCGCCTTCTTCTTCAACTGCCACAACAACGTCTTCCAGGAGATCGCCAAGTTCCGCGCCGTGCGGCGGATGTGGGCCAAAATCGTCAAGGAGCGGTTCGGGGCGGAGAGCCAGAAATCGATGCAGATCCGCTTCCACACTCAGACCGGCGGCGTCACCCTGCAGGCCCAGCAGCCCGAGGTCAACATCATCCGCGTCGCCCTGCAGGGCTTCGCCGCGGTCGCCGGCGGCACCCAGTCACTGCACACCAACGGC
The DNA here is from genome assembly GCA_963695275.1 of uncultured Solirubrobacterales bacterium. Taxonomy (GTDB): domain Bacteria; phylum Actinomycetota; class Thermoleophilia; order Solirubrobacterales; family 70-9; genus VAYN01. Next base: position 2,464,102 of record OY968772.1, read on the forward strand.
TTCGACGAGGCGCTGGCGCTGCCGACCGAGCGCTCGGCCCGGATCGCCCTGCGCACCCAGCAGGTGCTCGCCTACGAGTCCGGCGTCGCCGAGACCGTCGACCCCTTCGCCGGCTCCTACTTCGTCGAGTCGCTGACCGACGAGATCGAGCTGCGCGCCTGGGAGCTGATGGACAAGGTCGGCGAGATGGGCGGCTCGGTCGAGGCGCTGGAGTTCATGCAGCGCGAGATCGAGGAGTCCGCGCAGAGCTACCACGAGCGCTACCAGTCGGGCCAGGACATAATCGTCGGCGTCAACAAGTTCGTCACCGACCAGGTCGACGACGTCGACATCCTCAAGGTCGACCCCGAGGCCGAGCAGCGCCAGCTGACCCGCCTCAAGGCCTTCAAGGAGGCCCGCGACCAGGCCGACGTCACTGCCAAGCTCGACGCCCTGCGCGACGTCGCCCGCGGCGATGGCAACCTCCTGCACCCGATCCGCGCCGCCCTCGCCGCCAACGCCTCGATCGGCGAGGTCTGCGGCGCCATGCGCGACGTCTTCGGCGAATACAAGGGCGGCGCCTTCTTCTAGCGCCGAGGCTTCTGGAGCATCGCGGCTGCTCGGCTGAGGTCCTCGCGGACGTGCCGGGATTCGTAGCGGATCTCGTAGTGCGCGAAGCGGAGCGGGGTCATGCCGGCGAGCGTGTGCGCGCGGTTGCGACGAGTGTCGCGTTTCTGAGCCGAGGGCGTGCGGTGGTAGCGGAGGCCGTCGGTCTCGACCACCAGGCCGAGTTCGGGCCAGAAGAAGTCGACTTCGAAGCCGTTGACCCACTGTTTGCTGAGAGGGGAGGGGAGGCCGGCCGAGGCGGCGATTGGCCGGAAGAAGATCTCGAGGTCGGAGTCGGAGAGGCGAAAGGTGAGGCGATCGAGGAGCTCGCGCAGGGGGCGACACCGGGCTCGCCGGCGTGGTTGTCGAGCGCGAGGCGCAGCGCCTCGGGGTCGACCAGGTCCCGCTTGTCGGCGTCGTTCACAGCGCGCTCGGTGGCGATTGGGCCGAGTTCGGCCGCCATATCGATCAGCGTGCGTACCGCGCTGGTCACCGGGATGTCGTCGATGAGGATGATGTCCGCGGCTACGAGCGTCGGGCGCCCGCGGATCCGCATCCCCGACCGTCGCAGTTCGCAGCGACGGCGCACGCTCACGTCGATGAGCCCTGGTCGCTCGATCCCAATACCCCAATAGGGCTGCGGCGCTGCGGTGGCTCAGTGCCGCTCCCTCTCCGCAGGTGAGCACCGCCGCCATCCAACGTCGCCTTTCGGTTAGCTGCGGCCAGCCGACTGCGTAGACGCCACGGGCAACCGGGTGCAGCCGTCTGCTCTGGATACGGTGCTCGATCGCTCTGCTTCGGAATCCGAGTGTGAGCAGCTGGCGCCGCGCAAGAAGCCCATGCTGCGTTCCGCAAGCTCCCAAGCTCGCGCGTTTCGCGTATCCGACCCTGTCCCCTCCATGGTGGGGTAAAGGTCGGCAGCGCTTCGAGCTCGCCCCCCGGTCGGTTTGATCGCAGGACCTGAACGGTCCCTCCCAGGCAGGGAGAGGGGCAGGAACAGCCGCTTGTTGGTGGAAGCGGGCTTCAATGATCGAGGCATCGCGGACGCTGATGAAGTCGGAGCCGGAGCTGACCGAGCTGCTCAGCGCCGTCGAGGGGGTCGAGGTGACGATGGCCGAGAAGGGTTTCGGCACCCGGGTCGCGATCCGCGCCGACGAGAGCACCGGCCTCGACACAACCGACCTCGAGGCCTTCCTCGATCGCCTGGCGGAACCGCAGCGGCGGCCGTTCGACAGCGTCTAGCCCCATCCAGCCTTCCAGCGAGTTGTCAAACATCGGCGGCGTCGCCGCCAGAAAGCGAGCAACCGGAGTGAACCGACTGAAGCAGCACCTGACCTTCGCCAACGTGCTCTCCTGCATGGCCCTGTTCATCGCCCTCGGCGGTGGCGTCGCCGTCGCCGCCGGCAAGATCGGCACCGGTGCGGTCCGCGCGACCAACATCGCCAAGGAAGCCGTGACCAACCCGAAACTGAAGAAGCAGGCCGTCACCTCGGGCAAAATCAAGGACGGCAACGTCAACGCCGTTGACCTCGGCACCGGCTCGGTGATCAACTCCAAGCTCGCCAAGAAGGCCGTGACCAACGCCAAACTCGGCAACGAATCGGTCGGCACCAGCAAACTCGCCAAGAAGGCGGTGACGGAAAGCACGATCGGTCCGGAAGCCGTCACCAACGGCAAGCTCGGCAAGGAATCGGTCAGCGCGGCAAAGCTCTCGGCGTCGTTCTATCTGCAGCTGCTGAAGAACGTCACCTACATCAGTGAAACCAGTCCCTCCAACCCAGAAGACTCGAAGTCGGTTACCGCTGTTTGTCCGGTCGGCAAGGAAGTCCTTGGTGGAGGCGTCCGTATCAACGGCGCCAACACGAAAACCGTCCCGACCGAATCGTCGCCAGCCGCCAGCGCCCACCTGGGCTGGACCGCAGCGGGGCGGGAGATTGAACCGGAGACCGCCAATTGGTCGGTCACGGCATTTGCGATCTGCGCCGAACTCTAGGCACGAACAAGGCAGTTCCGGCCGTCCGGAGGGCCCGCACGCGCGGGCCCTCCGCCTGTCTGGGGACACCGCGCGCCCGGCCTAAATAGAATCCCGCGCCGCCCTTGAGCTACGAGCGCCCCCACTGCTGATGCGCGAGAAGAACCCGGTCACCCACGAGGAGAAGCTCGCCTACCTGCGCGAGCTGCGCGAGGCCGCGGTCAACTCCGCCTCCGAGGAGGCGGTCGAGAAGCAGCACGCGAAGGGCAAGATGACCGCCCGCGAGCGGATCGAGAAGCTGCTCGACCCCGGCTCCTTCGAGGAGCTGGACACCTTCGTCCGCCACCGCACCTACGACTTCGAGATGCAGAAGAAACGGCCCTGGGGCGACGCCGTCGTCACCGGCCACGGCTTGATCGACGGGAGAACTGTCTTTGTCTTCTCCCAGGACTTCACCGTCTTCGGAGGCAGTCTCGGCGAGGTGATGGCGGAGAAGATGTGCAAGGTGATGGACCTTGCCGCCCAGGTCGGGGCGCCGGTCGTCGGCATCAACGACTCCGGCGGCGCCCGGATCCAGGAGGGCGTGGTCTCCCTCGGCGCCTACGGCGACGTCTTTGCCCGCAACGTCAAATGCTCCGGCGTGATTCCGCAGATCAGCCTGATCATGGGCCCCTGCGCCGGTGGCGCCGTCTACTCGCCGGCGATGACCGACTTCATCTTCATGGTCAAAGAGACCTCGCACATGTTCATCACCGGCCCCGAAGTGATCAAGACGGTGACCGGCGAGGAGGTCGAGTTCGAGGAGCTGGGCGGGGCGATGAGCCACAACTCGAAGTCGGGCGTCGCCCACTTCGCCTCCGAGGACGAGGAGAGCTGCCTCGAGGACGCTCGCTACCTGCTCAGCTTCCTGCCCTCGAACAACCTCGAGGCGCCGCCGCGCTTCGAGCCCTCCGACGACCCCGAGCGCGAAGACGTCGAGCTCGACTCGCTCGTCCCCGACGACCCCTCCAAGCCCTACGACATGCGCGACGTGATCGCCCGCATCGTCGACGACGAGGAGTTCTTCGAGGTTCACGAGCACTTCGCCAAGAACATCGTCTGCGGCTTCGCCCGTCTCGACGGCTATCCGGTCGGCATCGTCGGCAACCAGCCCGCCTTCCTCGCCGGGGTGCTCAACATCGAGGCCTCCGAGAAGGCCGCCCGCTTCGTCCGCACCTGCGACGCCTACAACGTCCCGATCCTCACCTTCACCGACGTCCCCGGCTTCCTCCCCGGCACCGACCAGGAGTGGAACGGGATCATCCGCCACGGCGCCAAGCTGCTCTATGCCTACACCGAGGCGACGGTGCCGAAGCTGACCGTCGTCACCCGCAAGGCCTACGGCGGCGCCTACGACGTGATGGCCTCCAAGCACATGCTGGCCGACTACAACGTCGCCTGGCCGACGGCGGAGATCGCGGTGATGGGCCCCGAGGGCGCCGTCAACATCATTTACCGCAAGGACATCGCCACCTCGCCGACCCCGGACGAGCGTCGCCAGAAACTGATCGACGACTACAAAGCCCACTTCGCCAACCCCTACTCGGCGGCCGAGCGGGGCTACATCGACGACGTGATCGAGCCGCGGGAGACGAGGCCGAAGCTGATCAAGGCGCTGCGCATGCTGCAGGCAAAGCGCGTGCCACAGCCGAAGCGCAAGCACGGGAACATTCCGCTTTAGCTGGAAGGTTGGGGGAGGGTTGGGTGTTCCTCTTGCTCGGCGCTCCCCTTTTTGGCCCTAGGGAGCAGTAGCGGTCTCGGCCTCGATGACGCCTCCACCGCCTTTGCCGCCGGTCACCCCGCCCTCTTCGCTGGAGAGGCGATGGGCCAGGTACACGGGGATGATCGAGATCAGGATCACGATCACCGCGACCGCGTCGACGATCGGCAGTTGGTTGGGGCGGAAGAGGTTGCGGTAGATCCAGATCGGCAGCGTTTCCTCGCCGGCGCCGATCGTGAACGTGGTGACGATGATCTCGTCGAAGGAGAGGGCGAAGGCGAGCAGGCCGCCGGCGGCGAGCGCCGTTTTCATGCTCGGGAAGGTGACGAAGCGGAAGGTCTGCCAGGTGTGGGCGCCGAGGTCGGCCGAGGCCTCCTCGAAGGAGCCGGAGGTGCGCCGCAGGCGGGCGACGACGTTGTTGTAGACGACGACGATGCAGAAGGTCGCGTGGCCGACGATCACGGTGAAGAGGCTGAGCGGGATGCCGAGGACCTGCGTGAAGGTGTTGCTGAGAGCGACGCCGGTGACGATGCCCGGCAGGGCGATCGGCAGCACGACGAGGAAGGAGACCGTCTCGCGGCCGAAGAAGCGGTGGCGCGCCACCGCGAGGGAAGCGAGGCTGCCGAGCAGGAGGGCGATCGCGGTCGCGACGAGGCCGGCCTCGAGCGAGGTCAGCAGGGCTTCGCGCGCGGTCTCGCTTTCGAAGGCCTTGCTGAACCATTCCGTGGTCAGGCCGGGCGGCGGCCATTTGAGGATCTTGCTCGAGTTGAAGGCGTAGATCCCGATCACGACCAGCGGGATGTAGATGAAGGCGAGGCCGATCCCGACGGCGGTCCGCAGCAGCGCTCTTGCCCGTCGCGAGAGTCGCATCAGACGTGCTCGAAGGCGCCGAGCTTCCGGGCCACCGAGAGGTAGGCGATCATGACCACGATCGGGATCAGCGCCAGCGCCGCCGCGAAGGGCAGGTCGTTGGTGATCGAGCTGGCGATCGTGTTGCCGATGAACTGGCTGTTGGAGACGAGCCGGGGGGTGATGAAGTCGCCGAGCGAGAGCGAGAAGGTGAAGATCGAGCCGGCGACGACAGCGGGGAAGGCGAGCGGGAAGATCACCCGCCGGAAGGTCGTGAAGGGCGAGGCGCCGAGATCCTCGGAGGCGCTGATCAGCGAGTTGGGGATGCGCTCGAGGCCGGCGTAGATCGGCAGGATCATGTACGGCAGCCAGAGGTAGGAGAGGACCAGCCAGACGGCGGTGAGGCCATAGCCGGGCCCGTGCAGCCCGATCGGGTTCAGCGCCCAGTTGATGACCCCGTCTTCGGAGAGCATCGTGCGCCAGGAGAGGATCTTGACCAGGTAGCTGGACCAGAGCGGCATCAGCACCGCGACGACGAGGATCGCCTTGCCGCGGCGGCTCGCGACCTTGGCCATGTAGAAGGCGATCGGGAAGGCGATGACGGCGTCGGTGAGGGTCACCAGGGCGGCCGTGCGCACGGTCCGCCAGACGATTTCGCGGTAGACCGGTTCATTGACCAGCGATTCGAAGTTTTCGAGGCTGAAGCCTTGGATGACCGCGCCGCTGAGGGGGTCGACGGTCCAGAAGGCGGTGACCAGCAGCAGCGCCAGCGACCCCAGATAGAGGATGACCAGCCACGCCCCCGGCGCGGCCAGCAGCGCCCCGACCTGGAGCCGGGGGCGGCCCTGGAAGAGGCCGGCGAGCCTGTGGCCCACCGACCTCCTCGCGACGACTGCCTCAGCCGTCATCGGTCTTGACCGCGATTCCTAGCCTTTGATCGCGGTCCAGGCTTTGACCCAGTCGTTGTAGTCCTTGCAATCTTCGCTGCCGTTGCCGCAGTCGGCGACCGGCGTCTCCCAGTAGTAGACGCGCTTCCAGAAGGCCGGGTTGTCGGCGTGGTATTTGGTGCAGAATTCCTTGTCCACGGTCTTGTCGCAGGCGAGGCTCTGGGCCGGCGCCTCGCCGAAGAATTCGGCGACTTCGGCGTTGGCCTGCGGCGAGACGATGTAGTTCATCCACATGTACATGCAATTCGGGTGCTTGGCCTTGGAGCTGATCATCCAGGTGTCCGACCACCCGGTCGCACCCTCCTTGGGCAGGAAGCCCTGGCTGGCGGGGCTGGCAGCGACCGGTTCGCCTTCGCCCTGGAGGGCGAAGTACTGGTACTGCCAGGTGGTGCCGACCTGGACGTCGCCGTTGGCGAAGGCCGAGATCTGCTTCGCGGCTTCAGACCAGTATTCGCCGACGTTGGCCCGCTGTTCCTTCAGCAGGTCGATGGCCGCCTGGAACTGTTCTTCGTTGAGCTCGTAGGGGTTTTCGATCCCCAGGTCGGGCTGGTGGAACTTGAGGTACATGGCCGCGTCGGCGATGTAGCTCGATTCGTCGTAGACGCTGATCTTGCCCTTGTACTTGGCCGCGACCTTCGGGTCGAGCAGCACGTCCCAGGAGTCGGGGGCGGGCTTGACGTCGTCGGAGTTCCACATCAGCAGGTTCGCCCCACGCCCGTGGGGGATCCCGTAGTGGACGCCGTCGAAGGTGTTGTAGGGCTGGTCCTTGAGATCGCTGAAGATCGTCTTGTAGTTGGGGACGAGGCCGACGTTGACCGGATCGACGTCGCCGGCCGCGACCAGGCGGGCGGAGGCGTTGCCGGAGGCGGAGACCCCGTCGTATTCGCCGGTGCCCATCAGCTGCACCATTTCGTCGGAGGTGCCGCCGGTCTTGTTGTTGACCTTGCAGCCGGTTTCGGCTTCGAACGGCTTCACCCATTCCGGTTCGACATAGCCGGCCCAGGAGATCAGGTTGAGTTCACCCTCGCCCTTGCCGAGCTTTTGCAGTTCGTTGTCGCTGCCGCCGCTGGTGCTGTCGCTGCTGCTGGAGCCACAGCCGGCGAGGACGAGCATGAATACGACCAGACCGGCGACGACGAGCCACGCGGTGCGGGCGGAGTTGGCGTCCCTTCTCCTCATGGTGAATCCTCCTTGTTGGTTGCTTTCCCCTGGACGGCGGCCGCGTGCTCCGGGCGCCACCCCACCAGAACCTCTTTGCCCTGTTTGGGCGACGCCGCTGCCGACGCGCCCTCCAAGTTCTGCCGGACCAGCTGCAGCTCGCCGCCGGCGTCGAGCGCCACCGTGTAGCGCGTGACCATCCCGGCGTAGGCGACCTCGGTCACCCGGCCGCGCTCGCTGTCGAGCCCGTCGGTGGCGGCGCCCGGCTCCAGCAGCACGATCTTCTCCGGCCGGATCGTCAGCCGCTGACCCTCGCGCTCGATCACGTTGGAGATGCCGACGAAGCCGGCGACGAACTCGTTGCGCGGGTGCTCGTAGAGCTCCTCGGGCGGGCTCACCTGCTCGATCCGGCCTTCGTTGAAGACGGCGATGCGGTCGCTCATCGTCAGCGCCTCGTCCTGGTCGTGGGTGACGTAGACGAAGGTGATGCCGACCTCGCTCTGGATCGTCTTCAGCTCCACCTGCATCTGCTCGCGCAGCTTCAGGTCGAGGGCGCCGAGCGGCTCGTCCAGCAGCAGCACCTTGGGCCGGTTGACGATCGCCCGCGCCAGCGCCACCCGCTGGCGCTGGCCGCCGGAGAGCTCGCCCGGCTTGCGCTCAGCGTAGGCGGGCAGCCGCACCATCTCCAGTGCCTCGTCGCGGCGCTTGGCCCGCTCGCTCTTGTCCACCCCGGCCACCTTGAGCCCGTAGGCGACGTTGTCGCCGACGGTCATGTGCGGGAACAGGGCGTAGTCCTGGAAGACGGTGTTGACCGCGCGGTCGTAGGGCGGGACGCCGCTGACCTCCTCGCCGGCGAGTTCGAGGATGCCACCGCTGGGATCCTCGAAGCCGGCGATCATCCGCAGCGTCGTCGTCTTGCCCGAGCCGGACGGCCCGAGGAAGGTGAAGAACTCGCCGCGCTGCACCTCGAGGTCAATTCCCGCAACCGCAACCACCTCGCCGTAGTGCTTGGTGAGGCCGGCAAGGCGGATGTCGGGTGGTGAGGCGGCTACAGGCGTGACGTTATCCCAGGTGGTCAGGATTGCAAGGACAACTCGGGGGGATTGTGTTGGACGGGGTGGAGTACGGGAGCAACCTGAGGGGAGGAGTCGGGTGCCCCTCCTGCTTGCTGACTTTTTCGCTGTGGAGCCACCGGCTCTCCTGAGCAGGGAAGGCGAAAAAGGGAGCGCCGCTGCGCTGGAGGGGCACCCGACTCCTCCAGCAACAGCCAGCTGCGATCCAACTAGGGACCAAGGCTCGTTTGCGTGGAGGTGCGGCGCTCGGATAGCCGGTTTGAGAGCTGAACGGGACGGAGCCCTGGCGTTGTTCAGCTAAGCCCAAGCGGTCTCGCCGATCTGCGTGAGGCCCTCGCTTGCTTCTCGCGTCACCCGCCCCTCCCCACTGAAGGGCGTCCTAGTAGCCGGCCGGGTGACGCGCGACGTAACCGACGTTGTCGCGCAGTTCGGTGTGCCAGCGCGGCCCCGTTTCGCCACCTTCGTCGCCCGAAGTGTCCAGACGCACGCCGGCGATGACCGCGTAGGCGTGGCCGGCGTTGGCGTAGACGGTGATCCAGCGTCCTTCGCCGGCGAGGCCCCATTTTTCCATCGGGCCGGAGGGCAGCGGACTTTCGATGAATTCGCCGCCGTGCAGCGCGAAGCTGACGGAGCCGGAGCAGTCGTAGCCTTTATCCCACCAGCGGCCGTGGCCACCGCCCCAGATGTAGGGCTTGGTGCGGATCTTGTTCGCGGCTTCGATCACCGCGACGACGCGGGGCGGGGCGCTTTTCGGGGGAATCAGTTCCCCGGTGCTCAGAAGCTTCGCTTTGGCGGTCGGGGTGCAGACATCGACCGCGGCGGGGGTGAGGCCTCCGGTGACGCACTTCGCGGAGGAACTGGCGGGAGCGACGAGAGCGACGACGACGAAAGCCGCCGATAACGCTAACGACGCTTTGAACTTCAAGTTGTCAAACAGCAAACCGATCTCCTCTTGTCGGCCTACGGGGTTAGCTGTCGGGCTAGCGCTAAGAAGAGCCTGCGCTCCCGCCTGAACTAGGCGAGTTAGCCCCGAAAACGTGGTTCCCCCGTTCCCACACCGCCTATGAGCGAGTGGGACTCGGCGTTTCGGTTCTACGGACCGGCGGCAGTCTAGACCATTGGCCGGCACCTTGCTCACAAAACGCAAACATTTAGTGGCCTTTCGCACTTTCATCCCATATTCCTGTCGGCAGCACGGCTGCTAGCTTGGGCTCTGGGATGGAACTTGCCGGCCGCAAAGCACTACTCACCGGCGCCACTGGCGGCCTCGGCAGAGCGATCGCCAAGGCGCTCGCCGATCGTGGCGCGACGCTGACCCTGAGTGGTCGCAGCGTGGAGGCCCTCGAAGAGATGGCGACGGAGCTGCCCGGTGACGTGCACCGCGTCATCCCCTCCGACCTCGCGCAGGCAGGGGCGGCCGAGAAGCTGGCCGCGGAAGCCGGCCCCGTCGATGCCCTCATCGCCAACGCCGGCCTGCCGGGCACCGGGCGCCTGCCCGACTTCACGCCCGATGAGCTGACCGGCGCCCTGCGGGTCAACCTCGAGGCGCCGATGCTGCTCGCCCGGGCGCTGGAGCAGGGGATGCTGGAGCGCGGCTCCGGCCACATGGTCTTCATCTCCTCGCTCTCCGGCAAGTCGGCGACGCCGCTCTCCTCTGTCTACAACGCGACCAAGTTCGGCCTGCGCGGCTTCGCCCTCGGCCTGCGCGCCGACCTCGACCCGCTCGGCGTCGGCGTCTCGATCGTCTCGCCGGGGACGATCCGCGAAGCCGGCATGTACGCGGACTCCGGCGCTCCGCCGATCACCGGTCTCGGCACCGGCTCCCCGCAGCAGGTCGCCGCCGCCGTGGTCAAGGCGATCGAGCGGAACAAGGTCGAGGTCGCCGTGGCGCCGGTCCAGCAGCGCTTCCTTGCCCACTTCGCACTGACCAGCCCCGGTATCGCGGTCAAGATCGCCAGCGGCGGCGCTGGTCAAAAGGCGGCCGCGGAAGTGGCTGCCGGGCAGAAGAGCAAGAGGTAGAGACGACGACCTTGGAGGCATCCCGATGACCAGCAGCGATTCTTTCGGCGCCCGTTCGACCCTTGCGGTGAGCGGGCGCGACTACGAGGTCTTCCGGCTCGATGCCCTGCAGGAGCGCTTCGACGTCGCCCGCCTCCCCTACTCGGTCAAGGTGCTGCTGGAGAACGTGCTGCGGCTCGAGGACGGCGTCTCCGTCAGCGCTGCCGACGTCGAGGCGATCGCCGGCTGGGACGCGGCGGCGGAGCCCAGCATCGAGATCCCCTTCCAGCCGGCGCGGGTGCTGATGCAGGACTTCACCGGCGTCCCCGCCGTGGTCGACCTGGCGGCGATGCGCGACGCGATGGAGGAGATCGGCGGCGACCCAGCGGCGATCAACCCGCTGGTCGACGTCGACCTCGTGATCGACCACTCGGTCCAGGTCGACGCCTTCGGCAGCGCCGGCGCCTTCGCCGTCAACGCCGAGCGCGATTTCGAGCGCAACCTCGAGCGCTACTCGTTCCTCAAGTGGGGACAGGAGTCCTTCGACAACTTCCGCGTGGTGCCGCCGGCGACCGGGATCTGCCACCAGGTCAACCTCGAGCACCTGGCCCAGGTCGTCTACAGCCGCGAGAGCGACGGCGTCGTTCGCGCCTATCCCGACACCCTGGTCGGCACCGACTCGCACACGACGATGGTCAATGGCCTCGGCGTGCTCGGCTGGGGCGTCGGCGGGATCGAGGCCGAGGCGGCGATGCTGGGCCAGCCGATCTCGATGCTGCTGCCGCAGGTCGTCGGCTTCAAGCTCGGCGGCGAACTGCCCGAGGGGGCGACCGCGACCGACCTCGTCCTCACCGTGACCGAGATGCTGCGCGAGCGCGGCGTCGTCTCCAAGTTCGTCGAGTTCTTCGGGCCGGGCCTGCCGACCCTCGGCCTCGCCGACCGGGCGACGCTGGGCAACATGTCGCCGGAGTTCGGCTCCACCTGCGCGATCTTCCCGGTCGACGCCGAGACCCTGCGCTACCTCGACCTCACCGGCCGCCCGACCGAGACGATCGAGCTGGTCGACGCCTACGCCCGCGAGCAGGGCATGTTCCACGACGAGAACAGCCCCGACCCGGTCTTCTCCGACCTCCTGGAGCTGGACCTGGGCGAGGTCGTGCCCAGCATCGCCGGGCCGAAACGCCCCCAGGACCGGGTGCCGCTTTCCCAGGCCAAGGAGTCCTTCCTCTCGGTGATGGGGGAATTCGACCCGGAGGCCGCCGAACAGATGGGCAACGGCCGCGACGAGGCGATCGAGGAGTCCTTCCCCGCCTCCGACCCGCCGGCCGAGGACCACGACGACGAGCGCGGCAAGCCTCGTCCCGCGGTCAGCACCGGCCCGACCGCGACCGCCCACCACGGCACCGAAGACGAGATCGGGGTGACGCTGGCGGATGGGACCGAGTTCGAGCTCGATCACGGTCGGGTCGTGATCGCGGCGATCACCAGCTGCACCAACACCTCCAACCCCAGCGTCATGGTCGGCGCCGGGCTGCTCGCCCGCAACGCGGTCCAGCGCGGCCTCACGCGTAAGCCCTGGGTGAAGACCTCGCTGGCGCCGGGCTCGACCGTGGTCACCGATTACCTCGACCGCGCCGGCCTGACCGAGTTCCTCGACGCGCTTCAGTTCAACCTCGTCGGCTACGGTTGCACCACCTGCATCGGCAATTCCGGGCCGCTGGCGGAGGAGATCTCGGCGGCGATCGCCGAGCAGGACCTGGCGGTCTGCGCGGTGCTCTCCGGCAACCGCAACTTCGAGGGCCGGATCAACCAGGACGTCAAGGCCAACTACCTGGCCAGCCCACCGCTGGTCGTCGCCTACGCCCTGGCGGGGCGGATGGATATCGACCTCGCTGTGGAGCCGCTGGGCGAGGGCTCCGACGGCGAGCCGGTCTACCTGCGCGACGTCTGGCCCAGCGCCGAGGAGATCAAGCAGGTCGTCGGCGCCTCGGTCGCCCAGGAGATGTTCGCCCGCAACTACGCCGAGGTCTTCTCCGGCGACGAGGAATGGGCCGCCGTCGAGGTCCCTGCCGGCGACCGCTACACCTGGCCCGACTCGACCTACGTGCGGCAGCCGAGCTTCTTCGAGCAGATGCCGGCCGACCCGCCGGGGGTCGAGCCGATCGCCGGCGCGCGGGCGCTGGCGCTGCTCGGCGACTCGATCACCACCGACCACATCTCGCCCGCCGGCGCGATCAAAAAAGCGAGCCCGGCCGGAGCCTGGCTGATCGAGCAAGGTGTGGAACCCGGTGACTTCAACTCCTACGGCGCTCGCCGCGGCAACCACGAGGTGATGATCCGCGGCACCTTCGCCAACATCCGCCTGCGCAACCTCCTGGTCGAGCGTGCCGGCGGCTTCACCCGTCACTTCCCCGACGGCGAGGAGGCGTTCATCTACGACGCCGCGATGGCCTACGCCGACGAAGGTGTACCGCTGGTGGTGTTGGCGGGCAGGGAGTACGGCTCCGGCTCCTCGCGCGACTGGGCCGCGAAGGGGACCAAACTGCTCGGCGTCCGCGCCGTGATCGCCGAGAGCTTCGAGCGCATCCACCGCTCCAACCTGATCGGGATGGGTGTGCTGCCGCTGCAGTTCGCCGCCGGCGAGAGCGCCGAGTCACTCGGCCTGACCGGTGCCGAGACCTTCGACTTCGGCGACCTCGAGAACGGCAACGCCAAGTCAGTCACCGTTACGGCCACCAAGGACGACGGCTCCACCACCGAGTTCACCGCGACCGTCCGTCTCGACACTCCGAACGAGGTCACCTACTTCCAGAACGGCGGCATCCTCCAGACCGTTCTCAGAAACCTGAAGTAACAGTAGAAAGCAGTGCACTACTCGTCGCTTCTGGCGAGCGTTGGGCCAGCAGCGCAAGGACGCAGGGAGAGCCAATAGCAGCACTATTGGCGCGACTGAGGACGCCGCGATGCGCCAGCCCAACGCCGCCAGAAGCGACGAAGGGGTGCAGCGGGGCCGCGGGAGGCAGGGGGGTCCGCGCGACCCTCACTGCACCAGCGCGTCGGTAGCCAGGGAGGGATGCCGACGCGGCCGTTCCCCTGGACGGGACTGCCCAAAGGAACAGTCACTAGCTAGCTATACCGCGTCGAACCTCCGTGGTCAAGCGCAATCGACTGGTTTAGGAGCGATCTGCGACCGTTTGGGCACGATCGGAGTCCTCTTGACCCGACCCGGCGATTCCCCAACCCTTGCGCTCGATCAGTTCGATTCCGATCACGCTGCCGACCGGCCCGACCGGGGTGAGGGTCGCGGCGAGCAGGGTGTAGGGCGCCTCGCGCCGTACGCAGGCGATCCAGATGACGATGCAGAGGGCGACGAAACCGAGCCCGTGCGCCCACCCGAACAGCATCGTCTCGGTGTCGAATCCCGGCAACAGCCAGAACACGATCAGCCCGGTGAAGATCGCCAGCTCGGCCCAGGAGATCCGCTTCACCCAGACGAACAGACGCCCGGGCACGGGCTTCTCGAACGGCGAGCGCGGCACCGCCGTCAGGCGCCCGGTGTGAGCGCGGTGAGGACGATGCGCTCCTGCTCCAACACATGTGCGCCGGAGTAGCCCTCACCCGTGCTGGCCCGGCCCTGACGGCCGATGTAGGTCAGCTCCACACCCTCGGGCAGCAGCCCGGGGAGGCGCCTTGACATCACCTTCCAGGCGCCCATGTTGCGCGGCTCCTCCTGGACCCAGGCGATCTCCTTCAGATTCGGGTAGGAGGCGATCAGCGCTTCCAGCTGTTCCTTCGCGAACGGGTAGAGCATCTCGACCCGGGCGATCGCCACGTTCTCGGCCTCGTCGCGGCGCTCGCTGGCGTCGATGTCGTAATAGACCTTGCCGGTGCAGAGGACCAGGCGCTCGACCTTCTCGCGCCGGTCTTGGGCCTTGGGGTCGTCGAGGATGAAGTGGAAATGGCTCTCGGTCAGCTCCTCGAGACCGGAGGTCGCGCGGTCGAGTCGCAGCAGCCCCTTCGGGGTGAAGACGATCAGCGGCCGCGGCTTGCGGATCAGCGCCTGGCGGCGCAGCAGGTGGAAGTACTGGGCGGCGGTGGTGGGGTTGGCGATGCGGATGTTGCCCTCGGCGCCGAGGGCGAGGAAGCGCTCGATGCGGGCGCTGGAGTGCTCCGGGCCCGAGCCCTCGTAGCCGTGCGGCAGCAGCAGGGTGAGGCGGCTGGTCTGGCCCCACTTCGACTCGCCGGAGACGATGAAGCTGTCGATGATCACCTGGCCGGCGTTGGCGAAGTCCCCGAACTGGGCCTCCCAGAGCACCAGCGAGTTCGGCGAGGCGGCCGAGTAGCCGTACTCGAAGCCAAGGCAGGCGATCTCCGAGAGCGGGCTGTTGTAGAGCTCGAAGGGGGCGGAGGCGTCCTCGAGGTTCTGCATCGGCGTGTACTCGAGGCCGGTGTTCTCGTCGTGGAGGACGAGGTGGCGGTGGGAGAAGGTGCCGCGCTCGGTGTCCTGGCCGGTGAGGCGGACGTGGGCACCCTCGGTCAAGAGCGAGGCGAAGGCGAGCGCCTCGGCCTGGCCGAAGTCGATTCCGCCCTGCTCCATCGCCTCGACCCGCTTCGCGAGCGGGCGCCGCAGCTTGCGGTGGACGTTGAAGCCATCCGGGGTCACCAGCAGTTCTTTGTTTAGACCGCGCAGCTTCTCGGCTGCGACTGCGGTGTCGACCGGAGGGCTGGCGGTGCGGTCGAGAAGTTCGCCGGTCTGGCTGGTCGTCGTCACCGTCGGGTCCTCGTACGCGCCCGACTCCATCTTCTCCCGCAGCTGCTTCAGCGCCGTCGCCATCTCTTCGCGGCGGGTCTCGGAGGAGTGGTCGACTTCCTCGGCCGAGATCGTCCCCTCGCCGATCAGCTTCTCGGCGTAGATCTCGGAGACCGGCGGGTGGGCCTTGATCTTGGCTGCCACCACCGGCTGCGTGTAGGCGGGCTCGTCGGTCTCATTGTGGCCGAAGCGGCGGTAGCCGATGACGTCGATGACGATGTCGCGGGCCCAGCGCTCGCGGTAGGCCATCGCCAGCCGCACCGCGGCCGAGCAGGCCTCGACGTCGTCGGCGTTGACGTGGACGATCGGGACGTTGAACCCCTTCGCCATGTCGGCCGCGTAGGGGGTCGAGCGGGCGTCCTCGGGGTCGGTGGTGAAGCCGACCTGGTTGTTCTGGATCACGTGGATCGTGCCACCGGTGCTGTACCCCTTCAGCGCCTGCAGGTTGAGCGTCTCGGCGACGACCCCCTGAGCGGGGAAGGCGGCGTCGCCGTGCAGCAGCACCGGCA
Organism: uncultured Solirubrobacterales bacterium; assembly: GCA_963695275.1. Classification (GTDB taxonomy): domain Bacteria; phylum Actinomycetota; class Thermoleophilia; order Solirubrobacterales; family 70-9; genus VAYN01. The sequence continues at coordinate 2,479,762 of OY968772.1, forward strand.
CCGCCCGTTTCGGGTCGTGGCTCAGCGTCGGGCCCTCGAAGTCGGACTGGAGGAAGCGGGCGCCGCCGGTGACGACCGGGTCGACGAACTCGAGGTGGCTCGGGTTCGGGTAGAGGCGGACCGAGATCTTCTCGCCCTCGGAGGTCTCGTAGACCCCGCGGTGGCCGTAGTGGTACTTGACGTCGCCGGTGCCGCCGTGGGGGATCCCGGCCAGCGCCTTGACCGCGCCAAGGCGCTTGGAGCCCTCGAACTCGGCCAGGATCGACTCGACCGGGCGGCCGAGGTTGTGGGCGAGGACGCTGAGGCGGCCGCGGTGGGCCATCCCGAAGACGACCTCCTCGGCGCCGGCGCGGCCGGAGAGTGTGACCACCTCGTCGAGCATCGGCACGACCACGTCGAGCCCCTCGATCGAGAACATCTTCTGACCGAGGTAGGCCTTCTCGAGGAAGCGCTCGAACTGGAAGACGTCGATCAGGCGGCCCAGCAGGCGCTGTTTCTCGGCGCCGGTGAGCGGCTGACGGTGGGCGCCGGTCTCGATCATCTCGCGCAGCCAGATCCGCTGCTGGTGCGAGGAGAGGTGCTCGACCTGATAGGCGATCGTGCCGCAGTAGGTCTCGCGCATCCGCGGCAGCGCCTCCAGCAGCGTTTCGCCGGGGACGCCGATGCGCAGGATCGAGGCCGGGATCCGGGCCATCAGCTCCGGCGTCAGGTTGACGTTCTCGGGCTGCAGCGCCGGGTCGCCCTTGGGCTCGGACCCGAGCGGGTCGAGCCGGGCGGCGAGGTGGCCGTGGGTGCGGTAGGCCTTGAGCAGCGAGGTTGCCGCCTGCACCGCCTGCAGCAGCTCCTCGTCGACCTCGCCCGGGGCGGTGCTCGGTTCGGCGCTGGGGGCGGGGACGGTTCCGACCGCCGCCGCGGCCAGCGGCGGCGCCGAGGCGGAGGCGGGGTGGGCGTTGGTGATGCCGGTGGCCTCGATCCCGAGGTCGGCGGCGACCTTCTCGTAGAACCCGTCCTCGCCCTGCAGCAGCTGCTCGACCCGTTTGAGGAAGGCGCCCGACTCGGCCCCCTGGATGACGCGGTGGTCGTAGGTCGAGGTCATCGTCATCACCTTCGAGACGCCGAGCTGCTTCAGCCGTTCCGGCGAGGCGTGCATCCACTCCGGCGGGTAGGCGATCGAGCCGGTGGCGATGATCGCGCTCTGCCCGCTCAGCAGCCGCGGCACCGAGGCGATCGTGCCGACCCCGCCCGGGTTGGTGAGGGAGATATTGGTGCCCTGGAAGTCGTCGGCGGTGAGCTTGTTCTCGCGCGTCTTCGCGATCAGCTCTTCGAAGTTGGAGTGGAAGCCGGCGAAGTCGAGCCCGTCCGACCCCTTGATCGCCGGCACCATCAGCGTGTGGCTGCCGTCCTTCCTCTCGACGTCGACGGCGATCCCAAGGTTGACCGGCCCGTTCTCGATCGCGATCGGCTTCCCTTCGCGTTCGGCAAACGTCCGCACCATCACCGGGAAGTCTTTCGCCGCCTCCACGATCGCCCAGGCGACCAGGTGCGTGAACGAGACCTTCAACCCGCGCTCCTTGAGCACGACGTTGACCGCCTTCCGCTTCGCATCCAACGTGTCCACCGCAATCGTCCGGAACGAGGTGGCGGTGGGTACCGCCCGACTCTCATCCATCGCCTTAGCCAGCATCGCGGCGGGCCCCCGCAGCACCTTCTCCTCGCCAGTGCTAGCGGCGACAGCCCCGTTCCCGCTGCCAGCGCCCGCAGCAAGCACGTCTTCCTTGGTGACCTTGGACCCTGGGCCACTCCCCTTCACCGAGGCCAGGTCCACGCCGTTCGCCTGAGCGACCCTTCGCGCGACGGGCGTCGCCCGAACATCGGCGCTGCCATTCTCGGAGGAACCGTCCGTGGGTGGCACCGTAGGGGGGCCCATCCCCGAGGAAGCTTTAGCTACCGCAGGGGATGGGGGGTCCCCTGCGGTGACAGGACCCGCGGACGGTTCCTCCGCCGCCGACCCTGATCCCTCGGAAGAACCCTCGCCCGCTTCCATCTCCGCCATCGGCGCCCCCACCGGCACCTCGTCGTCCACCGCCACAAGCAGTTTCGTAATCACCCCGTCCATCGGCGCCGGAACCTCGGCGTCGACCTTGTCGGTGGATACCTCGACGACGGTGTCGCCCTCGCTGACCGTGTCGCCCTCGGCGACGTGCCACTCGAGGACGATCCCCTCGGTCACCGACTCGCCCATCTCGGGCATTGCGATTTGCACGGTGGCCGTCTCTGCCATTTCTGTGTCTGAGTCTATGAAACTGGGCGAGCGAGCTTCCCTGCCGAGGTAGGCTGCTGGCGATGAGCTACTTCGTCACCGGCGCAACCGGGTTCATCGGCCGTCATCTGGTCGAGCGCCTGCTGCAGCGCGAGGGAACCGTCTACGCGCTTGTCCGCGCCGGATCGCGCGGCCGGCTGGAGGAGCTGCGGACCAGCTGGGGAGCCGACGGGGCGCGCATCGTCCCGGTCGCGGGCGATCTGTCCCAGCCCAGCCTGGGCGTGTCCGAGGAGGACCTGGTGGCGATGCGGGGCGAGGTCGACCACTTCTTCCACCTGGCGGCGATCTACGACATCACCGCTGCCGCCGAAGCGCAGGAGATCGCCAACGTCGAGGGCACCAGGCACGCGGTCGAGCTGGCGGGGGCGATCGAGGCGGGCTGCTTCCACCAGGTCAGCTCGATTGCCGCGGCCGGGCTTTACAGGGGCGAGTGGCGCGAGGACATGTTCGACGAGGCCGAACGGCTGGACACGAATCCCTACTTCCGCACCAAGCACGAGTCCGAGCGGCTGGTCCGCGAGGAATGCCCGCGGCCCTGGCGCGTCTACCGGCCCGGGATCGTGGTCGGCGACTCGCGCACGGGGGAGATCGACAAGATCGACGGCCCCTATTACTTCTTCAAGGCGCTGCAGCGGGCGCGGCGGGTGCTGCCGTCCTGGCTGCCGACGGTCGGGGTCGAAGGTGGGGAGATCAACATCGTCCCGGTCGACTACGTCGCCGCCGCGGTCGACCACATCGCCCACAAGCCGAAACTCAACGGCAAGGCTTTCCACCTCACCGACCCCAACCCGAAGACCGCGGGCGAGGTCGTCAACCTCTTCGCCAAGGCGGCCGACGCGCCGCAGATGACGGTGCGGCTGGGGCTCGACGTGACCGAGCCGGCGACCGGCCTGGCGCGGACGGCGCTGAAGTTCTTCCCGCCGGCGAAGCGCGGGCTGAAGCTGGCGCTGGGGCAGCTCGACCTGCCGGCCGACGTCCTCACCTACGTCGATTACCCGACCAGCTTCGACTCGACCCAGGCCCAGAAAGCGCTGAAGGGGTCCGGGATCGAGGTGCCGCCGCTGGAGAGCTACGCGGCCAAGGTCTGGGACTACTGGGAGCGCAACCTCGACCCCGGCCTGTTCGAGGACCGCTCGCTCTCGGGCGCGGTGCGGGGCAAAATCATCCTCATCACCGGCGCCTCCTCGGGGATCGGCAAAGCGACCGCGGTCAAGGTCGCCGACGCCGGCGCCACGGTGCTGCTGGTCGCGCGCTCGGTCGAGAAGCTGGAGGAGACCCGCGACGAGATCGCCGCCGCCGGCGGCTCCGCCCACATCCACCGCTGCGACATGGCCGACATCGAGGACATCGAGCGGATGGCGGAGGAGGTGCTGGCCTACCACGGCCACGTCGACATCCTCGTCAACAACGCCGGCCGCTCGATCCGCCGCTCGGTCGCCCTCTCATACGACCGCTTCCACGACTACGAGCGGACGATCCAGCTCAACTACCTCGGTGCCCTGCGCCTGATCCTGGCTCTGCTGCCGACGATGCGCGCCCGCAAACAGGGCCACATCATCAACATCAGCTCGATCGGGACCCAGACCAACCCGCCGCGCTTCTCCGCCTACGTCGCCTCGAAGGCCGCGCTGGACGCGTTCAGCCGGGTGATCGCCTCGGAGATGGTCGAAGACAAGATCCACATCACCACGATCAACATGCCGCTGGTGCGGACGCCGATGATCGCGCCGACGCGGATGTACGACATGTTCCCGGCGATCACCCCCGAGGAGGCGGCGGAGATGATCACCAAGGCGATGGTGACGCGGCCGAAGAAGGTGGCGACCAAACTTGGCAACTTCGGCGAGCTGCTCTACGCGGTGACGCCCAAAGTCAGCGACAAAATCCTCAACACCGCCTACAAGCTCTTCCCCGATTCCCAGGCCGCCAAGGGCAAGGGCGACGAGGCGCGCGACAAGGCGCCCTCGACCGAGGCCGTCGCCTTCGCACATCTGATGAAAGGCGTGCACTGGTAGAGACGCGCTCTGACCGGCGCATTTCGGCGTCCTCGGTCGCTTGTGTGCAGAGCACACGGCGCTCCCCGCGTCCTTGAACTGCTTGGTCAGAGCGCGTCTCTAGCTTTCACCCCGTGGTGGAGAGGCGACTCAAGCACTGGGGCTGGGGGTATGAGGATCAGACGCCGACCGCGACGCAGATGCGGGAGGCGGCGGAAGGGATTCGCGCCCGCTTCGGGTTCGGCGGCGAGGTCGAGAAGCCGGTGCCGCTGGAGGAGGTGGAGCTGCGAGGCGCGCGGCTGAAGGCGCCGGAGCGGTTCGGCGACCTGTTCTCGGACGGGCGCTACGAGCGGGTCTCGCATGCCCTGGGCAAGTCCTACCGCGACGTCGTCCAGGGCTTCTACGGGCGCTTCCCCAATCCGCCGGACCTGGTCGCCTTCCCCCGCGACGAGTCGGAGATCGAGACGGTGTTGAGCTGGGCCGAGGCCGAGGGAGCGGCGGTGATCCCGTTCGGCGGCGGCACCAGCGTCGTCGGCGGGGTCGAGCCGCGGCTGGGCGACCGTCCCGTGGTGACGATGGACCTGCGCCGGCTCGACCGGGTGCTGGAGGTCGACCCGGAGTCGCTGGCGGCGCGGATCCAGGCGGGTGCGACCGGGCCAGTGCTGGAAGAGCAGCTGCGCGAGCACGGCCTCACCCTGCGCCACTTTCCCCAGTCATTCGAGTACGCGACCCTCGGCGGCTGGATCGCGACCCGGGCCGGCGGCCACTTCGCGACCCTGGAGACCCACATCGACGACCTGGTCGAGTCGGTGCGGGCGATCACTCCGCGTGGGACCTGGGAGAGCCGCCGGCTGCCGGGCTCGGGCGCCGGTCCCTCGCCCGACCGGATGCTGATCGGCTCCGAGGGCATCCTCGGCGCGATCGCCGAGGCCTGGGTGCGGGTGCGGCCGCGGCCCGAGTTCAAGGCCTCGCGCGGGGTCGAGTTCGGCGACTTCATGGCCGCCGCGCGTGCGGTGCGCGAGATCGCCCAGTCCGGCCTGCACCCCGCCAACTGCCGCCTGCTCGACGCTTCCGAGGCGGAGCTGACCGGCGCCGGCAGCGGCGAGGCCAACCTGCTGATCCTCGGCTTCGAGTCCGCCCACCACCCCGTCGACGCCGCCATGACCCTGGCCCTCGAAATCGCCCAGTCCCACGGCGGCACCCCCAACAGCCCGCCGGTGGGCCGAAAGCGGGACGATGCGTCCCGAAATCGGCCCACCGGCGGCGAGGATGGTGGGGTTGGGGCTTGGCGGGGCGCGTTCTTGCTGGCGCCCTACCTGCGGGACACGTTCGTGGCCTGTGGGGTGCTGTCGGAGACTTTCGAGACGGCAATCACCTGGGACCGCTTCGAGGAGTTCCACGCCAGCGTGATGGCGGCGGCGCGCAAGGCGGTGGCGGGGGTCAGCGGCGCTCCGGCGGAGGGTCCCGGCGCGCCGCGGGTCAGCTGTCGTTTCACCCACGTCTACCCCGACGGCGTCGCCCCTTACTTCACGATCCTGGCCCCGGCGGTGCGCGGAGGCGAGGTTGAGCAGTGGGACGAGATCAAGGCCGCCGTCTCCGAGGCGCTGATCGCGGGCGGCGGCACGATCACCCACCATCACGCCGTCGGCCGCGACCACCGCCCCTGGTACGACCGCCAGCGCCCGGCGCCGTTCGCGGCGGCGCTGCGAGCCGCCAAGGCCGAGCTGGACCCCGCCGCGATGCTCAACCCGGGCGTCCTCGTCGACTAGGGCCTGCCTGGACCGCCACGGCGGGACCTTTCGCCGTACATCGGGTTTCGCCAACTGGGGATGGCCTCGAGGGATGGCGCCGGTTGAGAAACTGATCTGTAGGTCTGTGCTTCAATTCCCCCGGGAGGAAGATGTTTCTGCCACTTCGCAGCCGGGCGGGATTTGTGGGAACAGTCGCGATACACGGGAGTTCCGTAGCTCGCTTGGGGCGATTCTGCGCGGCCCTAGCGCTATTGCTCGTCGCCACGGCGTGTCCGGCCTCGGCGGTCGGGAACGACGGCCCCGACGGCGCCGGCCGCGGCGATTCGACTTTTCCCTACGGTATGCTGGCCAGCTTCGCTTCCTGTCCCAATGATGCCCTCCGCGTTGGCCACCCCTCGGCTGAACTGCCGGACTGTCGCGCCTATGAGCAGGCAACCCCGGTCAACAAGAACGGCGGCGACGCCTGGGGGCAGCTGTTCAGGGTCCAGGCCGGGGTCGCGGGCGACGGCATCACTTTCCAGACCAGGGGTGGCATCCCGGGCGGCGAAGGAGCCCAGTCCGATCCGCTCTACCTCTCGCGCCGCGGACTCGGGAGCTGGTCGACACGCGGCCTGCTGCCGCCGCCCAGCTATGGCGAAAACGCTCTGGTGCAGGGCTGGACTCCAGATCTAGCGCAGTTCATGCTGATCGCTACACAGATTGGCGACGAAGGCGCACCGACCGGCAACGCGCTGTTGGTGCGTTCTGCCGCGGACAACGCGATTCGGCAGATCACTCCGTATATCCCCGATGCCGAATACGCTTTCGCCGGCGCCTCCAGCGACGGCTCCAAATTATTTTTCGAGATTGGCGGCCCCAGCCTGAGCGGCGCCGCCGCACCCGGCAAAGACAATCTCTACGTCTACGAACCCGCCAGTGAAGAACTGAGCCTGGTCGGGGTTCTGCCCGACGGCACGGCCCCGCCCGACGGCTCCTTCGCCGGGCCCTTCGACTGGAACGGGGCCGTGGACGGAGCCGCCAACGAACGCCTGCTCGCCGGCGGTGCGCTCGGCCCGCCCGGCGGTGCGCTCCCGGGCGGAGACGGTTACCTGACCCAAGAGCTGCACGCGATCTCCAACGACGGCTCCATGGCATTCTTCACCGCCGGCCTGACCGGCCGGCTGTACATGCGCGAGGGCATCGGCGGCGAAGCGCCCGCGACCGTCTGGATCTCCGCCTCCCAGCGGACCTCGCCCGACCCGGCCGGCATCAGGCCGGCGATCTTCATGGGCGCCACTCCGTCGGGGTCGACCGTCTTCTTCACCTCCTGCGAGAAACTGACCGACGACTCCACCGCTCAATCCACCTCCGCGACAGACTGCCAGCTCGCCGGTCAGGGCCAGGATCTCTACGCCTATGACACCAAAAGCCTCGAGCTCCACGACCTGACCGTGGACGCCGGCGATCCGCTCGGTGCCGATGTCCAGGGTCTGATTGGCGCCTCAGAAGACGGCTCCTACGTTTACTTCGTCGCCAACGGCGACCTCGACGGGCCGGCGGGGCCGGCACATGCCGGTGATTGCGAACATAAAGACAGCGGCGGCGTTTCTTACAGCGGCGTCTGCAACCTGTACGCCTGGCATGCGGGTGTGGCCAGCTTCGTCGCCCAGCTGGAGCCAGTGGGCAGCGCGGCCTGGAGTGATGCGACCGACTGGCTGGCGGGCGGAGTCGAATACCCCCCAACCGGTCATGTCTCTGCCGACGGGCAGGCGGTCGTCTTTCGCTCCCATCTGCCGCTGAGCGGCTATGACAACGAACTCCCCGGCGGCGAATGCACGGGCCACAACGCCTGTCCGGAGCTCTTCCGCTACCACGTGGGCGATGTCGGTCCGAGCTGCCTTACCTGCACTCCCACCGGGGCGCCGCCGGTCTTTGGGGGGCCGACGCTGCAGAGCATCGACCCGGGCTTCGTCGTCGCCGCGCACCCGATTGGCAGCCGCTTCGTCTCCGCCTCGGGGGAGCAGGTCTTCTTCGAGACTCCGGAGAAACTGGTCGAGGCCGACGTCAACGGCGATGCGAGCTGCCCGCTGCTGCCCCGTCCGACCCACCCCACCTTCAACTGCCAGGACGTATATGAGTGGGAGGCGGCGGACGCGGGAAGCTGCAGTGAAGCGAGCTCGGCCTTCTCGACGCTGAACGACGGTTGCCTGTATCTGCTCTCCAGCGGCACCGGCACCGACCCCTCCTACTTCGGCGACGCCTCGGCGTCGGGCGCGCACGCGTACATCTTCACCAGCGATCAGCTCGTGCCGAGCGACGAGGACCAGCTCTATGACATCTACGACGTCGCCGTGGAAGGTGGCCTCGCGGCCCAGAACAAGCCGCCGCCTCCGCCTCCCTGCGAAGGGGGAGCATGCCTTCTCGCCGCCGCTGCCGCCCCGAGTGACCCCACGGTCGGCTCGGCCTCCTTTCAGGGCCCCGGCGACCCGGCGCCGGAGCGCTGCTCGCAAGGGAAGGTCGCCAAGGGGGGCAGATGCACGAAGCCCCGCCACAAACACCACAGGCGCCACCGACATGCCGCGAAGAAGCGATCCAGCGGCCGGGGAGGCGGCAGGTGAACGCCACCGAGTCCCGCCAGCGCTTGCTGCGTGCGCTTACGCTTGCCATCGTCATGGCCGCCGCCGTGCTGCTGCCCGCCGCCGCCCTCGCCGCTCCCCCCGCCGCTCCGGCCTGGCGACTCGGTGTCACCTCGATGCCGTCCAACTTCACCCCGGGCGCCGACGGCGACCCTAACGTGGGTCCCCGGTACGACATCATCGCCACCAACGTCGGCGAGGCCGCCGCTCCCGAACCGATCGAGGTCGTGGACACCCTGCCCGCCGGGCTGACGCCAGGTGCACTGGAACTATCGAAAGACTGCTCGGCCTCCGGGCAGGTCGTCTCCTGCACGATCGCGCAGACGATCTACCCCGGGGAACGGTTCCACCTGGCCTTCGGAGTCAATGTCGCCGCCCTCGCCGACCCCACCGCCCTCGAGCCCAATGAGGTGACGATCTCGAGCCCCGGCGCCGTCCCGCGCACGGCGACGACGGCGACGACAGTCACCGCTGAGAGGGCGTCGTTTGGCTTCGACGGTGGCCAGGCCGGGCTTGGTGCCTGGCTGACCGAAGCCGACGGCACGCCGACCGTTGCCGCCGGCTCGCGCCCCAGCCAGCTGACCGTCAACGTCGGCTTCCGGACGCGGCCTGGCGGATCGAATACCGGGAGCGTCACGGTTCTCCCCGCGGGCGGTCGCGCGCGCGCAGTTCGCACCGTTCTGCCCCCCGGTCTGATCTTCGACCCTTCGGCAACTCCGGTGCGTTGCACCGAGGCGCAGTTCGTGACCGCCACCTGCCCGGACGCCGCCGCGGTCGGCCGCGCCAACGTCGCCTTCAACCTAGCCGGCAGCGTTGGAGTCTCGAATGACCCCATCTACAACCTGGTGCCGGCTCCCGGCTCGGCGGCTACGTTTGCCTTAGAACCCACCGCCATCGGCGTGCGCGTGCACCTGCTCGGCGGTCTGCGGCCGGGCGACTACGCCGCCACCACCGCCATCGAAGACCTTCCCGCTCTCTTCAATTACCCCCTCTACGGTGCCCAGCTGCAGTTCTGGGGCGATCCCTCCAGCGCCAGCCACGACCATTTGCGAGGAGCTTGCGCTGGTGGGTCGACCTGTCCGGTTCCGCCGCGGGACGTCGCGGCGCTCAGCGCCCCGACCTCCTGCGGGTCCTCGCTCGCGCTCGAAACCGAAATCGACAGCTGGGAAGGGCCGGGCAAATGGATTACCCGCAGGGCCCCCTTCAGCGATCTCGAAGGCAACCCCGCCGACACGGTCTCCGGTTGCAACGCGGTCCCCTTCAACCCAAGCCTGAGCGCGCAGCCGACAACCAACCTCGCCGATTCCCCGAGCGGCCTCGACGTCGACCTGAGGATCCCCCAGAGCACCGGGTTGGCGAGCGCCGCCACCGCCCACCTGAAGCAGGCGGTGGTGACCCTGCCCGAGGGCTTGGTCGTCAACCTCGCCGGCGCCAACCGCCACGAGGTCTGCGGCCCGGCCCAGATCGGCATCGATCCGACGAGCGGCGTCGCCGACGGTGAAGTGGCCCGCTGCCCCGACGCCGCGAAGATCGGCTCGGTCGAAGTCGAGAGCCCGCTGTTGGCCCAGTACGACTCCGCCCAGAAAGTCCAGCGCGACCCCGAAGGCCACGTGATCGCCGAACCGATCTCCGGCTCCGTCTACCTCGCCACCCCCCACGAGAATCCCTTCAACTCCCTCTTGGCCATCTACATCGCCCTCGATGACCCCGCCCACGGGATCGTCGTCAAGCTCGCCGGCAAGGTCAGCGCCGACCCCAGCACGGGCAGGCTGACCACCACCTTCGCCGACAACCCGCAGCTGCCCTTCGAACACCTCCGGCTGCACTTCTTCGACGGCGCCGGGGCGGTACTTCGCACCCCACTTTCCTGCGGCACCAAGACCACCGCTTCCGACCTCACCCCCTGGTCGGCTCCCGAAGGCGCCGACGCCGCCCCCTCTGACTCCTTCCAGATCACCGCTGAGCCCGGCGGCGGGCCCTGCCCGAGCTCAGAAGCCCAAGCGGCCAACCACCCGGCCTTCAGCGCCGGCACCATCGCCCCCCGGGCGGGTGCCTACTCACCCCTGGTTTTGAGGCTGAGCCGCGAAGACGGCACGGCTCCGATCACGGGTATCGACACCACCCTGCCGGCGGGGCTGACCGGGAAGCTCGCCGGCATCGCCTACTGCCCCGACGCCGCCCTCGCCGCCGCCGCGGCCAAGAGCGGCAGCTTCGAGAAGCAGAGCCCCTCCTGCCCGGCCTCCTCTGAAGTCGGCTCGGTCACCGTCGGCGTCGGCGCCGGCCCCACCCCCTATTACATCCAGGGGCATGCCTACCTCGCCGGCCCCTACAAATCCGCTCCCCTCAGCCTGGCGACCATCACCCCCGCCACCGCCGGCCCCTATGACCTCGGCGCCATCGTCGTCCACACGGCGCTGAACGTCGACCCTGAAACCGCCCGCATCCATGCCGTCAGCGATCCGATCCCCCAAATCCTGCAGGGCGTCCCGCTCGACGTCAGGAGCATCGCCCTGAAGATGGACCGGCCGAACTTCACCCTCAACCCGACCTCCTGCGACCCGATGGCGCTGATCGGGTCGGCAGCCACCCCCTCGGGCCCAAGCGCCGCCCTCAGCAGCCCCTTCCAGGTCGGCGGCTGCTCGGCGCTGCCGTTCAAGCCCAAGCTCTCCCTGGAGCTCTCCGGCGGCACCAAGCGCGGTTCCCACCCGGCTCTCAAAGCCGTCTTCACCGCCGAACCCGGGGAAGCCAACATCGCAGACGCTGCCACCGTTCTGCCCGATTCGGAGTTCCTCGACCAGTCCCACATCAAGGCGATCTGTACCCGTGTCAAGTTCGCCGCTGACCAGTGCCCGGCCGGGAGCATCTACGGCGAGGCCACGGTGATCACCCCGCTCTTGGACAAACCGCTCTCCGGCCCGGTCTACCTGCGCTCCTCCGCCCACACCCTGCCAGATCTCGTCGCCGACCTCGACGGGCAGATCCACGTCGTCCTGGTCGGTCGCATCGACTCGGTCAGGGGCGGCATCCGCAACACTTTCGAAGCCATCCCCGATGTCCCGGTCTCCAGGTTCGTGTTCTCGATGCGGGGTGGCAAGAAGGGCCTGCTCGTCAACGGCCGCAACCTCTGCCGGTCCGCCAGCAAAGCGAGCGCGCAGATGGACGGCCAGAACGGCAGGGCCTATGACACGACGCTGGCGCTGCGCACAGGCTGCTCCGCGGGCAAGGGCGCCCGGTCCCATTCGCGGCATTGAGCGCGGCCAAGACTGAGCTCGACGGCGGCGATGCCCAAACCCCTGAGGCTTACAAGCCGCTTACACGCGCCTGACCGCGGCCGAACCCGCCGGCCCGAGGATCGACTCGTCCAGTAAACGACGAGGAGGTTTCAGATGTTCCAATCAGCTCGAAAGCACCTGCGCTCGATCGCCATGCTCGGCGTCGCCGCCGCGCTCGTGGTCGGCGGGGTTGCCGCTGCCCAGGGGGGCTCGCAGAGCGGATCCCAGAGCAGTGGCCGGGAAGCCGGCAAACGCCCACCCGGCCCGCCGCCGATGATGGGGATCGCGATGCAGGGCCTGACCTACGCCGAACTGCACGTGCTCAACAAGAGCGGCGAGGCGGAAACGGTCCGGATCGACCAGGGCAAAGGTGAAGTCGGTGAGCGACAGTTCGATCACCCTGACCGCCAACGACGACAGTGAAGTTACGGTCGCGGTCGATGAGGACACCGAGGTGATGGGCAAGCCGGGGGAGGAAACCTCGCTCAGCGACCTCGAGACCGGCCAGCAGGTCAGCGTCACCGCACCTGAGGGCGAGGCCGCGCAGGCGATCATGGTGCTGCCGAAGAAAGGCGACTTCGCCGCCGGCTTCAAAGGCGGGCCGATGGGACCGCCGCCGGGCGCACCCCCTGCGCTGGATGAACGGCGCAGCTCCGGCAGCTAGTCGACGCGGGAGCGAGGCGGCCGAGGGGTCGCCTCGCTCGACGTCGCGGCTGGGCGCTTTGCGATTACCCTGGTTTTGTGAGTGCGGAGGCAAAAAAGAGCCCTGGCGAAGATCCCTGGCGCCACAACGAGGCGTCGCGACGGCGGCAATTGCTCGAAGACGCGCGTCGTCCCATGGCCGTCAACCTGGCCGAGGGATTGGCACTGAGCGAATTCCTCTCCACCTTCACCGGAAGCGCACGGAAGAGTTGACGTCGGATCCGCTTCGGTTGCGGGAGTTGCTGGCGCGACTGATCGAGGCCGACGTGCGGTTCGTATTGGTCGGCGGCCTCGCGGTGAACGCCTGGGGGTACCTGCGTGCCACCCGTGACGTGGACTTCGTGCCCGACCCCAGTCCGGAGAACCTCGCTCGGCTCAATTCTCTGGGCCAGGTTGATGTGCTCCAGGGACTTCCCCAGGTGCCGCCGTTCTCCGTGCTCGATGAGGAGGCCGGAGGACGAGGAGGGGAAGTGACTTCCCCCGGCGCTACCCTGTCGCGACTCGATCTCCCTGGTCAGGCCGGTTCTGGGCCGCCAGTTGCCTCCCACGATGGAAACCATCACTTCGGAACAACCGACCGTGCCGGCTGAGGCCGGGCAGGCCGACGCCGCTGAGCCGGTCGTGCCGCGGCGCTCGCCGCTGCGCGCGGCGATCAAGACGGGGCGGCCGAAGGAGTGGATCAAAAACGTCTTCGTGTTCGCCGGGCTGCTCTTCTCCGGCAAGTTCAACCAGTCGCACGAGGTGCTGGAGGCGTTCATCACCTTCGTCGCCTTCTGTCTGATCTCCAGCGCCGGCTACTTCGTCAACGACCTGATCGACGTCGAGCTCGACCGCAAGCACCCGAAGAAGCGCTTCCGCCCGCTCGCCGCCCGCGAGCTCTCTGAGGCGACCGCGAAAGCCATCGCCCCGGCCCTGGCGGTCGTCGCGATCGGCATCGCCTTCACCGTCAACTGGCAGGTCGGGCTGATGGTGGTCGGCTACGGCATCGCCCAGGTGGCCTACAGCCTCGGCCTCAAGCAGATCGTGATCATCGACGTGATGACGCTGGCGGGGCTGTTCATCCTCCGTGTCGCCGCCGGCGCCAGCGCCGTCGATGCCCACGCCTCGGAGTGGCTGATCCTCTGCACCGGCTTCCTCGCCGCCTTCCTCGGCTTCACCAAGCGCCGCCAGGAGGCGGTCTCTGAGCTGCACGAGGGGACCTCGACCCGGCCCGTGCTCGAGCACTACTCGCTGCCCTTCCTCGACCAGATGGTCTCCCTGGTCACCACCGGCACCGTCATCAGCTACGCGATATACACCGTCAACTCGCCGCTGATCGGCAACCAGATGATGCTGACGATCCCGCCCGTGGTCTACGGGATCTTCCGCTACCTGTATCTGATCTACGACCGCTCCGACGACCGCTCGATGGCTCAGATCGTCGCCGGCGACCGCGGCATCCAGGCCGCCGGCGCCGCCTACGCGCTGGTCGCCTTCCTCCTGCTCTACGTCTTCAACTAGACCAGCCCCTCTTCGGGCTCTGCCTCCATGATGTAGAAGCGGGCGCGGCCGAGCTCCTCGCCGTCGATCATGACGACGGCGGCGTGGGGGCCGGAGGCCTCGAAATTGGCGGTGGCGCCGATCGACATCACCAGGCGCTGCTCCTGACCGGCGGGCATGCCGGGGGGGCGGCCGGTCTCGAAGCTGGCGGTCAGTCCCTCGCCGAGCTCGATCCCGTCGGGGTCCTGGATCGTGACCACGAGCTCGTGCGGGTCGTTGGTCTCGTGCCAGGCGACGTCGATGCCGAGGCCGATGTGGAAGGACCACTCGTGCGGCAGCTCGGGCAGGCGCAGGACGTTCCAGCCGCCGCCGTTGAGGTAGAGCTTGCCGTTGACGGCCTCGCTGTGGTCGGCGAGCAGGAGGAAGCCGATGTTCATGGTGCCTCCGGGTAGGGGACGACGGCGAGGTCGGAGAGCAGTTCGACCTTGTCGTTGCGGCTGAACTGGAGATCGACGGTCTCGTCCTTGCGGTAGGTGCCGAAGAGGCCCAGGTACATCGCCAGCCAGCGGCTGGTGGTCATCTTCTCCTTGACGATCGGGCGGGTGAAGACGATCTCGACGCCCTCGATGCCGTAGTCGATGCCCTCGCTCTGCTCGATGCCGTTGATGAAGACGGTGAAGGGCGGCTTGGCGCCGGCAGGGATCTTCACCCGCTCGCCGGCTGCGTAGCTGCCCTTCGGTATCTCGGTGCTGGGGTCGCTCATCTGCCCTCTGCTTCCAGAGTCTCCCGCACCAGGTCGAACGGCGTCTCGTGGTTGGTCGGGTCCAACTCCTCCCGTCCCACCCCGCCGCGGTAGGGCATGAAGGTGCCGTCGCCGCGGACGTCGATGCCGGCGGTTGGCTTGCGCAGCAGCCCCCTGCCCTTCAGCTCGAGGCGGGCGTGGACCTGGTCCCCCGGCGCGTAGTCGCGCAGCAGCGAGGAAGACCCGACCGGCCCCTCGGCGCGGATGTCGAGCGCCCGCTGGCGCATCGCGGCGACGGCCTCGCCGAGATCGTCGAAGCCCCGGTGCTCGACCTCGGGCCCGTGACGGACGGTCAGCTTCCACTGCGGACGGGACACCGGCGCAGCCTATGGAACCCGGGACGGGTGGGAAGCGGGCTAGGCGCCGCGGCGCGGGCGTTTCGGGCGCCGCGCGGGGGGTCCGACGATTTTCTCGGGGCCGCTGCGGTCGTCGATCGCGACGTAGTCGCGCTCGCGCTCGCCGGTGAAGATCTGGCGCGGGCGGGCGATTTTCAGCTCCGGGTCTTCCTGCATCTCCATCCACTGCGCCATCCAGCCGGCGGTGCGGGGAATCGTGAACAGCACCGTGAACATGTTGGCCGGGATCTCCAGCGCCTCGTAGATGATCCCCGAGTAGAAGTCGACGTTCGGGTAGAGCTTGCGCGAGGTGAAGAACTCGTCGTCGAGCGCGCGTTTCTCCAACTCGCGGGCGATCTCGACCAGCGGGTTGTACTCGGTCGCCTCGAAGACCTCGTCCATGTGCTTCTGGATGATCCGCGCCCGCGGGTCGTAGTTTTTGTAGACCCGGTGGCCGAAACCCATCAGTTTCTCCTCGCGCTCTTTGACCCGCGCAAGGAAGTCGGGGACGTTCTCCGGCGACTCGATCCGCCGCAGCATCCGCAGCACCGCCTCGTTGGCGCCGCCGTGCAGTGGCCCGTAGAGAGCCGCAACCCCCGCCGCGACCGCCGAGTAGGGGTCGACGCCGGAGGAGCCGACGCCGCGCACGGCGTTGGTCGAGCAGTTCTGTTCGTGATCGGCGTGGAGGATGAAGAGGATGTCGAGCACTTTCGAGAGGATCTGCTTCGGGATGTGCCGGTCTTCGGTCTTCTTGAACATCATCGAGAGGAAGTTCTCGGCGAAGTTGAGCTCGTTGTCCGGGTAGACGTAGGGCAGGCCCATGTTGTGCCGGTAGGAGAAGGCGGCCAGGGTCGGCACCTTGGCGATCAGGCGGACGGCGGCCATGTAGCGCTCTTCCGGGTCGTCGATCTTCTTCGCGTCCGGGTAGAAGGTCGAGAGCGCGCCGACGCCGGCCAGCAGCATCCCCATCGGGTGGGCGTCGTAGCGGAAGCCCTGGAAGAACTGCTTCAGGTCCTCGTGCACGTAGGTGTGGTGGGTGATGTCGAAGACCCAGCGGTCGAGCTGGGGGGCGGTGGGCAGCTCGCCGAAGATCAGCAGGTAGGCGGTCTCGAGGAAGGTGGAGCGCTCGCAGAGCTGCTCGATCGAGTAGCCGCGGTGTTCGAGGATGCCGGCGGCGCCGTCGATGTAGGTGACCGAGGAGCGGCAGGAGGCGGTGTTGTTGAAGGCCGGGTCATAGGACATCAACCCGAAGTCGTCCTCGGCGACCTTGATCTGCCGCAGGTCGAGACCGCGCACGGTCCCGTCCTCGATCGGCAGCTCGTAGGTCTTGCCGGTGCGGTTGTCGGTGACGGTCAGCGAGTCGGTGGCCATGCGGCGATCATTCTGCCACTTCGCCGTCGCCGGCCGTTAAGAGGCTGTGGAGTTGAGGGGAGCTACGCCGCGGGGGCGGCGTCGAACTGAGTCATCCGCCGCAGCGCCTCGAAGCGCTCGTCGATCTCCTCGCGGCTGAGCCGGGAGACGCGCTCGGTCCCGAACTCCTCGACGTTGAAGGAGGCGAGCACGGTGCCGTAGCCCATCGCCCGTCGCAGCTGTGCCTCGTCGAGATCGCCGTCCTGGCCGTCGAGGTAGCCGAAGAAGCCGCCGGCGAAGCTGTCGCCGGCGCCGGTCGGGTCGCGCACCTCCTCCAGCGGGAAGCCGGGCAGGGCGAAGAAGCCGTTCTCGGTGAAGAGCGCGGCGCCGTACTCGCCCTGCTTGGCGATCACCGCCCGCGGTCCCAGCTCCATCACCGCGCGAGCGGCGCGGGACAGGTTCGACTCGCCGGTCAGCTGGCGGATCTCGGCATCGTTGACGACGAGGCAGTCGACCTCGGCGATCGCCGCCTGCAGCGAGTCCTTGGCGGTCTCGATCCAGAGGTTCATCGAGTCGAGGCCGCTGAAGCTGGCGTCGCACTGGGCGCGGACCTGGCGCTGCAGGTCGGGCTGGATGTTGGCGAGGAAGAGGGTGTCGGCCGCCTTCGCGCTCTCCGAGAGCTTCGGCTCGAACTCGGCGAAGACCCCGAGCTGGGTGTCCTCGGTGTGGGCGACGTTGAGGTCGTACTCGTAGCGGCCGCGCCAGAAGAAGGACTGGCCGCCGGCGACCCGCTCGATGCCGTCGGTGAGGATGCCGCGCTGCTCCAGCACCCCGAACTGCTCGGAACCGAAGTCGTCGCCGACCGGGCCGACCGGTCGCACTTGGGTGAAGAAGCTGGCGGCGAGGGAGAAGTGGACGGCGGCGCCGCCGAGCATGCGCTCGCGCTCCCCGAACGGGGTCTTGACTGCGTCAAAGGCGATTGATCCGACGACGGTGAGTGCCATGGAGCAGCGCAGCGTATACAGGGACGGGTATGCCTCGTCGGCGCAACAGCGGGGAGGCGCCGACGAGGCATACCCGTCCCTGTATCTCGGCGCCGACTATGGTTCGCCGCCGTGAAAGCAATCCAGATTCAGGAGTTCGGGGGTCCGGAGAAGCTCGAGTTGGTCGAGCTTCCGGATCCGGTGCCGGGTGAGGGTGAGGTCGTGGTCGAGGTTGCCCGGGCTGGCATCAATTTCGCCGACACTCACGCCACCCGCAACGACTACCTGGCGGAGCAGTCGCTGCCGCTCGTTCCGGGCGCCGAGATCGCCGGCCGCACCGCCGACGGCCGCCGCGTCGCGGCCCTGCTCGGCAGCGGCGGCTACGCCGAGAAGGCGGTCGTGCCGGAGTCGCTGCTGGTCCCGCTTCCCGACGAGGTCGACGACGACCAGGCGGCGGCGATGCTGCTGCAAGGACTGACCGCGCTGGCGCTGGTCAAACGCTGCGCCCGGATCGAGCCGGGCGAGGCGCTGGTGATCGAGGCCGCCGCCGGCGGCACCGGCACGCTGGCGGTGCAGATCGCCAAGCAGGCCGGGGCGAAGGTGATCGCGCTCGCCTCCAGCGAGGAGAAACGCGGCCTCTGTGAACAGCTCGGCGCCGACGTCACCGTCGACTCCCGCGCCGAGAACCTGGCTGACGCGATCCGCGAGGCCAACGGCGGCGAGCGCGTCGACGCCGTCCTCCACATGAGCGGCGGCGACGCCTTCGACGCCGAGATGAGCGTGCTGGCGCCGCTGGGGCGGATGGTCGTCTTCGGCATCGCCTCGCGCGAGCAGCGCGACGTCTCCACCGCCGCCCTGCTGCGCGGATCCAAGTCCGTGATCGGCTTTTGGCTGATCCACCTGCTGGCCCGGCGCGACCTCGCGCTGCCGATGATCGGCGAGCTGGTGGGCGCGGTCGCGGCAGGCAAGCTCCGCGCGACGGTCGGTGACGTCTACCCTCTGTCCGAGGCAGCGCGGGCACACGAAGACCTGATCGCCCGCCGCAGCAGCGGCAAGCTCCTCCTCGACCCCTCTAAATAGATGAGCACTCCCTTCCACGACCTCGGCCTCTCGCCGCCGATCCAGCAAGCGCTGGATGAGCTCGGCTTCCAGGATCCGACTCCGATCCAGGAGCAGGCGATCCCGGAGCTGCTCGGCGGCCACGACGTGATCGGCCAGGCTCAGACCGGGACCGGCAAGACCGCCGCCTTCGGCCTGCCCCTATTGCAGTACCTCGATCCCGAGAACAACGAGGTGCAGGCGATCGTCCTCACCCCGACCCGCGAGCTCTGCATCCAGGTGACGCAGGCGCTGCGCACCTACGCCGAGCACCTCGAGATCGAGATCGTCGCCGTCTTCGGCGGCGCCCCGATCCGCTCCCAGCAGTCGCAGCTGCGTTCCGGCGCCCATGTCGTCGTCGCCACCGTCGGCCGCATGAAGGACCTGATGGCCCGGCGCTCGCTGGTCCTGACTGCCGCCCGCTACGTCGTCCTCGACGAGGCCGACGAGATGCTCGACCTCGGCTTCATCGAGGACGTCGAGAAAATCCTGCGGATGTGCCCGAGCGGGCGCCAGACGGCGCTCTTCTCGGCGACGATGCCGCCGCCGATCCAGAAGCTCGCCGAGGGCTACATGTACGACCCGGTGACGATCAAAATCACGCCGAAGACGCTGACCGTCGACGCGATCGCCCAGGCCTACGTCGAGGTTCCGGCCAAAGACAAGGCGGCGCGCTTGGTCGAGCTGCTGAAGACCGAAGAGCCCGAGCAGGCGATCATCTTCACCCGCACCAAGATCGGCGCCTCGAAGCTGGAGAAGACGCTGAAGGACAAGGGCCTCGACGTGAAGGCGCTGCACGGCGACCTCAGCCAGGGCGTCCGCGACGGGGTGATGATCGCCTTCAAGAGCCACCGCGTGAAGCTGCTGGTCGCCACCGACATCGCCGCCCGCGGCCTCGATATCGAGCACGTCACCCACGTCATCAACTACGACGTGCCGAACTCCTCGGAGACCTACGTCCACCGCATCGGCCGGACCGGCCGGGTCGGGCGGACCGGCCGCGCGATCACCTTCGTCACCCCCGCCCAGCGTGAGGAGATCACCCGCATCGAGAACGACGTGAAGACGACGATCGGCGAGTGGGAGACCCCGGAGGAGCGGCTCGAGCACGCGCCGCGGCCGCGGCGCCGTGAGCGCCCGGAGCGCTCCGAGCACAGCCGGCCGAGCGAGCGCGGCGAACGCAGCGAGCGGGTCGGGCCGAGCGGGAACGGCGCGCCGCCGGAGGTCGAGGAGGCTGTCGAGGTAGAGATGGAGCAGTCAGAGGCCGCGCCGCCGGAGCCCGAGCAGGTCGAGGCGCCAGCGCCCGACAACGGCGATGAGCCCGAGCGCGACACCGTCAAGCTCTTCGTCAACCGCGGCGAGCGCAGCGGCATCGAGGAAGAGGACCTGCGCTGGGCTCTGCGCGAGGGCGCCGTCCTGCCCGAGGAGGCGATCCACGAGATCCGCGTCCTGCACCGCTTCTCCTTCGTCGAGGTCGCCCCGGATCAGGCCGAGCGTGCCGTCGAGTTCCTCGACGGCACCAAGCTCAAGGGCAAGGAGATCCGGCTGGAGATCGCCAAGAGCTGATGCGTTATCGGGTCAGCTCGGCGATGCTGTCGAGCAGGCGGTCGAAGTCGATCGGCTTGGTCAGGTAGCCGCTGACCTCGAGGTCGGTGGGAGCGTTGGCGTCGGTCGCGTCCTGGTGGGCGCTGATGATCAGCGCCGGGGTGTCGACGCCGGCGGCGCGCAGCTCCCGCAGGGCGTCGATGCCGGACTTGCGTGGCATCATCGCGTCGAGCAGCAGCAGGTCGGGAAGTTTGTCGGAGTCGCCCTCGTGCAGCCGCTCGGTCACCTCCTGGCCGTCGGCCGCGGTCTCGACCTCGTAGCCGGCCAGCTCCAGCCGCGTCCGCATCAGCAGCAGGATCGTCTCCGAGTCGTCGGCGATCAGGACCCGGGTCATCAGCTGGCCTCGGCGATCGCCCGGCTTGGCCCATCGCCCGCTAGTTTGCTCACGATCGGCAGGCGGAAGCTGAAGGTCGAGCCGACGCCGACCGTCGACTCCACCGCGAGCGTGCCGCCGTGCAGCTCGACCAGCGATTTCGAGATCGCCAGGCCGAGGCCGGTGCCGCCGACGCGCTGGGTCAGGCCCGCGTCGCCGCGCACGAAGCGCTCGAAGATGTGTTCCAGCTGGCTCTCGGGAATCCCCGGTCCGTTGTCGGTCACCGCAATCTCCACATCGACGCCCACTACCCGGGCCGTGACCTCGATAGACGCCCCCTCGGGCGAGTACTCATGCGCATTGGTAAGTAAATTCACCAGTATTTGGCGAATTCGGTCCGCCTCGACTTCGATCCACGGCAACCCGGAGTCGATCTGTTGGTTGAGAAGCTGGTGGGCGCCGTCGGTTTGGCCGCGCATCGTCCGCACCGCATCGTCGATCAGCGGCGCCACCGCGGTCGGCTTCGGGGTGATGGCGAGGCGGCCGGCGTCGCTGCGGGCGAGGTCGAGCAGGTCGTTGAGGAGGTGGACCAGGTGGCGGCAGTTGTCGAGAATGATCTCGACCGTGTCGACCTGCTTCGGGGTCAGCGAGTCGCGCTCCAGCATCAGCAGCTCGGCGAACCCCTGGACCGAGGTGAGGGGGCTGCGCAGCTCGTGCGAGGCGGTGAGGACGAACTCGTCTTTGAGGCGATCGAGCTGGTCGCGCTGGCTTGCCTCGAGCTCGAGCTCGCCGGCCATCTCGTTGAAGGCGGCACCCAGGGTCGCCGTCTCCGAGAGTCCGCCGACCTCGACCCGGGCGCTGCGATCGCCGGCGGCGAGGCGGCCGGCCGCGTCCACCAGCTCCTCCAGCGGCCGTCGCATCGAGGCGATCAGGCCGCTGAACAGCAGCAGCGCGCCGGTCAGGCCGGCAATCAACCCGGCGGCGACGAGGATCGCGGTGTCCCGGGTGTCGGAGGAGATCTGATCCTGCAGCTGCGAGCGGCGGTCGACCTGGGCGGCCACCGTGGCGCGGGCGGCCTTGCCCCCGGTTCCTTCCGCCACTTTCACCCTCGCGCCCATCTCCACCTGGTAGGAGCGGGCGATCGCGTCCTCGAAGTCCTGGCGCTGCTGGATGAAGCGGCCGACGCCGATCACGGCCATCGCCGTCAGCACGGCAAAACCGATCGCGAAGCCAATCCTCAGCCGGTTGGCAAGCGACGGGCTGAGGCGGCGGCCTCCTCGGGAATATGCTTGCGCGGCTATGGGCGACGAGGCTACAGGCAGCGGCGAGGGCGCCGTCAAGGCGCCCGACGGCATCGATGTCGCTGGCGTTGAAGCTTGGTTCGCGCTCAACGTGCCCAGCGCCAGCCCGCCGCTCTCCTTCGAGCGGATCGCCGGCGGTCATTCCAACCTCACCTTCCGCGTCGTCGATGCCGGCGGCAATAGCTGGGCGCTGCGGCGGCCGCCGCTCGGTAAGCGTCTCGGGTCCGCCCACGACATGGCCCGCGAGCACAAGGTTGTCTCCGCGCTTGGGACGACCGACGTCCCGGTGGCGCCGGTGGTCGGCCTCTGTGAGGACGAGAGCGTCAGCGGCGACGCCCCCTTCTACGTGATGGAGTTCGTCGAGGGGCCGATCCTGCGCGGCCTGGCCGAGGCCGAGATCTTTCCCGAGCGTGGCGATCGCGTGGCGATCGGCAACCGCGTCGCCGACACCCTGGCGACGATCCACGCGGTCGACCCCGACGCGGTCGGGCTCGGCGACCTTGGCCGCAAGGAGGACTACGTCGCCCGCCAGCTGCGTCGCTGGCAGGGCCAGTGGGAGAAGTCGAAGACCCGCGAGCTGCCGCTGATCGACTCCGTCCACGAGCGCCTCTCCGCCCGCATCCCCAAGCAGGGACCGGCGACTATCGTCCACGGCGACTATCGCCTCGACAACATGATCCTCACTTCGAGCGGCGAGGTCGCCGCCGTCGTCGACTGGGAGCTCTGCACCCTCGGCGACCCGATGGCGGACGTCGGCCTGCTGATGGCCTACTGGCCCGATCAGGAGCAGGCGGAGGTGGCCCTCGGCCAGCCCGCCAACCTCGCCCCTGGCTTCCCCACTCGCGAAGCGCTGGCCGCCCGCTACGCCGAGCGCTCCGGCCGCGACCTCTCCGACCTCGACTTCTTCGTCGCCCTCGGCTACTGGAAGCTGGCGATCATCCTCGAGGGCGTCTACGCCCGCTACGCCGCCGGCGGCTACGGCAAGGTCGATGACGGGATCAAGGCCTTCGCGGTGCTGGTAGAGCGGCTGGCCGAGGCCGCCGACGAGGCCGAGCGGCGGGGCTAATACCCGCTGAGCGCGGTTGACAGCATCGGGGCGCCCTGGCAGGGTCGGGAGTCGAAGCGTAGAACTGAGTAACCGGCCGCCCATGCCAGTTAGGCCGCCAGTCAAATCTCGTTCCCAACTCCAAGGAGAGACCTCCGTGAAGCAGATCCGCCAACGACTCACGTACGCGAACGTGATGTCGACGATCGCCGTATTCCTCATGCTCGGCACCGCCTCGGCGTTCGCCGCCACTCAGCTCGGCAAAAACACCGTTGGAGCCGCCCAGCTGAAGAAAAACGCCGTGACCGGGCCCAAAGTAAAGAACGGCGCGATCACGTCGGGCAAGCTCGCCAACGGCGCGGTAATCACCGCCAAGCTTGCGGATGGCTCGGTTGTCACCAGCAAGATCGTCGATGCTTCCATCACCACCGGCAAGCTCGCTGAAAAAGCGATCACCACCGGCAAGCTCGCTGACAATGCCGTGAACGGCGGCAAGCTCGCCGATAACGCGGTCAGCACGGCCAAGCTCGTCGACAGTGCTGTCAACGCCAACAAGCTCGCCGGCGCCGCGGTCACCAACGGCAAGCTCGCTGACGGTTCGGTCACGGCTTCGAAAATCGGCAGCAACGCAGTTCAGGCAGCTCAGTTCGGAGACATCAACTACCGCACGAGTGCCACCGAAATCGGACCGGAAAGCCTTGGCCTCGCCAGCGCCGGGTGCAACAGCGGCGAGAAGCTTCTGAGCATCGGCTATCTCTGGGATGCCCAGAACAAATTGCTGACGATCCAGGACTCGTTCGCCTTCATTGGCGGCTTCGTCCGCGGCTACAACGGCACCAACGCGACCCGCAAACTGACGGTGCAGGTCGCCTGTCTGGGCGTTTAGCTCTTAGAGAGGCAAGTCTCATCCTAAGAGGGCCGGGCGCAACGCCCGGCCCTCTTTTTGTCGCCGCCGTACCGCCAGCTGACAAGCATGGCGATGGAGGCCGCCTTGCTGGTGCGTTCGTCCCTCTGGCTTGACAGGGCTCCGATGGGCTGAAAGGCTCCCCGCTCAAAATTGAGTAGGTACATTCTTCCTACTTTGCCCCAGTCCTTTGTCCAATCCCTCCAATCAAGGAGAACCTCTGTGAAGCAGATTCGCCAGCGACTCACGTACGCGAACGTGATGTCGTCGATCGCCGTTTTCTTCGTTCTCGGCGGCGCCACCGCTTTCGCCGCGACCAAGATCGGCGCCAACGAACTTAAGTCCAACTCGGTTCTCACCGGCAAGATCAAGAAAGAAGCCGTTACCACCAGCAAGATCAAGAACAACTCGATCACGACTGGCAAAGTCGCCGACAAAGCCATCACTGCGGCAAAAATCGACACGGCGGGTCTAGGAACTGTTCCCAGCGCCACGAATGCGACCAATGCGACCAACGCAATTAACGCTGTGAACGCCAAAAACATCAACGGCCAGAGCATCGCCAAGGTCTTCGCCACGATTCCGGATGGTACGACGAACGCGGTCATCGCCAATGTTGCTGGCTTCACGATCAGGGGCGACTGTACGGGCAGTGACGTGAAAAACCTGGTTCTTGACCCGCCGAACAACGATTCCGACCTCAGGTCACAGGGCAACGGCGAACCCACCGGTGCCTTCTTCGACGGAAATCAGGGAGCTGAGAACAACGAGATCTCGCTGAACGAAGGGAATGTCCGCGGCGAGACCTCCTTCTCGGCAGCGACCTCGGGCGGCACCGTGGTCAGCGGGAATATCGGCTACGACGACCCGAACTCCTTCGCGAGTACGGCGGCCTGTGCCTTCTATGGCCAGGTTGTGGTCACGGGCTGAGCGCCACGATCATCTGGTTTCAAAGGCCGGGCAGAGATGCCCGGCCTTTTCTTTGCCTTCAGATCATGCGCGGCGGGTGCTTCGTCTTCAGCGCCGGCCCCGCCTCTCTGATCGAGCTCGGTCATCGCTCTCCCTCCGCGAGTTGACGCAGATGGGCGTGGCGCCGCAGGGCTCGCAAGCGCTCTTCGGGCGTCAGCTCGAGCAGCGTTCCGCGAGTTCGACGTCGTGCTGCTCGGGGAATCACGTCAGCGGCCGACGCATCCGCACCAGCAGCGCCGCCGAGGGGGTGACCTTGCCGGTGACGTAGGTGGACAGGCGGGAGGGAGAGGTTCCGATGCGGGAGGCGAATTCGGCCCGGGAGAGGCCCGATGCTCGTACGAGTGCATCGACTTCGGCTGCGACCGCCTCGCGCTCCGAGGCCTCGGCGGCATCCCGGGAGCGTGCGATCACCCGCTCCATCGCCAGGGCAATGCCGTACGGGCGGCTGTAGGTGAGCACCCGCTCGACCCGACGGGCGATCGGGCCCCAGGGATCGGCCTGGATTGCTTCCGCCAGTCGGCGCCAGTGCTCGAGCCCGCCACGCTCGAGCGCTGCCTGGATCCCCTCATGGGGCCATCCCGAGACGGGGTCATCGGGGGAGGCGTCGACGTTGCGAAAGGTCAGCGCGGTCACGGGCCCACCATCCGGGCGGCGACCTCCCCTAGAACGGTGGTCACCGCACTCCAGTCGCTCCAGCGCCGATGCAGTCGCCGGTAGGAGGAGAGATCGTCGATCACCGAGCTGTCGGCGGGGCGCGGGTCGGAAAGCTGGCGGATCAGCTGCGATGCCACTCCGTCGCCCGACTCGTTCTGGTCGGCGTAGTAGCCGTCGATCTGCGCCAGGACCTCGGCCGCTGGATCGACACCGAGGTACTCGGCTAGAGCGGCAAGGTCCAAGTAGTCACGGGTCTGGTTGCGGCGCACCACTAGGAACGCCTTGATGCGCAACGTCTCCTCGACCGTTGGCACCGTCACCTCGGCGCCAGAGGGGAGGGCGACCGTGGCGACCTCCAGCGGGACCGTGCGGATCATCTGCCGGACCCCGGCTTCGATCCCGTCGAGGTTGCCGAGGATCACCTTTCCGGGCGTGATCCGGTTGGTGGCCCAACCCTCGTCCTGCTCCACCGCTTCCAGGACCATCTCGAAGCGGTCGGCCAAGTCGGCGACGACGTGATCGTGGTCGCGCGATTCGCGATGGTCCGCGTAGAGGATTGCCGCCGTGCCGCCAACGAGCACGGCTCCGGGAACCAGCCGCTGAAGATGGGCGGCGGACTCCAACAGGGCGACGAACCGCGGATCCCGATCTCCTACGCTCTCCTCAGCGGTGCCAGTCATGCAGGCAGATTATCAGATCCGATAATCTGCCTGAGACTTTTAGTAGGCCTAAACCATGCGCGGTGCGTGCTTCGTCTCCAGCGTGCCGGTCGCGGCGGCTTCGTCGCGCTTGGCCCAGCGGTTGAGCTCGCGGCGGGCGAGGACCATCTTGTGGACCTCGTCGGGGCCGTCCGCCAGGCGCAGCATGCGGGAGAAGCGCCAGAGGGCGGCGAGGGGGGTGTCGTCGGTCATGCCGAGGGAGCCGTGGATCTGGATCGCGCGGTCGAGCACGTCCATGACCATGTTGGCGGCGACGATCTTGATCGCCGAGATCGACTGGCGGGCGGCGCGCTTGCCCTCGGTGTCCATCTTCCAGGCGGCGTAGAGGGTGAGTAGACGAGCCTGGTCGATCTCCATCCGCGAGGCGGCGATCGACTCCTGGACGAACTGCTTGTCGGCCAGCGGGCCGCCGAAGGCGACGCGCTCGTTGGCGCGGCGGCACATCATCTCGTGGGCACGCTCGGCGGTCCCGATCGCGCGCATGCAGTGGTGGATGCGGCCGGGGCCGAGGCGGTCCTGGGCGATCGCGAAGCCGGCACCGCGCTCGCCGAGCAGGCTGTCCTTCGGCACCCGGCAGCCTTCGTAGCGGATCTCGCAGTGGCCGGGACCCTTGTCGTGGCCCATCACCGGGATCGGCCGCACCAGGTTGAAGCCGGGGGTGTCGGTCGGCACGCAGATCATCGAGGCGCGGGCGTAGGGTGGGGCGTCGGGGTCGGTGACGACCATCGCGATCGCCAGATCGGCGCCGACCGCGCCGGAGGTGAACCACTTGTGGCCCTCGACGACCCACTCGTCGCCGTCGAGCGTGGCCTTGGCCTGCAGCAGGGTCGGGTCCGAGCCGGAGACCTCGGGCTCGGTCATCGAGAAGCAGGAGCGGATCCGGCCCTCCAACAGCGGCTCCAGCCAGCGTTCGCGCTGCTCCGGCGTCCCGTGCTCGGCGAGGATCTCCATGTTCCCGGTGTCCGGTGCGGCGCAGTTGAAGGCCATCGCTGCGGCCATCGGGCTGCGTCCCATCTCCTCGCACAGCAGTCCGTACTCCCAGTTCGTCAGCCCGGGTCCGAAGCGCTCGTCGGGCATGAAGAGGTTCCAGAGGCCCGCGGTCTTCGCCTTCTCGCGGATCTCGACCAGGATCTGGGGATAGGGAACGCCGGGGCCGACCTCGTCGTCGAGTGCCTCCATGATCTCCCGCTCGACCGGGTACACCTCGGCGTCCATGAAGTCGAGGACACGCTCGCGCAGCGCGGCGACCTCGGGGCTGGGGTTGAAGTCCATCGTGTCCTCTCCTGGTGGGAACCTGCCGCCCGCAACGCTAGCTCAGGAGCGGCGCTGGTAGCGGGCGAACAGCTCACTGTCCTCCTCCAGCAGCCAGGCCAGCTCGAGCTCGGCGACCGCGGGCAGCCCACCCTCGAGGATCCGCGGTGCGTCGCCGCCTGCCAGCTTCGGCGCGATCGTGAGGAAGAGCTCGTCGACCAGGCCATGGGCATGAAGCGCGCCGTGGAGAGTCGGGCCGCCCTCGCAGAGCAGGGCCCTGATCCCGCGCTCCTGGCGGAGGGAGCGGAGCAGCTCGACCAGGTCGACAGGGCCGGCGCCCGTGCTCTCGACGACGACCAGCGGTTTGGAGATCTTGCCGTAACGCTCGGCCCGCATCGTCCCGGCGCCGATCATCACCGCGTCGAAGCGGGTTCGCAGCCCGGCCAGCATCGCCGTGTCGGCGCTGGACCCAATCGGCCCGGAGACGCCGCCGATCGTCGCCCGGCCGTCGACCGTGGCGGCGAAGTTCATCGCGACAAAGGGACGGTCCTGGTGCGGGCTCTCCCAGGGCCGGTAGCCCTCGAGCTGCTCGTCGACCGTGGTCGGGCCGGGATCGGGAAGTAGGCGCCGCACCCGAGTGAGCCTAGACGTCTATGCCTTTTGTAACCCACAGGGTTACAAAGGACAAACGGAGGCTCAGGAGTAGTCGTGCCAGCCGGCGAACTCGCGGCCGGCGAACTTCTGCAACTCGGCGACGTCCTCGCCGAAGTGGCCGCGGATCGTCTCCAGCAGGCCATCCGGCAGCACCGGCTTCGGCGCCGGTGGCTTCTCGGGATCGTGGACCACCTTCTCGACGATCCAGCGCATCGACTCCGGCAGGCGGTCGAAGTTGCGATCGAAGGAGCGGAAGCCCGGCAGCTTGATCAGCTTCTCCATGAACTGGTATTTGTCGCCCTCCTTGGCGCCCGACTTCTCCCACTCGCGGTCGAACTGCTCGGAGACGAAGTTCTCGTCGACGCCGGCGAAGCCGAAGGCCTTGCGCATCGTCGCCTCGCGTTCGCTCTGCAGCTCCTCCTGGGTGATGATCTCGATCTGCTCGCGGTCGAAGAGCTCGAGGTAGGGCTGCAGCTGCATCCAGTACTTGGAGCGGTTGATGTACTGGGTGCCGGGGAGGGAGAGGGTCGGGATCATCTCCCGGGTCTCGTAGCCGGCGCCGGTGGCGTGGACCCAGTGCGAGAGGATCCGCTTGATCGGGTCGCGGACCATGTAGAGCAGACGGGCATCCGGGCAATGCTCGTGAATGCGCTCGGCGACGCCGTGGAAGCGGGGCAGGTTCGTGTAATGCGGCGATGACTCGCCGCGGACCTTGAAGCGGTCGTCGAAGCGGCTGGCGTACCAGTCGAGGCCGAGGTCCCAGTTCATCTCCTCGACGAAGAAGTTGAGCTCCTTCGGCTTCGACATCTGGATTTCCGGATGCAGGCCGAGGTAGTGGTGGATGCTGGTCGTGCCGCACTTGAGGCCGCCGACGATGATCAGGTTCGGCATCTGCGCGTGCCGTTTGCGGCGGCGCCGGAAGCGGCTCTTGCGGTCGGCTGTGTAACGCTCGCGCGCGCGCGCACACATCGCCTCGTCGGTCGGATGTGGGGTGGCTTGGCGGGGCAAGGAGTGCGTGTCGGTGTCCAGCACGAGCGGGCTAGTCTAGCTGCGATGGCGCCCGCCGATCTTGGATCGAGTTTCAACTTCTTCTTCAACAGCGCCGCGGAATTCTTCCGCCACCTCTCGGAAATTCACTGGACCCAGTTCGCCGCCGCCCTGCTCTGCCTGTTGGCGATGCAGCTGGCGCGTGCCTGGGCCTGGCGCAACGTGCTGCGAGCCGCCTATCCGCGGCAGCGCATCCCCTATGTGCCGCTTGCCGCCGCCTACCTCGCCGGTGCCGGGATCAACGCTGTCGTCCCCGCCCACGCCGGAGATGTGACCAAGGTCTTCCTGGTCAAGCGCCAGATCCCCGACTCCTCCTACCCGGCCGTGACCTCCTCCTTCCTGGTCCAGACCGTGTTCGACACCAGCATCGGCATCCTCGTCCTCTTCTACGCGATCAGCCAGGGCCTGTTGCCGCCGCTGCCGCAGATCCCCGACCTGCCGGCCTTCGAGATCTCCTTCTGGGCCGACCACCCGAAAGCGCTCCTGTTCACGGTCCTCGGCCTGCTGCTGGCGCTGCTGCTGGGGGTCTACTTCCTCGCCCACCGGGTGCGCCGGTTCTGGGACCGCGTCCGCCAGGGCGTGATCATCCTCGCCGAGCCGCGGCGCTACCTGCGCGAGGTCGCCGCCTGGCAGGGGCTCGGCTGGGCCTTTCGCTTCGCCGCCTTCTGGTTCTTCCTCGACGCTTTTGGCCTCGGTGGCTCGGTCGGCAACGTGATGCTGGTGATGAGCGTGCAGGCGATCGCCAACATCGTCCCCTTCACGCCCGGCGGCGCCGGCGCCCAGCAGGCGCTGCTGGTCGCGACCCTGACCGGCCCCTCTCGCACCGCCGTCCTCTCCTTCTCGGTCGGCACCCAGATCGCGATGGCGGCCTGGTCGGTCGTGCTCGGCTTCGCCGCGATCCTGCTCGTCTTCCGTACCACGGATTGGCGGGGACTCATCCGCCAGGCGCAGGACGAGGCAGACCAGGAGAAGGCGGCGGCGGGTCCGAGCTCAGCTTGACCGGCCCTCTTCAGTCGCCCTGGGCGCTGCTCTGCGGGTAGACCACCGATGAGCAGTAGGCCGAGACTTGCGAGTTGTTTTCGATGAAGCCGTATTCGGTTTCGATGCTGAGGCCATTGATCTGATTCTCGACCTCGGGGATGCACGCCTCCAGTTTCTTGACCCGGACCGAGAGATCCTTGATTTCTTCGGCGTCCTTACCACCCGTGGTTTGTTCGAGGGATGCCATCGAACTTTCGAGGTCGTCGATCTTGGAGTTCGTGTCGCTCGTCTCGACCAGCGTGAAGACCGCCAGCGCTGCAAAGGCGACGGCAAGTACCCCAATGGCGATTGAGTTGGTGCGCGGTGACATGTTGCGTTTGCTCCCCCATCCTGCTCGAAAGGTCGAATGCCCGGCAGGCTACGTGTTGGAGACGACACGAGTACTGAAAGGAAACTACTCGTTCAACTCGACCAACCTGGGTAGCGGCCCGCGACGTGCCATTGCCAGGGTGGGCGTTCGCCGGCTGGGAACTCGTAGTGGTTGCGGCCGGGGAGGGTCTCCAGGGGGACGAGGGCGGGATCGTCGCTGAGTAGGACTTCGACATCGGCGGCGGCGTCCACCTGGGCCTGATCGGCGCGCCTGACCAGGCGTTCCCAGCCGAGGCTCGGGCGGTAGAGCCAGTAGACGAGTTCGACCCAGCCGAGCGCGGCGCGGCGGTCGACGACCTCGGTGAAGGCAGTGGTGCGGCGGCGCGAGGCGGTGAGGTGGGGTCCGGCGGCGACGGCGCAGCTCTCGCGGCGGCAGTGGCGGAAGTCGACCGGGGCTAGCGGCAGACCGGAGGGGCCTGGCAGTGCCACCGGCGCCGGCGCGAGCGCCCTGGTCACGCGCGCCAGCGGCCAGCCGTAGGCGGGGACCAGAGGGTGGTGGGTGCAGGAGTCGGGCAGGCGCGGGCCGCAGGCGAGTCGCTTGCCGATCGTGCCGGCCAGGCGCCTGCCCGCGTCGACTTCGCCGCCGCCGGCGACAGCGGCGATCGCGGCCAGCAGCAGTAGGGCCACGAGTGCCGCCAGGCCCGCCTGCTCGACGCTCGCCGATCCCCGCTCCCGGTCTTCCCCGTGCCGCATCGACTCGACGCTAGGGCGCCGCTACGCACAAGTGGTGCACAAAAAGCCAATACTTCGTGCCAGTAGTGCCTCGTGTCTGCTTACATGGGGACATGGAGGGCAGCCCCTTCAACCTCTTCGGCGACCCCGACGAGTTCCGCGCCCGTATGGAGGAGCTCTCGGAGCAGATGCAGTCATCCCAGCGCGTCGCCTGGGCCGACAACGCGATCAAGCTGGCGGTGGAGATGACCGTCGCCTCGATCAACCAGCTCGACCTCACCGGCAGTGCCGATGAGCAGGCGATGCAGGTGCGCGACGCGATCCGCGTCCTCTTCCCGGAGTCGGTGACCCTCGTGCGAGAGGCCCGCGAAGGCCTCAGCTAGAGCAGCTCGAAGCGCAGCGAGACGACGGCGCCGCGGCGGAAGATGCCGCCGGCGAGCTCGACCGGGATCGCGATCAGCAGCGCTGGGATCGCCAGCACGACGCTTATCAGGGCGTCGATTCGTCGTTGCCAGCGGTGCTTTGCGGGGCTGGCTTCGCCGCGGCCGAGGGCGGCCAGGGCGACGTTGTGGCCGAAGGTGACGCTGTTGAGCATGGTCTGCCAGGTCGACCCGAGGCCGGCCAGCGGCGCCCAGCGGCTCTTCTTCACGACCTGATCGCGATGGGCGATGAGGCGCCGTACCGACTCGACCGTGAAGAAATAGTGGGCACCCGGCTCCAGGCCGGCCCAGCCGGCACTGCCGAGGGCGGCGGCGTAGCTGGCGCGGTTGGCAATTCGCGGGCCGCTCCCGCCACCCAGCCGGTCCAGCTCGCGCAGCGCCTCTTCGGGCTCGGTGGCGGTACCGACGACGCCGAGGCCGCAGCTCTCGCAGCGGCTGACCGGGCCATGCAGCCAGGCCTGGGGAGAGAGCCAACCGAAGAGGGGCTCGCCGCAGGCGGGGCAGGGAGGGTTCTCGGGGCCGGCACCAGCCTCGAGCGGGACGACGGGGGTGCGCTGTGCGTTGGGCATGCGCGGTAGCGTACGGCCCTCCTGGGCGCTGCCCCAGTTCGATTTCCGAGAGAGGGGCTGACGCGTGCGCAACAAGGCTGAGATTCTGGAGTGGGAGGGACGTTGGTTCGTGCCGGCGGGGCTGGCGACGCTTGCCGGCATCGCCCTGGTGATCGCCTCGGCCTTTGCGATCGGGGGCGTCAGCGGCGACGGCGACGCCGAACTGCTGCAGTCCGCCTACGAACACAGCTCCTCCGTCACCCTCGCCGCGATCCTTCAGGCGGGCGGCTTCCTCTTCCTGGTGGCGCCGCTGTACTTCCTCTTCAAAGCGGCGGCGGCGCGGACCGACCGCATGCGCCCGCAGCTGATCGGCCTGGTCATCGCTGCCCCGCTCTTCCTCTCGGTCGCGGCGGTGCTCAACGCCGTCGCCACCAACGACGCGGCGGACGCCTTCGTCGCCGGCAACGCCAAGCCCGGGATCACCGTCAAGGCGGCGGCCTCCGACTGTCAGTCCGAACAGAAGGACAAGGGGGCGAAGGAGTTCGGCGAAGAATATGACGGCGCCTCGCCGCCGGCCGCGCTCGAACGCTGCACGAAGACGAAGGTCGCCGACGAAGAAGCGACCAACGCGATCAGCGAATCCTCGACCCACGGGGCGGCGATCGGATTCGGCTTCGGCGGCCGCATCGGCCTCGCATTCGCCCTTCTCTACTCCTGCCTCTGGGCGATGCGGACCGGGTTGCTGACCCGCTTCTGGGGCTCGCTGGGGATGGCTCTCGGTGTCGCCGCCCTGCTCCTCCTGGTCCAGTTCACGATGCTCTGGTTCATCTACTTCGGCCTGCTCCTGCTCGGCCGCCTGCCGGGCGGCAGGCCACCTGCCTGGGCCGCGGGAGAAGCGATCCCCTGGCCCACTCCAGGCGAGAAAGCGGCGGCAAGCCTCGAAGGCTCGGAGCCCTTCGATCCCTCGGATGCGGACGACGACGGTCCTGGCGACGGCGAACGCCGCAAGCGCAAGCAGCGCGACTAGGAGGGCCTAGCCGAGGGGGTTGAGCCCGGGTGGCGCCTCGGTCTGCTCGGCTGCGTGGGCGCGCTTGCGGTGGGTGCGGATCTCGCTCATGATCCGCTCCAGGCGCGGCTCGGCGGAGGTGTCGACGTGGCTCATCGTGTTGGCGACGCCGGGGTGGATGGCGGCGATCCGCTCGTGCATCGCCTGGGCGACGGCGCGGTAGCTGGGATGGCCCTCGCGGCCGGAGCGCAGCTCGATCAGGTGCATCGCCTCGCGGGCGTTGAGGTCGAGCATGTAGCGGATCCGGTAGGCGAGGCTGAGCGCGTAGGGCGCCTGCTGGGCGAGGCCGGCGGCGGTCAGGCGCTCGTACTCATCGCGCGAGACCTCGAGCGCCCGCTCGAACTCGCCGCCGACGCCGGCTTCGACCACCTCGTCGGGGACGCCAGCGCCGAGGTCGGGCCCCAGCCGCTGCCACTGGCAGGTCAGCATCCGGTGGCGCTGCAGGTCGCGGAAGGCGCCGTAGTCGGAGACGATCTCGAAGCGGTAGCGCAGGGCCTCGAAGCCGCGGCCGGGACGATGGCGGCGGTTGGCGCGCTCGCCGACCACCGCAGCCAATAGCTGCGCCCGCTCGGTCCGGTCGAGGACGTCGATACGGGCGAGGATCTCCGTCTCCGGCGCCCCGGCCGCCTCGAACAGGCAGGACGCCAGCAGGTCCTCTTCGGTGCCGTCGACGTGGGTCAGCTCGACCGAGGGAGTGTCCTCGCCGCTGCCGCGGCGGTCGAGCCCGAGGCGCGCCACCCAGCCCTCGGTCTGCTCGCGGCGCTGCTGCAGGTAGGAGATCCACTCGCCGCCGCGGTCGGGGCGCTCGACCCGGGAGACGAAGCTCGGCATCACCCGCTGCAGCTCGGCCAGGATCATGCCGCCGTACTCGCGTGCCTCCGGCAGCGGCGAGGCGAGCAGCCGCAGGATCAGCTGCTCGTAGGCCTGGCCGGAGGCGTAGATGCCGACGTGGCTCAGCGTCGCCGCCGGCAGCAGCCCGCGCAGCAGGTCCAGCGCCTTGGCCCGGATCGAGCGCTGCCAGGGGCCCTCCGGTTCGCCGTCGCCACGCGGCCAGCGCTCGGCCGCCCAGGCCTCGACCGCGGTCAACGAGCGCGAGTAGATGCCGAAGATCTCGTCCATCGCGGCGCCGAATTGCGGGCCGAGCTCCTCGTTGCGGTAGAAGCGGTAACCGCCGTCGGGCAGCGGCTTGTCGTAGGGGATGTAGCGGGTCGACTGCTCCAGGTAGGCGGCGAGGCGACCGCGCTGCAGCACCTTGGTGAGGACATTGGAGACCCACTCGCAGGCGATGTGGGCGCCGCCGACCTGGGCGATCGAGTCGTCGCCGTAGCCGACGAAGATGCGCTCGTAGAGTTGCGCGGCCCGGGTTCCCTCCTCGTCGTCGAAGGGTCGCCCGCCGGCCGGAGCGTCGGCAGCGAACTCCTCCAGGTAGAGGCGCCGCACCGTCCCCGAATAGCGCGAATAGCGGGCAAAAAGAGCTCCCTTGACGGTCTCCGGCAGGTTCACGAGGCCGAACACGGGCTTGTCCAGGTTGGTGAAGTGAGGGGTGAGGAGCGCTCGCTCCTCCGCGGTGAACTGCTCGACTGGATAGCGCACCGGGGCATCGTAGTGGGAGGGTCAGACCCTGGCCTTCGCCCTCATCGCGTCCTGTCTTCGGTCGGCAAATTGGCTCGAAGTTGTGACATTCAGGTGTTAACGCGTCGCAACTTTTTGTCTACGGTGGTGGCATCATGGAGGCGATGAGAGAAGCGTGGACGGACGAGCGGTTGGACGACCTGAGTCGGCGGATGGATCGGGGTTTCGACCGGGTCGACGCCGATCTGCGCGAAGTGAACGGCAGGCTGGATGCGATGGGCGGCCGCCTTGATGCGATGAGCAACCGACTTGATGCGATGAGCGGCCGACTCGATGGGTTTCAGCAGTCGTTCGACGCGCTGCAGCGAACGATGCTGCAGGTCGGGGTCGGGTTGATCGGTGCGCTCCTGGCGGTGATGGTCACGGTTGTCGGCCTGGCGATCACGCAGATTTGACGGCGGCTGGGGGAGAACGTGAGGGGAGCACTTCGGGCGGCGGTGGTTGCCACCGTGATCGCGGCGGGAACTTTGGCGGCTCCCGTCGCGGCCGCGAGTTCCTTCTCGCGACCATCGGCGATTGTCTCGCTCGGTGACAGCGTCGCCTCGGGAGAGGGCGGGCGCTGGTTGGGCAATGGCTCGGAACCGTTCGGGACGAGGTCCGGGACCGACCGGGCCGCCTTTGGCTGCGAAGGCTGGGTCTGCGAGTACGAGCCTGCTCGTGTCTACGGCGCGACGGAGGCGAGCGGGTGCCATCGCTCCGACGTGGCGCCGATCCTCAGCGCGCCGGCGGCGGTCGCGGAGAAGGTCGACCTCGCCTGCTCGGGGGCGAGGGTCGCGAATGTCTGGCCCGCCTCGGCGGGTGGGCGGCATCATTTCGGCGAGGCGCCGCAGGTGGATCAGCTGGCGGCGATCGCCCGGCGCGAGGAGGTGGGGATGATCGTCCTCACCGTCGGTGCCAACGACGTCGGCTTCGGTGAGCTGGTGGCCGGGTGTGCGCTGGATTGGGCGCGTAGCTCCGAGGACGATCCGGTCCTCTGCCGTGGCGACGCCCGGGCGGACGTCGAGGCGGCTCTCCCGAAGATGGAACGGGGGCTGGTCAAGGCCCTGCTCGGCATCCGCTCGACGATGGCCGGCACCGGCTACCGGCGCTCGGACTACCGGCTGGTGACGATGGGTTATGCGTCGCCGTTCCCAGCCGGTCGCTGGATCCGCTATCCCGAGGGGGGCTGGAGCCGACTCAATGAAGGAGGCTGCCCGGTCTGGAACGCGGACGCCGACTGGGCCGCCGGCGCCGGCGTGGGCGCGATCGCCGCCGCCATGAGCCGTGCCGCGGCTGTGGCCGGGTCTGAGTTCCTCGACATCCGCCACGCCCTCGACGGCCACCAGGTCTGCGACATTCGCTCGCGCCGGGTCGGCCCGGAGGGGCCGTCGCCGGCGGGTGCCGAGTGGGTCCGCCGGCTTGCCTTCGTCCAGGGCTCCAGCCGCGAATCACTCCACCCCAACGCCTACGGCCAACGCGCGATCGGCACCTGTATCGGCCTCCTCTACGCGAGCCCTCGTGGCGACTACTCATGCTCGGCGACGCCCGGCCGCAGCTACGTCGACGGGATCAGCATCACGCCCGCCGGTTAGGCGGTGCCGCCATCAGCTCGACGCGGTGCCCACCGGGGGCGACGGCATGAGCGCGTGGAGCGCCCCAGTGCTCGCGGCCGGTCCGGGTCTCGAAGCCGCGCTCGTGAAGGCGGGCGAGCGTTGCCTCGAAGTCGGGGACGACCACGGCCAGGTGGCCTCGCTCCGGCACCGTCGGCTGCTCCTCGTGCATCAGGTGGATCTGGGTGCCGCCGCGCTCGACCCAGGTGAAGCCCGCGGCCAGCGCCGGCGGCCGCTCGACCTGCTCGAAGCCGAGCAGTTCGAAGAACTCGACGGCGCGGTCAACGTCGGTGGGTGCGATCTCGATTCCGACGTGCTGGAGCATCAGAACGCCAACGAGAGTAGGGCAGCGCCGATCACGATCGCGGTCGACCAGGTGACCGCCTCGGCGACGATCTGGTTGTCGAGACCGTAGGCGTGGGAGACGACCATCGCGTTGAGGCCGGTCGGCATCGCCGACATCAGCCGGTAGGCGGGGGGAAGGTCGATCAGCGGCGCCGCCAGCAGCATCAGCAGCGCCGGCACGATCGCCAGTCGCGCCACCAGGGTCAGCATCACCGGCCTGGTCAGCGGCGGCGGCAGCGGCAGCTCGCCGTGCTCGGCTCCCTCCGCCAGGGTGGCGCCGACGGCGAAGAAGCCGATCGGCAGGATCGCCACGATCAGCGCCTGAGAGGCGTCGACCAGGAGCTGCGGCGCCAGCGCGCTCGGGGCCAGCAGGCCGGCGATCGCTGCGTAGAGCGGCGGGTTGCGGGTGAAGAACGCCCGCACCCGGTCGCGCGGGGTGTCGCCGGCTTTGGTTCCGAACGCCGCCCCCACCGCGAACGCTCCGAGCAGCAGCGAGGGACCGGTGACGAGGACGTCGTAGAGCACCGCGGTCGAGAGCTCTCCCCGACCCAGCAGCGCCACCGTCAGCGGGTAGCCGAGGTAGCCGGTGTTGACGCTGAGCACGGCGACGATCACGGCGCCGACTTGGTGGCGCGGCAGCCGCAGCACCCGGCTCGCCATCCACCAGGTGAAGACCCCCGTCAGCGAGACCGCGACCAGCGCCAGGCCGATCCCGACCGCGTGCGAGAGGTCGATTTCCGCCCGCGCGAGGTTGAAGAAGATGACCGGCGGCAGCAGCGCGTAGAGCAGGACCAGCAGCGCTTTGCGGGCGGCGTTCGCGGCCCCCAGCGGCCAGCGCTTCTCCGACCAGACGCCGACGGCGACCGCGACGACGATCGCGAGGGTGGTGAGGAGGACGCCCATCTATGGCGGGCAGTCTGACGGGGTCTAGCTGAAGAGCGAGGCGCCCGCGTGTTCCGCGAACTCGACCAGGGGCTGCGGGACGATGCCGAAGAAGACGGTCGCGGCGGCGGCCAGGAGGGCCGGGCCGACCAGGTACCAGCGGCGGCCGGCTTCGGGGTCGACCGGGTCGGCCTCGGGCGAGGCGCCGGCGATCGCCGGGGTGGCGCCGGCGCTGGCGGCGTCGGGGCGCATCCACATCGCGGCCACCACCCGCAGGTAGTAGGCCAGCGAGATCATCGTCCCGATCGCGATGAAGACGGCGAGCCAGGTGTAGTCGCCTTCGACCAGGGCCTCGATCAGGTAGAGCTTGCCGATGAAACCGACGGTTGCCGGCAGCCCGGCCAGGGCCAGCATCGCGATCGTCAGCGGCCAGGCCAGCAGCGGCCGCTCGGCGCCGAGGCCCTGGACCGAGCGGATCGAGTCGCCGTAGGGCGTTTCGCGCTCGCGGGCGACGATCACGGCGAAGGCCGCGAGGTTCATGAAGGCGTAGCCGGCGAGGTAGAAGACCAGCGAGCTGACCCCGGCCTCGGAGGCGACGACGATGCCGCCGAGCATGTAGCCGGCCTGGGCGACGCCGGAGTAGCCGAGCATTCGCTTCAGCGAGTCCTGGCCGAGGGCGCCGACGTTGCCGACGACGATCGAGATCGCCGCCAGAACCGCCAGGGCGGGTGCCCAGTCGTCGACCTGCGGACCGAGGGCGACGTCGAAGAAGCGCAGGAACACGGCGAAGGCGGCGGCCTTGGTCGCGACTGCCATGAACGAGGTGATCGGCGTCGGCGCCCCCTGGTAGACGTCCGGCGTCCACTGGTGGAAGGGGGCGATCGAGGTCTTGAAGGCGAGCCCGACCGCGCACATCGCGATCCCGATCAGGATCAGCGGGTCGCTCAGCACCCCGTTGTGGACGATCCCGGCGGCGATCCCCTCGAACCCGGTCGAGCCGGTGCCGCCGTAGAGGAAGGCCATCCCGTAGAGCAGCGTCGCCGAGCCGAGCGAGCCGACGATCAGGTACTTCAGCCCCGACTCGAGCGAGCCCTCGCGGCGTAGATTGGTGGCGCAGAGGATGTAGAGCGGGATCGAGAGGGTCTCGAGGGCGACGAAGAAGGTGACCAGGTTCTGCGCCTGGGCCAGCAGCACCATCCCCAGCACCGAGCCGATCAGGAGCGCGTGGTACTCGCCGCTGCCGGCTTCCTCGACCGCCCGCTCGCGGGTCGAGATGAGGACGCAGAAGCCGGCGGTGAGGATCGCGATCAGCGAGATCGAGATCGCCAGGTCGTCGAGGCGAAGCGCGCCGGTGACCAGGCTCTTGCTCTCGCCCCACTGCCAGATCAGCAGCCCGGCGGTGCTGGCCAGCGTCAGCAGCGTCAGCGCCGGAGCGGTCCGCTTCAGCGGCTTGAGGACGGCGGAGAGGAGCACGACACAGAGCCCAACCGTGAGGGCGATGATCGGCGAGATGCCGGCGTAGTCGATCGCCGGTTCGTGGAAGTTCACGGCGATTCCCCCGGCAAGCCACCGCTGAGGATGTCGATGGGCCGATTTCGGGACGCATAGTCCCGTTTTCGGCCCATCGACCGGGAGTTCGAGGCCAGTTGGGCTTCGGGCGCCGAGCCGTTGGTGACGCCGGCGACCGTCTGCTGCACGGTCGGGGCGGTGCGGTGGAGGATCAGCTGCGGGTAGAGGGCGAGGGCGAGGATGCAGAGGACCAGCGGCGTCAGGACGACGCCGTCGCGCCAGCCGATCTCGCGCGAGGCGATCCCGTTGTTCTGTTGTGATGGAGCGCGGTTGTGCATCGCGTGCTGGTAGAGGCGCAGCGCGTAGTAGGCCGACATCGCGACACCGCTGATCGCGACGAAGGCGAAGACGATCTTCGCCTGGAAGAGGCCGTTGAGGATGTAGAACTCGCCGATGAAGTTGGCCGATCCCGGCATCGCCAGGGTGGCCAGGGCGACGATCAGGAACAGTGCCGCCAGCACCGGCGCCCGCAGCGCCATGCCGCCGACCTTGCGGATGTCCTCGGTGCCGGTGCGGTCGACCAGGATCGCGATGATGATGAAGAGCGGGGCGACGACGAGGCCGTGGTTGACCATCTGCAGGATCGCTCCGTCGGCTCCGTCGGCCCGCAGGGCGAAGATCCCGGCGGTGATGAAGCCGAGCTGGGCGACCGAGGAGTAACCGGCGATCAGCCGCATGTTGGTCTGGGTGAAGGCCATCACCGAGCCGTAGAGGATCGAGGCCAGGGCGATCACCAGGACCACCTCCTGGAACTCGATCGTGGCGTCGGGGAAGAGCGGCAGCACCACCCGCAGGAAGCCGTAGGCGCCGACCTTGGCGAGGACCCCGGAGAAGACGACGAGGACCGGCAACGGCGCCGCCCGGTAGGCGTCGGGCATCCAGCCGTGCAGGAGGAAGGCGGGCATCTTGACCAGGAAGGCGGCGGCGAAGAACCAGAAGATCCAGCGCTGGCTGTCGAGGTCGAGACCCTGCTGCTGGATCGCCGCGATCGAGAAGGTGAGGTGGCCGCCGTCGGCGGAGATGATCGCCGCGGCGATCGCCCCGACCAGCATCAGCAGCGAGCCGATCAGGGTGAAGATCATCATCTTCAGCGTCGCCGCGGCCGCCGTCGGCCCGCCCTCGCGGTCGCTTCCCCAGGAGCCGAAGAGGAAGTAGAACGGGACCAGCATGAAGTCGAAGAAGAGGACGAAGAGCAGCAGGTCCTGAGCCAGGAACGAGCCCAGCGTCGCCGTCTCGGCGATCAGCATCAGGAAGAAGAAGAGCTGCGGTCGCTCCTGCGTGCGGAAGGCGGCGAAGGCGATGCCGCCGATCCAGAGCACCGCGGTGAGCAGGATCAGGAAGAGGTTGAGGCCGTCGATCCCGAGGCTGTAGTCGACGCCGAGCCCGGAGATCCAGGGGGTGTCGACGCTGTATTGCAGGCCGGAGCTGCCGGAGTCGAAGCCGAGCGCCATCCCGACCGCGATCCCCAGCGTTACGACCGCGCCCAGCGTCGCCCACCAGCCGGTCGCTCGCTTTGGCAGGAAGAGGCCGACGATGCCGAAGGCCAGCGGGGTCCAGAGCAGGAAGCTGCTCATGAGCTGCTCAGCAGGAAGTAGAGGGCGAGCCCGGCGAAGCCGGCGATCAGCAGCAGCGCGTAGCTGCGGACGAAGCCGTTCTGGACGACGCGGACGACGCTGCCGCTGCCGCGCACCGTCTCGGCGGTGCCGGTGACGAGCCCGTCGACGACGAAGCGCTCGAAGACGCGGTTGGCGAAGCGGCCGATCGCCAGCGCCGGGCGGACGATGAGGAAGTCGATCAGCTCGTCGAAGTACCACTTGTTGGCGAGGAAGGTGTGCAGTGGGCCGAGTCGGCGGATCAGCGCCGCCGGCGTCTCCGGGCGCAGGATGTAGAGCCAGTAGGCGATGCCGATGCCGGCGACCGAGATCGCCGCGCCGATCGCCAGGCCGAGCCAGGCGGCGCCGACCGTGGGCTCGATCGCCGCCAGCGGCGAGTCGGCGAAGACCGGCTCGAGGAAGTTGGTGACGACGCTGTCGACGCCGGGGACCTGGATCAGCCCGGCGAAGAGGGCGAGGAAGGCGAGCACGCCCATCGCGATCTTCATCGGCGGCGACTGCTCGGCGATGTGGTGCTCGGCGCCGGGGAAGCCGACGTCGGTGTCCTCCTCCTCGCCGGTCCCCGGGTTGCGCGGCGTCTCGTGCGCGAGATGGCCGGTGTCGATCAGCTCCTGCGCCTCCCTGCAGGGCCGGCCGGGGAGGACACGGAAGATCAGCCGGAAGGTGTAGACGGCGGTCAGCAGCGCCCCGAAGTAGCCGAGGATCTGGAAGATGTCGTACATGCCGCCGCGGGCGTGGGCGTAGGCGAGGATCTCGTCCTTGGAGAAGAAGCCCGAGGTGCCGGGGAAGGCGGCGAGGGCGAGGCCGCCGCAGATGAAGGTGATCGAGGTGAACCGCATCGCCTTGCCGAAGCCGCTCATTTCGTCGAGGTTCTGCTTGTTCGCCATCGCCGAGATGAAGGAGCCGGCGCCCATGAACAGGAGCGCCTTGAAGAAGGCGTGGGTCATCAGGTGGAACATCCCGGCGCTGTAGGCGCCGATCGAGACGCCCATGATCATGTAGCCGATCTGGCTCATCGTCGAGTAGGCGATCGCCCGCTTGAGATCGGTCATGACCAGGGCGATCGTGCCGGCCACCAGCAGCGTCGCCAGGCCGACGAAGGCGGCGACGTCGGCGGCGGTCGGGGCGAGCACGAAGAGGGTGTGGGTGCGGGCGATCAGGTAGACGCCGGCGGTGACCATCGTCGCCGCGTGGATCAGCGAGGAGACCGGGGTCGGGCCCTCCATCGCGTCCGGCAGCCAGGTGTGGAACGGCAGCTGCGCCGACTTGGCGAAGGCGCCGACCAGCAGCAGCAGGCAGATCGCAGTTACCGACCACTGGTTGGTGTGGAAGACCTGCGGCGCCCTGGCGAAGACTTCGCCGTAGTCGAAGGTCCCCAGTTCGCGGAAGATCAGGAAGGCAGCCAGGGTCAGCCCGATGTCGCCGACGACGTTGATCACGAAGGCCTTCATCCCCGCCCGCGTCGCCGTCGTCCGCCGGTACCAGAAGCTGACCAGCGCGTAGGAGGCGAAGCCGACGAAGGCCCAGCCGACGATCAGCAGCACGAAGTTGCCGGCGAGGACCAGCAGCAGCATCGAGAAGACGAAGAAGTTGAGGTAGCTGAAGAAGCGGTGGTAGCCCTCGTCCGACTGCATGTAGCCGTAGGAGTAGAGGTGGATCAGGGTCGAGACGCCGGTGACGACGAGGACCATGAAGACCGAGAGCGGATCGACGTAGATCCCGAGCTTGATGTCGAGCCCGGCGACGCTGGCGTAGTCCCAGAGCGAGGAGGCGTGATGGCGCGCCTCGGCATCTTCCCCGAGCAGGCAGAGCAGGGCGCCGATCCCGCAGAGGAAGGCGAGGCCGATCGCGGCCGTGCCGATGACCCCGGCGACCTTCGCCGGCAGGACCTTGAAGCCGAGCCCGATGAAGATCGAGCCCAGCAGCGGCAGCAGCAGAACCAGCCAGGCCCAGCTGGTGGCGCTCATCCGCGCAGCTCCCGCAGGTCGTCGACGTTGAGCGGCAGCTTGCGGCGGAAGAGGGCGACGATCAGGCCGAGCCCGACGACGACCTCACAGGCGGCGATCACCATCACCACGATCGCGAACACCTGGCCCTGCTGGTTGCCGACCATGCGGCTGAAGGCGACCAGGGCGAGGTTGCCGGCGTTGAGCATCAGCTCGAGGCAGAGCAGGATCACCATCGGGCTGCGGCGGACGAGGATGCCGACCGCTCCCGTGGTGAATAGGAGTGCCGAGAGGACGATGTACCACTCGACGTTCACGCCGCCTCCCCCTCGCGTTTGCGGCCGGCGAGGACGATCGCCCCGACCGCGGCGATCAGCAGCAGGATCGAGGAGGCCTCGAAGGGCACCAGGAACTTTTCCA
Organism: uncultured Solirubrobacterales bacterium; assembly: GCA_963695275.1. GTDB lineage: Bacteria > Actinomycetota > Thermoleophilia > Solirubrobacterales > 70-9 > VAYN01. The sequence continues at coordinate 2,523,057 of OY968772.1, forward strand.
GCATCAGGCGGCCGATCGCGGCGGGGTCGCCGAAGCCGGCGGGGACATCGGGGCCGTGGGTGCCGAGGGCGAGCAGGGCGGAGGAGAGGACCGCGATCGAGAGCTCGACGAACAGGGCCAGGGCCAGCAGGGGCGCCAAGAAGCGTTGGCCGGGAATCGGCTCCCAGGCTGACTCGCCACCGCCACCGACGTAGGCTACGACGAAGACGTACAGGACCATCACCGCGCCGGCATAGACGACCACCTGAGCGGCGGCAACGAAGGCCGAGGTGAGGAGGAGGAAGAGCACGGCCAGCGAGAAGAGATGAACTATCAGCGCCAGCACCGAGTAGAAGGGGTTGCGCATCGCAACCACGCCGATCGCGCCACCGAGGGCGCCAATCGCGGCGAGGAAGAAAAGCACCGCTTCCATCAGGCGCCTGCCCTGTCAGCAGCAAAACCAAAGGAGAAGCAATGGATACCTACGTGATTCTGCGTCGCCGAGGCTGGAAGAGCCCCGAGGAGCTGCAGGTGGCCGGCAAACGGTCGGGCGAAGTCGGAGACGACGAGATGTCGGACGACATCCGCTGGATTCGCAGCTACGCGCTCGCCGAGGACGACGGCACGGTCGGGACCGTCTGCATCTACCAGGCGACCAGTCCCGAGAAGATCCGCGAGCACGCAGACCGCGCCGGCCTGCCAGCCGACGAGATCATCGCCGTCGCCGACACCATCCTGGTGCGCCCGGATCCTGCCTAACGCCAGACTCACTCGCCCTCGCTTTTGAGCGGGGTGCGCTCGACCGGCTCGGCCAGCAGCATCTCTTTGGTGAAGATGAGATTGCTGCGGTCGTAGTCGGCCATCTCGTAGTCGTGGCCCATCGTGATCGCGTCGAAGGGGCAGGCGATCTCGCAGTAGCCGCAGAAGATGCAGCGGCTGAGGTTGATCTCGTAGACGGCGGCGTAGCGCTCGCCGGCGGAGACGCGGTCGCCGGGGATGTTCTCGGCCGCGACGACGCGGATGCAGTCGGCCGGGCAGGCGGCGGCGCAGAGCGAGCAGCCGACGCATTTCTCCAACCCGGTGTCCTCGAACTTGTGCAGTTTGTGGCGGCCGCGGAAGCGCGGGTAGACGGGGGTCTTCTCCTCCGGGTACTCGATCGTCAGCGGCCCCTCGATCAGCCGCGCCATCGTCGTCTTCAGGCCGCGCAGGGTCTCGCCGAAGGCGCGGTAGGCGCCGCCGACGCCGCCGGGCTCCGGTCCGCGCTGGACCGAGACCACGTCGGCCGAGCTGAGGTAGGCGACCGCCTTGGGGTCGAAGCTCTCGCCACCGTCTGCCGCGCTCACGTCACCACCACCAGGATCGCGGTGACGAGCACGTTGAGCGTCGCCAGGGGCAGCAGCACTTTCCAGCCGAGGGTCATCAGCTGGTCATATCGCAGGCGCGGCAGCGTTGCTCTGATCCAGATGAAGAGGAAGACGAGGAAGAACATCTTCACCAGCATCCAGATCGGGTCGAGGAAGCTCGGGCCGGGACCCATCCAGCCGCCGAGGAACATCGCCGCGGCGATTCCGGAGACGACCAGGATCTCCATGTATTCGACCAGGAGGAAGGAGCCGAAGCGCATGCCGCCGTACTCGGTCATGAAGCCCTGGACCAGCTCGGCGTCGGCCTCGGGCATATCGAACGGGGTGCGGTTGGTCTCGGCGAAGCCGGCCAGCATGAAGATCAGGAAGCCGACGAGCTGGGGGACGATGAACCAGATCCTGCCCTGGGCCTCGACGATGTCGACCAGGGAGAGCGAGCCGCTCATCATGATCACGCCGAGCAGGGCCAGGCCCATCGAGACCTCGTAGGAGATCAGCTGCGCGGCCGAGCGCATCGCCCCGAGCAGGCTGTATTTCGAGCCCGAGGACCAGCCGCCGAGGAGCAGCCCGTAGAAGGCGATCGAGCCGACGGCGAAGAAGTAGAGGACGCCGATCGGGACGTCGATCCCGTAGAGCCCGACGCCGTCCTGGACGTTGCCCCAGGGCAGGATCGCGAGCGCGAGGACGCCGGAGAGGACCGGCAGCAGCGGCCCGAGGATGAACAGGGTCGAGACCGCGTTTTCCGGCCGGAACGACTCCTTGGAGATCAGCTTGCCGACGTCGGCAAGCGGCTGCATGAGGCCGAAGGGGCCGACCCGGTTGGGGCCGTAGCGGTGCTGGAAGCGGCCGATCAGTTTGCGCTCGACCACGGTGAGGATCGGCAGGATGCCGAAGATGACGATGAAGATCACCAGCGACTTGACGACCATGATCCAGGTGGCTTCGACGAAGTTGACGTCGGCGAGGGGGAGGGCCAGCATCAGGCGTTGACCTTGGTGATCTCGACGTTGACGGGGCCGCCGTTGAGGAGGGCGTTGGCGTTATTCGTCCCGGTGCCCTCAGCAAGGAAACACACACCCTCCGCGACGCGTTCCCTGATCTGGACGGCTGCCTCGACACTCGCGCTGTTTTGGCCGACGCGAACTTGATCGCCGCTTTTCAGGCCCATGCGCTCGGCGTCACTCGGAGAGAGCTCGAGTCGTTGCTGCGGCGCGAGGAACTTCAGCGGCGGATTCAACTCGGTAATAGGCCCAGCCCAAAGATCGCGATACGTCCCCAGCATCAGCTTCGGGCTGTTGGGGTTCGAGTCGGGAAGGGCGGATGGCGTCGACTCGCCGGACACTCTGCGCGATAGCGCGTCCGCCGAGTCGATGCCATCCGCCCCCACCGCTGGGATCGCCGACGCAGCCTCGGTGTCCTGCCAGCGGATGCCGCGGCCGCCGATCTCGGCGTCGGTGACGTCTCCATAGAAGGGGACCGCTTGGGTCAGGGCGGCGAAGGCCGTGGGCTGGGAGTTGATCCCCGTGTCGTGACCGAGGGACTCCGAGAGGGTGGCGAGGACCTGGATGTTGGGGAGGATGTCGCCGGGGCGGGAGGCGGAGGGGCGGACGCGTTGGAGGCGGCCGTCGGGGTGGGTGACGGTGCCGTCTTTCTCGGCGTGGGTCTCGAGTGGGAAGAGGACGTCGGCCTTGGCGCTGGTCGCATTCTCGTGCATCGAGAAGCAGACGACGAAGTCGGCGGCGGTGATCGCGGCCTCCCAGGCCTTGGTGTCCGGGAAGTCGCGCAGCGGGTCGACCCCGAACAGGATCAGGCCCTTGAGCTCACCCGACTCCAGCGCGGCGCGGATCTCCTCGGTCGATTTGCCGACGAGAGGTGCATTTCCCGGCGATGAACCCGGAAATGCACTCTTCGACTCGCCGAGCCCCGGGCCGGCGTCGGGAAGGCAGCCAGCCTCGCGCAGGCCGCGGGCGTTGGCCGTCTCGGGGATTTCGAGTAGGCCTGCTCCCTCAGTCTCGGCGAGCTTCAGCGTTTGCGCCAGCTCCAGCAGGCCGGCCGCGGTCGTCAATTCCCGCAGGATTCGCTCACCCCAGATGACGACGATTTTTCCGGCGCCCTCGAGGCTCTCGACCAGTGGCGTGGCGACCGTCGCGCCGCCGCCGAGTGCCTTCGTCAGCTCGCCGATGAAGTGGCGCCCCTCGCCGGGTGCGTAGCGAGCGATCGCCTCGGCGCCGCCGTCGAGCGCGGTCGGGCGCTCGGTGGCGACGAGGAGCTTGGCGCCGTTGCGGCGAATCGCCTTGCGGATCCGCAGGTCGATGATCGGCGAGCTGTGCAGCGGGTCGGTGCCGAGGACGAGGATCGCGTCCGCCTCGTCGATGTCGCGGACTCTGGCGGCGAGGTCCGGATGAGCGAGGCCGATGAGTGCCTCTCGCGAGGCCCCGCGCGAGGATCGCGAGTCGACGTGCGGCGAGTCGAGTCCCTCGCGCAGCAGCTGCTGGATCAGGAACCCCTCCTCGTTGGAGGCGTCGCCGACGATCGCCGCGACCTTGCCAGCACCGGCCGCGCGCAGGCCCTCGGCGGCGGCGGCGATTGCCGTCTCCCAGTCAGTGGTGGCCCCGCCTTTGAGCCGCGGCCCGTCGATCCGCTTGGCGTCGGCGAACATCTCGAAGCCGTAGCGGCCGCGGTCGCAGAGCCAGCCGTCGTCGACCTCGGCGTTGTCGCGCCCCAGCACCCGTTTCACCTTCTCGTCGCGAACGGTGAAGCTGACGTTGCACTGGCTCGGGCAGAGGGTGCAGACCGAGCCGGCCTGCTCGATGTCCCAGGGCCGGGCGCGGAAGCGGTAGGTGTAGTTGGTCAGGGCGCCGACCGGGCAGAGCTCGGTGATGTTGCCGTGGAAGGGGGCGACGTAGGGGCGGTCGTCGAAGGTGCCGACGAAGGTGCGGTCGCCGCGCTCCAACAGCTGCAGCTCGGCGTCTTCGGAGACCTCCTGGCTGAAGCGCACGCAGCGGTAGCAGAGGATGCAGCGCTCGCGGTCGATCGCGACCAGCGGCGAGAGTTCGATCGGCTTCTCGAAGTGGCGCTTTTCGTCGATCACGCGGCTTTTGCCCGGGCCCCAGCCCTGCGTGATGTCCTGCAGCGGGCACTCGCCGCCCTTGTCGCAGACGGGGCAGTCGAGCGGGTGGTTGACCAGCAGGAACTCGACCACCGCGCTCTGGGCGTGCTTGACCTGCTCGGTGCGGGTGTGGACGACCATCCCCTCGCGAACCGGGGTCGAGCAGGAGGTCTGCAGTTTCGGGATTCCCTCGATCTCGACCAGGCACATGCGGCAGGCGCCGACCGGCTCGCCCAGCTTCGGCTCGTAACAGAAGACCGGGATCTCGACATCGCCCTTGCGGGCGGCGTCGTGGAGCATCTCGCCCTCGCTCGCGGTCACCTCGCGGCCGTCGATCGTCAGGGTGATCTCGCGCGCTTCGCTCATGCCGACGCTCCCAGGGTCTCGGCCGGGCCGCGGACGGCGGCCAGGTGGCTGGCTTCCTCCAGCGGCGAGCCGGCGTTGGCGATCACTTCCTCGAACTCGGGGCGGAACTTGCGGACCATCGCCGCCACCGGCATTGCCATCGAGTCGCCGAGCACGCAGAGGCAGTGGCCCATGATGTTCTCCTGGACCGAGCTGATGATGTCGAGGTCCATCGGCGTCGCCTCGCCGCGGACGACCCGCTCCAGCATCTTCACCGTCCAGTTGGTGCCCTCGCGGCAGGGGGTGCACTTGCCGCAGGACTCGTGGTGGTAGAAGCGCGCCGTGCGCAGCGCCATGTGCGGGATCGAGACGCGGTCGTCGGCGACGATGATCGAGCCGGAGCCGAGCATCGAGCCCGCTTCCGCCATCGCCTCGAAGGAGTAGGGGAGGTCGAGCTCGGCCGGGGTCAGCACCGGCGAGGAGGACCCGCCCGGGTAGAAGGCCTTGATCTCGCGGCCGGGCTCGGGGCCGCCGGCGAGGCCGAAGATCAGCTCCCGGGTCGGGATCCCCAGCTCGACCTCGTAGTTGCCGGGGCGGCGGACGCCGCCGGAGATCGAGACGACCTTGGTCCCCGGCGACTGCTCGGTGCCGAAGCCCTTGAACCAGTCGGCGCCCCGGGCGACGATCCGCGGCACGTTGGAGAGGGTCTCGACGTTGTTGATCAGCGTCGGCCCGCCGTAGAGGCCCTGGACCGCCGGGAACGGCGGCTTCAGGCGCGGGTTGCCGCGCTTGCCCTCGAGCGCGTCCAGCAGCGCCGTCTCCTCGCCGCAGATGTAGGCGCCGGCGCCGCGGTGGACGACCAGCTCCAGGTCTCTATGGCACCCGAGGATGTTCGTTCCCAGGTAACCCGCCTCGTACGCTTCGGCGACGGCGGCGTCGAGGATGTCGGCCTGGAGGTCGTACTCGCCGCGGATGAAGATGAAGGCGTGGCCGGCGTCGGCGGCGAGGGCGGCGATCGCGATCCCCTCGATCAGCTGGTGCGGGTTGCGCTGCATCAGCTCGCGGTCCTTGAAGGCGCCGGGCTCGGACTCGTCGGCGTTGCAGCAGAGGTACTTGGCCATCTCGCCGCGGGGCAGGAAGGAGGCCTTTTTGCCCATCGAGAAGCCGGCGCCGCCGCGCCCGCGCAGCCCCGAGTCTTCAAGCTCCTTGAGGACCTCGTCCTGCTCCATCTCCCGGTAGGCCTTCTCCTGCGTCGCGTAGCCGCCGACCAGCCGCTTGTAGCCCTCGAGCGTCCGCAGCGCCGGGTCCTCGGCGTGCTCGAGCAGCACGCGCGTCTCCAACTCGTGCGCCATCAGTCCTCCACCTGGTCGGTGGGCCGATTTCGGGATGCATCGTCCCGATTTAGGCCCGTCGGCGCCGGGGTGTCGCCGGCGAGGGGGCGGGCGGCGAGGTCCTTGGTGGGGAGGACGGGTTTGCCGGCCTTGAGCTGGCCGATCGCCACGCCGGCCTCGGCCGCCTCGAGCGGGCCGTAGTAGCGCTGGTCGATCGAGGCCATCGGGGCGATGTCGCAGGCGCCGAGGCACTCGAAGCCGGTGACGAAGAGGTCGTCATTGCCCTCGGCAGCGGTCTTGAAGGCATCGAGCAGCTCGTCGCCGCCGCGCATCCAGCAGCTGATGTTGGTGCAGACCTCGATCCGGTGGCTGCCGACCCGCTCGGTGTGGAGGAGGTCGTAGAAGCTGGCGACCGACTCCAGGTAGCCCGGGGTCACCCGCATCACCGCGGCGGCCTGGCGGATCCCCTCCGGGGTGCACCAGCCGTAGCGCTCCTGCACCGCCCACAGCGCCGGGATCGAGGCCGAGTGGCGGTCGGGGTAGCGCGCCATCAGCGTCTCGATCCGCTCGCGCAGCTCCTCCGGGCAGCCGACTTCGTGCAGCTCGGGGACGCCCTCGGAGGCGCGGTCGGGGACGCGCCCCTCGGTCACCGCGCGGTCGACCGGTAGGTTGGGGTTGCTGCTGCCGGCGCCGTCGACGGGGCTCATCGGTCGACACCGCCGAGGATCGGGTCGAGCATGCCGAGGCTGCAGATCATGTCGGCGACGTAGCTGTCGAGCGCCATGTCCTTGAACGACTGCAGGTTGACGAAGGAGGGGTCGCGGAAGTGGACCCGCGAGGGCTTCGAGGAGCCGTCGGCGAGGACGAAGCAGCCGAGCTCCCCGCGGGGCGACTCGATCGCGTAGTAGACCTCGCCGGGGTCGACCCGGAAGCCCTCGGTGACGAGCTTGAAGTGGTGGATCAGGCTCTCCATCGAGGTCGAGAGCTCCGAGCGCGGCGGCAGCACGTACTTGCGGTCCTCGGCGATGAAGGGGCCCTCGGGCAGGGCGTCGAGGCACTGCTCGACGATCCGCGCCGACTCGACCATCTCCGCCACCCGCACCCGGTAGCGGTCGTAGTTGTCGCCGACCGTGCCGACCGGGATGTTGAACTCCATCTCCGGATAGGCGAGGTAGTCGAAGGTCTTGCGCAGGTCCCAGGGCTCGCCGGCGGCGCGCAGCAGCGGCCCGGTCACGCCGAGGTCCAGTAGCCGCTCGCGGGAGACGATGCCGACCCCTTTGGTCCGCTGCAGGAAGACCTCGTTGCGGTCCAGCAGCGCTTCGTACTGGCCGACCCGCACCGGCATCTCTGAGACGAAATTCCGGCACTTGGCCTCGAAGCCGAGCGGGATGTCCTCGATCACGCCGCCGACCTGGAAGTAGCGCGTGTGCATCCGCTGCCCGGTCGCCATTTCGAACAGGTCGAGGATGCGGTCGCGCTCCCGGAAGCAGTACCAGAGCATCGAGATCGCGCCGAGGTCGAGCGCCGTCGTCCCCAGCCAGACCAGGTGCGAGTGGATCCGGTTGAGCTCGAGGAAGAGCGTGCGCAGGTATTTGGCCCGGGGCGGGATCTCCAGCCCGACGAGCCGCTCGACGGCGCCGCAGTAGGCCTCCATCTGGAAGAAGTAGGAGACGTAGTCCATGCGCTCGACGAAGGGGATGACCTTCCAGTAGCTCTTGTCCTCGCAGGACTTTTCGATCCCGGTGTGGACGTAGCCGATCACCGGCTTGAGGTCGCGCACGACCTCGCCTTCGAGGTCGACGATCAGCCGCAGCACGCCGTGGGTGGCCGGGTGGTGCGGGCCGATGTTGACCGTCATCAGCTCTTCGACGCGATCCTCGGTGAGGAAGGGGTCAGCCATAGTTGCGCTCGTTGTAGGTGAAGGTGACGGGCTCGCCGCCGACCGGGAAGTCGCGCCGCTGCGGCCAGCCGACGTAGTCGTCGGGCAGCAGGATCCGCGTTAGATCGGGGTGCCCGACGAAGACGATGCCGAAGAAGTCGAAGGCTTCGCGCTCCTGGAAGTTGGCGGTGGGGAAGAGCTCGACGCAGGAGTCGATCTCCGGCAGGGCGTCGCCCGCCGGGTCGGCCAGCATCGCTTTGACCCGGATCCGCTCGACTCGGTCGCGGTTGAGCAGCTCGTAGTGGACGCCGAAGCGCGGCTCGGCCGGCAGGTAGTCGGCGACGTGGAGGCTGGAGAGGAAGCGGTAGCCCTGGCCCGGCGTGTCGCGCAGCCAGGTGAGCACGTCGATCACCTGGGTGGGGTCGACGATCAGCGCCGGCTGGTCGCGGTCGAATGAGGTGGCGAGGACGGCGCCGGGGCGGTCGCGCTCGATTTCCCCCCGGATCAGCTCCAGTCCGGGGGCGTCAGGCAAGGCTCAGCTCCCGCGCCTTGGCGTAGGCCTCGGCGGCCTCCGGGCTCGGCGTGCTGGCCGCGCCGCCGCGCGCCCACTCCTCGGTGCCGGCGGCGTTGTAGCGCCCCCGCCAGCTCTGGTCCGGGTTGCCCTGGATCTTGCGCTGCAGTTTGGTGAAGCCGTAGAGGACCGCCTCCGGCCGCGGCGGGCAGCCGGGAATGTGGAGGTCGATCGGCATGAACTTGTCGGCGCCCTGGACCACTGCGTAGTTGGAGAACATGCCGCCGGAGGAGGAGCAGGCACCCATCGAGATCGCCCACTTCGGCTCCAGCATCTGATCGTAGAGGCGGCGGACGACCGGCGCCATCTTGATCGAGACCCGGCCCGAGAGGATGATCAGGTCGGCCTGGCGCGGTGAGGCGCGCAGGGCCTCGGCGCCGAAGCGAGCGAGGTCGTAGCGGGCGGTGACGACCGAGATCGGCGCCTCGATCGCGCAGCAGGCGAGGCCGAAGGTGAGCGGGAAGATCGAGTTCGAGCGCGCGTAGTTGAGCAGCTTCTCGAAGGTCGTGGTGACGACCCGTTCTTCGACGTAGCGCTCGAGGTCCTCACCCTCGAGGTCGCCGCGCAGCATGTCGCGGGCGGAGCGCTGCTTCGCAGCCAGGGTGCGGCGCTCTACCTCCAATCCAGGGCCCCCTTGCGCCAGACGTAGACGAAGGCGACCAGCAGCAGGACGACGAAGGTGACGAGCTCGCCGAGCACGAAGACGCTGTCGGCGCCCTTGAGGATCACGCCGACGGGGTAGAGGAAGACGACCTCGATGTCGAAGAGGATGAAGAGCATCGCCAGCAGGTAGAAGCTGACGCCGAATTTGAAGCCCTTCATCGCCTCGACCGGGATCCCGGACTCGTACGGCTCGCCCTGGCGCCGGCTGGCGGCGGTTGCCCTGGCCGGCTTCTTCGGGCCGATCAGGTGGTTGAGCATCGCGAAGACGCCGCCGACGGTGAGTCCGAGGACGGCGAAGACGAGAATCGGCAGGTAGCTCTTGAGCACTTGGGTGAGGGGTTTTGGTGCGGACGGCGCCAGGCGACCATCGCCCGTCGTTCAACGCCCGTGGCCACTGTTATACACCCCTTGTGACAACTTGCTACATAGTGCTTTTCCGCATCAGCAAGCCGAATTCCGACCCTTTCGGGCGGATATCGGCCGTGTTTGGCGCCCCGAGCGGGGGAGGGGGCTGATGCCCGAGGTCCACCTCGTCGTCGGCTGCTTCGTGATCGTCCTCAACCTGGCAGCCTTCGCCGTCGGCGGAGTCGCCTGGTTTCGCAACCGACCCTCGATTCCGTTCTGGTATCTGCTGCGCGCGGCCCAGGTCTCGGTCTTCCTCCAGGTGGCTCTCGGCGGCCTGCTCGTCTTCACCAACCACAAGCCGGGCGACAACCTCCACTACCTCTACGGGCTGCTGCCGCTGCTGGTCTCCTTCCTCGCCGAGGGCGCCCGCACCGGTGCCGCCCAGCGCGAGCTCGGCGAGACCGACTTCGAGTCCCTCGACGCCGACACCCAGGAATCGATCGCCCTCCAGATCGTCCGCCGCGAGATGGGGATCATGACCGTCAGCTGCGGCGTCATCCTCTTCCTCGCCCTGCGCGCCGCGACGACCAGCGGCCACACCTTTTTCTAGGGCTACTCGGCGATGCGGAAGGCCGGGTGGTCCGGGGCGATGCGGCGCAGCTCCTCATCGCTGGAGTCGGGGCCGACGCCGTCGAAGAAGGCACCGACCTCCCATTTCCACTTCTTCAGATAGGCGCGGAGCAGGGGAGGACGGTCCTCGAGCGGGACCTCAGTGGCGGCGAACTCCTCGACCTTGCGGCCACGGACCAGGCGGCCGCCGCCCCTGACCCGCATGTTGCGCACCCACTGGGTGTCGCCGCGGGGTGCGACCAGGTAGCGGGAGCCCTCGAACGGGAGCGGGTTGACCGGCGTCTGTCGCCACTCGCCGCTCTTGCGCCCCTTCACTTCCAGCACCGCGGAGCCGGCGATGCTGATGCCGATCCGCGCCAGCCCGGCGACGAGCCGGTTGAAGACGTTCTTGGTGAACCAGCCAGGCTCCTGGAATCGTGGCGCTGCGTCGCTCATCGCTCGATTGTCGCAGCAGTGGAGCGCCAGTCGGCCAGCGCCAGCTTCGGCAGCGAGACCGAGATCGGCCTCAAGCCCTACTTCTGGATCCACTCCCGCGGCCGCACCATCGTCAGCGGCGCCCACATCGCCGTCGACGGTCGCGACGGCGTCGAGGCCGTCTGTCACCGCGTCTACGACCGAGGCTTCGCCGCCTCAGTCCAACGGCCGGTACTCGCCGCCGTGGAAGACGAGCGGGTCGCCCGCGTTCGTCTCCAGGGCGCGGACCTCGCCGGTGACGATCACGTGGTCGCCGGCGGCAATTACGTCGCGCAGGTCGCAGGCGATCCAGGCGAGGGCATCGTCGATCGCGGGGAGGCCGTCGCGCTCGCTCCAGGCGACGCCGGACCACTTCTCGGCGACCGGCGCCTTGGTCGCGAAGGCGCGGGCGGTCGACTCCTGCCCGGCGTGGAGGACGCTGATGCCGAAGCGGTCGGCGGCCTGGACGGCGAGCAGGGTACGGGAGCCGCGGTCGAGGCAGGCGAGCATCAGCATCGGCTCGATCGAGAGCGAGCAGACCGCGTTGGCGGTCGCTCCGGCCGGCCCGTCGGCGCCGCTGGCGGTGACGATCGTGACCCCGGTCGGCAGGCTTGCCATGGCGGCGCGGAAGCGGGCTGGATCGGGTGGCGGCATCGTCGGAAGATCGAGATCGGCTCCAGACAATATGATGCGCGCCGCGTGCGCCCTGTACTGCTCATAAGCATGGTTGTTGCCGCCGCCCTCGGCCTCACGGCCTGCGGATTCGGCGAGGAAGGGATCTCGGTCTCCAAGGACGACCCCAACCACGAGGGCGCCGTTCTCTTCGCCACGCACTGCTCCGGCTGCCACACGCTGAGCGCCGCCGGCACCCAGGGAAGCGGCAATCGAGGCCAGCGGACGCAGGGTCCGAACCTCAACCAGCGAACCGAGACCTATGACGACGCTCTCTACGCGATCCAGAACGGCGGCTTCTCCGGCGCGATCATGCCGCAGAACATCGTCGTCGGTGATGAGGCCGAAGCCGTCGCTCGCTTCATCGCCAAGTACGCCGGCGACGAAGCCGAATCCTCGCCCCGCCCGGGCGAGACCCCTTAACGCGGACGCGACATGCTCGACCTGAAGCTGATCCGCTCCGAACCTGAGCGGGTCAAGGCCGCGCTTGCCCGCCGTGGTGCCGCCGAGCAGGTCGACGAGCTGCTCGCGCTTGACGCCCGCCGCCGGCAGCTCCTGCCCGAGGTCGAGAGCGCTCAGGCGGAGCGTAAGACCCTCTCCAAGCAGATCGGCGAGGCCAAACAGGCGGGGGGGGACGCGGAGGAGCTGATGGCGACCGTGCAGGGGCTGAAGGAGACGATCGAGTCCGGCAAGGAGGAGCTGGAGCAGGTCGAGGCCGAGCTCAACCGCCTCGTCGTCTCGCTCCCCAACCTGCCCGACCCCGACGCCCCGGAAGGGATGACCGAGGACGACGCGCTCGTCCTGCGCGCGGTCGGCGAGGTCCCCGAGTTCGACTTCGAGCCGCGCGATCACCTCGACATCGGCACCGCGCTCGGCCTGATCGACATGGAGGCCGGCGCCCGGCTCTCCGGCTCGCGCTTCGCCTACCTCAAGGGCGACCTGGTGATGCTGGAGCTGGCCCTGGTCCGCTTCGCGATCGAGCTGGTCCGGGCGGAGGGCCACGAGCCGGTGGTGCCGCCGGTCCTGGTCCGCGAAGAGGCGCTCGAGGGCACCGGCTTCCTCCCGGGCGATCGCGACCAGATCTACGAGATTCCCAAGGACGAGCTCTTCCTCACCGGCACCTCCGAGGTGGCGCTGGCCGGGCTCCACGCCGACCAGATCCTCGCCGCCGACCAGCTGCCGCTGCGCTACTGCGGCTTCTCGACCTGCTTCCGGCGCGAGGCCGGCGCCGCCGGCCGCGACACCCGCGGCATCTTCCGCGTCCACCAGTTCGACAAGGTCGAGATGTTCTCGTTCGTCGAGCCCCCCGAGTCGACGGCTGAGCACGAGCGGCTGCTGGCGATCGAGGAGCGGATCCTCGGTGAGCTGGAGATCCCCTACCGGGTGGTCAACGTCGCCGTCGGCGACCTCGGCGCCCCGGCCGCGAAGAAGTACGACTGCGAGGCCTGGATTCCCAGCCAGGGGCGCTACCGCGAGCTGACCTCCTGCTCGAACACGACCGACTACCAGGCGCGGCGCCTCGGCTGTAGGTATCGGGCCGTAGACGGCGAATCCCCCCAGGCGGTGCACACGCTGAACGGAACGGCGGTGGCCGTGGGAAGAACGATGATCGCCCTGATCGAGAACAGGCAGGACCGGGACGGCGGGTTCACGCTACCCAAAACTTTGCATAAGTACGGCGCTCCTGAGAGAATCGCGCCGCAATGAGCGGAGAACCGACCAGCATCTCTACCTGGTATTACCTGGCGCGCCCGGAGCGCGACGTCCCAGCCCGATGAACTCGAGCGTGCGCGAAGCGCGGCGGGTCGTCCTCTGCGATGACCACGAGATCGTCCGCGAGGCGATCAAGGCGCGGATGGCGAACTCCAGCGTGGTCGAGATCGTCGGCGAGGCCGGCAATGGCCGCGACGTGGTTGATGTCGTCAAGGAGCTCGAGCCCGACGTCCTCATCATCGACGTCGAGCTGCCCAAGCGCGACGGGATCGAGGCGACCAAGGAGGTCCTCAAGGTCAGGCCGCGGACCAAAGTCATCATCTTCACCGCCCACGCCCAGCCGGATCTGCTGGCCCTGGCGCTGCGGGCCGGCGCCTCCGGCTACGTGCTGAAGTCGGCTCCGGCCGAGGACATCGCCCGCGCCGTCAAAGCGGTCACCGGCGGCGGCACCTTCCTCGGCGGCGACTTCGCCGGGGGCAAGCCCTCCGAGGTCGAGAAGCTGCTGGAGCTCTCCCCGCGTGAGCGCCAGATCCTCGAGCTGCTGGCCGAGGGCCTGCGGGTGAAAGAGATCGCCGAGCGGCTGGCGCTGAGCCCGGCGACCGTCCACACCCACGTCCGCAACGCGATCGGCAAGCTCGAGGTCGACACCCGCACCGAGGCGGTGGCGCTGGCCGTGCGCTTCAACTACCTCGGTGCCGGCGGCGCCGTCCAGCAGTAGCGCCGCCGCACCTCCCGCCTACTTCTTCTCCAGCTCCAGGGCGCAGCCGTTGATGCAGTAGCGCTGGCCGCCCTTGTCCGCCGGCCCGTCGTCGAAGACGTGCCCGAGGTGGGCGTCGCAGGCCTTGCAGACGACCTCGGTCCGCTTCATGAAGAGGCTGTTGTCGGGACGCAGCTCGACGTGCTCGAGGTTGGCCGGCTCGGTGAAGCTGGGCCAGCCGGTGCCGGAGTCGAACTTGGTGTCGGAGGAGAAAAGCTCGGCGCCACAGCCGACGCAGCGGTACATACCCGCGCTCTTCTCGTCCACGTAGGGACCGGTGAAGGCGCGCTCGGTGCCGCCCTTGCGGGTCACCTCGAACTGCTCCGGCGTCAACTGATCGCGCCACTCCTGCTCGGATTTCTCAACCTTCGTCGCCATCTTTCTCCTTTCGCTCTTGCTTCAAGGGTACGCCCACTTCCTTACGCGCCGGTGACGTCGGCGGCCTCTGATCGGGGCGTGTCTGAGCTTAGGCCCCCTATATGGCGGGTTAGCTCAGACACGCCCCGGGGGACCTAGGATGGCGACGTGCCGAAAGCGTTCTACGAGCCCGACGGCGATCGCTACTCGGCGACCGAGCTGACCCGGGGGCCCTGGGACCCGGGGGCGCAGCACGCGGGGCCGCCGGCGGCGCTGTTGGGGCGGGAGATCGAGCGCCTGCCCGACGCGGCGGAGTTCCAGGTCGGGCGCGTCACCTGCGAGATCCTGCGCTCGGTGCCGATCGCGCCGGTGCGGGTCAGCGCTCGCGTCCTGCGGCCAGGCCGGCGGGTGCAGCTGGTCGAGGCGGAGCTGTGCGACGAGGCGGGCGAGCCGCTGATGCGGGCCAGCGCCTGGCGGTTGTGCACCGCGCCGCTCGAGATCCCGCCCGAGGCGATGGCCGCCGCCGGGCCGCCGCCCGGTCCTGGGCAGGGCGCCGAAGCCGAGTTCTTCCCGACCGGCGAGGAGCTCGGCTACCACTCGGCGATGGAGGTCCGTTTCGTCCGCGGCGGCTTTGTCGAGCCGGGCCCCGCGCTGGTCTGGCTGCGGATGCGGCAGCCGCTGGTCGCCGGCGAGGAGCCTTCACCGCTGCAGCGGGTGTTGGTCACGGCCGATGTCGGCAACGGCGTCAGCGCCAGCCTCGACTATCGCCGCTACCTCTTCATCAACGTCGATCTCACCGTGCACCTGGAGCGGATGCCGGTGGGGGAGTGGGTCTGCGTCGACGCCCAGACGCTGCCGCAGCCGAGCGGCAACGGCACCGCCGAGTCGGTCCTATCCGATGAGGGCGGCCGTATCGGCCGCGCCCTGCAGACCCTGCTGATCGCCCAGCGCTAGGGGGCTAAGCCGGGGCAGCCGGCGGTCGGTGCAGGGTGGTGAAGATGAGCAGCGAGGAGCCAACCGCGATCGCGGCGGCGAGGAGGAAGGCGCCCTCGTAGTCGGTCAGGGCTGCGGCCAACCCGGCCAGCGGCGCGCCGATGCCGACCCCGGCGTCGAAGAAGGCGGTGAAGGTGCCCATCGCCGCACCGCGGGCCTCCGGCGAGACCCGGTTGACCGCGATCAGCATCAGCGACGGGTTGAGCAGGGAGAAGGCCGCGCCCATAGCCATCCCGCCGATGAGGGCGACCGGGAGGCTGTGGGCGAAGGCGATCGCGACCAGGCCGATCGCCTCGCCGAGCGTCGCCCCGATCGCGACCCGGGCGGCGCCGATGCGGTCGGGCAGGTCCCCGATTACCAGCCTGGTGAGGACGATCATCGCCGCGAAAGCGCCGAAGACCAGGGCGCCGTGGCCGACGTCGCGGGCTTCGAGGTGGAGGACGATGAAGGTGGCGACGGCGGCGTAGCCGATCGAGGCCAGGGCGACGGCAAGCCCGGGCCGCACCGCCTCGGGAGCGATCAAGGGGTGTGGCTCGGCGTGGGGGATCGGCTCGAAGGGGTCCGGCACCCACAGGGCGATCAGCGCTCCCAGCAGCGGCATCGCCGCGGCGAAGATCCAGACGGCCGTGTAGCCGCTCGTCTGCAGCAGCACCTCTCCCGCCAGAGGCCCGACGCTGAGGCCGCCCCAGACCGCGAGCCCGTAGAGGCCGAGCACGCGGCCGCGGCGGGCCGGAGGAGCGAGGTCGATGATCCAGGCCGAGCCGGCGGTGTAGACGGAGCCCTCGCCGGCGCCGAGCACGAGGCGGGCGAGAATCAGGCCGGCCAGGCCGAGGCTGGGCA
This sequence comes from uncultured Solirubrobacterales bacterium, assembly GCA_963695275.1. Lineage (GTDB taxonomy): Bacteria > Actinomycetota > Thermoleophilia > Solirubrobacterales > 70-9 > VAYN01. The sequence goes on from OY968772.1 coordinate 2,539,058, forward strand.
GATAGAGCAGGCCGCTGATGCAGAGCAGCAGGCCGCCGATCAGGACGGTCGGCTTGCGCCCGCGGCGGTCGGCGAGGCGCCCGGCGATCGGGCGCAGCAGCAGGCCGGAGATCGCGTAGGAGCCGATCACCACCCCGACCGCGATGTCGCCGGCGCCAAGCGGGCCGTGCACGTAGCGCGGCAGCACCGGCAGCACGGCGCCGACCGCCAGCAGGCCGCAGAAGGTGACCGCGAAGAGGCCGGCGAAGGCGAGGCCGGGCCGGTGCGCCCGCGCCGGTGCGGCGGCCGTCTGGTCGCTCACCGCAGCAGCGCGGCGAGGTCGTCGACGACGTGGTCGGGCCGGATCTCAGCGCCGCCGCTTGCGTCCTCGCTGTCGGTGCCGCTGCGGACCAGGATCGTCGCCAGCCCCGCCCGGCGGCCGCCCTCGATGTCGGAGGAGAGGCGGTCGCCGACCATCGCCACGCGCGCCTTCCACGGTTCCTTTTCCACCTCATCGGTGGATTTGGAACCGCGCAAGTCGAGGGCGGCGAGGGCGATCTCGAACAGGTGTCGCTCCGGCTTGCCGGCGATCTCGGCGACGCGGCCGCTGGCGGTCTCGACCGCGGCCAGGATCGCGCCGGTCCCGGGCCACTCGCCGCCCGGCATCGGCATCGTCGGGTCGCGGCTGGTGCCGATCAGGGCGGCGCCGGCGTCGAGCGCCCGCTTCGCGGTCAGCAGCGCCGCGTAGTCGAAGTCGCGGTGGCCGGAGACGACGACGACGCTGGCCTCGCGCCCGGCCTCCCCCTCGAGCACGGCGACCCCGGCGGCGGCGACCATCTCCTTCAGCGTCGCGCGGCTGATCACGAAGGCGCTGCCGTCTGGACCGGCGGCCTCGCGGGCGAGGCGGGCGGCGACCATGCCGGCGGTGACGATCCGGCTCTCCTCGACCTCGACCCCCATCCCGCGCAGCCGCTCCGCGTATTCGACCGGGAACCTGGCCGGATTGTTGGTGACGAAGGCGACCCGCTTGCCGGCCGCGATCAGCGCGGCGAGCGTCTCCGGGGACCCCGGGACCGGCTCACGGCCGATCCAGACAACCCCGTCGAGGTCGATCAGAAGTCCGTCGAAGTCGTCCGCCAGGGCCACGGGCCGCAGGTTATTGCCCGATCTCGATACGGTGCCGATTAGTGAGTACGAACGGACAGGTAGTGGTCGCAACCGACCTCACTCGTCGCTACGGCGAGGGGGACGCAGCGGTCGATGCCTTGGCGGGGGTCAGCACCGCTTTCGAGCGCGACCGCTTCACGGCGATCATGGGTCCTTCGGGCTCGGGCAAGTCGACTTTGATGCACATCCTCGCCGGGCTCGACAAGCCGACCGGCGGCAGCGTCCAGCTCGACGGGATCGAGATCACCGGCCTCGACGACAGCAGGCTGACCGAGCTGCGGCGCGACAAGCTCGGCTTCGTCTTCCAGTTCTTCAACCTGCTGCCGGTCCTCACCGCCGAGGAGAACCTGGTGCTGCCGCTCTCGATCGCCGGTCGCAAGCCCGACCAGGCCTGGGTCGAGCAGCTGATCCAGACCGTCGGCCTGGCCGAGCGCCGCACCCACCGGCCGGCCGAGCTCTCCGGCGGCCAGCAGCAGCGCGTCGCCGTCGCCCGCGCCCTGGTCTCCAAACCGGCCGTCGTCTTCGCCGACGAGCCGACCGGCAACCTCGATTCCAAGGCCAGCGCCGACGTCCTCGACCTGCTGCGCCGGGCTGTCGACGAGTTCGGCCAGACGGTGATCATGGTCACCCACGATCCCGTCGCCGCCGCCCACGCCGACCGCTTGATCACGCTCCGCGACGGCAAGCTCGTCCAGGACGGCGCGCCGGGCTCCGCCGACGACGTGATCGAGCTGATGAAGCAGCTTGACTAGCCTCGCCCTCAAGAGCCTCTGGGCCCGCAAGGTCCGGGCGCTCGGGACCACCTTCGCGGTGATCATCGGCGTCGCCTTCGTCGCCGGCAGCTTCATCCTCACCGACACGATCTTCGCCGCCTTCGACGAAATCTTCAGCGAGTCGCTGAGTGGGACCAGCGTCGTCGTCAGCGCCGAGAACCCGGTCGAACAGGACAACGGCGAAGTGCCGACGATCAGCGCTTCGCTGCTGCCGCGGATCCAGCAGACGCGGGGGGTGAAGCTGGCGGCGGGGGCGATCTTCACTCCCGGCGGTTTCTTCGACTCCAGCGGCGAGAAGATCGGCAACAAATTCGCCCCCAAGTTCATCTCCTCGACCCTGCCGGGCGAACTCGAGTCGCTCACCTACCTCGACGGCCACCGGCCCCGCGGCCCGACCGAAGCCTCGATCGACAAGGCGGCGGCCGACAGCGCCGGGCTCGAGCTCGGCGAAAAGATCGGGCTGATCGGCCAGGGCAGCCTCCGGCAGTTCCGCCTGGTCGGGTTCACTCAGCTCGGCAGCGCCTCCTTCGGCGGCGCCAGCATCGCCCAGGTGACGCTGCCGGTCGCGCAGGCCCTGACCCACAAGCGCGGGCGTTACGACCAGATCTCGGTCGCCGCCGCGGACGGGGTCTCGCCGGCCCTGCTGAAAGGGCGGATCAAGGCCGAGATGCCGGCCGGGGTGCGGGTCGAGACCGGCAAGGAAAGCGCCGACCGCAGCTCCGAAGAAATCCGCGACAACCTCAGCTTCCTCCAGACCTTCCTGCTCGTCTTCGGCTTCATCGCCGTCTTCGTCGGTTCCTTCCTGATCTTCAACACCTTCTCGATCACCGTCGCCCAGCGGGTCTCCGAGTTCGGGATGCTGCGCACGCTCGGCGCCTCGCGGCGGCAGATCCTCACCGGCGTGATCGTCGAGGCGCTGGCGATCGGCCTGATCGGGGCTGTGATCGGCATTGCCGGCGGCTTCCTGATCGCGCTGCTGCTGCAGGCGCTGCTGGAAGCGTTCGAAATCGACCTGCCGACCACCGGCCTGGTGATGAAGTCGCGCACGATCGTCGTCTCGCTGCTGGTCGGCGTCCTCGTCACCCTCGCCTCCTCGCTGATTCCGGCCCTGCGCTCGACCCGGGTGCCGCCGATCGCCGCCCTCCACGCCTTCGCCCCGGCGCCGACCCGCCGCCGGCGCCTGATCTTCCTGGCCTTCTCGATCCTGCTTGGTGCGGCCGGGCTGGCAATGGTCCTGCTCGGCCTGCTCGGCAACGCCGACGCCGGTGCCCGCGCCGGGCTGATGGGCGGCGGCGCGGTCGTGATCGTGATCGCGGTCTCACTCTTCAGTCCGCGCCTGGTGCCGCCGCTGGCCGCCGTCGCCGGCTGGCCGCTGGAGCGGCTGCGGCGCCTGCTCGGCCGGCTCGCCCGCGAGAACGCCCAGCGCAACCCCAGCCGCACCGCCGTCACCGCGGCGGCGCTGATGATCGGCCTGGCGCTGGTCGCTTTCGTCCTCGTCTTCGCCGCCGGGCTGAAGAGCTCGGTCGCCCAGGTGGTCGACGAAAACTTCGCCGGCGGTCTGGTGATCCAGAACAGCGATGGCTTTTCGCCGATCCCCAACGGCACCGCCAGGGCCGCGCGCAAAGTCCCCGGCGTGGATCTGGTGGCGACGATCCGCTCGGCTCAGGCAAAGCTGGTCGGCAACGGCGCCGGCGCCCAGCTCTCGGCACCGACCCGTGACATCGAAGAGGCGGTCAAGGTCGAATGGGAAGAGGGCGGCCCCGCCGACCTGCGCAACCTCGGCGACGGCCAGGCGATCCTCTCCGACTCGTTCGCCTCGGAAAACGACCTCGAAGTCGGTGATCGCTTTCGCCTGCTCAGCCAGAGTCGCAAGCGGCCCAGCTTCGAAGTGGTCGGCGAGTTCTCCTCCAAGCTCGGCGTCTTTGGCAGCGTGTTGATCACGCAGCGGGTGCTGGCGCGGGAATTCAGCCAGACCCAGGACACGACCGACTTCGTCAAGACCGCGCCGGATGCGGACGCCGCCAAGGTCCAGGCGCTGCTGACGCAGGGGGTCAAAGTCGCCTTCCCCACCGCCGAAGTCCTCAACCAGCAGGAACTGAAGGAAAGCCGGGAAAAGCAGGTCGACCAGCTCGTCAACCTGATCTTCGCCCTGCTCGGCCTGGCCGTCCTCATCTCTCTCTTCGGGATCGCCAACACGCTGGCGCTCTCGATCCACGAACGCCGGCGGGAGCTGGGGATGCTGCGGGCGATCGGGATGTCCCGCCGCCAGGTGCGGACGCTGATCCGCTACGAGGCCGTGATCACGGCGCTGATCGGGGCGATCCTGGGGATGGCGCTGGGAATCGTCTTCGCGGCGCTTATCGCGCAGCCGCTGAAGGACGAAGGCTTCACGCTCTCCTACCCGGTCGGTTCGCTGATCGTGCTGCTGGTCGTGGCGGCGGTGCTGGGCGTGGTGGCGGCGATCTTCCCGGCCCGGCGTGCCTCGCGCCTGGACGTCCTCGAGTCCTTGCAGTACGAGTAGCCGGGACGCTGCGTCTCGGCGGCGTACGCTGGGGAGGATGTCCCGATCAATCTTCGGCTTCGCCGCCGCGGCCGCCCTCGTTGCTGTTGCGACCGGGCTTATCTATCCGCTGAAGGAAGTCGCTCCGGTGGTTTCTCTCGGGGTCGTGTACATCCCGGGTGTGCTGCTGGTTGCGGCGGCCTGGGGGCTGCCATTGGGGCTGCTCACGGCGCTGTTCAGCGCCGCCGCCTTCAACTGGTTCCACCTGCCGCCGATCGGCGCTCTTGACATCGCCGCCGACCACGACCTCGTCGCGGTGGTCGTCTTCGGCATCGTCGCGGTCTTCGGCGCCACCCTGGCGAACTTCGCCCGCGCCCGCGCCGCCGAGGCGGAGCGCCGGCGTGAGGAAGCCGACCGGGCGCTGGCCGAGCTGGAGGAGCTCTCGCGCGAGCGCGACCGCATGCAGGCGGAGGCGATCGAGGCTGGCGCGCTGCGCCGCAGCGACGAGCTCAAGACCTCGCTGCTGCGTTCGGTCTCCCATGACCTGCGAACGCCGCTGACCTCGATCATCGCCGCCGGCGCCGCCCTCGACTCGCCCAGCGCCAGCGCCGAGGAGCGCCACGAGCTGAGCGAGGCGGTGGTCGAGCAGGGCCAGCGGCTCTCGCGCCTGGTCGAGAACCTGCTCGACGTCTCGCGCCTGCAGACCGGGCACGCGGAGCCGCGGCGCGAGCCGGTCGACCTGCCGGGGCTGCTGGAGGCGGCGCGCCACTCGCTCGGCGCCCGCGGCGAGCCGGTGCGGCTGGAGCTCGACGCCGAGCTGCCGGCGCTGAGCGCCGACCCGACCCAGCTCGAGCGTGCCTTCGCCAACCTGCTCGAGAACGCCGTCGTCCACGGCGAGGGACAGCAGGTTCTGGTTCGCTCGCGGGTGGTCGGGCAGCGGGTCGTGGTCCGGGTCGTCGACCGCGGTCCGGGCATCGCCGAGGACGAGCGCGAGCGGATCTTCGAGCCCTTCTACCGCGCCGGCGGCCAGGCGAGCGGCGGCAGCGGCCTCGGGCTGGCGATCGCCCGGGGCTTCGTCGAGGCCAACGGCGGCGAGATCGCGGTCGAGTCGCTGCCCGGTCAGGGCAGCAGCTTCGTCGTCAGCTTCGCCGCCCCCGAGCTGGAGCCGGCGGCTTGAGCGGCCTGCCCCGCATCCTCGTCTGCGACGACGAGTCGCAGATCCTGCGGGCGCTGAGGGTGATCCTGCGCGACGCCGGCTACGAGGCGGTGCTGGCCGAGACCGGGGAGGAGGCGCTCGACCGTGCCGCGGTGAAACCGCCCGCGGCGGCGATCCTCGACCTGATGCTGCCCGACCTCGACGGGGTCGAGCTGACGCGGCGGCTGCGCGAGTGGAGCCAGATGCCGATCCTCGTCCTCTCCGCCGTCGGCGAGGAGGACCGCAAGGTCGAGGCCCTGGCCGCCGGCGCCGACGACTACGTGACCAAGCCCTTCGGCCCGCGCGAGCTCGTCGCCCGGCTCGAGGCGGCGCTGCGCCGTGCCCGGCCCGAGAGCGAGGAGCCGAGGATCGTCGCCGATGGGCTCGAGATCGACCTCGCCGCCCGCAGCGTCCGCCGCGACGGCGAGCCGGTGCACCTGACCCCGACCGAGTTCGGGCTGCTGCGGGAGCTCGCCCGTAACCGCGGCAAGCTGATGACCCACCGCGCGCTCCTGGTCGCGGTCTGGGGGGTCGAGTACGAAGACGACTTCCAGGTCCTGCGCGCCCACATCGCCAACCTGCGCCGCAAGATCGAGCCGGCGGACGGCCCGAAGTACGTGCTGACCGACCCCGGCGTCGGTTACCGCTTCGCCGCTTAGTGCTGTCGTCCTTTGGTGCGAATAGCGCACCAAAGGACGACAGCACTTTGTTCTTCACAGGATCTGTATAGGCGCGGGCCGAACTTTCATGCGGCCTTGACGGGGGCGGGCGCATGATCGATTGGTGCTCTTCCTCGCGGACATCTTTCCCGGCGGTGGCGGCCCTCTGGCCGACGCTTTCGCGGTAGCAATCGCCGTCGCCCTCTTCGCCCTTCTCTACTGGGCGATCGACCTGATCGAGCGGATATGAGCCCGGTCCTCGCCACCCTCGGCGCCGCCGACCTCTTCGGCCTGATCGTGGCCGCCCTCGTCTGCGTCTATCTCGTCTACGCGTTGCTGCGGGGAGAGAGCCTCTGATGGCGCAGGGCTGGCTGCAGATCGCCGTCTTCGCCGCCGTCCTGGTCGTCTTGGTAAAGCCGGTCGGTGCCTACATGGCGAGGGTCTTCACCAGCCAACGCGTATTCCTCAGCCCGGTCGTCGGGCCAATCGAGCGCCTCGCCTACAGGGCGTTGCGCGTGCGGCCCGACGACGGCCAGGACTGGAAGGCCTATGCCCGCAGCCTCGTCGTCTTCTCGCTGCTGTCCTGGCTGGCGCTCTACCTGATCCTCCGCACCCAGGCGATCCAGCCGTTCAACCCCGAAGGCTTCCACTCCGGTCCCTGGGACCTCAGCTTCAACACCGCCTCCTCCTTCGTCACCAACACCAACTGGCAGTACTACGGCGGTGAAGCGACGCTCTCCTACTTCGCCCAGATGGCCGGCCTGGCGGTGCAGAACTTCGTTTCCGCCGCGGTCGGGATCGCCGTCGTCGTTGCCCTGATCCGCGGCATCGTCGCCCGCAGTGGTCGTGTGCTCGGCAATTTCTGGCAGGACCTGGTCCGGATCCTGCTTTACATCCTGGTGCCGATCTCGATCGTCGGCGCCCTCTTCCTCGTCTCCCAGGGGGTGATTCAGAATCTCCACGGCTCGACTCTCGTCCACACGCTGAGCGGGGGCACCCAGCTGCTCGGCCAGGGCCCGGTCGCCTCGCAGGAGGCGATCAAGGAGCTGGGGACCAACGGCGGCGGCTTCTTCAACGTCAACTCGTCCTTCCCGTTTGAGAACGCCAGCGGCCTGACCAACTTCGTCGAGATGCTGCTGATCCTGGTCATCCCGGCCAGCCTCACCTACACCTACGGCCGCATGGTCGGCAGCCAGCGTCAGGGCTGGGCGATCTTCTCGGCGATGTTCGTCCTCTTCGCCGTCGCCGTCGCCGTCGTCTACATGGCCGAGCAGCACGGCACCGTCGCCCAGCACGCCGCCGGCCTCCATACGCACGCCTTCGACGGCTCGACCGGCGGCAACATGGAGGGCAAGGAGCAGCGCTTCGGCATCGCCGGCTCCTCACTCTGGACGGCGGTCACGACCGTTACCTCGTGCGGTGCGGTCAACGCTGCCTTCGAGTCGCTGACCGGCTTGGGACAGGCGGTCCCCTTCGCCAACCTCAGCTTCAGCGAGGTGGTCTTCGGCGGCGTCGGCACCGGTCTCTACTCGATGCTGCTCTACGTCCTCCTGGCGGTCTTCATCGGTGGCCTGATGGTCGGCCGCACCCCCGAGTACCTGGGCAAGAAGATTGGGGCTCGCGAGATCAAGCTGGTCTCGCTCGGGGTCCTGGTCACGCCGCTGGCGGTGCTGCTCTCCTCGGGCCTGGCCTCGGCGACCGACCTCGGCAAACGCTCGCTCTACGCCGGCGTCAACCCGCAGGGGTTCTCGGAGACCCTCTACGCCTACCTCTCGCAGGCCAACAACAACGGTTCCGCGCTGGCCGGCTACACCGGCTTCGTCCAGCCCAACGCCCCCGGCAACGTCGGCTCCTACGGGATCAGCTTCGCCGACCTGCTCGGCGGTGTGGTCATGGTCGGCGCTCGCTTCCTGCCGATCCTCTTCGTCCTCGGCGTCGCCGGGGCCCTCGCCGGCAAACGGGTCTCTCCGGCCGGTCTGGGGACGATGCGCACCGACAACCCGACCTTCGTCTTCCTCCTGGTCGGGATCGTGATCCTGGTCGGCGCCCTCACCTTCTTTCCAGCGCTGCTGCTCGGGCCGGTGGTCCAGAGCCTGACCACGAGGTTGTTCTAGATGCGCAGGGACCTGATAACCGGGCTGCTGGCAGTGATCGTGCTGACGGTCTTCCTCGGCGTCGTCTACCCGCTGGCGGTCACCGGCGTCGCCCAGGTCGTCTTCCCCGGCAAGGCCGACGGCTCGCTGGTCAAGGCCGACGGCAGGGTCGTCGGCTCCCGCCTGATCGGCCAGGAATTCAAGGGCCGGGCCTACTTCCACTCGCGGCCCTCGGCGACCGAATACAGCGGCAACGTCACCTTCTTCGGCAACGTCGGCCCGAACTCGGTTGAAGGGCGCGAAGAGGTCGAATACAACCTCAAGGCCTACCTCCGGCGCGAGCGCCCCTACGACCACGAACTGCCCGCCGACGGGCCGATTTCGGGACGTATAGGCACGAAATCGGCCCGTCGACCCCAGGCGGTGCCGGTGGATGCGGTGACGCAATCGGCTTCGGGGGTGGATCCGCATATCTCGCAGGCAAATGCGCGGATTCAGGCGCACCGGGTCGCCGCGGTGCGGGAGCTGTCGCTCGCCCGGGTCGGAGACCTGATCTCGGCTCATACCGACGGACGCTCCCTCGGCCTGCTCGGCGAGCCCGGCGTCAACGTCCTCGAGCTCAACCTCGCCCTCGACCAGGAGGCGCCGATCCGATGACGACCGAGACGCAGCCCCGCTCTCTCTTCGATCCGGAGATCCTCCGCCCGGCTCTGTGGGAGTCGGCGCGCAAGCTCGATCCGCGCGTCCAGGTTCGCAACCCGGTCATGTTCGTGGTCGAGATCGGCGCTCTCGTCACCACCGTCGCCTGGCTGATCCAGCTCTTCGGCGGCAGCCCGCTCGGCGGCGGCCACGAGCCCTCCTGGTTCACCTTCAGCGTCACCGTCTGGCTCTGGCTGACCGTCGTCTTCGCCAACCTCGCCGAGGCGCTGGCGGAGGGACGCGGGCGCGCCCAGGCTGCCAGCCTGCGGGCGATGCGGACGGAGGCGACCGCGAAGATGCGCGATGGTGGCGAGAAGTCCGCCGCCGAGCTCGTCCGCGGCGACGTCGTCGTGGTCGAGGCCGGAGAGGGCATCCCCGGCGACGGCACCGTGATCGAGGGGATCGCCTCGGTCGACGAGTCGGCGATCACCGGCGAGTCGGCCCCGGTCATCCGCGAGGCCGGCGGCGACCGCAGCGCCGTTACCGGCGGCACCAGGGTGCTCTCCGACCGCATCGTGGTGGAGATAACCCAGGAGCCCGGCAGATCCTTCCTCGACCGCATGATCGCCCTGGTCGAGGGCGCGGAGCGGCGCAAGACCCCGAACGAGATCGCGCTCGGGATCCTGCTCGCGGCCCTGACTCTGATCTTCATCGTGGTCGTCGTCTCGCTGCGCCCGTTCGCGCTCTTCGCTGGCACCGAGCTCTCGGAGACGACGCTGATCGCGCTCCTGGTCGCCCTGATCCCGACCACGATCGGCGCCCTGCTCTCGGCGATCGGGATCGCCGGCATGGACCGCCTCGTGCGCCGCAACGTGCTCGCCCTCTCCGGCCGCGCGGTCGAGGCCTCCGGCGACTGCGACGTGCTCCTGCTCGACAAGACCGGGACGATCACCCTCGGCAATCGCGAGGCGACCGAGTTCGTGCCGATGCCCGGCGTGACCGAGGCGGAGCTGGCCGAGGCGGCGCAGATGTCCTCGCTCGCCGACGAGACCCCGGAGGGGCGCTCGATCGTCGTTCTCGCCAAGGGCTTCGGCATCCGCGAGCACGACTTCGCCGGCCACGAGCCGACCTTCGTCCCCTTCACCGCCCAGACCCGGATGAGCGGCGTCGACTACAACGGGACCCGCCTGCGCAAGGGCGCCGGCGACGCGATCGAGGCCTGGGTGGCGGGCGAGGGCGGTCGCGCCCCGGCCGAGCTGGCGGCGCAGCTGGACCGGATCGGCCGCGAGGGCGGGACGCCGCTGGCGGTTGCCCAGAACGAGCGGGTGCTGGGCGTGATCTACCTCAAGGACGTGGTCAAGGAAGGGATGAAGGCGCGCTTCGACCAGCTGCGGGCGATGGGAATCCGCACGATCATGGTCACCGGCGACAACAAGCTGACCGCCGCCAAGATCGCCGAGGAGGCGGGCGTCGACGACTTCCTCGCCGAAGCGACCCCGGAGCGCAAGCTGGAGCTGATCAAGGAGCAGCAGGCCGACGGTCGCCTGATCGCGATGACCGGCGACGGCACCAACGACGCTCCCGCCCTGGCGCAGGCGGACGTCGGTGTGGCGATGAACACCGGCACCCAGGCCGCGCGGGAGGCCGGCAACATGGTCGACCTCGACTCCAACCCGACGAAGCTGATCGAGATCGTCGAGGTCGGCAAGCAGCTGCTGATCACCCGCGGTGCCCTCACCACCTTCTCGATTGCCAACGACGTCGCCAAGTACTTCGCGATCCTGCCGGCGATGTTCGCGGCGACCTACGCCCTGGGCAGCGGCAGCGGACCGCTCGATGCCCTCAACGTGATGTCGTTGGGCACGCCGGAATCGGCGATCCTCTCGGCGGTGATCTTCAACGCCCTGATCATCCCGCTGCTGATCCCGCTCTCCCTGCGCGGCGTCCGCTACCGCCCGATCGGCGCCACCGGCCTGCTGCGCCGCAACATGCTGATCTACGGCCTCGGCGGCCTCCTCGTCCCCTTCATCGGCATCAAGGCCATCGACCTGGTCGTCCACAACCTCCTAGGAGCCTGAAATGCCCGCCGATGGGCCGATTTCGGGAGGTATAGGCCCGAAATCGGCCCATCGGCCGCGGGCGCCGGGGCGCTACAAGATCTTCTTGGGGATGGCTGCTGGGGTTGGCAAGACCTATCGGATGCTGCAGGAGGGGCAGGCCGAGGCGGGGGCTGGGCGCGACGTCGTAATCGGCTACCTGGAGCCGCACAAGCGCGAGGAGACCAGCGCGCAGGCGCGCGGCCTGGAGGTGGTGCCGCGGCGGCGCGTGCCGATCCGCGACCTCGCGGTCGAGGAGATGGACCTGCCGGGGCTGCTCGCCCGCGACCCGGAGCTGGCGCTGGTCGACGAGCTCGCCCACACCAACTCGCCCGGCCTGGCTCATGCGAAGCGCTACGAGGACATCGCCGACCTGCTGATCGCCGGCATCGACGTCTTCTCCACCGTCAACGTCCAGCACCTGGAGTCGCTCAACGACCAGGTGGCGGAGCTGACCGGCGTGCGGGTACGGGAGACGGTGCCGGACTCGGTGCTGGGAACGGCCGACGAGGTCGTCCTCATCGACCTCACGCCTGAGGCGCTGATCGCCCGCCTGCGGGCCGGCAGGATCTACCCGGGCGAGAACGTCGACGCTGCCCTCGACAACTTCTTCCGGATCGAGAACCTCGCCGCCCTGCGCGAGGTCAGCCTGCGCCAGGTGGCCGAGGACGTCGAGTCCAAGCGCCTCGTCCTCAGCCAGGGCGAGCCGCTTGGCAGGCGCGAGGAAGAGCGGATGTCCGCCGATGCCCCGAAGGCGGTCGGCGAGCGCCTGCTCGCGCTCGTCCGCCCCCAGCCCAGCTCCCAGCGCCTGGTCCGGCGCGCCTGGCGCTCGGCCCAGCGGCTCGGCACCGACCTCGACCTGCTCTGGGTGAAGCCGCCGGGCAAGCCGATCGCGGGCGAGCAGGAGCGCCAGGTGACAGCCCTGCGCCAGCTCGCCTCGGTGCTCGGCGCGACGCTGTTGATCGAGGAGCACGACGATCTCGTCGCCGCGGTCGCCAGGGTTGTCCGCGAGCGCGGCTCCACCTACATCATGGTCGGCGAGGCCGACCCGCCCCGTGGCCTCGCCCGCCTGCGCGAGCCGCTGCCGCAGCGGCTGATGCGGGCGACCCCGCCGGGGGTGGACGTGCGGATCGTCGCCCACCGCGGCCTCAAGGAAGGCGAGCGATGATCGAGCACGCACTCGTCGCCCTGGCCCTGCTGCTCGGGCTGGCCGGGGGCTTCCTGCTGGCCCGCTCGCGCCTGCGCCGCTCCGACCCTGACTCGGTTCACCGCATCCTGCTGCCGTTCACCGGCACCGAGATCTCCCGCCGCGCCCTCGACGCCGCCCTGCGCCTGGCCCGGGCCGAGAACGCGACCCTGATGCCGGCCTACCTGGCGGCGGTGCCGCTGCGACTGCCGCTCGGGTGCCCGCTGCCGAACGAGGCCGGCCGGGCGATGCCGATGCTGGAGGCGATCGAACAGCGCGCCGCCTCGCAGGGAGTCGCGGTCGACGCCCGCATCGAGCGCGGCCGCTCCTACCGCCACGCCCTCGAGCGCCTGCTCGCCGGCGAGCCGGTCGACCGCGTCGTCGTCCCCGCCCAGGCCAACGGCGGCGAGGGGCTCAGCGGCGATGACCTCGTCTGGCTGCTGCGCGAAGCCCCCGGCGAGGTGCTCATCCTGCGACCGGCGCCAGGCCCATCCGCAGTGCTCCGGCCGCCTCCAGCATCGCCGCTCGCGCGGTCGGGCTGATCGCGGTCTGGTTGGCGAAGCTGTGGATCAGGCCCGGGTGGCGGCGCAGGGCGACGCGAACGCCGGCCTCGCGCATCCGCAGCGCGTAGGCCTCGGCCTCGTCGCGCAGCGGGTCGAAGCCGGCGGTGGCGACGTAGGCAGGGGGGAGGCCGCTGAGGTTCGGCGCCAGCAGGATCGAGGCGCGCGGGTCGGCGGCGTCGGTGCCCGGCGGCAGGTAGTGGCTCTGGAAGATGTCCATGTCGGCTTTGGTCAGCAGGAACCCCTCGGCGAACAGCCGCCGCGAGGGCAGGTCCGCAGCCGCGTCGGTCGGTGGGTAGATCAGCAGCTGCATCGCCGGCATCGCGCCGCCGCCGGCCCGGGCCAGCAGGCAGACCACGGCGGAGAGGTTGGCGCCGGCGCTGTCGCCGGCGACCGCGACCCGGGCCGGGTCGATGCCCAGCTCCTGCGCGTTGGTCAGCGCCCAGGCGAACGCCGCCCAGGCGTCTTCGACCGCAGCGGGGAAGGGATGCTCGGGCGCCAGCCGGTAGTCGATCGCGAGCACGGCGGTCCCGGCCGAGGCGGCGAGGAAGCGGCAGACGCCGTCGTGGGTCTCGAGGTCGCCGATCACCCAGCCGCCGCCGTGGAAGAAGATCGTCAGCGCCATCGGCGCGCCGGGGGCGAGCCCGCCAGGGACGTAGAGCCGGGCTGGGATCGCCCCACCCTGTCCTGGTATCTCCAGTCCCTCGACCCGCGCCATCGGGATCGCTGGTTGAGCATTGGTCGCCTTCGCCTCTACCCGGGCGTGGGCCCGCGCCTCGGCGACGCTCATACCGGCGAGGAAGGTCGTGCTCTCGGCCAGCTCGGCCAGCTTGATCAGCGCGTGGGTGTCGCTGGCCAGGGTCTGGCCGTCGACCGTCGGCGGCGCCCCGAACAGCCGCCGCTGCGTCCGCGGCGAGAGCTCGCAGACCCGTTTCAGGATCCGGTGCTCGGCGCGCGGCGAGAGGCGTGGGAGGGAGGCCATCGGCCCTCAGGCTATGTCAATCCGGAGCTACGTCACACTTCGTGCGCACTTGCACGATGTAGCGTGGGTGGTAGGCATGGAGGCGACTGTGACAGCGGCTGCGGTGACTGACGCTCCGGTGCGCCCGATCCCCGGCCTACCGCCCGGTCCGCGGATGCCGCGGGCGCTGCAGACCGCGATCTGGTCGCGGCAGGCGCAGTGGATGCTCGAGCAGAGCCGCGCCCGTTTCGGCGACATCTTCACGATCAGGATCGCCAACGAAGGCACCTGGGTGATGCTCTCCGACCCCGAGCTGGTCAAGCAGGTCTTCACCGGCGACCCCAAGATCTTCCACGCCGGCGAGGGCAACCAGATCCTGCGCCCGATCCTCGGCGACAACTCGGTCCTCGTCCTCGACGAGAAACCGCACATCAGCCAGCGCCGGCTACTGCTGCCGCCCTTCCACGGCGAGCGCATGCAGGGTTATGGCGAGACGATGGCCGCGATCGCCGCCCGCGAGATCGAGAGCTGGCCCACCGGCACCCCTTACAAACTGCGGCCGCGGATGCAGGCGATCACCCTGGAGATCATCCTCGAGACCGTCTTCGGCGTCCACGACAAGGCCCGCATGGACCCGCTGCGGGCGGCGCTGCGCGACTTCCTCGACCTCACCACCGACCCGCGCCTGCTGCTGCCGGTCGTCCTCATCGGGCCCAACCGAATCCGCCGTATCCCCGCCTTCCGCCGTCGCGTCGACCGCGTCGACGAGCTGATCTACGCCGAGATCGCCGAGCGGCGGCTGGCCGAGGACCTGGCCGAGCGCGACGACATCCTCTCGGTCCTGGTCGCCGCCCGCCACGAGGACGGCAGCCCGATGAGCGACGCCGAGATCCGCGACGAGCTGCTGACCCTGCTGGTCGCCGGCCACGAGACCACGGCGACCGCGCTCTCCTGGGCGGTCGAGCGCCTCACCCGCCATCCGGAGAAGCTCGAGCGCCTGCGGGCCGAGGCGCTGGCCGGGGGCGACGAGCCCTACCTGACCGCGACGATCCAGGAGACGCTGCGCCTGCGCCCGGTGATCGTCCTGGTGATCCGCAAACTGACCGAGCCGGTCGAGCTCGGCGGCTACGAGCTCCCCGCCGGCGCCTCGGCGACGCCCTGCATCCACCTGATCCATCGCCACCCCGAGATCTACCCCGAACCGGACCGCTTCCTGCCCGAGCGCTTCCTCGACAACCCACCCGGCACCTACACCTGGATCCCCTTCGGCGGCGGCGTCCGCCGCTGCCTCGGCGCCGCCTTCGCCCAGTTCGAGATGGCCGTAGTCCTCAAGGAGCTGGTCAAACGCCACCAGATCCGCCCCGCCAATCCGAAGTCCGAGCGCCCCTTCCGCCGCGCCATCACCGAGACCCCTCGGCATGACGCCGAGGTCGTGCTGGGCTGACCACGCGCCTCCGCTGCCCTAGCGTCGCCGTACCGTTACAGGCGTGAAGTTAAACCCCTCAAAGTTCCGCGGTTCCTTTTCCACGGAATGCGTGGTTGGCGAACCGCGGAAGAACCTCGATCACGGGATCAGCCAGGCGGTCTCATGTCGCGAGAGCCTGAGCCTGCCGCTGCTTGGCGGAAGACATGATCGTGGGAGGGAAGTCTGGGCGAGCCATCGGTGCGCCGTAGAACCTGTATCTGATGGGACCGGATACGCATCAGGAATCGTCCGCCAGGGGGAGAAGGTGGAGGACGAGGAGAACGGAGGTCGCGACCACGTAGACGGTCGCGAGAATCGCGTAGACCCTGGCGCCGATGTCGACGTCGTGATCGAGGATCGCGAGTATCGCCAGGGCGATCAGGATCGCCAGGGAGCCGATCGAGGCGACTCGAGTCAGCCGGGTGCCGCCATCCTCGCCGGGCCGCGTCGTCGCCAGCGACACGCAGATCGCCGAGGTGGAGAAGGCGAGCAGGTCGGTGATCCCGCCGACCGTCCCGCTGGTGCCACTGAACCCAAATCCAAACAGGACGGGGCCGCTGGCCCAGGTGAGGACGGTGGTGGCGCCGAAGGCGAGCAGCGAGAGCGTCGCGGTCACGGCTCCGAACAGGGCAAAGCGCGGCTGCCAATGGGCGAGCGCCACCCCAGCGGATCCGAAGACGGTGAACAGCAGCATCGCCAGCGCGACGCCTCCCACCTGGGATGCATGCCTGTCGATGTCCGACCCGGTCAGATCGATCAGGACGAAGAGCAGACCCGCGATCACCCCAATCGCGATCACGGTGTCCCGAACACCCCAGCCTCTTCCTTGCTCGACGTTCATCGCTGCCTCCCCTGACTAACCCAATCCGATTTGCGCTCGGGCGACGCTATCGGTTGGATCGGCACTGAGGTCGTAGGACCAAGCGGGGCCGTGCACGCGGCGGAGCGGCAGTGCTCTGCACGACGCGCAGCCGCGGGTGCGGCAACGCGTTGTGTCCTTACGACCTCAGCCGCAGCCGGTGTTGTTGCCGCAGGAGCTGCAGGTGTAACAGGAGCCCGTGCGCTGCATCATGCCGCCGCACTGCTCGCACGCCGGTCCCAGATCGAGGCCAGACATCTTCGCCGGGCGGACCGGTGGGGTTTCGGTCAGGGCCGACGCGGCCGGAACCGCGCTGCCGCCTGCCTTTGCCCCGCCGTTGCCCGGCGTCGCCTGGCCGTTGCCGCCGCCGTTGGCCGGGCCGGCGGTGTCGGTGGGGATTCCGAGTCCGAGCTGGGAGGTCTCCGCGTCCTTCTTGTTGCGCACCTCCTGGGTCATGATCCCCAGTTCCTCGAGCGTGTCGGTGTCCTCGATGAAGCGGCTCGCGACCCAGCGCATGATGTAGTCCGGCAGCGATTTGGCGAAGGGGATCTCCGGGTTGCCGGTGATGCCCTCCGGCTCGAAGCGCATGTAGCTGAACTTGCGCACGAAGTCTTCGAGCGGAACGCCGTATTGGAGGCCGAGCGAGATCGCCGTCGCGAAGGCGTTCATCAGCCCCCGCATCGTCGAGCCCTCCTTGCCGATGTCGGTGAGGAAGATCTCGCCGACCGAGCCGTCCTCGTATTTGCCGGCGGTGATGTAGCCCTCGTGGCCGGCGATCGAGAACTTGTGGGTGATCGATTCGCGCTCGCGGGGCATCCGTTTGCGCTCCGGCGGCGCGGCGATGACTTCCGGCTCAGCATCCTTTTCGTCCTGGGCGTCGGTGCGCAGCGCCTGCGCCGTCTTCGAGCCGTCGCGGTAGATGGCGAGCGCCTTGAGGCCGCCCTGCCAGCCGCGCGTGTAGGCGTCGGCGATATCCGCGATCGTGGCGCTCTGCGGCAGGTTGACCGTCTTCGAGATCGCCCCTGAGATGAAGGGCTGCGTCGCGGCCATCATGTCGATGTGGCCGGTGTGGGAGATCGCCCGCTCGCCGACCGCGACGTCGAAGACCTCGAGGTGCTCGTCCTTGAGGCCCGGCGCGCCGACGATCGTGTTCTTCTCGGCGATGTGGGCGTTGATCTGGTCGATCTCCGCCTCCGAGTAGCCCATCGCGTCCAGCGCCATCGGCACCGACTGGTTGACGATCGTCATCTGCCCGCCGCCGACCAGCTCCTTGAACTTGACCAGCGAGAAGTCGGGCTCGATCCCGGTCGTGTCGCAGTCCATCAGGAAGCTGATCGTCCCGGTCGGGGCCAGCACCGTCGCCTGCGCGTTGCGGTAGCCGTGCTCCTCGCCGAGCTCGACCGCCTCGTCCCAGGAGCGCTGGGCGGCGGCCAGCAGGTCGCCCTTGATCCCGGTCGCGTCGATCTCGTAAGAGGCGTCGCGGTGCATCCGCATGACCCCGTTGTGGGGCTCGCGGTTCTTCTCGTAGGCCTCGTAGGTCCCGGTCGCCCCGCCGGCGATCAGCGCCGACTGGCGGTAAGCGCGGCCGGTCATCAGCGCCGTGATCGCGGCGGCGACGTTGCGGCCCGTGTCCGAGTCGTAGGGAAGGCCGTCCGACATCAGCAGGGCGCCGAGGTTGGCGTAGCCGAGGCCGAGCTGGCGGAAGGAGTTGGCGTTGGCGGTGATCTCCTCGGTCGGGTAGGAGGAGAAGCCGACGACGATCTCCTGAGCGAGGAAGACGATGTCGACCGCGTGCTCGAAGGGCTCGACGTCGAAGCTGCCGTCGGCGTTGCGGAATTTCATCAGGTTGAGCGAGGCCAGGTTGCAGGCCGAGTCGTCGACGTGCATGTACTCGCTGCAGGGGTTGGAGGCGTTGATCCGGCCCGACTCCGGGCAGGTGTGCCAGCGGTTGATCGTGGTGTCGTACTGGATACCGGGGTCGGCGCAGCGCCAGGCGGCGTCGGAGATCTGGTTCATCAGGTCGCGCGCGTCCAGGGTTTTCACCGATTTGCCGGTGGAGCGCGCGGTCAGGTGCCAGTCCTCGCCCGCGGCGACGGCCTCCATGAAGTCGTCGGTGACCCGCACCGAGTTGTTGGCGTTCTGGTACTGGATCGAGGTGAAGCCCTCGCCGTCGATCGACATGTCGAAGCCGGCGTCGCGCAGCGCCTCGGCCTTCTTCTCCTCGTCGGCCTTGCACCAGACGAAGTGCTCGATGTCCGGATGGTCGACGTCGAGCACGACCATCTTCGCCGCCCGCCGGGTCTTGCCGCCGGACTTGATCGTCCCCGCCCAGGCGTCGGCGCCGCGCATGAAGCTGACCGGCCCGCTGGCGGTGCCGCCCTTCTTCAGCGGCTCCATCGAGCCGCGGATGTTGGAGAGGTTGATCCCGGAACCCGAACCGCCGCGGAAGATGTTGCCCTCTTTGGTGTTCCAGGCGAGGATCGACTCCATGGTGTCCTCGACGCTGAGGATGAAGCAGGCCGAGCACTGCGGCGTCTCCTCGAAGCCGACGTTGAACCAGACCGGCGAGTTGAAGGCCGCCTTCTGGTTGAGCAGGATCGAGGTCAGCTCCATCTCGAAGGCGTCGGCGTCGTCCTCGCTGGCGAAGTAGCCCCCTTCGCGCCCCCAGTTGGAGATCGTGCCCGCCACGCGGCCGATCATCTGTTTGACCGAGCTCTCGCGCTCGGGGCTGCCGAGCTGGCCGCGAAAGTACTTCTGGGCGACGATGTTGGTCGCGTTCTGAGACCAGCTCTTGGGGAATTCGACCCCGCGCTGCTCGAAGGCCGGGCTCTCCGGATTGCCGATCACCGCATCGCGGATCTCCCACTCGACCTGGTCGAAAGGATGCACGCCGGGCGTCGAAAAACGACGTTCGATCGAGAGGCCCTGCAGACCGTTTTTAGGACTGGCGGTGACGGTCTTGGACATCGAACTTCTCCTCTCGAAGCGACTTTCAGGGGTAACTACGCAGGATTGCTAACCGACCGGCGGCAAAAGTGCTCGAAGTCGCAAATAAGGCACTCTGGAATTGGTCGCGCTGTTCCTACATGGTGGCAATTCCGCATTCTCGGCACTAATGAGGGGTACCCTGGGTCCATGGCCGATGACCTGCGTAGGGGCGCAGAAAGAATGGGCGAGCGTGCCACCGCCGCCCGCGACGCGATGGGCGAGCGCGCGAGCGCGGCCAAAGAGGCGACCGCCGACGCGATCGCCCTGGTCAAGCCGAAGCTGCGCGGCGTCTCGCACGAGTGGGCCTTCTTCCTCTCGCTCGGCTTCGGCGTCGCCCTGATCGTCCTCGCCAAGACCCCGAAGGCGACCCTGGCGGTGGCGATCTACGCGGTCAGCCTCTCGGCCCTGTTCGGGACCAGCGCCCTCTACCACCGGGTCAACTGGACCCGGCCGCAGGTGCGGCAGTGGATGCGGCGCCTGGATCACTCGATGATCTTCTTCCTCATCGCCGGCACCTACACGCCCTTCGCCCTGCTCGTCCTCGAAGGCCCGTTGGCCGACGCGATCCTCGCCGTCGTCTGGATCGGCGCCATCGCCGGCGCCATCGTCGAGATGATCTGGATCGACCACCCGAAATGGGTGGCGGCGATCATCTACCTCGCGATCGGCTGGGTCGCCGTCGCCGCCTTCCCCGAGCTCTGGTCGCAGATGGGCGTCGCCGGCACCCTCCTCGTCGCCGCCGGCGGCCTTCTCTACACGGCGGGCGCGGTCGTCTACGCCACCCAGCGCCCCAACCCGAGCCCGGCGATCTTCGGCTACCACGAGGTCTTCCACCTGCTCGTGATTGCCGCCGCCATCGCCCACTTCTCCGCGATCGCCTTCTTCGCCCTGCCGCACGCCTGACCGCCGGGCTCCGGCTCGGCTCAGCGCGAGGCTCTGGTCAGCGGCTCGAGCAGCTCTCGGATCGCCAGCTTCGTCTGCCGCCGGCTCAGACCCTGGTCGTGACGCAGCAGCTTCCATACATAGATGTCGGTGGTGGCCACGAACTGGGCAATCCGCCGCTCCTGGGTTGCTCCGCTCAGGTCTTCGAGCACTGGCGAGAAGGCCTGCTTGCACCACTCCCGGTGAAAAGCGCGGCCGAGATCCGTGAGTTGCCGTGCCGCCGGCTCGTGGTCCTCCTCGGCGAGCAGGCGCAGGATCCGGTCCCCGAACTGCTCGTAGTGGTGGGTCAGGACGTTGACGATCTCGTCGAGATCGCCGACCGGGACGGCCTGCCGGTCGGGGGGAATTTTGCTGCCCGCGTGCAGCAGCGACGCCATCAGCAGCTTGTCCCTCGTCTCGAAGTGGCGCAGGACCGTTTGGACCGAGACGTCGGCGCGGGTGGCGATCTCGGCAAGGGTGATCTCGTCGAACGAGAGCTCTTCGCAGGCGGTCTCCGCCGCGTCGAGGATGCTCGCCCGCGTCGCCTCCGTCGTCCTGGCCCGCGCCTGCATCCGGTAGGCGCGTTTGGTCGCTGGGTTCCCTGCGCTCACGCCGACAAGGTAGGGCGGATCGGCGTTGCGGCCCTCAGCCAAGCCGCGGCAGCCGCGTCTGGCCCCATCCCCAGGGGGCGACGATGGTCAGCTTCCACTCCGCTTCGATCAGGCCCAGCACCAGGGTCGCGTCGAGGCTCTGCTCGACTCGCGCGGGCTCCGGCTGCCCGGCGCGGACTCGCCAGCGCTCCTGCGCGAGGATGACCTCTCCGGCTCCGATCGCGCTGGCCGACTCGACCCTGATCTCGGTCTGGCGGATGATCATCTGGGCGAGCAGCGGCCGGATCTGGTCACGGCCGTGGATCGCCGTCGCGTCGGGGGTGATCAGGCAGCCGTC
Organism: uncultured Solirubrobacterales bacterium; assembly: GCA_963695275.1. Classification (GTDB taxonomy): domain Bacteria; phylum Actinomycetota; class Thermoleophilia; order Solirubrobacterales; family 70-9; genus VAYN01. Next base: position 2,560,047 of record OY968772.1, read on the forward strand.
GCGCGCGAAGCAGGAGATCGCCGACTGCAGGTCGCCGCGGTTGAGGGCGCTCGTGAAATCGGGGCAGACCCCGGCTGGGCCAGAGGCGCGGACGGTTGCGCTCCTCGTATTCATGTAAGTAAAACTAACGCGAAATTGCTCAGTAGGCAACGTCCCTCCCCCGGGCGCCCCGGGGATGAGCGATTCCGCTAGGCAGCGACCCGCTCGCGGCTGAGGTCCTCGGCCTCCTCGACGGCGGCGACGAGCTCGGCGAGGATCTCCTCGAGGCGCTCGGACTGCTGCGGCTCCAGCTCCAGGTGGCCGTCGACGAGCTGCTTGTCGGCTCGCGCCACCGGCAGCTCCGCCTCGATCACGCGGCCGCCGAGGGCGCCGAGGACCTTGCGGGTCTCGGCCTGGGCCCAGACCGCGCCGAACATCCCGGTCGAGGCGCCGATCGCCGCCGCCGGGGTGCCGCTGAGGGCACTGTGGCCGGCCGGGCGCGAGGCCCAGTCGAGCGCGTTCTTGAGCACGCCGGGGATCGAGTGGTTGTACTCCGGCGTCGCGATCAGGACCGCGTCGGCCTCGCGCATCGCCGCCCGCAGCTCCCGCACCGCCGCCGGGGTGCCCTCCAGTTCGAGGTCCTCGTCGTAGAGCGGGATCTCCCGTAGGTGCTCGAACTCGACCAGCTCCGCCCCTGCGGGCAGCCGCTCGGCGGCCGCCCGCAGCAGGGCGTTGTTGAGCGAGTCCCGGCGCAGGCTGCCGGTGATGCCCAGGACCCGCATGGTTACTCGGCCTCCGCGACGAGCTCGAGCTCGACGGCGATGTCGACCTCGTAGTCGAGCGCCTGGCCGCCGCTGGGCAGGTCGGCCTGCCAGTCGAGCCCGAAGCTGCGGCGGTCGACCCGGGTCGCCAGCGAGAGGCCGACGCGGGCGTCGCCGCCGAGGTCGGCTCCGACCTGGCCGATGCGGCCGCTGGCCTCGACCTCGTGGGTGGTGCCGCGGATCTCGAGCTCGCCGCGCACGGTGACCTCGTTGCCCTCGCCGAGCTCGATCGCGGTCGAGCGGAACTTCAGCTGCGGGTAACGCTCGGCGTCGAAGAACTCGGGGGAGGCGAGGTGGCCCTTCAGCGCCTCCTCGTCGATGTCGATGCTGCCGACCTCGACGCTGCCCTCGAGCTTCAGCTCATCGCCGCCCTCGAGCGTGGCGGCGTAGTTGAGAAAGCCACTGCGGAAGGCGGAGACGCCGTTGTGGATGACGGCGAAGTGAATCGTTGAGTGGACGGGGTCCACCTTGTAGGTCCCGGCCGGTGCCTGCTGGGAGACGGTCTGCGTGGTCATCTTGAATTCCCTCTCTAAGATTGTTGTCGGATAAAAGATTGACGCAGAAACAATCGTAGCAGAAAAGCTTGTAGATACAACTATTGTCGTGACAAGGTTCATCTGTCACAATCAAGGGATGAGCGACCAGGCGACCGCGACCAGCACGGCCCCCCGTAACGAGGCCTGTCCCGCGAACACCCCCCATGGCGAGGCCTGGGGGGCGCTCGCTCGCACCCACGCAGCGGTCAGCCAGCGGCTGCAGGAGGCGCTCGCCCAGGGTGACTTCCCACCGCTGCCCTGGTACGAGGTGCTCGCCGCCGTCGCCGAAGCGCCCGAGCAGCGGATGCGCATGGGCGACCTCGCCGAGGCGCTGGTCATCACCCGCGGCGGCCTCACCAAGCTGGTCGACCGCCTGGTCAAGGCGGAGCTGCTGGAGCGGACCTTCTGCGACACCGATCGCCGCGTCAGCTACGCGACGCTGCTGCCCGCCGGCGCGACCCTGCTGCGGGAGATGCGGCCGGTGATCGTCGGCGAGCTCGAGATCGCCTTCTCGGCCAGCCTCAGCGTCGAGCAGGCGAACGAGCTGCGCGAGACGCTCGACGGCGTTCGCACCGGCGCCTGCGCCGGCGTCGTCTAGCCCGACCCGCGCGGACTAAGCCAGCGCCGCCGCGGCCCGCTCTTTGGCGGACTCGATGATCGCCAGCACCTCGGCCTCGCGGCTCTCGCGCAGCAGCACGATCGGGTCGGGGTCGCCGTTGACGATCCCCTCGAAGAACTGCTTGCGGTCCTGGTAGGTCGGCAGCGTCCCCTTGGCCCAGCCGCGGGCGTCGTTGAGGACGATCGCCAGACGCGCGTACTCCTCGCCGAACAGCTCCGCGATCTCCCGCTTCATCCGCTTCGCCAGGGCGGGGGAGGCGCCGGCGGTGGAGATCGCGATCGCCAGCGGCCCGGTGCGGACGATCGCCGGCAGGATGAAGTTGCAGAGCGGCGGCACGTCGACGATGTTGACCAGCATCGCCCGCCGCTCGGCGTCGTCGAAGACGGCGATGTTGACGTCGGTGTCGTCGGTGCAGGCGATCACCATGAACACGCTCTCAAGATCCTCGGCGCCGGCGTACTCGCGCCGCTCCCACGCGATCGAGCCCTCCTCCGCCATCGCCTCCAGCTCGGGGTGGGCGGCCGGCGCCAGCAGGGTCACGTCGGCGTCGCAGGCGAGCAGGCCCTCGACCTTCTCGAGGCCGATGTCGCCGCCGCCGACGACCAGGCAGCGCCGCCCTTTCAGTTTCAGGCAGGCGATGTAGAACGGCGTCTCCAGCATGTCGCGGACGCAGGACTGATCGCAGATCCCCTTGCGGAACTGGCAGACGCACTCCTTGCCGGCATAGGCCTGGGCGGGCATGGAGCGAAGGTTAGTGATCCGCGGTCGGTGGGCCGAAAACGGGTCGATACGTCCCGAAATCGGCCCGTCGGCCTCTAAACGGCGTCGAGGGTGAGGCGGAGGCCGTCGTCGAGGCTGGTCTCGGGGCGCCAGCCGAGCTCGCGCCCGGCGCGGCCGGCGTCGAGGGTGATGCGCTGGACCTCGCCGGCCCGCGGCGGCGCGAACTCGGGCTCGAAGCTCTCGGCGCCGGCGAGCCGCCCCAGAGCCTCGGCCAGTTCGAGCACGTTGGTCTCGATCCCGGTGCCGAGGTTGACCGGGCCGGTCACGCTGGATTCGGCCGCGGTCAGCGCCGCTGCGACCACGTCGCCCACGTATATGTAGTCGCGGGTCTGGGTGCCGTCGCCGAACACGGTCGGGCGGCCGCCGGACTGCAGCAGGCCGCAGAAGATCGCGATCACGCCGGCCTCGCCGAGCGGGTCCTGGCGCGGGCCGTAGACGTTGCCGAGCCGCAGGGCGATGCTGGAGAGCCCGTAGAGCCGCTCGTAGAGGGCGAGGTAGCCCTCGGCTGCGTACTTGCTCTGGCCGTAGGCGGAGAAGGGCGCGATCGCGGTCGACTCGTCGAGCGGCAGCTGCTGACCCTCGCCCTCGCCGTAGATGGCGCCGCCGGTGGAGACGAAGACGACGCGCTTGGCGTCGACGGCGCGGGCCGCGTCGAGCACGTTGGCGGTGCCACCGACGTTGATCGCGGCGTCGAAGGCGGGGTCCTCGAGCGACTTGCGGACGTCGATCTGCGCGGCCAGGTGGAAGACCGTCTCGGGCCGCCGCTCGACCGCCAGCGTGCTCAGCGCGGCGGCGTCGCGGATGTCGAGCTCGACCAGCTCGGCGCCGGCCGCCAGTGCCCCGTCGAGGTTGCCGCGGCGGCCGGTCGAGAGGTCGTCGACGACCGTCACCTCGTCGCCCCGCGCCAGCAGCGCGTCGACCAGGTTCGAGCCGATGAAGCCGGCGCCGCCGGTGACCAGGGTCTTCATGAGGTTGCCGATCCTACGGGGATCGGCAGAGGCCAGGCACGACGGAGTGGCCGAGCGCCCCTGCTACCTTGCTGCCCCATGCGACTGATCGTCACCGAGAAGAACAACAGCGCCAAGAAGATCGCCGAGGCCCTCAGCGGGGGCAGCAACGGCTCTGACAAAACCTTCAAAGTCCCGTTCTACACCTGGACCGACGCCGCAGGTGGCGAGCACATGACGATCGGCCTCAAGGGCCACGTGCTCGGCCCGGCCTTCCCCGAGGGTTACTCGAACTGGCAGAAAACGGACCTGCACGACCTGATCGACGCCGAGTTGATCAAGGAGCCGACGGACAAAAACGTCGTCAAAGCGATCAAAAAGGTGGCCAAAGAGGCCGACGAGCTGGTGATCGCCACCGACTTCGATCGCGAGGGCGAGCTGATCGGGCTCGAGGCCCTGGAGGAGATGCTCGACTCCAACCCCGAGCTCGGCTCCCGCGAGGGCACCGCCGACGGCAGCCTGGTGATCCAGCGCGCCCGCTACTCGGCCCTGACCAAGGAAGAGATCGAGCGCGCCTTCAACGAGCTCGACACGCTCTCCTACCCGCTCGCCAACGCCGGCGCCGCCCGCCAGGACATCGACCTGCTCTGGGGCGCGACCCTGACCCGCGCCGTCTCCCTGGCCAGCCGTCGCTTCGGCTCCAACTTCCTCTCGGTCGGCCGCGTCCAGTCGCCGACCCTGGGACTGATCGTCGAGCGTGAGATGGAGCGCCGCGCCCACGTCGCCAAGCCGTTCTGGGAGCTGTTTGCCAAGTTCGAGCACCCCGACGGGACCTTCGAGACCCACCACACGGTCGACAAATTCTGGGAGAAAGCCGAGGCGGACGCCGCCTTCGCTGGGACCAAAGCCCCCGGCGTCGTCAAATCGGTCACCGCCCGCAAGAACACCCGCCGCCCGCCGACTCCGTACAACACCACCGCCTTCAGCACCGACGCCTCCAGCCGCCTCGGCATCACCCCCGCCAGCGCGATGCGGATCGCCGAGGACCTTTATATGGACGGCTTCATCTCCTATCCGCGTACGGACAACACGGTCTACCCGTCCTCGCTGCCGCTGCGCGAGCTGGTCAGCTCGCTGGTCAAGGTCAAGGAGTTCTCCGCCGCCTCCGGCCTGCTCGACGGCGAGCTGAAACCGACTCGCGGCAAAAAAGAGACGACCGACCACCCGCCGATCTACCCGACCCAGGCGATTCACCCGGGTGCGCTGGACGGCTCCAAGAAACGGGTCTACGAACTGGTCGTGCGCCGCTTCCTCGCCACCTTCAGCCCGCCGATGATCACCGAGTCGACCCGGGCCGACATCGAGGCCGGCTCGGAGACCTACTTCGTCCGCGGCTCGGTCGTCGTCGACCCCGGTTACGCCGGCATCTACACCTACGCGCGCTCCGCCGATGACGAGATCCCGGCCTTGAAGGAGGGGCAGAGCCTCGACCTCGACGGCGCGCCCTGGATCGTCGACAAGGAGACGCAGCCGCCCTCGCGGATCTCGCAGGCGAAACTGATCGAGATGATGGAGGAGCGCGGCCTCGGCACCAAGGCGACCCGCGCCGACATCATCCAGAAGCTGTTCGACCGCGGCTACGTCTTCGGCAACCCGCCGGTCCCGTCGGAGACCGGGATCGCGCTGTACGAGGCCTTCAAGAACTACGTGCCGGCGATGGCGACGCCGGAGATGACCGCCCAGCTGGAGGCGGAGATGGACCGGATCGCCGCTGGCGAGATGACCAAGGGCGCCGTCGTCGGCGAGAGCCGCGACCTCCTGCACAAGACCTGGACCGAAATCGACGGCAGCCGCGAGGACCTGGCCAAGGTCATCTGGAAAGGGATGGACGAAGACCGCGTCCTCGGCCCCTGCAAGGTCTGCGAAGAAGCGGGCCGCAAAAAGGACGACGGCTCGCCCCACATGCTGCGGATCATCCGCGCGAAAAAATCGGGCAAACGCTTCGTCGGCTGCAGCGGTTGGACGCTCGACGATCCCAAATCGTGCGACCAGACCTTCCCGCTGCCCCAGCGCGGCGACGTCTTCAAACTCGAAGATCGCTGCTCGATCTGCGAGCAGACGCCGCGCCTCAAAGTGGTCCCCTTCCGTGGCCGCGCCTGGAATCTCTGCCTCAACGACGACTGCGAGTCGATGCAGGAGATGAAGAAACGCCGGGCCGAGCGCGAAGCCGCCAAAGCGGCGAAAGCGGCGATGTCGAAAAAACCGCCGGTCGTAGGCGACGAGGACGCTCCGAAAAAAGCTAAAAAAGCCAAAGTCAAAGCGTCCAAGGCAGACACCGCCACGCGGGGGCGCAAACGCGCCAAAGCCGCGGCCAAAGGCTGAGGCCCGCGGCGTTGTTCATCTCGCTCGAGGGTGTCGATGGCTCGGGCAAGAGCACCCAGGCGCGGCTCTTGGTCGAGGCGCTGGGCGCCGACACGGTGGCGATCCGGGAGCCGGGCGGGACCGACGCCGCGGAGCGGATCCGCGACCTGCTCGCCGACCCGGCCGTGGCGCTGGAGCCGCTGGCCGAGCTGCTGCTCTTCCTCGCCGCCCGTGCCGACCTCACCGAGCGGGTGATCCGGCCGGCGCTGGAGGCCGGGCGCACCGTCGTCTCCGACCGCTTCTCCGACTCCAGCGTCGCCTACCAGGGTGCCGCCCGGGGGTTGGGAGTGGGGGAGGTGATCGGCCTCTGCGACACCGCCACCGACGGCCTCTGGCCGGACCTGACCCTGCTGCTGAAGGTCGAGCCCGAGCTCAGCCTCGGCCGCGCCGACGGCCAGGATCGCTTCGAGTCCGAGGGCCTGGAGCTGCAGCGCGCCGTCGCCCGGGCCTACGAGGAGATCGCGATCATCGCCAGCGACCGGGTTGTGGTCATCGACGCGGATGGCACAGTGGACGAGGTCCACGAGCGCGTAATGGAGGCTGTCCGGAGCCGCACCCAATGATCTCCTCTTGTCCTTTGTCACCCTGTGGGTTACAAAAGACAAGAGGAGCGCGGTGACGGCTGTTCTCGACAGCGCGACCGAGCAACAGGGGCGGGCGCGGGTGGCGCTGAGCGCGGCGCTGGCGTCGGGACCCTCGCATGCCTACCTCTTCCGCGGACCGCAGGGCGCCGGTAAGCGCGCCGCCGCGCGGGCCTTCGCCGCCGAGATCCTCGCGACGGGCGCCGAGGATCCCGACGATGCCCGCCGCCGCGCCCTGCTCGACCCTTCGCCGCACCCCGACCTCGTCTGGCTGACGCCCCGCGGCGCCCAGCACCTGGTCGAGGAGGTGCGCGAGCGGGTGATCCGCGCCGCCGCCTACCGGCCCTTCGAAGGCGGCAAGCGCGTCTTCGTCGTCGAGGCAGCGGAGGCGATGCGCGACGAGAGCCAGAACGCGCTGCTGAAGACGCTCGAGGAGCCCCCCCAGTTCGTCCACCTGATCCTCCTCACCTCCGAGCCCGACGGCCTCCTGGAGACGATCGCCTCCCGCTGCCACCCCATCGACTTCGCCCCCCTCTCAGCCGAGGTCCTCGAAGCCGAGCTGCAGGCCGATGGGCCGGAAACGGGAGATATAGACCCGAAATCGGCCCATCGGCCGGATGAGGTCGCGGCAGCGGCGCGGCTTGCCGCTGGGGATCTGGAGCGGGCGCGGCTGCTGCTCGGGGCGCGGGGGCGGGAGGTGCGCGAAGACGCGGAGCGCTGCGTCGCTGCCGCGCTCGCGGGCGAGGTGGGTTCGGCTCCCTGGAAGGGCCTGCTCGACCGCGCGCAGGCGGCCGGGGAGGACATTGAAGCCGCGGTTCGCGAGGTGCTGGAGGAGGAAGCGAAATCCGGCCTCAAGCGCACCGCCCGCGACATCGCCGACGAGTCCAAACGCGCCGGCCGCCGCCGCCGGACCGCGATCCTCGACCTCGGCCTCGAGCTCTGCGCCGCCTGGCTGCGCGACCTCACCGCCCTCGCCGCCGGCGCCGAAGACGTCGTCTTCAACCGCGACCGCCTCGAGCAGCTGCGCGCCCAGGCCAACGGCCTCGGCGCCGGCGCCGCCCGCCGCGGCGCCGAGGCGGTCCAGGAGACCCGCCGCAGCCTCGACTTGAACGTGTCGGAGGAGCTGGCGCTCGAAGCGCTGTTCTTCCGGCTCGAGCGGTTGCTGGCTTAGGCGGACGGTCTCAGCCGTCGCCATGCGGCGTCCTCAGTCGCCCAAATAGCGCTGCTCATGAGTATCCGGTTTGCTCAGGCTGCGACGTCTGCGGTGATTTCGGCGTAGGTGCTCGGCGTGTGGGCGGCGCCGAGCCCGAGGAGCGTCTGGAAGGCAGCCATCGGGGTGCGGCGGCGGTTGTGGCGAAAGACGAACTCGTCGAGATAGACCTGCAGGTGCTTCTCGGAGGCGCTGCGATGAGTTCCCTGCAACCAAGTCTTGAGGTTGGAGAGGGAACGGTGGGCACGGGGCAGGATCAGCTTGCGCTCCTCGCTGCGCCAACGCTGGGAGACCGGCCGATGATCGAAGCCAAGATCGCCGAGGCCGGCGTAGCCGCGCCAGCCGTCGGTGTGGACGATCGCGCCAGACTCGACGTTCGCGCTCACCCATGGCCGGAGGCTGCGTTTGCTCGCGTCCTCGAGCGCGGTGAGACGCAGGCGCCCCGAGCCGGCTCCGCGGACCTCGACCGCGACTCCGACGAGCCGCTTGCCAATGGGATCTCGGCCCGCTTTGCGATCGGGATTGACGCCTCCCACGAAGCCCTCGTCGACCTCCACCTCACCACGCAGCGGGGTGCGCTCGGGAGCGACCATCGCCCGGCGCAGCTTCTGCAGGATCAGCCAGGCGGTCTCATAGCGCGAGAGGCCGAGCTGGCGCTGCAGCTGCTTGGCGGAGATCCCGGGAGTGTGGGTGGCGACCAGGTAGGCCGCCAGAACCAGAGCCGAAGCGGAGTGCGGGTGCCGTGCATAACGGTCCCCGCAGTGACCGAGGTTTGGTGATGGCAACGGGCGCACTCCCAGAGGTGGCGGCGCTCCAGCACCCAGGCGCGCTCGTTCGCGCACGCAGGACAGCGGTAGACCTCCGGCCAGCGCGAAGCGGCGAGGTAGTCGAGGCATGCCGCTTCGTCGGGGAATCGCTCTTGGAACTCCATGATCGTGCGCGGGAAGTCTGGCCGAGCCACAAGACGACGTTAGCCACGGAACCTGACGGAACCGGATACTCATGTGCGCTGCTATTCGGGCTCGCTGCGTCCTTGCCTGGCAACGTCTGAGCCTCGTCCTGGCGTGCTTCCGTTACGGGCCTGCTCGCGCGCCTTCTCCAGCGCTCGCTCCTGGGCCAGCCGGGTGATCTGGGCGGCCTGGCGGGACATGATCACGCTGAAGTTGAGGGCCAGGCCGAGCAGGAGCAGGAGCACGATCGAGAAGAGGGCGACGTTGGTGTCGCGGACCCCCATCACGTCGGCGATGAACTCCAGCAGACCGGGGAAGGCGGCGCCGGCGAGCATGCCGAGGCCGGCGACGAACCAGATCACGCTGTAGCGCTCCTGCAGGCGGTCGCGGCGGATCAGCTCGAGGATCAGCAGCATGAAGAAGATCGCGATGATCGCGGCGACGATCCGCGTCTGCGAGGTCAGGTGGACCTGGGTCGCGTCGGCGGCGAACGGGAGCCAGCTCATCGCTCCACCTCAGCGTGCTGGCGTGGCCGGAACTGGCCGACCAACAGCACCACGATGCCCTTGAAGATGAAGAAGGCCGAGCGCAGCGGCGTCAGGAAGGAGCTGCCGCCGGCCCGCTCCAGCATCCGCACCGGCACCTCCTCGACCCGCAGGCCCTCGCGCACCGCCAGCTGCAGCGACTCGATCTCGGCGAAGTCGGGCGAGTAGTTCTCGCTGAAGAGCGACATCACGCGGCGGTTCGCCGCCCGCATGCCGCTGGTCGTGTCGGTGAAGCGCTGGCGCGTGGCCAGGGTGAGGAAGAAGCGGAAGACGCCGGTGCCGATCCGCCGCGAGAAGGTCGGCCGGTAGTCGTCGCTGCCGGCGACGGCGTCGGGGTCGCGGTAGCGCGAGCCGATCACCAGGTCGGCGCGGTCGGCTTCGACCTCGGCCAGCAGCCGCGCCACCTCGGCCGGCGGATGCTGGCCGTCGGCGTCGAGGTGGGCGCAGAAGTCGTAGCCCTCGCGCAGCGCGTGGAGGTAGCCGGTCTGCAGCGCCGCGCCCAGCCCCTGGTTGAAGGGGAGGGTGGCGACGAGGACCCCGCACTCGCGCGCCCGCGCCGTGGTCGCGTCGGTCGAGCCGTCGTCGACGACGAGGATGTCGGCGCCCGCCAGGTGCTCGCGGACGTCGGCGACCACGGCGGCAAGCGAGGCCTCCTCGTTCCAGGCGGGGATGAAGACGAGAGTCCGCACGCCGCCGATTCTGCCACGAAGGCCAGCCAGCGCCCGCTCGCCCCGTGCCCCGGCCACGATTGGATTGTGTTAGTAAACCTTCATGAGCCCCGGCAACGAGATGCCCGACCGGCCCGGCGCGGCCGGCCCGCGCATCGGCATGCGCCTCTGGCTGACCGGCGCCTTCGCCGCCGTCAGCCTGATCACCGCCGCCGCGGTCTACCTCTTCGGCGACAACCAGCAGGCGCTGTTCGGCGCGGTCACGATCGGCGTCCTCGCCGGCTTCCTGATCGCGGTTGCGATCTCCCACCGGGTCGTCCGCCTCGCCCGCGCCGCCGGCGAGATGGCGGGCGGCTCCTTCGACGCCCCGCTCAGCGTCTCCGGCCCCGACGAGATCGGCGACCTCGCCCGCGCCCTCGACTCGATGCGCGCCTCGCTGAAGGAGAGCTTCGGCGTCCTCACCGCCGACCGCAACAAGCTCGCGGCGATCTTCGACGGGCTCACCGACGCGGTGATGGTGGTCGACTTCGAAGGCCCGGTGCGCTTCTCCAACAGCTCCGCCTCGCGCCTGCTCGACGTCGGCGGCCGTCCGCCGGAGGTGGTGCTGCCGCAGCTGCACCGGGCCTCCGAGCTCGGCTTCTCCGCCCACCCGGCGCTGCGGATCGGCGACCGCGCCTACGCGATGACCGCCCGCTCCCTGCCCGACGAGCGCGCCGTGCTCGCCGTGCTGCGCGACCGCACCGACGAGTTGCGCCGCGAGCTCGCCGAAGCGGACTTCGTCTCCAATGCCGCCCACGAGCTGCGCAACCCGCTGGCCGGGATCTCCGGCGCGATCGAGGTCCTGCAGAGCGGCGCCAAGAACGAGCCACGCGACCGCGACCACTTCCTCCACCGCCTCGCCGAGGACGCCGACCGCATGAGTCGCCTCACCCAGTCGCTGCTGACCCTGGCCCGGGTCGAGTCGCGCGGCGCCGCCGAGAGCGAGATCGTCGACGTGCCGGCCGCCTTCCGCGATGTCGCCGCTGCAGTCGAGGCACCGCCGCACGTGGCCCTTGAGGTGGAGGTGGAGCCGGATCTCGCCGCCACCGGCGACCCGACGCTGCTGCGGCAGGTGATGATCGGCCTGCTCACGAACGCCTTCAAGAACACGCCACCCCCCGGCACCGTTACGGTGCGTGGCCGCCATGACGGAGAGTCAGAGGTCATCTTGGAGGTAATCGACACCGGCACCGGGATCCCGGCGGCGGAGATCGAGCGCGTTTTCGAGCGCTTCTACCGCCGCAGCGAGTCGCGCAAGCAGGAGGGCTTCGGCCTCGGCCTGGCGATCGCCCGCCGCATGGTCGACGTGATGGGCGGCCAGATCGGCGCCGACTCCGTCGAGGGGGAGGGCAGCACCTTCTGGGTCCGCCTCCCCGTCGCCCAGCCGAGCCCGACCCCGGTGGCCTGACCATGTGCCTATATAGAGAGCGAACATGAGCAGCGGCCGCATTCTCATCGCCGACGACGAGCCCTCGGTCCGCGACTCGGTCGGCTACGCGCTGACCCAGGAGGGCTTCGAGGTCACTCCCGCCGAGGACGGCGACCAGGCCACCGCGATGCTCAGCGACGGCATCCCCTACGACTTGCTGATCCTCGACATCATGATGCCGGGGCCGAGCGGGCTCGACATCTGCCGCGACGTCCGCGCCCGCAGCGCCGTCCCGATCATCGTTCTCACCGCCAAGGACGCCGAGGTCGACAAGGTGGTCGGGCTCGAGGTCGGCGCCGACGACTACGTGACCAAGCCCTTCTCGGTGCGGGAGCTGCTGGGCCGCGTCCGCGCCCAGCTGCGCCGCCGCGAACTCGACCGCTCGCCACTGGCGCAGGCGGTCAAGATCGAGTCCGGTGCGGTCTCGATCGACCTCGTCCGCCACGTCGCCACTGTGCGCGGGGTCCCCGTCAACCTCACCCGCTCGGAGTTCCAGCTCCTGCGCCTCCTCGTCGGTCGCCCCGGCGAGGTCTTCGCCCGCGCCCAGATCATGGAGGAGCTCTGGCAGACCGAGTTCGACGGCGACGAGCGCGCCTGCGACGTCCACATCTCCAACCTGCGCCAGAAGGTCGAGCGCGACCCTCAGAAACCGGAGCTGGTGGTGACCGTGAGGGGCGTCGGCTACAAGTTCAACGGCGAGGGCACCTGAGTTTCGAGCCTTGGCCAGAGATCGTTGGCAGGGACAGAGGTGCGGACCCCGATTTCGCGGACGCCTTCGAGGCTGCGCCGGGGGAGTTACACTTACTCCATGGGTAGGAGAACCATCCGCGGGCTCGCGGTGGCCGTTGCCGCCGTGCTCGTCCTCGTCGTCGCCGGTAATGCGCTGGCCGGAATCATCAAGGTGCGGATCCAGGCGGGCAACATCGTCGCCATCGGCGAAGGCGGGTTCACGCCGGACGCGCTGCCGAAGAACGAAGACGCGCCGATCACGATCTTCGGCAAGGGGCGGCTGACCACGGTCGACGGCACCCTGCCGCCGGTGCTGAAGACGATCGACTTCGAATTCGACAAGCACGGCTCGGTCCAGACCGAAGGCCTGCCCAAATGCAGCTCCGGCCAGCTGCAGTCGACGACGGTGCCGCAGGCGCGCAAGATCTGCCCGGGCGCGATCGTCGGCACGGGCTTTGGGCACGCCGTCGTCAAGTTCCCCGAACAGCCGCCGATCCCGGTCTCCTCGCCGATCACGGTCTTCAACGGCCCGACGATCAAGGGCGACCCCAGCGTCTTCGCCCACTTCTACACCACGATCCCGGCCCCGGTCGCCTTCGTCGTCCCGATCCGGATCGAAACCATCCACAACGGCCGCTACGGCTACCGGGTGAACACCACGATCCCGAAAATCGCCGGCGGCGCCGGCATCCCCCTCTCCGGCCAGATCCGGATCGGCCGCAAATGGACTTACAAAGGCGTCAAACACAGCTACATCAACGCCCGCTGCCCCGACGGCCGCCTCCAGGCGGTCGGCAGGTTCGGCTTCAACGACGGCACCGTGCTGAAGGGGTCCTTCATCAACCCCTGCAAAACGCGGGGCTGAGCGCCCGCTGGGCCGCGACCACGTGGATTCGGCCGGAGGACTCGTCGGCTCCTAGCTGCACATGTCGTGTAACTGGTTAGGCGTGCTGCGAATGGCCCAACCCCGCGAGGGGGTCGCGCCCGTCCCAGTTGCCGCTGGAGGCGTAGGGGCGGAAGCGGACGAAGGCTGATTCGTGGTGGAAGGGCCGGACGCGGTCGGCCGCGACCGCGGCGCGGTGGGTGCCGCCGGCGCCGATCGCGTACTCGCGCATGGCGGCGGCGGTGCGCCAGAGCGAGAAGGTGGCGACCAGGCGGGGAGGGCGGGCGAGGCCGGTGCCGGCCAGCAGCGCCGGACTGGCGATCGCGTCGGCCTCGGCGGGGGCGGCGGCACGGCGGAAGGCGGCGATCCGGCGCAGCCGCAGGCGCCCGAGGGTGAGGACGCCGACCGGCTCGGAGTCATCGACCGGCAGCGCTTGCGCCGGTAGCCCCGGCATCCCAGCCCAGGCGCCGAAGACGCGCAGTGGCTGCAGCCGCACCTGCCAGCCGCCGGCGAGGTGGCGGGCGACAGGGTGGAGGTGGGAGAAGCGCTCGAGCGCCGCGTCGCTCTCCCAGGCGGCGATCATTCCCACCCGCCTGAAGTCCTTCGGCGGCAGCAGCGGCTCGCCCAGCGCCGCCGTGGTCGTCGTCTCGGCGTAGGTGAGACCGGGCACCCGGCCCGGCCGCGGCGGTCTCAACAGCACCTCCGCCGCTTCGCGAAGCCCAACGTCGGCGATGTGCAGCGAAACGATCACGCGCCTCCGCGCAACGGTAGCGCCGGGACGCCGAAAACGGGCCAGCCGTCGACCGCTGAGCGTCGCACCTGGATAAGGTCCAAGGCGCAGTCAATCCCCGAATTGGAGGCCTTATGCCACTGGTACCGATGGTTGTGGAGCAGACCGCTCGCGGCGAGCGTTCCTTCGACATCTACAGCCGCCTCCTGGCGCAGCGCATCGTCTTCCTCGGGGAACAGGTGACGGAGGATCTCGCCAACCTGATCATCGCCCAGCTGCTGCACCTCGAGTCCGAGGATCCGGAAAAGGACGTCAGCCTCTACATCAACTCGCCCGGCGGCTCGGCGTATGCGGGTCTGGCGATCTACGACACGATGCAGTTCATCAAGCCCGACGTGCAGACCATCTGTTACGGGATCGCGATGTCGGCCGGCTCGCTGATCCTCACCGGCGGCGCCAAAGGCAAGCGGATGGCGCTGCCCAACAGCCGCATCCTCATCCACCAGCCCAGCGGCGGCTTCGAGGGCCAGTCGACCGACATCGAGATCCATGCCAAAGAGATCCTCGAGCTGCGCGAGCGCCTCGACGGCATCTACGTCAAGCACACCGGGCAGTCGAAGGAGCAGATCAAGAACGACATGGAACGCGACAAATTCTTCCAGCCCCCCGCCGCGGTTGAGTACGGCCTGATCGACCGCGTGATCGAGTCGCACGAGTTCCAGCCGGAGACGGTCGGCTCCTTCAGCTCGTAGCGCTGCCGCCCAGGCGGCGCCAGGCCCAGGCGCCGACGATCGCCGCGGCGCTGCCGGAGACGACGCCGCCGATCCCGGCGCGGCGGGCGACCGGGTCCTTCGCGGCGAGGCCGAAGCTGACCGCGTCGGTGGCGTCGACTGCGGCGGCGGCCAAGGCCGCGACGCGCAGTGCCTTGCGGTCATCGCGGGCCGCCAGGGCGATCAGCCCGAGGGCGATGTCGCGGCCGCCGGCGATCCTGCCCAGGGCGGTCCCCGCCGCGTCGACCTCCGCGAAGCCCAGTGCCTTCAGCGCTGGGCGCGTCACGAGCAGCGCACCCACCCCGATCCCGATCCGCCCGGCGGCGATCGCCAGCACCGTCTGGCGGCCAAGTGGGTCGATCCTGCGCCGGGGCACCCGACCAATCTAGCCCCTGCCGCCGGCTGGTCATCATGGGTCGATGGCAGAGGGGGACACGATCCTGCGCGCCGCCCGGCGCCTCGACGCCGCCCTCACCGGCGAGGCGGTGGCGGCCAGCGCTCCCAACCCACGCGGGCGCGCCGCCGGCATCGAGCGCCTCGACGGCAGGCGCCTCGACCGCGTCACCTCCCACGGCAAGAACCTGCTGCTCCACTGCGGCGACCTCGTCCTCCACAGCCACATGGGGATGAACGGCTCCTGGCACGTCTACCCCCGCGACGCCCACTGGCGCAAGCCACGCCACTCCGCCTGGGCGGTGCTGGTGGGGGAGGAGAGCGAAGCGGTCCAGTTCGGCGGCCCGACTCTGCGGCTGATCCCCGCCGACCGCCTCCGCCGCGACCCGCAGCTGGCCCGCCTCGGCCCCGACGTCCTCGCCCCGGAGCTCGACCTCGACGCCGTCGTCGCGGGCCTGCGCGCCGCCCCCGGGCGCACCCTCGGCGACGCTCTGCTCGACCAGGCCCTGGTCGCCGGCATCGGCAACATCTTCAAGAGCGAGGCCTGCTTCGCCGCCCGCGTCGACCCCTGGCGCCCGCTCGCCGACCTCAGCGACGACGAGCTCTGTGCCGTCCTTGCCGCCGCCCGCACCCAGATGCTCGAGGCGGTCGCCAGCGGCCGCCACACCTATGCGGTCTACCGCGCCCGCCGCCCCTGTCCGGTCTGCCACGGCCGCATCTCCTCCCGCGGCCAGGGCGACGCCAACCGCGCCACCTACTGGTGCCCCCGCTGCCAGGTCTAGGAGACTGACCATCGATGGCAGCCACCTTCCTGCGCCGACGCAAGCGAGCCCCTCGCCGCGCTCCCACGCCGCGGCCTCGTCCAAGCGCCTACTACCTCGTCGCCGGAGTCGCCTTGGATCAAGAGATGGAGCGTCTGCGGGCGCTGCCGGTCTTCGCCGACGGACCGCTGGCGACCCGCCGGCCCGAGCTCAAGGTGCGCCGCGCCAGCAAGCGCCCGAACCGCCTCGGCTTCGCCGTCCCGAGCGAGTTCCGCCTCTCCGTCACGGCCTACCCCGGCGTCCGACCCGGCGACATCCTCGAGACCCTGCTCCACGAGCTCACCCACCTCCACGTCGGCCGCGCCGCCGAGGCCCACGCCTGGCACGGCCGCACCTTCAAGCTGACGCTCGCCCGCGCGATGAACGAGGCCTACGGGATCGCCACGCGGCCTCCGTCCAACACTCTCCACGGTGTATATGCCGAGGCGATAGAGCGGGAAAAAGACGACGCCCGGATTTGACTCCGCGTCAGCGCTTCGGTGGAAGCGGCGGACTCTTTGCGTTTGACGTCTTTGCGACCAGGCGGCGCTGCCCCGCCAGCCATCGCGGAGGCTCCGGATCGTCGGCTGCCGGCGTGTCGCTGCGGTCTGCGAACGGCACGGGCGCAACCACGAAGCGAATGCCCAGGGCCCTGCCGAGGTTGGCGACGGTCTCCATCGTCAGGTTCTCGGTGCCGTTGAGGATCTTCGTTACTCTCGACTCGCTGACGCCGAGTCGACGAGCCAGCTCATTGCGGGGAATGTGGTGGGTCTCCAGCAGGCCGCCGGCGATCTGAGCGACCTTCCCCGACAGCAACTCCTGCTCGTAGACGAGCCGGGGGTCCTTGTTGTCAGGGGCGCTCACCGTCCTTCGTCTCCGCGTAGGCAGCGGCGTCGCGCTCGGCAAGGCCGATGTCGTGGCGGGACAGGCGGGGCTGCCGCTTGTCGACCCCGCGGAGGAAGAGCACCTTCTTGCCGTCGACGACGTACAGCAGGCGTGCCTGCGGTCCGCTGCTCCCAGGCGGCGTGACCTTCAGCTCCCAGAGCTGCTTGGAGCCGCGCACCTTGGCGGTGCGCCCGGTCGGCGGGGTCCCGGTCTCGAGGGCGTCGGCCAGTAGGTGGCACTGTGCGGTGAGCCTGCTCCAGTCGACGCCGTCGAGCTTGTGCACGAACTCCTGTGCCTGCTTTGTATGGGTGTGAAATTCGATCGAACCGCATTTGAAGAGGGCCTTCATCTGCCCGCCTCCTTCTCAGGATCAGCGGGCTGGGCATTCAGGTGATCCGAATCCTCGACCCGCCTGGGATGGTCTTGAAACTCCAGTTGAGGCGGGAGGGAGTTGGTGCGTTGGGGAAGATCGTGTCGGCGAGCCGGTCGATCAAGCGGCCAAGATCGTTGACGTGGGTGGCAACGGATCCCCAGAGGGTTTGCGGGCCGAGCTTGGGAGCCACGATGTCCGCGGCCGGTTTCTTTCCGAGCCCTGAGACCAGCGCCCGGATCGCCGCTGGCAGCCATTGGCGCAGCCACTCCGGGAGGTCGTGCGGTCGAACCCGACTGTTGCGGGTTGGCAGGTCCTTTTCCGCACGATGGCGGGCCGCGAGGTGGTCGCCCAGTTCCATCGCGTTGAAGGCGTAGTGGGCGAACTCGTGGAGATAGGAGGGGCTTCGTGCTTCCAAATCGCCCGGGTCGGAAACGATTGCCATGCTCTCGTCGAAGTCGACGGGTTCCCATTCGCGCAGCCCCTTCGCGATCCACTTGCGCTGCCGCAGGTTGAGCTCGTCGGTGGCGACCTCGAAGCGGCGTAGGTCGTCTTCTTCGCTTTCGGCCCAGGTGAAGTCCAGCTCCATCCTGGTCTTCGCTTCCTGGAAGGAATCGAAGACGATGGATCTGACGAAACTCGAGGTCTTGCCGCTTCCCGTTGCCCCCCACACCACCGAGTCCAGCTGATCGGCGGACCCTGTGAGCAACGTCAGCTTGCGGGCGTCGTCGGCGAGGGCGTCAAAGGTGCGCGCGGCTGGATCATCGGTGACGTGTGGCATCGGCACAAGGTACCAGGTCGATCCTGTTGCGTTTCACATTAAAGTGAAACACTCGCGATCAAATCAGCAGATTGAAAGATCGAAGCACTTCCTGGAATTCGTTTCAGAGCCGACGCCCGGACTTGAACCGGGGACCCCTTCATTACGAATGAAGTGCTCTACCAACTGAGCTACGCCGGCAACCCGGCCATTCTAAGAGGAGCGGCGCCGGTTCCGTCGCGCCCGCCGGGGATGATCCCGGCGTGGCCAGGCAAAGGAACTCGAAGCAGCGCGAGGGGAACGAGATCGAGTTCGCGCGGATCGTCGCCTTCAGCGACGGCGTCTTCGCGATCGCGATCACGCTGCTGGTGCTGGCGCTCGACATCCCCGACCACCTGCACGGCGAAAGCGTCGCGGAAGCGCTCTGGGGACAGCGCGAAAACCTGCTCGCCTACGCGCTCAGCTTCGCCGTGATCGGGCGCTTCTGGGTCGTCCACCATCGCTTCTTCAGCGAGGTCACCGGCTTCGACGGCCGGCTGCTCTCGATCAACATCTTCTACCTCGCCTGGATCGTCCTCCTTCCCTTCAGCAGCAAGGTGCTGGGCGATCACGGCGGCGAGGCCGCGGTCATCCTCTACGCGGCGAACCTCAGCGGCGTCGTCCTCACGGGGCTGTGGATGGCCGCCGACGCCCGCAAGGCCGGCCTCACCTCGATCACCCCCGCCTCCCACCGCGAACAGCGCCTGCGCTCTCTCTATATAGCGACGGTCTTCCTCGCCTCGATCCCCGTCGCCTTCATCGCTCCGAGCGTGGCGCCGTTCATGTGGCTGGCCCTCTTCTTCGATCCCGCCAGCCGCTTCGCCGGCGCCGAGCGCTCCGGCTAGGGCTTGGCGATGAAGGCGATCGACTGTCCCTGGCGGGAGCAGCTGACGGCGAGGCCGCGGTCGCCGCGGACCGCCTGGCAGCGGTAGGAGCGGGTCAGGCAGGAGCCGCGAGAGACGCCGCCCGGCAGTGAGCAGGAGGGCTCTCGCTGCCAGCCGTACAGCACCTGGCGCGCCTGGTCGCAGGCGATGCCGGTGGCGCGCAGGCCTTCGGCGTCGGTTGCGTAGGCGTCGCAGCTCGTGGCGCCGGCGCCGAGCGGGGACTTGCCGGGGGCAACCTCAGTCACGGTCCCGGTACCGCCGGTCTCGGTCGACGAGCCACCACAACCCACCGCCAGCAGGGCGGCGAGGGCGACAGCGATGAGTGGGGCGACGGGCCTCGGCGGCACGTGGCCCAACCTACCCCTCGGCGGTTTCCTTGACGGGCTCGCTGTCGGGCTGCATCCCACCGCAGACGGGACAGCCCGGCTCCGCCACCACCGCCTCGCGTTCGACCTCCATCGTCCGCAGATCGAAGATGTGGGAGACGCCGAGCGTCGAGGGCTTGGCCAGCCCGGTCAGCAGGTGCATGACGTCGAGGCCGACCTGGCCGCCGATCAGTTCGCAGGCGGGCCCCAGCGTTGCCGCCGGCGAGGCTTTGGCGCGGCGCTGCTCGACCGCTACGTCGAAGAGCGGGTACTGGCGCCGGTAGGCGGTCTCCTGACAGGCGAAGCAGCCGGTCTGCCCCGGTATGTAGAGCGGCCCGACCCGGGCGATCGGCGGGAAGTGGCTCATCGTGATGTAGGGGATGCCGGCCTCGAAGCAGGCCGAGTTGCACCAGCGCTCGATGTCGTGCGCGGGCCAGTCGGCAGCGTCGATGACGACGTCGGAGCCGACGATGAACTCGGCGATCTCGGCCTGGCTCTCCAGCCGCCGCGCCGTCGAGCTCACCCGCATCGCCGGGTTGAAGGCGCGCAGCTGCCGCGTCGCCGCCTCCACCTTGAGCAGGCCGAAGTCGGACTCGGTGAAGAGGGTCTGACGGTTGAGGTTGCTGGCCTCGACCCGGTCGCCGTCGATCAGCCACATCTCGCCGACGCCGATGCTGGCCAGCGACCTGGCCGCGGCGCCGCCGAGCCCGCCGACACCGAGCACCGCCACCTTCGCCTCGCGCAGCCGCCGCTGGCATTCCGACGGCGACAGCGACTGGGTGCCGACGTCGCTGAAATAGCGGAGCTGGCGGTCGAAACGCGCCAGCTCCGCCACCGGGACGAGGTCGTCATCCGCCGCGTCATCGACGACCTCCAGCTCCTGCAGCTGGGAGATCAGGTCGTCGACGGCCTCCTCACCGAACTTCTCTCGCAGCTGCTCGAGCGTGTGCTCGCCATCGAGCGACTCGAGCAGCTGCCGTTCTTCCTCGTCCGGCTTCTCGATCCTGATGTCGCTTCCGGCGCTCGGACGCATCAAATAGACGTCGCCCTCGGGCGAGTCGATCGATTCCGTGGTGCGCTTGATCCGAGGCCGAAGCATGTGGGATCCAGCTAGCCGTTCTTGTGGATTGAGCTAGTCGGAATGGCAGTGCTCATTGCATGGATCTGCACTTGATTTCCCCCTGTTTTGGTTCCCTGCCAGCCGCTCCAGGACGAACTGGCTTGTGTTTGGTAGAGACCGTTTAATTGCTGGAAAGAGTTCCCTTGATCGATTTTATTCTGGGAACTCCCTGCAATCCTCAGTAAAAGGGCTATAGAGTCAATGCCTTAGAGCGCTCAGGTAACCCCGAAGATCGGAGACTCTGTTGGCCTCGAAGCCAAGAAAATCCACTGACGCGTCAGGTGAGACGCAAGGCCGTCCGAGGAACTACATCGACCCACGCCTCGTCAAAGCCATGGGTCATCCGGTTCGAAACGATGCCCTCTCCATCCTCAACGAACGGGTCGCGAGCCCGAACGAAATCTCCAAGGAGCTGGGCGAGTCGGTCGGGCACGTCAGCTACCACATCAAAGTGCTGAAGGACTGCGAATGCATCGAACTCGTCGACACCGCGCCGCGCCGCGGTGCGATGGAGCACTACTACCGAGCTACCTCCCGTGCGTTCCTGACAGATGACGAATGGGCACGATTGCCCGAGTCATTGCGGCCCGGGATGAGCGCCAGCTTGCTGCAGACGATGATGACCGACGCGAGCGAGGCGCTGAAGTCTGGAAGTCTCGACCGGCGGGAGGATCGGCACATGAGCTGGACGCCGATGATCGTCGACGAGACGGGTTGGGAGGACATCACCAAGGGACTGGAAGGACTGCTGGAGCTAGTTCTTCAAGTACAGGCCGAGAGTGCCGAACGCCTCGTCAAGGCTGACGAAGAGGGCGTTCCGGTAACCGTGACGATGCTCGCTTTCGAGGCGGCGGGACCGCATAGGAAGCGAGTCATCCCGCAGAAAGACAAGAAGAAGGACTAGCCCGCCAGCTCCCGCGCTCGCGCGAACACGGCGTCGATCATCGGCACGGTCAGCTTGCCGGTGAAGGTGTTCTGCTGGCTGGGGTGGAAGCAGCCGAGCAGCGTCCAGCGGCCGAGGTCGGCCTCGGCGCCGTGGCCGAAGCGGGGCTTGGGGCGCGGCACCTCGGCATCGAGGGCGCGGGCGGCGCGGAGGAACCCGTCCCAGCCGAAGGAGCCGAGGGCGACGACGACCCGGCAGCTCTCGAGCAGCTCGAGCTCGCGCTCTAGATAAGGCAGGCAGTTGTCGCGCTCCCCGATCGTCGGCTTGTTGGCCGGCGGCGCGCAGCGGACGATCGCGGTGACGTAGGCGTCGCTCAGGCGCAGCCCGTCGTCGCGGCTTACCGACTCGGCCTGGTTTGCGTAACCGGCCCGGTGCAGCGCTCCGTAGAGCCAATCGCCGGAGCGGTCGCCGGTGAACATGCGGCCGGTGCGGTTGGCGCCGTGTGCGGCCGGCGCCAGGCCGACGATCGCCACCCGCGCCGCCGGGTCGCCGAAGCCCGATGCCGGCCTCGCCCAGTACTCCTTGCCGCGGTAGCGCCGCGGCTGATCGGCGGCGACCGCCTCGCGCCACTCGACCAGCCGCGGGCATTTGCGGCAGTCGTGGACCTCGGTCGCCAGCGCGGCCAGCGCCTCGCCCCCGCCCTTGCTCATAGGCTGCCTTGCTCCATGAGCGCGAACCCAATCACGAACCCCCCGGCCGATGGGCCTATTTCGTCCCCTGTAAGGACGTTTTCGGCCCATCGACCCCTGGCTGTCGGACTGCTCGCCGCCTTGGTTCTATTCGCAGGCGGCTGCGGTGGGGGAGGGACGACGACTACTGCGGTGCCTGACAAAGCCGCCGATGCGGAGACGCTCAACAACGTGCTCGGGCGCGAGCTGGCGGCGGTGCGCGCCTACGAACGCACGTTGCCGCTGCTGCACGGGGCCGCTCTGGCCAGCGCCCGCGAATTCCGCGCCCAGGAACAGGAGCACACCAACGCGGTAGTCAAAGCGCTGCGTGGCCTCGGCGAACCGGCGGAACCGGAGCAGGAAGAGATCGAAAGCGAGGGGCTGAAGACGCAGGCGGAAGCGCTCGCCTTCCTCTATGAAGTCGAAAGCGTCTCCGTCGCCTATGACCTGCGGGCGATCTCCCATCTGACCGCCGCCTGGCCGCGCGTACTGCTCGGCTCGATCGCCGCCAACCAGGCTCAGCATCTGGTTCTGCTGCGGCATGCGCTCGGCGCCGACGCGGCCGAATCGATTCCCGAGGCATTCGAGGACGGAACTTCGCCCCCGACGTCGAAGGAGCCGGAATGACCGGCCCTCTCTACGCGATCGGTCGCTTCTGCTCGCGCCACCACTGGCCCGTGATCGGGGTCTGGGTTGTGCTCGCCGTCGCCCTCGTCCTGATCGGCCAGGCGGGCGGCAGCAAGACCAGCGAAAACCTGACGCTGCCCGGGACCGACTCGACGATCGCGACCGAACTGCTCGAAGACAACCTGCCCGAACAGGCCTACGGCAGCAACCCGCTGGTGATGGAAGCCCCCAAGGGCGCCAAGCTGACCGACCCCAAGTACAGCGCCGGCGTCGCCGAAACCGCGAAGAACCTGGAAGCGCTGCACGACGTCAACGCGGCGACCAGCCCGCTCAGCCCGCAGGGCGTCAACTTCCTCAGCAAGAACCAGCAGGTCGGCTACATCCCCGTCGTGCTCGCGATCGGGCCGGGCGAAATCGACGAAGAGGAGGCGCAGCGAATCCTCGACGCCGCCCAGCCCGCCCGCGCCGCCGGCCTCAACACCGCCGTCGGCAGCTACGTCGGCCAGCAGCTCTCCAAGCCCTCGACCGAGACCAGCGAGGCGATCGGGCTCGCCGCCGCGGTGATCATCCTGCTCTTCGCCTTCGGCACCGCGACGGCGATGATGCTGCCGATCTTCTCCGCCCTGATCGGGCTCGCCTGCGCGCTCTCGATCATCCGCCTGCTCGAGCACGTGCTCGAGGTACCGGGAGTCGCCTCGACCCTGGCGACGATGATCGGGCTCGGGGTCGGGATCGACTACGCGCTCTTCATCGTCACCCGCCACAAACTGCAGCTGGCCGAAGGGATGGAGCTGCGCGAGTCGATCGCCCGCGCCACCGCGACCGCCGGCGGCGCCGTCGTCTTCGCCGGCTTCACCGTCGTGATCGCCCTCTGCTCGCTCGCCTTCGCCGGGATCCCGCTGGTCAGCACCCTCGGCTTCACCGCCGCGGTTGCCGTCGTCGTCGCCGTCTTCGCCGCGGCGACGCTGCTGCCGGCCATGTTGGCGGCGCTCGATTTCCGGATCGACTCGCTCAGCATCCGCCGCGGCAAGGGCAACCCGGAGGACTCCGAGCCGCACGGCTGGCGCCGCTGGGCGGAGCGGGTGGCGGGGAAGCCCTGGCGCTCGGCGATCATCGCCCTCGTCGTCCTGGTCATCCTGGCACTGCCGATCTTCCAGCTCGAGCTCGGCCAGAACGACATCAGCGCCCTGCCCAAGGACACGACCTCGCGCCAGGCCTACGACAGCCTCAACAAGGGCTTCGGGCCCGGCGTCAACGGGCCGCTGCTGGTCGCCTCCGAATTCACCTCGCCGCAGGAAGCGCAGCAGGTGCTGCCGGGGCTGGAGAAAGCGGTCGGCGGCGCCGGCGACGTCGAAGCGGTCAGCGAACCGACCCTCGACAAGCAGGGGACGGTGGCGGTCTTCACTGTGCTCTCGAAATCGGAGCCCTGGGCCGACGCGACCGTCGAACTCGTCGAAGATCTGCGCGACACGACGATCCCGGCGGCCCTGCAGGGAACCAAGGCCGAGTCCTACGTCGGCGGCCAGACCGCCGGCTACATCGACCTCGGCTCGCAGATCGCCGAAAAGCTGCCGCTGATGATCGCGATCGTCGTCGCCCTCAGCTTCTTCGTCCTCCTGATCGCCTTCCGCTCGCTGCTGGTCCCGATCAAGGCGGCGGCGATGAACCTGCTCTCGGTCGCGGCGGCCTACGGAGTGGTGACCGCGGTCTTCCAGCTCGGCTGGGGCTCCTCGCTGATCGGGCTCGACCACCCGATCCCGATCGTCAGCTTCGTGCCGCTGCTGATGTTCGCGATCCTCTTCGGGCTCTCGATGGACTACGAGGTCTTCCTGCTGACGCAGATGCGCGAGCACTTCGTCAAGTACGGCGACGAGAAGCGGGCGGTAATCGAAGGGCTCGCCAACACCGGCCGCGTGATCACCTCGGCGGCGGCGATCATGGTCTGCGTCTTCACCAGCTTCGTCCTCAACGGCGACCCGGTGGTGAAGGAGTTCGGGGTCGGCCTGGCGGTGGCGATCGCGATCGACTCGACCCTGGTCCGCTGCCTGCTCGTGCCCGCGGTGATGGTCCTGCTCGGCAAGCGCGCCTGGTGGCTGCCGCGCTGGATGGACCGGATCGTCCCCCACATCAGCATCGAGGGCGAGGAGTTCTTCGCCAAGCGGGACGCCGAACTCGCCGCCGACGGGCCGAAAACGGGAGGCATAGTCCCGAAATCGGCCCATCGACCAGACTGAGAGCATGTTTCCGCTGAACCTGCCGAATGCGCTGACGTTGCTGCGCATCTTGGCGGTGCCGGTGGTTGTGGTGGCGTTGTTGGGGGAGTCTCCCAATGGGGACGCGCTGGCGGCGGTGGTCTTCGCGCTGGCGGCGCTGACCGACGGGCTCGACGGGTACTTCGCGCGCTCCCGCAACTCGGTCACCAACTTCGGCAAGCTGATGGACCCGCTCGCCGACAAGCTGCTGATCATCGGCGCCCTGGTCTCCCTGGTCTCGCTGAACCGGCTCGAAGCCTGGGTGGCGATGGTGATCATCGCCCGCGAGGTGGCGGTGACGATCCTGCGCACGGTCGCCAACGAGCGCGGCATCGTGATCGCCGCCAGCTGGCTCGGCAAGCTGAAGACGGGCCTGCAGATCGCCGCCGTGATCGCCCTGATCGTCACCGATCCCGCCCCGCTCGGCGTCGACCTCCTCGTCTATGCAGCGCTGATCGTCACCGTCGTCAGCGGCGCGGATTACTTCTTCGGCTTGCGGAAGCGCATCGAGGCTCAGCAGCGCGAGCGGGCCGCGGCGAAAGCCAACCCGGCCGCATAGGGAGTCGGGGAGGTCTCGACGGAACCTCCCGCAGTTCGTGACGGCGAGACCTCCCCGACTCCCCCTACGCCGAGGCTGACTCGAGCCAGTCCCGCATCGACTGATGCCGCCCGACCCGCTCGCCGCTGGCCAGCTCGGCCCGCAGCTCGCCGAGCGTCCCATACCGCTCCGCGACCACGTTGTGGCGATGGATCGTCTCCAGGTTCTCCTGGCGGGCCATCACGAACGCATCATCCGGCAGGTCGGGGTAGCCCTCGACCACCTGGCGCACCATCTCGCGCACGCAGTCCTCGACGAAGCGTGGGTTTTCGTGCGCCTTTACAACCACCGACAGCTCGTCGGGACGCTTCATCAGCTCGTAGATCTCCGAGCTCATCGAGCTCTCGACGATCCGCAGCAGCTCCGGCGCGTCGATCCAGGCCGGGCCGCCCTCGGGGCAGCCGACGTGGAGGGTGCCGATGCCGCGCTGGTTGTGGGTGGCGATCGGGACGACGTCGACGACGCGCTCGATCTCCTCGGCGCTGAAGCCCTCGGCGGCGAGTCGCTCGCGCGAGAGCCCGGCGACCATCTCCTGAGCGCAGGGGCAGGCGGTCATGCCCTGGGCCTCGACCCCGGTCAGCGTGCGGGTGCCGTGCTCGGAGTCGATGGCGGTGCCGTAGAGGACGTAGATCTCCTGGGTGCTCTTGCCGCTCTCGGGGGTCGAGACCGTCTGCGGGTAGCGGGCGGTGACCGCGACCTCGGCCCGCAGCCCGCCCTGGCGCTCGCGCACCTTCTGGGCGACGTGGGCGGCCAGCACCTCGGCCTTGAAGGCCTCGCCCAGCACCACCTCGTCGATCGCCTCGCCGACGATCTCCTCGAAGCGGGACATGTGGACGCCGGCCTGCTGCGGGTTGAGGTCGACGAAGCACTCGAACTCGGCGTAGAAGAGGCTCTCGCCACCGTCGACGTTCACCCGGATCACCTTCTCGACCCCGGTCACGCCGACTCGCGAGAGGCTGACCTGCGTCGCCGGGACGCCGGCCTGGACGTCGGGGGCAGCTGGGGTGGAGGTCGGCTGGCTGGTCATCGGGCTTATGAAGCGTAAGCGACAGCCGGTTTCGGCGTCTTACCAGAGGTCCGCCCAATACGGGGGAAAATTCGCCCTATACTTCGCTGCGGCCGGAGCATCAGGGCCGGCTCCATGGGAATGGGGGAGAGAGTTGCAGCGGAGGGAGTGACCATCGAACCGTTGGAGACGGCAACCGACGTCATCGAGCGTGACGGGGAGTCCAGCCCGATCGTCGAGATCGAGGAGCTGCGCGGACTCGTGGCCCTGGGCCGCGAGCGCGGCTATTTAACCTTCGAGCAGATCGCCTCTACCCTGGAGGAGGTAGAGATAACCAAGGAGCAGGTTTCCGGCCTCCACGCCCATCTCGTCGAGCACGGCGTCGATGTGATCGCCGAGGACGGGGTCAGCGCTTACAAGGAGCAGCGCGGTGGCCGTGACGCCAACGGGCAGCCGAAGAAGGAAGAGCTCGATCTCACCGTCGAGCCCAGCCTCGACTCACTGCGCCTCTACCTGCGCTCGATCGGCCGGGTCGAGCTGCTGACCGCGGCACAGGAGGTCGAACTGGCGAAGCGGATCGAGCGCGGCGACATGCTCGCCAAGCGGCAGATGGTCGAGGCCAACCTGCGCCTCGTCGTCTCGATCGCCAAAGGCTATCTGGGCCGCGGGCTGAGCTTCCTCGACTTGATCCAGGAGGGTTCGCTGGGGCTGATCCGGGCGGTCGAGAAGTTCGACTACCGCCGCGGCTACAAGTTCTCCACCTACGCGACCTGGTGGATCCGCCAGGCGGTGACGCGGGCGATCGCCGACAAAGCGCGGACGATCCGCATCCCCGTGCACATGGTCGAGAAGCTGAACCGGGTCGCCCACGTCGAGCGCCAGCTGGTGCAGAAGCTCGGCCGCGAGCCGGAGCCGGCGGAGATCGCCGAGGAGCTGCGCTGGCCGGTCGGCGATGTGCGCGACATCCAGCGCGTCGCCCAGCAGCCGGTCTCGCTGGAGAAACCGATCGGCGACGAGGACGAATCCGAGCTCGGCGATTTCGTCGCCGACGACGCCGTCCTCGAGCCCTTCGAGGAAGCCAGCGAGCACCTGCAGAAAGAAGGCGTCAAGAACGCACTGCAGGCGCTGCCCGAACGCGAGCGCCAGGTGATCGAACTTCGCTACGGCCTCGCCGGCGGGGAGCCGCTGACCCTGGAGGAAGTCGGGAAAACGTTCGGCGTCACCCGCGAGCGAATCCGCCAGATCGAGAACAACACGCTGAAAAAACTGCAGCGGTTGCCGGAGGCCCAGATGCTCCGCGAAGCCAGCTAGCGCTTCAGCGAGGCTCTAAGACGAAGATCGCTGGCTCGCGGTCCAGCTTCGCCTTGTAGTCGTCGAAGCCGGCGTACTGCTCGTTGTGCTTGCGCCAGAGGTCGTCGTGCTCGGCGCCCTCTGCGATGCGAGCGCGGACCGGGCGTCGCTCGCGGCCGATCTCGACCTCGGCCTCGGGGTTGGCCCTGAGGTTGAAGGACCAGGCGGGGGTCTTGGCGTTGCCGGCGTTGGTGTTGATCAGGCTGACGTTGCCACCGTCGGCGAGGTAGACGACCGGCGCCGTCCGCGGCTCGCCCGATTTGCGCCCGGTGGTGGTGAGCAGGAGGACCGGAGCCCGCCCGACCTTGCCGCCGATGCGACCCCCGCTGAGCCGGTAGAGCGGGATGTTCAGCTTCCCGGTCCAGCGCAGGCCGGTGGCCCCGAGGGAGTTGGAGATGCGGGCGTAGAAGTGATCGCTTGGCACGCCGACGAGTATCCCACGGTTGCGCGGTTCCTTTCCCACGTATTTCGTGGATTTGGAACCGCGCAATAGGGTGGGGGCATGGCCGAGCCGCACCCATTCCGCGTCGCTGCCGAAGCGAAGGACGTCGCGCTGATGACCGCGGTGCTGCGCGAGGACGTCGTCCTCCATAGCCCGATCCTCTTCCGTGGCTTCGAGGGCCGGGAGATGGTCGGCCATGTCCTGACCCACGTCGCCGCCACCCTCGAGGACTTCGTCTATACCGACGAGATCGCCACCGCCGATACCGTCTGCCTCCGCTTCAAAGCCAGGGTCGGCGACCGCGAGCTGGAGGGCATCGACTTCCTCGAGCTCGACGACGAGGGCAAGGTCACCCAGCTGACCGTCTTCATGCGCCCGCTCTCCGCGATCAACGCCTTCAACGAGCAGATGAAATTGCGGCTCGAAGCCGCGTAGCCGCATCGCGGCAAGCCCCTTTAGAATTGCGGGCAACCACCAGGGGGAGTGTCCGAGTGGTTAAAGGAGACGCGCTGTAAACGCGTTGGCTATGCCTACAGAGGTTCGAATCCTCTCTCCCCCACTCAAGCTAGGAGTAGTCGTTCGACGGTGGCAGCCGCGCCTCGAATCTCTACTCCTCCGATGCGAGAGGATGGAGCTGTGAACTCGGACTCGCTTGCGGATCGTGTGATCGCCATCGCCGGTGTCGGCGGTGGGCTCGGGCCGCTGGTGGCGGCGCGGCTCGCCGCGGCGGGTGCCACCGTCGCCGGCACCGATCGCGACGCGGAGCTGCTCGAATCGCTTCCCGTGGATCTCGGCATTCCGGCCGAGCGCTGGGACGGGCACGCGGTCGATCTGCTCGACGAGGAGACGGTACGCGGCTGGTGCGCCGGGCTGGTCGAGCGCTTCGGGCGGGTCGACGGGCTCGTCCACCTGGTCGGTGGCTGGCGTGGAGGAGAGCCGCTGCACGAGGCGCCGCTCGCCGACTGGGAGCTGCTGCACGATTTGCTCGTGCGCACGGTCCAGCACACCACCCGCGCCTTCCACGACCAGCTGGCGGCGAGCGAGCACGGGCGCTTCGTCCTCGTCTCCGCCAAGCAGGCGCAGGCGCCGACGAACACGAACGCCGCCTACGCCGCCGCCAAGGCCGCGGCCGAGGCCTGGACCCTCGCCTTCGCCGACGGCTTCGAGCCCGGCGGTGCCACCGCCAACATCGTCGTCATCGACGCTCTCCTCACCCCGCGTATGCGGGAGGAGAATCCGGGCAAGGAGTTCCCGACCTTCACCCCGGCCGAGCAGGTCGCCGCGGCGATCGCATTTCTCTGCTCAGATGCAGGAGAAAAGATGAACGGTCAGCGTTTGCCGCTTACCATGCGTTGATGAGCCCGCGGCCCAAACGCCCGAAAACGCCCGAGGGCAAGATGACGATCGGCGAGCTGGCGCGGCGCACGGGCATGACCGTCCGCAACATCCGCGCTCACCAGACGCGCGGGCTGCTGCCGCCGCCGGAGGTGCACGGGCGCACCGGCTACTACACCGAGGAGCACGTCGCCCGGATCGAGCTGACCCGCGAAATGCAGGCGGAGGGGCTGAACCTGGAGGCGATCCGGCGCGTGCTCGACAGCACCGAGGGCTCCTCCTCGGAGATCGTCGACTTCGCCCGCGCCGTGCGTGCTCCGTTCGAGGACGAGACGCCGGAAATCTACGAGGCGGCTGAGCTGGCCGAGATCTGGGGAGCGAAGGAGCTCGACCCGAGGATGATCTCCCGCGGCGAAAAGCTGGGCATCCAGCGCGAACTGCCCGACGGCAAGATCGAGGCGATCAGCCCCCGCCTGCAGCGCGCCGGCGGCGCCCTGGTCGAGCTCGGCGTCAGCCCCCGGGCGACCCTCGACGTCGCCGACAAGCTGCGCCGCCAGGCCGACGCCGCCGCCCGCACCTTCGTCGACCTCTTCGTCAAGGAGATCTGGGAGCCGTTCGACAAGGCCGGCCGCCCCGAAGAGGACTGGCCGAAGGTTCGCGAGGCTCTCGACCGCATGCGCCCGCTCGCCTCCGACGCGGTCCTGGCGATGTTCCAGATCGCCATGGGCGAGGCGACCGAGAAAGCCGGCGAACGCACCCTGCAGGAAGCCGGCAAGCCGGCGAAGAAGCGCTCGAAGCGCCGCGGTCACTGAGGCGCCCGCCCTTACTGCGCTGCGGAGAGAAAGCCCGAGGCCACGCGCCACTTGCGCTGCAGGACCGGTTCGATCGTGGCAGTGGTGCAGGCGGCGTCGGCGAGACAGTCGCCCCAGGCGTTGGCGGCGTCGATGTACTTGTTGAGGGCCGCCTCGGCGGGGGTGCCAGCGGTCTTCAGGCAGGCGATGGTGAGGCGGTCGATCGGGAGGTCGTCATAGCTTCGCCGCAGCGACTTCACCCGGGCGGAGTACTGCTCGTAGCTGAGGCCGACGGCGAGCTGGTGGCGCAGGCTGCCGAGCGATTTGACGAAGGCGGTGACCCGGGCCGGGCATGGACCGCCGGCGGCCACCTCGACCTCTGCCTGCTGCTTGGCCTGGGTGGCGCCGGTGCTCTCCGCCGTGGCGGCGCTGTCGTCGCCGCAGCCGGGCAGGAGCAGGGCCGCGACCCCCAGCAGGACGCAGCCGAGCAGGGGGAGCCGGCGGGTGGGCGAGGGGGAGGGCGGCATCCGGGCGTAGTGTAGAAATCCGGGCGATGGCGACGGTCAAGCGGTCTCTGGGAGCGGCGATCGCGGTGGCGGCCCTGGCGCTCGTCGCGCTCGCGCCGGCCGCCCGGGCGGCGCCGCCCGGCGGGGTGCTCGTCGTCGGCGACAGCCTCGAGGAACTGACCTCCCCCTACCTCGCCGAGTTCCTGCCGGGGATACCGCTGACGATCAACGCGGTCGGCGGCTACAACAGCTACCAGATCCTCGAACTGTTCGAAGAAAGCTACGACCCCTCTCAGCAGGTGATCGTCTTCGACGCGGGGACCAACGACAACCCCAGCTATCCCCAGATCCTGGCCGAAAACCTCAGCAAGGTGGCGGCAACGGTGGGGGACAGGTGCATGGTGGTGCCGACGATCCACGGCCTCCACCCGGGCGGCGTCGACGACACCGGCAAGAACCGCACCGTTGCCGAATTCGCCGCCTCGCGGCCGGGTACGCAGACCCCCGACTGGCAGGGCGCCGTCTTCCAGCACCCGGAGCTGATGCAGGCCGACAACCTGCACCCGATCGAAGCCGGCGCAGAACTGCGGGCGCGGCTGATCGCCCAGGGCGTGATGGCCTGCCTGGCGGGGAGCACCGGCGCGGGCGCCTCCGGCGCGCCCGCGCGGGGGCCGGCCTTGGCCGAGGCGCCGGCACACATCCCCCAGGTGCGGGAGATGGAGCGACGCGAAGCCGAGCTCTCCCACGCGATCGGGATGGCGCTGCTGCGTCAGACTGCCGCCGCCACCCTCGCCGCCCTGCTCTAACCGGGCACGAAGTTGGCACACATTTGTTGCAACCTGCGCGCCACGCGTAGAAACGCTTTGTCTACAGTGCAATGATCATGGAGGCGATGAGAGAGGCGTGGACCGATGAGCGGCTCGACGACCTGACGAACCGGGTGGATCAGGGGTTCGTTCGAGCTGATGCGCGGACCGACAGGTTCGAAGACCAGGTTGAGGCTCGTTTCGACAAGTTCGAACGCCAAATCGACTCTCGGTTTAACGCGTTCGAAGATGAGGTCGACACGAGGTTCGACAAGGTCGATGATCGTTTCGAGAAGCTCGAAGGCGGTCTTGAAACTCGGTTTGATTGGATCGATGACCGCTTCGAGAGGTTCGAAGCGCAGATGACTTCACGCTTCGAATGGCTGCTCCGGTTCCTACTCGCCAGCTATGTCACGGCCCTGGTCGGCTATTTCGCTGCTCACTCCTGAGCAACTGCGACCTGGGGCTCCAACTCGCAATCCGCCTCCCGCCCCGGTCGCAACGGTGGCGCGCCGACGCCGCAGCTGAAGTCCTCGCCCAGGCGCTCCGGGGTGTCGCCACCCGGCTCTGCCTCGGCGTGCAGGACCTCGGAGCTGATCGTGAACCAGGCGAGGATGCCGCCGAGGGCGGCGAGGGCGGCGCAGACGGCCATTCCCATGTGGAAGCCGCTGGTCATCTTCGCCGGGTCGTAGAAGCTATCGCCGGTGAGGCCGGCGACGGCCGGGAGCACGGCGACGGCTAGCAGGCCGGCGACGCGGGCGACGGCGTTGTTGACGCCCGAGGCGACGCCGGAGTGGCGGCTGTCGGCGGCGGCGAGGACGGTCGCGGTGACCGGGGCGACGACCAGGGTGAGGCCGATCCCGAAGACGATCACCGGCGGCAGCACGGCGCTGACATAGCTGTCGCCCGGTTCGATCTGGGTCATCCAGAGCAGGCCCAGGGCGATCACCAGCGGCCCGACCGTGAGCGGCACCCGGGCGCCGATCCGCTGGGCGAGGGCGCCGGAGCGCGCCGAGAAGGCGAGCATCAGCAGCGTCACCGGCAGCGAGGCGGCGCCCGCCTCGATCGGGGTGTAGCCGAGCGAGATCTGCAGGAAGGAGACGAGCAGGAAGAAGAAGCCGCCGAGTGCCGCGTAGACGACGAAGGTGACCCCGTTGGCGGCGCTGAACTGGCGCGAGCGGAAGATCTCCAGCGGCAGCATCGGGTTGGCGCTGCGGCGCTCGTGAACGAAGAAGGCGACGAGGGCGAGGACGCCGCCGATCGCGGTGACGAGGATCGGCGCCGAGGCGCCCTTGCCCGGGGCCTCGATCAGCGCGTAGGTGGTGCCGGCCAGCCCCAGCGCCGCCAGCACCGCGCCGGGCAGGTCGAGCCGCCCGCTCGCCATCGGGTCGCGGCTCTCCGGCACGTGCTTGGTCGCCGCCCAGGCGACGAAGGCTCCGATCGGCAGGTTGATGATGAAGATCGCCCGCCAGGAGATCGCCCCGATCAGGTAGCCGCCGAGCAGCGGCCCCAGCGCCGTCGCTACGCCTCCAAGCCCCGACCAGGCGCCGATCGCGCGGGCGCGGTCTCCGGGGCGGAAGCTGGCCTCGATCAGGGCCAGGCTGCCGGGCGTCAGCAGCGCCCCGCCGATCCCCTGGATCAGCCGGGCGAAGATCAGCAGCTCCGTGCTCGGCGCCACCGCGCAGAGCAGCGAGGCGGCGGTGAAGAGCCAGACCCCGAGCACGAAGATGCGCCGGCGCCCGTAGCGGTCTCCGAGCGAGCCGCCGAGCAGGATCAGCGAGGCGAGGGTCAGCAGGTAGCCGTTGAGGATCCACTGCAGGGCGCTGGTGCTTGCACCGAGGTCGCGGCCGATGTCCGGCAGGGCGACGTTGACGACGGTGCCGTCGAGGAAGGCCATCCCGGAGCCGGCGACGGCGGTGGCGAGCAGCCAGCGGCCCGCTTTGCTCTCGAAGGCGATGCCGGTGGAGGGCTCGGCTGGCACCACCTAAACCTAGTGCCCGGCCTCGCTCGGCCGTCTGGTTTCAGCCGCCCAGCTCGGGCGGTAGCGCCTTCGGCCCGTCTGGGTACAGCACCCGCATCGTCTCCTCGCTCATCTCCAGCGTGTTCGCGACCTCCGGTGGGGCCCCGACGACGAGCCAGAGCTGGTCGGCCTCGGTGTCGTTGAAGAGCTGGCGGGCCGAGCCGGGCTCGACCAGGAGCGAGTCCAGCGGTGCCAGGGTCAGCGGCTCATGGTCGTCGACCCGGACCCGGCCGCTGCCCTCGAGCAGGACGTAGAGCTCCTCGGTCTGGATGTGCCGGTGCTTGGTCGACGCCTGCCCCGGCGCCAGTCGCCACAGCCGCGCGCCCAGCGAGCTCGCCTCGAGCTGCTTGGCAAGGTCGGTGTTCTCGACCCGCATCTGGTTCGAGGGGCGCCAGAAGGCGTCGGTGGACCTGAGCAGGCGGTAGGCCATCAGGCGGCTTCGCCGACGCCGTCTTCCCCGTGGTAGCGCTCCAGCAGCTCCAGCTCGTGCTCGTGCTTGGGGAAGAGGAAGAAGACGACGGCGATGCCGAGGGCGATCGCGATCATCCCGGCGGCGTAGGTCCAGTCGCCGCCGTCGAGGAACGAGTTGCGGGCCGCCTGGACGATCGGCTGCGCGTACTGGGGATACTGTTCGGCCGTGTTGGCGGCGCTGGCGAAGGACTTGGTCAGCTCGTTCTGGACCTGTTCGCTGACCTTGGCCCCTTCGGGCGATTCGGCGATCTGGGAGCTGAAGCTGGCGGCGTAGCCGGCGGTGAGGAGGGCGCCGAAGATCGACTGCATGATCGCGCCGCCGAGGTCGCGCTGGAGGTCGGCGGTGCCGGAGGCCATGCCGGCCTTGATCACCGGCACCGAGCCGGTCAGCGAGCGCGAGGCGGGGGTGCCGGCGAAGCCGACCCCGATCCCGACCAGCAGGTAGCCGAACCCGACCACCCAGTAGGCGACGCCCTCGTCCCAGAAGACGAACATCTCGAGGAAGGCGAGGAAGCAGAAGACGAAGCCGAGCATGAGGGTGAAGCGGGAGCCGTGGGACTCGACCAGCCTGGCCGAGCGCGGGGCGACGATGATCATCCCGATCGCCCCGGGGAGGATCGCCAGGCCGGCTTCCAGGGTCGAGTAGCCGAGCACGTTCTGGACGAACTGCTGGCCGATGAACATCGCCCCCATCAGCGAGCCGAAGACGATGATCCCGGCCAGGGCGGCGACCCAGAAGGTGCTGCGGGCGGCGATCTCGAGGTCGTAGAGCGGGTTGGCGACGCGTTTCTGGCGGAAGACGAAGGCCGCGGTCGTGAGCAGGGCGGCGACGCAGAGGATGATCGCGGTCTCGCCCTTGCCCGGTTCCGGCGCCAGGTTGATCGCCAGCACCAGGGTCGCGACCAGGGCGATCGAGAGGATGCCGCCGAGGTGGTCGACCGGCTCGGTCGTCTCGTTGACGTGGGCCGGGATCAGCTTCCAGGCGAAGACGAGGGCGATCGTCGCCAGCGGGGCGCTGATGATGAAGACCGAGCCCCACTCGAAGCCTTCCAGCAGGGCGCCGGCGATGAGCGGGCCGAGGGCGGAGACGCCACCGCCCAGGGCCGACCAGAGGGCGATCGGTTTGGTCCGCGCCTGCGCCGGCCAGAGCGCCGTGATCAGCGCCAGCGTGGTCGGGTAGGCCATGCCGGCGGCGACGCCGCCGGCGACCCGGGCGAGGAACAGCGCCGGCGCCGAGGGGGCGACGGAGGCGAAGATCGAGATCGGGATCGTCAGCGCCATTCCCAGCAGCAGCAGCGTCTTGCGCCCGTAGCGGTCGCCGACCGCGCCGAGGTAGAGGACCGAGGCGGCCAGTCCGAGCGAGTAGCCGACCGCGATCAGGTCGATCATCGTCTGCCCGGCGCCGAAGGCCTCGCCGATGTCCGGCAGGGCGACGTTGGCGACGGCGAGGTTGAGGTTGGCGACGCCGGCGACCAGGATCAGCGTCGCCAGGACCGCCCCGGCACGCTTGGGTCCGCCCGATTCCACGTGGCCTAGAGCTCGATCCAGGTGCCGGTCGGCCCGAGGTTGCGGACCGGCGTCGCGCCGATCGTGCTCGCACAGCCCCAGGACTCGTGGATGTGGCCGCAGACGGCGAGCCGCGGCCGCTTCGCTTCGATCCCCCGCAGCAGCGCCGGGCTGCCGAATTCGGTGCCGTCGGCGCTGGCGTCGCAGTGCCCCCGCGGGGGGGAGTGGAGGACCAGCACCGCGCCCTCGGGGCAGGCTGCCAGCCGCCTGCCCGCCTCCTCGTCGTCGAGGTCGAAGCTCCATTCCCAGGGCGTGACCGGGATCCCGGCGCCGAGGCCGAAGAACTCGACCCCGTCGATCGTCGTCGCCTCGCCGTGCAGGACGGTGGCGGCGCTCCAGTCCGCGGCCGCCGCTCGCAGCGCGTCGGCGGTCTCGTTGTTGCCGGGAACGAGGACGGTCGGGATCGTGATCGCCGCCAGCGCCCCGATCGTCTCCTCCAGCCCCTCGTGGACCGAGGCGAAGTCGCCGGCCCCGATCACGACGTCGGCGCCGGCCGACATCTCGACCAGCTGCGCCCCCCGCTCGAGGTCGCGGTGCAGGTCGCTGAAGGCGAGCAGCTTCACGCCGGGAAACCTATCCGCTCCGCTGGGTGGGTTCGAGCGCCCTCGTCCCGCTCGGGAGAGATGTCAACTTACTCAGGAGTTTCTAAGCTCAGCTTTACTGCGCGGATGCAGTCTCTCTCCATGGGCGCAGCTGAGCGACGTCGGGCCGATCGCCGGATTCCAATCTGGCGCCGGATGCGCCGGGTGCTGCTGCTCGCGGCTCTGGTCTGCCTGGTGCCGGTGGCGATCTCCTGGATCGGCGCGATGAACCGCCCGCGCAACGTCGGCCTCGGCGTCGCCAGTGTCGAGTGGCTGCGCGCCAACGGCGGCAACCCACTCGTCTCCGAAATCGAGAACGTCTACTACACGCTGACCGCGCCCTCCAAGGGCGGGCCGGCGCTGACCTCGCTGCCGCGGGTGGGGGTGGGAGGTGCCGCGGCAAAACCCAGGAGCGCTGCCGATCCCTACCGGCCGCCGTCGATCGCGCCGCTGATCCACCCGGCGCTGAAGGGCGAGGGTGTGTGGCGCGCCGCCGCGGTCACCGCCGGGCGCGAGCCGCCGGTGCTGCTGACGACCTTCCGCAGCGACCCCGAATACCCGCAGTTCGTCGCCGGCGTCGCCTGGATCGACTCGCGCCGGACCCACCTCGCCTATGTGCCGGGACTGGCCGAGCCGCCGGAAATCCCCGACCGCGGGCCGGCCGAGGTGCCGCCCGGCAGGCG
Organism: uncultured Solirubrobacterales bacterium; assembly: GCA_963695275.1. Lineage (GTDB taxonomy): Bacteria > Actinomycetota > Thermoleophilia > Solirubrobacterales > 70-9 > VAYN01. Next base: position 2,596,945 of record OY968772.1, read on the forward strand.
CCAGCAGGTGGTCGCCACCTTCAACGGCGGCTTCCCGCTGGAAACCTCCAACGCCGGCCTGGTCTATCGCGGCCGGGCGGTGGCGCCGATGGTCGACGGCATCGCCACCCTGGTCGAGTACCGCGACGGGCGGATCGACATCGTCGAATGGCAGCACGGCCCGGCGCCGGGGCCGCGGGTGCGCTTCGCCAAGCAGAACCTGCCGCCGATCGTCTACGGGGGCAGGCTCAATCCCAACCTCAGCGACGGGCCGGAATGGGGCGCCACCGTCAACAACGCGGTGCGGGTCTGGCGCTCGGGCCTCGGGATCGACCGCCGCGGCAACCTGCTCTACGCCGCCGCCAACTACCAGACGGTCGGCTCGCTGGCGGAAATCCTCGAGCGAGCGGGCGCGGTGCGCGCCCTGGAGCTGGATATCAACGAAGACTGGACCAGCTTCATCAGCTATCGCTACCCGGGCGCGGGCGAACCGGCCAACCTGCTGCCGGAAATGTTCCGCCCGCCCAGCCGCTATCTGACCCCTGACGAACGCGACTTCTTTGCCGTCTACAAGAAACCCGCGGGGACGGGATGAGCGAGCTGCCGCGGTTGACGCCGGGAGCACGGGCGCGGCGGGCGCTGGCGGTCGACGCCGCGCTGGCACTGGCGCTGGCGCTGATCCTGCTGACCCAGGCCGCAGGCCTCGGTGTCGTTGCCGCAATCAGCCTGCCGCTGGCTCTGGCCGGTCTGCTCTGGATCGGCGCCGAACGGGCGCTGCGGCGGCTCCGCTCGCGCGCTCCTGCAGGTCGAAGTAGAGCAGCGTCTGGGCGATGACCACATAGGGGAGCAGGAGGGAGAAGATCAGCGCCCCGAGCAGGTTGATCAGCAGGAACGGCAGCGGCGTGAAGATCAGCCCCAGGGTCAGGACCGGCCCGGCGACGAAGAGGATCGCGACGAGGAAGACGACGACCCGGACCGCGCGCCACCAGCGCCCGCGGACCAGCTCGGAGCTGCCGCGCAGCGACTCGCGGATCGACTTGTCGGTGAACAGGACTTCCTGCCCGGCAAAGGACCAGCCGACCAGCTTCCAGATCGCGAAGGGGAGGCCGATCACGGTTATGGCCATGAGCAGGATCCCGAGGCTGGCGAGCAGCAGGGCGCCGACGATCTTCCAGAAGCGCTTCCTCATGCCGCGCCAGCAGGCGCGAAAGCCGGCCGGCTGGGATTCCGCCAGCAGCCGTACGAAGATGACCACGATCGCCGCGACCACGGCCAGCGCCACCGGGTAGGCGAACGAGGCGACCAGGTCTCCCAGCGCCAGGTTGACGCCGGAGCGGCCGGCGGCCTGGTCGGCGCCGCTGTTGGTGCCGAGCACGCTGGCCAGCAGGTTGGTGGCGGCGACGATCACCAGCCCGGTCAGGGCGATCGGGAGCAGGACCCGCCAGTGGCGGCCGTAGAGCTGGCGCGCGGTGCGGACGAGCTGACCGAACGCGCGCTTCGCCCGCAGCTCGGTGAGGTCGACCGGGCCCCAGCGGGTGAGGCCGACGAAGAGCGCGATCAGGACCCCGAGCGCGACCAGCGTGCCGATCGCCAGGGGGCGCGACTTCGCCTCGAGGTTGATGAAGTCCGAGGCCGAGGCGACGGCGCCGCAGAAGACGCCGGTGATCTGCGGGCCGGCGATCGAGCCGCCGGGGAGGTGCGGGCTGGTCGTGCGCTGCTCGGCCATCCAGGCGAACGGTTCGCGCCAGACCGTCTTCGTGATCGGACCGGTCGGCCCGTTGTTGAAGCCCTTTTCCCGTTCGCCCCAGCGGCCCTTGTAGCTGAGCCACTCGAACGGGCCCTGCTCGGAGGCCGTTTCCGGCATCAGCACCGGGCGCGGCCGCAGTTCGCGCAGCGGCTCGGTGGTGTTGTCGCAGCCGACGCCGGAGCCGCGCTGGCCGTTCTGGATGTAGACGGCGGAGTCGTAGAAGGTCGCGTGCGAGCCGGCCGCGGGGTAGACGATCGGGTGCGTGCCTTCCTTGTGCACCTTGGCGTCTTCCCAGTCGGCGCGCTCGCCGCCAGCGTGCTGGAAGACGATGATCTCGTCCGGTTCTTCCTTCAGCGCTTCGCTCGTCGTTTCCGCTTCGAAGCTGAGCTGCATCCCCTCCCAGTCGGCCTCGTGCAGGTCGTTGAACTGGTTGAAGTACCAGAAGAACCAGTACTGGAGGACGAAGCCGGAGTGGTTCGGTTCGCGGGCGATGTGGGCGTAGGTGGTCGCCGGCGCCTTGCCTTCCTCGAGCAGCTTCTCGAAGGCCCGCGCGTAGACGCAGGTGTCGCCCAGCACCTTGCCTTCGAGGTCGAGGTAGTAGCCGTCGGGGAGGCCGGCGATGTCGGCGGCGGTCGGCGCCTTCTTGACGTCTTCCAGCTTCCCGGTCGTGAGGTCTTCGTGGGTGAGGGTGACGGTCGGGTTGCCGAGCACGGTGTCGACGCTGGTCGGCTCGTACTGCTCGGCCGACTTTTCGCAGGGCGGCTCGACCTCTTCGCGCAGCATCGTGATCGGCGCGTAGGTCTTGGCCAGGGTCTCGGCCGCCGTTTCGCTGGCCGTTTGCGGCGGCGGCAGCGCGTTGTCCTTCGTGTTGGCAGCTGCCGAAGCCCCCGTGGCGGGCAGGCTGAGCAGCGCGATCGTCGCGAGCCCCAGAAACAAACGACGTGGCCAGGCCATCAACCCGGCCAACGTACATCGTCAGGAGGGCTGGGGTTTCGATAACCTCGCCCGCGCATGCCTCCCGTCTTCTGGCTCGGCCTCGGAATCGCGGCCTTCATCTTCCTCGTCGGCGTCATCTCCGGCGCCCGCTCGCGTACCGGCAGCCTCAAACAGGGCGCCGCGACCGGCGCCTACCTGGGCGTGATGTTCTCCTTCCCGCTGCTGGCCATCGGCCTCGCCACCAGCTAGACGTTCCCACCGCCGCGCTCCTGGCATATTCGGCTTCGCTCCGGGTACCCGACTGGTCCGAGACCCGAGGAACGGAGCAAGACGTGATGAACGACGTGATCGACGGTTCCCACCGTCAGCCTGCATGACGGCGTGGAGATCCCCCAGCTTGGCTTTGGTGTCTTCCAGGTCCCGCCCGAGGACACCCAGGAGACGGTCGAAGACGCGTTGGCCAGCGGCTATCGCCACATCGACACCGCCGGCGCCTACCGCAACGAGGCGGGCGTGGGAGCGGCTCTCGCCGCCGCCGGCCTGCCGCGCGAGGACGTCTTCGTCACCACCAAGCTCTGGAACGCCGAGCAGGGCTACGACTCGACCCTGGTCGCCTTCGACAAGAGCCTGGAGCGGCTGGGGCTCGATCACGTCGACCTCTACCTGATCCACTGGCCGATGCCGACCGAGGACCGCTACCTCGACACCTGGCGCGCCTTCGAAAAGGTCCAGGACGAGGGCCGGGTGCGCTCGATCGGGGTCTCCAACTTCCGCATCGAGGACCTGGAGCGGCTGCGCGAGGAGGCCGAGCGGCTGCCGAGTGTGAACCAGATCGAGCTCCATCCCCAGCTCCAGCAGGTCGGCCTGCGCGCCTGGCATGCCGAGCACGGCATCGCCACCGAGGCCTGGAGCCCGCTCGCCCAGGGCGCTCTGTTGGATGACGAAACGATCGAAACCGTCGCCGCCCACCACCAGAAGACCCCGGCCCAGACGATCCTGCGCTGGCACCTGCAGCTCGGCAACATCGTCATCCCCAAGTCCGTCACCCCGGAGCGGATCCGCGAGAACATCGACGTCTTCGACTTCGAGCTGAGCGAGGACGACATGGCCGCGATCGCCCGCCTCGACTCGATCGAGCGCATCGGCCCCGACCCCGCCACCTTCGTGGCGCCGTAAGCCATACGCTCCGGCCGATGGGCCGAAAACCCACGCATACCGTGGGAAATCGGCCCACCGACCGGCAGCTCAGCGGGCGGCGGCGGGTGTCGGAGCGGAGCCGGCGGATCAACGCGGTCTCGGCGACGGCGTTCGTCATCGGCGGCTCGCTGTTCGCGCTCGGGGCGGCGTTCGCGCAGGCGGACGTCGGCGGGCCGCGGCTCGCGGCCGGGGTCTACCTGGTCGGTGGCGTCTTCTTCAGCACCGGCGCCTACGCTGCTGCGCTCCAGATCATCAACGGGCCGCGCCAGGGGCGCTGGCGCTGGTGGTCGGTCGAGCCGGCGCGGCTGGAGTGGATCAGCACCGTCGTCCTCTTCGTCGGCACCCTGGTCTTCGCGATCAACCTCGTGGATTCATTCATCGGCGACCTCAGCCCGGCTCAGTACGACCGCCTGGTTTGGTCACCCGACATGGTCGGCTGCGCCCTCTTCCTCGTCTCCGGCCACCTGGCGATGGTCGAGATCTCCGGCAGTTGGCTGCCCTGCTGGCGCCCCCGCGACCTCGGCTGGCGGATCGTCGCCGTCAACCAGCTCGGCTCCGTCCTCTTCATGGTCTCCGCCGTGGCCTCGCTGGTCCGTGCCGACGGCGACATGGTCGCGATCGGCATCGCCAACTGGGGCACCCTCACCGGTGCCCTCTGCTTCGCCGTCGCCGGCGTCATGCAGGAGTTCGAGCGCCCGAACCGAGGGCCGATGGGCCGATAGCGGGACTATGCGTCCCGAAATCGGCCCATCGGCGCTGCCTGAGAGGATGCGCTGATGGCTGGTGAGGCACGCGCTAACGCGCCGCGGACGGAGAAGGTGCTGCCGGGGGTTTGGCGGCTGCGCTTGCCGTTGCCCTGGCCGGGGGTTCCACACGGGAACGCCTGGGCGATCGAGAGCGGCGACGGGATCGTCCTCTTCGACACCGGCATGGGCGGCAAGGGGCGGCTGCGCCAGCTCGACCTCGCCCTGGCCCAGGCCGGCCACGGGGTCGAGGACATCGGCCTGCTGGTCTGCACCCACTCCCATATCGACCACTACGGTCTCGCCTCCTCGATCGTCGCGGCGGCCGGCTGCGAGCTCTGGATGCACCCGGCCTGGGAGCATGTGCGGCTGCTCGCCGACGACCCCGCCGCGGCGTTGGAGCACCGGCTCGAGGTGGCCCGCCAGAGCGGCGTCCCGGTGGCGGCGCTGGAGCGTTACCGCGAGTCGCGCGAGAGCGACGAAGAGACCGGGATCGACGCGATCCAGGTGCCAGACCGCGAGCTCGTCCCCGGGGTCGAGGTGGAGACCGGCCTCGGCAGCTGGCAGGTCTACGAGACCCCCGGCCACGCTCCCTCGCACGTCGTCCTCCACAACCCCGAGCGCAAGCTGATGATCTCCGGCGACCACCTTCTCGGCCGCACCGTGCTCTTCTTCGACTACGGCCACACGCCGGACCCGGTCGGCGAATTCCTCACTAGCCTGACCACGGTCGAGCCGCTGGAGACCGAACTCTGCCTGCCCGGCCACGGCCGTCCCTTCCGCGACCCCGAGGCGAAGATCGCCGAGGCGCGGCGCCAGGTCGAGGAGCTGCTCGGCAAGGTCCGCGAGGCGCTCGGTGAGGACGAGCGCACCGCCTTCGAGGTCGTCGCCGCGATCGTCGGGGCGGAGAACCTCAACACTCCGGCCAGCGCCTGGGTCCTGCAGATCGTCCTCTCCTGCCTCGACCACATGGCGCTCGGCGGCGAGGTCGAGACGGTCGCCGGCAGCGACCCGCAGCGCTGGAAGCTCAGCCAGGGCCGGCCCGGTCTATAGCCTTCCGCCGATGGCCAGCTTCACTTACACGCGCCAAGTCGCGGCGCCGCCCGAGATTGTGTTCGCGGCCCTGAGCGACCACCGTGGCTACGCGAAGATCACGCCCCTGCGGAAGGCGGAGCTGGAGCGGGAGGGCGATCCGGCCCCCAACGGGGTCGGCGCGATCCGCAAGCTGAGCGCTGTCGGGCCGCCGCTGCGCGAGGAAGTGCTCGTCTACGAGCCGGACCGGCGCTTCTCCTACACGCTGCTCTCGGGGCTGCCGGTGCGCGACCACGTTGGCACCGTCGAGCTGACCCCGGAGGCCGGCGGCACCAAGGTCGTCTACGCCGTCCGCACTTTCCCCACCGTGCCGCTGGTCGGCGCTGCCGTGGTTGCCGCGGTCAAGATCGGCGTCAAGCAGCTGCTGGGCGGCATCGTCAAGGAGTCAGAGCGGCGCGCTGCGAATGGTTGAGGGCGGGCCTCAGGCCCGCCGCCACGCATCGCTGTTGCGCGAGGCCGAGCACCTACTGCACCGCAACCGCTGGGTGGCGGTCGCCCTGCTCGCGGCCGCGCTCATCTTCAGCGCCGCCGCCGTCGGCTACGAGCTGCTGAAGCGCCCGGCCGACGTCCACAACCCCGACGCCACCTTCGTGCCGCAGAAGCCGAAGGCGCCGCCGAAGCAAGCGAAGACGGTCAACTGGCCGATGTACGGGCTCAACCCGGCCCGCACCCGTTACCTGCCGGCGAAGGGGATCAAGCCCCCTTTCCGCAAGCTCTGGCGCTACAAGAACAAGCCGCTGTTGGAGTTCCCACCGATCTACGTCGGCGGCAAGCTCTACTTCGTCAACAACAACGGCTTCGCCTACGCGCTCGACGCCGACACCGGCAAGACCATCTGGGAGCGGCGGATCGGGGTGCTCAACGCCTCCTCGCCGACCTACTACCGCCACCGCCTCTACATCGTCAACCTCGTTCCCGGCCACATCGTCAAGCTCGACGCCGCCACCGGCAAGACGATCTGGAAAAAATCTCTGCCCAGCCGGGCCGAGTCCTCGCCGGTCGTGGTCGACCGCACCGTCTACTTCGGCTGCGAGGACGGCGGCCTCTACGCGCTCAACACGATCAGCGGCTCGGTGCGCTGGGCGACCCAGCTCGGCGGTCCGGTCAAGGCGGCGCCGGCCTACTACGGCGGCCGCCTCTACGTTGGCGACTACGGCGGCTACATGAACGCGGTCGACGCCAAGACCGGCAAGCTGATCTGGCAGAGCGGCTCGCTCGGGCCCGGCTTCGGCGCCTCCGGCCAATTTTACTCGACCCCGGCCGTCGCCTATGGCCGCGTCTACTCCGGCAACAACGACGGCCGCGTCTACAGCTTCGACATCAGCGACGGCGAGCTCGCCTGGAGCTACTCGACCGGCGGCTACGCCTACTCGGGCCCGACCGTCGCCAATACCCGCCACAGCCCGCCGACCGTCTTCATCGGCTCCTTCGACGGCAACGTCTACGCGCTCGACGCCAAGGACGGCAGCGTGCGCTGGAGCCGCTCCGCCGGCGGTCAGGTGATCGGCTCGCTCTCGGCGGTGGGGGACATCGTCTACGCCGCCGAGTTCACCCACAACACGACTTCCGGCTTCATGATGAGGAGCGGCAAGCGCGTCTTCCGTTACACCTACGGCACCTACTCGCCGGTGATCTCCGACGGTCGCCGCATCTACCTCACCGGCTACTCGAGCATCACCGCGCTGGAACCGTTCAAGCCGGGGGCGAAGCCGGGCAAGAAGGCAAAGCCGAAGGGGAGGAAGTCGAAGCAGGGGAAGCGGGCGAAGGGCTCTAAGGCCGCGGCGTCCCGACCCCACCCTGAGGGGGCGGCGGGGGCTGCGGCGCACCCGGCGCGAAAGACGGGAAAAGCCCAGAGTGCAGGCGGGCCTTGAGCACCGCGAGGCTGGCCGAGTAGTTCTGGATCCGGTAGCTGCTGGTGCTGCCGAAGTCCTGGTAATAGACGAGCATCTTGCAGCGCGGGTGCTTCTTGACCCACTTGAAGATCCCGTTGACGAAGCCGGGGTCGTCGCCGGCTTCGACTCCCCACTCGGTCAGCGCGAACGGCTTTTCGCCGGCGTAGCGGTTGTAGAGGCCGCTGAGTGCGCCCCATTCGGGATAGGAGGCGTAGAAGTCGGTGCCGACCCAGTCGACCCACTTCGAGCCCGGGTAGAAGTGGCGCGGGCGGTTCTGGGGGACGGTCGGCGAGCCCGAGGGCAGCGGGCTCCAGACGATCGCGATCGGCGCCTTCGGCAGGCCGCCGACGCTGATGGTGAGCGGCGGCAGGCCGGCTTCGGCCAGGCGCCGGTTGATCTCCTTTGCCTTGCCGCCGCCGTGGACGATCACGTAGATGCGGCGGAAGGCGAGCTTGTACCAGCGCGGTTTGTGGGCGGCATCGCGCGGGGCGCCGCCGCAGTCGTAGGAGGCGTAGACGTTGAGGCAGCGGTTGGGCTCGCCCAGCGGCCGCACGTAGGCGCGCATTTCCTTCTCGAAGAAGAGCCGGTTGAGGCGGGCCAGGTATTCGTCGCCGTCGCCGTGAGCGATCGCCCGCGGGGTGATGATCTCGTGCCCATCGCTGTTGTCGGCGGTGGTGATGTGGATCATCGGCCGCGCCCGCGCCGTCTGCCAGCGCTGGATCGAATCCGGGAAGTCGCTGCCCCAGGTGCGGAAGGACTCGACCACGGCCGGGTGCTTGCTGACCGCGGTCGAGAAGGCGCCGAAGTCGGCCGGGTCGCCGGTGTCGGAGACCCCGAACCAGACCTTCTTCCCGCGCGGTTCGAGCAGGCCGGCGGCGGCCGTCGCCGAGAGGGCGAGCGCCAGCAGGGCCACGGCGACCAACGCGCATGCCGCGGCCTGGACCTTGTGTCCACGGGTCATCCGCGACCTCTTCGACTGGGTACGTCCATGACCTTCACAACACGGCAAAACCCGCGTATGCTCGCCCGCGAGCTGCGCTCGGGCAACAAGCTAGCCAGGGAGAGTGATCGGCAATCCGCCGCTCGGCGTTCCCAACGTCGAGCGGGCGGAGGTGGGCGATTTGCCGCTGCTTGGGCGTTTCGGATCGACCGGATCGGGGCACTTGATGGGTTCGGGAGGGAACCCACCACCAGGAGGAGAGACCCGATGGCCGAGACGAAAACGGCGACGAAAAAACGGAAATCGACGAGCAAAGGCAAATCGAGCTCGTCGCGAAGCAAGGTCAAAGTCAGCGCGACGGCGCCGAGCAAAACGCGCCCGGCGAAAGCCAAACGCCCGGCGAGCAAAGCCAGCAAAGCCAAATCGGCCCCGCGCAAAGCGAAAGCCGCGGCACGGCGCGCCGTGCCGAGCAAACCGCAGGCGGTACTTGACTCGGTCGAGGAGACCGCCAAGGACGCGGGTGGCAAGGCCGTAAGCGTCGCCAGCAAGGCCAAGGTGCCGCTGCTGGCCGGCGGAGCCGCGCTGGCCGGAGCCGCGGGCGGCCTCGCGCTCGGCGCCCGCCAGACTCATCACAAGAGCCGGCTTGGGAAGGTCAGCTCCAAGGACCTCACGAACGCGGCCAAGAAGGTCGGCGAGGTCGGGGCGCAGGTCGGCGAAGTCGCGCTCGAGGTGCGGCGCGCCCGCGAGTCGACCAACGGCAACGGCAAGGTGCGCCGCTCCCCGATCGAGGTCGTGCTGCAGGGCCTGACGCAGAGGCGCCCTGGCGGCTGAGGCGTTCCGGACGCGCGCGCGGGAGGGCGCGTCAGGCGGCCAGGGCGGCGGGATGCTCGGCGACGAGCGCCAGGACTTCGGGAGCGAACTTGGAGATGAAGCTGGGGCCGACGCCGCTGATCTCGATCAGGGCGCCCTCGCTGGCCGGGCGTACGGCGGCGATCGCGCTGAGGGTGCGGTTGTTGGCGACGGTGTAGGCGGGTTTGCCGGCGGCGGCGCTGAGGCGCCAGGCTTTCAGCGCTTCGAACAGCTGCTCGTCGCCGGGGGCGAGGTCCGGGGGCGGGGCGGAGGAGCCGCCGCTCTTCTTGCTGCGACGGATTGCGATCGTCTCCGGGTCCGGCAGCCAGCTCTGGGCGTCGCAGACGTCGCAGCAGCGCTCCAGCGGGGCGCCGGCGAGGCGGTCGCCGAAGTGGTCGAGCAGCGAACGGCGGCGGCAGCGATCGGAGTAGATGAAGGCTTTGATCGCGTGGTAGGCGCGCCAGCCGCGCTCATGGGCGATCGCCAGCTCGGGGTCGCCGGCCCGCTGTTCGTTGAAGCGGACCAGGCGCCCCAGGTCCATCTTCATCGCCAGCAGCACGGCGCGGGCGGGGAGGCCGTCGCGCCCGGCACGGCCGGCCTCCTGGTAGTAGGCCTCGACGCTGGTCGGGATCGCCATGTGCCAGACCGAGCGCACGTCGGCTTTGTCGACGCCCATGCCGAAGGCGTTGGTGGCGACGATCACGTCGACATCGCCGCCCATGAAGCGCTGCTGGACGGAGGTGCGCTGTTCGGCTTCCATGCCGGCGTGGTAGGGCAGGGCGTTCTGGCCGGCTTCGCGCAGCAGTGCCGCCACCTCATCCGTGTCCTTGCGGGTGCCGCAGTAGACGATCGCCGGCCGGTTGGCGGGGTCGGAGAGCCCGGCCTCGAGCAGCGCCTGGCGCCGCGCCTTCGAACCGGTGCCCTCGAGCGGGACGACGTCGAAGGAGAGGTTGGGACGGTCGAAGCCGGAGCGCACCTGCAGCGGCTCGCGCATCCCGAAGCGGTGGGCGATCTCCGCCGCGACCGGCTTCGTCGCCGTCGCCGTGCAGGCCATCACCGTCGGCCGCCCGAGTTTGTCGGCGATCTGCGGCAGCCGCAGGTAGTCGGGGCGGAAGTCATGCCCCCACTCGGAGACGCAGTGCGCCTCGTCGACCGCGATCAGGTCGATCCGCCGCTGCGCCAGCGCGTTGAGGAAGACGGTCGAGCCGAACCGCTCTGGAGAGCAGTAGACGATCCGCGCCTCGCCGCTGCGCACTTCGCCGAGCGCCCGCCGCGCCGCCTCCCCGTCCATGTTCGAGGAGATCATCGTCACCGGGTGTCCGGCGGCCGTCAGCCGCGTCCACTGATCCCGCATCAAGGCGATCAGTGGCGAAACCACGATCGTCAGGTCCTCAGTCGCGAGCCCAGGCAGCTGATAGCAGAGGCTCTTGCCGCCGCCCGTCGGCATCACGATCAGCGAATCGCGCCCTTCGAGGGCAGCTTCCACCGCCTCCTTCTGCCCCGGCCGCCAGTGCTCGAACCCGAGCTCCCCAAGGAGCTGATCCGCCCTATCTCCAGTCGCGAGAGTCACCCACCCAGGCTACGCACCCAACCGGCGCCTCGTCCCTCGGTTATCTGGAGTTTGCGGCGTCGCTCTGGCGGGTGGCACGAGGGGGGCCCGAGAACGGAGCCTGTTTGCCCCGCCCGCAGGCCTCCCCCCTCGTGACAGGACCCGCCAGCCGGGTCGCCCCGTCTAACTCTGTTCGCCGCTGACGATCACGGCCGGCACCTGGCTTAGCTTCTCGGCCAGGGTGTCGATCGACTGCGCCAGCTTGCGGGTATCGGCCTTGGTCAGCTCTTCGTAGCTGACGAACCCGTCGGGCGTTTCGTACGGCTTCAGGGTCGCGTAGGCCTTGGCGAAGTCGGCTTCGATTTCCTTGGCCAGCTTCGGGTCCTTCTTGCTCAGCAGCGGCTCGATCGCTTCGAAGGCCGCCTCGGACCCTTCGACGTTGGCCTTGAAGTCGACCAGGTCGATGTGGGAGTAGCGCTCCTCCTCGCCGGTGATCTTCGAGGCCGAGACCTCGCCCAGGAGCTCGTTGGCGCCGTTGGCGATCTGGACCGCCTGCAGGTCGACGGTTTCGACGTTCTTGGCCAGCTCGGCGACGTCCTTTTCGAGCTGTTCAGCGACCGGGGCCATGCCCTTGGCGGTGCCTTCTTCCCAGAGCGCCTTCTCGATCACGTGGAAGCCGCTCCATTCGGACTTCGGCACGTCGTTTTCACGGGCGTCGATGCGAGGGTCGAGGTCGCCGAAGGGCTCGGCCACCGGCTCGATCCGCTCGTAGGGGATGCGGGCGGCGGGGTAAAGCGATTTCGCCTTGGCGACGTTGCCGGCGACCACCGCGGCCACGAACGGCTTGGTTTCCGCGACCAGCTCGTCGGTGTTCCTCTCGATGTATTCGCGGTACTGCTGAACGGCCGCTTCGACCTCGGGGCTGTTGTCGGCCTTGAGCTCGCCGCTGACGACCAGGGTGCCGGTGTCGTCGTCCCCGCCCGGGCAGTAGATGACGTATTCGCCCTTCTCCAGGGTCAGCGCGAAGCTGCCGGAGAGGCCGTCGGAGAGGTTCTCCTTCTCGCCGAGGATCGTTTCGCCGTCGAGCACCTCCATCTCGGTCACCTTCGAGCTGCCGTCGTTTTCGACCTCGAAGGTGATCGGGCCGGCCGGCGCCTTGGCGTTGTGCGGGGTGCAGCCGGCGTCGGTCAGCTTGAAGGCCATCTTCTTGGCGCCGGCCGGGGCGTCGTCGCTGGAGCCGCAGGCGGCGGCGAAGACGGCCAGCAGGCCGACCGCGAGAGCGATCGACAGGGCGCGGACGAGGGAACGGTTCATCGGGAGGTGCTCCTTTTTGCGACTCGGTAGAGAAGTTAGGTGACCCTTCTTAGGGCACCCTATATAAAACCGACGTAAGGAGTCGGAATAGTGCTGTCGTCCTTTGTGCCGCTATCCGGCACAAAGGACGACAGCACTCAGCCGAGCAGCGTTTCGCCGACGTAACCGCCCTGGTGCGCACCGGGGGGGACGGCGAAGACGGCGCTGCCGACGTGCTTGATGTACTCGTTCAGCGCGTCGTTGGAGCCGAGCCGGCGCTGGATCGCGACGAACTGCTTTTCCGGGTCGCGCTGGAAGGCGATGAAGAAGAGCCCGGCTTCGAGCTCGCCGAGGCTCTCGTCGACGCCGTCGGTGAAGGAGTAGCCGCGGCGCAGGATGCGCTCGCCGTCGTTGGCCTGGGCGGAGGCGAGGCGGACGTGGGCGTCGACCGGGATCGCCGGCAGCCCGCTGCTCCGATCCCGCGCGAAGTCGAGCGCTTCGAACTCGTCGTGGCCGCCGAGCGGGGCGCCGCTGTACTTGGCGCGGCCGATCGTCTGCTCCTGGTCTTCGAGCGAGGAGCGGTCCCAGATCTCCAGCAGCATGCGGATGCGGCGGCTGACCAGGTAGCTGCCGCCGCGCATCCAGGCGGGCCCTTCGTCGCCGACCCAGACGTAGCGGTCCATCGCCGCCGTGTCCTCGGCCTTGATGTTGACGGTGCCGTCCTTGAAGCCCATCAGGTTGCGTGGGGTGTCCTGGGCGCGGCTGGTGGAGGAGGTGCGGCCGAAGCCGAGCTGGGACCAGCGCATCGCCACCGTGCCGCGGCCGATCCGGGCCAGGTTGCGGATCGCGTGGAAGGCGACCTGGGGGTCGTCGGAGCAGGCCTGGACGCAGATGTCGCCGCCGCTTTCGCCCGGGTTGAGCTCGTCGGCGGGGAGCGGCGGGATCTCGCGCAGCGCCGCCGGGCGCTTGGCGGCCAGGCCGAGGCCGCGCTTCTCGAACAGGCCGGGACCGAAGCCAAAGGTGATGGTGAGGTTGGAGGGGAGCAGACCGACCGTCTCGCCGGTGTCGTCAGGCGGCGCCAGCTCCATGTCGTTGACGTCGCCGATCATCTCGCCCGCGGTCATTTCCGCCGCCGCCCGGCTCCACTCGCGCATCAGCTCGCGCAGCTCGGCCGGGCTTTCGGTGAGGAGGTCGAAGGAGGCGAAGAAGAGGCGGTCCTGGGCGGGGGTGTCGATTCCGGCCTGGTGCTCGCCGTAGAAGGCGACGCTGCCGGTGCCCTCGCCGCTGCTCGCCTCGGCCGACTCCTGGCCGACCAGGTAGCCGCCGGCACCGAGCCCGATCCCGGCCGCGCCGACACCGGCGGACTTGAGCAGGCTGCGGCGGCTGATCGGGGTCATCGGTAGGCGGGGAGCGGCGTGGCGGCCTTTAGGCCGTGGTTTGGGCCGGCGCGCCCTGGCGGCCGGGGGCGCCGCTCCTCTGCTCGCGGCGCCGGCGCAGGCGATCCGGCCAGAGCACGTAGAGCGCCATCGGCACCGCGTAGAGCAGGTAGACCGCGACCTCGACCTGGGTTGGGGTCGGTTGCAGGCCCAGCATCCCGGTCAGCAGTGAGCCGCTGATCGTGCCCGGCTGGACCAGCCAGGTGAGATCGAGCGCCTGGCCCTGGAAGCTGTTGATCCAGCCCGCCTCGTGGGCGGTGTGGGCGGCGGAGGCGAGCAGGCCGGCGGCGACGAAGACGAGGATCAGGCCGGTGAAGCGGAAGAACTTGGTCAGGTTGATGCGGACGCCGCCGCGGTAGAGCCCGACCCCGATCGCGATCGCCGCGACCAGCCCGAGGATGGCGCCGGCGCCGGCGGCGGTGGTGTCGGTTGAGTCCTGGAAGGCGGCGAGCAGGAAGACCGAGGTCTCGAAGCCCTCGCGCAGGACCGCGAGGAAGGCCATCCCGACCAGGGCCATGGTCGAGCCGGTGGCCAGGGCCGAGGCCGCCTCGCCCTCCAGCGAGCCCTTGATGCTGCGCGCGTGGCGGCGCATCCAGACGATCATGTAAGTGACGGCGGAGACCGCGATCAGCCCGATGACCGACTCCATCCCCTCCTGCTGCTTCTGCGGCAGCTGTTCGCCGATCAGGTCGAGGCCGACGCCGACGGCGGTGCAGAGGACGATCGCGATCGCGACGCCGATCCACATCTGACGCATCGCGTCCTCGCGTCCCTCCTTGACCAGGAAGGCGGCGATGATGCCGACGATCAGAGAGGCCTCGACGCCCTCCCGCAGAGTGATTACGAAGGTTGGAATCATGCTTAGGCACCCCTAATTAGGGGTGCCAAAAGCTAGCAGGCCCTAGGAATTAGGCAGCCAGGGGTCCGACCACTGCGCTATGCCGCGGGTCAGATCCTTGGCCGCGTCCGGCCCCCAGGTGCCGGGGGCGTAGGGGAGAACCGGGCCGGGGTCGTCTAGCAGCGGCTGGACCACGCGCCAGGTCTCCTCGATCGCGTCCTGGCGGGTGAAGAGAGTGTGGATGCCGTCGATCGCGTCGCCTAGCAGGCGCTCGTAGGGCTCGGGCTCCTCGCCCGGCGTCTTCTCGAACAGGACCTCGAGGTCGGCCGGCTCGAAGGCCTCCTCGCCGGCCTTCTTCGCGTAGAGCCGCATCCGCGAGCCTGGCGTCGGCTCGATCCGGATCGTCATCTGGTTCGGTTCCGGGGTGCGGCCGTGGCCGATCCCGAGCTGCGGCGGCCGCTTGAAGACGATCGTCACCTCGCTCGCCTTGGCCGGCATGCACTTGCCGGCGCGGATGAAGAAGGGGACGCCGCTCCAGCGCCAGTTGTCGACCTCGAGCTCGACTGCGGCGAAGGTCTCGGTCTGGGAGTCGGGGGCGACGTCCTTGACGTCGAGGAAGCCGTCGTACTGGCCGCGCACGTAGCGCTTCGGGTCGGCCGCCCGCATCGCCTTGAAGAATTCGAGCTTCTTGTCGCGGATCGAGTCGTGGTGGTTGCCGGTCGGGGGTCCCATCCCGACCAGGGCCAGCACCTGCAGGGCGTGGTTCTGGATCACGTCGCGCATCGCCCCGACCGCGTCGTAGAAGCGGCCGCGGTCGTCGACCCCGAAGTTCTCGGCGATCGTCATCTGCACGTGGGAGACGTGGGAGCGGTTCCAGACCGGCTCCAGGATCGAGTTGACGAAGCGCAGGTAGGTGATGTCCATCACCGGCTCCTTGCCCAGGTAATGGTCGATGCGGAGGATCTGGTTCTCGGCCAGCACCGCGCGGAGCTCGGCGTTGAGCGCCCGGGCCGAGGCGAGGTCATGGCCGAACGGCTTCTCGATCACGACGTGGGCGTTCTCGGTCAGGCCGGCGGCGCCGAGGCCCTGGACCACGGTGGCGAACAGCGAGGGCGGGATCTCCAGGTAGAAGACCGGATGCTTGGCGTCGCCCAGCGCTGTCTTCACCCGCTCGAAGGTGGCGGCGTCGGCGTAGTCGCCCTGGACGTAGGTGAGGCGGGCGCAGAGGCGGGCGAGGACGTCCTTGTCGGGGGTGCTGACCGTGGCGACGACCGCGTCGCGGGCGTGCTGGCGCAGCTGCTCATCGTCCCACTCGTCGATCGCGACGCCGACGATCGGGCAGTCGAGCTTGCCGCGGGCCTCGAGCCGGTAGAGCGCCCGGAAGGTCATTTTCTTCGCCAGGTCGCCGCTGATCCCAAAAATCGCGAGAACGTCGGCGGCGTTGTCGGTGTGCTGAGTGGCGCCCTTGCCCATTCGGCTGCTGAGGCTATCGCTCGCCGCCCCAGCACCTAGGATTGCGGCTCCGCATGTCCTTAGTCGCCCACAGGGCTACCAAGGACATACGCACCCCAGCTCGGCAGCGCCTACCAGTGGAGGATTCGATGGAACTCGGGATCGTTGGCCTTGGACGGATGGGCGCCAACATGGCGCGACGCCTGATGCGGGACGGGCACAGGATCGTCGCCTATGACGTCAACCCCGATGCGGTCGCGACTTTGGCCGGAGAGGGAGCCGAGGGCGCCTCCTCGCTGGAGGACCTGGCCTCGAAGCTGAGCGCGCCGCGCTCGGTCTGGGTGATGGTCCCGGCCGGCGAGATCACCGAGTCGACCGTGGACGCCGTTGCCGCCGTGCTCGAGAGCGGCGACGCGATCGTCGACGGCGGCAACTCTTACTACCGGGACGACATCCGCCGCGCCGCCAAGGTCGGCGAGCAGGGGGTCGACTACGTCGACTGCGGCACCAGCGGCGGCGTCTTCGGACTCGAGCGCGGCTACTGCTTGATGATCGGCGGACCGGACCGCGCGGTGGAGCGGCTCGACCCGATCTTCGCCTCGCTGGCGCCGGGCGTCGAGTCGGCGGAGCGCACCCCCGGCCGCTCCGGTGAGGTCTCCGAGTCCGAGAACGGCTACCTGCACTGCGGCCCCAACGGCGCCGGCCACTTCGTGAAGATGGTCCACAACGGGATCGAGTACGGGGTGATGGCCGCCTACGCCGAGGGCCTCAACATCCTCAAGAACGCCAACGCCGGCAAGGTCCAGCGCGAGGCCGACGCCGAGACGGCGCCGCTCGACCACCCCGAGTATTACCAGTACGACCTCGACCTGCCGGAGGTGACGGAGGTCTGGCGGCGTGGCAGCGTGATCGGCTCCTGGCTGCTCGACCTGACCGCGGCCTCGATGCAGGAATCTCCCGACCTCTCCGACTTCGCCGGCCGCGTCTCCGATTCTGGCGAGGGTCGCTGGACCTCGATCGCGGCGATCGACGAGGGGGTGCCGGCGCCGGTTCTGACCGCCGCGCTCTATGAGCGCTTCGCCTCGCGCGGCAACGACGAGTTCGCCGACAAGGTGCTCTCCGCCATGCGCAAACAGTTCGGCGGCCATGACGAAAAGACGAGTTAGGTAGCCGGGATGGCCGCCCCGAAGCTCGAGGTCGTCGGCGACGAAAAGGCGGCGGCGCGGCGCGCGGCCGAGCTGATTGCCGAGGCCGGTGCCGCCGCCGCGGCCGCGCGCGGCCCGTTCGGGATGGCGATGAGCGGCGGCCGCTCGCCCTGGGCGATGCTGGCGATCCTCGGCGAACTGGAGGAGATGCCGTGGGACGCGGCGGAGCTGTTTCAGGTCGACGAGCGGATCGCCTCGCCCGGCAGCGAGGACCGCAACCTCACCCACATGGTGCTGGGCCTCTCGATGGACCACCAATCGACACTGCGGCCGATGCCGGTCACCCAGCGCGACCTCGAGGCCGCCGCCCACGACTACGAAAACGGCCTGCCCGAGCGCTTCGACCTGGTCCACCTCGGCCTCGGCCCCGACGGCCACACCGCCTCGCTGGTCCCCGGCGACTCCGTCCTCGACGTGGCTGACCGCCGCGTCGCCCTCACCGGCGGCGAGTACCAGGGCCACCGCCGCATGACCCTCACCTACCCCGCGATCGACGCCGCCCGCCAGATCCTCTGGCTGGTCACCGGTGCCGAGAAGCGCGACCCACTGGCGAAGCTGCTTGCCGGCGACGAATCGATCCCGGCGGGGCGGGTGCGCAACGAGAACATGATCGTCGTGGCAGACGAGGCGGCCGCGCCGTAAAAGACCAGTTTGTTAGCGAATTCGCTAACATACGCCTATGGTCAAGGCTATGCCCACGGGTTCGACGGTTGCGCTGATCGACGAGATTCAGCGCCAGAGCGGCCTCAGTCAGGCAGAGCTGGCACGACGCGCGGGCATCCAGCGGTCGGTTCTCAACGCCTATATCCGGGGGAGCCGAGAGCCGGGGGCCGACGCGCTGTTGCGGATTGCCGCCGCCGGGGGGATGGAGCTCCGGGCCGAGCCGCGCAAACCGCCGGTCGACCCAGAAAGAGCGAGCCACATACTCGTGCAGGTTTTCGAGCTGGCGGAGGCCCTGCCCTTTCGGCCGCGGGCGGAGATGCAGTTTCCGCCCTTGGCGGAGCAGCTGGCCAAGCGGGCGGTGGCTGCTGAGTGAGCTCGTCGACAAGCTCTTCGCGGTGCATGAAGCGCTCAAAGCGCAGTCGCTACCGCACGCGTTTGGTGGGGCGATCGCACTTGCTTACTGCGTCGAGGAGCCGCGAGGCACCCGAGATCTCGACGTCAACATCTTCTGCGACGCGGCCGACGCGGAGCGGGTGCTGAAAGCGTTGCCGGAGGGCGTCAGGGTCAGTGCCGACGACGTGGAGCGAGTCAAGCGCGACGGTCAGGCTCGCCTTTTCTGGGACGGAGTTCCGATCGACGTCTTCCTCAACAACCTCCCTCTTCATGAGAAGGTGGCGACGGCGGTCGTCTGGGTGTGGATGGAGGGTCGGAAAGCTCCCATGCTCGACTGCGCCTCGCTGGTTCTCTTCAAGTCCTTCTCCGATCGGACCAAAGATTGGGGCGATATCGAGGCGGTGGCGTTGGCGACTCCAGAGGACATCGAGACCGCAACCCGCACGCTGGCGGATCTGGTCGGGGAAGAGGACGAGTCCTACAAGCGGCTGGCTGCGATCCGACACGCGAATCCGGCTTGACCGGTGAGAACAGGGCCGCGCCCCGCTGGCCAACCTCTCGCCGGCGTGGTGCTTACTGCAGACCGCGCCTTCGAGGGGATTGCCGGCGTCGAGCGGGTGGACCCACTCGACGCGGGCGCGGTTGAGCGGCTGCTGGTCGCCGGGAGCTAGAAGTCTTCGTCCGCTAGGCGGCGGGGTCGAGCGAGACGACGTGGTTGGCGACGATCGTGCCGTCGGGGTCCCACTTGCGCTTGACCTCGGCCAGGCGCGCGCAGGTATCGGCGGGGAGGATGGCGTCGGCGTCGCAGGGACGCTCGGCGAAGTTGTAGTAGCCGCCGTCGGCGACCCACGGTGCCATCGCTTCGTCGAAGCGATCGAGGTGGCCCTCGATCGCCCGGCCCAGCTCGGGCGTCATCGGCAGGCCGACCCCGAGCATCACGAAGGCGGCATCGAGGTGGGTGAGGGCGCCCCCGTTCTCGTCCGGGCGTCCCAACGCGCCGCCCAGCTGGCGCAGCTCGGTCAGCAGCAGCGGCGAGGTCTCCGGATCGCCGAGGGCGGCGAAGGCGTCGATTGCCGCGTCGGGCAGCTCGCGGATGACCGTGTGGTGTCCGAGCCCTGGCACCGGCTGCTCGGGGTCCATGTGGATCCGGCAGAGGCCTTCGGCGGGGATCTGGCCGAGCGTGCTCATCATCGGCTCGCCGAGAGCCTCGATCAGCGGGCCGAAGGCCCCTTCGCCGTTGGCCTGGCTGCCGATGCAGGCGCCGTCGATCGTCAGCAGCGGCGTGTTGCGCAGCGGCTCCGGCACGTCGGGCAGGTCGGGCGGGCGGAGGAAGCGGACGACCGAGGTGATGTCCTCGCTCGCGTCCGCCGCCCAGTCGCGGTAGACGCGCACGCCCTCGGCACCCACCGCGGCGGGGTAGAGCAGAGCGCCGGCGTAGATGTCGGCGATCGGCACCAGGTCGAGGTGCAGCGCGGTGACGATCGCGTAGTCGCCGCCGCCGCCGCGCAGGGCCCAGAAGAGGTCAGGCTCGTTCTCGCCGTCGACCGTCCGCGCCTCACCGTCGGCGCTGACCAGCTCGATCGCGCGGACGCGGTTGCAGGCGAAGCCGTAGTGCCGCCCCAGCCAGCTGAGGCCGCCACCGAGCGTGAAGCCGGTAACGCCGACGTCGGGGGAGGAGCCGGGCAGCGAGCTGAGGCCGTGGGCCTGGGCCGCCTGGCTCAGCTCCAGCACCAGTACGCCGGCCTCGACCCGGGCGGTCTCAGCCTCGGGATCGACCTCGACCCCGCGCATGCGCTCGGTCTTGATCAGGATCGTGTCATCGAGCGCACCGAGGGCGACGGCCCCGTGCCCGGTCCCCTGGCCCGCCACCTTGAGCCCGTTCTCGGCCGCGAAGCGCACCGTCGCGACGACGTCGCCGGCGCTCTCGGCGAAGACCACCGCCTCCGGGTTCTGGTCTGCCGCGAGGTTCCAGGCGAGGCGCGCCTGGTCCCAGTCGGAGTCGCCCGGAACGGCGACGTGGCCACTGATTCGGAGTCCGCTGAAGTCGCTCATGCAGGCACCCTCTCATTTTTCTCTCGGCCTTTCCAGGGATCCCGTAAGTCATCGCGATCTCCACGAAGTTGTGACGATCTCCGGGGTGCGGAATGAGCTCAAGGTCGAAATGGACACCCGCTTCGGCCGTCTCGAAGCCCGTTTCGACTCGATGCAGCGGATGACGCTGGGGGCTTACGTGACCGCGGTACTGGGCCTGATCGCCACCCAGCTCTAGAAGACGAGTCCGGAACCGTCAGGCGCGGAGGCTGGGCCGCTCGACCGAGTCGCCGCGGCCGATGAAGAGGTCGCTGACCATGGCGGGCGGGAAGAGGCCGTGGGCGGCGACGCCGGGGTCGGCCTCGAGCCGGGCGGCCAGCTCGCCCGGATCGGCGATCGCACCGCGGTAGTCGGCGATCGCGCCGCCGTCGGGGCTGGGGGGGACGTCGCGCAGCTCGACCTCGGGGCCGAGCCGGGCCAGGGCCGAGGCGATGCCGAAGGAGAAGAGCTCCAGCGGCACCGGGCCGCGGAGGGCGTCGACCGGCTTGCTGGAGTCGGCGATGACGACGAAGCGCGCGGCCGCGGCGGCGACGATCTTCTCGCGCAGGTGGGCGGCGCCACCGCCCTTGATCAGCCAGCCGTCGGGAGTGACCTCGTCGGTGCCGTCGATCGCGATGTCGAGCTGGCGCAGGCTGTCGAAGTCCTCGATCGGGATCCCCAGTTCGCGCGCCTGTTCCTCGGTGGCGACCGAGGTGGCGACGCAGCGGATCCCGGTGACGCCGCGTCGGGCGATCGCCGGCAGCAGATGGGCGACCGTAGACCCGGTCCCGAGCCCCACGGTCATCCCGTCCTCAACCAGCTCCGCCGCAGCCTCCGCCGCAACCCGCTTCTCCGTATCCGCCCCGCTCACGCCGCGCACTCTAACCACGGGGTCGATGGGCCGATATCGGGAGACATAGTCCCGATATCGGCCCATCGACCTATAGTCGCGCTCGATGGACGCACGCTTGTGGGTTTCCAGTGGTGGTGAGGCGCCGCGGTCGGTGGCACTCGCCGACGTGGTGACGATCGTCGGGCGCTCGCCTGAGGCAGGGATCCAGCTCGAGGACGAGGCGGTCTCCTGGAACCACCTGGAGATCGAGCGCCGCGGCGAGGTACTGATGGCGACCGATCTCGACAGCAGCAACGGCACCGCCCTCAACGGCGAGCCGCTGGACCGGCCGCGGCGGCTGCGCAATGGCGACACCCTGATCGTCGGTGGCCACCGGCTCGAAGTCTCGGTCGGGCCGGCGACCCCGGTCGGGGCGACGGTGCCGAGCGACGGCCCCTCGGTGGCCCTGACTGCGGAGGAGCGGGCGACCGCGGCGGCCCTGACCGCGCCCTACCGCAGCGAGGGTGCCTTCGCCGGCCGCCCCGCCACCCGGGCCGAGATCGCCGAATCGCTGCAGGTCAGCGAGCGCACCGCCCAGCGCCGCCTCGACGCGCTCGCCGCCAAGCTCGGCGTCGCCGGCGACGCCGGACGCGACCGCCCGCGCCAGATCGCCGCCCGGGTGATCGAGCTCGGCCTCGACCGCTGACCCGGACCGGGCCAAACGTGGCCCGGCGGGGGGCGGAGGTGGCGTTGGCGCGTGCGGGTGGGTGGCGCAGCATCGGTGGGGCAACGTTCACTCCACCGAAAGGAATCGATCATGGGCATTCGACACGCGGTAACCGCACTATTCGCAGTTCTCGTCCTCGCCGTACCGGCCAGCGCCAGCGCGGCGCCGTCATCCGGGGCGGTCGTCTTCTCCCGCATCACCCAGCACACGGAAACGAAAAAAGTCGAAGGCGAAGCGCCGAAAGCCGGCGAAGCGCCGAAAACCGAAACGAAAACCGTCGTCGAAGGCGGCCTCTTCGCCGTCAAGGACGGCCGGCTCAACCAGCTCACCGAAGATCCGACTGACACCGAACCGGCCTTCTCCCCGGACGGCACCTCGATCGCCTTCGTCCGCGGCGGCCACCTCTTCTCGGTCCGCGCCGACGGCTCCGGGCTGCGGCAGCTGACCAGCGGCTCAACGCTGGACACGAAGCCGGTGGTCTCCCCGGACGGGCGCCTGGTCGTCTTCGAGCGCCGCGTCGCGGCGGGGGCTCCGGCCGACCTCTACACGGTCCGCTCCCACGGCGGCGGCCTGCACCCCTTGACCAGCGGCGGTGCCGACGACCACGACGCCGACTTCTCGGCCGACGGCAAGGCGATCGCCTTCGTCCGCACCGTCGGCGCCAACGACGACGTCTTCTCGGTCCGCCCGAGCGGTGCCAGGTTGGCGCGGCTGACCCGGACCGGCGGCCTCGACGAGTTCGAGCCGCGCTACTTCGCCGGCGGCATCCTCTTCAGCCGCGGCGACAGCAGCGACACGCCGGCCGCCTACGCCGACGTCTACACGATGGCGGCCAACGGGACCAAGGTGAAGCCGCAGGTCCAGGGCGTCGGCTCGGCCTACGTCGAAGACGTCACCAGCAACGGCCACACGCTGCTCTTCCGCCGGGACCAGGGGCTGTGGGTGAAGCGCATCGGCCCGAGCAAGGCGCGCAAGCTCTGTCAGCTGCCCGACGGCTCGGAGACCAACGGTGTCTTCTCCTCCGACGGCCGCCGCGTCGCCGCCTTCGTCGCCGCCGACGAAGAGCAGCAGCTGGTCGCCATAGACGTCGCCAACGGTCGCCAGCGCGACCTCGCCGAAGGGGTCGACCTGACCGAAGGCGACGGCAGCACGATCGGGCCGGTCATCTCCTGGCAGCCCGTTCGCTGAGGCAACGACGGATTCCGGGGGATAGGCCCAAGCCCCCGGAATCCGACCCAGCCCGTATAAGGAGCCGGTGGCAGAACCCGCCATCGGCTCCACTCTTGCTGGATACCGCCTCGACGCGTTGATCGCTCGGGGCGGTATGGGCGTGGTCTACCGGGCGACCCACCTGGGCCTGGAGCGGTCGGTGGCGCTGAAGGTGATCGCCGGCGAGCTCGCCGGCCGCGAGGGGTTCCGCGAGCGCTTCCTGCGCGAGTCGCGGCTCGCCGCCAGCCTCGACCACCCGGCGGTGGTGCCGGTCTTCGACTCGCGCGAGGTCGACGGCGAGCTGATCGTGGCGATGCGGCTGGTCGCCGGCGGCGACCTGCGCAAAGTGATCGACCGCGAGGGGCCGCTGCCGCCGGCGCGGGCGATCGCCCTGCTCGGCCAGGTCGCCGAAGCGCTCGACGCCGCCCACGCCGCCGGCATCGTCCACCGCGACGTCAAGCCGCACAACGTCCTCGTCGAAGGCGACCGCGCCTTCCTCTCCGACTTCGGTCTCGCCAAGGCCCTCGGCGACAGCGGCGTCCAGAGCGGCACCTCGGTGGTCGGCACCGCCGAGTACATGTCGCCGGAGCAGTGGCGCGGCGGCTCGGTCGGTCCGGCGGCCGACATCTACTCGCTCGGCTGCGTCCTCTTCGAGGCACTGACCGGGATCGTCCCCTTCGCCCGCGGTGAAGCCGACACCGAGCCGGTGATGCCGAAGGGTCTCGACCTGGTGATCGAGCGGGCGGTGTCGAAGGACCCGGGCGAGCGCTACCGGAGCGCCGGGGCGCTGATCGCGGCGGCGCGCGAGCACCAGGGGGCCGGCCTGGCGGCGACGCAGGTGCTGTCGGACCCGGGCGCGCCCGCGCAACCGGACGGGGCGGGGCCGCGCGAGCGCGCGACCGTCCCGATCGGGGGCTACGGCGACGAGGCGGAGCAGGGCAGCGGCTCGCGGCTGCCGCGCGGGAAGGCGCTCGCCTTCGGTGCCGTCGGCCTGGCCGTGATCGCGGCGATGGTCGTACTCGTCCTGGCGCTGGTCGACAGCGGCGGCGGCGTCCACGCCTCGAAGCCGATCCCGATCGGCGGCGCACCCTTGCGGATTGCCGCCGACGACGAGGCGATCTGGGTCACCAGTCAGCCCGACGGCACCCTGACCCGGCTCAACCCCGAAAGCGGCGAAGCGGTCGGCAAGCCGTTTCAGCTCGGCGCCGGCATCTCCGGCGTCACGGTCGGCGCCGGCTCGGTTTGGGTCTCCGATCCGCCGCGCGGCGAGGTCCTCCGGGTCGACCCGCAGTCGGGCGCGGTGCTGAAGCGGATCGACGTCGGCGGCAGCCCCGGCGCGATCGCCTTCGGCGGCGGCGACGTCTGGGTTGCCGACGAGGACGGGGCCGGGGTCGGCGCCATCGCCGCCAAGAGCGGCCGTGTGCTGCGCCGCGGCCTGCCGCCGCACGCGGAGCCACTGCGGCTCGCGGTCGGGCAGGGCGGCCTCTGGGTCAGCAGCGCCACGACCGGCAGCGTGCGCCGCATCGACCTCAGCACCTTCCGCATCGACTCCCCGATCCCGGTCGGCCGCGGCCCGGCCGGCGTCACCGTCGCCCATGGCCTCGTCTGGGTCGCCAACAGTCGCTCCAACACCGTGACCAAGGTCGACCCCTCGATCCACGCCGTCGTCGGCGACCCGATCGAAGTCGGCGAGCAGCCGGGCGGGATCGACGCCGGCAACACCACCGTCTGGGTCGCCAGCGCCGCCGAGGACGCGGTCACCCGGATCGACCTCGAGAGCGGCGAGCGCAGCGGCGCCCCGATCCAGGTCGGCTCCGAACCCGGCGCCGTCGCCGTCGGCGAAACCGCCGTCTGGGTCGCCGACAACGGCGAAGGCGCCGTCACCCGCATCGAACCCTGAGTCAGTACCCCTCGGTCGCGTATGGGTTGAGGAACTGGCGATGCCAGAAGCTGTTGCGGTCGACCTCGGTCAGCCCGGCGCGGTCGCAGACCTCGGTCCAGTCGGTCTCGATGACATCGATCTGGTGGTCGACGATCTCGCGGGCCTCGGCTTCTGACAACAGGTAGGTGGAGGCCCGGGTGACGCAGCCCGCGACCTGGCTGAAGCGGTAGTCGTCGGCGCCGATCGCCATCGCCTGGGCGGTCTCGCCACCCGCTCGCGGCGCCGGGCAGATGTCGTAGGCGGGGGTGAGGGTCAGTTCCGCCCCATCCCAGAAGGCGGAGTGGTTGCGGGCGTGGTCGTCGTTGTTGCCGCTGAGGATGTTGAAGGTGATGCGGGCGAAGAGCTCGCGTAGGGTCGCGGTCGGGTCGGTGAAGCGGGCGCGGATCTGGTTGGCGAGGTTGGCGTAGCTCGCGTACCTGGCTTCGATCTCGTCGAGCTCGAGGATCGTCAGCGCCGAGACCATCGCGCGGCGCCCTCCTTTGGGCCGGTCGAACCGCTCGACCAGCAGCGCGTCGCGACCGAGCGCCTTCGCCAGCTCCACCGTCGCCGTCTCGATGCCGGCGCGACGCGCCAGCTCCATCGCCACGAACTCGCCCTTGACGACCGGGTAGGTGTCAGTCGTGGAGCTGAACTTCGCGATCAGTTGCCGACCCTTGGCGCGTAGCAGCGCCTTGGGCCGTGCCCCACCGACGGAGCTGCCGTGCAGCAGGGCCTGATCGAGCGCCGGCGAGAGGGGCACCCCAAGCTCGACCCGCTCCGCGGATTCGGCCAGTTCCTCCAAACTCGCCTGATCGAGCGAGCGCGGCACGTACTCCTCCGCCGAGGACTGGAAGTCGAGGGCGCCGCTCCGGTCCGAGCCGGACTCGAGCAGGTAGGTCAGGGGCGTCAGGGCAGTGGTGTCGGCGGCGCTGCCGGCCAGGCGGTTGAGGATCACCCGCTGGCCCCAAGCATCCGGGCCGGCGTCGGCGATGCACCCTGCTACCTCGCCGACCCGCGGCGGGATCGTGCCGCGGCCCAGGGGTAGCTCCGGCAGATAGAGCGGGATCCGGTCCTCGCGCTCGAGGTAGCTGCGCCCGTAGCTGAAGACGAGGGTTCGCTCTTCGACATCGAGGCGGCCGGCGACGACCGGGTCGACGGCACCCGGAAGCCAGACCCAGACGAAGGCGTGCCCGGGCTCAGAAGTCATCGTCTATCTCCCGCCTGCGCACGAGCTGCGGTAGGACGGCGAGCCGATCGCTGATGCGCTCGGCCTCCAGCCGCCGTCGCGCTGGATCGGGGTCGAAAAGTGGCACTCCGGTCAACGTCGCCGCCTCGAATGCCACTCCCATTCTCACGCTCGGGTCTCCGCGCTCGACCTTGCGCATCGTCACCGCAGTGACGCCGGCGCGGTCGGCCAACTCCTGCAGGGTCCACCGGCGCTCGCGCCGGGCCAGCTGGATGCGGGTGCCAAGCAAGCGGGAAGCCTCGATGGTCTGAGGGGAGAGTGGATTGGTTCTTTTAGACATGGAGCAATATTAAACTATCTACGTCAAGCTAACAAACATAAAATAATAGCTAAATAGAAGAGACCGATCCTAGTTAAAGGCAGCCCAGAAATCCGCTTGCACCAGGGGAAATCGGCCTACCGGCCGGTTCTGGTTAGGATCGGTCACCCGCCATGGCTCAGGACATCGACCAGCTCGCCATAAACACGATCCGCACGCTCTCGATCGACGCGGTCGAGAAGGCGAATTCGGGGCACCCGGGGACGCCGATGGCGCTGGCGCCGGTCGCCTACGAGCTCTGGCAGAACCACCTGCGCTACGACCCGGCCGACCCGATCTGGCCCAACCGCGACCGCTTCGTGCTCTCGGCCGGCCACGCCTCGATGCTGCTCTACTCGATGCTCTTCCTCTCCGGCGTGAAGAAGGTCGACGCCGACTACGAGATCACCGACGAGCCGGCCTGCTCGCTGCATGAGATCGAAGAATTCCGCCAGCTGCACTCGCGCACGCCGGGCCACCCCGAGTACCGCTGGACCACCGGCGTCGAGACCACCACCGGGCCGCTGGGCCAGGGGATCGCGACCTCGGTCGGGATGGCGCTGGCCTCGAAGTGGCAGGGCGAGCGCTTCGGCGCCGACCTCTTCGACTTCGACGTCTACGCGATCGCCGGCGACGGCTGTCTGATGGAGGGCGTCTCGCACGAGGCCGCCTCGCTCGCCGGCCACCTCAAGCTCGACAACCTCTGCTGGCTCTACGACAACAACCACATCACGATCGACGGTCACACCGACCTCGCCTACGACGACGACGTGCTCTCCCGCTTCGAGGGCTACGGCTGGAACGTGCTGCGGGTCGGGGACGCCAACGACGCTTCGCTGCTGGCCCGCGCCCTGAACGAGTTCAAGGCCGAGAGCGGCCGCCCGACCCTCGTCGTCGTCGACAGCCACATCGGCTGGGGCTCGCCGAACAAGCAGGACACCGAGTCCGCCCATGGCGAACCACTCGGGAAAGAGGAGGTCGTGCTCACGAAGAAGGCCTACGGCTGGCCCGAGGACGCCCAGTTCCTCGTCCCCGACGGGGTGCGCGAGCGCTTCGACGAGGTGATCGGGGTGCGTGGCGGCGAGGAAAGCGCCGCCTGGAAGCAGAAGCTCGACGGTTCCGCCCACAAGGCCGAGATCGAGATGATGCAGCACCGCCAGCTGCCCGGCGGCTGGGACGGCGCGATCCCCTCCTTCGATGCCGACGAAGCGAAGGGCCTGGCCACCCGCAAGGCTTCGAACAAGGTTCAGAACGCGATCGCCGAGCAGGTGCCGTGGATGCTCTCCGGCTCCGCCGACCTCACCGACTCGACCTCGGTCCGGCTCGACTTCGACGGCGCCGTCAACTTCGAGCCCGGCAGCTTCAACGGCCGCCAGATCCACTTCGGGATCCGCGAACACGCCGCCGCCGCGGCCTGCAACGGCCTCTCGCTCTGCAAGATCAAGCCGCTCTGGTCGACCTACCTCACCTTCTCCGACTACGGCCGGCCCGGGATCCGGCTCTCGGCGCTGATGGAGCTGCCGGTGATCCACCTCTTCACCCACGACTCGATCGGGCTCGGCGAGGATGGCCCGACCCACCAGCCGATCGAGCAGCTGGCCTCGCTGCGGGCGATGCCGCACCTCGACGTGATCCGCCCCGCCGACGCCAACGAGACCGCCGAGGCCTGGAAGCTGGCGGTCAACCGCACTCACAACCCGGTGGCGCTCGTCCTCACCCGCCAGACCGTGCCGATCTTCGACCGCTCCAAATACGCCTCCGCGGAGGGTGTCCAGAAAGGCGGCTACGTGCTCGCCGACGCCGCGGGCGGCGACCCGGACGTGATCCTGATCGCCACCGGCAGCGAGGTTCAGCTGGCCCTGGGCGCGCACGAGACCCTGACCGGCGAGGGCATCCGCTCGCGCGTCGTCAGCCTCCCCTGCTGGGAGCTCTTCGATCGCCAGGACGCCGAGTACCGCGACAGCGTGCTGCCGCCGAGCGTGAGCGCCCGGGTCGCGATCGAGGAGGCCTCGCCGCAGGGCTGGGAGCGCTACGTCGGCAGCGCCGGCGAGATCATCGGCATGACCACCTTCGGCCAGTCGGCTCCGTTCGCGGACGTCGAGGCCGAGTTCGGGTTCACCCCGGACAAGGTCGCCGCGGTGGTGCGCAAGGTCGCTGCCGGCGCGACCAAGAACTAATCCACGACTGAGGAGGTCCTCGTGAAGGCAACCGCACGACTGCACGAGTTGGGGCAGAGCCTCTGGCTGGACAACATCACCCGCAAGATGCTCGGCGACGGCACTCTGCAGGGCTACATCGACGAGCTCTCCGTTACCGGCCTCACCTCGAACCCGACGATCTTCGACAAGGCGATCTCCGGCGGCGACTCCTACGACGCGCAGATCGCCGAGCTCGACTCCGCCCCCGGCCTCGGCGAGGGCCCCGGCGCCAACGCCGACGAGGATGTCTTCTTCGAGCTGGCCCTGGCCGATCTGCGCGACGCCACCGACCTCTTCGCCGGCGTCCATGCCCGCACCGACGGGGTCGACGGCTTCTGCTCGCTGGAGGTCTCGCCGCTGCTGGCCGACGACGCCGAGGCGACGATCGCGCAGGCGAAGGCGCTCCACGCCAAGGCTGAGCGCGAGAACCTCTTCATCAAGATTCCTGGCACCGAGGCCGGGCGCACCGCGATCGAGGAGACGATCTTCGCCGGGATCCCGGTCAACGTCACCCTGCTCTTCGACGCCGCCCAGTACCTCGGTGCGGCCGAGGCCTACATGCGCGGGATCGAGCGCCGTGTCGAGGCCGGCCTGGACCCCGCCGTCGCCTCCGTCGCCTCGATCTTCATGAGCCGCTGGGACGTCGCCGTCGCCGACGAGGTCGCCGACGAGCTCCACAACCGGCTCGGCATCGCCGTCGGCGGCCGCGCCTACGTCGCCTACCGCGAGCTGCTCGCCTCCGACCGCTGGCTGCGGCTGATGAACGAGGGCGCCCGCCCCCAGCGCCTGCTCTGGGCCAGCACCGGGACCAAGGACCCGAACGCCTCCGACACCCTCTACATCGAGGCCTTCGCCTCGCCGTTCACGGTCAACACGATGCCGGAGCCGACCCTGCTTGCCTTCGCCGACCACGGCGAGGTCGGCGACCTGATGGCGGCCGACGGCGGCAGCTCCGAGCAGCTGCTGAAGGAGTTCGAGGCGGCCGGGGTCGATGTCGACGCGCTGGCGACCCGACTCCAGGCCGAGGGCAAAGAGAGCTTCAACAAGTCCTGGGAAGAGCTGCTGAAGTCGATCGCCTCCCAGCGCGGAGCGAACGGGTGAGCGAGCCCGTGCCGACCCTGCGCGAGGCGCCCGCCTGGGCCGACCTGCAGGCGCATCACGAAAAAATCCGCGGGGCCCACCTGCGCGAGCTCTTCGCCGCCGACCCCGAGCGCGGTGAGCGCCTGGTCGCCGACGGCGCCGGGCTTCACCTCGACTTCTCGAAGAACCGCGTCACCGACGAGACGCTGCTGCTGCTCGGCGAGTTGGCCCGCCAGCGTGGCGTCGAGGCGCGCCGCGAAGCGATGTTCGAGGGCGAGCACATCAACGTCTCCGAGGATCGCGCCGTCCTCCACGTGGCGCTGCGGATGCCGCGCCACCGCTCGCTCGTCGTCGACGGCGTCGACGTCGTCAAGCAGGTGCACGAGACGCTCGACCGCATGGGCGACTTCGCCGAGCGCGTGCGCTCCGGCGAGTGGCTGGGACACACCGGCAAGCCGATCCGCAACGTCGTCAACGTCGGCATCGGCGGCTCCGACCTCGGCCCGGTGATGGCATACGAGGCGCTCAGGCACTACTCGCACCGGGAGATGACCTTCCGCTTCGTTTCCAACGTCGATGGCACCGACTTCGTCGAGAAGACCGCCGACCTCGATCCCGAGCAGACCCTCTTCGTCATCTCCTCGAAGACCTTCACGACGCTGGAGACGATGACCAACGCCCACTCCGCCCGCGAGTGGTCGTTGGCGGGGCTCGGCGGCGACGAGGCCGCGGTCGCCAAGCACTTCGTCGCCGTCTCCACCAACGCCGACGAGGTCGCCAAGTTCGGCATCGACACCGACAACATGTTCGGCTTCTGGAACTGGGTCGGCGGCCGCTACTCGATGGATTCGGCAATCGGGCTCTCGACGATGCTGGCGATCGGCCCCGCCCGCTTCGGCGAGATGCTGGCCGGCTTCCACGCCATGGACGAGCACTTCCGCGAGACCCCGACCGGCGCCAACCTGCCGATGCTGATGGGCCTGCTCTCGGTCTGGTACTCGGACTTCTTCGGCGCCCAGACCAGCGGCGTCTTCCCCTACGACCAGTACCTGCACCGCTTCCCGGCCTACCTGCAGCAGCTGACGATGGAGTCCAACGGCAAGCACGTGACCGTCGACGGCGCCCACGTCGACTACGAGACCGGGGCGATCTACTGGGGTGAGCCGGGGACCAACGGCCAGCACTCCTTCTACCAGCTGATCCACCAGGGGACGCGTCTGATTCCCTGCGACTTCATCGGCTTCTTCAACTCCAACAACCCGCTGGGCCGCCACCACGACCTGCTGATGTCCAACGTCTTCGCTCAGGGCGAGGCGCTGGCCTTCGGCAAAACGCCGGAGCAGGTGCGCGAGGAGGGCACGCCGGAGGCGGTCGTGCCGCACCGGGTGATGGAGGGCAACCGGCCCTCGAACACGATCCTCGCCGAGCGCCTCACCCCGGAGACCCTGGGCACGCTGGTCGCCCTCTACGAGCACAGCGTCTTCACCCAGGGCGCCGTCTGGGGGATCGACTCCTTCGACCAGTGGGGGGTCGAGCTGGGCAAGGTCCTGGCCGTGAAGATCATCCCCGAGCTCGAGGCTGAGCAGGAGCCGAAGCTGCGCCACGACAGCTCCACCAACGCGCTGATCCGCCGCTACCGCAACGCCCGCAGGGCGGAGTAGGGTCGGCCCCATGCTCTCGCTCGACGCGCTCCCACTGGCCGCGTCGGCATCCAACCTGCTCGCCGCGCGTGAGCAGATGGCGTTCACCCTCGGCTTCCACATCGTCCTCTCCTGCCTCGGGGTGGCGCTGCCGGCGACGATCCTCGTCGCCAACTACATCGGCCTGAAAAAGGGCGACAAGGATGCGCTGGAGCTGGCCCGGCGCTGGTCGAAGGCGATGGCGGTCACCTTCGCCGTCGGCGCCGTCACCGGCACCGTGCTCAGCTTCGAGTTCGGCCTGCTCTGGCCCAACTTCATGGACCGCTTCGGCGCCGCCTTCGGGATCGCCTTCGCGATCGAGGGGATCTTCTTCTTCCTCGAGGCGATCTTCCTGGCGATCTACATCTACGGCTGGAAGCGGCTCTCCGGCTGGGCTCATTTCTGGTCCGGGGTGCCGATGTTCGTGACCGGGATCGGCGGCGCCTTCGCCGTCGTCGCCGCCAACTCGTGGATGAATCAGCCGCAGGGGTTCACGCTCGACGCCGCCGGCAAGGTCGTCGACACCGAGCCGCTGAAGATCCTCTTCAACAACGCCACCGGCTACGAGGTCCCGCACATGCTGCTCGCGGCCTACATGGTCACCGGCTTCCTCGTCGCCTCGATCTACGCGGTCGGGATGCTGAAGGGGCGGCGCGACCGCCTGCACCGGCTGGGCCTGCTGATCCCGCTGACGATCGCCTGCATCGTCACCCCGATCCAGCTCTTCGTCGGCGACACCGCGGCGCGCGAAGTCGCCGACCACCAGCCGGCCAAGTTCGCCGGCATGGAGTGCATCCAGAAGACCGGCGGCCACCAGACCGAGTACGTCGGCGGCGTCTGCACCAGCGACGGGGTCAAGGGCGCGATCCCGATCCCCGACCTCGACTCCTTCCTGGTCGGCTTCAGCGCCGACACCAAGGTGATCGGGCTGGAAGACATCCCCCAGGACGAACGGCCGCCGGCCAACACCCTGCTCCACCTCTCCTTCGACGCGATGGTCGGGATCGGCAGCGCCCTGC
Source organism: uncultured Solirubrobacterales bacterium (assembly GCA_963695275.1). Lineage (GTDB taxonomy): Bacteria > Actinomycetota > Thermoleophilia > Solirubrobacterales > 70-9 > VAYN01. Next base: position 2,629,428 of record OY968772.1, read on the forward strand.
TGCTGCTGGGGGGCTGGCTCGGCTGGGTCTGGTGGAAACGGCGCGACATCCCGAAGACGCCGTGGTTCCTGCGCGCGGTCGCGGTCTCCGGGGCGGGGGCGATCCTGGCCTTGTGGTGCGGCTGGATCGTCACCGAGGTCGGCCGCCAGCCCTGGATCGTCCAGGGCTACATGCGGACCGAGGAAGCGGTGACGAACGCCAAGGGGATCTGGTTCAGCTTCGCCCTGGTGCTGCTGCTCTACGCCGCGATCGGGACGATCGCGGTCAAAGTCCTGCGCGGGATGTCGCGGCGCTGGCGCGAGGGCGAAGCCGAGCCCGCGGGCACCCCCTACGCGCCGCCGGAAGAGGTGGCGCCATGAGCAAGGCCGACGTCGCGGCGGCGATCCTCTGGGTTGGGGCGACCTTCTACGCGCTCTTCGGCGGCGCCGACTTCGGCGGTGGGTTCTGGGACCTGATCGCCGGCGACGCGGAGAAGGGGGAGCGCCCGCGGGCGCTGATCCAGCGCTCGCTGACCCCGGTCTGGGAGGCCAACCACGTCTGGTTGATCTTCATCCTCGTCGTCCTCTGGACCGCTTTCCCACCCGCCTTCAGCGCCATCTTCTCGACCCTCTACGTGCCGATCGCCCTGGCCGCTGTGGGGATCGTCCTGCGCGGCTCCGGCTTCGCCTTCCGCAAGTCGATCGAGGGCCTGGCCGCGCGCCGCGCCGCGGGCGCGACCTTCGCCCTCTCCTCCGTCCTCACCCCGTTCTTCATGGGCGCCGTGGTCGGCGCGATCGCTTCCGGCAACGTCCCCGCCGACGGCAACGGCGACGCCTTCTCGTCCTGGTTGGAGCCGCTGCCGCTGCTGACCGGGGCGATGTTCGTCGCCACCGGCGCCTATCTCTCGGCCGTGTTCCTGGTCGGCGACGCACGCCGGGCGAGCGAGGAGGACCTCGAGCGCTACTTCGTGCGCCGGGCGCTTGTCGCCGCCGCCGTGGCCGGGGTCGCGGCGGCGTTCGGCCTGATCGAGCTCCACGCCGAAGCCCGCTACATCTTCGACCGCCTCGTCGCCCAGGGATTGCCGCTGGTGATCCTCTCCGTGGTCTGTGGGCTCGGCCTGCTGGCGGTGCTGCTGCGCGGCGGTCGCAAGCCGCTGCGCCCCCTCGCCGCGGGCGCCGTCGTCGCCGTGATCTGGGGGTGGGGGGTGGCGCAGTTCCCTTACCTGCTGCCGACTTCGCTGCGGATCGATCAGGCGGCGGCGCCGGACCCGACCCTGGTCACCGTCTTCATCGTCTTCGCGGTCGCGGCGGTGCTGGTGCTGCCCTCGCTGGCGCTGCTCTACACGCTCAGCCAGCGCGATCTGCTCGAGGCCGAGCACTAACAACCCCAAATAGTGGGGTCAAGCCGCCTGGACAAGTTTCCGATGGGGCGGCATGACCAAATTGATCGCCGTCACCGCATTTGCCCTCGCCGTCCTCGTCGCGCCTGCCTCCAGCTTCGCGGCGCCGCTGCCGGAAGGCAGCGACCCGGTGCTGACGATCTCGCCCTCGCCGGTGGTGCTGCCGACGACCACGGTCGGCAACCAGTCCCAAAGTGTCGAGCTCCAGCTGCACAACGAAAGCGGCGAAGAAGCCGCGATCGACAAGGTCTGGCTGGAAGGCGAAGACGCGGGTGAATTCAGCCTCTCCAGCACCACCTGTGGCGGTACCACGGTCCTGCCTGGCATGTATTGCTCGGCCTGGGTCGCTCTGAAGGCAACCAGCGTCGGTCTGAAGAAGACGGCGTTGCGCGTCAGCTTCCAGGCCGGTCGGCCCGAACAGGACTTCGAAGTTTCCGGCAGCTCCGTTGCGCCGCAGCTCACCTTCTCGCCGTCGAGCTACGACTTCGGCATGCAGCGGGTCTACGAAATGCGCAGCAGCTACCTGCAGGTGGTCAACAGCGGCGAAGCGACGGTGCAGCTCAACAACTTCGAAATCAACGGCGGCTCGGGCGCCTTCTGGACCGGCAACGGCGACTGCTTCAGCCATCAGCTCGAACCCGGTCAGAGCTGCAACGTCGAAGTCAACTTCAACCCCCAGGACGCCGTCTCATACACGGCGGAACTGCGAGCGGTCACCAGTGGCTACGGCTTCGCCGCCACGCTCAGCGGCAGCGGCGGCCGGGCAATCATCGAAGCCACCCCGAACCCGGCCGACTTCGGGCCCCTCACGGTCGGCGCCAGCAGCGCCGCGCGGACGATCACGATCACCAACTCCGGCAACATCCCTGCCGGCTTCTTCATCGGCATCGTCGCCGGCGGCGACTCCGCCAGCTTCCAGCTGCTCTCCGAGAACTGCACCGGCGCCGAGCTGATGCCGTCCTCCAGCTGCACCGCGCACGTGCGCTTCCGCCCGCAGGATGCCGGGCCCAAGGCCGCCTACATGGCCTTCTTCGGCGATAACGACGGCGGCGCCATGGTCGGGCTCAAAGGCGAAGGCGTCGCCCCCGCGGTGACGCTGGCGCCCTCCGCCTTCGACTTCGGCTTGCAGGCCGCCGGCAGCAAGAGCGACGCCCACGCCTTCGCGGTCCGCAATGACGGCAGCACGCCGCTCGAGCTCGGCGGCGTCTCCATCGTCGGCGCCGACCTCGACCAGTTTGCCCTGGCCGGGGACGAGTGCACGGGAGAGGCCCTGGAGCCCGGTGCCGAGTGCCTGGTCCGCGTCCGCTTCACCCCCGACAGCGCCGGCGTCAAGGCGGCCAAGCTGCGGGTCGGCAGCGACTCCGGGGCTTTCGTCGCCACGTTGGCCGGTGCCGGCACGGATGTCGCTTCCGGTGCCGACGGCCACTGGGACGGTGCCTTCGGCCACCCGGGTCCGCCCCCACCGCCACGCCCTTGGCGTCAGGGTCGCCACCGCCGCTTCGTCCGCGGCGAGACCCTCAGCGCCGGCAAGCTGGAGCGCCCGCGCCGCGCCCATGTACGCGCCAGCACCGTTCCGCGCTAGCCGCCTGTAGGTTCGCCGCTGTGATCCAGACCGTCCTCTTCGACATCGACGGCACCCTCCTCGTCACCGGCGGTGCGGGCGCCGTCGCCTGGCAGCGCGCCTTCCGCGAGCTGCACGGGATCGACGCCAACATCGAGGAGCACACCCACGCCGGCATGACCGACCCGGAAATCGCCACGATCGTCTTCCGCGAGGTGATCGGCCGCTACGGCAGCGAGGCCGAGCGGGCGGAGGCGATCGCCGGCTACCTCAGCCACCTCGAAGACGCCGTCGACGAGTCCAGCGGCTACCGGGTGATGCCGGGAGTCGAAGATCTGCTGCCGCAGCTGGCCGAGCAGGGCGTGCTGCTCGGCCTCGTCACCGGCAACATCGAAGCCGCGGCCCAGATCAAGCTCGCCCGCGCCAACCTCAATCGCTTCTTCGCCTTCGGCGGCTACGGCTCCGACTCCAGCGACCGCACCGAGCTGACCAGGAAGGCGCTCGAGCGCGGCGTCGTCGCCGCCGGCGCGCCACTCGACCTGGGGGCGACGATCGGAGTCGGCGACACCCCGCGCGACGTCGAGGCCTGCCACGGCGCCGGCATCCGCGTTGCCGGCGTTGCCACGGGCCAATACAGCGTCGAGGAACTGAGCGACGCTGGCGCCGACTGGGCGCTGGAGGACGTAAATAGCGGCTTTCCTGCCTGAGGTTCCTGTCCGGTGAGAGTGAGAGCCTCTCGCGACGATGCAGTTCAGGGCACCTAGACTGAAAGAAGATGGACGCTCTCTTCGCACGGATGAAGTTCACGATCTCGACGAGGGATCGTGGCTCTACTTGAGTCTCGGAGGCACCGCGCACACCCACGAACGCGACGACTTGCGCCGGCGCGTCATCGACGCCTGTGAGGAGAGCGGATGGCCGGCCGTGAGCTGGTCACCGGTGTCACAGGAGGGCAACGTCATCGACTCGGCACGCTTCTTCGATGGGATGAGTCACGCGGTTGAACATGCGGATGCTGTGGTCGTCCTTCTCAACGCTCCTTCACCGCTGACCGACGTCGAGCTCGCCTTTGCGTACAGCCACAATCGACCGATCGTTGGATTGCGCATCGGCGACCGGGATTCCAGCTCCGAAGTCCAAGCCATGCTCAGGCGCCACGGTCGTGCATACGTGCTCGATTGCGCGGATGTCGACGAGTGCATTGATTCGCTCCACAAGGCGCTTGCCGATCCCCACTTTGCCGAGACGATTCGTCAGGCGGCTGGCGAACAGGCGAGTCATGTCTAGCCCTGAGGGAAGCACCCTGTTCACGATCGGGCACTCGAACCACCCTCCGGAGCACTTTCAAGAATTACTTTCCGCCTCGGAGGTCGATGTTCTGGTGGATGTGCGTTCGTGGCCGCACTCCCGCTATGTCGAGTGGGTTGACCGGGCTGTCTTGCCCACCGTCGCCACCGCCGTCGGTACCAAGTATCTGTTCCTGGGCGACCGATTGGGCGGTCGTCCAGACGATGGCAGGTTTTACGACGGAGAGGGATACGTGCTCTACGGCCGCGTTGCCCAAAGCGAAAGCTTCCGGCTGGGCATCGGGAGGTTGAAGCGCGGCATTTCCCAGTGCCGGGTGGCAATCATGTGCAGTGAGGAGGATCCCGAGCACTGCCATCGCCGCCTACTCGTAAGCAAGGTGTTGCTGGACGAAGGGATCGCGGTTACGCACGTCCGGGGAGACGGTCGACGAGAAGCCGAGCCTGGCCCTATAGACCCCTCGGCCGGAACGCTGTTCACGGATGAGGAGAAGCTATGGAGATCTTCAGTATCGGTTTCACGAAAACGACCGCCGAAGACTTCTTTGGCCGCCTGAAGACGAATGACATCGAACGGCTGCTCGATGTCCGCCTCAACAACCGCTCCCAGCTAGCCGGCTTCGCAAAGGAAAAGGATCTCGCCTACTTTCTGCGAGAGCTAGCTGGCGCTACTTACGAGCATGCTCCGCTGCTGGCGCCGAGCCAGGAGATCCTTGATGCCTACAAGAAGCGGGGGGCGATGCCTTGGCAAGAGTACGAAAAACGTTTCCTCGACCTGATGCGCAAGAGAAGCATTGAGATCGCCCTGGATCGGAGCAGCTTCGAAAAGCGAACGGTGCTGCTTTGCAGCGAGGCGACGGCGGAGCACTGCCACCGCCGCCTCGTTGTCGAATATCTCGCAGAACATTGGGGAGAAGTAGAAATAGTCCATCTGTAGTCTGCCCGCGTGCCGAGCGCTGAGATCATCGTCCTGGCCAACTCCCGAAAACCGGGGGGTCGCTGTGTCGCCGGTATCGCCCTGGCTGCGGGCGCATGGATTCGCCCGGTCACGTCCCGATCGTCGACGGGTGCGCTCTCCGAGAGAGATTGCAGGGTGGGGAAGCGGATGGCGCAGCCCCTGGACATCGTTCGCTTTGACTACTCGTCACGAGTGGGAGATGCAGCGCAGCCAGAGAACGTCCTGATCGAGGAGCGAGACTGGGAACTCGTCGACGAGGTCTCGCCTGCCGATGCTTACGACCTCCTTCGGCCGCATTTTGCCCCTGGACCCTCGCTCCTCGGTGGAACTCAAAAGGGTGTGGATGATCAACTGGCCATCGAGGGGATGGACGCTTCGTTAACCCTGGTCGAGCCAGATTCGATCGCTTTTCGCTCGCAGGACAATCCGTTCAAGCCGGGCCGGCAGGCGCGGGCAGTCTTCGAGATCGCCGGCCAAGGGTACGACCTCAGCATCACGGATAGAATCGTGGCCCCGGTCGTTAGGAATCAGCCAGACGGGAGCTACTCGGCCGCGGAGCTCGGCTTTGGGGAGCAGGCACGCACGGTTCTGACCGTGAGCTTGGCCGAACCGCTTAAGGGAACCCGCTGGAAGCTCGCGGCGGCGGTGCTATTTCTCCCACTTGCGGCAGGCTCGCCCGGATCCTCGTCGGGGCGCGGCTGGCCGCCCGGCGGTGCTCAGGCGAGCGGCCTGACCTGACCGGATACGCATCAAGTGCCTAGGCTGGGAGCTCGCAGCGCGCCTGGTAGATCGAGGTGAACCCCGACTCGAAGCCATTGCGGGCCGCCCGCAGGTAGAGCCGCCAGACCCGGACTCGTTCGGGGCCCGCGAGGCGGATTGCCTCGTCGAGGTTCTCGTCCAGCCGCCGCGCCCAGTGGCGCAGCGTCTCGGCGTAGTCGGGGGCGAAGTCCTCGACGTGGTGGGTGACGAAGCCGGCCCGTTCCAGCGCCAGCAGATTGCGCGAGAGGTGCAGCGGCGCCGCATCGGGGAAGACGAAGCGCTCGGAGAACGCCCCCGCCTCGCTGTCGGTGTGGCGCAGGCGGGTGATGCCGTGGTTGAGCAGGCGCCCGCCCGGCTTCAGCATCCGCGCCAGGGTCTGCGCGTAGACCTCGATCTGGGAAGCGCCGACGTGCTCGACCATGCCGATGCTGGCGATCGCGTCGAACTGCTCGCCGGCGAGGTCGCGGTAGTCCATGACCCGGATCTCGACCCGGTCGGCGACCCCGGCCTCCTCCGCCCGCTGCCGTGCCTTCTCGGCCTGGGGAGGGGAGAGGGTGATGCCGACCACGCTGGCCCCGTGCTTGGTCGCCGCCCAGAGCGGGAAGCCGCCCCAGCCGCAGCCGACGTCGAGCACGCGGTCTCCCTCCTTGAGCTCGAGCTTGCGGGCGACCGTCTCCAGCTTCTCCTCCTGCGCCTGCTCCAGGGTCGTCGCCCCGCGCGAGAAGATCGCGCAGCTGTAGACCATCGTCGGGCCGAGGAAGAGCTCGAAGAACTCGTTGGAGACGTCGTAGTGGTGGCGGACGGCGCGGGCGTCGCGCTCTTTGCTGTGGCGGCGGCCACTCGGGCGCAGCTCGGACTGGGGGCGGGGCGGCGGCTTGGTCACGCCGGCGGCGCGGACGGCGCCGAACAGCAGCGCCCGCTTGTCGGCGCCCTCCAGGGACGGCGGCTGCCAGCCGTCGAGCAGGGCGATCACGGCGTCCATGTCGTCGACCTCGATCTCGCCGCTGACGTAGGCGCGGCCGAGCCCGAGCTGTCCCGGCGCCCGCAGCACATGGGCGGCGGCGGCCGGAGAGCGGACGCTGAAGGTGGGCCCGTCGCCCGAGGTGGACGGCAGCCGCGTTCCGTCCCAGAACTCGACCGTGAACGGCCGCTCCGGAATACGGCTTTCGATCTCGCTGCGCAGCTTTGCGGTGTCGGCGAACGCCATCGTCTCGCACCCTACAACGGCCGGCATATGACATCGATCGATGGCGCAATTGCCGGCACGCTTCAGCTTCTCTCCGTATGATCGGCGGCAGTGTCCTCCACCGCCGGCCCACTCCCTTCCGACATCCAGCCTGTCGAGAACGAGACCCGCGACCGCATCATCACCGGCCTGGTCACGCTGATTCCCTTCGCCGCAATCGGTTTCGCCGCCTGGCAGGTCTGGGGCAGTGCCCTGCACTGGAGCGACGTCTTCCTCTTCCTCGGCATGTACCTCTTCACCGGGCTCGGGATCACGGTTGGCTTCCACCGTCATCTCACCCACCGCGCCTTCAAGGCGAAGCCGTGGCTGCACGGGCTGCTGGCGATCCTCGGCTCGGCGGCGATCGAGGGGCCGGTCATCTCCTGGGTCGCCGACCACCGCAAGCACCACGCCTTCGCCGACGTCGAGGGAGACCCGCACAGCCCCCACGTCGACCACGGCCACGGCTGGAGCGGCGCCCTCAAGGGGCTCTACCACGCGCACATGGGCTGGCTCTTCATCCACACCCAGCGCGGCAACAAGGAACGCTTCGCGCCGGACCTGTTGAAGGACCCGGTCATCAGCCGCATCGACGGCACCTTCATCTACTGGGCGATCGGCGGCCTGCTGCTGCCCTTCTTCCTCGGTTGGCTGATCGGCGGCACCCTCTTCGCCGCCTTCACCGGATTGCTCTGGGGCGGCCTCGTTCGCGTCTTCGTCCTCCACCACTTCACCTACAGCATCAACTCTCTATGTCATGTCTATGGCGTGCGCGAATTCGAGAGCGACGACCACTCGCGCAACCTGGCGCTGATCGCGATCCCGACCTTCGGCGAGGCCTTCCACAACAGCCATCACGCCTTTCCCACCTCCGCCACCCACGGCCTGCGCTGGTACCAGGTCGACATCTCGGCTCTGGTTATCGACGGCCTGGAGAAGACGGGGGCGGTCTGGGACGTGGTCCGCGTCTCGCCGGAGAGACTTTCGGCCAAGGCCGTCTGACACGGCGCATTTCGGCGTCCTCGTTCGGTCATGTGCGGAGCACACTCCCTCACTCGTCCTTGACCTGCTTGGTCAGACGGCCTTGTGGAGGGGCTCGTTTTTAGGGAGCTTGGCTGGATTCGTACCAGTCGATCCAGCCGTCACACGCTTGTGAGAGCGGCACGATGCGATGCGGCTTCCCCGGCACCGCGACCAGCTCGCCGACGTAGGCCTTGCCGTCGTAGCCGCTGAGGCTCTGCAGGGTGCTGGCGTCGTCGCTGCTCAGCGTGAACTTGGTCCGGCCGCCGTCGCTCTCGTAGCGCCCGGCGGGCCAGAACTGGCCGTTGTTGCCGAGGCTGATCGTGTTCGGTCGCTGGCCGTCGAGCGCCGCCTCGAGCGGCTCGCTGAAGCCCGGCGCGGTCAGGGTCAGGTCGAAGGGGGAGAAGTACTGGATCGAGAGATTCCAGGCGCCCGCCGGCAGGGCCAGCGATTGTGAGGTGCTGGCGCCGGTGTCGAGCACGCTGCCCTCGTCCCAGGCCGCTTTTGGACCGATGACGGCGCCCGGGAAGAGCGAGGCACGGCCGCCGCTGGCGAGCAGGATGCGGATCTCCGGCGCCGCGCAGCCGGCCAGCGCCCCCGCCTCGGTCCCCTCGAGCAGGACGTGGCGATCCTGCGGCGTCGGCCCGGTCCGCTTCCAGAGCACGTAGGAGGGAGTGGCGGCGATTCGCTTGAAGTTTTCCGGCGCCTGGCTGTTCCAGGCGGCGCGGCCGGTGATTACGTATTCGAAGCGTTCCAGCGTCCCGTGCGAGAAGGAGTCGAAGTCGATCGGGCTGTAGGCGTCGCCGGTGTCGAACGGCTTCTCCGGGTTGGGGGAGACGTCGCTGTCGGGGAACTCGACCAGCGGCACGTGCGTGTCCGCCCCCAGCAACCCGTAGGCGGCATAGCGATCCTGCCCCGCGTAGAGCACCGGCTTGCCATGGACGATCGGCAAGAACGCCTTCAGCTCACTCCCATGCCCCGGCGGCCCGACGGGCGCATCCCGGAGAGCCAGGAAGCTCGAATAAATCGCCCCTCCGATAAAGAGCACCGCCAGCACTGCCCAGCCGACCCGCTCCACTCCCGCGCGCCTTCGTCGGGAGGCAGGGGGGGACTCTTCGGAGCCTCCCCGCTGTTGCTCCGAAGAGTCCCCCCCTGCCTCCCCCCACCAAGGGAACTCGGAGACCAGCGGCCGGATCGCCACGAGCATTGCCAATGGCGCCGCGATCATCAGCGCCTTGGCCTGGGAGTAGTCGCCGCTGAAGGGGAGGGAGACGAGGTAGAGGAGGGCGCAGGCGCCGAGCGCGACCGGGATCGTCAGCTCGCGGCGGCGCACCCACCAGCCGACGCCGGCCAGCAGCGCCAGCACCGCGATCGCTCCGGCGAGGCCGGCCAGCGGGGCGCCGCCGGCGGCGTCGAGCCGGTAGTTGGAGGCGGGCCAGATCCCCAGCGCCTCGAGCGGGGAGACCGGACCGTAGGTGTTGCTGCCGGCGACTTTGTTGAAGCTGCTGGCGAAGCCGAAGGGACCGACCACGGTGGCGACGACCGCGAGCCCGGCGAGGATCAGGACCGTGACCAGGACGGCCGGCCGCAGCAGGAAGCGCAGCAGCGCCCGCGGTCTCAGCGCCCGCCGCACCGCCGGCTGGGTCAGGCTCCAGAGGACGAGGACGGCGAGCGGCCAGGCGATTCCCGCGAAGCTGTACGAGAAGAAGATCCCTCCCGCCAGGGCAAGGGGTGGGAGCGCCCCGCCGCTCGACCTGTCGATGGTCGTCAGGTAGAGGGCGAAGGTGAGGACGAAGAGGGCCTCGGCGGTCTCCTTGAAGGCGGCTTGAGCGAAGTAGGAGGCGGCGAGGTAGGGGAGGGCGACCAGGGTCGCGGCCAGCAGCCGCCGCCACGGCGCCAGCTCGCGCAGAGCGCCGAGCGCGGTCAGCCCGGTGAGGACGCCGATCGCGACGATCTCGCCGACGAACGCCTGCCCCAGCCCGATCCCCGGGAAGGCCGCGGTCGCCACCGCCAGCCCGTGCGGGCCCAGCGGGTAGCCGGTGTCCGGCGCCGGCCCGAAGCCGCTGCGCAGCCACTCGGCCCAGGCCAGGTGCAGACCGAGGTCGTTGTTGAAGCCGACCCCGAGCAGCCCCCAGCGACCGCTGACCGCGAACGGGATCGAGAGCACCAGGAGCACCACGAGCGCCACCGGCAGCCCCGCCCGCAGCGCCCCCGGCGCTTCGTAGGGCAGCCACCAGACCAGCAGCGCCGCGACCACCAGCAGCGCCACGATGCCGAGGGTGACGCTGGTCCCGTGCCCCGGCGCCCGCGCCAGCACGCCGGTCACCGCCAGCACCGCGGCGAGGCCGACGCCCGGCTCCAGCCATGACCAGGAGCGTCGCCCGGCCAGCGAGAGGATGGCGCGCCCGACCAGCAGCGATGCGGCGCAGATCAACGCCGCCGAGGCGTAGGTCCCGATCATCAGGATTGGCAACTTATGGCAGCAGGGCGCACGATGCCCCTGGCCGCCGCCCGCTCAGTGCTTCTCGGTCGCCCGCTCCAGGGTCGCGCGCAGGCTCTCGCCGCGCAGCGGCGCCTCGTGCCCGGCACCGACCATCGCCGGGTCCAGCGCTGCCAGCTTGCGCACCGACGCCTTTGCCTGCTGGTGGTTCCAGGCCCAGGCGGGGTGGGGGACGCTGGCCTCGCCCTCGGGCAGCGGTTTCAGCCGCCCCGAGTCGACCAGGTAGACGGTGTCGCTGACCAATGCCACGCGGTCGCTCTCGCGCCAGAGCCCGATCAGGCCCGGCGCGTGGCCGGGGAAATGGACGACGCGGAAGCCGGCGACCTCGTCGCCCTCGGCGACGGTGCCGGTGATCTTCACGGCGCCGCCGTCCCAGCGCCGCAGCAGGGTGGGGTAGAGCCAGCGCACCGGTGCCACCGGCAGCTGCGCGAGGTCGAAGTAAGGAGCGATCGCCGCGTCGCTTTCGGCGTCGGCGACTTCGTCGGGGTGGCAGAAGACCGGCGCCCCCATATAAGGCGCGGTGCCGCGGTGGTCGGCGTGGGCGTGCCCGAGCACCACCCGCTTGATCCCGCCCAACTGCTCGCCCGCCGTCCGTGCCTGCTTGCGCATCCCCTTGGTGCCGGCGTCGAACTGCACGACCCCGTCGCCGTCCTCGACGAAATAGATGTTCATCGCCCCGCGAAAGTCCCCCCGCAACAGCCAGACCCCATCGGCGACCTTCTCCAATCCCATGCCCCCACCTTAGCCGCCGATGGGCCGATTTCGGGACGCATGGTCCCGTTTTCGGCCCGTCGGCCCCGCAGTAGGGTTCGGCGGGTGCCTTGGATCTGGAAAGCGGGGATGGTCGTGCTGATCGTCTGTCTCATCGCCTCGATCGCGATCGCGATCGTGCGTCTGGCGACGACGCCGACGGAGATCCTCGGCGATGGCTTCCGCGGGCTCAACGACCGCCCGCCCGCCCATCGCGTGGTTCCTTAGTTACGTAATGCGCGGATAAGGAACCGCGCTCGGGAGGCGCGTTAGTATCGAGCCCGTTCAGCGACCGAGCAGAGGAGACGGCGTGTTCACTCGCATCGTGGTTGGTACCGACGGGTCCGAGACCGCCGGGGAGGCAGTCCGCCAGGCTCTCGACCTCGCCAAGCTGGCGGGGGCGACGCTCAGCATCGTCAGCGCCTACGCGCCGGTCTCCAGTCGCAAGGTCCAGGACCAGCAGCGCGACGCCCCGTCTGACGTCCAGTACGAGCTCAACCCGCGCGAGGACGTCAACCTCGTCCTCGACACCGCCGCCGCCGAGGCGCGCAAAGAGGGGATCGAGGTCCAGACCCACGCGGTCGAGGGTGACCCGGCGGAGGGGATCCTCAGCGTCGCCGAAGAGACCAAGGCCGACCTGATCGTGGTCGGCAACAAGGGCATGACCGGCGCCCGCCGCTTCCTCCTCGGCAGCGTCCCGAACAACATCTCCCACCATGCGCCGTGCAGCGTAATGGTGGCCCGGACTACTTAGCCGCTTCGGAAACCCGGGGCGCCGTCGCCGCGCCCGCGTTGATCAGGCCGGCGCCCTGCTGGGCCTTCGGCAGCCCCAGGCCGCGGGCGGTTTCGCGCAGGCGTTTGGCGACGCCGTTGACGCGCGGCTTGTTCCCCTGTCCGTTGATTTCCGGGATGAAGCGCGGGCCGCCGAAGGTGTCGGCGGCCAGCACCATCGCGGCGACGCCGCTGACGTGGGCGGCGGCCATCGAGGTTCCGACGTAGTTGGAGGGGATGGCGAAGGTCTGGGTCGAGTCCGCTTTCAGCGTCACCTGGTAGATCGGCCGGGCCGAGACCGAGGGGCAGCCCGCACTCGGCATACCGCCGCCGGGCGCGACCAGGTCGATCCCCTTGCCGGTCAGCGAGTAGTTGCCGAGGCAGCCGCCCTCGGTGGTGCCGCCGACGCCGATCACCCGCGGCCCGGTCGCCGGCTCCGAGACGCAGGTCTCCGAGCCGATGTTGCCGGCTGAGGCGACGGCGACGACGCCGTTCGCGTAGGCCTCGCGCAGCGCTTCGTCGACCTCCGGCACCTTCTTGCCGCAGCCGAAGTTGAAGCTCATGTTGATCACCTGGGCGTGGTGGTGGACGGCGAAGCGGATGCCCTTGGCGATGTCGCTGGCCTGGCCGCGGCCGTGTTTGTCGAGCACCCGCACCGGCATCAGCTTTGCCCGGTAGGCGAGGCCGGTCAGCGCGACCGCGTTGTCGGTCTTCTCGGCGATCGTCCCGGCGACGTGGGTGCCGTGTCCGTTTTCGTCGAGCGGCAGGCGGTCGTCGTCGATGAAGTCGTAGCCCTTGGCGAACTGGCCGGAGGCGAAGTCGGGGCTGCGCACGAACCTGCTGCCGAGGTCGCGGTAGGCGATCCCGGTGTCGAGCACGGCGACGGTCACGCCTTCGGCTCCCGGCCGCCCGAGTTCGGCCAGGTTGCGCCAGGCGTCGACTGCGTCGATGCCGCCGGGAGAGGTCGAGACGCGCCCGCTGCTTTCCCCTTCGAAAGGCAGGAAGTTCCACTGCTTGAAGGCCCAGTCGCCGGCTGAGGCGGCGGCTTCGGAGGCACCGTCGAGGGTGCCGGGATCGTTGGGGAGGACGAAGGCGGGGACCGGTTCGGTGGCCGAGGTGGTGGCGACGTAGTCGGGCTCGGCGTAGGCGACGCGCGGGTTGTCGCGCAGCGCGGCCGCGGTCTCGCGCACCCCGGCGCCGGCGGGCAGGGCCAGCGTGCGCCCGCGCCGCTCGCCCTCGAACTTGACCACGACCTGGCGCGGCGCGAACCCGTGCGCCGGTGCGATCGCCGTGGCGGCGCCCGCGGGGTCGGCCACGAACCCGGCAAGCAGGCTCGCGGTGGCGAGTATCGGCAGCAGTCGTCTCATCCAGTCCCTCGCCCCCCGGAACTGCATCAAGTTCCACGCCCGGCAGGCCGGAAAATTGATGCAGTTCGACGGGCCCTAGCCCTAACACCGGCGTGCCGGCGAAGTTGTAGGGGGACATACTCCCGGATCGATGAGCGATGACCAACCGCTGGCAGCGCACGTGCAGGCGATGGGCCTGGCGCTCGAGCAGGCGCGCCTGGCCGAGGGCCACGGCGACGTCCCGATCGGCGCCGTCGTCCTCCGCGACGGCGAGCCCCTGGCCCTCGCCGGCAACGAGCGCGAGCTGCGCCGCGACCCCACCGCCCATGCCGAGATCCTCGCCATTCGCGCTGCCGCGGAGGCCCTCGGCGGTTGGCGCCTGCCGGGCACCACCCTCTACGTGACCCTCGAGCCCTGCGCGATGTGCGCCGGCGCCATCGTCCTCGCCCGCATCCCCACCGTCGTCATCGGCACCGCCGACCCCAAGGCCGGCGCCGCCGGCAGCGTCCTCGACGTCCTCGCCGAGCCGGCCCTGAACCACCGGCCCGAGGTCGTCACCGGCGTGCGCGAAGAGGAGTGCGCTGCGCTCCTGAGCGAGTTCTTCGCCGCGCGCCGAGGCTGAGAGCCAATACTCTTGGGGGGCACCTGGAGAGGTGTCCGAGCGGCTTAAGGAGCGCGATTGGAAATCGCGTGGGCGGGGTTAACCCGCCTCGAGGGTTCGAATCCCTCCCTCTCCGTTCATGTGATGTCTCGCGACATCGGAGACAGATGTCGCGAGACATCGTAGACATCTCAACCTCCTCCGATCGGCTGGTAATCGCGACTCGGATCGAGGGTGAGCCGGCGGATCAGCTCCCCTGTGTGGAGATCGAGGACCCGGATGTCTCGGTCGGCGATGAGGAGCTTGACCGGCTTGCCCTTGTGGGCCCGGCCGATACCGATGTGATGGAGCTTTGAGTCGTAGCGCAGCGTGATCGCTCCTGTGCTGTCGACCTTGTCGTGGCGGACGCGGAAGTGGGTATCGGGATCGGCCTCGATGGCCGGCCGGGCCTTGACCCGGGCGCCGTAGGCCTGCAGGGGCGTGCGCCCACCGAGCGCCCGGTGAGGCCGCGTTGAGTTGTAGTAGCCGGTGAAGCCGTCCAGTTGCTCTTGCAGGCCCGCCAGCGTCCTCGCGGGAGTCTGGTTTGCCAGGTAGCGCTTCAGCGTCTGGTGCAGGCGCTCGACCTTGCCGCAGGTCTGAGGGTGGTAGGGCCGCGAGTTCTTGGCAGCGATCCCCAGCCGCTCCAGTTCGAGTTGCAAGAGCACCTTGCCACCCCGTGGGGTGGCGGTGAAGATGGCGCCGTTGTCGGTGAGCAGGCTGGCTGGGGCGCCGTGCAGGGTGATGGCCATGCGGAAAACGTCGACTACGTCAGCTGCCTTGACAGTCGGGTAGGCGCGGGAGGCCAAGAACAGGCGGGAGTGGTCGTCGACCATGTTGAGGATCTCCGCATGCCCTTGCCCGGCGAGGGCCCAGTGGGTGACGTCAGCCTGCCACGTCTCGTTGGGCAGCTCTGCTTCGAAGCGGAGCAAGGAGCTGCGCGGGCGCTTTTGAGGTTGGGGGACGATCAGGCCTTCTCTTTTGAGGATCCGCCAGATCGTCGAGACCGAGGGCACCTGATCGCTTTGGCGGCAAAGGTGGTGGGCGATCGTCTGAGCCCCGCAGTCGTGGCCTTCTGCGTTCAGCTGCTCGCGCAGATCGACGATCGCCTTCGCGAGCGCATCCGGGGTCCGACTCGGCGAGCTGCGCGGCGCCCTGGAGCGTCGCTCCAGGGCGCCATAGCCACCAGCCCTGTAGCGGGCTAAGAGCTTGTAGATCCAGCTGCGATGCACGCCGTGGGCCGCGGCCAGCTCGCTGACCGGGCGACCCTCCAGAAGATGTGCCTCGACCAGATACCGCGCCTTGTCCATAGGAGAACTCCCCTCATTCGGTGTCTCCTATGTCCTGACACAGGTGTCGCCTATCTCTTGAAACCGGACACCTCCCTCTCCGTTCACTGGCGCGGTCTCGCGATAGTCGTCCAGCGACACCACGATCGCTTCGGACTCCGGCAGCGGCGGCGCGAAGGGGCGGTGGCCGCGCAGGCGCTCGTGGCTGCAGACGACGTAGCACCACTCCATCAGGCGTAGGCGCGAGTCGGGGTCGATCGCGGCGATCGTGGCGCCGACCAGGAAGCGGTCCTCGACCTCGCGGCAGCTGCGCACCTCGACCTGGGCGCTGACCTCGTGCACGGCGCCGGTCGCGTCGGCCAGCTGCAGCAGCAGCGCCGGCCGGTCGCCGATCGCCAGCGGCGCCTCGGCGACGAGGCCGACCCCCGAGGCGCTGGCGTCGACCAGGCGCGCCGGCACGTGGCCCTCGTCGGAGAAGCAGTGAGCCTCGGCGTCGCCCTCGAAGCGGTAGACGAGCCGGCGCTGGCGCCGCCGCCCGACCGCGTGGATCGTCTTGCCCAGCCGTCGCAGCTCGAACAGGCCCAGCAGCGGCACGATCACGGCGGCGATCCCCGGCATGTCCGGCAGCGGCCCCGCCCCGGCCAGGTCGAGCAGCCGCAGCAGGGTGCCGGTGGCGAGCAGGACGGTGCAGAAGAGGACCAGGTGCAGCTTGCGCACCGCGTCGAAGCCGCCGCCGTCGCTCCCCTGCTTCGGCGTCACCTTGAACGCCGTCTTGCTCGGCCAGGCGACGCAGCGCAGCGCCCGCGTGTAGATCTCCATCGTCAGCAGCTCGTAGTGGGCGGTCTCGGGGATCCGCATGTAGCCGCGGGCGAGCGCCCCGCCGGCGCCGAGGTTGAGCAGCAGCGAGGGCAGCCACAGCGCCGCCAGGGCGAGCACGCTGATCTTCATCGGCAGCGCCCCCGTCCACAGCACCAGGCCGAGGGTGACCAGCAGCAGCAGCCGCATCGGCGGCGCCAGGTAGGCGGCGAGGCTGGCGAAGTAGGAGAGCCGCTGCAGCGGGCTCAGCTCGCGGGCGCGCAGGGGGGACTCGGGCAGGGTGAAGACGGCGAGGTTGCCGCGCGCCCAGCGGTCGCGCTGCAGCAGGTAGCCGTCGAGGTCGTGCGGCGCCAGTCCCTGGACCAGGACCTCGTCGTGGTAGCGGCTGCGCCAGCCGTCGCGCAGCAGCCGGATCGTGGTGTGGAAGTCCTCGGCGATCGTCTCGGTCGCGACGCCGCCGATCTCGAGCAGCGCGTGGCGGTTGATCAGCGCCGCCGAGCCGCACCAGTAGGTGGCGCCGTGGCGGTTCTTGCCGGGGCAGACGACGCGGTAGAAGAGCGACTGCTCGTGGCGGCCGACCGCGTAGTGCTGGGCGGAGTCGTGGTTGAAGAAGTCGTGCGGGGTCTGGACCACGGCCATGCGCTCGTCGTCGAAGTAGCCGACCAGGGCGTCGAGCGCGTCGGGCATCGGCACGTGGTCGGCGTCGAGGACGAGGACCAGGTCGCCCTCGGTCCGCGGCAGCGCCGCGTTGAGGTTGCCGGCCTTGGCGTGGGAGTTGTCGTCGCGGGTCAGGTAGCGGGCCCCGGCCAGCTTCGCGATCTGCTCCATCTCCGCTCGCCGGCCGTCATCCAGCAGGTAGGTCGTGTGCGGGTAGGTCAGCGCCCGACAGCCGGCCAGCGTCGCCATCACCACCTCGACCGGCTCGTCGTAAGTGCAGACGTAGACGTCGACCGAGCGTCCCGGCGTCGCCTCCGGCCGCACCGCCGGCGGCCGCGACCAGGAGAACCAGGTGAGGATCGCCAGCGCGTAGATCCCGTAGAGCTCGGTCGCCAGCAGCATCGCGAAGAGCACGGGGCTCGCCCCTTCGCCGCTCCAGCCGACCCGCCAGGTCAGGTAGCCGGCCCCCCAGATCAGCGCCAGCAGCGCCAGCGCGCGCAGCAGCCGGGGATGGCGATCGAAGAACCGCCCGGCTCGGGTCTGCGCGCCACTGTCCACGCTGGTTCATCGGCAGCGCGGCTGGCTTCTTTAAGGCGGGAAGACGGTTCGCGTCGCGGCCGTCCGCCATCGCTCGATCTCCTCGAAGGTACGGTTCAGCCCACCGATGGGGGACCGCTTGCAAATCGCCGACGACTCCTACCTCCGCCTGCTCGAGGAGGCGGACGCCACGGAGCTCCACGAGCTGATCGAGTCGAACCGCGCTTACCTGGCGGCCTGGCTGCCCTGGGCCGCGGGCCAGAGCTTCGGCGATACGCTCGACTTCATCGGCAGGACTCGCTCGCAGGCGAGCGAGAACGACGGCTTCCAGGCGGCGATCATCCTCGACGGCGCCATCGTCGGCATGGCCGGTTATCCCGGCGTCGATTGGGACAACCGCTCGACCCGCATCGGCTACTGGCTGGACGAGGCACACCAGGGCAGAGGATCGTGACCGCCGCGGTGCGCCTCCTCGTCGATCACGCGCTGACGGTTTGGCAGCTCAACCGGGTCGAGATCCACGCCGTCACCGGGAATCGGCGCAGCCGGGCGATCCCCGAGCGCCTGGGTTTCCGCGAGGAGGGAACGCTGCGACAGGCGCAGCTGGTCAACGGCCGCTACCTCGACTGCGTCGTCTACTCGGCGCTGGCGGCGGACCGCTCGGCGGCCCCGGCGCAGATCATCGGACTGGACCACGTGCAGGTCGCCGCGCCCGTCGGGAGCGAGGCCGACGCCCGCGGGTTCTACGGAGACCTGCTCGGACTCCCGGAGCTCGAGAAGCCCGAAGCCCTCCGAGGTCGCGGCGGCGTCTGGTTTGCCTGCGGCGCCCAGCAGCTTCACGTCGGAGTGGCCGCCGACTTCGCGCCCGCGGTGAAGGCACATCCCGCCCTGCGTGTTCGCCAGCCGGATCTCGACCTGATCGCCGGGCGCCTGGCCGCGGCCGGAAGCACGGTGCAATGGGACGATGCGATTCCGGATGTGCGTCGCTTCTACACCAGCGATCCTTGGGGAAACCGCATAGAGTTCACAGTTAATGTGAAACTGTGATAATGTGACCGCATGAAGAACGTAACCGTCTCGCTCCCCGATGATGTGTACCGGGCGGCCAGGGTGCGTGCTGCCGAAGACGGCAGCTCGCTCAGTTCGCTCGTCGCCGGCTACCTGCGCTCGCTGAGCGAGCGCAGGGCGGAGTTCTCCCGCCTCGAGTTGCAGCAGAGCCAGATCATCGAAGAAATAGAGCGGTTTCGCGGCGCCGATCGCCTTGACCGCGACGAGCTCCATGGCCGTGCGGTTCGCTGACACCAACGTCTTTCTCTATGCGGTTTCGCGCGACCCGGAGGAGCGTGACAAGGCCGAGCGTGCGAAAGAGATCCTGGCCGATCGGGACCTGGCGATCTCGATCCAGGTCCTGCAAGAGTTCTACGTGCAGGCCACGCGCGCGAGCCGCCAGGATTCGCTCACCCATGACCAGGCCGCGAAACTGGTCGAGTCCTTCTTGCGCTTTACGCTGGCCGAGATCTCTCGCGACGTGATGCTCGCTGCGATCGCGACCCGGCAGCGTTTCGAAATTTCCTACTGGGACGCGGCGATCCTCGAGGCCGCCCGTTCTCTCGGCTGCGAAACGGTCCTCTCGGAGGATCTGAGCGACGGCCAGGACTACGGCGGCGTGAAGGTGCACAACCCCTTCGGCTGAGAACGGGAAGGTGGCGGACTTCAAGCCGGTGGTGAGGAGCAGCTGCGGGGGCGGGGAGCGTCGAGGGGCGGCCAACCGCCACCCTGAAGGGATAGCCCACCATGTCACGCGACGATTTCTACGACTCTCTTTTCGGCAGGACCTACAGCGCCTACATGGAGCGGCCGCGTCTTAACCGATCGATCGCCCGGGTGTTTTGGGGCGGCGACACTCGGCCCTACTACGAGAGCATGAAAGCGGTCGGCGAAGTCCCGGCGGGAGGCACCATCGTCGACTGCCCCTGCGGGGCGGGCCCGGCGTTCCGTGCGATCCCGACGGGTAGCGACATCAACTACATCGCCGCCGACCTCTCCCCGGCGATGCTGCGCCGCGCTCGCATCCGGGCCGAGAAGCACGGCTTACACGAGATTCGGTTCGTCGAGACCGATGCGACCGCGATCCCCGTGGCAGACGGTTCGGCGGACCTCTTCCTCTCCTACTGGGGACTGCATTGCTTCCCCGACCCCCAAGGCGCGATCGAGGAGGTCGCCCGCGTCCTGCGGCCCGGCGGCCGCCTGGTCGGCTGCTGCTTCGTCCGCGGCGACAGCCTGCGCCAGCGCCTGCAGCTGAAACCCCACACGACGGACTTCGGGCCGTTGTGCACCGAGCCGGAGCTGCTCGACTGGCTCGCGCAAGCCG
The DNA here is from genome assembly GCA_963695275.1 of uncultured Solirubrobacterales bacterium. Classification (GTDB taxonomy): domain Bacteria; phylum Actinomycetota; class Thermoleophilia; order Solirubrobacterales; family 70-9; genus VAYN01. The sequence continues at coordinate 2,649,307 of OY968772.1, forward strand.
GTCTACGGGAGGTCAGCTCAAGCCGCTCGGGCCTCTTCATGTTCTTCGAGGCTCGTCGTGGATGAAGTCACGCTTTGCCCCGTCCCCGCCCGTCCCCGTTGGCCACCCTGGACGCCTCCTCAGCGCCGATGAAGGGCGAGAGCGCGATGTAGGTGCAGAGCGGCGCCAGGCCCGGCAGCGACTCCGGCCCGGAGTCGCGGATGCGACGGTAGGCGAGGGTGTAGATGCCGCCGCCGATCGCCTCGGCGGCGATCGCCGGCGTCTGCGGGGAGCGTTTCAGGCCTTCGGCGACCAGTGTCTGCAGCGGCTCCAGCGTTTCCACTCGGCGCTCCATCGCCGCCGGCCCTGCCGCGTAGACTTCGACCGTCACCAGCTTCGCCAGGGCGGGTCGCGAGGCGAGGAAGTTGCAGAGTGCCCCGAACCCCGCCCGCACCCCCTCCGGCCAGTCCGGCGCCCGCCGGTAGGCGGGCAGGATCGCCGCCACCATCTGCGCCCCGGCGCTGTCGATCGCCGCCAGCATCGCGTCCTCCTTGCCGTGGAAGTGCGCGTAGAAGGTGGTCGCCGACATCTGCGCCCGTTTCAACACGGCGTCGATCGTGGTGTTCATGTAGCCCTCCTCGGCCACCACCGCGGCAAATGCCCGCAACGCCCGCTCGGCATGGTCGTGGGCGTCGAGGCTTTCGGGCCGGGGGGTGGGCGGGCGGCCCGCCAGCCGCAACGGCTCTGGCGGCGGGCGGTAGGACATGATCACCTTCCAGAGGCCGTCCATCAGCCCCGGCAGCTCCTTCTCGCGGCCGTGGCGCAGGCGGGTGCGGGCGATCTCCTGCTGGGCGCCGATCATCGCGCTCACCATCTCCGCCGGCATCTCGGCCCGCTCCGGAGATTGCGCCAGCATCTGCTGGGTCAGCCATTCGAACCCCGCCACCGCCTGTTCGAGCGGCACCAGCACCTCCGGCCCCGCCGCGTAGGCCTCGATCAAGCCGAGCCGGGCTGCGGCCGGCTGCGCGGCGACCATCGCCGCGAAGGCGTCGAAGCCCTCGCGCGCCCGCTCCTCCCAGCTGCCGGTGTCGAAGTCGGGCTCATCCGGGAGCCGCACCCCCGCGGGTGCCTGTACGCCGACCCCTTCGCCGGCGCTCCGTGCCGCAAAGGCGAGGGCGGCCTGGATAATCGCTTCCAGCGTCTCCAGGCAGCAGGCCTGCCTGTCGGGAAAGAGGTCGTAGAAGGTCCGGCTCGAGACCCCCGAGATCTCGGTCAGGTCGCCGACCGTCGTTGCCGCGTAGCCACGCACGCCGACGCTCGCCACCATCGCCCCGAACAGCCGCTCGCGCTGGTTGGCGATCACGTCCTCGCGCGGCGCACCCGGCCCCGGCCGCAACCGGCGATCCCTGAGCGACTCCGACTGACCCCATGGCGTGGCGACCATCCCGGCAGCCACCTTAGTGCTCACGCTAGGTGCCGGTTTAGATCCTCTGACCCGATACGAATTCTTTTTTGAGCTACTCGTTGCGATGGGCCAGTTTCCCCCGTGTAACGCCATTTCGTAGCGTATCGGCCCTGCCTCTCCAGCAGGGTAGACCATCGCTACGCTTGACACCAATAGGCCGATCTGTTTATCCTGGAACTCGTCGTATGCGGCCCAGATTAGGGTGCCGTTGGGAACTACGACGTAGGAATCCACAAAAGGGACACAGAGCCTCAGGGGCCGCTACAAGGAAGCGGCCGGCACGGGGCTCACGAGGGGAAGGCAGCTCGTGAGGAAAAGCAATTCGGCAATCGGATGGGGCTTGCGCTTTGGCGTCGTCGTGGAGGCGTCGTTCGTTCGTCCCACTCGTGACTTTGCCCATCGATTGCTCGTGGCACCTCACACCCGAACGCAACTCGCGTGCGTAGCGCCAATGGCCACCACGCTCAACTCTCAGAAGGAGAGGTAAGAATGCTCAAGCGTCTACGCACTCATTTCGGCACGGCCGGTCTGGTCGTCGCCGTCGTCGCCCTGGTTGCCGCCCTCACCGGCGGTGCTTTCGCCGCCAGCGGCGGCTCGAGCGGCGGCAAGGCCACCGCTTCGGCCAAGGCCAAGCAAGGTCCCCGCGGCAAGACCGGCAAGACTGGTCCAGCGGGTCCAGCCGGGCCAGCGGGTCCAGCCGGGCCAGCGGGTCCAGCCGGGCCAGCGGGCAAGGACGGGTCCAACGGGGGCGCGGGGGCCCCAGGCGCGACCGGTCCGACCGGGAAAGCCGGAACTCCGGGCACCCCGGGCACGCCAGGGGCGACCGGCCCAACTGGCACCTACGGCGGGATCAACCTTCCTACCGGCGTGACCGAGACCGGTTTTTGGGCGTTCAGCGCCAACGGCACCAATACGATCAAAGACGGCGATGGAAACCCGGTGACGATCGGCACCTCGGAAGTCTACGCCCCGATTTCGTTTCCGGACAGGGTGGAATTTGGAAATGCATACCAAATCATGTTCGAAACTGACCCGGACTTCCAAGAAGTGTGCGGCGAAGGGACCAATGGAGCTGGGGGAAACAATTCAGAACCAAAAGCACCAGCCGGGTATCTCTGCATCTACGCGATCGGAGTTGGCCTTAAAAATGCTACCTACATAAGAACCTGCGCGAACTTCGCTTGCGAATTCAACAGCTCTATTAAGAGCACCGGAGGATTCTTGAAATTCGCCACCGTCGCCGACGGCCCCGCATTTGGCGTCGGGACGTGGGCACTGACCGGAGCGCCCTGAGCTAGCTCAATATGGGCTATCCGTATTCCCGGCGGCGATCTTCAGCCGTCGGGAATACGGATAACTGACCGTCTCCACCCAATCATCCACACACGAATCTGATCGGGCAATGGAAGTAAAAACTCTCTTCAACAAGACCATGCACCGCAAAGCCGCCATTCTCGGTCGCCATCTCGGCGGCTCCCTCATCGCGATGGCACTCCTTTTCATCTCCTTCGTCGCTCCTGCCCAGGCCGTGCCGTTGCACACCACTCCCTTCCCGCCGATCACCGGCTCGGGCATCGGCACCTCCTTCGTGGCCCCGCTGAGCGTCGCCGTCGACGAAACCAGCGGCAACATCTTCGTGCCCAGCGGCAAGAGGACGTTCGACCAGGACGACAACGTCATCTACATCATGAATTCCGAAGGGGGCGTGCCCGCCGGCGTCGCCGCCCCCTACAAGATCGACCCCGGCATCGAATTCGATACCAACTACGCGGTCCCCGCCGTCGACAACGCTCCGCTCAGCCCCAGCAAGGGGGCGCTGTATGTGCCGGATCTCCACAACGCAAAAGTCTTGAAGTACGAACTCAATCCTGCCACCGAACAGTATGAGCTGGCGGATACGCTGACGGCCGTGCCCTCGCTCGGTGCCGCGGAAGCGGTGGCTGTCGACGACGAGGGGAACGTCTACGTCGCCGCTCTGGCTAGCCGCACTAACGAATTCGGGCTGATCACCAAATTCAGTCCCAACGGGACGCAGCTCGCTCAGATCGATATGACCAAAGCAACTCGCGCTCCCGAAAGTCTGGCGGTCGACAGCGCCGGCGACGTGTTTATAGTGAAGCCTCCCTTCCAAGTCTTCAAGTTCCCGGCCAACGGCCTTGGTGAAATCGAAGCGAGCAACTTCATCGAAATTCCGTCGTCGCAGCAGCCCGGAGGGGTTGCCGTCGACAGGCAGAGCAACACCCTGTATCTCACCGCCGGCAGGTCAAGCGTCGAATTCGACGCTACCTCGCTGCTCGAAAAGGGGAGCTTCCAGTTTCCAGCAAGCGTGAGCGAAGCCGGCAACCATTACCGCTCCCTCATCACGGTAAACCACGCGGCGGGACTCATCTACTCTCAGCGCCCGTTTGACGAGAAGGACCTTCCCGTCCTCACGCTCGACGGGCCGCCCCTGCCCGACGTCGGCACCACCGCCCCCACGGAAGTGGGAGCGACCAAGGTCACCCTGACCGGCCTCGTCAACCCCCACGGCCTCGCCGTCACGGAATGCAAGTTCATCACCGACAAAGGCGATCTGCCCTGCGAAGGGGCGCTGCCGGCCGACAACTCACCGCACGTGGTCAGCGCCGTGCTGAGCGGCCTCAGCCCCAATGGAAACTATGGCTACAGCATCAGCGCCACCAACGTCAACGGGACCAACCGAACGAACCGGAGACGGGTCACCACCGATCCGATCGTCAAGACCACGGCGGCCACGGGGATCAGCGCGAGCGGCGCCACCCTGAACGGCATCGTGCACCCCGAAGGGGCGCCGATGAGCGAATGCAAATTCGAATACGGCCCGACCGCGGCCTACGGCACCACCGTCCCCTGCAGCCCCGAAGCCAGCGCGATCCCCGCCGACTTCACTCCCCACACCGTCAGCGCCACGCTCGGCGGCCTCACGGCCGGCGCCACCTACCACTTCCGCGTCGTCGGCAGCGGCGGCCTCGGCGGCGAAAACGGAGAAGACCTGAGCTTCACCACGCTGGGCCCGACGATCGGAGGGACGTTCGTCAGTCTCGTGGGCGAAACCACGGCGACGCTGCGGGCGCGGGCCAACCCCCACGGCAAAGCCGCCACCTACCACTTCGAGTACGGCACCGAGCCCTGCGGCTCGGGGTCTTGTGAAAGCGTGCCGGTGCCCGACGCGAGCGCGGGGTCGATCGACGCCACGCAGGTGACCTGCAGCGAACAAGAAGAACACAACAGTCACTGCGTGCCCTATTCGGTGGTCTCCCAGCAACTCCAAGGCCTGGCCCGGGACACGACCTACCACTACCGGGTCGTGGTCACCAACCCCGACGGCACCTCGGTGGGCTCCGAAAACACCTTCACGACCTTCGACGTCGCGCCCAACTTCGGGGCCTGCCCGAACGACGCCTTCCGCGCCGATCGGCCCTCGGCGAAGCTGCCCGACTGCCGCGCCTTCGAGCAGGCGACGCCGATCGACAAGAACGGCGGCGACGTCGGCGGCGACATCTTCAAGATCCAGGCCTCGCTCTCAGGCGACGGCATCACCAGCCAGACCCAGGGCGGCATCCCCGGCGGCGAAGGCGCCCAGGACTTCCCGCCGGTGCTCTCCCAGCGCGGCGCGACGGGCTGGTCGACCCAGGGCTTTTTGCCCCCGCCGGGCTTCGGCGATCAGGTCGCGATCAACGGCTGGACCCCCGACCTCGCCTACTCGGTCTCGGTCGCCAGCCTGCGAGGCAGCAACCAGACCGGCGAAACCGACCGCAGCCTCTTGCTGCGCTCCAGCGCGACCCACGAAGTGCAGCAACTCACCCCCTACTTCGACGGCGCGGGCTACGGCTTCGCCGCCGCCTCGACGGACGATTCCAAGTTCTTCTTCGACGTCCACGGCCCCGCCCTTGCCGGCGGCGCCGCCGGCAAGGACAACCCCTACCTCTACGATCGCGTCAGCGAAGAAATGAGCCTGGTCGGCGTCCTGCCCAACGGCACCACGCCCCCCGGCGGCTCCTTCTTCGGCCCCTACGATTGGTGGAGGGGGATCGCGGAAAGCAGCGAGCACACCAACGGCCTCGACTACGGTGGCTCCTTCAACGAAGGCTTGGGCACCGGCTTCTTCCTCCAAGAGCTGCACGCGATCTCCGCCGACGGCGACAAGGCCTTCTTCACCACCGCCGGCATCGGCCAGCTCTACCTGCGCCAGGGCCTCACCACCGAAAGCCCGGAAACGGTCCAGGTCTCGGCCTCCCAGAGCTCGACGCCCGATCCCAACGGGGCCAAGCCGGCGATCTTCATGGACGCGGCCACCGACGGCTCGACCGCCTTCTTCACCTCTTGTGAGAAGTTGACCGACGACTCCACCGCCCACTCGACCGCGGTCAACAACTGCGAGACCCCGAGCCAGGGCCAGGACCTCTACGCCTACGACAGTGCCAGCGGCGATCTCAGCGACCTCACCGTCGATCCCGACGACCCCAACGGCGCCGACGTCAAGGCTGTGCTGGGAGCGGCCGCGGACGGCTCCTACGTCTACTTCATCGCCAACGGCGACCTCGACGGGTCGGGCCCGGCCAAAGCGGGCAATTGCCAGCACGTGGCCGCTAATTTCTTCTACAACGGCGTCTGCAGCCTCTACGCCTGGCACGGGGGATCCTCGACCTTCGTCGCCAGGCTCGAAGCGGCTGGAAATTCGTTTGGAGACGTCACCGACTGGCTGCCCAACCCGAACCTGGTTGGCGACGCCGCCAAGGGCGAACGAACCGCCCGCGTCTCCGCAGACGGCCAGGTGGTCGTGTTCCACTCGAGCGGCAAGCAGATCGACTGCGGCAACACCAACTCCGACTGCGAAGGGTTCTACCGCTACCGCTTCGGCGATCCCACCCCGACCTGCATCACCTGCAACATGAGCGGGACGCCCGGGAGCAGCGCCAGGGTGCGCAGCATCGTCCCGGCGGGCCTCGGCAACCAGGGCCGCGGCGTGCTCACCCGCTTCGTCTCTGAGGACGGCTCGCGGGTCTTCTTCGAGACCCGCCTGAAGCTGGTCGGCGCCGACACCAACGGCGATCAGAGCTGCCCCAACGCCGGCCCCAGCAGCGTCGACTACCCCGCCTGCCAGGACGTCTATGAGTGGGAGGCGCCGGGAGCGGGCAGCTGCAATGAAGCCAGCAGCGCCTATTACCCCAAAAACCACGGCTGCCTCTACCTGATCTCCAGCGGCACCGGCTCGGCGCCGACCTTCTTCGCCGATGCCTCCGCCTCGGGCAAAGACGTCTTCATCTTCACCCGCGAACAGCTCGTCCCCTCCGACCGCGACCAGCTGATGGACGTCTACGATGCCCGCGTCGGCGGCGGCCTCGCCTCCCAAAACCAGCCGCCGCCCCCCACGCCGTGTGAAGGGAGCGCCTGCCGCGGTGTCCCCACCGCTCCCTCGGGCGGCCAGTCGGCGGGCTCGGCCAGCTTCTCGGGCCCCGGGGACCCGCCGCTCAAGCGCTGCCCGAAGGGGAAGGTCTCCAAGCACGGCAAGTGCGTCAAGCAGAACAAGCAAAAACCCCATCGCAAGGGCCACGCCAAGCAGCGAGCCGGCGGCGGCCAAGGAGGCGGCAAGTGAGCGCCCATCGACCCCATGCTCCAGTGAGCCGCTTCCTCGCGCTCGCCCTGCTCGCCGCGCTCGCCCTGCTGGGCGCCACGGCGGGCACGGCAGCGGCCGCTCCGGCCGCCCCCGCCTGGAAAATGACCCTGGTGCCGATGCCGACCAACTTCGCCCCCGGCGCCACCGGGAGCACCGGCCGCGGTCCGATGTTCCTGGTCGTCGCGACCAACGTCGGCGAGGCCCCCGCCAGCGCTCCGATCACGATCACCGACACCCTGCCCGCCGGCCTCACTCCCATCGAATTGGATCAAGGTTGCTCGGCCGCGGGGCAGACGGTCACCTGCACCTTCTCTGAAACGATCTATCCGGGCGAAGACTACTCGCGGCGCTTCGGGGTCGCGGTGGCTCCCGGGCTCGAAGATCCCTCGACCCTGATCAACGAAGCGACCGTCTCCGGCGGCGGCTCCTCCCCGGTCACCACCCGGGTAACGACTCCGATCGGCTCCGAAGAGGCCCCCTATGACTTCCTCCCCGGCGCCGCCGGTCTCGACGCCTCGCTGGTCGAAGCCGACGGCTCCCCGGCGACCACCGCCGCCGGGCACCCCAACTGGCTCACCGTGGGCCTCAACTTCTCCAGCGTGCCGGGAAATTACGGACTTGGAAACGTCGGCATCTTCGGCTCCGGCGGCGGCACCCGCGACATCCGCACCTACCTGCCCCCGGGCCTCGTGGTCAATCCCTCGGCGGCGCCGGTGCGCTGCACCGAGGCCCAATTCGAGAGCTACACCTGCCCCGACGCCTCCCAGGTCGGCACCGCCAACCCGACCATCGGCGCCCTCGGTGAGCCACTCTTCTTCCCCGACCCCATCTACAACCTGGTGCCGCCGCCGGGCTCGCCCGTCTCCTTTGGCTTCGATGCCGGCAACGCCGGCATCTTCATCCACATCCTCGGCGGCCTGCGCCCCGGCGACTACCGCCTGGCCGCCTTCACCAACGACATCCTCGCCGTCGGCCTGCACCCGCTGATGGGGGCCCAGGTGCAGCTCTGGGGCGATCCCTCGAGCCCCAGCCACGACCACAAAAGGGGGCAGTGCGGCCCGACGGCGACCTGCCCCGTCGCGCCCCAGGACGCGCCGCTGCTCACCACTCCGACCTCCTGCACTGACTCGATCGCGGTCGCGGCCGAAGCCCGCAGCTGGGCCGCACCCGCCAATTGGCACACCCGCAGCGCCCCCTTCACCGACCTCGAAGGCGGCGAGACCGGGGTCTCGGGCTGCAACGCGGTGCCCTTCAAACCGAGCCTCTCCGCGCAGCCGACCACCAACCTCGCCGACAGCCCCTCCGGCCTCGACGTCGATCTGCGGATCCCCCAGAGCGAAAGCCTCAAAACCGCCGCCAGCGCCCACCTGAAGGCGGCCACCGTGACCCTGCCCGAGGGCCTGGTCGTCAACCCCTCAAGCGCCAACGGCCTCGCCGGCTGCACGCCCGCCCAGGTCGGCATCGACGCCGCCACCGGCCTCGCCAACGGCGCCCCCGTGAGCTGCCCCAGCGCCGCCAAGATCGGCACGGCGGAGATCGAAAGTTCGCTCCTCGCCCAATACGACGCCGAAGAAAAGATCCAGCACGACGCCGAAGGCCATGTCCTCGCCGAACCGATCCCCGGCTCCGTCTACATCGCCAGCCCCCACGACAACCCCTTCGGCTCGCTGCTGGCGATCTACCTGGTGATCGAAGACCCCGCCCACGGGATCCTCGTCAAGCTCGCCGGCAAGGTGACGCCCGACCCGGTGACGGGAAAGTTGACCACCACCTTCGCCGACAACCCGCAGTTGCCCTTCGAACACTTCAAGCTGCACTTCTTCGGCGGCGCCGGGGCGGCCCTGCGCACGCCGCTCACCTGCGGCACCAAGACGATCAGCTCGACCCTGACCCCCTGGTCCTCCCCAGAAGGCGCCGACGCGACCCCGTCTGACTCCTTCCAGACCACCGCCACTCCCGCCCCCGGCGCCTGCCCGAGCTCCGCGGGCGCCGCGGTCAACACCCCATCCTTCAACGCCGGGACGATCTCCCCCCAGGCCGGCGCCTACTCGCCGCTGGTCCTCAAACTCGCCCGCGAAGACGGCACCGCCCCGATCGCCGCGATCGACACCACCCTGCCCCCGGGCCTGACCGGCAAGCTGGCCGGGATCGCCTACTGCCCCGAGGCGGCCCTGGCCGCCGCCGCGACCAAGAGCGGCAGCCAGGAGAAGCAGAGCCCCTCCTGCCCGGCCGCCTCTGAAGTCGGCTCGGTGGTGGTCGGCGCCGGCGCCGGCCCGACCCCCTACTACACCTCCGGGCGGGCCTACCTCTCAGGCCCCTACAAAGGCGCCCCACTGAGCCTGGCGATCATCACCCCGGCCACCGCCGGCCCCTATGACCTCGGCACCGTGGTCGTCCGCACCGCCCTGCAGGTCGACCCCGAAACCGCCCGCATCCGCGCGGTCTCAGACCCGATCCCCCAGATCCTGGCGGGGATCCCGCTCGACGTGCGCTCGATCGCCCTGCGCATGGACCGTCCCAACTTCACCCTCAACCCGACCAGCTGCGACCCGATGGCGCTGATCGGCTCGGCCACCAGCCCCTCCGGGAGCCTCGCCCCGCTGAAGAGCCCCTTCCAGGTCGGCGGCTGCTCGGCGCTTGCCTTCAAGCCCAAGCTCGCCCTCAGCCTCAAAGGCGGCACCAAGCGCGGCGACAACCCGGCCTTAAAAGCGGTCCTCACCTACCCCAAACCCCCCTACGCCAACATCGCCAAGGCCTCGGTCGCCCTGCCGCACTCCGAGTTCCTCGACCAGTCCCACATCAAGACGATCTGCACCAGGGTGCAATTCGCCGTCAACGCCTGCCCGCCCGGGAGCGTCTACGGCAAGGCCACGGCGATCACGCCGCTGCTCGACGCACCGCTCTCAGGCCCGGTCTACCTGCGCTCCTCCAGCCACCCGCTGCCCGACCTGGTCGCCGACCTAAACGGCCAGATCCACGTCGTCTTGGTCGGCCGCATCGACTCGGTCAAAGGCGGCATCCGCAACACCTTCGAAGCGGTCCCCGACGCCCCGGTCTCCAAGTTCGTCTTGGAGATGCAGGGCGGCAAGAAGGGCTTGCTGGAAAACAGCACCAACCTCTGCACCTCCACCAACAGGGCCACCGCCCTCTTCGACGCTCAGAACGGCAAGACCGCCGACTCCACGCCGAAGCTGGCGGTGAAGTGCCCGAAGGGGAAGGGCGGCAAGGGCAGGAGTCGGGGCTAGATGCCGGCAAACGTCAACCACACGAACCTGATCGGGCCAAGGAAATGAAAACTCGCCGCAACGAGACCAAGCACCGCAAAGACGCCATCCTCGGTCGCCATCTCGGCGGCTCCCTCATCGCGATGGCACTCCTTTTCCTCTCCTTCGTCGCTCCTGCCCAGGCCGTGCCGTTGCACACCACTCCCTTCCCGCCGATCACCGGCTCGGGCATCGGCACCTCCTTCGTGGTCCCGCTGAGCGTCGCCGTCGACGAAACCAGCGGCAACATCTTCGTGCCCAGCGGCAAGAGGACGTTCGACCAGGTCGACAACGTCATCTACATCATGAATTCCGAAGGGGGCGTGCCCGCCGGCGTCGCCGCCCCCTACAAGATCGACCCCGGCATCGAATTCGGAATCGACTACGCGGTCCCCGCCGTCGACAACGCGCCGCTCAGCCCCAGCAAGGGGGCGCTGTATGTGCCGGACCACCACGGCGAAAAAGTATTGAAGTACGAACTCAATCCCACCACCGAACAGTATGAACTGGCGGAAACGCTGACGGCGGTGCCCAACCTCGGCGTTCCAGAAGCGGTGACGGCCGATGACCAAGGAAACGTCTACGTCGCCTCTCCGTACAACAACGCAGGGGAATTCGGCACGATCACCAAATTCAGTCCCAACGGCACGCAGCTCGCTCAGATCGAGATGACCGAAGCCACTCAAGGCCCAGAACGTCTGGCCGTCGACAGTGCCGGCGACGTGTTTATAGTCAACAATTCTTTCAAGGTCTTCAAGTTCCCAGCCAACGGCCTTGGTGAAATCGAAGCGAGACAACTTCATCGCAGTCCCGTCGTCGCACCAGCCCGGAGGTGTCGCCGTCGACAGGCCGAGTAACACCCTGTATGTCACCTCCGGTAAGGTGAGCGCCGAATTCGACGCCACCTCGCTGATCGAAAAGGGAAGCTTCCAGTTTCCGGCAAGCGTGGGCGAAGGTGATTCTCATTACCGCTCCCTCATCGCGGTGAACCATGCTGCGGGGCTGATCTACTCTCAGCGTCCGTTTGAGGAGGGGGATCTTCCCGTCCTCACGCTCGACGGACCGACGCTGGCCGACGTCGGCACCACCGCCCCCACGGAAGTGGGGGCGACCAAGGTCACCCTGAACGGCCTCATCAACCCCCACGGCCTCGCGGTCACGGAATGCAAGTTCACGACCAGCAAAGGCGATCTGCCCTGCGAAGGCGCGCTGCCGGCCGACAACTCACCGCACGCGGTCAGCGCTGTACTTACCGGCCTCAGCCCCAATCACCGCTACTCCTACAGCCTCAGCGCCACCAACGCCAACGGGACCAGCCGGGCTGACCAGAAATTTGTCGACACCGAACCGATCGTCAAAACCACCGCGGCCACGGGGATCAGCGCGACCGCCGCCACCCTGAACGGCATCGTGCACCCCGAAGGGGCGCCGATGAGCGAATGCAAATTCGAATACGGCCCGACCACGGCCTACGGCACCACCGTCCCCTGCAGCCCCGAAGCCAGCGCGATCCCGGCCGACTTCAACCCCCACACCGTCAGCGCCACGCTCAGCGGCCTCGCGGTCGGCGCCACCTACCACTTCCGCGTCGTCGGCAGCGGCGGCCTCGGCTGCCGAAAACGGGGAAGACCTGAGCTTCACCACGCTGGGCCCGACGATCGGAGGCACGTTCGTCAATCCGCTGGGCGAAACCACGGCGACGCTGCGGGCGCGGGTCAACCCCCACGGCAAAGCCACCACCTACCACTTCGAGTACGGCACCGAGCCCTGCGGCTCGGGGTCTTGTGAAAGCGTGCCGGTGCCCGACGCGAGCGCGGGGTCGGTCAACGCCACGCGGGTTATTTGCGGCTTTACAGGAAGAACAGGTTAGTCACTGCGTGCCCTACCCGCTGGTCTCCGAGCAGCTCCAAGGCCTGGCCCGGGACACGACCTACCACTACCGGGTCGTCTTCACCAACCCCGACGGCACCTCGGTGGGTCCCGAAAACACCTTCACGACCTTCGACGTCGCGCCCAACTTCGGCGCCTGCCCGAACGACGCCTTCCGCACCGACCGGCCCTCGGCGAAGCTGCCCGACTGCCGCGCCTTCGAGCAGGCGACGCCGATCGGCAAGAACGGCGGCGACGTCGGCGGCGACATCTTCAAGACCCAGGCCGCACTCGCGGGCGACGGCATCACCAGCCAGACCCAGGGCGGCATCCCCGGCGGCGAAGGCGCCCAGGACTTCCCGCCGATGCTCTCCCGCCGCGGTGCCACCGACTGGTCGACCCAGGGCTTTTTGCCCTCGCCGGGCTTCGGCGACCAGGTCGCGATCTACGGCTGGACCCCCGACCTCGCCTACTCGGTCGTCGGTCGCAAAGCTGCGGGGCAGCAACCAGATCGGCGAAACCGACGGGAGCCTGCTGCTGCGCTCCAGCGCCAGCCACGAAGTGCAGCAACTCACCCCCTACTTCGACGGCGCGGGCTACGGCTTCGCCGCCGCCTCGACGGATGATTCCAAGTTCTTCTTCGACGTCGCCGGCCCCGCCCTGACGGGCAACGCCGCCGCCGGCGAGAACAACCCCTACCTCTACGATCGCGACAGCGAAGAAATGAGCCTGGTCGGCGTCCTGCCCAACGGCACCACGCCGCCCGGCGGCTCCTTCTTCGGCCCCTACGATTGGTGGCTAGGGATCGCAGAACACGGCGAGCACATCAACGGCCTCGATGGCGGCGGCTCCTATAACGGAGGCTTGGGCTGGCGGCTTCTTCCTCCAGGACCTGCACGCGATCTCCGCCGACGGCGACAAGGCCTTCTTCACCACCGCCGGCATCGGCCAGCTCTACCTGCGCCAGGGCCTCACCACCGAAAGCCCGGAAACGGTCCAGGTCTCGGCCTCCCAGAGCTCGACGCCCGATCCCAACGGGGCCAAGCCGGCGATCTTCATGGACGCGGCCACCGACGGCTCGACCGCCTTCTTCACCTCTTGTGAGAAGTTGACCGACGACTCCACCGCCCACTCGACCGCGGTCAACAATTGCGAGACCCCGAGCCAGGGCCAGGACCTCTACGCCTACGACAGTGCCAGCGGCGATCTCAGCGACCTCACCGTCGATCCCGACGACCCCAACGGCGCCGACGTCAAGGGCGTGCTGGGAGCGGCCGCGGACGGCTCCTACGTCTACTTCATCGCCAACGGCGACCTCGACGGGCCCGGCCCGGCCAAAGCGGGCAATTGCCAGCACGTGGGCGGGAACTTCACCTATAACGGCGTCTGCAGCCTCTACGTCTGGCACGGGGGCTCCGCGACTTTCGTCGCCAGGCTCGAAGCGGGAAATCCTGAAGCGGCAGGAATAGACGCACCCAACTGGCAGCCCAACCCGAACCTGATCGGCGCCGACAAGGGCGAACGAAGCGCCCGCGTCTCCGCCGACGGCCAGGTGATCGTGTTCCGCTCGACCAGCGGCCAGATCGACTGCGGCAACACCAACTCCGACTGCGAAGGGTTCTACCGCTACCGCTTCGGCGATCCCACCCCGACCTGCATCACCTGCAACATGAGCGGGACGCCCGGGAGCAGCGCCAGGGTGCGCAGCATCGTCCCGGCGGGCCTCGGCAACCAGGGCCGCGGCGTGCTCACCCGCTTCGTCTCTGAGGACGGCTCGCGGGTCTTCTTCGAGACCCGCCTGAAGCTGGTCGGCGCCGACACCAACGGCGATCAGAGCTGCCCCAACGCCGGCCCCAGCAGCGTCGACTACCCCGCCTGCCAGGACGTCTATGAGTGGGAGGCGCCGGGAGCGGGCAGCTGCAATGAAGCCAGCAGCGCCTATTACCCCAAAAACCACGGCTGCCTCTACCTGATCTCCAGCGGCACCGGCTCGGCGCCGACCTTCTTCGCCGACGCCTCCGCCTCGGGCAAAGACGTCTTCATCTTCACCCGCGAACAGCTCGTCCCCTCCGACCGCGACCAGCTGGTGGACGTCTACGATGCCCGCGTCGGCGGCGGCCTCGCCTCCCAAAACCAGCCGCCGCCACCCACGCCGTGTGAAGGGAGCGCCTGCCGCGGTGTCCCCACCGCTCCCTCGGGCGGCCAGTCGGCGGGCTCGGCCAGCTTCTCGGGCCCCGGGAACCCACCGCTCAAGCGCTGCCCGAAGGGGAAGGTCTCCAAGCGCGGCAAGTGCGTCAAGCAGAACAAGAAAAAACCCGATCACAAGGGCCACGCCAAGCAGCGAGCCGGCGGCGGCCAAGGAGGCGGCAAGTGAGCGCCCATCGAACCCATGCTCCAGTGAGTCGCTTCCTCGCCCTCGCCCTACTGACCGCGCTCGCCCTGCTGGGCGCCACGGCGGGCGCGGCGGGAGCCGCTCCGGCCGCTCCCGCCTGGAAAATGACCCTGGTGCCGATGCCGACCAACTTCGCCCCCGGCGTCACCGGGGACACCGGCCGCGGCCCGATGTTCCTGGTCGCCGCGACCAACGTCGGCGAGGCTGCCGCCGCCGCCCCGATCACGATCACCGACACCCTGCCCGCCGGCCTCACTCCCACCGAATTGGATCCAGGTTGCTCGGCCGCGGGGCAGACGGTCACCTGCACCTTCTCTGAAACGATCTATCCGGGCGAAGACTACTCGCGGCGCTTCGGGGTCGCGGTGGCTCCCGGGCTCGAAGATCCCTCGACCCTGATCAACGAAGCGACCGTCTCCGGCGGCGGCTCCTCCCCGGTCACCACCCGGGTAACGACTCCGATCGGCTCCGAAGAGGCCCCCTATGACTTCCTCCCCGGCGCCGCCGGTCTCGACGCCTCGCTGGTCGAAGCCGACGGCTCCCCGGCGACCACCGCCGCCGGGCACCCCAACTGGCTCACCGTGGGCCTCAACTTCTCCAGCGTGCCGGGAAATTACGGACTTGGAAACGTCGGCATCTTCGGCTCCGGCGGCGGCACCCGCGACATCCGCACCTACCTGCCCCCGGGCCTCGTGGTCAATCCCTCGGCGGCGCCGGTGCGCTGCACCGAGGCCCAATTCGAGAGCTACACCTGCCCCGACGCCTCCCAGGTCGGCACCGCCAACCCGACCATCGGCGCCCTCGGTGAGCCACTCTTCTTCCCCGACCCCATCTACAACCTGGTGCCGCCGCCGGGCTCGCCCGTCTCCTTTGGCTTCGATGCCGGCAACGCCGGCATCTTCATCCACATCCTCGGCGGCCTGCGCCCCGGCGACTACCGCCTGGCCGCCTTCACCAACGACATCCTCGCCGTCGGCCTGCACCCGCTGATGGGGGCCCAGGTGCAGCTCTGGGGCGATCCCTCGAGCCCCAGCCACGACCACAAAAGGGGGCAGTGCGGCCCGACGGCGACCTGCCCCGTCGCGCCCCAGGACGCGCCGCTGCTCACCACTCCGACCTCCTGCACTGACTCGATCGCGGTCGCGGCCGAAGCCCGCAGCTGGGCCGCACCCGCCAATTGGCACACCCGCAGCGCCCCCTTCACCGACCTCGAAGGCGGCGAGACCGGGGTCTCGGGCTGCAACGCGGTGCCCTTCAAACCGAGCCTCTCCGCGCAGCCGACCACCAACCTCGCCGACAGCCCCTCCGGCCTCGACGTCGATCTGCGGATCCCCCAGAGCGAAAGCCTCAAAACCGCCGCCAGCGCCCACCTGAAGGCGGCCACCGTGACCCTGCCCGAGGGCCTGGTCGTCAACCCCTCAAGCGCCAACGGCCTCGCCGGCTGCACGCCCGCCCAGGTCGGCATCGACGCCGCCACCGGCCTCGCCAACGGCGCCCCCGTGAGCTGCCCCAGCGCCGCCAAGATCGGCACGGCGGAGATCGAAAGTTCGCTCCTCGCCCAATACGACGCCGAAGAAAAGATCCAGCACGACGCCGAAGGCCATGTCCTCGCCGAACCGATCCCCGGCTCCGTCTACATCGCCAGCCCCCACGACAACCCCTTCGGCTCGCTGCTGGCGATCTACCTGGTGATCGAAGACCCCGCCCACGGGATCCTCGTCAAGCTCGCCGGCAAGGTGACGCCCGACCCGGTGACGGGAAAGTTGACCACCACCTTCGCCGACAACCCGCAGTTGCCCTTCGAACACTTCAAGCTGCACTTCTTCGGCGGCGCCGGGGCGGCCCTGCGCACGCCGCTCACCTGCGGCACCAAGACGATCAGCTCGACCCTGACCCCCTGGTCCTCCCCAGAAGGCGCCGACGCGACCCCGTCTGACTCCTTCCAGACCACCGCCACTCCCGCCCCCGGCGCCTGCCCGAGCTCCGCGGGCGCCGCGGTCAACACCCCATCCTTCAACGCCGGGACGATCTCCCCCCAGGCCGGCGCCTACTCGCCGCTGGTCCTCAAACTCGCCCGCGAAGACGGCACCGCCCCGATCGCCGCGATCGACACCACCCTGCCCCCGGGCCTGACCGGCAAGCTGGCCGGGATCGCCTACTGCCCCGAGGCGGCCCTGGCCGCCGCCGCGACCAAGAGCGGCAGCCAGGAGAAGCAGAGCCCCTCCTGCCCGGCCGCCTCTGAAGTCGGCTCGGTGGTGGTCGGCGCCGGCGCCGGCCCGACCCCCTACTACACCTCCGGGCGGGCCTACCTCTCAGGCCCCTACAAAGGCGCCCCACTGAGCCTGGCGATCATCACCCCGGCCACCGCCGGCCCCTATGACCTCGGCACCGTGGTCGTCCGCACCGCCCTGCAGGTCGACCCCGAAACCGCCCGCATCCGCGCGGTCTCAGACCCGATCCCCCAGATCCTGGCGGGGATCCCGCTCGACGTGCGCTCGATCGCCCTGCGCATGGACCGTCCCAACTTCACCCTCAACCCGACCAGCTGCGACCCGATGGCGCTGATCGGCTCGGCCACCAGCCCCTCCGGGAGCCTCGCCCCGCTGAAGAGCCCCTTCCAGGTCGGCGGCTGCTCGGCGCTTGCCTTCAAGCCCAAGCTCGCCCTCAGCCTCAAAGGCGGCACCAAGCGCGGCGACAACCCGGCCTTAAAAGCGGTCCTCACCTACCCCAAACCCCCCTACGCCAACATCGCCAAGGCCTCGGTCGCCCTGCCGCACTCCGAGTTCCTCGACCAGTCCCACATCAAGACGATCTGCACCAGGGTGCAATTCGCCGTCAACGCCTGCCCGCCCGGGAGCGTCTACGGCAAGGCCACGGCGATCACGCCGCTGCTCGACGCACCGCTCTCAGGCCCGGTCTACCTGCGCTCCTCCAGCCACCCGCTGCCCGACCTGGTCGCCGACCTAAACGGCCAGATCCACGTCGTCTTGGTCGGCCGCATCGACTCGGTCAAAGGCGGCATCCGCAACACCTTCGAAGCGGTCCCCGACGCCCCGGTCTCCAAGTTCGTCTTGGAGATGCAGGGCGGCAAGAAGGGCTTGCTGGAAAACAGCACCAACCTCTGCACCTCCACCAACAGGGCCACCGCCCTCTTCGACGCTCAGAACGGCAAGACCGCCGACTCCACGCCGAAGCTGGCGGTGAAGTGCCCGAAGGGGAAGGGCGGCAAGGGCAGGAGTCGGGGCTAGATGCCGGCAAACGTCAACCACACGAACCTGATCGGGCCAAGGAAATGAAAACTCGCCGCAACGAGACCAAGCACCGCAAAGACGCCATCCTCGGTCGCCATCTCGGCGGCTCCCTCATCGCGATGGCACTCCTTTTCCTCTCCTTCGTCGCTCCTGCCCAGGCCGTGCCGTTGCACACCACTCCCTTCCCGCCGATCACCGGCTCGGGCATCGGCACCTCCTTCGTGGTCCCGCTGAGCGTCGCCGTCGACGAAACCAGCGGCAACATCTTCGTGCCCAGCGGCAAGAGGACGTTCGACCAGGTCGACAACGTCATCTACATCATGAATTCCGAAGGGGGCGTGCCCGCCGGCGTCGCCGCCCCCTACAAGATCGACCCCGGCATCGAATTCGAAGTCAACTACGCAATCCCCGCCGTCGACAACGCACCGCTCAGCCCCAGCAAGGGGGCGCTGTATGTGCCGGACCGCGATGGCAAAGGTGTCGCCGGCGAAAATGTCAAGAAGTACGAACTCAATCCCGCCACCGAACAGTATGAACTGGCGGAAACGCTGACAGCCGTGCCCAACCTCGGCAGCCCAGAAGCGGTGACGGTCGACGGCCAGGGGAACGTCTACGTCGCCTCGCCCATCAACGGCGACGGCGTTACGGATTTCGGCACGATCACCAAATTCAGCCCCAACGGGATGCAGCTCGCTCAGATCGAGATGACCGAAGCCACCGAGGGTCCAGCACGTCTGGCAGTCGACAGTGCCGATGACGTGTTTATAGTGAATAGGTCCTTCAAAGTCTTCAAGTTCCCAGCCAACGGTCTTGGTGAAATCGAAGCGAGCAACTTCATCGAAATTCCGTCGTCGCATCAGCCCGGGGGCGTTACGGTCGACAGGCCGAGCAACACTCTGTATGTCACCTTCGGTAAGTTAAACGTTGAATTCGATGCGACGTCGCTGATCGAAAAGGG